>NZ_CP102261.1:4800000-6955292 GCF_025147085.1 Bacteroides sp. D2 | reverse complement strand
AGTAACTTTTAATACATTTATTAATTAAGCAAAACTTCTACGTTTGCAAAATTGGGAATCTTATTCGGAAAAAACAAATCTGTTTTTTCTTGTTTTTTTCATGCGAACAATAATGTGTTTACTTTCAATGACTTATGCATTTGTTGTTGGACACAGTCAGCTTTCCCTCTCTTGCGATTTTATAAGTATCTGTATATTAATGTCTTATATACTTAAAATTAGCGTTTTTTCTCATCTTTGTACGTTTGTACGGGAATATTATTTCGGTTTATAGATAGACATTTGAAGAGCAATCTACTTTCTTTTGAAAGCCTCTTGTTATTTAGATGAAATCTATATAACAAGAATTTGCTACTTATCTTTCTTGCCGAATAATGAGAAGTGAACGTATCGTTTCGGGTGCTCTTTCAGGTCCTCTAATAAGCTGGCTGCATTTTCTGTTGTAGCGTTCAGATTATTGTATAAAGTCGGGTCGTTGAAGAGCAGACCGAGCGTGTTATCTTTGCTGTTTAATTTCTCTGTAAGTATTTTTACGTTAGCCAGTGTTTCGTCTATTTTTTTGAAAGTGGCTGCATAATCTATTTCTTTCAAATTTCCGCTGATGACCACAAAGTTGTCTCCGATGGTATTCAGTTTACTTGTGAGTTGAGGAATATCGTTACTCATTAGTCCTTTCACTTGTGAACTGACTACTGCCAGGTTGGCGGTCGTTTTTTCTATTGAGTGCAGAGTGGCAGGAATGCTCTTGTCACCTAAGATATTGTTCAGGGAGATGAGGATAGAGTCCAGCTTAGGCAGCATCTCTTCCACTTTCGGTATCAGTTGTGCTGCGCTTTCCATCATTCCGTTGTTTAGTGTGCCGGGGATCGTATCTCCTACGGCATATTTTTCACGTGGGTTGTTTGCCAGGAGAATATTCATACGTACGCCTCCCATAAGTTCGGATACGAGTTCGGCGGTACTTCCTTTAGGAATCCGCAACTCAGTGTCCAGTTCTACTTCAACAATCACATTTCCGGGTTTGACATAATCATAATAGATGTCACGTACAATACCTACACGGACACCGTCGGCAAATACCGGGCTTGATTTAGTGAGTCCGTTTACGTTTTCAAATTTGGCATAGAAATAGCTGGAAGGCTGAAACATGTGTATACCTTTCAGCCAGTTGATTCCATATATAAGCACACATAGTGCAACGATACCTGCAATACCTATTCTGACTTCTTTTGTAATGTACTTCATTTTATCTTTTTATTTATTTTTTCTTTTCTTGAATTCGGCAATCGCTTCATTGATGTTCATTTTCTCTCCATTTCGGAAAGCGATGATGAAGGCATCCTTAAATTCAGCCGTAATAGTGCGCCTCGTGCGCAATACTTTGTTGTAATCGGTGGAGGCTCCATACGTGTATTTGTATATTCCCCCTTCCTTATAATAATCCACGTCTTTCAGTCCTTTCAGCCGTTTGTCATTTTTGGCGAGAGGTTTGGAAGCAGTGAGTATCTGTATCTTAAACGTAATTTCACTGTCATTGGTTGCGCTTTCTGCAACAATTGGGCGCTTCGGTGCTGTTTTTGCTGTTGCAGCTGGTTTGGTTTTTGCTTCGGCTAGTAATTCTTGCTGTTGAGGAGCTGTGTTTATGATTTCAGTATCCTTTTGGGCAATTTCCGGGGCGTTGTCTTCTTCCTGCTCGGTTGGGATAATCGTTTTGCTGACTCCCGTAAGGCGTAACTCATGTTCTCGTTTGTAATTCAGGAAAGCCCGGTAAATACCTTTGGCCATACTTCCGGCCCCTTCTTCGGAATTCAGATAGCGTTCTTCTTCCGGAGTAGAAATAAATCCCAATTCTATTAGAATGCTTGGCATCGCACTTGCTTTTAAGACGAGGAATCCTGCTTGATGCACTCCCCGGTCTGCCCGTTTACAGGTTTGGCGGAACTGTTTTTGCATCAGCGAGGCCAAGTGTACGCTCTGCTCCATATATTTGTCCTGCATGAACTCAAATATAATATATGATTCGGCAGAGTTCGGATTGAAACCGGCATATCTTGTTTTATAATCACTTTCGTAGAGGATAACGGAGTTCTCCCGCTTGGCAACTTCCAGGTTAGCGTCTGATTTGGCCAAACCCAGCGTCCAGGTTGAAGCCCCTTTGGCTGTACGGTTGTTTGCCAGTGCGTTGGTGTGAATGGAAATAAAGAGATCCGCCTTTGCGTTGTTTGCAATTTCTGCCCGTCGGTCCAAAGGAATAAAGACATCTTTGCTACGGGTGTAGATCACTTTGACGTCGTCGCAGTTTCTCTTGATTAGATTTCCCACTTTCAAGGCAACGTTCAAATTGATATTTTTCTCTTTCGAGATTTTGCCTATAGCACCAGGATCATGTCCACCATGTCCGGCGTCAATAACTACTACGAAATCCTTCCCCCATAAGTGGTTGGTACATGAGGGTAGAAAAAGTAGCCAGAGGCAAATAAATATGTATAATATGTACGGTCTATTCAGTTTCATATCTATAATACGGTGCAAATGTAGTAGAAATTTGTAGAAAACTCATGATTTGCCATTAAGTTTTGTGTTTTTTTCGGTTTAATGATAGCTTTTTTCCCTAAATCTCCGTTACTTTGTGCTTCGAAGTTAAAATGTACGACGATGCTTAAGTTTTTGAAGAATTGGACGTTACCTATTGCTATGCTGGTAGGTGCTGTAGGTTATCCGCTGTTTATCAGTCTTTCTTTCCTGACTCCTTATCTTATTTTTACGATGTTGCTATTGACCTTCTGTAAGGTATCTCCTCGTGATTTGAAGCCAAAACCTCTTCATATGTGGTTGTTATTGATTCAGATTGGTGGAGCGTTGGCTGCTTATCTGTTGCTTTATCGCTTTGATAAAATTGTAGCAGAAGGAGTGATGGTTTGCATTATTTGTCCAACGGCTACGGCTGCTGCGGTGATTACTACCAAGTTGGGAGGGAGTGCGGCCAGTCTGACTACTTATACATTGATAGCAAATATTGGAGCGGCTATTGCTGTGCCCATTCTTTTTCCTTTGGTGGAAGTCCATCCTGATGTCACTTTTTGGGAGGCTTTTCTTGTTATTTTGGGTAAGGTATTTCCGTTGTTGATTTGTCCTTTTTTGGTTGCCTGGTTGTTGAGCAAGTGTTTGCCGAAAGTACATCAGAAGTTATTGGGTTATCATGAACTTGCTTTTTATTTGTGGGCTGTATCTTTAGCTATCGTAACTGCGCAAACATTGTATTCTTTGCTCAATGACCCGGCGGATGGTTTTACGGAAATCATGATTGCTGTCGGAGCACTGATTGCCTGTTGTTTGCAGTTCTTTTTGGGGAAGACAATCGGCTCGATTTATAATGACCGTATCAGTGGTGGGCAAGCACTTGGACAAAAGAATACAATTCTGGCTATTTGGATGGCGCATACCTATCTGAATCCGCTGTCTTCCGTTGCACCGGGTTCGTATGTGTTGTGGCAGAATATTATCAATAGCTGGCAGTTGTGGAAAATGCGAAAAAAAGAGGTAAAATAGTAAATAATTAGGGATTATATGATTACTATAAGGATAGCTTTAAATACGGATATAGAGGAAATTCAGTCTCTATATCGAAACACAGTGTTAGTGATAAACAGGCGTGACTATTCACAGGCCGAGGTTGAAGATTGGGCATCGTGCGGAGATGATCCTTCTAAAATAGAGGGTATGATAAAAACTCACTATTTTATTGTTGCTGTTAATCGGCAATCTGAAATCGTCGGTTTTTCATCCATTACACCTCAGGGCTATTTGCATTCAATGTTTATTCATAAGGATTTTCAGGGCAAAGGTGTTGCTACACTATTGTTGAATGAGATAGAACGTTATGCCGTCGCAGCCGGGATTACGCGGATTACCTCTGAAGTGAGTATAACAGCCCGTCCATTTTTTGAAAAGCGAGGGTATATAGTAGAAGTAGAGCAAAAACGCAGGGCTAATCAGCTGTCTCTTACTAACTATTGGATGGCCAAAAGCCTTGTATGATGAAAATTTATAATGGTCGTGTCCCGGCATGTGGCGTGTTTTGTGGTGGGTGTCCTACCTATACACGGCAAAAAAATCCTTGTCTGGGAGCGCAATTGAATAGTGCACGCTGTGAAAAATGTAAAACATTCCCCAACACAAGACATCGGAGCTGAAAATGAAAACGATGGAAAGAATATTTGAAATAAAAGACCTGAAAGCACTGGAAGACTTTTTGCAATCTCAAACAGAAACCCGTTCTTTCTTTGTCAGACTTTTGACTACAATATCATAGGATTTGCTTACGAGTTCTTTGATCTTATCATCAGATACGTCTTGATTGAAATAAACGCTGATCCAATATTTCTTATTCATGTGCCAGCCTGGTTTTATACCGGCATATTCAGTTTGCAGTTCTCCAGATTCGTCAGGGTTACATTTGATGCAACAAAAATCGAAAATCTCAATGTTAACGAAACAAAACCATTTGTCCGCAACATAAAAGCATAGAACGTCACGGCTATATTGGTCGGGTACATTGGGAAAAGGCATCTTCTCGTGAACACCTTTAAAAGAAAGACAGTATTCTCTAAATTCTTCGATATTCATTTCACTTTTTTATGTTCGGTTATCTATGTAAAAATAGTTAGAATAAGGGAGTGGACAACCATCTTTCTATGAAAATATTCAGGTGAGATGTGTTTTCATGTCCTTTATTTGGTTAGTCGACTTCTTCGGATGGATAGTTGATCTTAAAAACTACTTGACGCTCCACCGCCACCGCTATGTCCACCACCAAAACTGCCGCTACTACTTCTACTACTGCTTCTGCCACTACTACTGCTGTGACTATTACTAGAACTGTCACTATTGGGGGGCGTCTTGCGGGGAATCTTTTGTGTTGTCTGCTTTTTATCTCCGCACATCAGGCAAAGAGAGTCGGCAACCTCCAATCCGGCATCGGAATATGTGGGCTCTTTAATTGTTTTCCACGGGCTGATACGCTTGGAAGCAATGGTATGGCATTGATTACACATCCTATATTCGCTTATGGTGATAGATTTATACCGTAAAAGCCAGCCGCAGGAAGTACATTGATAAATACGGTGGATGGCAGAACCTAGTTTGTGTTCCGTTTGTTCGGAAGCAGATAATAAAGGGGTTGCAAGCTCATTGGGTAAAAGTTGTAAAGCCACAGCTTTGCAAGAATCGCAGGTTTTACTCTGCAAAATAACACGTTGTTTTTGGTAGAACTTGTACCATAAGGATGCCGCAATAAGTGCAGGCCAGACTGGAAAAAACAATACAAGACATCCAAGTGGGTTGTAAAGTGTCAGGACTTTGATTGCTGCTAATGCTGAACTGTCTTTGGGGCGAGCTTTATTTACCTTCATGAGGTAAGTGATAACATTTACCAGTATCAAGAATACCCAAAGCATAGGCGGCTGATTTGCCAGAAAATTCCACAACGTATTGCCGGCACTTTTCCAGTAATTATCAGAAGTGCCTTGAGAAACGGGCTCATAGTCGCTTCCATAAAGCACCAATGTTACAGTCCGGACTCCCTCTGTCATTCCTCTGTCAAAGTCGTTTTTTCTAAACCACGGAACCATTTCATTCTGTTGAATGCGAAAGCATAAAGCGTCGGGAAGTACTCCTTCCAAACCGTATCCGGTTGCGAAAGTGACTTTACGTTGATCGAGCACTAAAAGAATCAGTAATCCGTTGTCGTCCGCTTTCTTTCCGATGCCCCAGTGTTCAAAAAGCTTGTGGGCAAACTCTGCCGGAATATCTTCACCGATAGAAGGGAGTGCAACAACTGTCACTTCAATACTCAATGAATCTTCTAACTGTGACAACATATTATTTATTTCCCACACATAACTTTCATCCAATATCTGATTCGGATTGCTGACCCAATTGGAAGAGCTTTCATTACGCGGATTGGGGACATCTGTTACTTTATAAATATCTACTGTTTGTTCGTGCTCTAAAGCCAATGCAAAAGCATGACTACCAAAGGTATAACAGAAAACAAGAAGTAATATCCGGACTATTCCCCTGAAACTTTTTTGTGTTTTATCTTTCATTATTGTGTTATTAACTGATTGTTCTTAGAGTAGAAAATAACTATCATAACTCTCATTCTTTTTGCTAATATACTTATTCTTTTAATTATAAGTGGTTTATAAAAATGAATGAGAGTATGATACTAGTTTTTTACTCATAGAGAAGATGTTTTTTTCTAATCTCTTTGTAATCCTGTAACTCCTTTTGCCAACTATTCCGGATAGCCTCTTCCGATTTCCCTTTGAGGATAGCCTTGCGTACGCTGTCAGTACCCATCAGCAAATCAAACCATCGGGCACGGGAGAAGAAGGCTGCGCTTTCACCGGATAAGCGATAAAAGTCCAAGAAGTAGCGAAGCGTAAAGCCATTCACATCGGTTACATTCCGGAGGTCTTCCCCATAACAGGTGATACCTTTGTGCATCGGATTTTTGTCAAAACCGGGTAAGGAGCGGGGAGTAAAAGTAAAACTTCCGTATTTCTTATTAGGTGCGCCCAATACCTGGAAAGGAAAAGTTGTTCCTCGTCCCACGCTGATACGGGTGGCTTCAAAAGGACAGAGTGAGGCGTACAATCGGATAGACTGGTCGTTCGGGAGGTTGGGTGACGGTTTGATGGGAAGTGAATAAGGTTCTCCATGTTTCCACCCGACCATTGGAATTACCTTTAATGAACAAGGATTTTTCTTGTTGGCAATCCATTCTTCTCCGTTTATCATCTGTGCCAGTTCTCCGATGGTACATCCGTGAAGTACAGGAATGGGAAGCATGCCGACAAAACTCTTGTAACCCGGTTTGAGTATCGGGCCATCCACATAATCGCACGGATTGGGACGATCCAGCACAATCATTTCCTTCTTGTTTTCTGCGCAAGCTTCCATTACATAATACATTGTACTTATATAGGTATAAAAGCGTGCTCCCACATCCTGAATATCAAACAAAATAACATCAATATCTTTTAGCTGGGCAGCGGACGGTTTTTTGTTGTCGCCATAAAGCGAAACGATAGGAGTACCAGTACGGGAATCTTTTCCGTTTTTCACCGTTTCACCCGCATCTGCATTACCTCGGAAGCCATGTTCGGGGGCAAATACTTTGACGACCTGAACATTTCTTTTTAATAAGGTGTCGAGAAGATGAGTTTGCTTTGCCCCTACAACGGAAGTATGGTTGACTACCATTCCAACGCGTTTCCCTTTCAACAGCGGTAGGTATTGATCCATCTGTTCTGCTCCCGTGACAATTTGACTGTTTACACGCATTGGAAACAGCATAATGAACAGAAATATAAGAATGAAGAAAACTCTAGTTTGCATATCGGTGATTTTTTTTGTAATATTGCACAAAAATATTAATTTCTCGTCAAGAGAGCAAAAAATAAAGCACATGAATCCATACGAAATCATTGATAAATATTATCCGGAGAATACGCAGCAGAGACAAATATTAGTAATACACAGTTTGGCAGTGTCCGGAAAAGCAATGAAAATGCTGGATGCTCATCCCGAACTACGTTTAAACCGGAGCTTTGTGAAAGAAGCTGCTCTGTTGCATGATATTGGTATTTTTCAGACCGATGCTCCAACTATTCAGTGTTTTGGTCCCCATCCTTATATCGCTCACGGATATTTGGGAGCAGAAATCTTGCGGGCGGAAGGTTTCCCCCAACACGCATTGGTGTGTGAACGCCATACCGGAGCCGGACTCTCGTTGGAAGATATCATCGCCCAGCAACTTCCCGTTCCTCATCGTGAGATGTTACCCATCACTTTGGAAGAGCAATTAATTTGTTTTGCGGATAAATTCTTTTCTAAAACCCATCTGGATGAAGAGAAAACAGTGGAGAAAGCACGGAAAAGTATTGCAAAATATGGTGAAGAAGGCCTAAGCCGCTTTGATAGATGGTGTTCTCTCTTTTTATAGCACTAAAAAATAATTAAATAACGAAGATTCTAACTCATATTTGGTGAAGTTTGTGTACTTTTGCCACTTCAAGCGTAAACTATTAGTTAATGGCGCCATTGAAAGCAAAAATACTTATATCATTCATACTGCTGATTGTCTTACTGATGCTTCCCGATGAGGCTACGTCTCAGCGTCGAAGAAGAGGAATGATTGCCTCCAATACCGCACAAACGGATTCCCTTCAGGGAAATGATTCGTTGAAAGCAGATACGGTAACGGTACGCATTGATTCCATCGCACCGGTAAAGAAGAAGCAACCACTCGATGCACCGGTTGTTTATGAATCCAACGACTCCACTGTCTTTACTTTGGGAGGAGCTGCTACACTTTATGGTAGCGGAAAAGTTAATTATCAGAACATCGAACTCGCTGCGGAAGTTATTTCGATGAATCTGGATAGTAGTACTGTGCATGCTTACGGTATCAAGGATACTACCGGAGTGGAAAAAGGTAAACCGGTATTTAAAGAAGGAGATACCTCTTATGATACGGAAACCATCCGATATAATTTCAAAACCAAGAAAGCGGGAATTACCGATATCGTCACCCAGCAGGGAGAAGGATATGTGACCGGAAGCAAGGCGAAGAAAGGAGCTAATGATGAAATTTTCATGGAGCAAGGACGTTATACAACCTGCGATCATCATGACCATCCTCACTTCTATATGCAGCTGACGAGAGCTAAAGTGCGTCCTAAAAAGAATGTGGTGACAGGACCTGCTTATCTGGTAGTGGAAGATGTGCCTTTGCCGTTGGCCGTACCGTTCTTTTTCTTCCCGTTCTCCAGCAGTTATTCTTCCGGTTTCATTATGCCGACTTATATGGATGACTCCAGTCGTGGTTTCGGTCTGGCAGAAGGAGGATATTACTTTGCCATCAGTGATATTATGGACTTGAAGATGACGGGTGATATCTTCACGAAAGGGTCATGGAGATTATCCGGATTGACAAACTATAATAAACGCTATAAATATTCCGGTACGCTGCAAGCGGACTATCAGGTTACCAAAACGGGAGATAAAGGTATGCCGGACTATACAGTTGCTAAGGACTTTAAGGTAGTATGGAACCATCGCCAGGATGCTAAAGCCAGTCCGAACAGTACATTCTCCGCTAGTGTAAACTTCTCAACCAGTAGTTATGAACGTTCCAATATCAACAACCTTTATAATTCGCAGTTGTTGACTCAAAATACTAAAACATCAAGTATCAGTTATTCTCGTAGTTTCCCTGATATCGGTCTGACCTTATCTGGAACTACCAATATCGCACAGACGATGCGTGACTCTTCTATTGCGGTCACTTTGCCTGACTTGAATATCACATTAAGCCGTCTGTTCCCGTTCAAACGTAAGAAGGCGGCGGGAGCTGAACGCTGGTACGAAAAGATTTCCATTAGTTATACGGGACGTTTGACAAACAGTATTCGTACCAAAGACGACCGTTTGTTTAAAGCCGGACTAAGTGAATGGGAGAATGCAATGAATCACAATATTCCTATCAGTGCTACTTTTACACTGTTCAAATATTTGCAGGTTTCTCCTTCGGTCAATTATACAGAGCGTTGGTATACTCGTAAGGTTAACCAGCATTACAATGAGGCAGAACATGAATTGGAAGCATTGCCGGGTGATACATTGAATGGTTTCTATCGGGTTTCCAATTATTCGGCAAGTTTGAGCTTGAGTACGAAACTGTATGGTATGTACAAACCTCTTTTCGCTAAAAAGAAAGAGATACAGATTCGTCACGTATTCACACCGCAGGTAAGTCTTAGCGGTGCTCCGGGATTCAGCAAGTACTGGGAAGAATATACAGATTATAATGGCAATACGCAATATTATTCTCCTTTCACGGGGCAGCCTTATGGGGTACCTTCACGTGAAGGATCGGGAACGGTCAGCTTCTCTATTTCTAATAACCTGGAGATGAAGTATTACGATGCCAAGAAGGATACGCTTAAAAAGGTTAGTCTGATTGATGAATTGGGAGCAAGTATGTCTTATAATATGGCTGCTAAAGAGAGGCCTTGGAGTGATTTAAGCATGAACCTACGTTTGAAACTGACTAAGAATTATACGTTCAACATGAATGCATCGTTCGCTACGTATGCTTATACATTCGATAAAAGTGGTAATGTAGTAACTAGTAACCGTACAGAATGGTCGTATGGTCGTTTTGGACGTTTCCAGGGATATGGTTCTTCTTTCAACTATACCTTTAATAATGACACATGGAAGAAATGGTTCGGTCCGAAAGAGGAGGATGAAAAAGGGAAAGATAAGAATAAGTCGGAGGATAGCGACGATGGGGAGTCCGATGGAACGGAAGGAGACGGTACTACGCCTAAGAAAGTAGAGAAAGCACAGGCTGACCCGGATGGTTATCAGGTATTTAAGATGCCTTGGTCATTGAGTCTTAGCTATTCGTTTAATATCCGTGAAGATAGAACGAAGCCTATCAACCGTTATTCCATGCGATATCCTTATACTTATACGCATAATATCAATGCAAACGGAAATATAAAGATTTCTAATAACTGGTCGCTCTCATTCAACTCGGGTTATGATTTTCAAGCAAAAGAGATTACCCAGACTTCTTGTACAATATCCCGTGACTTGCACTGTTTCAACTTGTCCGCCAGTCTTTCTCCTTTCGGACGTTGGAAGTATTACAATGTTACAATCCGTGCGAATGCAAGTATTCTGCAAGACTTGAAGTATGAGCAGAGAAGTCAGACGCAAAGTAACATTCAGTGGTATTAAAGGGGAAACGATAATGAATGTTTAGCGATAACGTAAAGAGTAAGCGATAGAGCATAAAAGAAAAACAATGAGCGGTGAACAAGATATGCATTTATATTGCATTAGTTGTTCACCGCTCATTGTTTTTCTTTCACTGTTATCTATCTACCATGCGATTTCTGTTTCTCCATGTGCTTTTAGATAATCGTTTGTACGGCTGAAATGTTTGTTTCCGAAGAAGCCGTTGTAAGCAGAAAGAGGAGAGGGATGGGCGGAAGTGAGTACCAGGTGTTTGTTACGGTCGATAAACGCTCCTTTCTTTTGAGCGTATGATCCCCACAGGATAAATACCAGGTTTTCTTTTTCTTCTGCCAGGGCACGGATTGCAGCATCAGTAAATGTTTCCCAGCCACGGTTCTGGTGTGAACCAGCTTGGTGAGCACGTACGGTCAGCGTAGCGTTGAGCAACAATACTCCCTGTTCTGCCCAGCGAGTCAGATTTCCCGTAGCAGGGGCATCTGTGCCGATGTCGGCTTTGATTTCTTTGAATATATTCACTAATGAAGGGGGAAAAGGCACTCCGTCGTTTACAGAGAAACAGAGACCATGCGCTTGTCCCGGTCCATGGTAAGGATCTTGTCCTATAATTACAACTTTCACTTTGTCGAAAGGACAAAGGTTGAAAGCATTGAAGATCAGTTTTCCCGGAGGGAAGATCTGATACTGACTATATTCGCTTTTGACGAAATCGGTCAGTGTGCGAAAGTAGTCTTTTTCGAATTCGGGTTCTAAATGTGCTTTCCAGCTTTCTTCAATTTGTACATTCATAGTTTGTTATATAAGGTGTATTTCAAGTTCTTCACATTCCTTGCGCATATCTTCGGGCCAGATGCTGGCTTGTATTTCTCCGATGTGAGCTTTGCGAAGGTAGAACATACACAAGCGGGATTGTCCGATACCTCCTCCGATAGACAGGGGAAGGGTGTCATTCATCAATCGCTTGTGGAAATAAAGTTCCAGTCTTTTTTCTTCTTTTTCTTCTTTCAACTGACGTTGCAAAGCTTCTTTATCTACACGGATTCCCATGGATGACAATTCGATGGAGCGTTGCAGTACATCGTCCCATAGCAAAAGGTCGCCATTCAGTCCGGGCAGGTCGTTCAGCCCTTTGGTAGTGTAGTCATCGTAGTCCGGTGCACGTCCGTCGTGCTTCTTGCCATCACCAAGTTGACAGCCTATTCCTATGATAAACACAGCTCCGTATTTCTGACAGATGGCGTGCTCGCGGCATTTAGGCTCCAGGTTCGGATAAAGCTGGCGCAATTCCTCTGAATGGATGAAATGTAGCTTTTGTGGCAGGCAAGGTTTGATTTGCGGATACATTTCATATACCATATATTCTGTACGGATCATAGCCGCATAAATACGGTTGACGATTTCCTTTAGGAAGTTCACAGTCCGGTCTTCATTGGTGATGACACGTTCCCAGTCCCACTGGTCTACGTAGAGAGAATGCAGGTTGCCCAGTTCTTCGTCCGACCGAATTGCATTCATATCCGTATAAATACCATATCCCGGTTCGATGTGATAGTCAGCTAAGGTCAACCTTTTCCATTTAGCCAATGAATGAACCACTTCGGCTTGCGCATCGCCCAGATCTTTGATTGGGAAAGAAACAGGTCGTTCTATTCCATTCAAATCATCATTGATACCCATTCCTTTCAATACGAAAAGAGGGGCAGTCACACGTCTAAGGCGCAGTTCGGATGACAAGTTTAATTGGAAGAACTCTTTTATTTGCTTGATTCCCAGCTCGGTCTGTTTGAGGTCGAGTAGCGGCTTATAGTTCTTAGGTTTTATCAAGTAACTCATAGGTTTGTTAAATGTTAATTGTCGGCAAAGATAGGAATAAAATTGATATATGTAATGGATATTCTCTAAAAGATTGTCAATTTGATAAAGTAAATGCTCTAAAGCATTTCAAAATAACAGTCTCCTAATATAGGGAAGTACCTTAAGAACTATAAAAAAAGGAGAATCATTAGGAAGATGAGAAGATTTTTTATACTTTTGTCCTCGCATTTAGAAAGAATGGCCCCGTAGCTTAGTGAATAGAGCGTCAGATTCCGGTTCTGAAGGTCGTGCGTTTGAATCGCACCGGGGTCACAAAAAATCCCTTGATAATCAGCTGATTATTGAGGGATTTCTGTTTTCTTATATCTTGGATAATTAGAACTAGATGCAGGATTTAGCCCTTGTAATTGATTTTTGTTGGTCTGTTGTTGTTCCCAAGAAACCAATGTAATATGTTGACTACCAAAGTGAAATCTTACTTTTATCTCGTAAGAGGTTCTGTTATTAGTCTTTCTTTGTATAAGAGTTACAAACTAATCGTCTATTTGGGTCATCCGGAAAATCTGGATTAGTTATTTGATTATAAAATACCCAGTCTCTTTCAAGTCTTTGGGCTACATCTATTTTTTCCGTGAAGTAGAGGTATTTTTCATTTGCTACATCCAGAATGCCATAGGTAAGAATATCCTTTTCCTTTCCCTCCTTATTTATATATATGCTCTTGACCAATAATATTTTATATTTTCCGTCTTCCCGAGTACAGTATTCTTTGTTGGTTTCAAGAGTATATGTACCGGAGACATCTGTAAAATCATTGGAGGCCATTTCTACGATAATCTGTTTGGGCTCTCCTGTTTCCGGAGTGTCTGTCGAATCATCGTTGCATGCGGATAGCAAGATGACAGATAAGAATAATAGTTTAAGTAATTTCATCTTTATATTTTATTTGTTTTTGATCCTTTTTTTAGTCCAGTATATTCAATTAAAATTATTTATAGTGCAAATGTACAGTTTTTGTATGATATAAAAGCGGTAATGGATAAAATAAATGTGTTTCATATTCTTGATATTTAGATTAATAATCCTTGGATAGTCAGTCATGTATTTTGCTCTGCATTTTCTCAAACCCAGTTAGTAATTATTGTATGTAGTTGTATAATTTAGCCTAAATAGAATGAAAAAGTTGATTTAAATAAAAGAATTCTCGTGAGAAATGCTAACTTTGTAGATATGAAAAAGTAAAGAATGATATTCTGTAGTAGTATGTTCATAGCTTTCCAGATGTAGACATTTAACGATAAATTATATTAATCCCAATAAATATAAATAAGAATGGAAGAAGCTAGAAAAAAGAAATGGGGTAGTGTTGCGCTGATTATCGGAGCTATTGGTTTTATCATTATTATGATTTACTTTACAGTTATTTCAAGTCTCAACATGTAAAACAGATCATTATGGCATTGAAAAATTAAAGCTTGGACATTTCGTTTGAATCTGTCCAAGCTTGTTTTTTATGATTCCGGATGATGGACCGGCCTTATGGTAACGCTTTCTCTTTAGCTTCTTGAAACCTGAAGTCCCTTATCAGAAAGAGTCATTTCTACAAAACGAGCACGAGGATTAGGGGCTTGTTCCGTCAGTATCCGTCGGATTTGTCCGGCTGCTTGCGGGTCTTTGGCTACCATATATAAATAACCGCCGCCACCTGCACCGGGGAGTTTGTATCCCAAGGTGTAATCCTTGATTTTCTCGATAATGGCTGCTACTGCCGGAGGATTGGTTCCGCAGTCTAATGCCTGGTTCTGTATCCAGGTTTTGCCGACCAAACGACCGAAACTTTCGAAATTACTCCGTAAAATAGCTTCACTCATATCCATTGCATGAGCTTTCATTTCGGCCAGCAAGCTTAGATGCGGACCGGAATTGAGGAACATGGAACTGACAATCTCTGCCAAAATACTTTTAGCAGTACGAGTAATTCCCGTATAATATAACAGATGACAGTCGCGGTAATCAGGATGAACAAAGAGCTGATCGGGTAACCAGCGTACTAACGGATTCTGCTCGAAACCTGCTTCGGATTGAAGTAACTTAATACCGGAAAAGACACCGCCATATTGATCTTGCCAACCTCCTCCTGTGGTCAGAAGCTGCTCTAATACTAGTGTGTAACTACATATATCATTTTTATCCCAAGCCAGTCCGCAGAAATCATTGATTGCTCCGAGCACGGTAGATGCCAGTATGGAACTAGTTCCCAAGCCAGAGCCTGCAGGAATAGCAGCCAGCAGAGTAATTTCGATTCCTGAACCGAAATCTTCCAGCTGTTTAGCTAAAGAAGGATAAGATTCCGTAGAGAATGCCGGTGCAAAACCCGCCAATGTAAGGGCAGCTTTCGGGATAGAGAATGGAGAACCTACCTTTTTATAATCTTGCAGTTCCTCGTAATTCCTTATCACTTCCATTGCACCCATGTCGATAGAGCGAAGAGTGATGTGATATTCCTTGCAAGGTTTCACATATACTTGTAGCGGCGGTTGCCCGTTCAGTTCGATAGCAAGATTAACAACACTTCCCCCTGAATAAAGAGAGTAGGGAGGTGTGTCCGTCCATCCTCCGGCCACATCAATACGCACAGGACTGCGTCCCCATACGATTTGATCGGAATAAACATTGAGTACGGGATGGCTCTTTCGTTCGCTCATTACCCCCAATAAACCGTCGCGAAGTAGTTGAAAGGCTGCCTGTTCCTCTTTGGCACAATCCTTGTCTTCACGTAGTTTCATGATACGTGCACGAAGCATCCGGTTGTGTATCCGTAACATGGGGGCGGCATCCTCTTTCAAGATGTCAGGCATATCCAGATTGAAACGTACAAATTCATTTGCGGCATCCAGCAAATCGAGTTGATAGAACACACTCTTCTCATAATTGGCTGCCAGTCCTTTCCAGTTCTCCTTGCGGAAAGCATTGCGCTGTTCGTAAAGACGCTTGAGGTTGGCGCTTGCGGATATTTCATCTGCAGAAACTTTCTCTGCTTTCAACCAACCTTTTTTCCCTTCTTCCAATTGTGGTTCCGAGGTCATCCAGCGTACTAATATGCCTAAATCTTCCACAGAATCCACTTTGGGGAAGACGGATGCCGATTGTAAATCATCTGTACGCCCTTTTATATCCTCCCAGGTAATTCCTCTATCTTCCATCCAACGGGTAAAAGGAACATTGAGATAAGTAGTCGTTATTTTGTCCAACGCTCCTTTGAATACATCATCCAATCCATACGGACGCGCAACAAACTCATTCTCACCAATAGGAATAATGTCGATGCAAACCCCATCCGGCAAATTGATGCTCCACTGGTTTTCAGGAACTCCTGTAATAATCTGGCGGGAACCTAATTTCCATTCTTTTCCCACATGACTATTCTCAATCCATAAATTGGCGTTGTCGGCAGAAAGAGACACTTGTGTGATGGAATTCTGTATAAAGATAGCCGGATTTGGCTTTACTTTTCGGTGCATGATTCTTCTTTGGTCCCGTACCTTATCCTGTATGGCTAAAGTAGAAGAAATCAGTTCGTGACTTGTGCCGTAATGATAGAATTCTCCACCCGGCAACGGCAATATAGCTACGGATAACTGATTGATCTCTTCATCTTCCGTTTTAGGATGCTCTCCCAAAGCCAAACCATAGTCCGAGTATAAGTCATAATAAGTAATATCCTTCGTACCTCCTTTCAATGACCGTTTCATCAATACTTCTATGGCGCGGTCACTCAAAATCCAGATGCCGATATCCATCAGGAAAAGATGAGTTTTCGACAATCCTTCCAACTCTTCCAGAGAAGGTTTTTGCAACATGAAGTCGAGTACCTCCGGTTTTTTCCGGTCGGAAACAAACACACCATGATGAGTTGCCAATGACGGATTCACCCACAGTCCGTAGCATACTACATCTGCGTTCGGAATATCCTGAAGCGGTTTTTCCGAACGGATATATACATCTCCGCTAGCAATCAGCGTATTCAGACCGGCCGGAGCTTGATTCATAATCCTTTCATAGAGCGGGAGCTGCAATGATAACAGATTCTGTCCCAGCTTTTGTCCTCTTTCCCAACTAAAGATCGGGATAGGAGTTAATATTTTGCCGGAAGGGCCGTAGCTGGGTAGCCGACGGCTTTGTCCGCCTGCATGGAGCAATATTCTTTTTTCATGTCCTATCCAGTTGCTGAAAGACTCTTGTGGAGCGAATGCCTGATGGCAAGCTTGTAATAACCATGTAGTTCCGCCGCCGGAGCCTAGTTTGCTTCCTATGGGGTCTGATGTACAAAACCAATCGGTATGGTTAACTTCTTCCAGTTCGTGGAAGCAATGGATCAAATTGGGTGGTAAAGATAATAACTTTTGCATAGTAGAATCTGCGTTGGCTTAGATAGAATCTAAGCGAATTAAACTCCCGTAAAAATACTATTTATATTCCTGCTTTTCAATATTTTTCTCCTGTTTTGAAGAATAAATATTCTTTTCAGCTTTTAGATGTCATTTTCAGTCATCATGTCCCAGGTGTCATTAAGTGCCTGCATGGATGGAAATAATAAATCAGCCCCGGCATCCAGCAACACTTGCCCGTTCAAAGGACCCGTATTGACTGCTATGGTGAAAATACCCGCGTTGTGTCCGGCTTCCACTCCTAACGGAGCGTTTTCTACTACAACCGCTTCATCCGCTTTGATCCCTCCTTTTTTCAAAGCCATCAAATACGGCTCAGGATTGGGTTTGCCATATTTTACATCGAACGCTGTAACCATCAGTTCTTTATGAAACATTCCCGGATAGTGGTGTTCCAACCGTTCGAGCAGGGATAACTGACCGGAACCGGTGACCACCATCGGAATCAGACCGTCCTTCTTCACTTTTTGCAGCAACTCCCATGCACCGGGCATAGGCTTTGCTTCAGGATATGAATTGAACAAAACACTTTTCTCCTGATAGATACTTTCTATTTCCTCCTGTGTGGCTTCTCTACCCAATTCACGTTGAAAAACAATATTGATTGTAGAGGCTCCTGTCCGTCCTTCATGCATATATGCTTCTTCGCGACTAAGAGTGAGCCCATGAGATTTCATTACTTTATGCCAGGCTTCCGAATGATAAGGCATAGAGTCAAAAAGTACGCCGTCCATGTCAAACAGGACGGCTTTCAGTTTCTTTTTCATACTTTGTACGTTGCGGAATCTTTTTAAGATACTATTTTATTTTTCTATAATCATTTTCTTTAGATCGGACCGGGGGATAATCACATCATATTGTTTCCCGGAATCCTTGCCGATATATCTGTAGGTAATATTTTTATTGTTCTCCACGCAGGTTTTTATGAATATCTGGGTGGCAGGATCGGTCTGACTTGCCAGCGTTGACACGATACTCTCTTTCACTTCGGCTGCGTTTTCTTCAATCTGGCTGATAGGACACAACTCCTCGTCCACACTGCATATATAAACAACCGATTCACCTATGCTTTCGATCTTTTCGACAACGACTTCTTCACTGGCCTGCATTGGAAATTGCAGATTCGCCATTTTCAGTTGCGCTTCAAGCTTTGTCTGTTCGCTTTGTGCCGGGTCGGCATTTGTATTGATAACCTCTTTCAATTCTTCGGCAGTAAGTTCGCAAACCGCTTGCTCGCCCGACTTATTCCCTACAAATATCATGTGTAATCCGGAATTACACTTAGCCATCAGCTTCAACATTTCCTTTACATCAGCAGCCGGATTTTGAAACATCATTTTGATAGATGATTTCATGCTTTCCGGATTATCTTTCAAAATCTTAATATTGGTAATTTCCTCGTTCATGTTGAGAGTGTACACTACGTTATCTCCGTCGTAGATGATGCTGGTAATCTTGCCGACTTCTCCCATGTCCAGCGGACACTGTTTGTTGGCTATCCCGATTACAGTTTTGAGTTTGGCTTCCTGACAACCGGTCATGACTATCATTAGCAATGATACGCTACACAGTAACATGAGTCCACTGGACTTCTTTAATAAATTTCCTGCCATTCTATTTGTTTTTTAAGTTTGATTCGCTTCATCTACAACTGTATACGAGGCAAAGATAACGATAAAAAATGAGAGATAAGTTAGAAAGGGAAGATAGTTGCAAATGACGCTCCCAAGCGATTAACTACATAATTATTTGCTGTTTAGAAGAATATGTGTATTTTTGTAACGTTATAAACTCGACGATAGCATGAAAAAGAGAGTATTATTGTTGCTACCATTGTTTTTAGGCGCCTGCTCTAATAGTGGGGAAAGTCCTGTTATCAAGATAGAAAAGCTTTATGCAAAGATCGAATCGGATGGTGAAAATACCAGTTCCGGTGAAAAAGACTATGCGAATCAGAGGGAGGAATTGCCGGCCTTGAAAGTGGGAGATGAAGTGAAAGCCTTTCTGCTTTTGGATGGAAATGGGGCAGAACTGAAAACCTTTAAACTTCAGAATGACGATGAAGTGGATACTAAACTCTTTTATGAGCAAACAGAAGTATCTACAGAGGGAAATCTGACAGATGTGGAGAAAGGACAGCTTCGTTTTAAGGATGGTGTGTCAAAGGCCAGAATTATGGTTATTGCGACCATTAAACAAGTAGATAAGAACGGTGATGTAAAATTAGAGTTCTATCTTTCTTCCAAAGCCGAATGTGAAGGAGCACAGGAAGAAATCGGCTTGAAGACGAAAGCCGAAGATGATAAATAAGAGTAATAATGAATAATGAACGGTGAACAAATCCATGCATATAGCATAGTTGTTCACCGTTCATTGTTTATAGTTTACCGTTTATAAAACGTTCTTGATTTATAGTTTTGCACGGATCGCTTTGGATTCCTCTTCATAACCTGGTTTGTCCAGCAAGGCAAACATATTCTTTTTGTATGCTTCCACACCCGGTTGGTTGAATGGGTTCACGCCCAGCAAATAACCGCTGATACCACAAGCCTTTTCGAAGAAATAGAGCAGACCACCAATGTTGTATTCGCTCAATTCAGGAAGTACGATGCGCATATTAGGTACGCCACCGTCTACGTGAGCCAGCTGTGTTCCCAGTTCGGCCATCTTGTTCACTTCGTCCACACGCTTGCCGGCTAAGAAATTCAAGCCGTCCAGATTTGCTTCGTCAGAAGGAACTTCCAGTTTGTGGTTCACTTTCTCTACTGAAATCACAGTTTCGAAGATAGAACGTTCACCTTCCTGAATCCATTGACCCATAGAATGAAGGTCTGTAGAGAAATCTACCGATGCGGGGAAGATACCCTTATTATCTTTTCCTTCCGATTCTCCGTAAAGCTGTTTCCACCATTCGCTTACATAGTGCAGTTTCGGGCAGAAGTTAACGAGGATTTCGATCTTCTTGCCATTTCTGTACAACTCATTGCGGGTAGCAGCATAAATAGCAGCCGGGTTTTCAGCAAATGCAACGTCCGATCCGCATACTTTTTCCATATCGGCAGCACCGGCAACCAGTTTGTCAATATCAAATCCGGCTACTGCGATAGGCAGCAAACCAACCGGAGTCAGTACAGAGAAACGTCCGCCTACGTTGTCAGGGATGATAAATGTTTTATATCCTTCTTTGTCAGCTGTAACACGGGCAGCACCTTTTTTAGCGTCCGTCACAGCAACGATTACTTTCTTTGCAGTTTCTTTACCGCGCTGATCTTCACATTGCTTTTTCAGCAAACGGAAAGCAAGAGCAGTTTCGGTAGTAGTTCCTGATTTAGAAATATTGATGACACCGAATTTCTTATCTTTCAGATATTCAGTCAGTTCGTACAGATAATCTTCGCTGATATTGTGTCCTGCATAGATCATGACAGGAGCCGTTTTCTTTTCCTGCAGCCAAGTGAAGCTGTTAGACAAAGCTTCGATTACGGCACGGGCACCCAGATAACTGCCACCGATACCGGCAACGATTACTACTTCACAGTTATCTCTTAATACTTTTGCTGTAGCGTTCAGGTCGGCCAAGTGTTCTTTAGTGATAGAAGAAGGCAAATGCAACCATCCTAAAAAGTCATTACCTTTGCCTGTACCTTTTTCAAGCATTTCCTGTGCGGCTTTTACTTCAGCTTCGTAAGCAAAAACCTTTTCTTTGGAGATAAATCCAAATGTCTTTTCAATGTTTAAACTAATCATATCGTTCTTGTTTAAAGATTATCTAAAAGAGTCAGTCAGCAATTTAATCTCGATCATTGGTGAGATACGTTCGTACAGGATGTTGTACACAGCGTCCAGTATCGGCATATTGACATGATGATGTTTATTGATTTCTTTGATACATTTCGTACCATAGTAACCCTCTGCAATCATTTCCATTTCAATTTGCGCACTCTTCACGGAATACCCTTTACCTATCATCGTTCCGAAAGTACGGTTACGACTAAAGTTGGAGTAGCCAGTCACCAATAAATCCCCCAGATAAACAGATTCATCCACGTTTCTGTTCAACGGATGCACCGTGTTCAGGAAACGATTCATCTCCTGAATGGCGTTAGAGATCAATACAGCCTGGAAGTTGTCGCCATATTTCAGCCCGCTACAGATACCGGCAGCAATGGCATACACGTTTTTGAGTACCGAACTGTATTCGATACCCGCCACGTCATCACTGACAGATGTTTTGATAAAGCTGCTTCCCAGACGGCGTGCGAAGATACGTGCCTTGTCTTTATCAGGGCAGGCGATAGTCAGGTAGGAGAGTCGCTCCAAAGCTACTTCTTCTGCGTGGCAGGGACCTGCAAGGACTGCTATGTTTTCTGGTGGCACACCATATTCTTTTGTGAAGTATTCCGATACAATAACGTTGTCATCGGGTACGATTCCTTTGATAGCGGTGATGATAAACTTATCTTTTATCTTGGTTTTCAACTTTTTCAGATGCGCCTTCAGATAAGGAGAGGGAGTGACGAAGATCAGCGTATCCGATTCTTTCACAACATCGTTGATGTTGGAACTGAAAGTGATGCGTCTCGTATCAAATTTCACTCCTGTCAGATAAGCCGGATTGTGCCCTAATCGTTTAAAATCGGCAATGCGGTCGTCTCGCCGCATGTACCAATTGATAGAGTCCTCTTGGGCCAGACACATCTTTGCGATGGCTGTAGCCCAACTTCCTCCGCCCATTATCGCTATCTTGCCGGGTAATTTCATTTGTATGGATTTGGATGAAGAACTTATTAAATTTTCTGTATCCACTCAGTTACGTCGTTTACCGACGGATTGGTCAGTTCTAATTTATATTTCTTGTTAATGCCGCAGATGTCCTGGTGCAGCTTCTGCGGATTGACATCTTTCATGTCGGCAACTGTGTTGTAACCGGCTTTTTGAATCACCGGAACCCAGTCTTCTGCAATTCCCAATTCCATGTATTTGGCAGCAGCGTCTTTTTTCACTACTTTTTCCGGGCGCATTTGCGGGAAGAACAATACTTCCTGAATGGTAGTCTGTCCGGTCATTAACATCACCAGACGGTCGATACCGATACCGATACCCGATGTAGGAGGCATACCGTATTGTAAAGCGCGCAGGAAGTCCTGATCGATAATCATCGCTTCGTCGTCTCCCTTGTCGGCCAAACGCATCTGCTCTTTGAAACGTTCTTCCTGATCCAGTGGGTCGTTCAATTCCGAGTAGGCATTAGCCAGCTCTTTACCGTTCACCATCAGTTCGAAACGTTCGGTCAGTCCCGGTTTAGAGCGGTGCATCTTGGTCAGCGGAGACATTTCAACCGGATAATCGGTGATGAAAGTCGGCTGGATATATGTACCTTCGCAGAATTCTCCGAAGATTTCATCAATCAGCTTGCCTTTACCCATCGTCTCGTCGATTTCTTCCATCTTCAGTTCTTTGCAGACTTGGCGGATTTCCTCTTCGTTCTTGCCGTTCAGGTCATATCCTGTCTTTTCTTTGATAGCGTCTAGGATAGGCAGACGGCGGTAAGGAGCTTTGAAGTTGATGGTTTTTCCGTCAACCACTGTTTCTGTGCTACCGTTTACTGCGATACAAATACGTTCCAACAACTTTTCGGTGAAATTCATCATCCAGTTGTAATCCTTATATTGTACGTAGAGTTCCATACAAGTGAACTCCGGGTTATGGGTTTTGTCCATACCCTCGTTACGGAAGTTCTTACCTATTTCATATACACCTTCAAAACCACCTACGATCAGTCGCTTCAGATAAAGTTCTGTTGCGATACGCAGGTAAAGATCCATGTCCAGTGAGTTATGGTGAGTGATGAACGGTCGTGCGCTTGCTCCACCGGCAATAGATTGCAGGATGGGAGTTTCCACTTCCGTGTAACCGGCTTCGTCCAAAGCATTGCGCAATGTTTTCACAACAGTGGCACGTTTCAGGAATGTTTCTTTGATACCGTCGTTCACTACCAGGTCTACATAGCGTTGGCGATAACGGAGTTCGGGATCTTCAAAAGAGTCATAAGCTACCCCGTCTTTGTATTTAACGATAGGCAACGGTTTGATAGACTTTGCAAGTACAGTCAGTTTCTTAGCATGGATACTGATTTCACCCATTTGTGTGCGGAACACGAAACCTTCGATACCGATAAAGTCACCTAAGTCGAGCAGGCGTTTGAATACAGAGTTGTACAGTTCCTTGTCTTCTCCCGGGCAGATATCATCGCGGGTGATGTACACCTGGATGCGACCTTTAGAGTCTTGCAATTCAACGAAAGATGCTTTACCCATCACGCGGCGGCTCATGATACGGCCGGCTACGGAAACTTGGCGTGGCTCCTCGTCGTCTTTAAATTCAGCTTTAATATCTGTAGAGAAAGCATTGGTTACATACTCTGCTGCAGGGTACGGATCAATACCCATTGCACGAAGCTCATTCAGGCTGTTGCGTCGAATGATTTCCTGTTCACTTAGTTCTAATATATTCATTTCGTTACGTATTAACTCAATTTTGGAGGCAAAAATACGAAACTTTTCTCATATATCCTGTAATCCACCTCTTTTTTGTATCTTTGCCGCCTCAAACTAATAGGTATGACAGGACAAAAGACACCCACTGCGTTGGGTACGGAAAAGATTGGGAAGCTTTTAATGCAGTATGCCATTCCGGCAATTATCGCCATGACGGCGTCTTCTCTTTATAATATGGTAGATAGTATTTTCATCGGTCACGGGGTGGGTGCGATGGCTATTTCCGGGTTGGCACTGACTTTCCCGCTAATGAATCTTGCCGCGGCTTTCGGCTCGCTGGTCGGTGTCGGTGCGGCTACATTGATTTCGGTGAAGCTGGGACAGAAAGATTATGATACCGCACAGCGGGTTTTGGGAAATGTGTTTGTATTAAATCTTATTATAGGTATCTCTTTTACGGTAATCGTTCTTCCTTTTCTCGATCCGATACTTTACTTTTTCGGGGGAAGCGATGAAACGGTGAAATATGCCCGTGAATTTATGCAGGTTATCTTGCTCGGAAATGTGGTTACCCATTTATATCTGGGGCTGAATGCAGTGCTCCGTGCTTCGGGCCATCCGCAGAAAGCGATGATGGCAACAATAACGACAGTGATAATCAATGTATTGCTTGCTCCATTGTTTATTTTTGTATTCGACTGGGGAATCCGTGGGGCAGCTACGGCTACGGTTTGTGCACAGTTGATCGCATTGGTCTGGCAGCTTCATTTGTTCTGTCGCAAAGATGAACTGATACGGTTGAAAAAGGGTATTTTCCGTTTGAAACGGAAAATCGTGCTGGATTCATTGGCTATCGGTATGTCTCCCTTCCTGATGAATATGGCTTCTTGCTTTATTGTGATTCTGATTAATCAGGGATTGAAGGAATATGGAGGTGATTTGGCAATCGGTGCATTCGGTATTGTTAATCGCATCGTCTTTGTCTTTATTATGATTGTGTTGGGATTGAACCAGGGAATGCAACCTATTGCGGGATATAATTTTGGTGCGAAGCTCTATCCTCGTGTGACGAAAGTACTGAAAGCAACTATTTGCTGTGCTACTGTAGTGACGACGATTGGTTTCCTGATAGGTATGTTCATTCCGGAAATCGTATCTTCCATCTTTACTTCGGACGAAGAATTAATCAGCATTGCTTCTAAAGGTTTTCGTATTGTGGTATTTTTCTACCCGATTGTTGGGTTTCAGATGGTAGCTTCCAACTTCTTCCAGAGTATCGGAATGGCAAGTAAAGCCATTTTCTTGTCGCTGACGCGGCAGATGTTATTTCTGGTTCCCTGCCTGTTGATTCTACCTCACTATTATGGACAAATGGGCGTTTGGGCTAGTATGCCTGTGGCAGATTTGGCGGCTAGTCTTATATCCGGAGGAATGTTGTGGTGGCAGTTCCGACAGTTTAAGAAAGCTGTTGCCTAAGCAGTAAACTGGTTGATGCTTTTTCTCAAACATTTTCATGCTTATGAGAAAACATTCTCATAGGCATGAGAATAATTTCTCATAGGTATGAGAATTTTTTCTCACTACGGTGAGAATACTTCTTTGTCTGAATGGTCTGGAATGCCGCTTTATGGTTCTCCGATAGGCAATTTACCAATCGTATTTATCAATGTATTTATCGAATTCAGGTTTCGGCTTGATACCATGCTTCAAGAAGATTGCAGCAATTTGCTCTTGTTCGTCGGGATGTAGCAACCGTTCTTGATTGCGGATGCGGTAATACATGTTACGTCCCATTAAAGAATATAGCTCTTTGCGTATCGTGATGGCTAAAGAATGCGGAATATTGTCCAGCAGATGATCTATTCCGGAAGCAAAGTGTGAGGTCTGATATGGTTTGAAGTAATGGCAATTCTTTTCATTTCCGGCTATATGGCATGGATTGACGGTGGAGTAGTAGGGCACTTGGGCTGGAATACAGAGCATAGCCTGATATCGGAGGCATTTATTGTGACGAGGGCATTGCTTGTAGCTACAATACAGGAATGCTTTAGGAATATCGTCGTAATTAATCTTTTCGTCCATAGTTTTTTATTGTGTTTATGGTTTTTGTTTGTAGAATGAAATACAAAGGTACTTGTTTTGTTCTACATACGTCATGATACCGTCTTTTTTTATCAACCTATCATAAAGTAAATGATAATTGCTGTTTTCATATATGATAGGTGCTGTTTGTCATCTATTCAAATTGAACTTTAATTCCACCTCCTTTTCCCCGACGGTAAATTCCACTCTCGCTCCATTGATGAGCGGCAGGTTATGAGTCACGTGTCCTACCGGAAAATTGAAACAGACCGGATAATTATACTCTTTCACCAGATCGGCCAGCGCAGCATATAAATCTTTGCCTAGCGAACCATCTTCTTCATATTTGGTGAATTGTCCGATGATTAGTCCTGATAATTTTTCCAGCACTCCACCCAGTTTCAAATTATACATCATCCGTTCGATAGCTTGAGGCTCTTCGTTGACATCTTCGATGAATAATACTGTGCCCTCTGCCGCAATATCATACGGAGTGCCACGTAAACCGCAGATAACCGACATGTTTCCGCCCCGCAAAACGCCTTGTGCGTGACCTTGTTTGTTCAATTCGTGTTTTTCGCAAGTATAAGTAGGAGGATTTCCCGATAGAATATCCTTTAAATACATAATACAGGGATCGTCTTCAGACTCCATTGTAAGATGATATGCCATCGGTGAATGTAGCGAAGCGTATCCATTTTTCTGGAAAAGATTATGTAATGTCGTCACATCACTGTATCCGATCAGCCATTTCGGATGTTTACGGAAAGCTGTAAAATCGAGCTTGTCTATCAAGTGAACGGCTCCATATCCTCCTCGGCTGCAAAAGATAGCTTTTACTTCCAGATGATCCATTGCTCTTTGCAAATCTTTTAAACGATGTTTGATTGTTCCTGCATATAGTCCGGACGAATCGCAGACGTGTTTTCCGGTAATGACTTTCAGCCCCCATGATTCTAATCGTTGCTTTGCACCTTCTACAAACTGTGTGTCTATCTTGCCGGATGGCGATACGATAGCTACTTTATCTCCTGCTTGCAGAAAAGGAGGGAATTGAAAGTTTGAATTGGAGGTGTTTTTCTGCTTACATCTTTCTTCCAGCATCAAAGATCGGTTGGATGCCGTTTGTGTCGTTTTGCAGGAAACGAGTATCCCGCAAAAGAGTAATAGAATGATGGTGAATTGATTCTTGATTATCTTCATGTTGTTTTGTTACTTGAGTGATTCTTCTGCAAAAATACACGAAAAAAATGATGCCGGATATGTTTCCTCATTAAAACTGGATTGCATAAACTTTAAAATGACTCAAATCAATGGTCGTTGGACTGATTTATACATAGAAAAAGTAACAATCGGGCTGTTATTGTCCGTTTCTGTGCGGACAGTTGTCCGATAATGAACATCGTGTAAATTTGAATATCCGTTGATTATCAGATATTTATTGTTTTGGCACGCCGATTGACTATATATAAGCGAAAGCGGTTGTGAAACAGCAACCACTATAAACGAAGAAGAATAATAACAATAAAAAAATAACGATTATGAAAACAAATTTATTCTCAAAAGCAGTTGTGATGGTAGCAGTAGTAATGGCAAGTGTAATGAACTTCTCTGCAAGTGCAATGAACCCTACAGAATTTGTAACCAATAATGAAATGACTGGTGAAGTAATAACCGCTAAGAATATTTATCGTAATGAAGACGGTCACTTGTATCGCCACCTTCGCTATACTTATACTTACGATAACGAAAATCGTGTGATAAGCAAAGAAGCCGCCAAGTGGGATAGTGTAAAGGAAGTTTGGACTCCTTACTTCAAAATGAATGTGGAATACAGTGCCAATGAAGTGACTGTGGACTATGCCCGTTGGAATGATAGAAGTAAGACGTATAACAGTAATGTAGAAAAGGCGGTTTATGCGCTGAATGACAACAATGCAACTCTGTTGCTGGCAAGCACAAAATAAAACAGGATAATAGGTAATAGTGAAAGCCGGTTATTGACACTGTTTCAATAACCGGCTTTTTTTAACACAATATTCTGTCTTTGATTTTCACTAAACATTTGCGGCTCTCTTTTGTTGTTTTCCGAAAAGTATTTGTACCTTTGTCATTGGAACGTAGCATACCTTTGTGGTGTGCGATTGTGCGTTTCCTCGGTGAACAGGAAATCGTAGCGGATTTTTTTTACTTACGCCGGGAGACGCCTGTACTTCTATGACTTCTCATAGAGTACGGGCTGTCTGCCCGTGTAAGTAAGGTAGCCGCTACTACCTCCTGTTTGCGGGATTGTGACAGCTCCGTACTCTTTTATAATAAAAGGTACGGAACTAGTTAATATTATTAATCTAGTTCCGTTTTTTTATGGCAAATTGGCTCACAACAAAACAGATGTCCGAAAGACACGACATTCAAGAAGCTATTTTAAAGAATTGGGCAAATCTTGGATACATTACGAGTTCCCGAATCAACGATCAGTTGTTTTTGGATGATGAGAGTTTGGATGCTTATCTGGAAGCTCACAAAAGACTTGGTTTAGAAGCAGATTACCTTTCTAAAATCGTAGAAGAAAAGAAATTGGAACGTGACTTTATCATTTCCAGATACGATGATCTACTATATGTGTTGAGAACACAGAAGACTTGTAAACCTCTATATCAAATAATCATTCGTGAACTGGCAGCATTGATTCTTCACCCTATTGCCCGCAATGTTTTCTATTCTATTTCTACAGGAGAATCAGTAGAGAAAGTGGCTGGTAGGCATCGAATTACCTATGAAAAGACATTGCAAATTTATAACTCTATACTTAAAGGATTAAAACTGAAGAAAGATATATTGGCTACCTATCGAAAACGTGCTATCAATGCTCGTTTTTTATCTTTGGCAGATAATAATAAGAATATAAATATTGAGCAGGAGGAGTGGATACTTCAATTACCCGTTTGTAAAGTAGCTGATACTCGGTTGGCTAATGTCTTGTATAATCAAGATGTTCGAACGGTGAAAGATTTGTTGGAGATAGTGTCGGGAAGAGGATGGAAAAGTATGTTGAGAATAGAAGGAGTGGGAAAAATCTCCTATTATCATTTATTGTCCAAGCTTCAGATGATAGGTGTTGTGGATGAAAGTTTGGACCGGATTCTTGCCGGACACTCTGTTGGTCGGTTTGAGAAGAGATGATAAATGATGGATAAAGCATAATGCAAAGAAATGGAATGTAAAAAGACTATTTTAAAGGAAGATAAGAATTTCGGCCTTTAAAATAGTCTTTTTATATCGTGTATGTATGAACATACTCTTTATCTTTCCGCCTCTATTGTATAAGTAAAACTGTCTGCCCGGTAGTATCCGATGTTGTATTCAATCGGCACTCCGTTCACATCATAAACAAATCTTTTCCTTATTAATATAGGATCGCTGGATTTTATTTCCAGTTTTTCTGCGATAAATTCCCCTGCAAGTCTTGCTGAAATCTCCTCCTTGCTGGTTTTTACCACTATGTTATATTGAGTTTCCAGCATTTCATATAATGGGCGTGTGTAGTCTTCTTCTCCAGTCAATGGAATGTTCGGGTTGAAATAAGAGATAAAGTAGACAAACGGGTATTCCTTTTTTCCTCTGACGCGCTCCATTACTACGCAGCGGGCATCAGGGTTAGAACCTAAATTAAAGAATGTGCCGATTTCTTCAGTCGGACGTTTCAAACTGATATGTAGTTCGAAATTACGAATTTCGATACCTAACATCTTCATTTCCTGCGAGAAACTAAGCCAGTTCTTTACTCCGCCTACGATACCTTTCTTTACCACCTTCGTTCCGTATCCTTTCTTTCGTACCAGAAGTCCCTCAAATACGAGTTTGTTGATAGCTTGTCTTAATGTGTTCCTTGAAATGTGTAATTGTTCAGACAATTCGACTTCATTGGGAAATAGCTTCCCGTTTTTGTACTCTTCAGATTCTATGAGTCTTCTAAGTATCTCTTCTGCCTGAATATGAAGAGGTTTATCACTGCTATGGTCTATTTTCATATCTATCCTGATTGGTTTATTTTCAGCAAATATAAGATTTATCAAAAAATAATCCAAGTTTTGTTTGGAATAAAAATAAAATCTATATATTTGCACAATCTAAAGTATGTATGAACATATAAAATTAAAAACAACTATAATATGAGAAAAGCTAATTATGATAAATTTCCTTCTACGAAGTTGACGGGGATGCTTGTTCAGGGTTGGGATGCTATCATTTCTGTGTTAAAAAAGCAAATGGATGCAAGAAAAGTGCTGGCAGTGGATTTATATACTGGAGTATATGAAGAAGAAGTGCTGGATGCTTTTTCAAAAGAATTCTCCGGAAAGGTGATGAATGTACGTGATTTGATGAAACCGGAACAAGAGATCCAAACTTTGACGGAACGCTTCATGACGGAAGATGTGTTGTTTGGCTATGTGACCAATTTGAAGCTGGAAGATTATTTTGATGCGGGTAAATTGGCTGCTGCGCAAAAGCAAATTAGTGAAGCGGAGGATACTATTGTAATAATAGGTACGGGAGCTGCCATGGTGGCTCCGCAGGATGCGATGATTGTATATGCGGATATGGCACGTTGGGAAATTCAACAACGTTTCCGTCGGCATGAGGTAAAAGCTTTAGGGATAGACAATCGGAAAGATGCCGTTTCTTTGCAATACAAGAGAGGCTATTTCAATGATTGGAGAGTATGTGATAGGTATAAGGAAAGATTGTTTGACAGGGTAGAATTCTGGATTGACACCCATGTGGCCGGAACACCGAAGATGATTGATAAGGATACTTTCTTTAAAGGGGTAGAGGCAACGGTGAACACGCCGTTCCGAGTAGTTCCTTTCTTCGATCCGGCTCCCTGGGGTGGTCAATGGATGAAAGAAGTTTGCGATTTGGATCGTGAACGCGAAAATTTTGGTTGGTGCTTTGACTGTGTGCCCGAAGAAAACAGCCTCTATTTTGAGGTGAACGGAGTGCGCTTCGAACTTCCTTCGGTCGATTTGGTTTTGCTGAAAAGTAAAGAGTTGCTTGGCGAACCGGTGGAAGCACGCTTTGGAAAAGACTTCCCCATCCGTTTCGATTTTTTGGATACGATAGGTGGAGGTAATTTGAGTTTGCAGGTACATCCTACCACTCAATTTATCCGTGATAGTTTCGGTATGTACTATACACAGGATGAAAGCTACTACATGGTAGACGCGGAAGAAGATGCCGTAGTCTATCTGGGAGTGAAAACGGGTGTTGATAAAGAAGCGATGATCGACGATTTGCGTAAGGCACAAAAAGGTGAATTGGTGTTCGACGCAGAAAAGTATGTCAACAAGATTCCGACAAAGAAACACGATCACTTCCTGATTCCGGGAGGAACGATTCATTGTTCCGGTGCGAATAGCATGGTGCTTGAAATAAGTTCGACTCCGAACCTCTTTACTTTCAAACTATGGGACTGGCAACGTCTGGGACTGGACGGAAAACCACGTCCAATCAATGTGGAACGTGGTAAATGCGTAATCAACTGGAACCGGGATACGGAATATGTAAATGAACATCTTCGCAACCAGTTTAAAGAAGTGGCTTCCGGAGATGGGTGGATTGAGGAACGTACCGGATTGCATCCGAATGAATTTATCGAAACCCGCCGTCACCGTTTCTCGTCACCGGTGCTGCATCACACAAACGACAGTGTAAATGTGCTGAATCTGCTGGAGGGAGAAGAAGCCGTCGTTGAGAGTCCTACTCACGCCTTTGAACCTTTCGTGGTGCATTATGCGGAAACATTTATCATTCCTGCTTCTGTTGGCGAATATACAATCAAACCTTATGGAAAGTGTCGCGATAAGGAATGTGTCACTATCAAGGCATATGTCAGATTTTAGTAGTTGAACTTTTAAACCTAAAATAGTATATGTATGAATATGATAAACGGGTAGTTTTGACTCTGGATGCAGGAGGAACAAATTTTGTATTTTCTGCCATTCAAGGGAATAATGAAATGATAAGTCCAATAGGGCTTCCGGCAGTTTCTGATAATTTAGACGAATGCCTGGAAGTGTTGGTGAAGGGATTTGATAGAGTAATAGCTGCTATACCAGTTCCCCCAGTTGCAATCAGTTTTGCTTTTCCGGGTCCTGCTGATTATGAGAATGGAATCATAGGAGATTTGCCCAATTTTCCTTCATTCAGAGGAGGTGTTGCATTAGGTCCTTTTTTGAAGCATAAATACGGAATTCCGGTTTTTATAGAAAATGATGGAAATCTGTTTGCTTACGGTGAAGCCTTATCGGGCGCATTGCCTATGATAAACAGGGAATTATCTTTAGCTGGTTGCAGCAGGGAATATAAAAATTTGATTGGTATAACATTGGGAACCGGATTCGGCGCAGGAGTTGTTATAAATAAAGTCTTGTTGACCGGAGATAATGGTTGTGGAGGGGACATCTGGCTTATGAGAAATAAGAAATATCCGGATATGCTTGCTGAAGAAAGTGTTAGTATACGTGCTGTGAGAAGAGTGTACAGCGACTTGTCCGGACAAAGCTCTGCCTCATTAAGTCCAAAAGATATTTATGACATTGCTGAAGGTATAAAGGAAGGTAACCGTCATGCAGCAATCGCAAGTTTTAATGAACTTGGTATGATGGCAGGTGCTGCTATTGCTTCGGTACTGAATGTTGTGGATGGTTTGGTGGTTATAGGTGGAGGAGTCGCAGGAGCCTCAAAATATATATTACCAGCTTTGATAACAGAACTTAGGGCACAACTGACTACTTTTTCGGGAAATAAGTTTCCATGCGTTTCTATGCAAGTATATAATGGAGAAGATGAATCGGAAAGAGCTCGTTTCTTGAGTTTATCTGATAGTCAGGTTGTCATTCCAGGTACTCATTTGACTACTACCTACCATCAATTAAAACAGACCTTGGTGCTGTGCAGTAGAGAAGGTGCTAGCCGCTCTATTATGCGAGGTGCTTATGCCTATGCGCTGCAAAAAATAGATTTAACGTAATATTCGTAAACTAAATATCGTATGAAAACACTAAAAAAAATCATTTTCATTTCTATTGTATTAGGAATGATATCATCATTAATTATTTCGTGTAAGAGTGATGATAAGCAACAGACAGGGTTACTGACCTTAAGTATTTTGGAGGGGAAAATTAAGATTGGGGATCATGTTTCTGTAGAACTGTCACTGTCTGATCCTGATTTGATTTCTAAAATTGTGGTTAAGAAAAGTATCGAAGGAAAAGAAGTCAGTTCTTATTTAAAGGAACTGAATGTGAGTGAGTTGAACTTTCCATATACATTCACTGAGGAGATTATCGCCGGTGATGAAAATGGAATATTAGTGTACTCCTTTTATGGAATGGATGAGAACAACAAAGTGGTGGATGCCGGAGATCTGGTTTTAACAGTGGAGCTGGCACAGATTCCATTATTGTTAAAATATGACTGGGTATTGGCATCGCAAACTATTAAAGGGGAAGATACAGCTACTCCTGATTTGAAAGATGATATACATCGGTTTAATTCGGACTTGACTTGGCAGGTCGATTGGGGATACATATTCTCAAGTGCTGCTTTGGAAACGTTAAATTCCTATTGTGCATGGCAGGTTACCATGGACGGAGCTACTGTAAAGACTTTATCTACTATTCACTATAATGTGTTTTCGCCGGCCGAAGCCTTGATAACTCATTATAATGTATTGCAGTTGTCGGATCGTAAAATGATATTGGAAAGTTATCAAGACCTTTCAGGGCTGGGGGATGGCTATTCTTCAAATGAAAGAGTGTTGGAAGTTTATACGCCAGTATCCAAAACTGAAGATTTTACTCCTTATCGGGGACAAAATCCGGATAACTATATTGTAGCGTCTTGTAATCCGGGATCTTATTAATAAACAATCTAATCATAAAAACACATGAATAATTTATTTAGGAGCATAACTTTATTGTTGTTGATGTTTATTCTGGGAAGTGTTAGTGCACAGAATAAAAGTTTGAACGTCAAGGGTACAGTTCGTGATGCAATGGGTGACCCCATTATCGGAGCTACTATTTTACAGCAAGGTTCAACTTATGGAACCATTTCTAATAAGGATGGAGAATTTTCATTATCTGTTCCCGACAAATCAGTACTTGAGATTTCTTTTGTAGGATACCAAACAAAGATCGTTAAAGTTACCGCACAAAAGAGAGAATTTCACATAGTGCTGGAAGATGATATGCAAGTATTGGCTGATGTGGTAGTGGTAGGATATGGTGTGCAGAAGAAAAGTGATCTGACTTCGTCAATTTCTACTATTAAGTCAGAACAATTATCTTCCACTTCGATAACCTCTTTAGATCAGGGTATTCAGGGAAGAGCAGCCGGTGTGGCTGTTTTAAACACTTCGGGTCAGCCAGGTGCCGGAACTTCTATTCGAATCAGAGGTACCAGTTCTATTAATGGAAACAATGAACCTTTGTATGTGATTGATGGTGTTCCTGTGATTAGTGATGCAAATACATTCAGCACCGGGACTTTAAAGAATCCGGCTCTTAATCCTTTGACTAATATCAATCCCAATGATATTGAATCTATTGAAATTTTGAAAGATGCTTCTGCAACTTCCATATACGGTGCCCGTGGGGCGAATGGTGTGGTGCTGGTCACTACCAAACAAGGTAAGAATGGAAAGCCTAAAGTCTCTATCGGAGCTAAATACACATTGCAGCAGGTAACTAAAAAAATGGATATGCTGAATGCGGTCCAATTGGCCGAGTTGGGAAATGAGGCAACGGACAATGCTGGTGAAGAAAGAAATCCCGTTTTTGCTGGGTTGAATAATCTGTCCAAACTAAATACGGACTGGCAAGATGAGATATTCCGTACAGCACCTATGCAGAACTATGATATTTCAGTATCAGGTGGAAATGATAAAACTACTTATTTTGTTTCCGGTAATTTACTGTTGCAAGATGGTATAATTATTGGTTCAGATTTTGGAAAAGGAAGCTTCCGTATTAACCTGGGGCAGCAAATAAATAAATGGCTGAAGACTGGCGTTTCTGTGAATCTGAGTTATAGCCGTTCAAATGGTGTAGTAACGAACTCGGAAGGAGGATTTGCTTCTTCTATCACTTCTTGGGCGTTGGAAATGAATCCGGCTCTTCCCGTGAGAAATGAATCCGGAGATTACATTTATGAAAACAATTTGACTACAACTAATAATGTGGGTAATCCTGTGCAAGATGCCTATGAAGCGAAAAATAGAAATACTTCATTCCGGACATTGGCTAATGCTTATTTAGAATGGGTTCCAATTAAAAATCTAACCTTTAAGACTAGTATCGGTGTTGACTATTTCTATATAAAGGATCAGGCTTTTGCTCCCGGGGAGATTAAACGTGCAGAATCGAATGGCGGCTATGCCAGCATAGGAAATCGTGACGGTTACAACTGGGTATGGGAGAATACCGTCAACTATACAAACACTTTTGAGAAGCATACGATTAGCGCTTTGGCCGGTATGACAGCGCAAGCTTTTGTCTCGGAAAATTCGGCAGTTTCAACAGCTGATTTTACAGACGGATTTTTAGGATTCAACTCAATACAATCAGGAGCGTTGCGTCAAGCTGCAAGTTCGGGTATCTCCGAATGGCAGATGTTATCTTATTTGGCTCGTGTGAATTATAATTACGGTGGTCGTTATTTAATGAGTCTGACCGGTCGTATTGACGGATCTTCAAAATTTGGTAAGGGCAATAAATATGGCTTTTTCCCTTCGATCTCGGGTGCATGGAGAATTTCAGAAGAGAATTTCATGAAGCGGGCGCAAGCCATTTCAAATATGAAGTTGAGAGTAAGTTATGGTATTGTGGGCAATGAAGGAATTCCTCCATATAGTTCGCAAGGGTTGATGTATAACACAGAAGCGTATTTTGGCAATAGTGAAGTGGCAACCGGCGTGGTGCCTTATACATTGAGTAATCAAGACTTGAAGTGGGAAACAACTTCGCAGGTGAATCTTGGTTTTGACTTGGGTTTATTTAATAATCGTCTTACCTTAACTGCGGACTATTACCGAAAAAATACGCGCGACTTGCTGCTTGCTATGCCTGTGTCGTTTAATACCGGTTATGATACAGCCGTAAAGAATGTTGGCAGTCTGCGTAATGAGGGTTTTGAATTTGCTTTGGGTGCAGTACCTTTTGCCGGTAAATTCGGCTGGGATATGAATTTTACTCTCGGTTACAATAAGAATGAAATTACAGATTTAGCTGGAAGCCAGGAAAATCTTTCGGGGGCATCTATTTTGGGAGTAACCTATTGGACTAAAATAAATGAGGGTAAGCCTATCGGTACAATTTATGGATATAAAACTGATGGAATAGCACAATTGAGCGAAGACTTGTCTAAAATTCCATATTTCTCTGGAAAAACCTTGAAACATGGTGATCGTAAATATGTCAATAAGAATGGTGATAATGTGATTAATGAGGACGATTTATATGAGTTGGGAAATGCTAATCCGGATTTTACTTTCGGATTCAATAATACCTTTACTTATAACCTGCGCGATCATTCATCCATTGGGCTGACAGTCTATTTGCAAGGTGCGGTAGGTAATGAGATTGTGAACTTCAATAAGTTTTCATTGGAAAGTTTTGACGGACATAAAAATAATTCTGTGGCAGCATTGGAAAGATGGACTCCTGAGAATCCTACTAATAAATATCCTCGTGCCACGACTAAATCATCTGGTACTATTTTGTCCGATCATTATGTGGAAGACGGTTCATATCTCAGAATAAAAGATATCACGTTAAGTTATACTTTCCCCAAAAGCATCCTTCAGAAATTTTATTGTGAGGGACTTACAATCTTTGCCGGATTAAAGAATATTTATACGTTCACCAATTATTCCGGATATGATCCTGAGGTAAGTCGTTTTTCTAACGACAATCTTTCAATGGGAGCTGATTATGGTTCTTATCCGATGTCTAAATCGTATGAGTTTGGTTTAAGAATGAATTTTTAAAAAAGAATAGATTATGAAAAAATACATATTAAGCATTTTATTGAGTGGAGCATTCATGTTCACTGCTTGTTCGGATTTCCTCGACGAAGTGCCTAAAGGGAATATTACAAGTGAAGGATATTATAAAACAGCTCAGCATGCTATATCCGCCACCAATGCTATTTATGATTATTTGATTATCGGATATGCTCCGAATGGGTTATGGGATAAAAACTATGGTGGTACTTTCTACAATGATTATTGGGTTCTTCAGGATATGTTTGCTGATAATTCGGAAACTAATCAGACCAGCATTGACTACCAATCGGTGGAAAATATGCAAATAGACCAATATAATCAGCCTGTAGAATTGCTGTGGAGAGATTTTTATCAAACGATAAAATGTTGTAATGTCGTGATTGATAAAGTTCCATCTATTGATATGGATGTGACTTTAAGAAATCAGTTGGTGGCCGAAGCAAAATTCTTTAGAGCAATGATGTATTTTGATTTGATCCGGATGTTTGGTGATGTTCCTTTACGCGAACATAATGTTGAAAGTGCAGAGGAAGATGCAACTAGCCGGACCTCCAAAGAAACAATTTATGAATTGATCTTTTCGGATCTTAAGACTGCTGAAACCGATTTGAAGTACACTGAACGCTTTGGCGGAGGAAGACCTTATCCTGCATCTGCATCAGCTTTGTTAGCCAGGGTTTATCTAACTTATGCAGCAGAACATCATAGTCAGGAGCATTACCAGCTTGCTGTAGACAAGGCTAAATCTGTCATCCCGAATTTCCCTATGCTTGAAAACTACGGTGATTTATTTAAAGTGGCCAATCGTTTTAATACGGAAATAATCTGGGGAGTAAACTTTAGCGCAACGTTGAGTGAAGGTTGGAAAGGTGCACAGTTTTTGGTACGTTTATTGCCTGCCCTTGACGGAGTAAGCAATGCCCAAGGATGGGAAAATGCTACCGAAGATTTATGGAATAGCTTTGACCAGCAGAATGACCAGCGCCTGGATGTTACTTTGAAGAGAAGTTTTACTTATAGTGATGGTAGCATTAAGGATTTCGATAAGCCCTATGTTTTTAAGTATTGGGATAGTCAAGCCGAACCTAAAGGGAATAATACAGAGGCTATATTTCCGGCAATTCGTACAGCAGAGATGTATTTGATTATAGCCGAAGCTTTGAATGAAATAAATCAAGGAGCTAATGAGGAGGCGGTAATCGCAATTAATGCTGTAAGGAACCGTGCCGGACTGACCACGGCTGTACCTACTGACTATAAGGGATTTAAGAAGGCCGTATTGAATGAGTATCGTCATGAATTTGTGATGGAAGGACATCGTTGGTTTGATTTGACCAGGATGTGTACACCGCAAGAATTTGTGTCTATCATAAAGGCTGCCAAACCGGAATCTACTCCTAAAGAATACCATGTGAAATTTCCTATTCCTCAAAGAGAAATAGACCTGTCACAAAACATGATTACGCAGAATGAAGGCTATGGACAATAACCAAAAAGATAGAATTATGAATAAGTTTATCTATTTGTTGGCCTGTACATTATTTGTATCTTGCCAAAACAACAATAAGTCATCTGTAACACAGATGGAAGTCGAACTGGATTCAATGTGGTGTACACGGTTGATGCCTGGACTTGGCGGTGGAGTGACAGGAGGTGACGGTGCTATATCAATAGACTTGAAGGATGGACGGAATCTTTTTATGTGGGGTGACTCGTTTTTTGGAGATGTTGTCGATGATAAAAGGAGTAAAGACTCTAAATTTGTGATGGGTAACACTTTTACGATTATCAATGAGAAAGGAGAACTGGAGACCTTGTATAGTGGTGATTTGAAGAATCCTTCTGCATATATACCGGCAGAGCAGGATGGGGATTCACCCCGTTGGTATTGGCCTGGAGATGGATTTGTGAAAGATGGTATTCTTCATTTGTTCATGTCCAAGTTCAGGAAAGTGGGTGAGGGATCTTTTGGTTTTGAATATATGTGTTGTGACTATTTTCGTCTGGATGTGAAAACCATGAAGATCATTGATGAGATGAATATCCCTGCTGCCAATCAGAATGGTGTACACTATGGACATGCAGTGATGCCTTATCAAAATGCAATCTACATTTACGGAACAAAGTCGGACTCGACAGGAGCAAAGGCAGTTGTTCATGTGGCGAAGGCTGAATTGGTTGATAATAAGCTGGCGAACTTTGTGTATTGGGATGGGGCTAGCTGGCAGGCGGATGCTACTAAAACAGCGAAACTTGAAGGACTTCAGAAAAATATCTCTGAGCAATTCAATGTATTTAGTCTAAATGAAAAAATTGTGTTGGTTTCCCAAAATCGTTCGGGAAATGCCAAAGAAATTTATTCCTATATTGCCGACAGCCCTGAAGGTGCATTTAGTCATGAGAAATTGCTCTATACGGTCGATGAACCTAATTTTGAACAAGACAGTATGATGACTTATAATACAATGGTACATCCTCAATACATGAAAAATGATAAAATATTGATGTGTTATAACGTTAATACCTATGATTTGAAGAAGGTATTTGAGAAGGCATCATTGTACCAGCCTCGTTTCTTCTGGGTACCCGTAGATCATATATTAAAGTGATAGTTATGGTAAAGAATAACTCTTATTTGAAAGCCATTCCCGTGCTTGCCGCTTTTTTTGTTATGGGATTCTGTGATATAGTCGGTATTTCATCCGACTATATGCAGAAGAGCTTTAATTGGTCTCCAACTATGACAGGTTTTGTTCCTTCAATGGTATTTATCTGGTTTCTATTTTTAGGGATTCCTGTTGGTAACAGAATGAGTAAATACGGACGGAAAAATACAGTACTCGCTAGTATGGCGGTGACAGTTGTTGGGATGTTTTTGCCATTGTTGGTCTACAGTAGTGTAACATGTATTATTGCGTATGTTTTGCTAGGTATAGGGAACGCCATACTACAGATCTCTTTAAATCCGTTATTGAATAATGTTATTTCCAGCCCTCGGCTATTGACTAGCAGTCTGACGGCCGGACAGGTTATCAAGGCTGTCTCTTCGTTGGTAGGTCCTGAAATTGTATTATTTGCCACCCTGCATTTTGGTGATGATAAATGGTATTATTGTTTCCCCATTTTAGGTGCTATTACATTATTCTTTGCTTTATGGTTGACGTTTACTCCCATTCGGAGAGAGCAGGTGGAAGAGAGTAAAGTATCTGTTTCTGATTCTTTCAACCTGCTGAAAAATAGAACCATACTCATTCTTTTTTTTGGAATATTCTTTATTGTAGGTGTGGATGTCGCTACAAATTATGTCAGTTCAAAATTAATGAGCATCCGGTATGATTGGACTGCGGAACAAGTGAAGTTTGCTCCACAAGTATATTTCTTTAGTAGAACGGTTGGTGCTCTTCTCGGTGCTTTCTTGCTGACCCGCATTGCAGGTGCTCGCTATTTCAAAGTCAATATTCTGGCATGTATCATGATGCTTGTATTATTGATTGGTGTTCAGAATCCAGCTGTTAGTCTATTATGTATTGGCGGAATTGGCTTTTTTGCTTCGTCTGTATTTTCTATTATTTACTCGATGGCATTTCAAGAATGTCCCACAAAAATGAATCAGATTTCCGGGTTAATGCTGACGGCTGTAGCCGGAGGGGGAGTGGTAACTCCTGTTATTGGGTTTGCAATAGATAACGCCGGAATTACGGCTGGAGTTATTGTCATTTTACTTTGTGTGTTGTATCTCACCTATTGTGCTTTTGCGGTAAGAGAACGGAAATGTGGAGAGCAGACAACTTTATAATAAATAAAAATATAATGATGAATCAAAACATAATAAAAGGATTGCTAGTAGCTGCTATATGGTGCAGCAATATTCTTGTACTTCAGGCAGCACAAGATAATATAGCCCCACGGGCGCATGTCACGGTATCTAATGTGTTGAATGAGAATTATGCTGCCGACAACCTGGTTGACGGTAAAATAATGTATGATGATAAGGGCGAGTGGGCTTGCAAGGGAAGTGTTACGTCGTGGGGAGTCATGTATACCCCGTGGGCACAGTTGGAATGGGATGAAGAAGTGTGTGTGGATCGAGTGGTGCTGTATGACCGGGTATCTCTTGCTGAACACCTTGCCGGTGGAACTCTTCATTTCAGTGATGGATCTCAGCTTAGTGTAACAGCTATTCCTAATGATGGAAGCCCGAAAAGTATCTCTTTCCCTAAGAAAAAGGTGAAATGGATTCGTTTTGAGGCAACAGATGGGAATGGAAAGAATTTGGGGTTGTCTGAAATCGAAGTTTTTGCCGCACATGGTAATCAAACTGACTATGTAGAGTGGGTTGACCCTTATATTGAAACTACCCGGGGACGGTGGTTCTTCTGTACTCCGGGCGGACGTCCCTTTGGTATGGTGGCTGCTCATGCTTTCACCCGCAATAAAAATCAGGGAGGTGGCGGATATAATTATAATTTTCCGGATATCTTAGGATTCTCTCAAATAAATGAGTGGATGATTTCCGGTCCGAACATTATGCCGGTTGTAGGGGAAATAAATCCTACTGAAGGTATGGCAGGATGGAAATCACCTTTTAAACATGAAAGTGAAATAATTCAGCCAGGCTATCATCGTCTGTATTTGGACCGGTATAAGACTTGGGTGGAGTATACGGCAACAGAGCGGGCTACATTCTACCGTTTGAATTATACCGAAAATGTAAATGCCAAATTATTGGTGGATGTAGGTAGTGTTTTAGGGAATTGCTCTATGGATAAAGCTACCTTACTGCGTGTCAGCAATACACGTGTTGTAGGAGAATTTTTCACGACAGAACGCTTTTGGGGTGGTCCTGACAGCATAAAAATAAGCTTTGTACTAGATTGTAACCGTCCCATAAAAAGCATTGACGGATGGAATGAGAAAGGTGTCTTGCCCGATGTTGAGGCTATTGCGGGGAATGCTGCCGGTATGGTTTTGAACTTTGGACAATTGAATGCTGAAGAGTTGCTTTTTAAAATGGCATTCTCATATACAAGCGTAGACAATGCAATAGCCAATATGGATGCGGAACTGAACCATTGGGATTTTGACAAGGTATGTAAAGAAACCCGTTCTGTCTGGAATGAGGCTTTAGGACGTATAGCTGTTGAAGGTGGTACGGATGCTCAACGCATCAAATTCTACACTGACCTTTGGCATGTATTGCTAGGGCGACATAAAATAAATGATGTGAATGGCTATTATCCGGATTATGCCGGAAATAAATACGTCAATAAACGTACGTCTGAACCTATGAAGGTACGTCGTCTTCCACTTACGGCGGATGGAAAACCTAAGTTTAATATGTATGGCTTTGACGGGCTTTGGTTGACACACTGGAATTTGAACGTATTATGGGGTCTGGCATGGCCCGAAGTCATGGATGATTTATCTGCTTGTTTAGTTCAGTATGCTGATAATGGTAAGCTGTTGCCTCGTGGGGCATGTTCGGGTGGATATTCATTTATTATGACCGGTTGTCCGGCTACCAGCTTACTGGTAAGTACATATATGAAAGGAATTATGAAAAAAGCCGATCCTTTGCATACATTTGATGTCATAAAACGTAATCATATGCCTGGCGGAATGATGAGCTATGAGAGTGCTGATGATTTAAAGTTTTATATCAGTCATGGTTATTGTCCGGACAATGCAAGTAAAACTCTGGAATGGGCGTTTCAAGATTGGGGAGCAAGCCGGATGGCTGCAAGGTTGGGAAAACACTCGGATGCACGAATGTTTGAAAAACGCTCACGAGCATGGACTCCTTTATTCAATGCGGAACAGGGCTTGGTATTTCCGAAAAAGAGAAATGGTGAATGGCTACATCAGGATGCATTGAGTGGAAACGGTTGGGTGGAAGCGAATTCCTGGCAGGCCACCTGGTCTTTGTCTCATGAACTGCCTAAGCTGGTAAAGATGATGGGAGGAGCAGATAAGTTTTGCGAGAAATTAAATTTCGCATTTGAGCAGGCAAGAGATTTAGATTTTGTTTATGCTTACAGTGGAGGATACGTAAGTTATGCTAATCAGCCCGGATGTTCTAATGCACACATCTTTGCTTATGGTGGAAAACCTTGGTTGACACAATATTGGGTACGTCAGGTAAAAGAACGTGCGTATGGAGGAATTACTCCAGATAAAGGGTACGGTGGTCATGATGAAGATGAAGGTCAAATGGGAGGGGTCAGTGCATTGATGGCACTTGGACTATTTAGTGTAACAGGTACGGAATCTGATACTCCATACTACGATATTACTTCACCTATTTTTGATAAGATCACAATCAAACTGAATGGGGATTATTATGAAGGAAGTACATTTACTATAACTACCCACAATAATTCTGCTGAAAATTGTTATATCCAACGTGCGCAATTGAACGATATGGAATGGAATTATGCACAATTTAATCATGCAGACTTTACGAAAGGAGGAAAGCTTGAGCTATGGTTAGGTAATGAACCCAATAAATCGTGGGGAAAACTTAAATATTTGGCTCCGGACTCAGATTTATAATTGAAATAAAACAGTTGTTATTTCTCTATTAAGTGACTGGAATAATGCCGATTATGGCATTAAATGCCGAGTAGTGGTTCTGTTATAACTAATCATGTTGACAGAACCACTTCTTTTAGAGGCGTCTATTAAAGAGAAGAGGAAGCTATTTTCGCCCGAATCCTACTTAGCGACTGCGGAGTTATCCACAAGTAAGACGCAATATGTTTTAAAGGCACATATTGCAATAATTCCGGAGTCTCTTTGATAAGGTTGAGATAGCGTTCTTTAGCCCGTGGGCTTCCCGAACTGATAAGCCAGTTTTCCTGTTGAAGAAACTGATGATCCATGAGGCGGAGCCCCAAATTAGCGAGTCCGATGGATGAGGCGAATAGCTGATTCAGAGCTGTTCGGGAAATACAATAGGCCACACTGTCACACATGACCTCAATATTTATTAATGAGTAGGCATTATCTACATAACCCCAGACGGAGAAAGCAGCTTCTCCGTCTGAAGCAAACCAGATGGTAGTGTCCACTCCGTCTTTATGATAATAGGCTCGCCATATTCCTGTCTTGATAAAATAAAGATTACAGTTCTTTGTCCCCTCGCGTACTATTAAATCTCTCTTTTTGAAATGTACCTCTTCCATACAGTTCAGTAGAGACTGTACATCGGTTTCTGATACCTTGTATCTATCGCAAAGTTTTTCAATGAATGTTCTCATATTGCAAAGATACTTATCGTCGGCAGACAATGAAACGATCTTTCAAATAAATTCCGAAAATATAGAAAGTAGTTAATAACTCTGCCAATGGTACGGCTAGCCAGATACCCGGTGTACCCAATACCGGAGGGAGCGCAAAGAATCCGATCAACATAAACACTACTCCCCGGAGAAGGGTGACAATTGTTGCCCGCTGACCTCTTTCAACGCTTTGATAATAACCAATGCCAATCATGTTGACGGCAAAGAATATGAATCCTACTCCGAAATAAGGAAGCCCGTTTACTGCTATATCGAATGCAGCGTAGCTGCAGTCAATGAATAGCGAAACAATGTCTTGGCAGCATAGTACGGTAAGAATGAAAAAGCTGATACCGCAGATTAAAGCGGTCCGAATGGCGAGATGCAGTGTCTTTCGTACACGCTCGGGCTGTCCGGCTCCGAAGTTATAGCTGATAATGGGTTGTGCGGATTGTGCAATGGCATTATAGACCATGAAGATGATAGGGAAGAAGTAACAGGCAATACTAAATGCTGCCACTCCGTCTTCACCGAGATGATGGATGAAAACGTAGTTCCCCAGAAACATCATACAGGCAATGGAGGCTTCACTGATAAAAGCAGAACTTCCCAGTTTAATCATATAACCGATGTTGCGAAGAGTCAGTAACAGACTTTTGATACTTAACTTTATCCGGCATAGATGGAGGGTACGAGAGAAACGGAGGAGATAAATCAGTGTCATCAACCCTCCCACAACAGTCCCTAGACTTGTGGCAAAAGCTGCTCCCATCATTCCCCAACCAAATTCGAAGATGAATATATAATCCAGTATGATATTGAGTATGGCTGCAACTGCATTACACATCATGGCATAGGTGGGCGAACCATCCAGGCGGATGCAGAACATTCCTATATTTAATACTTCGTAGAATACGAGAAAAGGGATGTACCATGCCATATATTCTACGGCTAACGGCAACAATCGGTCCGAACTACCCAATAATTTGGCTAATGGCTCTATAAAATAAAGACACAGAGCAGACAGGATAAGTATGAGCAATGCGGAAAAAGCAATTGCCTGAGTGATATTAATACTTGCCACTTTGCGTTTTCCCTGAGATAAATGAATGGAAGCCACTACCGAAGCTCCCACTCCGAACATCAGTCCAATCCCCGCTGCAATCATAAAAAGCGGTGCAGTGATATTTACTGCTGCCAGTGCGTCACTGCCAATTCCTTTTCCTACAAATATACCGTCCGTAATAACGAACAGAGCCGAGAATACCATCCCAAGTACCGTAGGAATTAGTAACTTACGGAACAACGTGGAGATGTTCATACTGCCGAAATCAATACTATCTTTCATAATTTTCTACCTTTGTTGTTGAAAATGGCGACAAAGGTAGGGTTATGAGAGGAGATAAAAATTACCATTTGGTAATTTTTATCTCTATATTTAATAGGGAAAAGAATCTCTTATGTATATTCTATCAATTATTTGAGCATGTTGAAATCCTTTATTCCAAAAACTTCAGTGGATATTTCACCCAGCCAACCGCTTTTACTATTAACACCCACTTGTACTTTGATAAAATCAACGTACTTCAGGTTTGCATCCTTACCGTCGAAAGTTACAGCATGGGATATCTTGAAATGATTGTCAGACGGTCCGGCATTATAGTTGTCATCATCTGTCAGACGATCAATGGCGCTGAAATTATCAGCATATCCCCATTCATAACTATCATTTACCCAATAAGTACCATTACCGGATTGATCGTAATTACGCTCTTTCAGGCGAGTACCTCGCAAAGTATATTGTTTTTCCTTTACCCAGGCGGGATAATAATAATCTTGCCGGTGAAAAGCGCCCAGATAATCAATAGAACCACTTTGACCATGATTGTCTGTCCATGGGGTGGGAAGCTGAATACCGGTTGGTTTATGATAGGTGACGGCATAATCCTGCCAGGTTTCGGCTTTCCCATATTCGGATCCGCGCAATTCATACCAAGTGTCATTAGGTAACCCATCACCATTTTCGTCCTGCATTACCCATACAATTCCCGGTTCTGACGAACCATCAAAAGCATTTCCTGTAATAGCGATGTTGTAATCTCCATCATTCACGATGCTATGATCGAATCCAACGATGATGTATCCACCGAATCCGCCTAGGGAAACATAAGCTGTCTGATTGATTCGGTCTTCTGCATAGGTGCAGGCTTCTGCCATAGTTGTTGTGGTATGGTTTTCATTGATGAATTGACCGGGAGCCGGTAAATATTCATATACTTTGTTCATTGACGCAGAACTTGTGGCGCTAATCTTGCGCTGGTATGTTCCTGCCGGAGAGCAAACATTGATTTTTAATGTTTGCGTAGCGAGTATATATGAGTTCCTCATTTCTACCTTTACCGTGTGTTCTCCCTGCTGTTCGGATGTAAATAGATAAGTATCATTTTCTCCGGATTGCACTTGTTCATTGTCCACAGTCCATGTATAGACTGCATCCAGTGCATTATTCACGTCAACCGGTCTGATACGGATAGTTCTGCCGACTGACATGTTATATTCCGTTTGCAGGAATGTCCAGCTGAAATCTACTTGATCCGGTGAACAAACTTCTACTTTGAAAGTTACTTCGTCATCGCCATCTTCATTGTGAGTAGCAAAACGAACCAGATATTCGCCAAGTTCGGTTGTGGGGAGAATACAGGTTAATTCGCTCGAAATATCTTCACCGTTTATTTGCCAGGAGTAACTGGTTTCCAGAAAAGAATCTACTATGGGTGTAATGGTTAGTTCAGAGCCTTGAAGCACTTTGAAACCTTTGTCGGCATCCGCAATAGAGATAGTCGGAACATCAAGTTGAAAGACATCGATACGTATCTCTTTTTCTGTTGTCCCTCCGGCATTGGTGGCAGAAATCAGAATGAAATACCTGCCTGCTTCATCGGCTGAAAATGTCAGGGTGGAAGCGGTACAGATACTCTTTCCATCTATTGTCCAGTTAAAGGTCGTTTCCGAATCGGTATTTTCATAAACAGGAGCGATGGTTATCTCTCGACCAATTTTTGTTTTATAGATGGGGGATTCTTCTTTCAGGGTAATGACAGGAGCGGAAAGAAGAGGAGAGTCCTCCTCTTCTTTCACGCATGATACTAATGCTAACAGAACAAATAAAAGAAGTATAATATGTTTCATTAGAATCTCACTGCTACATCATCATAAGCAAAATAGGCAGGTTGGCTGAAACCATATCCGTTATCATTACTTCCAGTGACATTAAAGTCTATTTTGACCACTTTGCCTAATGCGGATAAATCCCATTTTGTCCATTCAAGTATATTACCCTCGGCTCCAACCAAATAAAATTCCGGACGTGTAGCTACTTCTTTTCCATCTTCATCATAACCGATAGCAACCAGTTTCACCCAATCATCTTTGCCTGCGGGTGCGGTCAAACCGTTACCGTTGGCCACACAGTTGGCTAGGTAGGTCGTCATAGTCACATACATGTGGTCAACTACACGAGCAACCCCGTCTCCAAAGTAAATATAGGGTAATGGACCGTTGGCATATCCGGAATTGTCTGCATAGCCGTAATGTACACAGAAGTTTTTGGAACCATTATGTCCTCCAAAACCTGTTTTTGCATCCTGATAATAAACCGCTAGTTGGTGCTGGAAGTCTCCATGAGTAAGGTCCATATCCAGATAATTGGAAATTGCGTGTCCGCCACCCCAGTATTGGTAATCACCCCATCCGTTAGGAAGTTCGGAAGCAAGAAAAGTATTGTTTGCATCACTCCAGTTATAGAGTTGGTTATTCTTAGGATAAAGTAGTGAGCCACCATATTGTTGGCTGTCAATTAATGATGACCAGTTTCTTTCTCCTACCATGTTAGCATCACCTTTATAATCAACATCCTCGAATGTCAAGAAGTGGGCTTCACGCACTGCTCTTAATTGCATTTTTATTACTTTACCGAAAGCTTTGGACGGAGTGACAAGTATTTTAAGTTCACCATCTTTGACATCATCACCTGAAACTGCCGGAGCTGTGATTCTTAAGTCTTTATCATTAAGAACCGCTGTCCATCCTTGCGGAATAGCAATTAATGTTGCGTCGTCTATATTGGCAGTTGTAAGAAGATACGTCCTTGTTTCATTAGACGAGAACAAGGTATAATCTCTATTGGCAATGTCAAATGTATATGTTTCCCCTTTGGGCAATGTGAACGACGTTCCATCTGCAAGAGTAACTAGTACATGATTGTCATTAACTGTAACAGATTTGAAGAAAGAGTCTCCGTCTTGTCCTTCCGCTTTCACAGGTTTGCCGTCTGTTCCGTTAATACGTTTGGCTCCTTCACCTGTATCAACGGTCCAGTATCCGTCACTGTCAACTCCCATAACTGGAGTTGTACCTGTCACTTTTAACTTGTTAGTTGCATCCGGCAGCCATTCTGTAGTACCGTTGGTAGTAATGGTCCAGTAATATATTCCGTCTTCGTCAGCTTTCACTCCAATCACAGGAGCATCTGTACCATTCTTTCCATTTTTTATAGATACGGTGCTTCCATCACTGAAAGTTAATGTGTAGCCATCAGATGTCTGTTCCGTGTTGGTGATTACTTTCCCTTGATTTAATGCGTCTACCAAACTCTGTAAAGTTGTAATTTCAGAGTTCATTTTCTTGACTGTTGTTTCTAGTGTTTCTACTCGTCCGTCGAGATCATTGACTTTATCCCAGAGATCATCGTCGTTGTAGCAACTGCATACCGTAACGACAGTGAGCAGTAAAAATAGAATTTTCTTCATTGCTTTTGTTTTTAATTAGTAATAGTGATATGAATTATTGAATCTCTTTTAGTTTCTTATCTGTAAAGGCAATATGTGCCGGAATGTCCCCCGTGATGACTGACCATTTCTTTTTTCCATCCCGGGAGAAACAGTATAATGTGCCGGGAGTCACATAGTCTTTGGCATCGGTGACGAAGAATTCACCTGTTTCCGGATTGATTGCTATTCCATAAGGTATCTTGATAGATTTTTCCGTACCATCTGTAATAAAATTGCGGGTATCAGTTTTCTTTGTTTTTGTATTATAAATAGCGTAAGAGACTGTCCAACTGTTGGTGTAATAACTCCATTCTGTGCTGTATACATACAGTGAATCTCTGCAAATAGCCATTTCTGTATTGGGAAGAAGCGGTAATTCTTCGATTACTTTATCGGTATTGGAATCTATTACAAATGTTTCGGAGTAAGTGTCATAATAATCTCCCCGGGATGAGACATAAATATTTCCGTATTGGTCTAATTCCATTCTATGCAAATTGATTCCCACATCAATGGTTTTGATAACTTTGAATGTGTTCAAGTCGATGACGGATACCGTGCGGTCATAATTAGGTACGCGATACCCACCGGAGTTGGCTACATAGAGTTTGTTGCCCACAATCACCATTTCTTCCGGCTGGTAGCCGACCACACAGGTATCCTTGACAGTCAGTGTGGTAGTGTCAACACGTGCTACATACCCCAGTCTGGCGTTGGGATCTATTTTGACAGGGCCTGCATACGAACTGACGTATGCATATTTATCTTTAAAGACGATATAACGGCAATTAGGTATGGAAATTTGCGTGATGTGTTTTGCTGTTTCTACATTCATCACTTCTACGAAATGAGAACAGTTGATGATGGCATATAACTTATTTCCATAGATTTGGATATCATTTCCCACATCCCCCAATTCTTGTACGACTCCCGGGTTCCGTTCCGCATAGATATTCTTATGATAGATACCGGTTTCGTAATCAAAGTAATCAAGGGTAGCCTTGTTGCTTCCCATATTTCCTTCATTGAGTAGAAAGAAACCTTTGACAGAGGTACCGCTTACTCCGGGGGTAACTTGGTTGGGAGTTGACGGAATAATGCGTTCATCTTCGCGACAAGAAGTCGACAGAAGAACAAAACAGATAATGATGGATAGAACAGATATTCTCATAACATGACGTTTAATTTGATTTTAAAACTTGTACCGGGCATAGGATAGCATTGCACTACTTCATATTGCTGATTGAAGATATTATTAATTTCTGCCGTTACACGTATTCCCGTTTTCCCCCATTGAAAAGTTTTGGATAGGGAAAAATCGTGAGTATACCAAGGCTGTGCGTAGTTCTCCGGGATATTGGCGACTGCTTCATAACGTTCACCTGTATAAATGAAACTATAGTTACAGGACCATGTTTGGTAACTTCCATTGAGGATGATGGAACCTCCATGCCAAGGTATGTAAGGAATCTGGCCTCCATACCATTCACTGGTAGGATCGGTAAAATCCTGTGCCTTTTGATAGGTGTAATTGAAGAGAGTGCTAAATTCCACCTTTCCGAAGCCCCATTCTCCTCGTATGGCTGCGTCTAATCCCCGAATTTCCACATGTCCGAGATTAATCATAGTCCAACGGAACTGGTTGGAGGTAGGCATGGCAATGATTTTATCATCTACTTCATTATAGTAACCATCTATTTGTAAGTCCAGGCTTTTCAGCCAATGGTTATTCCAAGTGTGAGAGAAAGTGATACCCACATCGTATTGAGTGGTATATTCTGGTTTTAAGTCCTTATTGCCTATAAAAGTATAATACAAATCATTGAGAGTTGGCATGCGAAAGACTTTCTTATAAAAGGCCCGTACATTCAGAGGGAGCTTGGTCAATGGTTGCCAGGTGGCTATGACAGACGGAGTGTATTTGTTTTTGGTGCCTGCATTGGCTCCTTTGGTACGTGTATTGTCGTCGACATGAGTATATAACAGGCTCGCCTGCAACATGAGGCGGTTGAAGTCAAAGGACGTGGCAGCAGAAGTCAGGATTGTATTACGGGTTGGATAGACAAAATCTATGAGATCGGCCCGTAATGTATTCCATTGAAAATCGTTGGATAATGACATACTCCACCAGGGATAGATGGTGAATAAATGGGCGGCCGAAGCATAGATTTCTTGCTGTCGGTAGTGATTGTCTACATACATGGTGGTGACATCCAGTCTGGGATCGGATAAATAGTGGAGATAGTCATAAGCATATTTTCCGTTGGCTAGCAGACTGTACCAAGGCTTAAAATAGTTTTGAAAAGATCCTTGCACAAACAGATTGGTATCCCATTGCCGGTCCTGATGGCGAAACTTACCCGGTTCTTCTCTTACCGCAGCTCCGGGGTATCCCCGTTCCGAATTGTATAGGTATGCTTTGGCTTTCCATTCTCCTTTGGGGACTTTTCCGAAGAATGCATTCTCCAAACGTAACATTCTTACGTCTCCATTTTGACGAACAGCTGTTGTGTCGTAACCATCTTTCTTGGCGTATGTGAATTTATATCGTCCTGATGTATACATATACTCCGTACTGATGGAACTGCTTATTCGTTCGTTGAAACGGTGTTCCCAAAGTAGTGACGGATTGATGGTGGAGAATGAACCGCCTTTCACCCCGATGTTCAGATTGTTTTTCTTTTCCCCTTTGAATATGGGCTTTCGTGTCTGCATATATATGGCACTTGCGGAACTATAATCTTTGGCAGGTTGGAAGATGGCACTTTTTTGACCATTATACAGTGAAATGACTTCCATATTATCTAATGAAAACCGGCCTAGATCGACGACTCCATTTTGCGCATTTCCTAATTCAATACCATCATAAAATACTCCGACATGATGACTGCCCATACTTCGTATATTGACGGTTTTTAGTCCTCCAATACCTCCGTAATCTTTTATCTGTACTCCGGAAAAGTAGCGCAAAGCATCAGCAACGGAGTAAACATTGAGCTTCTCCAGTTCTTTGCCGGACAGAATCTGTACAGGAGACATCTTTTTTTGCATCCGGTTGCTGTAGATAGTAACTTCTTTGAGTTTGAGAAGTGTATCAGACAGAGAAGTCTGATGCCGAACCCTGGACTGGGAAATGGCCGGTAATGTGGTAAATAAAGATAGAATCAAACATAATATCCACCGTAAATGGATACAATGCTTATGGTATGAATGGACTTGAATAGAAAGCATGTCTTTTATTTTATAGGTATAAAAAATCCGTTTGTTCAGATCTGAATTCAATCTACACAAACGGACATATAGCTATTATACCAAATAAAAGATAATTGCTTATTTTCTATTTGACTACTACCCGAAATCCCGCAGGTGTAAATCAGAGCATCAAGGCAGGTCTTCTGACTCATCCCATTTTGCAACGCCTTCCCAGATAAACTATCCAGTGACTTTCGTGTTGCAATTTTGCTCTCTGATTACAAGGAGCGGAGATTTACAGCAGCAGGTTCTGTTGCCGGTTTACACGGCATTCCCTTTTCATTCCTTAACAACGTGAAAGTTGTTCAAGGAAACCTTAACGGCACAAAGTTAGAAAGTTTTTATTAATTAGTTTGTTTTATTCTAAAAAAATATCCCACTGACCAATAACAAATATTCCGGCATCTGATTCTGTTTTCCCCATTTGTTAATAATCAATTGGATGGAAAAAGGATATATTAATATGTTATCCCAACGACAGAATCAATATTTGTGCCGTCAATACTCGCAGAAACATGGTGAGCGGATATACCGTAGCGTAACCAACGGCAGGTGCATCACAGGAGGTCAGGTCATTGGAGTAAGCCAATGCCGGCGGATTGGTAGTAGAACCAGCCAGAACCCCGATAAGCGTGAAATAATTCAGCTTGCAATAATACCGTCCTATCAATCCTGTAATCAGAAGTGGCAGGATGGTTATAATGACTCCGTAGCCTACCCATACATATCCTCCGCCATGAATGACTGTGTCTACAAAGCCTTCGCCTGCTCCCAAACCTACGCAGGCGAGGAAGATGGAAATACCGATTTCACGAAGCATCAGGTTGGCACTCATGGTGGTATAAGTAATCAGCTTGTATTTCGGACCGAAACGGCTAATCAGGATAGAAACGATGAGCGGACCGCCTGCCAATCCTAGTTTCACAGGTTGTGGAATTCCGGGAAATGCGAAAGGAAGACTTCCCAGAATACATCCTAAAGCGATACCTATAAAGATAGGAATCAGGTTCGGATGATTTAAGCGTTTCATGGAGTTGCCAAGTACTTTCTCTGCATGGGCAACAGCCAGTTCGGAACCTACAATGGTGACACGGTCTCCCATTTGTAACTGTAATTGTGGAGAGGCTACCAAGTCTACTCCCGAACGATTGACGCGGGTGATGTTTGCTCCGAAGTTATTTCTGATTTTGAGTTGTGAAAGCGTTTTCCCGTTCAATTCCGGTTTAGTAATCAGGATACGGCGTGAAATGAGCTCTTTGTTCAGTTGTTCCCATTCCATTTTGATTTCCTTTCCGAAGAATACAGTGATTGCTTCCACGTCAATCGGGGTAGAGATCACTAATATGATATCCCCTACATGTAGGGTTGTCTCGGAATTAACCAATTCGGTTTCTCCACCTTCGCGGTGTTTGATGCGGGAAATGACAAATTTACGGTTCAGTAACGGGCGGAGTTCTTTAATCTTGATACCGTTTACCGATTCGTTTCTCACCTCGATGGAGATAGGGCGTACAGTAAGTTCCTGAAGATGTCCCAGACCGACTTCTGCATCTTTTTCTTCTTGAGCAGTATTGATGCGCAGGAGATATTTCAAAGCAAGCAGTGAGAGGATGATACCTACTACACCCAGCGGATAACTGACAGCATATCCTAAAGCAATTTCGGGAGCGTCTATACCATTCAAATCACTGTTGGCCTGTTGTGCGGCTCCCAGTCCCGGAGTGTTGGTGACGGCTCCGGACAGAATACCTACCATTGTGGTAATCGGAGTTCCGGTGGTGAAGTGCAGGATGATAGTAATGGTTACTCCTAATACTACTACTAGCATGGCCAGCATATTCAAGGTGAAGCCACCCTTTTTGAATGCCGAAAAAAAGCCGGGCCCCACTTGCAAACCAATTGAGTAAACAAACAGAATCAATCCGAATTCTTTTAGAAAGTGGAGCAGGTGTTCGTCCAGATTCATGTTGAAATGGCCGAATACGATTCCGACAAAGAGTATCCAGGTAACTCCCAGAGATACTCCCCGCACTTTGATTTTTGCAAGGATGATTCCAAACGCTATGGTTAGTGACAGAATCAGTACGGAGTGTGCCACTCCGCCGCCCCAAAGATTGGGGTAACCTTCAAATAAATTTCTTAGAACTTCCATTGTGATTATTATATGATGATATTTAGTTTAGCTAAAAGTACCCCCGGAGAAATCACTTCTGCGGGGATACGCACACATTGAGCATGACGGTCTAATGCCGTCCTTTTGATATTTTAGCTAGAGAGAATTTATCCTCCTTCAATCATTTCCGATGTCATGACTACTCGATTCTTTTTTTACAGTCTGCCGTTTTCCTATCCCACGAGTAAAAACAACTATAAAGGTATGAATGGCAGGTCTTCTGACTGACTCCCTTCCTGATGCCTTCCCGACCTTGACTATCGATACCTGGTCAGTGGTAAAAGTAAATATCAAGAAGTTGAATGGAGTTTCACAGCAGCGGGACTGTCCGGGATTTACACCCGATTCCCTTTTAATTCAGATAGTTGATATGGCTATCTGAAACCAATTCGGGGGCAAAGATAGCGAATTTATATAGGAACCCAAATGAATGCTACCTATTTATTTTATACACAGTCTGATTCTTGTCGGATATCTGTTTGTTTATTTGATGCGTACTCTCATCTCCTGCACATCAAACGTGACGGATTCATTTCGGAAAAGTCTTTCTATATGTCCGCTGGCCACCATTTCCGGAGTAGGCAGCGTGTACATCTGCGGATTATCTATGAGCATGATGGAGTCGCAAAGCGATAAAGCGATGTCGAGGTCATGAGTGGAGAATAAGACACATTTTTTTTCTTCCTGTGCCAGTTTCTTTAAAAGCAAACAGAGCTCGTAGCGGTTAGGTAAGTCCAGGAAGGCGGTCGGCTCATCAAGCAGGATGACGGGAGTATCCTGTGCAAGAGCACGGGCAATCATGATTCGCTGACATTCGCCATCGGACATTTTATCCATTGTCTTTTCTGCATAACCGGACATACCGACTAGCTGCATAGCGTCATCCACCCGCTTTTGGTCTTCCGGTTGCAGTTGGCCGATCCAGTTGGTATAGGGAGCACGCCCTAAGGCTACTACATCTTTACAGCAGAGATTGGCGATGCGTACTTTATCGGTGGTGACAAAGCTGATATTCCGGGCTAATTTTTCCGGTTTCAATGAAGCTATGTTTTTTCCTTGCAGAGTAATTTCTCCTGATTGAGGCTTTTCCAGTCCCATCATAGCACGGAGCAGGGTGCTCTTTCCCGTTCCGTTTCGTCCCAGCAGGGCAACGAGTTGTCCGCCTGTGATTCGGGCATTTACCGTTTCCAACAGCGTGCGCTGTCCATATCCTAATGTCAGTTCTTTAAGTTCTATCATTTGAATCTACGCAAGTTTTTAGCAATTACCCATAAAATAACCGGAACACCTAGCAAGGCGGTGATGCAGTTAACCGGAAGTAGGAACTTCTTGGCGATGATGTCGCAGAGAAGCATGCTGATAAGCCCTGTCAGCATGGTGCCGGGGACCAGTATCCGGTGGTCGGCATTGTTGAATAGCAGTCGTGTGACATGCGGTACTGCCAGGCCGATAAATCCTACCGGACCACAGAAAGCGGTGACCGTTCCTGTCAGCAGTGCGGTAGAAACGAAGATGAACGTGCGTGAACGTTTTATGTTCATTCCCATCGTTCGTGCATAATTTTCACCGAGCAGTAGCAGGTTCAGCGATTTGATACAGGCTACGGAAATCAGTAAGCCGATACATAGCATCGGTATCATAATTCCCAGTTGGGTGACTGTGATATGGCTAAGAGATCCCATTGACCAGAGTGTGAACATTTTCAGTTGTTCGGCAGAACTTAGGTATTGGAGTATCTGAATGATAGCGCCTGCTACGTAGCCTATCATAACTCCCATAATCAGCACACCGAGAATGTTTTTTACTTTCCGGCTGATAATGGCTACTCCCAATAAGATTATGGCAGTTCCTATCCAGCCCGAACCTACGATACCCAGCGACTGAAGAATTGGAAACTCCGCCCATCCAAGTAATGGAGCACCTAGTATGAACAGAGCTACGCCCAGTCCTGCACCGGAACTTACTCCCAGCAGGTAAGGATCTGCCAACGGATTCTGGAATACTGTTTGCATCTGTAAACCGCTAACGGAGAGTGCTATTCCTATCAAAGCCGCTACCACTACCCGTATGAAACGGATAGAAAGGAGAATATTCCGTGTCATTTCGTCACATTCGCCTCCGGTGAGTACAGCCCATACCTTGGTGATAGGAATATATGTATCTCCCGTTGCCATGTCTATCAGTAATAACAGTATGGCAACTATACCCAGTGTAATGAATAAAAAGGGAGTACGTTTATCAGGCTGTTTCATTCCAGGTGTCTGTAATAGTAAAGTGAATCGGATACGAGTTCGGGGTGAAAGATATGAATCAGATCACGCAATACGACGTCGGGACGTACCACTGCAGATTCCCAGTAGTCATTACCTCCTGTCGGTGTTGTTCGTAAATTGTTGTTGTAAACAGTTTTTTCGCGTACAGCTTTGGCGTCTACAAATTTAGGATTGACCGTCTTTAATTCATCCAACGTAGAAGCCATGCCTACATTAATCCAGTAGTCGGCCTTTTGTATCAGTTTGTAAGCTGTTTCCAGTCCGATGGGAGTGGAACTGTTAGAAGTGTTTTCTTTGTAGATGTAATCCGCACCTGCATCAGTTACCAATTGTGCCATGTAACTTTGTGTGGAAGGCATCACCCAACTGTCGTTCCACGGGGTATTGAGCATAACGGTAGGACGTTGCTCTACCGATTCGGTGAGCGCTTTCAAAACTTGATAACGTTTAGGGATTTCACGGAATATTTCGATGCCTTTTTCCCTGCTGTCTGTTAATTCGGCAAGAGCTACCAGCCATTCGGCTTTACCAAGCGGTGATTCCTCCAAATATTCTCCTACATACATATAAGGTATATACAGTTCTTTCAGTTTGTCTGTTACGGCAGTTTGCGCATCTCCGATACCGTATAACAGGACAACATCCGGTTTCAGTCCCAATAATAACTCATAATTCATTTCGGGACCCATGTCCTTGATAGAATCTTTGTGTGCAAGAATATATGGATTGGATACATAGTCGATGCCCGATACTCCGACAATTTTGTCCACTTGACCTAGAGCGTCGAACATGGCGATGTAGGAAGAAGCCATACATACGATACGTTTTGCTCCGGCAGGAATCGTAGGACCGGTAAATCCGGCAGGCGCTTGTTCACCGTTGCGGGAAATGAAATAAGACATTTTCACGTCCTTGGCTCCCTGCCATGGGTTGGAAACCTGAATAAGTGTGCTGGCGGTATTGTCCGCACCCAGAATCTTGAATCCGGTTGCGTATTCAGGTGTATAGACATCCTGTTTGAAAGCCTCGAGAGAAGTCTTCTTGTTGGATATACAACTAGCCAGGAAGAGAAGACATAGCCATGTGAGGATTGAAATAGGAGATTTCATCTTTATTCGTGTATCTTTTAAATGAATAAATAATTTTCGGTGTCTGAAGATTGACATTGCGGGGCAAAGATAAGTATCTTTGGAGATATTCTTTCTTTTTTTATTGCATTTTCTCCGAAATCATTCCTATTTATGTATCTTTGCAAGGTGAATTTTGGTGTCACTTTTCCGATGCTACGGAAAGAGTGGTGAAAAGGGAATCAGGTGAAAATCCTGAACAGACCCGCTGCTGTAAGCTCCGCTGAAGTTTTCCTGCAATACTCAAATCCACTGTCTCGATCATGAAGAGGCGGGAAGGGCGTCAGGAAAATGGAGCAAGTCAGAAGACCTGCCAGAATGAAGTTTTCGATACTTTCCGGGAGTAAGGTTCGAAAAATACTTGAATAATCTGAAGATTAATCTTATAGATAAAATATGAGCAGATATAATAGTATGCGGCTGAAAGGAAAATACTGGCCGGTTGTTTGCCTTTTGTTATTTCTCGTTTCTTGTGGACAGAAGAGTAAAAACAATACGCAGGCAGTCGGAGTGGCGGTTAGCGCCTCTGATTCCTCCCGGATCATTCTTCCGGAATATGCTGAAGGTTTTGAAATGCAATATGTAGAGGGAGGGTGTCTGGTGACTATTCAAGACCCGCAGAAAGAAAAAGGTAAAGGGGAAATTTATCAGTATGCGTTTGTCAGGGATAAGGAAGCCTTTGCGAAAAATAAAGTATCCGCTGATTATGTAGTGCAGCCCGTTCCGATAAAGAATATCATTTGTATGACTTCGTTGCAGCTATCCAATTTTATAAAACTGGATGAGCTGGATCATGTGGTAGGTATTACAAGCACCCGCCATTTGTTTAATGAGGAAGTAAAACGCCGGTTGAAAGAGAAGAAAATTCGTAAGATAGGGATAGAGGGGAACTTTGATAATGAAGTCATTATCTCCATGAATCCCGATCTGATTCTGATTTCTCCTTTTAAACGGGGAGGATATGACGCATTGAAAGAGGTAGGTATTCCTTTGATTCCGCATTTGGGATATAAAGAGAATTCTCCCCTCGGGCAGGCAGAATGGATTAAGTTTATCGGTCTGCTGATTGGAGAAGAGGAGAAAGCGAATGCAATCTTTGATTCGATTAAGACTGAATATAATACATTGAAGCAGCTGACGGCAAAGATAGAGAAAAAACCGGTTGTTTTTAGTGGTGAATTGCGTGGCGGCAATTGGTACGCCGTAGGAGGACGTAATTTCCTCGCACAACTTTTCCGGGATGCCGGTGCCGATTATTTCCTAAAAGATGATCCGAATACAGGTGGAGTGACTTTAGACTTTGAGACTGTTTACAGCCGCGCGGAAAGTGCTGATTATTGGCGGATATTGAACAGTCATAACGGCACGTTCACTTACGACGCCTTGAAAGCGCAGGATTCCCGGTATGCAGATTTCCGGGCATTCAAAGATAAAGGAGTGATTTATTGCAATCTCAAGGAGAAACCTTATTATGAGAATGTTCCCACTCATCCGGAAGTGCTGCTGAAAGATTTGATTAAAGTATTTCATCCGGAACTGCTACCGGAATATACTCCCGTTTTTTATGAGCTTTTAAAATGAGAAGGGTATGAAAACTCCTGTCTGGTTGTTGATGCTTCTGTTGGTTGGATTGATTTTTTTTCTTTTCTTCCTGAATCTCGTATTGGGTTCTGTATCTATACCGTTTCGTGCTGTATGGGATATTTGCCTGTGGGGAGATCATGAGAACCACATCTGGACGAATATTATCTGGAAATCAAGAATGCCTCAGGCAGTCACTGCGTTGGTTGCCGGAGCAGGGTTGTCCGTCAGCGGATTGCAGATGCAGACAGTTTTCAGAAACCCGTTGGCAGGGCCTTCAGTGTTGGGGATTAGTTCCGGAGCGAGTATGGGAGTGGCTTTTGTCGTTTTATTGTCGGGCAGTCTTGGAGGAGTGGCGTTGAGCAGTCTGGGGCTGATTGGTGAATTGGCGCTGACGGTTGCCGCTATTGCAGGAGCATTGTCTATCATGGCGCTTATTGCTTTCGCCTCACAGAAAGTAAAAGGAAACGTGACTCTGTTGATTATCGGTGTGATGATTGGTTATGTAGCCAATGCCGTGATTGGAGTCTTGAAGTTTTTCAGCGTCGAAGAAGATATTCGCGCGTATGTCATTTGGGGATTAGGAAGCTTTTCCCGTATTTCCGGTGACCAGTTATTCCCATTCCTTTGCACAATGGCTGTACTTCTTCCACTCTCTTTTCTGTTGATTAAGACATTGAATCTGTTGTTGCTTGGAGACAGTTATGCGCGAAATCTGGGCTTGAATATCAAACGTGCCCGTTTGTTGGTAATCTCCTGTTCCGGAGCTTTGGTGGCGATTGTAACGGCTTATTGTGGGCCGATTGTTTTTCTGGGACTGGCTGTGCCGCATCTTTGCCGTGCTTTGTTCCGTACTTCCGACCATCGGATATTGATGCCTTCTTCTTTACTGGTAGGGGCGGCAATGGCGTTATTGTGTAATCTGATAGCCCGTATGCCGGGGTTTGAAGGTGCTTTGCCGGTCAACTCCGTCACAGCTTTGGTCGGTGCACCGGTGGTAGTGTCGGTGTTGTTCCGTAAGCGTAAGGGAGAGGTAAATGAATGATAATCAGAACAGGGAGAAACTTAACATGCAAGAGCAAGAAACCATAACTATCAGGAACCTGGCCACAGGCTATAAAGGAAAGCATAAAACGCATATCGTAGCCCGTGATATCAATGCCAGTATTTATGCTGGCGAACTCACTTGCCTGCTTGGAGCCAATGGAGCGGGAAAGTCCACTTTGTTGCATACACTGTCCGGTTTCCTACCGAAATTGTCGGGAGAGATCCGGATTATGAATAAAGAGGTTGAGAAATATTCCGATGCGGATATGTCGAAAGTCATCAGTGTGGTGCTGACAGAAAAGTGCGACTTGCGTAATATGACGGTGGAAGAGATGGTAGCGTTAGGAAGAAGTCCTTATACCGGTTTTTGGGGAGTGTTGAAGAAAGGAGATAAAGAAATTGTTTCCCGTGCGATAGCCGGTGTGGGGATAGAGGTGCTAACCGGTCGGATGATGCATACGTTGAGTGACGGAGAAAAACAAAAGGTAATGATTGCCAAAGCGTTGGCGCAGGAAACACCTGTGATTTTTCTGGATGAACCGACTGCTTTCCTTGATTTTCCGAGTAAAGTGGAGATGATGCAACTGTTGCATCGGTTATCCCGTGATACGGGGAAAACTATTTTCATGAGTACCCATGATTTGGAACTGGCTTTACAGATTGCCGATAAAGTCTGGATGATGGATAAAGAAAACGGAGTGACTATCGGAACTCCTGAAGACTTGTCACTGAATGGTACATTAAGTAACTTCTTTTCCCGTAAAGGAATCATGTTCGACCAAAATACAGGATTATTTAAAATCAACAATGAATATTCTGTAAAGATGCGTCTTGAAGGGCATGGCCAAAAGTATGCGATGGTCAGGAAAGCTCTTTTGCGAAATGGAATTCTGGCAGGGCGTGAGATTGAATCTGATGTTTACATAGAAACAGGTAATCTTCAGACGGAAGGATTTTTGCTGCATTTGCCGGAGAATGAAGTTCGAAAAGCGGAAGACATTGAGGTATTGCTCAAGTTGGTGTCCGGTTATCTAGTGAATAGCAGATATAGTTGATTCAAAAAATCCTCAAAACTGTATGGAAATGAGCCGAAATATAATCTCTTAACACTCTACTATAGAATTAAAAAGTAAAAAAATGCTGTCACCTGTCACATGTTTGTATTTAAACATCTGACAGTGAATGAGTAGTGGTGTGACGGCAGCATGTGACAGCACAGTGACAGTACTTTTGCTGTCACCTCTTCTCACTCCTTCTTTTAGAAGCAAGTTCCAAGCAAGTTTCCTTTGTTTGAAACTAAAGTTTCAACTAAGAGAAACTAGAGTTTCCAGCCTTGAAACTAATGGTTTCAAGCAATTGGAACTTTAGTTTCAAGCTTATGAAACTAAAGTTCCATCCCATGAAACCAATGGTTTGAAGGTATGAAACGAATGTTTTCCTATGACTAAAAAATATGAAGCTATACAGGTTGTGATTTTCAGGAAAGAGAAAAGGAAGAGAAGAAAGAATCGTGGGAGAACATGTGACAGCAAAAGTACTGTCACTGTGCTGTCACATGCTGCCGTCACACCACTACTCATTCATTGTCAGAAGTTTAAATACAAAGATGTGACAGATGACAGCAGATTTTCACTTTTTAATTCTCTAGTAAATGCTCGCTGGGATTATGTTTCAGCTTATTTTTTATGACTTGACTTATTTCAAAACCGCATAGAAATAAACCTGCCAATAATAGATTTAGAATAGGGTAGAGTGAAATTGATATGAAATCTCCCCAGTCTCATTGATTAATAAAATGGCGAGCTCTCCTTTGGGAAAAAGTGGTGTACAGTGTATATGACATAGTTGCACCAACTTGTTGAACAAAATTTCTTTATCTTTCTTGTTTGGTATTCCCCATAGTTCGCGGGCAAGCGTCATTTGTTCGATCAATGCTAAAGTCTCATCTGAACAGCTGCACTGAATAGCTATTTCTTTTAAAAAGTCTTTGTTCATTACCACTTTCTTGCTGTGAGTATCCAAGTGTCCTTCTGCCAGTTTTACCGCTTTTCCTATCATAATCCCCATGCTTACCTTTTGAAAACCAGTCTCTGCTGCTATTTTTAATGTCTCTCCGATAAAGTTCCCGTAATGCACAAAAGCCTGTGGAGGGAGATTCGGATAGAGGCTCCGGACAAATTTCTCACTTTTGGCTCCGGAATTGATAACCAATCGTTCCGCATTAACTGCATAGGCCACTTCCACTTCCTTGCGTATGGCATCGACGAATGCTTCCGAAGAAAAAGGTTTCACAATACCCGAAGTTCCGATAATGGAGATCCCTCCAATAATTCCCAATTTCGGGTTGAATGTTTTCAGAGCCAGTGTTTCTCCTTCGGGAACGCTGATAGTTACGTCCAGCCCTCCTCCATAAAGCAAGGATAGTTCATTGACGATCATTTTCCGGGGAGTCGAATTAATGGCAGGTTCACCGACGGCTAATCCCAATCCGGGAAGTGTGACTTTTCCCACCCCTTTTCCTTGCAGGAAATGTATGCCGGGAGAATCGGAAAAAGATACAGTGGCTACAATCTGATGTCCGTGGGTAACGTCCGGGTCATCTCCGGCATCTTTGATGACACTGGCAGTGGCGGTATTCTCATCCGTTTTTTCTACCTTATATATAGGTAGGACGACCCTTTCTCCATCCGGTAATGTCACTTCCGTTTTTTCTTCAAAACATTCTTCTGTCAATGCAAGTAAAGCGGCTTTGGCTGCGGCTGTTGCGCAGGTTCCGGTAGTGAATCCACTTCTTAGGGCATAAAATCCCGGTACATTTAGTTCAACAGCCCGTCTCAATCCGTATTTCCCATTTACTGTAATAAAGCCCTCGGGCAGGGGAGGACGGCGGACCACATAAATTTTGATTCCGTTTTTCAGAGCAGCTTCTATTTTTTCGATGAAGCCTCCCGAACTGCCGCTTTCTTTTGTGATAATCGCTTGCGGGGAAAGTTGCTTAAAAAGGAGTGATTCATCTTCTTCGGGTTGATAGAAAATCAGTTTTTCTTTGGGGAATCCTGCCTTTATGGCAATATCTACGGATTCCGACCGTTCCAGAACCCGAAAGATACAGTCATGCTCTTTCCAGAAACCTTGTAGCTTGGTAATAGTTTGAGTGCCGGTAAGAGCCAGTAGTTTCTCTATACCGTCCTGTTTCATACGGGCGACGGCGCCTTCGAAGTCATCACACCAAATGATTTCCTCCGATAATTCCGGATAGATACGCTCCAGGCGCACTACCTTGATCGTTAATTCTTTTGCCGCGAGGAAGATATTCTGGTGGAGTTGTTGCGCAAATGGATGAGCGGCATCTATTATTAATCGGATGTCGTGTTCACGGCAGAAAGAAATGATTTTTTCTGAATCCATGTTGCCGGTCAGTCGCGTCATATTTCTGCACGTGACTTCCTGAAGGGTGCCACGTGTGGAATAATAAAAGGGTTGTCCTGCTTCGTCGAGGGTTTCAGCGGCAGTGCGTCCCTCCGTCGTTCCTCCGAAAATCAGTATCATGGGCGGAAAAGATGTTTGAATTCGTCAGCATATAGTCTGGATAATCCCTCCCGGTGGTCGATGGCATTACCGACTACAAGCAGGGTAGTAAGAGTCAGATGGTTGTCACGGACAATTTGAGCAAGATCTTTCAGCTTGCCGCGATATATCTTTTCTTCTTTCCAAGTGAGTTTGTAGCAGGCAGCTACGGGCGTTTCGGGAGAGTAGGCTTGCAAGAGTTCTTCCTGTACCTGCTCCACAATAGCAGCACTTAGATAGATACACATCGTGCTTTGCGAGCGTGCCAGCAAATGAAGTTTTTCTTTCTCGGGCATCGGTGTCCGACCCTCTCCACGTGTGAGGATAATGCTTTGCACTTCTTCAGGAATGGTGAACTGTGATTTGAGGGCTGCTGCTGCGGCCTGAAAAGAAGAAATGCCGGGAGTGATGTGATACCTCATTCCGTATTGGTCGAAGAATGCCATTTGTTCGGCAATAGCTCCGTAAATACACGGGTCACCTGTGTGGAGACGTACCACAAACAATCCCTTGTCATAGAAAGACTTCATGAGGGTGAATTGTTCCTCCAATGTCATGTCTGCCGAGCTTCTGACTGTAGCGCCCGGTTTGGCGTAATACGTCAGTTCGCGTGGCACCAGACTGCCGGCATAAAGAATGAGGTCTGCCTTTTCCAGCATTCTCTTGCCTCTTACAGAAATCAATTCCGGGTCGCCCGGACCGGCCCCCACAATCTCGATATGCCCGTTGTTGCGGTCACTATCAGCAGAAAGTGCTACGGCAAAGGTGAAATTATTCCCTTCGGATAGTATTCCTTTTTGCTTTTCCATCAACAATCTGCCGTAATCGGAGGCACGGATAGCAGAACTTTCGGCCACCCCATCAACGCCTGTCACTTCCTTCACTTTTTCGGAGGGATTCGGAACGCTGATATCTGCCAGTTCTTCGGCTTTATAAATATGTAGTTCACTGTTTGAGAACTGCGTATGTAATTCTGCAATCAACGGTTCGTCTTTTTTCAGTTCAATCGTTGAAATGCTTTTCACTGCAAGTGGAGAAAGATGGTGTCGCAATAATTCATCTTTCATATAAATGCAGACTCCTTGTGGAGAACATTCTTTTTTGCAGCCTACCCCGATATGAAGCACGGGCGGATAGAACTGCAGTGTCGGGATAGGAGCGTCATATTCCCACGGACCAACAGTGATAAGTAATTGGTATTCCGCCAGCGGTATTTCTTCCAATCTATAATAGATATCTGTATGTTCCGGACAGCTCTGTTCAAGTTCGTCCGTTCCTTTATCTTTGACGCTGAGAAGCAGGGCTGTCTTGTGTTTATTCACAAACTGAAAAATAGCCTGATTCATGGAAGCCGGTGTTGCCGAAGTTTTCCATCCGTAACGGGAGGTAAACGTATCCAGCGCCCACAACTGTTGATTATCACTTTGGGTGGTGACGATGGCTTCCCCTCCGGTGATTCCCGCAACGATTCGTGTCAGTTCATTGCCGCCTCCGATGTGTCCGGACAGTACGGAGATAACGAAACGTCCGGTACTGTCAACGTTAATCACTGCCGGATCGGCATATTTGTTCCGGATGCAGGAAGCAATACTTCTCACACAGATGCCGAGTGCACCGATAAAAACGATTGCTTTAAAATCGGAAAAATGTTCTTTCATAAACCCGCTGTACGAGGTGATTGTTTCGCATCCCTCTGCTTCTCCTTTGAGGTATATGGCGGATTCTGCTAACTCTCTGCTTATATTCCTGGCTATGGGCAGACTTGACTCGGAGATTAAAATGATTGCTGTCTGAACGCTCTTTTCCATCCTGAAAATAATTAATTGGGGTAATGTTGCAAAAATACAATAATAATCAGTTTCTTTCCTTGAGAGGTAGTGTAAATTTCGTGTTACTAAAAATATTTTTAGATATGTTATGAGATACAAATTAAATGTAGTAATTTTGCGGCACTTTAGGTGATGTTTTCAATCGTCCGATTGAACATAAAAGGGAATCCGGTGTGAATCCGGAGCAGTGCCCGCTACTGTAACATCCATCTATTGAAAGTTTTACTACTGCCACTGTGCCGGATGCACGGGAAGGCGAACTTTCAGGATGAAGTCAGGAAACCTGCCTAAGGAAGAAACAATAGTTAACTTGTTCTCGGGGCTAAGAACATAAACTATAGAAATTTAAGCATAATCACAAAATGTTGAAAAAACTTATTTTGACCACCATGTTGGTCGGTGTATGTTGTGTTGTGTCCGCTCAGGTTACAATCAAGGGGCGTGTGTTGAATTCTGAAACCGGAGAGCCTGTTGTCGGAGCGAATATTCGGGTGGACCATAGTCTGCAGGGGGGAACTACGAATGCAAAAGGAGAGTTTATAATCAAGGGATTGCCTGATGGCAAACAAACCCTGCAAGTATCACATCTCAATTATGAACCGCAACGGTATTCCACTTCAAAGAGTGTAAATGACGTCGTGATACGCATGACGGAAAGTCATAACAATTTAAACCAGGTGGTAGTGACCGGAACCGGAACACATCGCCGGATGGTGGATAGTCCCATCCCGGTAAATGTATTGACTGCCAAAGATATCAAGGAGGCCAATGTTACGAATCTTGAGGAGGCTCTTACCAAACTCACTTCTAACTTTTCTTTCTCTACCAGCGGTATGGGAACGGAAATGGTGCTTAATGGCTTGAATAGCGATTATATCCTTGTATTGGTGAACGGTCGGAAACTGATTGGCGATGATGCGTTGATGCGCATCAACATGGCAAACGTGAAACGAATTGAAATACTGAACGGTTCGGCATCTGCGCTGTATGGTAGTGACGCCATTGGTGGAGTTATTAATATCATCACGGATGACAGCAAAAACAAGATTGACGCATCGAGCACTACCAAGGTGAGTGACCACGGACGTTTTTCGGAAGCTGTGAATCTGGATTTGAATGTTGGCAAACTTTCATCGTATACTTCTTACCAACGCCAACAGTCGGATGGATGGAAACTTCATCCGATGACCGAAACGGTGAATAAAAAAGGGGAAGTGAAACTGGACCCTACCGATAAACAGGCTTTCACCGGTTATCATTCGAATACGGTCAACCAGAGTTTCTCTTATTCTCTGAATCATAAGACAACGCTGTATGCACAGGGTTCGTACTATAATTTCCTGAACGACCGTCCGGTAACGGAATATAAATATAATATGTATCATGAGAATTATACGTATGGTTTCGGTATGAAGTATATTGTGAATAAGAAAGCATATATCGATGCCGATTTTTATTCGGACAATTACAAGTCGGCTTATGACTATATTCAGGAAAGCGGTGACTTTAAGATTGGAGATAAGGAAACACGTAAGAAACAATATTTTTACCGGGGAAATGTGGAGAGTATCATCAAGGTGAACAGCAAGAACAAACTGTCTGCCGGATTGGAATATCTGGATGAAAAGCTGGAAAGTGAATCGGATAATATCTCTAATAAGACGCTCTACACCATGGCTTTATATGCACAGGATGAGTGGACGATTGCCGAATCTCTGCAAGCAGTAGTGGGATTGCGTTACATTTATAATGAAACATTTGAAGATCACTTCACTCCGACAGCTTCTATTATGTATAGGGAGGGTGGTTTCCGTGGCCGATTGTCTTTTGCAACAGGTTTCCGCACGCCTACACTTTCTGAAATTTATGCTACGGATCTGGCAAAGACTACCAATCGCTATACTATCGGAAATCTGGAACTGAAACCGGAAGAAAGCAAGAATTTCTCATTGAATCTGGAATATACTCATTCCCGTTTTTCCGTATCAGCAACGGCTTTTGTCAATAATGTGACGGATATGATTAATTACCGTACTTTGAGCGATGAAGAAGCTGCACAATATGGTGATTATGATGAAGTGCGCCAGCGTGACAACATCGATAAAGTGAGAATCAAAGGGGTGAATGTAAATGCAAATGCTTACCTGGGACTTGGATTCAATCTGGGAGCCGGTTATACGCTGTTGGATGCAAGAAATCTGGTAACCGACAAACCGATTGACAAAAGTGTCAAGTATGCAGGAAACGTAAATGCACAATGGTCTAAGAACTGGGGATTGTATGGACTGAACATCAATATGATAGGTCGCGGACAGGGAAAGAGGTATTCCGAAACGTATGACTATGATTCATCCGGTTTTATGCTTTGGGATTTGAATACAGGACATACATTCAATCTGAAATATTTCATTCTGAATGCCGGCTTGGGTGTTGAAAACCTGTTCGACTGGGTGGACGATCGTCCCTGGAATACGAAGAAACCTTATTCGGCCATTACACCGGGAAGAGCTTTCTATGCGAGCCTGACGATTCGTTTTAGAAAATAAGGATAAGAAATAATCGATAAGAAAGATGGAAGATTTGAAACCGGTATATATCGTTTCTTTAGGTCCGGGTGAAGCGGGGCTTATCTCTTTGATAGGAGGTGCTGCATTATGTCGGGCAAATGCTATTTTTTGCCCGAAAACAAATGCGCGTTCCCGGTCTTCTGTTCTTCTGAAAGAATTGAAGATAAAGAAAGAATCTATCAGACACTATACGTTGCCGATGAGTAAGAAGCGTGAGATGGCTTATGAGGCTTACGATAAGGTTTTTGAAGAAATAGTCAGTTTGTATTCGGAAGGTTTATGTGTGGCGATAGTGGCTGAAGGAGATGCAGGGTTTTATTCTTCTACCAGTTATTTGGTCGGAAAGCTCAAGAAAGTGGGGATACCTATCAAGCAGATTGCCGGTGTTCCGGCGTTTATTGCAGCGGCGGCTTCCATCGGTCTTTCCATTGTGGAACAGGAAGAACGGTTGACGGTGTGTCCGGGAAAAGTGGACGGAGAACTGTTCAGCCGGATTGCTTCCGGTAGTGAAGTGGCGGTAGTGATGAAACTATCGCAGTGTGAGGAGGAAGTGAAGCATTTTATAAGTTTGGAGGAAAGACTTGTCTGTCATTATTTCGAGAATGTCGGAGCGGACGGGGAATTTTATACGTGTGATAAGAAAGATATATTGGCAAGGAAATTTCCTTATTTCTCTTTAATGATAATAAAAGGTAGATGAAACGAATGAGACAAATGTGGTTAGCAGGACTTGTTTTGTTGTCTTTATCCGCAGAGGTAAGTGCACAGAGCAATGTTGCCATGCAGGATTCGATTCCTGAAATAGTGGTGACAGGTACGGGAACGGAACACTATCTGAAAGATGCGCCTGTGCAGACGGAAGTGATTAGCCGCAAAATGCTGGATAGTTATGCAGGGGCTACCTTGGAAGATATTTTGAGCGGACTGTGTGCTTCTTTTGATTTTAGTGCTGGTGATATGGGAGCCAATATGCAGTTGGGAGGACTCGGCAATGGTTATATATTAATCCTTGTTGATGGCAAGAAGATGCATGGTGATGTAGGCGGACAGAATAATCTGGGCTTGATCGATCCGGCTCGTATTGAACGTATTGAAATCGTGAAAGGAGCTGCTTCGGCACTTTACGGAAGTGATGCTATTGCAGGAGTGGTGAATATAATATTAAAGAAACACCGCGAAAATATTTTGATAGAAAATACAAGTCGCGGCGGATCGTATGGAGAATTCCGGCAGTCGAATACCGTACAGTTCAAGGTTGGTAAATTTACTTCTTCCACTAATTTCCAACTGAAGCATTCAGACGGATGGCAGAATACAACTTATGAAGATCCGAACCGTTATGAATATCCTATAACCAATTCTATCAATAAGACTGTAAATCGCTACACGGACTGGCAAGTGGCACAGCGTTTCGATTATCAGGCTACAAAGGATTTGAGCCTTTATGCTGACGGTAGCTTTTATCGCAAACGGATATATCGTCCTTGCGGAGTGCCTGACTATAAGACTTATGATTTCCTTTATCGTAACTCTTCTGTTGCGACAGGAGGTAAGTTGAAGCTGAAAAATAGCAATAGCATTATGCTGGACGTCAACTATGATAGTCATGCTTATTATTATATGTATACTCGCGAGACTTGGGATAAGGAGTATGATGATAGTGGCAAGGAGATCAGTTTTCCATATTTCCCCGGTGATAAAGGATTGCAAAGCGATCAAAGCCGCTTGTTATTGCAGTTGAAAGGTATATTCAATCTGCCATACTTCAATCGTTTGAGTGTGGGTACTGATACGGAAATCAATTGGCTGGATGCTCCCCGTCGACTGGATGAAAAAGATCAGGTATCCGATTATACGACCTCTTTCTATGCGCAGGATGAATGGACGCCTATTGAACGGTTGAATATCACAGCGGGAGGGAGATTGACAGTGAATCAGAACTTTGGTGTGCGCATCACTCCGAAAGTATCGGCACTTTATAAGTTAGGAGCTTTTAATCTGCGTGCTACCTATTCGGAAGGATTCAAGACACCGACACTGAAAGAATTGCATTACCGTTATATCCGTCAGATGTCAATAATCTCATTGAATCTGGGAAATACGGAGTTGGATCCACAGACCAGCCGTTATGTTTCCGGTGGACTGGAATATAATGGAACTCGTTTCAGTATCAATGTCACGGGATATTGTAACTGGGTAGATAATATGATAACTCTAGTCACTATTCCTCTTTCGCAGGCTCCGGGTGATTTGGTTGTTACCTATGATCCTGCCCGTGTACGCCAGTATCAGAACATGGATGATGCCCGTACTTATGGGGTGGATGTGAATGCCCAATGGACACCGGTCCAATCACTGACTCTAACAGGAGGTTATAGCTATCTGGATACTGAAGCGAATCAATATGATGAAGAAGATCAAGTGATGAAACATGTCATTATTGATGGTATGGCTCATCATCGTGCTACTGTGAGTGCCATCTGGACGCATGCATGGAGACGGAGTAACTATCGTCTTGGCATTGGAGTTTATGGACGTATTCAGAGTAAACGTTATTATCAGGATGATGGAAATGGCAAGGCTTATAATCTTTGGAGGCTGAATACCCGTCACCAATTTAAATTGGGTAAACGATGGAATGCAGAGGTGAATGCGGGAATCGACAATATCTTCAATTATTATGAGACAACGTATCACAGCCTGAATTATGGTACAACTACAGCGGGACGAACTTTCTATGGTTCGTTGATGATACAATTCGGACAAAAAAAGACAAAAAATACATGATGTTTAACCCTTTAAAATTTTAAAGACATGAAACAGTTTAGATTTATGATGATGACGGCTTTAGTAGCTGTAATGTCCCTTTCGGCAGCATCTTGCTCCGACGACGATGATGATGTGGCAAAATCCAACCACGATAAGAAGATGGAAGCAGTAACTGCCGAAGTACAAGCCAACAAAAAGCATGATACAGCCTTGCTGCTAGTGACTTTTGGTAGTACGTGGGATGCACCTCAAACGACTTTCAATAATATGAAAGCGCAGTTTGCTAGTAAGTTCCCTAACATGGATATTTATTTTTCTTTCACTTCGGAGATTTGTATGACCCGCTGCGCGGCAAAAGGTTGGAATTATTATGCACCTTCTTTCTATTTGGAAGCTATTGGTCTGGCAGGATATAAGACGGTTTGTGTGCAATCTCTTCATGTTATTCCCGGCGAAGAATTCCTTCGGGTACAGAATGTCGTGAAAGATTTCCATAATGATGGTGAGCACCCGGAATTTGCCAACGTGAAAGTATATTTGGGTGGTCCGTTGTTGGAAACAGAGGAAGATGTAACCAATGTAGCAAAGATTCTGCATGAAACTTATAAAAGTAAAGTGGAGTCGAATAATATCGTGACTTTCATGGGACATGGAAATCCCGAAAATTATAACTACGGGAATGGTAACTCTCGCTACACGATGATGGAAGCAGAGTTGCAGAAACTTAATTCTAATTATTTTGTGGCTACTGTAGATATGGAAGATAATTATATAGACGATATGATTTCCCGTATGCAGGAGGCTAACAAGAAATCAGGTAATGTGATCTGTCATCCGTTGATGTCTATTGCAGGCGATCATGCTAATAATGATATGAAGGGTGGTGTTGGTGCCACGGCTGAAGAAGGAAGTTGGCGCTATGAATTGTCAAAAGCCGGATATACTTGCCCGTTGGCTAACTGTGATATCAAAGGATTAGGTGATTATTCCAAGATTGTAAGCGTATGGGTTAGCCATATTGAGAAGAAGATCGCTGATAATGATGCAATGTATGATCCGGATGCGGAAGAAGAATAATTGGTTGATTAGTTGAGTGTGAAATAATCATACTGCTAATAAACAAAATAAAGCCAACCAAAATGGTCGTATTTGCTATAAATAAATGGGATCATTTTAGTTGGCTTTTTATATAGTCAGGATATTCTGTGATTTTTTATTCAGAACTATCTGATTACATTTTATCTTGTTTAAGTTTTTATCTTTACCTTTGTTTCAGGTATAATCCTGAAGATGTATGAAAGAAAATAAGATCATAGTAGCAGGTATCGGTCCCGGTAGTCCGGAAGATATTACTCCAGCTGTTGTTAGTGCACTGAAAGAATCAGATGTGGTGATTGGTTATAAATATTATTTTCAGTTTATTACTCAATGGCTGGCAGAAGGAACAGAATGTGTTGATACCGGAATGAAGCGGGAGAAAGCCCGTGCTGAATTGGCTTTTGAATATGCTGAACAGGGAAAAACTGTTTGTGTCATCAGTTCCGGTGATGCGGGAATCTATGGGATGGCTCCGTTGATTTATGAAATGAAACGGGAACGGGGGAGTGAGGTCGAGATCCTCGTGCTGCCCGGTATCAGTGCTTTCCAGAAAGCTGCGTCATTGCTGGGTGCTCCCATCGGTCATGATTTTTGCATTATCTCTCTCTCCGACTTGATGACTTCCTGGGAAATCATAGAAAAAAGAATCACTGCCGCTGCTACTGCCGACTTTGTAACAGCCATTTACAACCCTAAGAGTGAGGGACGTTACTGGCAGCTTCATCGACTGAAAGAAATTTTTCAGCAATCCCGTTCACCGGAGACGCCCGTAGGTTATGTCCGTCAGGCAGGCCGGGAAGAAGAAACGGTGGTAGTGACCACCTTGCAGGATTTCGATCCGGAAGAAGTGGATATGTTTACAGTAGTACTGATTGGCAATTCACAAACCTATCAATTTCAGAACCGGATGGTAACTCCTCGCGGATATTATCGCGAACAGGAAAAGGGTGAAGTCGGAAAAGGACAGGAGATTATGATGAACTCTTTCCGGAAGATAGAGGAAGAGATGCAGAATAAAGAAATTGACCTTGACCGTAAATGGGCTTTATTTCATGCCATACATACCACAGCGGATTTTGAAATGGAGAAGCTGGTATATACGGATAAGGAGGTTGTAAAGAACTTGTATGAACAGATTGCTTCCGGACGGATTAAGACGATTATCACAGATGTCACGATGGTGGCTGCCGGCATACGGAAAGGTGCTTTACAGCGTTTAGGGGTGGAAGTGAAATGTTTTCTCTCCGACGAACGTGCAGTGGAACAGTCGAAGAAACGGGGAACTACCCGTTCACAGGAAGCTATTCGCCTGGCTGTAGAAGAACATCCGGATGCTCTTTTTGTATTTGGCAATGCACCTACGGCATTAATAGAACTGTGCGATCTGATTCGAAAAGGAAAAGCACACCCGTCCGGGGTTATTGCCGCTCCCGTAGGATTCGTGCATGTGAAAGAGTCGAAATACATGATAAAGACATTCACGGAAGTACCGAAGATTATTGTTCAGGGCAGACGGGGAGGGAGTAATCTTGCCGCTACATTGGTGAATGCGATTTTATGTTTTGATGATGCCCGGACACTGCGCCCCGGCAGAGATGTATAGAAGAGTATAGACATTTTATATGACAGAATGCAGGAATTTCATATCATAGGAATAACAGATAGTCGCGAACTCTCTTTCAGTAAGGAGGTTCAGGTTTTGATTGCCCGTTCTCATGTCTTTTCGGGTGGAAAGAGACACCATGAAATTATGGCTGCCATGTTACCGGAATCATCGGTTTGGATAGATATAACTGTGCCTCTTGACGCTGTGTTCGAGTGTTATGCCGATTATCAGGAAATAGTAGTTTTTGCTTCCGGTGATCCTTTGTTTTTTGGTTTTGCCAATACGGTGATGCGTAAACTGCCCGAGGCTGTTGTTAAAGTCTATCCGTCTTTCAATTCCTTGCAGCTTTTAGCACACAAAGCTTTGTTGCCTTATCATGATATGCGGACGATTTCTCTGACTGGCAGACCGTGGAAAGCCTTGGATGAGGCTCTTATTTCCGGAGAGACATTGATTGGTTCGCTTACTGACAGAGAAAAAACACCTGCTTCCATAGCTGCCCGGATGCAAGCGTACGGATATGCCAACTACCGGATGATTGTGGGTGAGCAGTTGGGGAATGAAGAGGAAACAGTGGCAGAATATAGTGTGGAGGAAGCGATGGAAAGGCATTTCAGGATGCCGAATTGTGTGATTTTAAAGCGTATAACTGTTCGTGAACGGCCGTTCGGAATTCCGGAAGAGCAGTTTGAATTGCTGGACGGGCGGGCGAATATGATAACCAAGATGCCTGTTCGTCTGCTGTCATTGAGTCTGCTCGATTTGAGAAACAGATCGGTGATGTGGGACGTGGGTTTTTGTACCGGTTCTGTTTCCATTGAGGCGAAGTTGCAATTTCCTCATCTCGATATTGTTGCTTTTGAAAAAAGAGAGGCGGGGCGGCAATTGATGGAAACGAATAGTCGTCGGTTTGGTTGTCCGGGAATAACGACGGTGATTGGAGATTTTCTGGATATGCCGTTAGAGAAATTTCCCATGCCTGATGCTGTCTTTATTGGAGGTCATGGTGGCAAGTTGGGAGAAATGATAAAGAAAATAGCTCCTTTATTGCCTGTTGGTGGGACGCTGGTGTTTAATTCTGTATCCGAAGACAGTAGGAATCAATTTGAGAAAGCAATAGACGATAATGGATTGAAACTTGAACAAGTGATCCGACTGACAGTAGACGAGCATAATCCCATTGATACACTGAAAGCTATAAAACGATGAAACAGACCAGTCATTTCTTAATTGGAGCCGCTTCTTCGGGAGGTGGAAAAACAACCTTTACAACAGGGTTGTTAAGACTGTTTCGTGATAGAGGACTGAATGTGCAGCCTTATAAATGTGGCCCTGATTATATTGATACGAAGTATCATGAGATGGCAGCAGGTAATGCTTCCGTCAATCTCGATCTCTGGCTCTCTTCTCAAAAACATGTAAAGGAGACGTATGCAAAATATGCGGCTGCAATGGATGTATGTGTGACCGAGGGAGTGATGGGACTTTTCGACGGTTTCGATGGAATGGAGGGAAGCAGTGCGGCTATTGCCGCCTTATTGAATATCCCTGTTGTTCTTGTAATCAATGCCAAATCAACGTCTTATACAGTAGCTCCGATTCTATATGGCTTTAAATATTTCAATCCGTCGGTGCGACTTGCCGGTGTGGTATTCAATCAGGTAGCTTCCGAACGCCATTACTCTTTTTTACAGAAAGCCTGTGAAGATGTAGGCGTAGAATGTTTCGGCTTTCTTCCCCGATTGAAAGAACTGGAAGTACCCTCCCGTCATTTGGGATTGACGTTGGATGCTTCCTATCAGTTTGATAAATTCGCTTCTGTGGTGGCGCAGGCGATTGAAGAGCATGTGGCGGTTGACCGGATTCTTGAAGTATGTAGTGTACCATTGGTTGATTATAATGCACATATCTCGATTCCATCGACAGAAATCTCCAAAGACATTCTTTCTGAAAAAAAATGGAAGATAGCAGTAGCACAGGATGCTGCATTTAATTTCATGTACCGGGAGAACTTGGCTCGTCTGAAAGAATTAGGGACAGTTACCTTTTTCAGTCCCATGAGCGATGAACATCTGCCCGATTGTGATTTAGTTTATTTGCCGGGTGGTTACCCTGAATTTTTCCTGAAAGAGCTGGAAAGTAACATAGCCATCAAGCAACAATTAAAAATGTATGTGGAAAGCGGAGGCCGTTTGCTTGCCGAATGTGGTGGGATGATGTATCTTTGTGACAGTATCCGGGGAATGGATGGAAAACAATATGCCATGGTCGGATTACTGCATCAGAGGGCTACTATGGAAAATATGAAATTAAGGCTTGGTTATCGAACCCTCCGGATAGGAGAGCAGGTATGGAAAGGACATGAATTTCATTACTCTTCCATTGAAAAAGAACTTCCATCCATTGCGGAGGTGACAGATGCAAAAGGAAATCCTGTTTCCACTCCGCTTTATCGATATAAGAATCTGATTGCAGGCTATACACACCTCTATTGGGGTGAAATGAACTTAATGAAACTTTGGGAATGATGAGAAGAATATATACCCGTACGGGAGACAATGGAACTACCGGAATCTTTGGTGGTGAGCGTGTCGAAAAAGATGATATCAGGATTGAGGCTAATGGTACGATTGACGAACTGAATACGGTGATAGGAATAGTCCGCTCACTTCTTCCTGAACAGGATGAATGGCACGAATGGCTGTATGAAATACAGATGGAACTGATGTCATGTATGAGCCATGTGGCTACTCCATCCGTTAAAAGGGGCGAAAACCCGAATACCTTGCGTACGGATCTGACCGGTCTTCTGGAAAAAAGAATGGATACAATGAATGCCGCTATGGAAGATAATGGCTATTTTATACTACCGGGTGGTACACAAATTTCTGCACAATTGCATCATGCGCGTGTTATAGCAAGGCGTGCCGAACGGAGGCTTTGCACATTACATCGGCAGGACCCGGTGCCGCAATCTCTGCTTGAATTCATCAACCGATTATCTGACTTGTTCTTTGTCATGGCACGTTATGAAATGTATCGGCAGCACTGGACTGAAGAGAAATGGAAGGCTTTCGGTTATAAGCGTAAAGCTTCAACCCCTGACCAAAGTAAATAGAAAGATGGAGAAGAAAAAACTAAATTCCTTTATGCTTGCCGGAACAGGTAGCGATGTCGGGAAAAGTATTCTGGCTGCGGCATTCTGCCGCATATTGAAGCAGGACGGATATCATCCTGCACCGTTCAAGGCCCAGAATATGGCTTTGAATTCGTATGCCACTCCCGAGGGATTGGAGATCGGCAGGGCGCAAGCCGTTCAGGCGGAAGCTGCCGGTGTTCCCTGTCATACGGATATGAATCCGTTGTTGTTGAAGCCAAGCTCCGAACATACTTCGCAGGTTGTGTTATTGGGGAAACCAATCGGTGACCGGAATGCGTATGAGTATTTCCGCAAGGAGGGAAGGGAAGAATTACGAAAAGTAGTCAATGAGTCGTATGATCGCCTCGCTACCAGATATAATCCGATAGTGATGGAGGGGGCCGGCAGTATCTCGGAAATTAATCTGCGGGACGTCGACCTGGTCAATATGCCTATGGCAAAACACGCTGGGGCAGATGTTTTTCTGGTGGCGGACATTGATCGTGGTGGTGTATTTGCCAGTGTGTATGGTTCTATTCTGTTGCAGACTCCGGAAGAACGTTCATTGATTAAGGGTATTATTATCAATAAGTTTAGAGGGGATATCCGCCTGTTTGAGTCCGGAATAAAGATGATCGAAGACCTCTGCAAGGTTCCTGTGCTTGGAGTAGTGCCTTACTATAAGGGGATTTATATAGAAGAAGAGGACTCTGTGATGCTTGAGTCTAAAAACCGGGAGGCTATGGCCGGAAAAATCAATATAGCTGTGATCTTGCTGCGTCATCTGTCTAACTTTACCGATTTTAATGTGTTGGAACGGGATGAACGGGTGCATTTATATTATACCAATAATGTGAATGAAATAGCGAAAGCAGATATTGTATTGTTGCCCGGAAGCAAGAATACGCTGGATGATCTTTATGAATTGCGCTGTAACGGAGTAGTACAAGCTATTCTGAAAGCTCATCGGGAAGGGGCGACCATCATGGGCATCTGTGGCGGTTATCAGATGATGGGACTGGAAGTACGCGATCCTGACGGAGTAGAGGGAAGTTTTAAATTACTCCCCGGCTTGGGGTTACTTCCTGTTATCACTACCATGCAGGGAGATAAAGTGACCCGGCAGGTGAATTTCACTTTTGATGAGTCGGATACGGTTTGTAAGGGATATGAGATACACATGGGCAGAAGCGTACCTGCTGAAGGATTCTCCCCTTCTCCTTTAAATAAACTGGAGGATGGAAGAGAGGATGGTTACCGGAATGGCCGGAAATGTATGGGAACATATATTCATGGCATACTTGACAACCAGTCATTTATAGATTTCCTGCTCAAGCCTTATGCCGACAAACTGGAACAGCAGACCTTTGACTATGCAACATTCAAGGAAGAACAATATGATAAGTTGGCGGAACATGTGAGAAAACACATCAATATGCCGTTACTTTATAAAATATTAGAAAGAAATGATTGAGGGACACGGAGACGATCTTTATAAATACGGAAAGAAAATAGTTAGCAATTTCAGTTCGAATGTGTATAACCGGATCGATCATTCGGGACTTTACCAACGATTGAATGAGCGGCTCTCTACCATTTGCAGTTATCCCGAGCCGATGCCTTATTCTTTGGAAAGTGAAATAGCCCGGAGGTATTCGCTCACTCCCCGCCAGGTTTGTGTGACTAATGGAGCGACGGAAGCTATTTACCTGATAGCACAAGTCTTTCAAGGACGTATTTCAGCCGTGTTGGGACCAACCTTTAGCGAGTATGCGGACGCATGCCGGGTACATCGGCACAAAGTGAAGCCTTTTTATTCGTTGGATGCTTTACCGGAAGATGCGGAACTGGTATGGATCTGCAATCCGAATAATCCGACAGGTGAAGTGCGAAATAAGGAAGACCTGAAAGCATTGGTCGATTCTCATCCTGATAAATTGTTTATATTCGATCAGTCTTACGAGTATTTCACATTAAAGTCACTTCTTGGGATTAAAGAAGCCGCTTCCTTTCCAAATGTGATCCTGCTCCATTCAATGACCAAGCAATACGCGATTCCGGGACTGCGGGTGGGTTATTTTACTGCCTCCGAGGGCTTGACCGATGATGTTCGTTGCCGCCGGATGCCTTGGTCTGTGAATAGCTTGGCTATTGAAGCCGCAAAATATCTTCTGGAAGAGGGAGACGGCATTTCAGCGGATATTCCGCAACTTCTGGCAGAACGTGAGCGACTGACAAACCTCCTGCTTGCCACGGGTATGTTGGAAATATGGCCAACTGATACGCACTATATGTTGATAAAACTACGTATGGGGAAAGCGGCGGCCCTTAAGGATTTTCTGGCCATGAATCATGGAATACTCATTCGTGATGCATCCAACTTTGAGGGATTGGACGAGCGTTTCTTTCGGATTGCTACGCAAACTCCCGAAGAAAATGATAAGCTAGTGAAAGCAATCAGTGAATGGATGGAGCAGATAATGAGTTAAGAGATATTTTGTTTATGATGAGTTACTTTATCGCTATAGGAGTAGTACTGCGTGTTTTATTGCCGGCCTGGCTGCTGGATCGTCTATTCGGTGATCCGGTGTCTTTGTCTCATCCTGTCATCTGGTTCGGAAAGATGATTGCTTTCGGGGAAAAGAGACTGAATAAAGGATCCTATAAGTTATGGAAAGGAGGAACCATGTCCGTTCTGTTAATTCTGTTCGTTTATTCGGTCACTATAGGAATCGAATATGCCCTTTCTTTTTTAGGAACTCCTGCAGTGATCGGTTTTGATATAATCTGCATTTTCTTTTGCCTGGCCGGAACTACGTTGATTAAAGAGGTCAGAATGGTGTTTGAGGCGGTTGATCGTTCTTTGGAAGAGGGACGTATTCAGGTTGCCCGTATTGTGGGGCGTGATACTTCCGAACTTTCTGCACAAGAAGTCAGGACTGCTGCTCTTGAAACTTTAGCGGAAAATTTGAGTGACGGAGTGATTGCTCCTCTTTTCTGGTATTTGTTGTTGGGCGTTCCGGGAATGATGGCCTACAAAATGGTGAATACGCTTGATTCCATGATTGGTTATCATAGTGATCGTTATCTTCTTTTTGGGCGTGTGGCAGCTCGTGTTGATGATGTCGCTAATTATATTCCTGCCCGTCTTACTGCTTTTCTGATGGTATTGGCAAGTGGTCGGCTGAAACTTCTGTCATTTGTGAAGAGATATGGCAGAGAACATGCAAGTCCCAATTCCGGCTATCCGGAAGCCGCTCTTGCAGGTATCCTGAATTGTCGTTTCGGCGGTCCTCATCACTATTTTGGTCAACTCTTTACAAAGCCTTATATCGGAGTGAATGAACGTTTGCTGGACACATCCGATATGCGGATGGGAGTTGCTGTCAACCGTCGTGCAGAAGAGATGATGATTGTCCTGACTGTTTGTTTACGGGCGCTCTTGATATAGAAAAACTCCTCCATAGGCAGGTACTGCCTGAAATGCTTCTTCCGGTTGAATCAACTTTGCATAAATTTGTGCGCAAATCAATACGCCGCCATGCGCAAATACTACTATATTTTCAGCCTCCTTTTGTTTGACTTCGTCTAAAAATGCGGCTACCCGTTTATACTGATCGGCAAACGATTCTCCATTGGTTGCTTTTACATTCAGGTAATCGTCGTACCAGCATTGGAGATTCGGGTCTTTGATTTTTTCAAAATACTGCATTTCCCAATCTCCGAAATCAAGTTCCAGTATTCTTGGGTCACGGATGGCATCTCCGAATCCGCAATACTGTGCCAGACGGGTGCATCTGGATAGAGGACTGGTGTAAGCCATATCAAAGTGAATGGATTCGATTTTGGCTTTGGTTACGGCTGCTTCTATCTCAAAAGTAGGACGTAAAGGAACGTCTGACTGACCGTAACAAAGACCTTTAGGAACGTCGACAGAGGTATGTCTGATTAGATAAATATTCATAGGTTTACTTATTTTATATAGATAGACATCACTGCTCCCAGCCAGAAACTCATTTCGCTTAGGAGAAATAATGCACCGCAACAATCTCCGGTATATCCGTTCAGACGTCGTTTCATCATCCGGCAGATAAAGAAGAATACCAGAATGGGAAATATACATACGGGCCAGTAGCTTGGAGGAAGTAATAGGAGAGGCAGTATTCCACCCATCGCAGACATTACGATCTCCCCAAAACTCATTCTTGTATATACTGTTCCGGATTTGCTATCTTCTTCTTTCCGTGCATAGGGCAGGTAATTGATGATATTGGAAGAAATGAATTTACTCCAAGTATCTCCGCTTAGTAATAAGAAAGGAGTAACTGCTAAGGGAAGTGCGACCAGTAGATTGTAAGCAAATAAATAATAAATGATTAATCCCAAAACTCCATAGCTTCCGATATGGGAATCTTTCATGATGCGTAACGTGCTTTCCCTGTTCGTTCCACCTCCGAATCCATCGAAGAAATCGGCCAATCCATCCTCATGCAATGCTCCTGTGATAAGTAAACGTGAAGTCAGTGCCAGGATTACGGCTACTCCGTGAGGTAGAATAGTACTGGCTCCCCAGAAAATCAATGCCATCATTCCCCCGGTCAGCCAGCCACTGAAACTCCAATAACTGACAACGTGTTTGAAACACTCCTGCGGAACTTCTTTTATTTTCCAGAAAGGCAATCGTGTAAAGAATATGAGGGCGGCAAGTATCTGGTTCATTTTAGAAATATTTAGTGATGGAAGCATGAGCAAATGAATCCATTTCATTCAGCATTTTCACAGCGGAATCCACAATGGGATAGGCACAAACGGAACCGCTTCCTTCTCCAAGTCTTAATCCGAGATTGAGTAGGGGACGTGCTCCGAGATAATCCAATAAGAGCTTATGTCCGCTCTCGTCTCCCTGATGACCGAATATGGCATAGCTCATCACTTCCGGATAAAGGCGTGAAGCGGCAAGAATACAATTGGTCATTATAAATCCATCAATTAAAATAACCATTCCCAGTTCTGCAGCTTTGAGCATTGCTCCTACGGCCATTACCATTTCGTAACCTCCGAAACGGCAGAGGATTTCTTCTGCGGAATGCTCTCCCGGATATTGTTCGAGAGATCTTTTCAGAACTTCGTATTTGTGATTTATTCCCTGGTGATTGAGTCCGCTTCCTGCACCTACACATTGATCTAATGGGATTCCGGTGAAGCAAGTCATCCATAGAGAAGAGGACGAAGTATTTCCGATTCCCATTTCACCGAAGCTAATGATATTGCAGCCTTCCTGGTGAGAAGTGTCTACACATTGGACACCATGCTCCAGGCAAAGTTCCATCTCTTCAGGTGTCATGGCTGCTTCATGAAGGAAATTGCGTGTTCCTCTTCCGACTTTCATGTTAATGATACCTTTTTCATAAGGTAAATCATAATCGACTCCTGCATCTACAATTTTAAGAGTGAAACCGTGCTGTCGGCACAGGAAGTTAATCCCTGCTCCTCCATGAAGAAAGTTACTGATTTGTTGCCAGGTTACTTCTTTAGGAGATGGACTGACTTTTTCTTCTACGATGCCATGATCCGCGGCAAAGATTATATTTTGAGGATGAGTTAATCGTGGAGAAAGGGATTGTTGGATCAGTCCGATTTGCAAAGCAATTTCTTCCAGTCTTCCAAGCGATCCTTTAGGTTTGGTCAGATTATTGATTTTGTCAATCAGAGCTTCTTTGATAGCTTCATCCGGCTTTTGAATATGAAACGTTTTCATGTTTATTTTATTTTTACGGGAATACCACTTGCCATGAGATATACATCGTCGGCATGCGATGCGATATATTGATTGGTCCAACCTTGCAAGTCTGTGAATTTACGTTGCAGTTTGTTCTCGGAAACTCCCCCCCAACCAATCTCATTAGTTACAAATATGAAAGTGGCATCCTGCTGGGTAAATTTGTCGAATTCTTTTTTGACGGCTTCCAATGAGGAGGCAACATTAGAATCAAACTCCATAAAGAAATTAGTGCACCAAAGAGTTACACAATCTATCACTACGACTCTGCCCGTTACATTGTGACGGCTCAATTCTTTTTCTTCTTCTATATTTGTCCATTCAGGACCGCGGTTCTTTTGATGGCGTTCCACCCTTTTTCTGAATTCTTCGTCCCATATCCTGGCAGTGGCCAAGTAAACCGGTGACGTAGTAAGTTCATGCGCTTTTTTTTCCGCAAACGAACTTTTACCGGATCGTTGTCCTCCTGTGATTAGTATAATCCTTTTCATTAAGTTGCTGATTGAATAATGGATGGACAAAGGTATAAAAAATAACTCTGGGATTAACCGTTTTACGTAAAAGTTATTAACTTTGTCCCGATTTGTTTTAGATCAACATAAATATCAGACTTAACTACTATTTGGATATGAACGCTTGTAAGTTAGTGGGATTGCTTTTGCTGCTACTTTGGGGACATACTGCTCTGTATGCTCAACAAGTGAGAACTGTGCGAGGAAGAGTGCAGACAGTGGAAGCCGGCAGTAATGAGAAGCGGGCATTACCATCTGCCAGTATTGTTATTTTGGCGAAGAGCGATTCTGCCTTTATCAAGGGAATAACAAGTGATAAGAATGGGCGTTTCATTCTTAATTATCAACCGCAGAAGAAAAAGAAATACCTGTTGAAGGTCTCTTTTATGGGAATGCAATCTGTATACCGGGCACTGGAAGACTCTGTATCGGTGAATATCGGTACAGTGGTATTGAAAGATGATGATATTCAGATTAGTGAAGTGACGATAACGGGAAAATTGCAGGAAGTAGTGATGGAGGGAGATACTACGGTTATCAATGCTGCCGCTTTTAAAACTCGTGAAGGAGCTTATCTGGAAGATTTAGTGAAGCGTGTTCCCGGATTGGTATATAATAAGAAAGATAATTCGTTGACATACAACGGACAACCCATCAGTGAAATCAATGTAAATGGCGAAGCTTTTTTCTCGGGAGATAAAAAGACAGCGCTCGAAAATCTTCCGGCGGACCTGATTAGTAAGTTGAAAGTATATGATAAGAAATCGAAAGAAGAGGAGTTCACCGGAATTAGTTCAGGAGAAAAGAAATATGTACTCGACTTGCAGACTAAGGATGAATTGAATAAAACCTGGCTGACAAATGCAACGGTAGGATACGGGAATAACCAGAAGAAGGATTTGGAGGGGCAAGTGAATTATTTTAGTAAAGACGGAGATAATCTTTCTTTCATCGCACAGTCTACCAACAGATACCAGAATAGTACTTACAAGGATAATATCAACAATTCGGTAGGAATGAATATGACTCATAAATTCGGTAAGAAATTCTCCCTGACCGGAAGTGTGAACTATAATCTGAACCGGAACGGAAATCTTTCTTCCATTTATCAGGAACAGTATTTACCGGCAGGTAATCAATACTCTGCGTCTACTAACGAAAGTAACTCTAAGGGGCGGTCGATTAGTTCTAACTTCATAGGAAGCTGGGAAGTGGATAAACGTACACGTATACATTTTACCGGTAATTTAGGAATCTCTCCCAACAGAAATGAAAACAGTAGCCAGAATGCATCTTTTGATGCTCCTCCCGGCATAAGTCATGAGAGCTTGTTTGATGACTTTGAATCTATTCCCCGGGATATAAAAGTGAACCGTAGTGAGAACTGGTCGCGTTCGGAAAATCAGTCGAACCGTTATAGCTGGATGATGGGTATTATGAGACGTCTGAATGAAAAAGGTACAACGCTGGCATTGAATATCCAGAACTCGGATTCGTGGGGAGATAATGAAAGTTTTTCGCTTTCCAAAACTACTTATTTCCGTCTTGAAGATAAATTGGGAAATGATTCGGTGCTTTTTCGTAACCAGTATTTGAAGTCGCCTCAAAAAAATAATTCATGGAGAGTCGGGATTACCTTTGCCCAGCCTATTGGCAAGAAGATGCATTTCCGGGTAGCATATAACTGGGATACTAACTATGAGCGTGATAATCGTGATACGTATGAATTATCTTCTCTGACGAAGTCGGAAGTCTTTGGTGAGCTACCTCCCGACTATGAAGCAGGATATGTGGATAGTTTGAGTAATCGGAGTCATAGTCGTACGAATGGACATAACCTGGATGTGGGACTTAATTACTCTGATGATACCTGGATGTTTAATGCCTCATTGGGGATGACTCCGCAAAAACGTGCCATTGAACGGAAAATGGGAAAGCTCTATGCGGACACTACCATGCATACTATCGACTTTCAGCCTATGATATGGGTGAATTGGAAAAAGAAAGAGGCCCGGATCACTTTCAATTATAGCGGTAGAACCCGGCAACCCTCCTTATCAGATTTAATGCCGCTGACGGATAACAGTAATCCGTTGTATATCACCCGGGGAAATCCGGATTTGAAACAGATGTTTTCTCATAGTGTCCGTGTGGGCTTTCAACATTCAAAAAAAGGTATATCTGCGAATATCGGTGGGCAGATGGAACAGAACAGTGTGACGCAGGTAGTGCTATATGATGCAAAAACCGGTGGACGTGAGACATCTCCTATTAATATTAACGGAAACTGGAATGTATATGGAAGTGCCAACTGGTGGAAGCGTCTGGGACATTTTTCCTTGCGGTTGGATATGAACGGTAATCATAGCAATCGTGTCAGTATGATTAATGAAGACAAGAGCCTTGAACCGAAGAAAAGTACGACACGTGATACCGGATTGGGGTGTGACGCGAATGTATCTTATCAGCCCACCTGGGGAGGTATTGATTTTTCTACTTCCTGGAATTATCAGTATTCGCTTAATTCTATCAATGATAATGATACCTATACCCGTAATTATAGTTTTCGTCTTGAGGGATACGTTGATCTTCCTTTTGGTTTGCAATTACGGACTGACGGGGCTTATTCTTTCCGTAATGGTACGAATATCCGTAAAGGCGAAGATGACCAGATGTTGTGGAATGCAAGTGCCAGCTGGCGGTTCTTGAAAAAGAAAGAAGCGGAACTGTCTGCTTATTGGGCGGATATTCTCGGAAAGAGGAAAAGTTTCGGCCGTACGACTTCTTCTGATGGTTTTTATGAGTTCCGTAACCAGGAAATAAAAGGATATTTCATAGTCACTTTCAAATATAACTTTCGTTTGATGATGTGATTTTTAGAAAAAAGTCGTATGTTTGCTACAGAACCATAAAACAAAATGTACTATGAGCGGTAATTATGTTATCAATATCGGCCGTCAGTTAGGTAGCGGCGGAAAAGAAATAGGAGAGAAGTTGGCAGCCCGTTTGGGAATCAACTTCTACGACAAGGAACTGATTAATCTGGCTTCGGAGGAAAGTGGATTGTGTAAGGAGTTTTTTGAAAAGGCTGATGAAAAAGCCTCGCAGGGTATTATTGGCGGACTGTTCGGTATGCGTTTCCCTTTTATCAGTGAGGGAGCTATGCCATGTAACAACTGCTTGAGCAATGATGCTTTGTTCAAAGTACAGAGTGATGTGATCCGTCATCTGGCAGCAGAAAGATCTTGTGTCTTTGTAGGACGTTGCGCAGATTATATTCTGCGAGAGCATCCTCGTTGTGCTAATGTTTTTATTTCAGCCTCTAAAGAAGATCGCATAGCGCGGTTGTGTGGCATGCATCATATTGATGCGGAAGCTGCAGAAGAAATGATCGAAAAAGCGGATAAGAGACGTTCGGAATACTATAATTATTATAGCTATAAAACGTGGGGAGCAGCAGCTACTTATCATTTGTGCATCGATTCTTCTTCTTTGGGAATTGAAGAGACAGTGCGGTTCATTGAAGAATTTGTAGTAAAGAAACTGCAGCTTGTATGACAGGATAGAAAAGCAGATTGAAAAAATAAATAAAGCCGGCGTATTCCATTTGGATATAGCCGGCTTTATTGTTTATATGCTAAACTTGATTTACATCATTGCTAATAATATCATCTGTCCCGTCAGAATACGGAGGAACATCGATAACGGATAAACTGTAGAGTATCCCACTGCCGGAGCATCTCCGGAGGTTGTTTGATTGGCATAAGCCAATGCCGGTGGGTCGGTATTACTACCGGCTATCAATCCCATCAGGGTGAAGTAGTTTACCTTATAATATAATCTTGCGATGGTGCCGATGATAAGTAGCGGGATAACGGTGATAAGGAAACCGGAACCTACGTATAGTAATCCGTCTCCCTCGACTACCGTTTGCACGAAATTGGCACCGGCATCTATACCGACACTGGCAAGGAAGAGAACGATACCGATTTCACGAAGCATCAGGTTGGCACTCATGGTTGTATAAGTCACTAAATGCAGCTTATGACCGAAACGGCCGATAAGAATTGCCACTACCAGCGGTCCGCCTGCCAAACCTAATTTTAAAGGAGTCGGCATACCCGGGAATGCAATCGGAAGACTACCCAGAAGGATACCTAAGAAGATACCAACGAAGATCGTAACAATGTTCGGTGTATCCAAGCGTTTCAACTGATTACCCAGTACACCGGCAACACGTTCCACTGCATCTTGCTGTCCTACCACCATAACGCGGTCACCTACCTGAAGTATCAGATTCGGATCGGCAAACAGGTCCATACCGGAACGGTTGATACGGGTGACATTGACCCCATACATACTACGGAAGTGCATAGAACCTAATGTTTTACCATTGATTTCCGGTTTGGTAACCAGAATACGGCGGGAAACCATTGGGAGGTCTTGTTTTTCCCAGTCGAGCTCCACTTCTTTTCCGATAAATACTACAATTGCAGGAGCGTCTTCTTCCGAGCAGACGATAAATAACTGGTCGCCTATATTAAACACTGTTTCATGGTCGGGAATACTTACATGACCATCATGGCGAATTCGGGAGCAAACGAACTTACGGCCCAGGAAATTCTTGATTTCAATCAGCGTTTTTCCACTAATTGATTCATTGCGAACTTCCAGGCTCATCATGTGAGGTTTGTGGTGTGAATCTCCACTTTGGATTTTCAGGCTTTCTTCTTCTTTCGCCATATTGACACGGAAGATGTAACGGATGGCAATGATAGAACCAATGATACCTACCACACCGAGGGGATAAGCACATGCATAACCAAGCGCAATCTGCGGGCCGGTATAATGCAATTGATTCAGAGCCTCATTGGCAGCACCAAGTCCCGGAGTGTTTGTCACTGCTCCGTAAAGGATACCTACCATCATCGGCAGTTCTACCCGGCCGTTCCAGAGGTAATAAAGCCCCAGTGCGACAGCAATATTTAACACTACGATGCCTACAGCCAACAGGTTTAATGTCATTCCTCCTTTTTTGAAAGAGGAGAAGAAAGATGGCCCCACCTGAAGACCGATACAGAATACGAACAAGATCAATCCGAATTCACGGATGAAATGTAGGATGTGTGTATCGGCTGTGAAGCCGAAATGTCCCATTAGGATGCCGGCAAACAAAACAAATGTGACGCCCAAAGATACTCCGAATATCTTTATCTTACCAAGATACACGCCGGTAGCCACTACAAATGCGTAGAGGAGCACGATGTGAGCTACGGAGCTGGGGTCCCACAATAAACTTTGTAACCAATCCATAATATAGCAGTTTTTATAATGTTTTTCTAAAAACGAGTGCAAAATTACTCATTACATTGGAGCTAATCAAATAAAAGAAGAACTAAAAATGAAGAATTTCTATACAGATTGTATGCACTTGACGAATCGGGGCGTCCTGTGCGAATTTTCCCTAAAAAAGAGATTCGTTTTAACTTATTGGTTATATTTGCAGGTCGAACGACTGACATTTAGAAAGAGATAGATAAAAATAAAGACAATATTAATCTTGTTTTAATTTTAAATAAACTATGGCAGACAAAAAAGAAAAACTCTTCTCAGACTTTTCTCCTGCCTCCACCGAACAATGGATGGAGAAGGTTACAGCCGATTTAAAAGGTGCTGATTTTGAGAAGAAGCTCGTTTGGAAAACAAACGAAGGGTTTAAAGTGAAACCTTTTTACCGGATGGAAGATCTGGAGGATTTAAAAACTACTGATGCACTTCCTGGAGAGTTCCCTTATTTAAGAGGAACTAAAAAAGACAACAATGCATGGTTGGTTCGTCAGGAAATTAGAGTAGAATGTCCGAAAGAAGCCAATGCGAAAGCACTGGATATCCTAAATAAGGGTGTTGACTCACTTTCTTTCCATGTGAAAGCAAAAGAACTTAATGCGGAATATATTGAAACGCTGTTAAGTGATATTCAGGCAGAGTGTGTTGAACTGAATTTCTCAACCTGTCAGGGGCATGTGGTTGAGTTGGCTAATCTGCTGGTAGCTTATTTCCAGAAGAAAGATTATGATGTGAAGAAACTGAAAGGTTCTATCAACTATGATTTCTTCAACAAGATGCTGACTCGTGGCAAGGAGAAAGGTGATATGGTACAAACAGCCAAATCTTTGATTGAAGCAATTCAGCCGCTTCCTTTCTATCGTGTGCTGAATGTAAACGCTTTATCATTGAATAATGCAGGCGCTTATATTTCTCAGGAACTGGGTTATGCTCTGGCTTGGGGAAATGAATATATGGGTCAATTGACTGATGCCGGTATTCCTGCTGCCATAGTAGCTAAGAAAATCAAATTTAATTTTGGTATCAGTTCCAATTATTTCCTTGAAATAGCGAAATTCCGTGCGGCACGTTTGCTTTGGGCAAATATTGTAGCTTCTTACAATCCCGAATGTGTGCGTGATTGCGAGAATAAAGGTCCTAACGGAGAATGTCGTTGCGCAGCAAAAATGGCGGTTCATGCCGAAACTTCTACTTTCAATCTTACTTTGTTTGATGCACATGTGAATCTGCTTCGTACACAGACTGAAGCTATGAGTGCTGCATTAGGAGGCGTAGACTCTATGACGGTAACTCCGTTTGATAAGACTTATGAGACTCCGGACGAGTTCTCAGAACGCCTGGCTCGTAACCAACAACTGCTGCTGAAAGAAGAATCTCATTTTGATAAAGTGATCGACCCTGCTGCCGGTTCTTATTATATCGAGAATCTGACTGTGGCTATTGCAAAACAGGCTTGGGAACTCTTCCTTGCTGTAGAAGAAGCAGGTGGCTTCTATGCGGCATTGAAAGCAGGAACTGTTCAGGCTGCTGTGAATGAGAGCAACAAAGCTCGTCATAAAGCAGTTGCACAGCGTCGTGAAGTGCTGTTGGGTACCAACCAATTCCCGAACTTCAATGAAAAGGCTGGCAATAAGCAACCTGTTGAAGGTAAGTGTTGTTGCGGAGGTGACTCTCATACTTGCGAAAAAGAGGTGGATACTCTGGTGTTCGATCGTGCTGCCAGTCAGTTTGAAGCATTGCGTCTCGAAACAGAAGCATCAGGCAAACGTCCGAAAGCGTTCATGTTAACCATCGGAAATTTGGCAATGCGTCAGGCACGTGCTCAATATTCTTGTAACTTCCTGGCTTGTGCTGGTTATGAAGTCGTTGATAATCTGGGATTTGAGACAGTAGAAGCAGGAGTAGAGGCAGCTATGGCTGCAAAAGCTGATATTGTTGTTATCTGTTCCAGCGATGATGAATATGCTGAATATGCAATTCCTGCTTTCAAAGCACTGAATGGTCGTGCTATGTTTATCGTTGCCGGTGCTCCGGCTTGTATGGACGACCTGAAAGCTGCAGGTATCGAAAACTTCATCCATGTTCGTGTCAATGTATTGGATACCTTGAAAGAGTTTAACGCTAAACTATTGAAGTAAGATGAGAAAAGATTTTAAAAACATCGATATATATGCCGCATTTCAGCCGACTAATGGTGCTGAATGGCAAAAGGCTAACGGTATCTCCGCTGACTGGAAAACACCGGAACACATTGAAGTGAAGCCTGTTTATACAAAAGAAGACCTCGAAGGAATGGAACACCTTGGCTATGCTGCCGGACTTCCTCCTTATCTGCGCGGTCCGTATTCAGTAATGTACACTCTTCGTCCCTGGACTATCCGCCAGTATGCCGGATTCTCTACCGCCGAAGAATCAAATGCATTTTATCGCCGTAATTTGGCTGCCGGTCAGAAAGGTTTGTCAGTGGCATTCGACTTAGCTACTCACCGCGGTTATGACCCCGATCACGAACGTGTAGTGGGTGACGTAGGTAAAGCCGGTGTATCTATCTGTTCATTGGAAAATATGAAAGTGCTGTTCGATGGTATCCCATTGAACAAGATGTCTGTGTCTATGACAATGAATGGAGCTGTACTTCCGATTATGGCATTCTATATCAATGCCGGTCTAGAGCAAGGTGCTAAACTCGAAGAAATGGCCGGTACTATCCAGAATGATATTCTGAAAGAATTCATGGTGCGTAATACTTATATTTATCCGCCTGCATTCTCTATGAAGATTATTTCTGATATTTTCGAATACACTTCGCAGAAGATGCCTAAGTTCAACTCTATCTCTATCTCCGGTTATCACATGCAGGAAGCAGGCGCAACCGCGGATATCGAGTTAGCTTATACATTGGCCGATGGTTTGGAATATCTTCGTGCAGGAACGGCAGCAGGCATTGATATTGATGCATTTGCACCGCGTCTGTCTTTCTTCTGGGCGATTGGAACCAATCACTTTATGGAAATAGCCAAGATGCGTGCTGCACGTATGTTGTGGGCAAAGATTGTGAAACAATTCAATCCGAAGAACCCGAAATCACTGGCGTTGCGTACTCACTCGCAGACTTCCGGCTGGTCACTGACCGAACAGGATCCGTTCAATAACGTAGGACGTACCTGTATTGAGGCTATGGCTGCAGCTTTGGGGCATACTCAATCTTTGCATACCAATGCATTGGATGAGGCTATTGCTCTTCCAACAGATTTTTCTGCACGTATTGCACGTAATACACAGATTTACATTCAGGAAGAAACTTACATCTGCAAGAACGTTGACCCATGGGGTGGTTCTTACTATGTAGAATCTCTGACGAACGCACTGGCACACAAGGCTTGGGAGCATATTCAGGAAATTGAAAAACTGGGTGGTATGGCGAAAGCTATCGAAACAGGTATTCCAAAGATGCGTATCGAAGAAGCTGCTGCCCGTACACAGGCTCGTATCGACAGTGGTCAGCAAACAATTGTGGGTGTGAACAAGTATCGTTTGGAAAAAGAAGCTCCGATTGATATTCTTGAAATTGATAATACTGCAGTCCGTCTTGAACAGATCGAAAACCTGAAACGTTTGAAAGAAGGACGTAATCAGGCTGAAGTGGACAAAGCATTGGCAGCTATCACTGAATGTGTGAAGACCGGCAAGGGTAACTTGCTTGAACTGGCAGTTGAAGCAGCTCGTGTTCGCGCAACATTGGGTGAGATTTCTTATGCTTGCGAACAGATAGTAGGACGTTATAAAGCAATAATTAGAACGATATCAGGCGTGTATTCATCAGAAAGTAAAAACGATAGCGACTTCAAACGTGCTTGTGAACTGGCCGAGAAGTTCGCGAAGAAAGAGGGACGTCAACCTCGTATCATGGTTGCAAAGATGGGACAGGACGGTCACGACCGTGGTGCTAAAGTCGTAGCAACCGGTTATGCTGACTGTGGTTTCGACGTGGATATGGGACCGTTGTTCCAGACTCCGGCGGAAGCTGCTCGCGAGGCTGTTGAAAACGACGTTCATGTAGTAGGTGTTTCTTCACTGGCTGCCGGACATAAAACATTGGTTCCGCAAATTATTGAGGAACTGAAGAAACTGGGTCGTGAAGACATTGTAGTGATTGCCGGTGGTGTTATTCCTGCACAAGATTACGATTTCTTGTATAAGGCGGGTGTAGCTGCTATCTTCGGTCCGGGTACTCCGGTAGCGAAAGCTGCTTGCCAGATTCTGGAAATTTTGATGGATGAAGAATAACTTCTGAAATTATTTGAATCATATTTATACTCCCACCTTTTAGACCAGTTTAGGTTTAAAAGGTGGGATGTTTTTTTGTTTATATTCCTTTTCTTCTCCTAATTTTGTCATTTGTCCAGCTTTCAATAGAAGATTTCATAGTAGACGAATATATGAATATGATGCGGTTTATTTCATTCAGTGGAACTTATTCGATTTATGCCTTTATGGACTTTTTTCTCTCTTCATGCGGTCAATGAGAAATAATCGTGTAACTTTGTAAACTGTTAGTGTAAAAACAAGAAGAGAAAAAAATGATAGTTTGCATAGCCGAAAAGCCATCAGTAGCACGCGATATAGCCGAAGTACTCGGCGCTCATACCAGAAAAGAAGGATATATAGAAGGAAACGGATACCAGGTGACCTGGACATTCGGGCATCTTTGTACCCTGAAAGAGCCGCATGAATACACGCCTAACTGGAAATCATGGAATTTAGGTAGCCTGCCAATGATTCCTCCACGTTTCGGCATCAAGTTGATAGAGAATCCTACCTACGAAAAACAATTCCACATTATCGAGGGACTGATGCAGAACGCAGATGAAATCATCAACTGCGGTGATGCCGGGCAAGAGGGAGAATTGATTCAGCGTTGGGTGATGCAGAAAGCAGGTGCACGCTGTCCGGTGAAACGTCTGTGGATTTCTTCATTGACAGAAGAAGCTATCCGGGAAGGGTTTGCGAAGCTGAAAGATCAGACAGATTTTCAGTCACTCTATGAAGCTGGACTTTCTCGTGCAATGGGTGACTGGCTATTAGGAATGAACGCCACCCGTCTTTACACCATTAAATACGGTCAAAATAAACAGGTACTCTCTATCGGTCGTGTACAGACACCGACTCTGGCACTGATTGTCAACCGTCAGTTGGAAATAGCCAATTTCGAACCCAAGCAATACTGGGAACTGAAAACCAACTATCGGGATACCACTTTTTCCGCACTTATCCGCAAAAGTGATGAAGAAATAGCTGCGGAAGAAGAAAAGAACGGTGGAAAAAAGAAAATAGATAATCCGGGTATCGACCCTATCGCTAACCGGGAAGAAGGCGAGGCATTGGTAGAACGCATAAAGGATCTTCCGTTTGTAGTCACTAGTGTTGGCAAGAAAGATGGAAGAGAGTTCGCCCCACGTTTGTTCGACTTGACTTCTCTTCAGGTAGAATGTAATAAGAAATTCGCTTATTCGGCTGATGAAACGCTGAAACTGATTCAGTCTCTTTATGAGAAGAAGGTAGCTACCTATCCGCGTGTTGATACTACTTTCTTGAGTGACGATATTTACCCGAAATGTCCTGCTATCCTGAAAGGACTCCGTGATTACGAAGTCTTGACAGCTCCGTTAGCCGGCACTACACTTCCTAAATCGAAAAAGGTATTTGACAACTCGAAAGTAACGGATCACCACGCCATTATCCCCACCGGAGTCTATGCTCAAAACCTGACGGATATGGAACGTCGTGTCTATGACTTGATAGCCCGTCGTTTTATAGCCGTATTCTATCCGGACTGTAAGATTTCTACTACTACCGTCATGGGAGAAGTGGATAAGATAGAATTCCGGGTAACCGGAAAACAAATTCTGGAACCGGGATGGCGTGTCGTGTTTGCAAAGGACGTAAAAGATCCTACTGAAGAAAAAGAGGAAGAGGATGAAAATGTACTCCCTACCTTTGTGAAGGGTGAAAGTGGTCCTCACATTCCCGACTTGAACGAGAAATGGACACAGCCGCCCAGACCTTATACCGAAGCAACACTGCTCCGTGCAATGGAAACAGCCGGAAAACTGGTGGATAATGATGAACTTCGTGATGCCTTGAAAGAGAATGGTATCGGTCGTCCGTCTACCCGTGCTGCCATCATTGAAACACTGTTCAAACGAAATTATATCCGTAAGGAGAGAAAGAACCTGATTGCCACCCCGACAGGAGTGGAGTTGGTGCAGCTCATTCATGAAGAATTATTGAAATCGGCGGAACTGACAGGTATTTGGGAAAAGAAGCTTCGCGAAATTGAAAAGAAGACATACGATGCCCGCCAGTTTCTCGAAGAACTGAAACAGATGGTTTCGGAAATAGTGATGAGTGTACTTTCTGATAATACAAACCGACGCATTACTATTCAGGATGCAGTAGCTGCAAAGGCTGAAGAGAAAGAAAAGAAAGAAACTAAAAAGCGAGAACGTAAACCGAGTGCACCGAAAGAAAAGAAACCGAAAACAGAAAAAGCGGCAAGTGGAGTGAGTTCTAATTCGGCACCTTCTCCGGCTCCGGTTACTACTCCTGCTTCAACTCCTTCTGCTACAGGTGATGTAGATACGTTTGTAGGTCAGCCATGTCCGCTTTGTGGTAAGGGAATTATTATTAAAGGAAAAACCGCTTACGGATGTTCGGAATGGAGAAATGGATGTACTTTCCGGAAAAATTTCTAATAGAAAAGGGATAAGATAATTGGAAGTAAAAAGTCCGTCATATCACGAAGAGAGTGAGAGATGGAGGTGCTGCAATTAGCAGGTTAGATTTAATCTGCATTATATGAATGCGGTCTCTTTATTATGTTGTATTGAGATAAATTAAGTGCGTTTGCATTCCAGGCAAATTTCCTATCTTACTATTGCTTTTTACTGATTTATTTTGTATCTTTAGTGATTTTCATCCTTTCAGAGATAGATGGTCACCTTATAGAATGATTAATATCACCTTATAAAGTGACGTTAGTCATTCTATAAGGTGACCATTGTCCCGTTATAACGTGACGACTACTCGAGTGCATAAAAGATTCTAAGTTTCTGCATAGAAAATCTTAAATCTATGCACTGAATAATCTTAGATACAATAAAGGTTATGGAGATATTATTTGATGGAAGTAGAATATCTTACTCCATTTTTATACGAATTTTACTTCGTTCCATAGCTGTTATCTTGCAATTAATGTCTTCTTGTACTGGTGAATTTCATTTTATATACTGCCATACGATAACAAGGTAAAGTACACTGCTGAAAATAGTTAAGTGAAAAACTATTTGGTTTGTTGAAAAATACTATATTTGTACACAACTTTAAATATTCTATTTATGAAACACGACTGTCAACCAAATCCCATTGATACGGATTATATGGTATTGGTGCATGATATGGTACAATTATCAGAACAAATAGCTCGAAATATACACAATATGGGCAGGACTTGTATGTTTTGCCATCAATAAGTTATAAGCATGAACCGTTTTATAAACTACTACAAGAAGATATTCTCACAAGAGTATATGGATCGCACCATTTCGGGGGGTATCAAGTCTCAGCTCACCCTGCTACTCGTTACTATTGCTACGGTGCTGGCTATCTTTTTTATCATCGTGATGTTCTTTTCTATCCAACTGTATGGACATGAGGAATGGGGCGAAAGGCTCTGGGTGGTGTACAACAACTTTGTGGATCCTGGTAACCAAATGAACGAGACAGCTTGGTCCAGCAGGCTATTGCTGGGAATTGTTAGCTTTTCGGGATCCATTTTATTGGGTGGTGTGCTCATCTCTACCATTTCCAACATAATAGAGCGGCGTGTGGATGTGGTAAACACGGGGCGAATGACTTACCGCAACATAACTCAACACTATGTATTGATAGGCTTCAATGAACTAACTATCAATATGATACGCGAACTATATAACGAATGTCCTTCGGCACGTATCTTGCTGATGAGCGGTATAGAGGCGGCAACGGTACGCCATCGCATACAGTCTGCCTTGCCCGTCGAAATAGAGCGGCAAGTGCTTGTTTACTTTGGCAACATTGAGTCGATCGAAGAACTTCAGCGGTTGAACATAGCGAGCGCGAGTGAAGTGTATGTACTGGGTGATGAAGAACGTTGCGGACGCGATGCTAAAAATATAGCGATTGTGCATTTGGTGAGTGCTCTGCGTGGCAAATGTTCCGATGGCAAGGTGATGCCTGTATATGTGCAGTTCGACAGTATCCCTTCGTACTCTAACATACAGAAAATGAATCTGCCGCCGGAGGTGTTTTGCATTGAGGGGAAACCTAATATTTTTTTCCGTCCCTTTAACCTCCACGAGAATTTGGCCCGGCAACTATGGAGTCTCTATGCTGCCGATAGTGAAAGATATTATGATCCGCTAGACTATCGCCCCATAAGCATAACGCAACAACCTGATGGAAACTGGACTGCTACTAGTCAAGACTATGTGCATCTGGTTATTGTGGGATTCAATCGGATGGGACGCTCGTTGCTGCTTGAAGCACTACGTATCTGCCATTATGCCAATTACGATGACCGTCTGCCGACAGATGAGCGCATACGTACCCACATCACTTTAGTAGATCGAGAGATGGAGTCACAGAAAGACTACTTCAAAGCTCAATTTCCTTATATAGAGAGTCAGATAGACGATATTGAGGTAGAATATTGCCATGACGACATTTGTAGTACTGCTATGCGCACCCGTCTACAACAATGGGCACAAAATAAACACTGTATGCTTACAGTGGCTATTTGTGTGCATGATCCTGATTTGAGTCTCTCATTAGGACTCAACTTGCCGCATGAGGTTTATCAGCATCAATGTCGTGTACTTATCCGTCAGGATTTCAATAACGATTTGTCGTCGATAGTGGACGATGAGCAAGGGCGTTATCGTTATGTCAAGGTGTTTGGTATGGTAGATAGGGGGATGAAGAAAAATATCTTGCAGGATAAACTGGCTTTGTATGTGAATTACCTCTACGATTGTTGCTATACGGATGAAAGCCTCAAACAGAAAGAGGTGTTGAAGAAGATGTATGAATCTTATGGCAACCACTCTGCCGACTTCATTTTGATGAATCATCAGGCACAGTTTCTGTGGAACAAATTGAGCGAGCCGTTACGTTGGGCTAACCGCTATCAACTGGATGCCTATAGTGTATTTTGTCGTACGCTAGGCTACGGTATTAAGCGGAGCGACCGTTCGCCGGCACGCATATCCGGATCTATGTTCAATGAGAATCTACCGTCTCAAGTTTTGTATCTACTGGTGCGCATGGAGAAATACCGATGGAATGCCGAACGTACGGTAGCTGGTTGGAGACGTGCCGAGGTGAAAGATAAGGTTTTCTTGCAACATCCTCTCATTATGCCTTTCAACGAATTGCTGCAAAAGTACCCCGAAGAGGTGGAGAAGGATGCCGACGTTATTCTTAATCTGCCTTATGTACTGGCATTGGGAGGATATGAACTTTATAAACTGGCCGATCAATAAGTCGACTTGACATTTGTATATAATAACAGTATTTAGAACAATGAGGAGCTAAAATAATACAGTGAATAATATGCTCCTCTTTTAATTTGGTAGTGACACTACCAACCGTAATCCGTAATCAATATCCCATCGTTGCGGATTCACTCCGTAGCGGCTGGTGACTTTACAATATTTCTCGAAGGTATAATAACTACCTCCACGCAACACTTTATGCGTATCTTTTTCGCTTATAATCGGAGCGATGTTTCCGGTAAAAGGAACCTTTCTGTCATACCAGTCCATACACCATTCATATACGTTTCCACTCATGTCATAAAGTCCCAGTTCGTTGGGCTTCTTCGTTCCTGTTTCTTTGGATACGTAAGTATTATAATATTTTTCTCTAAACCAGGCAACCTGTTCTGCATTATTGCTGCCGGCATAGATGAAATTCTTGGTTTTTAGTCCCCCACGTGCTGCATATTCCCATTCTGCTTCGAAGGGGAGGCGAAAGGGTAGGCCGCTTAATTGAGAAATTTTTTTGGTAAATCGTTGAGCGTTGAACCAATTGACTTGGTCTACCGGATAGTTACGTCTGTGTTGGTTAGAAGGATTTTCTCCCATAATGACATACCATTCATCCTGACTAACTTCATATCGGTTGATGAAAAAAGAGGCTACATCCACGGGATAGTTATTGTTGTTTCCGAGATTGGCTGTACCACCTTCCACGTAAACCATATTCCATAGTATATAGCGTATAACCTCTTTTTGTTCTTTATTTATTGTCGGCGACCAGTGCAAGGCTTTTTCTAATTTGGAGGGGAGAGTGTCAATAATACTTGCTTCTCTTCGACATTTATCGTGGTATCGTTGCCACACTTGTTGTTCTTGCGCTCTGCTTGATAATGCGATTCCTTGTAATAGAAAGCAAATGATTATAGTTTGTTTGGTGTACTCTTTTATCATGATAATTGTATGTTTATTTATTGGACGAACTAAAGTAGCAATGACTGCAATAGTAACACTTAAATTTATTTAATATTTTTCGCTAAGAAATGATCTCTGTGATGGTAACCCTCATACGTTGAAAACCCAAAATTTCTTCCTGCATTGGATAAATGCCTTTTTTTCATTAAAATCCTCTTTCTTTTAGGCAATAATCGTGGCGCGTTTGTTATTTATAAATAAGAAGATCAATTATTTAAATAGAATGAACATGAAGAAAAAATTAGCAGGAGTTGCATTGGTGTTGGCTGCCGTCTCTTTGATGAGTATACAGCCTGTAGAAGCATGTACGCGTGCAGTGTATATAGGCCCTGACCAGATGGTGATAACAGGACGTACAATGGACTGGAAGGAAGATATCATGACGAATATCTATGTATTTCCGCGTGGCATCCAACGTATGGGACATAACAAGGAGAAAACTGTGAACTGGACTTCCAAATATGGAAGTGTGATTGCTACAGGATATGATATAGGTACTTGTGACGGAATGAACGAGAAAGGATTAGTGGCTAGCCTGCTTTTCTTGCCGGAATCCATTTACTCTCTTCCCGGCGATACCCGTCCGGCAATGGGCATCAGCATTTGGACACAGTATGTGCTTGATAACTTTGCCACGGTACGCGAAGCGGTGGATGAATTGAAAAAGGAGACTTTCCGCATTGATGCTCCCCGTATGCCGAATGGAGGACCGGAGTCTACCTTGCATCTGGCCATAACCGATGAAACAGGCAATACGGCTGTATTGGAATATCTGGATGGGAAATTAAGTATTCACGAAGGAAAAGAATACCGGGTGATGACAAATTCTCCTCGATATGAACAGCAGTTGGCCATTAATGATTACTGGAAAGAAATCGGTGGCTTGCAGATGTTACCGGGAACCAATCGGGCAAGCGACCGTTTTGTACGGGCTTCATTCTACATTCATGCTATTCCACAAATTGCGGATGCAAAGATTGCAGTTCCCAGCGTGTTGAGTGTGATGCGTAATGTTTCCGTGCCATTTGGTATTAATACACCGGAGAAGCCTTATATATCTTCTACCCGTTGGCGTTCCGTATCCGATCAGAAGAATAAGGTATATTATTTCGAATCTACCCTGACTCCGAATTTGTTTTGGCTGGATTTGAAGAAAATTGATTTTAGTCCGAAAGCCGGCATTAAGAAACTGTCTCTGACAAAGGGCGAAATTTATGCAGGTGATGCAGTGAAGGATTTGAAAGACAGCCAATCATTTACCTTCCTTTTCGAGACTCCGGTCATGTAATTTGTCAGTGTGATAGATATATAAAAGAGTGGTGGACAAATGCTTGTAATCAAGCTTGTCCACCACTCTTTTATATGTATCGTTTATAACTTGATTGTTATTTATCCGGTTTATCGTCTGGCATATTCCTGATGAAACTCTATGACCGCCTCTATCCCTTTCCGGAAGATATCCAATGAGCAGTTCTCGTTCGGAGAATGGATCGCATTCGATTCGAGTCCAAATCCCATCAATACGGTTTTGATTCCCAATACCTGTTCGAAAGTAGAGATGATGGGGATACTTCCGCCACGGCGTACCGCCAACGGCTTTTTCCCGAAAGCGATCTCGAAACCTTTCTCTGCTGCCTGATAGGCAGGAAGTGAAATCGGGCACACATATCCTTGTCCTCCGTGCATGGGAGTCACTTTCACCTGTACTGTATCAGGAGCGATACTAAGAATATAATCTGCGAACATTTGCGAAATCTTATGGTGATCCTGATGCGGTACTAACCGGCAAGATACTTTAGCATAAGCCTTTGAAGGCAGTACGGTTTTAGAACCTTCTCCTGTATATCCGCCCCAAATACCACATACGTCAAAAGACGGACGGCAACTGTTACGTTCCAATGTGCTATATCCTTTTTCTCCGAAAAGCTCTTTTACACCGATTGCTTCTTTGTATTTCTTTTCGTCAAAAGGAATATGGGCTATCATTTCCCGTTCGGCTTGCGGCACTTCTTCCACGTCATCGTAGAATCCGGGAACAGTGATACGTCCGTCGGCATCCGTTACTTTGCTGATAATCTGGCAAAGCACGTTGATCGGATTGGCTACCGCACCCCCGAAATGTCCGGAATGCAAGTCACGATTCGGTCCCGTCACTTCTATTTCCCAATAAGCCAACCCGCGCAGACCAGTGGTCAATGAGGGCAGTTCAGCTCCTAGCATACTCGTATCCGACACAAGAATAACGTCTGCTTTCAGCAATTCTTTATGTTCTTCGCAGAAAGCTTCCAGACTGGGCGAACCTATTTCTTCTTCACCCTCGAAGATGAACTTCACATTATTCTTCAGTAATCCGTTTTTGACGAGATATTCAAATGCTTTCACCTGAATGAACGATTGTCCTTTGTCATCATCCGCTCCACGTGCCCAGATATGTCCGTCACGTATTTCCGGTTCAAACGGTTCGCTTTTCCAGAGTTCCAATGGTTCGGCCGGCATCACATCGTAATGAGCGTAGATTAATACAGTCTTTGCATCCGGGTCCACGATCTTTTGAGCGAAAACAACCGGATTACCTTGTGAGGGTATTACCAGTGCTTCGTCCACACCTGCTTCCAATAACAGCTGTGCCCAGCGTTCCGCACAAGCCAGCATGTCGTCGTGGTGCTCCGGCAGAGCACTGATACTGGGAATGCGAATAAGGCTGAACAAGTCATCCATCATCTTTGGTTCGTGTGCCGCTATGTATTTCTGAATCTCGTTCATTAGAGTTGCGTCGTTTTATCCAGTAAATAATAATCGAGTATAGTCATGGCGGCCATTGCTTCTACGATAGGTACGGCACGAGGTAATACACAAGCGTCATGACGTCCGCGTGCTTTCAGAGTGGTGTCGACGCCATCAATGTTGACAGTTTCCTGTTCCATCAGCAGTGTGGCAATCGGTTTGAACACTACACGGAAATAAATATCCTGACCATTACTCAATCCTCCCTGAATACCTCCGGAGTGATTGGTGTGCGTCTCGATCCGTCCGTTATTGTTATAGAAAACATCGTTCTGTTCGGAACCTTTCATTTTCAAACCCTTGAATCCTTCACCGTATTCGAATGCTTTGGCAGCGTTGATGCTTAACATGGCGTTACCCAGGGCAGCATGAAGTTTACCGAAAACAGGTTGTCCCAATCCGATGGGGCATCCCTTAATGACACAGGTCAGTGTACCTCCGATGGTATCGCCTTCACCTTTTACCTTATAGATAAGGTCTGCCATTTCTTTTGCTTTTTCAGGGTCCGGACAACGTACATCGTTGGTTTCTATCAGGTCGAAATTATAGTCCGAGTAAGTACCCTCAAGCTTGATAGGACCTACCTGTGAGGTATAGGCAGTGATATTGACTCCCAGTTGGCGGAGTGCCAGCTTAGCCAATGCACCGGCTACAACGCGCGAAATCGTTTCGCGTGCAGAGGAACGTCCGCCGCCGCGATGGTCACGGATTCCATACTTCACCGTGTATGTGTAATCAGCGTGTGAAGGACGATATACATTTTTCAGATTGTTGTAGTCATTGGGGTGTTGGTTTTCATTCCAAACGATAAAACCGATAGGACACCCGGTTGATTTCCCCTCAAAAATACCTGAAAGAAACTCTACTTTATCAGCTTCTTTGCGTGGGGTGGTAAGGATTGATTGTCCCGGACGACGGCGATTTAGTTCTTGTTGTACAAATTCTTCGTCGATGGTAATTCCTGATGGGAATCCGTCAATCACTCCTCCAATTCCTTTTCCATGAGACTCACCGAAACTTGTGAGTCGAAAGATATTGCCAAATGAATTAAACATAGTTGTGGCTTTTTTAAAATTACTATATGCAAATATAACAAAGTTTTCGGTAAGAAAGTTGCGAACTCGAAATAACTTCGAAAAAGGAAGCATATTGAACCTTTTTTCTTCTTTTTAGTTTATAAAGGACGAATTTATTGTAATAACTAAACCAAAGACGTATGAAAAAGAATCTATTGTATTTATTGGCATTGGTATGCTCTCTTACTCTCTTTGCTGCTTGTAGCAGTGATGACGACGATAGTGATAACAAGAATAATGAGAATCCTCCCGAAGAGGAAGCTGTGATAACGGCTCCGGATGTAATCGGAACGTATTGGGGAAATCTGGATATATCCATGATACCGGATGGCTCGGATCAGGAAATTGTCATTGGCGACGGAATAGAGAAGTTTATCACGCTTTCGCAGGTCAGCAATACGGAAGTGAAGATTGAACTGAAGGATTTTGAATTGTTCATCAACCAGCAGATATTAAAATTTGGAGATATTGTCATTGATAAATGTGAAGTGAAAAAGGGGGAAGGTGTGTCTACATTCACCGGACAGCAAGATCTTACATTTGAAGGAGATGCTGCCTCTTTGGGTACTTGTCCTGTAACAGTTACGGGAACTGTAGAAGGTGGAAATGCAGATATGACTATTAATGTGAAAGTGCCTGCATTGCAACAGACGGTGAAAGTAACCTACTCCGGAGTGAAGCAGGTGGCAGAGCCTAGTGGGACTTAAAAAGCATACCCGAAACCTATATTCAAGTAGATGGGGTACATAGCAAAAGTGACTGTATTAAAATCGTTTTTAAATATATCATTCAATCCCCAGGTAAGATCGGCATACACATTGAGGTGCTTGAAGGCTCGCCATCCGGCTCCTACCTGTAATCCCCACTGGAAATGTCTCAAGTCGTCCGAGAAATCGTATGTTGCAATTTTGCCATCGGTAAACTCAACCTTCGGACCGGTGGGATTATCTTCCCGCAAATATCCTTCGTATACGTGACCTGAAAATTCTCTTGAAAGTAGATAGGAGAAATAAGGTCCGGCTTTGATATTCCACCGGTTGGTTAGTTTGTAGGTAGCCATCAGAGGTATTGTCAGTCCGGCAGTATGTACTTTGGTTTTTACTCCGCCTGTCCATACTCCGCTGATTCTTTCACCTCCCTGTCCGAGAATCTCCATATTGTAATTCTTTACGGTGGCTTCGGTAGTCATTGCTTTGTTTTCAAGCCGCAATCCGACTATAATTCCGAGCTTGTTCTGAACGGCAATCCATTTGGTCACTTCACCTCCTATACTGATAGCTAATGTCGGGTTATATCCGTCAATGGAACGGATTTCCACCGGAAGAGGAAGCGGGGCTGTGCCGCCAATGCTGAAACCTGCTTTTATCTCATATTCCAGTCCGTGAAGGGCGGAACGGATCAGTGTTTCATTTCGATCAACCTGTGCATAGCCGGGGAGGGCTATTCCTATACAGGTTAGTAAACTGAATATATACAGATAGATTTTCATTGTTCTTGTTGTTATAAAGTTATTTAGTTCCACTAATCTTCCGAGTGATAGATTAACTCGGCCTCGTCAATGAGCAACGTGCTTCCGATTGCTCCGTTAAAATGATCTCCTTCCAGACTTGAGGTGAACACTATGGCTATATTGTATTTTCCATCCATTAGCTTTTCCTTATCTATGAATTTGCCGGGGAGAGTGGTGAAAGGAAGCTTAAAGTAAGTCCATTCGTTCGTTTCTTTGGCGTTATTAATCCGTGCTGTTGAAATCAGGTTTGGGCTGGTAAATGCGTTCGTTCCGTCAAGGGTTGGAACAGATTCGCTGGTTTCGTACATGATGGCATATATGTCACAGATATCCCGTTTCTCATTTACAGGTTTGCCTCCTTCTGTAAATTGATCTCCCGCTTTGTACTTATAATAGCCAGCCAGATAAGTAGGTACATGCCGGAAAGGAAGACCGAATTTAGTTGCTTTAAGCGGATTACTCATCGCATTGCTTACATCAAAGGAACCGATAAATAGATTTCCTGCCGCGATAGGCATTCCTGCTATTTGTCCAAAGAATCCGGTACTGCGTGTCACTAAAGAAAGGCATTTGCCGGCTTTTCCGTCTGTTATTTGGAAAGTGGGATAGTCATCAGCAGTTTTGGCTACGCCGGTCATGGCATATCCCGCATTTCCGCTGGCCCATTCCATAACGACTTTACCTCCTTCGCGTTCTATAAATATGTAGTACTTCTTTCCGCCAAGCGTATCTTCGAAATTATAGTTCGTGGCAAGTTCCGTGTCGATAACGGATATGATATACGTTTTCTTCCAAACACCATCGGCAGCTGTAACAGTATATTCTTGTGGAGTATTGAAATTTCGTTCCGTACCGCTAAGAGGATTAATTGTGGCTCCCGGAGTCAATGTAAATTCAGGTGTAAGTTCTGAAATATCAGTTCCCGGACCGACGAAGATAGTGATGGAATTATTGTTAATAATAGGACTGGTTGTCATGGCTACTCCCGGTAGTGTGCAACTTATTATGTCTGCTTCTGCATTGAGAGCTTCTTCGCCGATACAGGAAGAGGAAACAATAACCAGTAGCAAATAAAGAATCACGTGTTTTGCTTTCATTTTTCTATCAATTCTTTCTGTTAAAGTTTGGTGTATGGGAGGTTTTATAACAATATGAGATTTTATTTGTTCATTATAGAATGTTGGAAAAGAAAGAATTTCCTATTTTTGTGGAACCAAAACTTATAAGTCCATGACTGAATCAGAAAGAAGGCAAATTATAGAGTTGATTAAGAAAGAAGTCATTCCGGCTATTGGATGTACGGAACCTATTGCAGTAGCGCTTTGTGTAGCTAAAGCTGCTGAAACGTTGGGAGTGAAACCGGAAAAGATAGACGTCTTGTTAAGTGCTAATATACTAAAGAATGCCATGGGAGTCGGAATCCCGGGAACGGGTATGGTAGGCCTTCCCATAGCTGTGGCTTTAGGTGTGTTGATTGGCAAATCAGACTATCAGTTGGAGGTGTTGAGGGACTGTACGCCGGAAGCAGTGGAGCAGGGGAAACTGTTCATTGCAGAAAAACGGATTTGTATTTCTCTGAAAGAAGATATTACGGAGAAGCTTTATATCGAAGTGATCTGTAAAGCGGGAGATAAAATAGCTAAAGCTATCATTGCCGGTGGACATACTACCTTTATATATATAGCCAAAGATGAACAGACATTGCTCGACAAGCAACATACAGTCAGCGAGGAAGAGGAAGATGCTTCGCTCGAATTAAACTTGCGTAAAGTCTATGACTTTGCACTGACTGCTCCGCTGGATGAGATTCGCTTCATTCTTGATACAGCCCGTTTGAATAAAGCTGCTGCCGAGCAAGCCTTTAAAGGTAACTACGGACATTCTTTAGGTAAAATGCTTCGGGGAACTTACGAACATAAAGTGATGGGTGACAGCGTATTTTCTCATATTCTCTCTTATACATCAGCTGCTTGCGACGCCCGGATGGCGGGTGCAATGATTCCTGTCATGAGTAATTCCGGCAGTGGTAATCAGGGGATATCCGCTACACTCCCTGTCGTTGTCTTTGCCGAAGAGAACGGAAAGAGCGAAGAAGAACTTATCCGTGCTTTAATGTTAAGCCATCTCACTGTTATATATATCAAACAAAGTTTAGGACGTCTGTCAGCTTTGTGTGGCTGCGTGGTAGCTGCTACCGGATCCAGTTGTGGAATCACTTGGTTGATGGGAGGAAACTACAATCAGGTTGCCTTCGCCGTTCAAAACATGATTGCTAATCTGACAGGAATGATTTGTGACGGTGCAAAACCGAGTTGTGCATTGAAAGTAACTACCGGAGTTTCGACAGCCGTATTATCTGCAATGATGGCAATGGAAGACCGTTGTGTGACTTCCGTAGAGGGAATTATCGACGAAGATGTAGATCAAAGTATCCGCAACCTGACAAGAATCGGCTCGCAAGCCATGAACGAAACGGATAAAATGGTGCTTGACATCATGACGCATAAAGGATGCTGATTTCAAGTATTAAGTATCAGGTATTAAGTATTAGCTCAAATAACGGCATAAAAAAAGTATTAAGTATTAAAGCCCGGCTGTGTCCGCACGGAATTAATACTTAATACTTTATAATTTAATACTTTATTTAGTGACAGTGTCCGCCTTCGCAACCGCAGTCGTCGCCACAGCCATCACCGCAGCTGTCGCATCCGCAACTGCAGCCACCTTCGCCACTCATCATTTTCACAAGTTCCTGAATTTCTTCGTTCGTAGCAGGACGGCTTTCCAGTATTTCACCTTCAAAGATCAGGTCGGCACCAGCCAACGGGTGGTTGAGGTCAACTACTACAATATCCGGTTTGATTTCTACTACGCTGGCATTTACGCGTTGACCGTCACCAGTCATCAAAGGTACGATGTTACCTTCTTTAATACGTTCGCTGTCAAATTTGCCATCTATTTCAAATATATTTTTGGGGAGGTCAATGACGTGTTGTTCGTCATATTGTCCGTAAGCCTTATCTGCCGGAATGGTAAAGTCAAATTTATCACCTTTAGAAAGAGCAGTTATTTGATTTTCGAAATCTTCGAGTGTTGTTCCTAATCCTGAAATGAATTGAAAGGGATGTTCTGCTTTTGCTTCTTCGAACAACTCTTTTTCACCATCTTCCATTGTATATAGTTTGTATGCAACGGTAATGTACTTGTTTTCTACTGTTTCCATCTGATATTTTTTGTTTCTGATTAATAATTCCCGGTAATCCGGGTCGACAAAGATACGAATTATTTGCTTGTCCTCCGGTATAGGGAGGGTAAATTTCAGATTATTAAGTGCTTTTGTCAGAAAAAGAAGGTGGAGTGTGCACTTAGATAATAGTTGTAAATTCAACCTTTAAGTGATAAAATAGAGAAATAATACCTCTCTTTTCTTACAATTATTCGCTTTTAAGTGATTTTTTTCTTCGATTTGTTTGGATATAATAAAAAAGCCCTTACCTTTGCAGCACGAAAATAAAGAAAAGAAGATATGAATATGTTACATACATCTATTAACCTAGCAGTCCTGCATATTATTCGCGTCGTGGTGGTCCCATCAAGAGCGTGAGAAAGGTTTTTGTGTTGTATGTGTTCGTACCATAAAAGATAGAATTTAGAGCCTTTCTCACTTGTGTGAGGAAGGCTCTTTAATTAAAAGATAGATTGAAATGAAAAAGCAATTACGCAGTTCGTTTAGTACACAAGGCCGTCGGATGGCGGGAGCCCGTGCGTTATGGGCAGCCAACGGCATGAAGAAGAATCAGATGGGTAAACCCATTATCGCTATCGTCAATTCGTTCACCCAGTTTGTTCCGGGACATGTGCATCTGCATGAAATCGGTCAGCTGGTGAAGGCAGAGATTGAGAAGCTGGGATGCTTCGCTGCGGAATTCAATACAATAGCTATCGATGACGGTATAGCAATGGGACATGATGGTATGCTTTACTCGCTTCCTTCACGTGACATCATTGCAGACAGTGTAGAGTATATGGTTAATGCGCACAAGGCAGATGCAATGGTATGTATCAGCAATTGCGATAAGATTACTCCCGGAATGTTGATGGCGGCTATGCGTCTGAATATTCCTGCCGTATTTGTATCGGGCGGTCCGATGGAAGCCGGAGAATGGAATGGTCAGCACCTGGATTTGATCGACGCGATGATTAAATCGGCTGATGAAAGTGTCAGCGATCAGGAAGTAGCGAATATCGAGCAAAATGCTTGTCCTACTTGCGGATGTTGTTCCGGTATGTTTACCGCCAACTCAATGAACTGTCTGAATGAAGCAATCGGACTGGCTCTTCCCGGAAACGGAACCATCGTAGCTACACACGAGAATCGTACGCAGCTTTTCAAAGATGCAGCAGAACTGATCGTGAAAAATGCAAAGTTATATTATGAAGAAGGAGACGAAAGTGTGCTTCCTCGTAGCATTGCTACCCGTCAGGCTTTCTTGAATGCCATGACGCTGGATATAGCAATGGGTGGTTCTACTAATACAGTTCTTCACCTGTTGGCTATTGCTCATGAAGCAGAGGTAGATTTCAAGATGGATGATATCGATATGCTTTCCCGCAAGGCTCCTTGTCTCTGCAAGGTGGCTCCCAATACACAGAAATATCATATTCAGGATGTAAACCGTGCCGGTGGTATTATTGCTATCATGGATGAACTGGCAAAAGGTGGTCTGATAGATACATCTGTTCGACGGGTAGACGGAATGTCATTGGCGGAAGCTATTAATGAATATTCAATCACCAGCCCGAATGTAAGCGAAAAGGCAATTAAAAAATATTCGAGTGCAGCCGGAAATAGATTCAATCTCGTACTTGGTTCACAGGGCATGTACTATAAGGAACTGGATAAAGACCGTGCAAACGGATGTATCCGCGATTTGGAACATGCTTATAGCAAAGACGGTGGATTGGCCGTATTGAAAGGTAACATTGCCCAAGACGGTTGTGTGGTAAAAACAGCAGGTGTAGACGAAAGTATCTGGAAGTTTACCGGACCTGCCAAAGTCTTTGATTCGCAAGAAGCAGCCTGTGAAGGCATCCTCGGAGGCCGAGTCGTCAGTGGTGATGTCGTCGTCATTACGCACGAAGGTCCGAAGGGTGGTCCCGGTATGCAGGAAATGCTTTATCCTACCTCTTATATCAAATCTCGTCATCTCGGAAAAGAATGTGCTTTGATTACCGACGGACGTTTCAGTGGTGGAACTTCCGGATTGAGTATCGGACATGTTTCTCCCGAAGCGGCAGCTGGAGGCAATATCGGAAAAATTGTGGATGGAGATATTATCGAAATCGATATTCCGGCCCGGAAGATTAACGTGCGACTGACGGATGAAGAACTGGCGGCTCGTCCGATGACTCCTGTCACTCGTGACCGTTATGTACCGAAGAGTCTGAAGGCGTATGCCAGCATGGTAAGCTCTGCCGATAAGGGAGCAGTGAGATTAATCTGATATAGTTCATTTATCAACTATCAACTAATATGAAAGATTTAATAACAGGTGCAGAGGCTATGATGCGCTCCTTGGAACATCAGGGAGTGACTACCATCTTCGGTTACCCCGGTGGTTCCATAATGCCGGTGTTCGATGCCTTGTACGATCATCAAAATATATTGAACCATATTTTGGTTCGTCACGAGCAGGGAGCTGCCCACGCGGCACAAGGTTATGCTCGTGTATCAGGAGAAGTAGGTGTTTGCCTGGTGACGAGCGGTCCCGGAGCAACCAATACGGTAACAGGTATTGCAGATGCGATGATCGATAGTACACCTATCGTAGTGATTGCCGGACAGGTAGGAACAGGTTTTCTCGGAACGGATGCTTTTCAGGAAGTTGACTTGGTAGGTATTACGCAACCAATCGCTAAATGGAGCTATCAGATCCGTCGTGCGGAAGATGTAGCCTGGGCGGTAGCACGTGCGTTTTATATTGCCCGTAGTGGTCGTCCCGGTCCGGTGGTACTGGACTTTGCCAAGAATGCGCAAGTAGAAAAAACGAAATATGAACCGACGAAAGTCGATTTTATTCGCAGTTATGTTCCCGTTCCCGATACGGACGAGGAGTCTGTACAGGCAGCTGCCGAACTGATTAATAACGCCGAACGTCCGCTTGTATTGGTTGGACAGGGTGTTGAATTGGGAAATGCACAGAACGAATTGCGTGAATTTATCGAAAAGGCAGATATGCCTGCAGGCTGTACGCTGCTCGGACTGTCAGCTTTACCGACAGAACATCCGTTGAATAAAGGTATGTTGGGTATGCACGGTAATTTGGGACCGAATATCAATACCAATAAATGCGATGTACTGATTGCTGTCGGTATGCGCTTTGACGACCGTGTGACTGGCAATCTGGCTACTTACGCCAAACAGGCGAAGGTGATTCATTTTGATATCGATCCTGCAGAAGTCAATAAGAATGTAAAGGTAGATGTAGCTGTTTTGGGAGATTGCAAGGAGACATTGGCTTCTGTGACTAAACTCCTGAAAAAGAAAACTCATACCGAATGGATTGATAGCTTCAAAGAATATGAGAAAGTAGAGGAAGAAAAAGTAATCCGCCCTGAACTTCACCCTGCAACAAACTCTTTGAGTATGGGAGAAGTGGTACGTGCGGTAAGCAATGCTACTCATCATGAAGCAGTTTTGGTAACAGATGTAGGTCAAAATCAAATGATGTCTGCACGTTACTTCAAATATACGAAAGAACGCAGTATCATCACTTCCGGAGGACTTGGAACTATGGGCTTCGGTCTTCCCGCAGCTATCGGGGCAACTTTTGGAGCACCGGAACGTACCATATGCGTATTTATGGGAGATGGTGGACTGCAAATGAATATTCAGGAGTTGGGTACGATTATGGAGCAAAAAGCTCCGGTGAAAATTATCTGCCTGAATAATAATTACCTCGGAAACGTACGCCAGTGGCAAGCTATGTTCTTCAATCGCCGCTATTCGTTTACTCCGATGTTGAATCCGGATTATATGAAGGTTGCTTCGGCTTATGATATTCCTTCCAAACGTGCTTTCACCCGTGAAGAACTGAAAGAAGCTATTGCAGAAATGCTGGCGACAGATGGTCCGTTCCTGCTCGAAGCGTGCGTAGTGGAAGAAGGCAATGTTTTGCCGATGACTCCTCCGGGTGGTTCGGTCAATCAGATGCTGTTGGAATGCTAGGAGAAGTTGAATATTGAGAATGGAAGATTGAAAGTTCGCAATTAAAATTTAGGATTATGAGTGACAAGACATTATATACGATAATAGTTCATTCCGAAAATATAGCCGGATTGCTGAATCAGGTAACTGCTGTATTTACTCGTCGGCAAATCAACATCGAGAGTCTGAATGTATCTGCTTCTTCTATTAAAGGTGTACACAAGTATACGATTACAGCTTTGACGGATAAGGACACCATTGAGAAGGTAGTGAAACAGATCGAAAAGAAGATTGATGTGATTCAGGCACATTATTTCACCGAGGATGAAATATACTTCCATGAGATTGCACTATATAAGGTATCTACTCCTGCTTTTCAGGAAACTCCGGAAGCATCCAAGTTGATCCGCAGATACAATGCCCGTGTAGTGGAAGTTAATCCGGTATTTTCTATTGTCGAGAAAAATGGTATGAGCGAAGATATAACCTCACTCTACGGTGAACTGAAGGCTTTAAATTGTGTTTTGCAGTTTGTTCGGTCGGGACGCGTAGCGATTACTACCAGTTGCTTTGAACGGGTGAACGAGTTTCTCGATGGACGGGAAGCCATGTATAACCAGAGTAAAAACCAACAAGAATAATGAGTGAAGAAAATAAAATAGGAACTTATCAGTTTGTGGCAGAACCGTTCCATGTTGACTTTAATGGACGTCTGACTATGGGCGTACTAGGAAATCATCTGTTGAATTGTGCAGGTTTTCACGCAAGTGACCGTGGCTTTGGTATTGCAACACTGAACGAGGATAATTACACCTGGGTACTTTCACGTCTGGCCATTGAGTTGGATGAAATGCCTTATCAATATGAGAACTTTTCAGTTCAAACATGGGTGGAAAATGTCTACCGCTTGTTTACTGACCGTAACTTTGCTATTATTGATAAGGATGGGAAAAAGATTGGTTATGCGCGTTCCGTATGGGCGATGATTAATCTCAATACCCGCAAACCGGCCGATCTATTGACCTTGCACGGAGGAAGTATCGTAGATTATGTCTGTGACGAACCTTGTCCTATTGAAAAGCCTTCACGTATTAAAGTGACAAGCGATCAGTCAATGGCTACCCTGACGGCAAAATACAGTGATATTGATATTAACGGTCACGTGAACAGCATCCGTTACATCGAGCATATCCTTGATTTGTTCCCGATAGAGCTGTACAAGACCAAACGTATCCGCCGTTTCGAGATGGCGTACGTAGCCGAAAGTTACTTTGGTGATGAGCTCTCTTTCTTCTGCGATGAAGTGAATGCAAACGAGTTTCACGTAGAAGTAAAGAAGAATGGCAGCGAAGTTGTTTGCCGTTCGAAAGTGATATTTGAATAAATGTGAGAATACAAAATTAATTAATAACGGATGACGTAAGTCATCAAAAACTAAAAACAAAAAGAAAATGGCACAGTTGAATTTTGGAGGTACTACTGAAACTGTAGTAATCCGTGACGAATTTCCATTGGAAAAAGCTCGTGAAGTATTGAAAAATGAAACAATTGCTGTAATCGGTTATGGCGTACAGGGACCTGGACAGGCACTGAACTTGCGTGATAACGGTTTCAATGTAATCGTTGGTCAACGTGAAGGAAAAACATACGATAAAGCAGTAGCAGACGGATGGGTTCCGGGCGAAACTTTGTTCGGCATTGAAGAAGCTTGCGAGAAAGGTACTATCGTAATGTGCTTGTTGTCTGACGCAGCAGTAATGTCTGTATGGCCTACTATCAAACCTTACCTGACTGCCGGAAAAGCTCTTTATTTCTCACATGGTTTTGCTATCACTTGGAACGACCGTACAGGTGTAGTTCCTCCTACTGATATCGACGTTATCATGGTTGCTCCTAAAGGTTCGGGTACCTCTTTGCGTACAATGTTCCTCGAAGGACGTGGCTTGAACTCTTCTTATGCTATCTATCAGGATGCTACAGGCAAAGCAATGGACAGAACCATCGCACTGGGTATCGGTATTGGTTCCGGTTATCTGTTTGAAACAACTTTCCAACGTGAGGCTACTTCTGACTTGACAGGTGAACGCGGTTCATTGATGGGCGCTATCCAAGGTTTGTTGCTGGCACAGTACGAAGTATTGCGTGAAAACGGGCATACTCCTTCTGAAGCATTCAATGAAACAGTAGAAGAACTGACACAGTCATTGATGCCGTTGTTTGCAAAGAACGGTATGGACTGGATGTATGCTAACTGTTCTACTACTGCTCAACGTGGTGCTCTTGATTGGATGGGCCCATTCCACGACGCTATCAAGCCGGTAGTTGAAAAGTTGTATCATAGCGTCAAGACTGGTAACGAAGCACAGATTTCTATCGATAGTAATTCACAACCTGATTATCGTGAAAAATTGAATGAAGAGCTCCGTCAACTGCGTGAAAGCGAAATGTGGCAGACTGCAGTAACTGTTCGTAAACTTCGTCCGGAAAACAATTAAGCTGGATAAATTATACAAGTTTATAAAAGGGAGAGGGCTGTTTGCTTTCTCCCCTTTTTCGTTTAAAAAGTTGTTCAGAAATAGGTAGGTGAGGAGTCGATAAAGTTTTTTTTGAAAAATATATCAATAATATGATTAAAAAATGCAAGTTAATGCTTATCTTTGCAACAACAAATAAAATAAACGAGAAGTATGAAGAAACTTAATTTGTCTCAAATGACTGTCATTACTAAATTTGTATGTGCAGTTGCTGTCATTTCTGTTGCTTTTACAAGTTGTTTGCAGAAAGATGTATATGAACCGAATTCGGATAAAGGAGAAAGTGAAGAGGTTACTTTGGATAACTATTTCAACTTTGCTACCACTAAGGATGTTCAATTGAATATCGATTACGGAAAAGAATGTCCTAAAGCTTATTTTGAGATTTATGCAGAGAATCCACTTTTATATGTGGCAGAAGGAGGTCAAATCATAAAGAAAACAGGAATATCACATATTGCAACTGGTTTTACGGATGCGCAAGGTCTTTATATCAAGACTGCTTCTTTTCCAGCAGCAGTTTCGGAGGTATATATTTATTCTCCAGATTTTGGAGTTCCGACTTTGTACAAGACGCAGGTGGCCGGCTCGAATGTAAGTGCACAAATTAGTTTTGATAATACTCTTGATATAACTGCCTTAGATTCATCGACAAGAAGTGTACAAACACGTTCTTCTGTGCAGTTTATAACAAATGTGATTCCAAATGTGCTGGGAACTTGGAATACAAATACAGGTAAACCTGATTATCTGGATACTTCTAAGAAGATTGATGTGGACGCAACACTCAAGAACTATATAACAAGTTATTTCCCGGAGGGGGTCAATAATGAAGGGACTAACTTGGTGTCTGATGATGCAGATATTCTGATAAAAGAAGATGCTAATGTAGTTATTAACTATTTTGGAGGAGATACAGGTGCGCAGAGTGTATTTGCTTATTATTGCTATCCGGAAGGTGCTTCTGTTAGTGATATAAAGGAAGCCAGCAAGCATGCATGCGTTATATTCCCCAATGCGCACGGAAACAGTCTGGATTATTATAGTGGAGTTGCAGTAAATTTAAAATATATCAATAAGGCTGGTAGCTTTCCGCAGGAAGATCCGGAACGTTTTCCAGCAAAGACAAAGATTGGATTCCTTATTTGGAATAATGGTTGGATAAATGTAGGATCTAATGGAAATATGTTCTATTCAACTAAATCTTTGAATAGTGATGGAATTTCACACACTGCTATCTTTGCTGCCAAAAATAAGGCAGGTGACAGATTTAATGTAATCACGATGGAAGATTGGAAAGGTGGAGAAAATGACTATAATGACGTTGCTTTTGTAATATCTTCTAATCCTATTACGGCTATTGAAGTACCTGATGTGCCTAATCCAGGTGACAGACAAGGAACAGAGAAATATTCAGGAATACTTGGGTTTGAGGATAATTGGCCGGAACAAGGTGACTATGATTTGAATGATGTGGTCATGAAGTATCAATCAAATATAGATTACAATATAGATAATAAAGTTCTTAATATTATTGATAAGTTCACATTGGTTTGGACAGGAGCTAATTATAAGAATTCATTTGCTTATGAAGTTCCTTTTGATTTGAGTAAAGCTTCTAAAATTACGATTAATGGTAGTGAAACTTCTTCCTATTCAGGTAATGTGATAACTTTATTCAAGGATGCTAAAGCAGAATTGGGAGTATCTAATATAAATGCTGATGATATGATGAATCATAATATTCAGGAGAAGACATATACGGTTTCGATAGAATTTAATAATCCTACGCTTGATAAGTCAGTGGTAGTAGCTCCATACAATCCTTTTATAGAGGTATTGAACTCTACGACAGAAGTCCATCTGACTAATCATAAACCAACTGCCGGTGCGACTAATCATTTCCCAGCAGGAGCTGATATCTCTCGTGGTGATGTAGATGGTACCTATTTTATTTGCAAGGATGGTTTCCCATTTGCAATTCACGTGGATGCACGTTTGGATGCTTCTATCTTGAATTTGAATCTTAAAGCAGAGAAACAACGTATTGATAAAACATATCCAAAGTTTGCAGAATGGGCAAAAACACGTGATCCGCAAATAAAATGGTGGAAATAGTTGGAGTGGATTGAAATAATCAATTAACTTTGAAGCTGAAAATAAAGAATAGTACTGATGTGAAATAAAATATTGTTTGTTTTGTTTGTGTTAAAACGAAGTGCGGTTTCGTGAGAAAGTGCACTTTGTTAAAAGGAGGATTAAGTATTTAATCCTCCTTTTTAATGAATAACATCAGTCTTTTATAGAAAGGATGTTTGGTAAGGGTGGAGGCATCTCCTAATATAACAAGCTTCATTCGTGCCCTTGTAATCGCTACATTCATTCTTCGCAAATCATTCAGGAATCCAATCTGCCCATCCTCGTTGGCACGTACAAGACTGATGAAAATAACATCTCGCTCCTGTCCCTGAAAACCGTCTACCGTGTTTACGGTGATGAGGCTGCGGAAGGGACGTAAAAAGCTGCTCCCTTTGATCTTTCCCCTCAAATATTGCACTTGCGCCTTGTAGGGTGAAATCAGGCCGAAATCAATTCTTTCATCCAGTATCCGTTCTTTGCCGATACGTTCGATATATGCTTCCAGTTCCTGTAGTAATAGATTGGCTTCCTGCTTGTTGATGCGTCCGAAGCTCTCGCCTACAAAATCTTCGTGAAAGTCCATTTCTGAAGTATCAATCCAGTTCATAGGAGTGTCAAAGTCAAGAATACCTCGGTAGCGCACTTCCGGGGCAGCTTCCAGTTCTCCGTGGTAGAACCAGTCGGAGGGAAATTGCATGATGGCCTCGTGCATTCTGTACTGTACCTTTAGTAAAGAGACAGCAGAAGGCTTTTGCTGAACCACTTTTTCCATTAACGTGTGATCCAGTCCTCCACGAGCGGCTTCTATACATTTGATAGTCGGCGGGAGCTGGCAATGATCTCCTGCAAGGATGACACGGTCTGCTTTGCGGATGGCAATCCAGCAGGCAGCTTCGAGCGCTTGAGCAGCTTCGTCAATGAACAAAGTAGGAAAACGACGCCCGTTGAGCAGACGATGGTTACTGCTGACTAGCGTAGAAGCAATCACACGGGCACTATCAAAAAGATCGGCATTGATTTGTATTTCCAACTCCGTAGCACGATCGCGGAGATGACTCATGCGATTACGCATACCTTCCCGTTCGGAATAACTACCCCGGCGCATCCGGCTACCCATTTCACGGATAGATTTGCGAATTCCCCAAAGTTCCGGATAGGCAGGATGGCTTTCAAACCTACGTTCATAGGTGGATGATAGCATTTTGTCGTTGACCCGGGTAGGATTTCCGATGCGGAGTACGGGTACTCCCCGGTCTACCAGTTTCTCACAAATCCAGTCGACAGCAGTGTTACTTTGTGCACAGACAAGCACTTGCGGTTCCCGGTGCAATGTTTCATAAATCGCTTCGACAAGAGTCGTTGTTTTTCCGGTTCCCGGAGGACCGTGAACGATGGATACATCACGCGTGCAGAGTACCTTGTTGACAGCTGTTTCCTGTGTGCTGTTCAACCAGGGGAAGCGGACAGGATACAACTCCCGGAATCCCGGTTTTTGTGTGCCAAGCAAAATATCACGCAGTTCTGCCAGACGATTATCTTTAGCTCGTATGGTGTCTTCCAGTGCCTCGAACATGGCCCGGTAGGATGTTTCGTCAAAATAAAGTTGCACCCCCAGTATGCCGTCAGTTTGCAGTTCCGCTAAAGCTCCCGCTCCGGGAAGTACAACTACCATTCGCTCCTCATCCGCAAAGCTCACAGTAGCGATGAAATTCATGTACTTCACTTTTCCTTCGAATGATTGGTGGAAAAAGCAGACAGGACGGCCGAACTCGAAGGAATGCTCTATTTCTTTATTTTCGGTCCGTGTAATATCTATTACAAGCTGATTCAGAGAATTGTAGTAACTTCGGCCAAGAGAGACGGGATACCAGCAGAGACCGCGTTTCACTTTACGGGCAACGCCCATTGTTTCGGTCTGCCGTTTAAATTCTTCCTTCTCGTATTCATACTCCATCCGCAGGAGGAGTTGCTGTTGCTGAAGGTCGATGATTGGACTTTTCGGATTATTACTCATAATAGGCGCAAAGGTAACAAATCTTCGTTCCGGGTAGAAAAAATATTTCATTTTGTTAAACATTACTCGAACGCCGTTCGTTATTTTTATAGATAGACTCATAAAAGATAAAACAATATGGTATATGATGTGACTATGTTAGAAGCTTTCTACGCTGCTTATAAAGGAAAGGTAGAACACGTACGGGCTATATTGAAACGCCCCTTAACGTTGGCCGAGAAAATTTTGTATGCTCATCTGTATGATGTAGCCGATTTAAAAGACTACAAACGGGGAGAAGATTATGTGAACTTCCGTCCCGACCGTGTAGCTATGCAGGATGCGACTGCGCAGATGGCATTGCTTCAATTTATGAATGCAGGTAAGGATCAGGTGGCTGTGCCCTCAACAGTACATTGCGATCACTTGATACAGGCGTACAAAGGTGCAAAGGAGGATATTGCTACGGCAAGATTGACCAATGAAGAAGTATATGACTTCCTTCGCGATGTATCTTCCCGTTACGGCATCGGTTTCTGGAAACCGGGAGCAGGTATTATCCACCAGGTAGTGCTCGAAAACTATGCTTTCCCCGGAGGTATGATGGTAGGAACGGATTCTCACACTCCTAATGCAGGCGGACTGGGCATGGTGGCTATCGGTGTCGGTGGCGCGGATGCAGTGGATGTGATGACAGGAATGGAATGGGAACTGAAAATGCCGAAAATTATCGGTGTTCGTCTGACCGGAAAACTAAGTGGTTGGACATCTCCGAAAGATGTAATCCTGAAACTGGCCGGCATTCTTACCGTAAAAGGAGGAACGAATGCTATTATTGAATATTTTGGTCCCGGAACCGAATCCCTTTCTGCTACCGGGAAAGCTACCATTTGTAATATGGGTGCTGAAGTAGGGGCTACTACCTCTCTGTTCCCGTTTGACGGGCGCATGGCTGCCTATTTGAGAGCTACCGGCAGAGATTGTGTAGTCGATTGGGCTGAAGCTGTCGATGCCGATCTTCGTGCGGATGATGTAGTGACCGACGAACCATCCAACTATTATGACCGTGTAATTGAAATAGACTTGTCGGAACTCGAACCTTATATAAACGGACCGTTTACACCGGATGCCGCTACTCCAATTTCCGAATTTGCAGAAAAAGTGTTATTGAACGGCTACCCTCGCAAAATGGAGGTGGGCTTGATTGGTTCATGTACCAATTCTTCTTATCAGGATTTGAGCCGTGCGGCTTCTCTGGCAAAACAGGTCACTGAAAAGAACTTGAGTGTCGCTGCTCCGTTGATTGTCAATCCGGGTTCGGAACAAATCCGGGCTACTGCCGAAAGAGATGGTATGATTGAAGCTTTTGAACAGTTGGGCGCCACGATTATGGCAAATGCCTGCGGTCCTTGTATCGGTCAATGGAAACGCGAGACGGACGATCCGACACGGAAAAATTCAATCGTTACTTCTTTCAACCGTAACTTTGCCAAACGTGCTGACGGTAATCCGAATACCTATGCATTTGTAGCTTCTCCGGAACTGACGATGGCATTAACGATTGCTGGTGACCTCTGCTTCAATCCGTTGAAAGACAGACTGGTAAATCATGACGGAGAAAAGGTGAAACTATCCGAACCTGTAGGAGATGAACTTCCTTTGAAAGGTTTTACATCCGGAAATGAGGGATATATTGCCCCACACGGAGCAAAAACGGAAATCAAGGTGAAGCCTGATTCTCAACGTCTCCAGCTCCTGACGCCTTTCCCGGCGTGGGACGGACAGGATTTACTGAATATGCCTTTACTGATTAAAGCACAAGGCAAATGTACTACCGACCATATCTCTATGGCAGGTCCGTGGCTCCGCTTCCGGGGACATTTGGAGAATATTTCCGACAATATGCTGATGGGAGCTGTCAATGCTTTTAACGGTGAAACGAACAGCGTTTGGAATCGTTCAACAAATACTTATGGAACAGTTTCCGGTACGGCAAAAATGTATAAGTCTGAAGGTATTCCGTCTATAGTTGTTGCCGAAGAGAATTATGGAGAAGGTTCCAGCCGTGAACACGCAGCCATGGAACCGCGCTTTCTCAATGTGCGTGTCATTCTGGCTAAGAGTTTTGCCCGTATCCACGAAACGAATCTGAAGAAACAGGGAATGCTTGCTCTTACTTTTGTAGACAAGGCGGATTATGACAAGATTCAGGAACATGATCTTCTGTCAGTCGTAGGTTTAGTCCATTTCGCACCCGGTCGTAATTTGACGATTGTTCTTCATCACGAAGACGGAACGAAAGAAAGTTTTGAAGTACAACATACATATAATGAACAGCAGATAGCCTGGTTCCGTGCCGGTTCTGCTTTAAATGCAAGATAAAAAATGAGCAAGATAACCATGCAAACAGATGGTACGTTGCTGGTGCCTGATGTGCCTACCGTACCTTATATTACCGGTGATGGAGTAGGAGCGGAAGTGACTCCTGCCATGCAAGCCGTAGTGGATGCAGCTATCCGGAAAGCCTATGGCGGCAAACGTCGGATCGAATGGAAAGAAGTGTTGGCGGGAGAACGTGCCTTCCATGCAACTGGTTCCTGGTTGCCGGATGAAACAATGGAAACTTTTCAGGAATACTTGATAGGGATCAAAGGCCCGTTGACAACTCCTGTCGGAGGTGGAATCCGGTCGTTGAATGTAGCGCTGCGTCAGACACTTGATTTATATGTCTGCCTTCGTCCGGTCCGTTGGTATCAGGGAGTACAGTCGCCTGTCAAATCACCTGAAAAAGTGAACATGTGCGTGTTCCGTGAAAATACGGAAGATATTTACGCAGGTATCGAGTGGGAAGCCGGTACTCCGGAAGCTGAAAAGTTCTATAAATTCCTGAAAGACGAAATGGGAGTAACAAAAGTCCGTTTCCCGGAAACCTCTTCTTTCGGTGTGAAACCTGTATCACGTGAGGGTACCGAACGTCTGGTACGTGCTGCCTGCCAGTATGCACTCGACCATCATTTACCTTCTGTAACCCTGGTGCATAAAGGAAATATCATGAAGTTCACAGAAGGTGGTTTCAAGAAATGGGGCTACGAACTGGCACAACGTGAATTTGCCGATGCTTTGGCAGACGGCAGACTGGTGATAAAAGATTGCATTGCCGATGCTTTCTTACAAAATACACTCCTGATTCCCGAAGAATATTCCGTAATAGCTACCTTGAACCTGAATGGAGACTATGTTTCCGATCAACTCGCAGCTATGGTAGGCGGTATCGGTATTGCTCCGGGAGCAAACATCAACTATCAAACAGGACATGCCATCTTTGAAGCGACTCATGGAACAGCTCCCAATATTGCGGGAAAAGATGTGGTGAACCCTTGTTCTATTATACTTTCGGCAGTGATGATGCTCGAATATTTTGATTGGAAAGAAGCGGCTGCTCTGATAGAGAAAGCCTTGGAACAAAGCTTCCTGGACGCTCGTGCTACACACGATTTAGCTCGTTTTATGCCGAATGGAACCTCCCTCTCTACTTCCGCTTTCACTCGTGAGATCGTGGAAAGAATTGAAAAATAAAAGTAACGAATAAAAAACGAAGAAAGATGAAAAAAGAGTACCTGATTTACAAACTTTCCGAGGAGATGAAGGAAGCTACCCGGATTGATAATGAATTGTTCCCAAAGTTTGATGTGAAACGTGGATTGCGTAATGAAGACGGCACAGGTGTATTGGTAGGTTTAACCAAAATCGGTAATGTAGTAGGCTATGAACGTATTCCGGGTGGTGGACTGAAACCGATACCGGGAAAATTATTCTATCGTGGTTATGATGTGGAAGATATTTCGCATGCCATTATCAAAGAGAAACGTTTTGGTTTTGAAGAAGTGGCTTACCTGTTGCTTTCCGGACGTCTGCCGGATAAAGAAGAACTGCTTTCTTTCCGTGATTTGATTAACGACAATATGCCGTTGGAGCAGAAGACAAAAATGAATATCATAGAGTTGGAAGGAAACAACATTATGAATATTCTTTCACGCAGTGTGCTCGAAATGTACCGTTTTGATGCGAATGCGGATGATACTTCCCGGGATAACCTGATGCGCCAGAGTATTGAACTGATTTCGAAATTCCCCACTATCATTGCTTATGCGTACAATATGCTTCGTCATGCTACTTTCGGACGTTCTCTGCATATCCGCCATCCGCAGGAAAAACTCTCTATTGCCGAGAACTTCCTGTACATGCTGAAAAGAAATTATACCGAACTCGATGCTCGTACCCTCGATTTGTTGCTGATTCTTCAGGCAGAACATGGGGGTGGTAACAACTCCACTTTCACCGTTCGCGTTACTTCTTCTACCGGAACGGATACATATTCGGCCATCGCCGCAGGTATCGGTTCATTGAAAGGCCCGCTTCACGGAGGTGCAAATATTCAGGTTGCCGACATGTTCCAGCATCTGAAAGAAAATATCAAAGACTGGACAAGTGTGGATGAGATAGACACTTATTTCACCCGAATGTTGAATAAGGAAGTATATAATAAGAGCGGACTGATCTACGGAATAGGACATGCCGTTTATACGATCTCCGATCCCCGTGCTCTTCTGTTGAAAGAATTGGCTCGTGACCTTGCCCGTGAAAAAGGAAGAGAAAGCGAATTTGCTTTCCTCGAACTGTTGGAAGAACGTGCTATCGCTACTTTCGGACGTGTTAAAAACAACGGAAAGACAGTATCCAGCAATATTGACTTCTATTCAGGCTTTGTGTATGAAATGATCGGCTTACCGCAGGAAATCTTCACTCCTCTGTTTGCTATGGCGCGTATCGTAGGCTGGTGTGCACATCGTAATGAAGAATTGACCTTCGAAGGCAAACGAATTATCCGCCCGGCTTATAAGAATGTACTCGATGATTTGGCTTATATTCCAATCAAGAAACGCTGATAAAAACAAATCCTTTTATTGAATATATAAGTGATCCCGGATGTATGCCTGGTAATTCCAGGTATGCGTTCGGGAATGCTGTTTTTATGTTCGTAAAGGAATGTATTTCAGATTCTTTCTCTTTTTTGTACCGTCATTCATCTCATTTTTGTTATTTTTGCGTGTTACAAAAAAAAGATCGACATGAATATAGATGCTTTTAATCTGTTTCTGGGCGTGATGAGCCTGATTGCCTTGGTTGTTTTTATCGCCCTTTACTTTGTGAAAGCCGGATATGGCATTTTCCGCACGGCATCGTGGGGCGTAGCTATATCCAATAAACTAGCCTGGATATTGATGGAAGCTCCGGTTTTCCTGGTGATGTCCGTAATGTGGATATATTCCGAGCGTCGGTTTGAACCGGTGATCTTCACTTTTTTCCTGTTCTTCCAGATTCACTACTTTCAGCGTGCTTTCATTTTTCCTCTGTTATTGACGGGGAAAAGTAAGATGCCGCTGGCAATCATGTCGATGGGTGTTCTTTTTAATTTGCTGAATGGCTATATGCAAGGTAAATGGATCTTTTATCTTGCTCCCGAAACGATGTATCAATCCGGTTGGTTCACTTCACCGTGGTTTATTATAGGCACACTGCTTTTTTTCACAGGTATGCTGACGAACTGGCATTCGGATTATATCATCCGGCACTTGCGTAAACCGGGAGATACCCGGCATTATCTGCCTCAAAAAGGAATGTACCGTTATGTCACTTCCGCCAACTATTTTGGTGAAATAGTAGAATGGGCAGGATGGGCGATACTCACCTGTTCCCTTTCCGGACTTGTTTTCCTTTGGTGGACGATTGCTAACCTTGTTCCCCGTGCTAATGCTATCTGGTGCCGTTATTGCGAAGAATTTGGAGATGCGGTGGGAGAACGGAAACGAGTGTTCCCTTTCCTTTATTAGGTGTTAGAGGCACTTTTCATCACGACTTAAATATGACTTAATAAATATAACTACTATGGAATCTAAACTTTTTAGTCCGGTCACTTTTGGCCCTTTGACGTTGCGGAACCGGACAATCCGTTCGGCAGCTTTTGAGAGCATGTGTCCGGACAATACTCCTACGCAGATGTTGCTGGATTACCATCGTTCGGTAGCTGCGGGAGGAGTGGGTATGACAACAGTGGCCTATGCCGCTGTGACGCAAAGCGGACTTTCTTTCGACCGTCAGTTGTGGTTGCGCCCCTCTATTATTCCCCGTTTGCATGAATTGACAAAAGCTGTGCACGATGAAGGTGCAGCAGTGGGTATACAAATCGGACATTGTGGAAATATGTCCCATCGGAATATTTGTGGTGTCACTCCTATATCCGCCTCTTCGGGTTTTAATCTTTACTCTCCTACGTTTGTGCGTGGAATGGAAAAGGAGGAGTTGCCGGAAATGGCACAAGCGTATGGAAATGCAGTCAATCTGGCGAGAGAAGCAGGATTTGACGCTGTTGAAGTACATGCAGGACATGGATATCTGATTAGTCAGTTCCTTTCTCCATATACCAATCATCGGAAAGATGAATACGGTGGTTCGCTCGAAAACCGGATGCGTTTTATGGACCTGGTGATGGAAGAAGTGATGAAAGCGGCAGGCAATGATATGGCTGTTTTCGTGAAAATGAATATGCGTGACGGTTTCAAAGGAGGCATGGAGATTGACGAATCGATACAAGTGGCCAAACGTCTATTGGAACATGGCGTTCATGGATTGGTGTTGAGTGGAGGCTTTGTGAGCCGTGCACCGATGTATGTGATGCGGGGTGCCATGCCGATCCGTTCGATGTCTTACTATATGAATTGCTGGTGGTTAAAATATGGGGTTCGTATGTTTGGTAAATGGATGATACCCTCTGTGCCTTTTAAAGAAGCATATTTCCTTGAAGATGCACTAAAATTCCGGGCAGCTCTTCCGAATGCGCCGCTGATTTATGTCGGAGGTCTTGTTTCCCGCCAGAAAATAGATGAAGTGCTCAATTCCGGTTTTGATGCCGTGCAGATGGCGAGAGCTTTGCTCAACGAACCGGGATTTGTAAACCGGATGAAAAAGGAGGAACAGGCACGCTGCAACTGTGGACACAGTAATTATTGCATCGGTCGTATGTATACGATAGAAATGGCTTGTCATCAACATTTGAAAGAACAAATCCCTTTGTCTTTGCAAAAGGAGATTGATAAATTGGAGAAAAAATGAGTGAAATGAAATGGGCGATTATCACCGGTGCAGACGGAGGAATGGGGACAGAAATAACACGTGCCGTAGCCAAAGCCGGTTATCGAATCATAATGGCATGTTATAATCCGAAGAAAGCGGAGCTTGTTCGCGAACGTTTGAGCAAGGAAACCGAAAACCCGTATTTGGAAGTAATGGCTATTGATTTGTCTTCCATGCAATCGGTAGTTTCTTTTGCCAACCGGATATTGGAAAGAAACCTTCCCATTGCTCTGTTAATGAATAACGCCGGAACGATGGAGACAGGTTTTCATACTACTTCAGATGGGTTTGAGCGAACGGTAAGTGTGAACTATATGGGACCTTATCTGCTTACCCGGAAATTGGTTCCGCTGATGGTGCGTGGAGCGCGTATCGTCAATATGGTTTCCTGTACATACGCAATTGGTAAACTTGATTTTCCCGATTTCTTTCACAGAGGAAAAACGGGGTGTTTTTGGAGAATTCCTGTTTACAGTAACACCAAACTGGCTTTGTTACTATTTACTTTCGAACTCTCCAGGCAACTTAGTGAGAAAGGAATCACCGTCAATGCCGCTGATCCGGGAATTGTTTCTACTAATATCATTACGATGCATAAGTGGTTCGATCCGTTGACGGATATTCTTTTCCGTCCTTTTATCCGCAAACCGAAGAAAGGCGCTTCTACGGCAGTCGGTTTATTGTTGGATGAAAAGGAAGCAGGCGTGACAGGACAACTGTATGTCAATAACCACCGAAAAAACTTGTCTGATAAATACACGAATCATGAGCAGAAAGAGCAGTTGTGGGAGGTGACGGAACGGTCGTTAGCGCAGTGGCTGACATGATTCATTATGACATTTTTCGAATTCAGTTGTCATTATTTCTTTGATCTGTTGGATCTCATCGCTTAATATCGAGTTTTTCCGATGTCCGATGTAGAGTGTATTTTTCATCTCTACATATCCTTTCCACAGGCATATAATATCTCCTCGTTCTATAGAATCCCGGCAGACAGAATGAGGCATAAGTGCCAGGCCGACACCTTTTTCCAGACAGCGGAGAATGGTATTCTTGTCAGGCATCACATAATTGGGTGCGAAATCGCTCTCTTTTTTGAAATTGAGTTTCCAAAAACGCGCCCATATATTTTTTTCATTGCTGTACCAAAGTTGAGATTGTAACCACTTTCTTACCTGACCCTTATTCTCAATATCCAGCTGCTGGAATTGAGAGATATCGGTTTCTTTTCCTGCAGCGACGATAAATTCGGAGGTTCCGAGAACTTGATATGAAATATTGTGAATGGGCGTTTCGGTTGAAGTGATGATAATGTCTACCGAACCGCTTTCCAGAAGCTCACTCAATTTGTCGTTGTCTCCGAATTGTACGATGAGATTAAAATCTAAATCGGCGATATGAGGAGCTATTAGTTGAGAAAATAGTCCCGAATATACTCCAAGGCAAAGAGTCATTCTCTCTTTTCCACTTCTCTTGCGGACGCTGTTTTCTACTTCTTCCAGTTTGGTGAGTGAGTAACATATTTGCCGGTATAGCATTCTTGCTCGTTCATTGGGAATCATTTTCCGGGTGTTACGTTCAAATAACGGATGTCCGATATAATTTTCCAGTGAACTTAAATGCAGGCTGACGCCAGGTTGAGAGATATTCAACTCTTTGGCGGCATCGCTCATCGTTCCTGTATCAAATATAGCCTTAAAGGTTCTGAACCACTCCAGGTCTGCTCTCATCTTGTCTTATTTATTAGAAAAGTTTGGGTGATACCAAATTTTTATGATTTTTATAATTAATGCTTGTTATATACTTTTGCACCCGCAAATATAATTCTTATTTAGAATAAATAAAAATATGAATCGGGTGAAAAAGATTGTTTGTTGTAAAATAAAGAGGATAACAGGTCTACTACTGTTGATGTTAATTTTCTCTCTGTCAGCTTATTCGCAGCATGGGAAGGGAGTCATGATATCGGGTCGAATAATATCTACGGAAAAAGAAATAGTTGATTTTGCTACTGTTCACCTGAAAGGGACTGGTTTCGGCTCTGCTACTAACCGTGAGGGGCTTTATCATATTAAAGCTCCCGGTGGCGAATATACATTAGTCGTTTCCGCTATGGGATATAAAACGATAGAAAAGAAAGTGGTTTTAAGAAGGGGAGAACGGATAAAGATGAACTTTACCATCACTCCTGATGTGAAAGAGCTTAGTGAAGTCGTGATTTCTACTTCCGGAGTGAACCGGGTGAATAAATCAGCTTTTAATGCTGTAGCGATTGATGCAACCAAACTTCATAATAGTACGCAGGATTTAGCCAGTGCTTTAACGAAGGTGCCTGGTGTGAAGTTGCGTGAGTCAGGCGGGGTGGGTTCGGATATGAATCTTTCTTTAGATGGAATGAGTGGAAAAAACATCAAGTTATTCATTGATGGAGTGCCGCAGGATGGAGTAGGAGGCTCGTTCAGCCTGAATAATATTCCGATTAATTTTGCAGAGCGTATCGAAGTATATCGTGGTGTGGTACCCGTTGGCTTTGGTACGGATGCTTTGGGCGGTGTGATAAATATTGTCACCGGAAATAAGCGGCGTACATTTGTCGATGCTTCATATTCTTATGGATCTTTCAACACCCATAAATCGTATGTGAATGTGGGACATACGGCTGATAATGGGTTTACTTTCGAAATCAATGCTTTTCAGAATTATTCGGATAATAATTATTGGATTGATACTCCGGTGGAACATTATGATGAAGTGGTAGATGAAGATGGCTGGGTATCCGGCTGGGATTCGGAAAAAATAGAACGGGTGAAACGCTTTCACGACACTTATCATAATGAGGCTGTTGTGGGTAAAGTGGGGCTTGTGAATAAACCGTTTGCCGACCGTTTGATGCTTACCTTTACCTATTCGCAAAATGATAAGGAAATCCAGAACGGTGTTGTACAGGAAATTGTATACGGACAAAAACGGCGGAAAGGCCATTCATTTATGCCTTCGGTGGAATACCGGAAAAGAAACTTATTACTCAAAGGTCTGGATGTGAACCTGACTGCAAACTATAATCGTAATATTACTCAAAATATTGATACGGCAACTTATGAATATAACTGGCTGGGACAAATGCGGTATAAAAAAGGTAAGTTGGGCGAGCAGAGTTATCAAGACTATAAATCAAGTACCGATAACTGGAACGGTACCTTTACTGCCAATTATCATTTGGGTGAAAGCCATGCTTTCGTGCTTAATCATGTGTTGATGGGGTATGAGCGTAAACCTACTTCTTCTGCTAATATAACAGATGCTACGGGTGCCGCCCAGTATAGCAAAATTGAAAAGAAATCAAGGAAGAATATCACAGGACTTTCTTATCGTTATAGTCATAAGGATTTGTGGAATGTTTCTGTGTTTGGTAAATACTATAACCAGTACAGTAGTGGGCCGAGAAATACCAACAATGATGATACTTCTTCCAACAATAGAGTCAGTTATGAAGAGTCTGCCGGTAGTACCGGAGCCTTTGGCTATGGGATAGCTGCTACATATTTGTTTTTGGATGGATTTCAGGCAAAGTTTTCGTATGAAAAGGCGTTACGCCTTCCTACAGCCGATGAATTGTTTGGTGATGATGATATGGAACTGGGAGATGCAGGATTGAAACCGGAACACAGTCATAACGTAAATGCGAGCTTGTCTTACTCACACGAATTTGGAAAACATTCTATATATGTCGAAGGAGGATTTGTGTATAGAAATACGAAGGATTTTATCCGGCGTTTGACCGGAACGTTTTTGGCAGGTTCATCACAATATGCAGCATACATGAACCATGGACGTGTAAGAACAATGGGCTGGAATGCGGAAGTACGCTATAATTATTCTAAATGGTTTTCTATCGGTGGAAATTTCACCGATTTGAACACGCGTGATTACGAGAGGTACGGATTGAATGGGAGTGAATCGACTACCTATAAAGTAAGGATGCCGAATATTCCTTATTTGTTTGCTAACGTAGATGCTTCCTTTTATGCGCATCATCTTTTTGGAAAGGGCAATTTACTGACAGTAACGTATGATAATTATTATGTGCATGAATTTCCTCTCCATTGGGAAAATCATGGGGCTTCCAATAAAAAGGGAGTACCAAGTCAGTTTTCTCATAATCTTAGTTTGGTTTATAGTCTGAAGAACTCCCGCTACAACTTTTCTCTGGAATGTAAGAACTTTACAGATGAGAAGCTTTATGACAACTTTAGTCTACAGAAAGCCGGTCGTGCTTTTTATGGGAAAATCAGATATTATTTCAACAGATAAAAAATGAACAGGCTCTTTGAGCTTAATCTTTAAATATTAGTCAATTTTTAATAGGAACAAAAAATGGTAAGAAAGAATTTTTTATGGATGCTTGCAGTGTCTATGGTTATGGGATTGACAGTTTTGTCTTGTAGTGATGATGAGCCGGGAAATCAGAGAGACGACGGCGAGGGAACAGGTAGTGACTCTCCCAAATATGGGGTCAATTTTACCCTTATTGATTCGGATCAGCAGAAGTATAAAACTTCCACTCTGGTAACCGAAGATTTGGTTGGAAACGGAGAATATTTTACCGTATCCGGCTTTGAATCCATAGGTGATAAAGTGTATACAGCCTTGTGTCCGTTGGGTTTCAGTGATTATGGAATTGAGTCGGGAGCAGCAGAGGGATATGAAGACCTGATTGCGGAAGATGAAGAAACCGGAGAGAAGTCAATAAGTGCAACTGTACACCCTAATCAAGTTTGGATTGGAATTTATGACGGAATTAATAATTTTGATAAGAAGCCGACTATCATCACTGATAATCGTATCAGCTATGCAACTTCACGTTATCGTTCTCAATTCTACCCAACTATTTGTGCGGCAGATGACGGTTATTTGTATGTCTTCTCAAACAGTGTAGCAAAGAGCCAAAGTAATGAAAAAAATAAAACGACTCTTGATGCAGGAGTGCTTCGTGTCAACACAACAACTAACGAGTTTGACAAGTCTTATTATTTTAATATAGAAGATGCGGCAAATGCTACATTTGGAAAGAAACTCTCTTTCTTCCAGGTATGGCATATCACAGGTACTAAATTTTTGTTGAGAATGTACGCTACAGAAGGAAAATACGATTCTACGAGTGATGCAAAAATGATGGCAATTTTTGATTCTCAAAGCGGAACTTTAACTAAGGTGACCGATTTCCCGGCTGCTGAAGAATTGGCGGATATGGGAAGATTTGTTTATGTTGAAAATGGTAAAGCCTATATTCCGGTCGTATTCCAGAAATCTGCTTCGGGTTCATCTACAGTTCAACAACCCGCCATTTATATTATTGATGCTACGGCTGCTAAGGCTACTAAGGGGGCGACTGTTCAGGCTGACGGAGGTATTACCGCTATTTGTAAAATGAATAATGGGACGTTGGAGAAATATGTAATTGCTGCTGCGAGTTCGGAAGCCTCTTATTTGGTTCCGGCAACAGAAGCGGAAATAAATGATCCGGATGCTGTATTAACTATTAAAGTGGAAGGTGGTAGTACAGAAACGGATGCTGCAACTCATTGGCTCTTCCCTAATCAAAAATATGCATACGGTTTGGGATACCGTCAAGGTGATGCCGGAGTTTCATATTCTTTCGAACTGAAGAGTGACGGTACATTGGGCAAGCGTTCGGCAGAATTTACCATGCCGCGTTTTACGGCATTCGGAACTAGAGATCAATATTTGATTCTGGGTGCTGCTGCTGAAACAAGTTTATAAAACAGTATAAAAATAGATAAAGGCCGGTTCTCTCTCTTCTTTTTTAGAGGGACTGGCTTTTTACCACTCCAAATACAATGAAGAAAATTTTCAGACAAATACATTTGTGGCTTTCCGTCCCTTTCGGACTGATAATTACTCTTATCTGTTTCTCCGGTGCTATGCTGGTATTCGAGAATGAGGTAAATGAGTTGTCCCGTCCTGCACTTTACTATGTAGAAACAGTAAAAGAGGAACCTATTCCTATCGATAAGTTACTTGAAAAAGTGGCAGCGACATTGCCGGACAGTGTATCTGTGACCGGTGTTAGCATTTCTTCTGATCCCGGGCGTACTTATCAGGTCAATCTTTCCAAACCACGCCGCGCATCTTTATATGTAGACCAGTACACGGGTGAAGTAAAAGGAAAAAGTGAGCGCAGTAGTTTTTTTACGTTTATGTTCCGGATGCACCGCTGGCTGTTGGATAGTATGAAACCGGGAAATGATGGAATATTTTGGGGCAAGATGATTGTAGGTGTCAGTACACTGTTATTGGTTTTTGTATTGATCTCGGGAATCGTTATTTGGTGGCCTCGTACACGTAAGTCTTTGAAAAACAGTCTAAAAATAACAGTAACAAAAGGTTGGAAAAGATTTTGGTATGACTTGCACGTGGCGGGAGGAATGTACGCCCTGATTTTTCTGTTAGCTATGGCATTGACGGGATTGACATGGTCCTTTCCGTGGTATCGGACAGCTTTTTATAAAGTCTTCGGGGTAGAAATGCAAGAGCATACCTCCCAAGGACATGAACAGAAGGGTAATCTCCAAAAGGGAGATGTCAGACTGGCACATCAAGAAAAGAAGAGAGAAGGCAATGATACACAAAATGGTGAAAGAACTGGGCGTCCGAAAGGTCGGAAAGACAATGGAGAACATGGAGAGAGGCCACATAATGGTAAAGAACAATTTGGAAATCATAAAAAAGATAGAGAGCATGCCGGAAATCAGGAGGCTGGAGAATATCCACGAAGGCGGTTTGACAGTAAGGAATATCCGGAAAACGATCACAGTAATCGGTATTCTGTGGCTTCGCCATTCGCTTACTGGCAGGAAGTGTATGATAAACTAAGGTATCAAAATCCGGAATATAAGCAAATCAGTGTTTCTTCCGGTACGGCAAGTGTATCTTTGAACCGTTTCGGAAATCAGCGTGCGTCTGATCGTTATTCTTTTAATACGGATACTGGTGAATTTACAGAAACAACTCTTTATCAACATCAAGACAAGTCGGGAAAAATTCGCGGTTGGATTTATTCAGTACATGTCGGCAATTGGGGAGGGATGTTTACCCGTATACTTGCTTTTATTGCTGCTTTGATTGGGGCTGCATTACCACTGACCGGCTATTATTTATGGATAAGGAAATTCATCAGGCAATTAATAGGTACGAAGAAATAAAGGCTGTATAATGGTAGGCCATTGTCAATAATGGCATCTTTATTTCTATTCCGATTTTGAGCAAAATCATACGATTTTGTTTAGAATACATTGTGATTTGTACTCTTTTTATCGTCAATCTGTCAGAGTAACACTCAAGTGGTTGAATATCACTTCTATATAGCCTGACAATAGATGTTGATAATAGGCTGACAATAAAACATATATACTTTTATTGTCAGCGCTGACTCCTTATCAGGTAGCTTGTTTGCAGGCTGATAAAGTGGGGGGGATAGGAAAAGAAACTGGTATAGTTACGTTGGGATACCGGTATTGTTCTATTAAAGTATCGCAGGGAAAACGCATTATACTCTTTCCTTAATCTTTTATACATTTATCTTACACCAATATTGTCTTTTCATCTTATTAATAAGATATTTATCTTTCATTTACAATATTATTTGAGTACATTTACGTGATTATAAATCACAATTAAAATGAAGCAAGAAACTAAAAGAAAGATTGAGATCAGCAACCTACATGAATTTGCTGATTCATTAATATTGATAGATAACCGGATAGACCGTTGTAAAAAACATCAGGCCAGTACCATTGTTCTTATTGCAATTTCTGCTGTTATATGTGGCGCTGATACTTGGAATTCAATAGAAGACTTTGGTAAAAGTAAAGAATCTTTTTTTGCAGCCAAGCTTTCCAATTTTAATGGTATCCCTTCCCATGATACATTTAATCGCTTTTTCTCGGCATTAGATCCTTTAAAATTTGAAGAATCTTATAGGCAATGGGTCCAAAGCATTCTCAAATGTTATTCGGGGCATATAGCCATTGATGGTAAAACCATACGAGGAGCCTATGAATCCGAACAGGACAAGCGTCATCGTAAACAAGGAGTGCTTCCTGATTCGAATACGGGAAAGTACAAATTGCATGTCATCAGTGCATTTGCAACAGAACTGGGAATCTCCCTTGGACAGTTATGTACACAAGAAAAGGAAAATGAGATAGTTGTCATTCCTGAATTATTAGATATGTTGTGTATAAAAGATTGTATTATTACAATTGACGCTTTAGGATGCCAGCGTACAATTGCAGAGAAAGTCATAAAGGGAGAAGGTGACTACATTTTTATAGTGAAAGATAATCAACCGAAATTAAAGGAAATAGTACTGTCAGTAACAGAAAGTATTGTATCAAAAGGTACAACAGTACGATTTGACAAATATGAGACGCATGAAGAAGGACATGGCAGGAATGAGTCGAGAATCTGCTATTGCTGCAACGATCCTGGTTTTCTGGGAGCAGATATTAGAAAGAAGTGGAAAAATATACAGTCTTTCGGATATATAGAGAATACCAGAAATACAAACAAAGGCACTACAGTGGAAAAAAGATGTTTTATATCTTCCTTGGAACCTGATGCGCAGAAGATACTTAAAAATAGTAGAGAACACTGGGAAATTGAGAATAATCTACATTGGCAGCTAGATGTCAATTTCCATGAAGATAATACCAGAAGAAGAAATATATCAGCATTAAACTTCTCCGTACTGGCGAAAATTGCATTGGCTACATTAAGAAACAACAAAAGAGAGATACCAATCAATAGAAAAAGATTAATAGCAGGGTGGGATAATGAATTCTTATGGGAACTTATTTTACATGATTTATAATGCGTTTTCCCTGTAAAGTATCGGTATCATTAATTTCCCACGGCCGTGACAAGATCTTCCCACGGCCGTGGTAGGAACTCTTCACGGCTGTGGGAAGAAGCTACCACGGCCGTGGTGAATTAGCTATATCGGCATCCTAATCGAACAATAGTTACTGTATGATGGAAGTATTGCAGTTGTATAACGGTAGTTTAATGGATATTTGTCACGAAAGGTAAGTAGCACTGGAGGATGGGATTCATATATATGAACGCACTTGGTGTTGTAGTTGTCGTTCATCTCTATCATATTATATAAATAAAAGAGCCATGAATAAATGGGTTACTCCATCATTCACAGCTCTTTATCGTCGTATATCAGTAAAAATAAACTCTTTAGAATAAAAAAATTAGATCGAAAGCTCTTTCAATACAGTAACAAGATCTCTCTTGATAGGTTTGTCATTCTTAATAGCCTTGCTGAATGGTACGTAGACGATTTCGTCGTGTTCGATTCCGATCATAACATTACGTTGATCTTCCATAATAGCATCGATAGCAGCAGCACCAAGGCGGCTTGCCAGGATACGGTCGTGAGCGGTAGGGCTACCACCACGTTGCAGGTGACCTAAAATCGTCACACGTACATCATATTGCGGATATTCGTTTTTCACACGTTCGGCATAATGCATGGCTCCTCCTGTCAGTTCGCTTTCGGCTACCAATACAATGCTACTGTTTTTTGATTTGCGGAATCCGTTTTTGATAAACTCTTCCAGTTGGTCGACTTCCGTACTGAATTCCGGAATAATGGCAGCTTCCGCACCCGAAGCGATAGCTCCGTTCAACGCAAGGAAACCGGCATCACGTCCCATAACTTCAACGAAGAACAAACGTTCATGTGAAGTGGCTGTGTCGCGAATCTTATCTACGGCATCCAATATGGTATTCAATGCAGTATCATATCCGATGGTCGTATCTGTACCATAAAGGTCGTTGTCAATAGTTCCCGGCAGTCCGATACATGGAACATCAAATTCCTGTGCAAAGATACGCGCACCTGTCAGTGAGCCATCTCCACCAATGATAACCAAAGCATCGATGCCTTCTTTTTTCATGTTGTCATAAGCCAACTGACGACCTTCCGGAGTCGTGAACTCCTTACAACGTGCTGTTTTCAGGATAGTACCACCCAACTGGATGATATTACTCACATTCTGACTCTTGAATTCTTTGATTTCACCTGTAACCAGACCTTTATATCCTCTGTATATACCTTTAACTTGCAATCCATTGTAGATTGCTGCACGTGTCACTGCACGTATAGCAGCGTTCATTCCCGGAGCATCACCTCCGGAGGTCAAAATTCCGATACACTTAACTGTTCCCATATAACAATCTCTCATTAATTAGTTTGACGCGGCAAATGTACAACAAAAAGTTGAAAGCAGTGGTTATGAAGTTTTTTTTCGTAAGAAGAAAACATTAAAAATGTTCAAATGACCTTTTTCCGCTTTCCTTTTATTCGTTCATGTTACTTTGCCGTTTCCTTATGTTGCTTTGCTATTATTCTTTGTCAGAATAAAGCTGTTATTCTTTGATGAGCGTTCGAATGTGATTGTAAATCTTCTCCATCAACCATTTAGGAGTAGAAGTTGCACCACATACGCCAATTGAATTTACGTTTTGAAGGAGAGAAGGATCTATTTCTTTCTCGTTATCTATCAAATGTGAATTGGTATTCACCTTCAAACATTCTTCGAATAGCATTTTTCCGTTTGAACTCTTTTTGCCGCTGACGAAAAATATCAAATCGTGTGTAGCCGCAAATTCCCGGAGCTTAGGCATCCGGTTGGCAACCTGACGACAGATAGTATCGTAATATTCGAAAGTCGCCTCCGGTGAAATATGTTGCTTGAAGTATTCCACGATTTCCTGAAACTCGTCCAGTGACTTGGTAGTCTGTGAGAAAAGACGGATGCTTTTGTTTAAATCCAACTTTTTGGCTTCTTCTGCCTTTTCGATGACAATTGCTTTTCCATCTGTTTGACCCACCAATCCCAGCACTTCAGCATGACCGCTTTTGCCGTATATGACAATTTGTTTTTCTTTGTCACTGTCTGCCAGATACCCTTGTCTGATGCGTTTTTGCAAACGTAATACTACCGGACAGGTCGCATCGATAATTTCTATATTATTTTCACGGGCAATCATGTAAGTTTCCGGTGGCTCTCCGTGTGCGCGAAGCAATACTTTGGCATTCTTCAGTTGCTTGAATTCTTCCCGGTTGATCGTGATTAATCCCATCGTTTTAAGTCTTTCCACTTCCCGGCTATTGTGTACAATATCTCCGAGACAATAGAGAGTTTCTCCCTTTGCCAACTCCTCTTCTGCCTTATGAATGGCTGTCACCACACCAAAGCAGAAGCCGGAACCTTCGTCTATCTCTACCTTGATCATAAAGCAAACTATTTACTTACCTTATTAAATTGTCCGAAAAGCCATTTCTTTTGCTCTTCAATCGATAAGTGGGTGTTATCCAGAAGCAAAGCATCTTCAGCTTTGCGAAGTGGACTTACTTCCCGATTCTGGTCGATATAATCCCGTTGTTTCACGTTTTCCAGAATTTCGTCGAAGCTGGCTTCCTGTCCTTTTGCTTTCAGCTCGTCATAACGACGTTGAGCACGGATTTCGGGAGTAGCGGTTACAAATATTTTCAGTTCCGCATCCGGGAAAACGGTAGTTCCTATATCCCGGCCATCCATGACAATGCCCTTTTCCTTTCCCATTGCCTGTTGCTGCGCCACCATTTCTTCACGTACGAAGTCAAGTGTACTGATAGGGCTCACTTTGGAAGAAACCTCCATTGAACGGATTTTATTCTCCACATTCACGCCGTTCAGATACGTGTCGGGACGTCCGGTTTCCTTATTCAGCTGGAAAGATATACGAATGTTCTTGATTTCTTTTTTCAGTTTCTCCGTATCGATCACGTCTCCGTTGAAAATCCCGTTCTCTATACTATATAAAGTGACCGCACGATACATGGCTCCGCTGTCAATGTAAATGTAACCCACTTCGCGGGCAAGATCTTTGGCCATTGTGCTTTTTCCACAAGAGGAAAAGCCATCGATTGCAATTGTTATCTTTTTCATATTCAGTTCATCTGATTTGTCCGCCAAAGATACGGTAAATTTGAAAATCAACCATAGCTTTGCCGTTAAAAGGAGCAAGACAAGTACGAAAGAATTAAAAAAGTTAAAAAGCCAGATAAAAAGAGGTGAAGAGGGGAATGAATCTATGAAAATGTACTATATTTGCCCAGAGACACATGGAAGACATTTTTTTTTAATCATTATATTAATAAATTTATGGAAGTTAAAAAATCACCCAAGGCAGACCTGGAAGGCAAGAAGTCAACATGGCTGCTCATTGGTTACGTGGTAGTTCTAGCTTTCATGTTCGTGGCGTTCGAATGGACCCAGCGTGACGTGAAGATAGATACAAGCCAAGCAGTAGCTGATGTCGTGTTTGAAGAGGAAATCATTCCTATTACCGAAACCCCTGAACAACAAGCTCCGCCACCACCCGAAGCTCCGAAAGTAGCCGAGTTGCTGGAGATTGTAGATGATAAAGCTCAGATTGAGGAAACAACAACTATTATCAATGAAGATAATCAAGCTCGCGTAGAAGTAAAATACGTGCCTGTACAGGTTGTTGAAGAGGAGCCGGAAGAACAGACGATTTTCGAGGTTGTAGAAAACATGCCGGACTTCCCGGGCGGACAAGCAGCTTTGATGCAGTATCTGGCAAAAAATATTAAATATCCGACTATTGCACAGGAAAACGGAACTCAAGGACGTGTTATCGTACAGTTCGTTGTTAACAGAGACGGTAGTATCGTAGATGCGAAGGTTGTACGTAGCGTCGACCCGTATCTGGATAAGGAAGCCCTCCGTGTGATTAATACCATGCCGAAGTGGAAACCAGGTATGCAGCGCGGAAAACCGGTACGTGTTAAATTTACGGTTCCTGTGATGTTTAGATTGCAGTAATTTGTAACACTATAAATTGGGAGGCTGCTTTCGGCAGCCTCTTTTTATTCATTAATTTTTTTATTCATCATGTTTACAGCTTCTCAATTACTCGATAAGATAAATAATCATATCTCTGAAATCCAGTTTACCCGGACGCCGAAAGGGCTTTATGAACCGATTGAATATATCCTTTCTCTGGGTGGGAAGCGGATACGTCCTGTATTAATGTTGATGGGATATAACTTGTATCGGGAGGATGTTGCGTCTATATACGATCCTGCCACTGCAATTGAAGTTTATCACAATCACACCTTGTTGCATGATGATTTGATGGATCGTTCGGATGTGCGCAGAGGGAAACCTACCGTGCACAAGGTCTGGAATGATAATACTGCTGTACTTTCGGGAGATGCTATGCTGATTCTGGCATTTCGGTATATGACGGGTTGTCCACCGGAACACCTGAAAGAAGTGATGGATTTATTCAGTCTGACTACACTCGAAATCTGTGAAGGACAGCAACTGGATATGGAATTTGAATCTCGCTGTGACGTCACAGAAGACGAATACATTGAAATGATTCGTTTGAAAACAGCTGTGTTGCTTGCGGGTAGTCTTAAAATAGGTGCAATTCTGGCAGGAGCGACTGCTGAAGATGCAGAGAATCTATATAATTTTGGAATGCATATCGGAGTAGCATTCCAGTTGCAGGATGATTTGTTGGATGTATATGGTGATCCGGAAGTGTTCGGGAAGAAGATAGGTGGAGACATCCTCTGCAATAAAAAAACATATATGCTTATCAAAGCACTGAACCGTGCAGATGAAAAGCAGCATGCTGAATTGAATCGTTGGTTGAATGCAGAAGCTTTTCAACCAACTGAAAAAATCGAAGCGGTAACTGAAATCTATAATCAGTTGAATATCCGCAATATCTGTGAAAGCAAAATGCGTGAATATTATACGTTCGCTATGGAAAGTCTGGCGGCGGTAGCTGTTGCGGAAGACAGAAAAAAAGAACTGAAGAATCTGGTGAAATTATTAATGTATCGTGAAATGTAGTTAAGTATCGGAGATATGCCTTATAGACGACTACCAAATACAGATCAAGCAAGAGTTCGGGCGCTGAAAGCGGCTGTCGAAAAGGGAGAGATGTATAATGTGCGTGACTTGGCTATTACATTGAAGACATTATTTGAGGCGCGCAACTTCTTGCATCGGTTTGAGGCAGCGCAAATTTATTATACACAGTGCTACGATAATCAGTCGCGTGCCAGCCGTAAACATCAGATGAATGTGAAGACTGCCCGGCTCTATATCTCTCATTTTATTCAGGTGCTCAATTTGGCAGTGCTTCGTGATGAAATCAAGGTAACACATAAAGAGTTATATGGCTTGCCTGCTTCCAATACCGTACCAGACCTGTTGAGTGAAGCCTCACTGGTAGAGTGGGGGAAGAAAATAATCGAAGGCGAACAACTAAGGACCACTCAAGGTGGCATACCTATTTATAATCCGACTATTGCACGTGTGAAAGTGCATTATGATATTTTCCTGGATAGCTATGAACGGCAGAAGAACTATCAGGCATTAACCAATCGTAGTCTTGATGAACTGGCGTCCATGCGTGACCGTGCGGATGAATTGATTTTGGATATCTGGAATCAGGTAGAAGCCAAATACCAGGATGTCACTCCCAATGATACCCGATTAGAAAAATGTCGTGATTATGGGCTGATATATTATTATCGCTCCAGCGAAAAAATAAAAGAAGAAAAAGAAATATCATGTTGATCGATACTCATTCTCATCTTTTTGTTGAAGAATTTACCGAAGATTTGCCTCTGGTGATGGAACGTGCCAGGAAAGCAGGAGTTTCCTATATATTTATGCCCAATATAGACAGCACGACCATTGATGCTATGTTGTCGGTTTGTAGGGATTATCCGGGATTTTGCTATCCGATGATCGGATTGCACCCCACTTCTGTCAATGAATCGTATGAACAGGAATTAGCGATTGTTCACAAATACTTGTCGACTTCCCGTGAGTTTGTGGCTATCGGAGAAATAGGTCTTGATCTTTATTGGGATAAGACTTTTCTGAAAGAGCAAATCTTGGTTTTTGAAAAGCAAATAGAGTGGGCGCTGGAATATGGTCTTCCCATTGTAATCCATTCAAGAGAAGCATTTGAATATATATATAAGGTAATGGAACCCTATAAAAATACCCCATTGACCGGCATTTTTCATAGTTTTACCGGGACATCGGAAGAAGCGGCGAAATTGTTGGAATTTGAAGGATTTATGTTAGGTATCAATGGAGTTGTAACTTTCAAGAAATCGACTTTGCCGGAGGCATTGACGACTGTTCCTTTAGAGCGCATTGTGCTCGAAACCGATTCTCCCTATTTGGCTCCCGTGCCGAACCGGGGAAAGAGGAATGAAAGTGCTAATGTGAGAGACACACTCATGAAGGTGGCTGGTATTTATCAGAGGGATCTGGAGTACGTGGCACAGGTCACTTCTGTGAATGCGCTAAAAGTGTTCGGAATCCGCAAATAAGGTTCGAAAGGTTTTAAATTATATTAATTTGCCGTATTTATTCGAGATAAAAGAGGGAGAATGCTTCTTGAAAAGAAAAAAAAGAATACATTTGTAGCTGAAAATGCTGAAAACTCAGAGGGAGAGATGCTCGAGTGGTTGAAGAGGCACGCCTGGAAAGCGTGTATACGCCAAAAGCGTATCCGGGGTTCGAATCCCCGTCTCTCCGCAGAAATGAAAGAGAGATGAGAAGTAAATACAATAATAATCAATTAATTAATCTTAAAAATTAGACACACAATGAAAAAGTTATTTGCAATTGTTGCTGTGATTGGGGCCTTCACTTTTGGCTCAATTCAACTTGCTCAGGCTCAAGACGCTCCTGCAGCAGAACAAACTGAACAACAAGCTGCTCCTGCCGCTGAAGCTACTACAGCTGCTGCTCCTGCTGCAGAAGAGGGTGGTATTCACAAGGAAATCAAAGTTAAATTCATCGAAGGTACTGCATCTTTCATGAGTTTGGTAGCTATCGCTTTGGTGATCGGTTTGGCTTTCTGTATTGAACGTATCATTTATTTGAGTTTGGCTGAAATCAACACAAAAAAATTCATGGCATCCATCGAAGCTGCTTTGGAAAAAGGTGATGTTGAAGCTGCTAAAGACATTGCTCGTAACACCAGAGGCCCGGTTGCTTCTATCTACTACCAAGGTTTGATGAGAATCGATCAAGGTATTGACGTAGTTGAGAAGTCTGTTGTATCTTATGGTGGTGTACAGGCAGGTTACCTTGAAAAAGGATGTTCTTGGATCACACTGTTTATCGCAATGGCTCCGTCACTCGGATTCTTGGGTACTGTAATCGGTATGGTGCAGGCATTTGATAAAATCCAGCAGGTAGGTGATATCTCTCCGACGGTTGTTGCAGGTGGTATGAAAGTTGCCTTGATTACAACTATCTTCGGTTTGATCGTAGCATTGATCCTTCAGGTATTCTATAACTACGTACTTTCTAAAATTGAGGCTCTTACAAGTGAAATGGAAGATTCTTCTATCTCTTTGCTTGATATGGTAATCAAATATAACTTGAAATACAAAAAATAATCTGAAATGAGTAAGTTAACATATAGAATATCGTATTACGTACTGTATGCGATGTTTGCCATCATTCTAATCGTTATGGGCGTGTTCTTCTTAGGGGGAGATGCCACTGGCGATGCCTTGATTCCGGGGGTAGATCCCGAGATGTGGCAACCGGCTCAAACAGACGCCTTACTCTATCTGATGTACGTTTTGTTTGGTATAGCCATTGCAGCCACAGTTATTGCTGCTGTATTCCAATTTGGTGCAGCTTTGAAAGATAATCCGGCAAGCGCTATCAAGTCTTTACTTGGTTTGGTTCTTTTAGTTGTTGTTTTAATTGTAGCTTGGGCTATGGGTGATGGAACACCGATGCAGATCCAGGGCTATGATGGTACAGACAACGTTCCTTTCTGGCTAAAAGTAACTGATATGTTCCTTTATGCTATTTACATCTTGTTGTTTGTGACAGTTGTTGCAATCATCGTGAGTGGTATAAAGAAAAAATTATCATAACCAATTGAGAATACTCAATTAAATAAGTAATTACAATGGCAAGAGGAAAAAGAAAAGTTCCTGATATTAACTCAAGTTCTACGGCGGATATTGCTTTCTTGTTGCTGATCTTCTTCTTGATTACAACATCAATGGATACGGACCGTGGTTTGGCAAGACTTTTGCCTCCACCACCCGAAGATCAAGACCAACAGAACACAGATAAGATCAAAGAACGTAACGTCTTACAGGTATACCTGAATAAGGATGATGCCTTGATGTGCGGAAATGATTATATCGGTGTTGATGAGCTAAGAGAAAGAGCTAAAGAATTTATTGCTAATGTTGCTAATGCAGAACACATGCCTGAAAAAACACAGAAGAATGTAGAATTCTTCGGCACATATCTGGTTAATGACAAGCACGTAATTTCTTTGCAGAATGACCGTGGATCTTCTTATCAGGCATATATCAGTGTGCAGAACGAATTGGTGGCTGCATACAATGAATTGAGAGACGAGTTGGCTCAGGAAAAATGGCAAAAGACATATGCGGAATTGAATGACGATCAACAAAAGGCGATTCGTGAAATTTATCCGCAGAGAATTTCTGAGGCAGAACCTAAAAAGTACGGAGATAAAAAGAAGTAAGTAATGGGAAAATTTAATAAGACTGGTAAACGTGAAATGCCGGCATTGAATACTTCTTCGTTGCCTGACCTTATCTTTACTTTGTTGTTCTTCTTTATGATTGTAACAACGATGCGTGAGGTAACATTAAAGGTGCAGTTTACACTTCCGCAAGGTACTGAACTCGAAAAACTGGAGAAGAAATCGCTGGTAACATTCATCTATGTAGGGGAACCTACACAAGAATATCGCGCGAAAATGGGTACTGAAAGTCGTATTCAGCTCAACGACAGCTATGCTGAAGTTGGTGAAGTACAAGACTTCATTTTCCAGGAACGTGCAAGTATGAATGAAGGTGATGCAGCTAAAATGACTGTGTCTCTGAAAGTAGATCAAAAGACAAAGATGGGTATTATTACTGACGTAAAAAATGCTCTTAGAAAATCTTATGCTTTGAAGATTAACTATTCGGCTACGAAACGTGGTGAGAAGTAATTAGTTAATTTAATATATAAAAAGAAAGGGTGTCCAATCTGTTTGGATACCCTTTCTTTTTATATGCAAATGTTGCACTGTATTGGAATATAGCCACTTTATATGTTCTTAAATAGAAGCCTTTAAGATAAAAAAGAATAAAATAATTGTAATTTGGTATGATAAAATTCACTTTCAATAAGAATTATATATAATTTTGCAGCTGTTTTTATTATTTATAATATAATTAAAATAATTTTGATTGTGAATAAGTTAGTTGCAAAGAAGGCGTTTCTTTTGCTGGTACTAGCGTGCGCAATGTTAGTGACGGTAGAACCGATTTACGCAAAGAAGAAAAAAAACACGAAAACTACGAAGAAAGAGTCTCCCTACGAGAAAATTTTTAAAGGGAAGAAAGATGAAGTGAAAAAAGGAGTGATAACTCTTCATAAGATTGAAGGAAAAATCTTATTTGAGTTCCCTCTTACCCTTCAGAATCGCGAGATGCTTCTAGGATCGACAGTTTCAGAGATTAGTGACAATGGAAATGCATTGGTTGGGCAAAAAATTAAAAAGCCCCTGCACATTAAGTTCGCATTACGCGATAGTGTGATGGAGATGCGCGAAGTGAGTAACTTTGCACGTCGCCCGATCTTTTCTACGAGTAAGGATGAGTCCATAAAACAGGCAATGAAGAAAGGAATCGGAGAGCCTGTAATGGAAGGATTCAAAGTGATGGCGTATAATGCAGATAGTACAGCTGTAGTATTCGACATGACGGATTTTCTGGTGAGCGATAATAAGCGCATGGCTATTTTTGACCCTTATGGTAAGAAGACAATGTTTGGTGCTTGTGTGCGCCGGGCAACTTTCAAAAAAGAGCTCTCTTATGTCGATCAGATAAAATCATTTGATGATAACATATCGGTAACATCCAGTTTAAGCTATTTGCAGGATTTACTTTATATGGGCATTGTTGCAATTGCCTATCAGGAACCTGTTACGGTAAAAGTAAACCGGTCATTTGTTTTGCTGCCGGAGACTCCCGAAATGATGCCGCGTATGGCTGATCCGCGCATTGGTTATTTTACTTCAAATAAGGAAGAGATTGCTGATGATTATGACGGAGTGAAAATGAATACTTATGCTAATAAGTGGAATGTATATCCTAAAGATGTAGAAGCTTACAAGCGAGGAGAGCTTGTTGAACCTACGCAACCTATTCTTTTTTATGTTGACGATGCTTTCCCTGAAGAATGGAAAAAGGGTATTCATGAAGGGGTGTTGGTATGGAATAAAGCTTTTGAACGTATTGGCTTTAAGAATGTAATGCAGGTGAAAGACTTCCCGAAAGATGATCCTGAATTTGATCCGGCTAATATTAAGTATAACTGCATTAATTATGCTCCGATCGGAATCGCGAATGCGATGGGACCATCATGGATTGATCCCAGAAACAGTCAGATTATTAATGCTTCTGTATTTGTATATCATGATGTTATTCAGTTGGTGAATGATATGCGATTTGTGCAAACGGCACAAGTTGATCCAAGAGTGCGGACTCCCAAACTTCCTCAGGATGTATTGGACGAGAGTTTACGCTATATCATATCTCATGAGGTAGGTCACTGTTTGGGATTGATGCACAATATGGGATCTTCTTTTGCTTATGCAACAGAATCGTATCGTGATCCTGTGTTTATGAAAGAGCATGGCACTACTCCATCTATTATGGACTATGCCCGTTTTAATTATATTGCACAACCCGAAGATAAAGATGTATGTCTTACTCCTCCGGTATTAGGTACTTATGATTATTATGCCATTAAGTGGGGATATACAGTATTTCCGGAAGCAAAAACTACTGAAGAAGAGGTTCCTTATTTAGAAAGTATTATTAAGAGTAAAATAGGGGATTTGGAATATAGATATGGGAAACAACAGTTAGGTTATGGTGTTTTTGACCCAACTTCTTTATCGGAAGATATCAGTAATGATGCTATGAAGGCAGGTGCTTATGGCATCAAGAACCTGAAATATATATTAGGCAATTTCAATACATGGCTGAATGATAAGGATCCCGATTTTACCTATCGAGATCATCTTTATGACGCATTGGTTTCGCAGTATGTGCGTTATCTGAATAATGCCTGGGCAAATGTGGGTGGTTTCTTTATCAATGAACATTATGTCGGCGATCCGTATAATACATCAGAAGTGATTCCTCACGATATGCAGAAGCGTGCTGTTCAGTTTGTTTTGAATGAATTAAAGAACATTGACTGGATAGATAATCCTGATGTAGTAAAGAATCTGACTTTTGACGGTTCAATGTCCCGTTCCATCCTGAAATCGATGAGTAAGAAAATTCTGAATACAAAACGTGTTTCATTGGCTGCTTACCGTGATTCTTCCGCATATTCTCCACAGGAGTATTTGGATGATATTTATACCATTTTATGGGAATCGACTATTAAAAATGTGGAACCAACCGAATCCGAACGTATTTTGCAGACAGAAGTATTGATGGGTATTATTCGTAATGCTGACCCGCTGACAAAGAAAGACGAGATTGATGAAGTCTTGTTCGCGGATTTGAAACAAGCTGCCCAGACAGGTGCTTTACAGTTGCCGGCTAATACGGATTTGCCTCTGTTTCAGCTGTTTGAAGTATATAAACATTTGACAGAGCAGGGAGATGCAGATTGTTGTGTAGATGCAGGACATTATTACCAGACTGCTAACGCAATGAAAAAGATAAATGAATATGCAGGCTTTGACTATATCTATTATGTGCTTAATACTTCCAATAATAATCAGAATCATCTGTATTTTGATTTATTGACGCGTATAAAGAATATAGTGGAAAAGCGTAAGAATTCAGGTTCCTATGCAACCCGCTCTCACTATGAATATTTATTGTCTATCATTAATGACTTTGAAAAGGCAAAATAAAAATTGTTGAGTGATGAAGTTATTTATAGTGTTATTGACCGGGGCTTTTATGTTAGCTACCGGAACTTCTGATGTTTTTGCCAAGAAAAAGGAGAAAGTGCAAACGGAAGCAAAATCGGATACGGTTCAGACTGCTTCTAAAAAGAGGAATACTCAATACCCACGTTTGTTTAAGAACAAAAGAGTGGTGACGAAGAAAGGGCTTATAACGATCCATAAGATTGATGATAAACTTTATTTTGAATTTCCTAAAAGTTTGCTAGGACGTGATTTTTTGATGGGTTCTTCGATCTCGGCAACTAGTGATAATACCAGTGGTCTTGTCGGACAGACTATGACTACTCCGTTGCATATCCGTTTTGCCATACAAGAGGATCAGGTGTATATGCAGAATGTAACTCCCGTTTCCCGGATGGATGTATATAGTAATCAGTCTGATATCAGTAAGGCAGTAGCGAAAAGTAATATAACGCCGGACATGGAGTCATTCAAGATTGCGGCTTATAATATGGATAGCACAGCAGTGGTGTTCGAGGTGACTAAGTTCTTTCTTGCTGACAATAAACGTCTTCCTCTGTTTGACCAGAATAGCTCCTCTTTGGAGGATGAGAAATATGGCCAATTGGAGTTGAAAGCGGTGTTGAAAAAGAATCTTTCTTCCATCAGAAACTTTTATGTCTTTGATGATAATCTGGAGATCAATCTGGATATGAGCTTTTATCAATCTCTGCTTGCCAATAAAAAGGAAGTCAGAGGAGGAAATGTGCGGGTGAAGGCTGTTTATTCAATGCTTTTATTGCCGGAAGAGACAATGGCCTGGCGATTGGGCGATCCCCGGTTAGGGTATACATTTACCAAAAAGCAGAAGATATCAACAGAGAAAGACGGTACGGCCTTTTCATATTTGCAACATAAATGGAATCTACTGCCAGCTGACGAGGAAGCATATCGTCGGGGAGATTTGGTTGCTCCACGGAAACCGGTGGTGTTCTATATCGACAACGATTTTCCGGAGGCTTGGAAAAAAGCAATAAAAGAAGGTGTCAACTGGTGGAATGAAGCGTTCAAGATGGCTGGATTTAAGGAGGCTGTACAAACTGCGGATTTTCCTGCAAATGATACAACATTCTATGCCGGAAATTTGAAGTATTCTTGCATCCGTTATGTGCCTGTAAATCTCTCAAAGACTCAAAGCAAAGTTTGGGTGGATCCTCGCAGTGGAGAAATTATTAATGGAACTATTTTTGTTGGACATGATATAGCAAAGACGATAGCTAATCAACGTTTTATCCAAACAGCTCAAGCTGATAAACGTATGCGTGGTTTACAGTTGTCGGAAGAGATTTTATTAGAGAGTATCCGGCTTTATGTAGCTCGTGAAGTAGGTCATTGTTTAGGTTTGGCTGATAACGCTTCGGCTTCAGCTGCATTTTCTGTAGAATCATTGAGATCAGCTGCATTTACCGAACAAAACGGTATTGCTTCTTCAGTGATGGATGAACTTCCTTACAATTATATTGCTCAACCACAGGATGATAAGGTTCAGTTCGTTCAGAATAAGTTGGGAGCTTATGACTTATATGCGATCCAGATGGGATATATGCTCATTCCGGATACAAAGACACCCGAAGAAATCCGTGAAAAGATAATGAGATGGGTAACCATGAAGTCGGGAGATCCGGTTTATCGTTACGGCAAAGCTCAATATCAGGAGGCAGAATATGATCCGAGCGCATTGGGAGGTGATTTGAGTAACGATGCTGTTAAAGCGGGAAAATATGGAATCAGTAATCTGAAATATATCTTGGGAAACATCGAACAATGGGTGGAACAACAGGATTCGGATTATCGTTTCCGCATTCATATTTATCCGGAGATAGTTAATCAGTATAACCAATATTTGATGTATGCTTTTCAAAATGTAGGAGGATTCTATCTGTCCGAGCATATAGTGGGCGACCGTAATCAGGCTCTATCTGTTGTATCTAAAATACAGCAGCGTGAAGCAGCTCGTTTTGTAATGAACGAGTTGTGCAATATGACTTGGTTGGATGACTCTTCCATACTTCGTAACATGCCGGTGCAGACTCCGGTTTATCAAAAGATGATGAAGGATTTTGCAAGTGTTTTGGTGTCTACCAAACGAGTGTCATTAGCTTATTACAAAGATAAGAACAGCTATTCTCCTGAAGAATATCTGAATGACGTTTATAATGGTATATGGGCATCGACCTTGAAAGGAAAATCATTGAACCGTGCAGAAATGTTACTTCAATATGAAGTGGTTGCCGCTATTTTGAGAAAGTTGCAGTTGCCTAATCACATGGAAACTACAGGTCGTGAAAAGAAGAAGAAGGTTGAAACGCTGTTACAGTCTACTCAGCCCGAAGTAAATACAGTTGGAGGATTCGGACCTTTGGGATATATCACCAATTTATCTAATGATAATCAGCTGCATTTGTATCATGGGCTGTTGATCCGTGTTCAGAAGTTAATGGAATCGCGTTTGAATTCCGGTTCTTATGAAACAAGGATGCACTATGGGCAGTTGCTTGAGAAGATAGAAGATATACGTAATTGGTAAAATAATAAGAAAACACGATATGAGACGATTTTTGATAATTTGTCTGGCTGCGGTATTTACGTTGCCTGCTGCAGACGCAAATACGATTTTCTGGAAAAAGAAAAAAGACAAAACGGAAAAGAAAGAGAAAAAACTCAGCAAGTACGAAAAGCTGTTTAAAGACAAGAAGGTAGAAACTTCTAAAGGTCTGCTCACTTTACACTTTGTAGACAAGAAAAAGCTGCTCGTAGAGTTCCCCGTTTCACTCATGGGACGAGAATTTCTTTTAGGTTCTAAAGTAGTAGAAACCTCTGATATGGGAAATGGACCGGCAGGAACGATGTCGTATACTCCCCGTCATATCAAATTTTCAGTGGTAGATAGTACGCTGTATATGAAGGAAGTCAGCAGAACGGGACAGAACATGATATTCTCCAGTTCGGCAAATCAGAATATGCAGGAAGGACTGAAGAAGAATTCATTGTCAACCATTGTGGATGCTTTCACTATTGCTGCCTTTAATAAAGACTCTTCGGCCGTGGTGGTAGATATGACTTCCTATTTTGTATCTCACACGGAAGATATGAATCCTTTTTCGAGCGGTAAACGTACCATGGAATATGGTTCGGGTAGACAAGCTGTAAAATTCAGGGATGATTTATCTTACCTGACAGGAGTGAAGGCTTTTGGAGACAATGTTTCTATTCTTTCTAAATTGACTTACTTAATGAATCTGAGCGTAGGCGGACAACTTGCCAGTGTGGATGAACCTGTCAGCATGACAGTAAACCGTACCTTATTGTTGCTGCCTGAAAAACCGCAGATGCGTCCGCGCTTAGCCGACCCCCGAATTGGAATAGGTACTGTGGAAATGGAAAATATGGGTACGGAGGTTGATGGCTCCAGAATGGAACACCGGATGAAGCGTTGGAATCTGGAGGTTTCGGACGTTGATAAGTACAAACGTGGTGAACTGACAGAACCGAAAAAGCCGATTGTTTTTTATATGGATCCTAACTTCCCGGTAAGTTGGAGAGCAGCTGTAAAAGCAGGAGTAAATGACTGGAATAAGGCTTTTGAGGCTATCGGTTTCAAAGATGCTATTCAGGTGAAGGATTTCCCGAAAGATGATCCGGATTTTGATCCTGACAATTTAAAGTACAGTACGATTCGTTATGTTCCTACCGGAGTGGTAACGACTATGAAAGATGCATCGTTTGCTGATCCTCGTACGGGGGAAATCATGAATGCTTCCCTATACCTTTATCATGATTTGCTGAAGTGGAATAATATTCAGCGTTTTGTACAGACTTCTCAAGTGGATCCGGATGCACGTCATCTTCGTTTGCCGGATGATTTGATGAGTGAAACGCTTCGTTGTGCCGTTCGCCGGGAAGTGGGTTTTGCTTTAGGATTGATAGAGAATATGGCAGGTTCTTTTGCTATACCGACAGATTCTTTACGGTCGGCTTCTTATACGCAGAAATATGGAATAACTGCCTCTGTGATGGATGAAGTAGGTTTCAACTATGTGGCTCAACCGGGTGATAAAGGAGTGATGCTTTCTCCTAAATTGGGAGTGTATGACTACTATGCTATTAAAGTAGCCTACAAACCTATTTTAGAAGCACAAACTGCACAGGAAGAGAATAAGGTGGTACGCCAGTGGATTAGTGAGAAAAGCGGTGATCCGATGTATCGTTTTGGAACCAAACAGTATTTGCTGACTACATTCGACCCATCGGCTCTTTCTTTTGATTTAGGAAACGATGCGATTAAAGCCAGTACATACGGTATTAATAATTTGCGTTACATTGTAGCTCATATGCATGAATGGATGGATGCGGAAGATAAGAACTATGATTATCGTAATATGGTATTTCCGTTTATCGTACAGCAATTGAGAGGATACTTGTTTAATGTATATCGCAATATCGGTTCATTCTATTTGAATGAGCACTTTGTTGGTGACGCTAACGCAACTCTTACCGCAGTACCCAAGGATTTGCAAAGAGCTTCTTTAGATTTTCTGTTTACTCAACTGAAGGATTTGGAATGGATTGATGATGAAGACGTCATCAAGAAACTTTCATTCTCCGGTTCACAGGCCCGTAAGATTCTGAAGAATTATGTAGTAAAGGAAAAGAATGTGATTACAGACTTATATCAGACTAAGCGTGTTTCGTTGACGTACTATCGTGATCCGTCTTCTTATAGCCCGAAAGAATATATCGACGATTTATATGAATTAGTATGGCGTCCGACAATGGAGGGACGTTCGTTGACGGAACCTGAACGTATTATGCAGGCTGAATTCTTATCGAATGTGCGCAACAGTGTAGATATAAATGGTCAGAAGAGATGGTTCGGACAATACTATTTGTCGGATGACAACACAGACAAAGTAGGAGCTTTGGACGAAGAGGAAGATGGAGATGCTGAAAGCGCAATAGAGGAGCAGGGTTACGGCTCTCGTGCTGTCATGTATAATATAGCAACGGATAATCAGAATCATTTATGGTATGGCACTTATCAGAAATTGGCGGAGTTAGTCAAGAAACAACAAATGACTGGGGATGAACAGACGCGTGCCCACTATAAATATCTGTTGTTCTTGATGACGCGTTCCTGGAAAGATACTCCTAAAATTTAAATAAATCACATATATTATTTTGCATAAATAGAATATACAACACGAATTATGAAAAAAGTATTTCTTTTTTCCTTGTTATATCTTTTGTCGGTGGTTACGGTGGTAGCTCAACAGAAAGATAACAAGCAGCAAGTACAAAAAACAAAGGTTGAAAACAGTGAAGTACCATCAGGGTACCGCGCGGTTTTTGGAAAAGTGGTCGATCAGGAAGGACTCCAACTGATTGGAGTGACTATTCGCTTGAAGGGTACCGATTTTGGTACTACTACGGATGTTAACGGAGAGTTTAAACTTTTTTATCCCGTTCGTAAGCATCCGGTGATTATTGTTTCCTATATAGGAATGGTGACAGAGGAAATCAGTTTGGGAGACGATGCGTCTAAAGATAAGGCGCGTGTTATTAAGCTGAAGGAAGATGCTGTGATGACTGATGAGGTGGTAATTACCGGTTACTCTAACATTAATAAGAAGAGTTTTACAGGTAACAGTGTACAGATCAAGAAAGAAGATTTGTTGAAAGTTTCTAAGACGAATGTATTCTCTGCTTTGCAGGCATTCGATCCATCTTTCCGTATTCAGGAAAATAGCCAGTGGGGATCAGACCCGAATGCTATTCCGGAACTTTATATCCGTGGTCGTTCAGGTATAGGCATCAAAGAGTTGGATTCGGAAACTGTTTCTAAATCCAACTTGCAGAATAATCCGAACCTCCCGTTGTTCATCATGGATGGTTTTGAAGTTTCAGCTACTAAATTGTATGACCTTGACCCTAACCGTATCGAGAATATCACTATTTTAAAAGATGCGGCTGCAACAGCCATGTATGGTTCACGTGCAGCAAACGGTATCGTCGTTATCACTACCGTTCCTCCCAAACCGGGTAAGTTGCAGATCGATTATAGCATGACCGGAACTTTGCAAATGCCGGACTTATCTGATTATAATCTGATGAATGCTTCTGAAAAACTGGAAACAGAACGGTTAGCCGGTTTCTATATTGGTAAGGATGCCGGTGAGCAATATACGCTCGACAGAGAATACTACGGTAAATTGCAAAATGTGAAACGAGGTGTCGATACGGACTGGATTTCACAACCGGTTCATTCTGTATTCAATCATAAGCATAGTTTGTCTTTGACCGGAGGTACGGAAAACCTGCGTTTCTCTGTGGATTTGAGTTATAACAAATCTGATGGTGTGATGAGAGGCTCTTACCGTGACCGTACAGGTGGAGGTTTGGCTTTAGATTACCGTATCGGTCGTTTGCAGGTGCGTAACTATGTTTCTTATTCGTCAACACGTTCTAAAGAATCACCTTATGGAAGTTTCTCGGATTATACAACTAAACTGCCGTATGATACTTTCCGTGATGATGATGGTGATTATGTGACAAAAACAACCGAATGGCACAATTTGGGTATGGACAATCTGGCCAATCCTTTGTATGAGGCTACATTGAAAAGTTATGATCGTTCTAATGCGGATGAATTCATTGATAACTTGTCTGCCAACTGGTATATTAATGATCACTGGCAAATTAAAGGACAGTTTGCATTAACTAAAAGTTATTCAGAATCTCGTCGTTTCCTAGATCCGTTGTCTGCAAAGAATACAGATGCATTGAGCAGTACGAATAAAATATCCGGTGAATTGACTACCAGTAGTGGTAATTCCTTGTCTTGGGATATGAATGCTTTTCTTGCGTATAACCGGACTATTAAGGAACACAATATCAATCTGTCGGTAGGTATTAATGCCACCTCTTCGAGTGGCACAAGTACTTCGGCACGTTATATGGGTTTCCCCTCCGGCGACTTCGATTCTCCTAACTATGCACAAAAGATCTACGAAAAACCGGATTGGAGCGATACCAAATCACGGCTGTTCGGTGCGTTGGCTACTTTAAACTATAGCTATCAGAACATTTATTTGCTTGATGCTTCGGTTCGTAGCGATGGCTCTTCTGAATTTGGTTCAGATAATAAAACAGCCTTGTTCTGGTCGTTTGGTCTGGGACTTGCTTTGCATAACTATGAGTTTATAAAGAAGTTGAGCTTCATTGATGAATTTAAAATTCGTGGAACTTATGGTTCTTCCGGTAAAGTAAACTTTGAGCCTTTTGCGGCAAAAACTGTTTATGAGATTAATGGTGATGAATGGTATGAAACCGGAATGGGTGCCAATATGATAGCGATGGGTAATGTGAATCTGGGTTGGGAAACTACTTACCAGACAGATTTTGGATTTGAGTTGGGTCTGTTAAAACGCTTGTTCTATATTTCGTTTGCTTACTATAACAAACGCACTGTAGACTTGGTGAATGATGTGACTATTCCCAGTTCTACCGGTTTCACTTCCTATAAAGACAATGTCGGAGAGATGCAGAACCGTGGATATGAATTTAATGTACGCAGTAATATCATTCGTAGACGTGATATGCAACTTTCATTATTTGCCAACTTGGGCCATAATGAGAATAAATTAGTGAAGATTTCTAATAGTCTGAAAGCTTATAACGATCTGGTCGATCAGAAATATGCAGAACTCGGTAACTACGATGCTGATGCAGCGAAACCTTTCCGTAAATACGAAGAAGGTGTTTCTACTACGGCTATCTCCGCTGTGAAATCTCATGGTATTGATCCGGCTACAGGAAAAGAAATTTTTGAGAAGCGCGACGGAACATTGACTACTAAGTGGGATTCAGCTGATATGATTAGTTGTGGTGATACCGAGCCGGATATTCAGGGAACATTTGGTTTTAACTTCTCTTGGAAGAAATTCAGCTTGTACACTACATTCATGTACGAATATGGCGGTCAACGATATAATTCAACATTGGTATCCAAGGTTGAAAATGCTGATATCTACAACTCTAACGTAGATAAACGTGTCCTTTCCGACCGTTGGAAAGAGCCGGGAGACAATGCTCGTTTTAAAGCATTATATAATGGCAAGAACAGTATTGAGATAACTAAATCATCGACTCGTTTCATTGAAGACTACAACTTGTTGTCATTGAATTCAATCACATTAGGTTATACTTTCGGTGCAGAACAAATCAAGAAATTGGGATTGAGTATGCTTCGTCTGGAAATAGGTGCTAATGACCTTGCCCGTTTCTGCACAGTGAAACAAGAACGCGGCTTGAGTTATCCTTACTCTCGAAGTGTCAATTTTACAGTGAATGCAAGTTTCTAAGTGGGTCGTGACAATTATTAAATAAAAGGAAGTATATGAAAATTAAGAATATTATATTAGTTTTATGTACGTCATTGACGTTTTGTTCCTGTTCCGATTGGTTGGATGTAAGTCCTAATAATCAGGTTGATGGAGAAGATCTGTTTAACTCTGGAAGTGGCTACCGCATTGCTTTGAATGGTATTTACAAGCAGATGTCCAGCCAGAATCTTTGGGGAGAAGAACTGACATGGGGAATGGCTGACGTATTGGGACAGCAATATACCAAATCTAATTTGGGAAGCACGGACTCCAAGTATTGGCAGGCCTGCCAGTATAAGTATACGGATAAAACACTGGAACCGGTTATTCAGAGCATCTGGTCTACCGCTTACAATGCGATAGCCAACTGTAATGAGTTGATTAAAAACATCGAAGCTGCCGATCCTGCTATTTTTCAGGGTAAAACGCTCGAACAGGATCTGATTCACGGAGAAGCATTGGCGTTAAGAGCGATGTTACACTTTGAGGTTCTTCGTTTGTTTGCTCCCAGTGTCGCAGCAGATGATGGAAAGAAATATGTTCCTTATTATGCGACTTTCCCTTCTGTGTCAGAGCCCTACCTGACAGTGAAAGAAGTACTGGCTAAAATAGAAAAAGATTTGGAAGAGGCACGTGATTTAGTGCAGACCTATGACAACCAGGAAGGTTATAAGTTGTTGATGACCAAAGCTTATCGCTTTGAAGGCGGTGATTTGGTAACTGACATGTTTTATGCCAGTCGTGGTTTTCGTATGAGTTATATTGCTATCACTGCTTTGCAGGCTCGCGTATTCTCTTATGCAGGAGAGTCGAAGAAAGCTTATGATGCAGCATCGGAAGTGATAAATTACACAGATGATAATGGAGAAAAGATGTTCACCTTTACTGCCAATGCCAGCTTTAATACGAATCCTAAAATGAAGGACGATTTAATTTTTGCTCTTTCAAATTCAAAGGAAGTAGAACTCTTCAAAGCATGGGATAATAGGGATGAAGATGGTGGAATGGTTTCTATTGACTATGACGATTATACAGAGATTCTCGATGAAAATGCTAATGACAGACGCTGGAATGAGACTGGTGGTATGATGGAAATTCATAGCGACTATGACTGGTATTGTGTGATCTCTAAGAAATATATGGATGATGCATCTTACACAGATCTTGATAAACGTATTATTCCTGTCATCCGTTTGAGCGAAATGCACTATATACGTGGTGAATATTTAGCAGAAACAGATCCGGTAGCCGGAACAGCAGAACTGGAAACGGTAGCACAGGCGCGTGGATGCACAGCCGGAATTTTCTCTTATATTTCTACTTTGGCGGAATATAAGATAGCGGTTCTGAAAGATGCCCGTAAAGAATTTCTTGGTGAAGGTCAGTTGTACTATTTTTATAAGAGATACAATATACTTCCTAACTCAAAGACCAATTTTATATTCCCATTGCCGGATAATGAGATGGTTTACTAATTTTATAGATAAATAGAAGATGAAAAAGATATATTTATTTTTGACTGCAATGGTCTTGGTGCTGACTGCATGTGAGAAAGACCAGATAGGCAGATACGATTTGGGATCGTATGTCTATTTTACACAGAAAGAAACCGCATCACAGAGCTTTTCTTTTTCTTACTATCCCGGACTTACCACTCATTCATTGGAATTTGAGGTGAATCTGATGGGAGACTTGTTGACAGAGGATAAAACTTTTGAATTATATATTGATACGGAAAAGACAACTGCTACTCCGGATATGTATGAATTGAATCTTCATCCGGTTTTTCATCAGGGAACTGCTACGGATCAGATAACAGTGACTTTAAAGAATCCGAATGATATATTGAAGGATAAAGAAGTAACCTTAGTGTTTGGCATTAAGGAAAATGAGAACTTCCAGCCGGGCTTTGTTGGCCAGCGAAGTATCACAATAAACTTTAATGATATAGCTAGCAAACCTTTGTGGTGGGATAGTACTGTTGAAAGTTACTTGGGTGCGTATGATGCTTATAAACTTGATGAGTTTATCAAATGTACGGGAGTCAACGACCTGACAGGTGTAGATGAAACCTTGATTAGAAAATATGCATTAGACTTCAAGGAATATATTGAAGAAAACGGATTAGATATTGATATTCCGGTTTATTAATGAGTAAAATGAATTTGAATATGAGAAAGAATATTTATGTTCTGCTGTTATTGTCTCTGATAATGGTTTTGGGAAGCTGCTATAGCGACAAAGGAAACTATGATTATGAGGATGTAAATGAGATAACAGTTGATTTAGGAGGGGCTAAATATACCTATGTTGTAGGAAATGTAGCCAAATTGGAACCGACTCTTACTTTTGCTACACGCGAAATTGCAGAATCAGAATTAGAATATAACTGGACATTGAATGGTGAGTTTATCTCTGACAAACGGGTATTGGAGTTTACCGTAGAGAAAATAGCAAGCCAGGTGGAATGTCAGTTGCGTGTAACTAACCCGAGGACCGGTCTTACATACATCGGTCGTACAGCGATGGACTTTACACAGAAATACAACTTATATGGTTGGTTGGTGTTATCGAAAGATGAACAAGCCTCTTATCTGAACTTTATGACTGCAACGGGTACTGACGCGCAGATTTATGAGGAGCATCTAAAAGTTTATCAAGAACAAAATAGAGAAACTCTGCCTAAAGAAACAGTGGGGTTGCTGGAACACTTCCGCTCGGGAGGTTCAGGCAGCAATCCTTCTTCTGTCTGGATTGTGAATCCGAAAGCTGATAAGTGTGTGGATTTGGAAGGTGCTGCTTTTACTAAAGACCTTGTTCTGCCGGATGCTTTTCTGGAACCTAGTTTTACAAGTAATCTGACAGTAAAACAGATTGCGGAATTAAAGTGGTTGACTGTCGTAGTAGATCAGAATGGAAAAGCATACACGCGTAAAAAGTTATCGGAGAAAGCTTTTCATACAGGCAAATTCCTGTCAACACCATTGACTTTCGAAAATAAAGAGGTAAAAGTGGATAGATTTCTGATTATACCGGAAATGCGTGCTTTGAATATGGCGTTTGTAGAAGGTGAAAAGGGACAGCACCAACGTATTTTGGCTCTAATGGATTATGACAAGCAGTCTGCAGGTAAAGTGCTTCAATTTACAGTAAAGCAAGAAGACTATGATAAGAATGGTTTTTATGATGCACCGAAGTTGGACGATTTGTTAGATTATGAGGTTGTGTATCTAGGTTATGCCCGGCCGAAGACTACAGGGCTGACGGATGGTACATATGTTATGACCTTGATTTTGAAGAGAGGAAGTGAGTATTTATATCAGGAATATTCTGTGAATAAGGCTTCAACAAGTAATCAAGTAACAGCTATCCCATCAGTGAACAAGCCAATAAACTTTGGCAGCCAATTGGAGGGAGCTGTTATTTATACAGCACCTTATATTAATAATAGAACCTATTTATTGGTAGGTAAAGGACATGATCTTTATTATGTCGATCGGACAACGATAGATAAAGATGCTCTGATACTGTTGAAAACATTTGATGAAGATGTAACAGCTTTGAATGCGGAAACCTCACAAGGTAACCAACTGGGAGTCGGATTGGCCAACGGGAAATTCTTTGTTCTCTCCTTAAAAACTGCAAATTTAGGGGAGATTTTAGGAGATCCTAAGAAAGAAGAGTTGGAGAGATATTATCAGATGAGTGGAAAAGTCTTTGATATTCGTTATCGTTTCAGATACAGTAATGGCTGGACTTAATAACAGCACTGTGTAGTGAGATATAAAAAATCCCGATAGTTCAACAACTATCGGGATTCTTTTTTTAGTTATTTTTTACTCCGTATACTTCCGTATGAATTTTATTCTTGATTGTTTCAAAATCCTTTTCACAATCCAATTCTCCGTGTACCATTAAATACATGGGCAGAAAATCATCTCCGGGCTTGTAAGGAGGTTGGCTATAGTCTTTTTCCCACAGCGTAAAGCCTTGACGTTGATAAAAGCTGATACGTCGTTTTGCCATTTCTTCTACCGGACGTTCTACTTCCAATACGATCGGGCGTTTCAAATAATTGCACAAGTATTCCAGCGTGCGTTTTCCATAGCCTCCATTTCGCAGGGCGGGATTGGTTGCAAAGTGTTCTACATAGTAGAAACTGTCAAAATCCCAATAGGTAATGAAGCCGACTGGCAGGTCATCATCAAAGATGATGTTATTATGAAAGTTGCCCGTGCGATCAGTGTACTCGCGCAGTTGTTCCAACTGACGGTACTCTTCCGGTGGAAACGAATCAATTAGAAGCTCTTCCATGAATTTGTAATGTTGCAGATCCGACGTACTAATTGGTTGAAGTCTAATCATGAGGTTTGGGTTTTAAGTTTGACAATAATATAATTGTATTCCATTAAGGAACATAAAATTCAATCATTCGACGGATGGCACGTTGACAAACCGGACAAAACTCCGGATATTCGTTTGTTTTCATGCGACAGTCATAAGCCGGACGATAAATGCCTTTGGCAGAGTAGCCACCTCCTTCATATACTCCTACGGGATATTTCTTTTTTTCAGCAATAGGGGTCGGGATCGGGGTACCTGACGGAAGCATATCTTTCCATTTGGAAGCGAAGTTCACACGTGTTGAAATATTCTGTTCCCATGGTTCGACATCCAGCGGATAAGTATCTGTCATCACATCATCATCATAGAAATATTCGTCAGCCAGTCCACCGAAACTGTGTCCGAATTCGTGCACGACTACCGGCTTGAACATCGGGTGATGGGCCGTGGTCAGCGTATACGAATTGTATATTCCACCACCACCATATACATCCGTGTTAGCCAGGATAATGATATGTTCGTAGGGGATGCCTGCCAATGCATTATGGATAGACTTTACCCGGCTGGTAGTCAGATAACGGTCCGAGTAAAAAGTATCGAAATGGGAGTGAACCGCCGTTTGTTTCCACTGATTTTCGCGGGGAACACTGACACCACTGTCCGTAGAAGGACTGGCTACGGCAACAATATTAAATTTACCCTTCATGGAGCGGAACGGCTCATACGAAAACAAACTTTCGCAGGTACGTTGGGCATCCTGGTAGAAAATATCCATTTCTTTTTCTGTGTATCCTTCTGCAAGGATGGCAACATCTATGCAGTCTTTTTCATTACCACTTTGAAGTATATACCGATGCGGAGTGACATGTGATCCTCCCCGTTTATGAACCAATATATCATCCGGACGCACGATATGTTTGTAGGTAGCCATTATTTTCTTTCGCGGAGAATATAAAGTGACTTCTACCTCCACAGGCTGTTTAGGATAAGGAAGAAGGAAAGTATTCTCAAATCCTTTGGCTGTTTCTTTAGCTTCGTCTGTGGACAGCCACTCTTGAAACAAAGAAGAGAATGACGTTTTGTAGATACACTGTTTGCTGGCAAGGTCTTTCACTATAATTTGTCCGTTGCCTTCCAATGGAAGTTCCGAAAGATGATGTTGACGTCCTGCCCAGGTAGGAAGTTGTGATAGCTCATCCAGATAAATAGCCTGTTGTGTAGCATCCCCGGTAAAGATATAATCCACTCGCAATGTTTTGTTCTGAAAATAATCAGCAAAATTCTGTGCATAACTTCCTATAGAAGTACAGAAACACAGAATAATACAGCAAATATGTTTCATATTAATGGTATATTTATGTTTTTCGCAAAGGTACGAACTATTGTTGACTTATCCGCTTTCTGCAAATAAAAGTAATAGATTATAGTATTTGTTGTCGAAAAATCGCTAACTTTGCATAAAAGATTCATTGATAAAAACAATTTGATTCAAAAATGGGACATCATCAATTAGATGCTTTAGATGAGCAAATTCTGAAACTGATTGCAGGGAATGCGCGTATTCCTTTTTTGGAAGTAGCACGAGCATGTAATGTTTCCGGCGCTGCAATCCATCAGCGTATTCAGAAGCTTACTAATTTAGGTATATTAAAAGGTTCGGAATATGTCATCGACCCCGAGAAAATCGGATATGAGACTTGCGCTTATATTGGTATATATCTGAAAGATCCCGAATCCTTTGATTCGGTAACAAAAGCTTTAGAAGCTATCCCCGAAGTGGTGGAATGTCATTTCACTACCGGAAAATACGATATGTTTATCAAAATTTACGCAAAGAATAACCATCACTTATTGAGTATTATTCACGATAAGTTGCAACCATTGGGTTTGGCGCGTACCGAGACATTAATCTCCTTCCATGAAGCCATTAAGCGGCAGATGCCAATCATGGTCGACATAGAAGATGAAGATTAATCGTTATTTTCTCACGTAATCAACAAAAGCATAGGAGCAGAGATGTTTCTCATCCGCAGGATGAGCTTCTCTGCTTTTTTCTTGCCACATCTCTGGCGATACTTCCGGAAAATAGGCGTCGGCTTCGGGAGCCATATCATCTATTTCTGTCAGGCAAAGTTCGTCAGCGAAAGAAAGGGCCTGCTGATAAATACTTGCTCCTCCTATAATATAAATGTGTTCCTCCTCTTTACAACTTTGCAAAGCTGCTTCGAGTGAAGGGAAAACTTCCGCACCGGGACATTCTGTAGCCGGGTTGGAAGATAAAACGATGTTTCTGCGATTGGGTAATGCGCCTTTCGGTAGTGACTCGAAAGTTTTGCGTCCCATCAGTATGGTGTTTCCGGTAGTTAATGCTTTGAAACGTTTCAAATCATTGGGTAACCAGAAAAGAAGTTTGTTCTCGAAGCCGATAGCCATACGGCGGTCTACGGCAGCAATGATAGATATTTTACTCATAAAGTTACACGGCTACTGCTCCCGCAATATGCGGATGCGGGTCATAGTTCACTAATTCAAAGTCCTCAAATTTGAAGTCGAAGATACTTTTCACATCCGGATTGATCTTCATTTGTGGCAATGGACGAGGTTCACGTGATAATTGGAGCTTCACTTGTTCCAAGTGGTTCAGGTAGATATGTGCATCACCGAAGGTATGAACAAAATCTCCGGCTTTCAGTCCCGTCACTTGTGCCATCATTTGCAGCAATAATGCGTATGATGCAATATTAAAAGGAACACCCAGAAAAATATCAGCACTGCGTTGATACAGTTGCAGGCTCAACCGTCCGTCTGCTACATAAAACTGAAAGAAAGCATGGCAGGGAGGCAAATTCATATTATTCAAATCTGCTACGTTCCAGGCGCTTACAATGATACGGCGTGAATCCGGATTATGTTTGATTGTTTCCACCACTTCACTGATCTGGTCGATAAATCCACCGTTATAGTCAGGCCATGAACGCCATTGATAACCATAAACATGTCCTAAGTCGCCGTTCTCATCCGCCCATTCGTTCCAGATACGCACTCCATGTTCCTGAAGATATTTCACATTAGTATCACCTTGCAGAAACCAAAGCAATTCGTATATGATTGATTTCAGATGTAGTTTCTTGGTTGTCAGGCACGGGAAACCGTCATCAAGATTAAAACGCATTTGATGACCGAAAACGCTGATGGTTCCGGTTCCGGTACGGTCACTTTTTTCTGTACCTTCGGTTAGTACACGATTGAGTAAATCCAGGTATTGTTTCATAATGAATAAGTTGTGGTGAAAATGATTCTCCGCACAAAATTACAAAAATGGAGTGAATAAATTAGCAAACCAACCGACGAACTTCTTCCACGGGGAGCGCTTTTTCCAGAATTCAGGCGTTAGTTGAGTGCAATGCTCGATATCGTTCCGGAACATTGTATTTAATTCACCCGTTATTTTGGTATCAAAGATAAAGGCATTTGTTTCGTAATCATAGCGCAAGCTGCGGCTGTTCAGGTTGGCAGTGCCAACTGTACAGAACAAATCATCCACCATCATTATTTTAGAGTGATGAAATCCACCGTTATACATATAGACAGTAGCTCCTCTTTTCATCAGTTTGTGCAACTTATAAAGTGCGGCATCCGGAGTAAACGGGATATCGGAGGCAGAAGAAACCATGATTGTAACATTTACGCCTCGGTCGATTGTCCGGTTCAACGCCTTTTTGATAGAAGAAGTCGGTACAAAATAAGGATTGACGATATGAACATCCTTTTGGGCCGAATAGATGCTCATGGCATAAGCGTGGCTTAACATACGGCTATTCTTTTTCGGGGTACGGTCTACGATTGCTACCACAATATTCGTACTGTCCGTTTGTTCCTCATGTTGGGGGAAATAAGCGGCTCCACCTACATTCTGCTTGGTTTCCTTGTTCCAGATCGTTAGGAATATCTCCTGCAGATCATTGACGGCATCCCCTTCAATGCGTGTGTGCATATCACGCCAGGTTCCGATTTTGGGTAGTCCGTTAATGTAGTAGTCGGCGATATTCATACCACCGGTATAAGCCACTTTTCCATCGATGACAGCTATTTTCCGGTGATCGCGATGGGCGGCGTGATTGATATAAGGGAAAGTGAACGGATCGAACTTGACAATCTCGATTCCTTGTTCACGTATTTTCTTGAGATGTTTCTTTTTAAGTGGTTTGTTGTTCGACCAGTTTCCGAATGCATCGAACATAGCTCGTACTTTGACCCCTTCTTTCACTTTTTCGGCCAGCAGGGCAAATAAAGCATTGGCGATGGAGTCATTTCGGAAGTTGAAATATTCCAGATGGACGTGGTGTTTAGCTTCCCGGATGGCTTCAAACAAATCGATAAACTTCTCCCGTCCGCTTTTTAGCAGTTTTACCTTATTATTATCAGATATAGGGATTCCCGATTCTTGTAAATAGCGTAGCACAAGGGAATCGCTGGTTAATCCGATTGAGTCCCTGGGATGTATCATCAGACTGTCGATGATACCTGCCTGAACACTCAATATAGGCAGGAACAGAAATAAAATAAATATACGTAATTTCAAAACTCTTCTCACTCTTTTAGTTTACAGAAGAACAAAGATACGATATCTAAGTTTGGGCTCCTTTGCTAACAAGGGCAAATTTATCATTCTTTAACGAAATAACTTCTTTCCAGGAGCTAATTATGCCATCGAAGCAACCTTTCGTGTAGCCATGAATAATAGTACAACAGCTGCGATAATAATTGACTTCGGATCAAGGCTGGAAGTGCCATGATTAATCATACCGATAAATACTTCTCTTATGGTTCCCCAAGCTGCTTCCAATCCGCCTAACCATACAAAAAGTGCGGCCGCCACAGTCATCACGAAAGCGCTCCAGATACGAGCCAGGCGATTACTACGATCGGGTAAGTGGTGCATGACACGGCGACTGAATCCGTTATCTGCTATTTCCTGCTTGTTTTCTGCGAAGAAATCGCGCAAGAGCTTATCATTGTCTATTTCTGTCATAACCGTTTTGTTTTAAATACGTTGCTAATTTTTCTTTCCCGCGTGACAGATGGCTTTTCACTGTCCCTGACGGTACTCCTACAATCCCTGCAATTTTGTCGATACTAATGTCCTCCATGTAGAACAACGTGATGCAGGTCCTTTCCACTTCTTTAAGCATTTTGAGTGACTGGTAGACATCCATTTTTTGCCCGATATTCTCCTGTTCGGTGCTGTTGATGGCGTCTATTTCTCTTGTATCCAAGTCGGCTGTCTCTTTCCGGCTGCGAATATAATCATAAAAAACATTATAAGCAATACGATATAGCCACGTAGAGAAACTTGACAAGTTCTGGAAAGAGGCAATGTTCGTATACGCTTTGATAAATGTATCTTGCGCAAGGTCGTCACTCAATTCGCTGTCGCCGCAAGTCAGGTTCAGGAAGAATCGCCGGATGGGCGCCTGATACTCCTTCACCAACTGGTCGAAGGCCCTGGTGTTTTTGAACACCACGACCTGTGCGACTAACGATATATCATTGAGTTGGCTCATTTATTCTCGTCGTTCTTTTCTTCGTTTACTCCATTGTCTTTCTCTTCGGATTCGGAAGGGATGATTTCAAAACTATCGGTTTTAACGTTATTCGGGTTCTTTTTTTCATCCTTATTGCCTGTATATATCCTGGTAGCATTTGCGTCTTGAGTCTGTTGTTTACTACCGATAATCCATTGTCCGATGCCCATGAATGTAACGAGTAAGCCGATAGCTCCAATTCCAAATTCACCGGTGATTGCCCAGAGGAAGATAAAAAGACCGATACCAGTAAAGGTGTTCTTGATGCCTTGTGAACGCGAATCGACTGTTTTGTTTTCACGGATAAACTCTGCCGGAAGCGGTTGGCCGGCAGCAAGTGCCTGTTCGGCAAGGCGATAACGTGCTTTCCGGTTTTTATAACGGAAGAAGAAGATTACAAATAGAATGAATACCGGAAATCCGAATACAGCAATGATTGCAATGATTGCTACCAGAATACCTCCGCCGGCACTAACATTGTGGAAGGGGAAATCGCTGTCATCCGAATCGAATGTGAAGCTGGCTTTGCCATGAGTGGTGCTAACATTACTTGAGTTTGCATTTACGTCTGCAGAATCAGCATCTGCTGTGTCTACACCAATCACTGTGACAGCAGTATTGTTCGTATTTGCTTTATTGTCTTTGGTCACAGTTACTTTTACTTTCCCGATGGAATCACGAACAACGGTGGTCTGGGCAACAGCCAGTGTGCAAGTGGTCAGTACAACCATCAATGCTAATAGAAAATTTTTCATATCAATAGTTTTTTAATTTATTTCTTTATCTGTTAGACGTAGTTAATATCATAGAAAGTTGCAAAGAGACGAAATATTTTTGATATTTGCGGAAATTAATAAACGAAAGATGGAATTACCTGCTTCTTTTATAGACTACACCCGCGCTCTATTGGGCGATGAAGAATACGACAAACTGGCTGTTGCCCTCCAACAGGAACCACCGGTTAGCATCCGGTTGAATCAATTGAAAATCAATCATTCTTTATCGGATAAAGTACCTTGGTCTTCCGAAGGATTCTATTTGGAGGAGCGTCTCACTTTCACGTTCGATCCCTTATTCCATGCAGGCTGTTATTATGTTCAGGAAGCTTCTTCCATGTTTGTGGAGCAGGTACTCCGGCAATATATCACGGGACCGGTGAAGATGTTGGATCTTTGTGCGGCTCCCGGTGGAAAATCGACTCATGCCCGTAGTGTACTTCCCGAAGGGAGCCTGTTGGTAGCCAATGAGGTAATCCGGAATCGTTCGCAGATTCTTGCTGAAAACCTGACGAAGTGGGGACATCCGGATGTGGTAGTGACCAATAATGATCCGGCAGATTTTTCGGCTTTACTCTCTTTCTTTGATGTGATTCTTACAGATGTTCCCTGTTCCGGTGAAGGTATGTTCCGTAAAGACCCGGTAGCTGTGGAAGAGTGGAGCCCCGAGAATGTGGAAATCTGTTGGCAGCGCCAGCGACGGATTATTGCAGATATCTGGGATGCGTTGAAGCCCGGAGGTATTCTTATATATAGTACGTGTACATTTAATACAAAAGAGGATGAAGAGAATGCACGTTGGATTCAACAAGAGTATGGGGGCGAACCATTAACTGTGCAGGTGCAGGAGAATTGGAATATAACAGGAGATCTTTTGTCAGATAAAGGGGATCATTCTAAATCTTCTATTCCCGTTTATCATTTTTTCCCTCATAAGACGAAAGGTGAAGGCTTTTTTCTGGTGGCTTTTCGTAAGCCGGAGACGGAAGAAGAGATCCCGGTATCTTCTTTCGCGAAAGAGAAAGTTTTCAAGAAGAAGGATAAGAAAGGAACAGCAGCATCTTCTCCTGTATCGAAAGAACATCTGAATATGGCTAAAAGCTGGTTGAATGATGAAAATTCGGACAAGTATCTTTTATTGGCGGAAGGAACAAATATCCGGGCTTTTTCGCAGTACTACACTAATGAATTGACGATGATGAAGCAAAGCCTGAAAATCGTGTCGGCAGGGATTGAGATAGGCGAGGTGAAAGGAAAGGATTTGATCCCTAACCATGCATTGGCAATGTGTACCTCCCTTTTGTGTCGGGAAGCATTCGCTATGGAAGAAATAAGTTATGAACAGGCTATCACTTATTTACGAAAAGAGGCCATTACCTTACCGGCAACAGCCCCTCGTGGGTATGTTTTGCTCACTTATCGGCATATCCCTCTCGGATTTGTGAAGAATATCGGTAATCGTGCCAATAATCTTTATCCGCAAGAATGGCGCATCCGTAGTGGATACTTACCAGAAAATATACGCATCTTGTCAGAAGACGTTACTGATTAAGGCAGTATTCCCGCAGGCATTTCCTGTTGGGAAAGACTAAAGCTAAGCTGTCTGCCTTTTCCGATTTCTGTGCCTTCAGCTATTTCTTCCAGCGTGTAGGAAGGAGGAGGTGCAGGTGATGTCCGCGTTTCTCCAATGGGCGGAGTGTTCCAGTTCAGATTTAGGCTTTTATCCAACCGGTGAAATAAGTATGAGTTTCCCCATATAATGAATTTATGATTGGAAACAGGTGTTGCCATATCTTCCGAAAAAGTGAGGGTTAGTGTCACTTTCTCATCGTCTCCTTCTTCTTTTTCCAGTTTGTAACTTCCTTGGGTTATTAATTCAAGTCCGGATGAAAAGGCGGTCTGTTCTCCCTGTTTGAAAAAATAAGCATCCCGTGCGTGGTTGTTAATCAGAAAAATGTCGGAAATACCGGGTAGAAGATTCGCATCTCCGTTGGGTAAGTTAGACAAGTAGCTGCGGAGCAACTTTATATTTTCGTAATTATCGACCACTTTGATTGGTAAAGTACAGGTTTCTTGTGTGGTATTGTCCGTTACTGTCAGATAAGTCGTTCCGGTGAGGATACCGGTTACATAAATCATACGTCCGGCAGGTACTCCGCTCCAGCCAGTTTCAGTTCCGGCACTTGCGATGCGTGTGTCTTTCACTGCAAGTGAGTAGTCACCATTTCCGCTTTCCAGGCCGAGGTAACGTCTGCCACCCATAGGTACTTCGTATTCACTGTTGTAAAAACGCAGTGGATTGTCGTCATCATCTTTACAGCCACTTAGTAGCGTAAGGATGCAGCATAACATGAATAAATAGAAATGTTTAGGTCTCATAATTCAGATTTTATGTTCGTTGCAAATGTAATGTATTGTTTTGAAATATCCAGTCGGAATTTGAAGAAAAAGAGAGGAGGTATATTTAGGCACGAATTACACGGATTAACACTGTTGCTTTATAGTTATGACAATACTAAAGACCGTGAATTCTGTGTAATCCGTGCCTAATTTATTATATAAACATACTTATATAACTTAAAAATAGAAATTAGTATGTTCAGCGTAACCCATACCTAAAGGGTTTTATGTACTATTTATAGCTTGCTTTTGTAAATCCGTGCCATTGCCTTTTGGTACTGATTTTCCAATTGCAGATAATTTTGATGACTTTGATAGATCACCGATACTTCAACGAAGTACTCGATCATACTAATTTGTCCACCTGTCAAAGCTTGTTTCAGCAATGCCAAATCTTGTTGAGACTGGAAAGTCTTGCTATATTCTTCCATTGAAGCATGCAGCGTTTTCGCTTCCCGGTAAAGTTGTGCCAATTCAGATTCCACTTGCAGTGTAGCATTATCCTTTTGCAAGTCGATGTTGAGTGCCTGCGCTTTAGCAATTTTCACCTTATTCCGATTTTCGAAAAGCGGGAAGGAAAAGCCCACCACTACACCGTTGAAAGGCACACCCGTCTCTGTATTCCGACGGTAGCCGAGTTCCAGCTTCGGCAGCCACTGGGATTTATTGACAGCAATCTGTTTACGGGCAACGAGGCTCTCGTTGCCTAGTGCCATTAAGGTACGGTCTGTAGCCATGACTTCCGATTTCAACATTTGGTAATCGCTTGGGAACGGTATAGCCGGATATTGATTTTCTTCGAAAACCACCGGAATATTACCATTCAGCGTATTCAGTTCCTGCTGCTTATTGCGAAGTGCCGTTTCGTTCAGAGACGCTTCCGTTTTGACATTCAACAGTTCCAAGTTGATTTTATTGGTCTCGAGAGCATTTGCATCCCCTGTTTGGAGACGTTTGGCGTACATTTTAGCAAGTTCTTCCGCATTGCGGAGACGTTCCTCCAAAATATGCTTTTGCTGACGAAGCATGATAATGTCCAGGCAAAGTTCTTTTGCCTGTAACAGATTCTCCTGACGAAAAACATCCGACTGACTGTCAAGAGTTCCGGCTTTCAGACGGTTTAACTTGTTACGTGTGGCGTATAAACTAGGGAAATCAAAGCTTTGTGAAACAACCAGCTCACCGATTGTTTCGCTTTTATCTTTTGCTCCCCATAGATGCGCGTAAGAGAGAGTAGGATCAGGCAAGTTATTATCCATTTTGGCTTCCAGCTTCTGCGAGGTAATCAGTTGCTCGTTTGCCTGCAACTCCTTATTGTTCGTTTCGATATTCTTCAATACCTGTTCAATTCCGTTTTGGGCTTGCACTTCACCTATGGTTAAGAAAAGAAGTGCAGCGCTTATGGTCATGATTTGTTTCATTTCTAATTTCTTTATTTATTACAAGCTATTGTTGATAGATACTTTATGATAAGGCATCTATTTGTTTGACACCGGGGAACGACCCGTTCCTCACCGAGAAACACTTGTTTCCTCACTGGGGAACGATGGTTTTCTCACCGAGGAAAAATATCCCTCTCTACAGGCTTTTCTGGGCCTCTTTCCGATGCATCATCAGATAAACAATCGGAACGATAAAACCGTTCAAAAAAGTAGACGTTAATAATCCTCCTAGAATCACTTTTGCCATCGGACTCTGGATTTCGTTACCGGGCAAATCACCGGCAAGTGCCAATGGAATCAGTGCCAGTGCAGAAGATAATGCCGTCATTAAAATCGGATTCAGACGGTCGAGAGAACCTTGAATCACACTATCATATACATTCAAACCTTCTTCCTTTTGCAAATGATTGTAGTGGCTGATGAGCAACATACCGTTACGGGTCGCAATACCGAATAAGGAAATGAAACCGATGATAGCCGGAATGCTGACTTCCCCTGTTGTAATCACCAAGGCAAAGACACCACCGATCAATGCCAGCGGAAGATTCAGCAAAATAACCCCGGATTCTTTCACACTGCGGAACTCATTGTACAGCAACAGGAAGATAACCACGATACTGATAAATGAAGTCAACGCTAATGTCCGGCTGGCAGCCTGCTCGCTTTCAAACTGTCCACCATACTCGATATGATAACCTTCGGGTAATTGTACCGATGTGTCGATACGTTTCTGAATATCATTCACAACACTGCGCAAATCACGATCGGCCACATTGGCGGAAATGACAATTTTACGTTTCACATTCTCGCGGTTGATCGTATTCGGACCCATGGCCGATACCACTTCCGCTACATAGCTCAAAGGAACTTTGCGGCCGTCGTTCGTGTCTACCATCAGGTTACGGATTTTCTCTATTTCATCTCGGGCATCATCCTTCACTTTTACGATCAGGTCAAAACTCTTGCCCTGTTCATACACTTGTGAGATCACTTTTCCAGCCAAAGCTACATTCACATATTCCGAAAATTCCGGCAGGGTAATACCGAACTTAGCCAGCATTTCCCGTTTAGGCTGTATTTTCAGCTGCGGACGTTCAATCTGTTGTTCCACGTTCAGGTCGGCAACACCGGGAATGTCACTGATCGCTCCTTTGATTTGATTGCCGAGTGAAAACATCTTATTTAGATCGTCACCGAATAACTTGATAGCGATATTCGCTTTCGTACCCGACAGCATTGCGTCGATACGGTGGCTGATCGGTTGTCCGATTTCTATGTTTGCTCCGGTGATCGTACCTAATTTTTCACGTACATCAGCTACCAGTTCACTACGCGAGCGATCTTTCAATTCGAACGGAGCTTCTATTTCAGAAACATTGACTCCTAACGCATGTTCATCCAATTCGGCACGTCCCGTTTTCCGGGCTACCGTTTGTATTTCGGGAATTGTCATCAATAACTCTTCGGCACGATGTCCCATTTTGTTGCTTTCTTCCAGCGAAATACCTGGCAGAGAACTGATATTGATAGTGAACGATCCTTCATTGAACGAAGGAAGGAAGCTGCGTCCAAGTGTGAAAAACACTCCGAGGGCAACTACAAAAAGTCCGATTGTACTTCCGAGAGTCACACGTTTATGTGCCAGTACCCAAGTCAGTGCTTTTTCATAAATCCCTTTCATCCAGCGGGCAACAGGAGCTTCTTTCAGTTTCTTGTTCGTCTTATTGCTTCCTAATAGATAAGAGCAGAGCACCGGAGTCAGTGTCAGGGCAACTATCGTAGACGCAAACAGGGCCACGATAAAAGCAACACCTAGTGGAACCAACATTCTGCCTTCCATGCCGCTCAAGAAAAATAACGGAACAAAGCTGACTACGATAATCAACGTTGAATTAAGGATAGGCATGCGCACCTCTTTCGACGCATTGAATACCACTTCGAGCGTACTTAGTCTTTCTGCTTCCACTTTCAGGCGGTTCTCCCGCAGTCGTTTATATACGTTTTCCACATCGACAATGGCGTCGTCTACCAATGAGCCGATAGCTATCGCCATACCTCCAAGACTCATGGTGTTGATTGTCAGCCCCATGTAGTGTAAAGTCAGGATCGAAACGAGCAGGGAAAGAGGCAGTGTCACCAATGAGATCAGCGTAGTACGTACATTTGCCAGGAACAGGAAAAGCACGATGACAACGAAAATACCTCCTTCAAAGAGTGATTTCTTCACATTGCCGATGGAGCTTTCGATGAAGCGGCTTTGACGGAATATGTCCGTTGAAACTTTTACGTCCGGCGGCAGATTTTTCTGGAGGTCTTTCAGAGATGCTTCCAGTTTGTCCGTCAGTTCCAGTGTGCTGGTAGCCGGTTGCTTGGTAACAGTCATCAGGACGGCAGATTTGCCGCGTTCTGAAGCAGTACCCAGTTTCGGAGCCTTCGGGCCGATGGTTACGTTTGCAATATCTTCCAGCGTGACAGGGAAGTTATTCACTGTCTTTACTACCGCTTTGCCAAGTTGCTCTGTTTTCGAAGTGGAGAGTACACCACGTACAATATATTCATTTCCGAATTCATAGAGCACACCTCCATTGGCATTTAGGTTCATATCCTGTGTTACAGCCATCACTTCTCCCATCGAGATGCCGTAATGACGCATCCGTTCGGGATCTAGCTGAATCTGATATTCTTTGATATCTCCTCCGAGCACAGCCACTTGTGCCACTCCTCCGGTAGACAGCAGGCGTGGACGGATGGTCCAGTCCGCAATCGTGCGAAGATCGAGCATGGAAGTGGAGTCGGCAGTCAGACCGACGATGAGCATTTCGCCTAAGATAGAAGACTGTGGTCCAAGAGTCGGTTTGCCGACATTGACCGGCAGCGATTCGCTGACCACCGCTAATTTCTCACTAACAATCTGACGAGCGAGATAAATATCCGTTCCCCAATCAAATTCTACCCAAACAACGGAAAATCCGTTAGTAGAGGAAGAGCGGACACGACGCACACCCGTAGCTCCGTTTACGGCAGTTTCAACAGGAAAAGTAACGAGCTGTTCAACTTCTTCCGCAGCCATACCGTTCGCCTCGGTCATGATTACTACCGTAGGTGCATTTAGGTCGGGGAATACGTCTACTTCCGTATGCATGGCGGTGTACGTTCCCGCAATAAGCAGGAGGATGGCCGCGCAAACTACAACCAACCGGTTGTGTAGGGAGTAATGTATAATTTTATTAAGCATGATATTTCATTAATTGAGAGTTATAAATAACTTGATAGATGCGCCGCACAAAAAAACGGTTGCGACGCCTAGTCTCTTTAGTGTTCGTGGCTGTGTGCCGGGATTGCATTGCTTGCGCTTGCCAGTCGAACCTGATAAGCACCCTCGGTCACTACACGGTCGCCAGCCTTTACACCAGTCAGGATTTGAACGCTTTTGCCGTTGTCGGCTCCTATCGTTACTTCCTGTTTTTTATAACCCTCTTCGTCCAGTTGCAGATATATGAAGAATATGCCTTGTTCCTCTGTCAGCGCGGTGCGCGGAAGAGAAATCACGTTTTCCATTGCTGAAGAAAGCAGGAATACCTCCACAAATGAGCCGGGAATCACTTCCCCTTTGTTGTCGAACTCAAAAGTGACAGGCACATAAAAAGAATTGTCTCCGGCAGCTTTTCCGAAAGAGAGAAGTTTACCGTTCAATGCTTTCAACTCGTACACCTGATTATTATAAGGAGTCTGGAAATTGGCGGAACTGATGGTGCGGAGATACGGGTAATACTTTTCCGACACTTCGGCACGGAGGAAAAGACGACGGTTCTGCGTCACGCTTACCAGCGGTTGTCCGATTGTCACATAGTCACCTTCTTTCACGAGAATACTTTTCACATATCCGGCAATAGGAGCCGTAATGCTTTGGCCGATAGCCGAATGATTCTTGGAAAGAGCTTCGTAACTAAGACGGGCGTTTTCGTAACTTTGCTCCGCTTGTGCAAAATCCTTGTCGGATACGATCTTGTTTTTAACAAGCTCCTTCATACGTTCGTATTCCTTCTTGGATACCTCGTAGGCAATGCGGGCACGTTGCACCGGATCACCATCGGCGATATTCTTTGAAGAAATAGTGACTAGCGGAGTGCCGCTGCCGACGCTCATTCCTTCCGTTACTTTTCCACGGAAAGATACCACGCCGGCTACTGTAGCTACGGCAACCGATTCATCCCCTTGAGCAGCCAGCACCTGTCCGCTGGTTTTAATCACTTGCTGGAAAGGTGCAGGTTCAATAACGCTCACCTTTACACCGGCTGCTTCAGCTTTCGCTTTCGGAAGAATGATTTCATCACTGTGGGCTTCGGCAGCTTCGTTGTGTTCATCGGCTGCTTCATGATTGTGTTCTCCGCTACATTCGCTTTCATGGGAATGATCGGGTCCTTCTGCCTCGTGATTATGTCCTTCCGCGGCATGATCGTGTTCATCGTGTGTGTGTGTGACGGTACTATTATTACAGGATCCCAGCACGAATAAGCCCAGGATTCCCACGAAAATAAGTTTTTTCATAATGATATTTTCCTACTAAATTTTACTGTTTTCTTTTTACGCTACAAAGATAAGGTAGCGTAGATGCAACTGATTTGCATTTACGCTTTTACGCAAAAACAGAGTAGGGAGGGGCACGAAGAGAAGTGGTACGATGAGTGTCCGTACCATGCAGAGAGTCTCGGTAAACGCAATAGTTTTTAATCCGTTTCTCTTGCGGTCGTAATAAATGTTCGATGATTACATCCGTGAATAAGGTAGCGATGAATACGTAATCCGGTCCGCTATCCGTATGTATGGATGGAGTGGGAGAGTAGAAACGAGTCATACATTCGCTGCTGCAACATGAGTCGTTTCCCGGGTGATGATGATGCGTGGGACATTGCTGTTCTACAGGCAAGTCCTGCTTCATGCAAATCATTCCGTTGGGGTGATGATGATGGGGAATAACCGCTGCCACCAACATAATAATGTTGATAAAAAACAGCAGAGTTACTATAATTCGTTTCTTCCCTTTCATCCTTTCTTTTAGAGGTTATCCGCTTTTCAGAGCTTCAAAGTGCAAATATACAAATACTTTTATTTCGCCTGTAGCCGATACCCTCTTTTTATTATTTATTATTTCTTTTCCAGTTCTTGCAACGAATCCATTTTCTTCTTTTCGAGGAACTCATAGATACCGCAAAGATGTTCCGTCACCTTTTGATTACCGAACTCATACACCTTGGTAACCAGCCCGTCGAGGAAGTCACGGTCGTGTGAAACGACGATCAGCGTACCATCAAAATCCAGCAATGCCTGTTTCAGAATATCTTTCGTTTTCATGTCCAGATGATTCGTCGGCTCATCTAAAATCAGGAGGTTGACAGGTTCCAGCAATAATTTAATCATAGCCAGACGGGTACGCTCTCCACCCGAAAGCACTTTGACCTTTTTCATCGATTCCTCGGGACCGCCAAACATAAACGCCCCCAGCAAATCACGAATCTTGTTCCGGATATCCCCTTTGGCTACATCGTCAATCGTTTGGAAAACCGTCAGGTTTTCATCCATCAGCGAAGCCTGATTTTGAGCGAAATATCCAATTTGCACATTATGTCCGAGAGTCAATGTACCGTCATGCTCAATCTCCTTCATGATACACTTCACGAGCGTAGACTTACCCTCACCGTTCTTACCAACGAAAGCTACCTTATCACCACGCTCAATCGTCAGATTAGCATTGCGGAATACCACTTTGTCTCCGTATGTCTTTCCAACACCCTCCATGATGACCGGGTAACTGCCCGAACGGGGTGAAGGCGGGAATTTCAGTCGCAATGCAGAAGTATCCTCCTCGTCCACTTCGAGTAATTCCAGCTTCTCCAGCATTTTGACACGGCTCTGCACCTGCAACGTCTTTGAATAAGTCCCCTTGAACCGTTCGATAAACTCCTTCGTTTCAGCAATAAACTTCTGCTGCTCGTCATAAGCCTTCTGTTGCTGTTCGCGGCGGTCCTTGCGCAGCTGCAAATATTGCGAGTAATTTACCTTGTAATCATAGATACGTCCCATCGTTACTTCGATGGTGCGTGTTGTAATATTATCCACGAATTTACGGTCGTGACTAATTACAATGACCGCTTTCCCATTATTAATAAGAAAATCCTCCAGCCATTGAATAGATTCGATATCCAGATGATTCGTCGGCTCATCGAGCAAGAGCACATCCGGTTTCTGCAACAGCAATTTGGCGAGTTCGATACGCATTCGCCATCCACCGCTGAAATCACTCGTCTGGCGTTGGAAATCTCCTCGGGTGAATCCTAATCCAAGCAATGCCTTTTCCACATCCTCTTCATAATTAGTAGCATCGATTGAATAAAACTTCTCGCTCAAGCTGGACACTTCCTCGATCAGCGCCATGTAACTGTCGCTCTCGTAGTCCGTCCGTGTTTCAAGCTCCTTGTTCAACTTTTCGATCTGCGCTTCCATCTCATGAAGATGTGAAAAAGCCTGTGCCGTTTCGCCAAACACTGTTCTTCCGTCTTCCGTCATCAGATGTTGAGGCAGGTATGCTACTACGCAATCTTTGGGTGCGGAAACTTTTCCACGTGTCGGTTGCCGTGCGCCTGCCAAAATCTTCAGCAGCGTACTTTTTCCAGCCCCGTTTTTGCCCATCAGAGCGATGCGGTCTTTTTCATTAATTACGAAAGAAATATCACTAAATAAAGCAGTGCCGCCAAACTCTACGGCTAGTCCGTCAACAGAAATCATACTATTCTTTTAAATTGAGGCGCAAAGATAGCGAAATATATGAATATTTTTTATACCTTGCGGGCTGAAAAGGAAGATAGCTCTAAAAAAACAGATAAAAAAAACAATATATAAGCGATATGGAAAGCGAACAAATGAATGAATTCAGACCTTTAATTTTGGTAGCTGAAGACGATGACAGCAACTTTAAATTAATCAAGGCTATCATAGGCAAAAAGTGTGATATCGAGTGGGCTAAAAATGGCCAGGAAATGGTGGAGTTGTTTCAGCAACACCAGCAAAGAGCCAAAGCAATGCTAATGGATATTAAGATGCCGGTGATGAACGGATTGGAAGCAACGAAGATAATTCGTGAATCTAACACAGAAATTCCTATTATCATGCAGACGGCTTATGCTTTTAGCTCGGATAAGGAAAATGCAATGAATGCAGGAGCAACTGAAGTATTAGTGAAACCTATCACCTTGGGTATTCTCCGCACTACGTTGAGTAAATATTTACCCGATTTGCAGTGGTAAGATTGATTCTTACGAGATTTTTTTAGTCTATTAAAAAAGTGCTTAAGCGTTAAAAACGTAAAAGCATGGAAAAGAAGTATGATTGGGTAGAAAAATGGTATTACTCTAACTTCATCTAATGCATTTGGATAAAATAAAATAGGCGAACCTCACGGTTGGCCTATTTTTGTTCGTCTCTGTTAATTTGTTAGAGTACAGAAACGACTCTATGTAAAGTCTCTCCTTTGAGAGATTTTAAGTTCATTATTTGTTTCCGCCAGCCCACCATACGGCCTCGCTATATACGTACTGTCCATCACCGAAAGCAGCTTTCACTTCAGGATTTGCCAATACATCGTCTGCTCCATAACCGAAGCGCAATGGGAATTTACTGCTGTTCTGCGGGTTTTTCAGTACAATGAAGTTTTCTCCTGCACCTTTCAGACGGCGGTAGTCATTATAGGCTTCCAGTGATTCGCCGGATGCGCCGAAGAAAGCAAGATACTTCTGTATCATTGTCTCTTGCAGAGGGTTGGCATCGAATAACCGTTCCACTTCATCCGTGAAATAGGCTTCTGCCACATCTGCACCCAAATCGCTGTCACCATCATATATCCAAGTGTCTGCAGCATCTATAATTGAATTTCCCAGATTCTCGAATCCGGCAGTGACTGCATCTTTCAAAGCAGTCTTAGCTTCGCCCAGTCTGCCTCCCAAACGGCACAATGCTTCTGCTTCAAGGAATTTCACTTCGTGATAGCTGATTAAAAGAGTAGGAGCCGACATAGCCCATGATATCATCGACATACCATAATTATTCTGCAACTCTTGCGGAGTTCCGTTAGGAGCCGCTTTGATGCCTGCGATGTCCGTAGCTTGCGTAGCTCCGTATCCATAAGTGATATATCCGGTAGGATCAGGTTCCAGGAACGCTTGCGGTGCTCTGGGGTCATTGCGCTCAACGAACTTTTCAATCAGACTTGCACTAGCTGCTAAACTGTTGCGGCTGTAGCTGAAGGACCAAAGCGGATTCAATTGCGAATCAGCATCGTAAACGGCCAACTTACATTCTTCACTTGCGTTGGCAAATGATTTGCTCACATAAGTAAGAATATTCTGAAGATCTGTAGTCTTGTTGGCACTTTTATTGAGCAGACGCATTGTATAACGTGCTTTTAACGCATAGGCCGTTTTAAGCCACATACTTGCCTGTGTACTGGTGTTTGAACCATAGATCAAGTCTTTAGAACCGACTGCACCGGATAAGCCTGTATCTTTGGCAGTACCGTTATTCAGTAGAGTGATGGCATCATCCAGGTTCTGCATTACTTCCTGATAGATACTTTCCTGTGTATCCATTTTAGGTTGCATATACATCGGTGTACCGTCCGGATTGAGGATACCTGTCTGGCTATACGGTGTGTTTCCAAACACATCGGCTGCCACAGCTCCATTGTAGGCGAGCAGGATTTTAGCAATCGCTTCCGTCACTACGTTTCCTTTTTCCGAAGGATCTTCTTCGCATTTCTTGATAACGATTTTAGCATTCTTGATATTTGAGTACACGTTGATCCATGCATTGTTGTAGGTAGTAGCCGTTGTGGGCTCTCCGCTGCGTACTTCCGCGCGGTAAAGCTGGTTGGATATACCCGTTTCATGTTCTATGTAAACAGAAGAATAGAGCGAGAAATCCCCTCCTACAGTGCTGAATGCAGTACTTACGCCTAAGTCCGTAATTAAGAACTTAGCGGGCGCATCCAACGGATTGTTAGGGTTTTCATTGATTTTATCCATTGCGTCTTCCGTACAAGCAGAAGCAATGGTAGCAGTCAAGAAAGAAACTGCCAGCAATTTTCCTATTGATTTATATTTTTTCATTGTCTTGCAGATTAAAATTTAATGTTGAAACCAAAGCCGAAACTAGCTGTTTGCGGCATTGAATAATCTTCAAATGCTCCTGCCATGTTGTTGTTACCCTGACTGGCTTCCGGATCGAGGTCAGGCAATTGTGCCCAGATCAGAATGTTTCTGGCAAATGCGTTTACAGAAAGTTCAATCGAACGTTTTTGAAGAATTTTGTAGTTGACAGCCACTTCACGCAGTTTGATGAAAGAGTTGTCATATACAGAAGATTCGTCGATGTCGTTCAAACGGCTGTAATATACCTGTTGTGCGTTTGCACCTGTGATGGCGATATCGTTTTTAGTTCCATCAGTTTTGTAGCCGTCAAAGATGATAGTACCATCACGGTTTTCCGTTCTCTTGCTGACACCATAGTAGTCTGCCAGTCCGGTTGTCCTACTATACATCTGACCACCCTGTTTCCAATCGAGCACTGCGCTGATTGTACACTTCCATAAGCGTAATGTGGTGTTGAAGCCCATCAGGAAGTCCGGAGAAACCTTACCGATAACCTGTGCTTCACCAGCGATAGGTAAACCGTTTTCGTCTACCAGACGATTACCATTCGCATCTCTCTTGAAGCCTACACCGTAGATGACAGGGAATTTCTCACCTGCTGAAGCGCGTACCTGCGGAGTAACGTATCCTCCCAGAGAGATATTCTCCACACCCGGTGCCAGTTCATCTACGTAGTTGTCGATCTTCGTCCAGTTGAATGCAAAATCCCAGTTGATATTCTTCGTCCGGATTGGATTGAAGCCAAGAGTGAATTCATGCGTGTTGGTATGAATCTTACCACCGTTGGTGAGCAGTTTGCTAGCACCGGTAGAAGAAGCCAAAGGCACTTCAAAAATCTGGTCTTTAACGTTCTGGCGTGAGTACGTATAACTGAATGTGATTAAGTTATCGAGGAAGTTCACGTCAGCGCCCACTTCATACGAACGTGTATTCTGCGGTTTCAGTTTCGGGTCGAAAATCGTGTAGTACGGAGTATAGGCGGTAGTACCTTTCATCGGGTACATGATTGGAGTTAACGTATAGAATCCACCTCCATACGTAGGAGTAGAGTAGTAGTTTTCAAGGAAATCACCTGCTTGTCCTACTTCCGCATACGATACTCTCAATTTGGCGTGATTAACTATATTGTTTTTCAATGCATCTAATTCCGTCAGGATAAAACCAGCCGAAATAGAAGGATAGAAGAAAGAGCGGTTGTTACGTGGCATATTGGATACATAGTCCTGACGTCCGGTGAGGGTCAGATAAAGCATATTTCTGTAAGAAGCCGATACGTTACCGAAGAATCCCACCGTACGGTTTTTCCATGTCTCTTCCTCTGTCTGTTGAGTAGTGGCGTTGTTGATGTGGTTCCATCCCGGGAAGTTGTAGTTCGTACCATATTCATAATACTTCTTTCTGTTGCTTTGGATAATTTCGTTACCCACTACCGCGTTCAGTCCCCAGTCTTCATTGATATGCCAGTCGTAGTTGATGGTCAGCAATGAGTTGTATGTAGCATTTGTCCAGCCGTAGTTCTCGATCTGTCCGCGACCGCCACCGGTGTTGCTACCATATCCGTAGCTGTCTACATAGTGAGTGGTGTAAGCATCCACACCAACCATGTATTTCGCGTTCAACTTGTGGTTCGTTGTGCCGAAATCAGTCTGATAGCTTGCATACACATTTCCGAAGAAGCGGTTGGTATCTTCCGTAAATTTGTTGTTTTCCATCGCCCAGTAAGCGTTGTCAAAGCTACCACGGAAAGAATTCTGTGTGTACGGGTTACCGTCTACGTGACTTGGAATACCGGCCAGATCATAGCTGGGAGGAGCTGCGTAAACCGTTCTCAACAGACCGTTACCGGAAGTCACTGCCTTGTCGATAGAAGTAGTGATATAGTTAGCTGTAAATCCGGAACTCCAGTTGTTAGTCAGTTTCGTGTCAGCACTAACCTTTACATTATATCTGTCCATACCAGTGCTTGAGATAATACCGTCCTGATGTGTATTTCCCAATGAGATAGAGTAGGAGCTTTTGTCGAGCATCTGCGCTACATTCAATGAATTGCTCCAGGTGATTCCTGTGTCGAAGAAGTCTTTTGCATTGTCATATGCCTGTGGAGTAGCCCACGGGTCAAGACCGGCTGCTGCACGCTGGGGAACATAATATTTTCCCTGTTGCTTACCGAACTTCTGCGTGTATTCGTTATCCGTGTTACCTCCATACGTTGCATCGTTGGGAAGTTCCGAAATCTTAGGTCCCCAAGAAGTTCCCGAAGTGGCACTGAATACCCCACCCGAACCTTGTGCGTATGTTTTCTGGAACTCCGGCAGACGACCGACTACATCGAAGCTGACATTAGAAGAGAAGCTAACCTGCGGTTTGCCTTTTTCCAGTCCTTTACCACTCTTGGTTGTGATGATAATCACACCATTGGAAGCACGGATACCATAAAGTGCAGAAGCAGCCTGTCCTTTCAAAATGTTGATACTTTCAATATCATTAGGGTCGATATCTACCGCACGGTTGGCGAAGTCCGCTCCGCTCACACTACCATTGTTCTGAATGTCTGTGCTAACATCCGGCGTACTGGTCACCGGCATTCCGTCAATAACGTAAAGCGGAGTGTTGTCACCCGAGAAAGAACGTGCACCACGGATAGTGATCTGTGAAGAAGCTCCCGGCATACCACTTGAAGGCTTCACGTCCAAACCGGACACCTTACCTTGCAACGCTCCCGCCAGATTAGAGTTGGCAGCTTGCGTCAGTTGATCCGATTTTACGTCCTGAACGGCGTAACCCAGTGCTTTTTTCTCGCGTGAGATACCCATGGCTGTCACCACAACCTCATCCAGTGCTTTCGCGTCGCTTTTCAAAACAACTTTTATCACTCCCGGTTTGATGGAAACGTCCTGCGAAATCATTCCTACATAAGAAACGCGCAAAGTTTTAGCAGAACTTGGTATGTAGAAGTTTCTGCCTTTATCATTGTTAATAGTTCTTTAACCCTTTTGAAGGTGCAAAATGATAAAAAGATACCGTTTTGGAGGCAATAATGTTCACTTTTCCTTGAAAAGCCTGATTTTGGTGCTATCTTTATGATAGAAATTATCTTTTAAAATATGCTAAATTGGAAAGGTGTTATTTTAACCTATCAGTTTTTGAATACTTCTTGCTTTCAAAACGATACTTTTTAGTTAAATACGTAACACTTTTTTCGGTTTGTCATAATTAGTGTTATCTTTGCAACCTGTTAGAGACAAAAAATCTGTTTATAGGTTAAATTTAAGAGAGAATTTATGAAAAGAAAATTGATGTTCTTAATGACCTTCCTTTTTATAGGTATAGGTCTAGTGACAGCGCAAACATCCAGAGTTACCGGTTTGGTTACCTCTGAAGAAGATGGGCAACCTGTCGTAGGTGCTTCAATATTGGTGAATGGCACTACCCTTGGTACTATCACTGATATTGACGGTAAGTTTACAATCACGAATGTACCAAGTTCTGCTAAGACTTATTGATTTTTCTTTCCTCCTTTCCTTCTGCTTTTTTTCTCCTATCTTGTTGTTTTTCAATGTTTTTGTTTCGGATTTTAAAAATTAACCTATTCTTCCGGTTTCTTTTATTGAAACTTCCTTTATCAATTCTTATCAATTTAGTAGTCTTTGCTTCTCATTGATTTTTGAGAAGGGATTAATATTCTACCCAAATTTTTAATAAATTTCCCGGTGTTTTTCTTTATCTAGGCGTTTTTAATATTCGTGTTTTGGAGGTATGAGTTAAATGTTACAATCTAATAGTGATTGAAATTATGAGTGATAGTAAAGAAGAATGCAAAAGACTGCAAGTATAAGTTGTCTGACACCCGGGTGTCAGATAACCTAGTTCTACTAACTAAAATAAAGGTAAAGCCATACTATTTAATTTGCATTAGAACAAATCAAATTTACGTCTCTACAAAATGGGATTTTCAGCTTGTGTTATTTTATTCCGCCACGATCACTTTGATGTCATAACCTATGAAAAGTCCGCTCTCTATAACACCAGTGATTGCCTTCAGTCGTTCTTCGAGCGAAGAATCGATGTCGTTGAAACGGGTGTCGAGGATAAAGTTGCCGTTTTCTGTAAAGATAGGTCCGTCTTTGCCACGAGCGGGACGAAGAACAATCTCCGAGGCACCCAGTCGCTGCAACTCATGCTCTACATAAGTCAGTGAGTCCGGAAAGACCTCTACAGGGATGGGAAATTTGCTTCCCAACTGATTTACACGCTTGCTGGGGTCGATGATGATGAACGTTTTGCGGCTGCTTCTAATCAGTAGTTTCTCTTTGAACATCGCTCCGCCACGTCCCTTAATCAAGTTCTGTTGCGGATCTACTTCGTCTGCTCCGTCGAATGTCCAGTCGGGCCGTTGGTTCCAGAGGGTAGTTTGGGGGATGCCTAGCTGTATGCAGGTCATCGAGATTTCTTGTGAGGCGGGAATCACTTCGATATGCAAGTGCTCTTCACGAATTCGTCGTGAGAGTTCGAACAGAGTCAGGTAGACTGTAGAGCCGGAGCCGGCTCCTATCACATCTCCGTCTTTTGCCGTGGCGGCAATTTCACGGGCTACGTGTTCTTTTGCCTCCCGGTTGATGATGGAGTCCGACCATTGCAGGTGTTTTATCAGGTGATTTTTCCAATCCATAAATTTGCGTTCTAAATCGTTTTCGTTTTAAGTTCCTCTTTTCTATATAACGAATTTGTGAATCTGTTTGTTTGTTCGTTTCAAATTCAGGTGATCTGATTGTTTAAATAGTTAATAAACGATTCGTTAATTTTTAACTTTGTTGCGTTAAACGTTAACGAACCTCTGCTTTTTATTAAACCGTGTTATAAGTTGGGCTGCTTTGGCCTGAAAATTTGGAGATGACCGAAAAGTCCGTATCTTTGTACTGTGTTTTTCATAGTATTAGATTTAAGGTTAACAAAGATTGGCTGTCTGGGATAGATAGCCTTTTTTTTGTCCCTACCATTCCTTACAGAATCAGCCAGATTGCAATGATATGTCCGATGCTGCCTCCCAGGCAAAACAAATGGAAAGTGGCATGCATATACGGTTTGCGCAATGAATAAAAGACAGCTCCCACGATGTATGAGACTCCACCGCCGATCAGCCACCAGAAAGCAGTAGTGGCTCCCAGTTCTCCCAGATGATCCAGCAAAGGTTTCATGGCCACTAATATGCACGCACCCATACCCACATAACAGGCCGTTTCGAGGTTGCTGTGTTCTTTCAGCTTTTTGAAGCTAAGAATGAAACCGGCAATAGCCGACAGCCAGACGAAAGCGAAGATTCCCCATCCCCATCCTCCGGCATGCCGCAGGACAAGTAGCGTGAAAGGAGTGTAGGTGCCCGCGATGTGCAGGTAGATAGCTCCATGATCGAATTTGCGGAGCAACTCTTTCAGTTTTCCCGGACGGCTGCCGTGATACCACGTAGAACTGATATAAGAGGAAAGCATCCCCGCCAGATAGACGGATACACAAGCAACTGCCCACTGCGGTTCCATATTCTCGGAAGCCTTTTCCAATAGGAAATATCCGGCCACGATTCCAAGCAGGATACCTGCTCCGTGACTAAGGGTATTTGCCCATTCTTCTATATTATTGTATCGTTTGTTCTTCAATGTTCCTTTTTTTGAATGGTTAAGTCACAAAAAATGTTGAGTCGCAAAGATACTTTATTTTCCGTAAAGCGTTTCCCTCCTTATTCTTTTTTTAAAATGATTTTTCCTCCATATTGTCCTGCCACTTGCTTGCGGAAATCAATGAATGCCGCATATTCATCCGGACTGTAAACCCCTTTGCACATAAACAATCGGTGAGTGATGTAGATTTCCTTATCTTTCACCTGAATACCGGAATGGAAACTGCCGAACTTGCTTTTCACGTCAAGCGGTTTCGGAAGTCCTTCGATTACATATCCTTCCGGCAGTTGGATGCGGATGCTGTCGGCATCTGTGTATCCGTAGTTGATGTAAATGGGATAGGTGCGCTTCGTCACAGGAGGAACACTGAATTCTTTTCGGAACACATTGGTGGGGATAAACAGACGGTTGCCCGTTTTATGCCCGTATTGATTGCTGGTGGCAGTGTAGTCGAAGGTGATAGACGGATTGGCCTCCTTGCACTCGCTGATTTGCAGGTTCTGAATATCGGCTTGGGATAAGTTGATGCTTGAACGGATGCGGTCTTTTTGTTTGTTGGGCTCCAGATAGACGATGCCTGCTTCATTCTCATATTGGAAAATCCGGGAGATTTCGTTCACCTCTATCCGTGCCTCGGCTGTGGGGGAGAGGGTGATGTTGGCAACGATGTGCTGTGTGTGCAGCGAGTCGGGATAGGTGGGCAGGCGATACATCTGGCCGCCGGTCGGTTCGATGAGTAAGGCATCGTGTCCCGCAATGTCTTGGTGGACATAGCCGAAGGGAAGCGATGGATTTGTACATTCCAGCCAGAGCGTATCTTGGGGAAGCGGAACTTGCAGGATGACGTGATTCATCTGGTTGGCACTGGAGAAGTCTGGTAGCAAACGCTCGTTGGTGGTGCTGATGACTGTATAAGTGGAAGCAATTCCCAACTCTTTCAGCATGGCGCGGGTGTAATTGGACAATCCTTTACAGTCGCCGAATCCCGTGCGACAAACATCGGCGGCGGCAATGGGCTGTAAACCTCCGATGCCTAGTTGGATGCTCACGTAACGGGTGGTTTTGGCCAGATAATCGTAGATTGCTTTCACCTTGTCCCGGTCGGTAGTGCAGCTGGCTGTCAGTTCGTGCAGCTTGGCGCGGAAAGGTTCGGTGAGCAGGTCGCGTCCGTCGAGCAGTTGGTATTGCCATTCTCCGTACTTTTGCCAGCTGCTCATATCGCCTTCCGACTTGTCGTACTTGAAAGCGGAGGGAGCAAAGTAGACACGTGGAAATAGCTTGGCGAAATCCGGACCGAAAGGTTCTTTGATGATGGGAGAGAGCTTGGAAGCGGTGGCTTCGATCACTTGCTGCCCGTCGGCTCCGGTGGACTCCTTCACTTCGATTCCTTTTCCCTGCGTGTTCAGTTCGCGGTATCTGCATCCTTGTCCTGCGGGCAGCTCGATCCGGTAAGTCGCTTTCTCCACTCCCTGGTTAAATTCTGCCTGCGGGACAAAAGGGAGATAACCGATCAGTCCGTTGTTGCATTTCATTTCCCATTCGTATTTCACTGTGAAAGGGAAAGAAGGATAATTACATTCGTAATAATAAAAATAATCGTCCGTGGTAAGCGAAGAGCTGTATTCACTTTTCTGTAGTTCGGATTTCTTTATCTTACGTACACTTTGTCCGGTGGCATTAAGGATTTCTCCGGAGAATTTCTGCAAAGAACGGAACATGTCACATCCGCAGAAGAAACGGGCTGCCTCCAATCCTTTACGGTTGAGGACGCTGATTGTCAGGCTTTCTTTTTCTATGGATTGAGTCATGGATTTGCAGAGAACCTCTGTGCGTGCTTCCACGATGATGGAATTGGCATCCTTGAGAATATCCTGTGCACATGCCGGCTGTATGTGCAGACTTAGGTAAAGAATGGCACAGGACAGACCGAATGCCCGGCATATCCTTTGTTTCAGGATGGGGTGGCTGGAACGAATCATTTTATAAATAGGTAAAGTTTATATTTTCTTGAGTACTAAAATCTCGTTGTTTTTCTCGGCAATCATTTCCCAGAACGCTTTCACTCCTTTGTATTCGTCGATGAGATGAAGTAGTTTGTTGAAAGCGAATGAGTAAGTGACGGTGATTGTGTTATTTTTTTGCTGGATGTTGTATCGGCAGAATCCTTGCCTGTCTTCCGTTTGCAGATTCATCGACTGTGGCAGTTCGTCTACGGCATATCCTTCGGGAAGTGTCAGGTTGACCACCAGCATGAGCTGTTCGGTGTAAGGCATTTCCAGTGGCAGTCGTCGTTCTACCTGGATAAACGGACACTTGCTGACATGCATGAAAATCAATGGGTTGACGTAAATCAGATGATCGTTTACGGTTGCCTGTTTCTCAAACTCGAAACTTTCCGTCACTTTGGGTGAGAAGATGTTCACTCCTTCCGTAGTGAACTTGGTTATCTTGATGTTTTCTTCCGTTTCCAGTTTGTTGATAAACTCCGTGCTGTCTTTGGCTGCATGGTAACGGCTGCGGAAACCGGAGGCGTATTGTCCGACGTAGCCCGATTGGCGGTTGCCGGTGATCTTTCCGTCAGGATGAATTTGAGCTTTGACGGATGAACGTATCTGGTTTTTCCCGAGCTTGCTCAAGTCTATCCAGTTGTCTTGGCCTATGCCATTGATGAGGCGTGCGCGGTTTACCATCAATACCGGTGGCAGGATATTCATGAATCCGTTGGTCACGGAACCGTCGAGGAACACAAAAGTGCTGTCGGTGTCGGCTATGCCGACAATAAAGGTATTGAGCTTCTGGATAGAAGGATGGCTAAGGGGAAGGATTCCCAGGTTTTTACGACTCATGACTACCGGATAACAGGGAATTTGAGCGTCACGCAACATACTCATTAACGCAAAGTTGATATCCGCATTGCTTCCTGTGCCGTTTTTGACAGCCTTTTTCACTTCGCTGCCGTAGAGGGCGTATTGCCCGTTCCACGAAATTTTGCTTTTGAGGAACGTGTAGATGGCCGCAATCTTGTCCTGTCGGTCGGAGAGCTTGTCGAGAGCCAGTGTCGCCATTTCGTCCCGGTACGGGTTGCGCATTTTGAGTGGCGAACCGAAATCTTCGTCCTCCATCAGCATTTTGTCAATTTCCGTCCAGGTGTGCGTAAATGATTTGTAGAGTGCTCCGGGGAAGCTGATCCCCCGCAGTTCGAAGTTGACGCCGCTCCTGTAATCGTCTGCACACCATACGTAGCTGTCCGGGCGGAGAGCGGGTAATTGTTTGCCGGTGAAACTTAGATGGCGTCCCGTACAATCGATTTTTTCGATCTGCCCATTCTGATATTGCAGGTGGAAAGATATGCTTTCCGACTGATCTTTCGGATTTAAGGTATGTGATCCTCTCATGTCGAGGTTGAATTCGAAATATTCCGGAATCGTGATGTCGTATTGTGCCAGGAGTACGGGGATATCTCTTTGAGCTTCCCAATGGTTGATGCTGTAATAAAAGTCGGAATTGATCTGATATTTGTATTCGAATACGGTTCCTTCGCGGACGGCAGGTATCGAAAATTTGACCTGTTCATAAGTTTTGTTGAGTCGCTCATTGAAAATCAGGTCACGTTTCATTTTGGTACGCACTATTTTCCCATTTTCCATATTGTAGGCCGAGGCGTCAATCTGACCGACATTCTCCTTCATGATTCCACTGTTCGCGTTGGAGTAAAATGGAATGTTGATGTCGGCATAAGACGTACCTTCGGATTTGAGTATCTTGATTTTTGTTTCGTATGTGTACACAAGCCGGAATTCGTTGTTAATCAGGTCGTAGCGGGCGGTATTCTTTGAATAGAGCACTACGGCTGTGGCGGCTGTGTCCGGGGCATACGCAGTCATGTTCAGCTCTTCCTCCGATGGTTTGCCGTATTTTAGGCTGGGGGTGATGGTGTTTGTGTCTGTTTGCTGGGCAGAGCTTTGCCACCCCAGTAGTAAGAAAACGAAGGTTAACAGTGTTTTCATCATGATTTTGGAGTTTTTAAGTTGTGATGATTCTATAGTTTCTTGAGCACGATGAGTGCGTTGTTTTTCTCGATCACTTTGGTCCATGGTTCCTGCAGTTGTTTGTATTGTTCGGTGAGGAATATAGGTTCTTTCAAGTAGAAAATATAATTAAGTGAGATTGTATTTCTCTGTCTCTGAATCATATATTTGCACTGCAAGCCGTCTCCTTGTGTCCGGATGACTTGTGGCTGGGGCGTTTCTTCCACTTCGTATCCTTCGGGGAGAGTCAGTGTAGTCAGCATTGTAAACTTGTACGGATAAGGAAATTCAATGGGAAGCACTCGTTCCGTCTGGATAAAAGGATTGCTTTTTAGTTGCGGAAAGAGCATCGGGTTAATATAGAGGTGGCTGTCCGTCTGGTCGGTTTGCAGGACGAAGTCGAATTCTTCTTCTATCAGTGCCCAGTCATTTTCCTGCTTTTTCACTTTCAGGTTGGTGACGGTGAGTTTGTTTTTCTGGCTGGCATTGCTTTCGGGGGTCGAAACGATACTGTCTTGTTTGTGCTTCTCGTTTGCCTGATATTCTACGGCTTCCTGTCCGTAGAGAATGGTGCTGCGATGTCCTTTCACTTGGTTTCCTTCCATGCGGGCCTCAATCTTCATAAAACTTTTGTTGTCGGCAAGAGCCATTACGTTCACCCATTTCTTTTCTTCTTTCACTTTCGGGGAGAGGATACGCGCTTTGTTTACAGACAGTTCGAGTGGAAGTATATTGAGAGCGGGCACGTCCATGGAGCCGTCTAAAAAGACGTATTTCTGTTTGTTTATGTCGTAGATGGCGACAATGAACGTATTCAGTTTTTGCAGGGAAGGGAAGTTGTAAGGCAGCATGCCCGACGAACGTCGGCTCAAAACTACCGGATAGGCTTCCAGCCCGAAGTCTTTCAGAATGCTGATAAGGATGAAATTCAGGTCGGCGTTGCTGCCGTTTCCTTTGGGAATCACCTTTTCGAGTTCCTTGCTGTAGAGCTGATAGCGTCCGTTCCATGCCATTTTCTTTTTGAGTATCTGAAAGGCGCAGATAATTTTCTCTTCGAAACTCATTTCGCTGTTGTATGCCTGTTTCGTTTCCGGGCGGAATGGGTTGGTGAAGGAAAGGTATTTGCCGAACTGTGTATTTTCCGGTTTCAACAGTTGATTGTCTACATCTTCCCATTTCTGGCTGTATGGCTTGTATTCGTTGGGGGTAAATTGCGTACCTTGCAGGTCGAAACTTACTTGCACCTTGTAGTCTTCCGGGCACCAGCAGTAGGGTTCGTCCTGACGGATAGCCGGAAGGTTGCGTGAGGTAAAGGTGGTTTCCTGTGCCGAAACGGTGAAGTCTTTGCTGACTCCGCCTACACTGCCTCCCTCACGTTCCGTGGCATGGATGGAGGAGTCTCTTTGTTTCACTTGTATGTAGTCCTTTCCCCGCAATTCGATGTTATAGATAAACACATGCGGGATGGTGATCTTATACTGGTTGTAGAGCATCGGGAGTTCTTCCTGCATCATCCAGTTGTCGATGTGTGAAAAATAGTCGGAGTAGAGTTTGTAGTGATATTCGATGACAGTGCCTTCTTTGACAGCGGGCAGAGAGAATTTTAGCATTTTATACAGGTTGTTGATCCGCTCGAAAGAGATGGATTCCCGCTTCATGGACGTTTTTATACATTTCCCGTTTTCCATATTGTAGGAGCAGCCTTCTATGTCGCTGGCTCTTTCCTGCCCTTCGTCCCTATCGGTGGGAGAGTAGTAGGGAACGGACACGTCGGCGTATGACACTCCTTGCGGTTTCAGGATTTTGATGCGTACCCAATGCTCGGTAGTCAGTTGAAAACCGTCGTGGTAGACGAAGTCACTTTGTCCCTGATGGAAAAGATAAATAGCCGTGGCGGTGGTGTCGGGGGCATAGGAGGTGAGAGATAGTTCTTCTTTGGAAGGTTTTCCGTACTTTAGATTGGGCTCTATGGTGGCTGTTGTGGCTTGTTGCGAGTGGACAGGCGACAGAAATTGTAACAGAAATGCGCAGAGAATAAATAGTTTTCTCATAATTGTGTTTTTGTAGTATGTTCACAAAGATAAAAAAAATAGAGAAAGGTGTATCACCTTTCTCTATTTTAATTTTGTTTTATATATAAAATATATTATACCAAATGTCCGATCCATTCCTCGCGGTCGCCGGGGAGAAGGTCGATAACGGGAACTTCTACCATCGTGTAGCATCCCGGTTGTTGCTTCATGGAAGCGCGTGCCACGCATACCAGTACTTGTGCGGTCAGTGCGGGGTTGTTGATACGCATATTAAATTCGAACAACTGGTTCTGTGTTTTGCCGGATACACCTTTGCGAGTCAGATTTACACCATGACCCATGTCCAGCAGGGCGTCTACACTCGGAACGAGTTTTACGTGTGTTTCATCGTTCACGAAGTAAGGATCTGCTTTGATGGCAGCGGCTACTTCTTCGAATTTATATCCGTCTTTCAGTTCGATGTATACCATGCGGCGGTGGATTCCCGTGCCGGTCGGAATGGTCATGGAAAGGGCAGCTTTCACTCCGTCAATCGCTTTTACGGCTACTGTGTGTCCCATGCTCATACCGGGACCGAAGTTGGTGTAGGTGATGCCTTTCGGAGCAATTGCTTCCAGCATGGTGCGTACGATGGAATCGCTTCCCGGATCCCATCCGGCAGAGATGATCGATACGGCTTTATGTTCTTTGGCGGTAGCATTCAAGGTACGGCGCAGGTCTACGATACCGGTGTGGATATCGAAACTGTCTACCGTGTTAATACCCATCGCCAGATATTCTTTTGCATATTTTTCTACGCTGCGGGTCGGCGTGCAAAGAATAGCTACGTCTACTTCTCCCAGCTCTTTTATGTCCTTCACTACTGCGTAGTTTGCTAACTCTTCCGGTTTGTTCTCTGCTCCTGCACGACGAACGACTCCGGCTATTTCGAAATCAGGTGTCGCCTGAAGCGCTTCAAGTACATAATGTCCAATGTTGCCATAACCAACGATGGCAGCTCTTACTTTTTTCATTCTTTTCTTGGTTTTAATGAACAAATTTCTTTCTTTTGCTTGCAAAAGTAAACAAATTACTACTAACTTTGGTTCATCTGCTTTAATATTTTTATTTTTTTCATATTCTTCATATCTAATGTACAAAAGAATAATCTGTGAAAATCAGTGTAATCTGTGGTGAGAAAGTTTTATCTTTGTCCCTGTTATGATAGAATATATTAGAGGCGAACTTGCCGAACTAAGTCCGGCAACCGCGGTGATCGACTGTAACGGGGTGGGATATGCCGCCAATATATCTTTGAATACCTATTCGGCTATTCAGGGAAAGAAAAGTTGTAAGCTATATATTTACGAGGCGATTCGTGAAGATGCGTATGTGCTCTACGGATTTGCCGAGAAACAGGAACGGGAGATTTTCCTATTATTGATTTCCGTTTCCGGAATCGGGGGGAACACGGCTCGTATGATTCTTTCGGCTCTCTCGCCTGCCGAACTGGTGAACGTAATCAGTACCGAAAATGCGAACATGTTGAAAACGGTGAAAGGCATCGGGCTGAAGACTGCGCAACGCGTGATTGTCGACCTGAAAGATAAGATAAAAACAATGGGTATGTCTGCTGCCGGAGGGGCTTCCGCAGGTTTGTTGTTGCAACCTGCCAATGCGGAAGTGCAGGAAGAGGCGGTGTCTGCATTGACGATGCTAGGCTTTGCTGCTGCACCTTCACAGAAGGTGGTGTTGGCTATCTTGAAGGAGGAGCCGGATGCTCCGGTAGAAAAGGTTATCAAACTGGCTTTGAAACGTTTGTAGTATGAAGCAACAGAAGATATATATGAAAGCATGGCTGGACGCTCATGGTCGTGCAAAAGCAGTGGATACGGATGAATGGTATCTGGATTTCGCTAACCAGCTATTGCCGTTGGTGGCAGATTCTTTTATATACGGTGGGAGAGAGTGGGAGGAAGACCAGAAGCGAGTGGCTTTGACGTGTGCCTTGTATTTGGAAGATTGCGTAGCAGACGGAGGAAATTGGCGTCAGTTTATTCATTGGCACCGGAAAAGCTACGGACGTTATTTGCCTTTTTACGCACTGACGGAGGAATATTTGCCGGACGAAATTAACCGTGAAGATATTGTTTTCCTTTTGTGGGCCATCAATTCTCCGGTTGGCGATGATTTTGATGGAGTAGAGAACCCGATGGATGCGGATTTGCTGGAGTTTGCGGATACGCTTTACAACCGTTTGGATGCTGCGTTCGAATTGGCTCCTATCAGCGATTATCTGGCAACGGACTGGCTGATGGAAACGGAGCTGATGCAAAAGAAGCGGATGCCTCTGCCGGTAGCTTTGCCGGGAGAAAAGATGCCTACGAACGTAGAACGTTTCCTTGAAGCGAGCAAAGGTGAACCGCTTTTATACTTTGACTCTTACGAAGCGCTGAAATATTTCTTTGTGCAATCGTTGAAGTGGGAAGATGAAGAGGATTCTTTGTTGCCTGACTTAAAGGAGTTCGGTAACTTTGTGGTTTTTGCCAATCCGAAAGGGTTGTTGATCGGTCCTGATGTAGCCGAATATTTTGCAGACAAACGTAATCCGCTCTACAATGCCGAACTGGCTGAAGAGGAAGCATACGAGCTGTTTTGTGAAGAAGGTTTGTGTCCGTTCGATCTGCTGAAATATGGAATGGAACACGATTTGTTGCCGGAAGCACAGTTCCCGTTTGAGAACGGAAAGGAGTTATTGCAGGAAAACTGGGATTTTGTGGCTCGCTGGTTTTTGGGTGAGTATTACGAAGGAGAATAAGAATTATAAGAAATAAGTACTGTTTATATAAGTGCTGTCTATGCCAATCAAAAAAAGTAACAATCCTTTTGCCGGAAAGACAAAGTCTGCAGTCGGTAAAAAGAAGACGACCGGAAAACGGGTCGGAAAATCAAAGCAGGAAAAGGCTAATAATCAGTTGAATAGAAGGATAAAATAAAGGCGTGTAGACCACGCCGTTTTTGGTTATCAGGCTACGCCGTTTGATGATGGCAGACTACGCCTTTTCTCCCTACCAGGAAACGCCTTTTCTCTCACGCAGAGGATTAAGAGTCTCATTATGCATTTGACGGGAATAGTTGTCGTTTATGAAAAATAACAACTATTCCCGTCTATTTTATTATTAACCAATGGCTTTTTCTGGTGGATGGCTTTCCTTTTACTAATCGGTAATTTCTTCCTGTGCTTTCCGTTCTTTCTTCTTATTGATGAATCCGATTTTCAGGTTGGCTTCCTCTTGTTCTTTTTTAATCTGTTCCATGGCCGAGAGGATTTGTGCTAATTCGTAAACACCTGCTGCGGCCTGGCGGTCGGTTGGACTCATTGTCGTTTTATAAGTGCGGTCGCCTATATATTCCACACGGATATTTTTGTCTTTATTGAGATTCAGGAATTCGATCACATTTCCGTCTTCCCCTAGTTTGTAGTCAGCTTTTTCTATTTTCTCGTTCATATCCGTTGTCTCGTAGCTGTCTTTGGAGCTTGGAGTTTCTGCAAAACTGCCGTCAGGAGCAATCACTTTCACTTTTGTATGGTGAATATTGCCGGCACCACAGTAGATGGAAGTCATACTCATTATACCTTGCTCGTTCACTTGGAAGCGGAGGTACGAACGGTGCATATTTTTTTCAATGGTCTGTGTAGGCCAGAGGTAGTTGCCGACTTGTTGATATTCGGCATCTTTTTCTAGTTTGAATTTGTCCTTGATGGCATTGAATTCTTCTGTCTTTGCCTGAAAGGCGCTATCCAGGTAAGCAAGCGTTTTTTGTTGTGCTTTTGTTTCAACATCGAGCATCAGTGCCTGTCCCGCCTTACGTGCTTCGAACGCTTTGGGATAGAGAATCTTGATACTGTCAATTTGTAACTTAGCTTCTTCATAGTCGCCACGTTCGTAGGCAGCCTTGGCAACCATCAGTTTTTCATTGGCTTTTTTCTCAAGGCCATTTCCGCAGGCAGCTAATGCCAGCGTACCACAAAAGAGGATAATCAGTTTTTTCATCACAAATTCTATTTACTGGTTTTATTAGCGGCAAAAATACAAATATATCCCTTATTTTTGTAATTTTGTCCCCTCAAAACTTATAACTAAAAAGAATGATAGAGTTGACTCAAGAGGAATTGAAGCAGCATTTTAGCGAACCCATCTTCGGACAGATAGCCGAAACGGCTGATACACTCGGTATGGAGTGTTATGTGGTAGGTGGTTATGTTCGTGATATTTTTCTGCAACGTCCCTCTAAAGATATAGATGTAGTAGTTGTAGGAAGTGGAATTGCAATGGCGGAAGCCCTTGGAAAACAGTTGGGACGTGGTGCTCATGTTTCTGTTTTCAAGAATTTCGGAACAGCACAAGTAAAATATAGAGGCACGGAAGTAGAGTTTGTTGGTGCACGTAAAGAATCTTATCAACGGGATTCGCGTAAACCTATTGTTGAAGACGGCACGCTGGAAGACGATCAGAATCGTCGCGATTTCACGATCAATGCTCTGGCCGTATGTCTCAATAAAGCACGTTTTGGTGAATTGGTAGATCCGTTTGGAGGTTTGGAGGATATGAAGGAAAAGACAATCCGCACTCCCCTCGACCCGGATATTACTTTCAGCGATGATCCCTTGCGCATGATGCGTTGCATCCGTTTTGCTACGCAATTGGGTTTTTACATTGACGATGATACTTTCGAATCGCTTTGCCGGAATAAGGAACGGATTGAAATTATATCCCGTGAACGTATTGCGGACGAATTGAATAAGATTATTCTTTCTCCAATCCCCTCAAAAGGATTTATTGATTTGGAGCGTAGCGGTTTGCTGTCGTTGATTTTTCCGGAATTTGCCGCCTTGCAGGGTGTGGAAACACGGAACGGACGTTCCCATAAGGATAATTTTTATCATACGTTGGAAGTGCTGGATAATATCAGCAAGAAGACTGATAACCTTTGGCTGCGTTGGGCTGCTTTGTTGCACGACATTGCCAAACCTGCCACGAAACGTTGGGAGCCTAAAGCGGGATGGACGTTCCATAATCATAACTTTATCGGTGAAAAGATGATTCCGCATATCTTCCGCAAGATGAAGTTGCCGATGAATGAGAAGATGAAGTATGTACAAAAGCTGGTCAGCCTGCACATGCGCCCGATCGTTATCGCAGATGATGTGGTGACAGACTCGGCTGTACGCCGTCTGCTCTTCGAAGCGGGTGATGACATTGACGACTTGATGATGCTTTGTGAAGCGGATATTACTTCCAAGAATATGGAACGTAAACAGCGTTTCCTGAATAACTTCCAGTTGGTTCGACAGAAACTGAAGGATTTGGAAGAGAAAGACCGTGTCCGTAATTTCCAGCCACCTGTGAGCGGAGAAGAAATTATGGAGATTTTCGGCTTGGAACCTTGTCGTGAGGTCGGAGTCTTGAAGAGTGCTATCAAAGATGCAATCTTGGATGGAGTGATTCCGAATGAATATGAGGCGGCTCATGCTTTCATGCTGGAACGGGCAAAGAAGATGGGAATGACGCCTATTCGCTGATAGAAGGACGGAACAGATATAAAATCAGGCATCGTAATCCTATAGTATTCAGACACTGATTTATGCGAATCAGTAGTTGAATTGGAGTAAAACAAGGCAGGAATGAACTAATCTTAGTTCTTCTAAGATTTAATTGGTAATATGCGATGATTTAATATTCATCATACATAGATTTATTCGTCTGACAATTGTTGTTCTTTCGTCTGACAATTGTCAGACGAAAAAGAAACAGCTGTCAGACGAATAAATTCATGTATCATTAGCCATACCCCCATTAGGTATCAAAAATAAATCTGCACAAGCTCGAAATTAGTTCATTTCAGTACCGGCATGAACAAGATTCACCTCTGTACCCTCCGTATCCTCTGTGGTGAAAACCGTATAGGAATGAATGATAACTTGCTTTCCAACTGCTGATTACTCATTATTTCTTTATCTGTGTGTTTACCGTTTGGGCAACGTCACCGAAAAATGAGGATTCGGAGTGTGTTGTTCAAAGATGATAGCCTTCATCTTTTCCACGATATCTGGATGTTGGAGTGTTATGTCATGATCCTCATGAATATCTGTTTTTAGATTATAGAGGAACGGTGTTCCTTTTTTCACTACCATTTTCCAATCATCCATGCGTACGGCAATCTGGTCTGTTTCATCAAACTCCCAATACAGAAAGTCATGTTTCTTTTGCTTATTTTTACCCAGCAGTGTAGGAGCGAAAGAAATCCCATCGAAATAATCGACTTCTTTTTCCTTATTGCGGTATTTCTTTTCGTAGTCTTTGATACCAATAACTTCGCAGAACGTCGGCATTAAATCATAAAATGCACAGATGTGATCGTTTACTTCGCCTGCAGGTATGTGTCCCGGCCAACGGGCGATAAATGGAATACGTATTCCTCCTTCGTGGCATTGACGTTTCAGTCCGCGTAGTTTTCCGTCTCTGCCGAAGAAAGTAGGATCAGCTCCGCCTTCCTCGTGAGGGCCGTTGTCACTGGAGAAAATAACCAATGTGTTTTCGTCCAGTCCTTTTTCTTTCAGTTTTTTCAAAACTTCGCCCACGTAATAGTCCAGGCGGGTAATCATTCCGGCAAATTGGGCGTGTGTATGCGTGATGGCGTTGTATCGTGAGCCTTCGCTTCCCTTAAATTCTTTATCCGGGTTGAATTTAGCTTTGTATTCATTCAGGATAGAATCTTCCGGCTGAACGAGTTCCGCATGAGGTAAGGTGTAAGTCAATACGCCGAAAAACGGTTGTTTGCCGTCTTGCTGATCCAGCCACTCCAATGCTTTCTGGTGAATCATGTCGGCCGAATATTGCGGACGTTTCAGGTAGTCGGGACCATACATCGGATATTGGATGTTTTCATCCATCACTACACGTACCACTCCGGTGTCACCCAACGCTTTACTATAACGGTTCAGGAAATTGGGATAATAAAGATGAGCCTGAAACTGACAGATATAACCGTAGTATTCGTCTATCCCCCGTTTGTCGGGAGTGGAACAGGAACCTTCGTAACCTCCGGCCCATTTACCGAACATACCTGTGGTATAGCCGTTATCTTTCATTATCTCCGGCAGGATTACGTGTCGGGATCATAAGGGTGTTGCCCCACTATTGAGTATTCTTTATTCTGTCCATATTCCACGATCGGTGCATTTTTCCAGTACTCCTTGTTACCTCGTACTTCACAATGGCCTGAATGTTGTCCTGTCATGAATGAAGCTCTGGAAGGGGCGCTGACGGGACTTCCTGCGTATGCTTGCGTAAAACGCATTCCTTCACCGGCCATGGCGTCTATATGAGGGGTACGGATAAATGGTTGACCGTAGCATCCTAAGTCTCCATATCCCATATCGTCACAAAGGATGAAGAGGATATTGGGCTGGGTATTTTTTTTCTGTCCGTTGGCAGATAGGGTAGATAGGAGCAGGGCACTGCCTATCAACGGGATTGATTGATAATTCATGATATTGTTGTCATTAAAATAAAAGCGTTTCAGTGTTTCATATCTGGAATTATTTCCCGATTAAGTCCTTTCCTTCGCGTACGCTTTGAAGGATACTTTGCAGTTCTGCCACTTTCTCCGGCATATTCTTTGCATAGTTGGTTACCTCTTTCACTTCTTTCATCTTATAAAGCTGGGGTTCTTTAGAGTTTCCGGTTTCTATCTTCGGTCCCCATTGAATCATTTTCGGTCCGTCATTCGGTTCGATGTATTTCCAGTCTTTGGTGCGGACAGAAAGCGTGTGATTAGAAGCCTGCTCTATTACCCACGGGCGGTCTGTCTTTTCTTTACCCAGCCAACTTCCCAGATAGTTGTAACTATCCGGTGCGGTATTCTTAGGCATCGTAGCTCCGGTCAGGGAAGCGAGAGAGGCGAGCCAGTCCACTTGTGAAACCAATAAGTCTGAAGTCATTCCTTTTTTTACTCCTGCAGGCCAGCTGACGATGGCAGGAATACGGGTTCCTCCTTCAAAGGCACTATATTTGTTGCCCCGTAGCGGTCCCGCAGGACTATGACCGTTGAGTAGTTCTTCTGCTTTGTCATCGTATCCGTCGTCTACTACCGGGCCGTTGTCACTTGAAAGAATAATGAGTGTATTTTCTCTTAATCCCAGTTTTTCGAGTGTATTCAGGATTTCACCGACACAATAATCGAACTGTACGATAGCGTCGCCTCTTAATCCCATCGGATTTTTTCCTCTGAAACGGTCGTGAGGAAAGCGGGGCACATGTACGTCATTGGTGGCAAAGTAGAGAAAGAAAGGTTTGTTTTGGTTTTCCTCGATGAATTGAATGGCGTGTGTGGTAAGTGAATCAGCAATGTTTTCGTCTTTCCAGAGTGCCTTTCCACCGCCTTTCATAAAACCGATGCGTGAAATTCCATTAACGATCGACATGTCGTGACCGTGACTTGGCTTGAGGTTATAAAGTAATTCAGGATTACTTTTTCCGGTTGGTTCACCCTCGAAGTTCTTTTGATAACTGACTTCGATGGGAGCACTCGGATCATAGTTGGCTACTTTCCCGTTTTCGATGTACACACAGGGTACACGGTCGGCTGTGGCTGCCATAATGTAATGATAGTCGAAACCTAAATCGCCCAGTGCGCACGGTAACGGAGCATTCCAGTCTTGAGTGGCGGTTTGATCTCCGAGTCCCAGATGCCATTTGCCTACTGCGGCAGTGGTGTAACCGACACTTTTGAACATATCTGCCATGGTGTATTGTTCGGGGCGGATAATCATTCCGGCATTTCCTGCCGCTACATCCGTTCCTTCTTTGCGCCATGCGTATTCTCCGGTTAGCATGGAGTAGCGGGAAGGGGTGCTGGTGGCGGCTGTTGCATGAGCATTGGTGAAAAGGATTCCCGATTTTGCCAGTTGGTTGACGTTGGGTGTCTGTACGTTTTTAGCTCCGTAACATTCCAGATCGCCGTAGCCGAGATCGTCGGCGTAGATAAATACAACGTTGGGTGTTTTTGACTTTGTCGGTGTGGTGTTTTCCGGTGCTTTGTTGGCGGCTGTTGCAGCACAGGCAACAGAGGATACAAGGGTTAGAATGAAAGGTTGTTTCATTGGTTTTGGGGGTTAAGTGTGTTATTATTAGTAGAAAAAGATGTGCCTGTTCTTTGCCGGACACATCTTTTTCATCGTCTGCTTAACTTAATTCAATGATTTCCTCATTGCAGTTCGTCAGTTTTTCTATTCCTTCGTTGGTCACTACCCAAGAGTTCTCGATACCTACGGGACCTACACCCGGAATAACGATTTTCGGTTCGAGGGCAAAGACCATACCCGGTTCTAATTGTTGTTTTATGCGGGGAGCCAGTACCGGAGCTTCGTTAATTTCAAGCCCGATGCCGTGACCGATAAATTTGGCTTGTTGTCCTGTTCCCATAAATTTGTCGGCAAATCCGGCTGTTTTGACCACTTCGACTGCTGTGTCGTAAAGCACTTCACAGGCAATACCCGGTCTGGCAATGGAAGCAATTTTTTCCTGGATATCCAGACAAACCTGATGGGCGGTGTAAGCTTCTTCGGGCAGTTTGCCGATAGAGAATACACGGCTCATATCGTTCATGTAGCCGTTGAAGTTGCCACCTAAGTCCACCATAACGCTTTGTCCCTCTTTTAACGGAGTTTTATTTGCTCCTCCCGGCAAGGCAGGATCAAGTCCCTGACCGCCTAAGGCAAAATCATAAGGAGAGGGGTAACCGGCATTATCTCCGGTCAGTACGCTACCCATGAATATTTCCATACTGCGTCCGAATACCCGGAAAATTCCGAGGCAACCTTGCAGGCGCATCAGGCGTTCTATTTCGATGGAAAATTCAATGTCCGTCATACCGGGACGATAAACACCAGGAATCTGCTCATAAGCCTTTGCATGAGCAATGCCGGAGCGGCGGAACATTTCAATTTCTACAGGTGTTTTCACGCTGCGTGCCTGGCGAATCAACGGGGTACCATTTACCACTTCCGTTTCCGGGAAGAGACTGGCCAGACGACAATATTCCGTATAAGGAAGTTCGTCACCTTCTAACATCAGTTTGGTTGGCATCGGTAATCCTTGTTCTTTCAGCAGATCAACAATTTGTTCCGGTTTGCGGATAGAGAATGAGTGCTCTCCTGTGATGTTATTAGGACGTTTAAAAAATAATAGTGCAGGCGAATGAAGGGGGAGGTAAAGATAGCCACTGACTACACAGCCATACGTGTAAATTAAATTTGCATTACACGTGATAAGTGCGGCATCAATGCCCTGCGACACCATCAGACTGCGAATCTTGTCACGGCGAAATTTCAATTCGGGTTGTAGCATTTTTTATTTATTACTTGATTATTAATTACAAAACCAATAATGGTAAATTATTAGTTGTGAGTTGTTTATCGCATATAACAAATTCACAAACTATTATTTAACCTATCATGCTACAAAGATAATTAATTCCAGCGAAAATAATGTTAATCTCAAAAAAATAGCGCTACCCGCGTCCTGTCACAGGAGACGAGCAGCGCAAACCACAAATACAAATACAACTAAACAAAGTCCTTAAATAAATTGAGAATTAAAAATTGAGAATTGAAAAATAAATGTCTTGTTGACTAACATAGTCCACTACCAAACTCTTTTATTTTTTAATTTTTAATTCTCAATTTTCAATTTAAACAACGCCTTGTCCCATCATTGCGTGAGCTACTTTCATAAATCCGGCAATGTTGGCACCCTTCACATAATTAATGTATCCGTCGGGTTCCGTGCCGTACTTCACGCATTGTGCATGGATGCCGTGCATGATTGCGTGGAGTTTTTCGTCCACTTCGGCAGCACTCCAGCTAAGGTGCATTGCGTTTTGAGACATTTCCAGACCGGAAGTGGCTACACCACCTGCGTTGACCGCTTTACCCGGAGCATACATCGTCTCATGTTCAATGAAAAGATCGATAGCTTCAGGGGTACATCCCATGTTGGAAATTTCTCCGACGCAAAGTACGTCATTTTTTATGAGATTTTGAGCATCTTCTCCATTTAATTCGTTCTGGGTGGCGCAAGGAAGTGCGATGTCTGCTTTCACTTCCCACGGGCGTTTTCCTTCTACGAAGGTTGCGTTCGGATACTGTTCGACATAAGGAGCCACAATATCGTTACCCGAAGAACGAAGTTCGAGCATATAGTCAATTTTTTCACCACTGATACCATCCGGATCGTAGATATATCCGTCCGGACCGGAAATCGTAATCACTTTTGCACCCAGTTCGGTAGCTTTAGTAGCTGCTCCCCAGGCAACGTTGCCGAAACCGGAGATTGCCACTGTCTTACCTTTTATATCAATCCCTTTTGCCTGAAGCATCTGGTTGACAAAATACAGTCCTCCGAAACCAGTAGCTTCCGGACGAATCAATGAACCGCCGAATTCCAATCCTTTGCCGGTGAATGTACCGGTAAATTCACGAGTCAGTTTTTTGTACATGCCGAACATATAGCCCACTTCACGTCCTCCTACACCGATGTCACCGGCAGGCACATCCATGTCCGGTCCGAGATGACGCCACAATTCCAGCATAAATGCCTGGCAGAAACGCATGATTTCAGCATCACTCTTGCCGCGTGGAGAGAAATCGGAACCGCCTTTACCGCCACCCATAGGCAGGGTAGTCAGTGCATTCTTGAATGTTTGTTCGAAGCCGAGGAACTTCAAAATGGAAAGATTAACGGATGCATGGAAACGGATACCACCTTTATATGGGCCTATCGCATTATTGAATTGTACACGATAGCCGAGATTGGTCTGTACCTCGCCTCTATCGTCCACCCATGTCACACGGAAAGTGAAGATACGGTCAGGTTCTACCAATCTTTCTATGATTTTAGCTTTTTCAAATTCAGGATGTTGATTGTATATATCTTCGATAGAAAGAAGAACTTCCTTCACTGCCTGAAGATATTCAGATTCACCGGGATGCTTAGCCTCCAAAGAGGACATGATTTTCTGGATGTTCATGATACTATATTTTAAAAGGTTAATTCTGATAAAATGTCAACTAACTCACTGCAAATATAGGAAGATTTTTCAGATGTGATTGATTTTATGCCATTATTTTGATTAAATAATGATAAAATGATAGTAGAAAAAGCATTAGGTATCAAGTATTCAGTGCTAATACTTAATACTTGATACCTGAATTTAATACTTTGTACTTTTTACTTCTTAAAATCCGGCTTCATGTCCAAATTGTACATGATGAAACCGTAGATGTCTGCTTGTTCTTCAAGTACTTTTGCCATCGGTTTGCCTGCACCGTGACCTGCTTTGCTGTCGATGCGGATCAGTGTCGGGTTTGTACCGTCGTTGTCTGCTTGCAGCGTAGCGGCAAACTTGAATGAATGGGCGGGAACCACACGGTCGTCATGGTCGGCAGTGGTTACCAGTGTTGCCGGATATTTTGTGCCCGGTTTCAGGTTGTGCAATGGAGAATAGCCTTTGAGGTATTCAAACATTTCCTTGCTGTCTTCGCTTGTTCCGTAATCGCTTGCCCAGTTCCAACCGATAGTAAATTTATGATAGCGAAGCATATCCATCACGCCTACCTGCGGAATTGCTACACGGAACAGGTCCGGACGCTGTGTCATGCAGGCACCTACCAGCAGACCGCCATTGGAGCCACCTACAATGGCGATTTTATCTTTATTCGTATATTTTTCGTTGATAAGATATTCGGCAGCAGAGATGAAGTCGTCGAATACATTCTGCTTCTGCATCTTAGTTCCGGCTACGTGCCAGTCTTCACCGTATTCGCTGCCACCACGCAGGTTGACTTGTGCGTAGATACCGCCATTTTCGAGGAATGGGATGCGCATTGCACTGAAACCCGGGTTGAGGCTGATGCCGAAACCACCGTATCCGTAGAGGAATACAGGATTTTTGCCGTCTTTCTTCAGATCTTTCTTATAGGTAAGGAACATCGGAACTTTTACACCGTCTTTGCTGGCAAAGAATACTTGTTCCGTCACAAAATCATCCGAGTTGAACTGTACTTTCGGTGCACGGTATAGTTCGTAGGTGTTCTGGTCCATATCATATTTATAAGTGGCACCCGGAATGGTGAATGAAGTGAATCCGAAGAAACATTCTTTATCGTCTTTGTTGCCGCTAAAGCCTACCGAACCGAGTGAAGGCAGTTGGATTTCCTGAATCTGCTTGCCGTCGAGGCCGTAAACGTATGCATGGTTCGAAGCATCTTTGTCGTAAGTAAGGAACAGTTTGCCACCGATCACTTCTGCATTTGAAAGAACGGCTTCCGATTCGGGAACGAGTTCTTTCCAGTCTTCCAGTTTCGGACGGTTGATGTCGGCTACCATGATCCGGTTTTTCGGTGCACCATAGTTAGTATAAATATAAATCTGGTCGCCGATCACTTCAATCGGGTAGTATTGGTAGTCGAGGTCGGTAGTCAGTTGGATAAAAGGAGAATTCGGATTTTTCAGGTCCCTTATAAATAAGTTGTTGCCTCTTCCGGCACCGGATTCTGTGAGGAAGAGAATACGTTCGTCTTCGCTGGTGCTGGCTGTATAGAAACGTTTCGGATAAGCCGGATTCTGATAAATCAGTTTATCTTTCGATTGCGGTTCACCTATTTTGTGATAATAGATTTTGTGCTTTTCGTTTACGTTGGAGAATTCTTTTCCTTTGGCGGGAGCATCGTAGGCGCTGTAGTAGAATCCGTCTCCTTGCCAGGCGGCACCGGTAAATTTGGCCCATTCGATGTGGTCTTCCAATAACTTGCCACTTTCAGTGTCCATGACAAATATTTCAGACCAATCCGATCCGCTGCGTGAGATACTGTAAGCGGTATATTTGCCATCGTTTGAGAAGTAAAGACCGGTCAGTGCCACTGTGCCATCGTCCGAGAGCTTGTTCGGGTCGAGGAAAACGCGAGGCTCGCCGTCCAGTGAATCCTGTACATAGAATACACTCTGGTTTTGCAGGCCGTCATTTTTACTGAAGTAATATTTGCCATGTTTCTTGATTGGCGCACTGATTTTCTCGTAATCGGCCAGTGTGGTCAATCGTTTCAACAAGTTTTCCCGGAATGGAATCTGACTTAGATACTCATTCGTTACTTTGTTTTGTGCTTCTACCCAGGCAGTAGTAGCTGCACTGGTGTCATTTTCCAGCCATCTGTAAGGGTCGGGAACTTGTGTACCGAAGTACACGTCTACGGTGTCTACCTTTGCCGTCTCGGGGTAGACTAGCTTTTTCTGTTGGGGAGCGCATGACATCACCATGATTCCACTCATTAATAAAGTTACTTTTTTCATGTGAATAAAAAGTCTTTTTGAATAAACTTAAAGTTACAAATCTACAAAATAATAAGAGATAAACAAGTAAACTTTATAAAGAAGATGGTGGAAAATGAGATTTAAAGAATTAACTTTGCAAAATGTGATTCTGCAGATAGACGATTTGAAATAAGAAAGGAGAATGACTTTATGCTTAGTAAATATAAATTAAACCAGCTTTACTTCAAAGATACACAATTCGCTAACTTGATGACAAGGCGGATTTTTAACGTGTTATTAATCGCTAATCCTTACGATGCTTTCATGTTGGAAGATGACGGGCGCATTGATGAGAAGATTTTCAATGAATACACTTCTTTGTCTCTGCGCTATCCACCTCGTTTCTCGCAGGTATCTACGGAGGAGGAAGCACTGTCACAGTTGGAAAATATGTCGTTCGACCTGGTGATTTGTATGCCGAGCACGGGGGATAATGACAGTTTCGATATCGGCCGTCACATCAAAGAGAAATACGAGCATATTCCTATCGTCATACTGACTCCTTTTAGCCATGGTATTACCAAACGGATTATCAATGAAGATTTAAGTGCGTTCGAATATGTGTTCTGCTGGTTGGGTAATACCGACCTGTTGGTGTCTATCATTAAGTTGATAGAGGACAAGATGAATCTGGAACACGATGTACAGGAGGTCGGTGTACAGCTGATTCTTTTGGTGGAAGATGGCATTCGTTTCTATTCTTCCATTTTGCCGAATCTGTATAAGTTCGTGTTGAAGCAGAGTCAGGAATTCTCTACCGAAGCCTTGAATGCACACCAGCGTACGCTTCGTATGCGCGGACGTCCTAAAATAGTGTTGGCACGTACGTATCAGGAGGCGATGGAGATCTATCATAAGTATCAGAATAATATATTGGGGGTAATCACTGACGTCCGTTTCCCGAAAGTGGAACGGGGAGAGAAAGACGGTCTGGCAGGTATCAAGCTGTGTGCGGAGATACGTAAGAATGATCCGTTTGTTCCTTTGATTATCCAGTCTTCCGAATCTGAAAATTCGTCTTATGCAGCCAAGTATGGTGCTAGCTTTATCGACAAGAACTCCAAGAAGATGGACGTTGATTTGCGCCGTATCGTCTCCGATAATTTTGGTTTTGGTGATTTTATTTTCCGCAATCCGGATACCGGGGAGGAGATTGCCCGCGTCCGGAATTTGAAGGAGCTGCAAAACATTCTTTTTGCCGTACCTGCGGAGTCCTTCTTATATCATATCAGCCGGAATCACGTGTCGCGTTGGTTTTATTCGCGTGCCATGTTCCCGGTGGCTGAATTTTTGAAACCGATAACCTGGAATAGTCTTCAGGATGTCGATGCTCACCGTAAAATCATCTTTGAGGCGATTGTGAAGTATCGTAAGATGAAGAATCAGGGAGTCGTGGCGGTCTTTAAGCGCGACCGCTTCGACCGTTATTCTAACTTTGCCCGTATCGGGGACGGCTCTCTCGGAGGAAAAGGACGTGGACTGGCATTTATTGATAATATGGTGAAGCGTCATCCGGAGTTTGACGAGTTTGAAAATGCACGTATTGCTATTCCGAAAACAGTGGTGCTTTGCACGGATGTCTTTGATGAGTTCATGGACACCAACAATCTGTATCAGATTGCGTTGTCGGATGCGGATGATGATACGATTTTGAAATACTTCCTGAAGGCTAAATTGCCGGACCGGTTGGTAGAGGACTTTTTCACTTTCTTCGATGTAGTGAAGTCTCCGATTGCCATTCGGTCTTCTTCCTTGTTGGAAGACTCACATTATCAGCCGTTTGCAGGAATTTACAACACCTACATGATTCCTTATCTGGACGACCGCTATGAAATGTTGCGGATGCTTTCCGATGCCATCAAAGGGGTGTATGCTTCGGTTTATTTCCGTGACAGCAAAGCGTATATGCAAGCTACGTCGAATGTAATCGATCAGGAGAAAATGGCTGTTATCTTGCAGGAAGTAGTTGGCAATCAGTATGGTGACCGTTATTATCCTTCCATGTCCGGTGTGGCACGCTCGCTCAATTATTATCCGTTGGGGAATGAAAAGGCAGAAGAGGGAACGGTGAATCTGGCTTTGGGATTAGGAAAATATATTGTTGACGGTGGCATGACCCTTCGTTTTTCTCCTTATCATCCTAATCAGGTGTTACAGACCAGCGAAATGGAAATTGCTCTCAAGGAGACTCAAACCCGTTTCTATGCATTGGATTTGAAAAATGCCGGGCATGATTTTTCTATCGACGATGGTTTTAATTTGCTGAAACTTCATGTTAAAGAGGCAGAAAGTGACGGTGCTTTGCGTTATATTGCTTCTACCTACGATCCGTACGATCAGATCATTCGTGATGGTTTATATCCGGGAGGACGTAAGGTGATTACTTTTGCTAATATCCTGCAACATGATGTTTTCCCGTTAGCTCGTATTTTGCAGTTAGTATTGAAATATGGTGAACAGGAGATGCGCCGTCCGGTTGAAATTGAATTTGCAGCAACGTTAAGTCGCGAACATGATAAATCCGGAACTTTCTATCTGTTGCAGATCCGTCCTATCGTAGACAGTAAAGAAATGCTGGACGAGGATTTGAACGAGATTCCTGATGAAGATGTGATTCTCCGTTCGTATAATTCGTTGGGACACGGCATTATGAATGAGGTATATGATGTGGTTTATGTAAAAACCGACAATTATAGTGCTTCCAATAATCAGACGATTGCCTGGGAGATAGAGAAGATCAATCAACAGTTCCTGAACGAAGGAAAGAACTATGTATTGGTTGGTCCGGGACGTTGGGGAAGCAGTGATACATGGCTTGGTATTCCGGTGAAGTGGCCTCATATTTCGGCTGCCCGTGTGATTGTGGAAGCCGGTCTGACTAATTACCGGGTAGATCCCAGTCAGGGGACACACTTTTTCCAGAATCTGACTTCTTTCGGGGTAGGGTATTTCACGATCAACGCCTTTATGAATGATGGAGTATATAATCAGGATTTCCTCAATGCGCAACCGGCAGTGCAGGAAACGAACTATCTCCGTCACGTTCGCTTTGAAAAGCCTGTGGTAGTCAAGATGGACGGCAAAAAGAAGTTGGGAGTGGTCTTGATGCCAGGTGTCGATAAATAAGCTTTATTAACGTTTTAACTATTACATAATGAAGTTCTGTTTTTCATCTGAAAGGCAGAACTTTTATGTTATATCTCTTAAAAAATGTTTTATTTTTCATATTCTAGGCCTTAATTGTGGTCTTCTTTTCATATTCGGAAATAAAACTTTCTTTAGATACTTTATTATAAAGAAATAAAACTGTATTTTTGCGGCTAGTTTACAAGATAGCACCTGTATATTAGGTATTTAAGCTTATCTTTGATTTCAGAGAGAGGGACTCCGTATTATTTAAAGGCGTATTTAATTCGGTATGAAGGGTATTTTGAAGTTTATTTTATTTTTAGAGATTGTATTGTTGTGCAGTTGTGTAAACGATGAAAAGCGTTCGGGTGCCTTTGGCGGAATGAGCTTGCATCTATCCGCAAATTCTTCGGTGACAGATGTTACGACACGCTCGAGTGAGGAAGTACTGCCTTCCATACAAGATTTCTCTATTTCTGTGTTGCAAGGTGACAAAGTGCAGGCTTCCTGGGATAAGTTGAGTGACTATGATGAAGACACTACTTTTCCGGTAGGAAGTTATACCTTGAAAGCTTTCTATGGTGACATTGAGAAGGAAGGCTTTGATTCTCCTTATTATGAGGGTACTACCGATTTTAACATCCGTGGTGGCGAGACTACTCCTGTGGAAACTACTTGTAAGTTGGCCAATACTAAAATAAGTATTGAATACACGGATGATTTCAAACAGTATTTTAAGACTTATTCTTCTACCGTACAGGCAGAGTTGGGAAGTGAAGTTTCTTTTTCGTCCGGAGAAACACGTGCTGCTTATGTGAAGCCGGGTAGAATTTCAGTAAAACTGACTTTCACGAAAGTGAATGGCGGACTAAGTCCGACTACTATTGAAGTGGCTACCATTGAGGAGGCGTTAGCTCAACATCATTATCATTTGCAAATGAATGTGGACGCTGGTAAAGCCATGTTGAGCATTGTTTTTGACCGTGTAACGGAAGTCAGACCCATTACTTTGGATATTTCGGATAAAGCATTGAATATTAAACCTCCTTATTTCACATTGACCGGATTTGAGAAAACAAGTAATGATGGTAATCAGTGGGACGGTAATCCGATTGAATCGAATCAGTTATCGGCTTTGTTGACTTCTTTGGGCGGTTTTACGAAATGTATTCTTAGAACTACTTCTCCTAATTTACCCGATTGGCCGGAGGAAGGATTTAATCTGGCGGCACTTACTCCTGAAGATCAAGCATTGCTGGACAAATCAGGTGTGAAGTTGATTGGCTTTGGTATTAATCAGGATCAGATGGGTATTATTAATTTTACTGGTTTGATTCCTAATCTGAATATCACGGATAATAATGATACTCATTTATTCTATTTGAGTGCCACTAGTACTTATGGTAAGCAAAGTGAAGATTATGTGTTGAATATAACAACGCCTAAGAACTTTATGTTGCTGCCTACGGAGCCTGTGAAGATGAAGAGTAAAGAAGTGACGATTCCGGTGAAACTGAAAGAAGGCAATCCGCAGAATATTAAGCTCTATTATCGTTATTATGGTGTGATGACTTTGATTAACAATACGGTTATCACTCCGATAGAAGGAAAAGAAGGATATTACAATATAAAAGCAAGTGGTATTGATATGGGAGTTGTAGCCAAAGACTTCCAGGCTGAATATAATGGTTTGAAATCAGCCATCGTTTCCGTAGCTGTTATTATACCTTCTTATAGTGTTATCCTCGAACCGTTTGATGTGTGGTCATACACGGCTGAAATGACGATTATACCTGAATATGCCGAAGATATGTCTAATGTGATGAGTGCTATTGAAGCATATATTTCTTTGAATGGAAGTACGTGGACGAAAGTGGATGCCAAAGATTTGAAACTGGATGTAACCACTGGAAAGGCTGTCATTTCAGGACTTACTCCGGGAACTACTTATTATTTCAGAACGACTTGTGATGATGGTACGACTTATTCAATTCCTGTTATGCAGGCAACAGAGAGTGTAATACAGCTTCCGGATTTCACGCAGGGATGGGGTAAGACAATCTTTAGTGGAACTATTAATAAAGGAGGAAAGTATACTCATGGTGCTTTTGGAACTTATAAATTTGATACAACAGATTTGACTGTTTTTGATTTAGATGGAAATGGGGCTTGGGTTACTGTTAATCAGAAAACTGTACCAACTAGTGGCAATCTAAATTCTTGGTATATGGTTCCTTCTAGCATCAAACAAAATAATGGTGTTTTAATGCGCAATGTTGCATGGACCATGACTTCAGCAGATCCTCCAGGGAAAAGTGCTTTGTTTGGAAATAGCTTAACTGATCTTACGCCTCCTACGCATGGTCATCGTTCTGCCGGTAAGCTTTTCTTGGGAAGTTATAGTTATAACCATTCTACTAATGTCGAAATCTATAATGAAGGTATATCCTTCACTTCCCGTCCGATAAAGCTAAAGGGTACTTATACTTATGTAGCTAATAACGATCAGGGCGGTATTGTAACTGTAATAGTAGAAAACCGCGAAGGAGGACAAACATTAAAGCTGGCCGAAGGTAGTGAAGTCTTAACAGCGACGAGTTCTCAAAAGGACTTCACGGTGGACTTAACTTATAATACGATGTTTGAGAAAAAAGCGACTCATTTAAGAGTGATGTTTGCCTCTTCTTCCAATGCTTCAAACACTCAAAGTGTTGAAGACAGTAAGATTAAAACAACGGATAATAAGGGTGAAGCTGTTTCTACTGGTAGTGAATTGTATATAGATAAAAATATAATATTAGAATATAAGTAATGAGTAATATGAAAGCAATAAAAAAACTCGTTTTTATATGTTTGGCAAGCATCTTAGGTTTATGCAGTGCTTGTATGAATGATAACCCTGATTTTGGAAGGGACGACGAAGGAACCGGGAATACAAATCAAGGCGAAGGACAGGTAAGACTTGCGGGAACAAGTGTTTCTGTTTCTGTGGATGTGCTGTCACGTGCGGACGGTAAAGCAATCAATACAGATGATTATATCATTCGGATTTATTCAACTGATAATAATTTATTGGTAAAGGAATATACAAGATATAGAGATATGCCGGAGATCTTGACCTTGAATGTGGGTAACTATAAGATTGAAGCATTATCACATGACGTAAAACCTGCTGAATGGGAAAAACCTTTCTATAAAGGAACCCAGACTTTTACAATAAAGAAAGATGAGGTTACATCGGTTGATGTAATTAAATGCTTCTTGCAGAATATAATGGTGACAGTCGATCTCAATGATGATTTGAAGCAGAAAGTCGGTGGTGACCAATCCATTACAATAAAAGTCGGTACAGGTGAACTGACTTTTAATAATAACGATATTGGAAGTGGACGTGCCGGATTCTTTGAAGCTGCCGAAGTAAGCAATATCATTATTGTTCATTTCCAGGGAACGGTAGATGGGGAATGGACAGAAGAGCAAACCAGTTTCAGCAATGTGAAAGGTGGAGAGCACCGGAACATTGTGTTTAATCTGGAGATACCTTCAGTGGGTGACATGGGATTAAGCGTAAAGCTGGATGCGGTATGTAAGAAAGTGGATTTGCTTGCTTGGGCTAATCCGGGAGCAGAAGATATATTGCCGGAAGATCCATCTGTAAATCCTGGTACAAGTGCACCGACAATCGTAGGACAAGGTTTCAATATAATGGATGAGATAGAAGTCGAGAAAGACGAAACCAAAACTATTATTGTTAATATCACGGCAGATAATGGCATTCAAAATTTGAAAGTGAAGATTGATTCGGAGACTTTGACGCCTGAAATTCTGAAGTCGGTAGGCTTGTCTTCCGAATTTGATTTGGCACATCCTGCAAATGCTGATTTGGAGAAAGCGTTGAAGAGCTTAGGTTTCCCGGTGGGCAGTGAAGTGATCGGAGTGAAATATTTGGTGTTTGATATTACACAGTTTACCCCGCTACTCGGATTGTATGGACTTGCTTCTCATAATTTTATTATTACCGTTGTCGATCAGGCAAATAATACGAGAACAGCTACTTTAGCATTGAAATCAATAGCAAAGAAAACAGAATGAAAAAACTGATACATATATTAGTCATAGCTTTCATTGTTGGACTTGTTTGTGTCTCCTGCCGTGAAAGTGATCTGACAAATAATGGAGAGGGTGCATTATCTTTAAAGATAGGTGTTCAACGTGAATTACCCACTGTTTCTGCCGGAAAAACGAGAGCTACGCTTACCGATGAAGAATTGCTTCAGAAGTGTAAAGTGTATATCCGTAACGCGGAGGGCTTGGTGCGTAAATTCGCCACTTTGGATGAAATGCCGGAACAAATACTGTTAGTTCCCGACAATTATAAAGCGGAAGTTACTGCGGGTGATTCTGTAGCTGCATCTTTTACCGATTCTTATTTCAAGGGGACGAAAGAGTTTACAATTTCAAAAGGGACGGCTATTTCGGAATCAGTAGTGTGTGGCATTCGCAATACAGTAGTCAGTCTGGTTCTGTCTGACGAATTACAGGAGGCATTTCCTACTTATAAAATTACGGTGAGTAACCGATTGGGAACCTTGGAATATACACAGGATAATATATCCCAGCTTGGATATTTTATGCTGTTGGATGATGAAAACCAATTAAGATGGAATTTTGTTGGGCAACTTAACGGCAGTGAAACAGAAATAACCAAAAGTGGAGTTATTAATTTGGTGCGGAAAGCAACCAGATATGATTTGACTTTTAGTAATTCTTCCTCTGAAGTGGGTGGTGGCATGATTTCTGTAAATGTGGTTGAGACAGCTTTGACGACGGATGAGAAAGTAGATATACTAGCACGTCCTGTTATTAAGATAATCGAGAATGATCAGATTTATGAGTTGGATAATGCAGTTTATCGTGCGCAATTCGACAAGGAAACACCTATTGTTGTGCGGATGGCTGCCAGTGTGCCTTTTACTGAACTGAAAGTGACGAGTGCGGATTTTGCACGGTTGGGAATTACCCATTTTTCTTCTTTCGACTTGATGGAATTGACTGAAGTTCAGATAAGAGAACTGGATAATCTTGGATTTAGTATCCAATTTAATGCGGATATGACAAAGGTTCAGTTTGCATTTAAGGAAAACTTGAGAGAGATAATGACTAATTCGATTGACGACGGTAATAACACCTATCGATTTGACATTGAAGTAAGGGACCGGAATGGAAAAGATAGAGCGAAAACGTTGACGGTTATCGCTACAGATGCTTTGGTTGCTACCGAGGATATTGCTACACAGAACGATATTTGGTCAACAAAAGCCACTCTGTATGGTAGTCTGGTTGCTTCAGTTACAGAAATGAATTTCCGTTACCGGGCGCTTGGTTCCAATGACTGGATGTATTCGAATCAGGCTGTGTTGAATAATAAAATATTTACGAGTCAAATAACCGGACTTGAACCTGGTATAACCTATGAATATCAGGCAATGGCTGGTACTGTTGCAGCGAAAGAAACAAAACAATTCACTACAGAAGCTCCTGCGCAATTACCGAATGCCGGGTTTGAAGACTGGCATGGAAGTTCTCCTCTTTATATTTATAAGAGTGGTGGAGAAATGTTCTGGGATAGTGGTAATACGGGTTCTGCTACATTGAATAAGAATGTGACAACGTATGACGCAACCATTAAGCACAGCGGGAATTATTCTGCAAAATTACAGTCTCAATATGTGGCTCTTTTTGGAATTGGTGCTTTTGCTGCCGGAAATGTATTTGTTGGGAAGTTCCTGAAAATAGATGGAACAGACGGTATCTTACGGTTTGGACGTCCTTTCACTTCACGTCCATCGAAATTGGTGCTTTATTATAGATATGTAGCTGGTACGGTGGACTATTCAACATTGAGTGAGTTGCCGAAAAACAGTAAAGACATGGGCTCTATTTATATAGCATTGGGTGACTGGCCACATCAGACTTTTGAAGGAGAAACGGATATACCGGTACTTGTTAAGACAAAGCCTGCTGACAGGCAGCTTTTTGATTCAAATTCTTCGAATGTGATAGGCTATGGAGAGTGTATTCTTAAAGAGTCGACGGAGGGTGAAGGATTGATTAAACTGGAGATCCCGATTAACTATCGCTCTAACCGTAAACCGACTGATATTATTTTAGTGGGTAGTGCAAGTAGATATGGAGATTATTTTACCGGAAGTACGGGCAGTACTTTGTGGCTTGATGATTTGGAATTAATTTATGAATAAGCAAAGTATGAATTACTTTATCAAAACTTCATTCCTGATAATCTTGGGAATAATTGTTGGAACGACGCAAACATGCGCGCAACAGGAGTTCAAACGGAATATAGAAATGAGAACTTTCATTCCTAAGGGACAATGGATTGTGGGTAGTTCAGTTTCTTATTCTCAATACTCAAATGATAACTATCAGTTTCTGGTGATAGAGAATTTGAGTGGAGAAGGGTATGCTTTTAAAGTGAGTCCGGTATTGTGTTATGCTTTTAAGGATAATGTAGCTGCAGGTGGACGTTTTATGTATAGCCGGACGTATACCAAGCTAAATAATATCAGTGTAAATATTGATGAAGATACCAACTTTGATATTAGTAACCTGTATGAATTGAAGAACTCTTATTCGGGAATTGCTGTCTTGAGAAATTATATCAATTTAGGTACTAGCAAGCGTTTTGCATTATTCAATGAAGTGCAGTTAGAGTTGGGAGGTTCTGTTTCAAAAGTGGTGAACGGTAAAGGGGATGACCTGACAGGAGTATATCAGACTTCTTTGGATGCAAGTGTTGGTTTGAGTCCAGGTTTGGTTGCCTTTATCAATAATTATACGGCAGTGGAAGTAAGCATTGGTGTGTTGGGACTGAATGTCAGTCGAACCCATCAAGTGACGGACCGGATTTACGAAAGCAACCGTTCGTCGATGAGTGCCAATTTTAAAATTAATCTTTTCAGTATAGGACTGGGAATAGCTTTTTACCTTTAAAAAACAAGACGAATGTATAAACGGTTATTGGTAACAGTACTGGTGTCTGTATTCGTTTTCTCTTTGTGGGGAAAGACGGAAACGGTTTGTCAATCGTTGGAGGTAGAAGATTCTGTCCCCGTTTTTCAGAAGGATACGCTACCGGTAAAAGGGAGTTGGGACTTCCTGCGAATCAAACGTATCGGACGCTATGATCGTGGAATCATGAATTATCGTTTCATTCCTAAAGGGAAGTGGATCTCTGGTTTCACAATGTCATACTGGGACTACAATAGTGCGGATAATAAACTGCTGTTTGCCTACTTTGATAATTTTGATTGTGACGGGCGTAACCTTAATTTTTCTGTGTATGGCGGCTATGCCGTGCGTGATAATATGGTGTTGGGATTGAAGTTCGGATACCGGAATATGCGGGGAGCCTTGAATAATATCACGCTGAAAATTGATGATGATGTCGATTTCTCTTTGAAAGATTTAAAGTTGGAACAAAATTTGTATAACGTGTCGTTCTTTCATCGCTCTTATGTAGGTTTGGATGCCGGTAAACGATTTGGATTGTTCAATGAGACTGCTTTGACGTTCAATTTTGGAAAGTCTAAATTCGACCGTGGTGTAGAAGAAAATCTGGTTAATACTCAAACAGATATATTTGAGGTGCAATTGGGAATAAATCCGGGATTGGCTGTTTTTATCATGCAAAATGTAAGTATTGAATGTTCGCTCGGAATAGCCGGCATTCGTTACAGGCAGGAAAAACAGAAAAATAATCTGGGAGAGACGGGAAAACGGATGACGGGTGGATCTAACTTTAGGGTGAATCCTTTCAATATTAGTTTAGGATTGACGATTTGCTTATGATTTTATGAGACATAGAAAAAAATACATATTACTGTTCCTGCTTCTGGTTGTATGTGCCGGCTTGGTATTCTTTTATGGAATAAAAAGTGAGGGACAGGAAGACAAACAGGAGGTATTGTCATCAGTAGAGGATACTCATCAGGTACCTGAAGCTGTTGTGGACTCTGCCTGCCAGATAATTGGAGAAGTGGAGGAAAACGTGTCTCCAGCAGAGAATTCTGTGGAAAAGGTTGTGAAGAAGCCTGAAGAAAGAACAGTGGAGAAATCTGAAGAAAGATCAGTGGGGAAGTTTGTAGATAAAAAGCAGGCAGATAAAAGGCAGAAGGTTGCGTCTAAGAGAGAAGCAGTAGCTGTTCCGCCGGTTTCTTCAACGGATATAAAATTGGCTTCTGATGTTGTCAATACTCCTTTGAAGTTAGAAGGAACTATTTGTGACCTTGTATTGTCGGAGCGTCAACAGGATAGTAAAATAACAGCTGCACTTCCGGTTCACGCGGTTGAAACGGTTAAAAGAGAGTTCGATTGGAAAAGTGATACGTTAGAGACCAAGCGAGGCATTGATTTATTGAGAATCAAAAGGGTAGGGCGGTTTGATCGTGGCATTGTGAATTATCGCTTTATGCCTAAAGGAAAATGGATGTTTGGTACGGATTTTTCATTTTGGGATTATAACAGTGAGGACTCTAAATTATTGTTTACTTACCTCGATAATTTTGATTTTGAAGCACGTACCATTAATGTGGCTCCTTTTATCGGTTATTTTTTCAAAGATAATCAGGTAGTGGGTGTAAAGCTCGGTTATAAGCATACGGACGGTCATTTAGGCAATGTTAGTTTTAAGATTGATGATGACGTGAATTTCACTCTCAAGGAATTGAAGTTGAAAGAAGAGTTGTATAATTGCACCTTTTTCCATAGCTCCTATATCGGGTTGGATCCGGGAAAACGTTTCGGATTGTTCAATGAAACCAATCTGCGTTTGGGATTCGGACATTCGGAGTTTACAAGAGGTTCGGGCGAGAGTTTGAAGAATACCAAAACGAATATATTTGAGGCACAGTTGGGGATTAATCCCGGAGTGGCTGTCTTTATTATGCAAAATGTGAGTGTGGAATGTAGTGTGGGAGTGATAGGCTTGAAATACCGTAAGGAAAGTCAGGTGAATAATCTTGGTGAGAAAGGTTCCCGTACGAACGGTGGAGCCAACTTTAAAATAAATTTGTTTGATATTAATTTAGGATTAACTATAAGTATGTAATCATGAAAAGTAAAGGCAGAAATAGACTTTTATCCTTAATTATATGCATTTGCATTGCATTTGCTTTTTCATCATGCGTCAAGAACGATTTGCCGTATCCTGTTGTCAGATTGTCTATTACCGGCTTTGAGGTGAATGGACAGATTGGTAGTGCAGTCATTAATAATGAAGAACGTACAGTAACAGTAGACTTGCTCGATTCTGTGGATTTGAAGAAAGTGATTGTCACTCGTTTCGATTATTCGGAAGAGGCTAATACGGATTTGAAGGTGAATACAACGATTGATTTGTCTTCTCCTAAAGAAGTGGTATTGTCTTTGTATCAGGATTATCGATGGAAGATTATAGCCAACCAGACCGTCGAACGCGTATTTAGCGTCAAGAATCAGGTCGGAGGAGCCGTAATTGACGAAAAAGCTCGACAAGCTATCGTTTATGTCAATAAAAATACGATGCTCAACAAAATAACCGTGAAAGATTTGAAGCTGGGGCCGATCAGTTCTACCGTTTCGCCTGACTTTACCACTTTGAAGGACTTTACACAAGAGCAGAAAGTAAATGTGACATTTAAAGGAAAAACCGAAGAGTGGAGTTTGTACGCATTCATTACGGATAAGGTTGTCTTTACTAATTCGGCGGATGGCTGGACTAATGTAGCATGGCTTTATGGAGAAGGACAGGAGGATGTAGTGAACGGCTTTGAAATACGTGAAGCTTCATCAGAAGAATGGACAAGGGTAGATCAGGATATCGTTGTACAGAATGGAGTAAATTTCTATGTTTGTGTTCCGCATTTGAAAGCGGACACGGAATATGTATGTCGTGCTTTGGTAGATGGAACAGAAGATCGTGGTGAAGAGATTACTTTTAGAACGACTGCTGCGATTCCTTTAACAGGTGGTACATTTGATAATTGGAATCAGAGTGGTAAAGTCTGGAACCCGTGGGGAAGTAATGAAACTCCTTTCTGGGATACCGGAAATCAGGGAGCTACAACTTTAGGTGACAGCAACTCTGTTCCTACCGAAGATATATGGTCGGGTAAAACAACCGGTATGGCTGCGAAGCTTGAGTCTAAGTTTGTGGGAGTAGGTTCTGCCGGGAAATTAGCAGCCGGTAACCTCTTTGTCGGTAAATATGTGGCAACCGACGGAACAAATGGTATCTTGAACTTTGGGCAATCGTTCTCTGCTTATCCTACTCATCTGAAAGGATATTATAAGTACCAGCCCGGAGTCATTGATAACTCTTCCATTGAATATAATTATTTAAAAGGAAGGACAGATACCTGCTCGATCTATATTGCCATTGGTGATTGGGATAGTCCGATTGAAATACGCACCAAACCTTCTAACCGGAAATTGTTTGATAAAAATGATAAGCATGTGATTGCTTATGCTGAATTTACATCGGGAACTTCTGTTGCCGTGTATAAGGAATTTGACTTGAAACTGGAATATAGGGCTACGAACAGAAAACCAACCTATATCGTCCTGGTATGTTCTGCAAGCAAATACGGTGATTTCTTTACCGGAGCGTCCGGTAGTGTGCTTTATGTGGATGAGTTTAGTCTGGAATACGATTATGATAACTGATTGGCTTTATAGCATATAACGAAGATAAATGGGTTCAGAGATATAGATTCTCTTTCCTTTTTTAATCATCATTTTAATTGTAAAATGGTATGTTATAAGTCCTTTTGGGTATATTTCTTTAAAAATAGAACAGAAACAAGAAAAATAGACCTTGCAAATATCTGAAAATAATAGTTACTTTGCGCCTATGTTTTGAGAAAAAACATGGAAGATATTGTTTTATCTTCTTTAGAAGTGAGAAGTTTTTTTAATTAAAAGAGAATGTTATGAAAAGAATTTCATTTTATTTGTTTGCAATGTTAATTGGCACTATGAGTTTTTTAATGTCTTGTAGTGACGATGATGACGATGACACTACTGTTGCCTCTGAAAAGGTAGCTGGTACGTATAATGGTAATTTAGTTGTTAAGTTGATGGGGCAGGAAGTAGCCAATGAAACCAAATCTTTATCTCTGGTAAAGAATGGCGATGACGCAGTAAATGTAGTTATCAAAGATTTTATTTTGAGTGTATCTATAGGAGAAGCATCTATACCAGTAAGCTTGGGCGATTTAAAAGTAGAGAAATGTGCTTTGACCCAGAAAGATGGTAAATATACTTTTAGTGGTGCAACGGAATTGAAAGGAATAAAAGTTCCAATAACTGAAACTTCCGAGCTACCTGTCGATTGTACAGTTGACATAGCTGATGCAACAGTGGATGGTAAGAATTTGAGTCTGCCGATCGTTGTAGGGGTAAGTATGTCTGGAGGCGAAAAGTTTATGGATGTAAATGTTCAATATACTGGTGTGAAACAATAAAACAATAGAACATTGAGTGTCATAAATGAACAGCCTGTAAGTAGGCTGTATTGATATATCAATGTGTGAGATTGGAACTGTAGATTCCCGCTGATTATTAAAAAGAGAATATTTCTATTTAATAATCAGCGGGAATTTATGCTTTTTTATAGCCTATTTTAGGTGTATTTCTTTAAAAATGGAACAGAAACAAGAAATATAGACCTTGTGGGTATCTGAAAATAATAGTTACTTTGCGCCTGTAAAATTCAGGCATCTGTGTGATGGGAATATCACGTATTTGCTTTTATTAATTAAAAGTAGAATTAAAAAATGAGAAAGAATTTATTTTATTACTTGTTTACTGTATTGTGTACAGTGGCATTGTTTACATCTTGTAGTGATGATGATAAAAACGGTAACGATGGAGGAGAAGGACTTGGACTTAATAGTTATGTGGTAGGAACTTATAATAGTCAGTTGAAAGTCTTCTTGGAAGGAGTGGATTTGACAGAAAGTGCCCCAATTTCTCAAAGAATATTTGTTAAATCGGAAGACGAGAACAAAGTAACGGTGTCTTTGCGTAATTTTGCGATAGATATAGCTGGTGCTCCTTTAACTGTAGGGGATATTATAGTTGGTGGTGTTGTTTTGGAAGGTGATGCTTCTCAAGTAGTATTGCAGGAAACAAAGACCACAATACAACATGCAGATCTAGGTACATTGGACATTACCGTATCAGGAAATGTGGTTGCAGAGAAAGTCAATATGACAATAAATGTGGTTCAACATATGCCGGAAGATCCGTCTACTACAATGAATATTGAAGTGAAAGTTACGGGTACCCGTATTAGTACGGAAGCGGATGATGCTGATTATTCAACAGTATTTGCAGGTTGGTATCCACGTACGGAGAATGGTTTTACTTGTGACTACACAGGTGAAGGATTTGAATTGACTGAACCTTCTAAAGGGATCACTATGGTGGCCAAAGGTTATAATAAAATTAGTCTTTCATCATTTAGTGTGTCTTTCCCTGTAAAACCTGGGTTTACGGCGAGTGCTTATAAATATCAGGGTTTGAAAGCTGATGAAGTGGCTATCGAAAAGCAGGCAGACGGCTCTTTCACTATTGGAGAGTATAAAGGAACCACAACCGCAGTTGCTAATAGAAGGGAAGCAACCGAGTATACAATTTCAGGTTCTATCAGCAGCGACAAAGAAATGACGTTGAAAATTAATATAAAGTCAGAAACATATAATGTAAATTATACATTTGTTTCTGGTGTATTAAAGACAGAGAAAGAACTTTTGAGTGTAACCATCAATGAAGATGTACTTGCTTATAAACCTTCTATTGTTACTTCTTCAATGGGAGGCAACTGGATTATTCTTTATGCAAAACCGGATGCACAGGCAGAACAATTGAAAATTGTGCCGAAGTTAGTTGTTTCAGATGGTGCAAAGGTGTTTTATAATGGTGAACTTTATGACGGAGGTGCCATTGATTGTTCTAAGACGCAAAGAATAAATATTGTTTCAGAGAAAGATTACAGCGAAGGCAAGACAACTGGAGAAGAATATATTATATCTTGTGGTATTTTGAATTTTGCAACCGATTTGGAACAATGGGAATTGAAGAATAATACTGATGATGAACATATGAAGTATTATGAACCGGTTGGCGGGTGGACAACTTCGAATCCAGGAGTTGAATATTTAAAATCAATGAGTCTTTTTACTAAATATGATAAAACAAAACCTTATGCTGTACATGAAGCAGCAGCAGGTTATTCAGGTAAAGCAGCTAAGTTGACAACACTTAATTCAAGTGGTTCAGCCTTGGCAATGGTTCCGTATGTTACTTCCGGTTCTTTGTTTAATGGGGTATTTATTACGGAAATTTCTAACACCTTAAAGAGTACACGTTTCGGACAGCCTTGTGATAGGGAACCGAAAACATTCTCTGGAGTTTATAAATATACAGCCGGAGAAAAATATTATGTATGTCCAGATCCGAAAAAAGCTAATGTCGCAAACTTGGATGAGTCAAAAACAGATGCCCCGGCTATGAATGCGGTATTGTATGAAGTATCGGATTATATGGCTGATTATTTAGATGGAACAAATTTGTTGACGTCTGAAAAAATAGTAGCGATTGCTTCTGTAAAGGATGCTGGTGAGAAAGCAGAGTGGACTACATTTAATGTATCGTTTGAATGGAAAGATGGTAAATCATGGAATGCTTCAAATAAATATAAGCTAGCTATTGTGTGTTCTTCAAGTAAAGACGGAGATAAGTTCTCCGGTGCACCGGATAGTGTATTATATATTGATGATTTGAAAGTATCTTTCTAGAATTCTGTCGTCAATGATAAATAGAAATAAGCAGGAATATAATTGTTCCTGCTATTTTTTTATCTATCAGTACTTGAAAACAAACTACTATTTATAATTTCCTCATAACTGTATGGAAAAGAATATATTTAGGCACGGATTACACGGATTAACGCGATCACTTTGCAGTAATGACAACACTAAAAACCGTGAAATCCGTGCCTAATTCCTTATTTATAATTTCACTCATAACCGGTACGTTTTACTCTAATTCAACTACTGATTCGCATAATTCATTATAAGGAAGAATAAGAGTTTGTTTATATTCAGTTAGCATATAGGAGAAATATGCGTTTTTGGAAGTATCAATAAGGTGAATAAAAGTGGGAGATAATTCTAAAGTATCTAACTGATGCGAATAAAAGAAGTGGCGAAGAACTTACAACACTGGTTCTTCGCCACTTCTTTTATTCTATTTTTTTATATCTCGTTTATTTAGAACGCATATCCAAAGCCAATATTCAGATAGATAGGATACATTGCAAACGTGATAGTATCAAAGTCTTTCTTAAAAATATCGTTTAGTCCCCATGTTAAATCTGCATAGATATTAAGGTGCTTGAAAGCTTTCCATTCGCCGCCTAATTGAGCTCCCCATTGAAATTTACGTAAGTTGTCAGAGAAATCATAAGTGGCAATACTTTCACCGTTGAAGTCGACACGCTGACCTGTTTCATCAGGCGTACGTAAATGCCCTTCATATACATGGCCGGAGAAGCTACCTTCAGTCATGTAGGAAAAATAAGGACCAAGTGATATTTTCCAACGATCACTTATCTTATAATTAGCTAACAAAGGGATTGTGAGATAGGAATTTTTCACTTTTGTTTTTACGCCGCCAGTCCAAAGACCTTGTAGCTCGCCACCATTAGTGTTGATGATCTTCATTCCATAATTTTTTACGGTAGCTTCAGTAGTCATAGTTTTATTCTCAAGACGTATACCTGCGGTCATTCCCCATTTCTTGTCATTACCGAACCACTTTGTGGCATTTCCCTCAATAGCGATAGCTATATTGGGAGCGTAGCTATCAATACTGCGTATTTCTTTAGGTAAGGGTAGAGGAGAAGTACCTCCAATGCTCAATCCAGCTTTGATACTATACTCCCATCCATGTAAATATGAGTAGATAAGAGCTTTGTTACGTTCGTTTTGGGCATATGCCACATGTGAAAAAAGCATTGTGAGGAATACAATCCCTACTACTTTATTATATATTGTTTTCTTCATTATCTTATCAATTGATTAGGTTTATTATTGATTTACGGGATATTCACTCGGGTTAGAAGTACAGACAATCTCTACTTGGTCTATATGAAGCGTACTACCTACTGCTCCCTCAAATTTTGCACCGTCTACACTGGAAGAGAATACGATGCCAAGTTTGTAGATACCTTTCTCTAGTTTATCAGGGTCAATAGATTTGCCATTCTTTGGTTCGAAATTAAAACTGAATTGTTGCCAATTATCTGTTTCAGGAAGTGCATCAAGATTTCGTGCCAAGGCTACAATATTGGGTGAAGTGAGTGAAGTAGAGCCATCAAGGAATTGTACATTATCATCTGTTTCATATAATACACCGTAGATGTCACATTTATCTTTCTTTCCTTCTACGATTTCTCCCTTTGATGAGAAGTTGGTACCTGCTTTATATTTGTACCATCCTTCCAACTTGAGCGGATAGTAGAAGAATGGGAAACCAAAGTGAGTGGCTTTCATTGCGTTGTTTAAGGCCTGTCCCACTTCAAATGAGCCAACGAATAAATTACCTGCAGCAATATACATTTTTACCATACTTCCAAAGCTACCTGTGTCTTTCGTTGTCAGTTTTACACATTTGCCACCATTAACTCCTCCGTTTACTTGTACTGTAGGATAGTCTTCTGGCGTTTTTGCCATTTTTGTTAATTCGAATCCTGGGTTTCCACTAGCTAGCTCTAGTCGACGGATAATATTTTCAGAAGATTTATCTTCATAAAATTTGTGATAAGGAGCATCTGAACTTAGAGTTTCAAAATCGTATGCCAAAGGCATTTCTGTTTGCCAAAGTTTGATTGTATAGGTTGCAGAAAAAGCACCATCTTCTGATGTAACTTTAAATTCTCTAGGGTTTTCGTCTTCAAAGTTGTAGACGTTAGCTTCGTCTCCGGTTAACTGTCGTACCGGTTTTACAGAAGCTCCAGTAGGGAGGTCGAAGTTGATGTTTATTTTGGATGGGTCAGCAGCTTTTGATACATACAACTGAACGGTGAAGTCATTTCGATCAATCAAATACTGCTGAATATGGTTTCCGCTGCATCCGTCTATAGCTGCTTCGACATTTTGAGCTTCATCCTGAATGCAGGAAGCAACTGCCAGACATAATATCGTTCCGGCGAATAATTTTTTTAGTTTCATCAGTCTGTTATTAATATTAATGGGTTATACAAGGAACAAAGATAGTTAAAAGAGTTGAAAGGCTATTTCTGTTGAGTGTTAAAACAGGGGCAACTGCACCAAAATTAGTTCATATCGGTGCGGAAATGAACAATAACAACATCCCGATGGTATTCACATCACTCCGATAATAAGCTTATCCATCCGGTTCTACTTAGCTTTTGTGACAAATCCCCATTAAACAATCGTTATACAACCGTTATACTTCCATCATACAGTAACTATTTGTCGATCGGGATGCCGATATAGCTAATTCACCACGGCCGTGGTAGCTTCTTCCCACAGCCGTGAAGAGTTCCTACCACGGCCGTGGGAAGATCTTGTCACGGCCGTGGGAAGTTAGCAATGTCGACACTTTAATGGAACAATACCGACATCTCAGCGCAACTATACAGGCTTCTCAACGCAACCGTACCGGCATCTCTCATTATAAAGTCTCACTTTATTAACCTCACAACAAGCTACCTGATAAGAAATCAAGGTTGACAATAGGAGTATATATATTTTATTATCAGCCTATTGTCAGCATCTATTGTCAGGATATATAAAGCTGATATTCAGATACTTGGGTGCCATTCTGACAGATTGACAATAAAAGGGGTACAAATCACAATGTATTACCCAAAGCTATCAGACGGTTTTGCTTAAATCATGAATACAAATGAGTAAAATGAGCAATGAATAAAGTTGCGGTTTGTGATATGATTGGAAGCACAGCAGAAGCTGACTTACTTTAGTCTGTCACCTGTTGAGCAATGTGCCTACGAAGAGCATCTCACGGAAATAATCATGCAGAGCACAGGATTACCGGAAAAGGAGATAGAGAATTTATAAAAAGAGAATGTGTCAAGAACGCCTTTTTTCAATGAAATAAGGGTTTTGACACATTCCTCTAATAAACTAATTTTTTATTTCTTTACTCTTTCAAAGCCTCTTGCAAATCAATTCCCAACGCTTTGGCAACTCCTGTTCCGTATGCCGGATCAGCTTTGTAACAATTACGCGTATGACGTTGTTTGATAAATAGTTCGGAGTCTCCCATGGCACGAGCTGTGTTTTCGAACAATAATTGTTGTTCTTCAGACGGCATCAATCGGAATAAATCACCTGGTTGGCTATAATAATCGTCGTCATATTCCCGTTCATTGTAGTTGTAAACTTCACCGGTAACTTTGAGTGGCGGTTCTTTCATGTCAGGAGAATCCTGCCATTCGCCGTAACTGTTCGGTTCATATCCTTTGGTAGCACCGTAATTACCGTCTACGCGCATAGCACCGTCACGATGATAGGCGTGGAAAGGACAACGAGGTTTGTTGACCGGAATTTGTTCTGCATTCACTCCTAGACGATAACGTTGTGCGTCGCCATAAGAGAATAAACGACCTTGTAACATTTTGTCGGGAGACAGACCGATACCGTCTACAATATTCATCGGGTTGAAAGCAGCTTGTTCCACTTCAGCAAAATAATTTTCCGGGTTACGGTTCAGTTCAAGGATACCGACATCTTGCAGAGGGAAATCTTTGTGCGGCCACACTTTAGTCAGGTCAAACGGGTTGATGCGGTAGTTGTCCGCTTCTTCCTCCGTCATTAACTGAATTTGGAACAACCATTTTGGATAGTCACCCTTTTCGATACTCTCGAAGAGGTCGCGTTGATGAGATTCACGGTCTTTGGCAACAATAGCTTCTGCTTCTTGATCGGTCAGATTCTTGATACCTTGCAAGGTGCGAAGATGGAATTTAACCCAGATACGTTGATTTTCTGCATTGATAAAACTATAGGTGTGACTGCCGAAACCGTGCATGTGGCGATATGAATAAGGAATACCGCGAGGACTCATGGTGATGGTAACCTGATGCAGAGCTTCCGGCAAAAGTGTCCAGAAATCCCAGTTGCTGTTCGGGCTACGCATATTCGTTTTCGGATCCCGCTTGATGGCATGGTTCAAATCCGGAAATTTAAGCGGATCACGTAAGAAGAATACAGGAGTGTTGTTACCCACCAAATCCCAGTTACCTTCTTCCGTATAAAATTTCATGGCGAAACCTCGGATGTCACGTTCTGCATCAGCAGCTCCACGCTCTCCGGCTACAGTGGAGAAACGGACAAAACATTCTGTTTGCTTTCCGACTTTACTAAAAATAGCTGCACGGGTATATTTTGTAATGTCATGAGTAACGGTAAAAGTACCGTAAGCTCCTGAACCTTTAGCGTGCATACGTCTTTCCGGAATCACTTCACGATCAAAATGGGCAAGTTTTTCAATAAGCCAGGGGTCTTGTAACATTACAGGTCCGCGTTGACCTGCGGTTTGCGAGTTCTGATTGTCGGCGATAGGACGGCCGTTCGCAGCAGTTAGTTTTTTCTTTTCCATAAATAGATTTTTTGTCGGATACAAGTATAAGCAGACTGTGCCTTTTTATTCTCTCATCCGGGGTTTATAATATGTAACAAAGATAGCTCTCTTTTGCTCACTTGTCAAACAGAAAATTTCTATCTAAAGATAGAGAATAACTATGAATTGTGTATATATTGCCTGTTATTTTTTATTTGCATAAAAAAACTCCCGCACTTCCTTTCGGAAGGCGGGAGCTTTTAAATAAACTATAGCTTATATATCCTTTGCTGATTATACGATACCTTGTGCCATCATTGCTTTAGCAACCTTCATGAATCCGGCTACGTTAGCACCCTTCACATAGTTTACGTATCCGTCAGCTTCTGTACCGTACTGAACGCAAGCTTCGTGGATATTCTTCATGATACTCTTCAGCTTTTCGTCTACTTCTTCAGCGCTCCAGCTTAATTTGATAGAGTTTTGAGTCATTTCAAGACCTGATACTGATACACCACCGGCGTTAGCAGCTTTACCCGGAGCATAAAGGATTTTTGCATCCTGGAATACTTTGATAGCTTCCGGAGTAGAAGGCATGTTAGCACCTTCAGATACAGCGATACAACCGTTTGCTACCAACTGACGAGCGTGGTCACCGTTCAATTCATTTTGAGTAGCAGAAGGAAGAGCAATATCACATTTTTCACCCCAAGGTTTAGCTCCTTCTACATATTTGCAACCATATTTTTCTGCGTATTCACGGATACGGCCACGGTACAGATTCTTCAGTTCCATGATATAATCCAGTTTTTCGCGGTCGATACCGTCCGGATCGTAGATATAACCGTCAGAGTCAGAGCAAGTAACTACTTTACCACCCAGTTCGATTACTTTTTCGATTGTATATTGAGCAACGTTACCAGAACCGGAAACCAGACAAACTTTACCTTTCAAGTCAGTTCCTTTTCTCTTCAACATTTCCATCAGGAAGTAGATGTTACCGTAACCTGTAGCTTCCGGACGAATCAGTGAACCACCGAATTCGCGGCCTTTACCTGTAAATGTTCCGGTAAATTCATGAGCCAGTTTCTTATACATACCGAACATGAAACCTACTTCGCGGCCACCAACACCGATGTCACCAGCAGGAACGTCAGTTTCAGGACCGATGTGACGCCACAGTTCCAGCATGAATGCCTGTACGAAACGCATTACTTCGGCATTTGACTTTCCACGAGGAGAAAAGTCGGAACCACCTTTACCACCACCCATTGGCAGAGTAGTCAGTGAGTTTTTGAATGTTTGTTCAAAGGCAAGGAACTTCAAGATAGAAAGGTTCACAGATGCGTGGAAACGAATACCGCCTTTGTAAGGGCCGATTGCGTTGTTATGCTGAACACGGTAACCCATATTGGTCTGAATATTACCTTTATCGTCCATCCAAGTCACACGGAACTGATATACTCTATCAGGAATACACAAACGTTCGATCAAGTTTACTTTATCAAACTCCGGATGTTTGTTGTATTCTTCTTCAATAGTAGAAAGTACTTCTTCTACTGCTTGATGATACTCCGGTTCATTGGGAAATCTTCTTTTCAGATCGTCTAATACCTTTGCTGCATTCATAATCTTTTTTTTCTTTAATTGGTTGATATAAATAAAGTGCTAATTTGACAATTTGCTAATATACCGTTTGACTATGTGCTTTTGTGCTATATAGCAGATTTGCACATCTGCGTATGGGTACATCGGATATTTATTTTCGGTTGCAAAAGTAAAGATAAAATTTGAACTAGCAAACATTTTATAAAGAAAAATGCGATAAAACATCAAATTTGATATTTTATCGCATTAAAAATAGGAAAAAAGATATTTATTTGTTCTTTTTGATCGACTTATAGACAGGAATAAACACTAATGCTGCCGAAATGCCAAGCATTACCACCGTCATCCCGTCAATTCGTTCGGCTTTTGTCAGAACTAGATAGCAAAGCGCCAACCAAAGCAGGCTGATGCAAACTATTTGTGATTTGGATAACGGACGTTTCATTTACCTCCTCTTTTCTTTTTGTCAACGATGGCGTCGATCACGGCTACAGCTGTGATATTGACAATGTCGCGGACAGAGCTTTCGAAATCGGTGAAATGAATCGGTTTGTTCAATCCCATCTGGATAGGGCCGATGAATTCCGTATCCGGGTCCATTGCCTGCAACAGTTTGTAACCGGCGTTTGCTGAACTCAAGTTCGGGAAAATCAATGTATTTACATCTTTTCCTTTCAGGCGGGTAAACGGATATTTGGTATCACGCAATTCGCGGTTCATGGCAAAGTTTACCTGCATTTCACCGTCGATAGCCAGTTCCGGATATTCTTCCTGCATGTGGGCAACAGCTTCGTGCACTTTCACAGGGCTACCTGCAGTATCAGCACCGAAGTTGGAGTATGACAACATTGAGATAACTGGCGTGTGATTAAAGAAGCGAACTGTTTTATCGGACAGTTTGGCGATGTCAATCAATGTTTCCGTATCCGGGTGGCGGTTAATCAGTGTGTCTGCCAGGAAGTAAGTACCTTTCTTGGAGTTCAGGATATGCATTGTTCCGAAGTGTTTGAAGCCCGGTTGGATACCGATTACTTCTTTGGCCACTTTGATCGTATTGCTATATCTTGTATAAAGTCCGGTGATGAAAGCATCCGCATCTCCTGTTTCCACCATCATCATACCAAAGTAGTTGCGTTCGAACATTTTATCGTTGGCTTCTTCATAAGTAAAGCCTTCGCGTGCACGTTTTTCTGCAAGAATGCGTGAGTAACGTTCGCGGCGGTCCGATTCGTCCGGGTGACGGAGATTGACGATTTCAATACCTTCCAGGCTAAGATCCATTTCTTCTGCCAGTTTTCCAATAGCTTCGTCGTTTCCTAATAAGATAGGATGACAGATACCTTCGGCTTTCGCTTCAACGGCAGCTTTCAGCATATTTGGATGGATACCTTCGGCAAATACGACACGTTGCGGTGAACGGCGGGCTGTATCATACAGCTGACGGGTCAGTTTGGATTCATAACCCATCAATTCGCGCAGGTGAACACAGTAAGCATCCCAGTCTTTGATTTCTGTGCGAGCCACTCCGCTTTCCATAGCAGCTTTTGCCACTGCACAGGAAACTTCAGTGATGAGGCGTGGATCTACCGGTTTCGGGATAAAGTATTCTGCACCGAAAGAGAGGTTGTTCACGTGGTATGCCGCATTGACTACATCGGGTACCGGCTGTTTTGCCAGGTTAGCGATAGCGTGTACGGCTGCAATCTTCATTTCTTCGTTGATAGCTTTAGCGTGAGTATCCAAAGCACCGCGGAAGATATACGGGAAACCGATTACATTATTAATCTGGTTCGGATAGTCGGAACGTCCGGTAGCCATCAGTACGTCAGGACGTGCTGCCATGGCATCTTCGTAAGAGATTTCCGGTGTCGGGTTAGCCAATGCGAACACAATCGGCATCGGAGCCATGCTGCGCACCATATCCTGGCTTAACACATTTCCTTTCGACAGGCCGAGGAATACATCTGCACCTTTGATTGCTTCTTCCAGCGTGTGAATATCAGTGCGGTCGGTTGCAAAAAATCTTTTCTGTTCGTTCAGATCCGTGCGCACCTTGCTGATAACACCTTTACTATCCAGCATGACGATGTTTTCGAGACGTGCACCCAGTGACACATACAATTTAGTACAAGATACGGCAGATGCACCTGCACCGTTCACAACGATTTTTACATCTTCGATTTTCTTTCCGGCCACTTGCAGGGCATTCACCAAACCGGCACTGGAGATAATAGCAGTACCGTGCTGATCGTCGTGCATGACAGGTATATCCAGTTCTTCTTTCAGGCGACGTTCGATTTCAAAACATTCGGGAGCTTTGATGTCTTCCAGGTTGATACCTCCGAAAGTAGGAGCAATAGCCTTTACTGCAGCAATGAATTTCTCCGGATCTTTTTCATCCACTTCGATGTCGAAAACGTCGATGCCCGCGTAAATTTTGAAAAGCAGACCTTTACCTTCCATTACAGGTTTACCGCTCAATGCACCTATATCACCCAGTCCGAGTACGGCTGTACCGTTGGAAATAACGGCCACCAGATTACCTTTAGCCGTATATTTATACGCATCCTGCGGATTCTTCTCGATTTCGAGACAAGGTTCTGCTACACCGGGAGAATATGCGAGTGATAAGTCGGTTTGTGTACTATAAGGTTTGGTAGGCACTACCTCAATCTTACCGGGTTTGCCCTGTGAATGATAGAGCAAAGCGGCTTCTTTCGTTATTTTAGCCATGGTATTTATGAAATTTGTTAATAAGTTATCATTTGACCGCAAATGTAGGAATAAAAGTTCGAAATTGTAGCTATTGATTAATAATTTCTATTAATTTTATAGCAAAATGGCTAAAATAATGATATGATATGTCAAGTATATGTTTTTGTATTCTATTCCCTTTTAAATGCAATGATATTGATTTATTGAAATTTTAACAAGTGCTTTGGTTGTCGGCTTTAGTTATTTCGCTATTTTTGAATCGATATATGATTTAACCTTATTTTATAATGATTACCACCCAGCAACTTCAATTATTGAAAGAAGGAAATAAAAATGCTTTTGAAGCATTGTATCGTGGATACAATGCTCGCATTTATAATTTTGTCCTTTCTATGGTGAGCAATGCCGGGGTGGCGAAAGATATCACACAAGATATTTTTCTCCATATCTGGGAGAAGCGGCTTAATATCGATTTGGAAGGGAATTTTGACGGCTATCTTTTTAAAATATCCCAAAACATGGTATATCATTATGTAAGACGCGAACTCCTGCTTCAAAATTATGTAGACAGGCTTGCGAATGAGTCATCTGACGAATCCGTAGAGATAGATGAAGAACTGGATTATTTGTTTTTGGAAGAATATATCCTGAAACTTTTAGAAGAACTGCCTCCAGCGCGCCGGGAAGTTTTTATGCTTTACTGGAAATCAGGGTTGAACTATCGTGAGATAGCCGATCAGTTGAATATCTCGGAAAAGACTGTTGCCACGCAGGTACACCGTTCTTTGGATTTCTTGCGTGACAAACTGGGAATAATTGCCTTTTCAGTCTCTCTCTTCTTGCATGATATCTAATACAAAAGTTTTAATAAAAGTTAATATCTGAATTGTTTCGATTTCTCTGTAGTCCTTTTCTGTCTCTCAAGACTAGTATAGATAGAACAGGAAAATTATGGAGCAACACGATTACATAGTACTATTGGAAAAATTCTTCAAAAAGGAGGCCTCTTCTGAAGAAAGAAGGATACTTATTGAATGGATTCGTAAACCCGGAATTCGTAATGAGTTTAATCTGCTTTGCGAGCAAATGTGGAAAGAAGCAGCCGTTGAAATTGATAAGACAGTGGAAGAAGAAATGTGGAACCATCTGCAGAGGAATCTGGATGAGCCCAAGATACTGTCTCCGAAGAAACGGCGCTGGCAACTTATTGTATATAAGGTGGCAGCCACTATCTTGTTACCGGTTTGTTTGGGACTGGCCACTTACTTTGGGGTAGAACATATGAATAAGGTGTCACAGGACCCTTTCATGGTGGCTGTCGATTATGGACAGAAAGCGAATCTGACTTTGCCCGATGGAACGAAAGTCTGGTTAAATTCGGCTACTCATCTTTCTTATGATGCGGAGTACAACAAATCCGATCGGAAAATCTATTTGGACGGAGAAGCCTATTTCGAAGTGGCGAAAAACAAAGAAAAACGTTTTATCGTCTGCTGCAATGATCTGGAGATAGAAGCGTTGGGAACCACCTTTGATGTGAAAGGCTATTGTGACGATCATTCAGTCACGACACTGCTGGCAGAAGGAAGCGTCAAGGTTTCTAATAAAACGGACGTTACCTTGTTGAAACCCGGGGAAAAGGTAGAATACCATAAGAACAAGCAGACATTTACTAAATCGGCAATCTCGGATATGCGTGAAATCGACTTTTGGCGGAACAATATGTTGATTTTTAATTCATCCTCTTTAGCGGAGATCGCGACTACGCTGGAGCGGATGTATGGAGTGAAAGTCGTGTTTGACTCCGAGAAACTGAAGAATGTGCCATTTTCCGGAACTATCCGGAACAGCAGCTTGCATAATGTATTTTACATTATAAGCCTTACTTATCCTTTAACCTATGAGTTAGAAGGAGATACGGTGAGAATAGGAAGTAGTATTAACTAAAAAGGACGATTTATGGAAGACACCTCATAATAAAATAAAGAGGGTAGAATTATGTAGCAGCATAATTCCACCCCGAAATCAAATACGGTTTATACATGATAGTAAAAAAGAAATTTTCCTTATGCGGATAAGGGAAAGGGAATCCTTTTTGCTTCACGATTTTACAAAGATAATAAAAAGTCTAATTTTCAGACTTATATTTTAAAGAATTTAAAGCTAATTACTAATGAGAAAACAATTACATATCATATTCAGGCTTGTTATGTTCAGTTGTATCTTGTTGTTTGTGTCTCAAGAGGCAAGTGCACAGATCACTTTCTCTGTGAAGAATCAGACGATACGCCAGACGATACGAGTGATTGAAAAGAAGGCTGATTACAGCTTTTTTTATACGGATAAGCTTCCCGGATTAGATCAAAAAATTTCATTGACAGTGAGTAATGAAAGTATTGATGCGGTTTTAGAAAAAGTTTTCAAAGGATCATCTATTAGTTATAAAATAGAATCGGGTAAGCAAGTGGTGCTTACTCTGAAAAGTGAACAGAACGCCCCCCAGAAAGGCGATAAGAAAACAATCACCGGTGTTGTGTCCGACCGGAGGGGAGAACCCTTGATTGGTGTCACAGTGAGAGTGGAGGGAGAGAATATTGGAACCGCTACCGATATAGACGGTCGTTTCTCTTTGGAAGCTCCTGTGGGGGCAAAAGTCAGTTTCTCCTATATCGGTTATGTTTCCCAATCTCATACGGTCAATAAGCAGAACGTATACAATGTGTCATTGAGCGAAGATTCGCAGGTACTGGAAGAGGTAGTCGTAGTGGGATACGGTTTTATGAAACGGAAAGATATTACGACTGCGGTATCTGTCGTTTCCACGGCAGATATTGAAGAACGTCCGATTATGACAGCTGCACAGGCTATTCAGGGAAAGGCAGCCGGTATTCAGGTTGTACAGCCGTCGGGTATGCCGGGTTCCGGAGTGACAATCCGGGTGAGAGGAGCCACTTCGGTACAGGCATCCAATGAACCGTTGTATGTGGTGGACGGTTTGCCGTCGGATGACATTTCGAATATCAGTCCGAATGATATTGAAAGCATGCAAATTCTGAAAGATGCCTCATCGGCAGCTATTTACGGAGCACGTGCGGCAAACGGAGTAGTGTTGATTACGACTAAAAGAGGAAAGATCGGTGCACCGCAAGTGAAAATGAGTGCTTATGTGGGTTTCTCTAAATTAGGGAAAAAAATAGATGCGTTGAATACAGAACAATATAAAGACTTGATGAAAGATTTGAAAGCAGTTTCGGATGTTGCCCCCAATATCCCCGAAAGTGAAACGCGCTATGTGGACTGGACTGATTTATTCTTCGGTACGGGTGTCAATCAGAACTATCAGTTGTCTGTGGCAAATGGAACCGAGAAACTGCAATATTTTGTTTCCGGAGGTTATTCCGACGAACAGGGTATTGTGGAGAAAGCACATTTCAATCGGTATAATTTCCGTGCAAACCTGGATAGTGAGCAGACCAAATGGCTAAAGATGGCACTCAATTTTGCATATTCGCATACAGGCGGACAATGGGTGAACGAAAGCCGTAGTTCTTTGCGTGCCGGTTCCATCTTATCCGTTGTGAATACTCCTCCGTTTATGCAGAAATGGAATCCGTATGATCCGAACGAATATGACGAACAGGCTTACGGTGCACGTATTCTGAATCCGCTGGCTGCCAATGCTGCAGATAGTAACACGAATACAGACCATATAAATGGTTCACTCGGCTTCACAGTTGACATATTCAAAGGACTGAAGTTTAAAACCACTTTTGGCATTGAACTGACCAATGAACATTGGGACTACTATCTGGACCCGATTTCAACTTCGGACGGACGGGGTACAAAAGGACGTGTGGAAGAGAGTTTCTCACGAAACTTTGAATGGCTTTTTGAAAATTTGCTGACCTATGATTGTTCATTCAACAAACATAACCTTTCTATTTTGGGAGGGGCTACCCAGCAGCGTGCACAATATAACGGTTCGTGGATGGCAGGTTTCGACCTGGCAGAGTCTTATCCCGATATTCATTCCATCAGTGCCGCCAATCAACTGGATAAGGACGCTTGCGGTTCTTCTGCTTCCGCATGGACGCTGGCCTCTTTTCTGGGTCGTGTAGCCTACAATTACGACAGCCGTTATTTGCTGACGGTTAACTTCCGTGCAGACGGTTCTTCTCGTTTTGCCCCGGGACATCGTTGGGGTACTTTCCCTTCTGTTTCTGCAGGTTGGAGAATTTCAGGCGAAAAGTTCATGCAACCTTTGCAAGACATTGTTACCGACTTGAAATTACGTGCCGGATGGGGTATGAATGGTAACCAAGGCGGTTTTGGAAACTACGCTTACATGGCTTCCATGAGCGTCAGTAAACTGCCCGTTTCGGAGGGAAACTTATATCCGGGACTTGCCATTAAACCCGGCTCGGCAGCCAATAAAGAACTGACCTGGGAAAAAACAAGCCAATGGAATCTGGGACTCGACCTGACCATGTTTGATTCCCGCTTATCCTTCTCGGTTGATGCTTACTACAAAAAGACCACCGATTTACTATTGACAGTCAGCCTGCCGGAGAATGTGGTGCCGAGCAGTGTGACAAGAAACGACGGTGAGATGGTGAATAAAGGTATGGAGTTCACTCTCTCTTCCCAGAATTTTAAAGGTAACTTTCAGTGGAATACCGATTTCAATATATCTTTCAACCGGAATAAGCTGACGAAGCTCGGTTTGAATAAAGTTTATTATTATGCTGAAATGTACGAATCCAAGGAGAAAGCCGTCATCCTGAAAGAAGGTCTTCCGTTAGGCACATTCTTTGGTTACATATCAGAAGGCGTTGATCCGGAAACCGGAGATATTATCTATCGTGACTTGAATGGTAACGGTTTTATCGATCCGGAAGATCGCACTACTTTGGGAAATGCCCAGCCCAAGTTCATTTACGGTATGACGAATACATTTTCGTATGCCGGTTTCGACCTGTCTGTATTCTTGCAGGGAAGTCAGGGCAATAAGATTTTTAATGCATCGCGTATTGATATGGAAGGCATGACAGACTTTAGAAACCAGTCGGTTCGTGTGTTGGATCGTTGGAAACGACCGGGTATGATTACCAATGTCCCCCGCGTTGGTAATACAGAGAATAATCATAACTCCTCCCGTTTTGTAGAAGATGGATCTTACCTGCGCCTGAAAACAGTCACTTTATCCTATAATTTTCCTAAGAAATGGTTGAATAAGATACATCTGTCCAGATTGCAGGCTTACGTCACCGGACAGAATCTCTTCACACTGACTAAATACAAAGGATACGATCCTGAAGTAAATGCTTTTGGCGGAGACTCCGTTGCTCAAGGGGTGGACTATGGTACTTATCCTCAATCGAGGGCGGTAATTTTTGGTTTGAATATTGAATTTTAATAGCTGCGAAAATGAAAAACATAATAAAGTTAGCGTATGTCGTACTCTGTACATTAGTCGTTTCATGCAGTAGTTTCCTAGATGAGAAACCGCAATCGGATTTTATGCAGGAAGGTACCGGAACGGAAGATCAGGAGTCTAAATATGGAAGTCTGGCAGATGCACAGGCCGAGTTGCAGGGTGCGTATGAGAGTTTTAAAGCAGATATATTCCAGTCGGAAAATTATACTATTGGAGATGTGCAGTCCGATAATTGTTATATCGGCGGAGATGGTGTGGCCGAACAGGAGTTTGATTTGTTGAAACTGACCTCTACCAATTATAAAGTAGAACTGGTCTGGTCACAGTATTATTCGATGGCGGGCACTGCAACCAGTGTGATTGAAAATACGAAGATGATGGATCCTACTTCTACCGTAGCAGAAGAACGTAATCGTGTTATTGCAGAAGCCAAGTTCTTGCGGGCATGGGCGTATTTTGATATTGTCCGTTTATGGGGTGATGCCCCGATGGTGCTGGATTTGATTCCGACCATTACAGCCGAAAACCTCGATAAATGGTATCCGGTGATGTATCCGGAACGTTCTGCCACAGATAAAATATATGACCAGATCCTGGACGACCTGAATGAAGAAAATACCATTCGTTACCTGGTAAGCAAGAATAAAGGAATTTTCCAGGCAACCAAGGGAGCAGCCTATGCTTTACGTGCCAAAGTGTTAGCAACGAGAGGGGAGAAATCAACACGCGACTATACCAAAGTGGTTGAGGCTTGTGACAAAGTAATAGCAGAAGGCTATACGCTGGTCAGCAATTTTGACGAGTTGTGGCAACCCGATAAGAAATTTTCTTCAGAAAGCATCTTTGAAGTCTATTACACCTCCGATGCACCCAACTGGGCTTACTGGGTATTGCTGAAAGAAGATGACGGATCAGTAACCTGGCGACGTTATTGTACACCTACTCATGATCTGGTTGCTAAATTTGACAAAGAGAAAGATACCCGTTATGCATCCAGTATTCTTTGGAAATCAGTGCCTTATGATACCTATTGGCCGGCAGACAGTTACCCGTTGTCTTATAAGATTCGCGAGAAGACTTCCAATATCATTTTGATGCGGTTGGCAGATATACTGCTGTTGAAAGCCGAAGCACTGGTAGAGTTGGACCGCACCCCGGAAGCCATCCGGATTGTAAACAGCATTAGAGAGCGTGCCGGTTTTGCTCCTTCTTCTTTAGATGAAAATATGGGGCAGGCCAGAGGACGCCTGGCGGTAGAGAACGAACGCCAATTAGAGTTGTATATGGAAGGTCAGCGCTGGTTCGACCTGGTACGCAATAATCGTTTGCTGGAAGTGATGCAGAAGCATAAAGACAAAGACGGCAGATTGCTGTTTGCAGGTTTGCAGGCTTTTCGGCAGTTGTGGCCGATTCCTCAAGGAGAGAAAGATAAGAACACCAATCTGACTCAAAATGAAGGCTATTAATGAAAAGAGGAACGTAAAACTTTAAAAGAAAAAATGATGAAACACAATAATCTGTTTTTATGGCTGCTGGGGCTGACTGTTTGTTGGCTGGCTTCATGCAGCGAAGAAGATGGCCGGGTGACGTATCCATATTCGTGTCCCGAAATATCGGAACTGCAATTCTCAACTACCGATCAGACACCTGCTGCCGATTCTCTTTATTTTTCTGTGAAGATTCACGATCCGCAGACTCCTTTGTCTACGCTGGAAGTGAAATTGATGACAGGTGAAACTTTGGTCAGTTCGCAGTCGATCCGTACGAAAGGCACTGATGTCTCGATTGTTGAAAAAGGGATTTATATCCCGTTTGAAGCCGGACTTGAAGAGAATCAGGAAGCGAAGGTGATTCTGACAGCCATTAATGTGGAAGGTAGTGAAGTCACTCAAACATTTGATTTCCATATAACCCGTCCGCAGATTCCCGAAGTGCTTTATCTTCACTATAACGGTGAGGTGGTAGAAATGAACCGGAGTGAGGACAATCCTTACCTGTACCTTACGGAAGTTTCCGATTCGGAAGAGGGTTATCCGATGGAGCTATCCGGAAAGATCTCAACCACAGTATCATTGGATGATGCAAAACTGATTTGGGGAGCTGCCGAAGCAAGCAATACGGCAGTCCTTATTGAAGCGTCGGGCCCTAGCTTTGCTTTTGATTACCGGGATTGGTTTGTCGAACAAATCACTTTCAATGTGATGACTTTTGAACTGGGAGTAGTCGGCTACCAAAAGAACCTGAAAATTAAAGAAACCGAGTTGATAGCCAGTGAGGGATTTTTCCGTGCACAGATTAGCTTTACGCAGGGGGAAGAGTTCGAAATGAGTGGATTTGAAGATGTGGAACACGCTTACAATCGCGACTTCTTTAGCTATAATCCGAATAATGGCAAGTTTACCTTCTTGCGCAAATCAGGAACCTGGGAGATCTATTATTCTTCTAAGTATAATTATATCTGGGTGGCACGGATGGGTGATACGGCTCCCACTTGCTTCTGGCTGGTAGGACACGGATTTACATGCGCACCCGTCTGGAATGAAGCATATAATAGTGGAGGCTGGAATTTGGAAGACATATCACAGTTAGGATATATTGTGCCAATCGGTGAACAGAAATACCAGACCACCGTGTATTTGAGTAACACTCATGAATGGGAATCCTTCGAAATTGAAATTTACAGCGATTTGCAATGGAATAAAGATAAAGGCATGCTACTGCAAGAGGGTTCATTGTCCGGCGATACGGATGGAATTGAACTATCTGGTTCCAATGGAATAACGAGTGGCGACGGTTTCGTTCCCGGCTATTATCGTCTGACTTTCGACGCCTCGCAGGGAGTAGGCAAAGAAACTTTGCACATCGAACGATTGAGTGATTAATACCTAAAAGAATGATATATAGAAAAACAGGAAAGCCTATGAGAAATATGCTATATATAATATGGGGAAGTCTGTGCCTCCTGCTGGTCATTTCCGGTTGTAAATCGACTGACGGGGCGAAAGCCCCCGTGTCATTGACTTGGAAGATGGGAGCTGTGGAAGTACAGCCCGGTTACTATGAGAATTCATTTGTCCTGAAGAACATCTCAGATGTTCCTTTAGGAAAGGATTGGATCATCTATTATTCGCAGCTGCCTCGTGAGATTCTGCAGGAAGAGTCTGCTCCGGTCAAAGTGGAAGTGGTGAATGCGAACTTCTTCCGGATGTATCCGGCAGAAAATTTTCAACCACTGGCTCCGGGAGATTCGTTGACCGTCAAATTCTGTTGTACCAACGGATTGAAAAAAATGTCACATGCTCCCGAAGGCACTTACTGGGTGAGTCAGTCAGGCAGTAAGCAAGGTATTCCCTTGCCTGTCGGACTGACCATACAGCCGCTGAAAGGAATGGAGACAGAAGACTGGTATCCCGCACCTGATAAGATATATGCTTCGAATTTGGCGTTGGAGACTACAGCCCAGTTGCAGCAAACTGATATTTTTCCGTCAGTGAAAGAAGCGGTGCCGGCTACCGGCAAAGAGGGTTTTGCTATAGAAAATAAAGTAAAACTGACTTTCCATCCCGATTTTGCCAACGAAGCTGAATTACTGAAAGAAAAGCTGGCAACCATCCATGGCCTGGAAGTTGTATCCGAAGCACCGGTAACAGTTCATCTGGATTATTTGCCGGAACGGGAAACAGCAGTGAACGGCGAATATTATCGGATTGATACGGGAAACGGGCTGATAAATATTTCAGCTTCCACTTCACATGGCATTTTCAATGGGACGCAAACCTTGCTCTCCCTGTTGAAAGGTCAGGAAAAGCCGTTTCGTTTGGAAGCTCTCTCCATCCGCGATTATCCCGACTTGCCGTATCGCGGGCAAATGCTCGATATTGCCAGGAACTTTACGACTGTTGAACATCTGAAAAAGCTGGTAGATGTAATATCTTCTTATAAACTGAACGTACTGCATTTCCATTTTTCGGATGATGAAGGCTGGCGTCTGGAGATTCCCGGCTTGGAAGAATTGACCTCGGTTGGCGCACGCCGGGGACATACCACGGATGAACTGGAATGTTTATATCCGGGCTACGATGGCAACTATGATCCGTCTGCAGCTACCTCCGGCAACGGATATTACACCCGTGAAGAATTTATCGATTTATTGCGTTATGCAGCTCAAAGACATGTGCGTGTGATTCCGGAGATTGAGTCTCCGGGACATGCCCGTGCGGCAATCGTGTCCATGAAAGCGCGCTATCATAAGTATGTGAATACTGCCCCTGAAAAGGCCAACGAATATTTATTAAGTGACGCACAGGACACTTCCCGTTATGTTTCCGCGCAGTCTTATACGGATAATGTCATGAATGTAGCATTGCCTTCTACATACCGGTTTATGGAAAAAGTGATTCGTGAGTTGATAGCCATGTATGAGGAAGCGGAGGTACCTTTGACTACGATTCATTTAGGTGGCGATGAAGTACCCGAAGGAGCCTGGATGGGTTCTCCTGTCTGCCGGACGTTTATGGATGAAAACGGGATGACAAGTGCCCACGAACTGTCTGAATACTATATTACGAAGATGGCAGACTATCTGCAACAACATCATTTGCAATTCAGCGGCTGGCAGGAAGTAGCGTTGGGACATCCGGAAACAACCGATCGTCATTTGAACCAACTTGCAGCAGGAGTGTATTGCTGGAATACGGTTCCTGAATGGGAAGCGGATGAAATACCTTACCAGATAGCCAACAAAGGATATCCGGTGATTCTCTGCAACGTGAACAATTTCTATCTGGATTTGGCCTATGACGCTCATCCCGACGAAAGAGGTCTCTCGTGGGCGGGATATGTTGACGAGTCCAAAGGTTTCTCCATGCTTCCATATAGCATTTATCGTTCTTCGCGTACCGATATGGCAGGCAATCCGGTCGATCCGGACATCGCAGGAAAGGGAAAAACGACTTTGACCGCTTCCGGAAAGGAACATATCCAGGGAGTGCAGGCACAATTATTTGCTGAAACCATCCGTGATTTTGAATGGGTGGAATATTACACCTTCCCCAAAATCCTCGGATTGGTGGAACGCGGTTGGAACGCTTTTCCCGCCTGGAGCACTTTAACAGGAGAGAAAGAACGTCAGGCTTTCAATAAAGAACTGGGCCTGTTCTACTCCAAAGTGAGTGAGAAAGAAATGCCTCACTGGGCGTCCCGAAGTATCAATTTCCGTTTACCTCATCCCGGACTTTGCATCAAAGAAGGGCAACTCCATGCCAGTACCCCTATCCGGGGAGGTGAAATACGCTATACGACCGATGGCACGGAACCGACCCTTCGTTCGGAACTTTGGAAAGCTCCCGTAGCCTGTGATGCTTCCGTTGTGAAAGCGAAACTGTTTTATTTAAATAAAGAGAGTGTAACAAGCACTCTCAAAGTAGATTAATCCACAAAAGTAGATAAGTTATGAACTATGATAAGATAAAAAGAACCGGAATATTATTCTTGTTGGGAATAGGTGCGATCACATCGTTGTCGTGCAATGATAATGATAACGGGAACTACCCGGAGCGAGTGCCCACCCGCCTGTCGGTGATGCCTTTGCCGGAAAGAGTCGATTATAAAGAATCGGTTGTCTCTCTTCCGCAGAATGTGACTGTCAGCCAGAACATTCCGGCTTCCACGTCGCAACTGTTGAAATCCACCCTGGAAGAGAAACTTTCTCTTTCCGTCAGTGATGCCTCCAACGATCGTGCCTTTATCCGTGTGAAACAGGAATCGGATTTGGCAAAAGAGGCTTACCGGCTCACCGTTACCAAAGAGGGAGCCTGCGTTTATTATTCAACGGAAACCGGACTTCTCTGGGGAATCCAGACATTGAGACAAGCGCTCGAACAAGCAAATTTCTTCACTTCCGGAAGTGCTAAATATCTTCCGATGGTCGATATAAAAGATGCTCCCAAATATGATTGGCGCGGATTTCATATCGATGTAGTCCGCCACATGTTTACGGTTGATTATCTGAAAAAGGTGATAGACTGTTTGTCTTTCTACAAGATAAACAAGCTTCACTTGCATCTGACGGACGATCAGGGTTGGCGCATTGAAGTGAAAAAATATCCGTTGCTGACGCAGGAAGGCAGCTGGCGCGACTTTGACGAATATGACAAGAGATGCGTAGAACTTTCCCAACAGGATTATAACTATGAGATAGATCCCCGTTTCGTGAGAAACGGTTCTCAATATGGTGGTCATTATACGCAGGAAGAGATGAAAGGTTTGGTAAGTTATGCGTTGGAAAGAGGGATCGATATTGTACCCGAAATTGACATGCCAGGTCATTTCTCGGCGGCTATCAAAGTCTATCCCGAGTTGTCGTGCACGGGAGAAGCCGGATGGGGAGAAGAATTCTCTTATCCTATCTGTCCCTCGCGCCCGGAGAACTATCAGTTCGTGCAGTCCATCATTGATGAGATGGTCGAGATTTTCCCTTCGGAATATTTCCATATCGGAGCAGATGAAGTGGAGAAAGATAACTGGGAACAGTGTGAAGTTTGTCAGCGATTGATGCAGCAGGAAGGTTATCAGAAAGTGGATGAACTGCAAAACCGTTTTGTGAAGATTATGACGAACTATGTGAAGGGTAAAGGCAAGAAAGTGATGGGATGGGACGATGCTTTTCTTGAAAAAGAGCCACAGGATTTGATTTATACTTATTGGCGTGACTGGCTGCCCGATCAGCCGGGAAAGATTACCCAGAAAGGGTATCCGATTATATTCATGGAATGGTCCCGTTTCTATTTGAGTGCAACGCCTTCAGACGAAGGATTAAGCTCTTTGTATAACTTCGAGTTCGAACCCCAGTTTCCCGGCATCGTGAAGCAAAATGTGTTAGGCTTCCAGGCTTGTGTATGGACGGAGATGATTCCTAATGAACGGAAGTTTGGCCAGCACGTGTTTCCCTCTCTTCAAGCATTTTCGGAGTTGGCGTGGGGAAGTAGCCGTAACTGGATTGATTTTACCAATCGCCTGAAATGGCATGTTAAATGGTTGAATGCGAATGGATTCTATTTCACCAAACCGGGATTTCTTTAATCCTGGTACACTAAGAACAATATGAAATCAGAACGTTTACTTTCATTAGATATACTCCGGGGAATCACCATTGTCGGAATGATTTTGGTGAACAACCCCGGAACATGGGAATCCATTTACGCACCCTTGCGACATGCCGAATGGAACGGACTGACTCCGACTGATTTGGTCTTCCCGTTCTTCATGTTTATAATGGGCGTTTCCATGAGTTTTGCCTTATCCCGGTTCGATCATCATTTCAGTCGCGGTTTTATCATCAAACTGGTACGGCGCACGGTGATCTTGTTTTTGTTGGGACTTTTTCTTTCTTGGTTCTCGTTGGTGTGCACAGGAGTAGAACAACCTTTCTCGCACATACGTATTCTGGGAGTGTTGCAGCGGTTGGCATTGGCTTATTTCTTTGGTTCCTTGCTGATTGTGGGTGTCCGGCGTCCGGCAAATCTGGCATGGATCTCCGGGATCATTCTGGCAGGTTATTCCATCTTGCTGGCTTTGGGACACGGATTTGAACTTTCCGAACAGAATATTATTGCCGTTACAGATCGCACACTATTCGGAGAAGCCCATTTGTATCGGGAGTGGTTGCCGGATGGCGGGCGTATCTTTTTCGACCCGGAAGGCCTGTTGAGTACCTTGCCGTGCATTGCGCAAGTGATTATCGGTTATTTCTGCGGAAATATTTTGCGGGAGAAGACTGAAATCCATCACCGGCTGTTGCAGATCTCCATACTGGGTATTGCTCTTTTGTTTGCAGGATGGTTGTTGAGTTACGGCTGCCCGTTGAATAAGAAAGTATGGAGTCCGACTTTTGTGCTGGTGACTTGTGGTTTTGCTTCCTTGTTGCTTGTGTTTCTCACCTGGCTGATTGATATTCGTAAAAAGCAGAAATGGGGATATCCTTTCCATGTTTTTGGTACGAATCCATTGTTTATTTATATAGTGGCCGGTGTGTTAGCTACTTTGCTGGAAGTAATTACGGTTGGGGGGAGTAGCTTGCAGGAGAAGATTTACACTTCCATTTGGAGCGTTCTTCCCGATGCTCATCTGGCCTCTCTGATTTACGCCCTTCTGTTTATCGGATTCAATTATCTAATTGTATGGGTGCTGTACAAAAAGCAAATATTTATAAAGATATAAGAGGTAGGCGACAGGTTTGAAAAAAGTAGAGTTTATGTCGGATAGCTACAATAGTTTATTTTCGTAGCCGGATGATATAAACTCTATTTTTTGTCACGATGGTAGGATGTCAGGAATCAATACTTATTTGTGTTTCGTAGGAGAAACTACAGCTTTATCTCTTCCGTGAATATCTCCCCGAAACGATTCTTAACCACCACCTTGACAGATTTTGCATCTTTGGAAGGCTGTGCACGGAAAAGATGACGTGTGCGATAACCCGTTTTCTTTCCCTTTACCATATTGATATAATCCTGATCCTCATCGTCAAAAGCCTGCATAGCACCTTTCAACACTCCATCCTCATACCAGTTTACCGTATACGTCCAGTCCCAATCCCAGATATTGGCTACTATATAGTCTTTCTGGCTTTCAAACTCTCCCGGTTGGTAAAGCCGGAACTGATAGTCGGGAGAACACCCTGTTGCCTTGTAACGCCATTTCACATCATCACCTTTCACTTGTACCACCAGATAACCGTTCGGTGCTCCGCAACGATTCACGTGTCCTGCCCACCATGCGCCGCAAGCAGCCCCGATATTATGTTCGTAAATGGTAGGAGCGGGCGACTGATTTTCATAAAAGTGCGTGTGTCCGGAGAAAATATGTACTTGGTAAGGCCTCAACAGTTGGAAAAGCGCATTGGCGTTGCGCGCATTTCCACCCGCAGCTACCGTGTTATTAGCTACCGGAGCGTGAACGTTCAGGAACACGATATTTCCTTTGGGCACATAACTTAAATCCTTTCTCAACCAGTCCAAATCTTCCGGCGTGAAGCGTTCCGTGTATTTCTTGTTGCCGTCGTAATCAATATCCTTCATTGCTATCACATGAACTTTACCGATATTGAATGAATAGTTGGCCGGGCCGAATGACTGATAATAATTCTGTTCCCCATAACCATCCGCCGGATGATCCGTCTGCGTTATGGATTTGTAGAGCAGGTTGAAGTCGTGGTTTCCCATCAGTTGGAACATCGTCATTCCTAAGTTGGACACCGCTTGACGGTAAGGAGCGTACAGGTTCATGGCATCCCACACCAGATCCCCCAGTCCCATGCCGACGATTTCGAAGTTCTTTAGTGAGTCGGCAGTCTGTTTCAGGTCGGGCACTGTTTCCGTGCGGAAGCGGTCCAGTTGCTTTTCGTTTCTCACTTGCGGGTCGGAAAGGACGATGTAGACAAATTCATCCACCGGTTTCTGCCGTTTAGTCAATACGAAGTCACATTGGTTCTCGCTTTTCCCGGCATCCAGATATTGATAGAAACCATCGGCTACCCCCTCTTTGGAAGGAAGCTCATACGCTGCCGGAGTAGAGATGTAAACCATTGGATAACGTGTCGGATCAGTGTTCAGAACATAATTTCCTTCTGCATCAGTCGTATTGAAATGTGCCCCGTCTGTCACCACTACACCGCTGATGGGTTTACCTGTATTATCTTTCACACTACCTTTCACCACCGTCTGACCAAAGGCGGCAATAGCGTTCAGCTGGAAAAGCAAAACCGCTGCAAACAGCGTTTTTCTAAAATTGATCTTTTTCATTGCTTATAACTTTCTTAAAGTAACCTGATTGAATAATGCGATAATTTCTTCCGGTTCATCTGCCGACTTGAGAGCCTCCTCAAAAGACTTGCTGTTATCATCGAAACACATCACATTGGCGCAATCCAGAATATGACCCATGTTGAATGTAGCAACTTCCCGGCTCACCTCTTCTTTCTTCAATGCCTTCTTATAATATTTATTCACCTTATTAACCGCCTTGTAAATAGAAGGCTTCAAAATTTCGACCGAAGAATCCGTAAATCCGATTGTTACATCATACTCATGCGTATAATTCTGGATGAAAGTATTCCATTTTCCGGTAATGTCACTCCCCAGATAATGTTCCGCTTCAAACACTGGTTTGGTAGTCGGGATTTCTCCATACACGTCGAATATAAACACCGCTTTCGGCTTTTTGCCTACGGGAGTAGCTTCTTTTTCGTTTTTGGAAATATGGTTTTTTCCGGAGATATTCTCGTTCATGGCGAGCTCTCCTTTTTGCGCCGTTGCTGCCATCGTTATAACTAACACAACAGCCATACTGATTATTCTTTTCATATTCATTGAATTTTAAAGATTGATTGAAATGATAATTATTGCCGCAATCTTGGTGACCGACACATTCATTTATTGCTGCCACATCAGTCGGATATGGAAGTCATCGCCTCCCATGTTCGCTTTAGCCGCCTGATAATTCTTCAGATTAGTACGCTGCAGAGCAGATGGATATTTAAAGCGTTTCGGCATTTTGTTATTAGCATTTGCGATGCCGGGCCCCACAGGTAACACAGGAAAACCGGTACGGTTATATTCAAACCACTGCTGATAATCGCAGAAGAACAGTGCGACAAACTTCTGGTTCATGATTCGTTCCAGCGTATCATCATAAGCAGCTTCCGGATTTTCAAAATAATGGTCAGGCATTTTCTGTCCCCACTGTTCGATAGCCGCCTGCACTCCCTTCTGATAAGCCTCTTTGGCAGCGCTACTTCCTCCGTCGATCACTCCTTTTTTCAGTAATTCCGCTTTGATGAATTCCACTTCGGCATAAGGCATCATGGCAAGTTTCATAGGTGCCTTCGCCATTTCCTGATTCAGTCCCGAAGCAGTGATTGAAGGCAACGTCTGATAACCGCTGGGCAAACCCACATAATCTTTAGTCTGGTCGGGGAGAGTGACCTGTGTTGCATACACCTGCAGACGGGGATCGTTCCAACCTTTCAGCAGATTAACAAAGAACTCTGAAATCTGAACATAAGAAGTGAAATCCTGTGGACGGGTGAGCGGAGCTTCCTCCGGATAAGTTCCGCTGATGGCAAGCAGGGCAGCATCATCGTTCGATTCGAATACCGGATAAGTGGCGGGATCGGTCAGCATGGTACGCAGCTCCTGTTTCGCGTTGAATTCCGGCACGTCGATCACCCGGAGCAGTGCACGCAGACGGAGCGAGTTGCAGAACTTCTTCCATTTCAAAATACCGGTTGCATCCCCTTTGGACGTCTTGTACAACATTTCGCCCGATTGGTTGTAGATCAACCCGTTAGCTTTGTCGAACAACTCGTTAGCTGTTTTCAGATTGTCGATAATCTGTTGGTACACCTGCTGCTGGGTGTCGAACTTCGGTGCAAGTATTCCCTCGTCGGCGGAGCAGGCTTCGCTCATCGGAATATCACCGAAGGCATCCGTCAGAATCTGGTATAACCAACATTGCAAAGTCAGCGATATAGCATCGTAGTTGGGTTGTTTGGAGGCTTCCGGCAATTTTCCGGTGAGGCGCATCATCTCTTTGGCGTTGTTGATCCATTTATAATAAGTAGTCCATGTGCCGTCTCCTTCGCTGTCCGTCATATACCACCATCCCACACCGTTGGTGCTGCTGGTAGATACGGCGCATTGCATCAGGTCGTAGGTATAGCTGTTGTAGCGTTTCCAGTTGTAGACCGATGTTTCGTATAAAATCGGGTTGAGCAGCGTGCCGGGATTCACCTCATCCATGCGGGTGGGGTCTGTATTGAGTTCGTCGAAGCTGGTGCAGGAAGTCGTGCAGAGAGCTCCGCACAAAGTCATTCCCCATACTATATTTTTGAAAAGTTTATTGGTTTTCATAAGTCAGTGTTTAAAAAGATACGTTAATATTCAGTCCGAAAGTACGTGCCGTAGGCAGTGAGCCCGTCTCCACACCGGTCACCATCGAACTTCCGTTGAGGGCGGCAGATTCGGGGTCGAACAGAGGATAGTCAGTGATACAGAACAGGTTGCGTGCGTAGAGTGCCACCGATGCTTTGCTGAACGGTGTTTTCTTCAGTGTGCTGTTCGGCAACTTGTACTCCAGTCTCATTTCGCGCAACTTGAGGAATGAAGTGTCGAACGTGTTAGTTTCCACATTGGCCATCCGGTAATATTCCTTATAATAACTTTCCACGGTCACCACTTTGGTGTTTGGCGAGTAAGTTCCGTCATCGTTCTTCACTGTTCCCGGAGCAATCATGTACATCCCGTCTTGTGGTGAAAGTCCGGCGGCAGCGATGCGCGGGTCGTCTTTCGACATATAAAATTCCGTTCCCGGCAGACGTCCGTTCAGGGTATGTTGCAGTTTTCCCTGTTCCGTCATTTTGTGGTGCGAGTGCGAGTACATTTTACCTCCCACCTGTCCGTCGAGCAGGACGCTAAGCGTGAAGTTCTTGTAAGAAAATTCATTGTACAGTCCGGCTTTCCATTTCGGATAGGCCGTGCCGACGTATTCGATCTCTCCCGAACGTTCGGGCAATCCGTTGTCGTTGATGACCACATTTCCTTCCGGGTCGCGTACCAGTTTATATCCCCAGAGATCGCCCGTAGTTCCACCCACACGTCCGATGATAGACACACTACCGATACTGCTGATTAACTGGTTCTCATCCGCCCCTTCCGCCAGTGAGAGAATCCGGTTCTCGTTCTTAGACCAGGTGAAAGTAGCATTCCATCGGAAATCCCTGCTGACTACCGGAGTAACGTCCAACTGGATTTCGTAACCGCGGTTGCGGACGCATCCCGAATTGATGGTAGCTTTGCTGTAACCTGTGGTCGGGTCCATCGGAGCATCCAGAATCTGGTTTTTGGTGCGGTTATAATAGAATGTGAAATCGAGTCCGATGCGGTTGTGAAACATACGGAAGTCGAATCCCGTTTCGTAATTGGTCGAAATCTCCGGTTTGAAATCCTGATTATAGAGCGTAGAAGATACGATGGCCGATCCGGGGAAATCGCTCGTGCCATAATAGGGCGATGTCTTGTAAGGGTCTGTGTCATTGCCCACCTGTGCCAGCGAACCTCTCACTTTCAACAGACTGATCTGTTCCGGCAACGTGAACCACTCGTTCATCACTGCACTGACGCTGACCGACGGATAGAAGAAAGAACGGTTACTTTTCGGCAGGGTAGACGACCAGTCATTGCGCCCGGTGACATCGAGAAACAGTTTATCCTTATACGAGAAATTGGCCGTGAAATAAAGACTGTTCAGCGCTTTCTTTTTGATAACCGTCTGCACGTTCGGGTTGGAAACACCGTTTGCCAGTTTGTATACTCCCGGCGTAATCAATCCTACCACCGAGGCAGCCAACATATCGTAGCTTTGTTGCATCATGTTTCCACCTGCCGAAGCGTTGACACGCAATCCGTTGGCGAATGAATCATGGTAAGTAAATAAAGCATCGCTGTTTAATTCATAATCGAACACATTCTGTTTCTTGAAAAACCCGTTTCCGAAAACCACGTCACTGATAGGACGATGCTGTTCGCGTTGGTCGGCTGACAACTGGATACCGGACCGGATCATGAAATCGAATTTACTGTTGATGCGCAGATTGGCAGAAATGGATGATACATTACTGTGTTTCTCCGAAGGATTTTCAGATTCGTATAGAATGACATACGGGTTTCCGATAAAGGAACTGTACGGTTGGAGCTGTTTCACATTTTCCTGTCCGGTACGCCACATCGGACGCAACCAGTCGAGGTTGACATTCGGATTCTGGAAGATAAGGAAGTAGGAGATAGAGTTACTGTTATATCCCAGTGCAGGCGTGTTGTTGAGCTTGCGGTACGTATAACTCGACTTGAAATTAATGCGCAGTGCCCTCGAAATCTGCTGTTGGGCGGAAACCATGGCGGTGATACGCTGGAAACCTGTATTGGGGAGAATCCATTCGTTCTTAGTGTGGGTGATGGACGCCCGTACGCTGCCCCGGTCGGATTTTCCGGTCAAGGCTACCGAGTTGGTCAGGGTGTATCCTGTCTGGAACAAATCTTTGCGGTTGTTTTTGTACGCTACCCAAGGGGTGGCAACAGAAGCGCGTCCCTGCGTTACGGGGTCATATTGGTAGAACAACCTGTTGGCGTCGAAACGTGCTCCGTAGGCGCTACTGGTTCCGCTAGTGCTTGCGTAACTGCCGTCTTCCGCTTTCCCGTAAGAGTAATAGGGCTGGCCTTCGTAGATAGAACCTGCCGGACCGATATTGCTCGGCAATCCCTGTCCGAATTCATACTGGTAATCGGGCCATCTCATCACATCGTCAATACTGAAGTTACCGCTGTAAGACACACCGATACCTTTGGGTGCACCCGCTCCCGATTTGGTAGTCACCATAATCACGCCATTGGCTGCACGCGTACCGTACAAGGCTGTCGCACTGGCCCCTTTTAATACTTGGATGCTTTCGATATCATCCGGATTGATGTCGGAGAATCCGTTACCATAGTCCACGGAAAGTTCGCTGTTTGAACCTGCACCGTAGGCAACACCCGGATTGGTCATCGGACTACTCATCGGTACACCGTCCACTACCACCAATGCGTCGTTTCCGTTCTGGTTCAGCGAGACGTCCCCCCGCAGCGAGATACGGCTCGAATTAAGCGGACCACCGGAAGAGATAACACTCAATCCGGCTACCTTGCCGTTCAGTGCCGTCGACCAGTTGGTGGGCAGGGCACTCGTAATCATATCCCCTTTCACGGTTTCCGTGGCATATCCCAATCCTTTTTCTTCACGTTTGATCCCCAGGGCAGTCACCACCACATCATTCAGTTGTTGCGACTCTTCCGCCAGTTTTACGTTCATCGTATTGCCTGCATAGTTCTTCTGTAGCGTTTTATATCCCACATAACTGAATACAAGCAAATCCTTTTGAGTCAATGTTTTCTTAGTCTTCAGGGAGTAGTTTCCGTCGATGTCGGTCACCGTGCCGTCTGTCGAGTTTTTCACAGCTACGGTAGCCCCGATTAACGGTTCCCCGCCTTCACTTGTGATTTTTCCTTTCACTGTTGTCTGTGCGTATGCAGAGCCACAGCACAAGAGCCCAATCGACAGAGAAAGCAGCCATTTGTTTCTTTTCATAATCTTTTACCTTGCTTCTTTTAATTTATTAAATGAAATAAAGTTATTCACACCCGTGTTTTTGTTTCACGGTGCAAAGGAATGCAAGGCAGATTAAGATAGTATTACAGATCTGTTAACAATCTGTGTTGTGCGATAAATACAAATTAATAAAATAAATGGAGGCACGGATTACACGGTTTTAGTTAATAAAAGAACCGCGTAATCCGTGCCTAATAATCTAATAATAAAAGATTATTTTACTTGATTAGATAGAATACTTACTCTGATACTCTTTCGGCGACATTCCCTCGTGCCGTTTGAAGTACCTTCCTAAATACGACTGATCGGGAAAACCAAGTCGGTCGGCTATTTCCTGAATCGTCAGTCCGGTGGATTGAAGCAACACTTTTATCTCCAGGATGGCAAAGTCGTCGATAATCTTTTTGGCAGCCTCGCCCGTCACGCTTTTGCAAATACCTGTCAGGTATTTGGTGGAGATACACAGTTTGCTGGCGTAGAAAGTCACTTCCCGTTGTGAGATACAGTTTTCATGTACCAGTGCGATGAAATTCTTAAAGATTTCATCCTGCCGGCTTCCTCCTTCGATTTCCTGTCGGTCGAAGTAGCGGTAACACTTATCATAAATATCCAGCATAAACGACTGGAGATGATTTTTGGCGATCTGGTTGCGGAAACGGTTTTCACGATCGTTGTATATAGCTGTTGTGGCACGCATTAACCCGTTGATTGCTCCTGTGCTTTCATCCTTGAGTGTATAGCACGGTTTTTCTTTGATGAACCGGAAGAAGATCGGCTCGAAACGGAGGCAGGCTTCGCGAAACATTTCTTTGGGAAATCCGAAGAAAGAAGCTGTGAAATCGCTGCTGTTGCCATTGATGCGGATAATCGTTCCCGGCAAGAGCACGATTTGAGTGTTTTCTACTATTTCATAGTCTTTCAGGTCGATTGTGACGTGTGCCCATCCGCTTCTGCAAAAATAGATGGCACCCCCTTCCAGTTTCCACAGGCGTTGCATAATTGGAGACAGGTTTTCGTCCATTCCGGCAACGAACGGTTCATGAAGTATGGCTAGGCTAGAGTTTTTTGATTCCATTGTTGTTCTTATTTTGGGTACAAAAATAGGACTTTTTCACTAAATATCGGTTTTAATGTTCCTAAAATGAACAAAACTGAAGATACTAAGTCCAGTTTCCTATGAAGAAAACAGTCTACCTTTGCCGCGTTCAAAAATAGTTAAATAGGTAACAGAAAATGAGTAAAAAGGTATGTAAAGTGAAGCAAGGGCTATTGTTGCTCTGCTGTATGGTAGCTGCTACGGGCTGTAAACAAGCTCCTCCGGCACAAATGGAAACAGAATACGAAGTGATGACCGTTTCTCCGGCCGACCGGATGATTTCAAGCGCCTACTCGGCGACCATCCGCGGACGTCAGGATATTGATATTTACCCCCAGGTAAGTGGTACGCTGACTAAAGTCTGTGTAACGGAAGGGCAGCGTGTAAAGAACGGACAGACATTGTTCATCATCGACCAAGTGCCGTATGAAGCTGCTTTGCAGACGGCAGTGGCAAACGTTGAATCGGCCAAGGCCTCTCTGGCTACAGCGCAACTGACGTATGACAGTAAAGAGGAACTGTATAAAGAGAACGTAATTTCCTCTTTCGATTTGAGTACGGCAAAAAACTCCCTGTTGGCTGCCAAAGCACAGTTGGCACAGGCCAAGGCGCAGGAAGTGAGTGCCCGCAATAATCTTTCTTATACGGTTGTGAAAAGTCCGGCCGACGGAGTGGTAGGCACGTTGCCTTACCGTGTAGGAGCTTTGGTTAGTTCCGCTCTTGCCCAGCCGTTGACTACCGTTTCCGACAATTCGGATATGTACGTCTACTTCTCCATGACGGAAAACCAATTACTGGGACTGATCCGCCAATACGGTTCTAAAGAGGAAGCATTGAAAAATATGCCTGCCATCGACCTGCAACTGAACGATAAGTCAGCCTACTCCGAACGGGGACAGATTGAATCTATCAGCGGAGTGATCGACCGTTCGACGGGTACGGTCAGCCTGCGTGCAGTTTTCCCGAACAAGGAAGGATTGCTGCATAGCGGTGGTGCGGGTAATGTGATTGTTCCTGTTCAAAAAACAGCTGCGCTGACCATTCCACAGGCTGCCACTTTCGAAATACAAGATAAGAGATATGTCTATAAGGTAGTGGACGGCAAGGCTCAATCCAGCCAGGTACAAGTGACCCGTGTCAATGGCGGTCGGGAATTTATTGTAGATGAAGGATTGGCACCGGGAGATGTGATCGTGGCAGAAGGAGTAGGTTTGCTTCGTGAAGGTACTCCGGTCAAGGCAAAGGCTGCTCAAACTCCAGTGGCAGGAGTGACAAATGCTAATCAATCCTCATCAACAGAGACAACAACGAAGTCTCCGGCAACTACTACTGAAAATTAAACCAAGGAGGAATCATTCATGAATTTAAGAACCTTTATAGAACGCCCCGTATTATCGGCAGTCATCTCTATCACGATTGTCGTAGTGGGTATCATCGGGCTGTTCAGCTTGCCCGTTGAGCAGTATCCCGATATTGCTCCGCCTACCATTATGGTGAGTACCACCTATTATGGCGCCAGTGCGGAAACATTGCAGAAGAGTGTTATTGCGCCTTTGGAAGAGGCGATCAACGGAGTGGAAGACATGACCTACATGACTTCCTCCGCCACCAATTCCGGTTCGGTGAGCATCACCGTCTATTTTAAGCAGGGCACAGACCCCGATATGGCGGCTGTCAACGTGCAGAACCGTGTATCACGTGCTACGGGACAACTTCCGGCGGAGGTAACCCAGGTCGGTGTGACCACTTCCAAGCGTCAGACGAGTATTCTGCAGATGTTCTCATTGTATAGTCCGGACGACAGTTACGACGAGAACTTCCTGTCCAACTATATCAGCATCAACCTGAAACCGCAGATTCTTCGTATCTCCGGTGTGGGCGACCTGATGATTATGGGCGGTGAATATAGTATGCGTGTATGGATGAAACCGGACGTGATGGCACAGTACAAACTGATTCCGTCCGATATCACCGGTGTGCTTGCCGAGCAGAATATCGAATCGGCTACCGGTTCGTTCGGTGAAAATTCCGATGAGACTTATCAGTATACGATGAAGTACACCGGACGTCTCATTACTCCCGAAGAATTCGGGGATATCGTCATCCGTTCCACCGACAATGGCGAAGTCTTGAAACTGAAAGACGTTGCCGATATCCAACTGGGACAGGACAGCTACGCTTACCACGGTGGTATGGACGGTCATCCGGGTGTATCCTGTATGGTGTTCCAGACGGCAGGTTCCAATGCGACCGAAGTAAACCAGAATATCGACAAACTCCTCGAAGAGGCAAGTAAAGACCTTCCGAAAGGCGTGGAACTGACGCAGATGATGAGCTCCAACGACTTCCTGTTCGCTTCCATTCATGAGGTGGTGAAAACGTTGATCGAGGCTATCATCCTGGTTATCCTTGTGGTGTACGTCTTCTTGCAGGACTTCCGTTCTACATTGATTCCGCTGGTCGGAATTGTGGTTTCCCTGGTGGGTACGTTTGCTTTCATGGCGATAGCCGGATTCAGTATCAACCTGCTGACCCTGTTTGCGCTAGTGCTCGTTATCGGTACGGTGGTGGATGATGCCATTATTGTCGTCGAGGCGGTGCAGGCGCGGTTCGATGTGGGCTACAGGTCGTCATATATGGCAAGTATCGACGCTATGAAAGGTATCAGTAATGCCGTTATCACCTCTTCGCTGGTGTTTATGGCGGTGTTCATTCCGGTGTCCTTCATGGGCGGCACTTCCGGTACGTTCTATACCCAGTTCGGTTTGACGATGGCGGTTGCGGTAGGTATCTCCGCTATTAACGCGTTGACTTTGAGTCCGGCTTTGTGTGCATTGCTGCTGAAACCTTATATTAATGAAGACGGAACGCAGAAGAACAACTTTGCGGCACGCTTCCGTAAGGCTTTCAATTCGGCTTTCGATATGATGGTGGATAAATATAAGACGATTGTATTGTTCTTTATCAAGCGCAGATGGTTGACATGGTCGTTGCTGGCTTGTTCCGTGGTATTGCTTGTGTTACTGATGAATAACACGAAGACCAGTCTGGTACCCGACGAGGATCAGGGTGTTATTTTCGTCAATGTGAGTACAGCGGCAGGCAGTTCGCTGACAACGACGGATAAGGTGATGGAACGTATCGAAAAACGCCTGATAGAAATACCTCAACTGAAACACGTGCAGAAAGTGGCCGGTTACGGATTGTTGGCAGGACAGGGTAGTTCGTTCGGTATGTTGATTCTCAAACTGAAACCGTGGGACGAACGTCCGGGTGATGAGGACAATGTGCAGTCGGTGATCGGTCAGGTATATGCGCGTACGGCTGATATCAAGGATGCCAGTGTGTTCGCCATCTCTCCGGGTATGATTCCGGGTTACGGTATGGGTAATGCGCTCGAACTCCACATGCAGGATAAGATGGGCGGTGATATGAACGAGTTCTTCACCACCACCCAGCAATACTTGGGAGCTTTGAACCAGCGGCCTGAAATATCGATGGCTTATTCGACGTTCGACGTTCGCTATCCGCAGTGGACGGTAGAGGTGGATGCGGCTAAATGTAAGCGTGCAGGTATCACGCCCGACGCTGTGTTGAGTACGCTGTCCGGTTATTACGGTGGGCAGTATGTGTCCAATTTCAACCGTTTCTCTAAAGTGTACCGTGTCATGATTCAGGCCGATCCGGTGTTCCGTTTGGACGAAACTTCCCTCGATAATGCTTTTGTGCGTATGTCGAATGGAGAGATGGCGCCATTGAGCCAGTTCGTTACGCTGACCCGTAGCTACGGTGCGGAATCGTTGAGCCGTTTCAATATGTATAACTCCATTGCGGTAAATGCGATGCCGGCCGACGGATATAGTACGGGAGACGCCATCAAGGCTGTGCAGGAAACTGCCGAACAGTCTCTTCCGAAAGGCTATGGCTATGATTACGGAGGTATCACCCGTGAGGAAAACCAGCAGAGCGGTACGACGATCATTATTTTCGGTATCTGCTTCCTGATGATTTACCTTATTTTGAGTGCGCTTTATGAGAGCTTCATTATTCCGTTCGCTGTGCTTTTGAGTGTGCCTTGCGGATTGATGGGTAGCTTCCTTTTCGCCTGGATGTTCGGACTGGAGAATAATATTTATCTGCAAACAGGTTTGATTATGTTGATCGGTCTGCTGGCGAAGACGGCTATTTTGCTGACGGAATATGCTGCCGAACGTCGTAAAGCAGGTATGGGGCTGATTGCTTCTGCGGTCAGTGCGGCTAAAGCCCGTCTGCGTCCGATTCTGATGACGGCATTGACGATGATTTTCGGTCTGTTCCCGTTGATGATGTCAAGTGGAGTGGGAGCCAACGGTAACCGTTCATTGGGTACGGGTGTAGTAGGTGGTATGACCATCGGTACGTTGGCGTTGCTCTTCATCGTGCCTACTTTGTTTATTGCTTTCCAGTGGTTGCAGGAACGTTTGCGTCCCGTGCAGAGCGTCCCGACGCATGACTGGCAGATTGAAGAAGAAATCAAAGTGAGCGAGGAAGAAAAATCTAAAGCTGGAAAAGAATAATTGATGATTAAAGGTTTTAGACCTGAATTAAAATAAGAACTAATGAGAAAAATAATCATTCTGTCCGCAGCAACGCTTATATTGAGTAGTTGCGGTATCTACAATAAATACAAACCGGTATCGGAAGTTCCCGAAGGACTTTACGGCAGCGAGTCTGTTGCTGCCACCGATACGGCAAACTTCGGTAACCTCTCGTGGCGGGAGGTCTTTACCGACCCTTATCTGCAGAATTTGGTGGATTCGGCACTCTTGCGCAACACCGATATGCAGACTGCCCATTTGCGTGTGAAAGAAGCGGAAGCCACGCTGTTGACGTCCAAACTGTCTTATCTGCCTTCTTTGTTTCTGGCACCGGAAGGAGCTGCCAGCAGCTTCGACCGTGGAAAGGCTACACAAACTTATTCGCTGCCCGTGACTGCTTCGTGGGAACTGGATATTTTTGGAAAGGTGACAACAGCAAAGCGTCGTGCGAAAGCTGCCTACGAACAGAGCAAGGAATATGAACAGGCTGTCAAGACGCAGTTGGTAGCATCCGTTGCCAATACGTATTACACCTTGCTGATGCTCGATTCGCAGTATGAGATAGCTGTGGCTACCGAAGCTGCCTGGAAAGAAAGTGTGAATGCCACCCGTGCCATGAAAAAGGCCGGGATGGTGAATGAGGCCGGACTGGCGCAGACGGAGGCTACCTACTTCAATATATGTACCACCGTACTCGACCTGAAAGAGCAAATCAATCAGGCGGAAAATTCACTGGCACTTTTACTGGCAGAAACTCCCCACCAAATACAGCGTGGCAAACTGGGAAATCAACAGTTGCCGGAAAACTTCTCCGTGGGTGTTCCCTTACAGATGCTTGCCAACCGTCCTGACGTGCGTAGCGCAGAATTTTCGTTGGCACAGGCTTTCTATACAACGAATGCCGCACGTGCCGCTTTCTATCCTTCCATCACGTTGAGCGGCAGCGCAGGGTGGACAAACAGTGCAGGGAGCATGATTGTCAACCCGGGTAAGTTCCTGGCCTCCGCCGTGGCTTCCCTGACGCAGCCTTTGTTTAATAAAGGAGCGAACATCGCCCAACTGAAAATAGCGAAAGCCCAACAGGAGGAAGCCCGCCTTAGTTTCGAACAGACCTTGCTGAACGCAGGCGTGGAAGTGAACGAGGCACTGGTGCAGTACCAGACTGCCCGCGAGAAAGCCGACTACTACAACAAGCAGGTGGCTTCTCTGCAAACAGCAGCCAAGAGCACAAGCCTGTTGATGAAACATGGCAACACCACTTATCTGGAAGTATTGACCGCCCAACAGACGTTGCTCAACGCGCAACTGTCACAAGTGGCGAACCGCTTTACCGAAATCCAAGGCGTAATCACTTTGTATCAGGCATTGGGTGGCGGCCGTATGTAGGGAGGTATGTATGAATCCAGAAACACTGCGTTGCCGGATACTCGACTACACCAAGCGGGAAATGTACCAGCATGGTGCCGACGGGTTGACGATGGATGATATAGCCAGGGGAATGAAGATGTCGAAGCGGACACTCTACAAGCTCTTTCCCAGCAAAACGAGTCTGTTCCGTGTCTGTCTTTCTGATTTTGCTAACGGAATCAGAAGCCGGATCCAGCAAAAACAGATACGGATGGACAGCTCGTGCATGGAGGCACTTTTCATCACAGTGGATGGCTATCTCACCCTGCTTCATTCGCTGGGGAAGAAGTTGCTGATGGATATTGCTACCGACAGGGAATACCGTGCTGCTTTCGAGCGGGAGGAAGCTTTCTGGTTGCAGCAGTTGATTGATGTCTTGACGCATTGTAAGATTTGCGGTTATCTGCTTCCCGGAGTCGATCCCGACCGTTTTGCACCGGATTTGCAGGAGGTCATCTACCAGAGCAGCTTGCAAGGCACCCCGTACCTGGTGCAGCGTATGTTGAACTATACGCTTCTGCGGGGGCTTTTTAAGATGGACGGTATCCGTTATATTGACGAACACCTGAAACCTGATAATTTGAATGTTTGTGTATGAAGAGAAAGAGGTGGGCTACCCTAAAAAGGGAGCTCACCTCTTTTATTTTCTTCGTTCGTAAACGGTTGGTTGGTAAATAGTGCCTTTATGAATCCGATTACTTTATAACCCTTCGATTATGCTTAAAGGTAAATCGGTACATTCGGCGATAGACTCATTGTCTATCCCTTTGGCTTTCATGTTCCGGGCTATTTTCAGCTGGGCTCTTTGTGTACCTTCTTTCATTCCTTTCTCTATACCTTTCTCCAACCCTTCTTTTATTCCTTTTTGTTCAGCTGCATCCATTGTCACCAAATAATCTCGGTACACTTTGACGCTATTGTCGTATCGCTCCCTGTCTTCCGGAGACATAGAAGCCACATCAGCGATATCTTCCAATTTCTCGAAGACAGCTTTTCGTGCCTTGAACGGCATGCGTTTTAAAGTTTCCATATTATTTAATATATAAATCCAACGTTCAAAATTCGTTTCGCATTCCTCTTCGTTTTTGTTGAAGAGAGGGAGAGCGATAAAGATTTCCCGGAACTTATCCGAGAAGAGTTCTCCTGTTTCCCTGTCACTTAGAATAACATCCGTGCGGAGTTTTATGTTCTTGTCGATAATGAAATTCATCAAGAAAACTCCGTATACGGCTTTTATTTCAAACTTCCATTCATTGCCTACCCTTCCTTGATTGACGATGGCACGCGATAAATAATAAATCGAGCGTTCTTTGAAGTTGCTTTGCATACGGTTCTGCATTTCAACGATGATTTTTTCGCCTGTGTCCGTGGTGCAATATACATCATAGATAATACCTCGTCCTTCCGGATAGAGCGGCAATTGCTCATTATTCAAAAACTGTAAGTCCGTTATCACTCGTTCACCTTCGAGCAGGTCGTTCAGAAATTCGATTAGTAAATCCTTAGACACTTCTCTGCCGAATATTAGTTTGAATCCGTAGTCGGTGAACGGATTGATAAATTTACTCATTGTTTTGGGTCGCTTCTTTTTATGTTTTGCAAAGAGACGTTTCTCTTTATACATAAAAAAGAGGCTTTTTCTTCGTATTACAAAGGTACAATAATTCTTGGCTTTCCATCTCTTTTGCGGTAAAAATAAAAAGGTTTCTCGTTTTTTTATGTATTACTCCTGTTCTTTATTTGGTGTTTTTCTGCGCTGATAGCACTCCACTAATACGTCCATAATTGAAAAAGATTAAGATTTAAGTAATTATGTTTTCTGTTCTTATGACATCGTAAATATTCAAAGAGTGAAAGATGAAGTTTAACTTTTTCTTATTTGTATATTGGGTAGATTGAAATAAAAACAGAAAAATATTCAAGATATTATTATCATGAAATATTGTGAAAGCGTATGTCGAAGTTTGTCTATAATCGTTTCCGACTATTTGTTGTGGATTTATATTTTGCATATTTGTTCCTTTTTGAAATTTTCAACAAAAATACTCCATGAACCAGAAGTTTCCCAAACTATCGATTCTTTTCGGCCGAGTTTGGCTCTAAACAGTCACGTAAGTACATTAATAACTTTTTTTGGAGTGTCTGGATAAGCAGAAAGAATTAGAGACAGAAAGAAACAAGAGCAAAAAAACAGAGGCTCTGTTTGCTTGAAACAGAACCTCTGAATGTATCAAACGGAGGCTCTTCCGCATGGATTTAGAGCCTCCATTTAGGGGATAAAAAAGCGCCTTTTTGCCGAACGCATAGTGGAACACTCTCCAAAGGCAGATAACTCGCTATATGGCAGATGGTTACACCTACCTAAAAAAGCCCCCCCTGAACACTTACCGGTATTATTATAAATATATAAATAATAAACTATATATATTAAAATATATAGTTCGATTTTCCTATTTTTTGAATCTTTATAACGCAAATCGCATGTGCTAAAAATTATTTGTAGTTTTGCTTTTTTCGAATAAATTCGGCTGTTAAACCAGCTCATAGTAATTATTAAAAAAGTTGATGAAGAAAGAAGATTTGATTTCGTTTATGAAAGAAATCGCTGCCGAGTTGCAGCGAAGGGGAAATTTAGGGACTGCTCATGTGTACCGGAGCAGCTTGAATGCAATCCGCACCTTTCTGGGTGCGGACAAGATGCCGTTCCGACAACTGACGCCCGAATGGTTGAAGCGTTTTGAGAATAGTCTGCGGGAACGTGGATGCAGTTGGAACACAGTGTCTACTTATCTGCGCACCTTGCGGGCGGTCTATAATCGTGCGGTCAGTCAGCGGAAAGCGACGTATGTGCCTCATTTATTCCGTTCGGTTTACACGGGTACAAGGGCAGACCGTCAGCGGGCATTGGACAATGAGGACATGAAGAAAGTGTTCACCCGTCTGGCTACACAATCCTCCGCCACTACTGCCATGCGCACCGCACAGGATTGGTTTATCCTGATGTTCCTGCTCCGCGGATTGCCGTTCGTCGATCTGGCTTATCTACGCAAGAACGATTTGAAGGAGAATGTTATCACGTATCGACGCAGAAAGACAGGCCGCACATTGTCCGTGACATTGACAACGGAAGCGATGTTTCTGTTGCAGCGCTATATGAATCGGGATGTCGCTTCTCCCTATCTGTTTCCCATCCTGCGGAGTGGTGAGGGAACGGAAGAGGCATACCGGGAATAGCAGTTGGCATTGCGGGGATTCAATCACCAGCTGGCTTTGTTGGGCGAGCTGTTGGGAATCAAAGGCAAGTTAAGTTCTTATGCCGCGCGTCATACGTGGGCTACGACTGCTTATTATTGCGAAATCCATCCGGGAGTGATCTCTGAAGCGATGGGACATTCGTCCATCACGGTGACAGAAACCTACCTGAAGCCATTCCACAGCAAGAAAATAGATGATGCGAACAGGAGGATTATTGATTTCGTAGAGCGGTCGATAGGGAAAGCAATCGCTTGACAAATAGAACGTTACTTCGTAGGTAACGGGATTTTGAATATGCAGCAAAAGTATGCATATTTACTAAAATAAGCAAACAGAAACAAACATTATTTCTAACAAATAGTTCCAAAAGGGAAATAACACGAGCAAAACATATTACTTCTTTGCATTAGAGCTTCATCGACATCTAAAATTTGCAAAAGACATTCTCACCCTACCATTCTCCTGAAAAGCAGGGGTGGAGAGTTTGATTACTATTTTTTATTTTCCATGTATGATTTACCTTGCAACAGGCGTAAACAAAGGTTTTCCCGTTACCTACGAAGTAACGGGACGTACTCAAATTATTAACTAAAGCAACAAAACAATGAAGAAATTCAGACATTACGCCCTACTACTGGTTACGGCAATGGCAGTATTCGGTTGTTCAAAAGACTATGACGACACCGAATTGAAGCAGGACATTAGCGATCTTCAGTCAAGAGTGGAAAAGTTGGAAACGTGGTGTACCACCGTCAATGGGCAAATCAGTGCCCTACAAGGTTTGGTCACCGCGTTGGAAGCGAAAGACTACGTGACAGGAGTTTCACCCGTGACCAATGGTTACACTATCACTTTCTCCAAGAGCGACGCTATCACCATCTACAACGGCAAGGATGGAGCCAAAGGAGCGGACGGTGTGACTCCTGTGATTGGAGTAGACAAATTCGAAGGAGAGTATTACTGGACAGTAAAAACAGGCACCGCGGCTGCTACTTGGATACTCGACGCCGATGGCAAGAAGATTCGCACCACTGGCGATAAGGGTGCGGACGGAAGCGCAGGAGTAGCCGGAACTTCTCCTGTATTAAGCGTAGCTGCAGACACCGACGGCAAAGTTTATTGGAAAGTAAACGGTGAATGGCTGTTGAACAGCGGAAAGAAAGTTCAAGCCACAGGTGATAAAGGCGACAAGGGTGAAACAGGTTCAGCAGGTGCTGCCGGAGCAGACGGTGCACAAGGCGATGCCGTATTTGCCGCAGACGGTGTAACGGTAGACAAAACCAAAGGCACGGTGACCTTTACCCTTGCAGGTGAAGACGGTGCAACATTTACCCTGCCTATGGCAAGCGAAATGAAGATATTTAAAGAGTTTACTGACTGTATGGTGCGCCCAGCGATGAAGACTCTAACACTTGATTTGAACTTGAAACAGGACGAATACACAGCTATTAAAGCTGAACTCACCAGCAGTAAAGGCATGACGACAGCTATCGTAAAAGCCACTCGTGCCGCAGCCGGTAGTCCGTGGGGTGTAACACTCAAAGAGCCAACATTCAATGCTGATAAGTCGATTAAAGAGAACGCCGTAGTTACCTTCGACTTCCCTACCGATGTAGCCGAAGACGAATTTGCCCTACTGAAAGTAACAGTAATTGATACCAAAGGGCAGGAGCATGCTGCTACACGTATCATCGTATATAGTACGAAAGTAGCTGTGGAAAGTGTAACACTTAATCAGGTCACAATTGATGTCAATGTAGGTGACGAAGCGAATTTAATAGCTACCATCACACCTGCCGACGCTACTACTCAAACTCTAAAGTGGGAAAGTAGTGATGATGAGATTGTAACCGTAGATGCAGCTGGAAAAGTGACAGGGGTTAAGGCTGGTTCTGCAACTATCACTGTTACTTCTACAGCCGATGCTACTAAGACTGCTACTTGCACCGTGACCGTGAAGAGCGTTGCCGTGACTGGTGTTACGCTTGAGGGAGACAAAGCCATAGCCATAGGTGAAACGGTAAAGCTCACTGCTACTATTGCCCCAGCCAATGCTACGAATAAAAAAATTATATGGAACAGCAGTAACCCAGAGATTGCTTCTATTGGCACTGATGGTACAATAGAAGGTAAAGCCGCAGGTGAAACAACCGTTACTGTAACTACCGAAGATGGAAGTAAAACTGCTACTTGCAAAGTGGAAGTAACGAGCATACCTTTAAAGGCTTATAATGTCGGAGATTATTATCCTGATGCGGACGATTCAAGCACTGCTGTAGGTGTAGTATTTAAAATTACTAATGGAGGCGTTCATGGTAAAGTCATATCATTGGATGAGACTACCGCACAGTGGAGTACGGTGAATCACTATTTCACAATAAATGATTATAATGATGGTGCTGCAAATACCAAGATAATAATGGAACAAGCAGAGGCTGATACGAAATATCCTGCCGCAGCATGGTGTGTAGCCAAAGGTGTAGGATGGTATTTGCCTGCTAAAGGTGAATTGACTGGATTTGGCAACATTTGGTATGCGAATCCAACAACTTATAATACGAAATTTACCAATGCAGGTGGAACAGCCATAAATTTAGATACGTTTAAGAATTACTATTGGACTTCCAATACTGATTCTGGCAGCGATTCAGCTATTTCCTTTAATGGTGGTGGTAGTTCAACTTCTGGTAAACCGAGTTACAAAGTGCGTGCTTGCTATGCTTATTAACTTTAATTCAATCAATAGCGCCAATGAATTAAGCAAAATTTAATATCCAGCAAGCTGAAACCTACTAAGTTTCAGCTTGCTTCGTTTAAAACCTTTATGACTTTAGTAAATGAAACATCAGAAACAATTAATCCGGATAATCAGCCTAAATCCAATTAGAATATCCTACTTTTGTACACTGAATTAAATAAGGAACAAAATGAGGACAAAAGACTGGAAAGCAATAAATAATGCCAAAGTGCTGGTAGTGGGTGAAGATTCTAATTTACAATGGTCGGAGACTGTGCCTGAATATGTAATGTTTGCCGATTACTACTTCCGTGGCTTTCCCGAAGATCATGGTGAACGCAGCCGTAATGTAGAGGCGCGCAACCTTTTCAATTATATCATCAAACTGACGGGTAACCAAATGACTCCCGAAGATTTCTATATCACCAATCTGTGCAATGATAACTTGGAACCTGCCCCCAAAGGAAAGAGGGTTCTCATACCCGAAGATAAAGCTCTGAAAGGAATTGAACACATCGAATGGGTTTTATCACAGAATCCCACCATCGAATATGTGTTTGCCATGTCGTTGCAAACCAATTACTGGCTTCAGAAAGGCGGGTTCTACGAAGGTAGTGCCGAGTTTCTATCAGCTGCCGAACCCCGGCGCACAGGAACTGAAAACTATCAGCCTTTTTACCAACCGGTAGACGGCAAAGCATTTATCCAAGTCTGTGGTAATTGTTATGATGCCAAAAACTTTGCGGTGAAAGTGATTCCCATCCTTCCCGCTAAAGATTTTCCTTTATCCGAGCAGAACATGGAGCGATACGGGGAAGCTTGCAAAAAGGTGAGTAGCTATTTTAAATAAAGGAGGAGACGGGAATACATATTATAAATAAGGTGTTCTCTTCTTCTTTCCATATTCAGCTTTTTTGTCTCTTATTTTCCTTTTCTCTCTTTCCTTTTTCCTCTCTTTTTCCTTTTTCTATTCTCTCTCTCTTTTTCTATTTTGTTCCTGTTTACCTTTTCTTTTTTTCGCATTCCGAAAATCCTTTTTCGGAAACATAGTGAAAAAGAAAAAATCAGTAGTAAATTTTAAAAGGCAGAAATATTTCTTTGATTTTGTATAGAACAAAAGAAAATAATTTCCCACTTTTGTAGCTGCAATAGGGGATAGGCGCCCTGTGGGATGTCTACTTTCTGGAAAAAGGATGAATGAAAACAGAATACTTCTTGCGTTAAAATCAGAAAAAAGTTTTCCGTTTTGGAAAACTTTCTGTATCAGCGAGAAAGAAAAGTTTCCCGAAATTTAATGTTAAAAGCTAACCAAGCTATTAGATAATCTTCTATCTTTGTATCCGGTTTCGGAGCTAAAAAGAGGTTTAGTCAATGAGGGAACGCTGTGTAAATCGGCGACAGTACCCGCTGCTGTAATTCTCTAAGAATCCGCACAATAAGCCACTGCATCGATGGCGGTGTGGGAAGGTGTTGCGAGGGAGGGATAAGTCAGAAGACCTGCCGGAATTTTTTAATTTTCAATTTTTAATTTAATAAGCTTTCGGGAGTTAAAGTTATGAACTACGCGGAAATTTGTATCATCAAACGTGATGGTAAAAGAGAAGATTTCTCTATCAGTAAGATCAAGAATGCAATCAGTAAGGCATTCAGTGCAACCGGTTTTCAGGATGAGCAGCAGTTGGTGGCTGACATCACTATGAACGTAATCAGTCAGTTTACTACTCCTACTATTACCGTAGAAGAGATTCAAGATTTAGTAGAAAAGTCGTTGATGAAAGTACGCCCGGAAGTAGCGAAGAAATATATTATTTATCGCGAATGGCGGAATACGGAGCGCGATAAGAAAACCCAGATGAAGCAAGTGATGGACGGCATCGTTGCCATCGATAAGAACGATGTCAACTTGAGCAATGCCAACATGAGCAGTCACACGCCTGCCGGACAGATGATGACATTCGCTTCCGAAGTAACCAAAGATTATACGTATAAATACCTGTTGCCGAAACGTTTTGCCGAAGCACACCAGTTGGGAGATATTCACATTCACGACTTGGATTATTATCCGACAAAGACGACAACTTGTATCCAATATGATATGGACGACCTCTTTGAACGTGGTTTCCGCACAAAGAACGGTAGTATTCGTACCCCGCAAAGCATCCAGAGTTATGCTACGCTGGCTACCATTATCTTCCAGACCAACCAGAATGAGCAGCATGGCGGACAGGCGATTCCTGCTTTTGATTTCTTCATGGCAAAAGGTGTGGCCAAATCTTTCCGTAAGCATCTGGCATCGTTCATCAATTTCTATGTCGCCATGGAAAACGGAAATCAGGCCGATGAGAAATCCATCCGCACATTGATTAAAGAATATCTTCCGTCTATCAAGGCTACCGAAGCCGAACGCGAAACATTGCGCATTGCTTTGATAGCTTTACAAATCATTATAGATAAGGAACACCTTGCCCGTATCGTTGAGAAAGCTTATCAGCAGACTCGCAAAGATACCCATCAGGCCATGGAAGGATTTATCCACAACCTGAACACGATGCATTCACGCGGCGGTAATCAGGTGGTATTCAGCTCCATCAACTACGGTACGGACACTTCTGCCGAAGGTCGCATGGTGATCGAAGAATTGCTGAAAGCTACCATTGAAGGATTGGGCACAAGAGGCGAAGTACCTGTATTCCCGATTCAGATTTTCAAGGTGAAAGACGGAGTTTCTTACTCGGAGAAAGACTTTGAGAAAGCAATGAAAGCGGGAAATATCGAAGAGGCAATGACCGACCGTTACGAGGCTCCCAACTTCGACTTGCTGTTGAAGGCTTGCCAGACTACGGCGAAAGCATTGTTCCCGAACTTCATGTTCCTCGACGCACCTTTCAACCAGAACGAGAAATGGAGAGCAGACGATCCGAAACGTTACGTCTACGAATTGGCGACGATGGGTTGCCGCACCCGTGTATTTGAAAACGTGGCAGGAGAAAAATCTTCTTTAGGTCGTGGCAATCTTTCGTTCACTACACTGAATATGCCGAGACTGGCGATCGAAGCCCGCATCAAGGCGGAAAACCTGATAGAGGATGAACGCAACAAGGATGCCATTGAACAGAAGGCAAAAGAAATTTTCATCGAATCCGTACATACTATGTCGGTTCTTGTAGCCGATCAGCTTTATGAGCGTTATCAGTATCAGCGTACGGCCCTGGCACGTCAGTTCCCGTTCATGATGGGAAATAATGTGTGGAAGGGTGGTGGTGAGCTGAACCCGAACGAGCAGGTGGGGGATGCATTGCGCAGCGGCACGCTGGGTATCGGATTTATCGGCGGACACAATGCGATGGTGGCTCTCTACGGACAAGGTCACGGACACAACCAGAAAGCATGGGACACGCTGTATGAAGCTGTGATGGAAATGAATAAAGTGGTAAACGAATATAAAGAAAAATATAACCTGAACTACTCCGTTCTGGCTACTCCTGCCGAAGGACTTTCGGGACGTTTCACCAAAATGGATCGTCGGAAATATGGAAAAATCCCCGGAGTGACAGACCGCGACTATTATGTCAACTCTTTCCACGTAGATGTGAAAGAACTGATCAGCATCGTTGAGAAAATCAAGCGTGAAGCTCCGTTCCACGCCATTACGCGCGGCGGACATATCACGTATGTAGAACTGGACGGTGAAGCACAGAAGAATGTACGTGCCATCGCCAAGATTGTGAAAGTGATGCACGACGAGGGGATTGGCTACGGCTCTATCAATCACCCGGTAGATACTTGTCATAACTGTGGTTATAAAGGGGTTATCTTCGATAAATGTCCGGTGTGCCAGAGTGAAAGCATCCTCCGTATGCGCCGTATAACTGGTTACCTGACAGGCGATTTAAGTTCCTGGAACTCTGCTAAACGGGCAGAAGAACAAGACCGCGTAAAACACCTGTAAGGAGTTGAAAATGGCCTCACTAATAGGCTTCTATCTTTAATTTTTTAATTTTCAACTTTCAATTTTCAATTTAAGAAGTGAATTTATTAGGAACTTATCCTGAAACGATTGTCGATGGTGAAGGCATCCGGTACTCTATTTATCTTGCCGGATGTTCCCATCACTGTCTCGGTTGCCACAACCCGGAGAGCTGGAATCCGGGGGCGGGGGAAGAACTGACGGAAGAGAAAATACAGTCCATTATCCGTGAAATCAAGGCAAATCCTTTGCTGGACGGTGTTACTTTTTCCGGTGGTGATCCGTTTTTCCATCCGGAGGAGTTTCTGCTTCTACTGAAACGGGTGAAAGAGGAGACGGGGATGAATGTGTGGTGCTATACAGGATATAGCTACGAAGAAATCAAGGCACAGCCCCGCTTGAACGCTGCTCTTGATTATATAGATGTGTTGGTGGACGGACGCTTCGAGCAGGCTCTTTTCTCTCCGTATCTGGAGTTCAGGGGAAGCAGTAATCAACGGATTTTGAAGTTGAAGTAACGACTCTTTTCCACTAAAAAAACTTATTTTTCAAAGGAAACAAAAACACCTGTACCATTGTTTTGTTTACCTTTACGAAACCAAGTGAATCATTTTTCATTACAGAGTAACGCGGTGCTTTTTTTGTCGTCGGTGGTGTTTGTGTTTGCATCCCTGCGTTGCTTTATGGTGAAAAAAGAATGACTACTTACAAGAATAAGTTTTTATGGTACAATCAATAAATCCAACTCAAAAAATAGAGGAAACCGACGGATTGCCGATGCCTAAGCGTATTTGGGCGGTGGTGTCCGTCGGATTCGCTCTTTGTATGTCGGTATTGGATATTAACATCGTCAATATCGTACTACCCACACTTTCGCATGATTTTGGGACTTCTCCCGCTGTTACAACCTGGATTATCAATGGCTATCAGCTGGCTATCGTCATATCGCTACTGTCTTTTTCCGCTTTAGGTGAAATCATCGGTTACCGGAAAGTCTTTCTTTCGGGTATCGGTCTGTTTTGCATCACTTCATTGATTTGTGCCTTGTCCGATTCGTTTTGGACGCTAACTGTCGCCCGTATTTTTCAGGGATTCAGTGCCTCTGCCATCACCAGCGTGAATACGGCACAGCTATGTTATATCTATCCGAAGAACCAGATTGGGCGGGGAATGGGCATTAATGCGATGGTTGTTGCCATATCGGCTGCCGCCGGGCCTTCTGTGGCGAGCGGTATTCTTTCTATTGCCAGCTGGCATTGGTTATTTGCTATTAATGTTCCGTTAGGACTTACCGCATTGTTCCTCGGCATCAAACATCTGCCAAGGCAGGAGGAACGCTCGAAACGCAAGTTTGATTATATCAGCGCCATAGCGAATGCGGTTACCTTCGGCCTGCTTATATATACGCTGGACGGATTCGCCCATCACGAGGAAATGGATTTCCTTTTCATCCAACTGGTTGTATTGGCAGTGGTAGGCACGTACTATGTGCGTCGGCAACTCACGCAGACTACTCCGTTACTGCCGCTCGACCTGTTGCGGATTCCGATTTTCCGGTTATCCATCCTGACTTCCATTTGTTCCTTTATCGCTCAAATGTCGGCAATGGTTTCCCTGCCTTTTTTCCTGCAGAACACTTTAGGACACAGTGAGGTGATGACCGGACTTTTGCTTACTCCGTGGCCGTTGGCTACGCTGGTCACGGCTCCATTGGCAGGGTATCTCGTGGAGCGTATTCACCCCGGTATACTGGGAAGTATCGGGATGGTTCTGTTTGCCATCGGACTTTTCTCGCTTTCCAGTCTGACTGCCGAATCATCTGATATAAGTATTATCCTGCGTTTGATGTTATGCGGTGCGGGCTTCGGATTGTTTCAGACGCCGAACAACAGTACAATTATTTCTTCCGCTCCTACGCAGCGTTCGGGAGGGGCCAGTGGGATGCTGGGAATGGCCCGCCTGTTGGGACAGACCACCGGAACAACATTGGTTGCCTTGCTTTTCAGCTTTGTCACTCATAGCCGGAGCACGGCTGTTTGCCTGATGGTGGGGAGTGGATTTGCCGTTGTGGCAGCTATTGTCAGTAGCTTGAGGTTATCACAGCCTTCCACCCTGAAAAGAAAATAATGAAGTCCTGAAAGAGGATTAAGTCTTTCAGAACTTCACAGGAACATCATACAACATATTAGTAAGTAATCATTCAAGATGAACTTGAAAGATTTGACTTTCTAGTATTTCGTTTCCCGTATGACTTCTACCAGACGGCGGAAGTCTTCCGGATGCACATCACCGATGTTTCCGATACGGAAGGTATCTGCTTTTGAAATCTTTCCCGGGTAAATCACGAATCCTTTATTTTTCAGTGCATAATAGAATGTTTTGAAGTCGAATCCTTCATGCGGATAAAGGAAAGAAGTGATGATAGGCGACTGGATGTCATCTTCGAGCAGTGTTTTGAATCCGAGTGCACGCATACCTTCCACCAAAATACGGTGATTTTCGCAGTAACGTTGGTAACGTGCTTCTACGCCTCCTTCTTCAATCAATTCGGTCAGGGCTTGTTTGAAAGCACGGACAACGTGTGTCGGTGAAGTGAAGCGCCATTTTCCGTGTCCTTTTTCCATTGTTTCCCATTGGTCGTAGATGTCCAGGGAAAGAGAGCGTGCCACTCCTTTGCAATATTTTAATTCCGAACGGCGGGCGATGATGAATCCGAATCCCGGTACACCCTGAATACACTTGTTGGAACTGCTGATTAGGAAGTCGATACCGAGTTCGTTTACATCTAAGGGGATACCTCCGAAGCTGCTCATACAGTCTACAATCAGCTTTTTACCGTGCATCTTGACGATGTGGGACAGTTCTTTGATCGGATTCAGGATACCGGTCGTTGTTTCGCAATGAACGAAAGCGACATGTGTGATATCGGAGTTATTGCTAAGATAATCGTCTACATATTCAACTGATACCTGCTCTGTTTCTTCAAAAGCCAGCATGTCGTAGTCGAGGTGGTAATATTCTGCAATGTTGCCCATGCGGTCGCCATAGGCTCCGTTGCTACATATCAGGAGTTTGTCTTTCGGGGTGATGGTGGCGCCCAAAACGGCTTCCACGCAATAGGTTCCGCTTCCTTGTAAAAGGATGGAGGTATATTCTTCCGGTTTTTTAGTGGCGATGTTAACTAGGTCTTTGCGGAGTTCCTGAACGATGCCGAGGTTGTAGTCTTCGTCCCACGTACACCAGTCGGTCATCATGGCTTCTTTTACTGTTTCAGAGGTGGTTAGAGGTCCCGGAGTTAATAACAAATATGGTTTCATAATGATGTTTTCTTTAGAAATGAATAAATAAATGATTTTGTTTCTTTTCTGATTGTTGGGTGCGGGCTTGAATGTTAGTTGCCGGCGTTGATCGTTTCAATCAGTGCGGGAAGTTCTTCGATAGTGCGTATCACGTAAGAAGCTCCTGCGGCAAGCATGCGCTCTTTGACATCGGCGATGCGGGCTTCGAGTTCGGAGGCAGGCATTGATTTTGTTTCTGCTTCGGTAAGTGCCATTTCATTGCTGCCGAGAATCACGCCTACACTATACACTTTCGCGTTCACTCCTTCGAGAATATCGGCAATCGTATCACCCACTTTTATAACGGCGTCGAGGCTGGGGACTGCTAATTTCGTCAGGTTCTCAAAAATCATGTAAGGAGCGGGACGTCCGGCAGGAAGTAGGTTGGGAGTGGCGCAATAATCCACGTGGTATCCTTTTGCCTGTGCGGCGGGGAGAACTACATCCATCATTTCGCGGGTATAGCCGGTGGTCGATCCTATTTTAATACCTGCGGCACGCAATTTTTCCAAAGTTGGGATTACTCCCGGAATAGGGTCTGTGTAGTTTTCGAGAGAGGCGAAGAGATGCTTCTCGAAAAGGCGGTTTAGTTCTACCACGTCTTCTTCCGTCCAGGCGCGTTGGTAACAGGCGGTAAACTGTTCGTTCACGTCAGACATGGAAAGTAGTTCGCGGATGTGTTGAATTTTGGGTAGTCCCATTGGTTTGCGGGTCTGTACAACATCGATTACCAGTCCTTTTTCGGCAAATGCTTCGATAAAAGCAGCCACGGGGGCAAAACATCCATAGTCAACGGCTGTACCAGCCCAGTCCATAATAATACATTCAATCTTTTTCATTCTTGTTTCTATATAATATTGGTTTATTCGTCAGAAATTAGTAAGAAGCGAGGGAGGGGACGGGGCAAGATTCATTCCCGCGTATTTCACCCTGTTTCCCTTTTCTGTATTTTTGTGTCAGATAAATCATTGCTAAGGTGAACGCAAAGGTGCAGACGATTCCTACTGTCCCTGCCATCGTATTGTAGAATTCCAGCCAATTTAAATCCGGGTTGAAACATTCTTTCACTACCAATACCACCACTGTGCCTGTGTAGCCGATGGAATCGACCATCGCTATGAAGAAACCTACATTTCCCTTGATGCGGAAACAGGCGATGAAGCGGTCGAAGAAAATGGTTTGAAAGCTCAAGTAGGAAAAATAGAGGCAGAGGCTCTGGATAAATAACCACACGAGCGGAGAAAGTTGCAGGGTATGGTAGTTGAATGCCACAGTGCTAAGTGTGATTGCTCCCGCAATGACAAGGGTCAATAGAACGGAAAGTACTTTGATGTGGCTTTTCATCACTGCCAGGGTGGCGAAAATAGCCAGGATAATCAGTGTGACTACACCGTCCACTTTGGCGAATACCCACGGGGAAAGTCCGGCGGCATTGACGTCTATGATTTTCACCAGAAAGTCTTCCTTGACATCTTGCAAAACGGTGAGAAAGAGGTTGGCGAAGAAAAGCAGTGTCAATATGGGAGCAAAGCTGCGGAACAGGTTCCAGCGTTGTTGTTTGTTGAGAGTGACACGTTCCACACGCAGTGCTTTGTCTTCGGCAGTCGGTTTGGGCAGGTGATCGAGGATATAGCCCAGTCCTGCCAGCAAGGGCAATGCTACCGCACCGATCAGTGCAGGCATCCAGAATTCACTGACATGCAGGGTGTCGACAACGAAAAGTCCGATGGATTTGGCTGTGCCGCTACTGACTGCGATACTAAGTCCGAAAAGGGAAGCGAGCAGATCCGTCACCCGGCGTCCTTCGAGGAAGCTGAAGATGACTCCCCACATACAGCCAAGCGACAGTCCGTTGAAGAACAACGCCAACACATTGAACGGGCGGGGCAGGCATCCGAAAAGAACCAAAGAGAGTTCGGCCACTAAAATAGAAACAAGAATGAATTTCAGGCGGCCTTCTCTCTTCAGTTCGGAAATAAGTTTGATCCCGATAAACTTGGATACCATATATCCGAATATCTGGATGATGCTGGTGGCTATCTTATAGTCCATACCAAATAGTTCCATGCCGTCGAACGTGGCGGCGGTGAACGGTTTGCGTAGTGCGTAGACTAATGAATAGGATAGCAGTGCCGCTCCTCCCGCATAAAGGATAAAGAGTAAATCGGAAAGTTTCTTTTGGGCCGAAGGCGACAGTTTTTCTTTGAAATTCATAATGCTATTTTTTTGTTTCCGGTGCAAAAGTAGGGTGTCGGAGCGAACGAAAAAATGAATTTCAATGAATCATATTGTATATATGAGCCTTTAAGTGTACTGAAATATTAATGTAATATTCATGCAATACAAACATAATACCTTAGTCATTCCTTTGCAACGGAATCAATTAACAAACCGAAAAATCATGGACGAACTTACGGATATTTATAAAAGAATAGAGTACCTGCGCAACAACGGGGTGAAGATGAAAGAAATTGCCGACCGGGTGGATATGGCTCCGAGTGTGTTGTCTGCTTTGTATTCGAGTGTGCTTCCCGCTTATATCGACTTATTGAAAACACGCACACCGGACGAGGCGCTGGATGAAGCTTTGGCACTGGTGAATAATGTTTCCAAGAAACGCTTATTAAATAATGTGGGATCGGTGAGGCTGTTGCTTCAGGAGATGGAGCCGGACGTGCAGAGCGAGGCGGAGAATGGCAACTCTTTTATCAAGTTGCTGGGGAAAGAGGCGAAGGAGTCTGTGCAGGAGGTGTATAATTATAGCGGTATGTATCTTAGTTACAGTTTGTCGTCTTCTACGGATAGCTTGAAGATCGAGCCGTACATGATTTGTGCTTCCGAGAATAATGAGTATGTGAAGGTGGGGATGATTAATGCGTATAAGTCGGTGCATTGGGGGAGCGGGATTATCAGTAATCATCAGAACTCTTACCTGATGTTCAACGAAAGGGATTTGCCACAGTTTGCGCTGGTGACTATTTACCTGCAACTTCCGCATTATGAGTTTCCGAATATGCTGAAAGGGCTTTATCTCTGTCTGGACTACAATCATAATCCGATTGCGCGTCGTATTGTACTGGTGAAACAGTCGGATAGTACGGATGTTAATCAGTTTCTGGAGATGGAAGGGTGTCTGGTTCCGCGGGCGGAATTGACTCCGGAATTGGAGGTGTACTATAATTATACGTGTCAGGAGGGAGATTATATCAAAACGTGCACGGTGCCTTCACCTAAGTTGGATGAGACGGATTTGGAGAGAGAGAAGAAGATGTTGAAGATTTAAAGACAAACAACAATAAAAAAAGATCCCGGATGAAAATTGGTTTTTAAAACCTTTTTCATCCGGGATGATTCTTTTTATATGTTTTCTCTATCTTTCTATTGTTATATTCGCTAGAAGAAGAATCGCAAAATATCATTGAAGTTAGCCCATATCAACAGACCGAAGAGCAGAATCATACCGGTCATCTGGGCGTATTCCATAAACTTGTCGCTCGGTTTGCGGCGGGCTATCATCTCGTAGAAGAGGAAGAGCACGTGGCCACCGTCTAATGCGGGGATAGGGAGGATGTTCATGAAAGCCAGGATGATGGAAAGGAAGGCTGTCATATACCAGAACTGGTGCCAGTCCCAGGTAGCGGGGAAGATGCTGCCGATCGTTCCGAAGCCGCCCAACTGTTTGGCTCCTTCTTTCGAGAAGAGGTATTTCATGTTTCCTACATAGCCTTTCAGGGTTTTCACACCGAGGGAGACACCTGCGGGGAAGGATTCAAAGAAAGCATATTCTTTTTTTACCATAGGGAGCAGACGGTCTGTGACGAGACAGGCGGTTACACCCATCAGGTAGGCGGAGTCTACACGCATACTTAGCGTGTCTGTTGCACCGTTACGCACATAAGTCAGCGTGATTAGACGTGGATCTATGCTGTCTTTGAGCAGGGTTGCTTCGTTTTTCTTACGTTCTGCCATCGCTTCTTTGAAGTCGGAGAAAGAGATCGGTGTTCCGTTCAGGGCGATGATGCTGTCACCTGCCTGGATTCCTGCTTGTGCGGCAGGAGAGTTCACCATTACGCTGTCTATAACGTACGGGAAACGGTAGGAGGCGAAGCGGACACTGTCTGCCAAGAGGCGTTGCATCAGGTCTTCCGGGATATAGACGGAGGCTTTTGCCCCGTTACGGATGACGCTTACTTCGCGTGCATCGGCAATCTGGCTCAACATGTCGCCGTCATAACGTTCGAAAGGAACACCGTCGGCAGAAAGGAGGATATCACCGTCCTGGAAACCTACCGCTTTGGCAGTCTCGTTGAATTCCATACCAAGAGGGGCTTCCTGTACCTTTATATATTGGTCGCCCCATGCAAAAAGAATCATGGAGTAGATGAACAGTGCCAACAGGAAGTTGAACAGTACGCCACCCACCATTATCAGCAGACGTTGCCACGCCGGCTTGGAACGGAACTCCCACGGTTGTTCGGGTTGTTTCATCTGTTCGGTATCCATCGACTCATCAATCATGCCGGCTATTTTGACATAACCGCCCAATGGCAACCAGCCTACTGCATACTCTGTGTCACTTTTCTTGGGTTTGAACTTAAAAAGGGTGAACCAAGGGTCAAAAAATAAGCAGAATTTTTCTACACGCACCTTAAACAAACGGGCAAAAAGAAAATGCCCGCCTTCATGAACGATAACGAGCAAGGATAAGCTCATAATCAATTGCAGGGCACGAATCAAAAATGTTTCCATATAGTCTATTTACAGTTTAAAGCCTTCAACTAATTCTCTACCGAAGAGAGGATATAAAGGCTATTTTCAATTTATATTAATACTAATCAATTTCTTTATTTTCTTTGTTCATCAATGGGATGAAGCGGATCATATCAGACTGGCTGCTATTTTCCTTGCTTCCGCATCCGTAGCTACATAATCGTCGTATGTCGGATTGGCGATGAAGGCAACCCGTTCCATTGTTTTCTCTATTACGTCGCTCATGCCGAGGAAGCTGATGCCGTCTTTCAGGAAAGAGGCTACCACTACTTCATTGGCAGCATTGACGATACAGGGCATATTCCCTCCGCGGTACATCGCTTCGTAGGCGAGTGCCAGGTTGCGGAACCGTTTCGTATCGGGTTGCTCAAACGTCAGATTCGTGCATTGGGAGAAATCGAGTCTGTCGAAAGAAGAGCTGATACGGTCGGGGTAGGAGAATGCGTACTGGATGGGCAGGCGCATATCTGGCATCCCAAGTTGTGCCTTGACAGCTCCGTCTTCAAACTGCACCATCGAGTGGATGACTGATTGCGGATGCACCACCACTTCGATCTGGCTGGGCTGAACACCGAACAACCATTTGGCTTCGATCACCTCAAAACCTTTATTCATCATGGAAGCGGAGTCGATTGTGATTTTTGCTCCCATTTCCCAGTTGGGATGTTTCAAGGCTTGCGTCTTTGTGACGGATTTCAGCTGTTCCAAGGTGCAAGTGCGGAACGGACCTCCGGAGGCTGTCAATATCACTTTCTCGATCGGGTTACCCACTTCTCCCGCTAAACACTGAAAAACAGCAGAGTGTTCAGAGTCTACCGGCAGAATCGGAGTGCGATATTGTTGTGCCAACTGATTAATCAGTTCGCCCGCTACTACCAATGTTTCTTTATTGGCCAACGCAATCGCTTTCTTGGCGCGGATGGCGTTGATGGTTGGTTTTAGTCCGGCATAACCGACCATGGCTGTCAACACCATGTCGATGGGGCCTGCTTCTACAATCTGACAGATAGCGTCTGTGCCTGCGTACACTTTGATGGGCAGGTCGCTCAATGCTTCTTTCAGTTCGGAATACTTTTCTTCGTTGGCTATCACTACCACTTCCGGCTGGAACTTCCGTGCCTGGGCAATCAGTAGTTCCACGCGGTTGTTGGCTGTCAGCGCATAGGCTTCGTACAGGTCGGGATGTTCTTCGATGACTTGCAGAGCCTGCGTCCCGATGGAGCCTGTTGAGCCTAGGATAGCTATTTGTTTTTTCTTTTTGTTAGTCTCTATATTCATTTTTCTATTATCACTTAAAATACGATGTATTTTTCGGGATTTACCGGATGACCTTTATACCAAAGTTCGAAATGGAGGTGCGGCCCTGTACTAAGTGTGCCGCTGTTTCCTACCAGAGCGATGGCTTCCCCTCCTTTCACGCGTTCACCTTCCTTTTTCAGGAGGGAGCCGCAGTGTTTATAGATTGAAATTAAATCCTGGTTATGTTGTACGCCAATCAGATAACCTGTCTCGGCGGTGTATGTACTTAGGATGACGGTCCCGTCCATGGTTGCCAATACACTTTCGTTGGGATTGGCGGCGATGTCGGTGCCGTAATGTTTCTTCTCGGCATTGAAGTGGTCGGACACCATACCTCGTGTCGGACGGTATAAAATGAGTCCGGTCACGTCCGGTTGGGAAGTGATGGAGGTCAGGTTATATTTTTCATTCTCTTCATACTGACGGCGGAATTCTTCTTCCCGTTTGGTACGTTCCATCAGTGTGTCTTCGCGGGCAGTGGTCAGTGAATCGAGTGTCTGCACGCTGTCGATGGATACTTTTCCACTGAAGATATCCTGAATGTTCATGATGTAAAGATTCTGCTTGTTGAGCACTTGTTGTAAAGAGTCTACACGCAGGGCATTGTCCACGATTTGTGTACGGACTTCACTGTTCATGTATCCGGGGAGGTAGTTGCGCAGCGGGGTGAAGGTGATGATGCAGGAAGCGATCAGGAAAAGTACCGCCAGCACGCAAAGTAATACGGAAAGTCCATTGAGCTTGGATACGCGAAGTCCGACAATTTCTTCAAGTGTATTTTCATTAACGATCGTTAGTTTATACTTGAACTTGAAATTTTTCCAGAAAGCTTTACTTCGTCTTCTCTTTGGCATCTCGGGTATTTACTGTTTTTACTATTTACTATTTACTATTTACTATTTACTATTTACTATTTTCAGTGGATGAGCGGCTCATCGTTTGATTCGTTCTCACCGGTCATCTTCCAATTCCTCCAGATTGAGCAACCCTTCGGGAAGTTCCACCGTGATGAGTTTCTGTTTCTGGTCTATTCCTACGATAAATTCCTCCTGGGCGGGAACGAGCAGTTCCTCTTCTTCCGCTCCTTCAACCACGAAAAGGGTGTTTACCGTAGTGGTATCTACATCTATGACTTCTCCCAGAAGTCCGTGATGGATGTCTTCCATCTGGAAACCGATAAAGAAGTTCCAGGATAATTCGCCATCTTCCGCTTCTTCGGCGTGTTTCACGGGGAAGTAGACTTCAATGTTGGTGAACATTCGGGCACGTTCGGCACTGTCGACTCCTTCCAGTTTCACCAAGGCGGTGGAGTCTGAACGGAAGCGGTATTCTTCGATGAAGAAAGGCACGAAAATGCCATCGAGCAGACATATCAGGTAATCACAGTCCACACGGTCGAAAATATCGTCCGTGAAGGTAAATTGCAATTCGCCGTGGATCCCGTGCGGTTTATTGAATAATCCTATCTTGTATACTTCTTCTTTCTTTATCATATCCGGGTGATTCTGGCTCCGATAGCGTTCAGACGTCCTTCGATGTTCTGATAACCACGGTCTATCTGTTCGATATTACTAATGGTACTGGTTCCTTCGGCGCTCATGGCGGCAATCAGAAGGGCGATACCGGCACGTATATCCGGTGAAGTCAGGCGGGCGCCGCGCAGCTTGAAGCCGTGGTTGTGTCCGATGACTACGGCACGGTGAGGGTCGCAGAGAATGATCTGTGCACCCATGTCAATCAGTTTGTCCACAAAGAACAGGCGGCTTTCGAACATTTTCTGATGGATCAGTACGCTGCCTTTGGCTTGTGTGGCTACAACGAGCATCACACTTAGCAAGTCGGGAGTCAGTCCCGGCCAGGTGGCGTCGGCTATCGTCATGATGGAGCCGTCGATAAATGATTCTATCTGGTATGTTTCCTGTGCGGGAACGTAAATATCGTCTCCTCTCTGTTCGAGCTTGATGCCCAGACGGCGGAAGCTCTCGGGGATGATTCCAAGATTTTCGTAAGAAACATTCTTGATGGTAATTTCGCTTTTCGTCATTGCCGCCATGCCGATGAAGCTGCCCACTTCAATCATGTCGGGCAGTACGGTGTGTTGCGTGCCGTGCAGTTCTTCCACGCCTTCGATGGTGAGCAGGTTGGATGCGATACCGCTGATTTGGGCTCCCATCCGGTTGAGTAACCGGCAGAGTTGTTGCACGTAGGGTTCGCAGGCGGCATTGTAAATGGTGGTCGTACCTTTGGCAAGTACGGCTGCCATGACGATGTTGGCTGTTCCGGTGACAGATGCTTCGTCCAGTAGCATATAGCTTCCCTGAAGTCTGTCGGCCGTTATTTCGTAGATACCCCGCTCTTCGTCGTAGCGGAAGTCGGCCCCTAAATTCTGAATACCTACAAAGTGAGTGTCCAGACGGCGGCGACCGATTTTATCTCCTCCCGGCTTGGAAATCAATGCCTTGCCGAAACGTGCCACCATGGGACCTATAAGCATCACAGAGCCTCGCAGACTGGAACATTTCTTTAGGAATTCATCGCTTTCCAGATAAGCCAGGTCTACATTTTCTGCTTTAAAACTATAAGAATCAATGCCTTTCTTCGCAACCGTCACTCCCATCTCCCGCAAGAGCTGAATCAGGTTGTTGACATCAAGAATGTCAGGTATATTGTTCACCGTCACTTCCTCTGCGGTCAGCAACGTGGCACAGATTATCTGCAAAACTTCGTTTTTAGCTCCTTGCGGGTGGATTTCTCCGCTAAGCCGATGTCCTCCTTCGATTACAAATGAAGCCATTAATTTTTTTAGTATTAAGTATAAAGTGTTTAGTATCTTCTTTTATTGTTTTGACGATTGTTGGTATAGTTCGTCTTCGGACGGTAGTTCTGATTCAGGCGTTCTGCCATCAGCCGGACGATATCGTCGGTCATTTGGAGTTCCCCGTTGGACAGTTCGTACAGGTCTTCGGCAATCTTTTTGTCGTCCACTGTATCTTTGTTCCATGCCAGGTAATCCTTTTTCATGTGGTTGCAGATAAGGGCAATCAGGTTTCTCTTTTCGTTTCCTTCAGGGAATTCGATCGCTTTTTTTATCAGTACTTCCAGCGTATGTCCGTAGTGACGGTAACGCATACGGGCAGTGGAGTAGGGGATATGGTCCGGGCGGGTCACCAGATTGTCCTTGCGGATGATTTCATACGGATAGTCAATATCCAGCTCAAAACCGGACATGATAGCCAGGTGGTCCCAAAGCTTGTGCTTGAAATCGGGTACATCACGCAAATGGGGGAACATATTTCCCATAATGTTGATGATGGTGTTAGCACAACGCTGGCGTTCTGCACGATCCTGAATGGTCAACGCATAATCTACCATGTTCTGGATGCTACGTCCGTATTCGGGAAGCGGCATTCTTTTCTGTTGAGTATTGTATTGCATTTGTTAAATTAAAATTGAGAATTAAAAATTAAAAAATTAAAGAAGCTTTTTCGGCATGGAGGCAACGAATTCTTTCAGGTAGAAAGGTTCGAAGTAAGCCACGTCTTTATAATCTTCATCGGCCACTGCTTTTTCTGCCAGTGGGAACATCATTTTAGCTAGCGGATGGATATTGTCGATAAAATGTGCGTTCGGATGCGTGATCTGTTCGCGGCATTTGTCGGCTCCGTTTCCAAAGAAATAAACCGGTTGTTCGTTCAGGAACTCCAGGTAAGAGTTCTCATCTACGATGTCGGCGGCAACTGTACGTTTCACTTGTAGACGACGGTCATAGACGGCTGCATATACTTCCATGCGGCGGGCGTCGATCATCGGACAAAGCAAAGCGTTTTCGGGCAAGTCGTGATACAACAGCACCGGAACACTCAATACTTCCAGCGTCGGGATACCGATTAAGGGTATATTGCGCCCGTAACAAACTCCTTTCGCCATAGAAACCCCGATTCGGAGTCCGGTGTACGAACCCGGTCCACAACTCACTGCAACGGCATCCAAAGGGATGGCATGACTGTCTATGAACGACAATGCTTCATCTACAAAAACTCCTAAAGACACGGCGTGTGAAGGGCCTTTCAAGTCTTCTTTCACAAAAATCGTCTGTCCGTCTTGACTGGCCGCTACCGAGCAAACAGAGGTAGAGGTTTCAATATTCAGTATACACGACATAAAAATCAGCTTATTAAATTGTCGCAAATTTACATGATTATTTCCAATTCTTAAAATATTCGTGTACTTTTGCACAAAACTTTAAGGTTATGATACAGTCTATGACAGGATACGGTAAAGCTACGGCCGAACTTCCTGATAAAAAAATAAATGTAGAAATCAAGTCGCTCAACAGCAAGGCAATGGATTTGTCCACTCGCATCGCTCCGGCGTATCGTGAAAAAGAGATTGAAATCCGTAATGAGATTTCTAAAGTTCTGGAACGTGGAAAAGCTGACTTCAGCCTGTGGATAGAGAAGAAGGAGGGCGCGGATGCTGCTCCCATCAATAAGGATGTGCTGAAAAGTTATTATAGCCAGCTGGAATCGATAAGCCGCGAACTGGAGATTCCTTGTCCCGCACCGGAAGACTGGCTCCAACTATTACTCCGCATGCCGGACGTGATGACGAAAACGGAAATTCAGGAACTGACGGAAGAGGAATGGAGCATGGTGCATGCTACCATACTTGAAGCCATCAGTCATTTGGTCGATTTCCGCAAACAGGAGGGGGCTGCATTGGAAAAGAAATTCCGTGAGAAGATTGCCAACATCAACAGTTTGCTCGAACAGATTACTCCTTACGAGAAAGAACGTGTAGAGAAAGTGAAGGAACGCATCACTGATGCTCTCGAAAAGACGTTAAGCGTAGACTACGACAAGAATCGTCTGGAACAGGAACTGATTTACTACATCGAAAAACTGGATGTCAACGAGGAAAAACAACGTCTTAGCAACCATCTGAAATATTTCATCAGCACGATGGAAAGTGGTAGCGGACAGGGTAAGAAGCTTGGTTTTATCGCCCAGGAAATGGGTCGGGAGATCAATACGTTAGGCAGCAAGTCCAATCATGCTGAAATGCAGAAGATCGTAGTTCAGATGAAGGATGAACTGGAACAGATTAAGGAACAGGTGCTGAACGTGATGTAAAACAGTATCTATCATTTTTAATTCTTAATTCTTCATTAAACTTATGACCGGTAAGCTAATTATTTTCTCTGCTCCGTCGGGTTCGGGCAAATCTACTATAATCAATTATCTGCTGACGCAGAACTTGAATTTAGCGTTTTCTATTTCTGCTACCAGCCGTCCTCCGCGTGGAACGGAGCAGCATGGGGTTGAATATTTCTTCCTTACGCCGGAAGAGTTTCGCCAACGCATTGAGAACAACGAATTTCTGGAGTATGAGGAGGTATATAAGGACCGTTATTACGGAACGCTGAAAGCGCAGGTAGAAAAGCAATTGGAAGCGGGTCAGAATGTGGTGTTTGACGTAGATGTGGTTGGCGGATGCAATATCAAGAAGTTTTATGGCGATCGTGCGTTGTCGGTGTTTATCCAGCCGCCTTCGGTGGAAGAATTACGCTGCCGGTTGGAAGGACGCGGAACGGATGCGCCGGAAGTGATTGAAAGTCGCATCGCTAAGGCGGAATATGAATTGGGTTTTGCTCCGCAATTCGATTGTGTGATTGTCAATGACGATTTGGAAGCTGCTAAAGCGGAAGCTTTGAAAGTTATCAAAGAGTTTTTAAATTCTTAGGGTTTTCTAAATGAGTATCTCTTCATAGAGAAACTAAAAGCATTAGAATATGTTTGTGTTAATTTTGACCTATAAAGCTCCTATCGAAAAAGTACTCGAATTATTGGATGCACATTGTCGTTTTCTTGATAAATATTATAATGCTGGAAACTTTCTTGCCTCTGGTCCACAAATTCCTCGTACAGGAGGTGTGATTCTCTGCCGGGCTACAGATAGGGTAGAGGTGGAAGAAATAATTAGAGAAGATCCTTTTAACGAAATTGCTGATTATCAAATTATAGAGTTTGAGCCCAATAAGTCGATAGAAGGATTTAAAGATTTGCTGAATGTGTAAGTTCTATTTTCTCATTTGAGCAAATCGCAGTAATTGAATCATCCATAAAGGTGACTCTAAAATTGATTATATAATGACTAAACTTAAAACCGGAATCTTCAGCGGATCATTCAATCCGATTCACATCGGACATCTTGCTCTAGCCAACTACCTTTGCGAGTATGAAGGGTTGGATGAGATCTGGTTTATGGTGAGTCCACAGAACCCTTTGAAAGCACAGGAGAAGTTATGGAATGATGAATTACGTCTCGAACTGGTAAAGTTGAGCATCAGTGACTATCCTCGTTTTCAGGCTTCAGATTTTGAGTTTCATTTGCCTCGCCCCTCATATAGTGTATATACGTTGGAGAAACTGCGCGAGACATTTCCCGATCGCGAGTTTTATTTCATTATCGGTTCCGATAATTGGGAACGTTTTGGATATTGGTATCAGTCCGAACGTATCATTAAAGAGAATCAGATTCTTATTTACCCCCGTCCCGGCTTTCCCGTCAAAGAGGAGGAATTGCCGGAAACGGTGCGTCTCGTTCATTCCCCTGTATTTGAAATCAGTTCTACTTTTATTCGAGAAGCATTGGATGCAGGGAAAGATGTTCGATACTTTGTGCATCCAAAGGTCTGGGAGACTATAAAAGAAAGATAATATACGTCTTTGAATATATTAAAATATATATCCGACAGAATATAACGGATAATTTGTCAGCCACTCCTGTTGCCGGTAATCTGACATGGAAAAACGAATGCCATGTAGTCCTGGATTCTTTTCAACAAAAGAACGCAGACTTTTCGACTGTAAGTTTTCTTCTGCTTTCACTTCAACCGGAATAATATAGATTTCTTTTTGCAATAGAAAATCCAACTCTCCTTTGGAAGTATCTGAAGACCAGTAATAAATATTCAAGCCTTTCACCGATTTCAGTTGTTGTAACACATATTGTTCGGTAATTGCTCCTTTATAATCGGTAAATAAAACATTTCCTTCCAATAATGCCTGTGGGGGGAGTCCGCTCATTGCTCCCATTAATCCGGTATCCAGCATAAATAGTTTGAATGCAGAAAAATCTTCGTATGCCGATAAAGGTATTCCACCTTTCTTTACCCGGTTTACTTTATAAATAAGGCCGGCATCTATCAACCATTCCATAGCCAGTTCAAAATCTTTGGCTCTTGCTCCTTCTTTTATAACTCCATAAATGAATTTGCGATTTTCTTTTGCTAACTGTGCCGGAATCGAACGCCACACCATACGAATTCTGGGTACTTCGGCAATAGGAGCATGTTTGGAGAAATCACGATCATAAGAATCCAGTATATTTTGTTGTAACTGGCGGACTTCGGCATAGTCTTTGTGTTCAATAAAGGCATTGACTACTTCAGGCATTCCTCCTACGAAATAATACTGTTTAAGGAAGTCGGTGAGTTTAGAGCGGAAGGTAGAAATCAGGTTCCAATCTTGCTTAGCGAGCAAGCTGGCAAAAGGTTCTTGTCCGATAGCTTCTAAAAACTCGGAAAAAGAAAGTGGATATAAGTCTATAAAATCGACTTTTCCTACTGGGAAAGAATCATTTTGATGCATCGCGATCCCCAATAAAGAACCAGCTGCAATGACATGATACTGTGGTGCTTTCTCTTGGAAATACTTCATAGCTGTCAAACCGCGTGGAGCTTCCTGAAGCTCGTCAAAAAGAATTAAAGTATCCGTATTTACTACTTTTCCGGTAACTAATTGGATAGCCATTAAAATACGTTCGATATCAAAATCTTTTTGGAAAATCTCCTTCATCACTTCATTGTCTTCGAAGTTGATGTAAGCAAACTGTTTGTAAGCAGTAGCCGCAAACTCTTTCATGAGCCATGTCTTTCCTACCTGACGGGCTCCGCGAATAATCAAAGGCTTTCGTGTAGACTTTTCTTTCCAGTCATACAATTCTTGCATTGCATCTCTTCTCATACTTCTTTCTTTTATTATCAGCTACTTATAGATGCAAATGTAAGCATTAAAAGGGATATTAACAAAAAAGTAGTACATTAAAAATGTGATCTTTAACAAAAAGTCGTATCCTAAAAGTGTGGTATATCACAGAAAGTCGTACCTTAAAAATGTAGAATGCTACTATTCGGGTTGTTTTTTCATACCAAGCTACGATACTTTACTCCGTCAATCGATGAAGAGTAATAACGATGATTTCCGCCGGAGCACCGACACGGATTGGTAATTTGGAGGTTCCTATTCCGTTTGTTATAATCAAAGGTATTTTTGCAGAATTATATGCCAGTCCGGTGATGAAACGATTGCCATAGTGTGAGTTAAGTGCCGGGGCAACTCCGAATACACGGACTTGTCCGCCGTGGGTGTGTCCTGCCAGGGCAAGGTCGGTGTTAGCTACTGAAACATCTTCTATGTAATCCGGAGTATGAACCAGTAAGATGACAAAATCTTTGGGAGAGAGTGCCAGAGTAGGCGATACTCCGTTGCGCCCCAGATCAAAAGGATTGCGCACTCCGGCGATAATGATCTGCTGCCCGTCTTTACGAAGCGTATCTACTTCATGTTCTAACGGGCGCATGCCGTAATGTTTCATTGTATTCACAATATCGTCGTGGCAACGTTCGTAGTCGTTATTGCCCATTACCCCATAAGTGCCCATCGGCGTTTTTACGCGTGCCAGTGCGGAAAACAAAGGTTCCACATATTCACAACCTTCCTGATAGTCACCACCCATTAGAAGCACATCAGCCTTTTGAGCAATCAGTAGGCGGACAAGGTCGTTCAGACCTTTTTCTTTCAGCAGACTTTTGTAGTGTAAGTCGGAAATGAAAGCGATACGGAAACCTTCAAAGGCTTCGGGAACATCGCGGTGTGTAAAGTCATATTTTACTACACGGTCCACTCCGGTATAGACAGAAGATACATCTACGCTGGAAGAAGTGATTTTTGTTCTCCGCAGTACCAGATCCGACGATTCGTGTGTATCGGTAGAAGTCTTTTTCTTTGTATTCTGCTTTTTGTTTTTGGAAACATTCAGCTCTTTGAGTTGCGAGTGGTCGGGGGAGAATATCCCGGCTATGGCATTAGCCGTATCCGGATAAATAGAATCTGAATTTAAAACAGGGCGTGGCAAGGTAGCCACCATATTCTTTTTCGACTTACAGGAAACCAGCAAAAGCAATGTCAACAGGATAACAGGGTAGATTGTTTTTATTTTCTTCATCTTCTCTTAGTTTGAAGTTTTTCGGGGTGCAAAGATACGAAAAATCATGTATCTTTGTCCGTCAAAACTATTTATAATATATTAAAGTATGGAAGAAGTAAAGCGTAACTCGCTACAAGCATGGATATTAGCTGCACGTCCCAAAACGCTGACAGGGGCCATAACTCCGGTTATGATAGGTACTGCTCTTGCTGCAATGGACGGACGTTTTCACTGGTTGCCTGCACTGATCTGCTGTCTGTTTGCAAGTCTGATGCAAATTGCCGCTAATTTCATCAATGATCTTTTCGACTTCCTCAAAGGAACAGACCGGGAAGACCGGTTAGGCCCCGAACGTGCTTGTGCGCAAGGATGGATTTCTCCGCAAGCGATGAAAACCGGGATTGTTATTACAGTTGCTCTTGCCTGCCTTATCGGCTGTACGTTACTCTTCTTTGCCGGGTGGGAATTGATTATCGTAGGAGTGTTTTGTGTGTTATTTGCCTTTCTTTATACCACCGGTCCTTATCCTCTTTCTTACAACGGTTGGGGCGATGTATTGGTGATTGTCTTTTTCGGCTTTGTACCCGTAGGCGGAACATATTACGTACAGGCGCTAACTTGGACACCGGATGTCACTATCGCCTCTTTAATCTGCGGACTGCTTATCGATACATTGTTGGTCGTCAATAATTATCGTGACCGCGAAGCGGATGCACGCAGTGGAAAAAGGACAGTGATCGTTCGTTTTGGCGAGAAATTCGGTCGCTATTTCTATTTGATGCTGGGGATTACCGCTTCTCTTCTCTGCTTGTGTTTCCTTCGTGAAGGTCATTTCTACGCCGCTTTTCTTCCGCAACTTTATCTAATCCCTCATTTCCTTACCTGGAAACGGATGGTGAAAATATACAGCGGTAAAAAATTAAACAGCATATTAGGCGAGACTTCGCGTAATATGCTGCTTATGGGTATTCTTATTGCAATAGGAATGTTGATAAATTGAGAATTGAGAATTAAAAATTGAGAAATGGCTGCGCTTATAATGCTGTGCAATAGTCTTATTTTTCAATTCTCAATTTTTAATTCTTAATTTTTCCCGTACATCTTTTCGTAGTAACCCTGATAATCTCCGCTGGTAACTTCTTCCACCCAAGCTTGGTTGGCTAAATACCATTCGATTGTCTTTACGATACCGACCTCGAATTTAGTTTCGGGATACCATCCTAAGGCATTTGTTATCTTGGTGGGGTCGATAGCATAACGTTGGTCGTGTCCCAGACGGTCTTTAACGAAAGTAATCAGATCTTCGTTGATCCAGTCGATTGAAATATCTCCGTTTTCGTCTTTCACTTTCTTTTTGAGAACCTGACGATATTCGGGATTTTCTGCCATCAGACGGTGGATAGTCGAAATTGTCAGTTTCACGATTTCGAGGTTTGTTTTCTCGTTGTGTCCACCAACGTTGTACACTTCTCCGTCTTGACCTTCACGCACAACGAGGTCGATTGCTTTGCAGTGGTCTTCCACATAAAGCCAGTCGCGCACATTGCTACCGTCACCGTAGACGGGGAGATGCTTTCCTTCGAGGATATTCTTGATAATCAACGGAATCAATTTTTCCGGGAAGTGGTACGGACCGTAGTTGTTGGAGCAACGGGTAATCGTTACTGGCATTTTATAAGTGTCGTGGTAAGCCATTACCACCATGTCTGCACTTGTCTTAGAAGCACTGTACGGGCTGTGAGGACAAAGCGGAGTTGCTTCAGTGAAATACCCTTCGGCTCCCAATGAACCATACACCTCATCGGTAGATACCTGATGATAGCGTACACCTTTTCTCCAGGTCGGATATCCTTGTTCGTCTTTCCCCATCACCCATGCACGGCGTGCGCAATCCAGTAAGTTCTGTGTTCCGAGAATGTTGGTAATCAGAAACAGCTGCGGATTTTCAATGCTGCGGTCCACATGGCTCTCGGCAGCGAAATTCACCACATAGTCAAAACGATACTCAGCAAAAAGACCGTCTACCACATCGCGGCTACAAATGTCTCCTTTGATAAAGACACAGCGTTCGTTGTCGATGTCTTTGGCAATCGTTCCTAAGTTACCTGCATACGTCAAAGCGTCCAATATCACGACTTTGATGTCGTTATGTTTGGCTAAGATGTACTTGATGTAATTTGCCCCGATAAATCCTGCGGCACCGGTCACTAGATAAGTTTTCATATTTTATTCTTTATGTTGATTTTAGGATTGTTTAGCCAATTCGATAAGGTACTTACCATACTCGGTTTTTTCGAGCTGTTGACCCAGTAGAAGCAACTGCTCCGTCGGAATCCATCCCTGACGCCAGGCAATTTCTTCAATACAGCTGACGTAAAAACCTTGGCGGTTCTGAATAGTGGCCACGAAGTTGGAAGCTTCCAGCAGACTGTCGCAGTTACCCGTATCGAGCCATGCAAATCCGCGTCCGAAGAGTTCCACTTTCAATGTACCTTCTTCCAGATACAGACGGTTCAAGTCTGTTATCTCATACTCTCCACGTGCTGAAGGACGAAGAGCCGCTGCTTTTTCCGTCACACTGGCATCGTAGAAATAAAGTCCCGGAACGGCATAATTACTTTTTGGCACTTCCGGCTTTTCTTCCAGTGAAATCACTTTTCCCTGTTCGTCAAATTCCACTACACCATAAGCGCGCGGGTCTTTCACGTAGTAACCGAAGATGCAGGCGCCCTTTTCTATATTGGCAGCCCGGCGGAGCATGGCGGAAAAGCCCTGTCCGTAAAACATATTATCCCCAAGAATCAGACAGCCCGGTTCGCCGTTCAGGAAATCGGCTCCCAATACGAAAGCTTGTGCCAGTCCGTTAGGTTGTTCCTGAATTTTATAGGAGAAAGACATACCCAGTTCCTCACCCGTTCCCAACAAGTCGCGGAACATCGGCAAGTCGCGTGGAGTCGAAATAATCAACACTTCGCGTATTCCTGCCAACATAAGTGTTGACAACGGATAATAAATCATCGGCTTGTCATACACAGGCATGATTTGTTTGGAAATCGCTTTAGAGAGCGGATAAAGTCGGGTGGCACTACCACCGGCTAGAATAATTCCTTTCATGTTCGTCTGAGTTATTCATTAACTGCGTGCAAAGGTCGGAAAGAATTCCGACGTGGCAAAATTTTAAAATAATTTTTCAATCTGGCAGGAACATTTATTTTATTTGTCCGCCAATTCGATGACTTCCAAGTCCTGAAAGGCCCCCTGGTTGATAACAAAACGTACCAAAGTCCGTACCTTGTGGAAACCGGACATGCCGGCAGCTCCCGGATTAATATGCAACATATCCAGCGTTTTATCATATTTCACCTTTAATATATGAGAATGTCCGCTGATAAAAAGTTTGGGCGGACGTGTCATCAGACTGCCGATGATGGAAGGATCGTATTTCCCCGGATAACCACCGATATGTTTAATCAGCACTTCTGCACCATCCACCGTGAAACGGTTTATTTGCGGATACAGCTTTCTGATTTCCTGTCCGTCAATATTTCCATATACCGCCCGGAATGGACGGAAGGCGGCTAACCTTTCCGCTACTTCCAGCGAACCGATGTCTCCGGCATGCCAGATTTCGTCACATGGTTCAAAATATTCCAGATATTTCTCGTCCCAGTAAGCGTGAGTATCAGATAATAATCCAATTCTTGTCATAAATTTCTTTGTTTAATCCCACAAAGATACTATATTTGGAAAAATCTTAAAGCACATGGAAAGCAAATATAATTATTTCAAGCGAGATATTAGTTGGCTCTCATTTAATTATCGCGTATTGTTGGAGGCTCTGGACGAGCGTCTACCGCTCTACGAACGTATCAACTTCATCTCTATCTACTCTTCCAACCTCGAAGAGTTTTACAAAATCCGTGTAGCCGACCATAAAGCTGTTGCCTCCGGCGCTACGGAAAGTGATGAAGAAACCGTACAATCCGCCCGCGAACTGGTAGAAGAAATAAATAAAGAAGTCACCCGCCAGCTGGATGACCGTGTACGCATTTATGAAGAGAAACTACTACCTGCCCTGCGCAAGAATCACATCATCTTTTATCAGGACAGACATGTAGAACCGTTCCACCAGCAGTTTATTAAAGACTTTTTCCGGGAAGAAATTTTTCCCTACCTGCAGCCTGTGCCTGTATCCAAAGATAAAATAGTCTCCTTCCTGCGGGATAACCGCCTTTACCTGGCCATACGAGTTTATCCGAAGAAAGAAGGAAATGAAGGAACTACCAGTCTAACAGAATCCCGGCAACCTCTTTACTTCGTGATGAAGCAACCCTACGCCAAAGTGCCCCGCTTCATCGAACTTCCATCCCGCGAGAAAAACCATTACCTGATGTTTACCGAAGATATAATCAAGGCAAACCTCAACCTTATTTTCCCCGGCTACGATGTTGATTCCAGCTACTGCATCAAAATCTCCCGTGACGCTGACATATTAATTGACGACACCGCCAGCAGTGCCGACCTTGTCGCTCAACTCAAGAAGAAAGTGAAGAAACGTAAGATCGGTGACGTCTGCCGTTTCGTCTACGACCGTGGTATGCCTCATGACTTTCTGGACTTTCTGGTAGACGCCTTCCATATTCAGCGCGATGAACTTGTCCCCGGCGACAAGCACCTGAATCTTGAAGACCTGCGTCATCTTCCCAACCCGAACAAATCTCTTCACAGCCTCGAAAAGCCGAAGCCAATGAAGCTGACCATTCTTGACGAAAAAGAATCTATCTTCAACTACGTTGCCAAGAAGGACCTGTTATTATATTACCCTTATCACTCTTTCGAGCACTTCATCCACTTCCTGTATGAAGCCGTGCACAACCCGGAAACCCGTGAAATCATGGTAACCCAATACCGCGTAGCTGAAAACTCCGCCGTCATCAACACCCTGATAGCCGCCGCCCAAAACGGCAAGAAAGTCACCGTATTCGTGGAACTGAAAGCCCGTTTCGACGAAGAAAACAACCTTGCCACGGCCGAAATGATGCAAGCCGCCGGCATTAAAATAATATACAGCATACCCGGTCTGAAAGTACACGCCAAAGTAGCCCTTATCCGCCGCCGCGGACTGAACGGTGAAAAAATACCCAGCTACGCCTATATCAGCACCGGTAACTTTAATGAAAAGACCGCCACCCTCTACGCCGACTGTGGCCTTTTCACCTGCCGTCCGAAGATAGTGGCCGACCTCTATAACCTCTTCCGCACCCTGCAAGGCAAAGAAGACCCGAAGTTCACCACCCTTCTTGTCGCCCGTTTCAACCTCATCCCCGAATTGAACCGCCTGATTGATCGGGAAATCGCCCTCGCCGACGAAGGCAAACAAGGCCGTATCATCTTAAAAATGAACGCCCTTCAAGACCCCGCCATGATTGACCGTCTCTACGAAGCCTCCGAACACGGCGTACAAATAGACCTCATCGTCCGTGGAATCTGTTGTCTTATCCCCGGACAGTCATACAGTCGTAACATCCGTGTCACCCGTATTGTAGACAGTTTCCTCGAACACGCCCGCATCTGGTACTTCGGCAACGACGGCAAACCCAAAGTCTTCATGGGCTCCCCCGACTGGATGCGTCGTAACCTCTACCGCCGCATCGAAGCCATCACCCCCATTCTCGCCCCCGACCTGCGTGACAGCCTCATCGAAATGCTTAATATCCAGCTCGCCGACAACCAAAAAGCCTGCTGGGTAGACGACAACCTGCGAAATATATTCAAAAAAAGAGCGCCCGGCACCCCCGCTGTACGAGCCCAATACACCTTCTATGACTGGTTAAACAAAACAAATAACTAAAAAACAACCAACTAATTAACTAACATAAGAATCCCATACCCGTGTCCTGCAACTTACAACACCCCACACGGCCTTCCCGCAACGTTCCCGCTGCACATCCCCGTTATACGCCCTTACTACATGGCTTCCCTCGCAACAACCACACCGACATCTCATGCAACCTCCCCCACAACGCCCACCCCGCACGCCCCTCCGGCCTACTTTTTTCTCCGTCAAGCGAGCCCCCGTAACGGAGCGTCAAAAAGGGCAGACTGTTTGAGCGTAGCGAGTTTCTGCCCTTTAGCGCAGTGCAGGGAGCGAGTAGGAGAAAAAAGTCAGCCTTGAATTTTTCTTTGCTTCTTTCTTTTGTTTCAAGACAAAAGAAAGACGATTACGAGACAAAAGAAAGATGATTGTAACATAAATGTAACATGTATGACACCTCCCTGCAACGTCAAATCCCGTCCTTTGCAGCCGGAAACAACATACACATATATTTATTATGGAGACTATTTATTTATGCATTATCATCTTCCTCTTTGTACTAGCTGTTTTCGATCTGATAGTCGGAGTCAGTAATGATGCAGTTAACTTTTTGAACTCTGCGGTAGGCGCCAAGGCCGCTTCGTTTAAAACCATTCTTTTCATAGCCGGTATTGGTATATTCATTGGCGCTTCCCTGTCCAACGGTATGATGGACATTGCCCGGCACGGCATCTACCAGCCCGAGCACTTCTACTTTGCCGAAATCATGTGCATTCTGCTGGCCGTCATGTTGACCGACGTAGTACTGCTGGACGTATTCAACTCCATGGGGATGCCTACCTCTACCACCGTTTCACTAGTCTTTGAACTACTCGGAGGTACCTTTGCCCTCTCACTTATCAAAGTACATAATAGCGATACCCTCGGTCTGGGCGACCTCATAAACACCGACAAAGCCCTCTCCGTCATCATGGCGATCTTCGTCTCCGTCGCTATCGCCTTCTTCTTCGGAATGCTTGTACAATGGCTTGCCCGTGTGATATTCACTTTCAACTATACGAAAAAGATGAAATACAGCATTGCCCTCTTCGGAGGTGTAGCCGCTACCGCTATCATCTATTTCATGCTTATCAAAGGACTGAAAGACAGCTCCTTCATGACCTCTGAAAACAAACACTGGATACAAGACAACACACTGATGCTAATCACCGTTTTCTTTGTATTCTTCACCGTACTGATGCAAATCCTTCACTGGATGAAAATCAATGTTTTCAAAGTCGTCGTACTGATGGGAACCTTCGCTCTGGCTCTCGCTTTTGCCGGTAACGACCTTGTCAACTTTATTGGCGTTCCCCTCGCAGGTTTCTCCTCTTTTTTAGATTACACCGCCAACGGAGAAGGAAATCCGAACGGCTTCCTGATGACCTCCTTGCTGGGACCTGCTAAAACACCGTGGTATTTTCTTATCGGAGCCGGAGCCGTCATGGTCTACGCCCTTTGCACCTCTAAAAAAGCACACGCCGTAATTAAAACATCTGTCGACCTTTCCCGCCAAGATGAAGGAGAAGAAGCATTCGGAAGCACCCCGATCGCCCGTACAGTAGTCCGCATCAGCATGACACTTGCCAACGGAATCTCCCGAATAATGCCGGACGGCAGCAAAAAATGGCTTGACTCCCGCTTCCGCAAAGACGAAGCAATCATTGCCGACGGAGCCGCTTTCGACCTTGTCCGCGCTTCTGTCAACCTGGTATTGGCCGGTCTGCTCATCGCCTTGGGAACTTCCCTGAAACTTCCCCTTTCCACCACCTACGTAACCTTCATGGTAGCTATGGGTACCTCTCTGGCTGACCGTGCCTGGGGGCGTGATTCAGCCGTTTACCGTATCACCGGTGTATTAAGCGTCATCGGAGGCTGGTTCATCACCGCCGGAGCTGCCTTCACTATCTGTTTCTTTGTAGCTCTCGTACTTCATTATGGAGGAAATATCTCTATCATCGCACTTATCGGTATAGCTGTATTCATCTTGATTCGTAGTCAAGTGATGTATAAGAAACGCAAAGCGAAAGAAAAAGGTAACGAAACGCTGAAGCAACTGATGCAAACCACAGACAGCACAGAAGCCCTGCAACTGATGCGTAAGCACACTCGCGAAGAACTTTCCAAAGTATTGGAATATGCAGAAACAAATTTCGAACTGACTGTCACTTCATTCCTTCATGAAAATCTGCGGGGATTGCGTCGTGCCATGGGGTCCACTAAATTTGAGAAACAACTTATCAAACAAATGAAACGTTCGGGCACCGTTGCCATGTGTCGTCTCGACAATAACACCGTACTCGAAAAAGGACTTTATTACTATCAAGGCAACGACTTCGCCAGCGAATTGGTCTACAGTATTTCCCGCCTCTGCGAACCTTGCCTCGAACATATCGACAACAACTTCAACCCATTGGATGCCATTCAGAAAGGTGAATTCAGCGATATTGCCGAAGATATCACCTATCTGATTCAGCAATGTCGTAAGAAAATGGAAAACAACGAGTACAACGATCTCGAAGAAGAAATCCGTCGTGCCAACGACCTCAACGGACAGCTTTCACTATTGAAACGTAAGGAACTGCAACGTATCCAAAGCCAATCAGGAAGCATCCGGGTAAGCATGGTATATCTGACGATGGTTCAGGAAGCACAGAACGTAGTCACTTATACCATCAATTTGATGAAAGTAAGCCGTAAATTCCAGATAGAAACTGAAATGCCGTAAGGACGAAAAGCAAGGATCGTCTACTGAATAACGGACGAATCATACTCCGCACGGAAAGGACTGTCTGATAAACCCTGTTTATATAGGAGGGGTGTATCAAACAGTCCTTTCTTTTTCAGAAATAGGTTTAAAAAAAGTTCTACTCTTTAGCATTTGATCTGGTAAAATTGTATATTTATAGTCGATAAGATACTTGAGACGATTTTAGATGCAATGATATAAAAACGAAATGAATGAAATATCAGTTAGAAATAACCACCTTACTGGTTCCTGTCAATGTGCATCAACTGTTTGAGAAATGTGAATGGCCTGAACTAAACTGTTTTGACAGAGAAATGGTTGAAGGCTATTTCTCTGATTTGGTGAATGGTATTCAAACCGATGAGGCTTTGGACGATTGGACGCTGACTGTTGTCCTTTATATCGGCACTTATTTGGGAGCCAACCATATCAGTATCTGGAAACATGGAATCACCGATACGGTAACTAAAGAAAAAGTACTGACGATAGGTATACCTCTTCCTTGTAGTAAAACCATTCGTTGGGGAGTGAAGAAGAAAGGACGTTTTACGGGTAAAATACCGGATGAAAGCTTTAGGAGGAATAACAGACTCCTTCCCGTCAACTTTGTAAAATATGATAATATGGAAACCTATATAGAAGATAACATCCGGATAGCCCTTTTGAACCTGTTTGAAGTTGGTTTTACCCTGAAAGGATATAAAGTAAAGAAGCGGTAACAGTAACCAAATCGTAAAATAGAATCAATTTTAGCGGCATATATAAGGAATTAACATAGTTGTATGCTGTCGCAAAGAGTCGTCGATTATTGAATTTAGACTCTTTGCGGCAGCTCTGTTTTTTTTCTACTTTTCTATGAAAGTGTTCAAAGAATGCGGTTGCAAGGTTACATTCAAATAGCGAGTGCCTAATTTCACAGTAAGCTCTTTGGTTTCTTCGTTGAAATTACCGGCTATCACCACCTGTTTCTTTTGTGGAGTCATGACGATCATTACCGGCATCTTATCTCCTCTATCTTTATATGCCAGCACTTGCGAGCCGGGTGTTACATAATGGCTGTAATGTTTTACCGCATAATATTCGGGAGTGTAGGTCGCAGTCCCTGTCTTTGAATCCACATGAATCAAAGCATTCTGTTTCCATCCCCATCCGCTGAAACCTCCGTCATACAAAATAGCATTCCAGAAAGTATATTCTTCACAACCATTACCCAGATAATGATTCATTAGTCCGAAAGTGTGTTCGGCTGCTTTCCAGTCGAAAGAGCCCCAACCACATTCACTTTCCGTTTGCACGTACTTGTATTGCGGATATTTGGCACGGAGTTTGGGTAAAATCTGTCCGCCTTCCCATTGGAAGCCAACCCCTTCTATTGTTTCCGGCATTCGTGGGTCGGAAAGTATCTGATCGATCACCTCATAGCGATTGGTGTTGATCGTCCCTAAATATAATTTTACTTCCGGATGCTGTCTTTTCAGAGTAGGAGCGAGGTACTCTGCATTGAAACGGATAATACCTTCTGCCGTCCAGGCACAACCCGGATAGTTGGTGTAACTCCATGACTCATTTTGGAACATAATCATGGAGATGGGGATACCTTGTTCCTTGTAAGCGTCGATGAATTTACAAAAGTAATTAGCATAGGTTTGCAGATAACGTGGGTCCTGGATAAAGTAATCATTTACAGCCAACTGTTGTGGAAATACCTGTGTGTTCTTTTCTTTACTATCCTCATACAGTGCTACATCAGACAGAGGCGACATCTGATTTTGATTACGGTCACTGCGAACTGAATAGTAGTGATTGATTTTCATCCAGGAAGGAGGCGACCATGGCGACATCCAGAAAGTCATATCCGGATTATACTGTTGTGCAGCTTTGATAAAAGGAATCAACGTTGTTTTATCCCGATTGATATTGAAATGTTTCAATTGGAAGTCACCGGATACCTCATCGCAACTGTACCAGTCGCGGGCGTAGTCGTTGGCATTCATGGAGAAGCGTCCCATTGTAAACTTCAGATCTCCTCCGGGAGCAAACAACTGTTGAAGAACAATTTCCTGTTGCTTCCGTGGAAGCATGTTGAGTGCATCCCATCCAAGTTCATTAAAGCACGTCCCCCAGGCCTTGAAGACAGTTCCATTCTCCGAACCGTTGACCTTGAGTAGGGGAGTGCGCCCGGTATTTGTCTGCAACTTGACTTTAGACTGTTGCCATGTGTTATTTTCCGTACTGCTAACCCATTCATAGGATTGCGCACTCATAGTCCCCATTGACAGCACAATGGCAAAACTACTTAATAAGGTGGTTTTCTTAATCATGTTTTTCCTGTTCTTATATTTTTTATATTACTGTTTAAACAATCTCATGCAGTACACTCAACTGTGTATCCTTAATCAAGATTGATTTATTAATAAGTCTCTATGACAATAGCCGCTTCCGGCAATCCTTCTGCTGAAACAGTAAGAGTGATCGTCCCTTTTTCTGTATTTGGCTGAACGATAGCAATTGCTTTTCCCCGGAACGTTTTCGGCTTTAAGGAACGAAAGCTTCTCATATCATCCGCACTTCCATTACCTGCGGCAATGACGGACCCTTTTCCGGTAGATTTAATTTCCAAAGGAATGGAACAGTCAGGTATTAACTTTCCATCTTTATCCAATATTTCAACCTTTATATACGAAAGGTCATTTTTATCTGCCTTTATTTTCATACGATCGGCTGTCAAATGTATCATTGCCGGGATTCCGGTTGTGCAAAGTTCAGTCGATGTCGTTTCTTTCTTTCCCTTCAAGTTGATGGCCTTCAGTTGTCCCGGTTCATAGGGAACCTCGAAAGAAGCCGTATAGGTATCGGGATTGACTTCTTTTTCTCCCAATAACCTGTCATTCAAATAAAGTCTTACTTTAGGGGAACGACTATACACATGTACTGCCATCGTTTCGCCTTCGTATCCTTTCCAGTTCCAACTAAGGAATTCGTTTTTCCATCCCCAGTAGTTGATATCTTCTCTTTTCCCTTTGGCTACGGGAGGTTGTACTGCTAACGAAATATCACGTCTTTTCCAAAGAATGTCGCGATAATAAGATTGCGGTTTCTTGTCTCCGCAGAAGTCAATGTCACCACACCATGCATTATACCACGGCCATCCCATAAACTGCGGACTGTGTTCTCCCGGAGCAAGTTCGAGAGTATGTGCCAGACCGGCTTCACCCAGATAGTCGAGGGCAGTCCAGACAAAATCTCCAATCAGATAGGAATTCTTGTCGATCAGGTTCCAGTTCTGTGCTGCTTCTTTGGGCACCGATTCACTGCCGTACATAATCCGTTGCGGGAATCGTGCGTGATCTTTTTCATATTCCTTCCATTGATAATTGTAACCGGAGATATCCAGGTTCCGGAAAGCCCTTTCCGAATCCTTCTCCCAACTGAAATCTCTTCTGTCCCAAAATGAGTTAACAGCGGCAGTAGTGGCGCGGCTTGTATCATATTTGTGAATGGTTGCAATCAGTTTCCGGGCTATGATCTCTCCGGTGGGTTCGTCGGCGCGTTCAGCTATTTCATTGCCAATACTCCACATGATAATAGAAGGATGGTTTCTGTCTCTGCGCACCATGGTAGCTATATCGTGTTCGCTCCATTCATCGAAGAATTGGTGATAATCTTGCGGGCGTTTTGCTTGTTGCCATTGATCGAATACTTCATCAATCACTAGCAATCCCAGTCGGTCACATGCTTGTAGAAAATGCTCCGATGGCAAGTTGTGTGAACATCTGACTGCATTGAAACCATTTGCTTTCATTAGCTCTACTTTGCGTTCTTCCGCCCTGTTGATAGCTACGGCACCTAATAAACCATTGTCATGATGCAAACAACCACCTTTTAATTTCAGCGGTTTCCCATTTAATAGAAATCCTTTTTCTGCGGAGAATTCGACGGTTCGTATTCCGAAAGGAACGGTTATTTCATCAGATAGCTTCTTAGATTTCACGGATAGATGTGCAGTATATAAACTAGGAGTATCTACCGACCATAATTCCGGCTTTTTTATATCAAAAGTGAGGGAAATGGGGATATTGATTTCACCGGATATATTGACTGGTTGAGTAGTGGAATAAACCTCTTCCCCTTGTGGAGAAAATATCTGAATCTTCAAATGGGCGGTCACTTTTTCTTTGCCAGAGTTATGTAGAATAGAATGAAGATCAACCGTCGCTTTTTTACCTTCTACTTTGGAAGCATCTATAAAAGTGTCCCATTCGTCTAAATGTACTTTGTCTGTTTTCATTAACCATACGTGTCGGTAAATGCCGGAACCGGCATACCACCGACTGTTCAGACCTTCATTCACCACTTTGACGGCTATTATATTCGGAATGCCGGGAGCGTTGCAATATGGCTGGATGTCGATTTTGAAAGGGATATATCCATAAGGATTAAAACAGGCTTTCTGCCCGTTTATCCAGACTTCTGCCTGGTTATAAGCTCCTTCAAAATAAAGGGAAATAATCTTATCGGCATCTTCCGGCTGTATGGTGAATTCTTTTCTATACCATCCTTCACCTCCTACGGTTTGTCCGGTATCTGCCCCGCCTACACTCATGCGCGAAAAAGGACCGATTGTTATACCTTCTCTTTGTACGGGCACAGGATCTATGCTCCAGTCATGAGGCAAGTCGAGTACTCTCCATTGAGTGTCTTTGAAAGATGTTTGTTCGGCATTGGCAATGCAACCCCGGTAAAACTTCCAGTTCTCATTCATACTGACTTTGCGTTCCGATGCGGAACTTTCAGCAATAAAACAGGGTATTAACGCTAAAAGAGCGAGTAGTCTAACAGAAGATTCGAAGTAGTTATTCATCATTTCCTATTCTTTGTTTAATAATGGGCAAAGATAGGAGAGTGACAGGTGATGTGCGGAATAGAAATGTAACAAGATGCTGCAACAAATGTATCAAACTTCCTTTTCATAGGGATTAAACTTGCTTGTCCCGGCAGGAAAACGTATCTTTGTTGGTAAGAAAACTATAACCGCAAGTTCTGATTATAAAACCGGAACTTTTGATTATGTAATCAGAAGTTTCAGTTATAAAACCAGAACTTGCGGTTTTAGTTTACCCTAAGGGAAAAACAACTTTTCCTCTAGGGGAGAACAAGTTTTCTACCTATAGCGAGTAAGTTTTCTATTAGTAATCAATATTTCATATAAACTTTTGTATTATGGCAATGTATATAATGGAAGAAATGCCCGATATTCATGGAACGGGCGAACAGGTACTTTATCCGCGGTTTGCAATGATGGAACAGGTATCTACCGAGGATTTGATACGTCAGATAGCATCCAGTAGTGGTTTTAACGTCGGAGATGTGGAAGGCGTAATTACACAGATAGGTATTGAGATGGCACATCAGATGGCAGAAGGCAAGTCTGTGAAGCTGGATGGCATCGGAACATTCTCTCCTTCGTTGGCGTTATGCAAAGATAAAGAACGCGAAAAGGCCGGAGAGGGTGAAACCCATCGTAACGCGCGAAGCATTGTGGTGGGAAACGTGAACTTTCGTGTAGACAGGAAGATGATGAGGCGTATTAATGGAAGATGTCTACTGGAAAGAGCTCCGTGGAAGTCGCAACGTTCTTCACAGAAGTATACACCGGAGCAACGACTAGCATTGGCTGTTAGATATTTGGAGGAACATCCTTTTCTGACGGTCTACGAGTACCGGAAACTGACAGGTCTGCTGCGCACAGCGGCTACTAATGAATTACGCCAATGGGCGTATACGCCCGATTCCGGTATCGGGATTGATGGCAGAGGAACACATCGGGTATATATAAAGAAAACATAATTCATTATATTTGTATGATGATACGTTGAGAATTGGAATAAAGAGCATTGGGGGGAATTGCGGTGAGGGCGCTTTTCTTCAGGGACATGCTTGAGTGATAACTAAAATTAATAAAAATGGGGAATTTGATTTCATTTATGAAGGAAGTAGCTGAAGGGCTTCGAAAAAGTGGGAACTATGGAACTGCTCATGTTTACAGGAGTAGCATGAATGCTATCATTGCATTTAACGGGAGCAGGAATCTGCCATTCAAGAAAGTGAATCAGGAGTTTCTTAAAAGCTTTGAAACGTATTTGCGGGAAAAGGATTGTAGCTGGAACACAGTTTCAACCTATATGCGTACGTTGAGGGCGGTATACAACCGTGCGGTTGACCGTCGGATGGCGTCTTATATACCGCATCATTTCCGGTATGTCTATACTGGAACGCGTGCCGACAGAAAGCGTGCACTGGAAAAGGAGGACATGGAACGGTTGATGAAAGAGCTTCCCAAACAAATTCATCAGGGAAGAGGAGAATTACAACGTACGCGCGCGTACTTTTTCTTAATGTTCATGCTTCGTGGTATGCCGTTCGTAGATCTTGCGTATCTTAAAAAGCAGGATATAGTGGGGAATGTACTTACTTATCGTCGTAGAAAAACCGGAAGGCTTCTGACCGTGACGCTTCTGCCGGAAACTATGAAACTGATGAAAAAGTATATGAATACCGATTCTGCTTCTCCTTATCTTTTTCCCATACTGACTGGCGGAGAGAATACGGAAGCTACCTACAGGGAATATCAGATAGCTTTGCGTAATTTTAACTATCAGCTTCTGTTGCTGAAACAAGTACTTGCATTAACTTCTGATTTAAGCTCGTATACGGCTCGGCATACCTGGGCTACAATGGCATATTATTGCGAGATACATCCAGGCATCATTTCAGAGGCGATGGGGCATTCATCCATTATTGTCACAGAGACTTATCTAAAACCTTTTAAGAATAAGAAAATAGATGAAGCGAATGTGACGATTCTATCTTCGCTGAAAAGGAACTATATTTGTGGCAAGTAACTGATTTTTAGTGCTGTTACTTTGTAGGTAACGGGAAGAAAAGACGCTGCAAATATGAGCATATTTCTTAAAACATCCAAACAAAATCGTACATTTTTTCTAATAAACTACTCAAAATAGGAATAAACACAGAAGAACACGTGGATTCTTTGTCTTAGAACTTTGTTAACGTCTAAATTTTGCAATAGATTTCCCGCCCCTCTACTTTTTCTCATAAGCAGGGGTAAGAAGATTCGTCATATATCGTATAATTTTCTAGTATAGACTACTCCAAAAGAGCAGGCACAAGGGTTTTCCCGTTACCTACAAAGTAACGGGAAGAGGGGGAGTGAAGCGAAATAAATCATGAATTAGTACAAACAAATTTTTTATTTATTAATTGTATAACATTTAATTTACTTTTATGAGAAAATGGACGTATTTAGTCGCAACCTTGCTCATGGCAGGTACGACGGCGACATTCACGGGATGTATTGATACCGATGAACCGGAAGGCATTGCAGAACTTAGGGGAGCAAAGTCTGAATTTATCAAAGCTCAAGCTGCAGTTGAGCTTGTAGAGGCTGAATTGAGAAAAGCACAGGTTGCAGAGCAAGAGTTAGTTAATGCAGGTTTGGCACTTCAGAATAAGTCTGCAGAAATTGATTTGCAGTTGCATGAACTGGATATTCAGTTGAAGCAACTCCTGATTGAAAAGGAAGAAGCTGCTACTGCACAAGCAAAAGCGGAAGCGGAAGCTGCCATTGCAAAAGCGGAAGCTGACAAAACTAAGTGGGAAAATGAAAAGGCATTGATTGTTGAGCAGTATAAGGAAAAAATGCTTCTTGCCGAAACTGCCACTGCTAAAGCACAGGAAGCTTACAAACAAGCTATGGAACAGATTGAAGCTTCCAAGTTATTGCTGACAGATGAAGAACAAGCTCGTTTGAATGGTGTACAAGCGCAAGTTGCCTATGCAAAACAAGCAATGGACAAGGCAATGTATGGATATTCAACAACTGTTATCAAAAGAATTCTGTCATCGGAAGTTGCAAATTCCACTACTACTACAAATCCGGATGAAAGCACGGAGACTAATTCTTCTACGACTAAGTATTATGTTTATCTTATTACTGAAGATCCTACCCAGTCTGCGGATGGCTATAAAGCCGGTAGCTTAAAAAAACTTCAGGAGCAATTAGCTAACTATTCTGATATAGTAGCTGATAATAATTTAGAAGCGGTTTTGGATAATGCATTGAAAAATGCAGAATTTGCTTTAGAAATGACGCAGAAGTATGCTGATAACTTGAAAGCTATCTTGGATAATGAGTATACTACTGTTGCAGATTGGGAAGCAGAAGTCAAGAAGCTGGAAGAAGAGATTGCTGCTGCAAAAGTCAAGGAACAACAATATAATATTGAAAAAGGTAAGCTGGAAGTTGCTAATCCTAAACTTATATCTGACTTGCAAGCTACTAGCAATAAGTTAGAGATTGCTAAAAATAACCAGAACTCTAACAAGAACAAAGCTAAAACAGCTGCAGCTTATTCTAAGAAAGTAGAGGCTGAAATAAAGAAAGGATTGAATGATGTAATACCTAGTGGAACAACTGTTGCTGGTTATAATTCTAGTACTGGTACTTTTGCCTATGGTAAAGATATACTAATTACTGAAGCACAAAATCAGATTGATGGTTGGATTAAGCTGATCGATAAGGCTACTAAAGGTGTTGATTTGGAAAATATAGAATGGGCCAAACCACAATTGGCTACAGCTCTTGCAGCACAAAAAGAAGCAGAAGAGAACTATGCTAAAGATTATAAAGCATGGGAAGATGCAATGGCAGCTTATGATGAAAGTCTGAAAATAGATTTGGAGAAATCAGAGGCAGCCGCTAATGCTGCAATAAAGAAATATAATGGACTTAAATCAGAAGATAGAAAAAAAGAAGCTAATATTGATGCTGTAGCTACGGCTTTAGTTGCATACTATAAGGATGCATTGGCTAAAGAAGCACAAGTTACTAAGGCAACTGCAACAAAAGGAAGTGATACGAAAAAAATCTCTGCTTGGTTGATAGCAGACGCTGATAACTTTAAAAAAGTTGTTGGAGTAGATTTAGGCTTTATCACTTGGGATGCTGGTGACATTGCTACTGCAAATGAAATTAGTAAAGAAAATATTGGAAAATTAATAGATGTAGAGCAAGATTCCAGTGTAAAGACTCCATTGGAAAAGTGGAAATCTGCTTCTTCTGCTGTATTTAGCGATAATTTCAATTCAGGTAATAATCCAAGAAGATTGCCAGTATCTAAGGACGAAGTAATAGCTGCGGCTGGTGATAACCATGTAGACGCTTTGAAGAATGGTAATTATGGTTCTCTTGGTAAGATGATTTGGGCAACAGCAGAAACAGCTAGTCTACAGGCTATAATTGATCAGGTAGAAACTTACAAAGCTTTGAAAGAAGCATTTACTGCTCAAAAAGCTGTAGAACAGACTACTCAAGATAAAGCAAATGCTGCTTTGGCGGATGCTGTAGATAAAGCTAAGAAAGCTAACGACGAAGCTCAGGCTGCTTATGATAAAGTATTTAAAGAAGTAAATGATAATATTGCAACAGTACAAAAAGAATACGGCAATAACGAAATTATCAAAGGCAAGATTGAAACGGAAATCACTGTTTATTTGAATAATAACTTTACTAATGGTGATTTAGGTTCCTTGGAAGCTATCAAAAACTTGGTTAAGGAAGAATACATGATTGCTCTGGCAAATGTCACTGCCGCTAAGGCCGATGTTGCTAAAGCTAAGAGAAATATAGAGAAATTAGCAGCAGGTACTTATACTGATACAGATTATATTACTGAATCATTGGTAAGTATTCAGGAAAAGATCAAAGTAAAACAGGCTGAATATGATGCTGCCAAGGCAGACTATGATACTGCAAGCGCTCAGTTGAAAGCACTTCTTGCTATCTTCTTGAAATAATTCCCTAACTACGTAAAAGTAACAAGATGATAAAAAAACTATGCACATTACTTTTGCTGACCTGTATGACAGCTGCGCCTTCAATGGCGCAGCGTTACAGCAGCAGTGATGATGCGTCGTTTGCCCCGAAGAAAGGACAGTGGCAGGTTTCAGTCCTGCTTGGTAGCGGAAAGTTTTTTAACGAAAACACTTCTTATCTGCTTCCCAAGTTCTCCAATGACGGAGGAGTAGTCGGACTTCCAAATGGAGGGACGGATAACTCCGGCGATCTGAACCGCTATCTGAACATCGGGAGTCTGAATAATAATAGTCTGGTCAATATAGCCGGAATTGAAGGTAAGTATTTCGTGTCTGACAACTGGGATGTAAATTTCCAGTTCAGCATGAATGTCAGCCTCACTCCTAAGAAAGACTATGTAGAAGGAGACAACAGTGTACCCGACATGATTATCCCTGCGCAAAGTTATATCAATGCGCAGATGACCAACAACTGGTATGTATCTGTCGGTTCCAACTACTATTTCAAGACTCGCAACGAACGTATTCATCCGTATCTTGGAGGCGCACTCGGCTTCCAGATGGCACGCATTGAAACGACCGAACCATACACCGGAGACACTTATAAGGATAGTGACGACTCGGAAGAACTTCCGTCACAGGTCTATGTTTCCGGAAGTAAAGCCGGTCAGATGTACGGTTTCAAAGTAGCTGCCGTAGCAGGTATCGAGTATAGCATTGCCAAAGGTTTTGTTTTCGGTTTCGAAATGCACCCTCTGGCTTACCGTTATGACCTGATACAGATTTGCCCGAAAGGATTTGATAAATATAACGCCAGTCACCACAACATCAAGATATTTGAAATGCCTGTGGTGAAACTGGGATTCAGATTCTAAGGATGAATGATTATACAAATGTATGAATGAAAAGAGAAAGCCGTTCAGCTGATAGTGCGGACGGCTTTTCTTTTTTAAAGAAGAATGAAGAGCTTAATGAACAGATATGTGAAACTTTTATCTTTTCTTCCGGGAATATGCCTGATAGCGGCTTGCGCCGGGCATCAGATAAAAGGTTACGAGATTAACGGCAGTGCACCTTTGCCCGAATTCGAAGGAAAAATGGTTTATATGAAAGATGCTTCGAGCGGGCAGCCAATAGATAGTGCAGAAATAATTCATGGAAAGTTTGCTTTTGCCGATACGGTGACTAGTGTGTCGCCCGTAGTAAAAGTGCTTTCTATTCGTGCCAGCAAATCGGGACTGGAATACCGCCTCCCTGTCGTCATAGAGAATGGTAGTATCCAAGCCGATATTTCCGATGTGGTTTGTACGGGAGGAACAATGCTGAATGAACGGATGCAGGATTTTCTCATGGCTGTTGATGAATATTCCACAGCTTGCGAGAACAAGCAAACGGAACAGATAAAATCCGGATTTGCGGATTTATTGAAAAAATACATAGAAATCAATGATGACAATGCAATAGGAGAATATATCCGGACTGCCTATCGTTCATCACTTTGATGCAATCAGATTGCTTTTAAGACTATAAACTAAATTTCCCACATAATAATATCCTCTCCAGATATTTCCCCCATATTTTTATAGAAGGGAATGTTGCATAAGAGAGACAGAAATGTGCCCTTGTGAAAGTCCGTATTTCTGTATTGTTATGTTTTGAGGACGTTCCCGTATTTCCCATTCCCTTTTTCCCCCGGGGACGTCCTTTTTCCCTTTAATCCTGCGAGTGATATTGTGTAGGCAACACTCCGAACATCTCCTTAAAACATTTACTGAAATAACTCGGTGTAGCGAATCCCACCTTTTCCGATATCTCAATAACGGTCAGTTCCGTATGAGTCAGTAATCCGGCAGCTTTCTTCAAACGGATGCTTCGGATAAATTCTGTGGGTTTCTGTCCGGTGATAATTTGCAGTTTACGGTAAAGATTCATTCGGCTCATACACATGTCGTCACTGAAAGCTTCCACACTATAATCACTGTTATCCAGATTCTTTTCGACCAGTTCGATTGCTTTTTCCAGGAATCGCTCGTCTACTTTGGAGGAAGTGAGATCTTCCGCATTAACCTCAATGCCTGACAAGAATATCTGTTTCCGCTTTTGCTGCAATGCCAGCAGATGCTGGATCCGGTTCTTTAAAATATCCATGTTGAAGGGCTTTGTCAGGTAGCAGTCTGCTCCCGATTGGTATCCTGCCAGTTCGTTTTCGTCACCTGTGCGGGCAGTAAGCAGAATAATGAAGATGTGTGAAGTCTTCATATTCTCTTTCAGCCGGAGACATAGTTCAAACCCATCCATTCCCGGCATCATGACATCACTCACAATGATATCCACTTCTTTCTCATTGGCGATGGCTTCCGCTTCTTCTCCGTTGGAGGCTTCCCATACCTGATATTCTTGTGATAACTGCTGATACATGAATTGGCGGAATTCTTCATTGTCTTCTACAATCAAAATGGTCTTCCGGGCATCTGATGAGTTCGTTTCAGTTGCTCCGGATTCATCCGGTATGTTCTCCTCTCTCGGTAACAAACGTTTATCAACCAGATTGGTCGGAAGATAGACACAGAATTCTGTTCCTTCTTCCTTATTACTTTCCACTTCTATAAAGCCTTGATGCATGGCGACATATTCTTTCACAATATGCAGTCCGATGCCGCTTCCTGCTGTTGCTTGTCTGTGAGTGTTTGCCCCGATCTGATAATAGCGGTCGAATATATGGGGAAGTTCATCTGCTGCTATTTCCTGTCCGGTGTTCTGCACGATGATGCAGACGTACTGTATTCCTCCTCTGTTCTCCATTTTGAAAAACACATCGATTCTTCCTTCAGGGGGGGTAAATTTGAAAGCATTATTGAGTAGGTTGTAGAGAATCCTGTGTACTTTATCCCGGTCAAGATACATATAAAGCGTTTGTTTCAGTGGTATGACTGAAAAGCGAATCTGCTTGTTGTTCGCATACGACTCGAAAGCTTCGCAAGTAGTTGTGACAAATTCACTGATATCTGCATTCGTCAGATTCAGTTTTTCTTCGCTCACTTCCAGTTTACGGAAGTCCAGTAATTGATTGACTAATTGCAGCAATTCTTCAGCATTGCGATAGATGGAAGATAACTGTTGCTTTAACTTGCCGTCCTGAATCTCCGATAGTAGACTGCTTAGAGGAGTGACAATCAGCGTCAGGGGAGTGCGTAAGTCGTGGCTGACATTCGTAAAGAAACGGAATTTCATCTGTGTCAGTTGTTCTTCCAACTGTTCCTGTTGCTTCCGGTGCAGACGGTTGAAGTAGATCTTTATGACTCCTGTCGCTATCAGAATAAAAGAAAACATATAGAGGGCGTATGCCCACCATGTCTCATACCATGCCGGTAGACGATTGATTTGCAGGCAGGACATGGGCTGTGCCCAACAACCGTGAATGTCCGTCGCTTTAATTTCCAGTGTGTAGTTGCCTTTGGGAAGTTTGGTGAAATATGCAGTGTTTACTCCCGGAGGAAGTGACTTCCAGCTTACATCCCATCCTTTCAGACGATAAGCATAACCGATTTGTCCGGCGTGCAAATGCTCCAGCGTAGAAAAGGATATTTCTACATTGATATTATCAGGATTCAATTCTATTTGTCGGGTATTTATACCTGTTATTTGTGTTTTTCCGTCTATTTTGATGGAGGATATAACGGGCTTTATATCGTTGGGAGATTGATCCAGCTCTGCAGATGGGGTAATCAGACAAAAAGCACCGATCCCTCCGAGGCAAATCGCCCCATCTTCCATTTTGCGGATGGAAAGGAAATAATCCACTTGAATGAAGCGGTCGGAATTATACAGTATTCTAAATGAATGATTCGTAGGGTTGTACTCTTTTACGTATGGGTCTGCCAATATCCACAAATGTCCCAAGTTGTCTATCTCCATTCCTTTGATAGCATCTCCGTTTGTGTTGCAGGCATTCTCTTCCCGGGTGATAACTTTAGTTTGCGGATGATAGCTGTACACATTTCCTTCCAAAGTAGCTACCCACACTTTACCATCAGGAGCGATGAGGACAGATGAATAGTTTTCTCCTTTCCGAATCGTATGTCTTTCTCCTTCCGGGGAAAAATATTGGAACTCCAATGCTTCTGTAATGCAGAATATCGTTCCGTCCGGGGCAACTGCCAGGTCGTTTATCATATCCGTGCCCCCCTGAAACTTCTTAAGTTCCCCTTTGGAAAGAGAATATTGATAGATGGCATTTTCTGTGCCTATCCATAAGTTTCCCTGATTGTCCTCACTCAATACACGAATCTGTCGGGCATCCGGCAATTGAATCTCTTTTGTCAGTTTCATCTTCATGCCTTCATGTTGCAGATGCAATAGACACGCATTATCGGATGCAGCCCAGATTCCAGATTGATTATGACATTTCTCGATACATTTTATGATATTATACTTTCCTGTTTCTTCGGAAAAATCCGATGCAAAAGAAATCTGTTCGGAAGTGGGATGGTAGATGGATAATCCGGTTCTTCCCTGCCATATCCAATAATAGTCTTCTTCTTGAATCGTTCTGTCTGCCATCACCGGATAACCGGTAATAACGGACATGGCAGAAGCGGGGTAACGTTTGATTTTGTTGGCGTCGAACGAGAGGATAAACGTATGGGGAGAATATCCTGGAACCCATACATTGCCGGCACGGTCTTCAATGATTCTATCCAATATCTTTTTGCCTTTAGGAAGAAAACTTTCCGTATCGACGGGATGCAGCGCATTATCTACAATTCGGTAAGCATATAAATTGTCCATCGCTGAAACCCACAACACTCCCTGCCGGCTGTCTTTAAGTAATCCCAGTATTTGAGTTTTATGCGGTGTCTGTTCGTACCCTTCTAAGGTGGCGGGTTGTAACTTGCAGATTACTTCCTCCGATTGTGGATTGGAAGAAGGGATTAATTGTACAACTCCTTTTCCCCAAGTGGCCACCCAATAGCATTCATTTTGTACGTCTTCAATCATTTGTATAGGCGATGCGTCACACGTCCATTGATAAGGCGAGAAGCTGTCTGTTGACGGATGATATTGTAAAAGACCTCCTGCTCCTTGCAGTACCCAAAGTTGATGTTTTCCATCTTCGTAAAAGTCAGTAACGTTTCGTCTCGTGCCCTTCCATTCTGAAGGATAACTCCCAAGACATTTGCCTTCACTGGAAAAGTGGTAAATCATACCTTCGGCCGAAGTCCAGATAGTGCCGTCATGAATAGCCCGGACAGCATCGACTCTTTGCTTCTTGAGTTCCCCGTCTGTTATTTCGTTGATTTGATAATTAGCTTTATCTAATCTGTATAAACCACGTTTGGTGCCGAACCAGATATGATGTCCGTTGTCTTCTGTTATACAGGTAATGTCGTTGCTGGATAGCAGGTGAGGCGTATTTAAGTCTGAACGAAAGACGTTAATCTGATAACCGTTGTCACGGCACAGCCCTCCGCCTTCTGTTGCATACCACATATAACCTTCGCTATCCTGAAGAATCCGGTGAATATGTGCTACCGGTAACAATCTTTGAGTAGGAAGCTCCGTGACGACGACTTGTTGAGACGAAACGGAAAGAGTAGTCATTAGACTGAGAATGAGACTATAATAGTATTTTAAAGTCATGCTTTTTATTTTAATACAGATAGCTATGTTTTTTCCATACAAAGATAGTCTTTTTTTACAAATACTTTATATCTTTGCAAAATAATGGCATATGCCGCGATTTAACCATACCACTGAAAATATGAAAACAAAAACTTTATTAGGCTTCTTTCTTCTTTCTCTCATGGCTTTTGGTATATCAGCCTGTCAAGATGATGCAGAGATTATTTTATTTAGCGGTTCCAAATTAATCGACGAAACGGGAACCTGTACGAATACGATTTCTTCTACAGTCCTGTATCTTAATGGATGGGAAGCGGAGAATATCGGGATAGCTAATGGAAAAGGTGGTTACTCGGCACAAAGCTCCGATGAGACGATTGTGACGGCAACAGTCAACGATAACAGGTTATGGCTTAGCTCACACGGTAAAAAAGGGAAAGTGACGGTTACCGTTAGTGATAAAGACGGCAATTATGTCACGCTGCCTGTTACTGTTTCTTATGGTGTACTGACTTTTACATGTCTCGACCAACCTGAATTCCAAGTTTCCAGACCTAGTGAGGATATGTTGTTATTGTTGGATGCAGAAGATGACTTGCAGGAGAAAGTGAATGTAGCAATGGCTCCTTATGCTTTTATTAATAGAGGAGATATCTGTGTGTTACGACCGGATGATGTGTATCGTTTGTCTGAAGAAGGAGAAGGAGGGAAATTCACCTATAAAACAAAGGATGAACAGGTGCTTGTTGAAGGGACATATCGGATAGAATGGGCTTCATTGGCCGGAAAAAAGAAAAAAGCTTTTGTCTTTACATATACAGGTGAAAATGATGTAGAGAAACAACACACCTTCTTTAATTTTAGTCCGTATTTAGGAACTCAAAGTCTTACAAGAGAAAGAGGTCCGATTACTACGGCATGGTTGGAAGATGTATCTGATTCGCCTTATCTTGAAGGTTTTTTACCTGAGGATAGAACAGTTGTATACTGGGTGGATACAATGATTTCCAGTTTATCTGCGGAGGATTTATAATCATTTGTACGGGCTTTATTGTAAAGCCCGTATACGTACTTCGGTTGTTTTCTCATTTTTCAACCCCTCTTTTACTTTATTGATATCCGTATCTCCGTAATGATAAGGATACAAAATGCGCGGCTTGATAATTTGAGTTGCCCGTATCGCTTGTTCCGGTGTCATGGTGTAGGGTTGGTTGACTGGCAGGAAAGCGATATCAATATCTTTCACTTGGGTCAGTTCCGGAATATCTTCCGTATCTCCGGCAATATAAATACGAGTTCCTCCCAGAGTCAGAATATATCCGTTGTCACGCCCTTTGGGATGGAATTTGTCTCTGCCGGGAGTTGTATTATAGGCAGGCACGGCTTCCAGTTTGATGTCATCTGCAAGTTGAAGCACATCACCGTTCTTCATCTCCTGTCCTCTATTCAGCATTTTCCGGCAATTAGGATTGGCTATAATTCTGGTCCGACTCGTTTCGATAGCTGCTATTGCTTTGGTATCGAAATGGTCGCCATGTTCATGCGTAATCAAGATGAAATCCGCCTTCGGCTGTTGTGTATAGTCGGCATAATCGGATACTGGATCAACGAATATTTTTTGTCCTGCATACTCTAATAATAAGCTGGCATGCTTGAAGAAAGTGATCTTCAGGCTTTTTCCACTCTTGGTGGTAAACGAATCCATTTCAAAGTCAGGCATCTTTGTAGTCAGATTAATGGGGTTATAAAATGAATGGGAATAAGAAAATCCGTAAGAAAGGCATAACACGAATGCTAATAATAGATTCTTTTTCATATCTGTACAGAATTTGGTTCCCTGCAAAGATAAACATCCGGGAGGATTTATCGGTTCATATTTGAAATGATTCTCCGCGAAATTAACTTTCTTTTTGTGGAAAATAAGAAGGCACGGGAATGAAAGATTTCCCGTGCCTTCTCTGATGGGGTTTATACCTTTATGGTATCCTTATGCGTTCAATGCCTGTTCGATATCAGCAATAATATCATCCGCATTTTCGATACCTACCGATAGACGGATCAAGTCCGGGCGTACACCTGCTTCCATCAGTTGCTCATCCGTCAACTGGCGGTGAGTATGGCTCGCCGGATGGAGCACGCAACTACGTGCATCCGCCACGTGAGTAACGATCGCAATGAATTCCAGTGAATCCATAAACTTGATAGATACGTCACGTCCGCCTTTCAGTCCGAAGGAGATGACTCCGCAGGAACCATTCGGCATATATTTCTGTGCAAGGCTATAATATTTATTGTCCGGCAGTCCGCAATAGTTTACCCAGGCAACTTTCTCATTTTTAGAAAGATATTCGGCTACTTTCTGCGCGTTGCGGCAGTGTTGAGGCATACGCAGGTGCAACGTTTCAAGTCCCAGATTCAATAAGAAAGAATTTTGCGGGCTTTGGATGCTGCCGAGGTCACGCATCAGTTGGGCAGTTGCTTTGGTGATATAAGCACCTTTACCGAATGCTTTGGTATAAGTCAGTCCGTGGTATGACTCGTCCGGAGTACAAAGTCCCGGGAATTTTTCAGCATGAGCATCCCAGTCAAAATTACCGCTGTCTACGATACAGCCACCTACGCTTGTAGCGTGTCCGTCCATGTATTTGGTAGTAGAATGAACCACGATGTCAGCTCCCCATTCAAATGGGCGGCAGTTGATCGGGGTCGGGAAAGTGTTGTCAACAATCAAGGGAACCCCGTGACTGTGTGCGATGCGTGCAAATTTCTCAATATCCAGTACTTCAAGAGAAGGGTTGGAAATCGTTTCACCGAATAAAGCTTTTGTATTCGGTTTGAAAGCTGCAGAAATTTCTTCTTCGCTGGCATCCGGATTAACGAAAGTCACATCGATGCCTAGCTTCTTCATGGTCACGCCAAACAGGTTGAACGTACCTCCGTAAATAGCGGAAGAGCAAACAAAGTGATCTCCTGCCTGACAGATATTAAAAATGGCATAGAAGTTGGCAGCCTGACCGCTGGAAGTCAGCATAGCGGCTACACCACCTTCAAGGGCAGCGATTTTGGCGGCAACAGCGTCATTCGTTGGATTTTGCAGGCGGGTATAAAAGTAACCACTGTCTTCCAGGTCGAACAGGCGGGCCATCTGCTCGCTGGTATCGTATTTGAAAGTTGTACTTTGATAGATGGGCAATACGCGTGGTTCGCCTTTTTTAGGCGTCCATCCTGCCTGTACACACAGGGTTTCCGGTTTGAATTGTTTTGCCATAATGTTATCGGGTTTTAATGTTTTATTTCAAAAAATGTTTTAATGCTGCAAAAGTAGGGAAAATAATTGTATTTTTGCCCTGTTTATGAGTGAAATGATACTCTTGCGAAGGAGATAGTTAATGTAGTTATGAAAAATAAACTCTATATTCTTTTATTCTTAGCTTTTCTTTTTTCGGGCACAACTCTTTGGGCACAGCAGAAGGCAACTCCGAAGGCGGGTGAAGGCATCTCTTCTTTTCTGTTGAGGCACAACCGCTCTCCGAAGAAGTATTACGACGATTTTATTGAGCTGAATAAACAGAAACTGGGAAAGAACAATGTGCTTAAAGTGGGCGTAACGTATGTTATTCCTCCGGTAAAGAAATCGACGGCTACTCCTGCAAAAAGTACTTCCACTAAAGAAACTTCTAGTAAAGATGCTCCCACTAAGAATGCCGATGCGAAGAATACAGCTTCCGAAAGTTCCGGGACAAAGCAACAATCTCCGAAAGCTAAATCAACAAAAATAGGAACCACCCTCAATGAGCCTCTGTTTGGAAAGCAACTGGCTGATGTGAAAGTCACTTCCAACCGTCTTGCCGGTGCTTGCTTCTATGTGGTCAGCGGACATGGAGGTCCTGATCCGGGTGCTATCGGGAAAGTTGGTAAATACGAATTGCACGAAGATGAATACGCTTATGATATTGCCCTCCGTCTGGCACGTAACCTGATGCAGGAAGGAGCCGAAGTCCGTATCATCATTCAAGATGCTAAAGATGGTATCCGTGATGATTCGTACCTGTCAAACAGTAAACGGGAGACTTGTATGGGCGATCCAATTCCTTTGAATCAGGTGCAACGCTTACAGCAACGCTGCGATAAAATAAACGCCCTTTATCGGAAAGACCGTAAGAACTACTCTTATTGCAGGGCAATTTTTATTCATATCGATAGCCGTAGTAAGGGAAAACAAACGGATGTCTTTTTCTATTATTCGAATAAAAAGGGAGAAAGCAAACGATTGGCAAATAATATGAAAGATACGTTTGAGTCAAAATATGATAAGCATCAACCCAACCGGGGCTTTTCCGGCACAGTAAGCGGGCGTAACTTATACGTACTTTCCCATACCACTCCCGCTTCCGTCTTTGTGGAGTTGGGTAATATCCAGAATACGTTCGATCAGCGTCGGCTGGTGATGAATTCCAATCGTCAGGCACTCGCCAAATGGCTGATGGAAGGCTTCCTGAAAGACTATAAGGAGAAAAAATAATATTTTTACTTCTCCTTTCGTGAACAAAATAAAAATCAGAATGTTTTATATATGCAAATCGCCTGATGGCTACTTGTAGGTATGCGAATATATATAGGCTAGTGAATATGCCTCCCCGGCATAACAGGAAGATTGCATAGTAGTTTTGTCGTGTTTTATTTTGTGTTTGTGTTGTGACGGTGCTGCGATGTGAATCGGGGTGCCGTTTTTTTCGTTTCTCTTGAATTCGTTAAAGAGCGCGTTATTTCATTTTCTTATCATATTATTGAATAAAATCTTATCAATCCTGTGAACAAAATCCGGAAACGTATGTTATTTATTGTGCAAATCGCCTGATAAAGCTTCTTATGCGTATGCGAATATAGATAAGTCAAGCAAGATATGCCTCCCCGGCATGACAGGAAGATTGCATAGTAGTTTTGTCGTGTTTTATTTTGTGTTTGTGTTGTGACGGTGCTGCGATGTGAATCGAGGTGCCGTTTTTTTTGTCACATATAAAAAACGGCAGGCTTACAAATAAGAAACGAGCTTACAAATCTCCTAAAGTATATCATAGAATCTCTGCAAGCTCGTTTTATGAGTGGTGCTTTTGCGCACCTTATCTAGTTGTTATAAAGGCATATTACCATGCTTCTTGGGCGGGTTTGTCTGCATCTTATTTTCCGTCATTTCCAGTGCCTGAATCAGACGTTTGCGAGTCTGTCTCGGATAAATGATTTCGTCAATATATCCCAGCTCGGCAGCCTGATACGGAGTAGCAAACTTTTCTTTGTAGGCTTCCAGTTCCTTGGCCTTTGTTGCTTCGTCAGCTTTGCGGAACAGGATATTGATGGCGCCGTCCGCACCCATTACAGCAATTTCTGCACTTGGGTAAGCGAAGTTCACGTCAGCTCCGGTCTGCTTGGAGTTCATTACGATATAAGCACCACCGTAAGCTTTGCGGGTAATCACTGTCAGTTTGGGAACAGTAGCTTCTGCAAATGCATAAACTATTTTTGCACCGTGACGGATGATACCATTGTTTTCCTGTGTATATCCCGGAAGGAATCCCGGAACATCTTCGAATGTAATCAATGGAATATTGAAGCAATCGCAGAAACGGATAAAACGGCTTGCTTTGTCGCTGGCGTCAATATCGAGAACACCGGCAAGATAAGCTGGCTGATTCGCTACGATACCTACCGAACGACCTGCCATACGGGCAAAGCCAATGATAATATTCTTAGCAAAGTTCGGCATCACTTCGAAGAAATAACCGTTGTCTATAACGCGTTCGATAATGTCTTTCATGTCATACGGTACGTTCGGATCTACCGGAACGATGGTATCCAGAGAAGCATCTTCACGGTTTGTTTCGTCAGTGCAAGGTTGTTTCTTGGCTTCATCCATATTATTCTGCGGTAAGAAAGAAAGCAGTTCACGGATGCTCATCAGCAATTCTTCTTCGGTATTGCACATAAAGTGAGTCACACCGCTCTTGCTGCTATGTGTCATTGCGCCACCCAGCTCTTCTTTACTTACTTCCTCATGAATCACAGTTTTTACTACATCCGGACCAGTCACAAACATGTGGCTTTTTTCTTTCACCATAAAGATGAAATCGGTCAGGGCAGGAGAGTAGCAGGCACCTCCGGCGCAAGGACCCAGGATTGCCGAAATCTGTGGAATCACACCGCTGGCCATTGTATTCTGATAGAAAATATCAGCATAACCGGAAAGGCTCTCGATCCCTTCCTGGATACGTGCACCGCCCGAATCATTCAAAGCAATAATCGGGGCACCGTTCTTCAATGCAAGTTGTTGTACTTTCACAATCTTTTTAGCATTGGAAGCTGACAGTGAACCGCCATATACCGTAAAGTCATAAGCGTAAACAAACACCTGTCGACCGTCCACCTTTCCGTAACCGGATACGATACCATCTCCCGGAATTTTGTTCTTATCCATGCCGTAGTTCGTACAACGGTGAACCATCAACTTATCCAGTTCAACGAAAGTACCCTTATCGAGCAACATCTCGATACGTTCGCGGGCAGTCATTTTACCGCTTTCATGTTGCTTCTCTATTTTATCAACGCCTCCGCCAAGAGAAGCGATGCGGTCACGTTCCTCGAACGTGGCGTATGCTTTATTTATTTCTTCCATAATGCAATCCGTTCTTATATTATGCAATCGGTTCTAATGTTATTAATGTCTGTTCGCCGGTTATGCTATCACCTTCTTGAACCAGAATTTCTTTAATGCGGCAATCCGAAGTTACTTTGTAGTTGCTCTGCATCTTCATTGCTTCGACAACGATGGCAGTATCTCCCGCTTTCATTTCCTGACCGGCTACAACAGGTATTTTCACCACCTTGCCCGGCATCGGAGAAATGATGCAGTCGTTCTGTTCCTCTTCCCCTTTCTTGCGCATCCGCAGATATTTTGCCTGACTGTCCACAATTTCTACATTGAAACTGCTATAATGCGTATTCACTTTATAGCTTTTCCCGTTATCACGGCGAATCAGCTGTGCATTCGAACTGCGTCCGTCCATCAAGATGTTGCAAGTGCCGTTTTCCGCCATCACTACGTCTGCTTCAAACGGTTTTCCATCAATGGTAAGCACCACCTTGTTATCTTCCTTGCTGACCAACTCTACTTCGGCCACACGGTTTCCTATATGAATTTCCATAATTGAATTCTCTTTGTTAAAATTAGATTCTCAACACTCCCTTGTGCAGTCCGAACTCTTTCCATTTGCTGATAGGACGGTTGTCGGTAGCCATACCGCTGTTGTTCTCTTCGAGGTTCATCAGGTAGTCCATATAGGCGGCAATCAAAGCAATATTTTCGGAATGTTCGCTGGTGCGCATGATGCGTTGTTGCAGATATTCGCCGTTCTTGGTGATGAATCCTGTATCATAGTGACCTTCCACGAAATCGGGAGTGTCCATGATGGCACGCAGATAGCTGATGTTGTTTTTCACACCGGTCAACTTATATTCGTGGAGTACGCGGCGCATCCGCTCGATAGCGTATTCGCGGTTGGTAGCCCATACAATCAGTTTACCGATCATCGGGTCGTAGTAGATTGGAATTTCATATCCCTCGTACACATAACTGTCGATACGTACACCGATACTGTTCGGCTCTGTAATCTGTTTGATGATACCCGGACTCGGCATAAAATTCATTTCTGTATCTTCGGCACAAATACGACACTCAATAGCGTGTCCGCGTTGCTGAATATTTTCTTGTTTCAGCTGAAGCACCTGTCCGTCGGCAACTTTAATCTGCTCTTTCACCAAATCTACCCCAATCACTTCTTCCGTAATCGGATGCTCCACCTGTAAACGGGTGTTCATCTCAAGGAAATAATAGTTGCGGTGTTTGTCAACAAGAAATTCGATAGTACCCGCACCGATGTAGTTCACCGCTTTAGCCGCAGCTACCGCCTTTTCACCCATATCTTTCCGCAGTGCGGGAGTGACGAAAACCGAAGGAGTCTCCTCTACGATTTTCTGGTTACGGCGTTGCACGGAACATTCGCGTTCGCATAGATGAATGACATTTCCATGCTTGTCACCAAGAATCTGGAACTCGATGTGATGAGGCTCTTCAACGAACTTCTCCAGATAAACCGTGTCATCGCCAAAAGAAGACAACGATTCGCTCTTGGCAGTGGTATAAGCTTCTTCCACTTCCTCGGCACTGTGGATGAGGCGCATACCCTTTCCACCGCCGCCCATAGAGGCTTTCAGCATCACCGGATATCCGATCTTATTGCAAAGCTCTATGGCTTCTTCCACACTTTTCAAATTGTCTTGTGTGCCGGGAACAACGGGTACTCCCGCCTCGATCATTTTGATACGGGCAGCAATTTTATCCCCCATGGCTTCCATTGTTTCCGGATTAGGTCCGATAAAGATGATTCCTTCTTCCTGACATCGACGGGCGAAGGTAGCATTCTCGGACAAGAAGCCGTAACCCGGATGGATGGCGTCCGCATGAGCTGCTTTCGCCACTTCGATGATTTTTTCTATATTCAGATAACTCTCTTTGGATGCTGCCGGCCCTACGCAATAAGCTTCGTCTGCATAAAGCACGTGCTTCGCGGTCCGGTCTGCTTCGGAAAAGATAGCGATACTCGTTATCTCCATCTCCCGGCAGGAGCGCATCACCCTTACGGCAATTTCACCGCGATTGGCTACTAAGATTTTTTTTATCATACTTTTTTCAATTAAGTACATACTTATTAATGTCTTCCTATCTAATGGACATACTCCACCCGACGAAAAACAGTATTTTTTTGATTTGGGGCTTAACAAGTGATGCTCTTTCTCCTAACCCACGAGGAGGGGAGCGTCTTACACAAAATGGCAGGTCTTCTGACTGACTCTTGTCTTATTTGCCTTCCCGATTAACATCAGTGGCGTTAAATTAGTTCAATTATAAGACATTGAACAGAGCTTCACAGCAGCGGGACTGTCCGGGACTTACACCCGGTTCCCTATTAATCATCGTCCGTTGGATACGGATTCTGAACCATTTCGGGGGGCAAAGATAAATAAATATTAAATAAGATGTTCCTTTTTTGCACGAAAGTTTCATTTTTGTGCAATGCTTATCTTTAAAACGGGGATTTGTCTTCGATTAAGAATATTGTATATCTTTGTAATGTCATTAATTATATAGTAAAAATGAAATATTTAAATGAACCCGTCAGGCGCCAGGATCGTCTGCTGGAAGAAGAAAAAGCTCTTCGTTTATTACAAACTGCAGAATACGGAATATTGTCGATGCAGGCACTAGGAGGCGGCGGTTATGGAATTCCTGTCAATTATGTGTGGGATGGTGCTCGTTCTATTTATATTCATTGTGCACCCGAAGGAGAGAAACTGCGTTGTATCTCTGCTTGTGAGAGAGTTTCTTTTTGTGTGGTAGGAGCCACTCATCTTGTTCCCGACAAGTTTACGACGGGGTATGAGAGTATTGTATTGACAGGGACAGCCCGTACAGGACTTTCGGAAGCCGAACGGATGAAGGCGCTTGAACTGCTGTTGGATAAACTCTCTCCTGAAGATAAAGTGGTAGGAATGAAGTATGCGGAGAAGTCTTTCCATCGCACGGAGATCATTCGTATGGATATTGATAACTGGTCGGGCAAATGTAAACGGGTTTGATTCTTTAATTAGTGTGTAACCTTGCTACTTTTCTAAACTATATTTCTCCTGATATTGTTAAGTTGATAATAATTAATAAAAAAGGAGATATTCGTATGAAAGAAAAGAAAATAGCTCGTGAAGAAAGAAATCAGGAGAAACTGGCTAACGGTGATTGGGTAATGGCAGAGTTTTATGCAACGTGGTGTCCTCATTGCCAACGTATGAAACCGGTTGTTGAAGAATTTAAGAAACTGATGGAGGGAACATTGGAAGTGGTATTGGTAGACATCGACCAGGAACCTGCCCTTACAGATTTCTATACGGTTGAGTCGACTCCTACCTTTATTCTTTTTAGAAAAGGACAACAGCTTTGGAGACAATCCGGCGAATTACCTTTGGAAAGACTGGAAAGAGCAGTGAAAGGATTCAAATCCTGACGATTATTGCATAGCTTATCACAATGATATACGTGGCTGATTCTATGTTGGTGTGTCTTTGTCTGGCATACTTTTAATATGCATAAAGAAAAGCAGAAAGTATTCTCCGGTGAGGTACTTCCTGCTTTTCTTTATTTTCTTTGTTTTTATTGCTGTCTGTTGAGTCGTAACTCATACAGGCAAGCCTGTACCTCTTCAAGACTGCCGGTATGTTTTCCTTCATCATCAGACAGTTTGATACATTCTCTCCATTCCTGATTGACATTCATCTTACATTGTGTCAGTTTCATCACGATGTTCGAAGGCTCGAATCCGGTATCATTGGTAAGGTTGGTACCGATTCCGAAAGAGCAGCGTATTTTGTTCTGGCAGTATTCCTGAATATCCAATGCCTTTGTAAAGTCGAGGGCATTGCTGAAAACGATGGTTTTGGTCGTCGCATCAATTCCCAACTCTCTGTAACGGGCAACCAGCTTGTCGATAAACTCAAACTCATTACCGGAATCGCAACGCACTCCGTCAAATAGTTTAGCCTGTTTGCGGCTAAGGTTACTAAGGAAGATACCGGAAGTATATGTATCGGAAAGTGCGATACCCAAATCCCCGTCATAAACATTCACCCAGTTTTCGAGTGCCATATAGTTGGCATGTTTATATCCGAACTGTGCTCCATGAAACATAAACCATTCATGTGGATGAGTCCCCATCATTTTCATTCCATATTTCATTGCAAAGTTACAGTTGGAAGTTCCGGTGCAATAATGTGCCGTCTCATTCAGCTTCTTGATAACCGTTTCCTGCACATCAATGGAGAATCTTCTCCGTGTGCCGAATTCGGAAAAGCGGAGCTGATGTTGATTCGATAATTCTATTTTCTCCGACAGCTTGCAAAGAATCTCGTTCATGTCTGCTACATTGCCAAAGAAACGGTTTTTGATTTCAGAGACAATCGCGAGCAAAGGCACTTCATACAGCGTCACTTTATAGAGCAAATCAGTCACCTCAATGTGAAGATGACAGGCTTCATCCAGATGAATATCAATCTTATTCGGGTCGAAACGAAAAGAAGATAACCACTCCCAGTAGACCCTCGGAAGGAATCTGCAGTTTTTCGTCATATATTCCAGCTCCTCTTCCGTAAACCTCAACTGACTAAGATTCATAATCTCTGTCTTGAGTGCCTTCAGGAAATCTTCGGTATATTGAGTTTCATTCCGGTCGTTGAAACTAAACGTGCCCATTGCATAGGGAAACAGTTTGATATAAGCATACGATGTGGTAAACTTATAAAGATCGGTATCTAGTAATGTCTTAACAATCATTTCGTTCGCTCTTTATATTTTATAACGTCGTAAAGTTAGTATTTGTTGAATAATATAACGACTTAATCATTAATAATTATGCCTTTTCTTATTCGGGGGAATAAAGTCAGGATCTGAATATATATTCTGTTTGCAATGGCAAATTCCTTATCTCTTATTATACTTACCTCAATAAGTCAAGCCGATTTTCAGCGTAATGGAATGGTGCGACAATTCTTCCTTAAACGTCGTATGGAAATACGGATCTTCCTGTTTCTTTGTCCGTTCCAGTTTCTGGAGTTCATAACCTGCCATCAAATTCAGTTTAATTTTCCGGTTGACTTTGAATTGTGCACCGATGGAAGGAGAGAGGTAAAAGCCTCCGTTTGCTTCTCTGTCTGTGGCAAAAGACCCACCGATATGACATTCCAGATAAGGAGTCAGTCTCCTGGGCTTCGTTATATAAAATTGCGCACTGGCATAAAGCGGGATAAGCAACTTCTCGTAAACAGAAAGTCCGCTGCCCGCACCGATGGCAAACCGTTGACTGATGTGGTAATGACTGACGATTTGCCAGTTGAAAGGCGTGTAAGAAGGCTGATTCATAGAAAAACCTGTCCCGATATATGTAGTGTAAGAGAGACGTCTGCTGTCTGTTTGTCCGTCGGCACATACAGTAATGAAAGATAGCAGTGCAAAAATGAATATAAATTTCTTCATAATGATGCAAGGATAGAGTCTGATAATACGATGGTTAGCTGCTGCTATTGCACATACACGGTTATGCTTTTAATGATATGCAATGCAGTTGTGAGTGAAGAAGTATCTCTGGTAAGATCTCCATTACTTCCATCCGGGCTACTGTGTCCGATCAGTTTGGCTGTAAATTCTTTCTTGCCGGAAGTCAAATCCACTTCTGCTGCGTAGACAAGGGCAGGCTGTCCGCTCCCTTCTTTTCCACCGGAGTAATTGGCGTCTCCTTCTTTGGCCGATTTCGGATATGCATCATTGAAATCTGTAGAATGATTGATTTCAATTTTGACTATAAACTTCTTCTGTTTTCCGGTTGGCGACATCTTCACATTAAAACTACCTTTCGGAGTAGCTCCGCTGATACCGTCCGTCAACGGTTCCTTTTTGCTAGGGAGATATAACCCGTCTTCATATTGGATTCCCCGCTGATAACACCAATGCGGCAGCGCTTCCTTTCGGCGGTTACCGCCGGAGGCTTGCCAGGATTGAGTGGCTATTTTGTGTGTCACATACACGGTGGACAAATAATTCCCTTCCATGTCTTCAGTCCAGATTGCAATCTGGGGCGGATTTTTGATGTTGATGCCTAGAAACAAAGGAAAATTATGCAACCACTCTTCCCCTTTTTCAATAGATATTTTAAGATCGTTACTGTCGTATTCTACTAAATCCCGGTTGCATCCACTATTTATCAATAGAGAAAGAAACCATATTCCCATTATTGTCATTTTATTCATTTGATTAGAGTTGTTTTTGTAACCAGAGGTCTACTAATAGATTGATGCCTTCTTCCAATTCCTCCCAGCCGCTTTCCTGCTGAATCTTGAGGCCGTTGTAGACCGGGCAGTTTTCTTCGAGCAATGCCAGATAACTGATGGCTGCGGTGATGATGGAAGCCATAGCGGCAATCTCTTTTTTCGGATGTTTTGAAAGTTTGCTGACTGCCTCTACCAGCCAGATTCCTTTCTCTTCCCGTTTGTTGCGCAACTCTTTCACAAACTTATTGTCCGTTGTCAGTTCCCAGCGATACAGGCGTTTCAATGTATAATTCTCCCGTAACCGCATGATTTGTCTTTTGAATATCTGCTTGATAAATGCGGCTAAATGAGCCTGATCCGGTAACTCTTCATCGAAATTAATCCAATAGTCGTTCTGCTGAATGTAGGCTGCTATCAGTCCATCCAGCGAATTGAAATAACGGTAGATAAGCATTTTTGAAACTTTGGCCTTGGCTGCTACCGCATTGATGCCCAACCCCTCGAAGCCGCTTTCTTCAATGATGTCGTTGACGGCCTTAATCAGGGTCATTTCCGTAGCCTGTCTGTTTTTAGTAATCTCTTTTTCCATACTTTGATACTTTTGTTACTGACTGGTCACAAAGATATGTTTCCTATCGGTAACATCAAGGAAAAAGAGATTATTTTTTGTAATGGTTGCCGGTTAATAACCTATCATCTTTACCGATAATACGTTATCCGGTCGTTTTATGATAACGCCACTGTCGGATTATGAACGGTCAGTCCGCCATCCACCACAATCGTTTGTCCAGTGATGTATCTGGCATCGTTCGAAGCCAGAAAAGCGATGGTAGCTGCAACATCCTCCGGTTCTCCCAGATAAGGAGTGGCACATTGACCGAGGAAGATATTACGTACATCCTCATTCAGGTTGTCCAATGCAGCGGGAGTAAGTACCAGTCCCGGAGCTACGGCGTTGCAACGGATGTTTTTCTTTCCCATTTGAGTAGCGATATATTTCGTCAGGTTGATGACACCCGCTTTGCTGGCGCCGTATAAAGTACCGTTGGCATCAGCCGTAAGTCCGCTTATGGAAGCTACGTTGACAATGTTTCCGCCGCCATTGGCAGTCATGATAGGAATGACCTGTTGGGAAAGATACATCGTGCAGCAGAGATTCAGATGGAATGCTTCGTCAAAGTAGTTGATGTCCAGCTTTTCGATGCTAAGGTCACGTTTGGGATCAGTTCCTCCTACATTATTAATCAGTACGTCTATTCTTTGATATTCATTCATGGAAAAATCAATCAACTCTTTGCAACTCTGGAGTTCGGTGGCGGAGAAATAGACATGACGCACGTCAGCCCCTGTGTGCGTGAGTTCGTTGGCAAGCTGCTCCGCTCTTTTCTCGGAATGGTCAGCGATGACTACTTTGCCTCCTTCGGAGACAATGCGGCGTGTGGTTGCTTCGCCGATACCACCGGCGGCACCGGTGATGACAACTACTTTATTTTCGAATCTGTTCATATAATGGGAATTTGATGGTTACCTTCTATTAGAAACAGCTGGCAGAGGAATTTGTTAGCCCTCATAAACTCTCTTTAATAAGATAAGGTGTTCGATTCGAAAACTTTTGCATCTTTTCCAGTTTTACGCTCTGATTATTTAAGAAAACTGTTAAATGTTAATGCCTGGCCACTCATTTGTTAATACGGCTCTGATTCTATTAAACCATGTTATAAGATACGCTGCTTTGGCCTCAAAATTTGGAGATAACCGAAAAGTCCGTATCTTTGTACTGTGTTTTTCATAGTATTAGATTTAAGGTTAACAAAAGATTGGCTGTCTGGGATAGATAGCCTTTTTTTATGCCTGTAAGCCAACTGCAGACCGAAGAGATTAAAACAACGAATATTGGTTATCCCGCAGACTTTTCATCTCTCGTTCCTTTACGATATCATTTTCAGATAAATGGCCGATGAGTAGCGGTGAGTTTTTATCTTACAAAAAAAAGACGATGTTGTTTCAATGATTCCCTCTTTTTTGTATTCTTACTTACCCAAGAAGTAACTTGTGTGAATGAATATGTTAAATGTTAACGTGCGAAGTCTGAAATGTTAATGCGCTTCCCAGAGTATTAAACCCTGTTATAATATGGGCTGTTTAGGCTCTAAAATTTGCTATTTACCTGAAATATGGTACCTTTGTACAGTGTTTTTTTCATAAGTATTAGATTTAAGGTTAACAAAAGATTGGTTGCTCGTGATGAGTAGCCATTTTTTGTTTTTATACACTATGATTGTTTATTCCTTAATCATAGTCAACAGCATCTTAAATCTCTCCACTGCTGTAAGGGCATGCGGCGCATTCGCCGGAAATACGATACTTTCTCCTGCTTTTACGGTGAACAGAGTTCCGTTTACAGTAATATTCGCTACCCCTTCCAATACCTGCACGAGCGCATCAAACGGGGCACGATGTTCGCTTAACCCTTCTCCTTTGTCGAAAGAAAATAAAGTGATATTTCCTGCCGGACTTTTGATTAACTGTTTGCTGATAACGCCTCCTTCAGTATATTCAATGAGAGAAGCCAAATGGAGCACAACTCCTTTTTGAAATGATTGTTCCATATTTGTTTTATTTTTAAGTTAATATCATATAGAGAACACTTTTCGAATATGCATTGTTTGTCTATAACAAAAAACGATTTTTATTGTTATAGTACGAAAGACTCAATAAACTAACCATTATTATGAAGAAGAATATCTTATTGTTTGGAGCACTGATAGGTGCTTTCTTATTGGTTTCCTGTTCGGGAGGAAACAAGAAACAGGCTGCGTCCTCCGTCACTCCGGAGGAATTGGATAATGCCAGTAAAGTGATAAACTATTATCATACATCGCTCATCGTGTTGAGGCATGTAGCTAATGCAAAAGACGTAAATGCGGTCTTGGGATATATGGAACAGACAGGAAAAGTTCCTGAAGTATCTCCGATAGCACCGCCTGAAGTATCTGCCAGAGACACTGCGGAATTGATGGATCCGGGAGATTACTTTAATATACAAGTCCGTCAGAATCTGAAGGAGAGTTATAGAGGACTTTTCAGTGCACGGGCGCAATTCTATGATAATTTTAATAAGTTTCTCTCTTACAAGCAGGCCAAAGAGACAGCCAAGGCTGGCAAGCTCTTGGATGAAAACTATCGGCTAAGTGTAGAAATGTCCGAATATAAACAAGTGATTTTTGATATTCTAAGCCCTCTCACGGAACAGGCTGAAAAAGAACTTCTTGCCGACGAACCGTTGAAAGATCAAATCATGGCTATGCGTAAGATGTCCGGCACTGTGCAAAGCATAATGAATCTTTATTCCCGCAAACATGTACTGGAGGGTGCTCGCATTGATGTGAAGATGGCAGAATTGAAGAAAGAACTCGAAGCTGCAAAGAAACTTCCTGCTGTCACAGGCTATGATGAAGAGCAAAAGAATTATTATAGCTTCCTGTCTTCTGTGGAATCGTTTATGAAAGATATGCAGAAAGCAAGAGATAAAGGCGCATATTCCGATGCAGATTACAATGCGATGTCGGAAGCCTACGAATATGGACTTTCCGTTATCTAAAGAATTCTTCCTCTGTTTGAATGAGTTGCAATCATGCTTCTTCAAGCAGAGGATGCTTTTTTAATTAAGTAAAGAAGTCCTTTTTTTACTATCCCCTTTTAAACAGGAGTTTTACTTTTGCATTTGGATTAAGAAATAATATCTTTGTTATATGCAATCATTTCAACTGATAAAACCCTGTTTTGCACTGGCTCCCTATATACGGCATTACTGGATATTGCAAGACGACTCAATAGCTCCTGTCTCCGAACGGACTCTGCCTATTGGCTGCATGCAACTGGTATTTCATAAAGGGAAACAACTTCTTTTGTTGGGCGAGTCGGAGCTGCAACCCCAATCCTTTATTTCCGGACAATCGGTCGGTTTCTCGGATGTGATGTCTACAGGCAGGATAGAGATGATTACTGTTGTTTTTCAACCTTATGCGGTAAAAGCATTGTTTCATATACCCAGTCATTTGTTCCGTGGGCAGACTGTAGATATCGATGCGATGGAAGATGTAGAACTGTCGGATTTAGTGAAACAGGTCACGGATACTTCTGATAATGCAGTTTGTATTCGGTTGATAGAGCAGTTTTTTCTTCGTCGTTTATACACTCTTCCCGAGTATAATCTCAAGCGGATGTCTGCTGTCTTTCATGAAATAAACCTCCGGCCGCAAATCAATATTTCTCATTTGTCGGAAACAGCCTGTTTGAGCAGTAAGCAGTTTGGGCGTATCTTTGCCGATTATGTTGGCACTACTCCCAAGGAATTTATTCGTATTATCCGTATGCAACGGGCGTTATCCATGCTGCAACAGGATGCTACGATTCCTTTTGTACAAGTGGCTTATGAATGTGGCTTTTCCGATCAGTCTCACATGATAAAGGAATTCAAACTCTTTTCCGGTTATACCCCTGCGGAGTATCTTTCTGTATGCGCCCCTTATTCCGATTATTTCTCTGAACTCTAAAGATGTCTCTTTTTTCCTATCGGGCTTCCTCGTGTTACCCTACTTTTGCAATGTCTTTGCAAAGGCTTAGTAGTAACCATAAAAAAGAAACGAGATGAAAAAATTAATTGCATTTTTTGAGATTCCTGCTACCGATTTCCGTCGGGCTGTCGATTTTTACGAAACTGTGTTGGGGGTGCAACTTCCGACTTTTGAATGTGAAACAGAGAAAATGGCTTGTTTCACGGAAGAAGGTGAAACTGTCGGTGCTATTTCTTATGCTTCAAATTTCGACTTTCTTCCTTCAACGCATGGCGTACTTATCCATTTCAACTGTGAGGATATTGAACAAACGTTGGAAAAAGTGCTTCTGAAAGGAGGGAAAGTTGTCATTCCCAAAACAAAGATTGAGGCAGACGATAAAGGATGGTTTGCCGTATTCACGGATAGTGAAGGAAACAGGATTGGCGTCTATGCTGAAAAATAACAGGTAGGGAAGAAGGAACAGCCTGTCTGGAGTGACTGCTGTTCCTTCGTCCCCTTATCCGGATTATTCTACCGGAATATAGATCTCCGTCAACAACTCTTCGGGGGGAGTGTCACATGGATTGTTCAGATAGCGTTCAGCACTGGCTTCATCACGTATCGTACATTCCATTTCGGGTAGATACTTTCCGTAAATCGTATCGTATACAGCTTGCAGATTGTCATACGGCCCTTTATAAAGGAAAATAGCATAACGTCCGGCTGGGATAACCTTGAATCCCACATCACTTTTTGGGGCAACCTTTACAGGCATTACCATGCATACGTCTGTACGCAGTTTCTCGGCTGGCGTCACTTTCGGATCATCGTGGTAGATGCAAAGCGGGCTGAAATCTCCCATCGGCAGTTTTTGTTCTTTGATGAATTGGAATAAACGGCCCCAAGTGCCACCGTAATCATTCAGTTTGTAGTCGCCTGTAAGGCGGATATAAATCACATTCCGTTCGGAGACATTTCTGATCTCTTTTTTTAGTTCCAGGTCTGGCCTGATAATCGCTGGTTTCATAATTACAAAGTTTTTATTGTTTCTATATTCTAAAGGTGAAATGCCATAAAATTGCTTGAACACTTTCGATAATGAAGAAGGGGATGCGTACCCAATCCGGTAGGCGATGTCAGCAATCGGAATATCCGAGTAGCGGAGTAGGCGTGCGGCAGCTTCTGTCCGCGTCCGGACAATAAACGTACCAATCGGTTCACCGAGAAAAGCTTTCATGATCCGGTGAAAGTAAAAAGGAGAAAAGTTTGAAATTCTGGCCAGAGATTTTAAATCAATATCTTCTCCTAAATGTTGGATGATGTATTCCACTACAACATTTACGCACTTTTGATATTCCTCTTTCGTTGTTTTTTTCTGTTGCATAACTAATTTTGGTATTTCACTTCGCAAAGGTATTGGTAAAAAAGCGAAATGACTTGTCCGATATTGCGGAAATGTCAACTTTCTATTTTCTTTCTATGGTTGCCCTATACCTGTTTTGAGAATTTATTTTGATATATAATGTACCTTACAGTGGTGTTATGGTGTGAACCATGACCAAATTTTTAACCGCTAATTGCGAAATTGATTTTCTTGTTTTAAATAATGTCAAAAACTAAAATAAAAAAGCCGGTTTTGTTATAAACTATTATTAAAATGATTATATTGTAACCGAATTATTAATAAAAATAGCCATGGATAAAACAATTGTAGGGAACAATGCCGGAAAGGTCTGGTATGCCCTGAAAGAAATTGGTGAAATTTCAATACCTGAATTGGCGAGAAGATTAAACCTAAGCGTAGAAAGTACAGCATTGGCCGCCGGTTGGTTGGCACGAGAGAACAAAATTTGTATCCAACGGAAAAATGGATTAATTGCTTTATCTGATGAAAGCGCTTTTCCCTTCAGCTTTGGATAATAGCAGGTTTTGTGAGTGAATATCTTTGAAGTTCCGTTAACTTATAAGTAAGAATATGTCCGTATAAGGTATCACAAGTTAAGTTTGAACTTAAGAAGTTTTATATTTAAAAGAGTTGCTCAATAATAGGGCAACTCTTTTAACGTATAATAAACGTATAAAAATGTCGAATCGTGTCCGGATGTAGATAAAATTTATATACTTGTATTTCACAATAATAATTGCCAGTTTTTTCTCTGGCAATTCTATTCCGGAGAATATCTTTAGAATCCTACCCGTTTTCTTCCCTGGGAGAAATCCATTCCTTCGTAATTATAGATTTCAGCCAGTGTCATGGGGTGTGTCTGTTCGGGAATATCCAGGCTTTCTTCCTTGATTAGTTGATTAACCTTATCAGTAGTCAGGTCTTTAAACTCGTACCGGGCAGCCAGACGTCCTTTTCTAAGCAATGCTTCGTCGATATCTTTTAATGGAGCATTAAAGGTGCAGATAAATTTGATACACAATTCATCGCTCAATAGCCCGTCACTAATATTCAGTATGTTGACTAAGCCGGCATTCATACGGTTGCCTCCGTTGCGGCTTGATAATAGTTCTTCGCAATCCTCTACGATGAAGATAGAATTTTTTTGTTGGCGGATGAAAGTGATAAAGCTCGGATCCGAAAGTTTATCTACCAGGTCTCCACTCATATAGATCATTCTCTTTTTTCCAAGATTGATAAGGTGGCGGATATAAGTCGTTTTTCCTGTACCCTGTTTTCCATGCAAAATGATTAATCCGCTTTTGTTGTCCTCCAGCAGAAAGTTTTCGATCTCGGCAGCTACGGGAACAAAATCATCGTTATAGTGACGATCAATCTGAATAGCAGGTTCATTAACTTGCGATTGTTTCAGGCTGAAGTAGTTATGAGAGTATGTTACTATAAATAGATTGTTAAGTTTCTCATTTTCCTTCTTGTGGTTTTCGCAAATCTGATTGATCTGATTGATTTCCTCCTTGTCGATATTGGAATAGACAATCTTTACGCAATTATCAAAATAGCCGATCATCAAATTCTTTTTGCAGATAACGATACAGTCGTATAACTCTTTTGTAGATGTATTATCTTCTTCTTCCTCCTCTTCTTCTTTTTCATTTTCAAAATGATTGCAGTACACATGCTCGAATATATCGAACGCGTCATCTTGCTGATAAAGTTCCTTGATTTCTTTCAGAAAATCCTGGTTTACTTTATATTTTACCATTTTCATGGAAGGGAATCGTTTGAATATCTGATAGAATAGACTACAAATGCTACTGTCGCTGAACCATCCTGTGGAGTAATCAAAAATATCTGTGAAATCTGCGAGTGTGTATTCTTTACTCATTTTTTCTTTTTATATAAATAGAATGGCAAAGGTACGAAATAAATCTATGATATGAACTGAACCGATTTATCATTTTCTCGAAAAAACATAGGTGTGGATAGTTTCCTGTATTTATATCAAAGCTCCTGCAAATGATTTTTCATTTTCATTTCTCATGTTCTCATAATACATGTGATAACAATTTGTAAATCAGTTATATAACACTATGAGAAATAAAAGAAGAAAGGGTATTTCTCATAGTATTACCAGCATTTTGTCCACAAAACAAAGTATTTCTCATAGCTTTTTAAGGCATTTCTCATAATCTTTCGTAGGGCAAAGAGGCTAAATTGTAATAGATTCAATGCTACATATTCAGTTATGTATTGATTAATAATATATTATAAAGCGTTTATGAAAGTGTATGGAGTAGATATTCTCATGTTTTCCTACCGGTATCTGAATCGTTCCACTAGAGTGGAAAGGTCTGTTCACTAGAGTGGATAGAACCGTTCACTCCAGTGCAACGATCTGTTCACTAGAGTGCAACGATACGAATAGTGGTAGGAAGAAATAACAATGATTAGGGAAAAACATAAAGGTATAAGGTGAATAATATACAGGAAAGCAGTAAATAGCAAGAAGTTGCTTAATAAAACCGAAGAAGGAAAGGGGTAATCGTAAATCCGGCAAAAGTCCGGAAAAACTACAGTTATACTGTATGAGAAATGAGTAAAATGTATAGACGGAGTATGAGAATAAGATGAGAAATGGTTTAAACCCTATGAGAAATGCTCTATTTTACGGACTAAATCACGGAACAGCTATGAGAAATGCCCTTTTGTGTTTTATTTCTCATAGTATTATCTGCTTGATTTACAAACAAATACCATGTCAATCATGAGAATATGAGAAATGAAAAAGAAAAATCATTTTCAGTAAAGTGAAGATTCTACGTATCATTCTCATACAAGTATTATATTAATGAATCAAACTAAGGAATGGAATCCACTATAAAACCACTATCTCTTATATCTATCTTTCTTCCCTCTTATTTTTATGAACTGATTCTTTAATTGCTCCCTAACGCAAACTGATCCCCGGACACCTACGCGCCCGCGTGTGATATAATAATGTGTATCCCTCTCGTCGTTTCCGCACACAATTCCCCCATACATAAAAAATATGTTCTACAACATCGTTATGCATCAGCACTTTAGCAAATGTATTCAAAAATAATTAGAAAAAATAGTTTGATATATTTGGAGTGTATACGAAAAGGGCGTACTTTTGCACCCGCTTTCCAAGAGAAGAAAGCCTTGAAAAATTGACTTAGTGAAAAAGTGGAATTATACTTAAAGAAAAGAACAAAAAACTTCCGAAAAAGTTTGGATTATAATAAATAAAGTTCTTATCTTTGCAGTCCGATTCGCAAAGAAAATAGGCAAGAGTTATTCTTTCATACATTCTTTCCCTTTCGCATAGAGAGCCAGAGAAATTGAGTAAAAAGAAAAACTAAAAAAAACTTCCGAAAAAGTTTGGTGGTTAAAAATAAAGCCCTTACCTTTGCACCCGCTTTTAAAACGAAAGCAACAAGTTCTTTGAAATATTGATAAACAATACAAGTAGTACAAGTAAAAAAATAGAACCGTCAATACTTGTCTTATTCAGTAGCGATATAGTTAAGACTAATAGGTATTTGAATAAGGTCAATAAATTTACGGCGTCCTGAACAGAGCAAAAAGTCATCTTAACGGATGATAAAAAATACTTTTACAATGAAGAGTTTGATCCTGGCTCAGGATGAACGCTAGCTACAGGCTTAACACATGCAAGTCGAGGGGCAGCATTTTTCTAGCAATAGAAGAGATGGCGACCGGCGCACGGGTGAGTAACACGTATCCAACCTACCGATAACTCCGGAATAGCCTTTCGAAAGAAAGATTAATACCGGATAGTATACGAATATCGCATGATATTTTTATTAAAGAATTTCGGTTATCGATGGGGATGCGTTCCATTAGTTTGTTGGCGGGGTAACGGCCCACCAAGACTACGATGGATAGGGGTTCTGAGAGGAAGGTCCCCCACATTGGAACTGAGACACGGTCCAAACTCCTACGGGAGGCAGCAGTGAGGAATATTGGTCAATGGGCGCAGGCCTGAACCAGCCAAGTAGCGTGAAGGATGAAGGCTCTATGGGTCGTAAACTTCTTTTATATGGGAATAAAGTTTTCCACGTGTGGAATTTTGTATGTACCATATGAATAAGGATCGGCTAACTCCGTGCCAGCAGCCGCGGTAATACGGAGGATCCGAGCGTTATCCGGATTTATTGGGTTTAAAGGGAGCGTAGGTGGATTGTTAAGTCAGTTGTGAAAGTTTGCGGCTCAACCGTAAAATTGCAGTTGAAACTGGCAGTCTTGAGTACAGTAGAGGTGGGCGGAATTCGTGGTGTAGCGGTGAAATGCTTAGATATCACGAAGAACTCCGATTGCGAAGGCAGCTCACTAGACTGTTACTGACACTGATGCTCGAAAGTGTGGGTATCAAACAGGATTAGATACCCTGGTAGTCCACACAGTAAACGATGAATACTCGCTGTTTGCGATATACAGTAAGCGGCCAAGCGAAAGCATTAAGTATTCCACCTGGGGAGTACGCCGGCAACGGTGAAACTCAAAGGAATTGACGGGGGCCCGCACAAGCGGAGGAACATGTGGTTTAATTCGATGATACGCGAGGAACCTTACCCGGGCTTAAATTGCAAATGAATATGTAGGAAACTATATAGCCGCAAGGCATTTGTGAAGGTGCTGCATGGTTGTCGTCAGCTCGTGCCGTGAGGTGTCGGCTTAAGTGCCATAACGAGCGCAACCCTTATCTTTAGTTACTAACAGGTTATGCTGAGGACTCTAGAGAGACTGCCGTCGTAAGATGTGAGGAAGGTGGGGATGACGTCAAATCAGCACGGCCCTTACGTCCGGGGCTACACACGTGTTACAATGGGGGGTACAGAAGGCAGCTACACGGCGACGTGATGCTAATCCCAAAAACCTCTCTCAGTTCGGATCGAAGTCTGCAACCCGACTTCGTGAAGCTGGATTCGCTAGTAATCGCGCATCAGCCATGGCGCGGTGAATACGTTCCCGGGCCTTGTACACACCGCCCGTCAAGCCATGAAAGCCGGGGGTACCTGAAGTACGTAACCGCAAGGAGCGTCCTAGGGTAAAACTGGTAATTGGGGCTAAGTCGTAACAAGGTAGCCGTACCGGAAGGTGCGGCTGGAACACCTCCTTTCTGGAGCGATGTCGTAACTGTCACCTAAACGTGACAGCCACTTAAAGACTTTAAAGGTTCTGTTTTTTGTACTACTGGTACTTGTTTATTTATAACATATAGATCAACCATCTATAGAAGTATAGATAGAGATAAACAAGAGAAAAAAGAAGCCGAGTCTAACATACAGGTAGACAAGGTTGAACTAGTCCTATAGCTCAGTTGGTTAGAGCGCTACACTGATAATGTAGAGGTCGGCAGTTCAACTCTGCCTGGGACTACCAAGCTCAAGAACGAAGGAATGACGCGTCAGCGGAATGCAGCAATTCTTGATAACCTCTTGGGGGATTAGCTCAGCTGGCTAGAGCATCTGCCTTGCACGCAGAGGGTCAACGGTTCGAATCCGTTATTCTCCACCATCTCTGAAAAGAGAAACGATCTTTGACATGATGTACAAAAAGTAAAATTTTAGTAAGAGCTAAAAGTATATATCAAACCGTACGTGTTCGAGTATGCAATATTGATAGAAGGAAGCAATTCCCATACCAATACCAGTATAAGAATAAAACGTTTGAAAGAAAGTAAGCAAGGGCGCATGGCGGATGCCTTGGCTCTCGGAGGCGATGAAGGACGTGATAAGCTGCGATAAGCTTCGGGAAGGTGCAAATAACCTTTGATCCGAAGATTTCCGAATGGGACAACCCGTCATTCTGAAGGAATGACATCTTGCATAGCAAGAGGCTAACACAGGGAACTGAAACATCTTAGTACCTGTAGGAAAAGAAAATAATAATGATTCCCCTAGTAGTGGCGAGCGAACGGGGATTAGCCCAAACCAATGTTGTTACGGCAATATTGGGGTTGTAGGACCACGATATCGCAAGAACTTTAGTGAGAAGAACCCTTTGGAAAATGGGACCATAGACGGTGATAGTCCGGTATTCGAAGCTAAACGAAGCGTAGTGGTATCCTGAGTAGCGCGGGACACGAGGAATCTTGCGTGAATCTGCCGGGACCATCCGGTAAGGCTAAATACTCCCGAGAGACCGATAGCGAACCAGTACTGTGAAGGAAAGGTGAAAAGCACTTCGAATAGAAGAGTGAAATAGTCCCTGAAACCGTGCGCCTACAAGCGGTCGGAGCAACTTCGGTTGTGACGGCGTGCCTTTTGCATAATGAACCTACGAGTTACTTTTTCCGGCAAGGTTAAGTGTCTTAAGACATGAAGCCGAAGCGAAAGCGAGTCTGAACAGGGCGATTAGTCGGAAGGAGTAGACGCGAAACCAAGTGATCTACCCTTGGTCAGGTTGAAGGTTAGGTAACACTAACTGGAGGACCGAACCGATAAGCGTTGAAAAGCTTCCGGATGAACTGAGGGTGGGGGTGAAAGGCTAATCAAACTTGGAGATAGCTCGTACTCCCCGAAATGCATTTAGGTGCAGCCTTGGGAATTACTACTGTGAGGTAGAGCGACTGATAAGATGCGAGGGCTTCACCGCCTATCAAGTCTTGATAAACTCCGAATGCGCAGTAGTTCGATCCCAGGAGTGAGGGCATGGGTGCTAAGGTCCATGTCCTAAAGGAGAAGAATCCAGACCATCAGCTAAGGTCCCCAAATAATTGCTAAGTTGAACTAACGAAGTCAGATTGCTAAGACAGCTAGGATGTTGGCTTGGAAGCAGCCATTCATTTAAAGAGTGCGTAACAGCTCACTAGTCGAGGAGTTTGGCGTGGATAATAATCGGGCATCAAGCAATTTACCGAAGCTATGGGATCCGTAAGGATCGGTAGGGGAGCATTCCACTCTGCGTCGAAGGTGAAGCGTGAGCTTTGCTGGAGCGTGTGGAAAAGCAAATGTAGGTATAAGTAACGATAAAGGGGGTGAGAAACCCCCTCGCCGAAAGACTAAGGTTTCCTGATCAACGCTAATCGGATCAGGGTTAGTCGGGTCCTAAGGCTCAGCCGAACGGTGAGGCCGATGGCAGAACAGGTTAATATTCCTGTACTACCTTAAAGAGTGACGTGGAGACGGAGGAGTGACAGCGCCGCGGACTGACGGAATAGTCCGTTGAAGGGTGTAGATGTTGATTATCCCAGGCAAATCCAGGATAAGAGTCGAACCTGATAGTATACCAAATTCCTCGGAATAAGGTAATAGTGCGTGTAAACATACTCCCAAGAAAATCCGCTAAACTTAATCTTTAAGGTACCCGTACCGTAAACGGACACACGTAGTCGGGTTGAATATACTAAGGCGCTTGAGTGATTCACGGTTAAGGAACTAGGCAAATTGACCCTGTAACTTCGGGATAAAGGGTCCCAACGAGAGTTGGGCGCAGAGAATAGGTCCAGGCAACTGTTTAACAAAAACACAGGGCTGTGCCAAATTGAAAGATTACGTATACAGCCTGACACCTGCCCGGTGCTGGAAGGTTAAGAGGAGATGTCATCGCAAGAGAAGCATTGAATTGAAGCCCCAGTAAACGGCGGCCGTAACTATAACGGTCCTAAGGTAGCGAAATTCCTTGTCGGGTAAGTTCCGACCTGCACGAATGGTGTAATGATCTGGACACTGTCTCAACCGTGAGCTCAGTGAAATTGTAGTATCGGTGAAGATGCCGATTACCCGCGATGGGACGAAAAGACCCCGTGAACCTTTACTATAGCTTAACATTGAATTTGGGTAATTGATGTGTAGGATAGGCCGGAGACTTTGAAGCAGGTACGCCAGTATTTGTGGAGTCGCTGTTGAAATACGGCCCTTTGATTATTTGAGTTCTAACTCGTAGAAACGAGGACACTGTTTGGTGGGTAGTTTGACTGGGGTGGTCGCCTCCAAAAGTGTAACGGAGGCTTCTAAAGGTGCCCTCAGGACGATTGGTAACCGTCCGTAGAGTGTAATGGCATAAGGGCGCTTGACTGGGAGACAGACAAGTCGATCAGGTAGGAAACTAGAGCATAGTGATCCGGTGTTTCCGTATGGAAGGGACATCGCTCAAAGGATAAAAGGTACTCCGGGGATAACAGGCTGATCCCTCCCAAGAGCTCATATCGACGGAGGGGTTTGGCACCTCGATGTCGGCTCGTCACATCCTGGGGCTGGAGAAGGTCCCAAGGGTTGGGCTGTTCGCCCATTAAAGTGGCACGCGAGCTGGGTTCAGAACGTCGTGAGACAGTTCGGTCTCTATCTATCGTGGGCGTATGAAATTTGCGTGGCTCTGACACTAGTACGAGAGGACCGTGTTGGACTGACCGCTGGTTTACCAGTTGTGCCGCCAGGTGCATTGCTGGGTATCTAAGTCGGGATTGGATAAGTGCTGAAAGCATCTAAGTACGAAGCCAGCCACAAGATTAGATTTCTTAGGGTCGTCAAAGACGATGACGTTGATAGGATGCAGGTGTAAAGGTGGTAACATCAAAGCCGAGCATTACTAATTGCCCGTTCACTTTCTTTCGAACATGTACCGGTTGGGTATATACGTTTAGCTTGCTAGATACTGAATTTTTACTTTTCATCATGTCATAACCTTATTCAGGTGGTTATAGCACGAGGGTTCCACCTCTTCCCATTCCGAACAGAGAAGTTAAGCCTCGTCACGCCGATGGTACTGCGTAACAGTGGGAGAGTAGGTAGCCGCCGTTTTTAAGAAGCCCCTTGATTCAAAATGAATCAAGGGGCTTTCTGTCATTTGGTACTTTGCGAAAAAAGTGCTATATTTGCGACCGACAATTATTTTATTAAACGTTTAAAGCAAATTTAAAAGGTATGAAAACTAAATTATTTTTGGCTGCTGTAGCAGTAACATTTTCTTTTGCAATGATGTCTTGTACTGGTAACAAAACTACTAACGCTGCTTCTGAAGGTGAAGAGACAACTGTAGAAACAGTGGAAGCTGTTGTTGAAACTGATTCTTGCTGCCAGGCTAAGGACTCTTGTGCTACTGCTTGCGACAAAAAAGCTGATTGCGCAGAAAAGAAAGAATGTTGCGATAAGAAGTAATCTATTGATTTAGAACAATAAAGAAGGAGAGGGAGAGAATGGTTCAAACATTCTACTCCCTCTTTCTGTTTTAATAAACATATCGCTTTATTCGTGATACATTTTTGCTAATAATCGGCTTTAACTTATGAAATGATATTTTTTTCGATAAAAAAGTAACGTATTATTTGGTGGTAAAGAAATAATCCATACCTTTGCACCGTCAAACTAATAAAAGAGACAAGAAATGAATCAGATGTTTATACATATTCTACTATGCGGTATTATTATTCTACTATCAAAGGTTAGTGGAAGTGAGTGCTGCGCGTAAATGTGTATAAATGAAAATATACGAAAGCCTTTCTCACTTCCAAGTGTGAAAGGCTTTTTTTAATGCTAATAATTATATAATATACATAAGAATATGGACAATAGGTTATTTATTTTTGATACCACTCTTAGAGATGGTGAACAGGTTCCGGGATGCCAGTTGAATACAGTAGAAAAGATTCAGGTAGCAAAGGCATTGGAAGCGTTGGGAGTAGACGTGATTGAAGCCGGATTCCCCATTTCGAGCCCGGGGGATTTTAATTCAGTAATTGAGATTTCAAAAGCGGTGACTTGGCCTACTATCTGTGCTTTGACCCGCGCAGTTCAAAAAGATATTGATGTAGCCGTAGATGCACTGAAATTTGCTAAACATAAACGTATTCACACCGGTATCGGTACTTCTGATTCGCACATTAAATATAAATTCAATTCGAATCGTGAAGAGATTATTGAACGTGCAGTAGCTGCTGTGAAATATGCCCGCCGTTTTGTAGACGATGTGGAATTTTATGCAGAAGACGCAGGCCGTACGGATAACGAATATCTGGCACGTGTGGTAGAAGCTGTTATCAAAGCGGGAGCTACCGTAGTGAATATCCCTGATACAACAGGTTACTGCTTGCCTTCAGAATATGGCGCCAAGATAAAATACCTGGTTGACCATGTAGACGGCATTGATAATGCCATACTTTCTACTCACTGTCATAATGACTTGGGTATGGCTACTGCCAATACGATAGCCGGTGTTTTGAACGGTGCGCGTCAGGTGGAAGTTACCATCAACGGTATTGGCGAACGTGCAGGAAATACTGCTCTCGAAGAAATCGCCATGATTATTAAGAGCCATCACGAAATAGATATTCAAACCAATATCAATACGCAGAAGATTTATCCGACCAGCCGTATGGTATCCAGCCTGATGAATATGCCGGTACAACCCAATAAAGCAATCGTTGGACGTAACGCTTTCGCACACTCTTCAGGTATCCATCAGGATGGCGTATTGAAAAATGTACAGACGTATGAGATTATCGATCCGCATGATGTGGGTATTGATGATAACTCTATCGTATTGACTGCCCGCAGCGGACGTGCTGCATTGAAAAATCGTCTTTCTATATTGGGAGTGAATCTGGATCAGGAAAAACTGGATAAGGTATATGATGAGTTCCTGAAGTTGGCTGATAAGAAGAAAGATATTAATGATGATGATATTTTAGTATTGGCAGGTGCAGACCGTAGCCAGAACCATCGTATCAAACTGGATTACTTGCAGGTGACGAGTGGTGTCGGTGTTCGTTCGGTAGCTAGTTTGGGATTGAATATTGCCGGTGAGAAGTTTGAAGCTTGTGCCAGTGGTAATGGTCCGGTAGATGCTGCCATCAAAGCATTGAAAAAGATTGTAGAACGCCACATGACTCTGAAAGAGTTTACTATTCAGGCTATCAGTAAGGGAAGTGATGATGTAGGTAAAGTGCACATGCAGGTAGAATACGATAACCAGATTTATTATGGTTTTGGTGCCAATACAGATATTATTGCTGCTTCGGTAGAAGCCTACATCGACTGTATTAACAAATTCAAATCGTAAAAAAGAGATTGACAGTCGGTTTGGTATTACAGAGATTGATTGAAAGAGTAAATAGTAATTAGTAAAATAGTAAATAAACAGATGAATACATTATTTGATAAGATATGGGATGCCCACGTGGTGACTACTGTGGAAGATGGCCCTACACAGCTTTATATTGATCGGTTATATTGTCACGAAGTGACTAGTCCGCAGGCTTTTGCGGGATTGCGTGAACGTGGAATCGGAGTATTGCGTCCCGAAAAGGTATTTTGTATGCCCGACCATAATACACCGACACACGATCAGGATAAGGAGATTGAAGATCCGATTTCTAAAACGCAGGTGGACACGCTGACGCAGAATGCGAAGGATTTTGGTCTGACACACTACGGCATGATGCATCCGAAGAATGGTATTATTCATGTGGTAGGTCCCGAACGTGGTTTGACCTTGCCAGGAATGACGATTGTTTGCGGTGACTCTCACACTTCTACTCACGGTGCAATGGGAGCGATTGCTTTCGGTATCGGAACGAGCGAGGTGGAAATGGTGCTGGCTTCACAATGTATTCTCCAGTCGAGACCGAAAACAATGCGTATCACTGTAGACGGTGAACTGGGTAAAGGGGTGACTGCAAAGGATGTGGCTCTGTATATGATGTCTAAGATGACTACCAGTGGTGCTACGGGTTACTTCGTGGAATATGCAGGTTCGGCTATCCGCAATCTGACAATGGAGGGACGTCTTACCCTTTGCAACCTTTCTATTGAAATGGGTGCGCGTGGTGGTATGGTTGCTCCAGATGAAGTGACTTTTGAATATATCAAAGGACGTGAAAGTGCTCCGCAAGGCGAAGCATGGGACAAGGCTTTGGCTTATTGGAAGACATTGAAGAGTGATGATGATGCCGTGTTTGATAAAGAAGTCCGTTTCGAAGCGGCTGATATTGAACCGATGATTACCTACGGAACGAATCCGGGTATGGGTATGGGAATCACACAGCATATTCCTACTATGGAAGGAATGAGTGAAGCTGCACAGGTTTCGTTCAAGAAATCAATGGAGTATATGGGATTCCAACCGGGTGAATCTTTGTTGGGTAAGAAGATTGATTATGTATTCCTTGGTGCTTGTACAAACGGTCGTATTGAAGATTTCCGTGCATTTGCTTCCATCGTGAAAGGTCGTAAGAAAGCGGAGAATGTAATTGCATGGCTGGTTCCGGGTTCATGGATGGTAGACGCACAGATCCGTAAGGAAGGAATCGACAAGATATTGACGGAAGCCGGATTTGCTATCCGTCAGCCGGGATGTTCTGCTTGTCTGGCAATGAACGATGATAAGATTCCTGCCGGAAAGTATTCGGTATCTACCAGCAACCGTAATTTCGAAGGACGTCAGGGCCCCGGTGCACGCACTTTGCTGGCTAGTCCGCTGGTAGCTGCCGCTGCTGCGGTGACAGGTGTGATTACCGATCCGAGAGAGCTGATGTAATTTAACCGTAATTCGTAAATCATTAAATTGTAAATAAGACGATGGCTAAGACAAAATTTAATATAATAACAAGTACTTGTGTACCTCTTCCTTTAGAAAACGTAGATACTGACCAGATCATTCCGGCACGTTTCCTGAAAGCAACCACTCGTGAAGAAAAATTCTTTGGTGATAATCTTTTTCGTGACTGGCGTTATAATGCTGACGGTTCCCTGAACAAGGATTTTGTGTTGAACAATCCTACTTATAGCGGACAGATATTGGTGGCAGGAAAAAACTTCGGTTCGGGTTCCAGCCGTGAACACGCTGCCTGGGCTATTGCAGGATATGGTTTCCGCGTGGTGGTATCCAGTTTCTTTGCCGATATTCATAAGAATAATGAGTTGAATAACTTTGTGCTGCCGGTGGTTGTTACCGAGGAGTTTCTGCAGGAGTTGTTTGATTCGATAGAAGCGGACCCGAAGATGGAAGTGGAAGTGAACCTTCCCGAACAGACCATCACCAACAAGGCGACAGGTAAAAGTGAACATTTCGAAATCAATGCTTACAAGAAACTTTGTTTGATGAACGGATTGGACGATATCGATTTCTTGTTGAGCAATAAAGATAAAATAGAAGAATGGGAAAAGAAGGCGTGAAAATAGAAATCATGGACACAACGCTCCGTGATGGTGAACAAACCAGCGGAGTATCTTTCGTGCCTCATGAGAAACTAATGATCGCCCGTTTACTGTTAGAAGATTTAAAGGTAGACCGGGTGGAGGTTGCTTCGGCGCGTGTGTCGGACGGTGAGTTTGAAGCCGTGAAGATGATTTGCGACTGGGCGGCCCGTCGTAGTCTGCTCCATAAAGTGGAAGTGCTCGGCTTTGTCGACGGGCATACTTCTGTCGATTGGATTCAGCGTACCGGCTGCCGTGTGATAAATCTTCTTTGTAAAGGTTCACTGAAGCATTGTACGCAACAACTGAAAAAAACACCGGAAGAACATCTGGCGGATATCATAAGTGTGGTGCATTATGCCGACGAACAGGATATAACCGTCAATGTTTATCTGGAAGATTGGAGCAACGGTATCAAAGATTCCCCCGAATATGTATTTCAGTTGATGGATGGATTGAAAGAGACGAGTGTCAAGCGTTTTATGTTGCCTGATACGTTGGGTATCTTGAATCCTTTGCAAGTGATAGAGTATATGCGGAAGATGAAGAAACGTTATCCGAATACTCATCTCGATTTCCATGCGCACAATGATTATGATTTGGCTGTGAGTAATGTCCTTGCCGCGGTATTAAGCGGTGTCAAAGGATTGCATACAACCATCAACGGATTGGGTGAACGGGCAGGAAATGCTCCTCTCGCAAGTGTGCAGGCTATCCTGAAAGACCATTTCAATGCGGTGACAAATATCGACGAAAGCCGTTTGAATGATGTCAGCCGGGTAGTGGAGTCTTATTCGGGAATTGTGATACCTGCCAATAAACCGATTGTAGGTGAGAATGTCTTTACGCAAGTGGCCGGAGTGCATGCCGACGGGGATAATAAGAATAATCTCTACTGCAATGATTTGCTTCCCGAACGTTTTGGCCGCAAGCGCGAATATGCATTGGGTAAGACAAGCGGTAAAGCAAATATCCGTAAGAACCTCGAAGATCTCGGATTGGAGCTGGACGAAGATGCTATGCGCAAGGTAACGGAACGCATCATCGAGTTGGGCGACAAGAAAGAACTGGTTACACAGGAAGATTTGCCGTACATTGTTTCGGATGTGTTGAAACATGGAGCAGTGGGTGAGAAGGTTAAACTGAAGAGCTATTTTGTGAATCTGGCTCATGGGTTGAAACCGATGGCAACGTTGAAGATAGAAATCAACGGAAAAGAGTACGAAGAGAGTTCAGGCGGCGATGGTCAGTATGATGCTTTTGTTCGTGCGCTGCGTAAAATATATAAGGTGACATTAGGACGTAAATTCCCGATGTTGACCAATTATGCGGTAACCATCCCTCCCGGTGGACGTACAGATGCATTTGTGCAGACAGTTATCACGTGGAGTTATGATGAGCAGGTGTTCCGTACCCGCGGACTCGATGCCGACCAGACAGAGGCTGCCATCAAGGCTACTATGAAGATGTTGAACCTCATCGAAGATGAATACGAGAAGAGCAAGTGAGAAACAACTTGCCCGAAGAATGTTTTTTATAAGAATATATAAATAGAAGAATAAACGATTATGGATTTTAAAATTGCTGTATTAGCAGGCGACGGCATCGGACCGGAGATCTCTGTGCAAGGTGTAGATGTGATGAGTGCCGTTTGCGAGAAGTTTGGTCACAAAGTAAGTTACGAATATGCAATCTGTGGAGCTGATGCGATTGATAAAGTAGGCGATCCGTTTCCGGAAGCAACTTATCAGGTTTGTAAAGAGGCGGATGCTGTTTTGTTCTCTGCCGTAGGTGATCCGAAATTTGACAATGATCCTACTGCCAAGGTACGTCCGGAACAAGGCTTGCTGGCTATGCGTAAGAAACTGGGTCTTTTCGCTAATATCCGTCCGGTACAGACATTCAAATGCCTGATCCACAAATCTCCGTTGCGTGCGGAGTTGGTAGAGAATGCCGATTTTATCTGTATCCGTGAGCTGACCGGAGGTATGTATTTCGGTGAAAAGTATCAGGATAATGATAAGGCGTATGATACAAACTATTATACTCGTCCGGAAATCGAACGTATTTTGAAGGTGGCTTTCGAATATGCGATGAAGCGCAGAAAACATCTGACTGTGGTAGATAAGGCAAATGTGTTGGCTTCTTCCCGTCTGTGGCGTCAGATTGCACAGGAAATGGCTCCGAACTATCCGGAAGTGACAACTGATTATATGTTTGTGGATAATGCTGCAATGAAGATGATTCAGGAACCTGCTTTCTTCGATGTGATGGTAACGGAAAATACCTTCGGTGATATTCTGACTGACGAGGGTTCTGTAATCAGTGGTTCTATGGGCTTGCTTCCTTCTGCTTCTACAGGTGAAAGTACTCCGGTATTTGAACCTATTCACGGTTCATGGCCGCAGGCTAAGGGATTGAATATTGCTAATCCGTTGGCACAGATTCTTTCTGTAGCTATGTTGTTCGAGTATTTCGACCTTAAAGAAGAGGGTGCATTGATTCGTAAAGCCGTAGATGCTTCTTTGGATGAGAATGTACGTACGCCGGAAATCCAGGTGGCTGACGGTGCTAAGTACGGAACAAAAGAAGTAGGACAGTGGATTGTTGATTATATCAAGAAAGCTTGATAAACCCGGATAAAAAAGTAAAAGCCTGGCATCGGATAACGGTGTCAGGCTTTTACTTTTTAGTTCGAAATATGTTGTGTTCTACCAACTTTTAATAGTGGAGTATAGAACGATACCGAGTATAGTCAGTAATCCTACATAAATAGTGACTGACCATTGTTTTATTTCTTTTCTCTTCGTGCGGGTGGAAGGTTCCAGATAGATGGCTGCTTTGTGGGCGATAGTGCAGAACAACCAACCGCCGAATCCTCCGATAATACCTCCTACGAGTAAATCACCGGGATAATGTACACCCAGATATATACGTGTGTAGCAGTTGAGTATTGCCCAGGTCAGGATGAAAATGCTTAGCCAACGTTTACGGAACAGGAATATGACAAACATGGCAAGACCTAATGAATTGGCGGCATGGCACGATGGGAAACCGTAGCTTCCTCCGCGGTAACCATTTACGATATATACTAGATCTACAATCGGGTTCTCCGGATTGGCGGGACGCAGACGTGCTACTACCGGACGAATGATGCTGCTGCACATCTGGTCGGCAAAGGTGATAGTCAGTGCAATGGCAGCCACGTAGCACATTACTACTTTCCAGTGGAAGTTTTTTAATAAAATATACAATATAGTGGCATACATGGGAATCCAGATGAATTTACCCGTGAAAGAACTCATGAAATAATCCCAGAAAGGGGAATGTATACCATTGAAAGACAAGAAGATATTTGTATCTATCTCCGAAAGATATTGGACAATTCCGGTGTGTATCATCAGGCTTTATTGATCTATTTTAATGTCGCAAATATACAATAAAGAATAGAAAATTGTCCTATATTACTTTATAAATATTCAATATAACTCATTTCCTAGCGTTTCGCCAGGTCGTCGTAGAGCTTCTGCAGGAACGCTTTTCCTTTTTCCAGGTTGGCTCCTTTGGCAGTGCCTTCGTCCAGTTGCACAGTATTGGCATCGAGGTTATATACCAATTGATTATCGGCGGTAATCATTCCGAAATAATTCGGCCGGGTAAAGTATGCGAAATGAGGTGACGCCGGATTCATGATATTTTTGCTGAAAGTAAATTCATCATGCGGCAATCCTAGTTGAGCGAGCAGGGTAGCGGCGATGTCTATTTGTGAAGCATAAGTATCTACAACCAAGGGTTGTTTTATTGCACCTCCAATTAAAATCAGTGGAATGGTTTGGCCGTCCAGCGGATTTTCTATTGGATACGGATATGCACCCTGATGATCGGGAACGAGTACAAACAGTGTATTTTTCCATAGCGGTGTCTCTTGATACTGTTTCACGAAATCTCCCACGCAACTATCGGCATAGGCAAAAGAATTGAGGATTTTGTCATCCAGTCTGTGGAACGGGACTTCGAATGGTTCGTGGCTGCTTGATGTCTGTACAAGTTTCAGAAACGGTTCTTTTTGTTTTTCTTCTTTCAGGTCTTTCATCAGGCGTTGGAATAAGACGTGATCCTGTGCTCCCCATTTTCCTGTACGTTCGGACAGAGGAAAATCTTTATCGGAAATAATCTTCTCGATGCCGGAAGATACCAGGTAAGAGCGCATATTGGTAAAATCGGCATCTCCACCATAGTAATATTCCAGATTATATCCTGCGTTTTTCAAGCTGCGGGGGATAGAAGGAAGTTTGTCCGTCTTTTCGGGATATTTCATGATGCTGGTGCTTGGCTGTCCGGGATATCCGCTGATAATGGATGCCAGTCCGCGGTCTGTACGGAAACTGCTACCGTAGAAGTTGCTGAATAGTATGCCTTCCTTTGCGAATTTATCCATGTTGACAGCCACATTAGGTTGTCCTCCGAAAGTTTCCATCAAGTGTGTGGAGAAACTCTCAAGGATAATAAAAATAATGTTCGGACGTTGTGTATTCAATAATTGGGGGATGCTGTCTGTTGCTGCGACAGGTTTGTCTACCATCTCTGCAAATAATTCGTCGGCTATTTTCGGGTCCATGAAGCGATATTGCTTATCGAAATTATTCTGGTGGGTGGCGGAATACATGAAGCTGAATGCCGGATTGATGGCTGCATGATTCATGCGTTGGTCCTGACTGAAATACACCTTGCTCAAATTCATGGTGGATACGCTGAATCCGCCCCGGATAGGGATGAAAAGTGCCGCTGTCAGCAAAAGGAGTGCAAGCGAGACATTCTGACGTCGATAAGGAATTTTCAGGGGCTTTTTCTCCCGGATAAGGACGCAATAGAAAATAAAGTATAAAATTGCTGCATAGATCAGCATAGATAAGATTCCCAATAGTACAAACCAAAAGCTGACGCTTGCCATAGCATCTTTGGGGGAAGAGAAGAAATAGAAAACGGGGGTGGCATCCAGACGGAATCCCCAAAAGCCGTATAATCCCAGGTCGATGATAAAAATGCAGGCCATGACAAAGGCGATTACCCCGAAGTATCCTTGCCGGATGCGGCGGAGTATGGATGAATTGGTCCAGGCGGAGGCGATGAGCAGTAAGCCGGGGATAGCGGTCAGGTAGCCTGCAAGAGATAAATCCAGAGGCAATCCGTGCCACATGACGCGGAAGTAGTCACCTAAAGATACATTGGTATATAAGTCATGGTAGTAAACCATGAAGATTGGTTTCTGAAGAACGAATAAAAGAACAAATAAAAAATAGGTCGTGAGAAATTGTATGATTCTCTTTTTCATATCTGTAAACTTAAAAAGATTGAACGGATACAAAGTTACTATACTTTTCCTTATCTTTCTCATGAAGTGATATAAAACATACCTTTTTTTCCATATCTTTGTCGTGTCTGTGACAAAAATAAAGTAATAAGATGGCAAAGATTGCAAGGAAACTAACAGATTTAGTGGGGAATACCCCTTTGATGGAACTTTCCGGTTATAGCGGAAAGTACGGTCTGGAACAAAATATTATTGCCAAACTGGAGGCTTTTAATCCGGCGGGAAGTGTAAAAGACAGGGTGGCTTTTTCGATGATTGAAGATGCTGAAGTTCGGGGATTATTGAAACCCGGTGCGACGATTATTGAGCCGACAAGCGGAAATACAGGTGTCGGGTTGGCAATGGTAGCCACTATTAAAGGGTATCATTTGATATTGACCATGCCTGAAACAATGAGCCTGGAACGGCGGAATCTGTTGAAAGCGCTGGGTGCGCAGATTGTATTGACAGACGGGTTAGGAGGGATGGCAGCTTCTATTGCCAAGGCGCAGGAGTTGCGTGATAGTATTCCCGGTTCGGTGATCTTACAACAATTTGAGAATCCGGCTAATGCGGCTGTTCATGAGCGGACGACAGGTGAAGAGATCTGGCGGGATACAGACGGTGAAGTGGCTGTTTTTGTGGCCGGAGTGGGCACCGGAGGAACGGTTTGCGGTGTAGCCCGTGCTTTAAAGAAACATAATCCGGATATTTATATTGTGGCGGTAGAACCGGTGTCGTCTCCTGTATTGGCAGGAGGAGAGGAGGCTCCGCATCGCATTCAGGGTATCGGAGCAAATTTTATTCCCAAACTTTATGATGCTTCTGTGGTAGATGAGGTGATGGGTGTACCCGATGATGAAGCGATTCGTGCGGGACGTGAGTTAGCGTCGACGGAAGGTCTGCTGGTGGGAATTTCTTCGGGAGCAGCTGTGTATGCTGCCCGTCAACTGTCACTGCGTCCGGAATTTAAGAACAAAAAAATAGTAGCGTTGTTACCTGATACGGGAGAGCGTTATTTGTCGACCGAACTGTTTGCTTTTGACGCATATCCATTGGATTAATTCATTCATTATAAAAAAGACCTGAACCATGGTAAGAATAATTATAGCTTTGCTTTTTTGTTTTCCGGCTGTTGCCTTTGCACAAACTTATCAGCAATTGTCCGAGAGAGCCATTGAATGTATTGAGAAAGACAGTCTTCCCAAAGCAGAGGAACTTTTGCTTCAGGCTTTGAAGCTGGAACCGAAGAACGCCAAAAATGCGTTGCTTTTTTCTAACCTGGGATTGGTACAGCGCCGCTTGGGTGAGTTTGATAAAGCGCTGGAGTCTTATTCTTTTGCACTGAATTTTGCTCCTTTGGCAGTTCCTATTTTACTCGACCGTGCCGCTATTTATATGGAAATGGGAAAAACAGACCGTGCTTATACCGATTATTGTCAGGTGCTTGATGAGGATAAGCAGAACAAGGAAGCTTTGTTGATGCGTGCCTATATTTATGTGCTCCGCCGGGATTATCCGGCTGCGAGAATCGATTATAATCGTTTGCTGGAACTGGATCCGCAGAGTTATAGCGGTCGTCTGGGATTGGCTACTCTGGAGCAGAAAGAAGGAAAATTTCGGGAATCTCTTGAAATTCTGAATAAGATGATTACGGCTACTCCTGACGATGCGACGCTTTATATTGCCCGTGCCGACGTGGAACGTGAAATGAAGCATGAAGATCTGGCATTGGTTGATTTGGAGGAAGCGATCCGGTTGGATGCTGCCTCGGCTGATGCTTATCTGCTGCGTGGGAATATCTATCTGGCACAGAAAAAGAAAGGACTTGCCAAAGCTGACTTTGAGAAAGCCATTTCATTGGGAGTGCCTCCGGCTGATTTGCACGAACAGCTTAAGCAGTGCAAGTGACGTATGATTATTCTACAAACTGCCTAATCAAATTAACGAAGTCTTTTCCGTATTTTTTCTTCTTGTATTCTCCGATACCGCTGATTTCTCCGAATTCTTCTATAGTGGTAGGACGGGAAATACTAAGCAGGTGTAATACTTTGTCTGACAAGACGATGTAGGCGGGTAGTGCCTCCTGATCGGCCAGTTGTTTCCTCAATCCGCGTAAGGCTTCGAATAAATCCTCGTTTTCTCCACCTTCCAGGCCGAAAGGAAGTACCTTTGCAACAACCACTTTTTTCTTTTTTCCTTTTTGAGTGGCGACTTCTTCGTGCCGGATGACTGCTAATGTTGCCTTAGCTCTCCCGAAGAGAATATCACTTCCGCTTGCAGTAATTTTAAGATGGTTGTTTTCGTTATAGGCTATTTCAAAGTAGCCGAGTTGCAACATCTGAAGCAGATAGTCTTGCCAGTCACGAGGAGGAATGTCGCGTCCGGCACCGAACGTTTTAAGTTCCTGATACCCTTTTCCGGTTACTTCCGCAGAATAGTTTCCACGGAGAATGTCAATCAGCAATCCTGTGCTGATTTGTTGTTCTGTACGTGCGATGGCGCTTAATGCCTTTTGCACAATGACCGTACCGTCAAATCGTTGAGGAGGATTTTTACAAACATCGCAATTACCGCAATCCTCCGTTGTTGTTTCTCCGAAATAGCTTAACAGGATTCTTCTCCGGCAAATATCGGCTTCAGCATATTGCTGCATCCGTTGTAGCTTTTCCAGATTGATGCTCTGCTGATTGCTTTCCGAAGCAAATTTAGTGAGTAATATAAGATCTCCGAGTGAATAAAATAGGACAGTACTGCTGGGCAGTCCATCCCGTCCGGCACGGCCTATTTCCTGATAAAAGCTTTCTATGCTTTTGGGTAGATTGTAATGTATGACCCAGCGGACATTTGATTTATCGATCCCCATTCCGAATGCAATAGTGGCACATACCACCTGTATGCGGTCGTTGATAAAATCATTCTGTGTTTCGTCCCGGTGTTGGGTGGATAATCCGGCATGATAGACACCGCAGCGGATACCCTGCTTTTGCAACATTTGTGCGACGGTTTCTGTCTTACTCCGGCTCATGCAATAAATAATCCCGCTTTCTCCCCCGTGACGGTGAATAAATTCTAAGATAGCCTTGTTCTTCTCTTTCGCTTGAAAACCACGTTTTACAGTCAGACTGATGTTGGGGCGGTCGAAAGATGAGATAAAGACACGGGGGTGGTTGAGATGCAATTGCCGCACGATATCTTCGCGCGTGATTTTATCCGCAGTGGCAGTTAGGGCAATAATCGGTATTTGCGGAAATTGCTGGTGGAGCACTCCCATTTGTGTGTATTCCGGACGGAAGTCATGTCCCCATTGTGAAATACAATGCGCTTCATCAATAGCAAACAGAGAGATGTTCATATCCCGTAATAAATAATCCTTTTCTGCTAAAAGTTTTTCGGGTGAAATGTAAAGCAGCTTCAGTCGCCCCTCGATGCAGGCACGTCGCAGATTAGCGTTTTCCGTTTCGTCATTACTGCTGTTCAGTGCCCCGGCTGCGATGCCGTTTGCCAGCAATGCTTCTACCTGATCTTTCATCAATGAGATGAGTGGAGAAACGACAACGGCAGTGCCTTCACACAGCAGTGCGGGAAGTTGGTAGCAGATCGATTTCCCCCCACCAGTAGGCATTAATACCAATGTATCCTGTTTGTTCAGGACGTGGTGGATGATTTCTTCTTGTAGAGGACGGAAACTATCGTATCCGAAATATGTCTTTAGAGTTTCTCTCATTGATGCTGATTTATCCATGCTGCAAAGGTACATTTTTCTTCGGCAATTTTCGTCATGTGTAGATTTCTGTTTCTGATATGAATTATAAATAAGTTAAAGTTTCTTATTATTCAAGGCTATTCCTTCTTTTTCAAGGTTTTTGATTGTTTATTTAGAAAAAAAATGCACAAAATAATTGTGTGTTTAAAAAAAAAGTAAGACATTTGTAACATGTTATGTTGCAATTGAGCGATTATTAACAAATGAACAAACCCTAACCAGTTAATTCAATGAGTGATTTAGAGAACAAAAAAACGGAAGAAACTCCGAAAAAACGTCCCTACAATTTGAGGGAAAAGAAAGAAAAGAAGGCTGCATACAGGTCTTTGATTAGACCGGAATTGGCAGACGAGTTGTATGACAAGATCTTGAATATCATCGTTGTACAGAAGAAGTACAAGGATCCTGATTATTCAGCTAAGGACTTGGCAAAAGAATTGAAGACGAATACTCGTTACCTTTCTGCAGTAGTAAACTCACGCTTTGGCATGAACTATTCTTGCCTGTTGAATGAGTACAGAGTAAAAGATGCTTTGCATTTATTGACTGACAAACGTTATGCCGACAAAAATGTGGAAGAAATTAGTGCCATGGTTGGCTTTGCAAATCGTCAATCTTTTTACGCTGCATTTTACAAAAACGTAGGTGAGACTCCTAACGGATATCGCAAAAGACATATCGAGAATAAGAAATAATTGCGCGTTCCGAAACTGATTAAAAGGAATTACCTCTGAAAGACAAATTTTGGGGATAATTCCTTTTCTCATTTTAATTAATCAATGCTAGCATTATGAGAAAACATCTGATTTTAATGACAGTGGCCGCCACGCTCTTAACATCGTGCGGAGGAAGTAAAACAACAACTGCTGAAGCAGAAAAATTTGATTATACAGTGGAACAATTTGCTGATTTACAAATATTGCGTTATAGGGTTCCCGGATTTGAGGAACTGACGCTGAAACAGAAGGAACTGATTTATTACCTGACAGAGGCTGCTCTGGAAGGAAGGGATATTCTGTTTGACCAGAATGGAAAATATAATTTGAGAATCCGTAGGATGCTCGAAGCAGTATATACAAACTATCAGGGGGATAAAACGACACCTGATTTTAAAAACATGGAGGTGTACCTGAAAAGGGTATGGTTCTCCAATGGTATTCATCACCACTATGGTACGGAGAAATTTGTGCCGAACTTCTCACAGGAATTTTTGAAACAGGCCGTGCTCGGTCTGGATGCCAAGTTGCTTCCGCTGGAGAAAGGGCAGACTGCCGATCAACTTTGTGCAGAGCTGTTCCCGGTGATTTTCGACCCGGCGGTTATGCCGAAGCGGGTAAACCAGGCGGATGGCGAAGATCTTGTGTTGACCTCTGCTTGTAACTATTATGATGGAGTGACGCAGAAAGAGGCGGAAAGTTTCTATAGCGTGCTGAAAGATCCGAAAGATGAAACACCGGTTTCTTATGGACTGAACAGTCGTTTGGTAAAAGAAAACGGGAAGTTGACAGAGAAGGTTTGGAAAGTAGGCGGACTCTATACACAGGCAATTGAGAAGATTGTTTATTGGCTGAAGAAAGCGGAAGGTGTGGCAGAAAATGAAGCACAAAAAGCTGTTATCACCAAGCTGATTCAATTCTATGAAACCGGTGATCTGAAAGATTTCGATGAATATTCGATTCTGTGGGTGAAAGACCTTGATTCACGAATCGACTTTGTGAACGGATTTACTGAAAGTTATGGCGACCCGCTGGGGATGAAAGCGAGTTGGGAATCTTTGGTGAACTTCAAAGATCTGGAATCGACACATCGTACGGAGATTATCAGCAGTAACGCGCAATGGTTTGAAGATCATTCTCCGGTTGATAAATCTTTCAAGAAAGAAAAGGTGAAAGGGGTATCGGCTAAAGTGATTACTGCTGCTATCCTTGCGGGTGATCTTTATCCGGCAACTGCTATCGGTATCAATCTGCCGAATGCCAACTGGATTCGTGCTCATCATGGCTCCAAATCAGTGACTATCGGAAACATTACGGATGCTTATAATAAAGCTGCTCATGGAAACGGGTTCAATGAAGAATTTGTTTATAGTGATGCGGAAATACAGTTGATCGATGCTTACTCTGACTTGACGGATGAGCTTCATACAGATTTACATGAATGTCTGGGACACGGTTCCGGTAAGTTGCTTCCGGGTGTAGATCCGGATGCGTTGAAGGCTTATGGCTCTACCATCGAAGAGGCACGTGCCGATTTATTCGGATTGTATTATGTAGCCGATCCGAAGCTGGTGGAACTGGGACTGCTCTCTTCTCCCGATGCTTATAAGGCTCAATACTATACTTATCTGATGAATGGGCTGATGACACAACTGGTACGTATCGAACCGGGAAATAGTGTTGAAGAAGCTCACATGCGCAATCGCCAGCTGATAGCCCGCTGGGTATTTGAAAAAGGAGCTGCCGATAAAGCGGTGGAACTGGTGAAGAAAGACGGAAAGACTTATGTGGTTATCAATGACTATCAGAAGGTACGTCAGCTTTTCGGCGAATTATTAGCTGAAATCCAGCGCATCAAGTCGACTGGTGATTTTGAAGGAGCCCGTACATTGGTAGAAAACTATGCGGTAAAAGTGGATCCGGCTCTGCATGCAGAAGTTCTGGAACGCTATAAGAAGCTGAATCTGGCTCCTTACAAAGGTTTTGTGAATCCGAAATACGAACTGGTGACAGATGAAAACGGAAATGTTACAGATGTCACAGTTTCCTATGATGAAGGTTATGTAGAACAAATGCTGCGTTACAGCACTGATTATTCTCCGCTACCTTCAATAAACAACTGATTTGAAATGGATATAAAAGAACAATTAAAAGATATCAAGACACAGCTCCGTCTCTCTATGAACGGGGCTGTGTCCCAAAGTATGCGTGAGAAAGGGCTGGTTTATAAACTCAATTTCGGAGTGGAACTGCCCCGTATCAAGATGATTGCCGAAAGTTATGAGAAGAATCATGACCTGGCACAGGCTCTGTGGAAAGAGGACATTCGCGAATGTAAAATTCTGGCGGGGATGCTTCAACCGATTGAAACGTTTTATCCCGAGATAGCCGACATTTGGGTAGAAAATATCCGGAATATCGAAATAGCCGAGCTGACTTGCATGAATCTCTTCCAGTATTTGCCGTATGCTCCGGCCAAATCTTTTCACTGGATTGCAGATGAGCAAGAGTATATACAGACTTGCGGTTTTCTGACTGCCGCCCGTCTTTTGATGAAGAAAGGGGATATGACTGAACGCGCCTCCGGCGAATTACTCGATCAGGCAATCTGTGCCGTACATTCCGACAGTTATCATGTTCGTAACGCTGCTTTATTGGTTATCCGCAAATATATGCAGCATAGTGAAGAACATGCCTTTCAAGTATGCCGTCTGGTGGAAGGAATGGCTGATTCTACCTTGGAAGGGGAGCAGATGCTCTACAACATGGTGAAAGAAGAGACTGAAGAATAATTAACCCATTACTTATTTCTAGGAATTTCTTTTGCTTTCCGCAAAAAAGGCTTAACTTTGTTCGCGCTAATTTTGGCTGATGATGGAAACTCAAAACGTGAAAGATACAGTAAGGCAGATATTCACGGAATATCTCACGGCGAACGGGCATCGTAAGACTCCTGAACGCTACGCCATACTCGATACTATTTATTCTATCGACGGTCATTTCGATATTGACATGCTTTATTCACGGATGATGGACCAGGAGAATTTCCGGGTGAGCCGTGCAACTCTCTACAACACCATTATCCTCCTTATCAATGCACGACTGGTCATTAAGCATCAGTTTGGCACTTCTTCCCAATACGAAAAATCATATAATCGCGAGACACATCATCATCAGATATGTACTCAATGTGGTAGAGTGACCGAGTTTCAGAACGAGGAATTGCAGCATGCCATTGAAAATACGAAATTGAGCCGCTTCCAGCTTTCGCATTACTCCTTATATATATATGGAGTATGTAGTAAGTGCGACAGAGCTAACAAACGGAAAAAAGTAAATAACAACAATAAAAAAGAAAAATGAAAGTAGATGTTCTATTAGGATTACAATGGGGCGACGAAGGTAAAGGAAAAGTAGTCGACGTTTTAACACCTAAGTATGATGTGGTTGCTCGTTTTCAGGGCGGCCCGAATGCCGGTCACACGCTTGAGTTCGAAGGACAGAAATATGTGCTCCGCTCTATTCCTTCCGGTATTTTCCAGGGAAACAAGGTAAACATCATCGGTAACGGTGTGGTACTTGATCCGGCATTGTTTAAGGCAGAGGCAGAAGCACTTGAAGCATCAGGTCATCCGCTGAAAGAACGTTTGCACATTTCAAAGAAAGCTCATCTGATTCTTCCGACACACCGCATTCTGGATGCTGCCTATGAAGCAGCCAAAGGAGATGCCAAAGTAGGAACTACCGGCAAGGGTATCGGCCCTACTTATACGGATAAAGTGAGCCGTAACGGTGTTCGTGTAGGTGACATTCTTCATAACTTCGATGAGAAGTATGCTGCTGCAAAAGCTCGTCACGAACAAATCCTGAACGGGCTGAATTATGAATATGACCTCACAGAATTGGAAAAAGCTTGGTTGGAAGGTATCGAATACCTGAAACAATTCCATTTTGTAGATAGCGAACATGAAGTGAATAATCTGTTGAAAGATGGTAAGAGCGTTCTTTGTGAAGGAGCTCAGGGTACTATGCTTGATATTGATTTCGGTTCATATCCGTTCGTGACTTCTTCCAATACCGTATGTGCGGGAGCCTGCACCGGACTGGGAGTGGCGCCTAATCGTATCGGTGAAGTATATGGTATCTTCAAAGCATACTGTACTCGTGTAGGAGCAGGTCCGTTCCCATCAGAACTGTTTGATGAAACTGGTGACAAGATGTGTACTTTGGGACATGAATTCGGTTCTGTTACCGGACGTAAACGTCGTTGTGGATGGATCGACCTGGTAGCGCTGAAGTATTCCGTTATGATAAACGGGGTTACCAAATTGATTATGATGAAGAGCGATGTACTCGATACTTTCGAAACAATCAAAGCTTGTGTTGCCTACAAAGTGAATGGTGAAGAAATCGATTATTTCCCGTATGACATCACAGAAGGGGTAGAACCTGTTTATGCAGAGCTTCCGGGCTGGCAGACAGATATGACCAAGATGCAGAGCGAAGATGAATTCCCGGAAGAGTTCAACGCTTATCTGACTTTCCTGGAAGAACAACTTGGCGTAGAAATCAAGATTGTTTCTGTAGGACCGGACAGAGCACAGACGATCGAACGTTATACAGAAGAATAACCATTGATTTATTATATGGAGGAAAGGCGGAGACTGAAGAAAAACTCCGCCTTTTTTATTCAAGCCTTTGTAGTCTATTCTAAACACACAGAAAAATAATGTACGCCTTATGAAAACACGTTTTATTACTTTCCTTTTGTTGTTCGTCATGAACTTGGGAGCATTTGCACAGTCTCCTTATCAGCCTGCCGAAGAGAATCTGAAAGCACGGCAGGAATTTCAGGACAATAAGTTTGGTATTTTTCTTCATTGGGGGCTATATGCCATGCTCGCTACCGGTGAGTGGACTATGACAAACAATAATCTGAATTATAAAGAGTATGCCAAACTGGCAGGTGGATTTTATCCTTCCAAGTTTAATGCCGATAAATGGGTGGAGGCTATTAAAGCTTCGGGAGCCAAATATATCTGTTTTACTAGCCGTCATCACGAAGGTTTTTCTATGTTCGATACTAAGTATTCGGATTATAACGTAGTCAAAGCCACCCCTTTTAAAAGAGATATTGTGAAAGAACTGGCAGCTGCCTGTGCCAAGCAGGGAATCAAGCTTCATTTTTATTATTCTCATCTTGACTGGGCGCGTGAGGACTATCCCTGGGGACGTACAGGACAGGGGACGGGACGTTCGAACTCGAAAGGGGATTGGAAAAGCTATTATCAATTCATGAATAACCAGTTGACGGAGTTACTGACGAATTATGGTCCGATAGGTGCCATCTGGTTTGACGGATGGTGGGATCAACCTAAATCTTTTAACTGGGAATTACCAGAGCAGTATGCTTTGATTCATAAACTCCAACCGGGCTGCCTGGTGGGTAACAATCATCATCAGACGCCTTTTGATGGAGAAGATATTCAGATTTTCGAACGCGATCTGCCGGGTGAGAATGCTTCGGGACTTTCTGGACAGGAGGTGAGTCGCCTGCCGTTGGAAACTTGCGAAACAATGAATGGTATGTGGGGATATAAGATTACCGACCAGAATTATAAATCTACAAAGACATTGATTCACTATCTGGTGAAGGCAGCCGGTAAGAATGCCAATCTTTTGATGAATATCGGCCCTCAACCTGATGGGGAACTTCCTGCGGTAGCTGTGCAACGCTTGGCAGAGATGGGAGAGTGGATGAAACAATATGGCGAAACGATCTATGGAACACGAAGCGGCATAGTTGCTCCGCATGATTGGGGAGTGACCACACAAAAAGGAAATAAACTCTATGTACATATCCTCGACCTGAAAGATGCAGCTTTGTTCCTGCCATTGACAGGCAAGAAGGTTAAGAAAGCAGTCTTGTTTAAAGATCAGTCTCCGGTTCGTTTCACAAAGACGAAAGCTGGTGTTTTGCTCGAATTCGCCGAGGTTCCGAAAGATATTGACTATGTAGTAGAACTGACAATTGACTAATTTTTAGCTAATTCTTCATAAAAGCAAGGGGAAACTATTCTGACATTGAACGTTTCCCCTTATTTTTGGCAAACAATTTGTTTATAGATATATAGAGTAATAATTAAAATTGAAAAGTATATGATGTCTTATTGGGTATTATTTATAGGAATCGCTGTTGTCAGTTGGTTGGTACAGATGAATTTGCAAAACAAATTCAAGAAGTACTCTAAGATTCCTACAGGAAACGGAATGACAGGACGCGACGTTGCTTTGAAGATGTTGCATGACAATGGTATTTATGATGTGCAGGTTACACATACGCCGGGACGATTGACCGACCACTACAATCCTACTAACAAAACAGTGAATTTGAGTGAAGGCGTGTATGAAAGTAACAGCATCATGGCGGCTGCCGTAGCGGCCCATGAATGTGGACACGCTGTGCAGCATGCACGTATGTATGCTCCGTTGAAGATGCGTAGTGCGCTGGTTCCGGTTGTGAACTTTGCTTCTTCCATTATGACGTGGGTATTGTTGGGTGGTATCTTGCTGATAAACTCTTTCCCGCAGTTATTGTTGGCAGGTATTATCCTGTTTGCTATGACTACACTGTTCAGCTTTATCACGCTGCCGGTGGAAATCAATGCAAGTAAACGTGCATTGGTATGGTTGAGTTCATCCGGCATTACTAATTCGTACAATCATGCACAGGCAGAAGACGCTCTTCGTTCAGCTGCTTATACGTATGTAGTTGCTGCATTAGGTTCATTAGCAACATTGGTTTACTACATCATGATCTTCATGGGTAGAAGAGACTAAGAAATGAAAAAGGGAAAAGGCAGGTTTGCCAGCTTCTTTCTATAGAATAAAAAGGGATCCTCCGCAGTCTTTCCGAAGACTATGGAGGATTTTTTCAAATATATGTAAGCATTGCTCGGAAATTTGCAGTAAATTTGCACCATTAAAATTATAAACAGTAATATTATGGCAGCAAAACCAAGTATTCCTAAAGGAACTCGTGACTTTTCGCCGGTAGAAATGGCGAAGCGTAATTATATATTCAATACGATTCGTGACGTATATCATTTGTATGGTTTCCAACAGATAGAGACTCCGTCTATGGAGATGCTTTCTACACTGATGGGAAAGTACGGCGATGAAGGGGATAAACTACTCTTTAAGATTCAAAATTCAGGAGATTACTTTTCCGGGATTACTGACGAAGAATTGTTAAGCCGTAATGCTGTCAAACTGGCAAGCAAATTTTGTGAGAAAGGTTTGCGTTATGACTTGACAGTACCTTTTGCTCGCTACGTCGTGATGCATCGTGATGAGATCACTTTCCCGTTCAAGCGCTATCAGATTCAACCGGTATGGCGTGCTGACCGTCCGCAAAAAGGACGTTATCGCGAATTTTATCAATGTGATGCTGACGTTGTAGGAAGCGATTCATTACTGAACGAAGTGGAATTGATGCAGATTGTCGATACTGTTTTCAGTCGTTTTAATATTCGTGTATGTATTAAGATAAACAACCGTAAGATTCTTTCCGGTATCGCTGAAATTATAGGTGAATCGGATAAAATCGTCGATATTACTGTAGCGATTGATAAACTGGATAAAATAGGTTTGGATAATGTAAATGCCGAACTGAAAGAGAAGGGAATCAGTGATGAGGCTATTGCCAAGTTGCAGCCAATCATTCTCCTTAGCGGTACGAATGCGGAAAAGTTGGCAACATTGAAGAATGTATTATCGGCCAGTGAAGTAGGATTGAAAGGAGTGGAAGAAAGTGAATTTATCCTGAATACATTGGAAACAATGGGCTTGAAGAATGAAATCGAGCTTGACCTGACATTGGCTCGCGGACTGAATTACTATACAGGTGCTATCTTTGAAGTGAAAGCGTTGGATGTGCAGATTGGTAGTATCACAGGTGGTGGTCGCTATGATAATCTGACCGGAGTATTTGGTATGGCAGGAGTGTCGGGAGTGGGTATCTCTTTTGGTGCAGACCGTATCTTCGATGTATTGAACCAACTTGAACTTTATCCGAAAGAAGCTGTGAATGGAACAGAACTTCTATTCATCAACTTCGGTGAAAAGGAAGCTGCATTCTCTATGGGAATTCTGTCGAAAGTGCGTGCTGCCGGTATCCGTGCCGAGATTTTCCCGGATGCAGCCAAGATGAAGAAACAGATGAGTTATGCCAATACAAAGAATATTCCGTTTGTAGCTATTGTCGGCGAGAATGAAATGAACGAAGGCAAAGCCATGTTGAAGAATATGGAGACAGGGGAACAAAATCTTGTTTCGGCAGAAGAACTGATTGCTGTAGTGAAGAAATAAGCAGAGATATTAGAACTCTCTATATAAAGAGGCCGCTTTAACATAAAAATGAAGTGAACCCTCAAAGTCAGATAAAAGACTTTGGGGGTTCACTTTAAAATTAAAAGAGAGTCGACTTCTTTTTTAATATTTTATTTGATCTAGTATTCCATTGAGGAAAGCAATCGCTACTCCATAATTCGTCATGGGAATGTGTTGCTCCCGAGCACGTTCGATGCGGCTAAGTACGTATTTACGATTGAACATACATGCTCCGCAATGGATTACCAAAGAGTAAGGAGTCAGATCCTGTGGAAAGTCAGTTCCGGCTACCATATCAATTTGCAGATTCTCTCCAATTCGTTTCCGTAACAAACGGGGGAGTTTCACTCTTCCTATATCTTCGGAAAGAGGAGCGTGCGTACAAGCCTCCGCTATCAGTACACGCGACGATTCCGTCAGTCTTTCAATGGTAGCTGCACTTTCTACATAATAATGAATATCACCCTTGTATCCTGCGAAAAGCACAGAGAAAGAGGTTAGTTCACTTTCCTTTGGCTTCTGTTCATAAATCGTTTTGAAGACCTGCGAATCGGTGATGATTAATTTCGGAGGGCGGGCAAGAGCTTGCAAGGTTGCCGGAAACTTGTCAGTGGTGCAAGTCACTACGAGACATTTTTTGTCCAACAATTCACGGATAGTCTGCACTTGTGGTAAAATCAGTCTGCCTTTTGGAGCTTGAATATCCTGCGGCATAACCAGAAGTACAAGGTCGTTTTCTGTCACAAGTTCCCCGGTGATACTCTGTTGACCGAAGTCCGAGGGTAGCTTTTCGAGAATGGCTTGCCGGATCTGTTCAATTCCTGTCTTTTCTTTGGCGCTGATAAGTAACGGGCGTATTTTACATTCTTCCTCAATATACGTGGCTAAGCTATCACTGTTCTCTCGTATATCTATTTTATTCAGTACCGGAATGACAGGGATATTCTTCTCTTTCAATAGTGCCAGCATCTCTTTTTCATGAGAAAAGGTAGTATCTCCACATAGCAGCAATGCAATATCTGTTTTCTCAATAGCCTTTAAAGTCCGGCTGATACGCAGCTCTCCAAGTTCTCCCTCATCATCGAACCCCGGAGTATCTATAAACAAACACGGACCAATACCTTGAATTTCCATAGCTTTGGATACAAGGTCGGTAGTCGTTCCCGGAGTATCTGAAACGAGGGCGGTATCCTGTCCTGTCAATGCATTGATAAGAGAAGATTTACCACTGTTTCGTCTACCGAAAAGGGCGATATGAAGTCTGTTGGCATTTGGAGTATCTGTCAGGCTCATAATTACTAATTTTTCAATTTGTTAATTCATGCGCAGCTAATTAGCACATTGATATATTGGCACATTGGCGTATGATTTAAAATCTAAAATCTCTTTGCCCTGCGGCTATGGCTTTGAGGTTCCGGATAGCTATTTCCCTGATTTTAGGGTTAGGGATTCGGTCTGTTTCTTTTAGAATCAATTCTAATCCTTTCTGGCGGGTATCTTCGGAAGCATAATCTTCCAGATACTCTTTCAGAGTCATCAGGGCATTCGGTCCGCAACAGTTGGCTATCTGACCGGATTTCACTAATGACATGAAACGGTCGCCTGTCCGTCCTTCCCGGTAACAAGCAGTACAGAAGCTGGGGATATATCCGAGTTCGAGCAACCAGTTGACCACTTCGTCTAATGTCCGGGTATCGCTTACGTCAAATTGCGCGGAATTATGATCGGGTAATTCCGTTTCAGCATATCCGCCTACACTGGTACGTGAGCCGCCACTGATTTGTGAGATACCCAATTCGAGTACCTTCTTGCGTGATTCTTGTGATTCACGTGTGGAAATAATCATTCCAGTATAAGGAACGGCAATTCGGATAACAGCTACAATCTTACTGAATATCTCATCGGAAATTGAATTCGGAAAATCTCCGGCATTAATGTCATCCGCCGAACAGATACGCGGCACACTGATTGTATGGGGACCTACACCGAATTTGGCTTCCAGATGTTCGGCATGCATTAACAATCCGATAAAATCATACCGATAAGTATTCAAACCGAAAAGCACACCAATACCTACATCATCGATTCCCCCTTCCATGGCACGGTCCATCGCTTCGGTGTGATAGGCATAATTGCTTTTCGGACCGGTGGGATGAAGTGCTTCGTAGTTGTCCTTGTGATAAGTCTCCTGGAATAAGATATACGTACCGATACCTGCCTCTTTTAATCGACGATAATTTTCTACTGTAGTAGCTGCGATATTTACGTTTACGCGGCGGATAGCTCCGTTTTTATGTTTGATACTGTAAATCGTCTGAATAGATTCCAGAATATATTCTATCGGATTTAGTGACGGATGCTCCCCTGCTTCAAGAGCGAGCCGCTTATGTCCCATGTCCTGCAAAGCAATTACTTCCCGGCGAATTTCCTCCTGCGTCAGTTTCTTGCGTGCAATCGTTTTATTTTTAGCATGATACGGACAATATAGGCAACCATTTACGCAATAGTTCGACAAATAAAGTGGTGCGAACATGACGATACGGTTGCCATAAAACTTCTGTTTGATTTCTTTGGCGAGATGAAAGATACGTTCTATCAGGTCAGGTTGGTTACATTCCAGCAGAATAGCCGCTTCCCGGTGCGTCAGTCCCTTGCACAGAGCAGCCTTTTCAATCAGTTGTTCAATCAGGACACGGTTATCCTTATTGTTCTGCGCATATTCCAGCGTATCCAGAATCTCCTCATGATGGATAAACTCTTCTGCTTTTGATGAATCTTTTTGGTATATCATATATTCTCTGTAGTGTACTTAAAGTCGCCTCTTTCGGTAGAAATCTCGTAGCCGATGGTTTTCAATTGCTTTTGTAAGGCAGCCAGCCCTTCGGCAGATTCCGCTCCGAGTGAAGCTTTGTCATTATATAATTCATATTTTCTCCGTTCCTCTCGAGGAGACAAGTTAGGCATAACCACATTCGCACCTGCTAAAATACCCCGTTCCCTGCCATCAGGAATGAGAGTGGCAAGGGCTGTTGTTGCCGGAATCAATGCGGACGGATGCATCAGGCGGAAAATGGATAATAGAAGAATCGTCTGTTCCGCCGTTCCGCTGGGATATTCGGCAAAAGGTGTATCATGATGGGGCAGGAAAGGCCCGATGCCAATCATTTCCGGGCGTAGCTTTTCTATAAACAATAGATCCTCAATGATATGCTCTACTGTTTGTCCCGGACTGCCGACCATAATTCCGGTTCCTGTCTGATAACCGATCTCTTTCAAATCCGCTAAACATTGCAGGCGTCGTTTGTCGGACATTTCCGCTGGATGCAGTTGCCGGTAATGCAACTCATTATAAGTTTCGTGACGTAACAGATAACGGTTGGCTCCGGCACGGAAGAAACGTTCGTATGCCTCACGTGATTTTTCACCGAGTGACAGCGTAATAGCACAATCCGGATACTCCTGTCTGATACGGGCAACAGTCATTTCTATCTGATCGTTTGTTAGTGCAGGATCTTCTCCTCCTTGTAATACAAAGGTGCGGAATCCCAGTTCATAGCCCTGTTTGCAACAGTTCAGTATACTCTCTCGGCTTAACCGGTAACGTTCGATATTCGGATTCCCTTTTCGGATACCACAGTAATAACAGTTGTTCCGGCAGCAGTTACTGATTTCAATCAGTCCGCGGATATAAATCTTATTTCCGAAGTGGAGGAGTGCGACTTCCTGCGCCTGTTTATTGATGTAACGCAGAATTTCTGCGTCACATCCGGTCAACAGTTGCCGGAACTCTTCCGGTGTCAGTGTTCTTTCCTGTCGTAGTTTATCGATCCATTGTTTCATAGCTCTCTTTCCGTTTGAGCAGCTCTTGTGCCAGTTGGCGACGTCCCGAAACAATGTCGTTATGCGTACTCGGTCCGGTGATACATCCTCCTTCGCATGCCATCACTTCAATAAACTGTCCCGCAGCCTTTCCTGTCTTGGCGCAGGCACGCAGCAGAGCGATATTTTTTTTATTGATGTCCGACACTTGTATCGCATTAATTTTCTCCGCTTCCTCTTTCAGATAAGCTTTGACGGCTCCCATCACACCACCTGCCTGTGCAAATCCATGTGCTTCGCGAACAGACGTATGTAATACAGAGAACTCCTGTACCTGTTCCAGTTCAATACCCAGTCCATCGAGAATTGAACCGATTTCTTCGAACGTCAGAATATAATCCACCGCTTCGTCACGACGTACTTCTTTTCGTTTAGCTACACAAGGACCGACAAATACAACCTTAGCATCCGGATGCTTCTCTTTGGCAATCCGTGCAGCGTAGTACATCGGTGATCCGGTGGTAGAAACATAAGGTTTCATATCCGGAATATGTTTCTCTACCAGTTCGATATAAGAAGGGCAACAGGAAGTAGTCATAAACTTCTGTCCCTCTTCCAGTTTCTCCAACAATTCGTGGGCTTCATTGCTAGTGGTTGACATGGCGCCTTCGGCCACTTCGATCACATCGGTAAATCCTATTTCCTTGAAAGCACCGTACACTTGTCCGATAGAAGTCTTAAACTGTCCCAAAATAGACGGGGCGATGATGGCGACCATCTTTTCCCCTTTACGGATGCGTTGCAATACATCGAATGTTTGCGAGATTTCGAAGATAGCCCCGAACGGACAAGCATTCATGCATTTTCCACAGTAGATACACTTGCTTTCATCAATGTGCTCTATGCCGTGTTCATCTTTGCTGATAGCTTTTACCGGACAAGACTCTTCACAAGGTACGGGAATATATACAATAGCGTGATAAGGACAACTCTTGTGACAAATACCGCAACTGACACATGTGTCATGGTCAATCATTGCCTGACCGTTTTTCTTGAAACGTATCGCATCTTTAGGGCAGTTCATGTAACAACTACGTGCCACGCATCCGCGACAAAGGTTGGTTATTTCATAATTGATCTGTACACAGGAAGAACAGGCCTCGTCGATGACGCACATGATATTTTCCTTGTCTGGTTCGGGACGACTCAATGCCAATCGTGCATATTCGGAAAGTGGGGTAACTTCGTCGTGTTCGTCTGTCATATCCAGTCCCATCAGGGGAAAAGTCTTGTATCTCCACACTGCGCGTTCTTTATGTACGCAACACCGTCCTAGGGGTTTCGATTTTCGTGGACTCAACTCAATCGGAAGCCGGTCTATCTTTTCCACTAATTCGTCGTTTTTCCAGAGTCTAACAAGGTCTGCCAGCAGTTTATGCCGGACAATCATAATATTATTCGTAAATGCCATATTGTAATAAAGAGGTTGTTAGTTAGTTGGTGCAAAGATACGAACAGAATTTCAATATTTAAGTTTTTTGAAACATTCTTGTAACTTTTTTGTAGCCCTCGCGTGTTATCTTTGTAGTGGACAAAAAATAAGAGGAGGCAGAGTTATGAATAGCAGTATTTTTGAACAGCGCAGTCGTTTTGCCATGATTGGTGCATTGATGGTTATTATCAGCCTGATGTTTTTATTCTACATGGGAAGTTCTTTGGTAAGCTCTACCAAAAAATACTTGGAGCAGATACATGAGATAGAGATCACTTGTATCGACACAGACGAATAAAAACAAGCAACCGAAAGGTAGGATAATCCGGAGGAATTCGTATTTTTGCCGGGAGAAAAACAAATCTTATGGAAGAGAAGAATAAAGCCTGGAAAACGGTAAGTAGCAAATATCTATTTCGCCGTCCATGGCTGACTGTGCGTTGCGAAGATATGTTACTTCCCAATGGGAATCATATCCCCGAGTATTATATTCTTGAGTATCCCGACTGGGTAAATACCATTGCCATTACCAAAGATGGTCAATTCGTTTTTGTCCGCCAGTACCGTCCGGGAATCGAACGAACTTGTTATGAACTCTGTGCCGGTGTCTGCGAGAAGGAAGATGCTTCGCCGTTGGTGTCCGCCCAGCGTGAATTGTGGGAAGAAACGGGCTACGGAAAAGGAAACTGGCAAGAGTATATGGTGATTTCCGCTAATCCGAGCACTCATACCAATCTGACTTACTGTTTTCTTGCCACAGACGTGGAACTGATAGACCATCAGCATCTGGAAGCTACTGAAGATATCACCGTCCATCTGCTCACATTGGAAGAAGTCAAAAGTCTGCTCGATAAGAACGAAATTATGCAAGCGCTGAATGCTGCTCCATTATGGAAATATATCGCAAATCTGTAATTGTGTTTGGAATTCTGTAGAGAAACAATAACTTTGGAGAAAATTTAAATCATCTTATTATGAAAACAGTTTTATGGAGTATGCTTTGTTTGTTTCTCTCCGGATGGGGAAGTATGCAAGCGGTATTGGCACAGGACTTGAAAGAGATGGAAAAGAACTTGTCCGCCATCAACGAGGAATTGAGTCAAAAGACAAAAGAATATAGTTGGCAGCTTGCAGCTGCTTACGCAGATTATTGTGAAGCAAACAATAAATATATAAGTTGGAATGATTTGCCTTATCTGCAACAGGTTGTCGAATATGAGCGTCCTGCTTCTTTGGAGACTTATCGTCTGGAACATAAAGCCAGTAAAGAGGAACTGGATAAGTTTTTAAATACATACAAAGAATATAAAGATCTGGTGAAGAAGCAAAAAGAAGCGGTAACCAAGGAAGAGAAAGATGCTGTATCAACAGCCTTTTCTGCATTCTGGAAAAAGTTGAGAAGTGAAGAGAATGCTTATAAAGATTTGTACTATGCCGAACGAAAGGCTGTCTGCAAATATAGATCGGAAGCTTTGCGATATGCGATTGCCTATTATAAAGAAAAGAAGCAGGAGATTCCGACTTCTTATATAAAATATACTGAACGGTCTTATTTATTGCAGAAAGGTTCTGCCTTGGAGTTATTACAAAAAGAAATAAGTGCATTGGAAAGTGTACAGAGAGAGATAATTCAGAATATAACGAGGGCAAAGTATGGGTTGAGTGAAACCGGAGAAAATAAAAGAGAGAAGATATTTGATTGATAAGAGATCATCTGGGATAAAGAAATCCCTTTTTATAATTGGAGGTCTGGACTGAAGAGTTCGGACCTCTTTGTTTTCTCTCTCAAGTACGTATAGGTAAGTTTCTTTTCATCCTATGCCAACTTCTTTTGCATAGGGAGAAAACTTGTTTAGAGTATAAGATAAACTATAACCACAAGTTCTGATTATATAACTGAAACTTTTGATTACATAACTGGAAGTTGCAGTTTTATAACCGAAACTTGCGGTTATAGTTTGGGGTAAGGGAAAAGCAACTTTTCCCAAGGAAGAAAGTAAGTTTCCTCCTTATAGAGAATAAGTTTTCTAACCATATTCCATAAGATAGATAATAAGAATCAGGGAATGGCGATGCTGATTTGTTCAACGGTTATTCCAATACAAAAATAATAGTTCCATTTACGGGGGCCCAGTCATAGATAAACTTGGCATGGGAAGTTGCATTCCGCACGCACATGTGTGAGCGTGGAGTAGTTCCCAACGACGGACTATATTCTATCTGCGTCTTGCGGGGAGCATTGACCGGTACTCCGTGAATATAGGCCCCGTCCGTGAAACGACTCGCATAAGGAGCATAACCTCCCGTTTCTTTTGAGCCGTCTTTTAGAAATACCATTTTCACTTTCTTTTCTTGTAAAACAAACATTCCTAAAGGAGTTTCCTGTGCATACGGGGGCAGATGACGTCCCGTAGTGGAAGGATTCATACTGCGAACCACCCATTGCCCTTTTCCGCTACGTTCAAGAGAAGCGATATTCTGATTGTGGCGGTCTACGAAAACAGCTTTGTTAAAAACAATCGTATCTCCGATTACTTTGACATATTTTTTAGGAATCATCCATTCATCTCCGGTAAACATTGGCTCTGCTTTTATGAATTTCTCTCCATCTTCGATAAAACGGGTTAATTCCCCATCCTGTCCGTAACGTTCGGGTACTAATGTGTCAGTCAATAGATAAAGCGGAACGGATTGGTAACGTTCTATGCCAAGAGTATCTGCCACTCGTCCGTAAGCGTTTCTTTTGAAACTTCTCACAAGTGGTGCTTCTCCATTTCTGTTTTTGTAATTCTGGAGAATGGCCCAGGTGGAAGGCTGCAACTGTATATTTTCGAGTAATGCCAGCCGTTCTTTGATTTTATCCCACTGAAACTGCCGGGTAGTGTCTTTATAAGGATAGGTATCTTCCAATGTGTATTGGTCATACAATAAATCTTTGGAGATTTCTATCTGCTCTGCCGTGAGTTTTTTATTAACAGGTTTAACCTCGGGTTGAACTATTGTATCCTGTGACAGCGAGTCTGTTTGTTGTTCGTGTACAGGAGAAATCTCTCCTGTACGCGAAGTGCAGGAGTAGAAGACGCAAGAGGCGATGATGAGGCCGGATGCTATTCCATTCATATTATTTATACAGTGCATTTGATGGTTCGTTTACGAATATACGTCATTATAAGGAATAATCCTTTTGTTTTGTTTAAAAAGTAGGTGACAAATATACTTTTTTGCCATACAATGCAAGTTGTCAGTCATTTTGTCAGTCTATTTCTGACAAAGAATCATTTATTTACTTTGGCACGCTTTTCGCAATAACTTTAGCGTTCCGCCTGAAAAATGGCGGGTAACATCTACTATTAAATGTATAACTAAAATATAACAAGTAACTATGAACATTAAACCATTAGCAGACAGAGTGCTTATCCTCCCTGCACCTGCAGAAGAAAAAACAATTGGTGGTATCATTATCCCTGATACAGCAAAAGAAAAACCTTTGAAAGGTGAAGTTGTGGCAATAGGTCACGGTACGAAAGACGAAGAAATGGTATTGAAAGTAGGCGATACAGTTCTTTATGGTAAATATGCCGGAACAGAACTTGACGTTGAAGGTACTAAATATCTGATTATGCGTCAGAGCGATGTTCTCGCTGTTTTGGGTTAATTAATAATAGTAAATAGTAAATCTTTAAATAGTAAATAAAGAGATGGCAAAAGAAATATTATTCAATATCGATGCCCGTGACCAATTGAAAAAAGGTGTCGATGCTTTGGCAAATGCAGTAAAAGTAACTCTGGGCCCGAAAGGACGTAACGTTATCATTGAGAAGAAATTCGGTGCTCCGCACATCACAAAAGACGGTGTGACAGTAGCAAAAGAAATCGAATTGGCAGATGCTTACCAGAACACTGGTGCACAGTTGGTAAAAGAAGTTGCTTCTAAGACAGGTGACGATGCCGGTGACGGTACAACTACTGCAACCGTTCTTGCACAAGCTATCGTAGCTGAAGGTTTGAAGAACGTAACTGCCGGTGCTAGCCCGATGGATATCAAACGTGGTATCGACAAGGCCGTTGCCAAAGTGGTAGAATCAATCAAGGATCAGGCTGAAACTGTAGGTGACAACTATGACAAGATTGAACAGGTTGCCACTGTATCTGCAAACAACGATCCGGTAATCGGTAAATTGATTGCTGACGCTATGCGTAAAGTTTCTAAAGACGGTGTGATTACTATCGAAGAAGCAAAAGGAACAGACACTACTATCGGTGTAGTAGAAGGTATGCAGTTCGACCGTGGTTATTTGTCTGCTTACTTCGTGACAAATACGGAAAAGATGGAATGTGAGATGGAGAAACCTTACATCCTGATCTATGACAAGAAGATTTCTAACCTGAAAGATTTCTTGCCTATCCTCGAACCTGCTGTACAGACTGGTCGTCCTCTGTTGGTAATTGCAGAAGATGTAGATAGCGAAGCGTTGACTACATTGGTAGTAAACCGTCTGCGTTCTCAATTGAAGATCTGTGCTGTGAAAGCTCCGGGCTTCGGTGACCGTCGTAAAGAAATGCTGGAAGATATCGCTATCCTGACAGGTGGTGTTGTTATCAGCGAAGAAAAAGGTTTGAAACTGGAACAGGCTACCATCGAAATGTTGGGTACTGCTGACAAAGTTACAGTTACTAAAGACTATACAACTGTTGTAAACGGTGCAGGTAACAAAGACAGCATCAAGGAACGTTGCGAACAGATCAAAGCACAAATTGTAGCAACTAAGTCTGACTATGACCGTGAGAAATTGCAGGAACGTCTGGCTAAATTGTCAGGTGGTGTAGCTGTTCTCTATGTAGGTGCTGCTTCTGAAGTAGAAATGAAAGAAAAGAAAGACCGTGTGGACGATGCTTTGCGTGCAACTCGTGCTGCTATCGAAGAAGGTATCATCCCGGGTGGTGGTGTAGCTTATATCCGTGCTATTGATTCTTTGGAAGGAATGAAGGGTGATAATGCCGATGAAACAACTGGTATTGGTATCATCAAACGCGCCATCGAAGAACCGCTTCGCGAGATTGTTGCTAACGCTGGTAAAGAAGGTGCAGTAGTTGTTCAGAAAGTACGTGAAGGTAAAGGTGATTTCGGTTACAATGCCCGCACGGATGTTTACGAAAACTTGCACGCTGCCGGTGTAGTAGATCCTGCTAAGGTTGCTCGTGTAGCTTTGGAAAATGCAGCTTCTATCGCTGGTATGTTCCTGACTACTGAATGTGTAATTGTAGAAAAGAAGGAAGATAAGCCAGAAATGCCGATGGGCGCTCCCGGAATGGGAGGCATGGGCGGAATGATGTAATTCCGGCTTTCGCTGAATGAATATGAAAACGAGGGTGTCCGAAAAGGGTACCCTCGTTCTTTTTATTATCAATCTATTCTGCAAATTGATCTTTTCAAAACATCCTTGCTTTATATTTTGTTTGGTCAACGTATTCTTAGTAATGAGAATACTTCGTATATTTAGAATCAAATTTATTAATAAAAGTGAGATGTTGAAAGTATTAACATTTATGAAGCAGGTAGCTAACGGGCTACAGGTGGAGGGAAACTTCGGTACTGCGCACGTCTATCGTAGCAGTCTGAATGCCATCATTGCTTATAGTGGGAAAGTGGACTTCACCTTTGATGAAGTGAGTCCGGAGTGGTTAAAGGGATTTGAAGTATATCTTCGCAGTCGTGGTTGCAGTTGGAACACCGTTTCCACTTATTTGCGCACGTTTCGTGCGGTTTACAATCGTGCCGTTGATCTTCGGAAAGCTTCTTATGTACCTCATCTGTTCCGTTCTGTTTATACCGGTACTCGTGCCGACCATAAACGTGCATTGGGCGATGAAGATATGAAAAAGGTATTTGCAAAATTGTCTCGTACGTCCGGTGTGCCATTAGCGGTATATCAGGCGCAAGAGTTATTTATTCTGATGTTTTCGCTTCGTGGTATGCCATTTGTGGATCTCGCTTATTTGCGTAAGAGTGATTTGCGTGATAACGTAATAACGTATCGCAGACGTAAGACAGGACGGCCATTGTCAGTGACATTGACTCCCGAAGCGATGATCCTGGTGAAGAAGTATATGAATCGTGATCCTTCTTCTCCTTATTTGTTTCCATTGTTGAAAAGCCGTGAAGGAACCAAAGAGGCGTATCGCGAATATCAGTTGGCATTGCGCAGCTTTAACCAACAGTTGATGTTGCTAGGTGAATTATTGGGATTATCCGATAAGTTGAGCTCGTACACCGCCCGCCATACCTGGGCTACGACAGCTTATTATTGTGAAATCCATCCGGGCATTATCTCCGAAGCGATGGGACATTCGTCTATCACCGTCACTGAAACCTATCTGAAACCTTTCCGAAGTAAGAAAATTGATGAAGCAAATAAACAAGTTCTTGACTTCGTGAAACGCTCTGTTGTAGGTGTAAGCGCTTGAAAATTACTCTGTTACTTTGTAGGTAACGGGAATGAATATCGGTGCAAATATGAGCATATTTCTTAAAACAACCAAACGAAATCATACATTTTTTCTAATAAACTACTCAAAACAGGAATTAACCAAATAAAACACGCGGATTCTTTGTATTAGGGCTTTGTTAACTTCTAAATTTTTGCAAAAGATCTCCTTCCCTCTACTGCCTTTCAGAAGCAGGGGTAAAAAAGTTTCATTGCATATCGTATTATTTTTCAGTATTGACTACTCCCGAAGAGCAGGCGCAAAGGTTTCTCCGTTACCTACAAAGTAACGGGCAGTCTATTATTGAAACTTAGTGTTTAATAATATATTATTAATGTAATTTTTAAGTAGTTATGAAAAGAAAATTTGTAAAAGTGATGTTCTTCGGGGCGCTGGCACTTTCTACTGTCACCTATGTAGGCTGTAAAGACTACGATGATGACATCGACAATCTGCAAACACAGATTGACGCAAACAAAGCTAGTATAGCCGAGTTGCAGAATTTTGTGAAAGAAGGTAAATGGGTTACCAATGTTGAACAAATTACCGATGGATTTAAGATAACTTTTAATGATAATAAAAGTTATTCTATTACAAGCGGTAAGGATGCTACACCAACGACTATTAAGATTGATCCGGTAACAAAGAACTGGATTGTCAATGATAATGATCTTGGTATTTGTGCAGAAGGAAAGAAAGGTGCTGATGGCAAACCGGGCGCTGCAGGATCTCCGGGTGGTAAAGGAGAAGACGGATATGCACCTCAAATTTCAGAAAATGGATTCTGGATGGTTTGGGATGCTGAAACTAAAAAACCTGTAGAGACAAAAATTAAAGCTGCTACTGATATTTATGTAGCTGCTGATGCTAGTAATCCATTGGTTTGGATATTGAATATTTTCAATAAGGAGACTAAAGAATGGGAAACGGTTTCTATGCCGAAATCGGCTCGTATCACTAGTATGAGTGTGCTTGGTATAAAAGGCGATGGTTCTGTTGATGTTGGTTCTACAGAGGCTGAAACTACTTTATATTATAGCATAGCTGGCAAAGATATTGTGTTTAATGGAAACAAAACTTTCAAGAAGAAAGGGGATTTGCTTGTTGCTAGAGGTGGCAGCAAGATTCATGCATTGATTAATCCTGTAAACTTGAAAGCAGCAGATATTCAAGCTTATGAAATAGGCTTGACGGACTCTAAGGGTAATACTAATTTTGCTGTTGCAAATATAGCAGATAATTTTAGTATAGATGCTTTGACTCGTGCAGCGGATCCGGAAAAAGAGCCTACAGCAAATAAAGGTGTATACGATTTGACTCTGAAGTTTGTAGACGGATTGACTAAGGACGAATTGACAGCTTTGGAAAGTGCTGAAACTGCTTATGCGCTTACAACAAAAGATGCATGGGGTAATGAAATCATTTCCCAGTATGGTGTGAAAATTAAGGCTAGCAGCCAAAATATACCGGATGTTAATTTTACTGCTCCTGAACCTATGCCTTACCAAACTACCTATAATTTGGATGAATTGTTTGGTAGTGAATTGGATAAGGTGGTAGCTTATTATTATGAGGTAACTGATGAAGAAGCTAAAAAAGCTGATGCAAAATTTGATAAAGAGAAGAATACAATTCTAGCAAATAAGGAGGGTCAGGTGAAAGTTAAGATTCACTGTCTTCTTGTTGATGGAAGTACTCAAGATCCTGAAGTTGAATTGACGTTTACTTATGTGTCTAAGAAAGCTGAAATCAAAGATATGACTTGGGTCGTAGATGCTAGCAATAAGACAGCTACTTCTGAAATAGTAGGTCCTTCAGTAGATGAGATTAAAGGACAAATTAAACTGTCAGACCCAATAGTTGCGACTATTGCTTATACTGATGATAAGGCAATGATCAATGGAAAGGTGGTTCAGTCTTATATGGATGGTAGTATTCAGTTAAAATTGGTAGGTCTGGATAAAGACGGAAAGCCTGTATCAGGAACAAGTGAAGCTGATATAGCTAAAATTACTAAATTTGTAATCCAAGCTACATTTGACGAAGAAAATGTGGCTGCCGTATCTCATACTGCTACAGTTAAATTCAAAAATAAGGATTCCCAAGCAGGTTTGGGTAATGACTTTTTGTATGAAACTACATTCAAGATTACTGTAGATCAGCAGAATGATAAATTGTTCACATTTAAACGTGCAACTGCTTACTTTGATGGTGATAATGCCAAGGCTTATGGTACAGTACCGACTACTGCAGTTCTTGCTGCTACTGCTGATACAAAGATTGGCTTCGATCTTTACACCCTATATAAAGAAGGTTCTATATCAGCGGATAAACAGAATACTATTACATTCACTGAAGAGAAACCTTCTAGAGTGGTAAGTGGTAAAAAGCAGTTTGCTCCTGCATGGTTGGATGAGACTCTCCCACAACCAACAAAGAATTCAAAAATTAAAGTTTTCCCTTATGTTTCTAAGCCAGCAACTGATGAAAATTGGGGTGGTGCTTATACTGGTCGTTATATTACTGTGTCTTATGCACCATTCGGAAATTCTCGTTTGAAAGCTATTACTGATAGATTCAATTTGACAATACTATCAGAAATCTTTGAAGGTACTTTCGAATATACCAAAGAAGTAGATAAGAAAATTATAGGAACAGAAGCAAATCCGTTCATAATCGAAGGAAATACTGTAGAAATATCAGCTAAAGATTTCAAGAGAATAGATGCTCGTGGTAATTCCTATGAATTCAGCGATAACAGAATAGAGTCTGTTTCAGTTGTATTAGCAGATGATGACGCTACAACTTATTTGGCGAAGAACGATGGTAATCTTACTGATGATCCAAAGAAAGTTGTTATATCTAAGAAGGAGGGTGCCGTAATCCTAACTCCTCCTACTTGTAAAGTAAATGTTAATATTCTTGATAAGTGGGGCAGAACTAAATCTGTATCAATCTACGTAAAAGTAAATAAGTAATCAGGATTAAAGGATTTGTAATTGAGGGCATCCTAATTCTTCTTAGACTTAAGATGCCTTCTCTTTACAAGTTGTAATATAGGATAATAAATCCTTTAAAAAGAAATATGCTAAGAGATAGACTGAAAATTATGCTTGTGAAAGTATGTTTTCTCAAATGTTTGTCTCTTGGAAGGGATACCTCCCTTATTTCCCACAGGTATCCCTTTTTTTTGTCTCATTACATCTTCTTATTTGCACTAGAACCAATTTGCTAGTCCCTTATTTCCCTATAGATTAAGGAGATGTTTTGAGAGTATAGAAAGCCCGGGCTTGTGAAAGTCCGGGCTTTTCGTGCTCTTTTGTCTTTGGAACATCTTAGCTATTTCCTTTGTTTGTTCATGCGGGGTATTTCCATTGATGGGATAATACTCGTATATTTATCGTCTAAATTATTAATAAATTATGAGATGTTGAAAGTACTAGCATTTATGAAGCAGGTAGCCACTGGGTTACAGATGGAGGGAAACTTTGGGACTGCACATGTCTATCGTAGTAGTCTGAATGCCATCATTGCTTATCGTGGGAAAAATGATTTTGTTTTTAGTGAGGTGACTTCGGAGTGGTTGAAAGGGTTCGAAGTATATCTTCGCAGTCGTGGATGTAGTTGGAACACCGTTTCCACCTATTTACGGACCTTTCGTGCGGTTTACAATCGTGCGGTCGATCTTCAGAAGGCTCCTTATGTTCCTCATTTATTTCGTTCTGTTTATACCGGAACGCGGGCTGACCATAAACGTGCGTTGGGTGATGACGATATGAAGAAGGTGTTTACTAAATTATCTCGTGCATCGGGTGTACCATTAGCGGTATATCAGGCGCAGGAGCTATTCATCCTGATGTTTTCGCTTCGTGGTATGCCGTTTGTCGATCTTGCTTATTTGCGTAAGAGTGATTTGCGCGGTAATGTAATAACGTATCGCAGACGTAAAACCGGGCGACCATTGTCGGTGACATTGACTCCGGAAGCAATGGCTTTGGTAAAGAAATACATGAATCGTGATTCTTCTTCTCCTTATTTATTTCCATTGTTGAGAAGTCGGGAAGGAACTAAAGAAGCCTATCGCGAATATCAGCTTGCATTACGTAGTTTTAACCAACAGCTGATGTTATTGGGTGAATTGCTCGGATTGGGAGATAAACTTAGTTCATACACTGCCCGTCATACCTGGGCTACGACGGCTTATTATTGTGAAATCCATCCGGGTATTATTTCCGAAGCGATGGGACATTCGTCTATCACCGTCACTGAAACTTATCTGAAGCCTTTCAGGAATAAGAAAATTGATGAAGCAAATAAGCAAGTTCTCGATTTTGTAAAGCGTTCAGTGACAGGTGTAAGTGCTTGAAAATTATTCTGTTACTCTGTAGGTAACGGGAATGAATATCGGTGCAAATATGAGCATATTTCTTAAAACAACCAAACGAAATCACACATTTTTTCTAATAAAGCATTCAAAAGTAGAACTAGGACAAATAAAACACGCGGATTCTTTGTATTAGGGCTTTGTTAACTTCTAAATTTTGCAAAAGATTTCCTTCCCCTCTACTGCCTTTCAGAAGCAGGGGTAAAAAAAATTCATCACATTTGGTATCATTTTTCAGTATCGACTACTCCAGAAGAGCAGGCACAAAGGTTTCTCTGTTACCTACAGAGTAACGGGTTGTGCTATTATTGAAACTTAGTGTTTAATAATATATTATTAATGTAATTTTTAAGTAGTTATGAAAAGAAAATTTGTAAAAGTGATGTTCTTCGGGGCGTTGGCGCTTTCTACTGTCACCTATGTAGGTTGTAAGGACTATGATGATGACATAAAAAGTGTACAGGAACAAATTGACCAGATCAAGTCAAACAATCCTGTAAGCGTGGGAGACATGCAAACTGCCATTAATGTGGCTAAAAGTGCTTTGGAAAGTCAGTTGGCTGATTTAAAGACAAAATTGGAGAATAAGGATTCTCAAATTAAAGATTTGGGTCTGAAAATTACTGATTTGGAGGACAAATTGTCAAAGACTGCTGATAAGGCAACGGTCGACCAGCTGACAAAAGACTTGGCAACAGCTAAGAATGATTTAGAAGCACTGAAGAAACTTCAAAAGTCTGATATTGATGGTTTGACAGCAAGAATTGTAAAGCTGGAAGCCCTTAAAGAGGAATTGGATGGTTTAAAAGTCAATTTCGCTACAAAAGAAGAGCTGAAGAACTACGTTGAATCTGCAAAACTGTCAGGACTTATCAGTGATGAAATTGCCACAGCTTTGGGAGAAGATGGGGAGATTGCCGCTGCAATAAATGATGCTATTCAAACAAAGGTTCTTGCAGACTTTGGCAGTATGAAGGAAGTTGCTGCTCTTGCCGGAGAGGATGCAACTGTAGCAGATGTTATTAAAGAATTGTATGCTGCTATTAATGCTGATAAAACTGGTATCCTTGCTAAACTGACTGCGCTGGAAGACTATCAAACAGCATTGGAAGATAAAGCGGTAGAAAATGGTTTCGAGAGTGTAGAAGCCGTTATTGCAGAGGTGAAATCTCTTAAAACGACTCTTTCCGGTCTTTATGCAAGCGCAGAATTCAGTGAAAAAGTCAAGGCGATTGTTTCAGCAGAACTGACGACTGTAAATAGCCGTATAGATACGTTAGAAGATGACCTTGCAAAACTGGGTGTTGCTATTAAAGGTATGATTCAGAGTGTAGTATATATTCCTACAAGCATAGATCGTAGCGTAGATTTCTATACTTTGTATGCTAAGAAAACTTCAACCTCATCTTCTTATGTTGTTGCAGCGAAGAGTGCAGATGCAAAAGAATTGCAATTCCGTATTTCTCCGGCTTCTGCTGCTATGACATTGGAGGATTTCAATAAAAACTACGAAATCAAGTTAAATGCTGAAGAACGTAACTGGACTCGTGCTGCTGAACCGTTTGCCGTAGAAGTGAAGAATTGTGAAGCTGGTGTTCTTACGGTATCATTAACTACTTCAAGCGAAAAGAGTCATGCAATATCTTTGAATATTGTAAGCACAAAAGATGCGGAAGGTAAAGAAGAATTGACTCCGACAAATGTCAATTCTGATTATATTGCGGTGATACAGTCTAGTTATTATCTGAAGACTGCCTATTATGAGGTAGTAACAGAGAAAGCGGGCGAGATTATCTATGATGCTCCCCAACCGGTTGATTATTCAGGAGTTGGAACTTTGACAGTTTCATATACCACAACTGCAAGTGGAAGCACAGCATTTACAAAAACATTAGAAGAACTGAATGTAGAGAATATCTTTGCGACGACTTATAGTTTGACTGGAACAGATGCGAATCTATTTGAAGTTTCTACTGCAGGTAGCGTTAGTCTAAAAACCTCCGGTCTGATTGCTTCTTTGGATAAAACTGCTGATGTTATGGCTAAAGTAACGGCACCAGGTTTCTATTTGGAAACTAGTTCTAATAATCCTAAAAAGTTAGGAACTGTAAAAGTAACACGTACTATTGATGAACTTACACATACGTATGCTTTAGAAGAACGTGACTGGACTAATGAAACTACAGCTGCTGCAGAGGAGAGAAAAGATTTAAATGTTGCTGACATTTATAATGACCCGGCTGTGAATATCCGCCCATCAGCTTATGAAAGTTTGAGTTTGGTTGAACTTATTCCTACAACAGGTATACGCTTAGAAAATGGTGCAAATAATGCTTTGACTTTAATCATTCCTAAAAATACAGCTGCTGGTGATTATACCGCAACAGCTAAGTTCGAAGGAGATGGCTATACGCTTGTTGTAAATGTTCCAGTCAAAATTAAGCCTATCACTTTGGCTAAATTGGCTAGAGTATCGGAAATGTGGTCTTCAGATCAAAAACGTACAGGTTTTACTCCGACAAAAGATTCAGAGACAGCGGCTACTGCTATTACTTCCGAATTTAAGCTTACTACTATATTCTCCAACTTTGATGCTGTTAAGACTGCTGTTTTGGCTAAGGGGGGGACTTTTGTAATCACTACTAATATTACAGAAAATAGTATTGCTGGTGTTAACTATGATGAAAACGAAGCTAAGTTTACGTTTGACAAAGACCTCTATACTGGTAAAATGACTGTTGGCGGTAAAACTGTACCTGCTGTAGTTAAGTTTACTATTAAAGCTAGCTATAATGGTAAAGTAGAGGATACGATTGAAGGTATTGTTGAAGTGAAAGATATTAGTGGAACTTGGGTTGCTCCGACTGCAACGACTCTTTCTTTATCTGACAAGTCAGTAGAATATAATGTTTCAACAGGCTTTGCTTGGAATGATTTAGCAGGCAAGACTATGTGGAAGGATGGTGCTGTGGTAGCAGGAACAGGAAGCAATGGATTTGCAAGTTCGGTTACTAATCCTCTTAATATCTATGGTCTGGTAGCTCCTACTTTTGCATTTAGAGAAGCAGCTGCGTCAACTTATCTGTCTCTTGATGCTTCTACAGGAAAGGTGACCTTTACAGCAGAAGGTAAATCTCACCATTTCTACGAAGCTGTAACTTATACTGTAGAAGTAAAAGCTACATCTAAGTGGGGTACAATTAAGAATTATGAAGGAAAGAATACAATTACAGTAACTATTCCGGCAGAATAAGAAGAAAAATTGGAGAGTTGCTTCAAACCTCTTAATGCTTTATATAAGCAAAGGATTGTATTACAGTTGAAACTACTCCAAATTCAGAATAATAAAACCCTTCTTCACCTTGTGTGAAGAATACGCCGAGAAGAAACAGAGTGAAGGATTTGGCTTGTGAAAGTCAATCCTTCCAATTCTGTTCTTCTTATAGAAAGGGATACCTCCCTTATTTCCCACAGGTATCCCTTTTTTTTATTTCATAACATCTCCTTATTTGCACTAGAAACCAATTTGCTAGTCCCTTATTTCCCTATAGATTAAGGAGATGTTTTGAGAATATAGAAAGCCCGGGCTTGCGAAAGTACGGGCTTTTTCATTATTATTTATTTATCGGATTGAATATAATGGAAGTTCTCGTCATACAGTCCTACGAGCAGGCTTTGGCCTTTACCATCCACTTTCAGCCCGCCATATACGGCTTTTTGATAAAGAGTATCTTGTCCCTCTTCAAAGAAGAAAGACTCGGCACCGAGGAAGATCCGGTGACGTACTATTTTATATTTGATGACTAGCTCATTGTCGTTTACAGGCTCTAAAGCGTTTTGCAGCCGCACTATTTTTCCTACTTGATTACTGTCAATTTGAAGTATGGCATAACCGCGTATGGCAGTTTGTTGGTCTAGCAGATCTGATGAAGCTTCTTTGTAGCTAAGCCTCATATAGTCTCCTTGCATAAGAGAGCGGGGATCGACGGGAGCTAGCTGTAACAAAATCAACTGTCCGTCTTTCAAAGTTTGCTCTTTTTTATAAACCGACCAGTTGAAATATCCCAGTAGCAGTATCAGGTTTGCAATAATCAATATTCGGCTATACTTTTTCATGTCTTGTTCTTTTTTGAGTGAAGAAATACCAGGCTGTAATACATGCAATTCCGATGAAGAAAAGTGTCATGGATTTGGTGAGCAGGCTTAAATTCAGATCATAATAGTATTTGGAAACGGCATAGATAAAAAGAAGAAGCGAGGCAGCACACTCCGCTTTGTAGCCATAATGGAAACATATTAGAATCAGCAACAAACTGCCGGATAAATAAGGAGCAAACACGGTAGGCAGACAGATAACAATACAAAGAATATAGATACCAATCTGGTTCACCGGATGATCCACTTTCATGACCTGCATGATTCGTTGAACCATTATAAGAATACCGATCCATATACAAACAGACAGTATGCAGGACACAAGCCAACTATTTGTTTCTGATATCATGTAATTGATTGATAATCCTCCCAGTGAGACGATACCGGATACGAATAATCCGAAATGAAATGGTTTGTATTTGGAAAAGTAATTCTTTGTTCCTATACATTCAAACAACTTAGTTTCAAAGATGTTGGCAAATAGAAATAGTGCAAGGATAGGAACTACAGCTATTTGCAAGGGATAAAACGAAGAAAAGACATGGGCGGCTTCTCCGAAGAAAGATATATTAAACAGAATGACTGAAAGAAAGGGGAGGATAAACCCTCTTGATAACAAGAATGTGAGAATACTGATTCCCATAAGTGTGGTGAAGAGGATATTAATGCTGGCATTTATACCAAAACCAATCAATACACACCCGGCTATGTATAAAGTGATGTTCATTGCATCCAGAAAAGACCGGATCACCATGCGGCTGATTGTTAGGGTAGTGAGAATTAATATACTTCCTACAATCAGGCAGGAAATATCGGAGCGGAGGATTCTGGCAAGTGCCAGAAATCCCAGAAAGAAAATAGCCGTCAGGATTCCTCCGATAATAGATACGGCTTGAATGGTGAGGCTATGCTTCTGTGTCATACCATTGCTTTTTTAGATGAAGAATGATGTAAATGAGTAAAGTTGTTCCGGTGATGACAATAACCCCTCCGTAGAAGAATATCTGAACATCCCTAAGACCGCTTTGTGATATGAATGTAGTCAATAGAATCATTAATGCAGCAAACGGAATGATAGCCAGATAGAACAGGCTTTTTACTTTCCATCCATACCAAAGTCCCGCAGAGAATAAAAGGAGGGTGCTTATGAGAGGAACAGACAATATGGCATTTTCTTCGCAGATTGCCATCATTAACAGAAAACTGGTATGTATAATAGTAGCCAGTGAAAGAAGACTGACAAACCAGCGATTGTTTCTGTCCAAGTGACCTTTTACACTCATCCATTCCGTGATGATCGTTGTTAAGGCACATATCCAGGTTACTGCATTGGCCAGCAAAGTCATTTCCCAGGAGTTGGCACTGGCAATCTGTATATTGTACAACCATATCGTAGTACAAAGTAATCCGATGAACGTCAGCCATAACGGAGCGAAACGGATAGCAACCGCCCAGAGAATAGTGAAGAGAGTCCATCCCAGGAAAAGATCGTAAGCATCGGCTCCCGTTTGGTAGATTTGTCCGAAGACAGCGAAAAGCGTGCCTATCAGGAATGTAGCTCCGGTCAGGAGAATTTGTTTGACGAGCTTATTCCAATGCGTGAATGTAGCGAGCAGGACAGAAGCTACTAATAACACTTCTACTATTCCTAACTTTGCAAATTTGGGTAATTCCTCCCAGTTGTAGGCAAAGAAGAAGATAATTCCTGCCACTGTAAAACCAACGCCCACTGCCAATAAAAAAATAGAAAGGAATTGATTCCATTGCTTTTTATCTGCGTACAGCGCTTGTCGGGATAAAGGCGAAGAGTCGGTCTTTTCCATGTGTTTTTGCTTTTTGATGATTACAAACATAAGAAAATAAAATGATTATCACCTCAAGATAGACTATAAAAAGGTATGACTTACCTTATTGAAATTGACAATAATAGTAGGTCATACCTTGAGAGAGGTTATGAAAATATTCAAAATAGAATAACTTAAAATACCTCCCGTATATGCTTAAAGTTAGAATTGATCGTATCAATTACTTCTTGTGAACGACCGTTGATTAACAACTTATACATTGATTGTGCAAAGCCCACCATTTGACCGAATTCAATTTTGGGAGGCATGGCCAGTGCATTCGGATCAGTCATGATATTAACAAGTACCGGACCATCCAGTTCGAATGCATTCAGTAAGGTAGTCAACACTTCTTCCGGATCACTGACATTAAATCCGGTCATTCCCATTGCTTCGGCCACTTGAGCAAAGTCTGGATTCAACATATTTGTCTGCCAGTCCGGCAATCCGTCCACTTCCATTTCCAACTTCACCATTCCCAATGAACGGTTGTTGAATACGATAATTTTAATTGGTAACTTATATTGTACAACGGTTTCCAAGTCTCCTAAAGTCATAGACAAGCCACCATCTCCGCAAAGCGCCACTACCTGGCGATCCGGATAAGCTAGTGCGGCACCGATGGCTTGCGGCAAAGCATTTGCCATAGAACCATGATTGAAAGAACCCAGCATGTGGCGTTTGCCTGTCGCTTGCAGATAACGTGCTCCCCACACACAAGTCATTCCCGTATCTACTGTGAACACAGCATCGTCCGAACTTAGTTTGTCTATTTCGGACATCACATATTCGGGATGAATCTTATTTACATCGCCTTTATCTTCCGTGTAAGCAGCCAGATCCTTCTTTACTCCTTCATATCTTTTGAGTTGTTTCAACAGGAACGAATCATCTGTCTTCGGATTCAGCATACGCAATAGACTTTGGATGCTCAGTTTAACATCACCGCAAAGTCCGATATCCACCTTTGCACGACGTCCCAGACGTTCGGGCTTTATATCAATCTGTGCTATCTTGATGTCATCCGGCAGGAAAGCGGAATAAGGAAAGTCTGTGCCGAGCATGAGAAGCACTTCGGCTTCATGCATACTGTAATAGCCCGACGGCATTCCCAGCAATCCGGTCATACCCACTTCATACGGATTTTCATATTGCACCTCCATCTTTCCTTTGAAAGTATATACCACCGGAGCGTTCAGCTTCTCGGAAAGAGCAATCACTTCCTCGTGAGCTCCTCGGCAACCGATGCCGCAGAAAAGAGTGATACGCGTATGTTTGTTTAACATGTCAGCTAATTGAGCCAGATCTTCTTCCGACGGACAAACTTCCGGTGGGGCAGGATAGTTGATAACCGACGAGTCGACAGCAACGGCAGAAGCCTTTGCCAAGTCACCCGGAAGCCCGATAACGGACACCCCTTTGCGGGTGACAGCCGTTTGTATGGCCGACTGGAGCATACGTGGAAATTGTGTGGGAGTAGTGGCTACTTCATTATAATAACTGCAATCGTTAAAAAGTTTGATGGTATTCGTCTCCTGAAAATATTCCGTACCAAACTCTCCGGTAGGAATTGTAGAGGCGATGGCGATTACCGGTGCGCCGGATCGGTGTGCGTCATACAAGCCGTTAATCAGATGAACATGTCCCGGCCCGCTACTTCCCGCGCAGCATCCCGGGCGACCGGTCAGTTGTGCTTCTGCCGCAGCGGCATACGCCCCTGTTTCTTCGTGGCGCACATGTATCCATTTTATTTGATCGTTTTTTCTGACTGCTTCGTTTACTTCATTCAGACTGTCGCCTGTTACGGCGTAGATGCGTTCAACTCCGGATTTTACCAGAGTATCTATCAACTGTTCTGCTATTTTTTTTGCCATAGCTGTAATTGGTTTAGGATTGATTTTTATGTAATAACAGATGGCTGCAAAGAAAAGTTCTAATTTAACATATGCTAATAACGCCTTTGTGTCGGGACACATCACCGCTTTTATGTTAAAATTAATTCTGTAACAACTTTTTAGTAAAGATGTATAAACAATTGCAATATCCTTTTGTTATCTTTATAGGCGAAATCTTAACCTAATGTATTAAACCTCTTAATTACTCTAGAAAAATGAACAGAAATGAAATCGGTGTGAATGCCGGTAAGGTTTGGCAACTGCTTAGCAATAATGAGAAGTGGAGCTATGGACTTTTGAAGAGAAAATCCGGGCTGAAAGATAAAGAGCTGGGTGCCGCTTTGGGGTGGTTGTCAAGAGAGAGCAAAATAGAGTTCGATCAGTGCGATGAAGAACTCTATGTTTATCTCTGTGTGAATGTTTATATTGGCTGAAAGAGTTTGGCACTTTAACGAGAACAGAAGAATCTCCGGAGGGATGACAGCCCAGTCAGCACTTCGGAGATTCTTGTTTTTTATCCTTTTTCTGCTTTATGTATCTTCCTTTCAATGGATTTCCGGAAATAATTCTGTTACTTTGCATCACGAATTAAAATGTAAGAAACAATGAGAAGTTTTGCCTCCGACAATAATTCCGGTGTGCATCCGTTGGTAATGGAAGCATTGAACCGGGCTAATATAGACCATTCTTTAGGATATGGCGATGATAAATGGACAGAAGAAGCCGTAGCGAAAATAAAGGAAACCTTTACGCCCAACTGTGTCCCCTTGTTTGTATTTAACGGAACAGGTAGCAACGTGGTAGCATTGCAGCTGATGACCCGTCCGTATCATTCTATCTTTTGTGCGGAAACGGCTCATATCTATGTAGATGAATGCGGCTCTCCTGTGAAAATGACAGGTTGTCAGATTCGTCCGATTGCTACTCCCGACGGTAAGCTTACCCCGGAATTGATGCAACCCTATCTGCATGGTTTCGGCGATCAGCACCATTCGCAACCCAGAGCTCTCTATATTTCCCAATGTACCGAACTTGGCACCATCTATACTCCCGAAGAGTTAAAACGTCTGACTGACTTTGCCCATCTGAATGGTATGTATGTACACATGGACGGAGCCAGAATAGCCAACGCCTGTGCCGCTTTGAATCTTTCCTTAAAAGAACTGACAGTAGACTGCGGAGTCGATATTCTTAGTTTTGGCGGAACGAAGAACGGACTGATGATGGGAGAGTGCGTGATTGTATTTAATAAAGACTTGCAATCGGAAGCCCGCTTCATCCGTAAACAATCCGCCCAACTAGCGTCGAAGATGCGTTACCTCTCTTGCCAGTTTACGGCATACCTCACAGACGACCTCTGGCTGAAGAATGCCAACCATGCCAATGCAATGGCTACCAAACTTTACGCTGAATTGAAGAAACTGCCCGAAGTAACTTTCACTCAAAGAGCCGAAAGTAACCAGTTATTCCTCACCATGCCCCGCCCGGTTATCGACCGGATGCTGGAGTCTTACTTCTTTTATTTTTGGAACGAAGAGAAGAATGAAATCCGTCTGGTGACTTCTTTTGATACCACAGAGGAGGATGTAGACGAGTTTATAAGACTTTTAAAACGTTAAAAAGGAAATCCGGAACAACAAAAGCGCCTGAATATCTGTTTTTATAGGAAGTTTGAAACTAACTTTGTCCGCAAAGTTTTCTACTTCTTATGATTATGAATACTAGACAGAACAGGCTAATCATATTCGCGCTTTTGTTGTTGACACAAACCCCGTTGGGCGCACAGCTGCATTCTACTAAAATTGAACTGCCGGAGGATTCTATATCTGCAACCATGGAAGATCCCATTCCGGCAAAGCGCAGTTTCTTTAAAAAGTTTCTTGATTACTTCAATGACGCCAATAAGGAAAAAAAGAATAAAAAGTTTGATTTCAGTGTGATAGGCGGCCCACATTATTCCAGTGACACCAAGTTCGGACTCGGACTGGTGGCAGCCGGACTATATCGAACCGATCGGATTGATACGCTTCTTCCTCCCTCCAATGTCTCTCTTTACGGAGATGTGTCGACTGTCGGCTTCTATCTGTTGGGAGTCCGCGGAAATCATCTGTTTCCAAAAGATAAATACCGCTTGAATTACAATCTCTATTTCTATTCTTTTCCCAGTCTGTATTGGGGACGGGGATATGACAATGGAGCGAACTCTGATAACGAAAGCGATTATAAACGTTTTCAGGCACAGGTGAAAGTCGATTTTATGTTTCGGCTGGCAAAGAACTTCTACATCGGCCCGATGGCCGTATTCGATTATATCGACGGACGGAACTTTGAGAAACCGGAACTATGGGAAGGAATGGCCGCGCGAACCACTAATACCAGCCTGGGACTTTCCCTCCTTTACGATTCACGTGATTTCCTGACAAATGCATATCATGGCTATTATTTGCGGATAGACCAGCGGTTCAGTCCGGCTTTTCTCGGCAATAAATATGCGTTTAGCAGTACAGAACTGACTACCAGTTATTATCAGCCGGTATGGAAAGGTGGAGTGCTGGCAGGGCAATTCCACACATTGCTTACCTATGGCGATACCCCTTGGGGATTGATGGCAACGTTGGGAAGTTCTTACTCCATGCGCGGATATTACGAAGGACGCTATCGGGACAAGGGAGTAATGGACGCGCAAATAGAACTCCGGCAACACGTCTGGAAACGGAATGGAGTAGCTGTATGGGTAGGAGCGGGAACGATTTTTCCACGACTTTCCGAGTTCACCCCGAAACACATTCTGCCTAATTATGGCTTCGGGTATCGTTGGGAATTTAAGAAGAGAGTAAATGTACGTTTGGATTTAGGGTTTGGCAAACACCAGACCGGATTTATTTTTAACATCAATGAAGCTTTTTAAAAATATAAAGAATTGGTTGGAAAATCAGGAACATCTGTTTTATCTGTTCCTGTTTATCTTGATAGTACCTAATATGGTACTCTGTTTTACAGAACCTTTACCATTTATGGCAAAAGTCGCCAATGTGTTGTTACCTTTCGGTTGCTATTACCTGTTGATGACTTTGTCGAGGAATTGCGGCAAGATGCTGTGGATTTTATTCCTGTTCCTGTTCTTCGGAGCCTTTCAGATCGTGTTGCTTTATTTATTCGGCCAGTCCATTATCGCTGTCGATATGTTTTTGAATCTGGTCACCACCAATTCGAGTGAGGCATTGGAACTGCTCGATAATCTCACACCTGCCATTATTGCTGTAATCATACTCTATGTACCTGCCCTGATATTAGGGACGATTTCAATTATACGTAAACGGAAACTTACGGTAGAGTTCATTCGCAGGGAACGGAAGAGAGCCTTCCTGGTCTTTGGAATCTCCCTCCTTAGTCTTGTCGGAGCCTATGTGCAGGATTCGGGATATGAGTTGAAATCTGATTTATACCCGCTAAACGTATGCTACAACGTAGGTCTTGCCTTTCAAAGAACAGCTCTGACACAGGATTACCACCGTACATCCAAAGACTTTACTTTCCATGCCCGGCCTACTCATCCGGAGGGAAAACGGGAAGTATATGTAATGGTCATAGGAGAAACCTCTCGTGCCCTAAACTGGCAATTGTATGGTTACGAACGTGAAACGAACCCGCTCTTATCCCGGCAAACGGGGCTGATTGCTTTCCCAAAAGTGTTGACAGAGTCGAATACGACACATAAAAGTGTCCCCATGCTGATGTCGGATGCTACTGCCTGCAACTACGACTCTATCTACCATCAAAAAGGAATCATCACCGCTTTCAAAGAGGCAGGATTCCGGACGGCTTTTTTCTCCAACCAACGTTACAATCATTCATTTATCGACTTCTTCGGAATGGAAGCCGATACGTATGATTTTATAAAAGAAGATTCGGTCAGTTCTACCTATAATCCTTCTGACGACGAACTTCTGAAATTGGTGGAGGAGGAACTGGCGAAAGGTGCAACGAAACAATTCATCGTACTTCACACCTACGGTTCCCACTTTAACTATCGCGAACGTTACCCGTCGGAAGATGCTTTCTTTACGCCCGATTATCCGATGGAAGCAGAGAGAAAATACCGGGATAACCTGGTGAATGCCTATGACAACTCTATTCGTTACACGGATGATTTTCTGTCACGACTTATCCGTATGTTGGAAAAACAGCAGGTAGATGCCGCCATGCTCTACACTTCCGATCATGGAGAGGACATTTTCGACGATTCCCGTCATCTGTTCCTCCATGCTTCTCCCGTACCTTCTTATTATCAGCTTCATGTGCCATTCCTGATTTGGATGTCCGATGACTACCGCGAAACGTATCCCGAACGTTGGAATACCGCTATTGAAAATAAGGATAAGAATGTTTCTTCCAGCAGCTCTTTCTTCCCGACCATGCTGTCTTTAGGCGGAATAGAAACTCCTTACCGGGATGATTCGCAGGCTGTGACGGCTTCGCACTACGTCCTGAAACCGAGGGTTTATCTGAACGATCACAATGATCCCCGTCCGTTGGATGATTTGGGCATGAAGAAGCAAGACTTCCAGATGCTGGAAAAGAGGAATATCAAGTATTAAGTATTAGGTATTAATCCTTGTTAATTTTTGCATCCAAAAATGGGATTGGCGTGTTATTTGCCGTATGATGTATGAACGATTAAATTCATAAAACATGGCCTATATAGATTATTACAAGATTCTTGGAGTAGACAAAAGTGCTTCTCAGGATGATATCAAAAAGGCTTTTCGTAAGTTGGCCCGGAAATATCACCCTGATTTGAATCCTAATGACCCTAGTGCAAAGGATAAATTTCAGGAAATCAACGAAGCCAATGAAGTACTGAGTGACCCCGAGAAACGTAAAAAGTATGATGAGTACGGAGAACATTGGAAGCATGCCGATGAATTCGAAGCGCAGAAACGTGCACAGCAACAAGCCGGAGGCTTTGGCGGTGCAGGAGGTTTCGGCGGATTCGGCGGTGCGGGTCAGGGTTTCTCCGACGGTAACGGAACCTATTGGTATAGTTCCGATGGAGAAGGATTTTCCGGTGGCAACGCTAGTGGATTTTCCGATTTCTTCGAATCAATGTTCGGACATCGGGGAGGAAGAGGACAAGGTTCTGCGGGATTCCGCGGACAGGACTTTAATGCCGAACTTCATCTTTCCCTTCGTGATGCTGCTCAAACGCATAAGCAGATATTGACTGTAAATGGTAAACAGGTACGTATCACTATCCCTGCCGGTGTAGCCGACGGACAGGTTATTAAACTGAAAGGCTACGGAGCCGAAGGTGTCAACGGAGGACCTGCGGGGGACTTGTACATTACGTTCGTTATAGCCGAAGACCCGGTGTTCAAACGCCTGGGCGACGATCTGTACATAGATGTGGAGGTAGATCTTTACTCTGCCGTATTGGGAGGCGAGAAAGTAGTCGACACGCTGGACGGTAAAGTGAAACTGAAGATAAAACCGGAAACGCAGAACGGTACGAAAGTCCGTCTGAAAGGTAAAGGATTCCCGGTTTATAAGAAGGAAGGACAATTCGGTGACTTGATTGTGACCTATTCTGTCAAGATTCCTACGAACTTGACCGACAAACAGAAAGAGTTGTTCCGTCAATTACAGAGTATGAACTAAAATGAATGAGTACTATGCAGACCGAATTAATAATTGTCAGTGAATACTGTCACAAATGTCATATTGAGCCTTCATTCATCGAAATGTTGGAAGAGGGCGGTTTGATTAACGTGCATACCGAAGGCGGTGAACATTATCTGCTTTTGTCGGAACTCCCGAACGTGGAACGTTATAGCAGAATGTACTATGACTTATCCATCAACATGGAAGGTATCGATGCCATTCATCATTTGCTGGAAAGGATGGAAGATATGAGGCACGAAATGCGTTCGCTTCGCAAACAACTTTTGCTGTACCGGGAACGGGAAATAGAAGATATGGACTGGTAAAAAAATAGAGCCTCTGTTTGATTCGAACAGAGGCTCTGATTCATTCAATCAGAGCCTCCGTTTTTTCAGGATGTTTATGCCGTTATTTTATAATACAATATACGTGCAAATCTCTTCCAGATAGCGTGCGTCGATAGTGTCGAAGCTATCCAATGTATCACTGTCGATATCCAGCACCCCGACAACTTTCCCCTGCTTGAGGATCGGTACTACTATTTCCGATTTCGAGTCCGAACTACAGGCTATGTGTCCGGGAAACTGCTCTACATCAGGAACAATCAGTGTACGGGCTTCTTTCCAAGCGGTTCCGCAAACTCCTCTGCCAAAGCGGATGCGAGTGCAGGCAATGGGGCCTTGAAACGGACCCAGTACGAGTTCTTCCTCTTTCACAAGGTAAAAGCCTACCCAGAAGAAACCGAAAGTCTGCTTTAAGGCTGCTGCCATGTTGGCAAGATTGGCAATGAGATCTGCTTCCGTACTTACCAAAGCATGCAGTTGCGGAAGTAACTCCCGATACTTTTCTTCCTTGCTTCCTGTGTGGATGATTAAATTTTCTGCCATCTCTTTACTATTTGATTTGGTTCAGGATGCTCGGATCTTTTATCTTATCGTCTTCTGCAAAGAAGATAATCTTAGTCAGTATCTCGGCAGTCTTCGGATCTTCATCTACGAAAGGCAGGAACAGGCGTCCGCGATTTTGCGAATGTACCGGAAGAACGGCTATCTGTGCACCACCTTCCTGATGGATCACACCGCTGCCCAGATGAATATTGTACTTACCCAGTTTACCTTCGATGTGAGCAAAACTTCCTTTTATTGTCACGTTCTTGAAATGAAACAACGGCATCGTCAGTTCCACCAGTACGCTGCGCATCTCGATGGTAGAGTGGCTGGTTTCCGGGTCAACGCTTCCGGCATGGGCTACGCTTACTGCCAGGTCTACGTCTCTCATTACTTCGGAGAAGATGACAGGAGGAATCTCCGAGATTTTCATCAACTTGTAGTCTTTGCGGCTATGGAAGCAGACATATTCCAATGTCGGAGCTTCGATATCGGCAGGAGAGAACCAGTCTGCCATGGCATAGATGGTGGCGATGATATTCTCTTTGTAATATATCTTTTGAAGGCCGTCTTCATAATCGGCTACCCAACGGCGCCCTTTCAGTACGGCAACCGTTTTCTGCGGTTGAATCTGATTGCCGGCATAGCGGCGGGATTGAGTGGCTTCTATTTCTTCCGGAGTCGGAACGTAAAGTTCGCGGAATACCTGTTTGAAAGGTTGGCGGATTGATTTATCGAACAGGAATTTTTGATAAGCATGCCAGTCTCCGCTTGTATACAGGTCTGTGGGGTGCGCGATGCGTAACTCGTCTTTCGGTTTTAACGGGAGGCAAACGGCATTCACTGTAATCAGCAATCCATCGGTGTAGAAGCCCGTCTGTCCGTTGCAGATGAAGACGAGATGTTTCAGTAATGGCCAGATAACAGGATTCTGCATCAGCTTGCGCAATTCGTTTTCTTCAAAATGGGTGCAGTCTTCCATCGCCTGTTCCAGCATGATGCGCGAACGGGTGTACTGGTCTTTCAGCTTTTTGTGTACCGCTTTCAGTTCTTCTATATACGGATGCTTTTTCAGCTTGGCAGGCATGCTGTTGAGCTCTTTGCCGTCTTTGATTTGCTTAATCTCCGATTTGCCTTCCTCGTTGATTTGTACATACACTTCTACGCCGTCTATCTCTTTGGGGGACAGGTAGGGAAGAAGTTCTTTAATCAGTTCGGTTTCCATGCTCCAGGTCAGGCGGGTAACGTCTCCGTAACCGGAGTTGCGTGCCAGGTTTTGCAGGGCGATGTTTACCGCTTTCTTTTCGCTTTCCTGTCTTTGAGCACCGAATTCCTTGCTCTCTTTCAGGAACTTTTGCAGGTATTGATAACGATCCAGCAGTTCTTTATCCGGCTTCCGTCCCAATGGGATGAGGCCGTAGCTCATCAATAAGTCTTTGTTGCGCTTGGCTATTATTTCTTTCTTTATATCTGCCGCCTTCACTGCACCGTTGGTAGCATCGGCAAACTTACGGGCACGGGTATGGCTGTTGCTGCATGAAATATATTTGGCGGCATTGTAGACCACTTCGAAGCGTTGCTTGCCAATTGTCTTAAATGCATCTTTGAACCAGTCGATGTCAAAAGCACCTTCCCGCAGGTCATCTACGTCGATGGGGGTGTAGCGGGCGATAATCGCTTTCTTCTTGTCGTCACACGTTTCGTTGGTGTGGGCGTGGAAATAATAGGCTGCACTTGTCAGTCCTTTCCAGCCTATTGCCTTTTCGGTCAGTTCAATCCATTGTGGGGCGAACATGGCGGCTTCTACCAGTCGCTCGTCGCTGATTTCGGCTTGCTTCGCCAGTTTCTTCAGATTCTCGCTGGTGTCCGTAGGCAGGGGATGACAAGCATGGAGCAGACTGCTCAATACACCCCGTTTGGTGCTGCCCCAGTTGTAACTGTCACGTATGAAAGTATCTTTGCCAAATGCTTGCAGAATACGGATAAATGTTTCGGCTCCATAGACGTAGCTTAGTTCTTCTGCAAGGGAGGTGACTTGTGTCTCTGAGTCTCCACGTTTTAATTCGATTTCAAGAATCCGGTCTACCACCTTTTGGGCGAGGGAACGGAAGAGGGAGAAGTCGATGTTTTTGATATCGGCGTATCTTTCTTTTTCCTTGTTGAAACGAACGTTGTCGTTCAATACCATGGTGATTGCTTTGATCTGGCTGGGAGAGCTGGTGCGTCCCATCATTTCACGGTATACTTCCTCTGTCGGGATGATTCCCAGCATCCAGGCACGGGCGAAGTCTGTGGCATGGAGATAAGAGTCTGTTTCCTCTAGTTCGGGGGTGTGCTCCATGTAGTTGGTGAGCTTATAAAGCTGATAGCGCACTGTGAAATAGCGGATAAAGAGATCATCATTCATGGGCTTTTGAGGCATCTCGAGCCAGAAGTTCACGAATTTGTTGTTATGTATCGGATAAACGACCTGTTTTTCTCCGTATTCCAGTTTGTCCCGAAGCCATGCATGCTTACTGGTGTACTGGCGGAAGATGTTTTTGGTATTTAGCAAAGGCAATAGTTGGAGCAGCATATTGACGGCCAGTCGTTGATAGACGGCTTCATCTTTGTATTCGTATGCCAGTGCTTCGATGATGTCACTCATCTGTTCATAGTACGGCATCTTGCGGAGGTCTTTTTGCAATCCGCGGTAAGTGATGCCGGCATACATCCGGTTGACAAGCGGCTCAAAAGTATTACTTGATTTCTGGTCTGCCTTGATGTCTTCTTCATCTTCCTCGTCGGAGTCGTCTTCGTCTTTAGCGGTACCTGTCGATGCAAGCATGAAACTCATCATCAGCAATTTGTCGTAGCTTCCTATTTCTTCTTCGTAGAAGGCTTTCCACAATTCCGGGAATCCGAGTCCGCTCAATCCTCCGTAGTTGCTCCAGTTTATCAGGACACTGTTACCTACCAGACGTGCTTCTCCGTAACCATTTTTGAATTCTTCATTCTTGTAGGTTTCGATGTATTTGCTTAGTTTTTTGAAAACGAGTTTGGCCCTTCCAAAGCAGATGAATTCGAATGCTTTTTTAACGTTGAATCCTTTGTCCTGGGTAATTTCCGGCAGACTGACTTCAAGAGACGGATCGTACAGACCGAAACCGTTATCTTTGGTATAATGTTGTGTGACGCTCTCTTCTGTTCCATCGCCAATCAGAGATTCTATCAATACTTTTTCTTTCGGGTTCGGCTTCTGAATCTCTTTAACTGTCGGGATCAATTCCTGATAGATATCTTGCAGGAATTCTACATTGTGTATGGTCTTCATCATGTCCAATCCTGCCAGGCGGCGTTCGGCAACCTTGTCTGTTAGCAAGCGGCGGATGCTGTCGGCTAGCTGTTCTTTGGGCTGTTTCATCAGCAGATTGATAGCATGGATACGCATTTCGCTGTATTTGAAGCGCAGTAACTCTTCTACTTTCTGGTTTTGTTCGGGCGATAAGGTCATCTCGGACAATGCTTTATATGCTTCTTCACGCACATCTTGCGAACGGTCTCCCAGTGATTGCAGTACATATTCTTCCTGTAGCGGACTGGTCGGTGGAGCTAATACAACACCGATATAGCCTGCCCGCATATAAGTATCCAGAGAGGGCAGATAGCTGCAAAGATCGTCTTTCAATGCAGAATTATTAGTCATCCAGGTGATATATGCCATTTTGAGAACGATTTCCGAACGGGTGAGTTCTGTGCTTTCCCAAGGGAATACATAAGGAGAATAAATCTCTTTGGCAGAGATGGACTGATAGATTTGCTTCAGATATTCATAATGGCGGACCGCCTCTTCTTTGCTATCAAAATAGTCGTGGAGTGACGGGGCGTCTTTGTGCCCTCCATACCGGCTAAGATAGAGACCGGACAGATACAACGGTAAGATAGCCGCCACCACCGACGGTTCCTTATACCATCTTTCAAAGGCATTTTTACTGATGCGGTGGTTCATGCCGGAGTATTGCGTACAGCGTAAGAAATAAAGTAATGTCTGTACCTGGTATTTAGCACCTTTCTTGATAATTTCCGGTACGAGCGTCTGAATCTCTTCCGTATTATAGAATCCGATGCTCCATAAAGCCAGATAGAGTTCGACTGTATCTTTGCTTTGAAGAGCACTGTGTGCTTGTTTCCGGTCGTTCAGAAAACGATGGATCAGTTCTACATATTTATTGGTGATACGTTCGCTGCTGTCTTGTTCTCCGATACCCGTACTGACTGCAATACCGCGTTTCACGGAAGCAAATCGTTGCAGGCCGTTGTCGCAGATGACCGAGAAAAGATGGAGATAACTTTCGGGACAACCTTCGTCCATCGTTTCCACGATAGCTTGGCGGAGACCCTCCTGTAACTTGGCTGCCAGAAGTAACTTCCCTTCCAGTTCCAGCAAGGGGCGGTATCCACTTACTGCGATAGCCTGGAGATGTCCCTGGTTGAGGCGGTTGGCGTTATTCTCACTGGTCAGCACATTGTTGAGGTATTCAATGACAGTCTGGTTGCCTTCTGCTATTTGGGCGGCCATCCAGTTTTGGCAGTTCATCGAATCCTTGTATGCTTCTATTTCTTCCGGAGTGTTTCCTCCGTTCAGTATGGCTTGAACCGTAAATCCGGTGGCGCGCAGTTTCAGAAACTGGGTCAGTGCATCTATAACGTGGCCGATATGCAGAAGAGGATTTGCCGACCGTTGTGACCGGCGCGAGTATCCGTGAGTGTACGGGCACCGTGCTTTGAGCTTCAGATAGGTGTGGAACAGGTGGGCGTACTCGTCTCCCAATAGATAGCGGAGTAGCTTGTTCAATTTACCATCGAAAAGATTGGCAACGCTTTTAATCTTCTCTTCTTGGATAATATAGATGATGCAAGGCTCTAATTTATCGCTGTATGCACCATACCGGGTATCCATGTTGAAGTATTGCATAAATACATCCAACAGTGCCATTGTCTCTTTGTCTAAACTGGTTCTCTTTTTCGTTAACCTTTCCAGGTACGGAGCAATCCGTTTATTTAATGCGTCATTGTAAATCAGTCTCATGATTCTTTTCGTTTTAAATGTGTTTTATAGGATAATGATTACCATAATCTTCCCGACAGCATAGCGAGCCGGATGAAGGTTAAGGTAGATTCTTCTTTAAGTTGGATGGGAGAGGATAGGTCTCCGGTTTCCGTATCATCCATGAAGATACGGAAAATTCCGTCCTCATAGGATTGCAAAGCATTGGTGATGGCTTCGACTTCTGCGGCAGGTTTGCCATTATAGTTTACTGCAAACCCTACTTTGCCGGAAGCTGTTTTATTTTCCACTTCTTCCTGTGTGAGGTATTTCAGCACTTCGCTCTGTTGCAAGCGTTCATTGTATTCGCAGACTTGCCAACTGACGATGGCTTCGATCAACCCCTGTACATTGACAGGCGGAACAGGAAAATCGATAGGAATCTTTTCGATACTGCACTTTCGCTTTCCTAACTGTTTGATTTGGATATATACTCTCATATTCTCTTTATTGGGTGATCTGGATACTTGATGTAATGGCATTCAGATCGGTTTCAGCTTCTTCGTCATAGACAAGCATGACAATAGCAAAAGATCGTTTCTTGCTCTCTTGAAAGTAATGCAACGCTATTTGTTTTACATCCTCTCCCGGTTCATCAGGAGCCCCGATGTGCAGGGGATTCGTGATCTTTGTCATGGGGAGTCCGTTGATGTTGACATTGCTTAGTTGGTAATCTTCTGACGGTTCCCCTTGTGCATTTCTTGGGAGAGTGAGTGATAACTCTTTCATGTGTTCAAACTCCTTCTGCGTGTCGTAGGTGAGGGCGGTAATCGTTAATTGATTCCCTCCGTTGACCAGCATGAGTAATGGAGGTTCCGCACCGTCAATAATTCCTTTTGCTCCTGCTATTTTTATCCAGTTGGTAGGATACTGGCAACTGAATTTGGTGGCTGCATCATAATAAGATAGCCACGTATCGTCATTGCCGACAGGCGTATATGCCGGAACTTTCCTGCTGGAAAGATTGTCCGTAGCATTCACAGCGGAATGATTACTGTTCTCGTTTTCCTCTTCCAGTTCACCATTCAGATAGGCTTCCACAATGCCGCTTTCCCATTCATTGCGTATCTCCGGGTAAAGAGGAGGAACGTTTTTGCACAGGATCATGAAGCTGAACAGGAATATACAGAATATACCAAGCTCCCCGATGATGGAGACAGTCCGCTGTGCATCGGGTTTCTCGAACTTGTAGCCGACCACGTATATAATTCCCAGAACAAACCCGCTTAACAACCCGCCAATATGGGCGGCATTATCAATGCCGGCTTTCATCCCGTAAACCAGATTATACCCCACAAAAATGAGGATGCTGGTTAACAATGCCTTTCGTTGTTCTTTGGCGATGCGATGAAAGAGGAGGAATGCAAGGAATATACCGTAAAGTCCGAAGATAGATCCGGAAGCTCCGGTGCTGATTGTCTCACCGTGCATATACAGGCTGAATGCAGCCGAACATAATCCGGTTAGCAGGTATGAAACGAACATACGGCGTCCTCCTATCAGTTCTTCCAACAGAAGTCCTACATACATGAAAGCATACATGTTCATCAGGAGATGGAAAGCTCCGATATGTATGAAGTTGCAAGTCACTGTGCGCCACCAGTCACCGGTCAGAGTCAGCGGTCCGAAGTCGGCTCCCCATTTCAGTAGTGACAGAGTGGAAGGAGACATAATACCCACTCCGGAAGCAATCATTACAATGAATACAAGAATATTGATGTCTATCAGGATGGGAGTTGCTATAAATCCTTTGCGGGGAATGAAGAAAGACAGGAAAGAGTTCCTCTTCTTTTCTTCCTCTATGTAGGCTTTTTCTTCTTCTGTGAGCGGGCGGTTGAACTCTTCTTCGAAATCTTTGGCCCTTTGGGCTAGTTCTTCCGGAGTGAGTGAGGCTTTTATTTCTTCCATTGTTTCCCGTAACTTCTGGATATTTTTTCTGTTCTTTCCATAATCAACAAATTGTACGGAAGAAGACTGACTGCGAACGGATACTTCCCCGTCACTTCCCTTTTCTATGGTAAAGGTTATTGCCTCTCCATGGGAGCGTATACTGAACGGGACTTCAAACCGGATTCCTTCCGGAGTTACTTCCTCGATATTCCACTCAAGTTTTTGAGAGGCTTCGAGAGCCAATATAAGGATTTCCGTGTTTGATAAACCTGGCAAATACAGTTTGTCATTATATGAAGGTTTGAGTGCCATATTTCTATCTCTATCTACATTCATCAATTAAAAAATTACTTATCTCACTGACAAATGTATAGAATAATAATGGAAAATAATAGAATATGACAAATAAAAAAAGCATCCATTTCGTAAGAAAGGATGCTTTTATCAGATTTAGTCGATTATTTGTTACTTTTTGTAGAACGCCAAATCTTCTTTGTCGAAGTTTTCGATGAAATTTGTATGCTTTTCTACTTCCGCTTCTGCATAGTTCAAATATACGTGTGCAGATTTGGAGAACAGTTCAGAAGACTTGCTGGCATCTTGAATTAGTAAGTGACACATGATAATATCAGCAGCCATTTCCACCAGTTTGCGAGCGGTGAAGTCAAGCAATTCCTGATCCTGTACTTCTTTCACAGCGTTGGTACTTGCTTCAAATTTGTCAGCCATCTTCTTCAGGCGAGACATCAGCGGTTCCATTTCCGGTGAACAAGGAATGGCCTCAAACTCGCGGATAGTAGCGATGTAAGAACCATTAGTCACGTAACGGATAGCGGCTACAGTCTGCAACTGGGTAGTTCCTTCGTAGATGCTGGTGATACGTGCGTCGCGATAGATGCGTTGGCAAGCATATTCCATCATGAATCCTGAACCACCGTGAATCTGGATACAGTCATAAGCGTTCTGGTTAGCATATTCAGAGTTCATACCCTTAGCCAGCGGAGTAAAGCTGTCTGCTAGTTTGGCGTATTTTTTCTGTTCCTGACGTTCTTCCGGAGTCAGTTTACGTTCGCGGGAAATATCATCCAATGCTTTGTAAATGTCTACGTAGCGAGCTGTTTGATACAGCAAAGCACGTCCGGCATCCAACTTACCTTTCATGATAGCTAGCATATCGTATACTGCCGGGAATTCGATGATTGCTTTACCGAATTGCTTACGGTCTTTAGCATAAGCCAATCCCTCATTGTAAGCAGCTTGGCTCAATCCTACAGACTGCGCAGCAATACCCAGACGGGCACCGTTCATTAAAGCCATAACGTATTTAATCAAACCGAGTTTGCGGTCACCGCAAAGTTCAGCTTTTGCATTCTTGTACACCAGTTCGCAAGTAGGAGAACCGTGGATACCGAGTTTGTTTTCGATACGACGTACGTTCACACCACCCTCATTCTTGTCATAGATGAACATAGAAAGACCACGACCGTCTCTTGTACCTTCTTCCGAACGAGCCAATACCAAGTGAAGATTAGCATCACCGTTTGTAATAAAACGTTTTACACCGTTCAGCAACCAGCAACCGTCTTTTTCGCTATAAGTTGCTTTCAGCATAACTGCCTGTAAGTCGGAACCTGCATCCGGTTCGGTCAAGTCCATAGACATCGTTTCACCTTGGCATACGCGAGGAATGAAACGGCTGTGTTGGTCAGCGTTACCGAATTCGTACAGTGTTTCAATACAGTCCTGCAAAGACCAGATATTTCCGAAACCGGCGTCGGCAGCAGCCACGATTTCTGCACACATGGTGTACGGAGTGATCGGGAAGTTCAAACCGCCGAATCTGCGTGGCATGGTCATACCGTTCAGGCCGGCTTTCACCATAGCGTCCAGGTTCTGTTTGGTTCCGGAAGCATATTCTACGCGACCGTTAGCACAGTGAGGACCTTCTTCGTCTACACCTTCTGCGTTAGCAGCAATGATTTCTCCTGTGATTTCTCCTGTAATCTCCAATACTTTGTCGTAAGAGTCTACAGCATCTTCGAAGTCCAGCGGAGCGTAGTCGAATTCATCTTTATCTCTGTAATTGCGTTCTTTGAGTTCGCAAATACGTTTCATCATCGGATTGTTCAAGTGAAACTTGAGTTCCGGTATGTCTGTATAATAATTAGCCATCTTTCCTTACTTGCTATTTTGTTTATAATACTTAATCATCTTCGGCACAACTTCTTCGATACTTCCGTTGATTACGTAATCGGCAATCGTATTGATCGGAGCATCCGGATCGTTGTTAATGGAGATGATGATACCACTTTCCTGCATACCGGCGATATGCTGAATCTGTCCGGAGATACCGCAAGCGATGTAGAGTTTTGGACGAACCGTAACACCAGTCTGACCGATCTGACGATCATGGTCTGCGAAACCAGCGTCAACAGCAGCACGGCTGGCACCTACTTCTGCGTGAAGTTCTTTAGCGAGGTCGAACAATAGGTTGAAGTTTTCTTTCGAACCTACACCGTAACCACCGGCTATGATGATCGGAGAACCTTTCAGGTTGTTCTTTGCCTTTTCTACATGGCGTTCGATGACTTTCACTACATAGTCCGTGTCGGCTACATACTTTTTCACGTCGTGACGGATTACTTCTCCCTGATAAGTCGGAGAGAGGATTTCTTTCTTCATCACACCTTCGCGAACGGTTGCCATCTGCGGGCGGTGTTCCGGGTTCACAATCGTAGCAACGATGTTACCACCGAATGCCGGACGGATTTGATATAACAGGTTCTTATAAGTCTTACCTTCTTTTTTGTCTTCGTGGTCACCGATTTCAAGTGAAGTACAGTCGGCAGTCAATCCGCTGGTCAGAGCAGAAGAAACGCGCGGACCGAGGTCACGACCGATAACGGTAGCACCCATCAAACAGATTTGCGGTTGCTCTTCTTTGAAGAGGTTCACCAGGATAGCTGTGTGAGGAAGTGATGTATAAGGGTAAAGGCCTTCACCGTCGAAAACGTGAAGTTTATCTACTCCGTAAGGAAGGATTTGTTTTTCAATATCTTTGAGGCCGCTTCCGGCAACTACAGCTTCGAGCTGACAGTTCAACTGGTTGGCTAACGAACGACCTTTGGTCAGAAGTTCGAGGCTAACGTCTGCAACGTTACCTTCTTCTATTTCGCAATATACAAATAAGTTATTCATGATTATCCGATGGTGTGGTTAGCTAATAGTTCAACAATCAGGTCTTCCACGTCACGGTCGCTGCCGCTGATGGTTTTGCTCTCTTTAGCCTGGAACACGATGTTCTGGATGGCTTTCACTTTTGTCGGCGAACCGGACAGACCGCATTGTGCAAGGTCACCGTTTACGTCGGCTACACTCCATTCTACCAGATTCAAATAATCACGCTTGTCATACAAATCGGTATAATCAAGGTTACCTTGTTGTTTTTCGGTAACTGTTTTGGCGTGTTTGTATTTCTGAACCAGTTTCGCATTGCGCGGACGGCAAGGAGCGGCAGAACCGTTTACGGTAATCACGATAGGCAGCGGACCCTCTACAGTTTCTACACCACCGTCGATATGACGTTTCACCTTGATTTTACCATCGCCCACTTCCAGAATTTCTTCTGCGTATGTGATTTGCGTCAATCCTAGCTTCTCTGCTACCTGCGGACCTACTTGCGCCGTGTCACCGTCGATAGCCTGACGACCACCAATGATAACGTCGCAATCACCGATTTTGCGGATGGCAGTAGCCAATGCGTAAGACGTAGCCAGTGTATCTGCACCAGCGAAAGCACGGTCGGTCAGCAAGTAACCGTTATCTGCGCCACGGAAAAGTCCTTCACGAATAATGTCGGCTGCCCGTCCCGGTCCCATGGTCAGGATGGTTACGGTAGAGCCTGGATGAGCATCTTTCAGTCGAAGAGCTTGCTCGAGAGCATTCAGGTCTTCGGGGTTGAAGATAGCGGGAAGTGCCGCGCGGTTAATCGTCCCGTCGGCTTTCATGGCATCTTTCCCAACATTACGTGTGTCAGGAACTTGTTTTGCCAATACAACAATTTTCAAACTCATGCTATAAATTTTAGTATTAGTATTTCTACAAGTTAGCAGCCAGTAGTCAAGTAGTAATATCTTGCTATCCAAACTATCCGGTTAACTATCAGCGTGCAAATTTACTCAAACGCTTGGTTCTGACAAGAAATCCGAGTAAAAAATGCACAGGTTTAAGATTTTTGAGCAAAAGAGGAGGGTTTTTATAGATTTAATTCAGGGTTGACAAAGCGTTTATGGGCAGTCTGCCGGATTGTCCGGCAGACTGTTGATGAATTCCGGATTATTTGATAAGTTCGTAATAATGTGCATTCGTGAAATTATCATTCTTGAAAATAGCCTTTTGCATAATTCCTACTTTCGTGAATCCCACTTTCTCTAATACCCGCATGGATGGGGAGTTATGCTCAAATACGACTGCGAATACACGTACCTTATCAGTGTGTTCGAAATAATAGTTGATGGCTTCTTTCAGGGCGTCAGTAACGATTCCCTGGTTCCAGAAAGGTTCTCCAATCCAGTAGCCTACTTCTGTACTAAAACGTTCTACATCCGTAGCGGGTACAAAACCGATACTTCCAACTGCTTCTCCGTTTACCTCAATGCAGAAATCTTGAATGTTTTCTTTCGCTTGTACCATAGAGAGAAAAACGTTAGCATCTTCCTGACTATAAGGATAGGGGAGACCGTCACGACAGTTATCCCAAATATTCTTGTTATTGAGATATTGGGCTAATGATGCTACATCTTCGGTTTGCCAGGTACGGAGAGTATAGTTTTTCTTCTGCACAATAATTCCTGTTTTTTGTACCATATCATCTATTATTGTATCCCAATTTCAGCTAACCCCATCGGTTCACCGTCATGTATCATCCGTGTTGCTTTCAACTGAATGTAGCGAGCCTTGACCGGAGTAAAGTAAACCGATTGCAAAATCGGATTGCTCTTTATATTGGAAAATTCATCTTTGGCTACTACCTGGTTGACCGCATTACTGTCCGTACCTACAGATATTTCGTAGGCTGCGATCAACCCTTTATTATATTCACTTTGGTCGGGGAGATAGTGGAATGAGGTAATCGTGCGTTCTTCTCCCAAGTCAATCAATAGTGTATTTCCATTGATGAAACAGGTGGTCTGGTCGTTTTTATCCATGCCTTTCTGTGCTTCCTCTACATCTACTCCAACAAGAGTGAACGGGTAACTTTTCAGTTCTGCAGCTTTCGCTGTGTATGTATCCGAAGTCTCTCCTGCATAATATGCTTCAATGTTATTAATACAGAGACAAGCCCGTGAATCCGTGAAGCGGACACGAATCTTATCCGTAGTGATTGTTTCGAAACGAAGGAGCCGTTTATATCCGATAGTGGTAGTCTCCTCATTGAGCTTTACTGGGAGCCATTCGCCTGCCTGGTTATATTCTACAACGAATGATTTGACACGTTGTCCGAGAGGAATATATTCCTGCAACATCATACGGTTGATCTTTTCTGCCTGAGGTAAATCGAATTCGATAGTGGCTGAAGTGACATCATCATTGGTAGCCCAATAAGTATCATAATCACCGTCGGTCACAGCTTTGGCGGAGAATGTTCTTCCACGTTCGTCCGATGCTTTGGGAGAGAGTCCCGCCAGCAGATTGTGTGCCAGTTGTTTTTGTACATTCTGGTGGAAGTTTACGGCATTGGCAGAGTCAGTAGGGTGAATCAATCCGTCACGGTCTACCGGGAAGTTTAATAATAGCGTTGCGTTATGTCCTACGCTGCGGTAATATAAATCAGTCAGTTCGTCTACTGTTTTCACACGGTCGTCTTCTTCCGGATGATAAAACCATCCCGGACGGATGGAAACATCACACTCGGCAGCTACCCATAGGTTACCATCGGCATGACCATATTGCAGTTCACGATACTTGGGATAGCCCGGATAAACTTCTCCTGCACGAAGAAAAGACCAGTTAGTAGCTCCGGCAAATCCGTGTTCGTTGCCTACCCAACGACAGCCCGGACCTCCATCCGAGAAGATAACAGCTTGTGGCTGTAACTCATCAATCATCTTGTAAGCTCGCGGATAGTTATAATAAGTCTTGCGGTCGATTGTACGGCTGTCTTTTGCTCCGCCATACCAGCCGTCTCCACCGTTGGCACCATCAAACCAGATTTCAAATACGTCACCGTAGTTGCTCAGCAGTTCGTTGAGTTGTTTATAGAAGTATTCTACATATTCGGGAGAACCATAATTGGCCTGATGCCTGTCCCAGGGCGAGAGATAGACTGCGAATTTAATGCCATACTTTTTGCAGGCATCCGACAGTTCGCGGACAATGTCTCCTTTTCCGTCTTTGTACGGAGTGTTGCGGATACAGTACTCTGTCAGTTGCGTAGGCCACAGACAGAATCCATCGTGATGTTTCGCTGTCAGGATCACTCCTTTCATGCCGGATTTGACAAATGTCTGTACCCATTGCTCACAGTCCAGACGGGTAGGGTTGAATGTTTTAGGATCGGAGTCTCCATATCCCCATTCACGGTCGTTGAATGTGTTAAGTCCGAAGTGTACAAATGCATACGTTTCCATTTTTTGCCATTCCACCTGTTTGGCTTCGGGAATGGGTAAGATAGCTTCCGGTGCTTTTACCGAATTACAGGCACTTAGTAGAAAAAGACCTGTTGCGAAGATAAGAAAGTGTTTTTTCATGGGGGTGTTTATTAGTTAATAATTGAATGTAAGAATCATCTACAATGTAATTCCAACTACAAAATAAAGTTGCTCTTCATAAGGGTTGGCTATTAGCTTTCCGAAGATGGGTAAAGAGAAGTTGGATGTTATTTTAATATCTTTTGTTGCAGATAATCCGATATTGACTACATTGAATTTGTCGGAGTACATACTTTCCCAAGGAGTGAAACCAGCTTCGATATTCATATTTACATCCTTCACGCTGAACGGGTAACTCAACTCGCAGTAACTGGACCAGGCACGTTTCCCGTTTTCCCGGTAATCGTTTCCGGCAAAGGTCGTGTACCAGCTTACTGACAATGGGAACTTTTCGCTAAGCATATAGCCGGCTCCTACCTCGAAAGTGTGCCCGGTAGAGTGCGAACTGTAATTGAAGTATTTAAAAGGTTCCTCTTCTGTCTGGGTAAAATAGTTATTGGCGTAAAGAGTCAGGTTTTTGTATTCGTACTCTAGTGATAAATCTATTTCATTGTTCTTTTCGCGAAATTCGGTAGAACCCCATGCGTAAACGGTCAGTCCTTTCCAGTTGAGGCCGAGTGAAGGCTGTACACTTGCATTGCCGCTATCCATACCGCGCCAGATATAACTGCTTACAAAATCAGCAGTTACAAAAACTTCTTGTGCCTGTGCAAAGGCCGTACAAAACAGGATGGCAATAAGTAGGATTTGTTTTTTCATTTTATCGGTTATTTCTTCTCGTTTTCGGGGGGTAAAGATACGCAATATATAGATAAATGATGACAAATGAGGAGAAAAAAGAAAACGGCTGCATTGAGCAGCCGTTTCTTAAGTAATTGTGAATCTTGAAAGTTAGTTAGAAAGTGACGTCCATTTTCAGTACGAAAGTACGTGGAGCGGCAACTGCCATTGGGCGGTTGCTGTATTCTTTATTCAACAGGTTATTCACCATAAACTGGAAAGCTACTTCTTTTGTGGCTTTTACTCCGAAGCGCACGTCAACAGTGGCATAGTCCGTATTATGTTTTTTCCAGTAAGTAGCCAGTGTCTCTCCTTTTGAATAACCGAAAAGGATGCCACGTACATAATCCATCAGGTCTTTCTGCTGTTTCTCGCGTTCGTCCAACATCAGATAGTCAACTGCCAGAACTTTGCTCTTCCATGCTACATTGGCACCGACATTGATACGTTTCCACTGGAAATCTACCGTAGCTTTAAAACTGTGCTTCGGGCGATATTTAAGGTACTTACCTGTGTTCGATTTCTCTTTCATCTGAAGAGGATCGGTATAAAGCCCCTCTACTGCATTACGTTCCTGATAGTCAGCATCGCGTGGCTCCGTGTATACATATCCCAAGTTATAGAACAATTTCGTGTTCTTATTGAAATTATACACGCCGTTCGTTGAGATTTCTACTCCGTAAATCTGGGCTTTCGATACATTGTGGAACTGGGCTCCGATACCGAACCCTTTGCCATCTGTCAGCATCTGGAATGCATCGCCTATGCTATTAATCATCGTGTAATTGGCATTGTTGAACAGCCCGAACTGGAATTCAACCATGTCTTTATATTGTGTATAGAATCCTGCAACATCCACAAAACCCTGGAAATTACCAACTTTATATCCTTGCTTAATTCCTAATTCCGCATTAAATCCTTTCTCCGGTTTGATGTCCAGATTAGGATAAACGCCAACTCCACCAATATCCTTGCGCAGGTATTTTTCATTGATAGACGGATTACGGTAACCCTGTCCGAAGCTGGCACGGATAAAACTGTAATCAGCCAACTGATAATTTAACCCTGCACGGAAGACAGGACGGAACGGAACTTTGGTTCCGAAGATTTTAGTTTCGGCTTCACGGTGATGATTATTCACCCGATAATATTCGGCACGTACACCGGCAGATACACTCAAACGATCCCAGAAGCGCTGATCGTATTGGAAGAAAGCAGCTATATTATCACTTTTGTATACCTCATCCATTACAGCGGAGTCATAGCGGATATGTTCCAGGGTTACTCCGGTAGTGATTTGTGCACCGCCTTCCCATTTCTTATTGAACTGGTAGTCGAGGTAGTAATCGAAGTTCTTATCAGTCTGTGTTTTTGGAGTGTTTCGTGACGGATTGATAACATTTGATAACCACGGAATCAGATCACTCGGTAACTGTCCGTTCGTAAGTCCCCCTAAGTCACTCGGCACTCCGTTGTCCATTACCCAAGAGATCAGATCGCAATAATCGGCAGTCGTCGCATTCGGGAAAATATTGCCTAATGAGGTGAACACTCCGTTCATGGCATCTTCCAGGTTGCCGTTGACAAGTCCGGAACCTATACCTACCAATGCAGGATAAAGTGAACTGTAATCGCCACCGGCTATATTCTGTATCGTTTTGGCATCAGTTCCCATATTTCCCAGAATATCAGTGATGGAAGTTCCTTGGGTAGGGCGTACGATATTGTCGGCGCTGTAATAGAAACGTCCTTTAATCTTATGTGACGTACCGTTTTCCGGATTCACATAGTTGATGAACGGATCGATATGGAAATTATTCTCTTCACGTCCCATGTTGGTGAAAGGAGACGGTTTGTACACTTCCGTTGGTGAACGCCAGATGAAGAAGTCGCCGTATTGATTGGAAAGGAAATCGACATTGAAACCATAGTTCAACAGTTTCATTCCCATATCGGGCTGATGATAAGTGAGGCTCCCTCCCATACGGAAACGTTTGTTGTATCCCTGTTGGCGGTATCCTTCATCAGTGAAAAGATTGATTCCTCCGCTGACATCGAAATTACCGATACGGCGGGAATGGGAGAGGTCGAATCCTTCGTAAATAGGATTCCGTATACCGCTAAGAAGACTTCCGCGCAGGATCGGTTTAACAGAATATTTATCATCTTTCCAGAAACTCTTGTCGCTCCATTGGTATTCGTCGTTTTCCGCATCACCATATACACCGATATAGGCGCTGAATCGTGTTTTCGGTGTCAGTCCCGGACGTGCGGTACGGATATTGATAATACCATTCAAAGCTGATGAGCCATATAGTACGGAAGATGCTCCTTTAATCACTTCCACCTGTTCTACGTTCTCTAAAGGAACAGTGTTCCAGTTGATTTCTCCTGTTTTCGGATTCAGTGTGCTCATTCCGTCCACAAGAATTTGGCTGCGTGCACCTACTCCGTAAGTCCATCCGCTACCTCCGCGCATAGAAGGTTGTTTGTCTACAATGTCTACACCGGGAAGTGTGCGGAGAGTGGAAGAAATATCCGTGGGTGCCTGACGGGCAATATCTCCGGATTTAACAACGTCCATGGAGACAGTGACATCACTCAACTTCTGTTCAAAGCGTCCGGCACTGACTACGACTTCTTCCAGCAGCTTGGTGCTTTCTTTCATGTAAACGTCTTTGGTGACTACTTCACGCTTGTTGATAACGATGGGCATCAAGACATCATCATAGCCAACATAGCTGAATACAAGGTCAACTCCACCTTCGGGAAGTTTGATTTCATATTCTCCGTTAATGTTAGATACTACTCCCTGATTACCATGAAGTTTGTAGGTGACGGTGGCTCCGACCAATGGCTCATTGGTCTTGGCATCATATATATGTCCTTTCAGGGTTTGGGCAAAGATGCTTCCGAAACCGGTAAGGCATAACAGGATTGTTAGGATATATAATTTCTTCATTGTTTTTTGTTTTATTTATTTGGAACAATTTCCAAACCAAATTCTATTTTTTCAGGTGATAGAAAAGCGTCTGATATACCGTTCAAAAATATAGAGATGATTCCTCCCAGTGATTGCATATCTTCTGGAAGCAGACTGACTATTAGCGGACTAAGATCTGGTAGTAATTTGGCTATGGGAGTAAAACCTTCTTTGTCTAAGTAAATAAAAGTATGTCCATCTTTTGAAATAACTTGCATCGGGATTCCGGTAGTTAACCAATTGAAAATAGCTTTGAAAGAAGTGTCATTGACATTGAGCAGGAATCCAAGTGTTTCATTTTTTAGACTTTGATTGAGCGTGGTTAGCAATTCTTTCACTTTCATAGCATCCATTTGGGATATAGCTTCAATGATAGCATTGGTTATATTGACATCCATATATTGATTGCCGCTGGATATTGAGGCAATAATATTAGCTAAGTTTAATTTTAATATTAACTTACCGTCTTTTTGGAACCAATTAGCAAATCCTTTTGGAGATGGAATATAATTACGGTTAACAATGTTAGGAGTAATCATATCCTGTGTTAATGGATTTTCTAGAAATCCAAAAATGATATCCATGTCTACTCCTGTCAATGGTTCATTTGAATAAGAAGCCGTTACATTCCCGTCCGCTCCTAAAGTAATTTCTTGTAGAACTTGTGGCAAAATATAACTTAATATGTTTTGAATGGCACTACCCCATGTTTGAGTTGTGGCTCCACTTTCTGAAGCTTCTATGTCTGCATAAAAATAGCATGATGCATTTAGTACTTGTCCGTCAACATCTTGCCATGTATATTCTTCTCCCCACATGTCTCCAACTACAATCGTTTTGATGCCATTAATAACTGTGGGTAGTTTATAAGTATTTGCCCATAATTCTGCATTGCCCATTTTGATATTGGATATATTTAATGTTAACTGTCCTTTTATTACGCGTCCTTCGTATCTAAAAGAGCTTAAAGTCTCATTTCCCATACTATTTCCTGAAAAAGAATATCCTTGCCCATCTCCAGAAAGGGGGATAGACATAATTTTTACTTCTTTTTCTCCTGGTAAAATATCATATAAGTTAATAATAGCGGTTTCTCCTGTTACAGTGCTAAAGTCTACTGATTTTCCGATCATTGTTTCACCATTATAGGTAAGAATTAGATTCGGATTGGGGTTTGATAGTTTATTTGAATAATTGGCTGTTACATCTATAGGCTCTGGTCCGTAGTGATCATTATCACAAGAAGTTAAAAATGCAGACGCTACGGCAAGGCAGCTTATTAATAGGATAGATATTTTTTTCATTGTTTTTTTATATTAGATAATTAAAATGAATTATTTCTTAGCTGTGAGGTCAATACCGATTTCCATTTTATCGAAAAGGGCTGCAACTTCAATTAAATTTGTTTCCAGCAAACTACCGATGATGCTGATGAACGGCATGAGAGTTTCTTTGTTGAAATAGATATAAGTATGTTCTTTTGTTGAGTTGATGCCCATTGGTATTCCGTCTTTCATCCATGTGAGCAGAGTTGCAAAAGTATCATCATCCAATTGAAGAATATAGGTGATTATTTCATTGTTTAAAATCATATTGATGGCACTTAACGTTAATTTTAAACGTGCCGGGTCAGATTTTAGAAGTGCTTCACTGATTCCTGCGATAAGCTGATAGTCAATTTGCTTTCCGTTGTTTTGTGCTATGAGAGACACAATGGCAGGGATATTTAGTTGTACGACAAATGCTTTGTTGCCTGTTTGATTCCAGTAGGCCAATCCTTTGGGAGATGACTCATAAGTGCGTTTGTTGATCAGACTTTTGAATTCAGCGTCAGTTTTGCCCGAATTGGCAACTTCCATAATTTCATTCATGTCTACAGGGCTCGTAGTATAGCTGGCAGTGACAATTCCATTTTTCTCAAATGTAATATCCTTCAATACATAAGGAAAAATCACATCTAATATATTAGTTGCCATTTGCTGTATTTGTAAAATCACCGGCTGGAGAGATTCTCCTCCTGCTTTTGTAGTAATATTCACGTAGCTGGCTCCGCTATTACGGATGATACTTTCTCCATCTGTTGTGTGGGAGTATGCAGGAAATGTATATGTGTTTGCAATGGAGTTGGCATAAGCCATTGTTACGTTCAGTGATAGTTGCATGTTTTTCGGAGTTATTATTCCTTCATATTTCACCGTAGCTCCTCCCATTGTGATATTGGTCCCGCTGAAAGTATAATATCCTTTCTTTTCATTCTCATAAAGTTGGATGCGACTGATAGGAGTTTCCTTTTCTCCCGGGATTATATTATTCAGCGTCAGTGTTCCCGTTTCGCTATCTTCTGTCTTGAAGCTGACAGTTTTTCCAATTAATTTCTCTCCGCTGTAGGTTAGGTCTAGCGTATATGGTTTAATATACGAGCCATATTCCTGACTAATTTCTCCTGGCCAAAATAGCTTGTCATTGTAAGTTTCTTCGCATGATGTAAAGAAAAATACTGCGCAAGCGACATAAGATAGTTTTCGTAAGTTTCTCATTTTGCTTTTTGTTTTTATTGCGTATTTAATAAAACTTTGCAAAGTTCGACTAACAATTCTTTATTGTCAAGGTCTGTTTTTTTATTTTAATGTTCTATTTTTAATCGTATGCGGTAAAAGTACCTAAAATGAAAAAATAAATGTGTTCTATTTTTAATATCGATTGTTCTTCTTTTAAGAATGGCTGTAAAAAGAGAATGAAGAGGTCTCTAAAAAAGCAAATGGTTTTCCTCCTATTTTTCACAGGTGAGAAACCGTTCATTTTTTTTCTTCTCTATTTCTGACTCTTGCGGAAAGTTTAGAATGTAATATTCATCTTTACAACTTTCAATAAATACTTCCGTAAAAAAGTGAAGAGGAATCCGCTGGAATATTACAAGAAATAAATCTATGTTTGCTTAAAATAGGGTTATACATAAAAATAGGATGTTTTATACATTTTCTTTGCTTTAATTAGAACCTATATGAGGATAGCAAATAAATAGGAGCTTAAATGTCTTTTTGGATTCTCCCAAAAGACAGTGATTTGATAGTAAATCCTTGCTGTTTGTATTTGTTTGCTACCAGATTCGAAATAAATCAATATTTTTTTTCTGATGTTATAGCTATTTGTTATATTGAAAATTAACGAAGTTAGAAGTGACATAGCTTGGAAACGACTCTTATTTCAATCAACGCCTCCTTCCTCACCGATGAACGGTAGCTTGGTCGGTGAGCAAGGAGGCGTTCCTCACCGACCAAGGATACCTTGCATTTAAAGAACGGACGTTTTCATACAATGAAAAACGGTCTGTTTACCCTTTATTTATGCATAATAAGGGGCGTGATATGCATATTCTTGCACTAGATTATGCATTTTATTTTCTATTTGATTCGATTCATAGCCACTGTTGAATAATAGAATCTTAAGAATAGAACAGAACAGTTTATTGCTGTAATACAGTCGATTCACCGATAAGAATCCCCCGTTCATTGATTTTTTTTCCTTTTTCTGCTTCTCTGTCATACATTTGTTACAGTATTGTAACACTTGCTACTCTAATCCCTTATGAATATGAACGAGGCATGTAATGTAACCACCGCACTTTCCGCTTTCTCCTCCATTTCTTTGGAAGAGATGAGTACCATCCGTTTGATGAACCGTACGGACACGAAGTATATCGTTTCGCTCTCTGCCCTGATGGACGTATTACAACGGGCGAGTAATTGTTATCGTGTGCAAGAGGTGCAGGGGGAGCGAAATATAGCTTATCACACTACCTATCTCGACACTCCCGATTACGCCATGTATCTGGCTCATCAAAACGGAAGAGTGATCCGTGAGAAGATCCGTGTAAGGACATATGTCTCTTCCGGTCTGACTTTTCTGGAAGTGAAGAAAAAGATATTCTCCGGTTTCGATGCTTCTCTGGAAGGTGAATTTCGTACAAGGGACGGATTGCAGACGGTGGAATGCTGGTCGGGTTCGGCAGGTGTTTCCTATAAGATGTTTCGTTGGCTGAAAGCGTCTGCAGGATATTCATTTAAGTTTTAATAGATAAAACAAGAAATTATGAAAAGGATTGTGTTGTTTTGGATACCGCTTTTATTGCTGTTGTTGGTGAACTGTACGACGGAATCATTCGATTTCGGCGATCAGGAAGGAATATTGGTCGGAGGTTCGGGAGGTGGAGGAAGCAGTCAGCCCAACCCGACGATTCCCGAGGGATCGGAAGATTTATTGGGATTTACAATCGCTTTTGATGAAAGTGATAAAACGGCGTATGGAAGCATGTCGGAAACGGTTACTTCCGATGATGATTTTATAGAGAACTCCCAATTCGCCTCTGTGGTGACGATTATCTATAATGGAACGACTGCTGCGGTAAGCAATGGTGTTTCAGGAGTGGAAGTGTCTTCCAATGGGGCGCATGTCGTGGTTAATTCTACAGTCAGCGGAGTAGAATATGTGTTGAGCGGGACTACTACGAATGGCTCGTTCAAGGTATATAGCGAAAAGAAATTCAAATTATCACTGGCAGGGGTGTCTATACTCAATCCGGTAGGTGCTGCCATTAATATCCAGTCTTCCAAACGTGTGTTTGTGGTATGCGCGGATGAAACAACGAATGTGTTGACAGATGGGTCTTCTTATACGGCAACTACTGATGGAGAGGATATGAAAGCCTGTCTGTTCAGTGAGGGGCAACTCATTTTCAGTGGAGGCGGTTCACTCACAGTTACCGGAAATTATAAACATGCCATCACAAGCGATGATTATGTGCGTTTCCGTAGCGGGTGTAATATTACGGTAGCTTCGGCCAAAAAAGACGGAATCCATACTAATGAATCTGTGATTATCGGCGGCGGAATACTGAATATATCTTCTGACGGCGATGCTATTCAGTGTGAAGAGGGAGGAATTACGATGACCGGAGGATTTGCCAAACTCTCTACAACGGACAATAAAGCGCATGGGTTGAAATCTTGTCTGGATGTGGTAATCAGTGGCGGTGCTATTCAGGCACAAGTGGCGGGAGCAGCCTCCAAAGGAATATCCTGTGATGGTAACCTGACCATCTCCGGAGGAAAGCTGACTGCATTCACTTCTCAAACCGCACTTTATGAAGACAATGATTTGAGTTCGTGTGCAGGAATTAAATGTGACGGAAATATCCTGATTACAGGAGGGGAGATCGCCATACAGAGTACAGGTGGAGCCGGTAAAGGTATCAACTGTGACGGTTCGATTACCATCAATGACGGCACGGTGAAAGTGATAACTACCGGTACGCAGTGTGTGTATGGCAAGCTCGACTCGTCGGCAAAAGGAATCAAAGCGAACGGTGCGTTGACAATCAATGGAGGAACGGTGCTTGTGAAGGCTACCGGTGGGGAAGGTAGTGAGGGTATCGAGAGTAAAAGTGTGTTGACTGTCAATGAGGGTACAGTTGCCGCGCTTTGTTACGATGACTGTATGAATGCAAGTAACAGCATTGTTCTTAATGGTGGCAATATTTATTGTTATAGTTCCGGAAATGACGGCATTGACTCTAATGGTACGTTGACCATTACGGGGGGAGTGATCGTATCGTCGGGTACTACTTCTCCCGAAGACGGATTCGATTGCGATCAGAATACCTTTAAGATTACCGGGGGGATTGTTCTGGGTATTGGAGGAGGAACAAGTACACCTACATCAAGTGTATGTACGCAACGCACTGTGATCTATGGCGGTTCGGGAAGTAACGGAGAAATACTGAATATCCAGTCGGCCGACGGAACCAGCGTACTGACCTATCAGATTCCCCGTGCTTATTCTCAAATGACGGTATTATTCAGTAGTCCGAATCTGACCTCGGGCGGTAGTTATACTATCTCAAAAGGAGGAACGGTTTCCGGTGGTTCCGAGTTCTTCGGGTTATATTCGGGAGCCACTTATTCCGGTGGCACACAGACGGCAACATTTACTGCCAGTTCGATGGTGACACAAGTCGGCAGCACTTCCGGCGGTGGCCAGCCCGGTGGTGGAGGCGGTGGACATGGACCTGGTGGATGGGGATGGTAAACAGCAGTTTACCGTCGAAATCCGTTCTTTGGTCGATTCTATTTGTGATAAAACAGGTTCGGTTTTATCTTTGTTTCGATAATCAGAAGCAATGAGGCATGAAAAGACTGCGTAAACAACACGTGCTGGAGCAGAGTATTTACGGAGCTATCTGGATCGTAATATTTCTTCTTCCGCTGATAGGCGGATACTTTGCCATGAGTGGAGGACTTGAACGGGAGGAAACCCGTATGGTGATCCGCGAATCATGGTTGAGTATCCTTCCTTTTTTCGTGCTTTTCCTGTTGAATAATTATGGGCTGGTTCCCTATTTTCTTTTTAAGAAAAGGTACTGGCAATATACTGTTTCGTTGATTTTTGTAATAGGAATGATTTGTTGGCTTTCTCCGTTTCCTTCTGCCAATCATTTCCCCAAAGATTTCAAGCGAGGAGAGTTGCCTCTCCGTATGAAGGAGAACCGGAGGGACCAGATTATTAAGACGAGAGAAAAGGCGAGGGAGGAAGGGGATGTGCATTGGCATGAATCCAATCCCGAACAACGTCCTAGGGGAATGGGAGATCCAAATGGTCCCGGAAGATTTCCAAAACCGACTCCTTTTCCTTATCCTCCTTTTGTGCTCCGCTATCTTATTCATTTCATCATTGCCTTTTTGATGGTAGGGTTCAATATCGCCATCAAACTTTTCTTTAAATCTTTCCGTGATGAAGAAATGCTGAAGGAACTGGAACATCAACGTTTGCAGTCGGAACTGCAGTATTTGAAATATCAGATTAATCCTCATTTCTTCATGAATACGCTCAATAATATTCATGCGTTGGTGGATATTGATACGGGGAAAGCGAAAAGTACGATTGTGGAACTCTCTAAACTGATGCGTTATGTGCTTTATGAAGCGAGTAATAAAACGATTTTGCTTTCACGTGAGGTTCAGTTTCTTAAAAATTACATTGCCCTGATGAGTTTGCGCTATACCAACAAAGTATCTATTCAGATGGATTTTCCGGCCGAAGTGCCCGAAGTGCAGATTCCTCCTTTGCTTTTTGTCTCTTTTGTGGAAAATGCTTTTAAGCATGGAGTCAGTTATCGGAGCGAGTCTTTTATTCATGTCTTGATACAGTTGGATGAGGGCAACCGGCTTTCATTCCGTTGTTCCAACAGCAATAATGGTTCGGCTGACGAACAGCATCATGGCATCGGACTCGAGAATATCCGTAAGCGGTTGAGGCTTTTATTTGGCAATGATTATACGCTTTCCATTACCGAAGAGGAACATAAATTTGATGTCTTACTTATTATACCTTTATTAGAATGAAATGTATAGCAATAGATGATGAGCCGTTAGCATTGACGCAGTTGTCGGATTATATATCCCAGATACCTTTTTTGTCTTTGGTAAAGTCATGCCAGGATGCGTTCGAGGCAATGAAGATATTGTCCGAAGAGGAGGTTGATTTGATCTTTGTGGATATTAATATGCCCGATTTGAACGGATTGGATTTCATACGTTCTTTGGTGAACCGTCCGTTGGTGATTTTCACTACTGCTTATTCTGAATATGCGGTAGAGGGTTTCAAACTGGATGCCGTAGATTATCTGCTGAAACCGTTTGAGTTCCAGGATTTATTGAAAGCGGCGGATAAAGCCCGCAGGCAATTTGAATATCGTTTGTTGGAACAACAGGGTGAAATAGGAAATGCTTCGCAGATAAAAGGAGATTCATTATTCGTGAAGAGCGATTACAGAGTGGTTCGCATCGATGTGAAGAATATCCGCTATATTGAGGGGATGAGTGAGTATGTGCGTATCTTTGTGGAAGGAGAGGACAAGCCTGTAATAACGCTTGCCAGCCTCCAGAAAATGGAAGAACGGCTTCCCACGCATTTCATGCGGGTCCACCGTTCTTATATTGTCAATCTTCGCAAGATTACCGAAGTTTCCCGTCTTCGCATTATCTTTGATAAGAATACTTATATTCCTGTCGGTGATAATTATAAGGAGAAATTTACGGAATACATTGGGAAATTAAGCCTTTCTTAAATAATTATTTAATTCCCAGTTTTTTGGCAATTTCTTTAGGAAGTGCATCTTTATACACCAGGATATTCATTGTCTTGTAGGCAACGAATGCTTTGGAAGCATACCAGATACCATCATATTTGCCTGATTTACCCCAAGAGTTTTTCACCATGAAGTATTCTTTTCCGTTCTGGTCTTTAGCGATGCCGTAGATTACCATTCCGTGGTCGTCTGTTGTTTCCCAGTTGTCAAAAGCAACTTGACGCATTTCCTGGGTAATATCCTTTTCAGGGAAAGGTTTGGTGAATAGTTCTCTGCGTTTGTCGGCGGCAGTCAATCCTGTCCAACGGGCCATGTCTGAACCGGACAGTTCAGATTCTTTGGCTGCATCTGGCATTACGGCGATACCGTCACGTGAGAATCCTTGTTCGCTGACATCGCTACCCCATGCAAAGGTATAGCCTTTCTTTACAGCATTGTCCATAACAGCCATCAGTTCTTCGATAGGCAGGTTGTAAGACAGACCATTACGCCAGTTATCCTGAATTTCGATGGCGAATTGAGAATAGAACGGATGGTGTGTATAAGAAGTCAGTGATACATAGTCGTTATAGTTCAATCCCAGTGATTCGGCAAAAGTCTTCGGAGTATATTCTTTGCCTTTGTAGGTGAACTTCTCCGGACATGCTCCTAGGTAAGTGTCATAAATGGCACTTAGTCCGTTTTTCCATACCGGAGTCAGTTTGCTTAATTTACCTTTTGCAATCGCATTGATATAACCGGAAGCAACAGCATCCAGCTCATTATGTACCGGCAGCGTATCACCATACATAATACCCGGCATCACTTCTTGCGGAACGATACCATAATTCTTGATGCAATACATTACATCATAAAAACTTCCACCCGGAGAGAAAGAACTGTCACCGTGATAACGTACATAGTTTACTCCGCGATCCTGCATCGTTTTGTGTACAACAAACATTTCAGACAGGTCGTATTCACCTTTACCTAAACGAAGTAGTTCTGATTCAACAAATCCGAGAGTTGAGAAACTCCAGCAAGTACTCGAACGATTTTGGTTCTTGATAGAAGTTATCGGATTTTCTTTCACTGTCGTGAAAACAAAACCTTCTTCAGGTTTTGCATCTTGTGCCATAACACTTAGGCTGAACAGGCCTAAAGCAGCAATAAGGATTGTCTTTTTCATTCCTATGAAATTAATATTAAATTGTTTTGGCTACAAATATAGGAAAGTTTCACCACAGAGTAACACAGAGTTTCACAAAGTTTTCTCTTTTTTCAAATGGACAGCTATCTTAATGACTTCCGTTTAATGACATTTTATTGTATCTTGGCGCGGTAAGTTCGCTCGGAGAAAGTAATATTCAGGAACAGGGAAAGGCTGTTTTCTTTTTGCATGCCGTTAGGAATTTTCATCTGGCCTTTATATTTCAATCCGATAGAAAGGACGTTGTTATTGCGCAATCCGAAGTTAAGTCCGGTACTGACGTAATATTCGGTTGCCTTTTTCTTTTGAATGACGATATAGGAATTATTAATACCTGTTCCCAATAGGATGCTGACCGGATTACGATAGACATTGCCCAATGTATATCTTCCACCGACTGATAACCGGTGTTGATTCTCAAAACTGACATTGGATTGGGAAGATTGCATCCGGCTCCAGTCCACATATTTGTAGTCGATGGTTGCCATCCAACGTAGAGTGTTGTAGGAAGCTCCGAGCCCAAAGAATTGAGGAAGACATTGGCGATAGCGTTTCAGGCTTTTTTCAATATCATCTCCTCCCGAACTGCTACTAACGTATAAGTTATTATCCTGCTTAAAATCCTGCGAGTAACCATATACGGCACCGGCAACGAAAGAACGTTCGCGGTCTATAGCCCATTTATACTGTACACCGAAATCCGCATAAAAAGTATGTTTGTAGGAGCTGGTTTCTTCTGTGGCAGTACCTTGCGTCTCCGTTTGTGTGATGGTCCCCGTCACATAAGAAAGATTGGTGCCGACAGAAAATCTTTTTCCGAAAAGGTAAGCCGTGCTGATACCCATCTTGGAAAGTCCTCCTTCACCCTGAAAGAGAGAAGAGATAGTACCTCCATTGGTGCCTGCCACTTCTTCATCCAGCGTGATGGCATATCCCACACTGCTGACGGGAGCCATGAAAATTGCTCCATACCAGCGTGGCATAATCCGGCAGCCGATACTTAGGTTATTCAGATTTCCGGTGACGGAACGGTTACTTGCTCCTCGTTGTGAATAAATCTGGTATGCTCCCATGATACCGGCATCGATCTGGAAGCGTTGTTCGGTCAACTCTGTGAGTGAAGCCGGATTGGCATTGTTAAGGAAATTATTTCCTCGCAATGCAATGCCTGTGCCGCCCAGTCCGGCATATTGCCCGCCTTCCCCGGTAGAAAGTTCTCCCAGTCCGAACATGGAAGTAGGGGAGTTCGTTGTATTTTGTGCAATAACTATAGAGACAGGAGTATAGAATGCCAGAAGGCAAAACAAAATCTTTTTCATTGTTGATAAGTTTTGTAAAGTATGATAAGTTTGGTATTCTTTTTATTGGCGGTATGTTCTCCGTCGCCGAAAATAACGCCTTGAAGTGTGGTATAGAACAAGTTGTCCGGAAGAAATAATTGTAGTTTCTGACGATCATATCCGGTAGTTCCCAGGTTTGTTTGCAGGAAAGAGGTGATGTCAAAAGAGTAATAAGTCTCCTCATAAGACATCTCGTCGACTACTAGATTTCCGCTTTGTACGGAACTCCCGGTGAGGTCGGTGATTACACTTTGCGTCACATTTTCATTGTTGGCGGTGTAGAGAGCCAGGCTTTTGGGCAACGGGTACATGCCGTCATAAGTTCCTTTTACCGGATATAACTGTAACGTTGCGCTCTCGATAGTCACAAGCTCTCCTTTTTCGCAGAGATTATTTAAATGTGGGAAGTCGATGGTGACATACATACCTGTCATTCCCTGCAGGTAGACCTGATGCTCGCTTTTTCCGGAAGAGTATTCATTGCCGTCCCCACTTTGCAGGTTGGCTATCGGGATGTTTGAGCGGTCTTGTTCTATTTTGTTGTAAGTCAGTGTGCTGCTTGTATTGAAAACCAGTGTTTTTTCGTTCAGTGTTTCCGTAATCTGGTGATAGTAGACCGTGATGCACATACTGGAGTCGTTGACTTGAAATCCGCTGATACAAGCGTCATTTGCATCGGGTATAAAAGCAATTCCCTTGAAATAATCATGGAAGAAATCCTGAGATTGTACCCATCGGCCATCATTCAGCATCAAGTTGAACCATTCTTCTCCCCATGCATCCGGCAATCGTATTTCCAGTTCTTCGCTCGGTGAGCCCGGAGTAGGACGAAAGTCGAAAGATGCCAGTGGAGTTTCGTTGTAATAGGCAGTAGTAGTGTTGTATAGGTACCCTCTATCGTCCAGTTCTATATTCTTTGTCAGTTCATGCAGATGAATGCGTTGGGTTTTTAGTGTATCTCCCAGGTAATTGCCCGAAGAATACAGGCGTATGGTGATCGAGTCGAACTCATATTGGATGTTTTCATCAAAAGAATAGGAAGGTACTTCATACTCTGCGTAAAAAGAGGCGGTAATTTTCCCCCATAAGTTGTCGTCACGGTATCCTATCTGGCAAACCGTATCTCCCGAAGTGGCTATGGAGTCGCTTAATACTGTACTAAGTAATACCGTACAAGTGTCCATCTGTTCGTTGAGAAATGAACTTTGTACCCATTTCGCTCCTATGGACGATGAATCGTCTACACAAGCGAAAAAAGAAAGAGATATAAAGAATGAAAAAAGTAGTATGATTGACTTCATGTAGTAAAAATGAAATTGGTTTTGTAGCGGCAAAAGAAGAGGTTTTAAATAGTCCTCCAAAAAACTATCGACTAAATCTCTGTATTTGTCGACCTGAATTTTGTTGGTAGATAGAATGTCTGTATTTGTCGATAGTTTTTTTATGCGTGCCCGTTGCCGCCTACATTTGCGGTTGTAATCAACGACATATTTATGAATACGAAAATGAATAAATTACTTTGCATGATGGTGGTGCTGCTTTCATTGGCGGCATGTACGGATGATACTGAATATACGGCAGGTGTGTGGTATCGCCGTTCTGATTTTGATGGTGTGGCGCGTACGGACGCAGCTGGTTTTACGATTGGTAACGTAGGGTACCTCTGCACCGGATACCGGGGGAGTACCAAAGACCGTTTGAAAGATTGTTGGGCGTATGACATTGAGGCTAATTCGTGGACACAGTGTACATCAATGCCCGATGCAGCTCCAGCCCGGAATGCAGCTACAGGTTTTGCAGTAGGTACCAAAGGATATATTGCTACTGGTTACGATGCGACAAAAAAGGATTATCTGAATGATTGCTGGCAGTATGATCCTGCCACGAATTCCTGGAAGGAGATGGCTTCTATTCCGGATGGAACTGATGGGACTAATATCTATGGTAAACGGTATTATGCGCTTTCTTTCGGCATTGGTCAGTATGGGTATCTGGGTACAGGTTACAACGATAATTATCAAAAGGATTTCTGGAAGTTCGACCCGTCGGTGGGAGATAAAGGAGAATGGACAGCCATGAGTGGATTTGGCGGACAGAAGAGAATGGGCGGTATGGCCTTCGTCATAGATGATATAGCTTATATCTGCGGCGGTGAAAATAACGGTTCGGATGTGACGGATTTCTGGTGTTTTAATCCGGCAACGGGTACTTGGAAAGAATTGCGTGAACTTTACGATAAGAGTGATGATGATTATGACGACGATTACACTTCTATCGTCCGTTCTTATGCTTGTGCTTTCGTGATCGACGGTAAAGGATACATTGCTGCGGGGCAGACTGCTGGTGGTAGTTATCGTTCCAATTATTGGATTTACGACCCTCTGACAGACCTCTGGGATGGGGAAGATTTGACAGATTTCGAAGGAAGTACACGCTCGAAAGCCGTATGCTTTTCTACTGGAAAACGGGGAATTATAGCTACGGGAGGAGCTTCTACTTATTATTACGATGATACTTGGGAGTTGAAGCCTTATGAATATGAAGAGAAATAAAAAAATAATAGGTATTAGTTGCTTTGTCTTGCTGCTTTTAGTGGGAATCATATATGGGTATATGCATTCGATAAACATATATCGGCTGGAAGTAACCCAGATTGAAGGTAGTGGATACGGTTATAAGATTTATGAGAGAGAGCGTTTGATAATCGTTCAGCCTTTTATCCCGGTTGTATCCGGGAAAAGGCCTTTTCAATCGGTGCAAGATGCCCAATGTATCGGAAATTTAGTGCTGGAACGAATTAAAGCTGGAAATGAATTTGCCATATCAAAGGCTGACCTGGATAACTTGGGAGTAGTGTATTAATGCCACCATGTTGGCACAGTCATGCCACCTCATTGGCACGATAGTGTCAACATGGTGGCACTGTTGTGTCAATACGATGGCACAAACTAAAGCATTAAGTACAGATTATTTCTTCTCTTCTTCTTTGGGTGCAACTACATAATCTTCTTTGATAAACTCATCATACACCCGCTTGGGATGATCGAATGGTGCGGTTCCATTCTTCTGCTCATTGAAGTTTTCCCGGCGGAATTGTTTCAGTTTCAAATTATCTTCTGCATACTCCCTCAATTTCTTATGCTCATTTCCATAAAGCGAACTTTCAGTTACGTCAGAATTGAGCAGGTTTTCTTTAGGAGTGATAGTAGGTAGGAGCACTTGTTCCAACAGACCACGATAGGCACCGTTATATTCGCACCATACGATATCGTTGGCTACAAATATACGATAGGAGTACTTAGACCAGGCAGTTTTGATTTCAATAGATGTAGCATAAATTTCAATGGTAGCTTCTGAACCATACGCTTGGTCACGGATCACAACGGTCGTCCGACCGCTAAGTTCTTCCTTCACGGAAGTTTGCCACTTATCAGAGTGTAAGATCTCTTCGATAATTTCCGGCAAATTTTCTTTAATCTCAAACTGTATTCTCATGGTGCTTGCCTGCGGGCAGGACTTTTTAATTTTTTTCCTCCTTAAACAATTAAGTTAGCCTAAAGTTACATAGATTGAAGCAAAAAAACAAGATTTTGTTGAAATATTTACTATTTTTGCTGAATGAACTACCTTTTCCGTTTGTTTTTGTTATAAATATGCATGAATAGTAAATACAGAGAGAGCATGTATAAAAGAGAATGGAAATTAGAAGATAGGAGAAAAAATGAAGAACTTACAGATAGATGGATCTACCGGTTTAGTGTTGGAAGGCGGGGGAATGCGTGGAGTATTCACCTGCGGCGTACTTGATTATTTTATGGATCATGATATCCGGTTTCCCTATGCGATAGGAGTGTCTGCCGGTGCATGCAACGGATTGTCGTATGCATCACGGCAACGGGGACGTGCCAAGTACAGCAATATCGACTTGTTGGAGAAGTACAATTATATCGGTCTGAAATATTTGCTCAAAAAGCGTAATATTTTGGATTTCGATCTATTGTTCAATGAGTTCCCCGAACACATTCTTCCTTATGATTATGAAACATATTTTGCTTCACCGGAACGTTTCGTGATGGTGACTACTAATTGCATTACGGGAGAAGCCAATTATTTCGAAGAGAAAAAAGACAGGCGCAGGGTGATCGATATTGTCCGTGCATCCAGCAGTCTCCCTTTTGTGTGTCCTATCACTTATGTGGATGAGATTCCTATGCTTGATGGGGGAATCGTAGATTCCATACCTCTGCAAAGAGCTATTGCGGATGGCTGTACGAGAAATGTCGTGATACTTACCCGTAACCGGGGATATCGGAAAGATTCGAAAGATATTCGTATCCCTTCGTTTGTATACCGGAAATATCCGAAGTTGCGTGAAGCGTTAAGTTGCCGGTGTGCTGTTTATAATGAACAGCTGGAAATGGTGGAACGCATGGAGGATGAGGGAAAGATTGTCGTTATCCGTCCTTTGAAACCTGTAGCTGTAGACCGTATAGAGAAAGATGTGCAAAAGCTGACAGAGTTTTATAAGGAAGGGTACGAATGTGCGAAAGCTTTATTTTCATTTTGACTTTGTATATTGCTTGGCAGCCTTTTCCAATTTCCGACTCATTAATTCTACCAATGTCTTGGGATAAAGAATTTCTATTCCGTCAACATATCCGAAGAATACCCGTTCTAACTCATGATTGATTACGACTTCAATTTCCAGTATGACGCTTCCGTCGGGTAGCCTTTCCACCAGTTGTTGACTGCGATGTATAGGCTTGGTTATGATGTAAGGTGCTTCGGCTGCCGCTACTTTGAAACCAACTTTCTCTGCTACGCTTCCGGAGTTTTTGGTGACACCTACCAAGTCGTCGAAGAACGTATTCGGATCGAAGAATGTATTTTTGATATAGTGTTCTTGTGGCAGAACTTCCAATGATTGTATTCTGTCCAAAGCTAAATTTTGCAATATTCGTCCGTTTCCTCTGACTCCATAAACGAACCACCGGTTGCGATATTCTTTTAATAGATAAGGATAAAAAATAAAGCTGTTAGCGGAACGTGCCTTGAACGAACGATATTTGAGCTGTATCGGATGCTCGTTTACAATCGCGTGATAGATCGTATCCAGATAATCCAGTCCTTTCAATGATTCATTCTTTTCAAAGTCAATGACAGGAGTGGTTTTCATCCGGGCAGAAGCGACATGGTCTTCCAGGCGGTTGATAATATCGCTCATTTCCGTGAAATAGGAGAAACCCTTAAATTGCCGTAACACTTCCACTGCTTCCGACATCGTTTTCAGGTCTTGTTCATTCAGCGGGGTTTGTGTAATGCTGTATTCCGGATCTTCGTATTTATAGTATTTATTTTCGTACACCACAATCGGAGCGTTATAACCCAGCTTCTCGCTACGCATCATCTGTATATCCATTTGTACCGTACGTTTGCTTATGCCTTTATCAATGCCTTCGTATTCATAAAGAGCATCCGAGCAAGCATCTACCAAATCTTCCAACGTCCAGCGTCGATAAGGATTACGCAGACAGTTATCAATTGTTTTATAACGGATTAAGGCATTTCTATTTGCTGGCATAAGTAGAAGAATAAAGATTTGCTTCAAAAGTAGAAAAATAAATTCAGGAAAACAAAGAGGTTACAGGTCTTTATTTCCATAATATTTTCCTAATTAGGTATCTATTTCTACTACTTTATCTTTTTTTTCCTCGATTAATTCGATTTTAAGTCATTATTAATTCACTTTTGTGGAATTTATTAAGGGATGCCTCTTTACTTTGCTGAAAATAGTTTTAAGGACTTAATGGTATAACATGAAAAACAAAGAAATAACATGGTAAAAAGGTTGAATTGGTTATTGGTCTATTTATTGTTTTCAATAGGGATAATGGCACAGTCCGGCGGCAGGAAACAGTACAATTCTTACAAAGGATTGGTTATGGCTGGTTATCAGGGGTGGTTCAACACCCCTGGTGACGGTTCCGGCCGTGGCTGGCATCATTACAATGGTCGTGAAGGATTTCGTCCGGGATCGTGTTCCGTAGATCTTTGGCCGGAGGTATCGGAGTATAAGAAGCTCTATAAAACGGATTTTACTTTTGCGGATGGTAAGCCTGCATCCGTCTTTTCTTCTTATGACGAGTCGACTGTCAATGTTCATTTCAGATGGATGAAAGAGTATGGACTGGATGGAGTGTTCATGCAGCGTTTTATCGCAGAAATCCGGAATGAAAGCGGATTGAAGCATTTTAATAAAGTATTGAACTCGGCAATGAAAGCTGCTAATAAATATGAACGGGCTATTTGTGTGATGTATGACTTGAGCGGGATGCAGCCTGGAGAAGAAAAACTGTTGCTCAAAGACATTGCGGAAATAGCGCAACGCCATTCTTTAAAAAATCATGCGAAAAACCCTTCTTATCTGTATCACAATGGCAAACCGCTGGTAACTGTATGGGGTGTGGGATTTAATGATAATCGCCGTTATGGATTGAAAGAAGCTGCACATATTATCGACGGCTTAAAATCACAGGAATTTAGTGTGATGCTTGGAGTACCTACCCAATGGCGGGAGCTGAAAGGGGATACGGAATCAGATCCCAGGTTGCATGAGCTTATCAGAAAATGCGATATTGTGATGCCTTGGTTCGTGGGACGTTACAATGAAACCACTTATCCGAAATATCAGAAGTTGGTGGAAGAAGATATCCAGTGGGCGAAAAAGAATCAGGTTGATTATGTACCGTTGGTTTTTCCGGGTTTCTCCTGGGGGAATATGAAAGGTAAAGATCATAATTCATTTATCCCCCGCAATAAAGGATCTTTTCTTTGGAAACAGATGATGGGAGCTATCCGGGCGGGTGCCGAAATGATTTATGTAGCTATGTTTGACGAAATTGATGAGGGGACGGCTATCTTTAAATGTGCAAAGGAAGTTCCGACAGGAAAAAGTACATTCGTTCCTATCGAGGAGGGAGTAGAAAGTGACCATTATCTGAAACTGGTTGGTGAAGCCGCTAAGGTTCTGCGCAAAGAAAAGGCGATAGCTTTTAATACCAGCCTGAATCCGGCAACTCCGAATCCTTTCATCCGGCATATGTACACAGCAGACCCTTCGGCTCATGTTTGGGAAGACGGACGTCTGTACATATATGCTTCCCATGATATAGCACCTCCGCGAGGTTGTGATTTGATGGATCGTTATCATGTGTTTTCAACCGATGATATGGTGACATGGACGGATCATGGAGAGATATTAAGCTCCGATCAGGTGCCATGGGGACGCAAAGAAGGAGGATTTATGTGGGCTCCGGATTGTGCTTATAAAAACGGCACTTACTATTTTTATTTTCCTCATCCCAGTGAAACAGACTGGAACGACAGTTGGAAGATCGGAGTGGCTACCAGCAATAAACCGGCGGAAGGATTCAAAGTGCAGGGATATGTTGAAGGGATGGATCCGATGATTGACCCTTGTGTCTTTGTAGATGACGACGGGCAGGCGTATATCTATAATGGCGGTGGCGGCACCTGTAAAGGTGGTAAGTTGAAAGATAATATGATGGAATTGGATGGCCCGATGCAACTCATGAAAGGACTGGAAGATTTCCATGAGGCAGCCTGGATTCACAAATATAATGGAAAGTATTATCTCTCTTATTCCGACAATCATGATGAAAACTGGAACGATGGAGTGAAGGGGGACAACCGGATGCGCTATGCGATCAGTGACTCTCCGTTGGGACCTTGGGAATCGAAAGGTATTTATATGGAACCGACTGACAGCTATACCAATCATGGATCTATTGTCAAGTTCAAAGGACAATGGTATGCCTTTTACCATAACAGTGCGTTGTCCGGGCACGACTGGCTTCGTTCTATCTGTGTAGATAAACTGTATTACAATCCTGATGGTACAATCAAGCTGGTAAGGCAAACAAAATGAGTGATTGACTAAAGAAAAACGAATATAACATGAAAAACAAAATGAAATGGATGTTGGCAATAGGATTATTGTCATGTTCAATGGCAATGGCGCAGCAACAAAGTGATATACTGTCGGTATCGGCTTCTGCCAATGCGGACAATGCTGCTTTAGCTTTTGATAAAAATGTAAAGACGATGTGGACATTACCTTCGCAGGCACTAAAGACCGAGCAATGGCTGATGTTTACCATCCAGCAACCGGGTGATGTTTGCGAACTGGATCTTCAGATGCAGGGAGTCAACAAAAATGAACTGAAAGAGGTATTGGATATCTTTGTCACTTATGATCCGATGAATCTGGGAACTCCCGTAAACTACCGGATAGAAGGCAATGACAAACAGATGAAAGTGAAATTCACTCCTAAATATGGCGCTCATGTCAAGTTGAATTTCAAGCCGGGAAAGCTGGATAAACCTTTCTCTCTAAAGGAGATTTCAGTATTGGTAGCAGAGAAAGTACTGACAGATAGTAAAGGGAAAGTGACTGACCGTCGTTATATGGATGCATCGCTTCCGGTAGAAGAACGGGTGGAAAGTCTGCTGGCAGTGATGACACCTGAAGATAAAATGGAATTGATTCGTGAAGGATGGGGGATTCCCGGTATTCCTCATTTATATGTACCGCCTATCACAAAAGTAGAAGCCGTACATGGTTTCTCGTATGGAAGCGGAGCGACTATTTTTCCGCAGGCTTTAGCAATGGGAGCCACTTGGAACCGGAAGCTGACGGAAGAAGTGGCGATGGTAATCGGAGACGAAACGGTAGCCGCCAATACAAAGCAGGCATGGTCACCGGTGCTGGACGTTGCGCAGGATGCACGTTGGGGACGTTGTGAAGAGACTTTTGGAGAAGATCCGGTATTGGTATCACAAATAGGTGGTGCATGGATCAAAGGATATCAGTCCAGAGGATTATTTACCACTCCCAAGCATTTTGGCGGACATGGTGCTCCATTGGGTGGGCGTGACTCGCATGACATCGGTTTGTCTGAACGTGAAATGCGTGAAGTTCACCTGGTTCCGTTCCGTCATGCTATCCGAAACTATGACTGTCAGTCTTTGATGATGGCTTACTCCGATTATATGGGTATTCCGGTTGCCAAGAGTACGGAACTGCTGCAACAGATTTTGCGGCAGGAATGGGGATTCAACGGATTTATTGTCAGTGACTGTGGTGCTATCGGTAATCTGACTGCCCGTAAACATTATACGGCACAAGATAAGATTGAAGCTGCCAACCAGGCATTGGCTGCCGGTATTGCCACTAATTGCGGTGATACTTATAACAATAAAGAAGTGATTCAGGCCGCCAAAGACGGACGCATCAACATGGAAAATCTGGACAACGTATGTCGTACCATGCTTTCTACCATGTTCCGTAATGAACTCTTTGAAAAGAATCCCTGCAAACCGTTGGACTGGAAGAAGATTTATCCGGGATGGAACTCTGATAGCCATAAAGAGATGGCACGTCAGGCAGCCCGTGAATCTATCGTAATGTTGGAGAATAAAGAGAACCTTCTGCCTTTGACCAAGAACCTGCGTACAATAGCTGTACTGGGTCCCGGAGCAGACGATCTCCAACCGGGTGATTACACTCCGAAACTACTACCCGGACAGTTGAAGTCTGTATTGACAGGCATTAAAGAGGCTGTTGGTAAGCAAACGAAAGTTCTTTATGAGCAGGGTTGTGACTTTACAAATCCGGATGAAACGAATATTCCCAAAGCAGTAAAAGCCGCTTCTCAATCCGATGTTGTAGTAATGGTATTGGGGGATTGTTCTACCAGCGAAGCCACCAATGATGTTCGCAAGACATGCGGTGAGAATAATGACTGGGCTACTCTGATTCTGCCGGGTAAACAACAGGAATTGCTGGAAGCGGTTTGTGCGACAGGTAAACCGGTGATTCTGATTCTTCAGGCAGGACGTCCTTATGATATTCTGAAAGCATCGGAAATGTGTAAAGCTATTCTCGTAAACTGGTTACCGGGACAGGAAGGCGGTCCGGCAATGGCAGATGTACTGTTTGGTGATTATAATCCCGGTGGTCGCTTGCCGATGACTTTCCCACGTCACGTAGGACAACTTCCTTTATATTATAATTTCAAAACATCGGGGCGTCGTTATGAATATGTAGATATGGAATATTATCCTCTTTACCGTTTCGGATTCGGTCTTAGCTATACCTCTTTTGAATATTCGGATTTGAAGATACAGGAAAAACCCAATGGAAATGTGACGGTTCAGGCTACAGTGAAGAATATAGGAAGCCGTGCCGGTGATGAAGTAGCACAATTGTATGTGACGGATATGTATGCCAGCGTCAAAACCCGTGTTATGGAGTTAAAGGATTTCGATCGTATTTATTTGCAACCGGGAGAATCGAAAACCGTCTCTTTTGAACTGACGCCATACGACATTTCATTGCTCAATGACCACATGGACAGGGTAGTGGAAAAAGGAGAATTCAAAATATGTGTCGGTGGTATGAGTCCTGACTATGTGGCCAAGAATGAGATTAAACATAGTGTGGGTTACAGCGATAAGAAAAAAGGGGTGACCGGTATGCTTAACTATACGCACGAATTCGGTGCCGACTTTATCCTTTCTGTATCCAAAGTAGAAGAGAATTTGACGAAGAATCAAAAGACTGTATGGGTCAGCGTGAAGAATAATGGCACGCTGATGGATATTGGCAAGGTGGAAATGTTTGTTGACGGCAAAAAAGCAGGGGATGCCATTCATTATGAACTGGGAGCCGGAGAAGAAAAACTGATTCCGTTCAAACTGGATAAAGACAACAAGCAACCTGTTGCTTTTACTACTAAATATAAGATGGTGGCTCTGTAGAGCCATCACTTTCATCTAATTCCTGATAAAATGAAACAATTACTTTTGGTTTCGTGGTTGCTGTCACTGTCCGCTATCTTGGGATTGCCGGAAGTGAAAGCAGATGTAAGGATGCCTTTGATTTTCGGCAACCACATGGTTTTGCAGCAAGATACCCGGATTACGATTTGGGGATGGGCTGATGCCGGAGAAAACATTGAAGTACTCTTTGCCGGACAAAAAGTGAGAACCACTGCCAATGCCGACGGGACATGGCAGGTAAAACTGAAGCCGGTAAAAACGAAGAAAAAAGGAGAGACGCTGACTATTACCGGAAAAAACAAACTGGTTTATTCGGATGTGCTGGTAGGTGATGTATGGGTTGCTTCCGGACAATCAAATATGGAGTGGGGGATCAAGGTCAGAAAAGAATATGCTGATGATATAGCTCATTCGGAAGATTCGTTGTTACGTTTATTCTTTGTTCCTAAAAATACGTCATTACAGCCATTGTCGGAGATTGAAATTCCTCAAGGAACCGCCAGTCCCGAACGGGCTGCCAGATGGGTGCTTTGTACTCCGGAGATGCTGGCAAAAATAAATGGGCAGGGTTTCTCTGCCACTGCCTATTACTTTGCACGTGATATGCGTGCTGCAAACGGACGTCCGTTAGGAGTGATACAGTCTGCCTGGGGTGGTACACGTGCAGAAGCTTGGACAAGCCTTTCCGGGCTAAAGCAGGAGCCTGCATTGGCTCATTATGTAGCTGCTTACGAGAAAAATGTGAAAGATAATCCGGAAATACTGGCTACTTATCCGCAAAAGCAGAAAGAGTTTGATACAGCAGTCAGAGAATGGGATCAAACAATAGGTAAAGAGTGGAATCAGGCACAGAAAGAATGGGCGGTAGCCGTACGGGCTGCACAAGCCGATGGGAAACCGGCGCCCGCCAAACCGGAACCCAGAGTACCTCGTCCACCCAATCCACGCAAACCGGATGGTGGAAATAACGGTCCGGCTAATCTGTTTAACGCCATGATTTCTCCTTTAATTCCGTTAAGTATCAAAGGAGTAATCTGGTATCAGGGTGAATTTAATTCCGGTGGCTCGGCAAAAGAATATGCGACACTTTTTTCCCGGATGATTACAGATTGGAGGGAGAAATGGGGAATAGGAGATTTTCCTTTTGTATATGTACAGCTTCCTAATTTCGAGCCTGTAGATCAGGAACCTTCTGTTGAGGGGAACGGTTGGCGTTGGGTGCGCGAAGGTCAGTTGAAAGCACTGAACCTGCCTAATACTGCGATGGCGGTAACGATTGATGTTGGCGACCCGTTCGATTTGCATCCGGTTGATAAATACGATGTAGGACATCGGTTAGCCCTTGCTGCCCGTAAATTGGCATATGGAGAGAAAATTGTTGGTATGGGACCTCTTTATAAGAAAATGTCAGTGAAGGGCAATAAAATTATCTTGGAGTTTACCAATCAGGGTAAGAAGTTGATGATAGGGACTTCTCCCTATATTCCTGAAGGAGAACAGGTTCGTCCAAAGCCGACAAAGCTCACGGGATTTGGCATTGCCGGGGCCGACCGTAAATTTGTTTGGGCGGATGCCGTCATAGAAGGTAATAAGGTCATTGTATCGAGTCATGAAGTTGCCGAACCAGTAGCTGTGCGCTACGGATTTTCCAATAGCCCGCGTTGTAATCTGTATAATGAGGAAAGGTTGCCGGCATCGCCTTTCCGTACAGATCACTGGGAATGACACAAATACCGGAATAAATAAAAAGAAAAACACCATGAAGAAATCTACTCATCTATTAATTGCAAGCATATTGGCAGGATGTATCACTTCCTGTTCATCAGGAAAGCGAATCGCCCAACATCGGATAGTAACTAATCCGATGAATCTGAACTATCGGTTTCAACCGAAAGACGAATCGCGTCGGGAAGCTGCCGATCCGGTATTGGAGTATTTTAAAGGCTATTATTATTTATTTGCGTCCAAGTCCGGTGGATATTGGCGCTCTGAAGATCTGGCCGGCTGGGAATATATTCCTTGTACGACTATCCCCACATTGGAAGATTATGCTCCTACCATTCTTCCGATAGGAGATACGCTCTATTTTACGACTTCCAGCGGGAAAACACAGATTTTCAAAAATGCCCATCCGGAAAAAGATACTTGGGAGGCTGTGGACACCAAACTGACCTACCGGCTTCACGACCCGGCTTTTTATAGTGATGAGGACGGTAAGGTGTATATGTATTGGGGATGTTCGGATAAGGACCCGATTATGGGGGTGGAAGTAGATCCGAAAGACGGTTTTCGCGCGTTGGGTGAAGCCAAAGCACTGATCGCGCATCATGGAGACAAGTATGGCTGGGAAGTTCCCGGAAAGAATAATGAAGAACCGCGTCAGGGATGGAACGAAGGACCTTGTATACTGAAATATGAAGGACGTTACTATTTGCAATATGCGGCTCCGGGTACTCAATATCGTATTTATGGCGATGGAATCTATGTAGGAGATACTCCTTTGGGTCCTTTTGAATATGTGGAAGACAATCCGTTCTCATTTAAACCGGGAGGCTTTATCGGTGGGGCAGGACATGGACATACTTTTCAGGATAAGTATGGAAACTACTGGCACGTAGCTTCCATGATCATTTCCGTTCGTCATATGTTTGAACGGCGGTTGGGACTTTTCCCGGTTGCTGTATCCAGTCGCAACGGTATATATGCTCACACAGTCTGGTCGGATTATCCTTTCTATATTCCTAACCGGAAAGTTGATTTTGATAAAACAGATTTGAGTATGGGATGGAATCTGCTTTCATACCGGAAACCGGTACAGGCTTCTTCGTCTCTTGCCGGCTATGAACCGGGCAATGCAAATGATGAACAGATTGAAACATGGTGGGCTGCTCAAACCGGAAAAAAGGGCGAATGGTTACAGGTTGATTTGGAGACTCCAATGTTGGTAAATAGTATACACGTGAATTTTGCCGACCATCACTTCAAGGTTTTCGCACCACACCCTCCCGTTGTTTATCAATTTTTTATCGAAGGTTCTGCAGATGGGGAAAAATGGATGAATTTGTTTGATGAAAGAGAGAATGGAAAAGATGAGCCTCATCGCCTGTTTACGTTGGATAAACCCGTGAAGGTCCGTTATTTGAGAATTTGTAACGCTAAAGAGATGGATGGGTGCTTCTCTTTATCCGGTTTCCGTGTATTTGGTAAAGGAGAAGGTGCTGCTCCTTCTAAGGTGACAGGCTTCCGGGCAATCCGGGATTCGGAGGATAAACGAATGTTTCGTTTCACTTGGGATGCACAAAAAGGGGCTACCGGATACGTGTTACGGTGGGGATCACAGAAAGATAAGTTAACGCACGCAGTGACGGTATTTGACAATCAATATGAAGCCCGTTACTTTAACAGAGACTCGGAATATTATTTCTCGATAACGGCATTTAATGAGAATGGTAATTAGTGAAATGAAAGGTCGATAAACATGCAAGATAAAAGGAACAGTGGGATAATGACTTTGCAAGTATTCAAATGCTGCGTCTGTATTTGGATCGGAGTCTTTTCGGAAACAATGCTTGCGCAGACACAGAAAGTGGTGTTCTCCCGTGATTTTTCTCCGGCAGAAGGGTTGGTCACTCCCCAGGAAAAGCCTTATCGGGATGAAGTTTGTCTGAACGGACTTTGGGATTTACAATGCGTCGCTGTTCCTTCTTCGTGGAAAAAAGGTTCCGGGATAGTCTTCTGGAATTCCATGTTGCGTGTAATGGGAATTGCAACATACGGAGCCTACTTCAATTCTCATGATGCAAAGAACAAGAAACATGATTTGTTGATGGACGGCCCTGTAGATTAGAAAGTGGAAAAGTGATTCCGGAATAAGTGCTACGAACAATTATAAAAGAAAATATGATAGAAAAATGGTGATAATGAACAGGTATAAAAAGATTTTGTTGGCAGGTACTTTATCTGTGATGTCTTGCTCATTGATACATGCGCAAGAGTTGTATAAGAATGAAAACGCTCCTGTGCACGAACGGGTGGCAGATTTACTTTCCCGCCTGACAGTGGAGGAAAAGATTAGTTTGCTGCGTGCTACTTCTCCCGGTATTCCCCGTTTGGGTATTGATAAATACTATCATGGCAATGAGGCATTGCATGGAGTAGTCCGTCCGGGACGTTTCACTGTATTTCCGCAAGCTATCGGACTGGCAGCTACCTGGAACCCGGAGTTACAAAAACGGGTGGCTACTGTGATTTCGGATGAGGCGCGTGCCCGTTGGAATGAACTCGATCAGGGGAGAGAGCAGAAAGAGCAGTTTAGTGATGTACTGACCTTTTGGTCGCCTACGGTGAATATGGCACGTGATCCCCGTTGGGGACGTACCCCGGAAACGTATGGGGAAGATCCTTTTCTAAGCGGAGTGATGGGAACGGCTTTTGTGAAAGGTTTACAAGGAGATGATCCGCGTTATTTGAAGATTGTTTCCACTCCCAAGCATTTTGCCGCCAATAACGAAGAACATAACCGTTTTGTCTGTAATCCGCAAATCTCGGAAAAGCAACTGCGCGAATATTATTTCCCGGCTTTCGAAATGTGTGTGAAGGAAGGAAAGGCTGCTTCTATCATGACTGCTTACAACGCGTTGAACGATGTGCCTTGTACACTGAATGCCTGGCTGCTGAAAAAGGTGTTGCGTCAGGACTGGGGATTTCAGGGATATGTCGTTTCCGATTGTGGGGGACCTTCTTTATTGGTAAACGCCCATAAGTATGTAAAGACGAAAGAGGCGGCTGCCACTCTATCCATTCAGGCTGGATTGGATTTGGAATGTGGAGATGATGTCTATGACGAATATCTGTTGAATGCTTACAAACAATACATGGTATCGGATGCTGATATCGATTCGGCTGCCTGCCATGTGTTGACAGCACGTATGAAACTGGGACTTTTTGATGGAACCGAACGAAATCCGTATACCAGAATCTCTCCGTCGGTGATCGGCTCGAAAGAGCATCAACAGATTGCTTTGGATGCAGCCCGGGAGTGCATTGTTTTATTGAAGAATAAGAATAATATGCTTCCATTGAATGTTAATAAGGTGAAATCAATAGCCGTGGTAGGTATCAATGCCGGTAAATGTGAGTTTGGCGATTATAGCGGTGCGCCGGTAGTAGATCCGGTTTCCATTTTGCAAGGTATAAAAGACAGGGTAGGCGATCGAGTGAAAGTAGTGTATGCACCCTGGAAATCTGCTGCCGATGGCTTGGAACTGATTCAAGGAGAAAACTTTCCGGAAGGATTGAAAGCGGAATATTTTGAAAACACTGCATTGGAGGGTACGCCTAAAGTACGTAAAGAAGGTTGGATTAATTTTGAGCCTGCCAATCAGGCGCCCGATCCTTTTCTTCCTAAATCTCCGCTTTCCGTTCGTTGGACGGGAAAGTTGAGACCGACTATCTCCGGTCGTTATACTTTTAGTTTTACTTCCGACGATGGTTGTCGTTTGAGTATTGACAACCAGTTGTTGATTGATGCCTGGTCGGCTCATGCGGTATCTACCGACTCTGCTTCCATCTATCTTGAAGCGGGGAAAGATTATCAGTTAAAAGCGGAGTACTATGACAACCGGGATTATACTATCGCAAAATTACAATGGAAAGTTCCGCAGGTAGGAAAAGCTACCCGTCTCGATTTGTATGGGGAGGCTGGAAAAGCAGTCCGCGAATGTGAAACGGTCGTTGCTGTGATGGGAATCAATAAGTCAATAGAACGTGAAGGGCAGGACCGGTACGATATTCAGCTTCCGGCAGACCAAAGAGAGTTCTTACAGGAAATCTATAAAGTAAATCCGAATATAATCGTTGTATTGGTAGCAGGAAGCTCACTGGCTGTCAACTGGATGGACGAACATATTCCTGCCATCGTAAATGCCTGGTATCCGGGTGAACAGGGGGGAACAGCCGTTGCCGACGTATTGTTTGGTGACTACAATCCAGCCGGGCGTTTGCCGCTCACTTATTATAAATCTCTGGATGAATTGCCTGCTTTCGATGATTACGATATAACCCAAGGGCGTACTTACAAATATTTTAAAGGAGACGTTCTTTATCCTTTTGGTTACGGACTTAGTTATTCTTCTTTCAAATACAGCGATTTGAAAGTAAAAGACGGTGCAAATACCGTCAGCGTTTCTTTCCGCTTGAAGAATACCGGCAAGAGGAAAGGGGATGAAGTGGCACAGGTTTATGTGCGGATTCCGGAAACCGGAGGTGTTGTTCCGATTAAAGAGTTGAAAGGTTTCCGGCGTATTCCTTTAAAATCAGGAGAGAGCCGTGTGGTAGAAATCGAACTCGATAAAGAGCAACTTCGTTATTGGGATGCAGGATTGGGACAATTCATCGTTCCCCAAGGTGCGTTCGACATTATGATCGGTGCTTCCTCTAAAGATATTCGTCTGCAAACTGTCATTAATTTATAGATTGTATCATAGTTGTTGAGGCTGTGTAAAGGGTAATCGATGTATTAACTGTACCTTTTACACAGCCCGACTTTTAATTTATTGTAGTATGAAAAACAAGTATTTGCGGTGCATAAACGCACTATTCTTATGCTGTCTGATGGCGGAAACAACAATGGCCGCCCGTTTCCAACAGCCGTCCCTGAAAGCTACTTACAACAAACCCGCAAAAGTGTGGGAAAGCGAAGCATTGCCTATTGGTAACGGTTATATGGGCGCTATGATCTTCGGAGGTGTGGAAGTAGATGTTATTCAGACAAATGAACATACTTTGTGGTCGGGAGGTCCTGGCGAAGATCCGTCTTATAACGGAGGGCATTTGGGAACCCCGGAAACGAATAAAAGTTATCTTCATAAAACCCGTGTGCTGTTACAGCAGAAGATGAATGATTTTACTGCAAATCATTCCGCTTATATTGACGCAGACGGAAAATTGATTACCCATAATTATGAGGGGGACGGTAACGGTACGGAACTACGAAACCTCATAGATAAACTGGCGGGAACTAAAGAGCATTTCGGCTCTTTTCAAACATTGAGCAATATCATTGTAGAGGTTGTAAATCCGGCTACCTCCGAACCTGCCTATTCTGACTATACTCGGACGCTGGATATCGACAATGCTATTCATCGGGTAACTTATAAAGAGGGAGGAATAACCTTCAAACGGGAGTATTTTATGAGTTATCCGGACAATATCATGGTGATGCGTCTGACATCGGATTCGAAGAAGGGAAAGATTTCACGTATGATATCTTTGGAGTCATTGCATACCGACAAGGTCATCCGGGCTTCGGACAATACGATTACCCTGACAGGATATCCTACTCCGACGAGTGGTGACAAGCGCGTAGGAGATCATTGGAAGAATGGATTGAAATACGCGCAGCAACTATTAGTGAAACATACAGGCGGAAAGATTACGGTAGTAGACGGGAAGAAATTGAAGATAGAAGAGGCCAAAGAAATCATCGTATTGATGTCGGCTGCAACAAACTATGTGCAATGCATGGACGATTCTTATCATTATTTCTCTGGAGAAGAACCGCTGGATAAAGTGAAGGCTACGCTGAAAAAGGCGGCCAATAAAAAATATACCGCTTTATTGGCTGCCCATGAGAAAGATTACCATTCGTTGTATGACAGAATGAAACTGAATCTGGGCAACCTGACGGAAATGCCCGTTGTAACTACGGATAGTTTGCTGAAGGGTATGGATGCTCGTACCAACTCGGAATCCGAGAATCAATATCTGGAAATGTTGTATTTCCAATTTGGTCGCTATCTATTGATTTCTTCTTCAAGAGAAGGTTCTCTGCCTGCCAATTTGCAAGGAGTATGGGGAGAAAGACTTTCCAATCCCTGGAATTCCGACTATCACACCAATATCAATGTGCAGATGAATTATTGGCCTACGCAGCCTACTAATCTATCTCGTTGCCACCTGCCTATGGTAGAATATGTAAAGAGCCTCGTACCACGTGGAAAATATACGGCGCAACAATATTATTGCAAACCCGATGGCGGAAATGTACGTGGATGGGTGACGCATCATGAAAATAATATTTGGGGTAATACGGCTCCGGCCAAGAAAGACACTCCCCATCATTTTCCGGCAGGAGCTATTTGGATGTGCCAGGATATTTGGGAATATTACCAGTTTAATCTTGACAAGGACTTTTTAGAAGCGTATTATGATGTCATGCTCCAAGCGGCTCTTTTCTGGGTGGATAACCTTTGGACGGACGAGCGGGACGGTACTTTGGTGGCAAACCCCTCACATTCTCCCGAGCATGGTGAGTTTTCATTAGGTTGCTCCACCTCACAAGCCATGATAGCAGAGATGTTCGATATGATGATAAAAGCCAGCAAGGTGTTAGGTAAGGACAAAGAACCGGAGATTGCAGAAATAGAGACTGCAATGAACAAACTTTCCGGTCCGAAAATAGGATTGGGCGGACAATTGATGGAGTGGAAGGACGAAGTGACGAAAGACGTTACCGGAGACGGTGGACACAGACATACGAACCATCTTTTCTGGCTGCATCCGGGCTCGCAGATTGTGATCGGAAGGAGCGAAGAAGATGATAAATATGCAAATGCCATGAAAGTGACACTGAATACCCGTGGAGACGAGGGCACAGGCTGGAGTAAAGCGTGGAAACTAAATTTCTGGGCCCGTTTGCATGATGGTAACCGCTCTCATGCATTATTGCGGAGTGCAATGAAACTGACTGTTCCCCAAGGCCGTTTCGGTGGTGTATATACCAACCTTTTTGACGCGCATCCGCCTTTCCAGATTGATGGAAACTTTGGTTGTACAGCCGGAATTGCGGAAATGTTGATGCAGAGTCAGGGGGGATATATCGAGTTGCTTCCCGCTTTGCCCGATGCATGGAAAGACGGTGCGTTCAAAGGGATGAAAGCCAGAGGAAACTTTGAAGTGGATGTAACCTGGAAAGAAGGGCAAATCACTTCGATTGAAATACTTTCTAATGCAGGTGCAGAGTGTATGCTTAAATATCCGGATGCAAAGAGTCTGAAAGTTTCCGGTGCTAGGGTAAGAGTACTCGCTGACGACCGGATTGCTTTTGATACTGTTAAAGGTAAGAGATATACGATCAGATGAATGTTACACAATGCGATATTCGTTTTACAACGATTGAATGTCCGAAAGACTTTGCAACGAAAACTCCCCCTCACTTCATTGTGAGGGGGAGTTTATTCATTCAAAACCTTTCGGACATTTGTCCTCTCTTTTATTTCTGCTTTCTACCTTATTCCTATTTGTTGGTAGTCAGGCAATTAATCATATTCACTACTAACTTGCCAGCTACCGGATCTGTCGTTGCCTTTTCCGTACACATGGTCGAGATCATTGCTTCTCCTTTTCCGTCAGCTATTTGTAACATCGTCAGTCCACGCATAGATTCTATTCGTTCGATGCGGTCTTCCGGCTTTCCACCATCAATGTAAGCGTGAATTTTCATCTGTCCTGCCAGTTCCGTCACGTTTTTGTGGCGATGGACTTTCAGAGTAGCGTTACATGCTTGCGGAATTTCCCGTTTATTGTTGTTGAAATAGCGTAATTCCAATACATCGATGTCATTGAACACCGGAGCATCATTACGTTCCATAATTACGATATCGCCTTCTGTCGGGATAATCCAGCCCGTGATATATTCAGGATATATCGCTTTGACGGCTTCCTTACTGTTGAGGAAGAGCAGCTTTCCACCTTTTGACTGATAAGTACGGATCAGCTCCTTTTCTTCGTCAGTGCAGACTGTCAGACCGGAGATAACGCAAAGGTCGGCTTTCAGTTTGCTGTTGAGCAATTCTTTTATGGAAGAAATCGGTTGATAATTGATGTTCAGGAAGTCAAATACCGTTTTCGTGTTATCTTTATCCAGCAATACGATCTTTTTGTTTGGGTCTACCTGACCTATATTCCACTCTTTATTAGTGAGCAACAACTCATATTCATTGGCAGAAATAGGCAGACCGTTCTCTGTGAGTTTTAATACCAGTTTGGCTTTTGTCTTGTCGGCAGGCAGATTGGCCGGCAACTGAATATCAGGTTCGGCATAGTATCGTGCATAATGTTTCACAGCCGGAATCTTTTCACTGCCGCTTGCCAGGCACTTTCCGCTTTCATCTTGTATTTCCCAGCGAAGCAGGGACGGTTGCAGATCCGTTCCGTCTTCACGGTCATTGACCACATAGATGCGTGTAGGCAGTTTCTCACCTGCGTACAAGTTGCGTCCCCATAATTCTGCGCTAACCAATACAGGTTGTAAAGCCCGTTTCAAAGCATAGTAGGTGGGGTACGGTTCTATGTTCTGATAATCGTATGTCTGACGGAACCATGTCATCAATGCAAAGTGCATAATACCTGAAGCTTGGTCGTTGGAGCGACGAAGCGTTTCGGCCAGTTCACCCGTGATGAATGCTTGTACTTTCAGGAATGAAGCCGGGTCTGCCCAGTCATAAGACTCATAACCGATCAGTGTATAAGGATTTTGGTGGATGAGCTGATAGGAGCGGGTAGGATGTCCCGTTTCGTTATTGGGATAACCCGTAGACATCTCCTGACTGATAAGCGGACGGTCGGCTACTTTGAACTGTTTTTGGAATTCTCCATTGAAGAAACGGAAAACCGAGTAGTCATACCAATTGTAATAACCGTGCATATCGTCAATGTCGCCATCGTCGATGCTGCTCATAAAGTCAGCGCCGAATTTCTTATCCTTGCCTTTGGCTTGATAGTTGGAGTCGAAGCAGATAGGACGGGTAGGGTCGATGCGACGCATCTCTTTCACTACATCCGAAATAATACGGTATTTCTCTTTGGCACGTTCCAGATTGCTGTCATTGTCATAGAACTTCATTTCATTGTTCACTGTCCAGAAGAGCAGTGAAGGGTGGTTGCGATATTTTTTCAGCAATCCTAAAAACTCGTTACGCCATATTTCAATCAGACGCTGGTCTGGAATGGGAGTGGAATGAATCATCAACCATGACCATGTACCTTCGAATGAAACACCGATACCGTTACGGTCGGCAGCTGTCATCCAGCGTTTGTTCCACGGAGTGGTGTGTGTACGGGTTACGTCGATGTTTCCGGCTTTCATCAGTTGCATGAAAGTATTGGCCAGATTTTCATCATTAGGTGCCAGTGCGAAAGGAATGTGGTTTCCGCCGCGCAACCAGTATTTATTACCGTTCAGGTAGAAAAGTCCGTCTTTCACTTCAAAAGTACGGAATCCGGAAGTCTCTGTCAGACAGTCCAGTTCTGTTCCTTTATCTGCTACCAGGCGGAATTTGAAATCGTACAGGTTGGGATGCTGCGGTGTCCATAAGCGAGGTTTCAAATCGCTGATCGTATAGGTTTCCATGCGCTCTTCATCTGCATTGAGATTCAGTTTCCGTATGGATAACCCCGAATAGAGTACAGCACCGGTTTCTTTGTCGATGATATCCGTATAAAGGTCGAACTGTTTCTTTTTACTACCGTGGTTCTTTAGGGTTACATCGAAGGTAGCGCCATTCAGGGTCGGTTTGATAAAGACATCTTCCACTTTTACGGGATCGGTAATCGTCAGTTTTACCGGTTGCCAGATTCCGGCAGGTTCGTCACCATAGAAACCATGAGGAATTTCTTTCAGCAGAGCATCTTTGTTCACTTCCACTTTGGCATCTTCCTGTTCACTTTCACGTACGGAAGAATAGAAGAAATCAATGGCATTTGCCGATTCCGCTGTACTTCCATCCATTTTGCGTGTCACTTTTACGGCAATCAGGTTCTTACCCGGTTTCAACAAACGGCTGCCGTCTACCTGAATTTCACCGAACATACCGAGGTGTGAAGTGGCTAATGTTCCGTTGATATAGATTTCGGCAATTTTGGAGACTGCGTCGAAGGTCAGCGTCAGATTCTTGCCTTCCACATTGGCAGGCAGTTCCAGCCATTGACGGTACCAGGCATATTTCACCCGGCGATAATCGAATGTATAGTTTTCACAGCGGTCGGTTTCCTGTTGGTAGTAGGTGTCCGACACACCTTTGGGTTGTGCACCGGTAGGAGAGGGCATCGTTTCGCCATGCAGCCAGATACGGATTGGTGTCCAAAAGTTAGGAACGGACATGATGTGCCAGTCTTGGTCGTTTGTTTGTACCGAAACAGCCTTATCTTTGTTGTCCAGTTGATAGTCCGGCATAAAGAGCCAGTTGCCATCCAGCGTGATGTCTGTGCGGCTGCCGGTGAGCGCTGCCAGTTTGGCGGAAGTATAGGAAGCTCGTTCCTGGCGGCGTTTGTTTTCTTTCTCCGTAGGAGTGGGCTTCTTTTGATATTCTGCCACTTTCACGTTTTTCAGTGCATCGTCTGCCATCGGAGTAACGGTGAGGTCGTCAAATTCAGTTTCTATCCATCCTCCACCCAAAGCAACTTCACCCGATGGTACCAGGTCGGCATTCTTGTCTACAAGATCAATATGCGGTTGTTTCTCGTCGTTGAGGAATATGCGGATACGGTTGCCGCAAACTTCTACTTTTACACGATACCACTCTCCCGGCACAGGATGGAAACCTAACGGGCGGACTCCCATAAATTCGTCCGTACCCATATATCCGGTGCGCATCAGGTAAAGATCATCTTGCAGTCCGCCTTTGATACCTACCACATAACGGTCGAAATGGTTGTAATTGCGGAAGCTCGCCCATATCTGCACCTGTTCGGCATTTTTAGGGGCACGGGCTTTGAAAGAAAAGGAGTAGTTTTTCCATTCGGGATGACCGAATACGGCATAAGCGCCTTTCGAACGGAATACATTGTCGGCAATACTGCATGTTCCCCGACCCACCACTTTCAGTGTTTCTCCGGCATTGGAGAAGTCGTTTGTCCATGTAGCATTGCTTTGTGCTTGTCCGTTCATGCAGAAGACGCTGCACGCACAAGCCAGAAATACTTTGCTGATTCTATTCATGATATTACAAGTTAATAATAATTTTGGTATAAAAGTACGGTTCGACAATAAATATTAGAATGAAGTACCGCTTAATGTACACTTAATATGTGCTTAATTGTCCCTGCTCTTGTTTTTCGTTGATTAATTTTGTATCTTTATAGGTTTCTCGTCTTTTTTATATAGATAGTCACTTTATAAAGTGACAATTGTCAGCTTATAAGGTGATATTTATCACTTTACAAGGTGATAATAGTCACATAGCAAGGTGACAACTACCTGGCTGCATAAACTCTTGCAGTTTACTGCACTCAAAATTCTTATTCTATGCAGTGGAAATCCTTATTGTATACATTGAAAAAAATATCTTGTGGTGAGTTTGATGTAAAAGGTTACATGAAATATAAAAGAGCCATGCCGGAATTCGAGGTCTGTAACAGACTTGCGATTTCACGGCATGGTTGTTTGATAGCATCTCTATTCAGAGTAATCTTCATTACTCTGGTTTGTACAGAGATTAAGATTTACCCCTCAACGATTCTGAAGAACAGGTTCTGATTTGAGAAGTCGGTATTATAATCAATCTTTATTTGAAAATTGGTCGTTGTCGGAACTAACTTTAATTTGAATGTCTGTTCGTCACTGTCAATCTCCAAACCGGCAGTAGTCTCATTGCCTTGTGGCTGGAACTTTAATTCACACCTTCTTTTGCCAAAGTATTTCTTTGCATAATCGGTTATCACAAGTTTATTTGTGGCAAAATCATATTTTATTAATACAGGAAGATTCTTTCCGGTAAGATTTTTAGGACCGCCGTAAACATCCCATGAACAACCGTTTACCCAGAAATTGTGATTCTTGAAGTAGTCTCCGAATTTATACACTTTGCCTACTTCCAAATCTGACAATTTCTTCTTTTCCGGGTCGCCCGTTATTTCAGATACTTTGATTTCATAATCTGTACTGATGACTCCCGTTGCGTTTGGCTGTTTGTCAAGCCCCATGTAGATTGTGTTTTCACCCGGCTGGCGAACCGGGTCTTTGATGTACCACTGTTCATTTCCGTTAGAGGTAGTTTCTCCCTTACCGGCATTGAATGTCCAAGAGAGTTTGACACCATTATTGGCTTCTGTCATATCACTCACTTTCTTGTCGTTGAAGTTGAAGTTATACAGAGCCCATACCGGACTTAATGTTAAAGTATAGTTGTCGGCATTCCATTGGAAGTTAGTACCCCATTTTTCTTTTACTTTGTCATTCTGGTCGTCTCTATTCAATGTGATTTTGAAATCAGCGTCAGCAGGTTTGAAATTATACAAGGTAGTGCGCAAATCCAACTCGTTGAAGTGGTAACCCAGTTCTTCATCATACACACCGGGGATTGCCAATTTCTTGCCTAATATACGTATATTCTGATTCGGGTCAGTATCCGGATGGTCAATACCGGCTTTTACATACATTTGAATAGCCAGTTCCTCTTTTGCGGTCGGAGCTTCCACTACATACTTCGTACCTACATTTCCTACATACAATCCCACTTCTTTCTCATTGAGAGTGAAAGGAGCTTTGTCTGTTCCTTCATCATTCATTGCGAACAGGTTAGCGCCTTCTATGCCATCAGCTTGAGGGCCTACCAACAGATAACTGGTCTTTTGGGCGGCATCGTAGTAAAGGCATACTTCACCATTAGCTAACTCAGTGTCTTGTGTAATCGTTGCAAGGTTGGTAGTCATCGGGATAGCTTCCCAATTGCCGCCATTGGCTTGAGTACCCAGTTTCCATGCTTTGGACGCAGTGACACCAAGATTTTCCATTGTTGTTTGGGCATTCTGCACAATGAAGGCTTTTGTACCTTTGTACAGACTTTCAATGTCACTCAACGATACTGTTGTACTTCTCAATTCGATACCGTTCTTAGCGGTCGCTTCATCCTGTGAGTAAATCAATACTTCTTTAGAGAATTCCTCTTCGGCAACGGTATAAGTTATTCTGACTTTACCCGACCTGTTAGCAGCTTTGGCAGTTAATACACCTTTATCAGTAACTTCGAATGTATTGTTCGGGTTTTCTGTCAACTCATAAGTGGTTGCAACTGCGAGTTCACTGAATCCCAGTTCGTCCACAAACTTCACTTCTTCGTTTTCACCGAATCCCCAGCCTATTGTCCTGGTAAGGTCTAGACTTTCGGTGCTGACGAATTTCAAGGATTCCGAGTTCTGATAAACCGTACGTGTCTCACGATAAGCGAACACGCCGTTGTTGGCACTGTAGGAAGTCGGTTTCACCACGAAGTAGTTGGAACTTGTAGTCGTCTTGTCCAATGTGATTTCCAGTACTGCACCGTAGTAAGGAGCCGTCATGTTACTTGGAGTCAACTCTACGCTCAAGATGCCGTTTTCGTCTAACTTCTTAGTTGTATTTACTAACAGTTGGGGCGCTTCCGCACGTGTCAGCTTCAATTCGTGAATATCCGCGCACTGGAAGTCGGCTTCGGACAAATCAATGTCTTTAGGTAGAATCTTGAACTTGGCGGTAGCTGTATGGGCAGTAACCACTTTGCCTTGCGTATTGGTGTAGCTGGCTGCTTCCAGGAATTCATCTTCTTCGAACACGAATTGTTTTTGGAAGAGAATGGAACTGATACCGCTGAAACCGCCACCTTGTACGGGAAGAATATAGTTTTCGCCGTATATATAGACGGAAAGTGTTTTATTCTCTTTGTTCTCTGCCAAAATCGGTGTATCCTTGTCTGCGGTGATAGTGGTTTGCACCAGTCCTTCCGTTTTCTGGATGTAGATATAACCGTTGCTCTTGTCATAATACAGTTGGTCTTTGTCTGTTCCGGGAATTTCCTGTTCGGTACCGAATGTCAACACTTTATACCAGCCCGCACCTTTGTCTTTGGTATATCTCCATGTGCCTTCTTCCACCTTGAACTGGTAGAAAGGGGTGGCTTTATTGGAAGCCTGTACATACAACTCGTCTCCATTGCTCAATACGATGGTATATTGCGACTGGTCTTCACTGGGATACCAGCTTTGTACGGTCAGGTTAGCATTCAACGCAGCTTCAATCTTTTCTTTGAATCTGTCCATGTCGGACTCAACGGTTGTGATGCGGTTGTTCAGACCTTCGATATCCGAGTCGTAATCCTTACAGGAAACAACTCCTGTTCCTAATGAAAACAACAGTGTTCCATAGAGAAAACTGTTTAATACTCTTTTGTTCATCATAGGTAAATTTTTAGTTTGGTACATATTTTACTATTCTAATTTCTTTATTTCTCTGCGATAATCTCTGCATAGTTCAGGCTGATGTCACCTTCGGTCACTATCAGGTTGAAGTCGGCATATCCACGTGCGTCACGAGAGTAAACGGCTACTTCGGTTTCTTCCCATGCGCCGCCTGTGGCAGGGAGACTTACGCTTTGGGTCATTGTGTCGCCAATTTGGCAACGTACGCTGGCTGCGTTATTGCTGGAGTAGCGGAAGCGGATAGTGGATGTTCCGGTTCGGAAAGGTATTTCTTTCCATCTCAATGTGTTCAAGCTGCCGGAAGTGAGGTTGGCGTGCCAACCACCGTTGTACTTCGTGTCGTTGCAGTATTTCACCACGCCCTGCTCGGGAGCATTGTTCATTTCTGTTTCCATCAACAGCGTTTCTATCTTATTGCCCGAAACCGAACCGTTGAAACAATAGTCGCAGGCTTCCGCTTCCAATTTCTGTCTGGTCGGGAAAGGACGGTTGCTGTACTTGCGGAGCAGGTTGATGCGTTGGTTGGGATAGTCGTAGTAGATTTTATCCGAACTGCGCCACCAGGCTGCGTTTTCGGCAAGGTCGGTAAATCCTTCCAGAAATACGAGATCAGGTTTTTTGGCTAAGAACGATTCCATCATCTTGGTTGCGTAGCGACCGTGGTCGGCATCGATAAACTGCCAGTTCGGACGGGCGAGGTCACCTTGCACGAAGCCCGGGCATCCGCTGCCTACACTGAAACCCTTGAAGTTGTAGGCGGAGATATAGGTGTTGTAGATTAAGTTCTCGTTGTACACTTCTTCTGACATATCCATAGTGGGAACGGCAAACCAGTTGTGAATACCGTCCAGATAGGGGCAGTTCACCAATGAGAAGTCGCGGTCGGTCCATTCGCGCTGGATGATAAGGAATGGGCGCACGCCGAACGTACTGTTGAAATCGTCGCTGATGCACTTCAGGATATAGCTCAACTTGCCGTTGTAAGCATCCGATTTTGTTTCATCAAGCCCGGTCGTACTTTTGTATTTTGCCGGGTCTTTCTTCATCAGCTCGCTAAGGTAACTGTCCTGCAGGAAGCCGTTAGGATTCCAGAACAGGATAACCGGGCGTCCGTCTATCTCGAACCAGTAGTCGCGTGGTACGTTTTCGAACGAGGGTTTCAGGTTGGCATTCCAGATGTAGTAGTACACTTCCTTGCGGAAATCGTTGTCCGCACCTTTCATATCCTCTTTTTCGGGGTCGAGGAACAGTAACGGATAGTGTGAACCTTCTACACGGCTGCCGTTCTTGAACGGCTTGTTGTCATAACCGTAGCCTTTGTGCGCGTTGCGCGCAGCCGACCATGAAGCAGGCGTATCGTCGAAGATGGCGATTTTAAACTCGTGTTCCACACCTTTGCGCTTGATAGCTGCCATCAGGTCATGGAGTTTGTCCGGGCGTCCGTGGTCAATGTCCTTGTTGGCTTCGCCGCGACAGTTCATTGCAACATAATCCTGACCACTGTAAGCGATTTCCTCTACAAAGTTATCCCACCAGTCGGCTTCGGTAATCGGGCCGGGATAAGGTTGGTCGTCCTGTGCTTCCGGGTAGGCAGAAGCAACGTAGCGGCAGAATAATGAACGGTTGTGCATGGTGGAAACGTCGGTGCTGGGCTTGTCCATCTTCTGGCGCAAGTTGCCTTCGAATCCTGCCAGTGTACCTATTTTGTAAGAACGTACGATTTCCTGTTCCGTTCCCTGTCCGCCTTCAGAACCCGGACCGTCCGGACCGTCATTCGGATTGTCGTCCGAGCACGTCCAGCAGAAAGCGCCCAAGCCCAGCAGACAAATGTATTTCCAATATTTATTTTTCATATTCTTTCTATCATTAAAAAGTTAACATTCTTAGTTTTTCTTGAATTGCTGCCGGGTGATGTCCAGGTAAGTCCTGCCATATCCGTTGCCGTATCCTTCTACTGTCGGCTCGATGAAAGAGTCGAAGTTGTACTTGTTGTAGGAGTCGATAAGAATTAACCGGTTACGTCCGGCATTCATCTTGGCTACGTTGCACATGGTACGGTAGGTGGCGGCGTCTTTCTTCACAATCGGAGTGTTACCGATGGAACCGCGACCGTCCTGCACCAGTTTGTTCCATGCCGGACCGACGCAAGGTACGAACTCCATACTGCCGTCACCGAAAGCGGGCAATGCTGTTTCACGGTTGTACTTCCAGTTCTGATCTATCATCTGCGGGTACATATAGGAACGGCTCATCTCTGACTGGTCGTACATATTGCGGCTGGCTACGGCGTCTACGCAACCTTCCATGTAGAAGTATTGGTAACGCATCTGGTTGCACCATACATCAGCACTTTCCACCATGATGTAAATGTCGTAACCGGTAGCTTCTTTCACTGCTTTGCGGATACCATCATACATTGCTTTGGATTCTTGCGCGTAGATTTCGCCTGTCTTGTTCTTGATGTAAACCACCGGGCGCGTGCCACCAAGCTTGTAGTAACGGTCGTCGGAGAAGTAACAGCCTATTTTGCTGAAGAAATTGTTCAGTAGTTGTTGGCGGGTGTAGGTGACACCGTCATATACCTTTCCGGCTGCCGTTTCGATGCAGTTGCTTGAAGAAAGGGTAGGAGGCAGGTCGACAATGTTGTTCCAGTTGACCGAAATTACTATTTTCATTGTTTTCAAGTCTACGAAGTCTACTCCCGGTTGACCGAGGTGTGGCATCGGCAGGCGTTTGCCGCCTCTGCCGGAGCGTCCCAGCATCATTGTGACGAACAGTGAATCTCCCTGATTGATTTCTGTACCGGGACCCTTGCCCAGGTCAGCGCCTACTTCGGGCAGGATTATAAAGTTCGCTCCTGCTTCGATACAGTCGTCTACATGCTGCTGTACCATTGGTATCATGCGATAGCTCTGGCTTCCTGCGTCCGGTTGCAGATAGCCGTCCTTTTGTGATTCGGGCATTACTTGCGGTGTCAGGTTGTTGTAGTTGTTCTTGGTGCTCAGTTCCTTGTCGGTCAGCGTCAGAAGTTCCCAACGGGTGAAATTAGCGTCACCATTCGGTCTGGTGGTAATGTCATTCCCCTTGTAGTAGAAGATGCCCACCTGATAATCTTCGGTGACGGGAATTTCCGGAATCTCGTAGTTCAGGAAGTAGTCATCGACGCTCGGACCTTCTTCCTTGCTGCATGCTGCAAGAAGTAGTAAGGCTGCGGAGCATCCGGTAATGTATTTCATTAGTTTCATAACTGTCTATCTGTTTATTATATTATTTATTATCTTCTATGCGTACCCACTTGATACTTGCCGCCAGACGTTCTTCTCCTTGCAGGGAAGCGTATTCGGGATAGTCTTCGAGTACATTTTCGACAAACTCTTCAATTGTGTCGCCATACCAATGGGCTACCATTTCGTTGTTATACATCAACTGACCACCTTTCCAACGTTCGTACAAGCCTTCCTGGTTGTATGGACCACCGATACCCAACGGAGTGAAGAAATTGTCATTATAGTTGCCGTCGGAACGGGGTACGAGCGAAGTGGATTGCAACATACGGCAGGCTTCACGATAATAGTTCATGTTCCAGTTACGTTCGTCCGTAGGATATTGCAGGCGTTCGGGCACAGGGTCGAACTGGTTGGCACCATAGGTTCCGTAGTTGTTCGGAGTTCCGTTGTAGAAGATAGGCGGATATTGCATCACACGTGTTCTGCGTTCCAGTGTCCATCCGGCGAATCCGTTGAAGTAGTCGGCGATGTAACGTTGCTTCCATACCTGTTCCAGATTGTTCTTGTAACCGCCTTTTCCGTTGATGTCGGCTTTATAGAAGGCACGGTAGTCGCGGCATCCTAGTCCGTTGGTGTTCCATTTGATACCGTTGCGTTCGATATATTCGGATACTCCGCTGGTGACGCCATACTCGTTCATGGAAGCACTGATGCCGTTGTAGTAGTATTGTTCGGCACTCTGCGGTAATGCCACGTTCAATCCCCATTCGTCTTTGCGCAACTGGATTTCGGAGAGCATGAAGTTTACGTCCGCCCATGTCAGCAGTTTCACTGTAGCATCCTGCTTGATGAAGTCACGATGAATCAGGGCGTATGTATACCCCTCGATGCTGACAGAAGCTGTGGAGTAAAGGCTCTGAAGGTTGTTGTTATGCTCATCCTTGCCTACAATCCATCCGGTTGGAGTCTGTTTCAATTCGAAGCGGGGGAGGAACGGTATTCTATAGGACACCTGGATATATTTCTGCTCTGCTACGGACCATAGGGAATCTCTTACTACCGCACGGTAGTCACCATTCTCGTTGATACGTGATGTTTGCGCGTACTTGCTCAGACGAGGATCTTTGTAGGAACGCATATAGCAGAAGAAGTATTCGTTCATTGCCGGGTATGTCAGGCCGCCTATCTCTGTTTCCAGCTTCGTACCCAAGTCGAACTCTTTCAGGATACGGTTGTAATATAAGGATACGTCGGCATTGGGGTCGGTTCCGTAGCGTCCGGCTGCGTTGTCGCTGTTGGAACTGAACAGGTAGTTGCGGTTGTTTTCGTTCAACGCTTTTTCTATCTGCTCGCGTGCCATGGAGATGGCTTCGGGGCTTTTCTTCATGTTCATCATGCGGATAGCCACGTCCAGACGCAGGGTATTGGCAAACTTGCGCCATTTTTCAATGTCGCTGTCACCGCCGGCAGACGGATAGAACGGGTCTTTCACCATTTTCGTTCCGTTCGGGTCGAAAGTTTCCACTGCCTGGTCCAGCCAGCGGAGTATTTGCATATATGCTTCGGCTTCGCTGTTGTAGTAATATACGTTTCCGTAAGTCTCTTTGCAGGCAGAATCCAAAGGGATAGGTCCCCAAGTTCCGGTCAGTACGGAGTAGAGGTAGGCTTTCCAAGTGGTCAGTATCGCCCAGTAGTTGCCGTTGGTATCCCGGTCATATTTTTGTTCCATGATGGCTACGTCGCCCAGGACTTTCTTGTAGAAGTTATAGAATCTGTCGCCTACGTTGTCCGAACTTTGCGGGCTTGTCCAGGAAACTATGTAACGTGCCATGTAGGCGTAGTAGTTATAGTTCATTTCGGATAATACGTCCAGGGATTTGTAGATAGTGCCCGGAAATATCTTCTGAATGTCAATCTCATCCAAATATAGCTTGTTGGGGTTTTGGTTGGTTGCGTCGAAACTATCCACGCAAGATGTCGCCAGTCCCAATAGGGCTGCAGTGCATAGTGTATATAAGTACTTTTTCATCGTCATCGCTGTTAAAAAGTTATTTTAAAATCGAAACCGTAACTGGAAGTTGGCAGGTTGAAGCCTCGTTCCAAACCTTGTTGGATTCCCATGGAAGAAGTGGCTTCCGGGTCAATTCCTTTCGGCGTTTTCTGATGAAGAATAGCTACGTTCCTACCTACGGCGGAAACTCTCATGGATTGTATGAAACCTATCTTTCTCAGCCAGTTCTTGGGAATGTTGTACCCTAAAGAAATTTCTTTCAGTTTCACGTAAGAAGCGTCGTACAAATAAAGTTCGCCGTTTTTACCGCTGTCGTTGGTCCAATAGTCAATCGGCTTAATCCAAGCCTGGCAAGGTTGTCCCGCCAGTCCCGGTACGGAACTGTCATAAACGGCTCCGGGGATATTCATGCCTTTCGGGCGCGAAGCGTCCATGTAGATGTTGTTCTTGCCATTGGGGACGTATTTAGGGTCGAGAATACCGAGATAACCGGTCTGGTCGCCTTCATTCAGAATCAAGTCAGAGAACAGGTGTTCGGTACGTCCGCCCAGTGACATGATGGATTGCGCGTTTCGGGAAGACTGGAAAGCTGTCTCCGACCATACGTGCCCGCCCATACGGATATCTAACATGGCAGAGAATGTCAAATCTTTCCAACGGAGGGAAGTACGGATACTGCCTGTCCATTTCGGTTCTACGCTGGCAAGGAATTTAGCTTCACCTGACAAGGGACGGCCGTTGGCTCCCACCAACACTTGTCCTTCGTCATTGGTCTTCCACGGCTCGCGGCAGTAGAGGCTGACTAGCGGCTCACCTTTCACAATGCGCAGTTCCACGCTGTTTTGTACGGTAGTCAGTGTCATGTAGTCCATACCGTTGGCTAGCGAAACCACTTCCGAGTTGTTTTTAGCCCAGTTGATGTCCACTTTCCATTCCCAGTCTTTATTTCTGAAAGGAACGACACCTAGTGTTACTTCATATCCCCAGTTCTTAACTTCACCGGCATTGAACAAGGCTTCTCCATAGCCGCTTACACCGTTGATGGTGGAAGTCAGAATTTGGTTTTTGGTGTTCTTGTTGTAGTAGGTGAAACTTAAGGAAGCACGGTCTTTCAGGAAACGAAGGTCCAAACCTGTCTCGAAAGATGTAGTGCTTTCCGGTTTCAATGAGTTGGTCTTGCGCTTGTTCTCGCTTTCAAACCATGCCATGTCTCCCAGATAAGAAGTATTGTAACTGAATCCGTTCAACAACTGGTCGAAGCCGGTATCGTTACCTACCTTGGCGTAAGAACCACGAATCTTGGCATAGGATAACCAGTCTTTAGGAATGCTCTTCACTAACTCCGTCAGTACGAAGCTGACACCGTAAGAGGAGTAGAAATAAGAACGGTTGTCGGAAGGCAGGGCAGACGACCAGTCGTTACGTCCGGTTACATCCACGTAGATGAAATCTTTGTAACCTATGCTGGCGGTTCCGTAGACAGCCTGCTTTTTCTTCGCGTTATACTCCGGCCAGGATTTGACGGTAGCACCGTTGTTAGTGAGAGAGATAAAGTCGGAAGTGGCCAATGTGCCGATTTCCGAGTTTTGTTTCTTGAACAGGAAGTCCTGCGAGTTGGCACCCACACTGGCGGATATGTTGAAGTCTTTCCAGGTCTTGTTGTAAGAAAGCATGGCTTCGTAAGTATAGTTGCGTGATTTTTCGGTAAACTCCTTGTAGAATCCGTCGGCATCCCCCGGAGTGTACATATTGCGAAATTCGTATCCTTCTTTCATATTTAGGTCGAGGGCGGCTTTCAGACGCAGTTTCAGGTCTTTGGTAATTTTGTAGTTGACTGTTACGTCCGCTAATAACCATTCTTTCTTATCCTGGTTGGAAAGTTCGTTCAGCATCCACACCGGACTCTTGAATTGAAGGGCGGTCGGTTTTCCGTTCTCGTCTTTCCAGGGATACATTTCCTGTATGGAAAGGTCGCGGGGCATATCCATAAGTGTATAGATAGGGTTACGGTCGGAATTGTTACGGTAAGAACGGTTCTTTACATTCTCGTGCGTATAGCGACCGTTCAGGTCGACGTCCAGCGACTTTGTCAGTTTCACGTTGGAACGCACGTTAAAAGCGTTGCGGGTAAGGTTGTTCAATCCTTCCAATACGTCATCGCTCCGCAGGTTGGTGAAGCCGATACGGGTGGAGACATGTTCGGTGGCGCGTTCTATAGAAACACTGTTCGTCCAGGAGTAGGCAGTCTGATACATGGAGGTGGTGTTTGCCGGGGTAGGAACGTAGGATTTGAGTTCTCCGTTGCGTCCTACTACTTGGAAACCTAACATCGGCATACCCCATGAACGGGAATTGTCGTAACCGCCCATCCGTTGGATGCCGTAAGGCATGTTCGGGTCGTAAGGCACTTTGACGTCCCCATTGAACGAGTTGGCTTTGTTGTTTTCAAAACGGTTGATGTGTCCGCCACCATATATATTTTGATAGATGGGATATTGGGAAAATTCGGTGAACTGAACGTTTGTGGAGTAGGTAACTCCCAGTCCGCTTCTTTGACCGGCTTTCTTGGTGGTAATCAGGATGGCGCCGTTGGCTGCGTCCGAACCATAAAGTGCGGAAGCGTTGGCTCCTTTCAGAACAACGATGTTTTCGATGTCATCGGGGTTAATACTGTTAGCCGGGTTACCATAGTCGATTTCACCACCGGTCACATCATTAATAATAGGTACACCGTCGATTACATAAAGTGGCTGGTTGTTACCGGAAATGGAGTTGGCACCACGGATACGTACGGTGGCTGAACCGGCGGCACCATTGGAGATCACCTGCAATCCTGCCACTTTACCTGCCAGCATGTTTACGAATCCGGCATCCCGGTTTTCGGTCATGCTTTCCACATCCATTTTCTGGAAGGCGGTAGAAAGAGATTTTTCATCGCGGCGTAAGTCCATCGCTGTTACCACTGTCTGTTCCAGCATCACAGCATCTTCTTCCAAGGTCACGTTTAATACATTCTTTCCTTTTACTACATTGAATGATTTTGTTTTAAAACCAATATAAGAGAATTTCAACACAGCGCCGTTCTCCGGGACTTGAATAGAGTATTTACCATCAAGATCGGTTATCACCCCTTTTGTACCACCCACTATCACTACATTAGCACCGATAATAGGCTCACCTTGTGCATCGGATACTGTTCCTTTCACTGTCCGGTTCTGCGCCTGCATTACCGAAGCACTGAACAGCATTAAAATTAAAATGAGACTTCTTTCATAGTATCTCATGTGCTGAGAAAATCGTTGTTTCATGCTTTTCATGAATTTATTTATGAATAATCACTAAGTTAAAGAATCAGTCGGATGAGAGAACCTGTTTTTATTATAGGTTTCATCATTCGAATTAGATTAAGGCGTTCTTTCTTGCTTCATAATACTGTTATGTTTTTAAGATTAATTTTCAGCAAAAGAACTGTGAACCGATAAAAAAAGCGTGGTGTTTGCGATTAATTGGGGATTAAAAAACAATTAAATGTGAATTAAGTCTTTTTTTTCTTATAATCCTTCACAAACAGATGCTTATCCTTTGTATTAAGTGAAAATAAAGTTATGAGCAAAGAGGAATATTACTCGGTTTATTCAGGTTTGTGGTGTGGAATGTATGAAAAGAAACTCCCCTTTCTCTAAATCTTGATAACTTTATCGGTGGTTCAGGGAAAAGGGAGAGAAAATTTAATTAAAAAAATAGCTTGTCGTCCGGGTTATAAGTCGGCAAATGGGACTTTATAAGTTTCACCCATGGAGTCATGATACTCTTTGCAGAAGCGGTCGTACAGGTTTCGGGCAATACCTTTCTTTCCCTGTGTGACTAGCACGGAACACTTGGCTGCCAATGCTTCTTCATTTAGTGGATCGTGCAGGAACATGATGTCGGCAAGGCGGATAATCATGTCCTGATGGTTCCGGCTGATTTCAATGTCCAGCAAGTTCTTCAGCAAGTCGATGGAATAACTGGAATAGTCGTCCTTAAAGTCGTCCAGCCAATCAAGAATCGTGTTGGGGAGTAAAGGTCCGTATAGCAGTATTTCCAGGATTCGGTTCAACAGTTCTTCACTTTTCTCCTGCTCGAATTGTTTGGTGCAGGTAATCAGGGTGTGATAATCACAGAAAACACCCGTTCCCCATTTTATACGCAGGAAATTGTTTTCTATCATTACTTCCATATCTCCGATGCTTTCCAAGAGTACTCGTAGCTTGCGCAGGTTTACGTTGCGGTTATTACGGGCGGCGGTTTCTTCTTTTTCAGGCCATAATATCTCTGTTGTTTTGGAAGCCAGAATACCTTGCGCATTTTTCTCCGTATAGAGGATCAATAGAATGAGCAGGTGCTTCAAACGGGGAGTAAAGTTGGAAGTGATGTCGTTTCCATCTTTATCGCGTACATTGAAACAGCCCAACAAAGAAATAGATGCACGACTGCGGTCGTAATAGTTGACTGTTTCTGTGAAGATTGTTTCACTCTCTTGCATCCATTCTTTTTTCGGTATGGTTTTAGACTCTGGTACGTCAGATTGGCTCTGGACTTTGCCGGTGGTGGCAACAGTTTTCTCTGTTCCTTTCTTTGTGGCAGGTGCCTTTTTATTTTTGCCGTTGTATTTGAAACGATAAAGTACAAAACCGGCTAAGACGAGTAATAGCAAGATTCCAATGGCATAGAGGTACCATCGGTTGTTGATGCTCTCTCCGGCGGTTGACTGGCGGATATCCACCTCGTTCACGAGGGGCATATTGATGGAGTAGATTGCCAGCTCATGTGTATGGTTGCTTAGTATTTTATCTAATACCAAGAATAATTTTCCATGAGACGGTGAAGTATAGAGGCTGAAATCACTATCCTGATAAGTTGATTCATTATAGATGGGTTTGGATACTTCCGAGTAGACAGAATCTTTCATTGAAATCTTCCATAATACACCTCCTTTATTTGTCGAAACAGCATAGAAAGAACTATCCGAGGGTTCGAAATACATGGTAGAGGCCATGATAGTACCTTCTTCCTGGGGTTGGTTCTTTTGCCAGACTATGCGTGATTGCTTGTTTTTCAGATTGATGGCGCATAATCCCCAATAGTAATGGCTGCTCAATTCCTGCTTGCCATACTTGTTTCCTCTACCACCAAAGATGTATAGTTCATCACCCACTATGGCCATTGCAGCTGAATAGCGGGGGTAAAGGGGACGTTCGTATTCTACTTGTTCTATTTGGTTAGTGCTGTACTTCATCCGGTAGAGATCGTTGCGATATTGGTAGAAACCATAACCACCGAAGAAATAGAAGGAAGAGTCTGCCGGATTGAATGTTCTGGCATGATTGTAGTTGCTGGCTTCTTCCGTGTTACGTATCTCATTACTCCATCTTTCAGTATCAAATGAAAAACGGGACGTGATGCCTTTCTTGGGATAATAAGACACTAATTTATTGCTTAAAGTATCGTATAAGAGATGATTGGGGAATTCTACCGCCGGATAGCCTCCACGTATTGCAATTTCCTTCTGCAAAGTTCCGTTTTCGTCCAATACATCGATTGATTGGGATCTGACTAAATAGAATAAGGCTTCGCGAGCGTTGAAAGCTACGTCCAGTTTTCCCGGGATTTTAGCCTGATGAACAAGTTTCCATTCAATATGATTGTCTATCAGCCATACTGGATGGATGGCACGTGCCACAGCTCCTTCTATTTCATCATAACAAACGGTATCATTGTGCTTCCACAGTTTCCATTCACGTATCTGTTTTCCATCTTGTGTGATGGTTACATTGCGAAGGTCGATGGGAGCTACGTCCGAAAGATATTCTTTCATCTGTCCGAACAAAGCCGTTACGCTTTTCACTCCTTGCAAGGGAGCCATCGCTGATATTTTTTTATTGTCGTAATCTATTTCAATTACATTATCTTTCAAACGCAGGTGCAACGAGACATCCAGCCATTTTTCCCGTTCGATGGGACTGTTTATGTTGATGATGCCCTCATTGAGTACCAATGCCGGAAAATGTCTTTCTTCACCTGCCACAAATGAGAAACGAATAAATTGGTTGGTGTTTGTATGCAGATGGAGAATGGTTCCAAAGTCATGCTCATTGGCGCGTACATACATTTGAAATGAAATGATAAAATCGTTTTTTATAGAGAAAGGTTGGTTATCGTCCAAGTACAAGGTTGTCCTCTCTATGCCCGGTACTGAATGGGATTTAAGAGAAAGTCCATAATCATACAAAGAAGATGCGTCCACTTTGCCTACCATGCAAAGCAGGACGGAGAGCAAGATTTGTAGTTGATATCTCATAGTACTTTATTTATAGTGCAAAAATACAAAAAACTGTATGATATACCCAAAAAACGGAGTTTATTTATAAGGCAATGCTTTGAAACAATTGTTTGCTATTACGTATCATACGTTTAATGAAACATGAAGATGTCCCAAAATAGAATGTAGAAAATGAAAATTCTATTTTGCGACATCTTCATATCAACCGGATAGAGCCTATTTATCGTCTGCAGAAGGAGGAGCGGCATTTGCTCCGCTGCCCCATGTCTTATTAGGTTTGTTGCCCATTGTCAGTACTAATTTGCCTCCATTTTTCAAGTCGTCATGGTGAAACCAGGGTTTCTCCCATTTTTGACCGTTCAGCGTAGCCGATTGGATATATTTATTTTCTTCGGAAACATTCGGAGCCTCGATTTCAAATACGGAACCGTTGCTGAGTGTTATTTCTGCATGGGTGAAAAGTGGACTTCCGATATTGTAGACCGGTGCTCCGGGAGTGACAGGATAAAAGCCCAGTGAGGAGAAGACTACAAATGAGGTCATACCTCCGCCGTCTTCATCTCCCGGCATACCCATGAGGTCGTTGCGGAACCATGTTTTCAGCATTTGACGGATGCGTTTCTGCGTTTTCCAAGGCTGGCCTGCATAGTTGTAGAGATAAGGTACATGCAAGGAGGGTTCGTTTGCCATGGAAAACTGTCCTACGTTACCTGTGTGGTCGGGTAGTTGTGCATAGAATTCATATTTACTACGTCCCAGCGGTTCACTGAAGGTACGGTCGAGATTGGCGATGAACTGCTCTTTTCCTCCCATAAGGTTAATCAGGTCGGCTACATTGTGAGGCACATCCCAGCGATACACCCAGCCGTTGTTTTCTCCATAATATTCGCGGGCACCCATGCCACCTGCATAACGGTAGTCGAATGGTGTTATCCAGTTGCCTTCCTTATCTTTCGGGTGGAAAAAGCCTGTTTCTTTGTTGAAGAGATTCCGGTAGTTGTAAGAACATTGCAGGTAATGGGCGGCTTCGTCTTTCTTGCCCAATATTTCGGCGATGCGGGAAAGGCACCATTGGTCGTAGCTCGTTCCCAGTGTAACGGCAACAGGTTGGCGCTTCTCGAAAGGATGCACGTTCGGGTCGGTTTCCTTTTCATCCGGGCGAAGAGCAGGGATATATCCATTTTCCCGGTAGAAATTGTCCAGCCAGCCGGCTGCTGCTCCCGACCAGGGAGCGAGCGTTTTCTCTTCAATTCCTTTCCGGCAGGCTTCGTAGGCTTTGGCCGCGTCTATATTCAATCCTTTAGCGAGAGCGTCGGCTATGGTAGCAACGGCATGATTGGAATTCATACGGCGTGAGTCACCTGTCACTTCGGGGAAGGTAGGCATCCACATTGTTCCCATCTGTTCCGCCATCAGCAGGAAGGAAGCAATGATGTCTTCTTCTTTTTTCTGGTCGATCAGCGTGCGCAGCGGGTGTGCAGCGCGGTAGGTGTCCCAAATCCAGTCGTCGTTGTAGAAAGGTGTGCCGTTGTCGTCGTGTACTTCGCCGTCAAAAGCACTGAAGTAACGACCACCGGCTTCACTCATACAAATCGGGCGTTCGAAAGTACGGTAGAAGGAGGAGTATAATACAGTCTTGTCATCTTCGGTTCCTCCTTCTACTTTGATACGTCCCAAGGCTTCGTTCCAGATTTGGCGTCCTGCTTTTGCCAGATTTTTGATGTTGTAGTCTTTCAACTCATTGCGCATATTCTTCTCTGCTTGTTCTTCACTGATGAAAGAAATGCCGTAACGAAGGCTGACTGTTGTTGTGCCATCTGCAAAACGCCATGCCGCACAAGCGTTGATACCTTCTGCGTTGTCTTTGCTGGCTTCGATGACTCCATCTTTCAGGATGCCGGTGCTTACCGGTTTTTCTTGTGGTTCAATATATACATACACATTGGTGTTGGCACTTAACTGCTGGTGTCCGCTGATGAAATTCTCTCCTACATGGATCGAACCATTGCGGGAGTTTACAATGATATAGGCAGGTTTGTCCGCTTCAAATGTGATCCGGTAAAGAGCCGACTGGTGGGAGAGGGCATATTCTGCCTTCATGCTGTTGTCGTTCAGGTCCACTTCATACGAGTAAGGCGTGAGGTGCTCATTATCGTAGTTGTAGGTAATGATCGGCCGCAGTTCTTTCCCCTGATAGGGACTAAGGTTGAACGCGGAACGTTCCCGGTGATTGGTGACAATCAATGGCAGTCCGTTTAACAATTCGGTGGTATAATCAGCACGTTCCGGATAGACACGAAGCATACTGTTTGGCAATTGAATGGTAGGAAATGTGGGAACCAGCAGATGGCTGATATTCCCTATGTATGGATTGACATAATCGACCGGTGCCCGGTTGGCGGTCTGTGATTGCCCTCCATTGCATCCGCTTAACATTGCAGCCATTGTTATAGCAGCGCAGAAATGTAAGATTTTCATGGTAGTTTTTATATTTAATCGTTTTTATTAGTCATTTATTTGGCTTCCGGATTGGTAAAGGCAGCTTTCAACGTTGGGAGAAAATCCTTTTTGTTGTCACATTGAAAGAAGCCGCTAAAGTCATTCCGGTCTCCGTCTCCTATGGTGATAACCAGTTTGTTCCAGCCTTGTAACAGAGGGAGCTCTTTATAGATTACCTCGTTACGTCCATCGTGCGACAGACTTGCATAAGGTTTGTCATTGATGGACAACTCGCGGGTTTTGGCTTTTAACATCAAGGAGAGTTTCGGCATATTGGGTTCTATCAATAAGTCGTCCAAAGGACGTGGGCTAAATACGTAGAATTCCAATGCCCAACCATTATTCTTTTTCACAAACTTTTCTTTGGTTGCTACCGGGAAGTTCATTTGCTCGTCACGCAGGAAGAAAACTTCATTGATGTTGATTTCCGGCTTCTGATAGTTTATACCTGCGTTTTTCAGGATAATGCTCAACGTGTTGTATCCCTTTTCTGAATTGGCGAATTCAGTCAATGTATTCAAATAGACAGTGGAAGAGCCATGCTGATATTTAACAAATACCGGAGTGGCAGACGTACATTCGTATTCACTGCGGATTGTACCGGCTGTTTTGATCTCTTCCGGACGTTTGTTCCATTTGCGCCAGTCGGTCTTGCAGGCATTCAATAAAACTTCACCTTCTTCTACAAATGCGCCTTTTAACGAATAATTGGAGGCATCCGCTTTTTGAAGTTCACAGAAATAGAAGTCGGAATTGTTGAGCCCATGCATCCATGCTTTCTGTACAGGCAGGAAAGAAGAACGTTTCAGCGGATCTAGTGCAACGGGAAGAGGTAGGATTTCATTGTATTTCTCTACGGTTTCCGGTGTTATTCCCCATATCCATAAGTCTGCGCCTTTGGCTAGTTGCTTCTGAATTTCTTTTTGAGTAGCGGCGTTTAAAGCCTCGCTGCCATCCACGATGTAAAGCAGTGAGGAAGGGATGGTTGTTTTGGAAGCGAAGATTACTCCCTGCGCATCCATCAATTGTTTTACTTTGCTGTCCGGATTACCGATAAATACTACTTCTTTATAGTTCTTAGCCGTATTGGTAGCTTTGTGAGCCTGATACTGCTCTTTGTCGATTGTTGCATAAGGAGACCATGCCGGTTCGCCCGGAGCGTTGGCTGCACGTAAGGCACTGTACATCGGCCATTCCTGATAGAGTGGTAAAGTCGGGTCGTAACCCGGATTGAACGTCGTGCAATAAGGTCCTACGCGTTCCGGTTGGACGCCCGGAACACCTTCTTTGTATTCGCCGAAGAATACGCCGTCTTCGCTGACACTGGGTGCTTTACTTTTATCTTTTTTGCCGAGTGGGAGTGGTTTCAGTGCATACCATGCCATGTTGAAAACAGTGCTGTATGAAGCACCCATCCGGCGTTGGTTAGCTATCAGGTTGTAACATTCGTTGGCTAGTCCTTCCATACGTCCTTCCTGTGATTCGTAGGCACGTTCTCCGTTGTATTTGGAAACCTGTTCCGGCGTGCCATAATATGCCATACTGTGTTCACCGATTCCCCAAGGTTTTCCGATTTCGGTCCAGCGCTTCATGGAGTTGATGTCTCCGTAGTGTCCTACGGTTACAGGTAATATGCCATCACCGTCGTCTTCACCGTCTGCTGAAATCCATGGGCGGGTAGGGTCGTACTGATGTACAATGTCGCGCCATTCTTCCCATGCTTTCTTTTGAACAGGCATCAGTTCGGGACGATTATATACATGGAGGATAACAGGTTTGTTTTCATTACTGACACTCCAGCCGAAAACAGATGCATGATTTCTGTCGCGCAGGACAAAACGTTTCAAATGTGCTTTCGATGCTTCCCAAAAGAGATCGGAGTCCAGTTTCGGTCCGCCGTCACTGGCCCAGTTGGCCGTTTCATTCAATACGCAGATACCCATTTCATCTGCCATATCCATATAAAAGCGGGGATAAACCTGTGCATGCGGGCGGACTGCATTTCCATTCATACCTTTAATGGCAGTGAACCAAGCCCATGCGTAGCGACGTGTCATTTGTGGGATACCCATGAAATGCCAGGAGTCTCCATGTAAAGCATAAGGTTTACCGTTCAGGTATTGTGTGGTTCCTTGCAATGCCCATTCACGCCAGCCGAAACGTTCGTATTTTGTATCGATGGTTTGCTTTTTATCTTTTATGGAAAGTAACAGGGCATACAGATTCGGTTGTTCGGGAGTCCAGTATTCCAGTATGTTTTCATTGACGGGGACTTGTAAAGTTACTTTTTGTGATGCATTAGGCGCAACTGTAACTTTGAACGGTGCTATCTGTAATGCTTCCGTACCCAGTGTCCATGCAGGAACGGGAGCAGAGTTTATGTCTATTCCGGCACAATTTATCCATTCTCTGACATTACCTTGCAGTTGTATATCAGCTTTCCGGTCGGTTTTATTTTGTAGGGTCACCTCTATTTCCAATGTGTTTTTGGCAACCAATGGTTTTATATATACATCTTCTATATGAACTTTGGGTAAGGCCAGCAAATATACATCCTGCCAGATACCGTTGATATGATATCCCCACATAGAACCTCCCGGCACAATGCGGCGACCGATAGTCGAATTATCTTCGAATAAGGACTGGCTACGTACGCCTACCAGAATTTCTACTGTTTCACCGGGAGTCACTTTGTCCGTGATGTCGAAGCTAAACGGCAGAAACAAATCGAAGTTTTCACCTACTTTTTCTTGATTGATATAGATTTCGGAATATCCGGCCACTGCTTCAAAGTAAAGTTTGATTTGCTGACCTGTCCAGTTGGCGGGAATCGTAATGTTCTTTTTCAACCATGCCATTTTTACTTGTTCCCACTCTTTAGGATAAGAAGGATAGTTGCGATGGTCGGGACCTTCCAGATCGCGATAGCCGAAAGAATTGATATTCCACGGAGAAGGTATTTTTATACGTGTCTTGCTCCAACCGTTGCCATCTTTCGGAAGGGACAGTTGGGGAGCTACTCCTTTTCCTTGTTTGTACTCTTTCGGTAAAGAGACGGGTTGAAAATCCCAATAACCATTCAGGCAAATCTCTTGACGATGCTCTTTCTCGGTTTTATTGACCAAGCCTTCACTGGGAGCAAAAGAGTAGGGATAAAATAACTTTTGATCGTTAGTCGCTGTTTGTGCATTTGTCTGTATGGGCTGTAAGGTAAAACCTGTCAGCAAACTGCACAATAGGATTAGATTCTTTTTCATATTTGTATATTAATAGTTTTTCGGATATTATTAGTTAGCGGCAAAGTAAAGGGAAAAGCATTAAAAAGGAGGAATGAAAGGGCTTAATCTGGGATTAAAAAGTGATTAATTGTATAAAACATCTGTTTTTCTTCTAAATAAAGGGTAAAATGTTCCTTGGCAAGCATCTTTGCGGAACTAAAAAAACTGATGGAGAAAATGATTTTATTCGGTGTCCGGTTTACTGTTTTTTGGGGTGATTGATAAGAAAAATTGCTTGTTAAGTGATTTAATTGTTTTTTAATTCTTGGTTAATCCGGTTTTAATAACGGAGGTAAGCGCCTCATGCTATCTTTACATTCACAAATCTAACGAGTTCAATTTAATTAAAAAGAAAAACTATGGGACACAATTTGTTATTTGCTTTGAGGTATTTTCTTCCACTATTTTTGGGAGGAATGATTGCTTTAAATTCTTGTAAGGAGGAACGTGCGTCAATCAATGATGATCCGGGGCAGGGGGACGATGGCGGCGATGAATATGAGTATGTTGATGACCGCTATGACAATGGGATCAGTTGCGAGGAATATCTGACCAATTATCGGGGAATTCCGTTTAAAAAAGATTCGGAAGGAAATAGTTTGTCTGTGATATCGGGAGTGTCTTCAGTGATAGAAGCAGAAGATTTTGATGATGGTGGGCAGGATATTTCTTTCTCTTTTAAAAACAGTACGGCAGGAAATTATAAGGATTACCGTACAGAGAAAGGAGTGGCTATCAGTAAAAGCGGAGAAGTTATAAATATAGGTAATGTCAATAACGGTGATTGGCTTTGTTATACACTACAGGTCAATCAGGCAGGAGCCTATTCCATTGATACTTATTGTGTGTCGGGTGGGGGAAAGACCAGCTTTTATTTTGAGGTAGACGGAAAGTCTGCCGGTCAGATCGTAGAATCGCCGGAGGATGAATGGAGTGTTTACTCACATTCGGTGAAGGTAACCAATGTACAACTGAGTGAGGGCAGGCATGTATTGAGATGGTGCACTACGGGGAGTATGAATCTGGATAAGTTTGTGTTTACACGTACCGGAGAATATACCGGGGATAAAGTAGACGGTTCTCAATTTGAGTATCCAAGATACGGTTATTATGAGCATAATCCGTTGTTTGTTGATTTCTCTTCGCAGATGTATCAGAATTCATTTACGGGAACGCTTTATACAGCCGATCCTTCAGCACATGTATGGGCAGACGGTCGCCTTTATGTTTATGCTTCACATGATATGGAACCGACACAAGGATGTGACCGCATGGACAGATACCATGTTTTTTCCACTACGGATATGAAAAACTGGACGGATCATGGGGAGATCATGAATTCGGCCACAGTAAAAGCACATGTGGGTATGGGAATCGATGGCTTTATGTGGGCTCCTGATTGTGCTTATAATAAAGAAGAACAGTTATATTATTTTTATTTCCCTCATAAGATTGACGCTAATACGTGGCGCATCTTTGTAGCAACCAGTAAGGAGCCTGCGGCAAAGTTCAGGGTGAAAGGAGTGATTGACGGTATTCCTTCTACGATTGATCCTTGTGTATTTGTAGACGATGACGGACAACCTTATATTTATACCAGCGGTGCCGGCAAAGGCTGTTGGGGTGCTAAATTGCGCAAGGATGACTGGACTAAACTGGATGGAGTAATGAGTCCTTTGAGTGGTTTTACTGATTTTCATGAGGCACCTTGGGTACATAAGTACAAAGGCAACTATTATTTGAGCCATTCGGATAATCATGCGGGTAGTCAGGGAGGTAACCGGATGCAGTATTCTATGTCGAACAATCTTTTGGGACCATTCACTCCATGCGGCGCATATATGTATCCTCATGGTGAAGAAACGGCTCATGGCTCTATTGTAGAGTATAAAGGTCGGTGGTATTCTTTTTATCATACGGCTAATTATTCGGGAAAAGGAGCTTTGCGTTCGGTTTGTGTCGATCCGATCGAGTATGATCAGAATAATAAATTGAAGATGGTACAAAACTGGGGGAGTCCCCGTAGTGGTCGGGCTGTAGAAGTGAGGATGACGCCATCTGTAGTAATACAGGCTGAAAACTACAATACAGGCGGTGAACATTATGGATACCATAAAAATCCGTTGGAGGGAGGAATGCAACAGGAAACGCAAAACGGAATCACTTATCTTAAAGATATGAAATCGGGAGAGTGGGTGCGTTATTCAATCAACGTCAAAGAGGCTGGACGTTATGGTATTACTTGCAGAATGTTTCAGAAGCGTTCGGGGGGTAAATTCCGTATTGCTGTGAATGGAGTTTATAAGACTGGTGAAATAGTATTAAGCGGTTCTGCCGGAGTATGGAATGAGACTTTAGTGTATCCAATAGAGTTGGAAACAGGCGAACAATATATTGACTTTCGTATAAAGAGTGGGGATATTGATATCGATTGGATTAAGTTTGGGGCAGGACACAGTCAAGTGCCCGGTATCATTCAGGCGGAAGATTTTGATGATGGACAATATAGCTTTAAGAATGCTTCATCCGGCAACTTTAAGTCTTACCGGAGCGATCAGGGAGTAGCGATTAGTGCAAGTAATAATATTGTTCATATAAGTAATACTTCCGGTGGCGATTGGATTCAATATACATTTAATGTTCAGGAGAAGGTTTCTACAGTCAAGGTTCGTGCAGCAGCGGAGAAGGATGGAAAGTTTGCCCTTTCTTTTGATGGAGGAGCACAGTTGAATCCTGTGGCCACAACTACGGGAAATTGGACTACTTACAATGATTTTACAGTATCGAACCTGCAATTATCAGCCGGTACACATACAATGAAGATTCACATACTTAGTCCGATGAATATTGATTGGTTTGAATTTCGGTAGACTATATCAACAATATTCCATATCAGGCTTCTATTAGAATTGAAGATCATTAAAATGAAGGTTTTAAAAGATAATCATAGTTGGCTTACAGATATTTGCTAAATTTGCGAACGACCAGTAACTTTTAGGGCTGATTGAGGAGTTACTGGTCATTTGAGGCCGGATGCAAAGGATATTGGTTTCGAGTAGAGTGATAATAAAAAGAGATTGGAGGACATGAATGAATAGTAATTATCAAGTTGGCGATTTAATTTATGATGCAAATATTTATGATGGGATGAATACCGATCTGGCTGATTTGCATTTTTATAAGCGGTGGCTACCCAAAAGTAAGGATGCCCGAATACTTGAACTTTGCTGTGGAACAGGCAGGCTTACTCTTCCAATTGCAAAGGATGGATATAATATTAGTGGCGTTGATTATACGTCTTCAATGCTCGACCAAGCGAAGATCAAGGCTTTTGAAGCAGGATTAGAAATAAGGTTTATTGAGGCAGATATTAGAACTTTAAATTTGCAGGACAAATACGATCTTGTCTTTATTCCATTTAATTCAATCCATCATTTATATAAGAATGAAGATTTGTTTAGGGCATTTAATGTCGTTAAAAATCATCTCAAAGAAGGAGGTTTATTTCTGTTAGATTGCTTTAATCCGAATATTCAATATATAGTTGAAGGTGAAAAAGAACCGAAGGAAATAGCTGCATATACCACTGACGATGGTAGAGAAGTATTGATAAAGCAGACCATGCGATATGAAAGTAAAACTCAGATAAATCGTATAGAATGGCATTATTTTATCAATGGTGAATTCAATTCTATTCAGAACTTGGATATGAGAATGTTTTTTCCTCAAGAATTAGATTCATATTTGGAATGGAGTGGTTTTCATATTATACATAAGTATGGAGGATTTGAAGAAGAAGTATTTAATGATAATTCGGGAAAACAAGTATTTGTCTGTCAGTACAAGTCCGATTGTCTGTATTGAGGTAGAACATGAATAGATAGATGTATCAAAATTGATACCTCTTGAAACAAAGTTTATAGCCGAAGGTGAAGATATCCCCTATCTTTGCCTTCGTCTATTTTTAGATTAAAGATTGTATAAACTAGGAATACTTTGTTGCCATGAAAACAACCCCCTGGATGAAACTATGTAAAGGTGTAGCACTTGCATTAACAGTCTCTTATGGACTGACTTATTGCCATACGACTAAAAGCAAATTGACCTTGGAACAGCAAGGTGATAGCTTGACTGTCATCCATATCACCAATCCGACTAATTATATATTGCTTCCTATAGAAGAGGAAGCACCGGAAAGTCAGGTTCTCCTCCATACAGGAGAAGCTGCCGATACCGATATGGATATTCGTTTGGCACAGAATCAAGTGGATTATTTTGTTCCCTTTGCTTTGCCTGGCGGAACGAGGAATGTAACCGTACGTGTCCGTAATAAATCAAAAGACGCACTTTGCTGGAAAGAAATCAAATTATCTGATACATTTGATACTACCAATACAGAAAAGTTTCGTCCTGTTTATCATCATACTCCCCTTTATGGCTGGATGAATGATGCTAACGGGTTGGTGTATAAAGATGGAGAATATCATTTGTATTTTCAATATAACCCTTATGGTTCCAAATGGGGAAATATGCATTGGGGACATTCTGTCAGCAAAGACCTGATGCATTGGGAACATCTGGAACCAGCTATTGCCCGTGACACATTGGGACATATCTTTTCGGGTAGCTCGATTGTCGATCAGGAGAATGTAGCCGGTTACGGAGCAGGGAGTATTCTGGCTTTTTATACTTCTGCCAGTGACAAAAACGGGCAGATACAATGTCTTGCTTTTAGCAAGGATAACGGGCGGACATTTACTAAATATGAGAAGAACCCCATTCTGCGTTCTTCTGACGGTTTGAAAGACTTCCGTGATCCGAAAGTTTTCCGGTATGAACCGGAAGATAAATGGGTTATGATTGTTTCTGCCGATAAAGAAATGCGTTTCTATGATTCTAAGAATCTGAAGGACTGGAACTATATGAGTAGCTTCGGAGAAGGATACGGAGTGCAGCCTTGTCAGTTTGAATGTCCGGACATGGTAGAACTTTCGGTAGATGGGGATACGAACCGTAAGAAATGGGCGTTGATAGTAAATGTAAATCCGGGATGTTACTTCGGGGGGAGTGCTACCCAGTACTTCACAGGAGATTTCGATGGAACGAAGTTTATTTGTGACAATCAGCCAAATGTCACGAAATGGTTGGATTGGGGCAAAGATCACTATGCCACCGTTTGTTTCTCGAATACTGGTGATCGTGTGATTGCTGTGCCTTGGATGAGTAACTGGCAATATTGTAATATTATCCCGACGAAGCAATTCCGCAGTGCCAATGCTTTACCACGTGAGTTAAGCCTTTACACACAAAATAGCGAAGTCTATCTTTCGGCAGCTCCGGTGGCGGAGATAAAAGCTTTGCGAAAAGAAAGTAAAGAGATTCCTACATTTACAGTTGCTAATGATTATCATATCAATTCTTTATTGGCAGATAATGGAGGTGCTTATGAACTGGCATTGGATATTACTGCTGGAGGGGCGGAAATAATGGGATTCAGTCTCTTTAATGATAAAGGTGAAAAGGTGGATATTTATTTCAATCTTCCGGAAAAGAGACTGGTAATGGATCGGACGAAAAGTGGTATTGTAGATTTCGGAAAGAATAGTGTGCCTCATGAGATTGAGGCTCACGACCGTAGAAAGACGACTTCCATCAATTATATGGATGATTTTGCATTAGCTACCTGGGCGCCAATAAGAAAAGAAAAGAAATATGCTTTGGATATTTTTGTCGACAAATGTTCTGTAGAAATATTCCTGAATGGGGGAAAGATAGCAATGACCAATCTCATATTCCCATCGGAACCATACAACCGTATGTGCTTTTATAGTAAAGGAGGTACATTTAATGTCGATTCATTTAATGTATATCGATTAGGTTTATAAGTTAGGTTTTGTAGATTAGAATTAGGTATTGGTAGCTGTCAGATGTGAGATCCGGCAGCTACTTTCATTCATCAATTATTCATCAATTTCGATTATATATCCCCCTTGGAAGATCTCTCCCGGTTGCAGCTGTTGCATCCAGTCTTTATCTTTATATTCACCTGTATAATGTGCGCGGTCGCAACGTCCGTACCAGGGTTCGATGCAGACAAAAGGAGCATTTTTTGCAGGTGGAGACCAAAGACCAACTACCGGAGCATTAAAATGTAAACTTAGATAAGCCTGCTTCTCTTTATTATATAAGGTAACTTTACGAACCTGTTCATTTTCCAGTATCAAAGCATCTTTATCAAAAGTATGTATTATGTCCAGTGGTAACAATCCATCTGTCAGCTCTAAGGAGTATTCTGTAGAAGGATCAGCACATCCTTTTTCTGAAATGAGAATATATTTCAAACCGTCTTTTGGGTCAAATCCGAAGAATCCTCTTTCCAAACAGTTTGCATCAAACTCCGGCCAGTAGAAAGCGGGATGTGCTCCAATTTGAAAATACATTTCTTTATCACCGGTATTTGTCACTTCCCACATAACCTCAATTTGTTTTCCCTGAATACGATAACCTATTTCCAGACAGAATGGAAACGGATATTTCTGCAAAGTCTCTTCATTACTGACAAGACGGTAGCGCACTTCATCCTCTTTTTCAGCAACAAGCGTAAATTCCATGTCACGGGCAAAACCATGTTGAGTAAGCGTGTAAGGAACCCCTTCATTTCGATACTCATTTTCCCATACGCTCCCGACAATTGGGAATAGGACAGGAGAGTGACGTCTCCAAAAAGCAGGATCGGCTTGCCACAGATATTCTTTTCCATTGGCGACGATACTGCAGAGTTCAGCTCCGTGAGGAGATACTTGAATCGTAAGTTGTTTGTTGGAGATTGTTTTCATATCGTTGATTTATTGGATTATTTTAGAGTCAATCTTTAAGTTCATTTTCCGATCCTTCTTTCGATTTGTCTTCAGATTTACCTTTCAGTAGGATACCACTTTGGGCATTAAGAGGAGAGATTACTCTCTTTCCCGTTTTAGCTTCTAGTTCCAGTCGGGCATTACGGGCTACTTCTCCTCCTTGTTGAGCAATATCTATGTGGTCACTGAATGTTTCCGGATCGCTGGTTTCAGATATTTCTTTAGTAGAAAGTTCGGCAAGCATATTTAATACCAATTCTTTATTGGTCATGTTATCCCGTAGGTTTTCTTTTTTCAATCCTTTAAATTGTTTGTACTCTTTAGATGTCATATCTGACCATGTCTGATAAATAATATCTGTGAGTGTAGCGAATTGAACGCCTTCCTGCAATCCATGTTTCTTCCACTCGTCAGTCAAGTCTTTACGGATTTCTATTGATTTCAGACGTTGGTTAATCCAACTATCAGAGTATCCCATACGTTTATAATCCATTAAAGCTTGGTCAATTGATAATTCGGGGTCTTGTATTTGGTTGAGCCGTTCGCTGGCTACCTTAGCCATCCATAGTTTGAAAGGCTCCGCCTTAGGGGAAGGAATAGATTGGATAAGGCGGAGAAGCTGTTCGGTATCGGCAACATCGGTAAGGCGCATTTTACCATCCGCTGCCTGCATTTTCAAACCGTTACAATTTGTAACGGTTTCGTTTCCTTCCGATAGTAGTCTCTTTTTTAACACACGCCAATAAGTTTGAGGGTTACTGCTGTCTGTCAAGACAGCCACCACATCTACTATTGAAAAATACCACTTCTCTTGTTCATCATCCCATACCGTACGTACTCTTCTTTCTTCAAAGAGTTTTAAAGCTTGTTGCTTAGTCATGAATCTTATTTTTAGAGTTTATCATTTAATGAAGAGTCGTTCTTTCTTTGGGCTCATATCACTATACAAAGGTAGCGTTTTCTGCGATTATAAAAGAATATGAATCCAAGAATTCCCGTAATGAAAGAAAACATGTATAAAACCCTATAAAATAGCGTTCTATGCAACAAATGTTATAGCCTTTGAAACATTTTTTTCAGTCGTTTGATATAAATCAACCGTAATTTGCATTATCGATATAGATAAAATTCGTACTTTTAATTTAATAACATCAAACTAATGCATCGTATTATGAAGAACAAAAAACTTCTTTGCAGCGTTTGTTTCCTGTTTACTTTCATGTCAGTCCTTTGGGGGCAAAGCATTACGGTGAAAGGAAACGTTACTTCTAAAACGGACGGACAGCCGGTCATCGGCGCCTCTGTTGTTGAAGCTACAGCTACTGCTAATGGAACAATTACTGATTTAGATGGTAATTTCACCCTTTCGGTTCCGGTTAACTCTACTTTAAAGATTACGTATATTGGTTATAAACCGGTGACCGTAAAATCGGCTGCTATCATTAATGTATTATTGGAAGAAGACACTCAAATGGTAGATGAAGTGGTTGTAACAGGTTATACCACTCAACGTAAAGCCGACCTGACCGGTGCTGTTTCCGTAGTGAAAGTAGACGAAATCCAGAAGCAAGGGGAGAACAACCCGGTGAAAGCACTTCAAGGCCGCGTGCCCGGTATGAATATTACAGCGGATGGAAATCCGAGCGGATCGGCTACCGTACGTATTCGCGGTATCGGTACGTTGAACAACAACGATCCTCTTTATATTATTGATGGAGTTCCTACCAAAGCCGGTATGCACGAATTGAACGGAAACGACATTGAATCCATTCAAGTACTGAAAGATGCTGCTTCAGCATCCATCTACGGTTCGCGTGCTGCAAATGGAGTTATCGTCATTACTACCAAACAAGGAAAGAAAGGCCAGATTAAAATCAATTTTGATGCTTCGGTTTCAGCTTCCATGTATCAAAGTAAGATGGACGTGTTGAATACGGAACAGTACGGACGTGCCATGTGGCAAGCCTATGTAAACGATGGTGAGAACCCGAATGGCAATGCCTTGGGATATAACTACAATTGGGGTTACGATGCCAACGGAAATCCGGTACTATATGGTATGAGTCTTTCCAAATACCTGGATTCGAAGAATACAATGCCTGTGGCAGATACCGACTGGTTTGATGAAATTACCCGTACAGGTGTCATCCAGCAATACAATCTTTCTGTCAGCAACGGTTCGGAGAAAGGTTCTTCCTTCTTCTCTCTGGGATATTACAAAAACCTGGGTGTAATCAAAGATACAGACTTCGACCGTTTCTCCGCCCGTATGAACAGCGATTATAAATTGATTGATGATATATTGACCATCGGTCAGCATTTCACATTAAACCGTACTTCGGAAGTGCAAGCTCCCGGCGGAATTATCGAAACTGCTTTGGATATTCCTTCCGCCATTCCCGTTTATGCTTCGGATGGTTCATGGGGAGGACCGGTAGGAGGATGGCCGGACCGTCGTAATCCTCGTGCCGTACTCGAATACAATAAAGACAATCGATACACGTACTGGCGTATGTTCGGTGATGCTTATGTGAATTTAAGCCTTTTCAAAGGATTGAATGTACGATCTACTTTCGGTCTGGACTATGCTAACAAACAAGCCCGTTACTTTACTTATCCTTATCAGGAAGGGACACAGACCAACAACGGCAAGAGCGCAGTAGAAGCTAAACAGGAACACTGGACCAAATGGATGTGGAATGCCATTGCCACTTATCAGTTGGAGATAGGCAAACATCGTGGAGACGTGATGGCAGGTATGGAGTTGAACCGTGAAGATGACAGCCATTTCTCCGGATATAAAGAAGACTTCTCCATCCTTACCCCGGATTATATGTGGCCTGATGCAGGTAGTGGTACGGCACAGGCTTACGGTGCCGGTGAAGGTTATTCACTTGTCTCTTTCTTCGGTAAAATGAACTATTCTTATGCTGACAGATATCTGCTTTCATTGACTATTCGTCGTGACGGTTCTTCCCGCTTCGGTAAAAATCATCGTTACGCCACTTTCCCTTCCGTATCTTTGGGATGGCGTATCACGCAGGAAAACTTTATGAAAGAGTTGACTTGGCTGGACGATTTGAAACTGCGTGCTTCATGGGGACAGACCGGTAATCAGGAAATCTCCAACCTTGCCCGTTACACGATTTACGCGCCCAACTATGGTACAACAGATTCCTTCGGAGGTCAGAGCTACGGTACAGCATACGATATTACCGGTTCCAATGGAGGCAGCACTCTACCTTCCGGATTCAAACGTAACCAGATCGGAAATGACAATATCAAGTGGGAGACAACCACACAGACCAATGTCGGTATCGACTTCAGCCTGTTCAAACAATCCCTCTATGGTTCATTGGAATACTATTATAAGAAAACAACCGACATCCTGACCGAAATGGCCGGTGTAGGAGTATTGGGAGAAGGTGGCAGCCGTTGGATTAATTCGGGTGCGATGAAAAACCAAGGCTTTGAATTCAATCTGGGTTATCGTAACAAGACTGCTTTCGGACTGACTTACGACCTGAATGGAAACATCTCCACCTACCGGAATGAAATTCTTGAATTACCGGAAACGGTAGCCGCTAATGGTAAGTTTGGTGGTAATGGAGTAAAGAGTGTAGTCGGACATACTTACAATGCACAAGTGGGTTACATTGCCGATGGTATTTTCAAATCACAGGAAGAAGTTGACAATCATGCTACCCAGGAAGGAGCAGCTGTCGGTCGTATTCGCTATCGTGACATCGACCACAACGGTGTGATTGATGAAAAAGACCAGGAATGGATTTACGATCCTACTCCTTCTTTCAGCTACGGCTTGAATATCTATCTGGAATATAAGAACTTCGATCTGACTATGTTCTGGCAAGGCGTGCAGGGAGTGGATATCATTAGTGACGTAAAGAAGAAAAGCGATTTCTGGAGTGCAGCCAATGTCGGCTTCCTGAACAAAGGAACCCGTTTGCTCAATGCCTGGTCGCCTACCAATCCGAATTCCAATATCCCGGCATTGACTCGTAGCGATACAAACAATGAACAGCGCGTCTCCACTTATTTTGTAGAAAACGGTTCTTTCCTGAAACTGCGCAATATCCAGTTAGGATATACAGTTCCGGCGGTCATCTCCAAGAAGTTGAGAATGGAACGCTTGCGTTTCTATTGCAGTGCACAAAACCTGCTGACTATCAAAAGTAAGGACTTTACGGGAGAAGATCCGGAGAATCCGAACTTCTCTTATCCGATCCCTGTGAATATCACATTCGGACTTAACATCGGATTTTAATTCACCTCATTTATAAAACGAACGATTATGAAAAAGATATTATATATAGCAACCATCGGATTTACCTTGCTGACAAGCAGTTGTGACGATTTCTTGGATCGTCAGGTTCCGCAGGGCATTGTGACCGGAGATCAGATCGCTTCTCCCGAATACGTGGACAACCTCGTGATTTCAGCCTACGCCATTTGGGCGACAGGTGACGATATCAACTCTTCTTTCTCTCTTTGGAATTATGATGTACGTTCCGACGATTGTTATAAAGGTGGTTCCGGAACAGAAGACGGTGGTGTGTTCAACGCACTGGAGATTTCCAAAGGTATCAACACTACAGACTGGAACATCAACGATATATGGAAAAGACTGTATCAATGCATCACTCGTGCCAACACAGCCTTACAGTCACTCGACCTGATGGATGAAAAAACTTATCCGCTGAAGAACCAGCGCATTGCTGAAATGAGATTCCTGCGCGGTCATGCTCACTTTATGTTGAAGCAACTGTTCAAGAAGATTGTTATCGTGAACGATGAAAACATGGACCCGGATGCTTACAACGAGCTTTCGAATACCACTTATACCAATAACGAACAATGGCAAAAGATAGCAGACGACTTCCAGTTTGCTTACGACAATCTGCCGGAGATACAAATGGAAAAAGGACGTCCTACCCAGGCTGCCGCTGCCGCTTATCTGGCAAAGACCTACCTGTATAAGGCTTACCGCCAGGACGGAGTGAACAACAACCTTACCGGTATCAACGAGGAAGACTTGAAACAGGTGGTGAAATATACCGATCCCCTTATCATGGCCAAAGCCGGTTACGGACTGGAAACTGATTATAGCATGAACTTCCTGCCGCAATACGAAAATGGTTCAGAATCTGTATGGGCCATTCAGTATTCTATCAACGACGGAACCTACAACGGTAACCTGAACTGGGGAATGGGATTGACAACTCCGCAAATACTCGGTTGCTGTGATTTCCATAAGCCAAGCCAGAATCTGGTGAATGCTTTCAAAACTGATTCGCAGGGAAAACCGCTGTTCAGCACTTATGATAATGAGAACTACGAGGTTACGTCAGACAATGTAGACCCCCGTTTATTCCACACGGTAGGTATGCCGGGCTTCCCTTATAAATACAACGAAGGCTACATGATTCAGAAGAATGATGACTGGAGCCGTAGCAAGGGACTTTACGGATATTATGTTTCTCTCAAAGAGAATGTAGACCCGGATTGTGACTGTTTGAAGAAAGGTTCTTATTGGGCAAGTTCTCTGAACCATATCGTCATTCGTTATGCAGACGTATTGCTGATGCGTGCCGAAGCCCTGATACAGTTGAACGATGGACGTATCGCTGACGCTATCTCACTTATCAATGATGTACGCAGCCGTGCAGCCGGAAGTACTATGCTGATTTTCAATTACAAAGAAGAGTACGGAGTAAACTTCAAAGTAACCCCTTATGAACTGAAAGCCTATGCACAGGACGAAGCGATGAAAATGCTGAAATGGGAACGTCGTGTAGAGTTCGGAATGGAAAGCTCACGTTTCTTCGACCTCGTAAGATGGGGAGAAGCCAAAGACGTCATCAATGCTTATTATGTAACCGAAGCATCCCGTTGTTCTGTCTACAAGAATGCAGGTTTCACAGAAAATAAGAACGAATACCTCCCTGTTCCATTCGAACAGATCAGTGCTAGTAATGGAAATTATACACAGAATTTCGGTTGGTAACCATCAATCTTAAAACAAAGAATAACATGAAATCAATCATAAAACAACTTTATACAATCCTGTTGGTGACTGTAGCATGTCTGACAGCCACGGGATGTAGTGATGACTTCAAATCCAATCTTCGTCTGGACGGGGATGTATGGGTGAACGCTATCAAGCTGGATGCATACGCGGGAACGATCGATTATCAGAATAAAACAATCGTAGTAGGAGTTCCTTACGATTATGACGTAACCCGGATGGCAGTCACAGAAATGAATCTTTCCGAAGGGGCTACGGCCAGCATCGCTGTCGGTGAGACCATCGACTTTTCTCTTCCCGTATCTTTGACAGTGAAGAATGGTGATGTACAAATGAGCTACACGATTACCGTGAAGAGAGATGAGGCGAAGATTCTGACCTTCAAGCTGAATGATACTTATGTGGGTAAAGTAGACCAGTTATCCAAAACGATATCTGTGGTTGTGCCGCTGACGGTGGACATCACCCAGCTGAAAGGTACATTTACCGTATCGGATGGAGCCACCGTGACTCCGGTATCCGGAAGTATCCAGGACTTTACAAATCCTGTTACTTATACGGCAACTTACCGTTCGGCAGTTACTCCTTATGTAGTGACAGTCACTCAAGGAAATGTGATTCCGACTGCTTTTGTCGGTACAGCTTCTTCCGTGAGCCAGCTGACAAGTCCTGAAGAAAAAGCCGCTGCCCAATGGATGATGGATAATATATCAATGTCCGAATATATCTCGTTCAAAGATATAGTAGATGGAAAAGTTGATTTAGGTAAATATACCGCAATCTGGTGGCACTTCCACGCAGATAATGGCGACAATCCTCCTTTGCCGGACGATGCAAAAGCAGCCGTAGAGAAGTTTAAAGTCTATTATCAGAATGGTGGCAACCTTCTATTGACTCGCTACGCAACTTTCTATATTAAGGACCTTAGCATTGCAAAAGATGAACGTGTACCAAACAACAGTTGGGGAGGAAACGAAGACTCACCCGACATCGTTGATGGACCATGGAGCTTCCCGATTACCGGCAACGAATCACATCCGTTGTTCCAGGATTTAAGATGGAAAGATGGTGACCAAACAAGAGTCTATACTTTTGATGCTGGTTACGCGATTACCAATAGCACAGCACAATGGCATATCGGAGACTGGGGAGGTTATGAGGATCTGAACGCATGGCGTAACCTAACAGGAGGAATCAATGTGGCATGCGGAGACGACGGTGCGGTAATCATCGCCGAATTCGAACCGCGCGCCAATAGTGGGCGTACGATCTGCATCGGTTCCGGTTGTTACGACTGGTATGGTAAAGGAGTAGACGCTTCTGCCGACTACTACCACTATAACGTGGAGCAAATGACTCTGAATGCAATCAATTACTTATGTAAATAAAAGAATAAGCGATAATTATGAAAAATATGATCTTACATATAGCATTAACCACGCTGTTGGCTTCAATGACCGCTTGCAGTGATGAGATGGACCCCGTATTGACCCAGAAAGATTGGGATGGTACAGCCACTTATTTTCAATCGACCGACGAACACGGCTTCTCCATGTATTACAAACCGCAGGTAGGCTTTATCGGTGACCCGATGCCATTTTATGATCCGGTTGCCAAGGATTTTAAAGTGATGTATCTGCAAGATTACCGTCCGAACCCCGAAGCTACTTACCACCCCATTTTCGGGGTGGCAACCAAAGACGGTGCCACTTATGAATCCCTTGGCGAACTGATTCCCTGCGGAGCCCGCGATGAACAGGATGCGGCAATCGGTACAGGAGGTACAATTTACAATCCGGCTGATAAACTCTATTACACATTCTATACCGGTAATAAGTTCAAGCCTTCTTCCGACCAGAATGCACAAGTCGTAATGGTAGCTACTTCGCCTGACTTCAAAACATGGACTAAAAACCGTACTTTCTACCTGAAAGGAGATACTTACGGCTATGATAAGAATGACTTCCGCGACCCGTTCCTGTTTCAGACCGAAGACGGTGTTTATCACATGTTGATCGCTACCCGTAAAAACGGAAAAGGGCACATTGCCGAATTTACCTCTGCCGACTTGAAGGAGTGGGAATCTGCCGGAACATTTATGACTATGATGTGGGATCGTTTCTACGAATGTCCGGACGTATTCAAGATGGGAGACTGGTGGTATCTGATTTACTCCGAACAGGCTTCTTTTATGCGCAAAGTGCAATACTTCAAAGGCAGAACGCTGGAAGATTTAAAGGCAACTACCGCCAATGACGCCGGAATATGGCCGGACAGTCGCGAAGGTATGCTGGACAGTCGTGCATTCTACGCAGGCAAGACCGCTTCCGACGGAACGAACCGTTACATCTGGGGCTGGTGTCCCACACGTGCCGGCAATGATAACGGAAACGTAGGTGATGTAGAACCCGAATGGGCAGGCAATCTGGTGGCACAACGCTTGATTCAGCACGAAGACGGTACGTTGACGCTCGGAGTTCCCGATGCAATCGACCGTAAATACACTTCTGCCCAAGAAGTGAAAGTAATGGCTAAAGAAGGAAATGTAACAGAAAGCGGTAAGACATATACGTTGGCCGAAGGTGCTTCTGTCATTTTCAACCGACTGAAAGTACATAACAAGATTTCCTTTACCGTAAAAGCATCCTCGAATACAGATCGTTTTGGAATCTCTTTCGTTCGTGGAACGGACTCCAAATCATGGTACAGTATCCATGTCAACGCTGATGAAGGCAAAGCTAATTTCGAGAAAGACGGCGATGATGCCAAATATCTGTTTGATAACAAATTCAACATTCCGGCCGATAACGAATACCGTGTGACAATTTATAGTGACCAGTCGGTTTGTGTGACTTACATCAACGACCAGTTATCTTTCACAAACCGTATCTACCAGATGCAGAAGAATCCATGGTCACTCTGCTGTTATAAAGGTGAAATCACCGTATCAAACATTCAGGTGAGTACATATTAATAGAAAAGTAACATCTTTTACAGTGTTTGAAACAAAAGTGACAGGCGCTTCATCCCGGAGCGCCTATCTTTGCACTGTAACAACCTTAATACCATAAAGCATGAATTTAAAACTCTCTTCCAAACAAATTCAAACCTTCGCGGTTTTACTTTGCATGATTGTGATGAATATTTCCCTATCCGCTCGTGCGGATAATTCTCCTCTATTAATAAAAGACTTAGGAGAAGGACACTGTCTTGTACGCGTCAACACTAATCAGAAATATCTGTTGTTGCCCGTAGAAGATGCATCTCCCGACGTGCGTATCCGCATGATTGTCGATAATAAGGAAGTGGATAACTTCGATGTCCGCCTGGCCATCCATAAAGTCGATTACTTTGTCCCGGTAGACCTTTCGGCTTATTCCGGCAAACAAATCTCTTTCAAATTTAAAATGAATTCGAACGATCCGATTCGTGTCAACCTTTCACCGGATAACACGGCTTGCTGCAAAGAAATGAAATTGTCCGACACGTTCGATACGAGCAATCGTGAAAAGTTCCGTCCCACCTACCACTTCTCACCTCTCTACGGATGGATGAACGACCCCAACGGAATGGTATATAAAGACGGAGAATATCACTTATTCTATCAATACAACCCATACGGTTCCAAATGGGGCAATATGAACTGGGGACATGCCATCAGCAAAGACCTCATCAATTGGGAACATCGTCCCGTAGCCATTGCACCGGATGCATTCGGAACCATCTTCAGCGGTTCGGCTGTGGTAGATTCTAAAAATACTGCAGGATTCGGTGCTGGCGCCATCATCGCTATTTATACCCAAAATGGTGACCGCCAAGTGCAGAGCATCGCTTACAGCACCGACAACGGACGCTCTTTTACTAAATATGAAAACAATCCCGTACTGGTATCCGAAGCACGCGACTTCCGCGACCCGAAAGTCTTCTGGTATGAAGGCACTCAACGCTGGATTATGGCATTGGCAGTAGGGCAGGAGATGCAATTCTTCTCATCTCCCAACCTGAAAGACTGGACATTCGAAAGCAGCTTCGGCAAGGGACAGGGTGCTCACGGAAACGTTTGGGAGTGTCCCGACCTGTTCGAACTTCCGGTAGAGGGGACGAATGAAAAGAAATGGGTGTTACTTTGCAGCTTGGGCGACGGTCCTTTCGGTGACTCGGCCACTCAATACTTTGTCGGAACGTTCAACGGAAAAGAATTTGTAAATGAATCACCCTCCAAAACCAAATGGATGGACTGGGGAAAAGACCATTACGCCACTGTAACTTGGAGTGATGCTCCCGACAACCGTCGCATCGCTATCGCATGGATGAGCAACTGGCAATATGCAAACGATGTTCCTACCTCTCAATACCGTAGCCCGAACTCTGTTCCTCGCGATTTGAGCCTGTTCACCGTAGATGGCGAGACTTATCTTCAGTCGGCTCCCTCTCCCGAACTGCTGAAACTGCGTGACATCTCCAAGAAACGCTCGTTCAAAGTGAACGGAACACGTACCATCAAAGACATGATTGCCGGCAATGAGGGTGCATACGAAATAGAACTGACTATCGAAAATCAACATGCGGATGTAATCGGCTTCCGTCTCTACAATGACAAAGGCGAAGAAGTGGATATGCAATATGACATGAAAGAAAAGAAATTCTCGATGGACCGCTGCAAGAGCGGAGAGGTGGGTTTCAATGAGAACTTCCCAATGTTGACTTGGACGACCATTGAAAGTGGAAAAGACGAATTGAAACTCCGTCTGTTTGTCGACAAATCCAGTGTGGAAGCCTTTGGTGATGGCGGACGTTTTGTGATGACTAATCAGGTATTCCCGTCGGAACCTTACACTCATATCGACTTTTACAGTAAAGGAGGAGCGTATAAAGTAGATTCGTTTGTGATCTACAAGTTGAAGAAATAAGCTCATTCTCCTTACTCTATGCGCTCTTTCCTCGTTTCTTTAGAGTAGAATACTTCTTTCCCTATAGACTAATATGTCTTTCCTTATGGAAGAGTACGTCTGTCCTAGTGGAAGAGTTCTACTAAAGTGCGGAGACGCTTTCCTCAAAGCTACGGTTCTGTTAGTTCGTCACGGCCGTGACGAGATCCTCCCACGGCCGTGGTGAGAACTCTTCACAGCCGTGGGAAGAAGCTACCACGGCCGTGGTAACCCAACAAGACCGTAGCTTTAAAGTAACAAGGAACGTGAGATACACCAACTATATAAAGGACTGATGCATACATTGCCGTAGGGTTATGTGCTCCGCCCTATGGAAACAGAATTCATCATATAAAAGATAAAATAATGGAAAACAGTAAAAACTCTTCCCTCTCCAAACTAATCCCGGTGATGCTTTGCTTCTTCACCATGGGATTCGTTGACCTGGTAGGCATTGCCTCCAATTACGTAAAGGCAGACCTTGGTCTGTCGGACTCACAGGCGAATATCTTTCCGTCACTGGTATTCTTCTGGTTCCTGATTTTCTCCGTACCCACCGGCATGCTGATGGGCCGCATTGGTCAGAAGAAAACCGTATTGCTTAGTTTGATTGTGACTTTCGCTTCTCTGTTGCTACCCGTTTTCGGCGACAGCTATATGCTGATGCTGATTTCCTTCTCCCTCCTGGGCATTGGAAATGCGTTGATGCAGACTTCTCTGAATCCGTTACTTTCCAATATCGTGCGTGGCGACCGCCTGGCAAGTAGTCTGACTTTCGGTCAGTTTGTGAAAGCCATTGCTTCTTTCCTGGCACCTTATATCGCCATGTGGGGAGCGACACAGGCCATTCCGACTTTCGATTTAGGCTGGCGCATCCTGTTCCCTATTTATATGATTGTAGCTGTCATCGCTATTCTTCTGCTCAATGTCACACAGATTGAAGAGGAAAAAGAAGATGGCAAACCGTCTACTTTCGGACAATGCATCGCCCTGCTTGGCAAACCGTTTATCTTGCTATGTTTCATTGGTATCATGTGTCATGTCGGCATTGATGTAGGTACGAACACTACCGCCCCGAAGATTCTGATGGAGCGCATCGGCATGGGATTGGATGATGCTGCTTTTGCAACCAGTCTTTATTTTATTTTCCGTACGGCGGGCTGTTTTCTGGGTTCTTTCATTTTGCGTAAGATGTCTCCGAAATCTTTCTTCGGCATTAGTGTGGTGATGATGTTGATTGCCATGATCGGTTTGTTTATCTTCCATGAGAAGGCAATTATCTATGCTTGCATCGCTTTGATTGGTTTCGGCAACTCCAATGTATTTTCCGTTATCTTCTCGCAGGCATTGCTTTATCTGCCGGGTAAGAAAAACGAAGTTTCCGGCTTGATGATTATGGGACTTTTCGGCGGGACGGTGTTTCCGTTGGCAATGGGAGTGGCTTCGGATACTTCCATGGGACAGAATGGTGCTATCGCTGTAATGACGGTGGGCGTGCTTTATCTCTTGTATTATACGTTCCGTATCAGAAAATAATTTTATAACTTTGGAAACAATAAAACCCGTATATCATGAATAATATAATTGTAGGAATGGGCGAAGCACTTTGGGATGTGTTGCCCGAAGGAAAGAAAATCGGTGGTGCTCCGGCAAACTTTGCCTATCATGTATCACAGTTTGGTTTTGACAGTCGTGTAGTGAGTGCCGTAGGCAGGGATGAACTGGGAGAAGAAATTCTGAAAGTATTCAACGAGAAGAAGTTGAAGATGCAGATTGAACAGGTAGATTATCCTACCGGTACGGTGCAGGTGACGCTCGATGATGAGGGCGTGCCTTGTTACGAAATCAAAGAGGGCGTGGCGTGGGACAACATTCCCTTTACGGATGAGCTGAAACGTCTGGCCTTGAGCACACGTGCTGTTTGCTTCGGTTCGCTGGCTCAACGTAATGACGTGAGCCGTGCCACTATCAACCGCTTTCTGGATACGATGCCTGATATAGACGGACAGCTCAAGATATTTGATATCAATCTCCGCCAGGATTTCTACTCTAAAGAGGTACTGCGTGAATCGTTCCGCCGCTGCAACGTCCTGAAGATAAACGACGAAGAACTGGTGACTATCAGCCGTATGTTTGGTTATCCCGGCATCGACTTGCAGGATAAATGCTGGATTTTGTTGGCAAAATACAACCTGAAGATGTTGATTCTCACTTGCGGCATCAATGGCAGCTATGTGTTCACTCCGGGCGTTGTCTCTTTCCAGGAGACACCCAAAGTACCGGTTGCCGACACAGTGGGCGCAGGCGATTCTTTTACGGCTGCTTTCTGTGCTTCCATTCTCAATGGAAAACCGGTGCCCGAAGCGCATAAACTGGCTGTCGAGGTTTCTGCTTATGTTTGCACACAGAGCGGTGCGATGCCCGAACTTCCGCAGGTTTTGAAAGATAGACTGATGTAATTTTTCTATAAATACAAAGGAGTAAAGGTATATCTCATAGTATGGGGTATACCTTTTTCATTTCTTCCCCTTTATTGTTGGATTTTTGTGCTAATTGTATACCTTTGTGCGATTCACACAAATAATAACTAAAAAGAGAATGTCACTTTATGAAACATGTTTCTATTTTACTCCGCTCAAGAAGCTGGAATGTACTTTTACTTCTATGCATGACCCTTCCTTTATTTGCACAAAAAGAGTATAAAATTGACCAGGTATCTGTCGTTAACGTAGGCGATGGTAGACTTTTGTACCGTGACCTGACAACGGAAAATCCACTGAACGATGAACACCGCATCATAGACGGTTACCACTCTGCCTATCTGTTGGCTTCTTTCAAAGATGGCTTTTACGATGGCAGCTATAAAGAATATCTGGATAATATTCTCATCACGGAGGGCACTTACAAGGAGGGACGGAAACAGGGGCTGTTCAAGATTTACTCTAAGTTTGATGGTAAATTGAAAGAAGAAAAGTCATATAAAGAAGGTAAACTGGACGGTACGAGCAAGACCTATTTTACTACCGGAAAGGTGGAGACAGAGAAAGGTTACCGGATGGGGAAAGAGCATGGCAAACATTTGTCCTACGAATCCGATGGAACCTTGCGGATGGATCATAACTACAAAGATGGTCGTCAGGTAGGCAAGCAATATACTTTCATGAAAGGTACTCACGAACTCTACGAAACGATTTATTATAATGAAGACGGATTGAAAGAGGGTAAATTTTCCTCTATGTTTACCTTTGGAGCGCCTTACGTACTGGGTAGCTACAAGAACGGGCAGAAAGAAGGAGCATGGATGAAATTCGCCGAAACTGGTGACACGCTTACGATTGAAACTTATCAGAATGGAAAAGAAGACGGATTGCAAGTCTTGTTCAGCCCTACTAAGGGAACCCGGGAAAAAGAATATTACATGAAGAATGACCGCAAGGACGGATTATATCGGGAGTACAACCCGGCGAATGGCGAATTGAAATACGAAGCAACCTACCAGCAAGGCAGATTGAACGGAAAAGAGCGCCAGTTAGTAGTAAGTAACCGGTTCGACTATTGGGAGATAACTACGTATGTGAACGGACGTCCGAATGGTTCTTATGAGGCCCGTTATGTGAAGAACGATAAGCTGCGCGAATGTGGAGAATACAAAAACGGACATCGCGTCGGTCGTTGGAAACGCTATGACATTGACGGCAAACTGGAGAAAGAATGGGAAGAAAATTAAATGAGATACGAAACGTACAGGCATAAAAAAAGGAGCAACGCCTTGCTCCAACCTTTGTTAACCTTAAATCTAATACTATGAAAAACACATTGCAAAGATACGGACTTCTGTCAACTTTGCAAATAATCCAAATAAAAAGAGATGTTTTATAACATCAATTAAGTGTTCGTATTACCCTTTATACGTTTGTTAATGGTTCCCGCGTAAATATGGGGGGACCATTTTTACTTTTTTTCAAGGGATAAGATTGCGAATAATCGAATGATTTATAGCATACTCACAGTTTTATTTTCTATTTTTGTTCTCAATCAATCTATCGAATACTATGAACACAATGCTATGCCAGCTAAAGAGCCTGTTGTTATTGGGAGTCCTGCTTTTTTCCAATGGAGCATTCGGACAGCCGATGATCTGGGATGATACCTCTCCCGAAACGATCGTTTTCGAACTGACTAACAAAGAGGCTTTGAAACTTCTCAAAGGCAAACTCCGGCAGAAACAATGGGATAAAATACAGCAGACTCCTTTTGCCCGTTTCACGGATGCTTGGAGCAACCCTCCGGTCAAAGGGCATTTTCTGCTGGCTGATGTAGAGCGGAACGAAGTTCATTACCGTTATGCTCCGGTGATTCCTTTTCATGTTTTCCTTTTCAAGGAGTATGGTGTACTCACCTTGCAGGTGGTTGATGCCGGGGGAACTATCAGGAAAGACGCCAAAGTGCGGGTAGGCAGCAAGGTTGTTTATTACGATGAAGACAGTCAGACGTATACTGACGATAACTGGTCGCAGAAAGAACAACATATCCTGACGGTTGAAGTGGATAAGTTTCGTGCGGTATTCGATTTGAGGAAACACCTTGTACCACCCTGGTATAAAAATGATTATGGGCGGCAAGATGCACCGGAGTTTTATAGTTACCTGATTACTGACAAGAATAAATACAGACCGGGCGAAACTGTCCGTTTCAAGTCTTATGCTCTCTCCGAACATAAACGTCCTCTGAAACAGGAACTTTCATTGTGGATGCGTGTCGGTTCTTCCTGGCGTGACTATAAGAAGATAATGTCCGTCGTCCCTTACCATCCGGGAGGCTTCGCCGGAGAATTCCTGTTGGCGGATTCATTGAATCTGAAGCTCGATCAGAGATATACTGTACAGCTTCGCGATAAGCGGGGACGCATCGTAGCCTCCACCAATTTCAAATATGAAGACTATGAACTGAACGGAAACAAGTTGTTGGTGAAGCTGGCTTCGAATGTGCAATATGCACCGCAGAGTAACCGCATGGATATCAGTGCAACGGATGCCAACGGACTTCCTTTGCGGGAGGTGAATGTAGAAGTGACTGTCGGCAGACAGCAGGTACTGAAGTCGTATGCGCAGATACTTTCTTTGCCCGATACACTGATGTCCGTGCAGGCGGAACTGGATGCTTCCGGGAAAACCTCGGTAGATATTCCTGCCCGGATATTCGGAGCTTCCGATTGCTTCTATACGGCGAATGTAGTTTTGCTTACGGCAGACAATAACCGTTTGGAGCAGCAGAGCAAAGCGACTTTCTACTATTCGTGCTATGATATGCAGTGCACTACGCAGGCGGATACCATTTGCTTTTCATTCTTCGACCTGGGAGTGGAACGTCCTGTGGCGGCCGAACTGACCTATGGTGAAAAGAAAGAAGTGAAGAAAGTGCGTTTGCCCTATCGCGAACCGTTCAATCAGGCAGTGACGGACTATCGTTTCAAAATACCGGAAACAGGATATGAAACGACGATTGCTTCCGCCGCACTTGACTCCAAACTGGAACTGAATGGCGGCATAGAAAAAGATTCGTTCTGTGTCTCTCTTTCCAATCCTTTGCAGCTGGAACTTTCCTGGTATGTGTATCAAGGCAACCGCCTGTTGCAGAAAGGTTCGGGAAAAGAGATGGAACACAAATCCGGAGAGATCGATCCCTCTTCCGTCTATTACGTAGAAGTATTTTATTTCATGGGGGATAAGGAATGTATGTTGAAACGCTCGTACACTTCACCCTCCGAACGGCTGGTGATTGAATCTGATTTGCCGGAACGAGTGTATCCCGGTCAGAAAGTGAAAACAAAACTGAACGTGACCAATATACAAGGGCGTTCGGTATCCAACGTCGATCTGACAGCTTTTGCGGTCAACACGCAGCTGGATTATCACGTACCCGATTTACCCTATTACGGGAGTGCACCCCGTCCGCGCGAGCAACGTGCTTCCTACTCAATGAAGCAAAAAGAGTATCTACATACGGGCACATTGGATTATCAGCATTGGAACCAGTTGCTTCATTTGGATAAGTTGCCTTATTATCAGTTTGCTTATCCTTCGGGAAATCTGTTCCGTCAGACGGTTGATACACCGGATGGAACCACTCAGTTTGCTCCTTATGTGATGCTGAACGGACGGGCGGTGAATATCTATGTGATTGAGCAGAATGATGTTCCCTGCTATTTTTCGTGGACGGAACAGCCTAAACAGTATTCTTTTCCTGTATTGCATCCGTCGGGAAAGCAGAAGATTACGTTGCGAATGCACGACAGGGCTTTCATCATTGATTCTCTGGCTTTCGACCAGGGCAAGAAAACGATTTTAAGTTTCGATATGAATCAGTTGCCGCAAGGAGTGGAAGTAGTCTGGTTGCGGCAGAGGAAAGGGAAATATGATGAGTATAAGTTTACTTCGGAAGAGAAGAAGCGTTATGAACGGTATCTTTGCCGTCTTCCGGTGATGGATGGGGCGGTATATACTTCGCTCGAACATAATGGAAAGCTGTTTCCGATTTCACTCATGGAGCTGTCGCGCTACAAGAAAAAGATATTGGCAGGTCCTGTGGAGCCGGGACCTTGGAAATATATGAATGGTGTGTTGTATCGGCATGAGGGAGGTTTCTCTTATGAATTCGAGGGCAATGTGGTTTATAAATATAAGGATGAGGAAATGTGCCCGGCTTATCTGAATTTTTCGTCTGTGGCAAAGATTCCGACTTTGAATGATTACCATTTATCACCGGAAAGATTCCGTAGTCTGGTGGCTGAACTTCGCAAGGGAAAGAGTTGGCATCCCACCCGGATTTATTTCTCCCTGCCGGATAAGACGTTGAATTTCCGGCTTCCGGAAGAAAAAGATTCTACCGGAGTGGCCAACTTGCTTTTTAAAGACTGCACTACCGGAGAACTGGTTTATCCGGATACCTTAGTGCAAATGAATAGAATATATTCCAAGTTTCCTGCCGGAACGTATGATGCGATTTTGCTTTATAACAATGGAAAGTATCTGAAACAGGATGCTCTGACGATACAATCATATACCTATCTGGATGTAGATATGGAGTCTCTGCCTCTACACGAACGCGATTCGTTGTCAGCAGGGTGGCTCTTGCTGGGAAGAGGAATTGGCAGGATCGGTACAAACTTTCCTGGTCACAGGGAAATGAGGATCAGGCAGTATGTACGCAATTATGGCGGTAAAGTCTCCGGTTATGTGACGGATGCTACCGGAGAGCCTTTAATCGGGTGCAGCGTGGTGGTGAAAGGAACGACGGAGGGAACGATCACCGACATGGACGGATATTTCGAAATGGATTGTGACAGGGGAGGGGATCAGCTCTTGTTTAGCTATGTCGGCTTTAAACAGCAGGAGATGAGAGCAACTCCCGGAGCCAATCTGTTGGTTACTTTGGAAGAAGATAGTCAGGCGCTGGAGGAAGTGGTCGTTGTAGGATACGGCATGCGTTCAAGATCTTCGTTGACGGGGTCTGTTGCCGGATTAATGGTAGGTTCTTCTTCTTCTCCTGCTGCAACCGCACCTTTGGAGAAACTGGAAGAGCAAGATCAGAAAGCGAAAGAAGAGGCGGATAACGAACAGTTGTATAATGAACTGATGCAATTGAATGGCTTACGTAGGAATTTTTCGGATGTGGCTTTCTGGCAGCCTCGTTTGTTTACGGATAAAACCGGAACGGTGCAGTTTGAAACAACTTTCCCCGATAATGTGACGAAATGGGAAACTGTCGTTTATGGCATGAACCGTCGTTTGCAGACGGGTACTTTCCGACGTTCCGTCCGTTCTTACAAACCGTTGATGGCGGAGTTGAAAACTCCCCGCTTCCTGGTGGAGGGGGATCAGAGTACGGTGGTCGGGACTATCCGCAATTATCTGGATGGGCAGCACATAGCTGGAAAAACACTGTTCTGCGTCGGAACGGATACATTGAAACGGCAGGAAGTGAGTTTCACGGATGGATTTCATGAAACAGTGCCGATGCAGGCAGCTCATACCGATAGCGTGACCATCAGCTATCTTTTCACTCGCGACGATGGCTATCAGGATGGAGAGGAATATACGATTCCGATACTGCCACAGGGAACTGAATTGGCGGAGGGCACATTGGGTATTCTGTCCGATGCAAAGACGGTCAAAGTGCAATCCGGCGAGGATGAAGAAGTGATGGTAAGTATCACTGACAATCAGTTGGACATCTATAAAGAATCGGTGAATTACTTGACAGGATACAAATATTTGTGCAATGAGCAGCTGGCATCCAAGTTAATCGGTTTGCTGGCTTACCAACAGTATATGCAGAGTAAGGGTGAAAAGGTGAAAGTAGATAAAGCAATTCGACCTATTATCCATCGATTGACGAATCATCAGAACAAACATCAGTTATGGTCGTGGTGGGGGAACTCTGAAAATACTTCTTTCTGGATGTCTGCGCATATCCTGCGGGCTTTGAAGATGGCGCAAGATGCAGGTTATCCTGTGGAGTTGAATCTGAACGGTTTGAAAGTGGAGTATGCTCATACGCGTCCTTATCGAGGAATGAAACTGGAAGATATAGAAATACTTCATGCTCTGCATGAGTGGAAAGTAGAGGCGGATTATTCTTCGGCAGTCAGATTGTTGGAACCTTTCGTCCGGCAATTGGAACAGAAAGAAGACTCGTTGGCAAATAGAAACAAGTATTATCGTCCTCTTTCATACTTGAAAGAGAAGCTGCTTCTCTGGGAAATCAAACAACAGGTGGATTCGGTGAATGTGGGTGATAGCGTACGTCCTTATCTGAAAAAGGATATGCTGGGAGGTGTTTACTGTGACGACGGACGGCGTACTTATTATTGGGAGGGAAATCAGATGATAAATACATTGATAGCCTACCGGATTATTAAAAATGACCCTTCCCTGTGTAAGTTGAAAGAAAATATGCAATTGTATATTTTGCGGACTAAGGAGCGCGGATGGAATACGTATCAGGCTTCTTCGGCTGTGGCAACTGTTCTGACCGATTTGCTGGCAGGTTCCGGAGGGATGTCAGGAACATCGGTGTCTGTGAGCGGTAAGGATCATCAACGAATTACGGAATTTCCTTATCATGCCCGGCTGACAGCAGGCGACAGTCTGCTTATTTCAAAAACGGGAAAAGAGCCTTTATTGTATAGCGTCTATTCAATGAAGCGTGTGATGAATGCTCGTCAGAGTGATGCTTTCAAGGTGGAGGCGACTTTGGAAAAAGACTCTTTGGTGGCGGGTGTACCTGTTACATTGACAGTTACCTTGCAGGTGAAACAGGAGGGTGCGCAATATGTGATGCTTGAAGTTCCTGTTCCGGCAGGTTGTAGTTATGCCTCAAAACCTGTTAATTTCTCCCGTTCTGAAGTGTATCGTGAGTATTTTAAAGAGAAAACTGTTATCTTTAGCGAAAAATTACCGGTAGGTACTTATCAGTTTACGGTTCCTTTGCTTCCACGCTTTACTGGAAAATACACGCTGAACCCTGTGAAAGTCGAACTGATGTATTTCCCGGTGGTGAATGCAAATAATGCGGGGAGAGAAATTTGGATTACAGAAAGAAATACAAAAGATATACGAAAGAAAGAGAATGATTGAAGCGATGAAATATACGAAGTGGATAACAGTCTTGTTTTGTCTTTTGGGCTTGGCGGCCTGTCGTCAGGATGCGCCTCGTTTCCGTATTGGGGTGGCCCAATGTAGCGATGACTCTTGGCGGCACAAGATGAATGATGAGATTCTTCGCGAAGCGATGTTTTATGATGGAGTATCGGTTGAAATCCGCTCGGCGGCGGATGATAACCGTAAGCAGGCGGAAGATGTTCATTATTTTATAGATAAAGGAGTTGATTTACTGATAATTTCCGCCAATGAAGCGGCTCCCATGACTCCAATTGTGGAGGAGGCCTATCAGAAAGGAATACCCGTCATTCTTGTAGACCGGAAGATACTTTCTGATAAATATACTGCCTATATCGGTGCCGATAATTATGAAATAGGTCGTGCGGTAGGAAATTATATCGCATCAAGTCTGAAAGGGAAAGGGAATGTAGTGGAGCTTACCGGACTGGGTGGTTCCACCCCTGCCATGGAACGCCATCAGGGATTTATGGCTGCTATCAGCAATTATCCGGATATCAAACTGATTGATAAAGCGGATGCTGCCTGGGAACGTGAACCGGCAGAAGTGGAAATGGATAGTATGCTTCGCCGTCATCCGAAGATTGATGCGGTATATGCACATAACGACCGTATCGCTCCGGGAGCCTATCAGGCTGCGAAGAAAGCCGGACGTGAAAAGGAAATGATTTTTGTTGGCATTGATGCCCTGCCCGGCAAAGGAAACGGGCTTGAATTGGTGCTTGACAATGTGCTGGATGCAACTTTTATTTATCCGACTAATGGGGACAAAGTGATGCAACTGGCCATGAATATTCTTGAGAAGAAGTCTTATCCTCGCGAAACGGTCATGAATACTGCCGTTGTAGACCGCACGAACGCGCACGTTATGCAACTTCAGACTACCCATATCTCGGAACTGGATCAGAAGATTGAAACATTGAACGGACGTATCGGTGGGTATCTGTCGCGTGTAGCTACACAACAGGTCGTGATGTATGGCGGCTTGGTTATTCTTTTATTAGTAGCGGGATTGTTATTGGTAGTTTATAAATCCCTCCGTTCCAAGAATCGCCTGAATAAAGAGTTGTCCGAACAGAAGAAACAAGTAGAGCAACAGCGCGATAAACTCGAAGAGCAACGGGATATTCTTGAAGAACAGCGTGACAAACTCGAAGAACAGCGGGATCAGCTTATCCAGCTTTCTCATCAACTGGAAGAAGCGACTCATGCCAAGCTGGTTTTCTTCACAAATATATCTCACGATTTTCGTACTCCACTGACATTAGTTGCCGACCCGGTAGAGCATTTACTGGCTGATTCGTCTTTGAGTGAAGATCAGCGCCGAATGTTATTGTTAGTTCAGCGAAACGTGAATATCCTCTTGCGTCTTGTCAATCAGATTCTGGATTTTCGTAAATACGAGAATGGAAAAATGGAATATACTCCTATTTCGTTAGACATTCTTTCTTCTTTTGAGGGATGGAACGAGTCTTTCATGGCAGCAGCCCGGAAGAAACATATTCATTTCTCATTCGATTATATGCCGGATACGGATTACCGCACATTGGCAGATGTAGAAAAGTTGGAACGCATCTATTTCAACCTCCTTTCCAACGCTTTCAAATTTACTCCGGAGAATGGAAAAGTAACTGTACGCTTGTCTTCCCTGACTAAAGACGATCATTGCTGGATTCGCTTTACTGTTGCCAATACCGGTTCAATGATTTCTGCGGAGCATATCCGGAATATTTTCGACCGTTTCTATAAGATAGATATGCACCATGCCGGTTCGGGTATTGGACTGGCATTGGTAAAGGCTTTTGTGGAATTGCATAAAGGTACCATCACGGTGGAAAGTGATGAAAAGCAAGGAACTATCTTTACCGTTGATTTGCCTGTACAGACTTGCGAGACTGTTGTTTCAGAAAACTCTCCGGCATTCTCTGTCCCTGCTACTTCTGTAACCTCCACCGATGCTGCAACCTCTGCCGTTGCTGGGGCTCCCGTAACTCCTGCAACTTCTGGTTATTCCGGTTCTTCGAGCTTGAATGATGCTTTAACTTACGAAGAAGAGGAATTGGAAAAAAGTTACGACTCTTCCAAACCTTGCGTTCTGATTATTGATGATAACGCTGATATTCGCTTATATGTGCATGGATTGCTTCATACTGATTATACTGTTATAGAAGCTGCAGACGGCTCGGAAGGTATTCGTAAAGCTATGAAATATGTCCCGGACTTGATTATCTCCGACGTAATGATGCCCGGAATAGATGGAATTGAATGTTGTCGTCGCTTGAAAAGCGAATTGCAAACGTGTCATATCCCTGTCATTCTGTTGACAGCCTGCTCTCTGGACGAACAACGGATTCAAGGATATGATGGTGGAGCAGACTCCTATATATCCAAACCTTTCAGTTCGCAATTACTGGTGGCACGTGTCCGCAACCTGATAGACTCACATCGTCGTCTGAAACAATTCTTTGGTGACGGGCAGACATTGGCCAAAGAAGATGTCTGTGATATGGACAAAGACTTTGTAGAGAAATTTAAGGCTTTGATTGAGGCTAAGATGGGAGACTCTAATCTGAATGTGGAAGACTTGGGCAAAGATATGGGATTAAGCCGTGTGCAACTCTATCGTAAAATCAAATCTCTGACTAATTATTCTCCGAATGAGTTACTCCGTATCGCCCGTTTGAAAAAAGCAGCTTCTCTGCTTGCTTCCTCGGATATGACAGTAGCGGAGATTGGTTATGAGGTTGGGTTCAGTTCTCCCTCTTATTTTACCAAATGCTATCGGGAACAGTTTGGAGAAAGTCCGACAGACTTGTTGAAGCGGAAAGGATAGCATTTATTTCTTTGATTGAGATATAGGAAATTAAGTGTATGTATTATGTTTTAGGAGTGAATAAATAAAGTCCAGGTGATGAAAGATTATAAAGTAGACAAGGCGAGCCTTTCCGCATCCTTTTGTCAAGAGGTATACCAGGTTGTCCGGGAAATTCCGGTAGGTAATGTTTCTACCTATGGAGGAATTGCCGCATTATTGGGAATGCCTCAATGTTCCCGTATGGTGGGGCGTGCTTTGAAGCAGATTCCGGATGATTTATCTGCACCCTGTCACCGGGTTGTCAATGCGTCGGGACGCCTTGTACCGGGTTGGGCAGAGCAAAAGCAGCTCTTGCTGGAAGAGGGAGTTTCTTTCAAGCAAAATGGATGTGTAGACCTGAAAAAGCATCTTTGGAATTACTCCACTTCTGAATAAAATTTGCATGTTTAATCTATTTTCCTTACCTTTGTGCCAACAATATGCAAGAACAGGCTGTTATTTATTTATGAAAATACTGTTTTCTACTGTTCATTGAGAGGATAATCTTATCAAATTCTATTCCTTTTAAACTACTCAGTCTGTTTTTTTAATCATTTAAAAAACTCATTGGATCGTCATGTTACCATGTAGCAGGACTGAACCATGCGGACATTCAACTTGTTTATGTAAATGAGAATGAGGAACGCAGCAGTTGAAAACAAAACAAATATTATAATCTAAACCAATATATTATATGAGTAAAATAGAAATAAAGGATTTGTACCTTATCTTTGGTCACGAGAAGCAGAAAGCACTCAAGATGCTGAAAAAAGATAAGAGTAAAGCGGAAATACTGAAAGATACCGGTTGTACGGTAGGAGTGAAAGATGCCAATCTTTCAATAAACGAAGGAGAGTTTTTTGTGATAATGGGGCTCTCGGGAAGTGGAAAATCGACATTACTGCGTTGTATCAATCGCCTGATACGTCCTACTGCCGGACAAGTACTTGTAAACGGAGTCGATATATCTAAAATATCCGAAAAAGAATTATTGCAGGTTCGTCGTAAAGAGTTGGCAATGGTTTTCCAGAATTTCGGTTTGTTGCCTCACCGTTCTGTGTTGAGTAATATTGCGTTCGGCCTTGAACTTCAGGGAGTGAAGAAAGAAGAGCGTGAAAAGAAAGCCATGGAAAGTATGAAGCTTGTCGGGCTGAAAGGATATGAGAATCAGATGGTAGGTGAACTTTCCGGTGGAATGCAACAGCGTGTCGGACTGGCACGTGCTCTGGCCAATAATCCCGAAGTACTTTTAATGGATGAGGCTTTCTCTGCGCTCGATCCTCTGATTCGCGTACAGATGCAGGATGAACTATTGGCCTTGCAATCAAAGATGAAAAAGACGATTGTCTTTATTACTCACGATTTGAGTGAAGCGATTAAGCTAGGTGACCGTATTGCGATTATGAAAGACGGAGAAGTGGTGCAGGTAGGTACTTCGGAGGAAATCCTGACTGAACCGGCTAACGATTATGTAGCCCGTTTTGTTGAAAACGTGGACAGGAGTAAAATTATTACCGCCTCTTCTTTAATGATTGACAAACCGTTGGTAGCCCGTCTGAAGAAAGAAGGTCCCGAAGTTTTGATTCGTAAGATGCGTGCGAAGAATATAACTGTATTGCCTGTAATAGATGCCGACGATAAACTGGTCGGAGAAGTACATTTGAACGATTTGCTTAAACTGCGTAGCAAACAGGAAAAATCCATTGAAGCGGTTGTGCGTAAAGAAGTACATTCAGTGTTGTGTGATACAGTGCTCGAGGATATACTTCCTTTAATGACAAAGAGTAATTCACCGGTATGGGTGATAGATGAAACACACGAGTTTTTGGGAACAATTCCACTTTCATCCTTAATCATAGAAGTGACCGGGAAAGATAAAGAAGAAATAAATGAAATAATTCAAAACGCAATAGACTTATGATAAATATAGGACAATATATAGAAATCGCCATCAATTGGATGATGGTACATTTTTCCACATTCTTTGATGCCGTGAATGCAGGCATCGGTAGTTTCATTACAGGTTTCCAACACATTCTTTTCGGAATTCCATTTTACTTGACGATCTTGGCGCTTGCCGCAATCGCATGGGTAAAGGCAGGGCGGGGTATTTCCATTTTTACCGTATTAGGATTATTACTGATTTATGGAATGGGATTTTGGGAGGCAACCATGCAAACTCTGGCTCTCGTTTTATCATCCACCTGTCTGGCTCTGATTTTTGGAGTACCTTTAGGAATATGGACAGCAAACAGTCCACGTGCAGATAAAATACTTCGTCCTATTCTCGATTTGATGCAGACAATGCCAGCCTTTGTCTATCTGATTCCTGCTGTTCTGTTCTTCGGATTGGGAACAGTGCCCGGAGTTTTTGCGACAATCATATTTGCCATGCCTCCTGTGGTCCGCCTTACCGGGTTGGGAATCCGGCAGGTTCCTAAAAATGTAGTGGAAGCTTCCCGCTCGTTCGGGGCTACCCGTTGGCAGTTACTGTATAAAGTACAGCTTCCTTTGGCACTGCCCACCATCCTGACCGGTGTAAACCAGACAATAATGATGTCACTTTCTATGGTTGTAATCGCTGCCATGATTGCTGCCGGTGGTCTGGGAGAAATTGTATTGAAAGGTATTACCCAGATGAAAATCGGACTTGGATTTGAAGGGGGTATAGCAGTTGTTATTTTGGCTATCATTTTAGACCGTATCACACAAGGAATGGCAGGACGAAAAAATAAGAACTAAAACGGAAAGGAATAAAAATGCATGTGAGAATATATAAAATAGTAGGAATAGTACTGTCGGCTATGCTTTTGCTAGCTTCCTGTGCTCATTCAGACTTAGAGAAAAAGAAAATAAAAATAGCCTATGCCAATTGGCTGGAAGGTATTGCCATGAGTCATTTGGCGAAGGTGGTATTGGAAGAACATGGATATGAGGTTGAACTGCAAAATGCGGATCTTGCTCCTATTTTTGTATCCATGGCTAGGAAAAAGTCGGATGTCTTTCTGGATGCCTGGCTGCCGATAACGATGAAAGATTATATGGACCAATATGGGGATAGCATCGAATTCCTGGGTGAAGTATATGAAGAAGCTCGCATCGGGCTGGTCGTACCTGAATATGTTACGATTCAGTCTATCAGTGAACTCGCAGATCACAAGGACCGTTTCTCTTCCGAAATAGTGGGAATTGATGCCGGGGCAGGAATTATGAAGACTACGGATAAGGCCATTACTGCTTATGGGCTTGACGGATATGCCCTCATGACTTCAAGTAGTTCAACGATGTTGGCATCTTTGAAAAAAGCGATGGATAAAGGAGAATGGGTTGTCATTACAGGTTGGACACCACATTGGATGTTCGATCAGTTTGACTTGAAATTCCTGGATGATCCGAAGAAAGTATATGGAGATCTAGAAGAAATACATGCCATTGCCTGGAAAGGTTTCAGTGAAAAAGACCCGTTTGCCGCTGAGTTTTTTGGTAATATCAAATTAACGACAGAAGAACTTAGCTCTTTTATGACAGCTATGAAGGATGCCCGGATGGATGAAGAAGAAATAGCCCGTAAATGGAGGGATGAACACCGGCAACTGGTTGATAGCTGGATTCCTAAGTCAGCAAATAAATAACTTGAATAGGATTGAAATAAGAATGTTTTTTATCTCAATTTACAAATTATAAGTAAGGCTGCCTCATCTTCTATTTTGAGGCAGCCTTATTTATAAATAGGATTCTTTGAATTTTATTTCATTTGAAAGATGTATTCGCTGTTTTGGTTCTTGTACCATTCATTTGCATTCATATCACCTTCTACCCATTTGGCAAAGTTGGGATATGCATCAAGGAAATTACTCTTTTCATAAGCATGTCCGATAATGCTCGGTACATTGATTCCCCAAACAAGATTAGTACCGGCTTGTTTGTAGTAGTTAGTATTACCATAATCTTTTCCGCTGGCAAATGCTGGACCATATCCTAGCATATGAATTTCTTTTGTGCGGTTTTTGTCAGCCAGGAATATATCGAACTTATCTGCATAAATAAATGCAATATCTGCCTTTCCTTCCTCGAATGTAAGAGTGATATCAAATTTATCTCCAGGAATATACTGACTTCCTTTTTCTGTATTGAGGAATTCCTGACCTTTTTTGTTTTCAGCACCATTAAATGCCAATACTATTTTACCTGTATTGTCATCATTGACCTTACCATCAGCAAATCTATCGACATTAAGATTAGACATTCCTTTTTTGTTAACCTCCATTGATTTCACAGTTGAATTCTCAAAAGATTGAATTCTTAAATGTGGAATATAGCTGTAACTGGCTCCGATAGCGTGAATAGCCATATAGAATTGAATGCTTTTAATAAATGTTGTTCCCGGATAAGTCTGAATTTCTACCATATAAGAGGCTACGAAATCATTAAAATCATAATCACCGATTTGAGGATAATTATCTTCAAACATTACTGTTCCCCAACTTCCGTTTGGATAGAAGATTGTGGTACCATGATCTTCAAAATCTTCTCCAGCTCTTGTAGCTGCTCTGGTAGTACGACTAGTAGATAGACTACATCCAAATGAACCGTCTTCATTCAATGTTACAGGGTAAACCTGACTTTCGCCGTCAACCTTTAAATATAGCTTTTGGCTGTTTTTGATAACTGATAAAGGTAATTGGAGGTTGTTGCCAGGGATAACAGAAGTATGAGTGAGTATCACTTTACATGCTTCATCTTGATAGATGGATACATTGACAGGCTGATCTGCATCTACCTTACATGCAGCATTCCGTGTTGTCAACCAGTCGAAATCATCTCCAATCTTTAGGTTTTCGATTTTAACCTCTGTCTTATCTTGACTGGGGTCATACAAGTTCTTCTCACATGAAGTTAATCCGGCGGCAACCGCGATAACTGCTACAATGGCTGTTTTTAGTTTCATATTTTAGAGCGTTTGTTTTATTCTGCTGCAAAGGTCGTGAATCTAGTTAATATTTACAAGTAAATTTGAATCTATTTTCATCCGATTAATAGTTAAAATGCTCATATCTCATTAGAAAATAGAATTTTAACTATATACGAAGAATCAAGTGGAAAGTTGTATATGTTTAATAGGGCTCATAAACAAGGAAATAAAAAAAGCGGTAACCCGTATGGATTACCGCTTTATATTATAGGGTATAATTACTATTATTCAGCACCCCAGTTTTCTCTAGCCAAACGTTTGTAGCTGTTGTAACGCCATTTTGCGTTTTCTTCAGCAGCTTTGAACAGTTCTTCAGCTTCAGTAGGATATTGTTTCATTACAGAAGCGTAACGAACTTCACCCTTCAAGAAACCTTGGAATTCTTCCCAGTTCGGTTCTTTGCTGTCCAATTGGAATGGGTTCTTACCCTCTTCTTCCAAAGCAGGGTTGTAACGCCACAAGTGCCAGTAACCACACTTAACAGCCTTTTCTTCTTCTTCCTGGCTCTTACCCATACCTGCTTTCAGACCGTGGTTGATACACGGAGCGTAAGCGATAATCAAAGATGGTCCAGGATATGCTTCAGCTTCACGGATAGCTTTCAGAGTTTGAGCTTGGTCAGCACCCATAGCGATCTGTGCAACATATACATAACCGTAAGTAGTAGCCATCAGACCGAGGTCTTTCTTACGTACGCGCTTACCAGCAGCAGCGAACTTAGCAATAGCACCTACCGGAGTAGCCTTAGAAGACTGACCACCTGTGTTAGAGTAAACTTCAGTATCCAGAACAAGGATGTTAACGTCCTTACCGGAAGCGATTACATGGTCAAGACCACCGTAACCGATATCATAAGAAGCACCGTCACCACCAATGATCCACTGGCTGCGTTTTACAAGATATTGAGTCAGACCTTTCAGCTCTTTGCTAACAGGACATCCGGCAGCGATACCTTGTTCGATAATAGCTTCGATTTGAGGAGCCAATTCTTTTGTCTTGTCAGCATCATGCATGTTTTCAATCCATGCCTTCAATACTTCTTTAGCTTCAGCAGGAGCGTTGTCACCTTCCAAAATCTGGTTGAATAACTTCACGATACGAGCACGCATCTTTTCGTTAGCCAATTCCATACCCAGACCGAATTCACAGAAGTCTTCGAACAGTGAGTTAGCCCAAGCAGGACCATGACCGTTTTCGTTTGTAGTATACGGAGTAGAAGGAACTGAACCAGAGTAGATAGAAGAACATCCGGTAGCGTTAGCAACCATTTCACGGTCACCGAACAATTGAGAAATCAATTTCACATACGGAGTTTCACCACAACCAGAGCAAGCACCAGAGAACTCAAACAACGGAGTAGCGAACTGTGAGTTCTTCACGTTAGACTTGATATCAACAAGATGTTGTTTAGTCTTCACGTTTTCAGCACAGTAAGTCCAGTTGTCAGCTTCAGCCAATTGGCTTTCGAGGTGTTTCATTGTCAATGCTTTGCCACCTTTCTTCGGATTACCCGGACAGATGTCAGCACAGTTACCGCAACCCAGACAGTCGAGAACATCAACCTGGATACGGAATGTCATACCGTCGAATACTTTACCTACTGCTTTCAGTTGTTCGAACTTAGCACCCTTCTGCTCTTCAGCATCGAGTACGAACGGACGGATAGAAGCGTGAGGACAAACGTATGCACACTTGTTACACTGGATACAGTTTTCTGGATTCCATTCAGGAACGAATGCGGCTACACCACGTTTTTCGTATTTAGAAGTACCTTGATACCAAGTACCGTCTTCGATACCCTTGAATGCAGATACAGGCAACAAGTCACCATCTTGTGCATTGATCGGACGAACTACTTCGTTGATGAATGCAGGATCGTTGTTTTCAGCTTTTGCATCATCCGGCAGGTTAGCCCAAGCAGGATCAACAGCTAAAGTCTTGTATTCACCACCACGGTCAACGGCAGCATAGTTCTTGTTTACAACGTCTTCACCCTTCTTGCCGTAAGACTTAACGATGAATTTCTTCATCTGTTCAACAGCTTGTTCTACAGGAATAACGCCTGTGATACGGAAGAATGCAGATTGAAGGATAGTGTTGGTACGGTTACCCAAACCAATTTCCATGGCAATCTGAGTTGCGTTGATATAGTATACAGAAATGTTGTTCTGTGCAAAGTACTTCTTAACCTTGTTAGGTAGATTCTTAGCCAGTTCTTCACCTTCCCAGATAGTGTTCAGCAAGAAAGAACCGTTCTTACGCAAACCACGAGTTACATCGTACATGTGCAGGTAAGCCTGAACGTGGCAAGCTACGAAGTTTGGAGTATTAACCAAATAAGTGGAACGGATCGGAGTATCACCGAAACGCAAGTGAGAACAAGTGAAACCACCAGATTTCTTAGAGTCGTAAGAGAAGTAAGCCTGGCAGTGTTTGTCGGTGTTGTCACCGATAATCTTCACAGAGTTCTTGTTAGCACCTACAGTACCGTCAGCACCCAAACCGTAGAATTTAGCTTCGAACATACCTTCACCGCCCAAAGCGATTTCTTCTCTCTGAGGAAGAGAAGTGAAAGTAACGTCGTCTACGATACCGATAGTGAAGTGGTTCTTCGGCATTGGCATAGCCAAGTTTTCGAATACAGAAATGATTTGAGCAGGAGTAGTGTCCTTAGAACCCAAACCGTAGCGACCGCCAACGATAACCGGAGCGTTTTCTGCGCCGTAGAAGCAGTCTTTAACGTCAAGATAAAGAGGTTCACCGTTAGCACCCGGTTCTTTAGTACGGTCAAGAACTGCGATAGTCTTGGCAGTCTTAGGTACAGCAGCCAGGAAGTGTTTAGCAGAGAACGGACGATACAAGTGTACGGCAACCATACCTACTTTTTCACCGTTTGCTACCAAGTGGTCGATAGCTTCACGGGCAGCTTCTGTTACAGAACCCATAGCGATAATTACGCGTTCTGCATCTTCTGCACCATAGTAATCGAACAAACCGTATTTACGACCTGTAATCTTAGAAATTTCATTCATGTATTCTTCTACAATAGCAGGAACTGCTTCATAGTAGTTGTTGCATGATTCACGATGTTGGAAGAAATGGTCAGGATTTTCAGCCATACCACGAGCAACCGGATTCATCGGATTCAGTGCGCGGGCACGGAATTCAGCCAAAGCTTCCTGGTCGATCAGCGGAGCAAGATCATCATTTTCCAACATTTCAATCTTCTGGATTTCGTGAGATGTACGGAAACCATCGAAGAAGTTCATGAACGGAACGCGAGATTTGATGGTAGCCAAGTGAGCAACACCAGCCAAATCCATAACTTCCTGTACAGAGCCTTCAGCCAACATCGCAAAGCCAGTCTGACGAGCTGACATTACGTCTTGGTGGTCACCGAAGATACACAATGCGTGAGAAGCCAATGTACGAGCAGATACATGGAATACGCAAGGCAAGAACTCACCGGCAATTTTGTACATATTAGGGATCATCAGGAGAAGACCCTGAGAAGCAGTGTAAGTAGTAGTCAACGCACCAGCCTGAAGAGAACCGTGAACTGCACCGGCAGCACCACCTTCAGATTGCATTTCCTGTACCAATACTGTTTCGCCGAAGATGTTCTTACGTCCTGCGGCAGCCCATTCGTCTACGTACTCAGCCATAGTCGAAGAAGGAGTGATGGGGTAGATAGCTGCTACTTCAGAGAACATATACGAGATATGCGCTGCAGCCTGATTACCATCACAAGTGATGAATTTCTTCTGTTTAGTCATAACTAAATTAAATATTTAAGTAAATAAATCTTTTAATATAAAAAGCCGAACATCCAGAGAGGTATCTGGTTGCCCCGACCTATTTCAGCCTTATGCAACGCGTACGTCACATTCGGATTGTTCTTGATCTTTGCTCCTTCCTGGCAAATTTTGAACGGCATTACTTCATCCACCATAAAAGAGACGTTTTTATCTCCTTTATGTACCTTATGGTCTTTCCATAAAGAATTTGCAAAGAATGTGTCGAGTACATCCTGCTCCTCCACTTTCACGGGATAGATGGAATACATCAGGTTGGAGTTGTGCATCATTATCTTGGAAGGTTTTTTAGGAAATTCTTCTCCTTCCGGATAAACCAGATTAATGAGTCGCGCATCTGCCAGATACTTGATATAGTTCATCACCGTAGCGCGAGATGTCTGTATGTCGCTTGCCAGTTGACTCACATTGGGAGCCTTCGGTCCGTCGACAGCGAGCAAATATAGTAATTTTTTTATCTTTGAAAGATATTTCAGTTCAATTTGTTTGATGAGCAGGATATCTACTTCCACCATCATGTTCATCGTTTTCAGCAAATTCTCCGAAAAGTTACGCTTCTCGAGGAAGAATGGATAGAACCCATGATGCAGGTAATCCTGGAAGTAATCCAGCGGACGAACTTTAGAGAGTACTCCTTTGGCAATCTGTTCGTGAGTGCTAAGAATTTCTTCGAGGCTGTATGCCCTGAATTTCATGCCTGTCTGTAAGTTCAGGTATTCGCGGAAAGAAAATCCGCGCAGGTTATAGCTTTTTGCAATATCACGCAATTCAAGATTTTCCTCTTTCAGTCGCATTACGGATGAGCCGGTAAAGACAATCTTCAAATTAGGAAAACGGTCGTAACACATGCGCAACTCTCTGCTCCATTCCGGGTGTTTGAACACTTGGTCGATCAACAATACTTTTCCACCACGTTTCTGGAATTCGTTAGCAAAGTCTACAATGCTGTGGCCAGAGAAGTAGAAGTTGTTCATGTTGATGAACAGGCAGGAGCGGTCGTTCCCAAATTTTTCTTTGGCGTATTGGAGAAGGAAAGTGGTTTTTCCTACGCCACGTGTCCCTTTGATACCAATCAGGCGGTCGCTCCAATCGATCTCGTCCATAAGATCGCGGCGAACGGGGGCATTGGTGTGCTCAACGAGGTAGGCGTGTGTGCGATAGAATGATTCCATTTCAGTTCTTTGTTTTTCGGGTGGCAAATATACTGCTTTTTTTAGGATTTGCAAAGTAGAGATGGCAAAATTGTGAGTTTAATTAGAACTTTCTGTTTATTGTAGCCATTCCTGACTATTTCCTGTATATATTTGCAGAATAAAGTTTTGAATTCGTTTAAAATGACAAAAAAGGCTCTTTATATATTCAATCCGGAACATGATTTGGCGTTAGCCAGCGGTGAAACAAACTATATGGCACCGGCTTCCGCCCGGCAGATGGCATCTGAATTGGCTTTGTTGCCGATGTGGTATGCAGAAGAGGGAAGTGTTGTATTGGCTCCTTCCGCTTATAATCTCGACTATGTGAAGAAGATACAGGAATTATTAGGACTTTCGGTTGATTTGATGACAGAACCTGAACTTGCTTCGGAGCGGAATTTGGAAATTCGTCCTTGGGGCTGGGATATAGCAATAAGAAAACGACTGTTGGATTTGGGAGTGGAAGAAAGCGAGCTTCCTTCTATTGAGCAATTGGATAAACTGCGTTTCTGTTCCCATCGTTCCTGTGCTGTGGAACTATTACCACAGCTACAACTGGGAGCCTGTTTTTGTGGAGAGTCTTTTTACCTGACGTTTCCCGAAGAATGGAAGTCATTTGTAGAATCACATGATACTTGTTTACTGAAAGCTCCTTTATCCGGTAGCGGAAAAGGGTTGAATTGGTGCAAAGGTGTATATACTCCTTCCATTTCCGGTTGGTGCTCACGCATTGGCAACCAGCAAGGAGGTGTTATTGGCGAACCTCTATATAATAAGGTGGAAGATTTTGCTATGGAATTTCGTTCTTCGGGTAATGGTCGATTTGGCTTTGCCGGATACTCTCAATTCCGTACGGGTGGAAGTGGGGCGTACGAAGGTAATCTGCTGATTTCAGATGCAGCCATCGAACGGAATCTTTCGGAATATATCCCTGTCGAAGAAATTTATAAATTGCGCGACCGCCTTGAACAAGAATTATCCCTCCGTTTCGGAACCATTTATAATGGTTATTTGGGAGTGGATATGATGATCTGTCGCTTTCCAGAATCTCCTGTTTATCGGATTCATCCTTGCGTGGAAATCAACTTGAGGATGAATATGGGAGTAGTAGCGCGTCATATTTATGACCATTATATCTATCCTACTTCAACAGGAGCTTTTCAAATAAGTTATTACCCTACGGAAGGAACAGCCTGGAGAGCACACAAAGAAATGGAGGAGGCTTATCCTTTGGAAATAGAACAAGGAAGAATAAAATCAGGCTATTTGTCATTGGTGCCGGCTCATAAAAAGAGTAGTTATCGGGCGTGGGTGTTTATCTCAAAAAGCGTGTTTTTGTGATATTATATCGAAGTTATGGTTTCTCGGTGTGAAACTGATAGTTTCATGCAGTGAAACCATTGGTTCCACACCGAGAAACAAAAAGTTTCATTGCATGAAACAAGTAATCACATGCCATGTGACTATCGTTCGCCTTACTTGTTATTGTTAATCACTCCATTCCGGAAAACTGGAATGAAGTAGAACTAGATTATTTTGCTGGGAAGTTCATACCAGTATAGGCATGTTTATTTTACTTCTGTACCGCCGCACTTTCGTTTCCGCAACGGTCAATAGCCGTAACTGCGAAATGTTTCTTAGCATTCCAGGGTAGGATAGGAGCATAGATATAACTTGTCTCCCGAACGCCTTGTGCAACAATGTTCTCCGGGCGATTAGTATCTACTGGAAATTCATTTGATGCATAAATGACATACATCGGATTATTACGCGAATCATTGTCGGTAGCAGCCTGCCACTTTAATTCCGTATATCCATTGTTGATATCAGTAACCTTTAGTTCGGACGGAGCCGTAGGCGGAACATTGTCCAGCCAAGGCATAGGAGGCTGTAAAGCTGGATATGCATAGAAATTCTCAGCCAATTCATCGTAGATACCTTGTGTATTTTCCATAAGATATTTCACCCGGTAATGTCCTTCACCTGCCATTTTCTGACTGCGGATGAAGTTCATCTGACGATCAATTTCGTCACGTGTCCATTTACCCTCATCAGGATGAAGAAAATAAATGCCAAGTCCCGGAACCACCTGTCGTCCGTTACTTTGTTCCTGCCAGTCGAGAGCAAAAGGATAGAAATTGTTTCCCTGAAAATACATCATCGGATAAATCTGGTCCATAATCCCTTCTCCTATCCAGCCTTGTGGGTCCTGATAAACGGTAAAGAAAGCATTCCATCCACGGGAAGGATAACGTGATGTATCCCGGTATTTTCCTACCGGACAGGTACTTACCTTTACCCAAGGCTTCATCGCTTTTACATCTTTATATATATAACGTACAATCTCGGAGATATTATCCCGGCGCCACTGATCCAGCGTACGTCCTTTATTATATCGACGGAAATCATATTTATCGGGGAAAAGGGGAGCATTCTCCGGATAACGCAGATAGTCAAAATGTACTCCGTCCACATCATAACCGCTTACGACTTCCCGTACCAGTTTCATCAAATACTCTTTCGTAGCCGGATGCCCTGGGTTGAGGAAATATTCACTTTTGTAAGGGACGCAGATATCTTTCATCCGCTTGGTGACGGACTGACTTCCGAGCGAAGCAACATGTTTCTTATTCCCCAGCGGAATAGTTACCATCCAGGCGTGACATTCCATTCCCCGTTTATGACATTCCTCAACGGCGAAAGCCAGTGGATCATAGCCGGGGTTTCCTCCTGTCTTTCCAGTTAAGATTGAATTGAATGGTTCGATTGCTGAAGGATATAATACATCTCCACGTGTACGGGTTTGAAATAGGACAGTGTTGAAGTTGGCAGCCTTCAACTTATCAAGAATATCTATTAACTCTTCTTTCTGTTTGCGAATTGTTTGGGGAGTTGTTGCACGTGTACGAGGCCAATCCAGTCCGTACACCGCTGTGACCCATGCGGCACGAACTTCATGTTTGGGTTGCGCAACCATTGAGAGGAAAGGAAACAAAAGTGAAAGAATGAAAATATATCGACGCATATTCTTTATTTTTTGTTTTAAATCCCTGCAAAGTTAGTAAAAGTGTCGGTATTGTTGGGCTGTTTCGTGAGATTATGTTACATTTGCCAAGCTAAAAAACGACACGCTATGATTACATTTACTCTATGCCTGCTGGCACTGATAGTAGGCTATTTTACGTACGGACGCCTGATGGAACGCGTCTTTGGTCCTGATGACCGTAAAACACCGGCTCTTACAAAGGCTGATGGAGTGGACTATATTCCATTGCCCACTTGGAAGATTTTCATGATTCAATTTCTTAATATTGCCGGATTAGGTCCTATTTTCGGAGCAATCATGGGAGCGAAATTTGGTAGCTCTTCATACTTGTGGATTGTGTTGGGAAGTATTTTTGCGGGTGCAGTGCATGATTATTTTGCCGGAATGCTTTCTTTGCGTAATGGAGGTGAAAGTCTGCCGGAAATAATAGGACGTTATTTGGGACTGACTACCAAGCAGGTGATGAGAGGATTCACTGTCATTTTAATGATTCTGGTGGGGTCGGTTTTCGTTGCGGGGCCTGCCGGACTGTTGGCAAAACTCACTCCGGAAAGTTTGGATGCTACGTTTTGGATTGTGGTTGTATTCCTCTATTATATTTTGGCGACCCTACTTCCTGTTGATAAAATAATAGGTAAAATATATCCTATATTTGCGGTTGCCTTGTTGTTTATGGCAGTAGGCATTTTGGTGATGCTCTACGTTAACCATCCGGCTTTGCCTGAACTTTGGGATGGTTTGCAAAATACAAATCCCGAAGCAAGTGAGCTTCCTATTTTTCCGATTATGTTTGTGAGTATTGCATGTGGTGCCATTTCGGGTTTTCATGCTACGCAAAGCCCGTTGATGGCACGTTGTATGACCTCGGAACGGCATGGACGTCCGGTGTTTTACGGTGCAATGATTACCGAGGGCATTGTTGCTCTTATTTGGGCTGCTGCCGCTACTTACTTTTTCCATGAAAACGGAATGGAAGAAAGCAATGCTTCCGTTATTGTAGATTCTATAACGAAGGAGTGGCTGGGAGCTGTCGGAGGCGTACTTGCCATTTTGGGAGTGATTGCCGCTCCGATTACTTCGGGTGATACGGCTTTTCGTTCGGCACGTCTGATTGTGGCAGACTTCCTGGGTATGGAACAAAAAAGTATGCGCCGTCGTTTATATATTTGCATTCCGATGTTTGTCCTTGCTATCGGTCTGCTTTTGTATAGCTTGCGTGACGCAAACGGATTTAATATGATATGGCGTTATTTTGCCTGGGCGAATCAGACGCTGGCTGTGTTTACCTTGTGGGCTATAACGGTTTTTCTGGCGGTATCTAAGAAAACTTATATCATCACTTTGATACCGGCACTGTTTATGACATGTGTATGTTCTACTTATATATGTATTGCTCCTGAAGGATTGGGACTTTCACACGCAGTTTCCTATGGCGTTGGTATAACGTGTGTGGTCGTTGCAGTGATTTGGTTCTATATCTGGATGAGCAAGCAAAAAACAAGAAAATTATCAGAATGAAGAAAATAAGAAAATCGACAGGAGTGGCAATTGCATTCCTTATTTATGTTTCGGTAACAGCGGCTTATCTGTTGCCACGTAATACGGAAGTCAGCCAGACAGAGAAAATCCTGACGGTGGCAGGTTCTTATGTCATCGTCTTTCTTCTTTGGCTAGTGCTTCGGAAAAAGGAGCAAATGCGTGAACGCCGCAAAAAAGACGAACAATCTATTCACTTAAAAAAGTAAGTTTATGAAGAAATTAGCTTTGGCTCTTTGCTTATTGGCAGTCTCTTTCACTGCACAGGCGCAATTTGAGAAAGGAACTACGATTATTAATCCTTCATTATCGGGATTGGACTTTTCGTATAGTAAAAATGATAAAGCAAAATTTGGTGTTGGTGCACAAGTCGGTACATTCTTTGCCGAGGGTATTGCCTTGATGGTAAATGCCGGAGCCGATTGGTCGAAACCGATAGACGAGTATACATTAGGTACGGGAGTACGTTTCTATTTCAATAAAACCGGTATCTATTTAGGTGGAGGACTCGACTGGAATCGTTTCCGTTGGAGTGGTGGCAAGCATCAGACTGACTGGGGACTGGGTATTGAAGGCGGATATGCTTTCTTCCTTTCGCGCACGGTAACGATTGAACCTGCTGTTTATTATAAATGGCGTTTCAATGATGGCGATATGTCACGTTTCGGTGTCAAGATAGGATTCGGTTTCTATTTATAAAAGAAATTGATTTTCTCCATATATGAAGCCCTTGCAGAAGTTCAATTCCTGCAAGGGCTTATTTTTGTCTATATGAGTTATTTTTCTATAACTTGGACAACAGAGCAATAGTGACTGCTTATCCCAGTTTTTCTTTCAGGAACTGTCCTGTATAACTTGCTCCGCAAGCGGCAACTTCTTCCGGAGTGCCCACTGCTACAATGTTTCCACCCTTATCTCCACCTTCCGGTCCGAGATCGATTACATAATCGGCACATTTGATGACATCCATATTATGTTCAATGATAACGATACTGTGTCCCCGGCGAATCAGTGCGTCGAAAGCATCCAGAAGTTTGCGAATATCATGGAAATGAAGTCCGGTAGTCGGCTCGTCAAAGATAAACATCGTCGGGTCGGCTTTCTCCTGGCTCAAATAGAATGCCAGTTTGACACGTTGGTTTTCACCACCGGAAAGAGTGGAAGACGATTGTCCTAATTTAATATATTCCAGTCCTACGTCCTGCAAAGGAAGTAACTTCTTCACAATTTTCTTTTGTCCATGTTCGTTAAAGAACTCAACCGCCTGATTGACGGTCATCTCCAACACATCGTGGATGCTTTTATCGTTGAATTTCACTTCCAGTGTATCAGACTTGAACCGTTTTCCGTGACAAGATTCACACTCCAACACTAAGTCTGCCATAAATTGCATTTCTACGGTGATGGTTCCTTCCCCCTTACATTCTTCGCAACGTCCGCCTTCACTGTTGAAACTGAAGAATCCGGGAGTATACCCCATTTGTTTAGCTAGCGGTTGTTCAGACCACAGTTTACGAATTTCGTCGTAGGCTTTGATGTAAGTCACCGGATTAGAACGTGATGATTTACCAATAGGGTTCTGGTCTACAAATTCTACATTCCGCAGGTCGCGCAAACTTCCTCCGATTGAGGAGAACTCTCCCGGACGGTCACTGCATTCATCCAATTCACGTTTCAATGCCCGGAAGAAAATGTCTCTCACCAATGTACTCTTTCCGGAACCGGAAACACCGGTAACGACTGTCATCACATTAAGTGGGATACGTACGTTTACTCCTTTCAGGTTATTCTCACGTGCGCCTTTCAATTCTATATAATTATTCCACGGTCGACGATGCTCCGGAACGGGAATTTCATCTTCTCCCAAAAGATAACGTACCGTGTAGCTGTTACTTCCTTTCTTCAAATCCTTCATATCGCCTTGGTAAACAACCTCTCCCCCCAGACGTCCTGCATTAGGACCTATATCAATAATGTAATCTGCAGCACGGATGATCTCTTCGTCGTGCTCTACCACTACTACCGTATTGCCTAATTGTTGCAGTTGACGCAACACATGGAGCAGACGGTCCGTATCACGACTATGCAGTCCGATACTTGGCTCGTCGAGAATATAAAGGCTACCAACAAGGCTACTTCCCAGTGAAGTTGCCAGATTGATACGCTGACTTTCTCCACCCGATAAAGAATTACTAAGCCGGTTCAAAGTCAGATAGCCCAAACCTACATCAATTAGAAAACGAATCCGGCTATTTATTTCAACCAGGATACGTCGGGATACGTTGCTGTCGTGCTCGTCCAGTTCCAAATGATCGAAGAATTCCTTCAGCTCTGTGATAGGCAAATCTACCAGTTCGGAAATGTTTTTTCCACCCACCCGGACATATCCGGCTTCCGGTTTCAGGCGAGTGCCGTGGCATTTCGGGCAAAGTGTCTTTCCGCGGTAACGTGCCAGCATTACCCGATATTGTATCTTATATTGATTCTCTTCCAGCATCTTGAAGAAATCATTGATGCCATGGAAATATTGATTGCCTTCCCAAAGCAAACGGCGTTGCGCATCTGTCAACTCATAATAGGGAGTGAAAATCGGGAAGTCGAATTTATCCGCATTGTGAATCAGTTCTTCTTTCCATTCACCCATCTTTTCACCTCGCCAGCATACGATAGCACCTTCATATACGGATAAAGAACGATCCGGAACAACTAAATGCTCATCAATACCGATCACTTTACCGAATCCTTCACATACGGGACAAGCACCGATAGGAGAGTTAAATGAAAACATCTGGTCATTCGGCTCTTCAAAGATGATACCGTCTGCTTCGAATTTAGTGCTGAAAGTATGTAACTTTGTGGTTCCGTCTGATAGATAAAAACGCAGCATACAGGTTCCGTCACCTTCATACATAGCTGTTTCGGCAGAATCGGTCAGTCGGCTGATGGCGTCCTTGCTATTGGCAACCGCCATACGGTCCACCAGTAGATATACTTCATCACCTGCCACAGGCGTATATTCATCAATACGCTTCATTTCACCGTTCACTTCGATACGGTTGAACCCTTGTTTTAGGTCTATTTCCAGTTGTTGTTGCAAGGTGCGGTCTTCACGCAGGCGGATAGGTGTCAGTACCGTATATCTTGTACCTTCCGGGTATGAGAGCATGCAGTTGACAATGTCTTCTGTAGAGTGTTTCTTCACCTCTTGTCCGCTGATGGGGCTATACGTTTTCCCTACCCGTGAATATAACAGGCGTAGATATTCGTAAATTTCAGTCGAGGTGCCCACGGTAGAACGGGGATTGCGGCTGTTCACTTTCTGTTCGATAGCAATGGCGGGAGGAATCCCTTTGATAAAGTCGCATTCCGGTTTGCTCATTCGTCCCAGAAACTGGCGCGCATAACTGCTTAGACTTTCCACGTAGCGGCGTTGTCCTTCTGCGTAGAGCGTATCAAAAGCAAGAGATGATTTTCCCGAACCCGATAATCCGGTGATGACAACAAGCTTGTTGCGGGGAATATCTACATCGATGTTTTTTAGGTTGTTGACGCGTGCGCCTTTGATCGAAATATAGTTGTTTTCTGACATAAAATACTCCTTTTTTATGGTAGTCGGCAAAGTTAGCGAATTTATCGGGAGTTTGTATTATCTTTGCGTCACATTATTACGATTTAAGAATATTATGAAGCTGAAAAACTATCTTTTACTTTTAGCTCTTCTTCTGGTGGTAGGAGTGAGGGCGCAGGTGCCATCAGGCAATAAATATCCTAAACGTGAATTCCGTGGAGCGTGGATACAAGCTGTTAACGGTCAGTTTCGTGGCATTCCCACAGAGAGACTGAAACAAATATTGGTTAGTCAGTTGAACTCTCTTCAGGAAGCCGGCATTAACGCAATCATCTTTCAGGTACGCCCTGAAGCGGATGCATTATATGCTTCCCAGCATGAGCCGTGGAGCCGTTTCCTGACAGGAACGCAAGGTCAGACGCCTTCTCCTATGTGGGATCCGATGCAGTTTATGATTGAAGAATGTCAGAAACGGAATATGGAATTTCATGCCTGGATCAATCCTTACCGCGTGAAGACCTCATTAAAGAATAAGTTGGCACCGGAGCATATTTATCACCAGCATCCGGAATGGTTTGTTACTTATGGCGATCAGTTATATTTCGATCCGGCACTTCCTGAAAGCCGGGAGCATATCTGTAAAATTGTGACCGATATTGTGTCTCGTTATGATGTAGATGCTATTCACATGGATGATTATTTCTATCCTTATCCGGTTAATGGATTGGATTTTCCGGATGATGCAAGTTTCGCCCGTTATGGTGGAGGTTTCACCAATAAGGCAGATTGGCGTCGTAGTAATGTGAATGTGTTGATAAAGAAGCTTCACGAAACGATTCGTGGCATCAAGCCATGGGTGAAGTTTGGTATCAGTCCGTTCGGTATTTATCGTAATCAGAAGAGCGATCCGTTGGGAAGTAACACTAATGGTTTGCAGAACTATGATGATCTTTATGCCGATGTACTCCTTTGGGCACGTGAAGGATGGATTGATTATAATATTCCGCAAATTTACTGGGAGATTGGCCACAAAGCTGCCGACTATGAGACACTGGTGAAATGGTGGGCTACTCATTCGGAAAACCGGCCGCTGTTCATTGGTCAGTCGGTGCCAAAGACAGTTCAGTTTGCCGATCCGCAGAATCCTTCTATCAATCAGCTTCCCCGCAAGATGGCTTTGCAACGTGCTTACCAAACAATCGGAGGTAGCTGTCAATGGTATGCAGCAGCTGTTGTTGAGAACCAGGGTAGATATCGCGATGCTTTAATCAGTGAATATCATAAATATCCTGCTTTGATTCCAGTCTTTGATTTTATGGATGATAAAGCTCCGGGCAAGGTACGTAAAATGAAAAAAGTGTGGACAGAAGATGGCTATATCCTTTTTTGGACAGCTCCGAAAGCTGATACAGAGATGGATAAGGCAGTTCAATATGTAGTCTATCGTTTTGACAGTAAAGAAAAGGTGAATTTGGACGATCCTTCTCATATTGTAGCTATCACGCGCAATCCATTCTATAAACTTCCTTATGAAACAGGAAAAACAAAATGCCGTTATGTAGTGACAGCTTTAGATCGCTTGCATAATGAATCCAAGTCTGTGAGTAAGAAGTTGAAACTATAAAGACATAGCATAAACGATAAACGGTGAACACTCTGCAAAATGATAGTGCAGTTTGTTCACCGTTTTTTTTGTTTACTGTTTATGGTATATCGTTCAATCGCTCACTGTTAATAAAGTAGTAACCCTGCAATGCCGCAGCCGATAATCATTAATATCGGATTGGCTTTGTATTTTCTTGTTCCAATGAAAGCGATCAGGAATATAATGATACTGATGACGAATGAATAAGTATCTTCCGTAGGTGAACCGAAATTTTCTACATTCATTAATACCAGTGCAGCGGAAGCGAGTAATCCTACTACTGCCGGGCGCAGCCCGTTGAAGATAGATTCCACTACAGGATGTTTCTGGTACCTTAAAAAGAACTTGCTAATGGTCAGCATCAAGATAAAAGAGGGGAGGACCACTGCAAAAGTTGCAATGATGGAGCCCCAAACACTTCCGGTAGAAGTAAACCCTACATAGGTCGCTGCATTAATGCCGATAGGTCCCGGAGTCATCTGACTGATTGCTACAATATCAGTAAACTCCTGTGAACTCACCCATCCGTAGCGAGTAACCACTTCACCTTGAATCATGGAAAGCATGGCGTACCCACCTCCGAAACCAAAGAGGCCGATTTTGAAAAACGTATAGAATAACTGTAAGTAGATCATATAATTAATGATGATATCACTATAATTTATTTATATAATAAAAGTAGGTATGGATTACACTGCTTTTACGGTAACTCTCCTTTCTTAGCTCTTGACTTTTCTAAGTTTTCCCCACAGGAACCCTCCTACACCGGCAGCAATGATAATCCAGATAGGGGAGAAGCCCAACAGCCAGATTAATAATGCCGAGACAACAGGAATCCACAGATTGTAGCGGTTGATTTTTGCGGATCGTCCCATGGTAAAGGTCGGCGCCGCGATGAGTGCCACCACTGCCGGGCGAATTCCTTTAAAAATACGTTCCACTATCGGATTGTCTTGGAAGCTATGAAAGAACAGGGCGATAGCTAATATAATAATGAAAGACGGCAAAACAGTACCCAATGCTGTGATAATACTTCCCCGGATGCCACGCAGTTTATATCCTATGAAGATAGAAATATTGACTGCCAGAATTCCCGGAGCGGATTGGGAGATAGCCAACAGGTCTATAAAATCTTCCTGCGCAATCCATTTTCGCTTGGTGACAATTTCATTTTCAATCAGTGGCACCATTGCATACCCTCCTCCAATGGTAAAGGCGCCTATTTTAAAAAAGATTCCAAATGCTTCGAGATAAATGTTCATTCTTTCTTTTCTCCTCCTTCCTTACTAGCTGTTTTTTTCTCTTTGCCATACTGACTGGGGCTTACATTAAAATGCTTCTTAAATACTTCACGGAAGTACTTGGCATCACTGAATCCCGTCATTTCTGCAATTTCTGTTATGCTATGTGTGTCTTCTTTTAGTAATTGTACGGCACGTTTCAGACGAATCAGCCGGATATAATCTCCCGGTGCCTGATCGGTTAATGCTCTTAATTTATTGTAAAAACTTGTGCGACTCATTCCCATCAGGCTGCATAACACATCTACCGTCAGAGCCGGATTGTCGATGTTGTCTTCCACATTCTTTTTGACGTTTGCAATAAACTTCCAGTCAATATCCTGTGAACAGTTAATGCAGTCTTCATCATTTTCCTCATCATTCAGATCCAGGTTTGCGTATTTGCTGCGCAAAAGTGCACGATTAGCCAATAGATTGGCCACATTTGCTTTCAATATACCAATGTTGAATGGCTTCACAACGTATTCATCCGCACCAATCTGAAGTCCCGAGAGAATATCTTTCTCATTATTCAAAGCAGTCAGCAGGATGACAGGGATGTGGGAAGTCTCGATATTGTTCTTGATAGCCTGACATAATTCATCACCCCGCATTTCCGGCATCATAATGTCTGAAATAACCAGCTCCGGTTTGTACTCGGGAATAATCGTCAGTGCTTCTTTTCCATTGGAACAAACCTGTACGACATATTCTTCGGATAACGTTTGCGACAGATAGTTGCGCAACTCATCATTATCTTCCACAATTAAGATACGACGATGATTTATGTTCTCTTTCTTCTGCGCGTTTTCGTAAATTTCAGGCGATGAAGACGGAACGTTTTCGATTTCTATACGCTGTTTGCTCGGAGTTGCCAGATGTGCTTTCCGGAAACGCTTGCTATCTTTGGGGAACGTTATTTTGATAACTGATCCTTGGTTTTCGATACTTGACAGATTGATCTTTCCTTTATGCAAACGGACTAACTTCCATACAAGCATCAGACCGATACCGCTTCCCGTTACTTTGGAGTTAATAGCATTGCTGCCGCGGAAATGGAGCTTGAACAACTTCTTTTGTTCGTTAGCCGGAATTCCGATTCCCGTGTCTCTGACTTCCACACTCCATGAATCTGTTGATTCAGAAACGAAAACCTGTACATTCCCATTTTCAGGAGTATATTTCAATGCATTCGAAATGATGTTCTTAAAAATAGACTCCATCTTTTCTTTATCAAACCATACATTCATATACCTGAAATTACTTTCATAAGTGAAATTGATGTGTTTGATGTTGGCGTACTGCTGAAATGCATTGAATATTTCATTCATAAACGTGTTTAGTTCATGCTCTGAAATATATAGCTCGGAAGAATATACGTCCGCTCTCTCAAAGTTGATAAGATTGGTCGTCAGGCGCAACAGGGCATTTACGTTTCGTAATGCCGTATTCATGTTCGAAATACCTTCTTTGCTCAACTCCTCTTTTTCGCGTAGTTCTTCCAAAGGTGCTTTGATAAGTGTCAATGGAGTACGGATATCATGCGCCGTATTGATAAAGAAATGTATTTTCTCGTCAGAGACTTTACGCTGCTTTCTTAAAATCAGGATACGCAATAGAACGATTGCAATGAGACAAAGGAAAGCTGTATAAACCAATACAGCCCAGAATGTCAACCAGAAAGGCTGGGCTATGACAATATCCATACTTCTTTCTTCAAGCATGATGCGTTTGTCTTCATTGGAGATGGCGCGTACTCTTAGCGTATATGTGCCCGGAGCAAGATTGGTGTAACGAATCGTATTCTCCGTTCCGGGTTTGCTCCATTCATCATAGAAACCTTCTAGCCTCCAGGAATAAAGAATGTTGGAAGGATAGTCATAGTTGATAGAAGAAACCTGCAAAGAGAATATATTCTGATTGTATTTTAATTTCAATACCTTTGTATCATTGATACTTGCTTTCAACGGAGAATTCTCATCGCCCGGATAGATTGTCTGATAGAAAAGCTTGAAATCGCTGAAAATCATTTTAGAAGAATAGCCTCTGGGCAATTTCATGTCCTTATCAAATTCCACAGCTCCGTCCGAACTCCCTAAAATAAATTTATTGTTTTTCCGGAGAACACCCGACAGTGCATTGAAATGTGTAGTCATCAATCCCATATCTTTGGTCCAGTTATAGAATTTCTTCTCATTGGGGTAAAAGCTTGTCAGCCCGCTTTCTGTACTCATCAGTATGTCTCTATCGGCATCCGATAATATAGTATAGATATTATTAGATATTAAAGCACAGTTTTCTGTGTGGTAATGAGTGAACAGTTTTTTGTTAATATCATAAATCAAGAGTCCCGATCCGCTGGTACCTATATATAATGATCCATTTTTTGCCTGGTGCAGGGAGTAGATATAACTTGATTCTACCGGAAGTTTTATACGCTCGAATTTACCGGATTCTTTATCTAAAAGACATAGGCCGGTGGCACTACCGATCCACATACTTTTTTCATCCTTCTCAACGATGGCGGTAATGGAATTTAATCCATCATAAAACCGTACTTCCTGCGTCTTCAGATTAATACGCTTGAGGTTGTAGAATTCTCCTGACCAGATATACCCCTGCATATCTGTACGGATATCACGTATATATTTATCCGGCCGCTTGTTTGTATGAGTGTACAAAGGCGGCATGAAATAGCTGACGTTGAATGTCTTTTTATCTATCTGATAAGCACCGGAAGAGTACCCGCCTGCCCAGATAGTTCCGGGAGCCACTTCGCATATAGTAAGAAAGATGTGACTTTTATTACCTTGCGACTCTTCAAAAGCGCTAAGCACCGATCGCCATTGTCCGGTCTTTGAATTGAGAAAACTGATACCATTGTTCGTTGCGAACCATAAATCTCCGTCTCTGTCTTCAATAATGGAGTTCACTTGGTCATTAATTAAAGACTGTTTATTGCCAATAGAGTGTTTAATCCATTTGTAACTGGTATAGCGGTTGTTTTGTATTGTGATTCCGATGGGGTAATTAGCCAGCCATATCCGTTCTTCATCATCCACAAAGATATCATTAATACTGTTACCGTTCATACCATTGTTACTATTGTAATCAGCAACAATATCGGGTACTATTTGATAAGTATCCACATTCATCTTGTGTACTCCTCCGCCATCTGTAGCTATCAATAACTCTTTGTCATTTAGCGGTTTGAATCGTGTGATACTAATATCCTTCAGGTTCTGTTCCGGACGTATAACAGATTTGGTATTCATATCGTAAATCATGATTCCCCGCAGGAAAGTTCCGATGAATAGTTTACGAATCTTTTTGTCGAAATGTAAATCGATGACCTGGGCTTTCACACTCTCCAACTTATCACAATTGATAAGCTCAAGTGCATTATTTTCCAGTTTCGCATAATGGATACCCATTTCCGTACCGATGAAGAAATGCGATTCGTCTATCTGTTCAATGTCTGTGATGTCTTCACTTATATCATTCTTTATATGGGTGACTTGTTGAGTTTCCGTGTTATAGAGGAAGATGGTATCCTTATTACACAGCCAGATGTGTTTGTTCTGGTCGAGCCAGGCATAAGTGACCGGGTCCGGCTGTTTGCTGAAACTTTCCATCGGTAATTTATATACAAGGCTGAAGCAGTCGTGAATCTGGTCATACCGGAATACTTTTCCTTTTTTTCCGATTTCCCATAAGACTCCTTCCTGATCGATATAAAGCCAGTTTAAATTTAACAGAGAGTTCACTTCTACGTCACCATCCATTAACTTATATCGCTTAAACTCTTTTCCATTGTATCGATCAATACCTTCGTGCGTGAGGAACCACATGTATCCGGTTTTATCTTTTTGAATGCAGTATACCCGCCGGTTACTTAACCCATCCTCCACTCCAAGATATCGATACGTCTGCGCGACACAAGTTAGAGGAAACAATAAGATTAGAAAAAGCCATTTTTTCATACAAATAGGACTTTTAAGGGTTATTGAATCTTTTATGAGGGGGAAAGTTTGACAAAATTAAGAAGATTTTCCGATATTACAAAATTTTGGTGAAAGATAACAGCGCTCCAAAAATGAAGAAAACAGACTATTTTATAGCTATTGGTATATACTGTTTGTTTTCGGTGTTTTGGTATCTGCCAAACGCCTTTCGGTAGAGCGGAAAGTTTAATAAAACAAGAGGCTGATACTATTGAAAGTACCAGCCTCTGTAGAGTATAGAAATGATTTATTTCATTTTCGCTTCCACCCACTTGCGAGCATTGACGAACGCTTCTATCCATGGAGTAACCTGATCGCTGTTCTTGCGGTCGGCCGGATAACAACCGTTTTGCCATGGGAAGATTGAACGTTCCAGGTGCGGCATGATAGCCAGATGACGTCCGTCTGCGCTAGCCAGTGCTGCGATAGAATAATCGGAACCGTTCGGGTTGCCCGGATATTCGTCATAGCTGTACTTCGCTACCACATTGTATTTATCTTCGTCATATGGTAAAGAGAACTTACCTTCTCCGTGAGCTACCCAGATACCCAGTTTGCTTCCACTCAAAGAGCCGAACATCACACTGCGGTTAGTCGGGATAGTAAGGCCGAGGAAGCGTGATTCGAACTTGTGCGAATTGTTATGCAACATTTTGCCTTTCTTCTTCAGTTCCGGGTTGATAAGGTCGAGTTCCATCATCAGCTGGCAACCGTTGCAGACACCTAATGACAATGTATCTTCGCGTGCATAGTATTTATCCAATGCTTCTTTAGCTTTCGGGTTGAACAGGAATGCGCCTGCCCATCCTTTAGCAGAACCCAATACATCGGAATTAGAGAAACCGCCACAGTAAACGATCATGTTTACATCTTCCAGTGTCTCGCGTCCGCTGATGAGGTCGGTCATCGTCACGTCTTTCACGTCGAAACCTGCCAGGTAGAGTGAGTAAGCCATTTCGCGTTCACCGTTCGTACCTTTCTCACGGATGATAGCTGCACGGATACCGCTTGGAGTGCGACGATCCGGAGTGATACCATATTGAGAAAGCTTACCTTTGAATTCCGGCATGAAAGCAAATTCAAGAGGCTGCATCTTGTAGTTCTCGAAACGTGCTTTAGCACAACCGTTCATAGATTGTTTTCGGTCGAGCAGGTAAGAAGAAGAATACCACACATCTCGCATATAATCGATACCGAATTGGTAAGTAGCTCCATCTTTAGATACTAGAATGTGACGTTCGTCAGTCGGTTTACCCAACTTCATATAGCCTACGCCGGCATCTTCCAGAATCTTCTTCACTTCATCCTTATGCTTGTCGCTGATCTGGATAACGATACCCGGATTTTCAGCAAACAGAATCTTAACGATATCCTGTTCCTTCATCTTGTCGAGGCTGATTTCCATACCGCCTTCTACATTAGAGAAGCACATTTCGAGCAATGTCGTAATTAAACCACCGGCAGAAATATCGTGTCCTGCAAGGATCAGGCCTTTGTTGATAAGTTCCTGTACGGCAAGGAAAGCATCGCGGAAATATTCGGCATCTTGTACGCAAGGTACTTCGTCACCAACTTTACCCAGAGATTGTGCGAAAGCCGAACCACCCAGTTTCAGTTCATCGAAGCTGAAATCAATATGATAAAGCGTAGTCTTTTCATTGTTAACCAATACCGGAGATACCACTTTCTTTACGTCGGAAACTTCACCACCGGCAGAAACAATCACAGTTCCCGGAGAAATCACTTTCTCACCGTTCGGATACTTCTGTGTCATAGACAGAGAGTCTTTTCCGGTAGGAACATTGATCTGCAGTGCGCAGCAGAAATCGCTCAATGCTTTGACAGCTGTGTAAAGACGGGCATCTTCACCTTCTTGAGAGCGGCAAGGCCACATCCAGTTGGCAGACAGTGAAATACTGTCCATACCTTCTGCCATTGGAGCCCAAACCAGATTGGTCAGCGCTTCGGATACAGAAAGAATAGAGCCGGCAGCCGGATCTGCTAATGCTGCTTGCGGAGCATGTCCGATAGAGGTAGCGATACCTTTTTCGCCACGGTAGTCGAGTGCTACGACACCACAGTCACTCAACGGCAACTGAAGTTCACCCTGGCATTGCTGACGAGCCACTTTACCTGTTACCGAGCGGTCTACCTTATTTGTCAACCAGTCTTTGCAGGCTACAGCTTCAAGCTGCAATACATTTGTCAGATATTCATGTAGTTTAGACAATTCGTATTTCGGCATTTCGTAATGACGTTCCACTGTTTTGTCTATCATATATGTCTTGGGAGAAGAACCGAACATCTGTTCTACGGCAAGGTCGAACGGACGTACACCGTCAGCCTGTTGGAAAGCGAAGCGATGATCGCCGGTTGTTTCACCGACTACGTACATCGGAGCGCGTTCGCGTTCGGCAATCTTACGTACATGTTCAATGGCTTCTTCTTTAATCAACAGACCCATACGTTCCTGACTCTCGTTAGCGATGATTTCTTTAGCAGACAAAGTCTTGTCACCGATAGGCAACTTGCTCATGTCAATCACTCCGCCACATTCTTCCACAAGTTCGGACAGGCAGTTTACGTGTCCGGCAGAACCGTGGTCATGAATAGAAACCACCGGATTCACCTCTTCTTCGCAAAGAGCGCGTACGACGTTGTTGGCACGTTTCTGCATTTCTGCATTGGCACGTTGCACGGCGTTCAACTCGATACCGCTGCTGTAACGACCGGTATCAACAGAAGATACGGAACCGCCACCCAGTCCGATACGGTAGTTGTCACCACCGATTACTACCACTTTGTTTCCAGCTTCCGGTGTGCCTTTCAGGCAGTCACGTTGTGTACCGTAACCAACACCACCGGCAAGCATGATTACTTTGTCGTAACCATAAACTTCTTTGTTTTCCGTATGTTCGAAAGTCAGTACCGAACCGCAGATCAGCGGCTGGCCGAACTTGTTACCGAAATCGGAAGCACCATTGGATGCTTTGATTAGAATCTGTTCCGGAGTCTGGTATAACCATTTGCGTACCGGAAGAATCTCTTCCCATTCGCGTCCTTCTTCTGTGCGCGGGTAAGAAGTCATATAGACAGCAGTACCTGCAATCGGCCATGAACCTTTACCACCACCCATACGGTCGCGGATTTCACCACCCGTACCGGTAGAAGCACCATTGAACGGTTCTACAGTAGTAGGGAAGTTATGAGTTTCCGCTTTCAGTGAGATAACACTTTTGATGTCCTTTACCTGGAAGAAATCAGGTTTTGAATGATCTGCCGGAGCAAACTGTTCCACAACCGGACCTTCAGCGAAGGCTACGTTATCTTTATAAGCAGAGATTATTTTATTCGGATTTTCCTGTGTCGTCTTTTTAATCATTTGGAACAGAGAAGATTCCTGTTCTACGCCGTCGATAATAAACGTTCCGCCGAAAATTTTGTGGCGGCAGTGTTCGGAGTTGATTTGTGCGAAACCAAATACTTCAGAGTCTGTCAGCTTCCGTCCGAGGTCCTTTTCTACTTTCTTCAGGTAGTCCATTTCTTCTTTAGAAAGAGCCAAACCTTCTTTTTCGTTGTACACTTCGAGATCTTCGATATAGATGATCGGCTCCGGCTGACGGTTTGTTGTGAATACGTTTTGGTCGAGTCCTTTGTACATGCGTTGGAGCATCGGGTCGTAATCGGCATTTTCGTCCTTAACAGGGAAGTACTCTTCGATGCGGCTTATGCCTTCGAGCCCCATGTTCTGGGTGATTTCTACTGCGTTTGTACTCCAGGGAGTGATCATTTCGCGGCGTGGGCCAACGAAACAGCCTTTCAGGTTTTCTTCACTTTCCATCACGGCTTCGCCAAAAAGCCAGCAGAGTTTATTACTTTCGTCAGGGGTGAGCTGATGGTTGCTCTCTACGGCAATCACGCTCTTGGAAGGGGTTCTGAAAAAAAGAATCATGTTGTATATTTACGATTTTACGATTTACGATTTTACGATTGAAGTTCCTGCAGGAGAAACTCTTCTCTTTTTCTGTGGCGCAAAGATAATCAATTTCGTTGGTGGTAGGAAAAAAATAGAGAATAAATTCCTATACCTTATTTAATATGTTTATTTTCGATGTACGTTTTACTTATTATCGCTATATATAGTGATTCTTGTGTGGAAAAAACGTTAATATACTATCCCCATATCACAAAAAAGTGCGATATTTGCGACATGATTCAGATAGAGACAATATTCGATATATTAGTGAAAGGCTTTATTATTGGCGTTGTTGTGTCCGCACCCCTCGGTCCGGTGGGCGTATTATGCATCCAGAGGACTTTGAATAAAGGGCGTTGGTATGGATTTGTAACAGGTCTGGGAGCCTCTTTGAGCGATATAGCATACGCTTTGCTCACCGGCTACGGGATGAGCTTTGTGTTCGATTATATTAATAAGAATATTTTCTATCTGCAATTATTGGGGAGCATCATGCTACTCCTTTTTGGTATATATACCTTTCGTAGCAACCCGGTGCAGTCCATTCGTCCGGCTTCCTCCAGCAAAGGTTCTTATTTCCATAACTTTATTACCGCATTTTTCGTCACTCTCTCCAATCCCTTGATAATCTTCCTGTTTATCGGACTTTTCGCCCGTTTTGCTTTTGTGCAGCCGGGAGTTCTGGTGTTCGAAGAAATCACAGGCTATGTTGCTATTGCTATAGGGGCATTGACCTGGTGGTTGGGGATTACTTACTTTGTGAACAAAGTGCGCACTAAATTCAACTTGCGTGGTATCTGGATACTGAATCGTGTTGTAGGAAGTATTGTAATGCTGGTATCCCTTGCCGGACTGATTTTTACTTTGTTGGGAGAATCACTTTATTAGGAGATAACTTATGAATCAGATAGCACAACAACTGAAAGAGAAGAATATTGCCGAGTACCTTATATATATGTGGCAAGAGGAAGACTTGATCCGCGCCAATCATTGTGAACCGGAAGAGATGGAGGCAAATATAATTACCCGTTATCCGGCAGATCAGCAGCCTGCCATGAGAGAATGGTATACCAATCTGATTACGATGATGAGTGAGGAAGGAGTACGGGAAAAAGGCCATTTGCAGATTAATAAGAATGTGATTATCAATCTGACAGAGTTGCATAACGCATTGGCTTCTTCTCCTAAATTTCCTTTTTACAGTGCCGCTTATTTCAAGGCATTGCCGTTTATAGTAGAATTACGGAATAAAAACGGTAAGAAAGAGCCCGAATTGGAGACCTGTTTTGAGGCATTGTATGGAGTACTCCTGCTTCGTCTTCAAAAAAAGCCTATCAGTGAAGGTACTGCTAAGGCAGTGGAAGCTATCACTAGTTTCCTTTCTATGTTGGCAAACTATTATGATAAAGACCGTAAAGGTGAATTAAAACTGGATGAATAAATGAGAATTTTGGTAACGGGTGCCAACGGTCAGCTTGGCAATGAGATGCAGGTGCTTGCAAAAGAGAACCCGCAACATACGTATTATTTCACAGATGTAGAAGAACTAAACATCTGTGACAAGCAAGCCGTTTGGGCTTATATCGCAGAGAAGCGGATTGAGCTTGTCGTGAACTGTGCCGCTTATACGGCCGTAGATAAAGCGGAAGATAATTCGGAACTAGCCTATCAATTGAATTGCGAAGCACCGAAACAATTGGCAAGTGCGGCACAATTCAATGGAGCCGCTATGATACAGGTATCTACCGACTATGTTTTTGATGGTACTGCACACACTCCGTATACGGAGGATTGCGATCCTTGTCCGGACTCTGTATATGGCACCACCAAACTGGAAGGAGAATATGACGTGATGAATTATTGCGAGAAAGCAGTCGTAATCCGTACTGCATGGCTTTATTCCATCTTCGGCAATAATTTTGTGAAGACAATGATCCGTCTTGGAAAAGAGCGTGACAGTCTGGGAGTTGTTTTCGACCAGATCGGAACCCCGACTTATGCCAATGACCTAGCACGTGCTATCTATACCATTATTAATAAAGGTATAGTCCGCGGCATCTACCATTTCAGCAATGAAGGCGTTTGTTCCTGGTATGATTTCACAGTGGCTATTCATCGCCTGGCGGGAATAACCTCCTGCAAAGTGAAACCTCTGCATACAGCTGAATATCCTGCAAAGGCCAACCGTCCGGCATACTCCGTACTTGATAAAACAAAAATAAAAACAACATTCGGCATCGAAATCCCCCATTGGGAGGAAAGTCTCCAACGATGCCTGGAGAAATTGGAAATTAAAAATTGAGAGTTGAGAAATAAAAAAGAAACCACTTTGAGTATCATTTTTTAATTTTCAATTTTCAATTCTCAATTTAACAACTATGGCAGATAATACAGAAATTTTGAGACGGCGAACGTTCGCCATTATTGCGCATCCGGATGCCGGTAAGACATCATTGACGGAAAAGCTATTGCTTTTCGGTGGTCAGATACAGGTAGCAGGTGCTGTAAAGAGTAATAAGATAAAAAAGACGGCTACGTCCGACTGGATGGAAATCGAGAAACAACGTGGTATTTCGGTAACGACTTCCGTGATGGAATTCGACTATCGAGATTATAAAATCAACATTCTCGATACTCCGGGTCACCAGGACTTTGCCGAAGACACATACCGTACGCTGACTGCTGTGGACAGCGTTATCATCGTTGTAGACGGTGCGAAAGGTGTGGAAACGCAGACGCGTAAACTGATGGAGGTATGCCGCATGAGAAAGACTCCGGTAATTATCTTCGTCAACAAAATGGACCGTGAAGGAAAAGACCCGTTCGACTTGCTTGATGAACTCGAAGAAGAACTGATGATTCAGGTTCGTCCCTTATCCTGGCCGATAGAGCAGGGAGCACGTTTCAAAGGAGTATACAACATCTACGAACAGAAACTGGACTTATACCAGCCATCCAAACAGATGGTAACAGAAAAAGTGGCAGTCGATATTCATACGGAAGAACTGGATCAGCAGATTGGCAAGCCATTGGCAGACAAACTGCGTGGTGATCTGGAACTGATCGAAGGCGTTTATCCCGAATTTGATTCGGAATCCTATCTCGCAGGAGACTGTGCACCGGTATTCTTCGGATCAGCGTTGAACAACTTCGGTGTGCAAGAGCTGCTGAACTGTTTCGTGGAGATAGCTCCCAGTCCTCGTCCTGTACAGGCAGAAGAGCGTGAAGTGAACCCCGATGAACCGAAATTCACCGGATTCATCTTTAAGATTACAGCCAATATTGATCCCAACCACCGTTCTTGTGTGGCATTCTGTAAGATTTGCTCCGGCAAGTTTGTCCGCAATGCTCCTTATGTGCACGTTCGTCATGGAAAGACCATGCGTTTTTCATCGCCCACCCAATTTATGGCACAGCGTAAAACAACGATTGACGAAGCCTATGCAGGAGATATTATCGGTCTGCCGGATAATGGTACCTTTAAGATTGGCGATACGCTGACAGAAGGTGAAATGCTTCATTTCCGCGGATTACCGAGCTTCTCACCGGAGATGTTCAAGTATATCGAAAATGCCGATCCGATGAAACAGAAACAGTTGGCGAAAGGTATCGACCAGTTGATGGATGAAGGTGTGGCACAGTTGTTTGTCAATCAGTTCAATGGCCGTAAGATTATTGGTACGGTGGGACAGTTGCAGTTTGAGGTCATTCAGTACCGTTTGTTGAATGAATACAATGCGTCCTGTCGTTGGGAACCGGTAAGTCTTTATAAGGCCTGCTGGGTAGAAAGCGATGATCCCGCAGAACTGGAAGCCTTCAAGAAACGTAAATACCAGTATATGGCAAAGGATAGAGAAGGGCGCGATGTGTTCCTGGCAGACTCCGGTTATGTACTTCAGATGGCGCAGATGGACTTTAAACACATCAAATTCCACTTTACAAGTGAGTTTTAAAATATATTCCGTTGATTTTTAACTAAAAAATCAGGTAAAAAAAGGAAAAACATATCTCATATAAATGAGTGAATAGAAATGAAGACACTATCCTGGGATAAAATTCAGCAAGGGGATGAAGAGGCATTCCGGCAGCTTTATGAGCAATATGCAGATTTACTGTATGGATATGGCATGAAGATAGCCGGTGATGAGACTTTGGTAACCGAGGCGATACAGTCGTTGTTTGTTTACATCTTTGAGAAAAGAGAAACTTGCGCGGCCCCTCAATCCATACCCGCTTACTTATGTGTCTCGTTGAGACACATGATAGTGAACGAACTGAAAAAAGAGAATAGTGGCTCATTAAAATCACTGGATGAAGTAGGCACAAACGAATATCAGTTTGATCTGGAGATCGATATTGAAACTGCTATTATCCGTTCAGAGTTAGAAAAAGAACAGCTGGAAGTTTTGCAGAAAGAGCTGAACAATTTGACGAAGCAACAGCGGGAGGTATTGTATCTTAAGTACTATAAGAAGATGAGTCCGGAAGAAATAGCCCAGGTGATGGGACTCACTTCACGTACGGTTTACAATACTACTCATATGGCTATCTCCAGTTTGCGGGAGCGTATGAGCAAATCTTTCTTGTTGTTGGTAGCAGCTAATTTGTGGATTTTTAATTGAGGTGTGAGATATGGAAAAGTGGACAGAATCTTTAGATAAATACTTAGAAGAAGGAAAACTTCCTCTGGTTGGCGAAATCTTTTCTCGTAAAAAAGAAATAGGTGATAAGCTGAAGTTGCAACGTGAGGAGAGCCATAAGATCGCCTTAAGCCGGAGAAGAAAACAAGGTGCGGGGAGAAGTTTCTCTTTCTCATGGGGAGTGGCAGCGGCAGTTGTCCTTCTTTTGGGGATAGGCGGTTACCTCCTGGCAGAAGAAAAGGTGGTGACTGATAACACTGCTATGAACTATGAATTGCCGGATGGCAGTACTGTGCAGGTGATGGAAAATTCCCGCCTGACTTACAATCATATCACATGGCTTTGGGAGCGCAAATTGCAACTATTGGGTAAAGCCTCTTTTAACGTAACCAAAGGCAAGACATTCACGGTCCGTACAGAAGCCGGCGACGTAACCGTACTGGGAACGAAATTCCTCATCGATCAGCAAGGAAAGAAGATGACCGTCAACTGTGAGGAAGGAAGTGTGAAAGTCGAGACTGCTGTAGGTAAGCATACATTGCTTGCCGGGGAAAGCGTGCATTGCGATGAGAACAAGATTGTGCCGGTAGAGAAAAAGGCAGAAGAATCGGAGTTCCCCGAGGTGTTGGGGTATGAAGACGATCCGCTGATAAATGTAGTGGCAGATATTGAACACATATTTAAGGTAACAGTCGTCGGGCACGAGAAGTGCGAAGGGCTGACCTACAACGGGACGGTTTTGACGAAAGACCTGAACGCCACGCTGGAAAAAGTCTTCGGCTCGTGTGGAATCAGTTATCAAATTCGAGGGAAAGAAATTATTTTGCAATAAAAAAAGCCTCTTCTGGATAGTCAGGAGAGGCTTTTTTGTTTTTCTTCAAATTTTCTTCATTTTTTCTTGGTAAAAAACAAATGGATGCTTCTCTTTCTAATATAAGAGCTATTTAATGATGTTTGAAAAAAACGGTAGAATTGATTAGAAGATTAAATGTTGTAGAAGGAATTATCCGGTCATCTTCCTTATAGGAATAAAGGCCGGAGCTCAAAACAAACAATAGAAAGCCTTGTAGGGAATTACAAGCTAAATTCAGAACAAACAATAGAATGCTTTGTAGGAAATACAAACTAGACTCAAAACAAACAATATTTCGAAAAGAATACAAACTAAGGCTCAAAGCAAACAATAGGCAGTGGGCAGATGAAAAATTCCTGCCAGAGACGTAGGTCAGAAATGGTTCCCTCGCCAGGGTTATATGAGCTTTAGAAGGCTTGTTTTTCCCGATCAAACAAGTTGGCTTAAAAGGGTTTTTCAACTAGACTGCTACGCTAATTAAAAGAATGAAAGCCGTGATGGCGCATGAGAGGTTTAACAAGACCGGTTTTTATCTGGTAATTTAATAGGTTAAGAAGAGGGTATGAAACCAGATGAGGGCTAAACCGGTTTATCATTGAGTATTTTTATTTAATAATTGTTTTATCAGAGTGTGAGAGAAAGTTGAGGGGCTTTCTCTCACATTTTTTTTGTAATAAGTTTCTGCTCATAAATGCTCTGATTATCAATCAGAGAAATGACAGTTTTATACATTATATTCCTTTCTTAATTTATTTTATAATAAAAATTTGGTATTTTCGAACGCTTTTTAGACGAACAACTTAAATTACTAATAGTTTATTATATGGAAAATATCGAAACAGCGATCCTGCTGATGGTGGTCGGAATGGCTACCGTATTTGTTATTCTGCTGATTGTGATTTATTTAGGTAAGTTGTTGATTGCATTGGTCAACAAGTACGCCCCCGAAGAAGTGGTTCCTGTGAAGCGGGAAGCACCGCGAGGTCCTGCACCTGTTCCGGGAAACATTTTAGCAGCCATTACTGCTGCTGTGAATGTGGTGACACAGGGTAAAGGAAAAATCACTAAAGTAGAAAAATTATAAATCTATAAAGAATATCACTGAAAGACATGAAAAGAGAAGTAAAGTTTAGCTTGGTTTTCCGAGATATGTGGCAATCAGCCGGAAAATATGTACCTCGTGTAGACCAACTCGTAAAGGTAGCTCCGGCCATCATTGAAATGGGTTGTTTCGCCCGCGTAGAAACAAATGGCGGAGGTTTTGAACAGGTAAATTTATTGTTTGGTGAAAACCCGAATACAGCCGTGCGCGAATGGACAAAACCGTTCCATGAAGCCGGTATTCAGACCCACATGCTCGACCGCGCACTGAACGGACTTCGTATGAGCCCCGTTCCGGCAGACGTCCGCAAATTATTCTACAAAGTAAAGAAAGCACAAGGAACAGACATTACTCGTACGTTCTGCGGATTGAACGATGTGCGTAATATCGCTCCTTCCATCACATACGCAAAGGAAGCAGGCATGATTTCACAATGCTCGCTTTGTATCACTCATTCGCCTATCCATACGGTAGAGTACTACACCAATATGGCGCTGGAACTTATCAAACTGGGTGCAGATGAAATCTGTATCAAAGATATGGCAGGTATTGGCCGTCCGGTATCATTAGGTAAGATCGTAGCCAATATCAAAGCGGCACATCCCGAAATCCCTGTTCAGTATCATAGTCATGCAGGTCCCGGATTCAATATGGCAAGTATCCTTGAAGTATGCCAAGCAGGTTGCGACTACATCGATGTCGGTATGGAACCACTTTCATGGGGAACAGGTCACGCCGATTTGCTTAGCGTACAAGCCATGCTGAAAGATGCCGGATATCAAGTGCCCGAAATCAATATGGAAGCCTACATGAAAGTGCGTGGCATGATTCAGGAATTTATGGACGACTTCCTCGGCCTGTATATCAGCCCGAAAAACCGCCTGATGAACTCCTTGCTGATTGCTCCCGGACTTCCCGGCGGTATGATGGGTAGTCTGATGGCCGACCTCGAATCCAATCTGGAATCCATCAATAAATATAAGGCAAAACACAATCTGCCGTTTATGACGCAAGATCAGCTGCTCATCAAACTGTTTGACGAAGTGGCTTACGTATGGCCTCGTGTCGGTTATCCTCCATTGGTGACTCCATTCAGTCAATATGTGAAGAACCTTGCCATGATGAACGTGATGGCAATGGAAAAAGGAAAAGACCGTTGGGGAATGATTGCCGATGATATTTGGGACATGATTCTGGGTAAAGCCGGACGTTTGCCGGGCAAACTTGCTCCGGAAATCATTGAAAAGGCGGAACGTGAAGGCCGTAAGTTCTTCGAAGGCGATCCACAGGACAACTATCCGGATGCTCTCGACAAATATCGCAAACTGATGAAAGAGAACAAATGGGAAGCAGGACAGGACGACGAAGAACTCTTCGAATATGCGATGCACCCGGCTCAATATGAAGCCTACAAGAGTGGTAAAGCCAAAGAAGACTTCCTCGAAGACGTGGCAAAACGCCGTGCCGAAAAAGATAAATCACCGGAAGAAGATGTTAAACCGAAAACACTGACCGTACAGGTAGACGGACAGGCTTATCGTGTCACCGTAGCTTATGGCGATGCCGAGCTTCCTGCTACTCCAGCGGGTGCTTCCGCTGCTCCGGCAGGCGAAGGCAAAGAAGTACTTTCTCCGTTGGAAGGCAAGTTCTTTTTGGTGAAGAATGCACAAGAAACCGCCTTGCAAGTAGGCGATACGGTGAAAGAAGGAGACGTAATCTGCTATGTAGAAGCGATGAAGACCTATAATGCTATCCGTGCAGAGTTTGGCGGTACGGTGACTGCTATCTGTGCCAATCCGGGAGATACTGTTTCAGAAGATGATGTATTAATGAAGATAGGATAATGAACGAAATATTTGAGAACTTATATGACATGACTGCGTTCAGCAATATCATTGCCGATCCGCAGTTCCTGATAATGTATGCCATCGCGTTCGTCCTGCTCTATCTGGGTATCAAGAAACAGTACGAGCCGTTGCTGCTTGTCCCCATCGCTTTCGGTGTGTTGTTGGCCAACTTCCCCGGAGGAGAAATGGGTGTGATTCAGGCAGACGAGAATGGCATGATTATGATAAACGGAGTAATGAAAAACATCTGGGAAATGCCTCTGCATGATATCGCCCACGAACTGGGACTGATGAATTTCATCTACTATATGCTGATTAAAACAGGTTTCCTACCTCCGATCATCTTCATGGGTGTCGGTGCGTTGACGGACTTCGGACCGATGTTGCGTAACCTGCGTCTTTCTATTTTCGGTGCAGCCGCACAGCTGGGTATCTTTACCGTATTGTTGGTAGCTATCCTGATGGGATTCACCCCGAAAGAAGCCGCTTCTCTCGGAATTATCGGTGGTGCGGATGGTCCGACAGCTATCTTTACGACTATCAAACTGGCGCCACATTTGCTGGGCCCGATTGCCATTGCCGCTTATTCGTACATGGCACTCGTTCCGGTGATTATTCCGCTCGTTGTGAGACTGCTCTGTACTAAGAAGGAATTGAGCATCAATATGAAAGAACAGGAAAAGATGTATCCTTCAAAGACGGAAATCAAGAACCTCCGTGTCTTGAAGATTATCTTCCCGATTGTGGTAACTACTGTTGTGGCTCTCTTCGTACCAAGTGCTGTGCCATTGATTGGAATGCTGATGTTCGGTAACCTGGTGAAAGAAATCGGAACCAACACGTTCCGCCTGTTCGACGCTGCTTCCAATAGCATCATGAATGCGGCTACTATCTTCCTCGGACTGTCGGTAGGAGCAACGATGACCACAGAAGCCTTCCTGAACTGGACAACTATCGGCATCGTAGTAGGTGGTTTCCTGGCATTTGCCCTTTCCATCACAGGAGGTATCTTGTTCGTGAAATTGGTGAATCTCTTCTCTAAGAAGAAAATCAATCCGCTTATCGGTGCCACCGGCTTGAGTGCTGTTCCAATGGCAAGCCGTGTAGCCAATGAAATAGCTTTGAAGTACGATCCGAAGAATCACGTATTGCAATACTGCATGGCGAGCAACATCTCCGGAGTAATCGGTTCTGCTGTAGCTGCGGGTGTGTTGATTTCCTTCCTTGCGTAGTCAATATAGCTGACCTTATATACAAGAATCCGGAGATATGGATATTGCCCATTCTCCGGATTTCTTATTATATACTGCTTTATGAATACAGATTTCAGATTCTTCTTTTATTCGCTAATCACTTTCCTGTATTCTGCTACCGCCATCTTTTCCGACAGATACGCATTAATCAGATTCGTGTGTGCTTGCGTCCATGATAGCTGTGCCGACAACACATCCACCATATTCGCTTTTCCCTCATTGTAAGAGAACGAAACCAGGTCGAGATTTTCATTGGCCAGATTCATAGTCTCGGTAGCAGTTTTTACTTGATATTCCGTTTCCGTCAGTTTGGTCAGTGCGGCAGAAAGTTCCTCGTTGATATTGTCCGTCACATAACTCTGTTGCAGTTTCTGTATTCCGATGTACGCTTTTTGCTGGCGGTTCGTTTTGAACCGGGCTCCCCACCGGAAAATCGGGATATTGATATTAATGCCGACGACCGGATTGAAAGATACATCATATCCGAGATTAGGTGTAGCCGTAGCCCATCCGCCACTGAAATACATATTCAGTTGCGGGTTGAACTGGCTAAGAGCTGCTTTGCGCTGCGCCTCACTCTTCATGATGTTCACTTCCGTACTTTCAAAATCCGCACGGCGTTGCAGTACATTCTCCAAGGAAAGTATCTGTACCGGGGCAGAAGCCTTGTCAATCGTATAAAGGCTGTCTACCGGGCTGTTCGGCTCTTCTCCCATTAAGATGTTCAACTTTTGGAGGGCCAGTGTATAATTCTGGCGAGCCTTGATATATTGCAATTCCGCTTCTTTCAGCCGGGTGGAAATCATTAATAAATCCGTACGGCTAATCATTCCGTCGCTGAAACGATCCTGTATGATGTCATACTGCTGTTTCACGATGCTTTGATACTTATCAGCCGCTTGCAACATAGCCTGTGAGGCAGAAGCATTCCAGTAAACCGCATCACTCTGATAATGAATTTGGTCGATAGTAAGCTCTTCGTTCAGCTGATTCAGCTTTTCATCTGCTTTGGCAATCTTGTGCTGGGCGTTGAGCGCGCCTCCTGTGTACAACGGTTGCGAAACGATAAATACTCCTTGATAAGTATGATTGCGGTATTCGCCTAATGGTTCGTTCCATGCACTAAGGTCACTCATGTTGAGCGTACCGTCCGCATTAGCATCGATTTTAGGTAAGAAACCGGTATGAGCAATTTTCCGTGCTTCCGTACTTGCCATCGTCTTTAGTTTCTGTTGCTTCAGTATTTGGCTGTAAGCTTCCACCTTATCCCGGTAGGCTTCCCGGCTAAGATAAGGCTGTTGTGCCCCGGCCGTGAGGCCGAGGAACAATAGAGACAGAGTTATAAGTTGAGTTTTCATTTTATTCAATCTAAACAATAAATTCAAGTTTCATATAAGAGTAGGCAATTATCCTTTGATTCTCTGAATAGCACAATAAGCTACCGGAAGAACAAACAATGTCAGTGCCGAAGCCACCAACAAACCTCCCATAATGGTAGCCGCCATGCCGCCAAACATCGCATCGAACAACAATGGCAACATACCCAGAATAGTAGTACCCGACGCCATCGCTACAGGAATAATACGGCTGGTCGTGGCACTGACAACAGCATCCAACGGCTTTTTGCCCGTCTTTGCCTCCAGGTCAATCTGCTCCACAAGCACAATCGCGTTTTTGATATTCATACCAATCAGTCCGAGCAACCCCAGGATAGAGAAGAAGTCGAACGACTTGCCGAGTAACACCAATCCTAACACGATACCGATAAAGATAAGCGGCAACATCAACAGAATCACTGTCGGTTTACGATACGTCCTGAACAAGAATAATAGAGTGACAAACATCAGGAAGAACGTCAACGGTAAGTTTTTCGCCAGTGCCTCGTTAGACTCCACCTGACTTTCCTGCTCCCCGAAATACTTCATTGTATATCCCTCCGGCACTTTTATCTCTTTTTGCACCAGCGGCCAAACTTCATTGAAAGCAGCAATCGCATTTACCCCGCGACGCGGATCGCACTGTGCCATCATCACCATTTGCCGATTGTAATCTTTCACGTTCGAGAAACGATACTGGAAATTAAATTCCGATACCACCTGTTCCAGGCTGGTCGTCTCATTACCCGTACCAAACACGGGCAGCGTGCGCAAATCATTGATGCGGAACGAATCCACTGTGTTGTCCTTCAATAAGATAGGCAACACCTGATCCCCCTGCCGGTATTCTCCGAGCGTCATACCCGTAGTTCCGATCTGGATACTCTGTGCCATGCCCTGACGGGACACCCCTAATGGCTGTGCCCGTTCGGGACTATATATCGGTTTCCACACAGGAATCTTGTTTCCCCACGAATTGCGTACATTGATTAAATCCGGATTCCGGTGCATAATCTCCAATGCCTGATTGGTGAGCGCCACAAGCGTGTCTACATCCGGTCCTATAAATCCGATTTCGATAGCGGCATCCACCGCGGGCGACAGCTTGAACAGACTTGTACGCGTAATCGCATTTGGATAATTCGCCTTCATATATGCGTCGAAATCTTCCTCATACTCTTTTGTATATTTACTGTCTGTCAATTCAATCAACACATTGGCAAAATTCGGTTTCGGCCCTACGGAAGTGGAAGCGAGGTAATACCTCAACGGCGTGCTGCCGAAGGTGATTGATACTTTTTTCACTTCCGGCTGTTTTGCCAGATGCTCTTCCACCGATTTCATCTCTTTCACCACATCATTGATGCTATACCCGTCCGGATAGAACACGTCCGCCCGGAAATAAGGTTTGTCCAGAGAAGGGAAGAAGTTTTGAGGCATCGTCCCCATGATAATCAATGAAGCAACAAAAAGCACTACCATCGAACCTAGTGTCAATGTTTTCCTGCGAATCAGCGTACGGAGGATAGAAGCGAATTTGTGATAAAACGGTTTGTCATACGGGTCTTTGGCACCATCCTTTGCTTTCGCTTTCAGGATGAAATTACCAAAAACAGTGGTCTGCGTCAGTGCAAGTACCCAGCTCAATCCCAACGAGATGGCAAGTACCACAAAAAGCGGTTTCACGATTTCCGCTACGGCAGAAGGAGCGAGGTAGAGCGGGAGGAACGAACAGATAGCGATAAAAGTAGCCCCGAGCAATCCCCATTGCGGGCCCGTTGCACCGTCTATCAGTGCTTTCCGCCGGTCTACTCCGCGGGCAATGGCAATCTGTGCGTTATCCGTCACTACAATGGCGTTGTCCACCAGCATACCCATAGCGATGATAAATCCCGCCAGCGAAGTACGGTTCAGTCCGACACCGAAGAAAGACATGATGAGCAATGTACCTCCAATGGAGAAAATCAGTGACGAACCGATCAGCATACCTGCACGCAGCCCCATCACCAACATGATAATCACAATCACAATCAGAATAGATTCAATCAGATTGATGATAAATCCGTTGTTAGCCTCATTGGCTATCTCGTTTTCCAGATACAGACTTTGCAGCTCCAATCCCACAGGCATCAGTGGCAGCAATTCGTCTAGCTTGGCTTTCACATTCTTACCCGTCTGCACCACATCCCGTTGCGGGTCGGTGGAGACACCGATGCCGATGGCACGTTTGCCGTTCACGTGCATAATATTGGATGGAGGGTCCATGTAACCTTTTTCAATAACGGCGATATCACCGAGTTTCACCTGTCCGGCCTTTGTGGTAATTACTTGGTTGCGGATATCGTCTACGGTGGTGTACATACCGTTAGCGGTCACTCGGAGCTGTTGCTCACCGGCACGGATTTCTCCGGTATTGATAATCTGATTCTGCGATTGCAGCAGACTGGCAAGCTGTTTGGGGTCGATGCCCATACCTACGAGCTTATGGGTCGAAATAAGAATATTGACCACTTCTGTCTGTGTTCCGAACAAAGCCACTTTCATCACTCCGTCTGCCGTCACTACCTGCGTCTTGATCCGTTCCGCCCAGTTGCGCATTTCTTCGTATGTGTAACCGTCGTCCGCCGTCAGACCGTAATAGATGCCGAACACGTCACCGAAATCATCGGAAACCGTTGGTGCAGAAGCACCGCTCGGCAACTGTGGCTGTATATTGAGCACTTTCCGTCGCAACTCGTCCCACTTTTGCGGAATGGAGCTTGCCGACAAGGAAGGTTGCAACTCGAATGTGATTTTTGAAAGTCCGTACATAGATTCTGATTTAATCTTGTACACACCGCTCATACTTTGAATCTCGCGAGAGATGGGCTCGGTAATCAACCGCTCCACTTCAGCCGGTTCGGCACCCGGATAACGGGTCATGATAACCGCCGACTTTATCACGAAAGGAGCATCCTCTTTCTTACCCAGTTTGCCAAAGGAAGTGATTCCCCCAATCAGCAATACGGCAAGAAAGAAATAGATGATTTTCGTATTATCTAATGAATATCTAGCTAAACTCATAATAAATGATAGTTGATAGTTGATAAATGATAGGTTGTAAATGATAGGTGTTATCAGCTATCATTTATCAACTGTTGTAATTGATTCTCCTTCCACTAGTTGGTGTACGCCTGCAATGACGATTTTCTCTCCGGGTTTCAAACCTTCGGAGATGAGAGTCTGTGCTTCTCCGGTAGGAGTGCTCACGGTTACTTGTCGTTTGTGGACTTTGTTGTCTTCTACCACCCAAACATACATTTTGTTTCCTTCGCTTTCACCGAATACGGCGCTAAGCGGTATGATTGTCCAGCTGTTCTGCACTAACGGGCCCACATCTGCCGTGAAACGGATGCCGCAGGTGAAACCGGGTTTCACAGCATAAAGGTCACGGTCGAATGACGGGTCGTCAATCGTGATGCTGACCGGGATACCTGTGCCATCGGTCGAAATATCCAGATATTCTTCTAGTTTTGCTTGAAACACGTGTCCTTTGAAGGTGTCAAATTCAACAAGGAAACGCGGGTCTTTGGCGCGCAACAAGTACAGATAAGCATCCGGAATGGTGAATTTGATGCGTAGATTATGCGTGTTGACAAGCTGAACGATGCCTTCTCCGGAGTTGACACGCTGATAATTTTCCACCAATCTCTTTTCGATGGAACCATCAAAAGGAGCGGTCAGTTTCGTGTCGCGCATATTGTTGGCGGATAGTTCGTATTCAGATTTCGCTTTCTGGTAGTTGGCGAGACTGATTTCGTATTCCTGTACGGAGATAGCTTGCCGGGAGAGGAGTCGTTTGTTACGTTCCACTTGTGCGGAAGCCGTTTCGTATGCCGATTTTGTGGCGGCATATTGCAACGCGATGTCTCTGGGGTCGATAGCTGCGATGAGTTGTCCCTTTTTCACTTTCTGTCCTTCGATGACAGGTAGTTGGATGATTTGTCCGTTGACCCTGAAAGCCAGCTTCACATATTCCACCGCTTCCACGATTCCCGAGAAATCTTTGCTAATAATCGATCTTGACTCGACAATGGTGGTCTTTACGGGACGGGCTGTTGTCATTGTCGCTTCTTTTTTCTGTCCGCAGCCTGCCAATAAGATTGCAGCCGTCAGGACGAATCCAATTTTCTTCATATATCACGTTGATGTTTAGAGGTTTTGCGTTGATAAATAGCGAATAATATACTAAAAACAACTCCCGTTTATTTATGTTCACTATTCTTAATATTTTTCATACTCAACCTCTTATCTCTCTAGCAAAACACAAAATAATGGGAATCTTACCATTTTTAAAGTAAAATTCCCATCCAAACCATTTCACTAATCTGTAAATCACGGTTTGGAAATTCATTTGAACTAAATCACAACCTTCGTTAACCTCTTTCTATAAAGTTTGAAAATAAAAAAACATCTTGCACCTTACACTAATCGGGTTCATCATGCTGATATACAACTTTTTAGTGTAGTGTAAGATAGAGTGGCAGATAGTGTAAGATAAAAGGTATCTTACACGCTGTCTCGTCTATAAGAATCTTGGTGTATTTATAGAAGATATATAGCGATTTGCAAAACCTGTGCAGTAAATGACTTGTTCATAGCGGTAGACAAGGTGTTTCGTGCCTAAAAACAAAGTGTTTTCTATAGGGAAACAAAGTGTTTAGCGCCTTGAAACAAAATGGAACTGCCATCAATCGGAAATTAGTCGATAAGTAGTCACGAGACAATCAGTGTAAGATAAAGGTATCTTACACTATCTGCAACCGTGTCTTGCACTACACTAAAGATTTGTATATCAGTATGATGGTCCCGATTAGTGTAAGGTGCAAGATGTTTTTGCGTTTTTTCGTTTTAGTTCCGTTTTCTTTCCGGCTTTCCGGAGAAGATAGTCAGTTCTAAAACTTCAAATATGATTTCTGTTGTGGTATATCCGTTAAATGTATATTCCAGATTTTCGTCCTCAAGAAAGTATTTGAGATAAATGGTTGGAGTACCATTGTGGAAGTCGAGAAAAAGGTAAGAAGTATAGTTATAGATACCAAGATCGGCAAACTCATTTAGAATAGCAGTATTGAAAACTGTGGACCAGCCTGTTTTTGATTCGTTTCCGGACATTTCGAATCTACGATGTTCTTTTGCGAGATCGTCTTTTTTTACATGTCTGAACTGCTCGAGCAATTCATCATTGAAAGAAAGGCGTTGTCTGATAAAATTAAAAACTTCCTCCTTTGTCATTTGTTTTAAATCAGTTATTTCCATTTTTACTTAATTAGTCGGGTAAAGGTACTCCCTTTATTTGGTAATAAGTCGGATTTGGTGATATTTCTTTTATTTCTTTTTGGGGTTATATCCCTAAAAACTTTCTGATTCCGGTTGAAACCATTTTGTTTCGAAGGGGGGGAGGAATAAACAAATGCGAAAAGGAATAAGGAATATAGAAAACGAAAAAGAGGAAATTCTCTACGAGAATCTCCTCTTTTTTCATCTTTCACGAAAGATCGAATTATTTCTTCTTACGGTCACCGTAACGGCTCATGAACTTATCAACACGACCTGCAGTATCCACCAATGTAGATTTACCTGTATAGAACGGGTGAGAAGTGTTTGAGATTTCAATCTTCAGCAACGGATAAGTTTCACCTTCGAATTCGATGGTTTCTTTAGTTGCTACAGTTGACTTAGACAAAAACATGTCACCATTTGACATATCTTTAAATACTACCGGACGGTATGATTCTGGATGAAGGCCTTTTTTCATTTCAGTATCTGTTTTTTTAATTTATATTCTGTTACTATTTTGGTAAGAAATAGTGTAATGGTCATTTTCAGAGCGCAAAGATAATGCTTTTCTGTGAAATAGAAAAAGGTTTTATGGAAAAAACTTCGATAAAGATACTCTGCTTTCTAAATTTAGGCAATCTGTACCTATAATATATCTATATAATATGATTCGCATCATTCATATATGAATAGCATAACTTATATTGATGAATGATGGATCGAACGCGGAAATACGCTTTACTGTCTTTTATCCGTTTATTTGCAAGGTAGACATTACAATCTAATGTCACACTCGTATTCCTGCTAAATTTTGGTGTCTGATTTAAACCTTTTTCTACTATATTTTTCTTTCCGATGTTCGTTATTCGATGGATAATGCTTACTTTTGCGTAGAATTTTTATTCACTAACAATAAACTTTAAACAAAATGGTAAATTACAAAGATTTAGGATTGGTAAACACAAAAGAAATGTTTGCTAAGGCTATCAAAGGTGGATATGCTATCCCAGCATTCAACTTCAACAATATGGAACAGATGCAGGCTATCATCAAGGCTGCTGTTGAAACTAAATCTCCTGTGATTCTTCAGGTTTCTAAAGGTGCTCGTCAGTATGCTAACGCTACTTTGTTGCGTTACATGGCACAGGGTGCTGTAGAATATGCTAAAGAATTAGGCTGCGCACATCCGGAAATCGTTCTTCACCTTGACCACGGAGATACATTCGAAACTTGCAAATCTTGTATCGATTCAGGTTTCTCTTCAGTGATGATCGACGGTTCTCATCTTCCTTACGAAGAAAACGTTGCATTGACTAAGAAAGTTGTTGAATACGCTCATCAGTTCGACGTAACTGTAGAAGGTGAACTTGGCGTATTGGCTGGTGTAGAAGATGAAGTTTCTGCTGACCACCACACATATACTGACCCTGAAGAAGTAATCGACTTCGCTACTCGCACTGGTTGCGACTCTTTGGCTATCTCAATCGGTACTTCTCACGGTGCTTACAAGTTTACTCCGGAACAATGCCACATCGACCCGGTTACAGGCGTAATGGTTCCTCCTCCATTGGCTTTCGAAGTATTGGACGCTGTAATGGAAAAACTTCCGGGATTCCCTATCGTTCTTCACGGATCATCTTCAGTTCCTCAAGAAGAAGTGGAAACTATCAACAAATACGGTGGTGCACTGAAAGCTGCTATCGGTATTCCAGAAGAATGGTTGCGTAAGGCTGCTAAGTCTGCTGTTTGCAAAATCAACATCGACTCTGACTCACGTTTGGCTATGACTGCTGCTATCCGTAAGACTTTTGCTGAAAAACCAGCTGAATTCGACCCGCGTAAGTATCTTGGTCCGGCTCGTGACAACATGGAAAAACTGTACAAGCACAAAATCCTTAATGTGCTCGGTTCTGACAACAAATTGGCACAGTAATCCTCGGATTATTCCATAAATAAAAGAAAGGCTGCTCCTGGTTAACCGGTGGCAGCCTTTCTTATGTTGAAAGGTGCAAGGAGAGAAGATAAAGCTTTTAAGTATTCCAGTTGGAATACATTTGAAATGGATTTAAACAAAAATAAGCGCGAACAAAATGCTGTTATAGCAATGTTCGCGCTTATTCTTATAATTGTAGTATTTCTTACATCAAGAATCCAAGGAGGATACCGGCAGCGACTGCTGAACCGATTACTCCGGCAACGTTCGGACCCATAGCGTGCATCAACAAATAGTTGGTCGAATCGTATTCCAGACCAATGATTTGCGAGATACGTGCAGAGTCGGGAACGGCAGAAACACCTGCATTACCGATCAATGGATTGATCTTGTTGCCCTTCTTCAAGAAGATATTGAATATCTTAACGAAAATTACACCGGATGCAGTTGCAATGATGAACGACAATGCACCGAGGGCGAAAATCTTGATAGAATCGAGCGTCAGGAATTCGGAAGCTTGCGTAGAAGCACCTACTGTCAGACCCAACAGGATAGTGATAGTATCAATCAACGGACCGCTGGCAGTATTAGCCAAACGACGGGTTACACCACTTTCTTTCAACAGGTTACCGAAGAACAGCATACCCAGCAAAGGCAGACCGGAAGGAACCAGGAAGCAAGTCAGCAACAAACCGATGATCGGGAAAATCACCTTCTCCGTGTGAGAAACTGCACGCGGCGGTTTCATACGGATGACGCGTTCGCTTTTAGTGGTGAGCAGACGCATGATAGGCGGCTGTATCACCGGAACCAACGCCATGTAGGAGTAGGCGGACACCGCAATGGCTCCCATTAGGTTAGGTGCTAGCTTGGAGGAAAGGAAGATGGCTGTCGGACCGTCTGCTCCACCAATGATACCGATAGCACCGGCTTGCATCGGGTCGAAACCCATTTCCAATGCGATCATGTATGCACCGAAGATACCGAACTGTGCAGCTGCACCGATCAACATCAATTTCGGGTTGGAGATAAGTGCCGAGAAGTCCGTCATGGCTCCGATGCCCAAGAAGATGAGCGGCGGGTACCAGCCGGAGGTCACTCCCTGATACAGGATATTCAATACAGAACCTTCTTCATAGATGCCGACTTTCAATCCCGCATCCATATTAAAAGGTATATTACCGATCAATATACCGAAACCGATAGGAATCAGCAACATCGGTTCGAACTCTTTGGCTACTGCCAAATAGATGAACCCCAAACCCACAAGAATCATAACGATGTGCCCTACAGTAGCATTTGCAAAGCCCGTATATGTCCAGAAGTCGGCGAGGTTATTTCCTAAAAAGTTTATAAAATCTCCCATATTATTCAATAATTACGAGGTCATTACCTTCAAGAACAGAGTCACCTTTGTTTACGTTGATGGCAGTAATCTTACCGTCTTTATCCGCATTGATATTGTTTTCCATCTTCATGGCTTCCAATATAATGATAGTCTGGCCTTTCTTTACAGTATCGCCTACATTTACTTTGATGTCGAGGATAACGCCCGGCAGCGGAGATTTCACTCCCGATTTTCCGGTAGATGGAGCAGCTGGTTTCACTACTTGAGTAGGAGCAGTAGGAGCATTAGGCATAGGACGCACTGTTACTGGTTTCGGAGCCACTTTAGGCTGTTTCTCCATTTCCACTTTATAATGTGTACCGTTCACTTCTACATGAGCGATATTATCTTCAATATCTCCGATGGTTACTTTATATGAGTTACCGTTGATTTTATATTTATATTCTTTCATCGTTTTACGTTTTAAAAGGTGACTTACTTTCTAGGAGGAGTTTCACGCAAGGTGTAAATCTTCGAACTCCACGGTGAGTAGCTACGTTTTACACGAGTGATGGTCAGTACCGTTTCTTCTACGTCGTGCACTTCATCCTGCATTTCGTGCAATGCCATAGAAATAGCAGCATAAACTTCGCCCGGAGCCTGTGACAGCTCTTTCGCTTCTTGTTTGTCGATGCCTTTGGATTTCATGGCGTTACGTTTGCTCAAGTTGACTGCAACTCTGCCTACAACCTTGAAGGAAATATAAAGAAGAATCAATCCGACAAATACTACACTCATGGCAGAAATAGACATACCGATACCTACCGCATCATGTTCTTCGAAGTTTTCCATCTTGGCATTGCTGTCAAGAGTCTGGTTGTTGGTGCTCGGAGTGACGTATTTGTCACTGCTTCCACCTTTTACTTCCCAGTTTACCGCTCCGTCGCTTACGCGAGCGTATGATTGGTCGGGACCGAGAGCGCCTGCCGGCACTACAATCTGGTCAAGCAGATTTCTGCCGGAGTCGTACAAGCCAATCCAGTTGGCTGTTTCCGGATTCAACTTGCAACTTGTGTGAAAAGTACCGCGGTTAGGCTCGCCGTCTGCCCAGAACAGGGCATGTTGACGTGGTTTCACTAAGGTCAGTACGTCACCTTTCGGAATAAAATAAGTAACTGTATCGCCTGGTTGGTTGCTTACTTTCAGCAAGCAAGCTGCCAGATCGGCGCTACCGAATGATTTATTGAATATTTCAATCCATGCACTGTGCAATCCGTAGTCGTCCTGAAAGTTACTCTGATTGTCTATCAGGATTTCATTCAGCACCAACTTGTTGTTAGACTTTTTCTCTCCACAAGAAGTCAGCCCAATCAGCAATAGCAAAGAAAGGAATATTCCGATTTTGGTTTTGTTCATAATCGTTCTTGTTTTAATGTGAAAAGTTGGATTACAACGGAATATTTCCATGCTTCTTAGCCGGATTACTCAATTTCTTAGTCTGCAACTGCTGCAAAGCGCGGATCACGCGGAAACGTGTGTTGCGCGGTTCAATCACATCGTCAATGTAGCCGTATTTAGCTGCATTGTAAGGATTGGCAAACAGTTTCGTGTATTCTGCTTCTTTTTCAGCAAGGAATTGAGCAGGATTTTCCTGATCTTTAGCCTCGCGTGCGTACAATACTTCTACTGCTCCGGCACCACCCATTACTGCAATTTCGGCAGTAGGCCATGCATAGTTCATGTCACCGCGAAGTTGCTTACAGCTCATCACAATGTGAGAACCTCCGTAAGATTTACGCAATGTGATCGTAACCTTAGGCACAGTAGCTTCACCGTAAGCATACAGCAATTTAGCTCCATGAAGGATAACACCGTTATATTCCTGACCTGTTCCCGGAAGGAATCCCGGTACGTCTACCAACGATACGATAGGAATATTGAATGCATCGCAGAAACGTACGAAACGTGCACCCTTGCGAGATGCATTGCTGTCGAGCACACCTGCCAAGTATTTAGGCTGGTTAGCAACGATACCTACTGACTGTCCGTTGAAACGGGCAAAACCAATGATGATATTCTTTGCATAATCTTTTTGGATTTCAAGGAATTCACCGTTGTCCACGATAGCGCCGATTACTTCGTACATATCATACGGTTTAGTTGGGCTGTCGGGGATAATATCGTTCAAAGAGTCTTCCAAACGGTCGATTGGATCTACACAATCTACATAAGGAGCTTCTTCAAGGTTGTTTTGAGGAATATAGCTTAACAGTTTGCGAATCAGGGCGAAACCTTCTTCTTCTGTTTTAGCGGTGAAATGAGTCACACCTGATTTAGTGGAGTGAACGCTTGCGCCACCGAGGTTTTCCTGGCTAACGTCTTCACCTGTTACGGTTTTCACAACTTTCGGTCCGGTAAGGAACATATAAGAAGTACCTTCCATCATCAGCGTGAAGTCGGTTAGAGCCGGAGAATAAACAGCACCACCGGCGCAAGGACCGAAGATACCTGAAATCTGTGGGATAACACCGGAAGCAAGGATATTGCGTTGGAAGATTTCTGCATAACCGGCCAAAGCATTGATACCTTCCTGGATACGTGCACCACCCGAGTCGTTGATACCGATGCATGGAGCACCCATCTTCATTGCCTGATCCATGATTTTACAAATCTTCAGTGACATTGTTTCTGACAGTGAGCCGGCAGAAACGGTGAAGTCCTGTGCGAACACATATACCAGACGTCCTTCGATTGTACCGCAACCGGTTACTACACCGTCGCCCGGATAATGTTTCTTATCCATACCGAAGTTCGTGCATCTGTGCTCAACGAACATGTCCATTTCTTCGAAGCTACCCTCGTCAAGCAGCATAGCCAGGCGCTCGCGTGCTGTGTATTTCCCTTTTTCGTGTTGCTTCGCAATTGCTTTTTCACCGCCTCCGATACGTGCTACGGCACGGCGTTCAATAAGCTCTTTAATTTTTTCAAGTTGATTACTCATGAGTTCTTGTTGGTTTTAGAGTTTATGATTAATGTTCGCAGAGTTCTGTCAACACGCCCAGAGTTGATTTCGGGTGAAGGAAAGCGATACTTAAACCTTCAGCACCTTTGCGGGGAGCTTTGTCGATAAGGCGGATTTCTTTGCTTTCTGCTTCTGCCAAAGCATTAGCTACGCCATCTTCTACAGCAAATGCAACGTGGTGAACACCTGCACCTTTGTTTTCAATAAATTTGGCAATGGTACTTTCAGGGCAAGTCGGCTCCAACAGTTCGATTTTGGTTTCGCCTACTTTTAAAAAAGCGGTTCTTACTTTCTGATCTTCCACTGTTTCAATGTTGTAACACTTCAGACCTAATACATTTTCGTAGTAAGGAAGGGCTTCTTCAATGCTTTTTACAGCAATGCCCAGATGTTCAATGTGTGAAATCTTCATAACTATACTTTTTTTATTTGGTTTTAAATCTGTGCTTATAAGGCATAAAACAGCACAAAGAAAGACAATTCTTACCTAATAAAGAAATATTTCTGCATTTAATTGTTGGGTAATAAAGCAGAAAAAATGGTGGGAAAGGAACATAAAGAGTCATTTTGTAATCTTGAGATTACATTTAGATATAAAATTTGACTAGAAGTTTGTTCAACCAGCTCCAACTGACGCGGAACCAGCGGCGAGTACTACTTTGTTTTCCTCCGAAACGGAGAACGAAATCACGATAGCCGTGTCTGCGGAATGGAAGTCCCACATCCATAAATTCCATGTGGCGGAATCCCCGTTGGTGCGCATCTTCCAATGCTTTCCAAACGGCCAACACGCCCGGATATTGAAGTGCATACGTCTTTCTCATACCTCCTGAAAACCAGAGGTATGCATCGTCTCCCGAATAGATGCAGACGGAACCGCCGATGATCTTCTCTTTATATTTTACAACGAATATTTTTGCCTGTTTTCCTTTGATTAACATATTGTTCATGTGGCGGAAGAAATCGTTGGCAGGAAAATATCTGCGTATGCGGGAGGAATAGACTTTGTGCAGCATCCGTGAGAAGTCGCGTATTTCTTCCACTGTATGTGCTTCCTCTACTCTGGCTCCATTTTTGAGTCCTTTTTTGATCTGCCGAATGCGTGACGGACTGAACCGGTCTTCCACTTTTTTCATACTGTGTAACGAATTGCGTACCCGTAACCAGTTGACAGGGAAATAATCGTTGGCTCTGAAAACCCGGTAACCGAACATCGAATTGTTCAGGTTTCGGAATTCGATCAGGACACAGCTGCGCGATGCTTCCTGCGTGAGATGTTCAAGCATATCCCCAAAGACTTCTTCTGCTTTCTCTTTATTGGCAGAAAGGGATTCGTCCAGAAATTCACCTTCGCTATATACTACACAATGTTTCACTAAAGAGGAAGGAAGCCACTTCTTTGCTTTGCGGATAGCGGCTAGCAGGCGTGCTACCGGTCTGCCGTCTTCCGTTGCTACTATTAATAAAGGAGTATATCCAGGAGTTGCTTCATAAATCTGAAATAACTCTTTGGAATGGAAGGTATTTTTTCCCGGCAATTCAGGAATATCCTTCCCTTGATAATATGTCGTTAGTTTAAGTGGCATCTAGGTACAAATTTACACTTTTTATTCTTTATTCAACAACAAAACAAAGAATTTGTTGGAGATGCTTGAAGTAAAGTACTGTTTATCTTTGCGGATTTATTGGAAAAAAGGTATAGCAAAAAGGAAGTTTTCGCATGAATGTAAACTATTTGTGAGTACAAAAGAAAAAAACTACCGTCTATTAATTGATTTTTAAACAGATGGCATTACGCTAAACGAAAAATAAATAATATTAACTTTAACTTAAAACGAATGAGAGATTATGCATTTGTTGAAGTGTGGAAAGCGCAGCATAGACGCATTTCCATGATTTTGGGAATAACGTTATTATGTTCCCCTATTCCATATTCTGTTCAAGCAGAAGATGGAGTCTCTAATACTATGGTGCAGATTGTCACACAAGCAAAAACTGTGAAAGGAACTGTTCTGGATGAAAATGGAGAGCCTTTGATTGGCGTATCTATTGTTGTAAAAGGTACTAGTACTGGTACAATTACCGATTTTGACGGTAAATTTTCGATTGATCTTCCCGCAGGAAGCAAGGAATTATTAATTTCTTATATAGGATATAAGGATCAAACTATAACTATAACAGGAAATGTACCATTGAATGTGAAGATGGTTCCGGATACGCAAGCTTTGGATGAAGTAGTGGTTATTGGTTATGGTACGGTAAAAAAACGGGATTTGACAGGAGCGGTTACTTCTGTGAAAAGTGGAGATATAACGGCTAGTCCGGTGAATAATCCGATGGAAGCACTTCAGGGGAAAGTTGCAGGATTGGATATTATGAAGTCTTCGGGTAAGGCAGGGGCTGATGTGGATATTCAATTGCGTGGTACCCGCTCAATCTATGGTTCAAACTCACCTTTGTTTATTATTGATGGTATTCAAGGCAGTTATAATCAGGTAAACCCGGCTGATATTGAGTCTATTGAAGTACTGAAAGATGCTTCTTCGACGGCTATTTACGGTTCGGCCGGAGCGAATGGTGTTGTTATAATTACTACAAAACAGGGAAAGACCGGGAAAGCAACGGTGAACTTTGATGCATATGTCGGAGTTAGTGGATTTGCGAAGTTTCCTCACGGTATGACCGGAGATGAATATGTGAATCTGAAGAAAGAAGCATGGAGAACTAAAAATAATGAAGAGTATCCGGAATTTATGTCTACAATCTTTAATAAGCCAGGGGTACTTGAGGCTTATGAAGCTGGCAAATGGATTGACTGGGTAGATGAAGTTATGGGTAAGAATGGTGTTCAGCAGAACTATAATTTATCTATAACAGGAGGAACGGAAAAAACGAAGATATTTGCTTCTTTGAACTATAATAACGAAGAAGGGTTGATTGAGAATGACAATCGTAAGCGTTATAGCATGCGTTTAAATCTTGACCAGTCCATATTCTCTTGGGCTAAGGTGGGCTTTAATACCAATCTGACGTATACGGATGGAAATAGTCGTAATCAAGGCGTTTTTGTGAATGCGTTGACTTTTTTACCTTTGGGTGATGCCTATGACGCTGATGGCAATATCAATTATGAATACTGCAAGGATGGCGGGAAAGTGAATCCGATGGCTGATGAAGCAAAAGATCAGTATGTAAATAATACGCGTAGTACTTATTTTACAGGTAATGCCTATTTGGAGTTGACTCCACTGAAAGGGTTGACTTTTAAATCGGTGCTCGGCACAACATTGAGTAATTCTCGTAATGGGGTTTTCTTTGGGGAAAAATCAATAGCTAATATCACTTCTGGCTATCAGGCACCTCTTGCTGAAATCTACAATAGTGCTTCTTATGCCTATAGATGGGAGAATGTTATTACTTATAATTTTACTTTGGCCAGAGACCATAATTTCGGTGTGACAGGAATTACTTCATGGTCTAAAAATCAGGATGAAGCAAATGAAAGTCATGCTCAAGGGCAGGAGTTGGCTGCACAGTCATTCCATAACTTAGGAGCCGGAACAGAGAAAGTCCAGGTGGCATCAAGTTTTTCACAGACGCAGTCGATGTCTTATGCTTTCCGTTTGAATTATAGCTATAAAGGAAAATACCTATTCACTTTTTCCAATCGATGGGATGGAGTTTCTCACTTGGCGGTGGGACACAAATGGGATGCTTTCCCTGCTGCTGCAATCGGCTGGCGTATCAGTGACGAAGCTTTTATGGAGAAAACGCAGAACTGGTTATCTAACCTTAAATTGCGTGCTGGTTATGGTGTGACGGGTAACTCTGGTCGTAAAGATGCTGCATATTCTTCTACCACAGGAAGTTATACTTATCCTAAAGGAGTTGGCTTTGGCAATAGCGCAGCCGGACATATTCAGTATGGTGGAACTTATGGTAACCCTGATGTAGGATGGGAAAAGTCTTATAATACGAATATTGGTATTGATCTTGGATTGTTTAATGGAAGAGTTAATTTTACATTTGACTGGTATAATACGGATACAAAAGATCTGTTATATGCGCGTACAATGCCGATCACTTCCGGTATAGCAGCATGGGGATCGCCAATGAAAGCATGGCAAAACCTCGGTGAAACAAATAATAAAGGTATTGAGTTGTCATTGAATACTCAAAATATTGTGAAGAAGAATTTTACTTGGTCTTCCAATGTAACCTTTACTGCCAATAAAGAAAAGATTGTTTCTTTACCTGATGGAGATGTAAAAGATGAAAAACTTTTCGAAGGTGAAGCTATCAGTGTCTTCTATGATTATAAATATTTAGGAATATGGTCGACAACCGAGGCGGAAGAAGCGGCAAAATATAACTGTAAGCCTGGCGATATTAAACTTGCTACAGATGGTTCATTTAATGATAATGGCATTCACACTTACAGTAATAAAACGGATTATTTCATTTTGGGTAAGAAAACACCGGACTGGATTCTCGGTTTTCAGAATAATTTTACTTACCGTGATTTTGATTTGAGTTTCTTTATCATGGCACGTTGGGGATATATGGTCAATAACGATGTTATTACTCGTTATAATCCGACGACTAGTTGGGATAACTCGCCCACCGGAAGTGATTATTGGACTCCTGAAAATCAAGGAGCTTATTTACCTCGCCCAGGTCTTCACGATGCTGTTAGCAATTATACAGGATTTACTTCTCTCGGATATATGGATGGCTCTTATATTAAAGTGAAAAATATTACTTTGGGTTATTCTCTTCCGAAAAAATGGCTGTCTAAGATTTGCATGGAGAAACTCCGTGTATATGCAACGGCTTATGATCCGTTTATTTTTGCGAAAGAAAAATTAATGAGAGATCTTGATCCTGAACGTAACGGTGCATCTAATTTCCCATTAACGAAGAGATTTGTATTTGGTGTAAATGTAACCTTTTAATTAATTGAGAGTTATGAAGAATAGAAAAATATATAATATATTGTTGGTTACTGTTTGGATTCTCGGAGGAGTATCTTGTTCTTTGGATGAATATAATCCGGGTGGCTCTTCTCTTGAAGCGTTAATGACGACACAGAATGGCTTCAAACAGGCTATTAACAACTGCTATTTTGGTTTACAGCGTAGTTTTTATGGTAAGCAGATTTATATAGAATTGGCAGAGGCAGGTACAGACTTGTGGACAGCAAAACAGAATTCTAATACAAATGCCAACTACTTCAAATATGCAGAAGGTGGATCTATGAACTTGAATATGGCTCAAAGTATCTGGAATTCCGGATATGATGGCATCGGCTCATGTAACTTGGCGCTTGCGCAAGCTGATAAGGTGATTGACTGGGATTCTGAAGAGGTGAAAAATGAGATTCTTGCCGAAGCACATTTTTTGAGGGGGCTGTACTATTATAATTTGGTGGAGATATTTGGTGGAGTTACACTCATTACTGCCAAAAATGAAGGAGTGGATATGGCTCCGGGCAGAACGGAGCCTCTGGAAATTTACAAAAACTGCATTATTCCAGATCTTGAATTTGCTGCCACCTATTTGCCCATATCGCGACCTGAAGAAGAGGGACGTGCATTGCGTAAGTCTGCTAAAGCTTATTTAGTGAAAGCTTATCTGACTACTAAAGAATATGGCTGTTCTGATTATCTACAGGCGGCAAAAGATGTGGCAGATGAATTAATTCGTGATTGTGAAGCTGGTGGGGCAGATTTAGATACTTATATGTATACTACTTTTGATGACGTTTTTGCTGATGCTAACAATCAGAATAATAAAGAGTCTATGTTCTCAATAGCTTGCAGTTCTCAATATGGTAGTGTCAATGCCTGGCAGAATAATTTGAGTTGGATGGAATTCTATTGTAATACTTATTATTTCCCTGCGGTTGAAAAGACACAAGAAAGTATAAAGCAATGGGGAGGCAACCCGGAAGGAATGTTTATGCCATCCAAGTGTTTGTTGGATTTGTACGTACAGTCTGACAATAAACTTGATCCTCGCTATGCCGCTTCTTTCAAAACATTGTGGAAAGCTAACAAAGCTTTCACTTGGTCTGAAGATAAAATTAAAGAGATGGACAGAAATGGTATTACAACTAATACAACGTTGGGGGTAGGTGATGACGCAATCCGTATTATACGTTCGGAAGAAGATAACTATGCGGCTTTGAAAGCTAATAAACTGAAAGCACCTTATATGATTGTCGATGTGGAAGATTTGTATGATGATGCTGGAAAAGTCAAAATGAACTACACTAGACAAAGCGATGGAAAAACGGTTTTGAATCCTTTCTATTATTTTTATCCGTCTTTATCCAAGTTTAATACGACCAATGTTGTAGTTTCCAACTGGAGTAAAGGCCGCTATGGCAGTAACGCTTCTATTATAACAATGCGTATGGCTGAAATCTATTTGTTAGCAGCCGAAGCAGATGTTTATTTAACAGGAGGAACTAATGCAAACAGATATATTAATGTTGTACGTGAACGAGCTGGTGCCACTAAGTATAATGGTGCAGTAGATATTCAGTATATATTGGATGAACGGGCCAGAGAATTGGCTGGTGAAAGTACCCGGTGGTTTGATTTGAAAAGAACAGGTAAACTTACAGAAGATTATTTGAAGCAGACAAATCCGGATATTGGTCAGTATTTCTTGAATAGTACTCATACTGTTCGTCCTATTCCTCAATCATTCACAGATATTATAGAGAATGGTGTCGATTATCAAAATCCGAATTATTAATGTGTTTGGATATTGATGAAACAATAGTTGGTTAAAATTTGATTGAAGAAGGATATATCTTGTGGTATATCCTTCTTTTTTTATGCTATTTTGCTTACTTTTGTTGTGCTAAATATGCACTATAAATAAAACATACACTATGGTAGAAGAAATATTAGCTTACAACAAGGAATTTGTTGAAAACAAGGGATACGAATCGTATATTACCAATAAATATCCCGATAAGAAAATAGCTATTCTTTCCTGTATGGACACCCGACTGACTGCTTTGCTTCCAGCCGCATTAGGAATTAAGAATGGCGATGTAAAAATGATAAAGAATGCAGGTGGCGTTATTTCCCATCCTTTCGGTAGCGTGATCCGGAGTTTACTCGTAGCTATCTTTGAACTGGGTGTGGAGGAGATAATGGTGATTGCTCATTCTGATTGTGGAGCTTGTCACATGCATAGTGAAACGATGCTTGAAAAGATGACGGCACGGGGGATAAATCCGGATTATATTGACATGATGCGCTTCTGCGGAGTTGATTTTCATGCTTGGTTGGATGGCTTCGAAGATACGGAAAAGTCCGTGAGGGGAACAGTCGATTTTATCGTGCGTCATCCTTTGATTCCTTCAGATGTGACAGTTTACGGATTTATTATCGATTCTACAACCGGAGAATTAACACGGATTGTATAGATAAACTATCTTTTTAATTCCTCTAAATATAGTGACGCTATCCTGTCATGATAGTGATACTATCCTTATTGTATGGTATCGCTATGTCTATAGGATAGTGACGCTATCTTGAATACAAAAAAATAAGGCAGCTTTTTATCGGCTGCCTTTATCTTTCTACGGTTATATACTTTCTTTGATTGGTGCACTCGTTTGTGACAAATAGGGTGCCCGTACATCTCAATTTCTGCCTCACGGCTAGCTTTACGATTCGCTTTAACGTAATCGTCTTGTGTAATTCGCTTTTTCATAATGAAATTATTTCTCTGTGCAAAGATACAATATATTCTTCATTTAGTATAAACTTTTATTTCCTATTACGCTCGGTTTGCATTATCTTTGCATACATTAATCAAATGAAACCGGAAATAATATGGAAAATTTCAGTGAATTGATAAAGAACCGTCGTAGTATGCGGAAGTTCACCGATGAAGAATTGACACAAGATCAGGTAGTTGCATTGATGAAAGCAGCCTTGATGTCTCCCTCTTCCAAACGTAGTAATAGTTGGCAGTTTGTAGTGGTTGATGATAAAGAGATATTGAAAGAATTGTCTCATTGCAAAGAACAGGCTTCTTCATTCATTGCCGACGCAGCTTTGGCGATTGTTGTAATGGCCGATCCGTTGGCCAGCGATGTTTGGATTGAAGACGCTTCCATTGCTTCCATCATGATACAGTTGCAGGCTGAAGATCTTGGCTTGGGAAGTTGTTGGGTGCAGGTTCGCGAACGTTTCACTGCCACCGGAATGCCTTCCGATGAATTTGTCCATGGAATTTTGGATATTCCCTTGCAACTTCAGATTCTTTCTGTCATTGCTATCGGCCATAAAGGGATGGAACGTAAACCTTTCAATGAAGAACATCTTCAATGGGAGAAAATTCATATTAATAAGTTCGGAGGAAAATAAGCATGGGAGCTGCTAAAGCGAATAATAGTAAAGATACCTATCTGGCTACTGCTGTTACCTTTATTGTAATCGGAGCACTTTTTCTGATCGATAAGCTGATTCATTTTTCTTCCATTGGGCTACCCTGGGTGATGAATAAGGACAATATGCTATTGTACGCCTCGATCTGTTTCCTTATTTTCAAACGCGATAAATCAATAGGTTTTGTGTTGCTTGGGCTTTGGCTAGTGATGAATATCGGTTTGGTCATGTCCTTATTGGGTTCGTTATCCGGATATCTGTTGCCATTGACACTGCTCATCATCGGAATCGTTTTATTCTGGTTTGCAAAACGATAAGAGAATAATGAAAAGAAGTATAGAAGATACACCGATCGTGTTTATCGGTGCAGGTAATTTGGCTACTAATCTGGCGAAAGCTCTTTATCGTAAAGGTTTCCGCATTGTACAGGTATATAGCCGGACCATGGAATCTGCCCGTACCTTAGCCGAGAAAGTAGAAGCTGAATATACAACAGATTTACAGGCAGTCTCCAAAGATGCAAAATTGTATATCGTATCAGTGAAAGATGATGCTTTAGTAGATTTGTTACCGCAGATAACAGAAGGAAAGCAAGCGTCTTTGTTAGTGCATACGGCAGGAAGCATTCCGATGAGCGTTTGGGAAGGGCATGCAGAACGTTACGGAGTATTTTATCCGATGCAGACATTCAGCAAACAACGTGAAGTTAAATTTCAGGAAGTGCCTTTCTTTGTTGAAGCGAAAAGGCCCGAAGACGTGGAATTGTTGAAGGCTGTTGCCGCCACACTTTCGGAAAAGGTCTACGAGGCTTCTTCCGAGCAACGTAAAAGCCTACATTTGGCTGCTGTTTTTATCTGTAACTTCACCAATCACATGTATGCATTAGCAGCTGATTTGCTTGAAAAATACAACTTGCCTTTCGATGTCATGCTTCCGCTGATAGATGAAACAGCACGTAAAGTCCACGAACTGGCGCCACGTGATGCACAGACCGGACCCGCTGTTCGTTACGATGAGAATGTGATGAGTAATCATCTTGCCATGTTGGTAGATTCTCCGGCATTGCAGGAAATATATAAACTAATGAGCAAAAGTATCCATGAGCACCATCAATTATGATTTATCCCGTATCAAAGCTTTAGCTTTTGATGTGGACGGAGTATTGAGTTCGACTACCGTACCTTTGCATCCTTCCGGGGAACCAATGCGTACCGTGAATATCAAAGATGGGTATGCCATCCAGTTGGCTGTGAAAAAAGGACTTCACATAGCTATCATCACCGGTGGCCGGACAGAAGCGGTACGTATCCGTTTTGAGGGGCTGGGAGTGAAGGATTTATACATGGGTTCTGCTGTGAAGATACACGATTATCGTGCTTTTCGCGATAAGTACGGATTGACCGATGATGAAATTCTATATATGGGTGATGACGTGCCGGATATTGAAGTGATGTGTGAGTGCGGACTGCCATGCTGCCCGAAAGATGCTGTGCCGGAAGTGAAATCCGTTGCAAAGTATATTTCTTATGCGGACGGTGGTCGGGGATGCGGACGTGATGTAGTGGAGCAGGTGCTAAAAGCTCACGGTCTATGGATGGCGGAAGATGCTTTCGGCTGGTGAAATCAACTGGTGACATCAATAAAAAGTATTTTCAATCGTAAATAGTAAATCGTCAAATCGTAAATAAAACCATGCTTGATAACTTAAAGAAATATCAGATTATATTAGCTTCCAATTCTCCCCGTCGGAAAGAACTGATGTCGGGACTGGGAGTAGACTATGTAGTCAGAACATTACCGGATGTAGACGAGTCATACCCGGATACATTGGTGGGTGCTGAAATTCCTGAATATATTGCCCGTGAAAAGGCAGATGCCTACCGTACCATGATGAAGCCGGGAGAATTATTGATTACGGCAGATACCATAGTATGGCTGGATGGGAAAGTACTTGGAAAACCGGAGGGTAGGGAAGGAGCCGTTGAAATGCTTCGTGCTCTCTCGGGAAAATCTCATCAGGTCTTCACAGGAGTTTGCCTGACTACTACCGAATGGCAAAAAAGCTTTACCGCTTCCTCCGAAGTATTGTTTGATGTCTTGTCGGAAGATGAAATCCTGTATTATGTAGATCGTTATCAGCCAATGGATAAGGCAGGAGCTTATGGCGTCCAGGAATGGATCGGGTATATCGGGGTTAAATCAATTTCCGGTAGTTTTTATAATATTATGGGACTTCCCATACAGAAACTGTACGGAGAGTTGAAAAAGCTGTAGTAAGTATCTTGAATATATCTGAATATATCAGTATCAGTGTAATTAACTTATTGATTACATGAAATACACAAGATATACTTAGTCCAATAATACAAAAAGGCTGCCTCAAAATCGAAAATGAGGCAGCCTTTTCTGTATTTTTAAGCAGGAACATTTATTGAATATCCCAAACTGAAAGATGTGGAAACCTATAATAAATCCAACATCAGAGGAATATCTTCTTCCCGAATTCCTTGTGTGAGAAGAGCTTCTTCATCTTTATGGAACATTTCCAGGAATCGTTCCCGGTTTCCACTAGCCGTAATGGCTTTTCCATAGAAAACGGCAGCTTTCTGAATATCTCCCATCACCCAGGCAACATGTCCTGCATTCATATAGTCAATAGCCAGAGGCTTCTGTTCTATTATTTTTTCATAATACTTCATCGCCTGTTCATGTTTCTGGCTGATAAATGAACACCATCCGATGCCACGCCATGCCTTAATACAGTTGTTCTCGATGAAATCCAGTTTGAAGAAATAATTCAGTGCTTCTTCATATTGCCCCAATTCTGCCAGACAGCTACCGATATGGAAAGTCACATTGGTATCTTCCGGAGCAGCTTCTTCTACCTTCTTATAATAGGTGATTGCTACCTGGTAATTTCTGTTCAACCGATAACAAATAGCCAGATGGCGATTGTTCCAGATATTATCCGGTTTCAGCGTGTCTGCTTTCAGATAAGCCTGGATAGCCTCTGCATATTTCTTTCTTTTTTGCAATGCATAGCCAAACTTCTGATAATATTCAGCACTCTCTCCTTCAAATCCGCCAATCGTTTCCAACTCTTCATAAATTTCGATAGCCTCGTCCCAACGTTCCTTTGACAGGTAGAAATCGGCAATGGGGAACAATACATCTTCCCAGTGCAATATATTGTCGAGTGCAGGGACATGATGAAGATCGAGCTTCTCTTTAAAAATATCTCTGAATTCACTCTTGCGCACACTAAGTTTGAAGAAACGATACAAATCGTGCAGGTACTGGTTGCTGACCGTTCCCGGACGTTCATTGAATTTCTTCATCGTCTCAACATTCGATTTCTCCGCCAATTCTGCAACCTGTTGTTCATTCAGTTGGCTCAACATCATATCCTGTTGTGACTGTGGCAATTGATGGATTGTGAAAAAGAGAGAGTACTTATCACTGTTACTGAAAAATCCCGATTGAAGAATTAAATCCAGTAGACTGCCTCCCTGATTTCCCGCCTGCTTCATTGCCTTGAGCACATTAGACTGTTGCTTGCTGAATGGATAAAACCAGTTATGTACCTCGCGGAAGAACGGATAGTTCTTCAAAGCCGCAAAAGTGCTCATATATACATCTGCACCCTCCAGCTGCAATTCGTTCATTTCACGCAATTTATCCCCCAGTCCGGATTTCTCGAATGCATCTTCCCAATCCGGATTCATATCGTTGTTTTCTTCATCGCTTTCTTCAAAGCCGAACCGCATATTTTTCATGGAGGAAACATTCTTCAGCATTTCGGGAATAATCTCCTCCCTCATCTTTTTATCAATCTTTTCCGTTTCCTGACATAATAGCATTTGTCGGTAAATACGTGCGACATCTTCTCTGAATGAGGGAATTTCTTCCATGAGATCCACCCTTTTTATCAGTTCCGGATAGAAAGTAAGGCGGCTTCTGTAAATGTGGAAAATAATCATCGCACCAACCAATGCCCGTTGACTGACGTTGACGTTGGGATGCTCGTAAGCATTAAGCAACCACATTATTTTTCGTAGGTCGAAACATTCCATCAAGCTCAATGTGAGGGCACTGACAAACAAACATAAATCATCTCCCGGAAGTAATTCCGAGGCAAGCATGGCTTTTGCATCTTCCTCGTCTTCGGGAGTCCATGCGCTGTTTGTCCATGTTCTGATAAACATAAACTTGAGCGTGTCCTCATGCCGCTTTAATACTTCATCCATCTTTTCGTCAGACAGTAATCCGCTGACTGCCAAGTCGTCATTAAAAGACTCCAGTATGTGTAATATGGTTTTAAGACCATAGTTTGACAAATCTGGCGATTTGGGAGTACGTCGTACTTCATGATAGTATCTTGATGAAGCGTTATCCAATATGAGCAAACGTGATTGGTCGGCAATTCCCCACGTGTCTGATACCATTTTCTGATACAGATTCCACCGTTCAGGGTCATTTGCTCCCTGTTTCATGTATTCCAGCATATATTTGTAGGAAGTCTGCAATTGTTCCAGGCGAGTGCGTAGATCCCAGTCAGGACACTGCCACAGCAGAGATTCCAACTGCATCAGAGCTTCCTTGAGTCTTTTCTCTTCAAGTAAGGCACGTATATATGCGTATTGTTCATTAATCGTTTTTTCGTTCATCATTATTTAATTATTTATTTTTTCCAATCCAGGTCAAACGTTTCCAGAGACCCTCAAAAGGACCATGTTTATGGTGCCGCAGCCACCACGAACAAAATGCCATTTGTAATAGAACAAAAAGGATGCCAAAAAGGAAGCTATATGTGATTCCTAAATATCGTCCCAATTCGAATCCCCAATGATAGAACAAAAGAGAACCGAAAATGGATTGCCCGAGATAGTTCGTTAAACTCATTTTACCATAAGATGTGAAACGCATAAAGAAACTGCGGTCTTTCACACGATAGAAAGTCAACAGTAATCCTGTCACCAGTAATACCATGAAGCTAAGGCTGCTGAATGAACTTAATATCAACTGTAGAGGAACAAGGACGGCATTCCGTTCGATGAATTCCGGCAACATATTGTTCAATCCGTAGATGGGGAAGAAGCAGAGAAGCGAAATTGCTAATGCTTTTAACCACAAGCGTTCGTTCTGTTCGCTATACAGGAAATATTTGCGGCGGCCAACCAGCATTCCGAATAGGAATAACCCCGGTGTTTGTAAGATACGTCCATGTTCCAATGCCCAAGTCATGTTAGCCATTTGTCCTTCCCACATATTCATGCGGACTGTTTCAAGGAAGTTGCCATGCTTTTGTACGTCGAAAGCGATGCTGAAATAATAACCTGCCAAACTTTTACCTGCCACATAGTCAGGATTGCACAAGGCATAGATCAATTTTGCCCAATCGATAGGTTGAAGGATTAATAAAGTAGCAAAGATGGCAACCGTACGGTCACTCATCCGGCAGAATATCGGCAGGATAATTCCTAAAATCGCATACATGGTTAATATTTCGCCGGTAAAGAAAGCGGCATTGAATTGTCCTATAATGAATAGGATGAATAATCTCCATAAAAAACGCAGGCGGAAATCTTTCCCTCTCCGTTGTTGGTTATTGTCCTGAATATAGAAACTGAAACCGAAGAGCAAAGCAAATACAGCGTATGCTTTATTACTGAAAGTGAAGAATAATCCTCTCCAGATTGCTTGATCGGTAAATTTCATCCATTCAAAAGGGACTTCTTCCGGGAAAGAATAGAAATTAAAGTGTTCAATGCTGTGCAAGAGGATGATTCCCATTACTGCCAATCCTCTTAATACGTCGGCCACGTCTATTCGGGCGTTGGTTTCGGCGATTTTACTTTCCATGTTTTTTTAGTTACTGTTATTAATAAGATTAATATTTGTTCCAAAAGGAATATATTCCTTATTTATAATTTCATTCATAACCCTATGGGAATGAATGATAGTCTGTTCTCAACTATTACGCATTAATACTTAATACTTGACACTTAATACTTGAGTTAGAACCTCACCTGCACCTGTGCCTGTATCAGATTGGAATCTTTCTGTCCGTCTCCTTTTTTATCACAAAAGGTATATTGTGCCTGCAATCGACATCTGGGATAAAACCAGTATTGTACGCCTGCAATATAGTTATTTTGTTTGAAATCTGCACTCTTGTTCGGGTTGAAATAATCGTACGAAGCGATGAAATCGAAATTTCGTGCAAAGCGTACGCTTCCTGTTGCATAGAAACCTTCACTTTTCACACTTCGGTCTTTTCCGCCAAGATATTCCGTGCGCAGATTAAAAGTGGGAGTAGTGACAACACCTCCTGCACTCCAACGTTTCTTAGCGTAGTTTTCTCCCGCTTTGATTCCGGTATATTCCGAATCGGCTATGGCGTGCCCTGTTCCGCGGATGAACGAACCACCTACGGATAACCATTTCAGAGGATAAACCATTAAATTGCCGACCACATCTTTCTGGCTGTTTTTGTCTTTGGTATTCAATCCCTGCCCGTTCATTACGGCCACTTTATATTGCAGGAAGTCGCGAAAGACTTTCCCGTGAAGCATCATGCCAATATCCCGTCCGGAAGTCATTCCGTAACACTTATCGCTACCGCTTACTCCTGCCAGATAGCAGACAGACTGTGAATAGCAATTGATAAGTTCTACTGTAGTAGGAGACAATTCGTTTTCTATGGTATAAGGAACTTTAAATTCACCGATACGTGCCGTAAGTCCGGGAAGAAACTGATAATCAGTATATACTTCGAGTAGCATACCGCCATTATAGAAGTCATACATAAAGTCGCAAGTCCACCGTTTGGTGATCTTTCCATGTGCCATGAAAATAATTCGTTTGATGTCGAATGTATTGTCGGGATTCGCTGCATCATCGTATGTATATCCCAGCTGTGCATATCCGGAGAGACTAATCCGTTCTTTCAGTGTGTTGACAACCTGATTTAGTGGTGTTTGTTCTTGTGCAAGAAGTGCATTTTGTATACCTGTTATACATAATACAAAAGTGAAGAGATTGAGTAGTGTTTTTCGCATGAGTCAGTTGTTATTTGATTATGGTTGATACTGTGGGGATAAACGTAGTGTCAATCAGATTCTTTTCAGAGTAGGTTTGAGGTATTCGGTGGTTTTCTTTCAACCAGTGTATAGCCTTGTCTATCGCTTCAGCGGAGGGGCGTTTTGCTTTTTGATAACCGGGGAGGGCAACGAGTCCTGTCAGATTTTCGGGTACACCTATTTCTATCAATACTTGCTCCCATTCTTTCTGCGGGTGCATTTTTATGTAATCTACTCCCAGGTTATATCCTGTGATGAGTAGCTCGATTTCTTCTCTCTTCTCGTTGAGCGCTTTTCGTGAAAAAGCGGTAGCGGTGAAATCGATACCCAACTCTTGCGTACTTACCAATGAACGATGTTTACTGTTCATGGCGATGGATGCGGCAGGGTCGGGTAGGAAAGAGGCATCAATTTGATTGTACTGCAACATTTGCAGACGGAGAGGAAGCTGGCCGATTTCCGGCATGTTTATTTCCGTATGCTTGATTCCGGCTTTGCTTAATAGCTGGTCGGTGGCATATTCGATAACTGTGTTGCGCGACACGGCGATATTCTTTTCCTTGAGCTGTTCCAGTTGGTTGATGTTACTTTCTTTGGAGACAATGAAGCAGAAATAACCATCATTCTTCAGGATGAATCCTAAATCAGTATGATGAATAGCTTGTAATGCTACCGCACTGGGATAGTCAGTAATCATGCCATCCATTTTCCGGGTTTGGAAAGCCGCGTCCCGGTCGTTGGCAGAGTTGAATGAAAGAATGGTCAAATCCAGTCCTAATGAGTCGTAAATGCCTTGCGTTTTGGCTATATGAAAAGGAAGTCCGTCCAGTGTAGGCATCATGCCCAGGGTAAGTGGTTGCAGTTCGGGTAGAGGTAAAAAAGAGCTCTCTCCTTTCTTTCTCTGACAAGAGTAAAGGAAGAAAAGGATGAACCAAAAGAATAGTATCGGTCTTTTCATACCTCGTTTTTATAAATAAGAGGAATTCTGTTTTTATAAATAAGGGCAACTCTTTTCACAAAGAACTGCCCTTCTAATAATTAACTATGTGAATTTAACAATTATCTTATTCTTGAATAGCAGCGATACCCGGAAGAACTTTTCCTTCGATTGCTTCGAGCAATGCGCCACCACCAGTTGAAACATAAGATACACCGCTAGCCAAACCAAACTTGTTAACACAAGCTACAGAGTCGCCACCACCAACAAGTGAGAATGCGCCGTTCTTAGTTGCTTCAACGATTGCTTCACCTACTGCACGTGAGCCGTGAGTGAAGTTGTCGAATTCGAATACGCCTGTAGGACCGTTCCAAAGAATAGTCTTAGATTCTTTGATAACGTTAGCGAAGATTTCTTCAGTCTTAGGACCGATATCAAGACCTTCCCATCCGTCAGGAATTTCGTCAACAGCACAGAATTTAGTATTTGCATCGTTAGAGAATGCGTCAGCAATCTTAGCGTCAACAGCCAATACCAGGTTTACACCTTTTTCTTTTGCTTTCTTCATCAAATCCAAAGCCAGGTCAAGTTTGTCGTCCTCACAGATAGAGATACCGATTTTACCCCCCATTGCTTTAGTAAATGTATAAGTCATACCACCGGCGATGATAAGGTTGTCTACCTTGCTCAACAGGTTTTCGATGATTTCGATTTTAGAAGAAACTTTAGAACCGCCCATGATAGCAGTGAACGGACGTTTGATATCGTTCAATACTTTATCAACAGCTTTCACTTCTTTTTCCATCAAGTAACCGAACATCTTGTTGTTTACATCGAAATATTTAGCGATCAATGCTGTAGAAGCGTGTGCACGGTGAGCAGTACCGAATGCGTCGTTTACGTAGCAGTCAGCGTAAGAAGCCAATTTCTTGGTAAATTCTTTCTGGCTTTCTTTTACTGCTTTCTTAGCAGCAGCTTTTTCTTCGTCAGTTGCATCTTCTGCCAAACCTCTAGGTTTGCCTTCTTCTTCAGCGTAGAAACGAAGGTTTTCGAGCAACAGCACTTCTCCCGGTTGCAGAGCAGCAGCTTTTACAGCAGCTTCTTCGCCCATGCAGTCGTTAGCGAACTGAACCTCAACGCCCAGCAATTCAGACAGATGCTTGATGATATGTTTCAAAGAGAATTTATCGGCAACGCCTTTCGGACGGCCCAGGTGAGAGCCAATGATGATGCTTCCGCCGTCTGCCAGAATCTTCTTCAAAGTAGGAAGAGCTGCACGCATACGAGTGTCATCTGTAATGTTGAAGTTTTCGTCCAGGGGTACATTGAAGTCCACGCGAACAAATGCCTTTTTACCGGCAAAATTGAATTTGTCAATTGTCTGCATAATACTCTATTTTTATTTAAAAGTGTTTTTAAAATTCTTCTTTTAGAACGACCGCAAAGTTACTATTTATTTCGGTTCCTTGCTATTAAATCGTTATTTATTCTTGGCTTTTGGTTCCTCTTTTGTAACTTTATAGGTGTTACAGAAATATTTGCACATCATTTGCAAACCACAGGTGTCACATTTGGGAGTACGTGCCTGACAAACGTAACGGCCGTGCAGGATGAGCCAGTGATGGGCAATCGGTATGAGCTTTTCCGGAATATTCTTCACCAGTTCTTTTTCCACGCTGAACGGGGTGGTGCAACTGTCGGGCACCAGTCCGATACGGTGGCTGACACGGAACACGTGTGTATCTACCGCCATTGCCGCTTTTTTGAATACAACCGACTGGATCACATTGGCAGTCTTTCTTCCTACGCCGGGCAACTTTATCAGATCTTCCAAATTATCCGGCACCTCGCTATTGAAGTCATTCACCAGCATCTTTGCCATACCGACCAGATGTTTGGCTTTGTTGTTGGGATAAGACACGCTTCGTATATATTCGAAAATCACTTCCGGCGTAGTGGCAGCCAATGCTTCCGGAGTCGGAAAATCTTTATACAAAGGAGGAGTGATGATATTCACCCGTTTGTCCGTACATTGTGCAGAAAGAATAACAGCGATCAGCAACTCATACGGATTGTTGTAATGCAGTTCGGTTTCGGCTACAGGTATGTTGTCCTGAAACCAGGCGATTACTTTCTCATAACGTTCTTTCTTTCTCATCGTAGCTTGTTTTTATGGTAATGAGGCGTCACTTTTAGTCTGAAATAGAGGGCGGAAACTACCGTCAGGCAGGCTCCGAAAAGATAGGCCTTATCAAATGTACTTATTTCTGCGATATATCCTCCCGTCAGCATACCGATACCGATTCCTACATCCCAGGAAGTGAGGTAGGTGGAAGTCGCTGTTCCCCGCTGACTGTTGGGGGCGAGGTTGACAAACAGCGTGTTAAATGCCGGAAACATAATTCCAAACCCGACACCCATTAATAATGCGATGCCAAAAAACAGCAGGGTACAGGCTGTATCATTCCATTGAATCAGATATACACAAGTTGAAAGCAGGAAGAAGCTGAAAACAACCAGGTATAATCCGGCAGCTATTACTTGCGTTATTTTTCCGCGATCCACCAGTTTTCCTGAAAAGATACGCGAGATGGCCATACCGATTGCCATAAAGGTGAAGAAGAATCCGGTTTGTGTGTTCAATCCTATTTGGCGGGCGTACATGGCGACATAGTTGGTAGTCATTCCGTAAGGGATGGAAAGTAATAGCAGACTAAGTCCGGCAGGCAGTCCTTTCATCAGGATAAAGCGGTCGAGCGAGATCGGCTCTCGTTTCACAGGAGGCTTGTAGGGCGTTTTAACCAGACTTGCGCATAGAAAACCTAAAATACAGGAACCGAATGCATAACAGAATATCGTAGCAAAAGAAACTCCCGCATCATGCAGAAACAGTCCGAACATCGGTCCGATGGACATGGCTGTATTGTTGGTAAGTCCGTAATAACCTAAGCCTTCCCCTCGCCGGGAAGATGGCATAATATCTATTACTACCGTGTTTCCGCCTACTGTGACCATTCCGAAAGAGACGCCGTGAATGATTCGGAATATAATAAATAAGGTAAGGGAACCGGCAATTAAATATCCGCCGAACATCATCATAAAGATGAAGTAAGCAAACAGATAAAGAGGTTTCCGGGCAAACGTGTCGAGCAGATAGCCGGAAAATGGACGGATACAGAGAGCTGCCACCGTGTAGCAGGAGAGGACAATGCCGATAGTGGAATTTCCAGCCTGGAAGAATTCGGATAAATAGAACGGCAAAACAGGAATCAGCAACCAGAAACCGAAGTATAGCAGGAAGTTGGCTGCCAAGATGAAACAATAACTGGAAGTAATGAGTCTATCCTTTGCCATAATGAATGATCGTTCAATCGACCGATTCGCATTGATTGGAAACCAACGCCGTTGGCCTGATTGGTCTGTTGATGAATATGCCAATGTCCCGATCACCGTCCGACGGTTTCATTGGGAACATTGGCATACTGGTAAATTTAGCACATTATTAATATGCCGCTTCGAATTCTTTTAGGAAGCGTGTATCGTTTTCAGAGAACATACGGAGGTCTTTCACCTGATATTTCAGGTTTGTGATACGCTCGATACCCATACCGAGGGCATAACCGCTGTATATTTTGCTGTCTATACCATTTGATTCAAGTACGTTCGGGTCTACCATACCGCAACCGAGGATTTCTACCCAGCCGGTGTGTTTACAGAACGGACATCCTTTACCGCCGCAGATATTACAGCTGATATCCATTTCCGCACTTGGTTCGGTAAACGGGAAGTAAGACGGACGCAGACGGATCTTTGTATCAGCACCGAACATTTCTTTGGCGAAGAGCAGCAATACCTGCTTCAAGTCGGTGAATGATACGTTTTTATCTACATACAGCGCTTCTACCTGATGGAAGAAACAGTGTGCGCGATAGCTGATAGCTTCGTTACGATATACACGTCCCGGACAGATGATGCGGATAGGAGGCTGTGAAGTTTCCATCACACGAGTCTGTACAGAAGAAGTATGTGTACGCAATACTACGTCCGGGTGAGCTTCGATAAAGAAAGTGTCCTGCATATCGCGTGCCGGATGGTCTTCGGCAAAGTTCAGTGCCGAGAACACGTGCCAGTCATCTTCAATTTCCGGACCTTCGGCAATGCTGAATCCCAGACGGGCAAAGATATCAATGATTTCGTTCTTTACAATGGTGAGCGGGTGGCGTGTACCGAGTTCTACAGGATAAGCCGAACGCGTCAAATCCAGTCCGTCACAATCGTTGTCCTGACTTTCAAACATTTCTTTCAGCGCGTTGATTTTGTCCTGCGCTTTTGTTTTCAGTTCATTCAGTCTCATGCCGACTTCTTTTTTCTGTTCGGCAGCTACATTACGGAAATCTGCCATTAAGTCGTTAATGGCTCCCTTCTTACTTAGGTATTTGATGCGGAGAGCTTCGAGTTCTTCGGCATTGGAGGCGTGTAAGGCTTCCACCTCTTTCAGAAGTTGTTCAATCTTAGCTATCATATTTTCGATGTATTGTTATTCAGTTTCTTAGTAAAAACCGTGCAAAGATATAATTTTATCACGAACCATCGAAATAATTTGTATCTTTGTTGCCGATATGTACCGAAAATCCGGCAACTTATGAAAAAGATTGTTTTCTGTCTTCTGCTTTTAACCTTTTCTTTTCGCCTTGCGGCCCAGATTGACTATTTGGAGCCGGTGAAACCTTTTTCCACTTATACAGGCGAGTTAGGCGAATATTATCGTAGTGTGTTTTCTTTACTTAATACGGGCTTCCAGAAACAGCCTTATGCGCGTTTTGCGGCTATCCCTTCCTTTTCGCCGGAGTATGCAATGTCGGTAGAGAAGAGGAACGGACGTTATATGCTGGTTTCGAACACATTATCGCGTACTTATTGGCAGGCAGAGAAGGGGACGGTGACGGTGGATACTAAATCGGTTGCCATTAGTGCTTCCTTATATCAGTCTTTAGGGGCTATCTTTCGTTTGGTGACAGAGCAGGTACAGGATTTGGACGGTTCTACGGCTGGTTTGGATGGAATTGTTTATTTTTTCTCTTCTACGGATGCTAAAGGTAAAGAGCAGATGGGACGTAAATGGTCGCCGGAAAAGGGAACGTTGATGGAACGTCTCGTGTTGGTTTGTCAGTCGGCTTATATGTTATCCCGAGGGGAAAATATTTCTGAACAGACGTTGGCAGTGGAGGCTGCTGCTTTATTAAAAGCATTGCAACAGCGCACCAAGGAAGAGCCGGATGCTTATAAGCGGCCGATGTATATCGGAATTTATCCGGTGGGTCCCCGTTCAAAGACACTTTCCGGAAGACAGGTGGAGGAACCTGCTCATTTCTCTGCGATGACTCCGGAAGAATATATTGCCAGTGAAATGGTTTATCCGTCAGGGCTTTTGGAGAAGAATGTTTCGGGTTATGCTTTATGTGAGTTTACTATTGATAAAGAAGGGGTTATCCTTCGTCCTCATATTCTACGTTCCACTCATCCGGAATTTGCAGAGGAGGCTCTCCGCATTGTCAAAGGAATGCCGAAATGGTCACCTGCATTGGTGGGAGGAAAGCCGGCGGATAGTAATTACACTCTTTATGTTCCTTTCCGTCCGCAACTCTATCGGAATAAATAAGCAACTTTGCATCTAAAGTCCGATTAATAAAAAAGAAATATTGCATTTATAAGTTGAACTTATACTCTCTCTAATAAATAAAAAAAATAAATTTGCTGTCATCTGTCACAGATTGTAGCTTAACTGTTTGATTATGAAAAGTTAATGGCGTGACAGCAGCATGGTGACAGCACTGTGACGGCAATAATGCTGTCACTGCAAAGCTAAGAAGAGATAAACGCACTGCAAAGACGGTATGGTAGAGATGCATACCCAAATCAAGTAAAAATCACAGATGAAGTTTCATTGCCTGAATAGTATTAACCACAGGCAGATAAGCTATTTTATTTATTACCCCTGTGCTTATGGGGTGGGATCTGCCTTGTAACCGATAGTTTCAAGGCTTGAAACTATTTGTTCATCGGTGCGAAACTAAAGTTTTCATCGCCTTGAAACTTTAGTTTCTCTTGCTTGGAACTATTAGTTTCTTACTGATGAAACTATAGTTTCACGCTGATGGAACTTTTGTTTCTCACCGATGAAACTATTCCCCCATGTAGTTGTTTACTTATTTGTCTTATATAAAATTCTATTGTAACTAAAAAGCTTGTCATTTATTATCTTTCTTTTCAGAAAAAAGAAGTATATTTGCAATCAAGGACCGGACCTTTGACAGCCGGACTTGTATTTATAGGACATTTAATTTATTAGTAGGAAAGTCGCATTTTCGAATAGATGATAAATCAAATGTCCGTGCCAAGCTTATATCCCTATCGATATATAAGTTCTGGTGCGGGCATACTGTATTTTTCATCTATGGGTATGCGACTACCTCTACTAGGAAATACATGTATCGTTCGCACCTTTTTTTATATCTGGTTGCGACGCATACATCTAAAAATAAAACGAGGTATGACAACAAAACAATGGATTGGTATTGAAGAAGCGGCAACCAAGTATCAGGTATCTACCAGACGTATTATTACTTGGTGTAAAAGGCAAGAGATTATTTATTCAGAAGTCGGCGATTATCTAATGCTTGATGAAAACAGTCTGACGGATTGTCTTGAACGAAATATCCGGTTCAGTCTTTCCGAAGAAGAACACAAACGCCGGATGGATGAGAAGATGAAGGAAAATGAAGAGGAATTTTTTCTACTTCAATCACTGAAAGAGTTGACCCCATTGATCCGGTTAATAATAAAGGAGCTTGCCGGAATGATAAGGAATGATGAAAGACGGCAACTATTTCTTTATACCGTTTTACAAGGAAATATTAAGGATTTTAGTGTCCGGAAACGCATGAAATATCGTCAAGCGCAGAAAGCATTTGAGGGACTTGTACAGGAAATAAAATCTCAAGCGGGATTCCTTAGGACTTATAAGGAAGAAAATATCCGCCTTAGAGCAACAGTACGGGCGTATGAAATGAAATCCCGCCAAAATGGCTTTGATAATGATATGTTCATGAGAGAGGCGGAAGAAACGAATCCGGAAATTTTTATTCCCGAAGATATAAAAGCGGCAAAGGCTTTACTTGATACTCCTATCACAGAATTGAAATTCGATATTCGGTCGCAGCGGATCATTTCTGAAGCTGATATAAAAACACTTCGGGAACTGCTACAAATCACTTCTCAATATGGGTTTAGGAAGTTGCGTGATATGTTACGGAATTTCGGGCTGGTTTCACAAAAGAAAGTGGAAAAACGCTTGAAAGAGCTGAATGTACTGGACGTTGCCGGCAACTGCAATTTATATAGGTATCTGGATGAATGACACAGATTGGGCTGGAGTGTTTCTTTGATAGTATAATAACATGGCTGATTTCTTCAAAAATCATTAAAATAGAAAACTTTTCTTCGTTTGTATTGTCTTATAGCCATAAACTTTTAAAACGAAAACTTATGGATGATATGATTAACAGGCATGATTCGATAGCCGAGGAAAATATCGAGCCGAATGGTCGTCCGGCTAAGGACCAGTTTGAAGAATGGAGCGGCGAGGTTGCCGACCGTGCCGATGACGTATTCAAGAATGACAAGAAAGACGGTCCTATTAAAAACCGTGAGAAACGTATAAAAGAAATGGACGAAGTGATTAAAAAGGACCTTGAATAAAGGTCCTTTTTTGTTTTCTGCGATACGGAAAGATAGTACGGAAAGATGCATACGGATGAATAAAAATAAGAAATTATGCTATCATCCAGTAAATCAATATAGGTATTAAAATTCCTATTATCGTTAGAATTCCGCCGATACCCCACAATCCCTTTTTCCCGGGAACGATCAGTAACCCGGTGATGAGCAAAATAAACATGAGTAAGAGGAATGCATCTGAGGTTATTGTCCATAAAGAACCCGGATTGCGATGTAGCTTATTCAATGCGGTTAGGAAAGCGGGACGATGCATTTCTTTAATAAATGCTTGCTGGCTGGTTGCATCCAACTTGATTACCAATTGTTCTTTGCCAAAGATGGTTAGTTTGTTTTTACTGAGGCTGAAACGGTTATACAGGTCGGGATTGCATGAGAGATCGGAGATAATCTTTCGTGCATCGGCTTCTGTAAAATCGTCTTTATTGGCAGGGAGCTGGAATATATAGTCCACCGTACGTTCCTTTTTCTGATTCATGAATGTAAATTCTTTCCGGTGGTTGAGCAGGAAGCCGGAAAGGAGATAGACAAACAGGATGCCTGCACAAATGAAAGATACATAACGGTGCGTTAAACGTAAGTATTTTAGTGTTTTGGGAGATAACATTTTTATATAGAATTTACTAAGTTAGTGAATGTCCAATTCGTTTAATATGTATTGGGAATGTGAGTATTGCTCCAAAGTCCATAATACATAGCGGATATCTACTGCGATGTTACGGCTTTTCTCATTGCCTGCAGTTTCGTAGTCGGAACTAAGTCCCTGCCAGATACGGTCGAAGTTGATACCCACCACTTCTCCTTTGGCATTCAATACCGGACTGCCCGAACTACCAGAAGTGGTATGTGCATCTGTCAGGAAACAACAGGTGGGTGTCACTTTCTGGCTAAAGTAGTTACTGGGTTGGCGGTGTTCGATGAGTTTGACGAAACGTGCCGGCAGATTGAAGTCCTTGTTTCCGGCATAAAGGCGATGGCGGCTGAGCATTCCGTCAACAGTTGTAAATGGAGTATAGATGACTCCTTCGCTGGGAACGGCTGCCTTTACTTTTCCCGTAGAATAACGCAGGGTGCGGTTGGCGTCAAATGCAATTTGTGTCCCCTTGTTCTTTTCAGCGTATGCTTGCAGATACAAAGAGTAGAGTTTCATGTTTTTATTCTGATACGCTTGTTTCAAACGGTTTATTTTTTCTACATACACCAGATAGAAACCGAGTGACAACTGATACAGCCCATCTTGTGACAGTGCAGCTGTTCCTTGTGTCGGTACACTGTCCAGAAGTGCGAGCATACTTTCTTGATTACGCAGGGGGGAATGATCGTACAGGCTGTCTATATAGGCAGAAAGATGTTGAGGGTAATGCTTTTCTACCTTTTTCAATGCTGTGGAGTAGAAAATAGAATCTACGTGATCCAGATAATAAGCCAACATCTTTTTCATGATATATTTGTCGTCTTCAGGTCTGAAATCACGATAGAATGCTACGGTAAGCGGTTTCAGTTTGCGGATTTCTCCTTTCATGGCAGTCTTTACATTCTTGCTTTTTCTTTGTTCCATTTGCACCAGTTTTTCAAATTTTCCGGCAAAAGGGATGACGTTGGCACCGTAAAGTGCGACTTCGCGAAACATCTGGTCTGTGAAGTTCAGTTGGGTAAGACGCTGGTAGTTTGCTTTCATATCATCGAGCAATGTTGCCCCGTAGCGTTGCGTACGGGTGTCATCAGACAGAATCCATTCTGTCATCGCCTGTTCCTCCTGCTGTTTCCGGGCAATGATGCCGGATTCTTTCACACCACTGATCTCACCAATTGATTTTAGATAGACATTAGCAGCGCTTCCGGCCTTAATGTTATAGTAGGAATAAAGCGAGTCGGCAGCCGTTTCTTTACGTTGTGTGTAGAAGTCGAGCTTGATTTTGGCAATATCTGCTTCTGCTTGCGTGTCTTTGAATACAATTTTCTCAAGGGCGAATGAAGGGACATATTGCCTTGTTTGTGCAGGATATCCGGCAACCATCACAAAATCATCGGGTTTCACTCCTTTGGTAGAGATAGACAAATGAGCGTCGGGTTGATAGGGGCGGTTCTGCTTGTTGTAGGCTGCCGGTTGGTTTTTATCGTTGGCATAAACGCGCAAGATGGCGAAATCGGCGGAGTAACGGGGCCATTGCCAGTTGTCTGTGTCGCCTCCGAATTTCCCTATCGAGATGGGGGGAGCGGCTACGATACGCACATCCTTGAAGCTGCGGAAGACAGCCAGGATGTATTGTCTGCCACCAAATAAGGAGTAGATTTTTCCTTCTACACCGCGACCTTTGGCTTGGGATTTGACAATTTTATTCCCGTTCTCGTTGATCTTTTGGGTAAGTGCCTGATCGGTAAGATTCCCGGTATCTTGTGTGATTTCCGTCGTTACGTCTTTGATAGTGATTAATTGATTGACCTGTAAATTCGGAAGATAAGTCTCTTCGCTGCGTTGGGTAGCCCAGCAGCCATGCTTCACGTAATCGTGGTTTGCATCGGAGATATGTTCGAGATAACGTGCGACACAGTGGAAATTGGTCAATACCAGTCCTTCACCGGAGATGAAAGAGGCACTGGCAGAGGGAGAAAATGTACTGTTGTCATAACTTAATGAAAGGATAGCATTCGACAAGCACGACTGGTTGATGTCGTAAATGTCTTTTTCACTAAGACGCAATCCCTGTTTTTTCATTGCCTGATGTACTTTTCCTTGTATTTGAGTAGGTAGCCAGAAGCCTCCATCGGCATGCACGGGTTGTATGCACAACAGGCAGAGGAGGTAGAAGGCGGAAATAATGGTAGTTAGCTTCATTGTATTTTGTTTTTTAAATAATTATTCCAGGTAGAAGGATTAGTTGTTAACTGTTCGCGGATGCGGGTAAGATGCTCGCTGACCGTCGGGGAGAAGAGTACACTGAAAGAGGAGGTACGTGCTTCTGTTAGCAATGATTGCAAGGTCTGGAGATAGCTTTCCTGCAAATGTCGTGTGAATATGTCCGGTGTCTTGTCCGTAAAAAGATAGTTGGCAGAGACTTCCAGATAATGGGCGTAGGTAAATCCTGCTGGTGTTTCGTTCGAAGAGATTCGTTCGGCAATGATTCTGCCAAACATCTTTTCAATAATTGTCTTTTGTGCTTTTATGATGGCTTCGGTTGGGTTGCCGGCATATTTGCATACGGCATCCGTCCGTAGGAAGTTGTATCCGCCAAGCAGTTCTTTCCAAAGAAATTCGACAGCTTTTCCGGATACTTCATCGGAGAAACCAATAAAAGGAATCACACGTTCCAGATGGTCGAAATAGGCTTGCTGCAAATCGGTATAGGTGGCGGGCATCTCCTCAAACGGGTTATCTGTCAGACGTTTTTTGTTCCATTCCGGCAATTGCGTCAATATTTGTTGAAGGTTGCGGATTCCGTAGGTTGCCGATGCGACAGGGTCGTTGCCGAGATCGGAGGTTTGAACGGTAGGATCAGTGGGGATGGTGCTCGGTGCCATGCGTCCGCAATGATACATGGGGTCGTTTTGTTTTTCATCTATCCATCCGGCTACAGTTCGGGTGTTCTCGCGGGAGAGATAGGCGTATCCGATACGGATGGCGTATCGGTCGTACACTCCCAACAGGGGAGGTAATACGTAACGGACGCCGTCTCCCGGTTGGGCGACATAATTGAACCGGGCATAATCCATGATGGACGGGGTGGTGCCGTAACGTTCTGTAAATTCCGGACGACGCAGGTCTTCTGTATTATAGGCATACGAGGCTTTGAAATTATGTTCCAGTCCGAGGCAGTGACCTATCTCATGGGCGGCGGCGTAACGGATTAATTGTGCCGTTATGTCATCCGGTAGTGTTTTCGTGCGTGCCGCAGGATGGTAGGCTGATGTTTGCAGGAAATACCATTTGCGTAGCAAGGCTATGACATTACTGTGAAACAACACATCTGCTTGCAGAATTTCTCCTGAACGCGGGTCTACCCAGTGTTTCCCCATTGCGTTCGGGAAATCGCTGACTACATATCGGAAACAGTTGAAACGTATATCGTTCGGATCGAACTCCGGTCCGGCTTCGGCGTATGTCTTTGCTTGCATAACTTCTTTAAAGCCAATTTCTTCGAATGCTTTGTTCCAATCCAGTATTCCTTTGCGTATGGCTTTTTTCCAAAGAGGAGGGAAGGCATCGTCTATATAAAAAACGATGGGTTGTTGAGGCTTCACTTGTTTGCCTTGCAAATAACTGCGTACATCTTTAGGAGAGGGGACAATCCGGAAGCGGGTGATGTAGTTTTCCGCTGCGATTGAGGGAGTATCGAAGTAGAATTTCCGTTTAGGGATATTGTCATATCCTACCCGGGCATCGTGTATACGTGGTTGCATAGGTTGCTCAGGCAGTAGTAACAGCGATTTCCGTATGGTAGTGAGGAAAGGTTGGGTGGTTCCTTCAAAACCATACTGTACGCTGACTTCCAGGTTCTTTTCGTGGACGTCTACCTGAAGTATTTTATTGAGTTGGGGCAGGGAGCGTCCTGGTGACGTTTTCCCTCCAAAAGGGTCTACACCTTCTATGGGCTCACTAAGAAATTTGCTCCAGTTTACAACAATCGAGCTGTCTGTCTCCTGTTCTATTTTCCAGGATTCCGCTATGGGAGTGATAGCATTGCGCGCATAGGCTGGATACGAGAGATGAGTTGTGTCCTCGCATAAGTTCTTGGAGTCGGGACGTAACAGATATAACTGTTCTTTGTCATATTTCAAACGTATCCATACCGGATCATAAAGTCGCTGGCCTGCATAAAGTTTAACTTTATTATTGGGAGAACTGACGGTCATCACACGGGCTGCTAACAGAAAATCCCGGTTTATCAACCGTTTGGGTATTTCTACAAAACATCCTTTGGTGTTTTGCCGGATGTGAAACATGGGGGCAGAGTTACCCCAAAGGAGGGTGGGAAAGAGCAGCAGGAGTAGCAACCGAAGTTTGTTATTGGCAATTCTCATCATGATTGGTGTAAATTATCAGGTTGGTTTTTGTGGGGTGAGGAAGGTTAATGGTACAATCCGAGACTTATTCCGAACATTTTGGAATCGGTTTTCTTGTCGGTCTTCAGATATGCTCCTGTGGCTTTGACGAACCACACGTTGGTGTGTTTCTTTATAGTTACAGGCATTTGATATTGTATTTGCAGTTTTCCGTGCGCATACGATGCTCCATAATAGGTCATGTCGGGTAAAAGCACACTTTGGGCGTATTCTGTGGACGGATCGTTGAGTGACAGGTCCGATGATAGCGAAATGTGATATCCGGCTTCTGCTTCTATCCATAATGAACGGTTGTTTTTGCGCAGGAATGAATATCCGCCTTCCATGCAGATAGTTGCCTGGCGGACTGTAAGTGATGAAGACGGAAGATTGTATTGATCTTCTACCGATTGGAAATAGGCGCGTGCACCTGCGTAGGCTGTGGTTTCTCCGGTGTGATGATTACTCCACAACAGGCGGTAGTGCAGATTGGCATTGAGTAAATCGACAGTGTAACGTTCGTCATACGTGAGAAGTGTGTTCCAGTAGGAGGATTCGATACCTGTTACCGGATCTTTTTCTATTATTTTTTCCTGGCGGTATTCGTCGGCTTTTCCTGTCTGATAGTTAATGGAAATGTCGATGATGTGTTCTGTGCGTCCGGATTTGATCCGGTTCATAGAAAGCAGGTTGTAGGTGGTGGTGTGATATTTTCCCGGTGAATATTTGATGTCTCCCCATACGTCTTCGTTGCCTTTGGCGTATGAAAGGGTGGTAAGTGTTTGAATCCGTTCGTTTTTATATTGATAAGACAATTCACCGCCAAATTCATGGTTGACGAATTCACGTTCAAAACCGGAGTAACCACCAGTGGTACCATCAGCATTTTCCATTCCGGTGAAGGTGTAGTATTTGAGGTTCGGATCGGTTTGTACGGTGGTGATGTTGGGGATTTTTTCTTTTCTGCGATGGTAATAACCGCTAAGACCCAGCGAGTGTTTGTTCCACGTGTAGGTGACGGCAGGAGTCAGTTGATAGTCTGCCAGATTGGTGCGTGAACGGGGGTCTTTCAGTCGGGAAAGATCTCCTACTTTATAATCCAGCCGTGCGCCGAAAGTGAAGTTTTTGATAGGCAGAGTGGCTAATGCTGCCGAGAGGTCGAAATTCTGGAAGTCGTACTTTCCTTTGATGGAGCTTCCTGAAAAGTAAGGATTGGAGTGGTGGCTACGCAATACGTCGCTCCATGAACGGTTGAATTGCCGTCCCATGTCAAAGGTAAAACGCCCGTATCCGTAGAGATATTTTCCAATTTTTTGGTATCGTTCCGAAGTGAACAATAATTTGTTTTGCTCATCACCGTCCTGAACCCGATAGTGTGTACCTTGCTGATGAGAGAATTCGAAATAACTGATTCCCCGGTTGGTCAGCGTATCCAAAGAGAGCCCGGCAGGATTCAGGGTACGTCTCCATAACTGGGTAGCATCGGCGTACTCGTATTTTTCTTTTGTCTGTAATTCGATATCTTGGGCATGTATGCACAGTGCAGTTACCATCAGACCGGTAAAGAGTATATATCGATGGTTCATCATCATTTCTGAATTGGTTTAATTATTTCGTGAAGTAGTTGAAGAGAGACTGTACCGGAAGGTTATATGTTCTTGGGGCACAGTCTCTTTTGTTTTCTATTATTTGTATTCCCTCGGTTTAATTTCAGCTGATACGGCAAAATCATTACTGCTGTTATTGGTATCAGCAAGAATGGTGCGCCCGTTTTCTGTCTTGGCTGTTTTGCGGTAGACTACTTCTCCGGTATATCCGGTGGTAGCCTCCGTGTATTGATAGCCTGCATCAATGTAGTTGTAAAGACGTTTGGAATTTTTATCTACTCCCGTACTTTTGTTTTTCAAACATTCTACACCATCCATTATGTATTTTACAGGGGTTTTGACAAACTTGCTTCCTTTATCTTTACCGTCAACGTATACAGTTTCCCATGAGGTTACATCTTCATCCGTACTGAATAATACAACAGAACAGGGACCACCTTGTACCAGATTCATATTACTGATTGTGGGAAATGTTGTATATATCAGTTCTACAGCCGGGGTTGCAGGATTGTTGGTTGTTTTCCCTTGCGTATCTTTAGCTTCAAAGTCGGCTTTGGATAAATCTACTTCATTATTTCCTGTATGGTCAATGGCACTATTGGCAACGATTATCGAGGCTCCCGGTGCAACTTCTGTGACTCCATTAGATGGGAAACGGTAAATCTGCTTTAGGTAAATATATTCCGGTGTGGAGCCAAGCGTATATGCAGGAGTACTTTCCGACTCTACCAGTCCGAAATAAAGTCCGGCTATATCAACAGTTTGGTCCGAGTTATTAAAGAACTCAATGTACTTTCCTGCCAGATAATTTTTATTATTGTTGTCTTTGGTTCCTGCATAGTAAACTTTGCTGATAACAATTGATTGTTTGGCAGAAATACTTGTTTGAAGTTCGATGGTTGTTGACGAGCCGACAGTATATTTCAATAGACTGCCGGAAATCACATAATTTTCATTTTGCGGATCGTTGCCTGTCATTTCTTCATATTCTTCTGCAGTGATTTCGCAGGAAGTAGAGATGTCATACAAATCGGGAATCACTCCTTCGAAAGTGGCTATACCTTTTTCGTTTGTAATGGCGGTGTATTTACCCATTGTAACAGTGTGCCCTGTATATAGAATGTCGGACTTGAATCCTTCGGGCATGGATACTTTCACTTGTACGGTCAATGCTTGTGTGGCATTGTCGTCAGAGGAACATGCAGCCATGATAACTGTGACAGCCGCAAACATCATTTTTGTAATAAAAGAAATTGTTCTATTCATATTGTGATTTATAAATTAAAGAATAATTCGACACCAAAACTGAAATTACCTGTATTACGCTGTACTAGCGTGTTGGAGGTAGAGTTTTTGAGAAAAGGTTCGTAAAAGAGTATGTTGTTGGCATAGAATGAAATGCCGCCTATATTGCCCAGCTCCTTGGTGAGGCGTCCCGCCATTAACCATGTAATAGGGGCTTTGCTTGGCACATTGTCTTTAGGATTCTTGCGTTGGCTTTTCAATGATACTCCTTTTATTTTGTAGTTCTCATCTGCCAGCATATCTGCTGTTATTTCATGATAAGAGAGGTCTGTGTCTATCCATCCGATAGGGTCCATCGGAGGATTGTTGCTCTTGGAATAATTGTACCAGATGGCTTGTGTTGAGAACGAAGCTACCATACGCAGTGCCGGGATATTGGTCACAATCCGCAGAGTGTTCGTAAAGCGGCGGTAAGTGCTATAGTTTAGCCCGGATGGATATACAATTTTGAATGGAATGGTATTGGTTACCTGATATTCAGTAGGTAGATCGGTAGGATTGCTACTGTTGATGTCTGTAGAGTAAGTCTTGGATTCCATATATGCTCCTGACAGATAGAATGAAGTGTGCAGTGCCGGAATCTCGCCGAAGTCAAAGTCCATTTCTATCCCTTTATTGATAGAGACATTCGTGTTTCCTATTTTACCGGTCGTACTGAGTACAAGGTCCGTGCGTTCTGGATTATCCCAATCTATTTTTGTGGCTTGTCCAGGAGTGATAATCAGTCCTTTTTCCGCAGAATAATAGTTGGCTGTATACGTAAAATATTCTGTGGCCGATCCGAATCCGTTAGCGGTTTTATCATGATAACCGATGAGGCTTAATTTATGCTTGTCCGATAACTTTATGTCGAACCCTGCCTCCCATTTGCGATTGGTCGCATTCTTCAATCCTTTAGTTCGTTGCACGTTGTACACTTGGGTGTGGTACATTAATATTTGTCCGACTTTGTCGTCTTGAGGCATATAGTTGGCAGCTACACGGTCGATGTACTTTTTGTCGGGATAGAGATAATCCAAACCGGGAGTTTTTGAGTTGAGTCCGAATCCTCCACGGATATTCAGCCATTTGTTGACGGAGAATGAAGCATTTACACGAGGAGAGAAAGAAAAGGTTGCTTCATCCGCCCACGGCTGTAAAGTGGTGAAACGTCCGCCTAACTGTATTTTCAGAAATCTGTTTTCTGATATATCCCAACGGAAGTTATCTTCTATGTAAGCGGCCATCTGATGGATGCTCGGAATATCGGAGAAAGGACGGGGACGTCCGTTACTGTTGGGTTGCAATGGGTAACGGTCGTCATCATTATAATATCCGCGGGCATTATTCCAGTCGTAGTGGTATTCCACTCCCATTTTGAAGTTCTGATATGTTTTCTTTGATTTTACGAAGAACGTGTTGCTGACTTTGGCATATACATTTCCGGGACGGCTAAGGGAACCTCCGCTTGCCTGATAGGAGCTTTGCTCGAAAGGCACATTATAATACCCTGTTTCTGTGGCAGTAAGTATCGGTAGCAACCCGGACGAATTGGCAACAATGGCGCTCTTTTCCATCTCTGTTTGAGTATAGCTGACACCTAATGTGTAATTAACAGTACGTGAGAATGGTTTATTAATTGATAGTTTGCCATTATGGCTTAATGAGAACAGCTGGTTGCGATTCTTTTGAAAAGTGCCGTCGTCGATGGCATCCGGGTCTTTTCCATTCCAGTCTTTGCCCATCATGTAACGTACCTTTGTGTCTGTATGCCAGATACGTGAAAAATCTTTGCTGTATCCCAAGCTAAAGGTGTAACGGTCGAATGACTTTGTTTTCTGGCGTGGATCTCCCCATGCTTGTGCATAGTCGAGATTGAAATTCAGGATACCGGCATCTTTGTTTAAACGCAATCCTTTACCGAGCGAGTAATTCATTGTTCCGGGATTTATCTTTCCCTTGATCTGCCAGGGAGTTTGTCCGATTTTGGAATGAACAACTACAAGTCCGGAGGTTAAATCACCGTATTCGGCAGAAGGAATACCACGGATTATTTCTACGGATTCAATATCGTCCGCACTAATTTGGCGTAAGTCTGTTCCGACAAATGCGGTACTTGAAAATCCTCCTTGCGATAGTGTACCATTGTTGGACATGGGAACTCCGTCCATTATGATACTCGAACCGAAGGCATTGGTGTTATTGTTAACAAGAGTACGGAGCTGTACATTGGAACGGGATGTCAGATCTGTATTTTTCATTAAGTGCCCCGGTATGAGTTGCATCACATCATCAAGGCTCATAGCCTGTAAATGGTCTATCGCTTGTCTGCCTATAATGGAGCTGGTAGATTCTCCGGCCGCATTTTGTTTTGCTACCACTACTACCTCTTTCAAAGCTAACGAAGTGGGAGCCATGCGGATCGTCAGATCCAGGTTTTGTTCAACGTTGATTTCCCGTTGCACAGTCTCGAAGCCTACATACGAAATATTTAATATGTATTTTCCTGTGGGGACGTTTTTTAGTACTGCCTTTCCCTCCATGTCGGTTGCGGCATAAGCTCCTAGCGGATTGAGAACGCAGGTTGCCATTGGTAGCGGCTGTTTGTTTCCCCTTTCCAATAACAGGATATGGATGTCATGAGTGGTGGTTTGCTTTTGAGCAGGATAGAGTAGAATAACGGATTCATTGATTTCGTACGTCAGTCCTATTTGCTTGCAAAGGTTGTTGAGTAAAGTGCTCAATGATGTCCCTTGCGGATAATTGAGTGTTACAGTCTGTTGGCTATTAATATTCTTCTCTTCATAGACAAAATGTACATTAGCAGCTTGCCGAATCTGGGTCAGTGCGGTACGTACCGGGATATTCCGTACTGATATGACCACATTTTGGTTTTGTGCCGATACATTGGCGGCAAACAGGATAATGGCTACTGTTTGCATCATCCGGATTAAAAGATATTTTTTCATATTTGAACAACGCTTTTTCCTGTTTAATATTGGGGACGGTTCTCTGTTATCTCAATAACATTTCCCTTCTGTCTGAAGTGTACATTAGAAACTTTGGATAATATATCTACTGCTTTTTGTAATGGTTGGTCGCGGAAGATGACTCCTGCAAACTTTCGTTCACGCAATTGCGGGTCGGTAAAGGTCATGTTGACGTTATACCAGCGCGAAAGTTGTTGCACAATAGTTTCCAGTGACGTATCGGTATATTCGTATATACCGTTTGCCCAGGAAGTATATTCCTGTACCTGAACTGTTTGTGTATTAATTGTTTTTGATTGTATGACAGCTTGTTCACCGGGTGAAAGAGATTTTTGTTCTGTCCCTTTCTTTTCCTCGCAGTATACTTTTACGGCTCCTTCTTCCAGGGTTACGGTAGTTTGATTCTTCTCGTAAGTATTGACATTAAACCGTGTTCCTACTACTTCTACTATACCGTACGGGGTATGTACAATGAAAGGATGGAGCGTGTCTTTGGCAACTTCAAAGAGAGCTTCTCCTGTGAGGTAGACTTCTCTTTTATTACCGGTAAAAGAAACGGGATAAGTAAGGCGGCTTTCGGCATTGGCGTGTACACGTGTACCGTCTGAAAGCACGAGTTTATATTCTCCTCCTCTGGGTACATTTAAAATATGCTTTCCTGCATTCTTTTGTATACTCGTTTGAGTGTCGTATCTTAATTCTTTTTCTGTATTTTGAGCAACTTGCATGCCGTTTGCATTAAATATGGATTTATCTTGCGACAGCAGGTCGTAAGATTCTCCGTTATTTACAAACAGGGTTGCTTTCTGTTCCCCTCTGTGTGCAAATAGAGATTGGTCATATTCTGTGAGTGTGTAAAAACTGAAAGCTGCTATTAACAGGCAGGCAGCGGCAGTGCTGCTCCAATAGGTGTACATTCGTATCCGTTTACGGTGGCGGATGCGTTGCTGGATTGATTCCCATGCTTGTGCTTCATCGCATTGTGCCGCAAATTCATTTACCCGTTTCAACCGGTACCAGTTGAGCAAAGTAATCAGATTTTTCTCCGTTTTATTATGATCTTCTTGATTCATCTTTTCTCTCGTTTTATTATATGATCCGGAATTGTGTAAAATGGGTGTCAAAAACGAGAGACTTTTTTTCTTGGAAGATTTATGATAGGTTTATCAAAAATAAAGATACTAGAAGTAATTTCTCGTTTTTACGCAGTTTCTTCATCGCTCTGGCAAGATAAGTCTTTAATGTATTGACGCTGATATGCAGTTCACTGGCTACTGCTTTATAGCTTTTGTTTTCAATAACGACACCATAGAGTGCTTTCTTTTCTTGTTCGGGCAATGCTGCTAAAGCTTTTTCCAACTCCTTTTCTTTTTGTTCACGTTCATTCTCTTCAAGGCTTTCACATATATATAGGTATTCTTCTTCGTTGAGAAGAATATCGCTGGAGTCTATCTTTTCTCGTTTTTCAATGAATTTCAGTGATGCATTGCGAATACAGAGATAGGCATATCCTTTCAGATTGTCAGTAATGGTTTTATAGAGCTTCTTTTCCCAAAATGAAATAAAAAAACTTTGAACGATATCTTCGGATTCGGAAAAGTCATCCGTAATCTGTACTGCATACATACATAAACGGATATAGTAACGCTGAAAGAAAAGGTTGAAGGCCCTCTCTTTATCCGTACTGAATAGACTTACTAATTCTTTATCCGTTAAATGATTCATTTTTATAATAGAATTATGCAATGCAAAATAACATAAAAATCTTAAGATATAATACTTCTTGTTTATGTTTTTATGATAAAACGTCATTGAAATACCTATTTGTAGGTATTCGATATCTTTTTGAAAGTGTAGATGTTCAGTCGGAAATGCAGCTGTAAGGCCGGAAACATGGGAGATTTAGGCGTTTTTTTCTATGAGTTTTTCTTTTGAAGGGAATAGAGGGATGGAATAGTTATAAAAAAAGAAAAAAGAGTTCTGTTTTAGAACCCTTCTGCGATGTTTGTGGAGCGTATCGGACTCGAACCGATCACCTTAACACTGCCAGTGTTACGCTCTAGCCAGATGAGCTAACGCCCCTTTTTTGTCTTATATGATAACGTTTGTAAACGAATCTTTTTTGTTGCCGCAAATATAATGCATTATTCTGAAATAATTGCTATGTTTGCGGTAAATAATAGTATGAAATTAAGATATGCTGATTTATAATACAACTTTTCAAGTGGACGAGGATGTTCACGACAATTTCATGATTTGGATAAAAGAAAGTTATATCCCTGAAGTACAGAAACACGGTACGTTGAAGGCACCCCGCATTTGCCGGATATTAAGTCATCGGGAAGAAGGAAGTGCGTATTCTTTGCAATGGGAGGTGGAAAGCAGTGGGTTACTGCATCGTTGGCATTTGGAACAGGGAGTACGTTTGAATGACGAACTGGCAAAAATATTTAAAGATAAAGTGATCGGGTTTCCGACCCTGATGGAGGTGATAGAGTGATTCAACCGGTAAAAGAAAAGATAATCCTGGGGATTGACCCCGGTACGACAATCATGGGATACGGTGTTCTAAGAGTGAAAGGAACCAAGCCTGAAATGATTGCGATGGGGATTATTGACTTGCGTAAATTTGCCAACCACTATCTGAAACTTCGCCATATTCATGAACGGGTATTGAGTATTATTGAAAGTTATCTGCCTGATGAGCTGGCTATTGAAGCGCCTTTCTTCGGTAAAAATGTACAATCGATGTTGAAGTTGGGCCGTGCACAGGGGGTAGCGATGGCAGTGGCGTTGAGCCGGGATATTCCGATTACGGAATATGCTCCTTTGAAGATAAAGATGGCTATCACCGGAAACGGGCAGGCATCAAAAGAACAGGTAGCGGATATGTTGCAGCGGATGTTGCGCTTTCCCAAAGAGGATATGCCTACTTTTATGGATGCAACAGACGGATTGGCGGCAGCCTATTGTCATTTCCTGCAAATGGGGCGGCCGACCATGGAAAAAGGTTATAATAGCTGGAAGGATTTTATAGCGAAGAATCCGGATAAGGTGAAGTAAAGCGACTGATTATAGGGATAGATATAAAGGAAATATCTAGGGGAGGTTTAAATGAAGATGGGAAGTAATTATTTAGCAATATTAGGGGTGACTACAGTGACAACAGTAATGAGCTGCTCCCCTGCGAAAAAGGAATATGCTTCTTTTGAGCTGTATCCGGTTCGTACGGGAAGTCTTACGGAAATGGAATATACGCCGTTGGCAACCAGATTTTATCTTTGGTCACCAACTGCAGAAGAAGTACGCCTGATGCTATATGATGCCGGTGAAGGCGGACATGCTTATGAAACAGTAAAGATGGAGCCCACAGAAGATGGAACCTGGACAACTTCAGTAGATGAGAACCTGCTTGGCAAATTCTATGCCTTCAATGTAAAAATCAATGATAAATGGCAGGGAGACACGCCGGGAATCAATGCCCATGCTGTCGGAGTGAACGGGAAACGTGCTGCCATTATTGACTGGAAGACTACAAATCCCGAGGGATGGGAGAGTGACAGACGTCCTTCTCTGAAATCTCCTGCTGATATGATTATCTATGAAATGCATCATCGTGACTTCTCGGTTGATTCTACTTCGGGAATTAAGAATAAAGGTAAATACCTCGCATTGACTGAACACGGGACCATGAATTCGGATAAGTTACTGACCGGTATCGATCACTTGATAGAACTGGGAGTGACACACGTACATCTTCTTCCTTCCTCTGACTATGCTTCTATCGATGAAACAAAACTGGAAGAAAACCACTATAACTGGGGATATGATCCGGCGAATTATAATGTGCCGGATGGCTCTTATTCAACTGATCCTTATCAACCTGCCACTCGTGTGAAAGAGTTTAAACAGATGGTACAAGCATTACATAGAGCTGGTATCCGGGTGATAATGGATATGGTTTACAATCATACTTTTAATACCGTTGAAAGTAACTTTGAACGTACTGTTCCCGGTTATTTTTATCGTCAGAAAGAAGACGGGACATTGGCAAATGGTTCCGGATGTGGTAATGAGACGGCAAGTGAACGCCCTATGATGCGCAAGTTCATGATAGAGTCCGTTCTTTACTGGATAAAAGAATATCATATTGACGGTTTCCGTTTTGATTTGATGGGAGTACATGATATTGAGACCATGAATGAAATCCGAAAAGCAGTGAACAAGGTTGATCCTAACATCTGTATTTATGGAGAAGGTTGGGCAGCCGACACTCCCCAATATCCGGCAGATTCGTTGGCAATGAAAGAGAATGTTTCCCACATGCCGGGAATTGCCGTATTCTCGGATGAATTGCGTGACGGGCTTTGCGGACCTGTATGGAAAAAGGAGAAAGGGGCTTTCCTTACCGGAGTTCCGGGAGCAGAAATGAGTGTTAAATTCGGTATTGTGGGTGCTATTGAGCATCCGCAAGTACGGTGTGATTCTGTTAATTACAGTCAGAAACCGTGGGCGGAGCAACCTACCCAGATGATTAGCTACGTTTCCTGCCATGACGGTTTGTGCCTTGTTGATCGCTTGAAAGCAAGTATGCCGGGAGCTACTCCCGAGCAACTGGTCCGGCTTGATAAGCTCGCGCAAACGGTAGTCTTCACTTCGCAAGGTATTCCTTTTATCTATGCGGGAGAAGAAGTGATGCGCGATAAACAAGGGGTGGATAATAGTTATAAGAGTCCGGATGCAGTCAATGCTATCGATTGGCGACGTAAAACGACGAACGGAGATGTTTTCATGTATTATAAGCGACTCATAGATCTGCGTAAGTCCCATCCCGCTTTCCGTATGGGAGATGCGGAAAGGGTTCGGAAGCATCTGGAGTTTCTTCCGGTGGAAGGACAAAACCTGATTGCATTCCGCCTGAAGGATCATGCGAATGGAGATAATTGGGAAGATATTATCGTGGCTTTTAATTCCCGTATGACTCCTGCGCGTTTGGAAGTGCCTGTTGGTAAATATACAGTGGTATGCAAAGATGGCGTGATAGATGTGCGTGGATTAGGTACGCAGATCGGACCGGAAGTAATTATTCCCGGACAGTCTGCATTGATTATGTATAAGTAGCTTTAGTCATTATTTGTCATATCAATAACGGCTTTCTTTCTAATTTAGATTCTTGTTTGTAACAAGTCTAATTCTGTTTGTTACATCTGTTGTTCTTTATATTCACTCGGTGAAATTCCGTAAAAGTCTCTGAATGTATTGGAAAAATGAGAGAGGTTGGAGAAGCCTGTAGCGTATGCAACTTCCGAAACGCTTAGATTCTTCTCACGTAGCAGATTGGCAGCTTGTTTCAGTCTGATAGAACGAATGAAATCTCGTGCTGACTGATTAGTCAACTCCTTTAATTTGCGGTGCATATGTACGCGGCTCATTCCAACGTTGGCTGCTAGCATCTCTACATTAAGGGTAGGGTCGGCAAGATGGTCATTGATGGTTTTCATTACTTTACTCATCAAGATCTCATCATTGGACTTCATTTCTATCTTTGTTATTTTTTCTTCTACTTGTTGTTCACCTACCAGTTTGCCGCGCAGTCTTTCCCGATTGGCTATCAGATTACTGATAGTAGTTCGTAATAATTCAGTGTTGAATGGTTTTACGATATAAGCATCTGCTCCAATTTCAAGTCCTTCGATTTGGTCTTCGGCTTTCGATTTGGCGGTTAATAATATAATAGGTATATGATTGATATTGATATTCTGTTTTATTTTCCGGCAGAGAGTGATTCCATCCATTTCGGGCATCATAACATCACTGATGACGAGATCGGGTTTCTCCTTCAAAATGGTTTCCAGTCCTTCCCGTCCATTTGTACATTCGTAGATACGGAAATCACTATCCAGTTCGCTACGTATGTAGCGACGTATTTCTTCATCATCTTCTACGATTAAGACGCGATAACGTGTTTTTGCTTTGGGTTTCCTGTACTCGTTAGTTTTGTTTTCTTCTTCCGTTTCATAGATGGAATCTTTGGGAAGTTGGGAGATTGTTGGTTCGCTTCCGGTTTCTTCAGGATTTTCCAGTTCCTCTGCTTTCAAGTGATTACTACCTAACGGCAGGCGGATGACGAAACGGGTTCCTTGTCCGTCTTCGCGGTTTTCTGCTTTGATGATGCCGTGGTGCAGTTCCACTAACGACCGTGAAAGATGCAGTCCGATTCCTGTACCGAAATTAGATTGTGTCATGTCGTTGTCAATCTGATAGAAACGCTCGAATATTTGTTCTATTTTGTTTTTGTCAATACCGATCCCGTTATCGGTGATATCTATCTCGAAATAATCTTTCAAAGCACCCCGGTAGGCATCGTTGTGACCGGTTTTCAATAACACTTCGATATTTCCTCCCTCATGTGTATATTTGAAAGCATTGGAAAGGACATTCATCAATACTTTGTCAAAGTTATTTAGATCAATCCATACTTTCAGAGAATCAGCACCTTCCAGTTCTTTTTCGAAAGTAAATGTGATGTTCTTTTTTTGCGCTTGATAATTGAATGTTTGCATCAAGTCATTGATAAATCCTACGATATCTGTTTCCCGGAATTTCAGATGCATTTGTCCTTTGTCCAGTTTTCGTATGTCCATCAGTTGATTGATCAGACGTAGAATACGTTGGGCATTCCGGTAAATCATGAGATAAACCGGTTGTTTCTCGGAATGTTCGGCTAACAGTTTCTCTAACGGGCTGATGATAAGAGTCATCGGGGTACGTATTTCATGTGAGATATTAATGAAGAATTGTAATTTGGCTTCGTTAATCTGTTCCATGTGTTTTTGTCGCATCACTTCTTGCCGGTGGCGGATACGTGACAGAATATACATGGTAAGAGCATAAATTAGTAATGCTCCGAGGCATCCCCAGATTACTTTTGCCCACCAGGTCTGGTACCAGGGTGGAGTGATGGCAATAGTAACTGTGCGGATATTAGAGAAATTATTATGGTCGCGTGCCTGTACGGAGAAAGTGTATTTCCCCGGTTTCAGACTGCTATAAGTCACCCGGTTTGTTCCCGGTTGCGTACTGATCCATTCATCGCCTAATTCTTTTATCTTATATTGATAACTAATCCGGTCGGGATTGCTGAATTCCAAAACAGAAAAATCAATGCTGAATGTATTTTCATTATATGCCAGTGTAAATTGCTCGGTATCCATGACAGCAGTATCAGTGATGACATTGTTGCCGGATTTATCCCCTTTTTTCACAGGGCGGTTAGCAACGTGAAAGCCGGTAATCAATACATTCATTTCTTTTTTGATTTCGGTGATATCCTGGGGGTAGAAAGCTGTTACTCCATTGGTACCTCCAAAAAATATCTTGCCGCGTTTATCTTTAAATACAGCAGTGCGTGTAAACTCATTTCCTTGCAGACCGTCGCCTGCATAATAGTTGATAAACTTCTTTTCCGGAGGATTCAGTTTGGAGATTCCCTGATGGGTACTGATCCATATATTTTTTTTCTCGTCTTCAGCCAGGCCGCAAATAATATCACTGGGGAGTCCATCGGCAGTAGTGAAAAGTACAGGTGTTAGTCTGTCTTTATTCAGGCAGACCAATCCTTCGGAAGTACCAGCCCAGATCTCTCCATTACTACTTTCCAATAAACTGTAAACGACATACCCGGGGAGGAGATTGTTTTGCTTTTTATAATTGATAAAATTGTCCGTTTGAGGATTGAGTACGGCCAGACCTCTATAAGTGCCGATCCATATCATTCCCTCTTTATCTTCCAGTAGGTAGCTGATCCAATCGTTCGGAAGACGGTTGATACTCCAGTCATCGTTTTCGTTGCGGGTAGATTCGTAATAGGTGACATGTTGAGTTGGTAAATTGATTTTGTATAAGCCCGAACCATAAGTACCCACCCAGAGATTCTTGTTTTTGTCTTCAATGATGCAGGAAACTTTGGGCTTGCCTGCGTTAAGATTTCCTTGTAAAAGCGAGGTGGCATCTTGACATGTTCCGGTTTGTTTGTTCATCCGTGCCAGACCATCGAAGTAAGATCCTAGCCAAAGTTCCTGATTGGAATCTTCATAGAGACATAGGATAGTGCCGGGGACAGATTGGGGATTACCTGCCTGATGGGTGTAATGGCGTAATTGTTTTCCCTGATCGTTTATGGCATATAATCCGTCGTTATCCGTACCTATCCAGATTGTAGCTTGTTCATCTGTATGAATAGCCATAACACAGCTGGAACCAATGGTGTTGTTGTGTATTGATTTGTAGCCGTAGTAGTCGAACTTATTTGAAATGCCGGGCACTAGTATCAAACCTTTCTGAAAAATGCCCAGCCATAAATTGTGATCTTTATCTTCGATTAACGAGTGAACCTTGGATTTGGAGAAGTCAAAGGGACCCGCATTAATCTCACTGTCCACAATAATATCTTGTTGAGGCTGATATTCTTTTACTCCTTCACCGTCTGTTCCTATGATAAGTTTTCCACGGGTATCAATGATGAGAGTCCGGATATTCAAATTCATCCGGTTTTGGTAGAGGACAGGTTCGAAGTTTCCTTCCTGTCGGGATGATAGTCTGAAAAGACCTTTTGTCAAGGTTCCTACGAAAATTTGTCCGTGTGCATCCTCACAAATGGCAGAAACGTCATCACCTGCTATATGATAAGGTGCTTTATAGCTTTTAAGCTCTTTACTTTCCGGAGAATAACGGTAAAGTCCTTTTTCTTCTGTAGCAATCCATAAATTTTGCCGGGAATCTTCGAAAATGACATTCAGGTAGTTACTACCTATCCGGTCTGTCAGTTCGGTTTCGATATGGAAGGAGGCGGGATTGCTGTTCTTTTTTAGGGATATGGCGCCTTGTCCGGAAGTTGCTATCCAAAGATCTCCGTTCCGGCGTTCAATAATGGAAGTGATATGAGGATTCTTTCGTCCGTCTTTCCGAGAGATGAATAATTCGTGAAAGTTGTCTGTGGCGCGGTCATATCGCTGTAAGCCATTGATGCATCCGATCCAGAAATTACCGCGACTGTCTTCGAATAATGTCCGTACATAGTTGTTTTTCAAACTGGTGCTATCCGTAGCATTATGTCGATAGATCGAGAAACGTGTCCCGTCGAATTTATTAAGTCCGTTTTCGGTAGCTATCCAGATAAATCCTTTCCGGTCCTGATATACGGCATTGATCAGACTGTTGGAAAGTTCTTTGTCTGTTGAATAGAATTTGCCGGTCTGTGCTTTCATAACAGGAGTGCTTCCTATCAGGAAACAGTATATGGAAAAAAGGAATAGGATTTGTGCTTTCATACTCATTAATATAAGCAGGGTTTATTGGTGCTTTTTATATAGACAAAGATACTATATTAAATTAAAATAGCATTAGCTTTGTTACTTTTCCTTTTACTGATGTTACGTGCAAACCCTTTAGGGATGCTTCTGGGAGGGGTATGTAACGGGTGTGCAATAGCTTGTAACGTACATGCAAGTGTATGTAACCGCCTGTCAATTGCTTGAAACAAAATCTCCACCTATGCTTGATATATTATCCATAAATTTGCATTAACCAAAAAAATGAATTGTCGGACACCTTAAAATAATAACTGCTTATGGAAACATGAATTCCTTACTCTATTCCTTATTATAAATAAGAAGAGAAAAACCTATAACTTGGATTAACCACTATCATTATTAATTAAAAAAATGATTTTATGGAAAGCACAAATCATTATTTTCGACCGTTAGGTCTTATCATTCTTTTCTGCCTCTTCCCTGTATGGGTATTGGCACAGACTGTTTCCGTGACGGGAGTGGTCAAAGATGCATCGGGCGAACCGATTATCGGAGCCAGTGTAGTAGAAGCTGGCACTACCAATGGTATAGTTACCGATTTGGATGGTAATTTTAAGTTGAATGTATCAGCCAAAGGTAGCTTGAAGATTTCTTTTATCGGATATCAGACACAAACGATTCCTGTAGCCGGGAAAAAGCAGTTTGATATTACCCTCAAAGAAGATGCAAAAGTATTAGACGAAGTAGTTGTAGTTGGATATGGTCAGATGAAACGTAGTGACCTGACCGGTTCTGTTGTATCGGTCAACGATGAAGCCATTAAGAAATCTGTAGTGACTTCCGTTGACCAGGTACTGCAAGGACGTGCTGCTGGTGTGCAGGTACAGGCTAATAGCGGTATGCCCGGTGGTAGTTCTTCCATCCGTATTCGTGGTATCAACTCTTTGAATGCCTCCAATGAACCTATCTTTGTCATTGACGGTGTTATCATCGACGGTTCCACAGGTTCGGGAAGTGATAATGCACTGGCATCTATCAATCCTTCGGACATCGTCTCTATGGACGTATTAAAGGATGCTTCCGCCACTGCTATTTATGGTGCGCGAGCTGCAAACGGTGTGATTATGATTACTACCAAACGTGGACAGAAGGGTGAGGCGCAAATAACTTATGACGGATATATAGGATGGCAGGAAATGCCTAAAAAACTGGATATGCTGAATCTGCGTGAATATGCGGAGCATAAGAATGTTCGTTCAGGAAAAGACTATTCGGGAAATGATTGGGGAATAGTGAACAAGGATAATAACTTTGTTCGTCCGGATTTACTAGGTGAGGGTACAGACTGGCAGGATGAGATGTTCTCTAAAGCTATGATGACCAGTCATAATCTTTCTGTGACCGGAGGTACTGATAAAAGTAACTATGCATTGGGAGCAGGTTACCTCAATCAGGATGGTATTGCTGTTGGTTCAGGGTTCAGGCGTCTGAACTTACGAGGTAGTTTTGATGCCCAGGTGAAGAGCTATTTAAAAATGGGTATTAACTTTGCGTTTAGTAATTCCCGTCAGAAATTGACTGTATCTGACGAGTCGTTGATTAGAACTGCTTTATTGCAGAGTCCGAGTGTGGCTGTTCGTAATGCTGAAGGCACATTTGACGGACCGGATACGGACGAATGGGTACAAACGAATCCGGTGGGTCTTGCCATGATTAAGGATAACCGCAATGAGAAAATGGGTATTCGGGCAAACACCTATGCTGAAGCTACTATCATTGACGGACTGACGTTTAAAACGGAATTGTCTTTCGATTATGGGGTAACTAATACTTATAAATTTGATCCCTCATATACTTTTGGTGCGATTGAAAATACGGACCGTCAGGGGACTTTCTCCAAATCATATAATAAGTTCTGGAGTTGGAGAAATATCGTGAATTACATGAAAACTTTTGGAGTGCACAATGTGAATGCAATGATTGGTCAGGAAATGCAGGAGAGCAAATGGGAATATCTGATGGGAAGCCGTATGGGATATTTGTCCAATGCCGCAACCGACCTGACATTGGGAGATGCCGCAACAGCCAAGAATAATGGTAATAGTGGAGAAAGTTCGATTTTATCTTATTTCGGCCGTCTGTTCTATTCATACGATGACAAATATCTGTTGACATTTACTCTTCGTCGCGACGGTTCTTCCAAATTCTACAAAGATAATCGTTGGGGATGGTTCCCGTCGGCTGCTTTGGCTTGGAAGGTTTCCAATGAATCTTTTTTGAAAGACAACAATATTATTAATAATCTGAAATTGCGTTTAGGATGGGGTGTTGTAGGTAATCAGAATGTGCCTAATAATGCATATAAAGCCATTTATTCATCTGTTGCTACCGTTTGGGGAACAGGATTGCTGGCTGGCAATACTCCGAATCCCGAATTGAAATGGGAGTCTACTTATTCAAGTAATCTGGGACTTGATATTAATCTTTTCCAGAACAGGATTGAATTGATAGCCGATATTTATTATAAGAAAACAAATGATTTGTTGTTGCAAGTGCCTCTTCCTGCTTACGTGGGAACTTCAGGTCAGGGCTCTACTTCCGCACCCTGGAAGAATGTGGGTTCTTTGGAGAATAAAGGACTTGAGTTGACTTTAAATACAGTGAATATTGATAAAGGCGGATTTCAATGGAGAAGTAACGTGGTATTCTCTATGAACCGTAATAAAGTAAAATCGCTGGATACGGCAACCAGCCTGATAGATAAGAGTAATCAGACAGGCGAAACAATAACCGTACTGACACGTACATCAGTAGGAAACCCTATCGGACAGTTTTATGGTTATAAAGTGATTGGCCGCTTTGAAAAGGCTACTGACTTTTACTATAAAGATGCTTCCGGAGCAATTAAGCCGGTAGCATTGCCTGAAGGTATGTCGATTTCCAAGAATAGTATCTGGATTGGTGATTATATTTTTGAAGATGTAAACAAAGACGGTGTTATCAATGAACAGGACCGTACTTATATCGGTAATCCTGAACCGGACTTTACTTTCGGCTTCGGTAACTCTTTCTCTTATAAAGGCTTCGACTTGAGCATTAACCTGACCGGATCGGTGGGAAATGAAGTTGTAAACTGGGGGCGTCGTGAACTTGAAAATCCACGGGGCAATAATAATATCCTGAAATCGGCGTTGGATTATGCACAACTGGCTTTGATTGATCCGAATGGTCCGGATGATTATCGGAATATACAGATTGTAGGCGGTGACCCTTATGCTTGCCGTATGGCTATTGCCAAAGGGACAGATGATTCCAATTATCGTTTCAGTGACCGCTTTGTGGAAGATGGTTCTTTCCTGCGTATTCAGTCTATCTCTTTCGGCTATACGTTCCCGCGTAAATGGTTGGCACCGATTGGTATTCAGAATCTGAAACTTTATTGTAACCTGCAGAATGTATATACATTCACAAAATACAAAGGGATGGACCCGGAAATAGGTTCTGCCAATCAGGACGCTTTGCTTACAGGCTTTGATAACTATCGTTATCCTTCTCCGCGAATTTATACATTCGGTCTGAATTTAACCTTTTAATCATTTAAAGTGACTAAATATGAAAACAAGTAAATATATATACTCTTTCATGTTGGCTGTAGCTTTGGCGTTTGCAGGATGCAGTGACTTCCTCGATTCTGAAGATAACTCCAATATCGCAGGAGATAACTTTTATCAAACGGAAGATGATTTCCGGGCAGCAACAGCTCCTTTGTATAATAAGGTGTGGTTCGACTTTAACGATAAGTTCTATTATGGACTGGGTGATGGACGCGGATTCAACCTTTGTGCGACAACCTCTAATTATATCTATCCTTTTGCCGATTTGACCGAAACCGGATTGACGGGGCCGTTAGTTTCGGCTTGGGGCTCATTATACAATATAGTACAGCAAACTAATAAGATTATTAACGGGATCAAAGGTAACTCATCCAATAGCGAAGAAGTGAAGAACCCATATATTGCTGAAGCACGGTTCATGCGTGGAGTTGCTTATTCCTATCTGGCGATGTTATGGGGAAATGTTATTATAAATGAGGATACGGATGAACTGGTGGCTAATCCAATTGTCAATACTAGCCCGGTAAGTGATGTCTATGAATTTGCGATGCGTGACTTGGAATTTGCGGCAAAATATTTGCCGGAGGTTTCTTCTGCTGCCGGACGTGTCAATAAATACAGTGCCTTTGGCATGTTGTCGCGTGTTTATCTGACGTATGCCGGTTATAGTAGTAACCCTAATAGTGCGACCCGTAATCAGGACTATCTGGATTTGGCAAAGAAAGCGGCTTTAAAAGTGATAGAAAACAGAAATTTTGAACTGATGACTGATTATGCCGATTTGTTTATGATTGATAAAAATAACAACTCGGAAACACTGTTTGCTTTACAATGGGTTAGTAATGGTACGTATGGGGAATGTAATACGATACAGGATTATTTTGCTTGTGAGTCGGCTATTACCGGTAATGACCGTGCATGGGGCGGTTATGTTTTTGCACAACCGGACGTGATTTGGGAGTATGAAAAAGGAGATAAACGGCGTCAGCCGACTTGGATGGCTTATGGCGATCATTATCCTGAAATACAGAAAGCAAACGGAGGATATACTTGTGAGAAGAAAGCATCGGGTACTGTTTCCGGAATTTATTGTAAGAAATATGTTTGTGGTTCTAGCAAAGATAATGCGAAGATCACTTCCGGAAGTACTCCTATCAATACTTACATGTTGCGTCTGGCAGAAGTATATCTGATTTATGCAGAAGCTATATTGGGAAATAATCCTTCAACAGATGATGCCGATGCAATGGAATACTTTAACAAAGTGCGCAAGCGTGCCGGTTTGGAACCCCAAAATTCGATTACTTACGAAGATATTCGTCGTGAGCGTAGACTGGAACTTTGTCTGGAAGGACAGTATTGGTATGACTTGGTACGTAGAGCTTATTATAAACAACAGGAAGTACTCAATTATATCACCGGACAGGATAGGGGTACTGCTATTCCTGTAGTATGGGATGCGGATACACAGACTTTGAAGAGAGACGAGGATTCGGATGAAACGAAGCGTGCCATAGGTGACGTCGATTCCAGTATATTCCTTCTTCCTTATCCGGAATCGGAGACTGTGCAAAATCCTTTGTTGAAAGCGGATCCTATGCCTTATGCATTTAAGGAAGACAGAATAACCGATTTGTTTAACTAAAAACGAGAATACGAATGAAAAGCTTGATATATAAAAATAGTATGAAAGCATTTGGCTTATTGGTGAGTCTGCTCATCTGCTCTTGTTCATTTGTTTCGTGCGACGACGATGACGATAATGGCGGAAGTTCTGTGATGAACATAACAGGGATCTATCTGGAAGACGCGAAGTCGAATGTTCCTGACCGTTTGGTTGATTTTGCCCGTTTGGGACAACTGATCCGAATTGAAGGTGAAGGATTCAACGGATTGAAGAAAGTGTATATTAATGGATATAACTGTTATTTTAATCCGGTATTTGTTTCGAATAAATCTTTTCTGGTTAGTGTGAACAGTAAAGTTCCGACTACAGAAGCAGACGAGAATGTACGTAATACAATTCGTTTGGTAAAAGATGGCGGTGAATACGTTTATGATTTCCAGATTCGTGCTGCTGCACCGTCTATAACGAAAATCTCCAACTGTATGCCGAATGTAGGTGAACCTATCATTGTTTATGGAAGTGGATTGACGGAAATAGCAAAAGTCGTTTTCCCCGGAAATGTGGTGGTGACAGAAGGTATTATTTCTGATCTTGACGGTGAATATTTTATGGTGGATATGCCTGCCGGAGTTTCTGAAGAGGGCGGTTCTATTTTCGTAGAAGGTTCGAATGGTGGTGCTTATTCTCCTGCCTATTTCAATTATAAGAAAGGCTTGTTGTTGAACTTCGATGGAGTGGGTGCACAAGGAGCATGGGGCGATTCTGAAAGTATGATTCAAACAACCGAACTGGAATCAGCTTCGATTGGTGAAGGTAATGTGTCGCAAGGTGCTTACTGTCGTTTGCCATTAGAAAGACAGTTGCCGGTGGCAGCAGCGAAGAATCGTTGTGCTGAAGTTTGGACAGCTGGTAATGGCACTGATCCTGACTGGTTGACGCTGGGTGTCCCTGCTGAAACTCCTGTTGCCGAATGTGCTATTCAGTTTGAAATTTATGTGCCCGAACCTTGGTCTGAATCCGGATTCCTGAAGATTTGTGGTCAGAACGGATTCAACGGTGGAGAATGGGAGAGAGACTGTTATAATTACGTACCGTGGCTTGTAGACGGAAAGATCGTTCCTTTCCAGACAACCGGTTGGCAGACTGTAACTGTTCCGTTCAGTGAATTCTACAAATCGAAAGCATCCAGCGGAGCTTGGACCACTTTTGCCGATGTGGCCGCTACCCGTGCATCTGCTTCTTATGCCAACTTCGGTTTCTATTTTGAGAACTCTGATATTACATTGGATAAGATCACAGGTGCGAGCTCGGATAAAGAAACAGAGTTTCTATCCAAAGCAACTTCCGTGAAGATTTATATTGATAACTGGCGTGTCGTACCTTTGACGAAGCCGGAATATTCCGATTTCCCGGACGAAGAAGAGGATGCAGAATAATAATGACTTTAAATTGAAAAGATTATGAAATACAGAAATATGCTTCCGTTTGTTGCCTTGTCGGTGCTGATATTGACATCGTGTGACGATAATAAGATGGAGTGGTATAAAGACCCTACACATGGAGCGGTTACTTCTTCCGAACTGCCTTTACAGTTGGCTGAAAAGATTTCCCGTTACAAGCCGTTGAAAGAATATTTATCCGATCCCAACTTTAAGTTGGGTATCGGAGTGGGGATGGATGAATATCTTGGTGACGAGACAACGACTATCATTGTGAATGAGAACTTTAATGATCTGACGATAGGATATGCCATGAAGCACGGTCCTATGGTCGATTCTAAAGGGAATTTGAAATTTGATAAGGTAGATCAATTGTTTACAAAGACTACAGAAGCGGGTATAAGCATTTATGGACACTGTCTGATTTGGCACACTAATCAGAATGCGAGTTATCTGAATAGTCTGATTGCACCGGAAGTTATTCCGGGACCGGCGGGCAGTAATTTGTTGGATCTGTCAGGCATTGAAGATGGAACCTTTGATGGCTGGAATCGTAAAAATGGAAGTGATGCGATGTCCATTGTGGAAGGGGAAGGACTGACAACTACTTCCAAAGCATTGAAATTTACAGTAGGATCTTCTGTAACGGCTGCTCATTCTGTGCAATTATATACTCCTGACATTTCAGCAGTAAGTGGGCATAATTATGAAATTTCATTTTTTGTCCGTTCGGATAAAGCTGGTAAAGCCCGGTTGACTTTCGCTGGGTTAGGAAATAATTATCCATATAAAGACTGGTATGCTACAGGTGGCAGTTGGACGGAAGCTTTTGAGACAACGTCTCAATGGCAGCAGGTGAAGATCACAGTGAATGATTTTGTTAGTACTACATTTCAGATTGCATTTGAATTTGGTTATTTGCCGGATGTGACTTATTATGTAGATAATATTGTTGTGACAGACAAAGATGCGGAGCCTACTGTGGTTAATCTGATTTCTAACGGAGATTTTGAAAGCAAAGCTATTACTCCTTGGGGAGCTTGGAGTAGTGGAAAGGCCACGATTTCGGAAGAAGGTGAAGGATATGGAAGTTCATACTCGATGAAGCTGACTAGTTCTGTTGACGGAGGGGCGGGCAATGCATATAAGGCACAGGCCGGATATGGCTTTGATACTCCTTTGGAAGCTGGCAAGACCTATGAGTTCTCTGCTATGATTAAAGCAAGTGTCTCAACTACTTTCCAAATTCAAATTCAGAACTCAACGAGTTATGCAGGTGAATGCTATGTAGATGGAAATGTGAGTACGACTTGGACAGAATTTAAGAAAGAATTTACAGTGTCTAAAGAGGATATGAATCGATTCTGTATCAATTTCGGAGTTAGTGCGGGTGATTATTATATAGATAATATCGTATTGTCGGAGAAAGTGGTGGAGACACGTGCTGTCACTCGTGCTTCCGGTCCTACTATCATTGAGAAGACCGACGAAGAAAAAGCCGAGATTATCAGAGATGCTATGGAAGACTGGATTTCAAAGATGGTTACCCATTGCAAACCTTATGTTCATGCATGGGACGTAGTCAATGAACCAATGGATGACGGAAAAACATCAGACATTAAGACTGGTAAAGGCAAAACTGATCTGGCTTCTGATGAATTCTACTGGCAAGATTATTTCCTGACTCCGAAAGACTATGCAGTAGAAGCTTTCAAACTTGCCCGTCAGTATGGAAATCCGGATGATAAACTATTCATCAATGATTATAATCTGGAATATAACCTCAATAAGTGTGACGGTCTGATTAAATATGTGGAATACATCGAAAGCAAAGGGGCCACAGTGGATGGCATTGGTACACAAATGCATATTGCTATTGATTCCAATAAAGACAATATTGCTCAAATGTTCCAGAAACTGGGTGCTACCGGCAAGTTGATTAAAGTATCCGAGTTGGATATTAAGGTTAACACCTCGTCGCCTACTACTGAAAATCTGGCACAACAGGCAGAAATGTATCAGTATGTTATTGATATGTACAAGAAGTATATTCCGGTGGATAAACAATATGGTATTACCATCTGGGGAGTATCGGACAATGAAAAAGAACATGTGAATTGGATACCGAATGACGCTCCGAACCTTTGGGATGCTAATTATGCACGTAAACATGCTTATAAGGGAGTGGCCGATGGTTTGGCTGGTAAAGATGTCAGCGGAGACTTTACCGGAGATTTGGAATAAATGATTTTATAACGATTAAAGAAGGGGAGAGTGAGGGTTACAGTAGTTGTTATTATCTTGGAGTGGATCAAATGAATAACAATAACTACTGTAATCCGCTCGTTCTAAAACTTTCCCTTTCCTCTTGTTTATCGGTGGTTTCAGCTTGAATGTAACATTGCAACAAGTTTTTGTAACATACGTAAACGATGATGTAACAAGCGAGTAATGATTTGAATCAGAATTTCTGGGTAAGTGGGAAGAAACTTCCTAAGTTTGCAAAGTGGAATCCCGATGGATTTCTTCTCTTGCTAAATTATCATGAAATAAAGACATATAAAAGAAAAGACAGAATGAATAAGTATTGGTTTTATAAGGTAGGGTTAGTAGTTGTGTTCCTTTGCTTCGCCTTGTTGGGCGGAGCAAAGGTTAAACTTCCGACTCTTGTTTCCGACGGAATGGTACTTCAGCGTGGGGAACCTGTCAATATCTGGGGAACGGCTGATCCTGATGAAACCGTTGATATAACTTTCCTGAAAAAGAAATATAAGACTGTTGCCGATGCACACGGTAACTGGAAAGTGACTTTACCTGTATTGAAAGCTGGCGGACCTTATACTATGACCATTAATGATATCGAATTAAAGGATGTTCTTATTGGTGATGTTTGGGTATGTTCGGGACAGTCGAATATGGAATTGCCTGTTTCGCGGGTTACAGATCGTTTTCGCGATGAAATATCTACGGACAGTAACTATCCGATGGTACGCTATATAAAAACACCTCTGCTCTATAATTTTCATGCTCCGCAGGCAGATATTCCGGGAATTTCCTGGCAAGCGATGACTCCTGAAAATGTGATGCCTTTCTCTGCTTTGGCCTATTTCTTCGCTAAAGATGTCTATCAAAAGACAAAGGTTCCGGTAGGAATCATAAATTCCAGTGTCGGAGGTTCACCGATAGAAGCGTGGATCAGTGAGGAAGGTTTGAAGCCTTTTCCATTTTATTTGAATGAAAAGCGTATCTATGAATCGGACGATTTGGTGGAATCAATGAAAAAGGAGGAGAGAAAGAAAAGTCGTGCCTGGAATGTGGCATTGTATCAGGGAGACAAAGGAATGCATGAGGCTACCCCTTGGTATGCTGCCGATTATGATGATAGCAATTGGAAAGAAACAGATTTGTTTGCTTCCGGCTGGGCAACAAACGGACTGAATACCATCAATGGTTCCCACTGGTTCCGTAAAGACTTTCAGGTGTCTGCCCAACAGGCAGGAGAAAAAGCGACTCTTCGCTTGGGATGTATCGTAGATGCGGATTCCGTCTATGTAAATGGCACATTTGTGGGGAGTGTCTCTTATCAATATCCTCCCCGTATCTATACCATTCCTGCCGGATTGCTGAAAGCCGGAAAAAATACAATAACCATACGCCTTTTCAGTTATGGCGGTCGTCCTCAATTTGTAAAGGAGAAGCCCTATAAAATCCTTTTTGGAAAAGGTCAGCCGGAAAAAGGAGAATCGGAGATCAATCTGGAGGGAAGTTGGAAATATCGTCTCGGTGCTCCTATGCCCGCTGCTCCGGGACAAACGGCTTTTCATTATAAACCCACAGGACTGTATAATGCCATGATTGCTCCTTTGCTGAACTATACGGTATCTGGTGTCATCTGGTATCAGGGAGAATCGAATGTCTCACGCAGAAATGAGTATAAAGACTTGTTGACAGCTATGATTAGCGATTGGAGACAACGATGGAATAAGTCGGATATGCCTTTCTATATCATTGAGCTGGCGGATTTCCTTTCACCCACAGATAAAGGAGGACGCACTGCCTGGGCGGAATTCCGGAAAGCGCAGGCGGAAGTAGCCGATACAAATAAAAATGTTACTCTGATTAAAAATAGTGATTTAGGAGAATGGAATGATATTCATCCATTGGATAAAAAGACGCTAGGGCAACGAGTGGCAGCAGCTATCTTGATAGAAATGAATACGAAAAACAGAAAATGACCAATTTATCTATTTTATGGAGAATACAATAAAGACCAATGAAGCGAAAGGTTTCTATAAACTCTCTTGGCTTCAACGTATAGGATTCGGTTCCGGTGATTTGGCGCAAAACCTTATTTACCAGACCGTATGTATGTATCTGCTGATTTTTTATACCAATGTATATGGACTTAAGCCGGAAGTGGCAGCCGTGATGTTTCTTATTGTCAGGATAGTGGATGTCCTTTGGGATCCTCTGGTGGGTGCTTTCGTCGATAAACACAATCCTAAACTAGGTAAATACCGTTCATATCTTATTTGGGGAGGAATTCCGCTGACTGGTTTTGCTATTCTTTGTTTTTGGAACGGCTTTTCGGGTTCACTGTTCTATGCCTATTTCACTTACGTTGGATTATCCATGTGTTATACATTGATTAATGTGCCTTATGGAGCACTGAATGCGTCACTTACCCGCGATACGAATGAAATCACGGTGTTGACGTCAGTGCGTATGTTTCTTGCCAATTTGGGTGGTTTGGCTGTGGCATACGGTATTCCGATACTGGTGAAGGTGTTGTCTCCCGATGGTAAAATCAATACTACTGCATCTGCTAACGCATGGTTTATTACGATGACTATTTATGCTGTTATCGGATTGGCGTTATTGATGTTCTGCTTTAGCCAGACGAAGGAGCGTGTGGTTATGGATCAGGAGGAGACATCTAAAGTAAAAGTGTCCGACTTATGGGTAGAATTTTGTAGAAATAAACCTTTGCGTATTTTGGCGTTCTTTTTCATTACTGCTTTTGCAATGATGGCGATTGGTAATTCTGCCGGTTCATATTATATGATTTATAATGTACGTGCACCGGAGATGTTACCTTATTTCATGGCCTTGGGCTCGATACCCGCATTCATTTTCATGCCGATGGTACCTGCCATTAAACGTGCCATTGGAAAAAAGCAAATGTTTTATGTATTCCTTTCAGTCGCTATATTGGGTATGGCATTGCTGTATATTATTTCTGTGGTTCCGGTACTCAAAACGCAGATATGGTTGGTCTTTGTGGCGCAGTTCATAAAATCGACGGGAGTCATTATTGCGACAGGGTATATGTGGGCTTTGGTTCCCGAAGTAATTTCGTATGGCGAATATACTCATGGTAAACGTATTTCGGGTATAGTCAATGCTTTGACTGGTATTTTCTATAAAGCGGGAATGGCTCTTGGAGGAGTTGTACCGGGACTTGTTATGGCTTTTGTCGGATTCGACCAGACAAATGAAGTGTCACAATCACCTTTTGCCGAACAGGGAATACTGTGGCTCGTAGCCGTTATTCCGGCGTTGTTGCTTTTGGTCGCTATGTTCATTATTTCTAAATATGAATTGGAAGATAATGTGATTGACAATATAAATGAGGAGATAGAATCGCGCTGTAAAAAAGGCGAATAGATAAGATAGTAGAATGTTTATTACTCAAAAATATAACGTATGAAACTCAAACGAATAATTCTGTTGTTATTGACAGTGATGTTTTCTTTTTCTTATGGAGAAGTTTTTGCGAAAGATGGAAATTCGCTGAAAAAGGCTTTGAAAAACAAGTTTTTGATTGGCGTGTCAGTGAACACACATCAAAGTTCCGGTAAGGATGTCGCAGCTGTTGAAATTGTAAAGAAGAATTTTAATTCCATCGTGGCGGAAAACTGCATGAAGTCTTCTGTCATTCATCCGAAAGAAAATAAGTATAATTTTGCGCAGGCAGATGAATTTGTCAGTTTTGGTGAGAGCAATCAAATGGCTATCATTGGTCACTGCCTGATTTGGCATTCACAATTGGCTCCTTGGTTTTGCGTAGATAAGGACGGGAATAATGTTTCTCCGGAAGTCCTGAAGAAACGGATGAAAGACCATATCACTACCATCGTGAAACGCTATAAAGGCCGTATCAAAGGCTGGGATGTAGTAAATGAAGCGATTGAAGATAATGGAGCATATCGCAAGACAAAGTTTTATGAGATTCTGGGGGAAGAATATATCCCATTGGCTTTCCAATATGCACACGAGGCCGATCCGGATGCCGAACTTTACTACAATGACTACTCAATGGCCCAACCGGGGAGAAGAGAAGCCGTCGTGAAAATGGTGAACGATTTGAAAAAACGTGGAATCCGTATTGATGCCATAGGTATGCAAGGACACATCGGCATGGACTACCCGAAAATCAGTGAATTTGAGAAGAGTATGCTGGCCTTTGCCGGAACAGGAGTGAAGATAATGATAACAGAACTGGATTTGACGGTGATACCATCACCGAATCCCAATGTAGGTGCAGAAGTTTCCGCTTCCTTTGAATATAAGAAAGAGATGAATCCTTATCCGGATGGATTACCGGAAGAGGTATCGAAAGCATGGACTGAAAGAATGAATGACTTTTTCCGTCTGTTCCTGAAACATCATAACCTTATCACCAGGGTTACTCTTTGGGGAGTAGCCGATCAGAACTCTTGGCGTAATGACTGGCCGATGAGAGGCCGCACGGATTATCCGTTACTTTTTGATCGCAATTATCAGCCGAAGCCGGTAGTCGACCTGATTATCAAAGAGGCTGAAAAAACAAAATAAGTTTCTAACAGAAAAACCGAAAAAGCATGAAAACAGAAAAAAGATATTTAGTTCCCGGTGATTATATGGCTGACCCTGCCGTACATGTATTTGATGGCAAACTGTATATTTATCCCTCGCACGATTGGGAAAGTGGTATTGCTGAAAATGATAATGGCGATCATTTCAATATGAAAGATTATCACGTGTATTCTATGGATGATGTGATGAACGGTGAAATAAAAGATCATGGAGTGGTGCTTTCCACAGAGGATATTCCTTGGGCGGGCCGTCAACTATGGGATTGTGATGTGGTTTGTAAAGATGGTAAGTACTATATGTATTTTCCATTGAAAGATCAGAATGATATATTTCGTATCGGGGTAGCTGTGAGTGATAAACCTTATGGTCCTTTTATACCGGAAGCTAATCCGATGAAAGGAAGTTACAGCATCGATCCGGCTGTATGGGATGACGGAGATGGTAACTATTATATATATTTCGGTGGATTGTGGGGTGGACAACTTCAACGTTACCGTAATAATAAAGCCTTGGAATCTGCCATTTTGCCGGAAGGAGAGGAGGAGGCAATCCCGTCGCGTGTTGCTCGTTTGAGTGAAGACATGATGGAGTTTGCCGAAGAACCCCGTGCAGTGGTAATTCTGGATGAAGACGGTAAGCCATTGACAGCAGGGGATACGGAACGCCGTTTCTTCGAAGCTTCGTGGATGCATAAATATAATGGTAAATACTATTTTTCCTATTCTACGGGAGACACTCATTTGCTCTGCTATGCAACAGGTGATAACCCTTATGGTCCGTTTACTTATCAGGGAGTCATTCTGACTCCGGTGGTAGGATGGACTACTCACCATGCTATTGTAGAGTTTAAAGGTAAGTGGTATCTGTTTCATCACGATTGTGTACCATCAGAGGGAAAGACTTGGCTCCGTAGCTTGAAAGTCTGTGAACTTCAGTATGATGCAGACGGGCGAATCATTACTATCGAGGGAAAAGATGAATAATAGGATACATTAAAACAACCGCTTCTATTTGAAAAACATACCTACTTTTACCAGAATATTAGGTAATAGGGATTTTTCAGGTAGAGGCGGTTATTATTAACTATGAATGCTTAATTTACTTATGCTATCATACTGTAAATTAATTGTGATAACATACTTTGTACTATGAGAAATATATTTGCATTGACATTCACTTTGTTTTTTTGCTTTTCTTCTATTTGGGCAGAAGATGGAAGTGCCTTGTGGCTTCGTTATGCATCGGGAGCGAAAGCGGAAATTACCAGCAAGAAACAATCACCTACATTACGTATTGCGGTTTCCGAATTACAGAACTTCTGGCAGGGAGGAATCCCGGTTACTTTGGAGGTCCGGAACAATAAAGAACTTCGTGCACTTGGAAATGAGGGATATACGATTCAGACCTCCAAAGGTGGCAATCAAATAACGATAGCTTCTTCCGGTGAACAAGGAGTACTTTATGGAACGTATCATTTACTCCGTCTGCAAGCTACCGGACAACTACCGGAATCAGCTTTGCAATCCCTCAATATCTCCGAACGACCTGATTATCGAATTCGTATCCTGAATCATTGGGATAACTTGGATGGTACAATCGAACGCGGATATGCCGGACATTCACTTTGGAAATGGGACGAACTTCCGTCTGTTGTCTCCCCCCGTTATGAAGCCTACGCTCGTGCCAATGCTTCTATCGGCATTAATGCCACTGTAATAAACAATGTCAATGCAAGTCCTAAGATACTATCTAATGATTATTTGCAGAAAGTCAAAGTCTTGGCCGACGTTTTCCGCCCTTATGGCTTGAAAATATATCTTTCTATCAATTTCTCTTCTCCCGCAGCTTTAGGCGGTTTATCCACTTCCGATCCGTTGAATAAAGAAGTGATAAACTGGTGGAAGCAGAAAGCCAAAGAGATTTATTCTCTGATTCCCGATTTCGGAGGTTTTCTGGTGAAAGCGAATTCCGAAGGGCAGCCCGGTCCGTGTGACTACGGACGGACTCATGCCGAAGGAGCCAATATGCTTGCCGATGTGTTGAGGTCCTATCATGGCATTGTGATGTGGCGCGCTTTCGTTTATTCTCCTACCGACAGCGACCGTGCCAAACAAGCCTATCTTGAATTTGAACCTTTGGATGATAAATTTCGGGATAATGTTATTGTGCAGATCAAGAACGGTCCGATAGATTTCCAACCCCGTGAACCATTCAGCCCGCTGTTCGGAGCCATGAAAAAGACGGCAGTTATGCCCGAATTTCAAATCACACAAGAGTATCTTGGTTTTTCCAATCATCTTGCATTCCTTGCTCCTATGTGGAAAGAGTGTTTAGACAGTGATACTTATCTGCAAGGCAAAGGCTCTACCGTTGCCCGTGTGACAGATGGTTCTTTATTCTTTCATCCGCTCACGGCTATTTCCGGAGTGGCAAACATCGGTGATGATACTAATTGGTGTGGACATCCTTTTGCTCAAGCCAACTGGTATGCTTTCGGACGATTGGCATGGAAACATTCGCTCTCTTCCGAACAGATAGGAGAAGAATGGTTGAAACAGACTTTTCTTCCCGTTACCGGTGCGCAAACCGATACTCCGGCAGGAGAAGTCATTCAAAAAGAGCAGATCGACGCTCAACTCTCCCTTCTCAACTCCCAAGTGCTTCAGAAATCGAGAGAAGCAGTAGTAGACTACATGATGCCTCTCGGCTTGCATCATATCTTTGCATGGGGACATCATTACGGACCGGAACCCTGGTGTGATATTCCCGATGCTCGCCCGGATTGGCTGCCTCCTTATTACCACCGTGCCGACAACATGGGAATAGGTTTCGACCGCAGCAGTACAGGAAGTAATGCTACCGGACAATACCATTCTCCATTATGCGAGCAACTGGACAATGTGAATACTTGTCCGGAGAATCTGCTCCTTTGGTTTCACCATGTCCCTTGGAATCATCAGATGAAGAGCGGACGTACACTTTGGGCAGAACTGTGCTACGCGTATGATCGTGGTGTAAACGAAGTGAGAAACTTTCAAAAAGTGTGGGACAGGATGGAACCGTATATTGATTCCGAACGTTTTCGTGATGTGCAACACCGCCTGAAGATTCAGGCACGGGATGCTGTCTGGTGGCGGGATGCTTGTTTGCTTTACTTCCAGCAATTCAGCAGACAATCGATACCTTACGAATTGGAACGTCCCATACACGAGTTGAAAGATATGATGGAATACAAATTGGATATTACCAATTTTGAATGTCCACCTTATGGGTTTAGTAAGTAAATAAAGATATTCCTTCTACGGAACGAATAAGAATATGTTTGCAATTTGGCGTCTTTTATGATAAAATTGTTACCTTTGCGGGCAATAATAAAACAGAATAAAAGAATATGAACCAAAATACATTCTGCATGGCGGGGGGCGTAGCACGCAACCCGCTTGTGCGTTTAGCCAAACCCATCACGGCAACTATCGGAGCGAATGAACACATAGCTATTGTAGGTCCCAATGGTGGCGGTAAAAGTCTTTTTGTAGATACCCTGATCGGAAAATATCCATTGCGTGAAGGAACCGTACAATATGATTTTTCCCCCTCTGCCACCCAGACTCTTTATGATAATGTGAAATACATTGCTTTCCGTGATACCTACGGAGCTGCCGATGCCAATTACTACTACCAGCAGCGTTGGAATGCTCACGATCAGGATGAAGCTCCCGATGTTCGTGAGATGTTGGGAGAAATCAAAGACGAGCAACTACAACGCGAACTGTTTGAACTCTTCCGTATCGAACCGTTGCTCGACAAGAAAATCATTCTCCTTTCCAGCGGTGAATTACGTAAATTCCAGCTAACCAAAACCCTGTTGACTGCTCCCCGAGTGTTGATTATGGATAATCCGTTTATCGGACTGGATGCTCCTACACGTGAACTGTTGTTTTCTTTGCTCGAACGTCTGACAAAAATGTCTTCCGTACAGATCATTCTGGTACTTTCCATGCTCGATGATATACCTTCATTCATCACTCATGTCATTCCTGTGGACAAAATGGAGGTCTTTCCTAAAATGGAACGTGAAGCCTATCTGGAAGCTTTCTGCAGTAGAGATGTGGTTACCTCTTTGGATGATTTGCAGCAACGGATTATAGATTTGCCATCTGATGGCAACAATTACGATTCGGAGGAAGTAGTAAAACTTAATAAGGTCAGTATCCGTTATGGCGACCGAACTATTCTGAAAGAACTGGACTGGACAGTCCGTCGTGGTGAGAAGTGGGCGTTGAGTGGTGAGAACGGTGCTGGGAAATCGACTCTGTTGAGCCTTGTCTGTGCAGACAATCCGCAATCGTATGCCTGTGACATCAGTCTCTTCGGACGGAAAAGAGGGACGGGAGAAAGTATTTGGGAAATCAAGAAACATATTGGTTACGTAAGTCCGGAGATGCACCGTGCTTATCTTAAAAATCTGCCCGCTATTGAGATTGTAGCCAGTGGTTTGCATGACAGTATCGGTCTGTATAAACGTCCTCAACCGGAACAGATGGCTATCTGTGAGTGGTGGATGGATATATTTGGCATTGCAGATTTGAAAGATAAACCATTCCTGCAACTATCCAGTGGAGAACAACGTTTGTCCTTGTTGGCAAGAGCTTTCGTCAAAGACCCGGAACTGCTGATTCTGGATGAACCGCTTCATGGCTTGGATACTTATAATCGTCGACGGGTAAAGAAAGTGATTGAGGCTTTCTGCCGACGCAAAGATAAGACGATGATTATGGTGACACATTATGAATCGGAACTTCCCAACACTATAACAGATCGTATTTTCTTAAAGAGAAACCGGTAAACATTGTTTTCTGATATTTATTTTGAATTTAGATTTTAGTTAATCGGATGCGTAAACCAGAAACAAGAACCTTTCCCCGGTTCTGATTCCACTCCGATTTTGCCGCCTAACTGTGTGACGATACTTTGACAGATAGGGAGTCCCAGCCCTGTGCCGGCAATAAAATTATTCAATTTCACGAATCGGGTAAAGATAGCTTCCTGCTTTTCCGGTTCGATGCCCATTCCCGTATCTTGAACCGAGAATCTGACTTCATTTCCGTTGATTCGGTAATCAATAACAATACTGCCCTCGGAAGTAAATTTCAGAGCATTCGTTACAAAATTCAGCAATACCTGATACAACCTGTTTTTGTCGCTGGTAAAAGTAAGCTCGGGCAGTTCCGGTGCTAAGAGAATCTCTACTTGCTCTGTAGCCCTTACCTGCATAGATTGTAGCAGTTCGTTGCAAAGTTGTTGTGCATCCACTTGTTCCGGGATAATGTCGAAAGTCCCTGCCTCAATCTTTGACAAGTCAAGAATATCCGAGATCAGTTGTAACAAGAGCTTGTTGTTTTCTTCAATAATCGTTGCATACAGATGTTTTTCTTCTGCATCCTCCGCTTCCTCAAGCAAACTGGAAAAGCCTACTATCGCATTGAGCGGGGTACGTATCTCATGACTCATATTCGCAAGAAAAGCAGATTTTAGCCGGTCGGCTTCTTCAGCTTTCTCTTTGGCGCCAATCAGCATCCGCTCTGTCTCTTTCAGTTCGGTAATATCAAAGTTGATACACAGCATTTCGATGATATTGTCCTGGGGCTGGTAATTCCTTACTAATACGTTAACCCGTGTCCAAGTGTAATTTCCATCTGCTCTGCGAATCCGGACATCGCGGGATAGCTTGGAACTTTCTCCTTTTATCACTTTATCCAGGAAGTCGATCATCACAGCCCGATCTTCTGGATGGAAATGGGAATGAATGCCGATGATTTCCGGCAATGGGGTACCCTCTTCTTCACCTACATTCCTGTACCAGCTTCTCAAAGCATACCCATCCCGACTCAAAGCATCGAAGTGCGCGTAACCTACTTTGGCATAATCTCCTACCAGGTCGAAAAAACTCTCGAATTCCTGAATCTTATTATAAGCAATTGTATCTTCGGTCTTGTCTACATTAATTAAGAGGTAGTTGATAGGTTCGTGATTGTGATCGTATAGAGTGGTGACTTTGGTTGTTAAGTCAATGAAACCGGTTGTACTGTTAGGCTGATAATATTTGTTGATTTTGGAAAAGTCGTACCGGAATGTAAAATCTGCGTTCTCATTGTCTTTTATTTTCTGTTTTATCTCTTCCGGCAATATAGGATTCTCGAAAATGTTGACTCCCAAAATATCTTCTTTATTGGAAATACGGAACATTTCCATATCTTTTTTATTCAGGTCGACCATTTGACCGTCCTTATCATATAATTCGATGCCTACCGGAAGATTCTTATATATATTATGAAGGATCCGCTCGCTATTTTGTAGAGCCTGGTGTGCAGATGCTATATGAATTCCCTCTTGGGTTTCGGCAATTCCATATACTTTGGTGTTACCATTTTCGTCTGTTTCCTGGAAGCATGCCTTGCTACGAATCCATACATGACCTTTGGGAGTATCAAACAAGTATATTTCTTCTACAGTCTGTTGTACTTTGTCAAAAGACGGAAAAGTTGCGTATCCCTGATCTTCTTTTAGAATACGCTTGTTGAAATCTTCGAAACTGATGAGCCCGTCTTCTCCTATTCCGAGTAGTTGGGAGATAAGTTCCGAACACTTGTAAGTCTCTGCTTTCAAGTCAGCTTCCCACCATCCTATATTCGCTTTGTTCATAAGCTTTTGTAGGAATTCGCTTTCGTTTTGTTCGTTTATTTTCAAGGTATGTCTGTATTATCAGGTAGTTAGACAATAATTTGCTCGTAAAAATAATCATTTTTGTTGAATTCCACCTTAAAAAAGTAAAAGATAGTATGATTGTATCACAAGGAAAGTATGTATTACAAAGAAAATGGGCATATATGAGCAGAGTATCAATAAATTATCTTCGTGTAAAAAAAGTAATCGAAGCATTCTGTACGCGTAAAGATAAAGCGAAGATTAAATCAACGTCCAGATGAATGGAAACGGCCGGATATAGTTGTGAATCGTATCTTTCTGGAGAGAAACATAGTGTCAAAATATTAAGAGTCAGACGATGGGAATAGAATATGTCTATAACAACAAATGTATTTATATGAATTATAATCTTTTTTAATAAATAGAATGTTTTTTGCTCCAATTGGTTATCTTTGCGCTCTATGAAACGCAAAAAGTAACTATAAATACATGAATAATAGTCAAAATGCTATAACTGTTATATACAGGGAACATTGGCAAAAACTCTATATTCATGCATATAATCTGCTGAATGATGAGGAAAGCGCAAAAGATGTGGTGAACGATGTCTTTTGTTCGGTGCTTGAGAGCAGCGAACGGTTGACAACGGAAGAGGATCTGCTGCCGTTATTCTTCGTCATGGTGCGAAATCGTTGTATTGACCAAATACGTCATCAGAACGTGGTGCATAAAAATGCGGAAAGATATCTGGAAGAACTTTACAGTGGCTGGACTGTGAAAGAATACCGTGAGTATGAAGACAAGATAAACCGGATGCAGGAGAGCATTCGCCAGATGGCTCCACAAATGCGAACCGTAGTGGAAGAATTCTTCTTAAATGAAAAGAAATGTGCGGAAATCAGTGAAAAGTTACGTATTAGTGATAATACCGTTAGAACGCACATTGCCAGAGCTTTAAAGATACTCCGAAAACAATTAACCATCTTTTTTTAAAAAAAATCCTATCGGGGTGTCATCAGTTTCAGTAACCTTTACGTGTTTAATGAAACTATTGACACTATGATAGACCATTCAGATAAAAAATTAGATTATGCACTTCGTGCCATACAACATCCACAATTAAGAGAAACTGATGAATTTCTTCAGTGGATAGGTATACCTGAAAATAAAGAACTTTTCTTGGAATTAATGGCTTGTAAGGAAGCTGTGATACGTGAGAATCTGCAACGGAAACGCAAGTACAGAAAGAAAATGCGTATCTTGGCAATTGCTTCTTCTGCTGCAGCTGTCTTGATACTGGCTTTTCTGATTCCTTCTTTGCTTCCTTCCACTTCTTTACCTGTAGAACAGCCGATACGTTTTTTTGCTGCGAACAACAATGATGAACATGTGGTCCTACAAATGGATGGTCGTAGTGAACAGCAGTTGTTGACAGACAGTGTGATGGATGTGAAAGACTGGAAAACTGTCTCGGCAGACACTGTATGCTGTCAGACTTTGACTACACCACGTGGAAAAGATTTTCTGCTGGTACTGGCTGATGGGACTAAGGTATGGCTCAATGCTGAAAGTCGTTTGCGCTACCCTGTGGCATTTAATGGAAAAGAACGACGTGTGGAACTAGAAGGGGAGGCTTGCTTTGAAGTGGCAAAAGATGCCGAACATCCGTTTATTGTATGTGCTAATGGCATGAATACCATGGTGCTGGGAACTAAATTCAACGTGCGTTCCTATAGTGTTGAAGATCGTCATGTAACTTTGGTGAATGGTAAGGTGCAGGTCACAAACACAGCTAACAATAAGTCGGTAACATTACGTCCGGGACAGGATTTGACCTATACGGAAACCGGAGAGGAAAAAGTATCAGAAGTGAATATCGCTACATATACAGCCTGGACAGAGGGAATGTTCTACTTTGAGGATGTGCCGTTGGAAGAAATCATGGGTGCTTTGGGAAGATGGTATAATGTGAATATCGATTTTGAGCGGTGCGAACTGTACCATATCAGGTTGAACTTCTGGGCTAATAAAAATACCCATTTGGATGAAGCATTGGAACTGCTGAATAAGTTGGAGAAAGTGCAGGTGGACTATCAGGACGGGACCATTACAATCAAGCAGATTTAACTATACAAATACAACTCTTATGAAAAAGCAACAAATTACATTATTAGAAAAAAGAATTAAAAGAAAGCTTGTGTGGATGAAAACTGCCTTTCTATTGCTGGTATTTACAGCAACAAACTTGCAAGGATGGGCGCAGAATGCAGAAAACAGGCAGATTTCTTTAGAGATGAAAAACGAACCGCTCGGTTCAGCCTTGAAACAGTTCAGCAATGTATCTGGTTATAAGGTGAATTTTCCCAGTGAAGACGTTGCACCCTATCGTGTAACTGTGAGTATATATCAGATGGCTCCTTTTGCAGCACTTCAGAAGATTCTGGAAGGAAAGCCTTTTGAGTATGATGTGAAACAAAATTTCATCACTGTCCGTAAAGTGAAAGCTACTTCGACAACTGCTTCAGGTAAGTTCAGAAATGTTGGGGGACAGGTAGTGGATGAGGGTGGTAATCCTTTGCCGGGAGCAAATATCAAAGTGCTCAATAGTCCTTTTGGTGCTATTGCAGATGCAGAGGGAAACTTTACTTGTAAAGTTCCGGTAGATGTACATACATTAGAAGTGTCTTTCGTCGGTATGCAGTCGGAAAAGGTTTCTGTTAAAGACCGTAACAATGTCCGGGTGATAATGCATGAGGACAAGCAACAATTGGGGGATGTTGTGGTGACGGGCTATCAGCGTATTAGCCGTGAACGTTCTACTGCAGCTTTCGGTTTCGTTGATTCCGAACAACTGAACAGACAGATGCACAGTGACCTGGCCTCATCTCTGGAAGGGCAGATAGCAGGTTTGCGTATGAATATTAATCCGAATACGGGTGATATGAGTCCTATTCTTCGTGGAGTAGGTACGTTCTCGGATGACGTAGGAACAAATCCGCTGATCGTTGTGGACGATATGCCAACCAATTTAAGCTTGAGCGAGATAAATCCTTATAATGTGGAAAGTATCACAGTCTTGAAAGATGCTGCCGCTGCTAGTATTTATGGTGCTTTGGCAGCCAATGGTGTTATTGTAGTGACCACGAAACAAGCTCAGAAAGAAGGTGCGCACGTGAGTATTAATGCAGACTGGTTTATCACTACCAAACCAAGTTTCAAGAGCTTGAACTTAGCTTCAACAAGTGATATTATTGATTATCAAACAGCTGTTTTTGATGCTAATGTAGCGGAAAAAGGAAGTGCGGCGAATTTTTTATCTTCTTTTCAGTACAATTATTATAATCCCTTGTTCCAACTCTATCTGGATCAGGCCAATGGAGATATTACCAGTAGTGAAGTAAATGCTACGTTGGGACAATGGCGTAATAATGATTATTATAAGGAATATCGTGATAATGCTTGGCGTACGGCTATAACCCAGCGCTATAATGTAACTGTATCACAGAAAGCCGGAAATAGCAATCATTTCCTTTCTTTCAATTATGAAAAGGATAGTCAGCGCGTTATTAGCGGTAAAAGCAATAAAATTTCTTTGTACTATAAATCGAATTATGCGGTCACAAACTGGTTGAATCTGAATGCCGGAGTGGACGTACGTATGGGACGTAGTCATACTCCGAATAGCAGTTATACCAGCTATACCCTGCAACAACGATATGAGCGGATATTGGATGCCGACGGTAACCATTATACTTCTCCTTATGTGAATGTAGGTGCATATCCTTCCTATAATGGGAGTGTTGTAAGAAAAGCTGAAGGTGTCTCACCTTATAGAACGTTTGGTTTCAATGTACTTGATGCATTGGAGGAAAGCATAACAAAGTCACATGATGTTAGTATTCGTCCGTTTGTAAGTTTACAGGCTCGTTTCCTGAAAATGTTCAAATACAACTTCATGTATCAATATGAATGGAATAAAGGTAAGAGTGAACTATTTGAGTCGGAAAATACTTATGCAATGCGTATGCTACATAACAGTATGGTTGATACAAATGGAAAAGCACAATTGCCGCAAGGGGGACGTTTTTCTCAGACAGAAGTTGAAAGTAAGCGTTACACGGTACGAAACCAAATAGACTTTGATAAAACTTGGAAGGACCATGCAGTAACTGCCATTGCCGGTCTGGAATTTCGTGAAAATAAGATTCCGACACCTGCCCGCCAATTGTTGTATGGCTACGATCCGCAGACATTAACTTCTGATTTTATGAATTGGCAAGCCTATCGTGACGGTGTAGGAACCAGTGCTCTTTCTGACAGAACGATTACTTTATCGGGGCTGTCTGCTACTTTGCACGAGTCACGCCATCGTTATGCGTCTTTTTATGCAAATGCAGGATACTCTTATCTGTCACGTTATAATCTTTCCGGAAGTATTCGTTGGGATCAAGCCGATTTGTTCGGGCTCGATATACGTAATCAGCGCCATCCTTTGTGGTCAGTCGGTGCGTCTTGGATTCTGTCGGAAGAATCATTCATGAAAGAGATTTCCTGGCTGGATTACCTTAAACTACGTATGACGTACGGTATTAACGGTAATGTAGATCAAGCTTCGACTACCTATTTTGTTGTAAAGAAAAAAACACAGAGCAATCCCATCAAAACGACTTATTTGACTTACGAGGATGATGATCTGCCGAATCCGAAGCTTCGCTGGGAGAAAACGGCTACTTACAATATAGGATTAGATTTCCGTCTTTTCAAGAATCTGATAAGTGGAACTCTGGAGTATTATAATCGTCACTCATCTGATTTGTTGGTACGCCGATATATGGATCCGACTTTAGGAGCTGGCTCACGTGTAGTAAATAATGGTGAGATGCGTAATCGTGGTGTAGAGCTTTCCCTTTCAGCCAATATCATACGTAAGAAAGACTGGAACTTCGCTGTAGATTTTAACTTTGACCATAATAAGAACAAAATGTTGAAGGTGGATCATAGTGAATCCGACAATGCGAGCCTCTTTATAAAGAGTCCGCTGAACTATTTTATGGAAGGTACTAGTTATAATACGTTATGGGCTTACCGTATAGATCGTATGGAGAATGGATATCCGGTAGCAGTGGACAAAGATGGAAATGATCTGGTGAAATTCAATGAAGATGGTACGGTAGCCAGTATCACTTCTGGTTCTTCGCTCAAAGGTACTGATGACTTGGTGAACCTTGGTTCGCTGACTCCGAAATTCAGCGGGTCAGTAGGGTTAAGATTCAACTATAAGAATTTTGATTTGAATGCATTCTTTGTGTATGCTGGTGGTAATAAACTGCGTAACAGTGTATTAAAAATGGATGACCAGTTAGGTACTCAAACCTTGAAAGGAATTGCCAACCGTTGGACTGCGGATGATTCGAATGCACAGGTACGTATGTACCTCGATATACCGGCACAGGTAAAAACTTATGCAACAACTTTCCAGGATTGGTGGCAATTTGGTGACATCAATGTGAAAGATGCAGGTTATGTGAAATTGCGTAGTTTGAGTGTAGGATATAACTTGCCGTTTATGGTTTGCCAGTACCTCCGCCTCTCTTCTCTGAAAGTGAAAGTGCAGGTAAATAATCTGTTTACCTGGTGTAAGGCAGGAAGTGATATTGATCCGGAAAGCTATGGAATGAATGACGGTACACGTGGCATCGCTTCTCCTAAGACTTACTCCATCGGATTATCAACAAGTTTCTAACCATTTAAAAGATATAAGATATGCGTAAATTACTTTATATATTGCCAGTTATTCTCATATTGGGTTTTGCAGCCTGTGAAGACTATGTGGATATTACTCCTACAGGCAAGAAAACGGTGGATTCTACTGATACTTATTATGAATTGATAGCCCTGCCCAACCGGGCCTACCATCCGGCAGCTTTTGCCTTGTTGAGCGATAATGTCTGGTCGAAAGAATCGAATATCATAGGTAATGAATTTATTTCATGGGATGGTATTAACATGACTTTTAATGAGGCAGCTAACCGGAAAGAGCTAAGTGATAACAATTTATATGAAAATTGTTATACATATATCCTACGGTCAAATATCGTAATTTCATTGGTTGATGCTAGTCTGGGTGATAAAGATGTTAAGGAATTGGCAAAAGCGGAAGCAAAGATCATGCGTGCCTGGGATCACTTTATTCTGATAAATACATTTGCGAAAGCATATAATCCGGAAACTGCAGCCACTGACGGTGGAGTTGCTATCATTGATAAATATGATTTGGAGGCTACTCCAACCAAATCTACGGTTGCTCAAGTATACGATTTTATTATTAAGGATATAGAAGAAGCGCTTCCTTATTTACAGGAAGAGCCGGTGAATGTATATCATCCGTCAAAAGCTTTTGGATATGCGTTGGCTGCCCGTGTTTATCTGTTCCATCGAGATTGGAAAAAAGCAAAAGAAGCTGCCGAAGAATCATTGAAGTTGAATAATACCCTGATTGATTATATTGATTTGGGAGCTAAAGGAGGTCCGACTAAGGTTACTACTTATGCCAAAGGCGGTAACCCGGAAGTGCTGAACTATGCTTATATGGGTGGTCCTACTGAAGTTTTGGCCTTTTGTTATGGTATGCTTAGCCCGGAGATGGTACAACTTTTCGGGCAGAATGATGAACGTTTGAACCAATTCTTTAAAACGAGTGACAACAGTATATACTACTTTGACGAAGGTTCAGGAGCTGCTTTGTGGAATACTTCGATTACTTATTCTAAGTTTCAGCCTATGTCTGTGGGAATGCGTACTGCCGAAGTTTACCTGATTCTGGCAGAAGCGAAAGCACGGCTGAAAGATATACCGGGAGCTGTCCAAACATTGAATCAGTTGCGTGAAAAACGAATCAAGGGAGCCGAAGCTGTATTGCCGGAACCTGCTACCGAACGTGCGATGGTGCAGGCAATCATTGATGAGCGCCGTAAGGAGTTAATCTCCGGATTTAGTCGCTTCTGGGATTTGAAACGATACAATACGGAAGCTGATTACGCAAAGACAATCACCCGTACTTTCCCGCTGGTATCTACGGATGTCGAGAAAAAGACATATACGTTGAAGCCGGATTCACGGTTGTATATCATTCCATTCCCGTTGGCTGCCCGTGAAAAAAATCCGAACCTGACAATGAACACTAACGAATGAAAAAAATAAAGAGAAAACTATGCGAAAGATTTTGATGATGGCTGTGTTGGCGTTCCTGTCCTTGCAAGGTGTGGGAGCTCGTGCCAGTGGTATATCTCTTCTGGAAAGTGGAAAGAAGAAACTGGTAGCACAGGAAGATACGGTCAAGAAAGACACTGTTAAGAAAGTAACGGCTTATGAAAAACTGTTGAAAGATGGAGGAAGTGAATGTGAGGGTATGTTTACGGTACGCCACATCAAAGATAACTGGTATTTTGAAGTGCCGGATACTCTTTTAGGACGGTTGTTGTTGGCTGTGACCCGGTTTAAAGCAGTGCCACAGGGTTTCAAAATGCTTAGCGGAGAAGAGGTGAACCGGAGTGTTGTTTATTGGGAACAGCATGATGATAAGACTCTCTTTTTACGCGAATATGTGCAATCACAGTTTGCCCGTCCGGGTGATAACATTGCCGAGGCATTGAAACAATCGACTGTAGATCCTGTAATCTATAAGTTTGATGTAATCGGTAGAAATCCGGAGACTCAGGCACAGCTCATTGATGTATCAAAACTTTTTTTAGGTGATAATAAATTGTGTGGCTTTACCTCAAGCGACCGTTCCATTCTTGGCATCGGTACTTTAGCCCAGGACCGCACATTTATGGATACGATAAAAACCTATCCTATCAACGTGGAGACAGTGACTTTGCGTACTTATAGTATTAGTGCTGGTAGACTACCGGCTGCACAGACTGGTTCGGTGACTGTGAAACTGAATACAAGCATCGTGATGTTACCCAAAGAACCGATGCAGCCACGGTTTGCCGATGACCGGGTGGGATTTTTCCAAAACTCGTTGACCGAATTTTCGGACGACCAGCAGACTACCGATCGTGGAGCCATCATCCAGCGCTATCGGTTGGAACCGAAAGATCCGGAACGTTACCGTCGGGGACAACTCTCCGAACCGAAAAATCCCATTATCTACTACATTGATCCGGCAACACCGAAGAAGTGGATACCTTATCTTAAAGCAGGTGTCGAAGACTGGAATACAGCATTTGAAGCTGCCGGATTCAAGAACGCTATAATAGCTAAAGAATGGCCGAACGATCCCAATATGAGTTTGGACGATGCGCGTTATAGTGTGATACGTTATCTACCCTCCGAAACGGAGAATGCTTACGGTCCGCGTATTGTCGATCCGCGTAGTGGAGAAATTATGGAAAGTCATATTTGTTGGTATCACAACGTAATGAACTTACTCAAAAAGTGGTATATGGTGCAGTGCGGGCCACTGGATAAGCGCGCACGCACGATGACTTTTGACGACAAATTAATGGGCAGTCTGATTCAGTTTGTCTCTTCACATGAAGTGGGGCATAGTATCGGCTTACGGCACAATATGGCAGCCAGTTCGGCTACTCCGGTAGAGAAACTGCGTGATAAAGCTTGGGTAGAAGCCAATGGTCATACGGTATCAATCATGGATTATGCGCGGTTTAATTATGTAGCCCAACCGGAAGATCGGATTTCCGAAAAAGGATTGTTCCCTCGTATCGGTGTTTATGACAAATGGGCTATCCAATGGGGATATCGCTATCGTCCGGAATTTAAGGATCCTTATAAAGAAAAAGACGTATTACGTGCCGAAGTAACCAAAAAACTGCGGGGAGATCATCGCTTGTGGTTTGTTGGTGATGAAGGAAAGGGATTTGATCCCCGTAGCCAGAGTGAGGACTTGGGCGACAATAATATGAAAGCCAATGAATATGGTATAAAGAACCTGAAAAGAGTGATGGAAAACATACTGACCTGGACAGCACAGCCTGACGGAGAGTACACTGACTTAACCACCATTTATAATTCGGTTCGTGCCCAACATCTGAAGTATACCCTGCAAGTGCAGAAGAACATAGGAGGACGCTATACCAATAATTTGCCGGATCTCAAAGTGCATGATTATCTGCCACGCAGTTTGCAGAAAGAAGCTGTTGAATGGTTGGGACGCAATTTGTTTGTAGCTCCACTCTGGCTCTACCCTGATGAAGTGGTGAGTCGTACCGGAGTCAAACCGGTGGATGAGATTCGTGACCGCCAAAGCTCTGTTGTAGCTTTGCTACTTGCACCGGGAATGTTGTATAATATTTACTCAACCTCATTGTGTTCTTCGGAATCGTATGCACTCGATGATTATTTGAACGATGTATTTACTGCAATATGGAAACCGTTGAATGATCCCAATGAACTGGAGAATAATTTCCGCCGTCAGTTGCACCGGACTTATCTGGGGTTTGTCGAAGGAATGATTAAACCTAGTAGCAAAGATGGTGCCAATGCAAATCTGGCAATCAGCCGTTCTGATATTCAGCTTTTTGTAGAACAGCATTTAGATAAGATTGAAGAGTCAGTAAAAGAGCAACTTGCTGCTTCTAAGGAGGGAGATCTCAATTACCGGCATTATGCGGCATTGCTGCGCAACGTTCAGAAAATAAAAGAAGGATATTATGGAAAAGATGCTGATACGCGGTCTTCTGATAAATAGCTTTGAGGAAAACGAAGAATAGAAAAAAATAGAAAAGTAGAACAGATTTTCTTGTATATATAAACTCTCTCTTTTTACTTTTACAGACTTACTCTTCTCTAATGATAACCTTGCTTTGATGAATCATCATCCATAATGCAAGCTTAGAATTAGAGGAGGGTATTTTTTTATATCCCTGATTACTGCATCCCGCTTCTTTGTAGAAAGAATCATTATTTCTGGGTATTGACAACTATTTATTTTCTAGTGAACTTTGTGAAGAAACAATCTGTTGTATATATAAAAAGAAGAAAGGAGAATTTTAGAAATGAAAAAGATAGTATTACTTCGTCACGGAGAGAGTGCATGGAATAAAGAAAATCGTTTTACGGGCTGGACAGATGTAGATCTGACAGAAAAGGGAGTTGCCGAAGCTGAAAAAGCCGGAGAGACATTGAAAGAATATGGTTTCAATTTTGATAAGGCTTATACTTCCTATTTGAAGCGTGCGGTGAAAACCTTGAACTGTGTTCTCGATAAGATGAATCTGGACTGGATACCTGTAGAGAAAAGCTGGCGCTTGAATGAAAAGCATTATGGTGAATTGCAGGGATTGAATAAAGCCGAGACTGCCGAGAAATATGGAGAAGAACAAGTGCTAGTGTGGCGTCGTAGCTATGATATAGCTCCCCATCCTCTTTCAGAAAGTGATTTGAGAAATCCCCGTTTTGATTACCGTTATCATGAAGTACCCGATGCGGAGTTGCCTCGTACTGAATCGTTGAAAGATACCATTGAACGTATTATGCCTTATTGGGAAAGTGATATATTTCCTAGTCTGAAAACAGCTCATACGCTGTTGGTGGTCGCTCATGGCAATAGTTTGAGAGGCATCATCAAGCATCTAAAAAACATCTCCGATGAAGATATTGTCAAGCTGAATCTACCTACGGCTGTGCCTTACGTATTTGAGTTTGATGAAAACCTGAACGTTGCTAATGACTATTTCCTGGGAAACCCGGAAGAGATCAAAAAACTGATGGAAGCAGTAGCCAATCAGGGAAAGAAAAAATAGAAAAGTTACACATTAAAAAAAGAAGTTATGAGTAAAGTAGTAGAATTATTAAGAGATAAGGCCTGTTATTACCTGGACCACACTTGCGAAACCATTGATAAATCATTGATTCATGTTCCGTCTCCCGATACAATAGATAAAATCTGGATTGATTCGGACCGGAGCATCAGAGTATTGAACAGTCTGCAAACGTTGTTGGGACATGGCCGCCTGGCAAATACCGGTTATGTGTCTATACTTCCTGTCGATCAGGACATCGAACATACTGCCGGAGCATCGTTTGCCCCCAATCCGATCTATTTCGATCCGGAAAATATCGTAAAACTGGCTATTGAAGGAGGCTGTAATGGAGTAGCTTCTACCTTTGGGATTCTTGGATCCGTAGCACGTAAATATGCCCATAAAATACCTTTTATCGTTAAGTTGAATCACAATGAATTACTTTCTTATCCTAACAGTTTCGACCAAGTATTGTTTGGTACCGTTAAAGAAGCCTGGAATATGGGAGCAGTAGCGGTAGGCGCCACTATCTATTTCGGTTCGGAACAGAGTCGCCGTCAGCTCGTGGAGATAGCCGAAGCTTTTGAATATGCTCACGAACTGGGGATGGCAACCATTCTTTGGTGTTACCTGCGCAATAATGATTTCAAGAAAGGTGCTGTCGATTATCATGCTGCCGCCGACCTGACAGGACAGGCCGACCGTTTGGGAGTGACTATCAAAGCTGATATTGTGAAACAGAAACTTCCGACTAATAATGGTGGCTTCAAAGCTATCGGTTTCGGAAAGATCGACGAGCGTATGTATACCGAACTTGCTTCCGAACATCCGATTGACCTTTGCCGCTACCAGGTAGCCAACGGCTATATGGGACGCGTTGGTTTGATTAACTCCGGTGGAGAATCTCACGGTTCTTCCGATTTGCGTGATGCAGTCATTACAGCTGTAGTCAACAAACGTGCAGGAGGTATGGGATTGATTAGCGGACGTAAAGCGTTCCAGAAACCAATGAACGAAGGGGTGGAATTATTGAATACTATTCAGGATGTATATCTTGATTCGTCAATAACGATTGCATAATCAGAGATGAATGGAAATAAATTATTATCTTTGACTATTAGATCGTTAACTATTAAAAATTAAGAGTATGAAATTTTTTATTGACACAGCTAATTTGGAGCAAATTCAGGAGGCTTATGACCTCGGAGTACTTGACGGAGTGACTACCAACCCTTCGCTGATGGCGAAAGAAGGTATCAAAGGAACGCAGAATCAGCGTGAACATTATATCAAGATATGTAAGATTGTCAACGGAGATGTCAGTGCCGAAGTGATAGCAACCGATTATGAAGGAATGATTCGTGAAGGTGAAGAACTTGCCGCGCTCAATCCGCATATTGTAGTAAAAGTCCCCTGTATTGCCGATGGCATTAAAGCGATCAAACATTTCACGGAAAAGGGAATCCGTACTAACTGTACATTAGTCTTTTCAGTAGGACAGGCATTACTGGCAGCTAAAGCCGGAGCTACCTATGTTTCGCCTTTTGTCGGTCGTCTGGACGATATTTGTGAAGATGGAGTAGGGCTTGTGGGAGATATTGTACGTATGTATCGTACCTATGATTACAAGACACAAGTGCTCGCTGCTTCTATCCGCAATACGAAACATATTATCGAATGTGTGGAAGTGGGAGCAGACGTTGCTACTTGTCCGTTGAGTGCTATCAAGGGTTTATTGAATCATCCGTTGACGGATTCGGGATTGAAGAAGTTTCTGGAAGACTATAAAAAAGTCAATGGTTAAGTAAGTAATGAAACTTGCAGTATATTAAAATTTTTAGGCACGGATTATTTGCTCAGGTCTTAGAATTCCGTGCCTAAAGAATATTTGTTTTTTCGGGTAGCTGCTCATTACTCTTTTTTCCGTTCCTGTTTTCTCTTCTCCTTATATTGAGTTGGCGTTTCTCCTGTATATTGTTTGAAAGCCGTACTGAAATAGCGTGAAGTAGTGAAGCCGACCTTCTCGGCAATTTCCGTGAACGACATGTCCGTACTGGTGATTAATGTGATCGCTTTCTCCATCCGGAATTTATTAATGTAATCATTGGCTCCCATATCGGTCAGAGCTTTTAGCTTATTGTAAAGGGAAGCCCGGCTCATACCTATCTCCTTGCAGATAAAAGTGACGTCCAGATTGCTGCTATCCAGATGTTCCTGAATAATTTTATTCAGTTTCAGCAGAAATGTTTCATCTGCTTGGCTGAAAGTGCTCTCTTCCGGCGCAGGGACTAATCCTGTATTCAAATATCTTTTCTTGATAGATTCGCGGTTTTTCAATCGGTTGCGAATGATTTCCATTAGCATTTCTATCTCAAAGGGCTTAGTCAGATAAGCGTCCGCCCCATTCTTGTAGCCACTCAACTGACTTTGTTTATCATCTCTTGCTGTCAGCAGAATGATAGGAATGTGACTGATCGTAATATCTTCCTTTATATTTTTGCAAAGTTCATATCCATTCATTCTCGGCATCATCACGTCACTGACGATAATATCCGGAGCATGATTTCTGGTCAGTTGAAGGGCTTCCACACCATCGGAAGCAATCACTACCCGTTTGAAATATTCTCCCAGTGACTTTTTCAGAAAATCCGTCAAATCCGGATTGTCATCCACCACTAGAATACTGTAAGGACTCGTATCGAACGTATTTTCCTCCGGTAACTGTTCTTTGCTATCATCGTTCATCAATTCGTTCAGATATGCCTTCGGCTGACAGACGATCTCTTCCGATTGTTGTCTCAAGGGTAGTTCAAAGAAGAATGTTGCACCAGCTTCCTGATTATCCCGTGCACCGATGGAGCCTCCGTGTAGTTCTACCAGAATCCTGGAATAAGATAATCCGATACCTGTGCCGCTTTGCTCTCCTGTACCTTGATAGAAACGGGTGAAGAGTTTTTGTGTATTTACTTGTTTCAATCCGTTTCCCCGGTCAATGATGGAGATACGTACGCTATTTTTCTCGGAAAGCAACTCCGATGTAATTGTTATTTCTGCATCTTGTGGACTGTGTTTCAAGGCATTGATAAGCAGATTGCTTAGAATAATCTCACACTTATCTTTATCGAAACTTACAGTATTGACCTGTGGGTCAAGCTGATAGCGGATACGGACGTTTTTAGCTTCACCTTCGCTGACGAAATCTTGGGATACATGTTCAATCCATTGATTGAGAGCATACGGCTGTATCTGCAATTTACTTTCCCCAACCTCCATTTTGCGTACATCGAGTACCATATTAATAAGGTTTTTCATTCGCTGTGACTGGCGATAGATTGCTTTTATAGGTAAATATTGTGTATCTTCGGCAGAAAGCGATTTCAGTATCCGGCTAAGCGGTGCGTGTATGAGCGTTAAAGGTGTGCGCAGCTCATGACTGATATTAATAAGGAAACGTACTTTTTCTTCATATACCTGTTGTTCATGTTCCTTCATTGCCCATTTCAGTTTTTCTTCCTTACGCTTTAGAGTTCTTCGGAAAGTTTCAATAATAGCGGCAGCAGTAAGAACGGTACAGCTAAGAATAAACCACCATGTCCGATACCAGGGAGGGAGAATGGTTAGTTCCAGTACTTCCTGACTGGGAATCCAACTGCCATCTTTAGCTGTACATGAAGCCATAATCTTATAACTTCCCGGAGGAAGTGAACGTATAGCCAGTTCGGGATTGTACGATTCGATTTGCTGGTCATTCAGCCCTTCTATCTGGTATCTGTACACTTTCTGTCGGAAAATGTCCTTCTCTTTCGACATGATCCGGATAGTGATATTACTGTTCCAGGGAGCGGAGATCCCTGTTGGTCGATTGGTTAATTCGTTATTCACGGATTCTCCATTGATGATGACATCGGATAATTGGAGTTGGGGAAGTTCAGAAGTTGTTAATGGTATTTTGCAGTTAATGTGCAGTAAACCTTTTACTCCACCCATATAGACGTCTCCCTGCATACTTAACAGGCGGGGTTTGGAAAGATATTCGTTCTGGATTACGCCGTCTGATTCGCCGAATAGAACGAACTTTTTTTCTTTGATAAGCCAAGCGAAAAGCATGCTGTCAGCTCCTATCCATACTTTTCCTTGCTGGTCGCATACGATCAAAGTGATTTCACTAAATAGAGAGGTCGGGATCGGAGTCTGTATTTTGGTGGCGGGATTGTAGTGTACCAATCCGTAATTGTTCCCAATCCAGAAGTTTCCCTCTTCGTCTCTTGAAACGGAGTTGATGGTCGTGTCTTTCCAGCATCTGTATAGGGCTTTCAGCCGGTTTGTATGGTTGTCCAGTTCATATATGTGCTTCGTATCATTTAGATAAGTGGTGTTCCTATAATTGCCGATTGGCAGGAGAGCACCGATAATATCTTGTTCTTCCTGTTCTATAGCGGTACTGAAAGTACGTGTATTCAAATCATATATATAGATATGTTCTCCAAGGAACAGAATGCTGTGATGAGTGTTCCGGAGTAGATTTACAGCCTTGCCTCGATTGCATAAGAGTGCTGTTGTTTCAGCGTCGACAATGGTGAAAGGTTGTTTTTCTCCAGTTGCCGGATTGAAAATAAATACTCCTTGTGAGAAAATAGAAATTAATAATTTACCGGGAGTAAACTGACAGATAGAGGCAACTTTGTCTTCCCAGGTTGAGGGATAATGAGTAAATTTCTCTGTGAGCGGATTAAAGTTGTTGATACCTCCTCCGTCCGTGCCTACCCAGATTTGATCTTGAGATTCCTGGAAAAGACTTAGAACGGTATTGTTGCTAAGTCCCCGGTCGTTGCCGGGTGGTACGTCTGTATATGTTTTCATGGAAACTTCCCGGATGCTGATTAGTCCGTTGCGGATGCTGCCTGCCCATATATTGTTGTTGTAGTCGTTGTATAGGCATAAGATAGAGTTGGCGGGAAGTGAATAGTTGTCACTTCCGGGCACATGTTCCAGCAGAGAAAAATGTCCGGTTTCCGGGTCGAGAATATTAATGCCTCCTCCGTCTGTTCCAATCCAGATTTCTCCTTCCCGTTCGGCGAGACTTAGTACAACATTGTTACTTAGAGAAGAGTTGTGGGTAGTATATGTAGCCAGTAGTTTACCGTCGTGTGTCAGGCAGTTCAGCCCTCCGTTGTAAGGGGCTACCCAGATTCTTTTTTGTGAGTCTATGAGTACGTTCATTATTTCCTTTCCGCAATCGAAAGGAGGACGGCGGCATTTTCCGGTATTCAGGTCAAGCAGGAGTAGTCCTTGCCAGCGACTACAACAAAGTAATGTTCGTTTATCCCATAGACTTAGCAGAGTCACATTATAATTGGGCTCTAGGTCAAACGTTTGCAGGAGGCGGAAAGTGGCATCCTGATAATTATAGAAAAAGATTTTATTTTTCGAACCGAATAACACTCCATCATCAGTCAGGCAGACGGAATGGGCGATGATATTATTTCCTGTTTCATCAGTCGGTATAAGAAAGTCATCGCTTTGCCGCTGATAACGTGCCACTCCCTTATCTGTCAGAATCCATATATTGTTTTGTACATCTTCTATCAGCTGGTAGATTAAATTGTGAGGAATGGAATGAGGGTTGTTTGACTGATGGACATACTTTTTAAGTTCATGTCCGTCATATCGTCCCAGTCCGGAGCGGGTTCCAATCCATACAAAACCTTGTTTGTCCGTTAAAATACATCTCACGGTGGAAGGAAGGCCATCTTTTAGTGAGATTTGCTTATAGTAATAATGACCGGCTTGAAGAGGGGAAACGCCGATAAACAGTGTGATAAATGCGATGCATAGTAGTAAAAAGGTCTTTCTTCTCATGAGATTAGGTCAGTTAAACTAAAACAAAGATAATACATTCGGATGAATATTGGTTGAAAAGCAAACTTATTTTGCATTCCTTCAAGTAAGAGAGTGGTATTTACTTGCTTTTCTCTATTTAATTTTGTATCTTTAAAGCTTTCCGACCTTTTAAGAATAGTTTGTCCCCTTGTAATGGGATAATAGTCATCTTATAGGGTGCTATTTGTCACTTTACAAAATGACTATCGTCACCTTATAAAGAGATGACTACTCGACTGCATAAACTATTATAAATTTCTGTACTGAAAATCTTTAATCTCTGCACTGAAAATCTTTGAATACAATGAGATTTGCTAATTCTTCATCTTATATTCATAGGGAGCCATTCCAACAACTATTTTAAATAACCGGCTTATTGGAAGTAAAGGCCTGTACACAGCAGATTAGGTAAAGTAGGCGGTTTTTATCAGCGGGAAGATAGTATTATTTAACTAGATTCTCTATCTTTGCTCGAAAATATACGACTATGATTACTGAAGAACTACAGAAACTTTATCAGTCATATACGGGCGTTCCCGCTGAAAACATAACAGAATTACCGTCTTCCGGTTCCAACCGTCGTTATTTTCGGTTGACGGGTATTCAGCCGTTGATTGGAGTCTACGGGGCTTCAATAGATGAGAATGAAGCATTTCTTTATATGGCGGGGCACTTCCGTAAGTGCGGTCTGCCTGTTCCCGAAGTTCGCATTGTCTCGGAAGATAAAACCTATTATTTGCAGGAAGATTTGGGAGATGCTCTATTGTTTCATGCCATAGAGAAAGGACGTGCTACCAGTGTCTTTTCAGAAGAGGAGAAAGAGTTGCTCCGCAAAACGATTCGTCTGCTTCCTGCTATTCAGTTTGCCGGGGCCGATGGATTTGATTTTTCCCGTTGTTATCCTCAACCGGAGTTCAATCAACGTTCCATTTTGTGGGATTTGAATTACTTTAAATATTGCTTCCTGAAAGCTACCGGTATGGAGTTTCAGGAGGATAAACTGGAAGATGATTTCCAGAAAATGAGTGATGTCTTGCTTCGTAGTTCTTCCGCTACTTTTATGTATCGTGATTTTCAGAGCCGTAATGTGATGATAAAAGACGGCGAACCGTGGTTTATTGACTTTCAAGGAGGACGCAAAGGCCCGTTCTATTATGACATAGCCTCTTTCCTGTGGCAAGCGAAAGCGAAATATCCCGATAGTCTTCGTAAAGAACTGCTGCAAGAGTATATGGAAGCTCTTCGCAAATACCAACCGATTGACGAATCCTATTTTTATAGCCAGCTTCGTCACTTTGTCCTTTTCCGTACGCTGCAAGTGCTGGGAGCTTATGGTTTCCGTGGTTACTTTGAAAAGAAACCGCATTTTATCCAAAGTGTTCCTTATGCCATCGAAAACCTGCGTGAATTGTTGAAAGAAGAATATCCGGAATATCCGTATCTCTGTAACGTTTTGCGAGAGCTTACCGGACTGAAACAATTTACGGACGATCTGAAAAAGCGGCAGTTAACCGTCAAAGTAATGAGTTTTGCCTATAAGAAAGGAATTCCTGATGACTCTACCGGCAATGGAGGAGGTTATGTATTCGACTGTCGCGCCGTGAATAATCCCGGTAAGTATGAGCGTTACAAACCTTTCACCGGACTGGATGAACCTGTAATCACTTTCTTGGAAGAAGATGGAGAAATACTCCGTTTCCTCGATCATGTCTATGCTTTGGTGGATGCCTCCGTGCAACGTTATATGGAACGCGGATTCAGCAATTTGTCCGTCTGCTTCGGTTGCACCGGCGGACAGCATCGTTCTGTTTATTCTGCCCAGCATCTGGCAGAGCACCTGAATCAGAAATTTGGTGTGAAAGTCGAACTGGTGCATCGGGAACAGAATATCGAACATACGTTTGAGGCAACAATCTAAGAAGAGTAAATATTAAAGAAGAAAGTAACCGAAAGAATGAAAGCAATGATATTTGCAGCCGGTTTGGGTAGCCGGCTGAAGCCGCTCACCGATACCATGCCGAAGGCTTTGGTTCCCATAGCCGGACATCCGATGTTGGAACATGTGATCTTAAAACTGAAAGCTGCCGGATTCACAGAAATAGTGATTAATATCCATCATTTTGGCGAACAAATACTTGATTTCTTAGAAGCCAATGAGAATTTTGGGCTTATCATACATATTTCCGATGAACGCGATCTGTTGCTCGACACCGGTGGGGGAATTAAGAAAGCCCGTTCTTTCTTTGAAAACTCCGATGAGCCTTTCCTGATACACAATGTCGATATTCTTTCAGACGTGAATCTGAAAGAATTATATGACTACCATTTACGAAGCGGTGCTGTTGCCACTTTACTGGCCAGCCAACGTAAAACCTCCCGCTATCTTCTTTTTGATACAGATAAGAGACTTTGCGGATGGATAAACAAGGATACGGAACAAGTGAAACCGGAAGGTTTTCAGTATGATTCTTCCCTTTATCAAGAATATGCATTCAGTGGCATCCATGTACTTTCGCCCGCCATTTTTCAATGGATGACCTCTCCCTCATGGGATGGAAAATTCTCTATCATGGATTTCTATCTTGCCACTTGCCGGCAAGTAAACTATGGTGGTTACTTGACAGAAAAGTTGCATCTGATTGATATAGGCAAACCGGAAACATTAGCGAAAGCAGAAGGCTTCTTATACCAAAATGCGAAATAAAGATACTGAAAGAGGCTAAAAGGCCTCTTTCTTTCTATGTAACAAAATATTAAAGTAACTTTGCTTGGATAAACAATCAATATTGTAATACTATACAAATTTTGCTGCATGGAACAGACTTTGGTAAATGGGATAGCTGATAACTTATTGCATAATATCTTTAATGACTTGTCTGTAGGCTTGGAATTGTATGATAAGGACGGTCTCATGATAGATGTCAATTATTCACGGTTGAGATCAATGGGGATAAAAGACAAAAAGGATATTTTGGGCTATAATCTATTCAACTACACCAGTTTCTCTGATGAAATCAAGGAACAGATCAGAAAAGGAGAAACAGTGCGTTTCATGGCAAAATATGATTTTGATGACTTGTGCCGTCTTTTTCCTACTAATCTGTCCGGTATAAAATTCTTCGAGATTACCGTTTCTTTTGTACATAATGATAAGTCTGAAATTACCAATTATATGGTGATAACTCAAGATATCACCGAACGTGTTTTGTGGCAAAACAAATATGATAATCTTTACGAAGAGGTTGTGCGTTCGAAAAAAGAACTTCTTGAGAGCGAACAAAGAATGATCCATTTGATTCGTCAGAATGAATTGGTATTGAACAATATTAATTCGGGATTGGCATATATTGCGAACGACTATATCGTACAATGGGAGAATATCTCGCTTTGTAGTAAAAGCCTTTCTTATGAGGCTTACAAAAAAGGAGAACCTTGCTATCTGACAGCCCATAATCGCACCACTCCTTGTGAGAATTGTGTGATGCAACGTGCCCGGAAATCCGGTCAGGTAGAGTCTATCTTGTTTAATCTGGATAACAAGCATGTCATAGAAGTCTTTGCTACTCCCATATTTAATGAACAGGGAGATGTTGACGGTGTCGTGATTCGTGTAGATGATGTTACCGAGCGGCAGCACATGATTGGTGAACTTGAAAAGGCAAGGAGCCGCGCTGAACAATCCGATAAGTTGAAATCCGCCTTTCTGGCAAATATGAGCCATGAAATTCGTACACCGTTAAATGCTATCGTTGGTTTTTCCGACTTATTGATGGTGACGGAAGATCAAGAAGAAAAAGAAGAATTTATTCAGATTATCAATGCCAACAATGAGTTGCTTTTGAAGCTGATTAACGACATACTGGATCTTTCGAAAATAGAAGCCGGCTCGGTAGAACTGAAATACGAAAATTTTGATTTGGCTGTTTATTTCAACGAATTAGCTGCTTCGATGCATCGTCGTGTAGTAAATCCGCAGGTTCGGTTAGTTCCCGTGAATCCTTATGAAACTTGTACCGTTCGTTTGGATAAAAACCGGTTAGCGCAGATTCTCACTAACTTTGTAACTAATGCTATCAAATATACCTCCAAAGGAACTATTGAAATGGGGTATGAGAAGATAGACGAAAATATTCGTCTTTACGTTCGCGATACAGGTATCGGCATACCGGAGGATAAAAAAGATAAAGTATTTCATCGTTTTGAGAAACTGGATGAATTTGCACAGGGAACCGGATTGGGATTGTCCATTTGTAAAGCCATTGTTGAGGCTTGCAGAGGAGAGATAGGCTTTGAGTCAGAATTTGATAAAGGGTCTTTATTTTGGGCGGTTTTGCCATGCCAGTTCGAATCGGTTAACAGCGAACCGACTTCTTCACGTCGGAACAATGAGAAGGATGCGAATAAAGAAAATATTCTTGACTCCGAAGAAACAAAAAAAGTACCTAAAAGAGTACTGGTCGTTGAAGATATACAAAGTAACTTCTTTTTGGTATCTTCTATCTTGAAAAACAAATGCCAGTTGTTACACGCACCGAATGGACTGGAGGCAGTTGAGATTGTCCGTACCCAACCGGTGGATTTGGTACTGATGGATATGAAGATGCCTGTTATGGACGGACGTACTGCAACCTCGGAGATCCGGAAGTTCAATGCTGAAATTCCAATTATCGCCCTGACTGCTCATGCCTTTGATGCTGACCGGGTAGCTGCGTTGAAAGCCGGTTGTGATGATTATCTGGTGAAGCCGATCAATGGCGCGAAGTTGATGCAGACGCTGAAAGAGTATGGTTGTTGAAAGGATGGGATTAGAAATGTGCTGATCTGAAAAAGGGTATATTCTATTCTTTCTGTTTTTAATATATCAGTCACTTGTTTGTGGTGAAGGAAAAAACGCTCTGCATTTTGGATGAAAGAATGTAGGATTGTTTGTTATCCTGGATAATTCCTGTCTAAAAATAAATAATTCCTCTGTATTGCTATCTATATGCTTGTTGTTTGCCCGTATGTAGTTTGTTTTATCATTCTTTTTTGGTGCGCATGTGATGATGAACTAGCCTATAAACGGGCTTTTCCAAGGGCTTTTATAACTTGGTCGGTGAGTATGGAAGGCTTTCTCGGTGAGGAAGGATGTGTTCCTCACCGAGGAATGGCTTATTGCTCACCGAGGAAAATCATTTATTTCTTTAAAGAAAACGCATATTATCTGAAAATATATGCTGTATTGTGGCAGTAATATGCATATATATGTGATAATATGGATGCTTTTAATTCCGGATTCCCATCTTCAATAGTTTTGTTTTCTTTCTTAATCTGAAAAATAGAACATTTCTCTTGTTTGTTTGGAGGAATTGAAAGGGAGACGGCTTACTATAAAAGGCTATAAATCCGTAAAGTTTGGGATTGTTTTTTATGTTTATGGATTTAAATAGTTATCTTTGTACAAGAAAGGAGGTATATAATGACTGCTACAAAGAAAATAAAAACTCGGGAAGAACTTAGAGTTGAGGTAGTGAAGAAAATTACAGCTAATAAAAGGAATGCCCAATCTTTTCTAAAAAAAGCTGGAATAGTCTCTAAATCAGGTGAACTTACCAAAATTTATAGATGAAAGAAACATTATACTCACGTCGTTCTAATCTTGTTGTTGGCTTTCATGGTTGTGATCAATCAATTAAAGAACAAGTGTTTGAACATCTGGCGAGATTGGCAGCAGTTGCCGATCTTTCGGAAGAAAATCGTATCGCTTATGATAAGGCATTAGATCGATATAGAGTCAATCAAATCGTAGAGGAGGATGAACGGCGCAAAAACGAAGAGATGCGGAGAAAAGCGGCTGAAGAAGGGATGAAAGAAGGGCTAAAGGAAGGGATAAGAGAAGGAATAAAGGAAGGAATGGAGAAAGGGATGGAGAAAGGAGAGCAAAAGAAGCAAATTGAAATTGCTCGAAAGATGAGGGAGGACGGAATATCCATTGATACAATTATCAAATACACGGGTCTTCAATCTTCTGATATAGAAAACCTATAATATATCTTCGTAGGAAAATTGTTGTAGTTATATTAGGATAAAATATAAAAGAGGCGGGAATATTCAGGAATGAATACTTCCGCTTTCTTTTTTTGATTCGTAAGATGTCCAACAATGTCTATGATGTTTAGATATATCGATGAAATGGACGATTTTAGACAAATTTGGAAGAATCGTAGCTAAAATAGAACATTCTTTGCCTTTAATATAGCCTACATTTGTGATCGTGATTGTCAAAAGGGACAGCACAATTATTAAATAAAGCTAATCTTAATTATTAAATTTATGAGAAACAAATTCCTATTTCTTTGTCTCTTCCTTTTTGGAACGTTGACAGCTTGTAAAGACACAAAATGGGTAGACGTTCCAACTGGTACTCCTCCTGAAGGTGCAATCACAGGAAAACCTGGTGAACCGGAAGAACCGGATGATCCTACTGTAAAATCATTCATTAATTGCTCTTACATTCGGGGGGATTTTTTTGAAATAAACCGTATTTCGGCAGCCAGTATGGGTGCTTGTACAGATTTGATTTATTTGGCAGCGCGTCCTTATGCAAATGGTGAGGTAGCTTTTGAATTGCCGTTGAATGATGCGACGATGACAAACGTATCTCATACAGGCACTTTTCAAGGTCGTAATGGAGTGGTTAAATTTGAAGGAACAAGTTTTATGAATGGCGGTGATGGATTACTTCACTCTGCTGATGGGGCCTTTAATAAATTCACCTTTGGTACCTATATATATATAAGTGAATGGGTGGACGGAGCTTTTCTCTTTAAGAAAATGGATGGAAACTCCACGATCATTGCTTTTCAAATGGGTGCGACAGCTAATAGTTTGAAACTGTCTATTGGAAGTTCGGTTGCAACCGTTACCACTCCTGATCTGGCAACAGGCTGGCACTATATTGGGCTGACTTATGAACAGGGAACGGCGAAACTTTATGTGGATACAAACAATACTGCAATAAGTTTTGTAGGTGCTCTCCCTAATGAAGTACCTAATACACGTACTGATTTTTTGATTGGAGATAAATTTAAAGGTTATTTAGATGAAACTTTTGTAAGCAGTCTGGTAGTAGGTACATCAGGTAGAAATCCTATCACCTTTGACAATTGGAATAATTCCAAAATACTTGCTTACTGGAAATACGATGATGCCACGAAACCTGGCAAGGATTCACATTCCTGGCTGGGGCGTTTGAATAATATACGTACCGCTTTACAGGGACAACAGGGAGATAGAAGATTGCGCTTGGGCATTGCCGGTGGAGAATGGAAAAAGATGATGGCTGATGCCACTGCTCGCACAAGATTTGCTTCCGAGGTGAAGAAGATTATCGAACAATATGATTTTGATGGAGTTGATTTTGATTTTGAATGGCCTACAAATACGAATGAATTTAATAATTATAGTGCAACAGTTATCCAAATGCGTTCTACATTAGGAAAGTATGTTTACTTCACTGCGTCTTTGCATCCGGTTTCTTTTAAAATATCTCCGGAAGCTATTGATGCACTGGATTTTATCTCTTATCAATGTTATGGCCCTGCAGTGATGCGTTTTCCTTATGAGCAATTTGTAAAAGATGGAGAAATGGCTATAACATATGGAATTCCTAAGAATAAACTAGTGATGGGAGTCCCTTTCTATGGTTCTACGGGTAGTCTGATTGCTGCCTATTATGATTTCGTGAATGACGGTCTGGCTACTACGATTGAGGATACATATACATATAAAGGAAATACATATACTTTCAACAGTGTAGAAACGATTCGCAAGAAAGCGAGATATGTGTGTGAAGAAGGCTTTGCAGGTATTATGAGTTGGGATTTGGCAACGGATATTGACGTAACCAATAATAAGTCTTTGTTGAAGGCCATAAAAGAAGAGTTTGAATACTATGCGAATCCGACAGAATAAAAGAGAATCTAAATTAATCAAATACAATATTATGGAAAAAAAGAAGTTCATGCGAGTACAGAAATTTTTGATTCTGTTTCTGATACTCCTGCTATCCTTTCCTTTGAGTGCGTTGGCACAGCAACAAATGATAAAAGGACAAGTGGTAGATGATAAAGGTGAAACCATTATCGGCGCCACAGTGATGGTGAAAGGTTCTAAAGATGGGACGCTGACTGACATTGACGGTAACTTTTCCGTGAAAGGGAAAGTAGGTAACACATTGGTTATTTCTTATGTCGGTTTTACTCCCCTTGAAATAAAGGTGACAAAAGCAGAAGGCAACCGATTTACGTTAAAAGAGGATACAAAAGTCTTGGATGAAGTGGTAGTAGTAGGTATGGATAAACAGAAACGAAGCACCATTACGGCGGCGGTGGCTACTGTAGGTTCCGATGCTATTGTCAACCGTCCGGTTACTGACCTCACGAGTGCCCTTCAGGGTAATGTAGCCGGTTTAAACTTCTCTTCTGATGCGGTTGCTAATGGGGTAGGCGGTGAGACCGGTGCCGAAATTAAATTCAATATTCGTGGTATCGGTTCTATCAATGGAGGCGAACCTTATGTATTGGTAGACGGAGTGGAGCAAAGTTTGCAGAATGTGAATCCTGCCGACATTGAAACCATCAGTGTTTTGAAAGATGCTTCTGCTGCTGCCGTTTATGGTGCACGTGCCGCCTATGGTGTGGTTATCGTCACTACCAAAAGTGGTAAAAAGGAAAAAACACGTATATCATACAGTGGTACTGTAGGATTCAGTTCTCCTATTAATATGCCCCAAATGATGAATTCCATTGAATTTGCCAATTATCTGAACGAACGAGATGATAACGATGGAGTAAAACACTCGATTCCTGATGCGCTCATCGAAAAGATGCAGGGCTTTATGGAGAATCCTTATTCGGAAAAGTTCCCGGGCATAGGACCTAATGCGGACGGTACCGGTTGGGCAGGTTCTAAAGATGCTGTGTATGCCAATACCGACTGGTATGATTACTACTTTAAAAAAGCTTCCATCCGTCATTCTCATAATCTGAGCGTAACGGGAGGTTCTGATAAATTTAATTATTACGTAGGTTTGGGATATATTTACCAGGAAGGATTACTGGATCAAGTGGACGATAACTTGAGTAAGTACAATGTAAACTCGAAGTTTCAGATCCGAGCCAATAAATGGTTGAAGTTTAATTTCAATAATAACCTTTCGCTGAATATACTGAAGCGTCCGATGGCTAACCAGACCATTTTTTATGGAACTATCGGAAGCAGCTTTCCGAATTCTCCTACCCATCTTCCTGTAAAGTCGGAATATAATGACAATTCCGAATACCGTTATCTGAAACAATCGCATTATGTGCAGAACAGAATTTCTGATGCGATGTCGTTTGCCACTACGATTACTCCGCTGGAAGGTTGGGATATTGTAGGTGAAATGAAAGTACGCTTCGATGTGGAAAACAATGACTTCAAACGCGGATATCCCACTGCTGAAAAGCCTGACGGAACGTTGGATATAAGTAAGGGAACCAAGCAGGGGTATCAATATCCGGGCATGAACTGGAAAAACTCTAATTGGGGCTCTTATACACGCGGTAATACTTTCAACTACTACCTGTCTCCAAACGTATCGTCATCCTACACACATGCTTGGGGCGACCACTTCTTTAAGGCGATGGCGGGTTTCCAGATGGAACTGCAAGAAAATTCGAATGGTTATACTTATAAAGACGGATTGCTGACTAGTGATATATTCTCTTTTGTGAATGCTAACGGGCAAGTATTAGCAGGTGAAGACCGGACGCATTGGGCTACAATGGGTATGTACGCTAAACTGAATTGGAATTACAAGGAGATTTATTTTCTGGAATTCAGTGGACGTTATGACGGTTCTTCCCGTTTTGCTCCGGGAAATCGCTGGGGATTGTTCCCTTCTTTCTCAGCCGGTTATGACATTTCTCGTACCGACTATTTCAAAGCTTTGAATCTGCCGGTTTCTCAATTGAAAGTACGTGTTTCTTACGGTCGCTTGGGTAATCAGAACGGAGCGGGACTCTACGATTACCTTGGGATTCAGAGTTTGACCTCCGATTCACCCAATGCTTGGCTGTTGCCCGGTGTGCAAGCTACTCCTCAAAAAGGAACTTTAGCCACTACGCCTAAGATGATCAGTTCGTATATTACGTGGGAGAAGGTGGATAATGCCAACTTAGGTATCGACTTGATGTTGTTGGATAACCGACTGTCTATTACTGCCGATATTTATCAGCGTACCACGCGCGACATGATTGGACCTGCTGAAGCTATTCCGAATCTCGGAGGTATTAGTACGGATGACCGTGCGAAGGTCAATAACGCTACTTTACGTAATCGTGGTTGGGAATTGTCTGTAAACTGGCAGGACCAGTTGAAATGTGGTTTTAGCTATGGCATAGGATTCAATGTATTCAATTACAAAGCTGTTGTCACCAAATATAATAATCCGGAGGGGTTGATATACAACAATCATACCGGTTTGGCAACTAATAAAGGATATTATGAAGGAATGGACATAGGTGAGATTTGGGGATATGAAGCGAATGATCTTTTTCTGTCCAATCGCGAAGTGGACGCATACCTCAGACAAGTAGATCTTAGTTTCTTTAAGTCCGGCGACAAGTGGCAACGAGGCGACTTGAAATACATTGATTCTGACGGTGACGGTAAAGTGGACCCGGGTAAGGGTACATTGGCCGACCATGGTGATTTGAAAATTATCGGTAATGCTACTCCCAAATACAGTTTCGGTATCAATCTGAACGTAGGATATAAGGGATTTGAAATATCCACTTTGCTGCAAGGAGTTGCCAAGAGAGATTTCCCGATGGCCGCCAGTACTTACCTATTCGGTGGTAAAGAATGGTTCAAGGAGCATCTCGATTATTTCAGTCCCGAGAATCCCAATGGATATCTACCTCGACTGACGACCGATGCCCAGACAACGAATGCCAATACGGGATATAATACTACCCGCTATATGCTGAATGCGGCATATATGCGTATGAAAAACTTGACAGTATCCTATACTTTTAAGCCTCAATTGTTGAAGAATATTGGACTAAGTAACCTGAAAGTATACTTTACATGCGATAACCTGTTTACCATCAGTAAACTGCCGAATCAGTTTGATCCGGAAACCCTTAATCAGGTGAACGCGTGGGCAGGCGGAAGTAACGCGGCTGCTCCGGGACTTACCTCGGCTCAAAATCAGAATGGTAACGGAAAGGTGTATCCGATGAACCGTAATTTCGTGTTTGGACTTGATTTTACATTTTAATTAAAGAGGAACGCTATCATGAAAAATAAAATAATTATCCTGACTGTTTTTGCAGGCTTACTGTTGTCGGCGTGTTCCGACTATTTGGACCGTAAACCCTATACGCAGCCTAACAATGAAGATTTCTTGAAAACCAGAGAGAATGTAGAGAGCTATATAAATAATTTGTATACTTCTCTACCGGCTCCGGCTCAATATGGTATTGGTGTCAGAGGAGAAGAGGTGAACAGTGACAATATCCTTTCGGAAAAGTATGATATGCGCCTGAATGGAGAGAATAATCAATTCAGTGGTTCTGACGATTGGAATAAAGGCTATAAAAACTTGCGTATGGTGAATTACTTTTTCCATTATTACGCAGTTTCCGAGGTGGACGAGACGGACGAAGTGCTTTCATTGAGAGGGGAAGCGTATTTCTTCCGTGCTTATTGGCACTTCTATCTGCTCACACGTTTTGGTAATATTCCCATTATGGATGACTTCTGGGATGGCAATGCTACGTTGGGCGGTTTGCAAATTCCGGCGACAAAACGTGCGGATGCAGCCCGTTTCATCCTGAACGATTTGAAAGCGGCTATTGGGTTGATACCGGAGGCTCGTGCTAATTTACATTCCCGCAGTAAATACAGTGGATTGCGTGTCAACAGAGAAACGGCCATGATTCTGGCTATGCGAGTTGCTTTGTACGAAGGTTCGTGGGAGAAGTATCACAAAGGAACTGATTTTGCAACGGAAGATAACTCTGAAGAGTTTTTTAAGGAAGTGATGAACTGGGGAGATCAATATTTGTTCCCGGTCGGACTGACTTTGCATATGACAGCAACCAATCCAAAAGCTACCAATATAGATGACGCTTTTTCGGAGCTATTCAATTCAAACGATCTTTCCAACATTAGCGAAGTGACTTTTTGGAAAAAATATTCAATAGCTGATGGCGTGTTCAATACCGTTACTCAACAGCTTAGCGGTGGAGTAACAGATAATGTGAAGCCTTCGGGACTATCCAAGTCTTTGGTGGATAACTTTCTGAATGTGGATGGTACGCCGGTTGACCCAACCGATGAAAAGTATAAGGACTTTAATGAGGTATTTAAAGATCGTGACGGAAGACTTTTGGCCATGGTGATGCATACCGGTTGTAAGTTCAAATCTAATAGCTTGATGAATGTGAGAGCGTATGACGAGACAGGTACCGAAGAAGAACAAAAGGAAAAGAATAAAGATATTTCATCTCCGCGCTTGAATGGGGATGGTATTTACAAGAACGTGACCGGGTTCCATACTCGCCTTGGCATTGATACGACCTATGTAACCGGCAATTGTGAAACGGCTCATGTCATGTTCCGCTATGCCGAAGGATTGCTTTGTTATGCTGAAGCTGCCGCCGAATTGGGGCTGTATAACGATGGCGTGGCAGAGAAAACATTGAAGCCATTGCGTCAAAGAGCCGGTGTGGCCTATGTTACTCCGGCGGCTGATCCTCACTTCCCTTTCCAAGGCCTGCCGCCGGCAGTGCAGGAGGTACGTCGGGAAAGACGCTCAGAGCTATCTCTGCAAGGTTTTCGTTTGGATGACCTGATGCGTTGGAGGGTAGCCGGAACGTTGAAAGGTGTGGAAGGACGCGGACGTGGAGCTTATCTGGGCAAAGACGGTGTACTTTATCTGAGCTTTTCGCCTACATTGCGGAAAGAAGGACTGAATCATGTACTGACAGATAATGAAGGATGGATGGATCCGTTGAAAGAGTACTTGCCTGAAGGCTACAAGTTTAATGAAGATCGTGATTACTTGTTACCCATACCACCGGATGAAATCCAGATGGACCATGAGCTGAATCAGAATCCGGGATGGCCGACTAAGTAAGGGAACTGAATAAAATTCATTTATGATAATTAGATAGATAAAGATATGAAGAACATATTATATAAAATATTTCCGATATGCTTGTTGACCATGGGGTTGACTGGGTGTGAGGAAGAAACGAAATACCGCCCTCTGCCGGAAATCGTGCCATTAACGATGAGCATCAATGACAACGCATTTGCGATGGGAGAACACTTGAAAGTGAATATTAATGTGGAACCGGATGCTGATGGCAAGGAGGTTGTAGCAAATGAAGATTTTGATATTTACTTTACGGCGAAAGCCGGAACGGAGGATGCTTCGAATGTATTCGAACAGTTCAATGGAATCGTCACTTTTCCGAAGGGGGAGAAACAGATTCAGGTGGATTTTCCGATAAAGGCATCCGGACTGACGGGTAGTACTGCTATAAACTTTACGGCTTTTGCCCGTGGTTATAAGATGGAAGGCTCCAGTCAGGTAATTAAGGTTTCCGATTATTATCGGATAATGGCATCATTGGAGAACAATGCGGATAATGTAGTAATGGAAGGTGGTAAGTTTGTATTAGTTGCAAAGATTGAAAAACCAAGTTCCGTACCTCTTAATATGAAAATTACTCCGAAAGAAGGGGAAGGAGATAGGTATGAAAATTTACCTTCTACATTAACAATTCCTGCAGGAAGAACTTCGGCAAAAAGTGATGCTGTGACTATTAAACAGGATTTTGAAATGACAGGGGATTTGCAACTGGTATTGAATCTGGAGAGTGATTCTCCAGCGAATCCGATGATAAATTCTACTCTGACTATAACTATGACTGATTTGGAATCTATGGGAGATCCTAATCTGTTTGATATAACGAAGGTGTATGAATTCCCGGATAGGCCGTTTATGTCTGATAAAAATAAAACTGCAATTGAAAGTTGGTTTACGGGAGATAAAATAGCTATGAATAAGAATAGCGCTCATCCCACTTCAGCTTTGAAAGATAAAGATTGGGTATTATGCAATGCGATAGAGTTCCATTATATTAATAATAGTTTTAGTGGCGGAAATAATACCCCTAATGCTTTCGGACATCGTATTTCTTGGGCCTTTTCTGATATTAATGATGCACCGTCACAGAAAATACAAGCTGTGAATAATGCAAAATGTACAAATATAACCAATGAAGGTATTTTAAATATGTGGGTGGATAAAAATGTTCAGGGGACTGGTGCCATGACTGCTACCAAGGATTACGGTGTCGCCGCATTGCAATGTTCTAAATTTGGTGGTATTTTTGCCCCACAACATACTCGGTTCTTTCCTGGTATGAGAATTGAAGTGAAGGCGCGTTTGAGAGGAATACGGACTGGTTTTGTTCCGACAATCGGACTTAAAAATCAGAAAAATTCCCTTCCGAACACGAAAGATGAGATCGATATTCTCAAGAACACTCAAGGTTCTGTAATTACTCAGGCTGTAACTGTTGATAATGAGATAGGTTCAAAGAGTGTAGCAATACCTCAAGCGAATGAATGGAATATATATTGGGTGGAACTTGTGGATGAAAATATAATCAATTTAGGAATTAATGGAGCAACCAATCTGACTGTGAATCGTACACAATCTCCTGACAGGTGGCCATTCGACAAGGCTGGAACTCCTGCTACTGCTAATCCTGATCCTGCTACTGCTGCTGGTGGCAGTGCCGGTCTCTACTTCTTTATGAGATTGGCTGAAAGCTCGGAACGGGCTGCTGGTAAAGCGCCTGAAGGTTGGGATAATGTACTGAAAAGTATTGCCAATTGTGAAACGGATGATAATACGCCTCGAATGGAAATTGATTGGATTCGTATCTATACAAATAAGAATTATGTACAGACTGATGCTGAAAAAGTCTGGGCTAATCAGTTATTTTATTAATGCTATCTCTTTCAATTAGCTTTCAATAGTGTGAAATGAATTTTATGCCGGAAGCTATCGTTAGAAGGCGATATGCTTCCGGCTATTTATTAGTCAATTATGCAGAAATGGAGATTATTGGAAATTAAATGGTAATTTGTGGAAGTTAAATAGATGGCTGTCCTCTATCTTTGCTGACACAATCTTATACAAATTAGTATTTATGGAAAAATTGCAACCAAACTTATTCTTTCCTTTAGCAGGAGTAGCAGCTGTAGCTTCCTTTGCTTCCTGTTCAAACAAGCAAAAGCCTGTGGAACAGAAACCTTTGAATATCGTCTACATTATGACAGACGATCACACAGCTCAGATGATGAGCTGTTATGACACACGCTACATGGAAACACCCAATCTCGATCGTATTGCTGCCGATGGTGTACGCTTTACTCAAAGTTTTGTAGCCAATTCATTAAGCGGTCCCAGTCGTGCCTGCATGATAACGGGTAAACATAGTTGTGCTAATAAATTCTATGATAATACCACTTGCGTATTCGACAGTTCGCAACAGACTTTTCCGAAGCTGTTGCAGAAAATCGGTTATCAGACAGCACTGGTAGGTAAATGGCATCTTGAAAGTTTGCCTTCCGGTTTTGATTACTGGCAGATTGTCCCCGGACAAGGCGACTACTACAATCCGGATTTCATCACACAGAACAATGACACTATCCAAAAACATGGATATATCACGAACCTTATCACTGACGATGCCATTGACTGGATAGAAAACAAACGCAATCCGGAGAAACCTTTCTGTCTTTTGATTCACCATAAGGCTATTCACCGTAATTGGTTGGCAGATACTTGCAACCTGGCTTTGTACGAAGATAAAACCTTCCCGCTACCGGACAATTTCTTTGACAATTACGAAGGACGCCCTGCCGCTGCCGCACAAGAGATGAGTATTATGAAAGACATGGACATGATTTATGACCTCAAAATGCTTCGTCCCGACAAAAATACCCGTCTGAAATCCTTATATGAGAAATATATTGGTCGTATGGATGAAGCACAACGTGCTGCATGGGACAAATTCTACACCCCAATAATAGACGATTTCTATAAACAGAACCTGCAAGGCAAGGAACTAGCCAACTGGAAATTCCAGCGTTATATGCGCGATTATATGAAGACGGTGAAGTCGCTGGACGACAATGTTGGTCGTGTACTCGACTACCTGAAAGAGAAGGGATTACTGGATAACACACTTGTTGTCTATACTTCCGACCAAGGATTCTACATGGGCGAACACGGTTGGTTCGACAAACGTTTCATGTACGAAGAATCCATGCGTACACCACTCATCATGCGTCTGCCGAAAGGATTCGACCGTAGGGGCGACATCACCGAAATGGTTCAGAACATCGATTATGCACCTACCTTCCTCGAATTGGCAGGAGCAGAGATTCCTTCAGACATACAAGGTGTATCCCTCGTCCCCTTGCTGAAAGGCGAACATCCGAAAGATTGGCGGAAGGCTCTCTACTATCATTTCTACGAATATCCCGCTGAACACATGGTGAAACGTCATTACGGTGTACGTACAGACCGCTATAAACTGATTCATTTCTATAATGATATCAACTGGTGGGAACTCTATGACTTGCAGGCAGACCCGTCGGAAATGCACAATCTCTACGGACAACCTGAATATGAACCGGTAGTGAAAGAACTAAAAGAAGAAATGCTGAAACTTCAGGAGCAATACAATGATCCTGTCCGCTTCTCACCGGAGAGAGACAAGGAATAATACCAATGTACATACGCCATGAAAAAATACATCTTAATCATTCTCATACTGCTTTCGCCACTGACAGCGTTTTTGCAGGCTGATAACTTAACATCCCCTTTAATTTCAATAGTACCACGCCCGACACAGATTGTGCCGGGCCGTGGCAACTTCACCTTTTCAGCCCAAACGGTGTTTGCGGTAGAAAATCAGGAACAAGCCGTGATTGCCCGCAATTTTATTGACTTGTTTACTCATGCTGCCGGAATAACTCCGGCTTTGAATGTCGGGCGTGAAGAGGGACAAGTCCGTTTTGTGACGGATTCTTCTTTAAAAAGTGAAGCATATTTGTTGGAGATTACACCGCAACAGATACTTATTAAAGCTTCGGATACAAAGGGCTTCTTCTATGCTCTGCAATCTGTCCGCCAACTTCTGCCAGCTGCCATAGAATCGGAACAACCGGTCCGGAATGTTGATTGGAGAGTTCCCGCAATGACCATTCAGGATGAACCCCGTTTCGGTTTCCGCGGATTACTGTTGGATCCGGTGCGTTGCTTTATTCCTAAAAAGAATGTACTGCGAATCATCGACTGTATGGCGATGCTGAAAATAAACAAACTTCATTTTCATCTGACGGACGATAACGGCTGGCGGATTGAAATTAAGAAGTATCCCCGTTTGACGGAAGTAGGGGCGTGGAGAGTAGATCATACCGATGTACCTTTCCACTCACGTCGCAACCCGAAACGGGGAGAACCCACTCCAATAGGTGGTTTTTATACGCAGGAGGAGATTCGGGAAATAGTGGCTTATGCTGCCGACAGGCAGATTGAAGTCATTCCGGAAATAGATGTACCGGCACACAGTAACTCTGCTCTGGCTGCTTATCCCCAGCTTGCCTGTCCGGTTGTGAAAGACTTTGTCGGTGTACTTCCCGGACTGGGAGGACGAAATTCCGAGATTATCTACTGTGCGGGAAATGATAGCGTATTTACATTCTTGCAAGATGTTTTTGACGAAATTCTAGAGCTTTTCCCTTCTCGCTATATTCATGTTGGTGGAGATGAGGCGCGAAAGACAAACTGGGAGAAATGCCCGCTTTGCCAAAAACGGATGAAAAAACAGCGTTTGGCCAATGAAGAAGATTTGCAGGGTTACTTCATGAAACGTATCAGTGATTATCTGCGTAAGAAAGGTCGTGAAGTGATTGGCTGGGATGAGTTGACAAACAGCTCTTTTCTTCCTGAAGAATCTATTATCCTAGGCTGGCAGGGAATGGGTACGGCTGCTCTGAAAGCTGCCGAAAAGGGACATCGTTTTATCATGACTCCGGCGCGTGTCTTATACTTGATTCGTTATCAGGGACCGCAATGGTTTGAACCGGTAACCTATTTTGGCAACAATACCCTGAAAGATGTTTTCGATTACGAACCTGTACAGAAGGATTGGAAACCGGAATATGAGTCTTTGTTAATGGGAGTACAGGCTTGTATGTGGACAGAGTTCTGTAATAAACCCGAAGATGTGGATTATCTTTTGTTTCCCCGCCTGGCCGCTTTAGCAGAAGTGGCATGGACGCCCGCAGGAACGAAGGACTGGTCTGGATTCTTGAAGCGGATGGACGCATACAACGCGCATATTGCGGAAAAAGGAATTGTCTATGCCCGTTCAATGTATAACATACAACAGACGGTGACATCAGTGGACGGACATTTGGAAGTGAATTTGGAATGTATCCGCCCGGATGTAGAGATTCATTATACACTGAACGGAAGTAATCCGGCAATGTCTTCTCATCGTTACGACGGACCTATCCGTGTGACGAAGACACAAATGGTGAAAGCCGCTACCTTTATGAACGGCAAGCAAATGGGAGAAACTTTAGAGTTGCAACTCACATGGAACAAAGCTACGGCAAAACCTTTGCTTGGCAATAAGAAGAACGAAATGTTATTAGTCAACGGATTGCGGGGAAGCCTGAAATATACTGATTTTGAATGGTGTAACTGGAATCAAAATGATTCTATATCTTTCACGATAGATTTGCAGGGGCGGGAGATTTTGAATAAATTTACCATCGGTTGCATTACGAATTATGGAATGGGAGCACATAAACCGAAGATGATTCGCGTAGAAGTTTCCGATGACAATCGAACCTACCATACTATGGGAGAATTGAACTTCTCTCCGAAAGAAATCTATCTGGAAGGAACTTTTAGAAATGACTATTCGATAGATATGGGCGGAGTATCTGCTCGTTATGTCCGAGTGACGGCGGAAGGTGCGGGGATATGTCCCGACGAGCATGTCCGTCCCGGTCAGGAAGCGAGAGTCTATTTTGATGAAGTGATTATAGAATAGTAATCAAATAGTTAAAAACAGCAATTAAGTGCTCTTGCAGAATAATCTTATATTATTAGAGACGGATTACACGAATTTCACGGTTTTTAGAATGATGAGTATATAAAATAATAGCGTCAATCAGCTTAATCTGTGCCTAATTTATTATATAAACCAATTATGATGACATGCTTATGAATATTAGCTTAAAGAAACGAACTCTTTTAGTTCTATTGTCAGGACTGACTGCTACTTTCACTTTAGCGCAGCAACAACCGTTGCCCGAATGGCAAAGCCAGTATGCGGTGGGACTGAACAAACTCGCTCCTCACACATACGTATGGCCTTACGCCAACGCTTCCGACATTGAAAAGCCGGGAGGGTATGAACAGTCTCCTTTTTATATGAGTCTCAATGGAAAGTGGAAATTCCATTGGGTGAAGAATCCCGATAATCGTCCGAAGGACTTTTACCAACCTTCTTATTATGCAGGAGGATGGGCGGATATCAATGTGCCCGGTAACTGGGAACGCCAGGGGTATGGCACGGCTATCTATGTCAACGAAACGTATGAGTTTGATGATAAAATGTTCAACTTCAAGAAGAATCCGCCGCTGGTGCCTTATGCGGAGAATGAAGTCGGCTCCTACCGACGTACCTTCAAAGTGCCTGCCGACTGGAAAGGACGCAGGGTAGTACTGTGTTGTGAAGGAGTCATTTCTTTCTATTATGTATGGGTGAATGGAAAATTACTTGGATATAATCAGGGATCAAAGACGGCTGCCGAATGGGATATTACAGATGTCCTCAATGAAGGCGAAAATGTGGTTGCTTTGGAAGTGTATCGCTGGAGTTCGGGTGCTTATCTGGAATGTCAGGATATGTGGCGTTTGAGTGGTATCGAACGTGACGTGTATCTTTACAGTACTCCCAAACAGTACATTGCGGATTATAAACTGAATGCTTCTTTAGAAAAAGAGAAATACAAAGATGGTATTTTCGGACTTGAAGTGACCGTAGAGGGACATTCTGCTATATCTGGAGCTACTTCTATTGCTTATACCCTGAAAGACGCCAATGGTAAAGCTGTCCTGCAGGATGCTATCCGGATAAAATCCCGCGGATTGAGCAATTTTATCACGTTTGATGAAAAGAATATTCCCGATGTAAAGGCTTGGAGTGCAGAGCATCCTCATCTTTACACATTAATACTCGAACTGAAGGATGAACAAGGCAAGGTAACCGAACTGACTGGTTGTGAAGTCGGTTTCCGTACCTCGGAAATCAAAGACGGACGTTTCTGCATCAACGGCGTTCCGGTATTGGTGAAGGGAACCAACCGACACGAGCATTCTCAACTGGGACGTACCGTGAGCAAGGAGCTGATGGAACTGGACATCAAACTGATGAAGCAGCACAACATCAACATGGTGCGTAACTCGCATTATCCTACGCATCCTTACTGGTATCAACTTTGCGACCGTTACGGTTTGTACATGATTGATGAGGCAAACATCGAATCTCACGGAATGGGATATGGTCCTGCTTCCCTAGCCAAGGATAGTACCTGGCTGACTGCACACATGGATCGTACTCACCGGATGTATGAACGTTCTAAGAATCACCCGGCTATCGTTATCTGGTCATTGGGGAATGAAGCAGGAAACGGAATTAACTTCGAACGTACTTATGACTGGCTGAAATCGGTAGAGAAAACTCGCCCTGTACAGTATGAACGTGCCGAATTGAACTATAATACGGATATTTACTGTCGTATGTACCGCAGTGTAGACGATATCAAAGCATACGTAAAAGAGAAAGACATCTACCGCCCTTTCATTCTTTGTGAATATCTTCATGCGATGGGCAACAGTTGCGGCGGACTGAAAGAATACTGGGACGTATTTGAAAACAATCCGATGGCACAAGGTGGCTGCGTTTGGGACTGGGTGGATCAGTCATTCCGCGAAATAGACAAGAATGGTAAATGGTACTGGACGTATGGCGGTGATTACGGACCGGAAGGAATTCCAAGTTTCGGAAACTTCTGCTGTAACGGTTTGGTGGGCGCCAACCGTGAACCGCACCCGCATTTGCTCGAAGTAAAGAAAGTATATCAGAACATAAAAGTAACGCTGGCGAATCAGAAGAATCTGACTATCCGTGTCAAGAACTGGTATGATTTCTCTAACTTGAATGAGTATGTACTGAACTGGAATGTGACGGCAGATAATGGCAAGATTTTGGCGGAAGGTACAAAAACGGTTGATTGTGCACCGCACGCTACTGTTGATGTTACTTTGGGTGCTGTAAAACTTCCGAATACAGTCCGTGAGGCTTATTTGAATATCAGCTGGACCCGTCGTGAAGCTTCTTCAATGATAGATAAGGATTGGGAGGTGGCATACGACCAGTTTGTATTTGCCGGTAATAAGAACTACACAGGCTACCGTCCGCAAAAAGCAGGTGAAACGACTTTCACCGTTGATAAGCAAACAGGCGCGCTGACTTCATTGAACCTGAACGGCAAAGAATTATTGGCTACTCCGCTGACATTGAGCCTTTACCGCCCGGCAACGGATAATGACAACCGGGATAAGAACGGCGCACGCTTGTGGCGTGATGCGGGATTGGATTGTCTGACCCAGAAAGTAGTGTCATTGAAGGAAAGTAAGACTTCGACCACTGCCCGTGTAGAAATTCTAAATGCAAAAACGCAAAGGGTAGGAATTGCTGACTTTGTTTATTCACTGGATAGAAACGGTGCACTGAAAGTACATACAACTTTCCAACCCGACACGACCATCGTGAAATCAATGGCACGCCTGGGATTGACGTTCCGTGTGTCGAACGCCTACGATCAGGTTTCTTACTTGGGACGTGGAGATAATGAAACCTATATTGACCGCAATCAGTCCGGTAAAATCGGTGTATATCAGACCACACCGGAACGGATGTTCCACTATTATGTTGCTCCGCAATCTACAGGCAACCGCACCGATGTACGTTGGGTGAAGTTGGCAGATACTTCCGGCGAAGGTATCTTTGTTGAGTCGGATCGTGCTTTCCAGTTTAGTATCATTCCTTTCTCGGATGTATTATTAGAGAAGGCCCGCCATATCAATGAACTGGAACGCGATGGATTGTTGACAGTGCATCTGGATGCTGAACAGGCAGGTGTGGGAACGGCTACTTGTGGTCCCGGAGTATTACCGCAATACTTGGTTCCATTAAAGAAACAGAGTTTTGAATTTACCCTTTATCCGGTGAAATAGATACTAAATCAATAGGTTATTTAGATTATATATAAAGGTGGGGGTTACACTGATTGGATGGAATGTCGTAAGAAAATATTCCATGAGGATCGTGAAATCTGCACCTTTATTTTATCTTTGTACGATTGCAATAATTAATAGACCATGAATAAACTACTAACCTCTCTTTTATTGTCTGTTACTCTCATGAGTGGAGCGCAGGCGCAGAAAAAAGAAAATTACTATGTGAAGCATGTTGAATTTCCTCAAAGTGCAACTATCGAACAGAAGGTTGATATGGCAGCGCGTCTGGTACCTACTCCACAGCAATACGCTTGGCAACAAATGGAATTAACAGCTTTCCTTCATTTTGGTATCAACACCTTTACCGGACGTGAATGGGGGGACGGGAAAGAAGATCCCGCGCTCTTTAATCCTTCGGAACTGGATGCTGAACAATGGGTACGTACCCTCAAGGAAGCCGGCTTTAAAATGGTGCTTCTGACTGCAAAACATCACGACGGTTTCTGCCTTTGGCCAACGGCTACTACCAAACATTCCGTGGCCTCTTCTCCCTGGAAAAACGGACAAGGCGATGTAGTGAAAGAACTTCGTGCTGCCTGTGACAAATATGATATGAAGTTTGGAGTATATCTTTCTCCCTGGGACCGGAATGCGGAATGTTATGGAGACTCTCCCCGTTACAATGATTTTTTTATTCGGCAATTGACGGAATTGCTCACCAATTATGGTGAAGTACATGAAGTCTGGTTCGACGGGGCGAATGGAGAAGGTCCGAACGGAAAGAAGCAAGTGTATGACTGGGACGCTTTTTACCAAACCATCCAACGCCTCCAACCCAAAGCTGTGATGGCAATTATGGGGGATGATGTCCGCTGGGTCGGAAACGAGAAAGGAGTAGGCCGTGAAACGGAATGGAACGCAACTGTGTTGACTCCCGGTATATATGCCCGTTCACAAGAGAACAACAAACGTTTGGGTGTTTTCAGTAAAGCAGAGGATTTGGGAAGTCGTAAGATATTGGAGAAAGCTACGGAATTATTCTGGTATCCTTCGGAAGTCGACGTATCTATCCGTCCGGGATGGTTCTATCATGCGGAGGAAGATGGTAAAGTGAAATCTTTGAAGCATTTATCAGATATTTATTTCCAGTCGGTAGGATATAATTCAGTGCTTCTACTGAATATTCCACCTGACCGGAGGGGACTGATTCATGAAGCTGATATCAAGCGGTTGAAAGAGTTTGCTGATTATCGGCAACAAACATTTGCTGACAACCGGGTGAAAAACGGAAGAAAATACTGGAGCACTACTTCGGGCGGTGAGGCTGTCTATGCCTTGAAGTCCAAATCGGAAATCAATCTGGTCATGTTGCAGGAAGATATAACGAAAGGGCAGAGGGTAGAGGCTTTTACTGTGGAAGCCTTGACGGATAATGGCTGGAAAGAAGTAGGAAAAGGTACGACGATAGGATATAAACGTATGTTGCGCTTTCCGGCAGTTAATGCCAATAAGCTCCGGGTGAGAATAGACGAGTGCCGGTTGACTGCTTACGTTAGTCAGGTTGCCGCTTATTATGCAGAACCTTTGCAGGAAGAAACAACGAAAGAAGACTGGAATAATTTGCCGCGTTCCGGATGGAAACAGGTTGCTGCTTCTCCATTAACGATTGATTTGGGGAAGACGGTAACATTGAGCAGTTTCACGTACGCGCCTTCAAAAGCGGAGGCAAAGCCGACGATGGCATTCCGTTATCAATTCTTTGTAAGCATGGATGGTAAGAGCTGGAAAGAAGTGCCTGCCAGTGGAGAGTTCAGCAATATTATGCATAATCCGTTGCCACAGACGGTTGCTTTCAGTCAGAAAGTACAGGCACGTTTCATTAAACTGGAGGCCACTACACCTGATGCTACCGTTGCTAAAGTAAATATGAATGAAATAGGGGTGATGGTGATTCCCTGATGGAGCCCTCATCGAAAAATGATATGCTTAGAGAGTAGCAGTGGAGACCGGTGTCTTGATTCTTGATAAATCGGATACTAGTCTCTTTTTTTCTAAACCAAATGAATATTTTACTGTTATTTATAAAAAAAGACAGAAGTTATGTTAGTAGTAGATTTAGGAAAATGGATGAATAAAACCCTCATTAATTGGGGAATAGATCCGGCAGTTGCCGATCGTTTTGATGAGACTATTATGGCTTTACTGATGATAGTGGTTGCTATCGTTTTGAATTATCTTTGCCAGGCAATTCTTATTGGAGGTATGAAACAGTATACGAGACGTAAACCTCATCAATGGAATACATTGTTGATGAAGCGTAGGGTATTTCATAATTTGATTCATACCATCCCGGCTTTTCTGGTTTATTCGTTGTTGCCGATGGCTTTTATCCGTGGAAAAGAGCTGTTGCTGATTTCCCAGAAGGCGTGCGTCATTTATATTATTTTCTCTTTACTATTGGCTATAAATGGGATTCTGTTGATGATAATGGATATCTATGACGGAAGAGAGTCGATGAAAGACCGCCCGATGAAAGGTTTTATCCAAGTGTTGCAGGTGCTTCTTTTCTTTGTTGGCGGGATTGTAATCATTGCTATTATCGTGAATAAGTCTCCGGCTACTTTGTTTGCGGGCTTGGGCGCTTCAGCGGCTATTTTAATGTTAGTATTCAAAGATTCCATATTAGGTTTTGTGGCGGGTATCCAGCTTTCTGCCAACGATATGGTTCGTCCGGGGGACTGGGTGACGCTTCCTTCCGGTGACGCAAATGGCATTGTACAGGAAATAACGCTGAATACAGTCAAGATCCAGAATTTTGATAATACCATTTCCACTATTCCTCCTTATACATTAGTGAGCAGTCCTTTTCAGAATTGGCGGGGAATGACACAGTCGGGAGGACGACGGGTGATGAAGAGTATAACTTTGGATTTGACTACACTTCAATTCTGTACTCCGGAAATGTTGGACCGTTACCGGAAAGAAATTCCATTAATGGCGGATTATCAGCCGGAAGAAGGAGTCGTTCCTACCAATTCTCAAGTGTACAGGGTATATATTGAACGCTATTTGTGTAGTCTGCCTGTGGTCAATCAGGAGTTGGATTTGATTATCAGTCAGAAAGAAGCTACGATGTACGGAGTACCTATTCAGGTTTATTTCTTCTCCCGCAATAAGGTCTGGAAAGAATACGAGCGTATTCAGTCGGATATCTTCGACCATTTGCTGGCAATGGTTCCGAAGTTCGATTTGAAGGTTTATCAGTATTCGGACTAATTCATCATTTGCATCATAGAGGACATGGAGAAATAGAAGTTCGGAACTCTTGTTTGATAATTTAATTTATGAAGCTATGATGAGGCGTTATATTTCTCAAGTATTCTCACTACGATGAGAATAGTCTCTTGTCAGAGTATGCTGTAGCGGCGTTTGTACTTCTCTGATAATGGTTGACTATCTTTATTTGTAATAACCTGATAATATTGGCTACTATCGTTTGCCATAATTAATATACAATCAATTCAAAGTCTGTGTAGATAGGAAGATGGTCACTGATGCCTCCTTGATATTTCATTCCCTTATAAGTGCGGAAAGGTTCTTTGTCACCATATTTTTCGTCGTCTTTCAGTAAAAAAGGGAGAAGGCATACATTTGCTTTTTCTTCGCTAGTGAAAAAGTGATTTGATTGATTTAATAGCGTGCCTGATACAATCAAGTGGTCGAGTAATCCCCATTCACCACGAAATTTGTAAGAACCGAAGTTTTCTGATTTTGCTTTTCGGGCAAGTAGATGATATAGTTTTAGTGAGGAGGGGGTAACTGTTGAGGCGTTGGCGGAGTCGGTTGTTGAAGCTAGGTCATTGGTTTTAACAGGAGGCGCTTCGGCTTTCAGTATTTTCAGAATGGACTGATTCGTCGGGTAATCGTTGAAATCCCCCATGATAATGGCTTGCGGATGAGAACGAATATTCATAATGCTATCGACTTCCGTACGCAGTATGTGAGCTACATATAAACGATAAGGTTCCGATTCTTTGGCTCCACCCGAACGGCTGGGAAAGTGGCAGACAAATACGTCGAGTGTATCTCCCGCCAGTAGAAGCCCGCTGACGTGTAGCAAATCTCTTGTCGGACGGTGCTGCTTAAACGGAGGAATGGAGATGGAACGGGAAGATAATAGTTTGAATAGATCCCGTTGATAAAGCAAGGCTACGTCAATTCCTCTTAAATCAGGGGAGTTGGTCATTACATAACGATAGCTGAGCTCTTTTAAAGGAGAACGACGGGTAAGGTCACGAAGCACTGTATCATTTTCTACTTCACATAATCCAACTAATGCGGGAGGATTCCATTCGCCAATAGCAGTAATTACACGGGCAACATCAGCCAGTTTTTTCTTATATCTGCTATAATTCCAATGACGTATCGCATCGGGAAGATATTCATGATCGTTCTTCAGACTGTCGTGGTGTGTGTCGAACAGGTTTTCTATGTTCCAACTTACAACACGGAAAGAGATTCTTTCTTGTTGAGAGGAGGCTTGTCTGCCGTGAACCTCTTGTGCAATGATATTGGAAGGAGCGAGGAAACTTACACCTGATAAAATCATAGTAAAAAAGAGTACGATAACAGCTATTCTTTTTTGACTGTTACCATACTCTTCTTTATGTTGACTTATTTGCCCGCTACTTCTTGGCAGGTACATGTGCCAGGATGTCCAACAGGTGTTTCCAGAACTTTTCTACAGTAGGAATAAGCATTCGTTCGTCAGGAGAATGAACACCTGTCAGTGTCGGTCCGAAAGAGATCATATCCAGCGTTGGATATTTATCAAGGAACAGACCACATTCCAATCCTGCATGGATGGCTTTAACTTTCGCATCTACACCAAATAGACGCTTGTAAGATTCAACTGCCACTTCGAGGATAGCCGAGTGCGGATTCGGTTTCCATCCCGGATAACCTTCACCGAACGTAACATTAGCTCCTGCCAGTTGGAATACGGCGCGAACCGTGTTCGCCATATCGTTGCGTGCGGACAGTATAGAACTTCGCTGACTGGTTTCAATACGGATGATATGATTCGGTTTCATCTTGACAGATGCCAGATTGGTAGACGTTTCCACCAGTCCGGGAATATCCTGGCTCATAGCATATACACCGTGAGGAGCTGCATACAGAGCTTTTAATAAGCGGGTAGTGGTATCCTGGTCGATAGCTATCTTACGGGGAGCTTCCGATTCGAGTACCAACTTTAAGTCAGGCTCTACAACGGATAATTCGTCTTCCATTTCGCTGGTGAAAATATTCAGTTCGGTGCGGACATCATGCTTGGCGTCTTCGGGAACAGCACAGATGGCATAAGCCTCGCGGGGAATAGCGTTACGCAGATTACCTCCGTTGATTTCACAAAGGTACAGATCATGTCTGCCAGCCATGCGTGAAAGAAAACGGTTCAGTATTTTGTTGGCATTGCCCCGTCCCAAATGAATGTCACCACCGGAGTGACCGCCTTTCAAACCTTTCACTTCCACCTTGAAGAAGAAATATCCGGCGGGAACTTCTACCTCTTTATACGTAAATTCTGCAACGGAGTCAATACCTCCGGCACATCCGATAAAGATTTCTCCTTCATCTTCCGAATCAAGGTTCAGAAGGATGTCACCGCTCATAAAACCTTCTTGTAGGGCAAAAGCTCCGGTAAGCCCCGTTTCTTCGTCTACAGTAAACAGACATTCCAGCGGGCCGTGCTCAATGCTGTCGTCAGCCAGGATAGCCAGCTCGGTAGCTACACCGATACCGTTGTCGGCTCCGAGGGTTGTGCCTTTGGCTTTCAGCCATTCACCGTCAATTTCAGTTTCGATGGGATCGGTGAGGAAGTCATGTTGAACATCGTTATTCTTTTCGCACACCATGTCGATATGCGATTGCAGAACGACGGTTTGAAGATTTTCTTTTCCCGGAGTAGCGGGCTTTTTAATCAATACATTACCGGCTTCGTCCACCTTGGTTTCGAGATTATGTTTTGCTCCGAATGCCTTCAGGTAGGCAATCATTTTCTCTTCCTTCTTCGAAGGGCGTGGCACTTGGCAGATTTCTTCGAAATACTTGAATACGCCAGCCGGCTTTAAGTCTTTTTTTTCCATGCTGTTTCTATTTTATAATAGGAATAGAAGGGTTGTTTTCGCTTCTTCTATTGCTAAATATGGTTAATTTGATTGACTTATCTGAACTCATATCTCATTAAAGCCTATCTTTGCACTCACAAAATTAATAGAAATGGTTGAGACTATACTGATAACTTTGTTAATAGTTGCTATTTCCCTGGTATTATTAGGGGTGAAAGTATTCTTTACGAAGGGTGGGAAATTCCCGAATGGTCACGTGAGTGGGAATAAAGCGTTGCGTCAGAAAGGAATCGGATGCGCACAGTCGCAAGATCGCGAAGCACAAAAGAAGCCGCGTTTTTCTATTAACGAGTTGGAAAAAGCCTTGAACGATAGTATGAATTAAATTTATTAAAAACAATACTTATTAATTATGAATAGAATGAACTACCTCATGAACGGTTTGGCTGCTCTTGCGTTTATCGTTTTATTTTCACAATGTGCTGGCAAAACTGACAATCAAACTACCAATGCTCCGGCTCAGGCTAATGCCGAACTGTCAGGAATGAAAATTGCCTATGTTGAAATAGATACGCTGCTTGCCAAATACAATTTCTGTATTGACTTGAATGAGGCGATGGTAAAGAAGAGCGAAAACGTTCGTATGACATTGAATCAGAAGGCTACCTCTTTGAACAAGGAAAAGCAAGATTTTCAGAAGAAAGTTGAAAACAATGCTTTCCTGTCACAAGATAGAGCGCAGCAAGAGTACAACCGTCTGGTGAAGTTGGAACAAGATTTGCAAGAGTTGAGCAACAAACTTCAGAATGGTTTGATGGAAGAGAACAACAAGAATAGCTTGCAGTTCCGCGATTCTATCAACGCTTTCCTGAAAGAATATAATAAGACTCACGGATATAGCCTGATCTTCAGCAACACTGGTTTCGATAACCTGCTTTATGCTGACAGCACTTTCAATATTACAAAAGAAATTGTTGACGGGTTGAATGCAAGATATTCACCTGTGAAGAAATAAATGATATAAAACTGTTCCGTTCTTTATAAAAGGACGAAACATTATCGAATTAAAAAAAGTGATGCCTGTTCAAGACTGAAAAGCTATGAACGGGCTTTTTTTATGACCTTTCTTTTTCTTCTTCCTGTGGAATACGGAAAGCGGTGTAAAGTTCGAGGATGGCAGCAACTGTGAGGCAGGCAATCCATTCATTGCCTCGTGTGGTAAACATAAAGGCTCCGGTCAGGATAAGTGCCAGTGCGCCGAATATCTGCTGAACACGCAGGCGTTTCAATGTTTTGCTCTTTCCTTTGACGGGTGTGTTCACTTGTGCCAATGCGATACATCCGGCTCCAACAGTATATATGTAAGGAGCGTATATCCATCCGGTAATAAACACAGCTGCTCCGGTGAGAGCCATTATGGCGCCTGCGGTGAAAAGGGCGGGTACTAATTGTTTCATTCTTTAATCTTCAAAAACGTAAATATCTTCGTTGGGTTTCTTCATCAGATACTTTTCACGGGCGATCTGTTCGATGGCGTCCGGATTGGTACTTATTTCGTTGAGACGTTTGGTGTTCTCTTCGTAATCTGCCCGGTACTTTTCTATCTCTTCTTTCAACTGGCTGATTTCCCGTTCATATCCGAAACGACGAACCAGGCTGTTCTCGTCCAGAAAGCCAATGATAACAGCAAATGCAACGACCGTAATGAGGTACTTGCGTCTGCATATGAAACTCCAGATACTGATTAGTTTACCCATAATTTCTCCTTTTAATATCTGCAAAGATAAAACTAATAACTTAAAAACTTATCGCTTCGGCTTCAAAACTTCTCTCTTTATCCCTTATTACTTATCACTTTTTTTGTGTACATTTGCAGAATAAGCGAAATTTCAAAAACAGAGAGAATCCCGGATATGGAAAACTATATTGTTTCAGCCCGTAAATACCGTCCGTCCACGTTCGAATCGGTGGTGGGGCAGCGGGCGTTGACTACTACGCTGAAAAATGCAATTGCTACCCAAAAACTGGCTCATGCTTATTTGTTTTGCGGACCGCGCGGGGTAGGAAAAACGACTTGCGCGCGTATCTTTGCCAAAACCATTAATTGTATGACGCCTACCGCTGACGGAGAGGCTTGCAATCAGTGTGAGTCATGTGTAGCTTTCAACGAACAGCGGTCATATAATATTCACGAACTCGATGCTGCTTCTAATAACTCGGTGGATGACATTCGCCAGTTGGTGGAGCAAGTGCGTATCCCGCCACAGATTGGTAAGTATAAGGTATATATCATCGACGAGGTGCACATGCTCTCGGCATCTGCTTTCAATGCGTTCCTAAAAACGCTGGAAGAACCTCCCCGTCATGCGATTTTTATTCTGGCTACGACGGAGAAGCATAAGATTCTTCCTACCATTCTTTCACGTTGTCAGATTTATGACTTTAACCGGATAAGCGTGGAAGATACGGTGAATCATCTGTCGTATGTTGCTTCGAAAGAAGGAATCACGGCAGAGCCGGAAGCGCTGAACGTGATAGCCATGAAGGCGGACGGTGGTATGCGTGATGCATTGTCTATCTTCGATCAGGTGGTTAGTTTCACCGGAGGAAATATCACCTATAAGAGTGTGATTGATAATCTGAACGTACTTGATTATGAATATTATTTCCGTCTGACGGATTGCTTCCTCGAAAACAAGGTGAGCGACGCATTGTTGCTTTTCAATGATATATTGAATAAAGGTTTTGACGGAAGTCACTTTATTACCGGATTGTCGTCTCATTTCCGTGACTTGTTGGTCGGGAAAGACCCGGTGACATTGCCTTTACTGGAAGTGGGAGCGAGCATACGCCAACGTTATCAGGAACAGGCGCAGAAATGTCCGTTACCTTTCTTGTACCGGGCTATGAAGCTGTGTAATGAGTGCGATTTGAATTACCGCATCAGCAAAAATAAGCGTTTGCTGGTAGAACTGACCTTGATACAGGTTGCACAGCTTACCACCGAGGGGGATGACGTGAGTGGTGGGCGTGGCCCTAAGAAGACTATAAAACCCGTATTCACTCAGCCTGCCGCAGCACAGCAGCCGCAGGTAGCTTCTGGCACTCAGGTTCAGCAGGCTCCAGTTCATTCGTCTCCGTCTTCAGTTACAACACAGGCTGCTAATGGCACTACTGCCCAGCATCCGCAGGCTTCTGCGGCTGTGCAACCGGGAGCACCGGCTTCTCCTGGTGCGGCTTCGTCTGCTCCGTCACAAGGAGCGGGAGTTGCTCAGACTGCCAAGGAAGAACGAAAAATTCCCGTGATGAAGATGTCCAGCTTGGGGGTATCTATCAAGAATCCGCAGCGTGACCAAGTATCGCAGAATGCGACTACAACTTATGTTCCTAAGGTGCAACAACCGGAAGAGGATTTTATGTTCAATGACCGGGATTTGAATTATTATTGGCAGGAGTATGCCGGCCAGTTGCCGAAAGAACAGGATGCTCTTGCAAAACGTATGCAGATGCTCCGTCCGGCGTTGCTTAACAACTCAACTACTTTTGAAGTGGTGGTTGATAATGAGTTTGCTGCAAAGGATTTTACAGCTTTGATTCCCGAATTGCAGGATTATCTTCGCGGCAGACTGAAGAACAGTAAAGTGATGATGACAGTGCGGGTAAGTGAGGCAACAGAAACAGTACGTCCTGTGGGACGTGTCGAGAAATTCCAGATGATGGCTCAAAAGAATCAGGCATTGATGCAACTGAAAGATGAGTTCGGGCTGGAATTATATTAATGTACTTACTTCTATCAGATTACCATCCGGATCTCTGAAATAAATACTCCGGATGGCACCCTGCGCACCTTGACGCTGGACTATACCGACTTCTATTTCTATTCCTTTGGATTCTACTTCGACTTTTATTTCCTCTATGTTTCCTTCTGTAAGTAAACAGATGTCCGCACTTCCGAAAGCAGGATGCTTGGCAGTAGGAAGGAACTGTGCTTTTCCTACGTGAAGATTGATTTTCTGATTACCGAACTTGACGGCAAAGCGTTGGTTGCTTGTATCGGCTTCCATTCCCAGGACTTCTGTGTAGAAATGTAGGCTTTTATCTATATCGGACACCGGTATGACGATATGGTCGATATTCTTGATTTTTATATCAATGTAGGCGTTGATTCATGCGGTCTTCATATCCGTCTGAAGGTTTTCTTCCCGGCATGACAATCCACAAGATAATATATATAATCACTCCGGCGAAAGCAGTGAAGAATGTAGCCAATATATATACTATTCTCAATAAAGTAGCATCCCATCCGAAATATTCGGCTATTCCGGCACATACACCTGCAATCATTCGATTGGAAGAGCGGGTTAATTTCTTTTCATTTTCCATGATATACTATGTTCTTTTAATGCAAATGCTACACAAATATAGAGAATATATTTGGTTTATGGGTTAAACGGAAAGATTTATGTATTATTTGTTAGCATTTTAACTTACTTAATTGGGGGTCAACAATAGACCAACAACAAGGAATATTAGGTAGGATTTAGCATGATTTGCTCTCTAAGATGCCTATTTCCTGAAAGCAGAAAACCCTCATAAGTATTTAACTTACAAGGGTTTTTGTTGGGTGGAAGACCGGACTCGAACCGGCGACATTCAGAACCACAATCTTTAACGAGTAGCCTTATAGTGGTCTCAACTGTCAGCAAGTTAAATATCTCCTTGCTAGCTCATTAGTCAACTATTAGTCAACATGATAGTATTGCTACTAATTTGGCTAGCTTCTCCACCATTTTATATGGTGTCAGTGTAACAGGTTTACCTGCTAATCACTGTTAAACTCTAAGGTGCTTTCTTCATTACTTTTGATTTTAATGATTGATGCAAATATAGTGAATATGTTTGGTTCTCCAAACAATCTCTGGCTTTATGTTGTAGTTGAGCTTTTCTTGCATTACTACTATGCTAATATCATGCTACCAATAACACTTAGATGTGCTAAGTTACTTGCTTCTGTTTCATAACTAAATTTATTTAAAGTGTTATCTCAATAGGTCTAAATCTGATTTGTGTATCAATGAAGTAGAGTTTATCATCAATACCATACAGCACATTATTAGGTACTGCATCAAAAACCTCATATTTTGCATTGTGATATTCATCCTCATAGACCATTTCAAAGCCTAATGCTTGCATGTGTTCTGCTATTTCTTCCTCTGTAGCTTCTCTTTTAGCTCTGACATAAGGTTGAACTAACACAGCACAAAACTCATATTGACTGTTATACGCAAAGCCAATCATCTGATAAGTGACATTGCTAAAGAATAGGTTATGAGCTTCTATCCTAATGAAGAAGTTCTCAAGGTCTTCACCTGCATACTCAAAGTTGTTTAATTTGAATACAACATCTTCATGCCCTGTGAATACTTCATTTTCTCCCCCTTTACTAAGGTAAGATAAGGGGAGAGAGTTAATGTTAATCCATAAGTTATGTTGAGTAGCAAATAGTTTTAGCTCTTCAATTTGCCTTCTCTTATAGCCTTCTGCTGGTTCAACATTTCCTGTTGCTTCTTTTTCTCTTCTAATGAGATTGGTTGCTTCTGCCAAGAGGTTATTGACTTGAGAGTACTCTCTATCCATTGCTTGTGGAATTCATTAATATATGTTCTATCCATACTTTAATCTGTTAAAGTGGTTGATGCAAATGTAGTAAATCAGTCTGATTTATCCAACATTACACTTCTATTTATTTAGAACACCTTCTCTATAGATGAGATGTAGCTATAATGGTAAGGATAACCATAACATAAGTCTTATTGCTTTCATAATTATTCTTTTTTCTTCATTTTAAGATACACCTTGTTGTCTTTTGTTATTATAAGCACTGGAGAATACTCATTAAATAGTGATACTTTTGGATGAAAGTCACCCTCATCATAATTATTCTTTTCCATAAATAGCATTATATAATCTCTGGCATTATCTATAATAACTCTAGCTGTAAGTTCAGGACTTTTGTAATCCATATATGAGAGTTTATACCCTTTATCTTCAACAGAACTTAGATCTACTATATACTTTGTTTCAAGAGGTACTATTTTAGCTATATAATTTTGAGTATCTGATGACCCTTGATGGTTATATAGTATAATTGTTGTTACTACAAGTCCTATTGCTAATATTATAAGGAGTATTGTTTTTCTTATTTTATTCATAATTGCTTACTATTAGTTTGTTGAAATTAATCACCCACTTGTTCTCTAGTAGAAAGTCAGTGCCAAGTAGTCCTTGTACTTGTATTCCACTTTCATCCTCAATGCCTTTAAAGGTATCAAGTAGAGGTTTAACACAGAACTTGGGCTTATATATCTGACCTTCAAAGTTAAAAGGTAGAGTAACTATATCTACCTTGTGCTTAGTTCCTTCTATCCCACTGATATAATAATCACCAACTGGCTCTACTATATCTTTGAAATATTCTACTACAGTACTGTCTATCAGACTACAGGTGCTTCCAGTATCTAAGATTAAGCAAAGATATTTATCTTTTACTTTAGCGGGGATTGTAGGTAGACCTATTGAGGTCAATCCATGTGATAATGAATATTTCATTATATTATTGAAATAGCTTCCTTTGTTCATAGGGGACTATGGCATCTATTTGATTGAACCAATCTCCTTTCTCAAATACATCTAAAACCATCTCTTTAATATTATCACCATGTTCCTCTGCCTTAATAGAAAGCCTACCAATAGTCATTAAGTATACTTCATGAAAGGTTAGATTGATATAATGACCATTGATTGGTATGAGTAACTTATGATTCATTGTCCAGTTGTTCCTTTCAATAATATCTATAATACCTACTCTACAAATCCATGCTGCAATAAGAAAAGTTTCTTTATCTATTGTAGTATAACTTTGTTCAATATCATCTAAAATAGCTTTTACATTCCCAACAGCATTTGCCATTTTGGTATAATCTTTACCTTCATTAACTAGCTTCTTGAAGAATCCCATATTACATGAATTTTTGTATCATATTGTTGTTGTAAGCACTAATATCATTAGTTATCTTTTCTATCATTTTCTCTTGGTCAGCAAACTCATTGAACTTCCATTCTAGTTGATGTTTCCCAAATACCTTACTATCCACCTTATATTGTATTGTTACAGTACCAAAAGTTTGATGTATGAAGAATATAGTAGAGCCACTTATTCCCGTGAGACCAACAGATATAAAAGTATTAGTTTCTTGAATTATTCTTGCACTGGAATCTTGCCTTAAAATGTGGTTGATTAAAGTTTTGTATTTGCCTCTCATTCCACCTTGCTTGATAACTGTATTTGCTTGCTTATTGTAGTCACTGGCAAATCTAATTAGCATAATGACTACTATTCCTATAATTATTATCCACCACATATTCTATTCCTCCAGGTATTTATGTAGTGCATTCTGGCATTCTTCATCAAGTATATCCTGAAAATTGACTCCAGTCTCTAGGCAGATGTTTTTAAGCTCACTAGACTTCATTCCTTGATAGAAGCTAGCAATAGCTGCCTTAACAATTAATCCTCCCATTGGAGATTCTGCTGCTCCCTCCCTAATGACTTCCATGACTGAATCTTCAAATCCTTGTCTGATTTTTTCTCTTAAAGCTTTCTCTCTGGACTGCTTCCTAAATAAATCCATAAGTTCCATAATTCTTAATTTTTAGTAATTCATTATTTTGTTAATTATCTCTTCATCAAACTTCATTCTTAATATATTAGGAACATCATCAGTAAGGGCAAGGAATGTCCAATTCTTACCTTTATTATGTGATACACCTATATTAGTTTCTGGGTTGTCGTGGATGCACTTCTCTCCTTGTGTAAGTACACCTACCACTTCAAATGTGATAATGATATACTCCTTATCTGCTACCCTGTTAGTTATGTTACTAACTATGATGTTGTAATCAATGCCTTTCTCATCATAGGTGGTCTTTAAAGTGTGATACATTTCTGACATATCCTTATATAAGGTTTGTATAATAGCTCTATCAGATAATTCTGGATAGTACTTCTTACAATATTTAATAACATCAGGATATATGTATAGGGAAGCATTATTTATATCTCCTCTCAACAAGGCTTGATTGTAGGTATTCATTTGGCTGATCATATTCTTTTCAGCTTTATCTTTACCTGTATAAGGGGTGAGTGTTTCATTGTACCAACCTTCTGGTACTGAATCTTGGGCAGTGCTAAGTTGAGGTGTCTCCTTATTAGATGAGGAGGATTTCTGTCGGTTGCTGTTACAAGATACAATAACTAATGTTAGTAATAATACATAATAATATTTCATGGTATTTCCTTTTGTAGCATACTACAAAAAGAAGATGTGAGCTTAACCTTATTGGGAGTCCAAAGCATTACCACACGCTTACAATCACACAATATAAGGGAAGCCCACACCTAATGGTATGAGTATCCACTACTTACTGCTGTGATTGTTAGTCTTCAAGGTGGTAATTTTAGGACTGTCACAAGTAAGAAGCTGACACTTCTTTATCTAATATGTCTTGTTAAACTTCTATTTCATTAGTTGTCATTTAGTTGATACAGCTACAAAGATAGAACTTTCTAGTCATACTTCATCATCTGACTATCATAATTTGATAGGTTTCAAGTCATATTAGTACCATAGGTGTAGGCTTATATCCTTATTGCACAAAGGTAGACTTAATTATTCACTTTCTATATGCAAAACTGATAAATAGAGCACCAGTTACTATCAATAATAGCCACTGTAATATCATATCTAATGCTGTCATATATACACTAGTTAAAGCCCCAGTCCATTACAGAACTAGGGCTATCAACAACAATAAAAACACATAGTAAGAGGTATATAACCTCTTAATCCTTAAGTATCATACTAGTGAGGACAAACCCCACTAGAATCAAGATAATCTCACACATAATTCAATCAATATTTAATTTAGTCTAACTTACTAACTATTGCTATAATTCATGTTTACATACCTCATCAGTCCTCAAGTGGTTAAGTTATTAGCAGTACATCTCTCTTCTTTGCAGCTAAATGCACTCAACTAATACAAGAAAAGACACTTATCTTCTACAATTTGACTACCTTCTAGTATGCTACTTAATCTCACTTACTTTGTATATATAATATGTAAGAAAGTGAGACAGGAGAAATTTCCCATCATAATGGTATAATAACAGCAGAGAGAGATGGATTTATAGAAAGTAGGGTAATGTAGACCTTAGAAAGTTAAGTATTTATAGCTTTCCTTCATCATTATAGGAATAGTACTCCTTCTCTGGACTTAAGATTACATGGTCTGCTATATGAATCTCCATGAGTTCTGCTGCCTTCTTGACCTTTTCAGTCAAAGCATCATCCAGAGTACTGGGTTTCATGCTTCCAGAAGGGTGATTATGTGCCAATATTACCTGTGTTGCATTAGCCAGTAAGGCAGCTTGTAATATCAGCCTTACATCTACATAAGTTGCAGAGATTCCACCTTCTGAAATAGGTACTATACCCAGTACTCTGTTAGACTGATTAAGTAGTACCACTTTAAAGCTTTCCCTGTAACCTATTGTATCATCAGGGAAGTACTTTATCAATAGTTCATAGGCATCCAGTGAGCTATTTATCTTGTATCTGGTTGATGATTTGACATTGCTTTTATAGCTCAATTGAACCTCTGATACATTCATTATATTATCCATAAGATGCACTAATTAATAAACCAACTATATTCATTTTCACCATATAAAGCCTTATTAAGTCCTTCTGCCAATTGAGTGGCATTAAGTGACCTGTCCAAGAAGTTATCAATGTAACTGCTCTTGTTAGCTCCAGTTAATAAGTTGTACACATTCCACATGCTGATTTCCCTGCTGTCCAAAAGGGTGCTAAAGTTATCATCATTGTAATATGCTTTGGCAACTAATCCTATCTGGGTATCAGTCATCAGCATCTGTGGTAACTTCTTCTTCTGGTCTATGGGAAGGAACTGATATAATCTGCATCTGCCTAAGAACTGGGCAAATTGGGATTCTCTTATATAGCTATCCTTATAAGCTGACATATAATACAAGTGTTGGGCTATATTGTACTCTTGGAACAGCCTCACCACTGCATTAAATAGTTCAGCAGTACTCATAACCTTTAATTCTGACCTATAACCATCTGTTGATACACACATGTTACAGCAGACTAAATTTTTGAAGCCAATGAACACCTTGAACTTCTCTGCACCCTTCTTGCTGTAGAGGTTCTCATGATTATAAGCTCTTACTCCACCTATGGTTAAATTCAGTCTGTTACCTGCAATATCTTCATATATAGTAGGTATCTCAAAACAGAACATCATTCTCTCAAAGTAAATGGTCTTGTCTGTCTCTAGTAGCTGATTTACTGGTTTATGAATAGCTTCCGGTATTCTGCCTTTGATAACATGGCTTACCCTGATGGCAGGTTCTTCTATTCTCTCATTAGAGAACACTTTATTAGCTGCTTCCCATACTGTTTCAATGAAACTGGAGTGTGATATAGTAACCTCATTATCTTTAGAGAACACAGGTGTAATACATTCTTCCTTGAGGTACTGCATAGTGACTTCCTTTGTATTAGCCTCAATAAAAGGTAACTTATTGCCTTCTCTGGTGCTTATTGGTTCAACTCCCACAGGATTTGTTGATGCAATACCTGTGTTGATGATTTCTATTGGCTCAACTGTTTGAATATAAGGATTATCTACCTTATTTCTATTAGGGTATATCAGATTAGCTCTGACTGGCTGCAACTGCATTGTTTCCATATCTAATGTAATTAGGGGTATAGTCAATAGTTGGTTGATTCTTTTGTACCTGAAGTGCTGCTTTCTTCTGCATGAAGTCTGATGTTAACTGCTGATACCATTCAGGAAATTGATGATAGATGGCAGTCAGTTCTTCAATGGTTTTACTGCTGTTAATCTTGCTCCTTATCATCTCCAGATTGACACCATCATTACACCAATCTAATATGATTTGTCCTGTAGCAGGTGTAATGGTAAAATCAGGCTTACCTATGAACAGGTTTGTTCTGTCTTTAGATGCAATAGTTTGGTGCTTCATGTTGATGTCAAAGACTATGGTAAACTCATAATCAATACCATCCCTCATGACTGCTTTTAGTCCTACTTTCTCTGGTATCATCTTGCCATTCTTCTCACTTAAAACATAGTCCTGTTTGCATCTCATAGTGCATATAACATGACTTCCAGACTGCAATACTTTCTGCATAAAAGCATTGATTCTGGGTGTCACCTTCTGCCAATTAGTGAAGCTGTTTCCTTGTAATCCTGCATGGTATTCAAGCAAGTTATCCCAACACTGTGAGATGCTATCAATTATGATAACTTCCATACCTGCACCTTCACATATTTCAATAGCTTGTATATAAGTTTCAGGTGTAAAGTTATCACTTAGACTTAATACATTATAAGCACCTAAGTGAGCATAAAGGTCAGCACTTCCATTCTCACTGTCAATAATGGCTATCTTAGTCCAGTCATTACATAGACCATAAGCTAAAAGTAATGCAGAATAGGTCTTTCCACTACCTGCACAACCTTGTAAAGCAAGCTTAATTTTAGCCTGCTTCTTGGATGAAACTCTTAAGTTCAACATATCTGAATAATATTAATAGTTGATGTATAATCTATAAAGAAAAAAGGAAGCAAGCCCTAATAGACTTACTTCCTTGAGGTCAACATTAACAACCATCATAGAGTTGCTAGTGTCATAGCTCCACCTTCACCTCTTTGATGCAGCATATAGAACATGTCACCTGTATCAGGTGAGCATACTTGGGAGATAACAGGATTGGTAACCTCTCCATTAATGAACTTGTCACTTACTGCTCCAGTTTCACAGCCATAAACAAAGAAGCACTTCCCTGTATGAGGATTCTGCTTGATTTCAATCTTACTTACTCCCTTTTGAGCCTTGAACTCATTCACTGTCACTGTCTCTAAGAACTTTAATCTTTCCATAATCTTGTAATTTTATTGTTGTGCAGACAGACTATTCTGCTGCTGTTGATTCAGTTACTATGGTGGGGTAATGAGCTAACTGTAATGAGCTTATAATGTAAATCCAATAATCCCCAATATGCACAGGGGGGATATCCCACTCTTAAGGTAAGGGGAGGGAGATTTTGTGACTTAGAGTGCACTTGTAGGTATCAAGTTTACAGAAATTGAAAATAAAAATTAAAAATATCAGGGAGACAGTATATCAGATGACAGTAGGGAGTGCTATATATTAGTTATGTACAGATATAGAAAGCCCCTGCCTTCTGGTGGGAAAACAGGGGAATAAGTATACTCTTTGTCTTATGCTTAGAGTCTTAGTTAGTATAAGTATTTAGGATGTCCAACTTGGCTTAAGTTCCATTGCTCTTCCTTGAGAGTTGGGGGAATCCCTATTGCATTGGTTAACTCCTCTTGCATGATACCTTTCACCCATTCAACATGTTCAGTTGTTGTAGCAATGGAGTCATGGATAGTAAATACAGGAACTTGATGATTACCTTCTTCCCATATCCTTTTACAGCATCTGTGGAGAATGATTTCACTCTCTATTGATTGCAATAGGCAGGCTAAGGCAGCATGATTGTCCCTTTTGGCTAATGCTATTAGTGAATATATTTCGGGGTAAGTATTGTCAAATAATCTTTTAAGGGTTGCTCCTTGTTGATGGTAGTATCTATTCTTTGAGAAGAATACTATTAACATCATGGTTTTGACATTCTTCTTGTCCAATGTGGTATTTCTCCTGCTATTAATCAGACTCATAATATGGTCATATACTCTACCTTCAGAGGCTATTTGTTTATACTCTTGGAGTGCTTCTGCTGTCAATGAACTTACATAATCTCTAATCTCTACAAAGTGTTCTTGAGGGAATAAGGACTGGATATTAGTTGGAAGTGTTCCTATGTTCAAAGTGGTATTAGAGTCTTTCTCCCAGAATATAGGATTGAACAATAGACACAATAGATAAGGTTGACTATTAGCTATATCAATACCTACTAAAGGTTGTTCATCATACAAGAGGAAGTGCCTGTAGTCCTTCTGTATGTTGGTGATAACTGAATGTAACCTGTGGACATTGCTGTCAATCTTAGCTTTGTAATCATAGCAAGCTATAGATTCAATATTATGTATTGCAGCATTATACTGACTTCTAGGATACTTTTTGCAAAAGGTATTTCTACTCCTACACCATTTATCTCTGTTGGAGTCCCATGACTCATATCCCCCATTGAACTTCTCTGTCATCATTTGATAAGCATATTGTCTGGCTAAGTATGCATTGATTGTTAATTGCTTTTGCTCATACCAATGTGATAAATAAGGATACTCCAGTAGATGATTAGATGTAAACTTTCCTAAGGACTCATTGAATACTTCTTGAGGAACAGCTTCTATTTGAACTGCTTGCTCTCTAACTGACTGATATACATACTTGACCAAAGGAACACTATCATAAGCAGGAGCAAACTTGTAACCTTTAGACTTCTCATCCTTGATATATTGGTTGTCAGTGATTAGTATTCCTGTCTTTATAAGGTAATCAAGATAGCTTAGATAGTCTTTGAAGAAGTGCCTAAGGTACTTTGCATTAATTGATACATAACCTTCTTCATCTATGGAATCCTTCTTGATAGAAGGAATAGAGCTAATTAATCCCATGATATAAATCAACCTCTCTATGTCAAAGTAAGCACCTAGTGTACCAGTGGTGGTAACAGTTCTAATGTGTCCGTGGTCATTAACAAACTTGTAATCAGTAAGAGGATATTGCTCTAAATGTGCATCTAGGTCAAAGTTCTTTGGTATGAGAGCAAAATAACCACTATGTTTAATGTTAATAGGCAAAGCTGAACCTATTCTCTTACCAGAAGGTTGAGAAGCAATTACCCTAAGCAACTCTTGTTTAAATCCTTCCCAAACTATTTCAAACTCATTCCAATTCAAATTACTCATACTTATATCCATTATGATGGGAAATTTATAAAATAAATAACTTTAACAAATTATTTTCCTTAGTAGCTATCCTGCCAGTATGTTCTTTAAATCCTCTAGGATTCTCTCCTCTGATGGTGTATTTATTCCTAGATGTTCTGCTAGTGGTATATACTGCCTTCAATAAGGCTACATACTTTCTTGGTTTCAGTACCTTATGTAGATGATACTGAACTATAGGAGCTAATATCTCTTGTATCTCACTTGCTGAATAGCTCTTATTTAAGGTGAGACTTCTTCTTATAGCAACTTTGAAAGGATGCTCTTCATCTAGTGCCCAGTACATGACTGTATTATTGAGGTTCTTGAAGACTACACTGTTACTTGTTCTACTTTCCCATAGTTGATGTAGCAGACTATCAAGGTCAACATACCTATATAGCTTGATGAATCTCTCTAAGAATATCTTAGTTTTACTTCTGCAATGTCTAGTATATGAGTACAAGGTATTATCATTCAACTGCCCTGTGGTTGATAATGTTTTGATGTATTTTATGGCATCTTGGATATTGCTGTCTGTTAGTTTATTCTGTGCATCCTTATTAGTCTTCTCTATGTTGTTTTGCTCTGGGGATACATTATAGTTCAGGGATTTGTAGCTAATGATTTTAACCTGTTTACTTAGTACTTCTTTCAGTGTTTCAGGCATGAAGTATGTGGCATATAACTCGGTTCTTTCAATGATGTAGTCTATGTTGAGGTAGGCAGGTACATATTCTCCATCCACATTCTGTCTAATTAGATTAATTAACTCATTCCCTGCAATTCTTTCTTGTGCTTTCTCTCTTATGGCTTCTTTAACCATTGCAAATAGGTCAATCAAGGTATAGTCACCTTGCATAATATCATCTGCTGAATCTATTACTTTGAGCACCTTCTTAGCTTTATTTAAGAGGGTGGTAGTGTAGCTTTCCATACTCTCCATTATTGATACATATCCTAAGGTATTATATATGATAGTTTCATTAAGTATTCCATTAATCTTTCTGCATCTACCATGTATTTGTGTCATTCTATCTAAGGTCAACATTGAGTGGCTTCTTCTTACATCTGATACAGTGATTAGATGGTAACTATCCTCTATATCTATACCAGTGAAGTAGCAACAAGTGGCAAAGTTAATCCTAGCAGGTAAGGTATCATTGTCTCCTAATTTGGGTGCAAAGTATTCTCCTGCTTCCTTTATGGATGCCTCACTACATAGGATAGCACATTCCTTTCTGGTTTCTTCATCTAGTGATGCTATAATGTTCCTTATCTGGAGTATGGAGTTATAGGCAATGAATATCTTCTCTGTAGGATGAGAGATAACCTTTTCTATGACAGCCTGTGTGATATTGTCTGTATGTAGTAAGTCTATATTTCTATGGGTATTGTATTGCCATGTTATAGGAAATCTACATTCAGTCTTTAAGTGTGGATTGCTGAACTCCTTCATAGTAGCTGTTACCATACATCTGTTCTTTGATGGGAACATAAGGTAGTAGTCAATCACATTCTCCAATTGAGGTCTAAAGTTGTTGTCAGTCTGGAGAACATCAACCTCATCAATCATAAGGAAGTAGTCCTTGTAGTTTTTTCCTATGATACCTAATACTCTACCTAGACTGTCTGCAACTACTAGAAGTTTCTTGTATCCATCTTTAGCCAAGTATTCCTCAATCTGCTGATTAGTTACCTTTTCCTTTTCACCTTTAATCTCACTACCTACATATAATGTATTAGGATGCTTAGAGTGTTTACCATAAGCCAGAGCCTTAGTAGGAAAGACTATGATTGAGTTTCTCTTTGAGTTTATTTCAAGTGTAGTAGCTCCAATACCTGGTATCTTCTTGTCTACAATACCATGAGGCATCTTATCTATGAAGTCAGCCAGATTCCAGAAGGAGGCATCAACTTCTTTTCTTATTACTTCTGGTGGTCTGCCAAATAGCAAGTTATCCAAACTAGTTATTACTGTATCTTGAGGTATGGTTTTAGTTTCTCCTACTTTCCCAGAGGACAATATCTCAATGTGCTCTACAGATGCATCATGTAAGTCACCATAAGTATTAGGTACTGTCTCTTCTATTTGGTTTTCAACTATGGAAGATTTAACCTCTTTAGAGTGCTCTTCTGATACAGGAGTAGTGCCTAATGTTATAACTTCTGACTGGTTGGTCTTCTCATCAGAAATCTGGAGATTATACAACTCATCCATGAAGCTAGTATCAAGTCCTGCTATTTCCTTTGCCAGTTCATCTTCTTTGCTCATATCTCACTTAGTTTGTAGTTAGTATATAGATTGTAAGTGAACAAATATACTAAAGAGCCTCCATAATTCAATCAATTACAGAGGTTCTTTTGTGTTAAACTTATTTCACTTTTGGACAAGACTACTCATTATGGTTGCTAAATACATACTCAACCACCTTCTTGTTAGCTTCATTCTCTATCTTGAAGTCCCTTTCAATGTATATGTCAGTAACTCTCATAGCCTCATCAATATGATTCAATGCAGCATGAACAGTGTACTTATCAATGCCTACCTTGTTAACAGCTAATGTAGCCCATGAGTGCCTTGCAGCATAGTACTCCAAATCATCAATTTTTAGTATCTTGCCAATCTGCTTTAGCCCAAGATTGATGGCTCTGTTGAAGTTCTTGAAAGTAGAATAGAGGTGATAGAAGCAGAACACCTTCTTCTGGGTGTAATCTTCATATTTCTTCATTAAAGGTAACAGGATAGGAAGAACATCTACTTTCATCTTAGCCTTGTCAAGTCTCCTGTCTGTAGTCTTAGTCCTGTAATAAGTAATTGAACCACCTTCCATTTCAGTACAGTTGTACAAGTCAGCAGAGTTCATCCCTATTAGGCAGAAGGAGAGAATGAAACAATCCTTGGCTAAGTTAAAAGGGCACAACCTTTCCTTGCCATTGGTATTGATGATATAAGGCAGTTCCCATATCTTCTTGATTAACTCTACTGATAATGCTCTCTTCCTAGTTGCTTCTTGCTTTGGTATCTCCAAATTCTCAAAAGGTGAATTTGGTATTCTAATGACATTCCTGTCATAGTCATTATACTTCTTCTTGGCTTCATTGAATAGATGCCTGATACTCCCCATGTATAAAGATACCATTCTATTGGAAGGTATTCTCTTGCCTTTCCTCTGGAGTTCTGCCACCTGTTTAGCCCTTTTCTTGTGAAGGTATTCCATGAACTCCATCATCAACAATTTGGTAACTTGGTTGGTATTCAGTTTATCCTTTCCTAGGAAGGCAATAAAGGTATTAAGGGCAGTTTGATAATTCCTCTTACCTTTGACCTCTGTAGTTGTTAACCAGTCTTTGCAGAACTGGATAAAGTCAATAGGAGTATTCTTTTCCTTCTCTTTCTGGATATAATCAAGTACATCACTTAAGGTTAAATTGGAAGCCTCTAATGGAAGCCCCATGCATAACTCTTCATAGTATCTGACCAATTTGTCAGCTTCCTTGATGTACTTTGGATTCTTTAACTTGAAGTCCTTAGTCAGGTCTTCTGTTCTTACAAAGATATGAGTAGCCAACCTCTTAACCTCTCTGTTATAGGTTACTCTAATCTTCACATTGAAAGTTCCACCAACTTTCATCTCATTCTTTCTGATTTCTACCTTGAATGTCAGCATGTTAGGTATTGTATTTTTCCACCAACAATTAGCCAACAATTGGACTTAAACAGGTTATTTTATGCCAGATTTAGCACCTGAATGATACCCCACTACCAAAGAAAAAGTCCTCATAAGTATCTAACTTACAAGGACTTACCTAAGGGTGGAAGACCGGACTCGAACCGGCGACATTCAGAACCACAAACTGGAAAATAAACTTCTATGATATGTGTAATTGTTAGTCTTTTTTACAGTCTCTGTAATAGTCTATAGGACAACTATAGACCAACAATGGTAGTGATACTATTTTGCTAGTGTCATGCTACCAATAGCACTTAGAGGTGCTAAACTTCTTTCTTGTGTTTCATAATTAAATCTGTTAAAGTGGTTAATGCAAATGTAGCAAATCTATTTGATTCATCAAATATCTTTTTCATTTTAATGAAGGTAGGCATACTGCTCTAATGTCATTGCACTATATGTTTGAACTGGCTTTGACTGTTAGGATAATCATAATGATGATAAGCATGATTGCTCCTATGAGTAATATGATACCAGACCATTTGTTGTTTTGTGGATTAGGCATAATGTTGGAGTTTAATAGGTTATGTTAATTGTTTATTTTCAAAACTAATAGATACTTCGTTTTATGACTTCACTATATGTGATGGCTATAAGAAGCATCTGATTAGTAGGTATATCAAGAGAGCACAGCATCCAAGAGTATAGCGAGGGTTATTCTTAACATCAATGGCTAGACATTTAAAGATAACTATACATCTTTTACTCCATGACATCTCTATCTTTACAGGCTTTTCCCATTCATTTTCAGACTGCTTATAGGTCATCTTCTTTATAGAATAGCTTTGATTATACCATACACACAGGATGATGACCAACCATCCTATCAAATTGAACCAAGGATTAATCCACTGGTCTTCCAAGTCTACTTGTCCGTGAGGTTCATATCTCATAGTTATCTTCTAATATATTGTGTAATCATCTTTATCTTTGTATTCCCATTTAATAATCTTCCATTTAAAGAGGATGAAATACCTTCCAAAGAAAGGGTACCATTGTATCCTTTGAGGCATATCTATATCATGGAGGCACACTTTTCCCATATACCAAGCCATTGGAAAAGTAAAGACTAATGCTATAAGTAATTCTGTCTTTCTAGGTATAGCATTTATGATTATGAACCAATTGAAAAGGTATATCATAAGGTACATAGCTCTATGGAGAATAAACAAGACAATAGTTGCCCATCTCCCTCTTTTATTACTTAAAAACCACTTTAAGAATAAGTGAATTCCATAGAATGTGATTAATAATAAAGCAAGTGATAGCATTTAGTAGTGTATTATATGTTCTTTAAAATCAATTACCCACTGGTTTTCCAGTAAGAAGTCAGTCCCAAGTAGACCATGTATCTGTATTCCACTTTCATCTTCAATACCTATAAAGGTATTAAGTAAAGGCTTAACACAGAACTTAGGCTTATAAACCTGACCTTCAAAAGTGAAAGGTAGAGTAATCATTTCTACCTTGTGCTTAGTTCCTTCTATTCCACTGATACAATACTCACCAATAGGCTTTACTATATCCTTGAAATATTCTACTACAGTGCTGTCTATTAGACTACAGGTACTTCCAGTGTCTAAGATGAAACTAAGGTATTTATCCTTAACTTCAACTGGGATTAGTGGAAGTCTGGTATGCTCTAGTCCATAGATAATAGAGCATCTATTTTCCATTCAGTAAGTTGTTTCTCATATTCATTAGAATGTGTTTAGTACTAATGTAGTTATTTGGATTAACAAGTGATCTCATTAGTATGTTACCAAGGTGATTCTTGATACCCTACTCTGTAGATGTCAGACTCACCAGACTTCTCTAAACAAATAAGTTTGGCTTTAGTTATGTCAATAATCTCACCAGTACCCAAATCACTATTATGGTCTAAAGGTATGTAGGTCATACCACCAGACCTCAAAGTGAACTGAATAGAGTTACCATACTCTGATGATACCACAACTGCCTGCTCAACTGCTGCAACCTCTTCCTGATTAAAGTCCCTTTCAAACTTAATAGTCCATTTAGTAGGTGTAATCTTCTGTTTTGTAGAGGGGGTAAAGGGGCTTGAATCTATTATTTCAGTCATTTCATATACATCTTTAGGGCTGTATCCCATCTTTGCAGCAATAAATCTAATATAGTCTATTGCTCGTGTACTGTGTTTTCTGTTAACTGTCATTAGATATATCAACTCATACAGATACTGATACCTGTCTTCTTCACTGGTAGGGTATATATCTTGTACACTATCAGGATCTATTTCAAGCATTTGATGAAACTTACTACTACTAATGTTGTGCTTTGCTGCTATTTCAAGAATAGTAGTTCTCTCTTTGGTGGTCATTTCTCCACTAGCGTAGACTATTGCCAGTAGGTCTCGTAGCCTGCATAGTTCAGGGTCTTTAATCCTTTTTCTGAATAAATTTAATATTCCCATAATTATTACTTTTTGTAGCCATACTACAAAAAGAAGGTGTGAGCCTAGCCTTGATGCTTATCAGAAGGTATCGCCAAACACCTATAACCACGCAAACAAGGAAAGCCCACACCTATATAGGTATGAGCATTCACTAACCTGCTTTTGATGGTTATATCTGATTGAAATTGGCGATTTCTCTGATAACATCAAGCAAGAAGCAAACACTTCTTCTTCTAATATGTCTTAGTTAAACTTCTATTTCATTAATTCTCATTTAATTAGTTCATGTTGCAAAGTTAGAACTTTTCAGCAATACTTCATCATTAGAGAGCTACTTTTAATAGGTTTAAAGCCATATCAGTACCATAGGTGTGGGCTATATCTTAACTGCATACAAAGGTAGGTTTTAACCTTACTTCTTGTATGCCCAATAAACAAATAAAGTACCTGCAATAAGTACTTCACCCCATTGCACTAATAAATATAAAGCTTCCATTCTAATAGGTTTAAAAGCCCCAATCCTATTGCAGACTGGGGCTTGAAACAACAATAAAACACATAATAAGAGGTCTTAAACTCCTAGTCCTTTATAAATAAGCTCATGATAATAGAGAATACTACAATCATGGCTAGCTCTGTTACTGCATCTTTCATAATAATTTAGTTTGTTATAACATTATTCTTATTCAGCTTTCTCTAACAGTCCTCAGAAGGATATTTTGAAGTACAGGTAACATCCGTACCCATTTCAATCAACACCTCTAAAGCCTCAACCAATATAGCATATCCTAAACAAGATGATAGTTTGTACTCACTTTCTCTATAATTAGAATTAAAAGTGAGTACACTGTGCAATCTCACTTACTCTATAAATATATACCATCAACCAAGTGAGACTAACATTATTTCCCATCATAATGGAAAGAAATGGTAGGGAGAGAGTGTTAGTAGAGAGTGATAGGTTATTGGTAGGGTTGAATATGTATGGATTTATAGTTTGCTTTCATCATAGTATGAGTAGTATTCATTCTCTGGGCTTAGGATTACATGGTCTGCTATATGAATCTCCATGAGTTCAGCTGCCTTCTTAACTCTTTCAGTTAGAGTATCATCCAAAGTGCTGGGTTTCATACTACCAGAAGGGTGATTGTGTGCCAATATTACCTGTGTTGCATTAGCCAGTAATGCAGCTTGTAATATCAGCCTTACATCTACATAAGTTGCAGATATTCCACCTTCTGAAATAGGTACTATACCCAATACTCTGTTAGACTGATTAAGTAGCACTACTTTAAAGCTTTCCCTGTAGCCTATTGTATCATCAGGGAAGTACTTAATTAGCAGTTCATAGCTATCTTGTGAGCTATTTATCTTGTATCTGGTTGATGATTTAACACAGCTTCTATAGCTTAACTGAACCTCTGCTACATTCATTATACTGTCCATAAGATGCACTAATTAATGAACCAACTATATTCATTTTCACCATATAAAGCCTTATTAAGTCCTTCTGCCAATTGGGTGGCATTAAGTGACCTATCCAAGAAGTTATCAATGTAGCTGCTCTTATTAGCTCCAGTTAGCAAGTTGTACACATTCCACATACTGATTTCTCTACTGTCCAGAAGAGTGCTAAAGTTATCATCATTATAGTATGCTTTAGCAACTAAACCTATTTGGGTGTCTGTCATTAACATCTGTGGTAACTTCTTCTTTCTATCAGTAGGTAGAAACTGATACAGCCTACTCTTTCCTAAGAACATTGCAAACTGCTTCTCTGTCATGTAGCTGTCTTTATAAGCTGACATATAGTACAGATGCTTAGCTATGTTGTACTCCTGAAATAGCCTCATCACTGAATTGAATAAGTCTGTAGTGCTCATAACCTTTAATTCTGATCTGTAACCATCTGTTGATACACACATGTTACAGCAGACCAGATTCTTGAATCCAATGAATACCTTGAACTTCTCTGCACCTTTCCTACTGTACAGGTTCTCATGGTTATAAGCTCTCACCCCTCCAATAGTCAGGTTAAGCCTGTTGCCTGATATATCCTCATAGATAGTAGGTATCTCAAAGCAGAACATCATTCTTTCAAAGTACTGGGTTCTGTCTGACTCCAGTAACTGATTCACAGGTTTATGAATGGCTTCTGGTACTCTGCCTTTAATAACATGGCTGACTCTAATAGCAGGTTCTTCAATTCTTTCATTGGGAAATACCTGATTAGCTGCGTCCCATATAGCTTCTATGAAGTTCGGATGACTGATAGTAACCTCATTATCCTTGCTAAACACTGGTACAACACATTCCGCTTTAAGGTACTGCATGGTAACCTCTTTGGTGTTAGCTTCAATGAAAGGTAATTTATGTCCTACTCTGGACTGAACAGTTTCCACCTCTAAAAGTTCTGTTGATACAGGCTCTGTTGGTACAGCTACTGTGCTTACAGGGCTTGTATTTACAGACTCTGTTATCATAGAGTTCTTAGTTGTAGTAGCTGTGTTTACAGTGCTTAGAGGTAGTGTTACTTTTAAGCTAGGCTGACTTGGTACTTGGAACATACTGTTAGTTCTTTGTACTGGGGTTAATTGTAGTGTGTGGGTTGCTTCCATATTGAATAAAACTGGGTGTGTAATTAATAATAGGTTGGTTCTTCTGCTCCAGAAGGGATGTTTTCTTTTGCATGAAGTCTGATGTAAGTTGTTGATACCACTCTGGGTATTGATGGTAAATGGCTGTAAGCTCTTCAACAGTTTTACTGCTGTTAATCTTGCTTCTTATCATCTCCAGATTAACTCCATCATTACACCAATCTAATATGATCTGTCCTGTAGTAGGTGTAATAGTGAAATCAGGTTTATTCATGAAAAGGTTAGTCCTGTCCTTAGATGCAATGGCTTGGTGCTTTATATTGATGTCAAAGACTATGGTAAACTCATAATCTATGCCATCTCTCATAACTGCTTTTAGTCCTACTTTCTCTGGTATCATCTTGCCATTCTTCTCACTTAGAACATAATCTTGCTTACACCTCATAGTGCAGATAATATGCCTTGAGGACTGTAGAATCTTCTGCATGAAAGCATTAATCCTTGGAGTGACCTTTTGCCAATTAGTGAAGCTGTTACCTTGTAAACTGGCATGATACTCTAGCAAGGTATCCCAGCACTGGGAGATACTGTCAATGATGATAACTTCCATACCTGCACTTTCACAGACTTCAATAGCCTGTATATAGGTTTCAGGAGTAAAGTTCTCACTTAGATTTAATACATTATAAGCACCTAAGTGAGCATAAAGGTCTGCTGAACCATTCTCACTATCAATGATAGCTACTTTAGACCAGTCACTGCACAGTCCATAAGCTAACAGCAATGCTGAATAGGTCTTACCTGAACCAGCACAACCTTGCAGAGCTAATTTAATCTTAGCTTGCTTCTTGGATGAAACTCTTAAATTCAACATATTAGATGGTATTTAGTTGTTAGTAATTAGTAAACAAAAAAGGTAGCTAGTCTTTAATAGACTAACTACCACTGAGGACTTTACAGACTCACCTTATAAGGTAGCCACTGTCATAGCACCACCTTCACCTTTCTGATGCAACATGTAGAACATGTCACCAGTATCAGGTGAGCATACTTGGGATATAACAGGAACTGTCACTTCACCATTAACAAACTTATCACTGACAGCACCAGTCTCACAACCATACACAAAGAAGCACTTACCTGTATGTGGATTCTGCTTTACTTCAATCTTGTTAACACCCTTTTGAGCCTTGAACTCATTAACTGTCATTGTCTCTAAGAACTTTAATCTTTCCATAATCTTGTAATTTTATTGTTGTGCAGTAGACTATTCTGCTGCTGTTGATTCAGCTACTAAGAAGGGGTAATGAGCTTAAGTGTAATAAGCCCATTATAATGTAATGAGCCCACAATTGACACAGGGGGCTATCCCACTTCTAAAGTAGGGGGTGGGTGTTTAAGTGAATTAGAGCACACTCATACCAATAGAGTAGCTGAAAAAATTAGAAGAAAATTTGAAATGATAGAAAGAATACTTGCAGTAAGAAGAGTTATGCATTACGGATGTATTTATATAGTAATCCCCTGCTTTCTGGAATGAAGACAGGGGGTATCAGGTTAATTAATGTACATATTCATTCATCTTTAATAGTATCAAGGTAATCCTTTATCTCATCATCATCAGGTGTGTGTGATGTAACTTTATCTATCCATGTAGTATGACCTAAGTGAGGGTATAAGATAACTTTGGCATCCATATGTTCAGTCCAAGTGAGTGCCATAGGTACATCATAGGAAGACCAGATAACCTTTTTATTTATCAACAGATTCCTGTATTTAACATAGGTGTTCTTTGCTATATTCCAATGTCTATAGACTTCAATATCTGAAAGGTCTATTCTGAACTCATTGTTTGCACACATACAGTATAAGCCTATCATAAAACCCTTTTCATCAGGGGTAAGTGTTTTATCATCAAATAACTCTTTCCAGATATACCTAAAGTTTATATTGGGATTAGGTAGGTAATAGGTATTTCTCTTAACTTCTGGTTCTACTTGTACAGTTCTAACCTGAATATATTCACTGGCTCTAAGCTTAGGTACAAATGACTCTTTGATATAATAAACAGGGACTCCAGTCAACTCTGAAAGTTGTTTGTAGGTAGTGTCTGTTGTTATATAATCAACACCTTTTTGGTAATGGGCATTGATATATAGACCTGCCAATAGGTAGAGGTCTCTCTGCTTGAAGTATATACAAGCTTTAACGGGGAATATGGTATATTCTTTAATGGTTGTCATATATTAAAGATTAGAATGGTCAATATTACTACTATACTAACTACCTACTATGATAATAGTATGGTATAAAGGGCTTTAGTAATTAGTATAGAGGTGTTATTGACCACAATTTGTATAGGTTGCATTTAAGAAACCAAAGAGGTGAGAATGATATGTATCTCTTTGATTATCAGATGCAAAGGTATGAAAAATAGTTGGTTTATGCAACATCTTCAGCTAGTAATATACTCATCCTTAACATTTTAAAACATAAAATACCTTAGCATGTTATTATCTTCACAACTTATCCTGATACCATGCTCCTTTAGCTGCATTGGGTTTTCCTCTTTAATGATGTAGTTGTTCTTGGGTCTCATAGTCTGATATATCACATTCAGCAGACTTATGTACTTTCTTGGTTTTAGTACCTTGTGTAGATGATATTGGACTATAGGGGTCAATAACTCTTGTATCTCATTTGCAGAGTAGGCTCTATTCAAAGTAAAACTGCTTCTTACAGCAACTTTGAAAGGGTGCTCTTCATCTAGTGCCCAATACATGACAGCATTGTTGAGGTTCTTGAAAGCTGCATTGTTATCTGCTCTTATTTCCCATAATTGATTCAACAAGCTCTCCAAGTCAACATACTTATATAGTCTCAAGAACCTTTCATAGAATATCTTCACTTTGCTTCTGCTATGTCTTATGTACATAATCAAGGTGTTATCATTCAGTTGCTTAGTAGCTGCTAGTCCTCTGGTTTCAACAATGGCATTTTGGATGTACTTGTCTATCAGTTGCTCTTGAATGGCTTTGTTGCTTTGCTCTATATCATTCTGCTGTGATGTTGTATTGTAAGACAGTGTACTGTAGCTAATGATATTACCTAGTTTACTTAAGGCTTTCTTGATGGTTTCTGGATGTGAATAAAGCTCATCATGTAGCTCTAATCTCTCTGTGAGATAGTCAATGTTGAGGTATGCAGGAACATATTCTCCTTGTATATTCTTTCTTACAAGGTTTATTAATTCACCTCCTATACTCTTTTCTTGTGCTTTCTCCTGTATAGCCTCTGCAATGATAGAGAATAGATTATCTAAAGTGTAGTCATCTTGTGTTATGTCATTTGCTGCCTCTATAACCTTGAGGACTTTACTGGCTTTGTTTAATAGTATCTTTGGATAGGTGTCCATGCTCTTTCCAGAGTGTTGCTTAGTTATGTTGAATACTATTGTATCACTAAGTACTCCAGTGACTTTCCTGCATCTGCCATGTATCTGTATTATTCTATCAATACCTAACATAGAGTGGCTTCTTCTCGTATCTGAAACTGTAATCAGGTGATAGCTATCATCTATATCTATGCCAGTGAAGTAGCAACAAGTGGCAAAGTTGATTCTGGCAGGCAATGTGTCATTATCTCCTAGTTTAGGAGCAAAGTAATCTCCTGCTTCCTTAGTAGAAGCCTCACTGCATAGGATAGCACACTCACTTCTGGACTTCTCATCTAAGGTTGATATGATGTTCTGTATTTGAAGTATGGAGTTGTAAGCTATGAGTATTTTCTCTGTAGGGTGGGAGTGTAACTCGTCTACAACTACTTGTGTGATGTTATTAGTGTACAGTAGTCTAATGGTTCTGGCTGTATTGCATAACCATGGTACGGAGAACTTACATTCAGTTTTCAGTAGTGGATTGCTAAACTCTTTCATAGTAGCAGTTACCATACATCTGTTCTTAGGTGGAAACATGAAATAGTAGTCAATTACATCTTCTAGTTGAGGTCTGAAACTGTTGTCAGACTGGAGTACATCTATCTCATCAACCATCAAGAAGTAGTTTTTTAATTCTTCTGGAGAGATATACTTAAGTACTCTTCTTAAACTGTCTGCTACCACTAAGAGTTTCTTATAGCCATCTCTACTTAAGTACTCTTGAATCATATTGTCTGTGGTTCTTTCTCTTTCACCTTTAATCTCACTACCTACGTAAAGTGTATTAAGGTGTTTATTGCACTTAGCTGATGCAAGTGCTTTAGTAGGCAGAACTATAATAGAGTTTCTTTTTGAATTTATTTCAAGAGTAGTAGCTCCAATTCCAGTTACCTTCTTGTCTATTAACCCGTGGGGTGTCTTGGATAAATAGTCAGACAGGAGGTATCTCTTGCTAGCAAATATACCTTTTCCTGCATAAGTAGCTTGACCTATAGGAAAGCCTGATAAGTCTTTGATTATAGTAGTAGGAGTTATGTTTATCCCATTCTCCTTTAGATCCTCTACTACTTGGTGGTCTTTCTCTGTTAGGTCATCCCAGTCTATTACATCTGCAAAGGTGTTGTAAATGACTTGATTGTGTTGCTTAGTATTTTCCATCTCGCAGTTAGCTTTAAGTATAGATATAACAAGTAAGTGAGCAAATATACTAAAGAACCCCCATAGTTCAATCAACTACAGAGGTTCTTTTATTTATAAATCTACTCCACTTCTGGACTGGACAGCTCACCTTGGTTACCAAACACATATTCTACTACCTTCTTGTTTGCTTCATTCTCAATCTTGAAGTCCCTTTCAATGTAGATGTCCGTGACCTTCATAGCCTCATCAATATGATTCAATGCAGCATGAACTGTATACTTATCTATACCTACTTTGTTGACAGCAATAGTAGCCCATGAATGCCTTGCAGCATAGTACTCCAAGTCATCTACTTTTAGTATCTTGCCAATCTGCTTTAACCCCAGATTGATGGCTCTGTTGAAGTTCTTATAGGTTGAGTAAAGATGATAGAAGCAAAAGACCTTCTGGTGAGTGTAATCTTCATACTTCTTTATCAGAGGTAGTAAGATTGGAAGAACATCAACTCTCATCTTTGCTTTATCAAGCCTCCTATCTGCTGTCTTAGTTCTATAGTAAGTAATAGAATCCTCTTCCAATTCAGTGCAGTTATACAAGTCTGCTGAATTCATTCCAATTAAACAGAAGGATAGTATAAAGCAATCCTTAGCAAGATTGAAAGGACACAATCTTTCCCTGCCATTAGCATTGATGATATAGGGTATTTCCCATATCTTCTTTATTAGCTCTGGTGACACAGCTCTCTTTCTTGTAGCTTCCTGTTTGGGTATCTCCAAGTTCTCAAAAGGAGAGTTGGGTATCCTAATGACATTCCTATCATAGTCATTGTACTTTTTCTTAGCCTCATAAAACAGGTGTCTGATACTACCCATATACAGAGAGACCATTCTATTGGAAGGTATCCTCTTGCCTTTTTTCTGGAGTTCTGCAACATGTTTAGCTCTCTTCTTCTGGAGATAATCCATGAACTCCATCATCAGCAATTTGGTAACTTGACTTGTGTTCAACTTATCCTTTCCTAAGAAGGTCTTGAATGTATTAAGGGCTGATTTATAGTTGACTTTACCCTTAACTTTTGTAGTTTCCAACCATTCATTACAGAACTGGAGAAAGTCTATAGGAGTGTTCTTCTCTTTTTCTTTCTGGATATAGTCAAGTATATCACTAATGGTTAACTTGGAAGATTCCAAGGGTAGGCTGGTGCATAGCTCCTGATAGTATCTGACTAGTCTATCAGCTTCCTTGATATACTTTGGGTTCTTTAACTTGAAGCCCTTAGTCAGGTCTTCTGTTCTCACAAAGATATGTGTAGCTAACCTCCTTACTTCTCTGTTGTAGGTTAGTCTTATCTTTAGATTGTAGGTGTTATCAACTTTCTGCTTAGTTTTTAGTATTTCAGCTTTGATAGTCAGCATGTTATATTGGTTTTCTTGGGAACAACAATAGACCAACAAATACCTCATAAAGTAGTCTTTTTGAGCCAAATTTAGCACCTGAATGCCCACCTCCTGAAAGCAGAAAACCCTCATAAGTATTTAACTTACAAGGGTTTTTGTTGGGTGGAAGACCGGACTCGAACCGGCGACATTCAGAACCACAATCTGACGCTCTAACCAACTGAACTACATCCACCATGTTTGCGTTTCTCTAACGCGGTGCAAAGATAGATATTATCTTCTAATCTCCAAAAGATTCTGCTATTTTTTTTCGAAAAAAGTATATTCTTTTATTCCCCGATTGTGCTTGCTGAAAAGGGTTCGCGCATCATTTACAAAGATTTTCAGAGAGTTACGTGCTTGTAAAGGAATTGAATCAATCGGCAAATTGACTGGGAGCAATTGATGATTTTTTTTTCCTGATTGAATGGGACGGGCTGTCCATACCAAACTATAATCACAATTATTGAGGCGGACAGTGCTGTCTTTTACTAATTCCATTCTTACCATCAGTCCTCCGTCAGTGCGGTGGGCGGACATATTGGAAATATAATTTCCCAGCGAATAGACTACGAGATGTTTGTCATTCGTCAGGCTGTCTGTGCGAACTTCGATGGGCTGAACTACGTGAGGATGGGAGCCGATGATATGGTTTACTCCTTTTTCAATCAGCCAGTCGGCGAGGAATTTTTGCTCTTTGTCCGGGAGTGACTGGTATTCGATTCCCCAATGCATACAAGCTATGATGGCATCCGGCTTCATTGCTTTACTCTCTTCAATATCTTTGGCGATGATGGCTGTATCGATATAGTTCACGATATTAGGAGGGGTAACGGGGATGCCGTTTGTTCCATACGTGTAGTTGAGCAGGGCGATGCGGAATCCGTTCTTTTCTAATAAAAGAGGATATTTCTTTTCGCGTTCATCAGCGTTGATATACGTGCCTGCGTGTGGAACCTTTAAAGAGTCTATTAATTGAATGGTTCTCTCCAGTCCGGATTTACCACGATCGAGACTGTGGTTGTTGGCAGTCACTAAAACATTGAAACCTGCATCGTGAATTGCGGTCAGAAATTCGTCCGGCGCGCTGAAAGCAGGATAACCTTTGTAAGGTTTGCCTCCTAATGTCACTTCCAGGTTGGCGATGGAGAGGTCGGCTTTCTTTATTTCTTCTTTGACATACGTGAAACATGTGGAGTAATCATAGCCGGTTGATGTTCGTGCAGCGTTGATTTGTCCCTGATGTTGCATGAGGTCACCTACGAAAAGGAGGCGTAGGGTGTCGGTGGAGAAGATGCTGTCGGAAAGGCTGTCCGACAGGGTGTCAATGATAGAATCTCTCTTTGCCTGCGACCGGGAGGTGCAGGACAAAGAGAGAAGCAAAATCATCAGAAACAGGGTATGTCTCATTGATAAATAGCTTTCTTACCAGCTAAGAGTGTATTTTTCATTAACGATACAATCGTCATTGGTCCAACACCGCCCGGTACGGGAGTGATGAATGAGCATTTCGGTGCAACTTCGTCAAACTTCACGTCGCCGGTCAGTTTAAAACCTGATTTCTTGGTTGCATCCGGCACACGGGTAGTACCTACGTCAATAACTACCGCGCCTTCTTTCACCATTTCGGCTTTTACAAAGTTCGGTTGTCCCAAAGCAGCGATAATAATATCAGCTTCCTGACATTCTTTTACCAGGTCTCTGCTACGGCTGTGGCATACGGTTACTGTGGCATCGCCCGGATAGGCTTTCTGCATCATCAGGGCAGCCATCGGTTTGCCGACAATATTGCTGCGTCCGAGTACGACGCACTTTTTTCCGGAAGTTTCTATGTTATAACGTTTCAACAATTCGAGGATGCCGTTGGGAGTAGCGGATACATAACACGGAAGTCCGATGGACATACGGCCTACGTTGATCGGGTGGAAGCCGTCTACATCTTTACGGTAATCAATCGTTTCGATTACTTTCTGTTCGGAGATATGTTTAGGTAAGGGAAGTTGTACGATAAAGCCGTCTACATCGTCGTCTTCATTCAGTTCGCGTACTTTGGCAAGCAGTTCTTCTTCGGTCACGTCACTTTCATAACGGATGAGGGAGGACTTGAATCCACATACTTCACAGGCTTTTACTTTGGCAGCTACATACGTTTCGCTACCACCATCGTGTCCAACAAGGATAGCCGCCAGATGCGGGCGTTTTCCGCCACGAGCCACAATTTCGGCTACTTCGGCTGCAATCTCTTGTTTCACTTGTTCGGAAATGGCTTTTCCGTCTATCAGAGTCATATTTTCAGAGTATTTATTGGTGATGGGCAAAAGTAAAATAAATAACTGAACTCTCCAAAAGGATTGGAATTTTTGTCAGGAGATGAGCAGTATATTATCAGTTTGTTAGTGGAGAAACTACTTTCTACCGTAGGCTTCCGGATACAAAAAAGAGGAAGTCGAAACTTCCTCTTTTTTGTTATAATCAGTTTGGATCTATTGAATGATTATCTTTTCATTTTAGGCATCATCTTACCCATCTTGCTGCTAGTTACCATCTTCATCATTTTGCGAGTCTGGTCGAACTGTTTCAGCAGGCGGTTTACTTCCTGAATAGTCGTTCCGCTACCTTTGGCGATACGTGTACGACGTGATCCGTTCAGTATTTCCGGGTTGGAACGTTCTGCCGGAGTCATGGAGTAGATGATAGCTTCGATGCTTTTGAAAGCATTGTCGTCAATATCAATATCTTTGATTGCCTTTCCTACTCCCGGAATCATGGAGGCAAGGTCTTTCAGATTACCCATTTTCTTGATTTGTGCAATCTGGCTAAGGAAGTCATTGAAGTCGAATTGGTTCTTGGCAATTTTCTTCTGTAAACGTTTAGCCTCTTCTTCATCATATTGTTCCTGTGCACGTTCTACCAATGAAACGATGTCACCCATACCAAGAATACGGTCGGCCATACGGGCAGGGTGGAATTGGTCGATTGCTTCCAGCTTTTCACCTGTACCAACAAATTTGATCGGTTTGTTCACTACCGAACGGATAGAAAGAGCCGCACCACCGCGGGTATCACCATCAAGTTTGGTCAGTACCACACCGTTGAAGTCCAGACGTTCGTTGAATTCTTTAGCCGTGTTTACAGCATCCTGACCGGTCATGGAGTCTACCACGAACAGAATTTCGTTCGGGTTGATTGCTTCTTTGATAGCGGCGATCTCGTTCATCATCTGTTCGTCTACTGCCAGACGTCCGGCTGTATCGACGATAACGAGGTCATATCCTTTGGCTTTAGCTTCCTGAATAGCGTGTTGTGCGATTTCTACCGGATTCTTGCTGTCCAGTTCGCAGTACATCGGTACTTCGATTTGTTCTGCCAATACGCGCAACTGTTCGATAGCTGCCGGACGGTAAACGTCACAAGCCACCAGTAATGGCTTACGGTTTTTCTTGGTTTTCAGCATCCGTGCCAACTTACCGGAGAAGGTGGTCTTACCCGAACCTTGCAAACCTGACATCAGGATGACTGCCGGACGGGCGTCGATATTGATCTCGGCTGTCTCTCCACCCATCAACTGCGTAAGTTCATCATGTACGATTTTCACCATCAACTGGCTTGGCTTCACAGCCGTAAGCACGTTCTGGCCAAGAGCTTTTTCTTTCACTGTATCCGTGAAATTCTTTGCCACCTTGTAGTTTACGTCGGCGTCGAGAAGTGCTTTACGTACGTCTTTCAGCGTCTCCGCCACGTTGATTTCGGTGATTTTGCCTTCACCTTTCAGAATCTTGAATGACCGTTCTAGTCTTTCACTTAAATTATCGAACATAGTTATTTAATTACGAATTACTAATTACAATTTACTTGGGCGAAAGAGGGACTTTTCCGTCTACTCTTTATTTGAGCTTGCAAATGTACAAAAATCTCTTGTATTTATATCTTTTTATTCTGCCATTTTGCTTTTTTGAGATAAATATAACTTGTTATCAACAGCAAGCTATAATACACAATCTCAATCGTAAAGCAAATTTCGATCGGTGCTTTCAGCCACATTCCGATGAAAATGATGTATGATCCGTAGATGATAATTGTAATCGTTTCGAGCAACAGGGCTGCCTGTGTATTTCCTGTTCCGGAGATACCGTTGAACACTACATTGGCTACGGATGCGATAAGCATGGCAAAACAAATTACATATACCGAAGGTACGGACTCCGTAATGAGTGCGGCTTCACTGGTGTAGATAGAGAGCAGGAACTGCGGAAACAGTGCCGATACCGCTACTAACCCCAGCATGATGAAAAAGGAGAAACGCGCAATTTTATTAATGAGCGGCATCACGTGCTGGATGCCTCCTGCACCAATAGCATTGCTGACAAGACTGTTGGTAGTCGTAGCCAGTGCGTTGACCGGAATCAACAATACGACATAAATACTTCGGACGATATTGGCAATTGCCAGTTCCCGTTGTCCCAACCGTTCTACGGCTACGAAGAAAACAAACCAGGTAGCCATCGACAGGAAATATTGCAGCATGGTGAAGCAGGAGATACTAAGAATCCGCATCAGCAATGCAGGATCGAATGTGCGCAGGCGGTTCATACCGTATTTCTTTAAATCGACCGTGGCATACGTATAGATGACGAAAAAGAGAATGGAGGAGGCTTCTGCCAATACGGAAGCAATAGCAGCCCCTTTGATACCCATTTCCGGCAAACCGAACTTTCCGAAGATTAATGCATAGTCCAGTACGACATTAGTTAATGCCATGACAATAGCATTGATGGTTAGCACTTTAGTGCGTGTAATGCCGATGTACAATGCCCGGAACATGACATTGATAAAAGAGAAAAAGAATCCGTAAATACGCCAGTTCAGAAACTCCATTGTTCCTTCGTAGATGGATTCTGAAGAAACCAGCAAACGCATGATGTTTCCACCGAATGCTTTGGTGAATCCGAATAGCAGCAGGGCCATGACGAACAGGAACATGATTCCTTGAATCATGACGGGACCGACATCCGAATAGCGTCCTTCGCCATTGCGTCGTGCGATGACTATCTGCGAACCGGTACTGAATCCGAATGCGATGGTGAATACGCATATATAGAATAACCCGCCCATAGCTGATGCTCCAAGGGCTACTTCACTCACGTGTCCGAGGAATGCTGTGTCGGTGACATTGATGACATTTTGTGCCAGCAAGCTTAGTAGTATCGGATAACTGACACTCCAAATCTGTTTGTTGGTGTACATAATTAAGTGTTTAAGTTTACACTTTGCAAAGATAGTGCTTTATTTCGATTCGGAAACGATGGGGTAGATGAAAACAATTTCCGGACCTTCGGGAGTTTTATCGTTGACGAGATAGTTTCCTCCGAAATGTTTTAGTAACAACAGGTTGATATCATGCCGGATGATGGTTTCCTGTGATACGAATGCATGGTCTGCCAAAGGTGAATTAGTGATCCGGAAACAAAGCATGTCTTCATTCTGGCTTAATGTGAACCGGATGATTCGTGCTTGCCGGTGTTCTTGTGGGTACACCAGTACGCTAATCAAGGCCTGTGTCAGTCGCATTATATCGGTATGAATTTGGGCGTCCGTTTCGCTGGAAAATTCAATCTGGATACCAGTTTCTTCGTTCCTCATCTGCGCCATGCTGCATGCTTCCTTGCATAGGGTAGTGGCATCATAGTCTTGCAACTGGAACTTCATCATCTGAGCTTCCAAACGGGATAAGTCGAGAACGTCATTGACAAGTCTCATTAACTTCTCCGAACTTTTGTGGATGATGTTTGAGTATTCTTGCCTTATTTCCTTGTCTATATTGGGTTCGCTGGCTATGAGTTGTGAGAAACCGACCACATTGTTGAGTGGGGTACGGATGTTATAGCTCATGTTGGACAGGAAGCGATTTTTTATTTCATTGGTCTTCCGCACGTTTTCTGTTGTTTTCCGGATTTCGTTTTCCGCGTATTTGAGTGCCTTCCGTACCATAAAGAGTCGTGCCATAAAGATAAAAAGCAGAATCAGGATAACAAATATAAAGATCAGATAGGTGAGCTGGATCCGGTTGTTTTCCCTTTTTTGATCCAGTTCTGTTTTTTCGATATTGTATTTGCTTTGTATCTGTGCCATCTGATTGTTTGAGAGTACAGTGGCTGTCGAGTCTTTGATGGCAAGTGCCTGCTCATACAGGGGGATGGCTTTTCCGCTTTGCCCTGCCTGTTTCCATATTCTGGCCTTTTCGAGTAGCTGTTCGGCATAGTCGCTTGTGAAGTCTTTCTTCAACATCGTCAGTGTCGTGTCGATATAATCCGATGCCTGTTGGTAGGCTCCAATTGCCTGGTAATATTTGGCAAATGTGTCGAAATAGAGTACTTTATACATGAAATAAGTATTCTCGTCCAGATATTCTTTAGATTTTACGAGATGTTCATAGGCTTGTTGCGGCTGATGGGTATTCAGGTAATAATAGCTGTAGAACAGTTCATTGAACAGGTATACATCGGCAAATCCCGCTTTTAAGGATGGGTTTGCACTGATGTGGTTATGAAGAGTGTTTTCCAGTTCCTGCAAATATTTGAGTAGTTTTTTATTATCCTTCTTTTCTTTGACAACGGATACTAACTGTGACAATACCGAGATACGGACCACCGGATTTTCTGTCGGAGTGAGTAGCTGGTAGGCAGCCTCCAGTGCTTCTATTCCTTTATCCCAGCGCTGGCTGCCGATATATGCATTACTCAAGCATTGATAGGCAGCCATACTACCCCGGTTACTATTCATTTGGGAGGCTTGCTGTTGCATCTTTTGAGATTCGTTGATAGCAAGTTCGTATTGTTCGTTGAATGTGTACAGGTCTATCTGGAAACGTTTGGCATCAAAGAAGTAATTCCATAAATCTGATTTCCGGGCATGAGGCTCCATTATGGTGAGCCATTTGGCTACACTGTCTTGATTATTACGATTGTAATAGTATAAAATATGGTAGTAAGCAGCCAGACCGGCATATTTGTCATTTCCCAGTTGCAATGCTTCTTTCATTAATGCATCTGAATATTGGATACATTGCTGGTTGTTTTGTTCTATTCTGATGATTTGATTGAGAACATTCAGCCGTGTCGTATCGTACGGTAATGTTTCCAACACCTTTATCAGGCTGTCGGATTCCAAAACAATCTCGGTGCTGGCTTTTCCGGTGAGGGTGCAGCATAATAGAAGGATCAGGAGCAGGACTTGTTTCATTTGGCTTCCTCCTTTCCTTGTTGCTCATGGTAAATGGGGTGTGTGAACAGGAAACGGGCTCCTTCCTCATAATTGGAGTCAATCCATATTTTGCCGCCCAGCTGCTCGATAATGAGTTGGCAGATAGACAGACCGAGTCCTGTCCCTTGAGCATTTTCATTCAGTTTCTCAAAACGGTTGAATATTTTATTCTGATTCTCCGGAGAGATACCGCAACCGGTGTCGGTCACGGAAAACAGTGCTATGTCTTCTGTCTGTTTTTCCAGTTCCATGGTGATGGAACCTTGCGGAGTAAATTTGGTTGCATTGATGAGAAGGTTGATTAATAATTGTTGTAACCTTGCATTGTCTGTCGTCAATTCTAATGAATGGAGAGAGGTCGAAAAACGGACGTTAGCATTCGTTTGTTTTATTTTCTCAACCATGTCGATAACGTTTCTGCATATTGCCACTGCATCACATCGCTCATATTTGAATTTCATCTTGCCTACTTCGAGACTGGACAAGTCGATTACGTCGTTAATCAGCTTGAGTAACAGTTCTGAATTTTGCTGAATAATATCGCTACACTGTTTCCGGGTCTCGTTGTCGATGGATTCTTCCGTCAGGATGGAGGAGAAGCCGGACAACGCATTGAGCGGCGTGCGAATTTCATGGCTCATGTTGGAAAGGAAAAGGCTCTTTGTCCGGATGGAATTTTCTTCTTGCTTTTTCACTTTTTCCAGTTCCTGCTGTGATTGGCGCAGTTTTTTATTTCCTCGTCTGACCAAAAGGATGAAAAATACAATCAGTATGACTATGAATAGGATGGTGAACCAGCTCCAGTAGAGGATTGTCTTCTGTCTGTTTAAGTTGTCCAGTTCATTTTTATCTATTTGGTAGAGGGTGTGCAATTCATTGATTTGGCGAATATAATTCATTGCGTCCAAAGAGTCTTTGTACGTATTGAATATTTCATAAGCTTCACATGCTTCCTTGCTGTTTCCCATTAGTGTAAGTATGTGTGTACGATCTTTCAGTACTTGCAGGGATCTGTATGAGTTGGCTGCTTTGGTATGCGAAAGTAATTCGTCAAGTGTGGTTAGTGCCTGCGTGTATTCTTTGGATTCAGTGTAGTAGCGTGAATACAGGTATTTAATCATTAAATGAAAATATGGGTACTGGTGTTGCCGGCTGATTTGTTCGGTTTGTCGTATATAGTTTAATGCTTCCGGAAGATGATGCATCTGGATGCGATAGAATGCCTGACAATAAACAAGGTGGAAATCGTCTTGGGGATTCGTATCCTTGTTGATAACAGATTCGAGTTCCCGGATATTGTCTTCTATATCTGTCATTTGGTGATAGTTGAGCTTCGTCAGGATAAATTGGGACAAGATCGTTTTGATATATTGGTTGGCATGAGGGAGTTTCTGAATGATTTCTAATGCTTCCTTATACGATTTGATGGCAACTTGTGGTGTTGACGAACTTAAATAGGTATTTCCAATGGCGTGTAATGCGAGTGCTGTTCCCAAAGGATAGTCCATTTCTCTGGCTTTCTGGTACATCTGATTGGCCTGGTTGATGGCGAGACTGATGTTGCCTTCTGTGATTAAGGCTTGAACGGTCAGCAGATTTATCTGGAATAGGAGTGGGTATTGTTGTTCCTTTTGTAATTCCGGTTCTAAAAGTTTTTCCCAGGCAATGATGCTGTCGACAGGGGCGTCCGGACTAAATGGATGATTGTATTCAAGTAAAGGTTGTAATAAAGAAAGACGATCTGAATTTGTACGTGCAGCATATAAGGTGACCGATATTAATGCGGTTACGACTATTGCAATTATATGACGTCTGTGTTTTTTCACCTGATATAAGAATTGCTTGCTTGTAAGTTTATCTGCAAAAGAACTAAAAAGAGTGAAGATTACAAAGAAATCTTCACTCTTTTTTATAATTTATTTTCTTTTGAGTATCTCTCGTACCCCAGGGCCCTCGTGGTTGGGGTAGCCGGGAGTATGGTTTCTGCATCGTGGATCGGCATCTACTTTCAAACTCCGGTAATCGTCTTTGGTGCGGGCGATGTAATCATCAAGCATGGCACGGTGTTCGGCGAGGACTTTACTGTATTTAGGGTCTTTGGCGAGATTCTTGCGTTCTCCCGGATCCTTTTTCATATCATATAGCTCTTCTCCGTTACCTTCCAGATAGTGAGTGTACTTGTATCTCGGTCCGCGTACCATACGTCCGGGAGTAACGACATATTCATATTCGCTATGCCATTCGGAAACGACATAAGGGTGAGTTTTTTTCTGTTTCTCTCCTTTTAATATAGGTGCAAGGCTGATTCCCGGTTTTTCGGCCGGAACAGGAATTCCTGCCAAATCACAAAGGGTAGGCAGAAGATCCAGTGTAGGCTGTGTCAATACTTGGTCTATGGGCTTTTTCTGTTGTTTGATGCCGGGACCTGCAAAGATAAACGGTACGTTGGTCATTTCATCGTAGAAGCTGATGTGTTTGGTCACCATGCGGTGTGAAGCCATCCCATCACCATGGTCAGCCATGATAATAACGATTGTGTTTTTTCCGGCAGGAGTGGAGTAAAGTGCTTTCAATACGCTGTCTACTTGCTTGGAAACCATCTTGGTATAGTGTTGGAAAGCAGCAATGTAATGACGGTAATTCTCTTCATTCCAATGAGAGGCCTGGGTCATGCGGCGATGACTGCAGCAGATGTATTGTACAGGTTTAGGGATATTGCTCCAGTCTTCTACATTGAAATTGGCTGGTAGTTCCGGAAGGGTTCCGCTAATGGTGCGGTCGGTATGTACTCCTTCGTTCGCTCCTACAAATCCACAGATATTGTGAGGGTTCTGAAAATCTGCGATACAGATGAATGGTTCTTCCGGCGGATTACTTAGATAAGCAACAGCGTCTTCGCATGTTCCTACATCCAGGAAGCTGTCGTTATTGACCGGGAATTCCGGATCAGTGAATGGCTTGGCTACTGGTTCTTTATGCTTGAATCCTCTAAGTGAACCCATGTCATGCGTTTTTCCGAAGTGTACGGCTTCGTAACCGTTTTCAGAAAAAAGACTTCCTAATGTCGGTACATTTTCGGGAATACGTGGGTTGATAGGTTCGCTGGAGTTGGAACGTACATTGGTTTGATGAGGCATCATGCCACTCCATAAAGCAGCGCGTGAGGGTTGGCTGAGAGGGCAGCCTACATAAGCATTGGAGAAGATAACTCCTCGTGAAGCGACTTCGTCAATAGGGAGGGTGCAGCCTTGTGTTTGTCCGTAAGCTCCCACAACGCGTTGTGTCAGATGGTCGCACTGGATAATCAGGAAATTGGGCTTTTCTTGGGCCTGCGCTGTCACGCTGCACAGGGCTAATCCCATGAATGGATAAATAGTTTTCATTACTGGTTAGAATTAAGTAATATTTGATTTGGAAGCAAAAGTAGGAAAAAAGGAAACGTAAAAAAGGGCGAGGTAGTAGTTTTGGACGCAAATGAAAGTATTTTGTACAAAAATGAAAGGTGTGGCAAGCGGTTAGGGGTAACTATCGGTGATGGGAGTTGAATGATAAGTGATAAACGGCAGGTGATAAGTCATAAAATGGGTTACCGAAAAAGAAAACGGTGAATAAACTGCACTTGTTATGGCGCAGTTTGTTCACCGTTCATTTATAAGTTTGCTGTTGATTAGCTGTTCATGCTCATCAGGAATTCGTCGTTGTCTCTGGTTTTTTCCAGACGGTCTTTAACAAAGTCCATTGCTTCGATCGGATTCATGTCGGCAAGATATTTGCGTAATATCCACATGCGGTCAAGGGTTGTTTTATCAAGCAACAGGTCGTCGCGACGAGTGCTGGATGCGGTAATGTTGACCGCCGGGAAGATACGTTTGTTGGACAGGTTACGGTCGAGCTGTAACTCCATATTACCTGTACCTTTGAATTCTTCGAAGATAACTTCGTCCATTTTAGAACCGGTATCAATCAATGCGGTAGCAATAATGGTCAGTGAACCACCGTTTTCAATATTACGGGCAGCACCGAAGAAGCGTTTAGGTTTATGAAGTGCATTTGCGTCCACACCACCGGAAAGGACTTTGCCGGATGCAGGAGATACTGTATTGTATGCACGAGCCAGACGGGTGATAGAATCAAGGAAGATAACTACGTCGTGACCACATTCTACCAGACGTTTTGCCTTTTCCAATACGATACCTGCAATTTTTACGTGGCGTTCTGCCGGTTCGTCGAAAGTAGAAGCAATTACTTCTGCATTAACGCTGCGCGCCATGTCTGTTACTTCTTCCGGGCGTTCGTCAATCAGCAGCATAATCATGTAAACTTCCGGGTGGTTGGCTGCGATAGCGTTTGCGATATCTTTCATTAAGATGGTCTTACCTGTCTTTGGCTGGGCAACGATCAATGCACGCTGGCCTTTACCGATAGGAGCGAAAAGATCGACGACACGGGCAGACATAGAGTCTGAATAACCGCCTTTGCAAAGTTTAAACTTTTCATCCGGGAAGAGAGGTGTCAGATGTTCGAAAGGAACACGGTCGCGAACGAAAGCTGCATCACGTCCGTTGATCTTCGAAACCTTTACCAATGGGAAATATTTTTCTCCTTCTTTGGGTGGACGGATAACTCCTTCTACTACATCACCGGTTTTCAGACCAAATAGTTTGATTTGAGACTGTGATACGTAAATATCGTCCGGAGAAGAAAGGTAGTTATAGTCGGAAGAACGGAGGAATCCGTATCCATCCTGCATAATTTCCAGAACACCTACTCCGTTGAGAATATCGTCGAATTCATAAGGCTTTTCGCGTTCAATAACCTTACGTTCCTGCTGCTGTTGTACCGGAAGATTTTCACCCGCATTGTTCTGCTGAGCGGCACGTGGCATCGGTAAGCGTTGTTGGTTCTGGTTCTGATTCTGATTTTGATTTGGGTTCTGAACCTGATTCTGGTTATTGTTGTTACGCTGGAAATTATTATTGGCGTTATTGCCATTATTTCCATTGTTGTTAGCATTGTTATTACCGTTGTTATTGTCGCGTGAGCGAACAATACGCGGACGTTGCTGCTGGGACTGCTGCTGTTGAGATTGTTGTTGCTGTTGAGGATGAGATGGCTGTTCCGGTGCTGTCTGTGCTGATTCTGTTTTAGTAGCTTCGAATTTTCCGAATAATTCGGTAGGAAGCTCTATTTTTTCAGAAGGCAGATCTTCGATTGGAATAAAATCATCGTCGTCAACGCTGGATAAGATATTACTTTCCTCGTCGATAACGGGTGTAGCTTTCTTTTGTGGTTTATCTATTACCTTTTTCTCTACAACAGGTTTGTTAGGTTCAGTAGCCGGTTTATTTGTTTCTGCAACAGGTTTATTTGCTTCTGCAGCTGGTTTGTTTTTTGCTTTCTTCTCAGCTGTTTGCTGTTGTACCGGAGCTGGCTTTTCCGTAGCACCAGTAGCTTTCTCTGCAACAACAGGTTTAGGTTCCACTACTTTGGGTGCTGCCGGTTTTGCATTTTCTACTTCTTTTTTCTCTTCTGCATCAGAGCTCTTACGAGGACGGCCTACTTTACGCTTGGGAGTAGCAGTGTTTTCCGCTTTAGCTTCTACAACAACAGTTTCTTTTTCTTTGTTTGTACTTTCTTCTTTCTTGGAAGGTTGTGGTGCAGCTTTTACAGGAGCGGTCTCTTTTGTCTTGTTAGCCTCTTCACTCTTTGTTGCGGAAACCACTTTGTCTTCTTTTTTGGTAGGAGCTACCCGTGAACGCTTTTTCTTTTGTTCTTCATTTTTGCGTTCTTCTTTTAGCTTATCTGCGGCAACTTTCTTTGTAGCTCCTACAATGGCCTGTTCATCGAGTATTTTATAAACAAGGTCTTCTTTTTTGTATGAGTCTGCTTTTTTTATGCCTAACTCTTTGGCAATAACTTGAAGTTCCGACAGATTTTTGTCGTTTAATTGGATAATGTTATACATATAGTATGGTAAGTTATTAATATTTCTTTTTTTTGCTGAATTATGGACAGCATTACTACAGCTCATGGCTACAGATATGCGAGCATACGTTTTGTTTTTTATTCTGAATTAGGGATGTATATGTTGAATCGTAGAATGTTTCAACGGGGCAAAGATAATAATTTTTTTTGGTTTCATGAACAATCAAACATTTTTTTCCACGTAAAAGTGTATCTTTGCTACATAAAAGAAAATAGTATGACAGTAAATGAAGCTCATTTAATTTATTTTTCGCCTACACACACATCTAAACAAGTTGCGGAGGCGATTGTTCACGGGACGGGCATAAAAAATATTTTTCCTATTAATGTGACGCAGCAGATTGCGGATGAAATTGTGATTCCTACATCTTCTTTGGCTATTATTGTAGTGCCTGTGTATGGAGGACATGTCGCTCCTTTGGCAATGGAACGTTTACAGTATATCCGTGGAGTGGATACTTCTACCGTTTTGGTAGTGGTTTACGGAAATCGCGCTTATGAAAAAGCTTTAATGGAATTGGATGCTTTTGCTATTCCTCATGGATTTAAAGTAATTGCCGGGGCAACTTTTATTGGAGAACATTCATATAGTACCGACAAATACCCGATTGCAGTGGGACGTCCAGATGAATCGGATTTAGCTTTTGCTGCGGAGTTTGGGAAGAAAATCATGGAAAAAATACAGACAGCTGATAGTATGGATACCCTTTATCCGGTGGATGTACGTGCTATCAAACGTCCGAGTCAGCCATTCTTTCCTTTGTTCCGTTTTTTGAGGAAAGTCATCAAGTTACGTAAAAGTGGTACACCGCTTCCCCGCGTTCCTTGGGTGGAAGATGAGGATTTGTGTACCCATTGCGGGTTATGTGTGGTCCGTTGTCCGGCAGGGGCTATAACGAAAGGGGATGAGCTACATACGGATGAGGCTAAATGTATCAAATGTTGCGCTTGTGTAAAAGCTTGCGTTAGGAAAGCAAGGGTGTATGAAACTCCTTTTGCAGCTTTGTTATCAGATTGTTTCAAGAAACAGAAGTTGCCTCAGACTATTTTGTAAATCACGACGCGCTTAGTCGTTTCATCAATACGAAAGCGGTTGTCTGTTCGTTCGCCTATCAGCCATGCGATGTGTTCTCCACAGCAGAGTACCCATTGGCGTTCTTTTTGGCTGATAGAAAATTTACGGTCGGTCAGATAATCGCTTATTTTTTTCTTTCCTTTCATTCCAAAAGGAATAAAAGTGTCTCCCGGCTGCCATTTCCGGTAATGAATTTCTCCATTCAGTTTGTCGGCATCAAAACAGGCAATTTCCTTTTCACGTGGAATGAGAAAATCCGGGGTGTATTCTTTTTCTTCTTTGATAATTTGAAAAGGAGGAAGAGTCTCATTTTCAGATTCAGCTGTTTCTATTAATAGGAATTCTCTGTCTTTTATCACTCTCCATTCTTTGCTACAGAATTGCTTGCCCGGTTGGCTATGAAGCGAATGGGTGATATCTTTGATTTGTGCGGAATTGAATCCTAGAGGATGCAGGACTTCGAATAAGATGGCTTCGGGTGCCGGTTCCTTTACTAAATCACTGATTCGGATACCTTCTGCTGTAATGATTTTCTTTTTAGTTTCCTCTATACATTTATTATATATAGTGGCTACATCATTCAGATAATTACTCGTATCTATCAGAGTGTTTTTGACTGACGGATTAATTTCCTGCATGAGGGGAAGGAGGTTGAGTCGGATTTTATTACGGGTATATTCGTCTTCCAGATTGGTGCTGTCTGTCACATAATCTTGTCCGATGTTTTGCAGGTAACGAATTATCTCTTCCCGGTTGATACAAAGCAGAGGGCGTACGATGGTTCCATTACGGGGGCGGATTCCTAACAGACCGGTAATTCCTGTTCCCCGAATCAGGTTAAGTAGTATAGTTTCTATGCTATCATCCTGGTGATGGGCCACAGCGACAACATCTGCCTGACATTCTTTTCTAATTTTCTCGAACCATTGGTAGCGGAGTTCCCGTGCGGCCATTTCAATCGAAATATGTTTTTCCGTTGCATATTGGGTCGTGTTGAAATCAATGGTATGTAAATGGATTTCCATTCTTTCGCAAAGTTGGCGGACAAATAACTCGTCCCGGTCTGACTCTTTGCCTCGCAGGTGGAAATTACAATGTGCGGCTTCGCAATGATAGCCTGCTGTATGCAGAATATATAGTAATGCCACCGAGTCGGCACCACCACTCAATGCGACCAGGATTTTATCATCCGGTGAGAATAAATGTTCCTTTTCTATATATTTTGTAACGCGTTGTTGTATCATACCTGCAAAGATACGAGTTTATCAATAAGTTTTTTTATTTTTTCTGAATCTTTTAGAGGATGAAAAAAACTGTTATTTAAAAACATTCTAAATAATTTGCATGCTCCGAAGTTATGAATTATCTTTGCCAAAAATTTTGAGAGTTATGCGTTTGTCCGAATTAAAAACAGGAGAAAAAGGTGTTATTGTAAAGGTATTGGGGCACGGTGGTTTTCGTAAACGTATTGTGGAGATGGGCTTCATTAAAGGTAAAACGGTTGAAGTGCTGTTGAATGCTCCGCTAAAAGATCCCATAAAATATAAAGTTTTAGGTTATGAAATTTCTCTTCGTCGTCAGGAAGCTGAAATGATCGAAGTTATCAGCGAAGAGGAAGCAAAGAAACTGGCCGAGAAGACCGTTTATCATGAAGGATTGCCTGAAGACCTTTCAGTAAAAGAAGAAGATATGAAACGGTTGGCGTTAGGTAAACGCCGTACCATTAATGTTGCTTTGGTCGGAAACCCGAACAGTGGCAAGACTTCTTTATTTAATCTTGCATCCGGTGCTCATGAGCATGTTGGAAACTACAGCGGCGTAACCGTGGATGCCAAAGAAGGTTATTTTGATTTCGAAGGCTATCATTTCCGTATTGTCGATTTGCCGGGAACTTATTCTTTGTCTGCTTATACGCCGGAAGAAATCTATGTGCGTCGTCATATTATCGATGAAACTCCGGACGTGATTATTAATGTAGTCGATTCCTCTAATCTGGAGCGAAACTTATATCTGACTACTCAATTGATAGATATGAATGTCCGCATGGTGGTAGCTCTGAATATTTATGATGAGTTGGAAGCCAGTGGAAATACATTGGATTATCATCTGTTGAGTAAGTTGTTCGGGGTGCCGATGTTGCCTACTGTCAGTAAGAAAAATCGTGGATTGGATACCTTGTTTCATGTTGTTATCAATCTGTATGAAGGAGTAGACTTCTTTGATAAACAGGGAAATATGAATCCGGAAGTTCTTAAGGATTTGACCGAATGGCATGATTCTCTGGAAGATCGTAAGAACCACGAGGAAGAGCATTTGGAAGATTATGTACGTGAACATAAAAAGACGGGGCGTGTCTTCCGGCATATTCATATCAATCATGGTCCTGATATCGAAAAAGCGATTGAAGCTGTAAAAAGTGAAGTGTCCAAAAACGAATTTATCCGTCATAAATATTCTACCCGTTTCCTATCCATTAAATTGTTGGAGAATGATCCTGACATTGAGCGCATTGTGCGGACATTACCAAATGCGGATGAGATATTCCATGTCCGTGATAAGATGTCGAAGCGTGTTCAGGACACAATGAATGAGGATTGTGAATCGGCTATTACGGATGCTAAATATGGATTTATCAGTGGTGCACTGAAGGAGACATTCACAGATAATCACTTGGAGCAGGCGCAGACAACAAAAGTGCTGGATTCGATCGTAACTCACCGTGTCTGGGGATTTCCTATTTTCTTCCTTTTTATGTATCTGATGTTTGAGGGTACGTTTGTCATTGGAGAATATCCGATGATGGGGATTGAATGGCTTGTCGAGCAGATTGGTGACTTGTTACGCAATAATATGGCGGAAGGTCCATTTAAAGATTTGCTGATTGATGGAATTATTGGTGGGGTAGGAGCGGTTATTGTCTTTTTGCCGAATATCTTGATTTTGTATTTCTGCATTTCTCTTATGGAAGATTCGGGTTATATGGCTCGTGCAGCTTTTATCATGGATAAAATCATGCATAAAATGGGATTGCACGGAAAATCATTCATTCCTTTGATTATGGGATTTGGATGCAATGTACCTGCTATTATAGCTTCCCGTACTATTGAGAACCGGAAGAGCCGTCTTATTACAATGTTGGTAAATCCTTTGATGTCTTGCAGTGCGCGTCTGCCAATTTATTTATTGTTGGTGGGTGCTTTCTTCCCGAACAATGCAAGTCTGGTGTTGTTAAGTATTTATGTGATTGGTATTGTACTGGCTGTGGTAATGGCCCGCTTGTTTAGCAAGTTTCTGGTGAAGGGTGATGATACTCCATTTGTGATGGAACTTCCACCTTACCGGATGCCGACAGCAAAATCGATCTTCCGTCACACATGGGAAAAGGGAGCGCAGTATTTGAAAAAGATGGGAGGCATTATTATGATTGCTTCTATTATAATCTGGTTCTTGGGGTATTATCCGAATCATGATGCTTATGAAACAGTTGCCGAGCAGCAGGAAAATTCTTATATCGGCCAGTTGGGACGTGGTATAGAGCCAGTTATAAAACCACTGGGATTTGATTGGAAACTAGGTATTGGCTTGCTTTCCGGTGTGGGAGCGAAAGAATTGGTAGTAAGTACATTAGGTGTCTTATATGCAGATGATCCGGATGCTGATTCAGTAAGTTTGGCAGAACGAATTCCGATTACTCCATTGGTTGCTTTCTGTTATATGTTGTTTGTATTGATTTACTTCCCGTGTATTGCGGCGATAGCGGCTATAAAACAGGAATCGGGTAGTTGGAAATGGGCGCTTTTTGCTGCTTGTTACACAACGGGATTGGCTTGGCTTGTATCATTTGCTGTTTATCAGATTGGAGGATTGTTTGTATGAATAATTGGCAAGATTGGGTAGTCGGAGTACTGGTTGTACTCTGCATTGCCCGCGTCATATATGGAATATTTCGTTTTTTTCGTCGTACGCGAGAAAATCAGAATCCTTGTGACAGCTGTGTAAGTGGCTGTGAACTAAAGGATATGATGGATAAGAAACGCGGAGAGTGCGATGTAAAGAAAAAAAGTACAAAGAAAAATTGCTGCGGATAGTTGGTAGTTTCAAAATTTGTACTACCTTTGCAACCGCAAACGAGAAATAATGGTTCCTTGGATGAGTGGCTTAGTCAGCGGTCTGCAAAACCGTGTACGGCGGTTCGAATCCGCCAGGAACCTCAAGTAACACTTTGAATTCCTTGAAAGTCAAGTACTTTCAAGGAATTTCTTTTTGGGGGGACCATTCTGGGGACCAATTAGGTAGTATATTATGGATATACCGTTACTGCATGCGCTAATCCTTTTTATTTTAGGTTTTTCCCTACTGACAATTATGGAATTCACTTATTAATTCTGATTTTCCTGCGTTACTTTTGTTCTAAACCAAAAGAAAAACGCCATGAAAAAGATTTTATTTATCCTGTTTGTTGCCCAGTTTATTTTGGCTCCTTATATAATAAAGGGCTATGGTGCAAATCTTGTTGAAGATAATTATGAGTATTCGGGAGTTGACCAAGGGAGAGAGACTGTTGAAAAGGATATTTTAGGTAATATCATTATCCGTGATGATAATGGTAATAGAAAGACTATTGAAAAGGATATCTTAGGGAATATCATCATTCGTGATGATAAAGGCAATAGAAAGACTATTGAAAAGGATATTTTGGGGAACATCATTATCCGTGATGATAGAGGCAATAGAACGACTATCGAAGAGGATATTTTAGGAAATTTCATTGTTCGTGATGATAAAGGTAATAGAAAGACTATTGAAGAAGATATTCTAGGAAATACCATTATCCGGGACGATAAGGGTAATAGAAAAACTATAGAGAAAGATATTCTGGGAAATACTATTATTCGCGATGACAAAGGTAATAGAAAGACGATTACAAAAGATATCTTTGGGAATACTATTATCGAGGATGATAAGGGGAATAGAACAACTATTAAAAAAGATATTTTTGGAAACGAAATAATTGAATATGGTAACGGTCATGGGAAAATTATTAAAAAGGATATTTTTGGAAATACAGTCATTGAGGAGTATTAAAATGTACTTTTTAAAATGATAATATATGGGATGTCATTTGAGATAGGGGTTATTCACAATATCGTGGATAGCCCCTTATTGTATGTTATAACCTGGCAATAATATGTTCGCTATAAAATCATATTATAATCGTAAAAGTGTATATATTTGCATAGTGCGGAGATAAAATATTTATTTCTAAGTTATTCAAGGATAAAGAAATGGAACACAAACAATTACTAACTGTATTTAATTCACTTCCTGTTGGAATAGGTTTCTTCACAGCCGATGGCACTCTGGTAAGATGCAATGAAAGCTTCTGCCGAATTTTTGGCGCTGACTCGCAAACGCTTCTTGGTAATAAACTCAACATAAATGAAAATTCTGTGGTTCCTGACGTGGTGAAGGAAGCAGTTCGTCGTTGTGTTCCGGTACAGATGAGTTTTTTGTATGATTTCGATAAACAGAGAACCGATAAACGTTTTTTCTCTACGCGTACCCGGACCTGCTATTTGAAATGTAATGGTAATCCTCTTTATGATAATGATGGCAAGTTTGTTAATTACATTTTTATCTTTGAAGATATTACAGAAACGGTGAAAAGTGAAGAGGTACTCCGTCAAAGTCGCCGGAAAACGGAGCTTGCTATGAAGGCAGCCAACATCATGTTTTGGGAATTTGATGCAGTGCCCAAATTATTTTATAGTGATAATGAACCGCTGAATGGATACGATCAGTCTAAGCCAGTTAGTATGGCACTATATCTGGAGACTTTGCATCCGGATGACCGTAGTCAGGTTACTGAAGTAATGGAAAGAATGAGCAATGGGGAAGATTTTTCTTTTTCTTTTGATAGCAGGGTTATGTTACCGGATAGCTCAACCTGGCAATTTTGTACGATAAGCGGTGCTCCTTATGAATTTGATTCTAATAAGAAGGTATTGAAATATGTTGGTACCCGAAAGAATAATACGGAGGTGCAGAAAAAGGAGCAGTTCTTCTATAATATATTAAATAATCTTCCGTTATCTGTTCATATCAAAGATGTAGAGAATGATTTCCGCTATGTTTTTTGCAATGAAGAGAGTAAGCTCATGTTTGGTACCAGCGAAGATAAAACTACTTATGATGTGCTGAGTGAAGAAGAAGTAGAGCGTATTCAGAAGACTGATTTAGAGGTATACAATACTGGGAACCCTTATTTCGGCATGGAACGTATTATACTGAAGGATGGACGCAGCTATGATACTATTGTTCGCAAAAGTATAATTGAAGATGATGGCAAACGCTTTCTGTTAAATACCCGCTGGGATCAGAGTTTACAAAATGAACTGAAGCGTCGTGCACAGCTGTTAACTGTCACTATGGAAGCGATGAATGCCTTCACCTGGTTTTTTGAGCCGGCTAAGAACAGGGTGAGTTTCGGTGAAGGTTTTGATAAAAATGGGAAGAAGGCATCAGAAATTAATTCGGTCGAGAAATATCTGACTCTCGTACATCCTGATGACCGACAAAAGTTTGCTGAAACTTTGCAAAAGGCGGTAGAACTAGGAAGCGGTGTATGGGATGTGGAATATCGCATTGACTTTAAAGGAGATGGCATGTATCAATGGTGGGAAACGCGTGGCCTTGTTGAAACCACAACTTTGAACGATGCTCCTTATAAGTATTTGTTCGGTATGACGCAAAATATCGATTCCTATAAGCAGACTGAATTGACCTTACTAAAGAATAAAGAAATACAGGACGCTTTGGTACGACAGAATGAACTGGTTCTTAACAATACGAATTCAGGGTTGGCCTACATCACGAAGGAATATATGGTTCAATGGGAAAATATTTCGTTATGTTCAAAAAGTCTTTCTTTTGAAGCCTACAAAAAAGGTGAACTTTGCTATAAAAGTACATATAATCGTACTTCTCCCTGTGAAAATTGTGTGATGCAACGTGCTTTTGTTTCATTACAGACGGAACAGATGAAGTTTTCGTTGGACAGTGCGCATACCGTTGAAGTGTTTGCCACTCCCGTAGTTCTTGAAGATGGATCTGTGGATGGTGTTGTAATTCGCGTGGATGATGTAACGGAGCGTGAAAAAATGATTAAGGAATTGCAGGAAGCCAAACATCAGGCAGAGCAGTCTGATAAATTGAAATCTGCGTTCCTGGCGAATATGAGTCATGAAATCCGTACTCCCTTGAATGCTATTGTAGGTTTTTCGGAGTTGATGGCTTATGCCGGAGAAGAAGAAAAGGCGGACTATATCCAGATTATTAATAGTAATAATGAGTTATTGCTAAAACTGATAAATGATATACTTGATTTATCCAAGCTGGAAGCCGGTTCGGTAGAACTGAAATACGAACCGTTCGACTTATCCGAACATTTTGAAAACATGTTTACTTCCATGAAGCAGCGCCTGAAGAATCCGGATATCGTGTTAACTGAAATCAATCCTTATCACTGTTGTCAGGTAACTCTGGACCGTAATCGCGTGGCACAAATTATAACGAATTATGTCACTAATGCTATCAAATATACTTCAAAAGGTTCTATTAAAATGGGATATGCATGTAAGGATGGAGGCGTCTATTTTTATGTGAAAGATACCGGTATTGGTATAGCTGATGATAAAAAAGGAAAAGTATTCCAGCGTTTTGAGAAACTTGATGAGTTTGCCCAAGGTACCGGACTTGGACTTTCTATTTGCAAGGCAATTGCAGAAGCTATGGGAGGTAAAGTCGGCTTTGAATCGGTACACAATGAAGGATCGCTGTTTTGGGCATTTTTACCTTGTGAAGTCGATACACTTTCTATGGTAGAAGAGAAGAAAGAAGAGAATATCTCCGGAGGAGAGTTTGGTGCGAATGACGAAGTGATGGAGAAGAGTGCCGGTCGGAAAACAATTCTCATAGCTGAAGATATACAAAGTAATTATCAGCTGGTGTCTACTATCCTGAAGGATCATTATGATTTACTGCATGCGGAGAATGGGCAAAAGGCAGTGGAAATAGCGCGTAGCCAACATGTCGATTTGTTGTTGATGGATATGAAAATGCCTGTACTGGATGGATTGAAGGCTACAGCTGAAATACGTAAGTTTAATGCTAGCTTACCTATCGTCGCACTTACCGCCCATGCTTTCGATTCTGACCGGATTGCTGCAATAAAGGTCGGCTGTAATGAATATCTGGTTAAGCCGCTTGAAAAAATGAAATTAATGGTGGCATTAAAGAAATATTTATAATCTTTGCATTGTGAATATCTGGAATTAGTTGAATATATCGATGAATCGTATTAAAGGTATACTTTATGCGGCGGTATCCTCCTCCACTTTTGGGCTGGCTCCGTTTTTTTCTATAACTCTGTTGTTAGCTGGTTTTTCGGCTTTCGAGGTGCTTTCTTATCGTTGGGGAGTGGCTGCTATTGTATTGACACTGTTTGGATGGTGTTCGGGATGTAATTTCCGGCTGGCAAAGAAAGATTTGTTAGTCGTTTTTTTTATTAAGTTTGTTGCGGGCAACCACCTCATTCAGTTTGCTCATTGCCTATCAGAATATAGCCACGGGGGTAGCATCGACTATTCATTTTATGTATCCGTTGGCTGTATCATTGGCAATGATGTTTTTCTTTCATGAAAAGAAATCTCTTTTGGTGATGCTTGCTGTTTTAATGTCTTTGTTTGGTGCTGCTTTACTGTCATCGGGAGAGTTGGAGGCGAAAAGTTGTGATACAATAGTAGGATTGGTGGCGGCTTGTATTTCTGTCTTTTCTTACGGAGGATACATCATTGGGGTTCGAACAACACGAGCCGCTCAAATCAATTCCACTGTACTGACATGTTATGTTATGGGGATGGGAGCTGTTCTCTATCTGATAGGAGCTATGGCAACTTTCGGGCTTCATCTGGTGACAGACGGTTATATATGGCTGATTATTTTAGGACTTGCATTGCCGGCTACGGCTATTTCCAATATAACTTTGGTACGGGCAATTAAGTATGCGGGACCTACACTGACTTCTATTTTAGGTGCGATGGAACCACTGACAGCCGTTGTGATCGGTGTCTTTGTTTTTAAAGAACTGTTTACCCTGAATAGTGTTATTGGAATTCTTTTGATTTTGTTGGCTGTGGGTATGGTAGTATTTCGTAAGCAAAAATCTTAAAGAAGATATTAATAAAAAATGCTGCTTATCTGATGTGATAAACAGCATTCATTCTGGAGAGCCTCTTGTCGGATTCGAACCAACGACCCCGAGATTACAAATCACGTGCTCTGGCCAACTGAGCTAAAGAGGCGTTTTTCTTTTGCGGGTGCAAAGGTATGAATTTCTTTTAAAAATGCAAATACATCGCATACTTTTTTTATATTTGCAAAGTTACCAATGATTAGATGAAAATGAAAATTATGAATGTATGTAGTGTGGCGCTTTTAGCCATAGGTATATGGGCTTGTTCCGGACAGAAGAAAGGAACGGCGAATGTTGAAGTTGCAACAGATAGTGTAGAAGTAACTGCGGATGCAAAATCAGTTCAGGCAGATAGTACAGGATATATTGTTCGGGTAGGAGAGATGGCTCCGGATTTCACAATTACCTTGACAGATGGGAAGCAAGTGAGTTTATCTTCCCTTCGTGGTAAAGTTGTCATGTTGCAGTTCACTGCAAGCTGGTGTGGAGTTTGCCGTAAAGAAATGCCGTTTATCGAGAAGGATATTTGGTTGAAGCATAAAAATAATGCAGACTTTGCTCTGATTGGCATTGACCGTGACGAACCGCTTGACAAAGTACTGGCTTTTGCAAAATCTACCGGAGTCACTTATCCGTTAGGACTGGATCCGGGAGCTGATATCTTTGCGAAATATGCATTACGTGAATCCGGAATAACGAGAAACGTGTTGATTGATAAGGAAGGAAAAATTGTAAAGCTGACTCGTTTATATAATGAGGAAGAGTTTGCTTCTCTTGTGCAGGCAATTAATGAAATGCTGAAATAAAAGAGAACCTTCATCAGATGTTTCCAACGGAACATATATGAGTATATAAAAATAGTAACGCTATCCTGATGTGATGGCGTTACTATTTTGGTTATATAGTGACGCTATCCGGAGTACATACCGTCACTATATGATGATGCATTTTCAAGCAATGCTAAGTTTGACCAGGTAATCGTAATGCTTTCCTTCTTTTATCAATTCTGCCTTAAAACCACATTCGGAAGCATATAAGCTAAGAGTCTGGAAATCTACATATAACCAGTCGAATGTGTCTCCTTTTACATCTTTATATTGCATTTGGAAGTCGATCTCTCCGTAGTAATCTCCGGCCAGATCGATGACTATGCTACCGTCTTCCTCTTCAAAAAGATAACGCAAATCACTGGAATCCATAAATATGCATCCACCGGGGCGGAGAATACGTTTCATCCGTTGGAAAAATTCGGGCATATTATTCAGCCGTCCGATGATTCCGGAACCATTCATGAGCATTAGGATCGTATCGAATGTTTCGGAAAATGTTTCATCAAAAAGGTTGATGAGACGAGGATCGTTCACTCCACGTTGTTTCATTACTTCGACAGATAAAGGAGAAATATCAATGGCGCATACGTCTTTTCCCATTTCCTGAAGTGCGAGCGCATGGCAACCACTTCCGGCACCTACATCCAAAATCCGTCCAGTAGCCATTTGCAGGGCGGTGCGCTCTAGTACAGGCATAGACTGTATACGACGAAACAGTTCTTTGACGGGAATTTCATCTTCTTCGAATTGAGAAGAAAATACCCGCAAACGATCAGCTCTATGATGGTTGAAATAGTCAGAAATAGCGGCTCCCATCGGGTCCTTTTCTGCAGAAAGAATTGTTATTGCCATTGGTGGTTACGATTGTTAACTTTGCAAAGATAAATAAATCCGTAGAAAAGGGTTATCTTTGCCATCGGAAATGTTGAATACTAATAAATGATTATATGAGTATAGAAGAAGCAATCATGGGTGGCATCGTTTTTAAAGGTAAGAAAGATAAGCCCAAAGAAGAGGAAAAGGTGAAAACGAAAGCGAAAAAAGCGACGTATATTCGTGGACAACATGGTTCGGGTGCAGCGAAGATGAAAGCAGATATCCGGAAGAAAAGAGCTAGCCGACATAAAAAATAAAGGCTGTAGCAATAAACGGATCATCAATCCGGTTGCCTTTTAGTCATTGAGGAGTGGCTTTTTTCTGATTAAGCAACTGGCAAGGTGGTGTTTATTTTCGGATACATATTTATAGTATTTGTTGTTTTAGGTATATATACTATGTGTTTGATAGATCATATATTCTACATAAAAAGTGGGGGCAGGATAATTATCCTGCCCCCACTTTTTATATAAAATCACTTCTGTGGGAGTATTTCAATCCAGTAATCATCCGGGTCATTAATGAAATAAAGCCCCATGGCAGTGTTCTCAAAACATACACAATTCATTTCTTTGTGATAGGCCCTGATTGCATCGTAATCACCGGCTACACGAAAACATAGGTGACTTTCGTTTTCCCCCAGTTCGTATGGAGCAGTATGATCTTTGAGCCATGTCAATTCCAATAGGAAACCTGTTTCATTATCTGTCAGGTAAACTAGTGTGAATGAACCGTCGGATGCTTCTTTCCGATGATGTTCTTTTAAGCCGAGTGCTTTCTCATAAAAAGCGATACTCCGCTCCAGATTTGTAACGTTGATATTAAAATGGTCAAATTTACTTTTTATTTCCATTGTTGCAATTTTCCTTATTTTTTCATTAAGAGTTTCACAATTTCTCCAACATAGGTACGGGGTTGTCCGGCTTGCGGAGTTGTCTGTGAAGGCATTTTCTTACATTCGATAACAGCTGAAGGAGTTGTCTGGTTCGGGGCATACAATTTCAGTGTATAGCTGTCTGCCTTTTCTATTGCCTCATAAGGTTGGTCGGGTGAAAGTGTGCAATACGCAACAGCTTTTCCTGATTGATAACCTAATGCACCACCTGCATTTGCAGTCATATTGGTCATGTTGAACTCATCTTTTCCAATACTGATTACTAATTTACCACTTCCCATTAAGGCATATACTTCGCCCGGAATTTGTTTCAAATCAATTTCTGTATAACCCGGCATATCTGTGGAAGCTTTGCCTACTGGAGTAGCAGGAGTGAGAGTCGCAGCAGGAACTGTAGTTTGAACGGGTTCGGCGGTCGTCACTTTAATATCAGTCTTTTTATCTGTGCCACCAATGATAATCGGGCCTGCGGCTGCAACGATTGATGGAGTTTGTTGCTCTTCTTCTTTCTTCTTTTTCTCTGTCTTCGGACGAGTATCAGGTGCTCCGAAAGCTACTGCTACATCCATAAACATATCATCTGCGAAGTCTACAGTTTTTCTACGCCATTTAGCCAGGCCGCGCACTAATTTGGTCTTTGCTTTATTGAGCGCATATTTATCAGTAATCCATTCTTCCGCTTTGTATTTCTCTGTTTCGCGATAAGTGAAACGGATTTTCTCAAGCTCTACTAGGCAGTTGCCGGGTTTACAGGTAACGGTAATCTGATAGTTGACCAGTGTACGGTCTAATGACAGAGCACTGGAACTGAAAACAATCCATTCTTCTCCAACACCGGCAATTGTTCCCTTTGCTTCGTCAGAGAAAACAATGCGGCTATCAATATTTTTATTTTCTTTCAGACGTTCGTTCATCCACTTTGTCATTGTGTCGTAGATTTGTGCCTGACTCATTCCGGGAATCTGGAACTCTTTGGAAAATACTACTTTACCATCTACTTCAGGAACAGCTCCTACAAGGTACCTGGTGTCATCTTTCTTCTCTTTTGCAGAATCTGCCTTCATCGCCATCGGCAATGCAAGGAACAGGGTAAGAAACAGAATCGTAAATTTATTCATAATTATCATGTGTTTATTTGGTAATCTCAAAACTTTCGCCCCGATGGGTGATGCTGATAAAACGGCATCCGGCATTTTCAGCAAAACTACAAAGCGCATTCCCCCCCTCATAATCTTCACTGAAGTGCATGGGCACAAATATAGTAGTTTTTATTTGTTCGATGAACTGTTTTGCCCCTTTCATGTAATCTTTTCCCATTCTCCGATCCACCGGGAATAGTACTAAATCGATGTTTGGCGCTTTTTCTTTTAAATATTTAACTTCTGCAAGGAAATCACCATTGGCTTTTCGGATCTCTTCTTCAGTAGATTCCTCACTCCAATGCCAGTTGTTCAAGTCGCCGGCATGGAAAATACTCCAATCTTGCAGGTGAAGCAGGAACGAACTGCCGACATCCGTTGAGCCGAAAGCATCGATACGAATTGTCTCGTCTTCGTATGTTTCTCCTTTTTTAATATAGAAAGCATCTTCGGCTTTGGCACGATGGGATTTCAAGATATCTTTGGAGAAAATATATTGAATGTCGGGGCGTTGTTCTTTCCAGGTCAATATCTCACGGTTAAAGTGGTCGGGATGGAAATGGGTGGCCAATACATATAGTTTACCCGGCCTTTGCAGGAGATAATCATGTACGATTCCCCGGTTATGTTCCGTTTCGGAAGAATCTTTGTAGTAATCGATGATAACGGTTACACCTTCCATTTCGATGGCGAAACCGCTGTGATAAATATAATCCAGTGTCATAAGCTGACTATTTTATAATTGCAATATTACGTATTCTAGTTGGAGTTGCCAAGAAAAATCGACGAAATCAAGGAGCAAGACGACTGATTTTCCATTCCCCGTCCGGTTGCAGGGTATATAGAAAACGGTCATGCAGACGGTTGGGGCGTCCTTGCCAGAATTCAATCCTTGTAGGGGTAACGGCATATCCGCCCCAATTATCGGGCCTCTCCACTTCTTTTCCGATCCACCGGGCTGCCTCCCTGACAAAAGACCGTATTAATTGCATTCGGCTTGTTATAGGTTGACTTTGGGGAGAAATTCGTGCACCGACCCGACTTTTATAAGGACGTTTCCGGAAATATTCATCCGATTCTTCCGGAGGAACTTTCGTCGCTATTCCCTCTATATGTATTTGTCTTTCGAGGGCGTGCCACACAAAAGAGAGGGAGATATACGGATTTTGTGCCAATTGCCTGCCTTTACGGCTTTCATAATTGGTATAGAAGACAAATTTTCCATCATGGAGCCCTTTTAATAATACGGTACGCGTGGACGGTCTCCCTTCAGGGGATACGGTTCCTACAATGACAGCAGTTGGTTCATCCACCTCTGCGTCAATTGCTTCTTGTAGCCAACGGTTGAAAAGCGAAAGCGGGTCGCCCGGAAGTTCATTTTCCCGCAACCCGCCTTTCGTATATTCCTGTCGGATATCTGCTATGTTTAATTTCGCCATAAGATTATCTGGCAGTTTTAGTTCTTAATTTCTAATGATGGAATCACATAGGTACTTCTATTAATAGAATATGTGAATCTTTCAGTGTCTCCAGTTCGAAACTGTTGGTATCGTAAACACCCATACCGTCCCGGCGTTTCAACACTTCGCCATCTACTACAATTTCTCCTTCAATGAGGAAAATATAGACGCCTGCATGACTTTGATGCATGTGATAACCCAGTTTCTTTCCGGCTTCTACTTTACCGATTGAGAACCAGGTGTCTTGCAAAAGGGAAGCAGGTGTACTGCCGTCGGGAGATACGATGACTGCCAGTTCATTCGGACGTTCCAACTCTGTGATACTGAAATCCTGATAAACGGGACGGGTGTTCCGTTCTCTTGGCATAATCCAGATTTGCAGGAATTCTACCGGTTCTACAGGGCTTGCATTCACTTCACTGTGGAAGATTCCCGTTCCGGCACTCATTGTCTGAATTTCTCCAACAGTAATGATGCGGCTGTTCTTCTTGCTGTCTCCATGTTGCAGATGTCCTTTCAGAGGGATGGAGATGATTTCCATATTCTTATGCGGGTGAGTCTGAAAACCTTCTCCGGGTGCAACTTTGTCATCATTCAATACGCGAAGGGCACCAAAGTTGATACGATTGGAGTCGAAGTATTCGTCAAAACTAAAAGTATGGTAACTATCCAACCAATCGTACTGGGAATGTCCTCTTGTATCTGCTTTATGTATTACTTTTTTCATAAAATCTGTCCTTTCTCTTATTTGTTTATATGTTTTGTAAACAAAGAAAGGAGCTTAAAAGTTTTATTTCTTCACTTCATTTAGCAAAGGCTTATGATTGATAAAATCTTTTATGTTTTGCAGGGTGGTCGCCGCAATATTCTCCATCGCTTCATGTGTGAAAAAAGCTTGATGAGAAGTGACTATCACATTGTTGAATGAAAGTAAGCGGGCGAGTACATCATCGTCGATGATGCGGTCGGATTGATCTTCATAAAAGTATTCGCTTTCTTCCTCATATACGTCCAGTCCTGCGGAACCTATTTTCTTGTTCTTCAACCCTTCAATCAATGCATTGGTATGAATCAGCTGTCCACGGCCGGTATTGATAATCATAACTCCGTCTTTCATTTTGCTGATAGAGTAGTCGTTAATCAGATACTTGGTCGCTTCGGTGAGCGGGCAATGCAAAGAGATGATATCCGAATTGTGATATAGTTCGTCCAGTGAAGTATAAACTATTTGTTCTTCACGGGCGAAGTTATGGTCCGGATAGAGGTCGTAAGCCAATATGTTCATTCCAAACCCTTTTAAGATGTGAATCAGTATTTTCGCGATTTTTCCTGTACCGATGATGCCTGCTGTTTTTCCGTGCATATCGAATCCCATCAGACCGTGCAGGGAGAAATTACCATCTTTGGTACGCCAGGAAGCACGGGGAATTTTCCGGTTTAGCGATAGCATAAGAGCTACGGTGTACTCTGCAACGGCATAAGGAGAGTAGGCAGGAACCCGTACTACGGTAATTCCGGCAGCGGCGGCAGCATCTAAATCTACATTATTAAATCCGGCACAGCGTAGTGCCAATAGTTTTACTCCGTTGGCTGCCATCACACGGATTACTTCTGCGTCGGCAACGTCGTTCACAAAGATGCAGACAGCATCCACTCCTTGTGTCAGTAGTACGTTGTTCTTATTCAGATGCCCTTTGTAGTAGCGTATCTCAAATCCGAACTCTTTGTTTTTGTCATTGAAAGAGGACTCATCATAAGGCTTTGTGCCGAAAAATGCAATTGTATAGGCCATAATATTATTCTATAAATTATATAATATTAAACGTTGGAACAGGTGAATTTGTTTAATCAATCCATCATTCGAAAAATAGATTGTTTCATTAGAAACAGTTTGATTTTTCAATTAAAATGGCGGATAAATGAAAATAAGTGCACAAATATGTGCTCCCTGTGCAATATTGTTATATCTTTGCGCCGAAATAATTTTAAAAAAGATTTAGATGAGAAAAATTTCGTTGATTGGTCTTGCAATGTTGATCGTTTCAATTCCAACTTTTGCCGGAGATTATCTAACCAATACGAATCAGAATGCTGCTTTCTTACGCATGATAGCCCGCGGCGCTTCCATCGATGTTGATGGAGTTTATAGTAATCCTGCCGGACTGGCATTTCTTCCCAAAGATGGTCTTCAAGTAGCACTTACTATTCAAAGTGCATATCAGACCCGTGATATTGCTGCAACAAGTCCTTTATGGACCATGGATGGACAGACTACTGTGCGTAATTATGAAGGGACGGCTTCTGCTCCCGTTATTCCTTCCATACATGCTGTCTATAAAAAAGGTGATTGGGCGTTTTCCGGTAGCTTTGCCATTGTAGGTGGTGGTGGAAAAGCTTCTTTCAACACAGGATTGCCTATGTTTGATGCGGCTGCTATTAGTTTGGCAAATTCTGCGAGTGGAGGGATGCTGAAACCTAATATGTACAATATTAATTCGGCTATGGAAGGTCGTCAGTACATCTATGGTTTTCAGTTAGGAGCAAGTTATAAGATTAATGAACACTTCTCTGTTTTTGCTGGTGCGCGTATGAATTATTTTACTGGTGGATATAAGGGGCACTTAAATATTAGTCTGAAAGAGGGTGTGGCTCAACAGTTGGGTGCTGCTATAGTACAACAAATCATGGCTGCTAATCCTGGTATGAGTTTGGAACAAGCAACTCTGGCAGCTCAGGCACAATCGGGTCCTTTGCTTCAAAAACTGGATGATACAAAGATTGAGCTTGATTGTGACCAGACAGGTTGGGGATTGACGCCTATTATCGGTGTAGATGCTAAATTCGGAAAGTTGAATTTGGCAGCGAAGTACGAATTTAAGGCTAATATGAATATTGAAAATGATACGCATACGCGTGAGTTTCCGGATGCAGCTGCGGATTTTATGGCACCTTATGCGAATGGTGTGAACACGCCGAGCGACCTTCCTTCTATGCTTTCTGTAGCAGCAAGTTATGAATTTTTGCCATCGTTGAGAGCGTCGGTAGAATACCATTTCTTTGATGATAAGAATGCCGGTATGGCGGATGGCAAACAGAAGACACTGAAACATGGTACACACGAGTACTTGGCCGGTGTTGAATGGGATATCAATAAACTGTTCACAGTCAGTGGAGGTTATCAGAAAACAGACTACGGATTGAGCGATGCTTTTCAATCAGATACAAGTTTCTCTTGTGATTCTTATTCTGTAGGTTTCGGAGGTCGCATTAATTTCACACAGGCATTGAGCCTTGATGTTGCTTATTTTTGGACTACATACAGTGATTATACCAAAGAAAATCCACGACGGGGTGGTTTGCCTGAATCAATGGCATCATTAGTAGATAAAGACGTTTATAGCCGTACCAATAAAGTATTTGGCGTGAGCGTGAACTACAAGTTCTAAATTTCTAATCCTTTATATGTATAGAAAAGCCGTCTCGGACATGATGTTGAGACGGCTTTTTTGTTTTACTGTTCTATGTTTATTTAGAAAGAATACTGTACCAGCATATTCAACCGGTTAGCGTGACGAGTTGCGGAACTGAAATCAGTGCGCCATCCTCTTAAATATTCAACACCGACTTGCAGGTTACTGCTTACATTCCAGAAAGCATTAGCTACCAGGTATTGTCCTTTGCGATAGGATTCCGGATTTTCACTTGGATATCCGTTTTCAGAATAAAGTCTGGATAAACTATATGTACCGGATATAAAGATGCTCGGACAAAGGTTGTATTGCAACCCTGCATACCATCCCAGCATTGGGAGAACCTGCATTTTTCCCTCATTATCAGGATCGGGAACGATATCTACGTTCAGATTACTTAAATCGTTCAGGTAAGATCCGATACCTTTTCCATAATTAAACTGTCCGAATGCCTGTAATTTCTTCGTAATATTGAAAGTTGTAGATGCTTGCAGACCGAAGCCGGTGGCGGAATAGGCTTTCTCATGTACATTACTTGAGTAGGTCATACTACGGACAATGGCACCTAATTTAACGTGACTGCTACTATTCCAGTTATACTGTACGGAAGTGGCAAAGTCCGGCATTCGTTGGGTGTTGATAGACAAGTCATTGTTGGTTGTACCGTCTACTGAAGGCATTTCCATCGAAACACCGAATTTCCAGTTTTTCAACTTATCGCACATATAGCTCAATTGCGTAGTGCGGTAAAAGGCTGATCCGTTAGGACCTGCAAAGTCGATGGTAGGAGGCAGTGCGGAGAGGTCCATGAACGAACCGTAGCTGTATCCGATCGTGAAACCGAGGAATTGCGCATAAGCATTCTGCAATTCAAAGGTTTTTCCGTCACCCCGGAAGTTTCCGGCTGTGTAGACAACGAAGTCTCCCAGATGTTTCGTACGTCCTACCAGTTTGAGGAATAGGGTAGAAGTGGTGATGTCCATCTGGAATTGATTCTTGGCAAAATTGCCGCTTCCGCGTTGTGGAATCAATGCCGGATAGAAATCGACATCATTTACGATACCGTTAAAGTCATACTCTGCTGTTGCACGAACATATCCTCCGATACCCAGGGCAAATTTCCCTTTCTGGTCGGTTAGCAGGAAACGGGGAGCATTCGGGTCGTGGAAACGCATCTGCGAACGGTCGTTCATGATTCGGATGATTTCATCTCCTGCTTTGTTTTTCGAAACAAACATGATAGAATTCGGTTCTTCATCTTCGATGACTACCTTCTGTTGTGCATAGGCACAGAGGGGGAAAATTCCTATCCCCAGTAGCATAGCTACCATTTTAAAGCTTGTTTTCATTATCAGTTAAGTTTTAGGTGAATGCCCAATGAACAACTAAAAAAAGAAATGGTTGAGAGGGGCAAAGGAAAAATTGCCAAACTAATCGGAAGAATTGCTATTTATAATGATTCTAAAAAAACGGACCTTTGTATCGTACTAATTAGATAAAGGAAATACGACGATGGAAAAAGTTGATTTTACTCAAGGAATATTAGCGATACAACCGGATTTGCATCGCTTCGCATATAAATTGACGGCAGACCGCGAATCTGCTAATGATTTGGTTCAGGATTGTTTGTTGCAGGCATTAGATAATCAGGAGAAGTTTACGTATAGCAAAAATCTGAAGGGATGGATGTATACGCTTATGCGTAATATTTTCGTGAACAACTACCGTCGCACAGTTCGTGAAATGAACCTGATTGATGATAGTTACTCCATCAATCAACAACATCTGATAGAAGATGAAGATGCTGATAGATTCGAGTTTACGTATGATATGAAACAGTTGTACCGGGTGATACATTCCATACCGGAAGAGATGAAAGTGCCTTTTCAGATGTTTGTAGCCGGATTTAAGTATAGAGAAATTGCCGAAAAATTAGGCTTGCCGATGGGAACGGTAAAGAGCCGTTTGTTTTTCATCCGTAAGCGGTTGAAAGAGGAATTGAAAGACTTCTCCTCTTGATGCGGATGCCTGATTGAGTGATGTGTTTTTAAGGTCAAAGTGATGAGCCTTCCTGTCAGAATACGACGACTGACAGGGAGGCTTATTTTTTCTTCAATTATCGGGAAGACAGATTCTGGTAAGATGAATGTGATAATTCCAGTTTTATTTTTTACCTTTGCACTCCGAAAGAATAAAAAATGTATGATGCCGTGAATAGCGGTCGTGTATTCTAGAACACCACGTAAAAAACAGGAATTATGAAAGAAAAAGTATCTGTACCCTTTATGCTGCTGGGCATTCTGTTTAATGTCTGTCTCATTGCAGCCAATCTTCTTGAAACAAAAGTAATTCAGGTAGGTAGTCTGACCGTGACAGCCGGATTATTGGTTTTTCCTATTTCTTATATTATTAATGATTGTATCGCCGAGGTTTGGGGATTCAAGAAAGCGCGGCTCATCATTTGGAGCGGTTTTGCCATGAACTTCTTCGTGGTTGCTCTTGGGTTGATAGCTGTTGCCATTCCGGCTGCTCCTTTCTGGGAGGGCGAGGAACATTTCAATTTTGTGTTCGGCATGGCTCCCCGTATTGTGGCTGCCAGTCTGATGGCTTTTCTGGTAGGCTCATTTCTCAATGCGTATGTGATGAGTAAGATGAAAGTAGCCAGTCAGGGGCGTAACTTTTCGGCCCGTGCCATCTGGTCGACTGTTGTAGGTGAGACTGCCGATTCATTGATTTTCTTCCCGGTAGCTTTTGGTGGAGTTATTGCCTGGAAAGAACTGCTTATCATGATGGGGATTCAGATTGTGCTGAAATCCATGTATGAAGTTATTATCCTTCCGGTGACAATTCGTGTGGTGAAAGCAATCAAGAAAATAGACGGTAGCGATGTTTACGACACCAATATCTCTTATAATGTATTGAAAGTCAAAGATATTTAATATAGAATATGAATAGAGAAGCAGCATTGGTTGTGTTTAGTGGTGGGCAGGATTCTACCACTTGTTTGTTTTGGGCAAAACGCAACTTTAAGAAAGTATATGCCTTGAGTTTTCTTTATGGTCAGAAGCATCAGAAAGAAGTGGAGCTTGCACGGGAGATAGCCCGGAAAGCGGAAGTGGAATTTGATGTGATGGATGTTTCCTTTATCGGACAGTTAGGTCATAATTCATTGACCGATACTACGATGGTGATGGATCAGGAAAAACCTGCAGATAGCGTTCCTAATACCTTTGTTCCGGGACGTAATCTGTTTTTTCTAAGTATCGCAGCAGTATATGCCCGTGAACGTGGTATTAATCATTTGGTAACGGGAGTTTCTCAAACAGATTTCAGCGGTTATCCCGATTGCCGTGATGCCTTTATCAAATCTCTTAATGTAACTCTCAATCTGGCTATGGATGAACAATTTGTGATTCATACCCCTTTGATGTGGATTGATAAGGCAGAAACATGGGCATTGGCCGACGAACTGGGGGTATTGGAACTGATTCGCACCGAGACTTTGACCTGTTATAATGGCGTTCAGGGAGATGGTTGCGGACATTGCCCGGCTTGTACATTGCGTCGGGAAGGATTGGAAAAGTATTTAAAAAGTAAGAATCAATAATATCTCTACATAGAGATTAAAATGCGTTTTTTTGCTGTCATCTGTCACATTGTTGTAGATAAATGTTTGATTATAAGATTTCTAGTTTGTGACAGCAAGTAGTGACAGCAGCTAAATTTGACATTTTGCCGTCACATCTATTGTCACCGGTAAGTTCTAATTAATAAATGATAGTAGTTTCTGTCCGGAATGTATTGGCTTAGATTAGTTTCAACAGCTTGAAACTGTTGTTTCATCAGTGAGAAACTAAAGTTTCAACGGTAGGAAACTAAAGTTTCTAACGCTTGAAACTATAAGTTCCAAGACTTGAAACAGTTTGTTCCAAGTAATGAAACACTTTGTTTCAAGGCGGGAAACACATTGTTTCAGGCAATGAAACACACCGTAACAAGTAAGATGAGGAGAAAGCAAACGTAGGATAAGAGTTGATGGTGATAGGTGATAGATGCGGTGATAGGTTGTGAAATGAATCCTTCACCACTAAAACCTCGATGAATAAGGCGTTTGAGGCAGGACGGTGATAGGTGAAAGAAGAAATGCGTTTTTTTGTTTAGAGTAGAGGTTGTAGTTAATGAGTGCAATGACAGAATTAAAAGACCAACTTTCCTTATTAGGAAGAAAAACCGAGTATAAACAAGATTATGCTCCTGAAGTACTGGAAGCCTTTGATAATAAGCATCCTGAAAATGATTACTGGGTACGTTTCAACTGCCCGGAGTTCACAAGTCTGTGTCCTATTACCGGACAGCCGGACTTTGCCGAAATACGTATCAGCTACATTCCTGATATAAAAATGGTAGAAAGTAAGAGTTTGAAACTCTATCTTTTCAGTTTCCGCAGTCATGGAGCCTTTCATGAAGATTGTGTGAATATCATAATGAAAGATCTTATCCGATTGATGAGTCCCAAATACATAGAAGTAACGGGAATATTTACTCCTCGTGGTGGTATTTCCATTTATCCGTATGCCAATTATGGTCGTCCGGGAACAAAGTTCGAACAGATGGCAGAACATCGTTTGATGAATCGGGAATAATATAAATAAAAGAATTCACTAGCTAAAAAGATCGAATATGACTCATCATGTGCCTGCTGAATTACAAAACTATGTTCGGCAAAGTATTATTCCTCAATACGCTAACTTTGATAAAGCGCATCAAATTGACCATGTAGAAAAGGTAATTGAGGAAAGTCTGAAATTAGCGACGCATTATGAAGTCGATTATTCGATGGTTTATGTCATCGCTGCTTATCATGACCTGGGGTTGTATGAAGGACGTGAATTTCATCATATAACCTCCGGCAAAGTGTTGCTAGCCGACGAAACTTTGCGGCGTTGGTTTACGGATGAGCAGCTGTTGCAGATGAAAGAGGCGATAGAAGATCATCGGGCTTCCAATAAACAGGCTCCCAGAACAATCTATGGAATGATTGTTGCCGAGGCTGACCGAATTATTGATCCCGAAGTTACTTTACGTCGTACCGTACAATATGGGCTGTCTCATTATCCGGAGATGGATAAAGAAGAGCAATATGCCCGTTTTCGGAAACATCTAACTGAAAAATATGCAGAAGGAGGGTATCTGAAGTTATGGATACCCCAATCGGATAATGCCGGACGGTTGGCAGAACTTCGGAATTTGATTACTAATGAAGACGAACTCCGGCAGGTATTTAATAAACTTTATATAGAAGAGAAGAATGGATAATGATATCCATCTTCTTTATTGTATAATTCATTTTTCACGGTGCATCTTTGTGGATGTAGTTTATTCATGATGATACGGCCCTCCATTCAATATAGTCATCGCCCGATAAATCTGCTCAACGAATATCAGCCGGATCATCTGATGAGAGAAAGTCATCTTCGACATTGAAATCTTTTCGTGTGCCGCTTGATAAACCTTTTCTGAAAAGCCATAAGGCCCTCCGATAATGAATACCAGTCGTTTGTTGACCGTGTTCATTTTTCGCTTCATATATTCGGCAAACTCCAGAGAACGCATTTCTTTTCCGTGCTCATCGAGCAATACCACCACGTCGCCCGGTTGGAGAGCTTTTAATATCAGTTCCCCTTCCTTTTCTTTCTGCACTTCCATTGAAAGACTCTTGGTGTTTTTCAGTTCGGGAATCACTTCCATATCAAAAGTGATAGACCGTTTGGTGCGCTGGATATAGTCATTGATGGCAGTTATATAGTGTTGTTCTACGGTTCGTCCTACGACGAGCAAGGTTGTTTTCATACGTCTACAATTCTGATTATTGCACAAAAATAGGCATTTTTTATGTTATTCTGCAATTAATGCTTACCTTTGCCTATCATTAGTTGAAAGTTTAAGCCTTTAAACTACAACTTAAAAGCTTGTATTTATGAAAAAACGAGTGCTCGTAGGAATGGCCACTTTGCTTCTTTCTCTCTCGTTGCTGATGGCACAAGAGATACCGGCAGGAGTGATAACGGCATTTAAAAGAGGAAGCTCGCAAGAGCTAAGTAAGTATATGGGGGACAAGGTAAATCTGGTGCTCCAAGGTCGCTCGACAAGCGTTGACAAGCAGAAAGCAACAGCTATGATGCAGGAATTCTTTACGGAGAATAAAGTCAGCGGATTTAACGTGAACCATCAGGGAAAACGAGACGAATCGAGTTTCGTTATCGGTACGTTGGCTACTACTAATGGGAACTTTCGTGTGAACTGCTTCCTGAAGAAAGTACAGAATCAATATTTAATACATCAAATAAGAATTGACAAGATCAATGAATAAGGAAAAAGAACTGATCGACAAGTTGATCGATCTTGCTTTTGCAGAAGATATAGGTGATGGCGATCATACCACCCTTTCATGTATTCCCGCTACGGCAATGGGAAAATCAAAATTGCTTATCAAAGAAGCCGGTGTGTTGGCTGGCATCGAAGTAGCTAAAGAAATCTTCAACCGTTTTGATCCTACCATGAAAGTGGAAGTGTTTATTAATGACGGAACAGAAGTGAAACCGGGTGATGTAGCAATGGTAGTGGAAGGAAAAGTGCAATCTTTACTTCAAACCGAACGCCTGATGTTGAACGTGATGCAGCGTATGAGCGGTATTGCAACAATGACGCGTAAATATGCAAAGGTATTGGAAGGAACAAATACCCGTGTGCTTGATACCCGCAAAACAACTCCCGGTATGCGTATCCTCGAAAAAATGGCAGTGAAAATCGGTGGCGGAGTAAACCATCGTATTGGTCTGTTCGACATGATTCTTCTGAAAGACAATCATGTGGACTTTGCCGGAGGTATCGACAAAGCAATCACTCGTGCCAAAGAATATTGCAAGGAAAAAGGTAAAGACCTGAAAATAGAAATAGAAGTCCGCAGCTTCGACGAACTGCAGCAAGTTCTTGATCTCGGCGGAGTAGACCGTATCATGTTTGATAACTTCACTCCCGAAATGACAAAGAAAGCAGTAGAGATGGTAGCAGGCAAATACGAAACCGAATCTTCGGGTGGTATCACCTTTGATACTCTTCGTGAGTATGCCGAATGTGGCGTAGACTTCATCTCTGTAGGAGCTTTGACTCATTCAGTGAAAGGACTGGACATGAGTTTCAAAGCATGCTGATAGTATAATAAGCGGTGAACTGTAAGCGGTGAACGATAAACAGTAAACGGTGGATATTTTGTAGCATGATTATGCGCAGCTTTGTTCATCATTTACCGTTTATCGTTCACCGTTTTTTCTTTCCCGTTTATTATTTCTATCCTTTAACTTCTTTTAGCAATATTCCTTGCAGCATTCCTCAAACTCTCGCGTCTAATGAGCAAACGACGCAGACATACGTTCGATTTTAAAAAAAGTAATTGACTTTGGAAAACGAGATAGAACTTATAAAGGGCTGTCGGGCAGGAAAGGATTCAGCCCGAAAGGAACTTTACACTCTCTATTCCAAGCAGATGCTGGCGGTATGTTTCCGCTATACGGGCGATATGGATGCGGCGCACGATGTACTGCATGACGGTTTCATCAAGATTTTTACCAACTTTTCGTTCCGGGGTGAGTCTTCACTTTGTACATGGATTACCCGGGTGATGGTTACTCAATCACTCGATTTCCTGCGACGGGAGAAGCGAGTCAGCCAGTTGGTAGTGCATGAAGAGCAGCTTCCCGATATACCGGATATATCGGATTCGGGAGGAGGGGCTGGAATCTCCGAAGAGCAGTTGATGGCTTTTATTGCCGAATTGCCGGATGGTTGCCGAACCGTTTTCAACCTTTATGTGTTTGAAGAGAAATCGCACAAGGAGATAGCCAAGATGCTTCATATTAAAGAGCATTCATCTACTTCGCAGCTGCACCGGGCCAAATATTTGTTAGCAAAAAGAATTAAAGAGTATAGAAATCATGAAGAAAGAAAATGATGAAATAACCGATCTGTTTCGCACGCGTCTCGCTGATGCCGGGATGAGTGTACGGGATGGCTTTTGGGAAGAGCTCTCGCAGGAAATTCCTGTGGCTTGCCAGCATCGTCGTCGGATTCTGCTCTTCCGTGTAGCGGCTGCGGCATCTGTATTGCTTGTTTTGGCAGCCTCGTCGGCTACTTTCTTGTATTTCTCTCCAAAGGAGGAAATGGAAGAAGCATTTACAAAGATAGCCGTGACGAATGGAGGACAGATGGATGGAGATGGAATACGCGTCAATCAGTTGCCGTTGCCGGTAGAACCGGTGTTGCCGAAACCGGCTCCGAAATCTTACGGTATGCTGTCGCAATATACGGAGGAAGAAGATTCTCTTTCTATCACTTTCTCTATGTCGTTTTCTTTTTCTTCCACTACTTCTACGGGAAATGGCAACAGATATGGTAATCAGGGGCATAATGGTTATTGGCAGGCAACAAACGGTAATACAGGATCATCTGTCGCTTCGGAAGAACAGTCGAATGTCGATATGTCTCAACCCAAAGCAGTGAAAAAGCATCGCTGGGCGATGAAAGTTCAAGTGGGTACAGCACTTCCGGCAGATAACGGTACTTATAAAATGCCGGTTTCCGCAGGGGTGACGGTAGAGCGTAAGTTGAACGATTTTCTTGGCATAGAAACTGGATTGCTCTATTCGAACCTCCGTTCTGCAGGGCAGCACTTGCACTATCTGGGAATCCCCGTTAAAGTGAACGTGACGTTGGTAGATACGAAAAAAATCGACCTTTACGCTACTGTAGGAGGAGTAGCCGATAAATGTATTGCCGGTGCACCGGACAACAGTTTTAAAGAAGAACCTATCCAGCTGGCAGTGACTGCCGGTATTGGAATCAACTATAAGATTAATGACCGACTTGCTGTTTTTGCCGAACCCGGAGTTTCGCATCATTTCAAAACAGATTCGAAACTGGCTACGGTACGAACAAAACGGCCGACTAATTTTAATTTACTTTGCGGACTTCGCATGACGTATTAATCCTTATGAAAATGAAAAAAACACTACTAATGCTGTGGATGGCTGTTTGCCTGATCGTATCCTTTACAGGATGCACCAGCGAAGAAATGGATTATAACAATCCGGATGTTGCTCTTTTTGTGAAGCAATTGAAGTCGGGTACGTACAAGATGAAGAATGAAAAAGGGGTGGTGGAGGTTCCTCATTTCACGGAAGAGGATATCCCCGAACTTTTAAAATATGCAGAAGATCTGACTATTATCCCTTCTTTTCCGTCGGTTTATAATATGAACAACGGTAAGATTCGGTTGGGTGAGTGTATGCTTTGGGTGATTGAATCTATCCGTCAGGGCACACCTCCGTCATTAGGTTGCAAAATGGTATTGGCGAATGCTGAAAATTATGAAGCAATCTATTTCCTGACCGATGAGGAAGTACTCGATGCAGCCGCTTGTTATCGTAGTTGGTGGGAAGAACGCCAATATCCGAAAACGAGATGGACAATTGATCCGTGTTACGATGAGCCGCTTTGTGGATCGGGTTATCGTTGGTGGTAATAAAGGGGGAGGAGCCTTCGGAAAGTAAAAAATAGGAAACATTCATGTGGGAATATTTGTTTGTATCAGTAGTCTTTTGCTGCTGACAGGGGGATTATTACGCTCAAAAGATAGCCTCTTATACGTACAAATGTATATGAAGTGCTCCGAAATATAGGTAATGAAAGAGTAAAAAGAATGGATGGATTAAAACGGGTTATAACAACGATGGCACTGTGCCTGACCGCTGTATTTGCATATTCGCAAGTATGGACGGCGCAAGATTCTTTGCATTTGAAGAAATTGCTGGAGAGTGACCAGGAGTTGCATTTAAATATGGATGCTGTGAAGTCGATTGATTTCGGAAGCGCAGTGGGTACTCCCCGGATGTCGGAGGAGAAAAGCTGGATGATGCCTGACGAATCGTTTCCTGAAGCGTTGCCTAAACCGAAAGTGATGTTGACTCTGATGCCATATAAAGCGAATACCCGCTATAACTGGGATCCCATCTATCAGAAGAAGATAAAGATCGATAAAAATACCTGGCGGGGTGATCCTTTCTACGAGATACGCCATCAAAGATCTTATTCAAACTGGGCACGCAATCCGATGGCAAAGGGAATGCGTAAGTCGTTGGATGAGATACAGGCGAGTGGGGTGCGTTTCCGTCAGTTGGGTGAACGTGCTAACGGAATGATGGTGAACACGGTAGTGATGGATGCACCTATTCCCTTGTTTGGTGGGAGTGGAGTGTATATCAATGGTGGAACTATCGGCGGACTTGACCTGATGGCTGTCTTTACAAAAGATTTCTGGAATAAGACGGGACGGGATAACCGTGCCCGCACATTGGAAGTGTTGAGAACTTATGGAGATTCTACCACTGTGTTGATAAATAAACCAATTGAACAGATTGCCCGTTGAAGGCGTTATAATGATGTGTTGATGTAGCAATGCGCTAATGTGCTGACTAGAGAATGTTTGTAATTGAATAATTAGTATATTTGTGTGTTGTTATGTTGGCGCATTGTTATATAGCTTTGTCGCTATTATTGGTATCTTAGTATATTAACACATAGATAAATTATTGGTTATGAATAGAATTACTTCTCTTCTGGGTATTCGGTATCCTATTATTCAAGGTGGTATGGTGTGGTGTAGCGGTTGGCGTCTTGCTTCTGCTGTGAGCAATGCCGGTGGACTGGGATTGATCGGTGCCGGTTCCATGCATCCGGACACTTTACGCGAGCATATCCGTAAATGTAATGCGGCCACGAAATTGCCTTTTGGTGTAAACATTCCTTTGATGTATCCCCAGATAGAAGAGATTATGAATATTGTGGTGGAAGAGGGAGTGAAGATTGTTTTTACCTCTGCCGGAAATCCGAAAACGTGGACTGGGTGGTTGAAAGAGCGTGGAATAACGGTTGTTCATGTTGTTTCTTCTTCCCGTTTTGCTGTAAAATGTGAGGAGGCTGGAGTAGATGCGGTAGTGGCAGAAGGGTTTGAAGCCGGAGGGCATAATGGACGCGAAGAAACAACGACTTTCTGTTTGATTCCGGCTGTACGTGAGGCTACAACATTACCTTTGATAGCTGCAGGAGGTGTCGGCACAGGGGAAGGAGTATTGGCTGCTATGGTGTTGGGAGCCGAAGGGGTGCAGATAGGAACCCGTTTTGCTCTTACTGAAGAGAGTTCAGCGAGTTCGGTATTTAAAGATTATTGCTTGAGTCTCAGAGAAGGGGATACTAAGTTGTTGTTGAAAAAGCTGGCTCCGACACGTTTGGTAAAGAATGCTTTCCGCGAAGCGGTGGAGAAGGCTGAAGATAGTGGTGCTAGTGCAGAAGATTTGAGAACTTTATTAGGACGGGGGCGTGCTAAAAAAGGAATCTTCGAAGGTGATCTGGAAGAAGGGGAATTGGAGATCGGACAAGTTTCGGCAATCATATCCCGTCGGCAGTCTGTGGCAGAAGTAATGGACGAATTGGTAGCGGCTTATCAACGGGCAGCAAAGAAAGATTATTTATTTTAAAGATATAGCTCACCACAGAGTAATACAAAGTCTTGCAGAGTTTTTTTAAAAGATCATCAATCGAAGGCGTAAGACATTGAGATGGCCTTATTTTGAAAAAGAAAAAACTCTGTAAGACTTTGTGTTACTGTATGGTGAAAATGCATAGTTATAGGCTGATAGGATCGTACTTTAAACCAAATACGTCGGCTACGGCCTTATAAACGATTTTTCCTTCTACGATATTTAATCCGAGTGCTAATGCTGGATTCTCTTTGCAGGCTTTTTTCCATCCCTTATTTGCTAAAGCGATCACATAGGGGAGGGTAGCATTGGTCAGTGCAAGGGTGGAAGTGTAAGGTACAGCTCCCGGAATATTAGCTACTGCATAATGCACGATTCCATCTACAATATAGGTCGGTGCACTGTGAGTGGTCGGGTGAGAGGTCTCGAAACATCCTCCCTGATCGATTGCTACATCTACTAATACTGTGCCGGGCTGCATTATTGAAAGCATTTCTTTGGTAATCAAATGTGGTGCTTTATCACCGGGAATCAGTACAGAGCCGACAACTAAATCAACATCCGGCAATTCTTTTCTGATTCTTAGTTCGGATGCGTACAATGTCTTTACATTCTTCGGCAGTGTCTCGCTCAAATAGCGCAGACGTGCCAGATTTATATCTGTAATAGTGACATCTGCCCCCATTCCAGCAGCCATTTGTGCAGCATTGCTACCTACAACTCCACCTCCTAAAATTAATACTTTAGCTGGTTTAACACCTGGTACACCTCCCAAAAGGATACCTTTTCCGCCTTGCGGTTTTTCCAGAAAACGGGCGCCTTCCTGAATAGACATACGTCCGGCAACTTCGCTCATCGGAATTAATAAAGGTAATGTGTGGTCTGCTTCTTCTACAGTTTCGTAAGCCAGGCATATTGATTTGTTGGAGAGCATGGCAAGGGTTAACTCCCTGTCGGAAGCAAAATGGAAATAAGTGAATAGTAACTGTCCTTTTCTTATTAAGTTATATTCAGTGATTATCGGCTCTTTCACCTTTACGATCATCTCGGCAGTGGCGTAAATATCTTCTATTGTTGGCAGGATATGTGCGCCGACAGCTTGATATGCTTCATCCGGAAAACCGCTATTTATTCCCGCTGTATGTTGGATAAATACCCGATGCCCTTGTTTTACCACTTCAGCCACTCCCGAAGGTGTCATGCCTACACGGTTCTCATTGTTTTTGATTTCCTTTGGTACTCCGATAATCATAATGTTGCGTATTAAAGATTTAACATGTTCGAAAGTACGAAAAATCCCCTTACGTTGTTGTTCGTAAGGGGATGTTTTAGAACAGAATGTCTTCGCGTGTTGAGATGAATAAATGCGTAGAGTGGTTGTTTTATAGACATTCACTGCCCTGCTTGTTGATTTTCATGCTTTTTCCATAGAGACCCACTCGAGCTATGTTGTTATAAAAGGGTTCTGCAATATCGTACTTAAAAGGAAGTACTTCTTCATTATCTTTGTTTATGTATCCCCACTTGGATGACTGGCTTTCAATGCAAACAGCAGCCAATCCTTCGGAAAAAGAGCATCCGTTATCATATTCCAGCGGAATGACAACTTCTCCTTTCTTATTAATGAATCCTACTTTGTTGTGTAGTGAGACGAGGGCTAATCCTTCCGCGAATTGCTCCATTTGACTGTAAGTCGGTGGAAGAATGTAGTTTCCTTGTCTGTCAATCAGTCCCCATAATCCATCGTGACATACTCGTGCACATTCTTGCTCAAACGAGTGAGCGGCTGCGTATTTAAACGGAATCCGTATTTGTCCGGTATGGTCGATGAATCCGTATTGAGAATTGAGTACTACCATCCCTAATCCTTCTTTAAACGAGAAAGCCCGTTCATACATTAGAGGAATGACAATGTCATACTCTTTATTAATGTATCCCCATTGGATTTTTCCTTTTACCGGAGCCAATCCTTCGGAGAAACGGCCAATTGCCGAGAAGCGCTTTTTCTTATTAGCTACCCCATAAGCTAAAAAAGAAGCGAAGAACTTTGTAATAGTGCTGCTCATTACCTTTATTGTTTGTGTGGTAAGCGTCCGGATACCATATATATACAAGAGAAGCGTGGACGTCGTTAGTTCATTCTATTCAAGGCTCTGGTAAACCTATTGGGAAATGAACAACAGAGTCCACGCCCTTGCATATAACAAAGACGTGAACGCTTAGTTGCCATTATCTCCCCAATTAAAGAATTTACCAGATTCTGAATAGAGATAATATTCTAAACGCTTCTACGTTATTAATCGTAATAAGTCGCTACAAAGATACGGATTTCTTGTTAAAGAACAATGCTTTTAGGGGATAAAGATTTAATGGTGAATGAGGTAGGTGTACAAAATGAGAAATGGCTAGTAGATAGATTAAAAAAAGCTCCTTTTACGCTTTAGGTAAAGGGAGCTTTTTAGTCTATGATGTCAGGCGGTTTGTTTCTATGAAAAATGCTTGGTTATTAGTTTAAAAGTCCGGGATTAGCATCAATTGCATCTTGTGGAATACGCAATGTGTAACGGGAATCATCTTGTACAAGTGTGTAGGTTACATCTTCAATTTCTTTTTTGATTTCCGGTCGGGTAGTTCGGCGTAAATCAAACCAGCGATGGCCTTCAAAAGCAAGCTCGCGAGCACGTTCTTTCAGAATTTCTGTGACTAGCTTTTCTTGGCTCATCGCATTTATTTCATTCTTTTTCTGCTCATAACCTTCTGATGTATAACGATTCTCTATTAGTTTCAAGAGCCGGGTACGTGCTTCAGGTAATTTGTTTAAATGTGCAGCAGCTTCTGCTGAATTTAAATAAAGCTCTCCGGTGCGGAAAGTACATTTGAATTTAGATTCACCACTTTTGATGGAAGTATAATTTCCATTTTTATTTGCTTGATAATACTTGTTTGGACGTAGATCTTTTCCTTCCTCATATTCTTGTAAAAATGAAGGGTAAAGTAAGAGTGATCCGGCATAATCGCTATTTGGAAAAACTTCATAGGCAGTGATCATTTCTACAGATGTAAATTCATTAGGAAGTTTGCCTCCTTCATCATTTAGGTTTACCAATGTCGATTTTCCGGCTAATACACGTTCCGAAGCTTCATAAGATTTGCTCCATTCACCCATGTATAAATATACCCGTGATTCCATAGCATCTACTGATAATGTTGAAAAACGGTATGAATATTGAATTTCCCATTCTTTTTTATTAATCAGTTTCCGTGCTGTTTCTATATCAGATAAAATAGAGGTATATATTTCCTTTACAGTATTTCTTGATGGTATTTCTTCTAAATCAGTATTGAGCTTTAGAGGAACTGCTTTGGTTTCTAATGCTCCGGTAGCTGTATAAGGTTGTCCATAAAGATTGACCAATATGAAATGCATATATGCTCTCATGAGGTAAGCTTCTCCAACTAATTGATTAATATCTTCTTGGCTTCCTTCTGATATTTCATCTTTTTTATCGATGATTGCGTTGGCATAATAGATATTGGTATAATAGGCCGCCCATCCAAATTGTCTCGTACTTGCATTCGGATTAACATCATTCCATTTTTCAACATCTCCTAAAGAATTTTTGGAAGTGGCATCAGACTGTAATATGGTTGCGATATCTGTTCTGATTTCGCATATTCCTCTGTCATTGAGTGCTGTATTGTAAGCTGTTGTGAATAAAGCTCTGTATTCAGCTAGCGTATTGGGAATTACTTGGCCTACTGGTTGTATGTCCAAATAACTATCACAGGAAGATAATAACAGGCTTCCTATTAATGTGAATATATAATATATTTTCTTTGTCATAATATATTTTTTAAAAGTTAAGACTTAGATTGAAGGTAATGGATTTGGGAACTGGGGTAGAGTATAGGTTGCCCATTGATTCCGGATCCATATAATTATCATAATTAGAGCTGATAACGAATAGGTTACGAGCCTCTAATCCTACAGTTGCTCCGCCGATACTTAGTTTATGAAGCCATTCGGATGGAACCCGGTAAGCAAGACGTATATTTTGTAGACGTACAAAGCTTAGCTTTTTTACCCAGATATCCAGTGATCTGTAAATGTCATTTCGAGTACTGAACAAGTAGTAGTCGGCCGGATTGTAATTGTACGTTGCTAATGCAGGGAACTTTCCTGTTGTATTTTCCGGTGTCCATCTATCCAGTATGTCTCTATTCATATTGCGCCCTGGGTCTAAGTCAGATACATTATAACTTGGAGTTGTTTTTACATGTGCTCCAAAATTATATGAAAAATTCAGATTCAGTTCCCAATTTCGGTAATTGAACGTATTTAGAAAACCGCCCGTGTAGGGAGCATCTGACGTTCCAACATAGCTGTAAAAGTCTCTTTGTTCTTCAGTACTTGGTCCTATTTGGTAAGTGCCAAGACCATCTTCATTCGATGTCATTCTGAATAACTCTTCTACAGTGACAGCTTTTCCCTCTTTATTCTCAAGATAGATTTGTCCTGTATCAGGATTTATACCTTTTGTTTTTAGTGCAAAGATTGCACCTACAGGATATCCTTCCAGACTAGGAGTCACTTGGCTTTTATCTGTAAGTACTTTTAGTACTTTATTTTGATTATATGCGAAGTTGAAAGTAGTGTACCAAGAGAAGTTTTTAGTGGTGATATTACGTGTCTGCAGGTTTATTTCTACACCTTTATTTTCCATACTAGCCCAGTTTATAGACATATTAGTGAATCCATTTTCTAAAGCTAATGCTTTAGAACCAATTAAGTCTGTTCCTTTTCTATAGTAGTAATCTACACTAAGATTGATGGCTTGATTGAGTACAGAAAAATCTATTCCTAGATTGTAAGATGCTGTTTTTTCCCAGCGTAATTTACTGTTGGGAGCACTATTGATAATAATATTTTCTTCACTGTAACCAGGTAAAATATTCACATTATCATATTTTCCGACTAGGAATGGAGAGGTTCCCTTATCAATATTTCCTTGTAAACCATAAGAAAGGCGAAGAGCTAAATTATCAATCCATTTGTATTGTCTAATGAACGACTCATTTGATAAACGCCACAGACCACTTACCGAATAGATTGGTAAGAAACGGTATTTCTTATCTACTCCGAATAAATCAGAACCATCCATGCGCACACTTCCTCCCAATGTATAACGATTCATTAAAGTATATGAACCATTGGCAAAGAAAGAAGCAAAAGCGTTTTCCTTGTACGATTTAGTTTTTAGATTCCAATCATTGGCTTGTGCTTCATCTTTAAATATGAGATTCTGGAATGTTAGTTTCTTGGGATCATATCCGTATCCGGTTGAGGCTTGGTTGTCTACCCAGTTTTTGCGAATTTCCGAACCAGCCATTATTTGTATGTCATGTATATCCCCAAAAGTGTTTTTGTATTCTCCTTGGATTTTCCATGTGAGTTGTGAGGTTGTACTATTAGTTGTTTTAAGCATGCCTCCTTCTGGTATAAGATAGGTTTGTACACCATTTTTCCAATATTTATTGGTTTCACGTATATTCCTAATATTATATGAATTTATCCCGGCATATTCTTCTTGCGACAATTGATCCCATTGCACACCAATCTGTGAATAAACTTTCCACTGATCGTTAAAACGTAGCTGAACATCAAAGATAGAATTGATGGCTGTGGTGACAGATTCTTTATTGGTGTTTGCTCGTTCTTCGAATATATTAAAGCCTTGCTTTTCATCTGTTTCATTACTTCTGACTACGTCGTAATCGTAAAGGTAGTTTCCTTGTTCGTCAAACGGAGCAAAGTAAGGGTTGGCGATACGTGAATAATATATAGGGTTAATAAGTCCGTAAGTATCAGTCATAAATGTGTTATTCTTGCGTCTGTTGGCAAAAATAGACATTCCAATTTTTAATATTTTGTTGATTTGGTAAGACGTTTTACTGGTCAGATTAAAACGGCTCATGCTTACACCTGGTACATTTCCGTTTTCTTTGACATAACCAAGTGAGTTGTAATAAGTAACCTTTTCGCTACCACCGGAAATGCTAAAGTTATATTCTTGCGTGAAAGCATCTCTGAATAATATATCATTCCAGTCTGTATTGATTGTTTTCAGTTTGTTTATAGCATTTTGGGCTTCAGGTGTCAGTCCGTTCCACCCCTGTTCTTTATAGATGTCTATTAAGTTATATTGTTTCATGATAGCAGCAACTTTTCCTTTTTCAGGAAATACCGGTATCGGATCTGTTAATCCCCATAATATGTCAAACCGTGCTTCTTTTAATAGTTGAAGTTCCAAATCGACTTTCTCTTCCGAGTTTAGTAAGTTGAGCCGTGAAGTATTGAGATTTGGAGTATAAGTCAATTTAGTATTGAAGTTAATAACAGGTTTTCCGGTTTTTCCTCTTTTGGTTGTTACCACAATTACACCATTTGCAGCACGTGCGCCATAAATGGCAGTAGCAGCTGCATCTTTTAATATCGTAATGCTTTCAATGTCGTTTGGGCTCAAACCTGCGATAGAAGATTGTGACATATTTACAATGTCATTATCGTTATCTTTGTTAATCTCTGGAATATCTGTCCCCTCCAAAGGTATTCCATCCAATACCCATAATGGGTCTTGTGTTCCATTCAATGAAGCTGTACCACGAATACGAATACGTGCAGGAGCTCCTGGTGCACCGGAAGTTGTCGTAACGGCTACACCCGCCACTTGTCCGGCTAATGCCTGGTCGATGCTTTTTGCTGCGCCTACCATTCCGTCTGTAACGTCTACTTTAGCGATAGCGGCAGTCAGTTTACGACGTTCCAGTTCTTGATAACCAGTTACTACTACGTCTCCTAGTGTGTGTGATGAAGCTTGAAGGACAATACGATAAGTATCTTTTCCAGCTTGCAACACGATATTTTGTTCTTCAAAACCTATATAACTACAATGTAGTCTGGTCACCTTTTCCGGAATGGAAATGGAGAATTTACCATCCATATCAGTGATAGTACCTAGAGAAGTCTGTGATACTCCGGCTTTTTTCAAATCGTCTGCATTAACATATACAGAAGCACCGATTAGAGGTTCATTGTCTTCACCGGATATGACGACTCCGGTGATTGTGCGATTAGCAGCGTTGGCTGTAGCCAACGTGCTAACAAGAAAACATATAAGAACGTATAAATATTTTTTTCTCATCAATATAGATTGTTAAAGTGATTGATTTTGTTTTATTTGATTCCCAAAGCCGTATTAATACGTAGAATCATATCCTCATAATGATAGCGTGCAGCAGTATCAGAAGTGCCGAGACGGCTCTGCAACAATTTCTTGATACGTAATAGCTCTCCGCGTTTCACCGAGATAGCATCAGAAATACGGTTGAGCTGACTACCATAGAAGTTAAGCACACGTGGAGCGCCCATTCGGTCTTCTTGGCGAAGTGCCCGTTGTTCGGCTGCATAACAGCTGCAGAAAGGAGTGGCATGGTCAAGCAGGAAATGCTCATTTGCAATCTTCTTGTTGATTTTTACAGCTTCGGGTTCTGCGGCTGCTGTAAGTAATGCATCGAGGAAGTTTTTCTGCAAAGAACGTTCCATTACGTTGGGGATGCCACCACGTTCGGTAATACCGAAAATGTTTTTATGAAGTCCGTCCATAAGCTCCACTACTGTGAAGGCTTTTTTTCCGTTGACAGACTCATTCTCTATCATACGCATCAAACGGGTGTTGCCTAGTAAATCCCAAAGGATATAGGCTTGGGCGTTCTTTAAGATTTGCGTAGGAGCATTCTCCTGTTTTCCGATGGGAGTATTACGAAGTAGATAAGTATATTGTCCTACTTCCGTGTCAAACAGCCATTTAGGATATGTTAATACTTCATCCATCAGAAATTTTAGTGAAGCTTGTTGTTTCTCTTTCTCAACGAATGTATAAGTCTTGACGCCATCTCCAACAATTGTATTTTCAATGTAGATACCGCCAATATTGGCAAGGACATGATATAAATAGTTGTTCCATTGGTTGATTACTGCATAGTAGAGGCGTGATGCTTCTTCATAAGTTTGTCCTTTCTCGCCGGTAGTAGTCCATTGAAGAATTTGCGGAACAATACGTTTCAGATTCTCAATGCCAAGTAAAGAAGAACGAACCGGATCATCACCTAAATCTTCGTTCTGTGCACGTGGATCTACCGCATCACGTACATCCTGTGCTTCACTATATTTATAAAGACGATCAGTATGTTTGCTCAAAAAATCGAATAAAACATCCTTTTCTTCTTCCGGAGTCTTCTTTCCGTACCAACGATAACCATATTCGATAGCAAACATGTCATAAGGACCGATATGCGGAGAAAGAACTTTCACGCCATCTCCTGGTTGTGCGATATAATTGAATCGTGCATAATCCATGATAGATGAAGCGGTAGAATTCATTCTGGAAGTGAATGCTTCGGAACGTAATGAATCCGTCGGGAAAGCCCATGATCCCATCATATTGTGACGGAGTCCCAATGAGTGGCCTACCTCATGGCAAGCAACGAACCGGATGGCATCTCCCATTAAAGCATCGGGTAATTGCACATTGCGTGCTTCCAGACACACAGTTCCAGTTTGTACAGTGATCCATTCGCGTACCATAGAAAGCACATTGTGCCACCACATAATATCAGCTTCCAGAATTTCTCCGGAACGTGGATCTAACAGAGAAGGTCCCATTGCATTTTTCTTTTCTGAAGCTGCATAAGTCAGTACGGAGTAGTTGACATCGTCCATATCTACATGCATACTGTCCGTGATTTCCTTGGCGATAATCGCATTCTTGAAACCAGCCTTTTCAAAAGCAATCTGCCAGTCCTCAATACCTTTCTTAATGTACGTACGCCATTGGTAAGGCGTTGAATTATCAATGTAGAATACGATTGGTTTGGCAGGTTCCACAAGCTGACCTTTCAGATAAGCCTCCCGGTCTTCCGGTTTAGGCTCCATACGCCAGCGAGTGATATACTGTGTTTTATCCGTACGTTGTTGTGCATCACTGAAACTTAATAACGGATTAGTGAAATAACCGACCTTCTGATTGTCGAATCGCCCCATCATCGGCTTTTCGGGTAACAAGAGAATAGAAGAGCTAACTTCCACCGTCACATAAACTGTGGTGGTTCCTTCTGTAACTCTGGTGGTCAACTCGGAAGTTGCCACGACATTGTTTGAAAAGGATTTGATGGATAAAATACGTGATAAGTTCTTGATAGCTGAAGTACCCAGATTGATATTAGTAAATACATTATTAATACTGGTTTCAGTACCGTCATAAATATCATTTACCTTGATTACTAATGCAGTAGAATCTGCATTAATCGCTTCGATTTTGAATGCGGCAATCAACGGAGAGATAAAATTATCCTTTACCGAACGGAAGATAGCATCCGTTTGGGGGGCCAGAGGTAATGGGCGTTGTTGTCGTAGCATTAGTTTGCCCGTAGCTTTATCCCATTCCATGCAAACCATCTGATTCTCGTAGTTTACTCCACGGTTTACACCTGCATCATTAAGTTCGGCAGGAACTCGCTGCAGTTTGTTGACAACTAATAAATCACGTCCCAAAAGTGAGGTAGGAATTTCAAAATAATAGTCATTCTTCTTTTGGTGTACAGCAAACATTCCTTTTGTAGTTTTACTGTCTTCCACTAATTTTTCGTAGTCGCTTTTACTCTTCTCTTCTTTCTCTTCTGGTTTTTTCTTTTTCTTTTTAAACCAACTCAGATTTTCTGTAGCGGGGGTAGTTGCAAATGCCGAGAGCGCTTCTCCACTCAGCAATATACATGCAATGACCGCTGCCATTACTTTTACATACATTCTCATTGAGTTCTTTACTTTTAATTATAATTAAAAAACGGCTACAAAAGTACTAATATTAATAACATAATGACTACTGATTTGCAATGAATATAACATTAAAAAGAAATATTAACTAGAATCTAAGGCCATCATTCCTCCCAGATATTTCATAGTTTAGTGGGAATAGTGTACATTTGCGGGAGTAAAAAAGTGAATGGAATGATGAGACGATATATCATAGCTTTGATGCTAGCTTGCTGCATCGGAGGGTATGGACAAGAGAAAAAGCAAGTTACCTTTGTGCCTCCTTTTGACTTTCCTCTTACATTGAGTGGAAACTTTGGCGAAATCCGCTCCAATCACTTTCATGGCGGGCTGGATTTTAAAACAGGCGGAGTGATCGGTAAACCCGTTCGTGCTCTCGCTGATGGTTATATTTCACGTATTCGCGTCACGAATGGCTCGGGATATGTACTTGATGTCTGCTACCATAATGGCTATTCAACTATCAACCGCCATTTGAGTGGTTTTGTTTCTCCCATTGCCGAAAGGGTGGAGAAGCTCCAATATGAAGAAGAGAGCTGGGAAGTGGAGATTGTTCCCGAACCGGGAGAATATCCGGTAAAGGGAGGTCAGCAGATTGCATGGAGCGGAAACACCGGATATTCGTTCGGTCCGCATCTTCATCTGGATGTGTTTGAAACGGAATCGGGAGATTATATTGACCCTATGCCTTTTTTTCAATCGAAAATAAAAGATACGCGTGCTCCGAAAGCGGATGGCATCCTATTTTTTCCGCAACCGGGCAAAGGAGTTGTGGATGGAAAGCAGGAGAATAAAACGATTCTTCCCAATAGCGAACGTCCCGTGGAAGCATGGGGAGTGATAGGTGTGGGTATCAAGGCATACGATTATATGGATGGCGTAAGTAACCATTATGGAGTTTATTCTGTTGTGCTCGCGGTAGATGGGAATGAAATATTTCGTAGCACAGTAGATCGTTTCTCACAGGAAGAAAACCGGATGATTAACTCCTGGACGTATGGACAATATATGAAATCTTTTATTGATCCGGGGAATACGTTGCGCCTGTTGAAAGCGTCGAATGATAATCGTGGTCTGGTGACGATTGACGAGGAACGGGATTATCAGTTCTTATATACATTGAAAGACGCTTTCGGAAACACTTCCAACTATGGTTTTACCGTACGGGGCCGGAAGCAGCCGGTTGAACCGTTGAATCATCGGGAGAAATATTATTTTACCTGGAATAAGACTAATTATCTGCAAGAACCGGGATTGAGCCTGGTCATTCCGAAAGGAATGTTGTATGACGATGTCCCCCTCAATTATCAGATGAAGGCGGATAGTGGTGCCGTTGCTTTTACTTATCAGCTGAATGATAAGACGGTTCCGTTGCATGCAGCTTGCGAACTCTGCATCGGGTTGCGTAGAAAGCCGGTTGCCGATACGACGAAATATTATGTAGCCCGCATCACTCCGAAGGGAGGAAAGTACAGCGTAGGCGGAAAGTATGAAGACGGATACATGAAAGCGGCTATCAAAGAGTTGGGAACTTATACTGTTGCCGTCGATACCATTCCGCCGGAGATTATTCCTGTCAATAAGAATCAGTGGGGAAGAAATGGAAAGATTGTCTATCGGCTGAAAGATCAAGGGGCGGGAGTTGTTTCCTATCGTGGGACAATTGACGGTAAGTATGCACTTTTCGGACGTCCCAATATTGTAAAATCGTACTGGGAATGTGTACTTGATCCGAAACACGTGAAGAAGGGCGGAAAGCATACTGTCGAGTTTACAGTGACCGATGGTTGTGGGAATGAAACGATAGCTCGTGAAAGCTTTATTTGGTAAATTACTAAAAGTGAATCATATATTTATGAAAAGAAGAATTATTCTTTGTGCTGCCATATTTATGGCAGCTGTGGCGAACACTTTCGCTTGCACTAACCTGATTGTCGGAAAGAATGCGTCTGCCGATGGCTCGACGATCGTTTCCTATTCTGCTGACTCGTATGGCCTGTTCGGAGAACTCTATCATTATCCGGCTGCTACCTACCCGAAGGGAACGATGTTGAAAGTGTATGAATGGGATACCGGCAAGTATCTGGGAGAAATAGAACAGGCACGCCAGACTTACAATGTAGTTGGTAATATGAATGAATATCAGGTTACGATTGGTGAAACGACTTTCGGCGGGCGTCCGGAACTGGCGGATTCTACAGGGATTATTGATTACGGAAGTCTGATTTATATTGGTTTGCAACGTTCGCGCACTGCCCGTGAAGCAATTAAAATCATGACCGATTTAGTACAGCAATATGGTTATTATAGCGAAGGAGAATCCTTTACTATTGCTGATCCGAACGAAATATGGATCATGGAAATGATTGGTAAGGGGGCTGGAATTCGTGGAGCTGTTTGGGTAGCTGTACGTGTGCCTGATGACTGCATTTCGGCTCATGCTAATCAGTCACGTATCCACCAGTTTGATATGAATGACAAGGAGAACTGTATGTACTCTCCGGATGTCGTTTCTTTCGCTCGTGAGAAGGGATATTTTAATGGAGTAAATAAAGATTTTAGCTTTTCGTTAGCTTATGCGCCTCTTGATTTTGGTGCCCGTCGTTTCTGTGAGGCACGTGTGTGGAGCTATTTTAATAAGTTCACGGATAATGGAAAAGAGTATCTTCCTTATATTGAGGGAAAGACTGATACTCCAATGCCTCTTTTTGTGAAACCGAAACATAAACTGTCTGTACAGGATGTAAAAGATATGATGCGCGACCACTATGAAGGTACGCCTCTTGATATTTCCAATGATTTTGGAGCAGGTCCTTATAAGACACCTTATCGCCTTTCTCCTTTGAACTTTAAAGTAGACGATAAGGAATATTTCAACGAACGTCCCATTTCCACTCAACAAAGCGGATTTGTATTTGTTGCACAAATGCGTGCTCATAAACCAGACCCGATAGGTGGTGTACTCTGGTTTGGCGTGGATGATGCTAATATGGCAGTATTTACTCCGGTGTATTGTTGTGCAACGAAAGTTCCGGTATGTTATACCCGTGTAGATGGAGCCGATTACATTACATTCTCCTGGAATTCAGCTTTCTGGATTTTCAACTGGGTGTCTAATATGGTTTATCCGCGTTATAATTTGATGATCGGTGATGTACGGGAAGCACAGAAAGAAATGGAAACCACTTTTAACGATGCACAGGAAGGCATTGAAGAGATGGCTGCCAAACTATTGGCTAAAGATAAGAACGCAGCAGTTGATTTCCTGACAAATTATACAAACATGACTGCACAGAGCACTCTCGATACTTGGAAACAATTGGGTACATTCTTGATTGTGAAGTACAATGATGGAGTAGTGAAGCGTGTTAAAGATGGTAAGTTTGAACGTAATTCTATCGGACAACCTGCCGGTGTGATCCGTCCCGGATATCCGAAAGAATTCTTGCAGGAATATGTCAAACAGACTGGCGATAGATATTTGGTAAAATAAGAATTGAAAATGAAAGATTAAAAATGAAAGATTAAAATGGGTTGACAAGTTGTTGCTGTGGGATGGCTATTTACTTTTAATCTCCGGTTTTTAATTTTTAATTTCTAATTTTTAATTGAATACCTAGGATTTATAAACTTATTATTTTACATTTGTGTGCTCAAGAAATTGATAATAAATAATTCATTAACCAATAAATAACAATCGAAATGGAAAATCAGGAACTTATTAAACAGGTCACTGAAAAAGCCGAAAAATGGCTAACCCCGGCTTATGATGCTGAAACCCAGGCTGAAGTGAAACGCATGTTGGAAAACGATGATAAAACCGAACTTATTGAAGCTTTCTACAAAGACCTTGAATTTGGTACTGGTGGTTTGCGTGGTATCATGGGAGTAGGTAGCAATCGTATGAATATCTATACGGTAGGTGCTGCCACTCAAGGACTTTCCAATTATCTGAAGAAGAACTTCAAAGATCTGCCGCAGATTTCTGTAGTAGTAGGTCACGACTGCCGTAACAACAGCCGTTTGTTTGCAGAGACTTCTGCTAATATTTTCTCTGCCAATGGCATTAAAGTGTATCTGTTTGACGATATGCGTCCGACTCCGGAAATGTCTTTTGCTATCCGTCACCTCGGTTGCCAGAGCGGTATCATTCTGACTGCTTCTCACAATCCGAAAGAATACAACGGTTACAAGGCATATTGGGATGATGGTGCACAAGTGTTGGCTCCGCATGATAAGGGTATCATTGATGAAGTGAATGCCATTGCTTCTGCTGCTGACATTAAATTCCAGGGAAATCCTGATTTGATTCAGATTATCGGTGAAGACATTGATAAGATTTATCTGGACATGGTGAAAACCGTTTCTATTGATCCGGCAGCTATTGCCCGTCACAAAGATATGAAGATTGTCTATACTCCGATTCACGGTACAGGTATGATGTTGATTCCGCGTGCATTGAAGATGTGGGGATTCGAAAACGTATTCACTGTTCCCGAACAAATGGTTAAGGACGGTAACTTCCCGACTGTCGTATCTCCGAATCCTGAAAATGCGGAAGCTCTTTCTATGGCTGTAAACCTTGCTAAAGAAATTGATGCTGAACTCGTAATGGCTTCCGATCCGGATGCTGACCGTGTGGGTATCGCTTGTAAGGATGACAAGGGTGAATGGGTACTGATTAACGGTAACCAGACCTGTATGATGTACCTTTATTATATTCTGACTCAATACAAACAACTGGGTAAGATTAAAGGTAATGAGTTCTGTGTAAAGACAATCGTTACTACCGAACTTATCAAGAAAATCGCTGATAAGAATAACATCGAAATGCTTGACTGCTACACCGGATTTAAGTGGATTGCCCGTGAAATCCGTCTGTGTGAAGGTAAAAAGAAATATATCGGTGGTGGTGAAGAAAGCTACGGATTCCTTGCTGAAGATTTTGTTCGTGATAAAGATGCTGTATCTGCTTGCTGTCTGATTGCTGAAGTTGCTGCATGGGCAAAAGATAATGGCAAATCTTTGTATCAGTTGTTGCTCGATATCTACGTAGAATATGGATTCTCTAAAGAGTTTACTGTAAACGTAGTGAAACCGGGTAAGAGCGGTGCTGAAGAAATCAAAGCGATGATGGAAAACTTCCGCGCTAATCCTCCGAAAGAATTGGGTGGCTCAAAAGTGATCTTGAGCAAAGATTATAAGACTCTGAAACAGACAGACGATAAAGGGATCGTAACTGTAATTGATATGCCGGAACCATCTAATGTTCTTCAATATTTCACAGAAGACGGTAGTAAAGTTTCTGTTCGTCCTTCAGGTACAGAACCGAAGATTAAGTTCTATATGGAAGTTCAGGGTGAAATGGGATGCCGCAACTGTTATGCTTCTGCCGAGTCTGCCGCCATGGAAAAGATTGAAGCAGTGAAGAAATCATTGGGTATCTGATATTGTCTCTTCTGAAATTTCAGATATAGATCATAAAAAGATAAATAATAAAATAGCGCCTCCATCATCTTTTGAAGATTGTGGAGGCGCTTCTTTTTCTCTGTACATAGCTCTGATTCTGCCTATTTTCGGGTATTTTTCCTCACTTGGTACAGTTCTTTCATTTCCTTTGCATTCTTTAAGTCCACTTGCAAATCCTTCTTGCGAGAATCTTGTTGTATTGGCATCATCTCAATTTCAACAGGCAGGCTGCGGATATACACATGTGTTGTTGATGCTTTAGAGTGATACGTTCAGTTTCATATTCGTAAGTTGTTCGTTTGTAGTTGTGCATATTTCGTAGCCTGCTTTTCTTCCTGTCATTTCTTGGTTCCTATCCAAGTCCATTTATGCCATATTGTTTCCAATGGTCCTTGTTTATGTTTAGACAGCCACCATTTGCAGAACTTAACCTGTAACAGGAAAAGAACGATACCTATAATCAAGCTAAGAGTATATCCACAGTAAGGAGCAAGATAAAGCCCGAATGGGAAATAGATAATAGCTCCTAAAATAGATTGGGAAATATAGTTGGTCAAACTCATTTTTCCGTAGAATCGTAGGTTGGATACGGCTTTCTTGAATTTATCCTTCTGATAAAGCAACATGAAAGAAGAAACAAGTACAATCGTGAATGCAAACTTCTGCCACATATCAAAAGCAGTACCTACTGTTTGCTGAATCAGACTGCTGTCACTTTGCATGATCTGTTCTTTTAAAGAATATAGTGGCGCAAAGCTGATAGCTGTGATAATGAGCGCTTTCGTCCAAAATCTCAGATGAGATTCGGTGGCTACAAATAATTCTTTGCGTCCGATATACAAGCCAAACAGGAATAGTCCGGCAGTTTGCAAAAAGCGTCCCGCACCGATAGCCCAGAACAGACTTGCTTTCTGTCCCAGAGTGATATTGCCTATCAGAAAATCCCAGAAGTTTCCGGCTTTAGTGTAATCTGCTACTTCAGCATACATGGCTCCGACATTCAAATCGGGTAGGGTATAGGCAGGATTGAAAAGACTCATTATGTAATGGAACCATTCAATCGGTTGCAATGAAAACAAGATGGCGGTGATTAGAATAGCTTTGTCATTCCACTTACGTACGATAAACAGTACGAGACTGACTACAACGAACAACAACAGGACATCTCCTGCGGGAAAGAAAGCGGCATTAAGAGTGGCAAATCCTGCAAGTAATACCATTCTCCATAAAAAACGGTAACCGAAGTCTTTTCCTTTTAATTGCTGGTTGTGCGACTGGATAAAGAAAGTGAATCCAAAAAGCAAAGCGAATATGGCATAAGATTTTCCGGCAAGCAGCGAGAAGGTTGCATTCAATACTCCCGCATCCAAAATGGTGAGCCATTCGGGAGAGCTTTCTGGATAAACAGGGAAAATGAAATGTTCCAGGTTATGTACTAAGAGGATCGCCATTACAGCAAATCCTCTAAGAGCATCTACTACTTCAATTCGGGGTGTTTTTGTTGATAATTCCATGGGGTTGATTTATGATTGTTTTTTAGTTAGTATTCGTTTTACCCATCTATTGGCGGGCTTTTCAAAATAATAATAAGAAAGTAAGCTAAGCGCAATGATGATACAGAAAATGATGGGCACACTTATCATCCAAGATATCTGCCATTGATAGAGAGCAGCCATTTGGGTATACGTGAGTATAATAAATAAGTGTATCAGGTAGAAACTATAACTGATTTCTCCTCCTATCACTAAGATCCGGTTGGATAGTAACCGGGATATGTATCCTCTTTGTAAAGCAAAGACAAGTATAACCAGAGAAACTGGCAGCCAATAGTAACAAGAATAGCGGTATACTTTAGGAATATCTGCGGCACAAAAATAGAAAATGAAAAATAAAACGACCACTCCTACTTCTAACAATGTTCCGATGGAATAAGAAATCTTTTTATTGTATATGGATTGGTATAACTGATAAAGTAAAACTCCTACAAAAAAGTCTGGCAGGCGGGTGATTGGATTTACATACCAGTATCCCTTAATTTGTTCTTCAGGAGTCAGATGCATACCAATCAGCATGACCAGCAGGCAGACGAAAAGAGTGATGCATAGATTCCGTTTACTGTTTAAGAAAGGAATGATAAGAGGAAAACAGAAATAAAACAACTGTTCGCAACCCAGACTCCACGAAGGGCTATTGAATGAGAAGAAATAATTTGCAGAAGGGAAGAACGGTTGCAGTAGAAAAGTGGAAGCGACAAAGTGTTTGATCCAGTCCATCGTATCACTATATTGAACGTATCCTCCTATACATGCGGCAATCAATAGTGTAAGTAGATGTAGGGGATAAATGCGGGCAATACGTGCTATCCAGAAAGTGCGTTTAGTGGTGGTCTTTTCTAATAGCTTTTTCTGATAGTTATAGGCAATAATGAAGCCACTAAGGATAAAAAAGAAGCTGACTCCAACAAACCCCTCTTTAAAGAAGTGAGCGTCGAAACTTGGATCCAGAACATAACAGTGTGCTCCGAATACCATCAAGGCAAATAAAATGCGTAAAGAGGTTAATGTGTTAATCACGATACTTTGTCTATTTTTGTATTTGCCTACAAAAGTACAGTTTTTCTGCAATATATAAATTCACATAGATTAAAAAGAATCAGGATTCGGAACGTAAACGGCTAAGATGCTGGGGAGTCATGCCAAGGAAAGAGGCTATATATCCCAGTTGAGCACGGTGAACGACATCGGGTTGATCGCGTAAAAGTTGTTCATAACGTTCTTTGGCCGGGAGATATAAACGGTTGATATGGTGAATATCCATATACAGTAAACATTCTTGGTGAATGACACGTCCCCAGTTGGCAATTTCTATATTAGCTTCATAAATCTGGTTTAAATCTTCAATACGTATGGCGTATAATTCACAATCTTCCAGCAATTCTACATATTCATATCCTGGTTCGTTGTGATATAAATCTTTCATAGCAAAGGTTATATCACCCTCACGTGAAAACCAGATAGTGATTTCTTCGCCGTCACGTAAACAATAGGACCGGCAAAATCCTTTTTCAATAAAGTAGACGTGACGGTCTGATACTCCGCCCTGTATCAGTAAATGTTTTTTAGGAAGCTCCATCTTCTTCATATAGCTGAAGAGTTCTTCCAAAGAGTTATCAGATACCGGATAATACTGACGGATTCCTTTGATGATATTTTCCATATTCAATTACTCATTTGGATGCTCAATCCACCAATCAATCATTTTTCGGGCAAGACTAAGTTTTCTGGGTAGTTCGGGTAAATAATCTCTTGTATAAAAGTCTCCCGAACTCAACTCCTCATCTTGGAGCTTGATTTCCCCTCCGGCATAATCAGCAATGAAGCCGACCATTAGTCCGCTAGGATAAGGCCAGGGCTGGTTACCAAAATAAGTGATATTCTTTACGTCCAGTCCGGTTTCTTCTTTCACTTCACGTGCTACACATTCTTCTAATGTTTCTCCGGTTTCCAGAAACCCGGCAACGAGACTATTGAATGTTCCTTTAAAATTGCGGGCATGCACTAAGAGCAGTGAATCTTTTTTTCTCACTAATACAAGAATCGCTGTGGATATGGAAGGATATACCTCCCGACCACATTTCGGACAACGTTTCATGATAGACTCTTTCTGTTCCATCGGCGTGCCACAGGCAGAACAGAAACGGCTGTTTCTATCCCAATGCAGAATTTCATGCGCTTTTCCTGCAGTCTGATAATGAGATAAAGGAAGATAATCATAAGAGGCGCGAAGTCCTATCATTGCCCATCGCTCCGATTCTTCAATGGGAGAGGAGAGGGAGAAAGCTTTGCAGTTTCTCCCTTCCAGTGTTGTGATATTGTGTACTGTTGTTTTTTCTTTAATAATGATAGGAGAACTTTCTCCACATGGGACGGCATACTTACCATCCCCTTTTTTCTCAAGAAGCAGTTGATCTTTATAAAAGATAAACCACCATGATTGTACTGTCTGATCCATTTTGTTCCAATTCTTTTCTTCGCGCTGCGAAGTTATAAAAAACTAGGTTGATATTTAGACTTACCGGATAAAATATCAATAGGCTAGCTTAATAAAATACGTTGCTCGATACCGATTTCCTGAATAAAATAATCGTCGTGTGAGATTGCAATTACAGTACCGGTATAGTTCTTGATGGTAGCAGTGATGATTTCAATGCTCTGTATATCCAGATTGTTGGTCGGTTCATCCAGAATAAACATATCGGGAGTATTATTGCTAATCATCAGGCAGCAGAAAGCAAGGCGCATTTTCTCACCACCGCTAAGTTTCCGACAGGATTTATCCCATTCGGAAGCGGGGAATAAATAACGGTTTAGAATAATCTTTATTTCATGCTCCGGCAGGTTCCGGTTATTGAAAGCGTAAGCCTGTTCCAGGATACTGTTCCGGTCGTCGATGATAGAATATTCCTGATTCAGATAGACATAGGTGAATTCCATTCGTGTCAGGTTTCCTTCTTGTGGCTGAAGTTGTCCGGTGATTAGCTTCAAAAGAGTTGTTTTCCCACTGCCGTTGGCCCCTTCTATACGGAGGCGGTCCCCACTCTTTAGTTGGAAGCTGATGGGTGTTTGCCAAAGTTGCTGTTTGAAGTCGCTATTATCCTGAATATCATTACTGTCTGGACTGGAATGATTACCGGTATCAGCAAGATTTGCTTCATTATTCATCTGAATATGACTGTTGATTGAGTTGGGATGATAACCGAAGTTAATCTCTTTTGCTGTCACCAATATCTTTCCGGTGTGGAGCGAGGAACTATTAAAATCGGTTTTTAGTGTATCGGTCGGGGAGAGTGAACTTCGAAGTTGGTTACGTTCGCTTGTTAACTTCTCGGCTTTCTCCTGATGGGTGCTGTTAAGTTTACTGGTACTCTTTTCCGATTTTCCTTGAAGCGCGTTGAGCACAATGCGTGGAACTCCCTTTTTAATATTATTCTTTTCTCCGCGCACATTTTGTTTGTCCCTGCGTTCGACCGTTTCGCGTGCCACTTTGCGGGCAATGCGCAGTGCTTTCTCTTTTTCTTCGATACGTTGCTGCAATGCTTCCTGCATCAGCGTTTTTTGTTCTTTGTAGAATTCATAGTTTCCACCATAATAATTGATTTGATGCTTTTCCAGTTCGCATATTTCAGGGAGAAGATTAAGCAGAGTGCGGTCATGACTCACCACTAACAGCGTGGAGTGACATTTCTCTACCCAGTCGTATAAACGTTGCCTGCCGGAAGAATCAAGATGGTTGGTCGGCTCATCCATAAGTACGACAGATGGGTGATGGATGTCCATCCCTGCCAGAAATACACGGGTCTTTTCACCGCCACTAAGCAAATTCATTGGGTAGGATAGAGTAAACTGTCCTAGCCCCCATAAATCGAGAGCAGCAATGGAACGTTCTTCAATATTCCAGTCATCGTCCAGGACGACGAAATTTTCGTTTGAGGCATCTCCTGACAGGATAGCATGTAGGGCTTGTTGCTTACGTTCTATCCGGAGTGCTTGAGCGATAGTCAATGAATCATATTGCCCGAAATGTTGCGGGATATAATATAGGTCGTCCGGACGGACAATGACACCGGAAGAGGGTGAAAGCTGCCCGGCAATAATTTGCAGCAAAGTAGATTTACCGCAACCATTGTTACCGACTAATCCCAGTTTCTGCCCCTTACTGATGGCGAAATTGAGATCACTGAATAATACTTCTTTATCCGGATGGATATAGCTGATTTGTTGAATACTTATAGACATGATGATCTATTGGGTTTGAGGTTGAAAATAGAGTGAAGGAAAATCACAGGATAGGGGAACGACAAACACAATACTGGCTAAACAACACGGATTTCGTGATGCTTAACAAAATAGAAAAAGCATATAAGAAAAGTGATGTTTACTTAGAAGTGTTGTCTTACTTACTAATTCTCATTGCGGTAGGTATATAGTTTAACTTGGTTGCAAAGATAACACTTTCTGTTAGATTTCACTCTGTTAAGATGGAAAAAGAATAAGATTCATTTATTTAGAGGCTCTGTTTATCTCATTCAGAGCCTCTGATTACTCCAAATACAGCCTCTGTTTACCCTATTTAGAGGCTATGTTATGTATTCAACTAATCATGATATGAAGTACCTTGTTTTTTCTGTTTTTTGCAAGTAAATCGCCTATTTATCTTATATGTCAAATAATTGATTTAATCTCTCGCTCATGCTGGGATGTGTGAAGATAAAATCGCGTAAGAATGTAGACGGTTGTCCCGTTTTCATAGCCATAGCTACGATATTGATGATTTCTGAAGCATCGGCACAAAATAGTGTACAGCCCATAATCTTCCCGTTATGATTATTGATGATGGCTTTTAGCATACCATCTGTCTGTCGCAATGTACGGGCACGGACAACGGAAGATGCCGGCAACCGGGAAACCTTAAATGAATATCCCCTTTTCAGAGCTTCTTCTTCACTGATTCCGATATGCGCCAATGGCGGATCAATAAACACTGCATATTGAACAGGATCACGGTCTCCGATATCACGCTTCTTGTCACCGAAGAGCTGATCGCGGATAATCCGGAAATCATCCAGAGAGAGATAGGTGAATTGTGCTCCGCCTTTTACATCTCCCATTGCCCATACATGGGGAACAGTGGTACGTAACTGATCGTTTACTATGATAGCCCCATGCGCATCGACTCCTACGCCTGCTGCTGACAGGTTTAATCCCTCAATCATCGGTTTACGTCCCGTTGCGATGAGAATGGCATCTCCATCCATATAATAAGGAGTGCCGTGGGATACGTCCGAGTAAGTCAGCGTCACTCCATCATTGGTGTCATGGATAGACTGTGCACGCGCGTTCAAATGGATTTCAATACCTTTCTTATCCATTACTTCCTTGACGCTGTTTGCAATATCCCGATCTTCACGAGGCATAAATTTATTTCCTCCTTCGAGTATCGTCACTTTACTGCCAAATCCGGCATACATAGAAGCAAATTCCAGTCCTATATATCCTCCGCCTATGATAATCAAGTGATGGGGAAGGACGTTTAAATCCAGAAGCGTACTACTGGTATATACATGCTGGCTTTGCTGAATGCCGTCTATTGCCGGAATGATAGGAGTAGAGCCTGTATTGATAAATATCTCTTTACCTTGCAGCTCGATGTCTCCTTCCGAAAGCGCAACTTTTATCGTATTGGAAGATACGAAAGAACCCGTCCCGGTGTAAATAGTCACATTAGGACGTTTGTTTAGTCTTTCGTAATTATCATTTCTAAGAAAAGAGGTGAGACGGTTCTTTCGACTGATGGCTTGTTTGTACATATTCGCCTGTTTGGGAAAATCGTCATGGTAAAGCAAGGCGGAAACCTCTGCTTCATGCACCAGCGTTTTGGTAGGAATACAGGCTACGTTAGGGCAGGTTCCTCCATACATCATGTTGGAACGTTCCACGATGGCAACTTGCCATCCGCGGTTGGAAAGTTCGGCAGCCAGGGTCTTTCCTGCCTTGCCGAATCCTATTATTATTGCATCATATTGTTTCATAACTTCTTTTTATTAACGATTCGTATGAGACTATATAACAGTCTGAAAATACGATTTGTTCCGCAATCTCAAGAAGTCAGCACTTTCTGCAAGGGGAGCATTAGTCTTTTTTAAGTGTTTTGAGTACTCGTTGTGACGAGTCGGATAGTAACACTACGGCACTGGCTAAGATTACAATATCTTTAATCACCAATCGTCCTGCACCGGATAGTAACGGGAAGCCGAACTCTCCGCTTCCCAGATCGGGAACCCAGACTTCCGGGGTAGTGACGAGAAAAGAAAGTGTTCCGAGCGTCATGATAATGGCAAGGGCGTCACCTGCCAATCCCACTTTTGGGAAAAAGATGCCTAGAAATACCAGTATGCCGATGCTCATAATAAGAGCTCCCAGTCCGTAGGAGAAAGTATAGGTACGGTTTGCTTCGTGCCATGCTCGATTTTCCGGGACGAAAGCACCCTCCGCATTTTTGTGTTCTTTGTATTCGGGCGCACCTTTAGCATAGAAGAAACTCATGAAGGGACTGTTGGCAACAAACGGGACAATTCCGTCGGCTTCATAATGGAAATACTTCAATCCGCCTATCCATACAAATACTATCAGGATAGCCACGCGGATAAATTGGATACCGAAACTTTTCAGACTTGAAGTGAAGGTCAGTAAAGCGATAAATTTCTCTTTCATTTTGTTGGGGTTTTAATGGGTTTATCTAATGTTGCAAAGGTCGTTCATTCTCCATACTCCCCAAATAGCAATACTTCCGTATACCTTATCAATTTTTCCCTTCCTGTGTATTTCTGAATTGTACGGCACTCTGTCCGGTCATATTTTTGAAGAAACGGCTGAAAGAGGCCTGGTCTTCAAATCCAAGAATATCGGCAATTTCTTTAGCACTTTTGTTGCTGTAAAGCAAAAGGCGTTTGGCTTCCGCTTCCACCCGTTCGTGGATTACCCGGAGTGGCGAAGGCAGTTTACAGGTTGAAAAGATGTTCGATAGTGTCTTGGGAGATTTATGCAGCATGTCGGCATAGTCCTGTACCTGCTTTTTCGTCCGATAATGCTCGTCAACCAAGTTATAGTATTGGCGGACAATCTCGAAACCGGATTCTTTTTCACGGGTGATATTCATGCGATGACGTGCAATACGAGTACATTGAATGATGAAGCGTTTCAGCAGGATGCGTAGCATCTCCTCCTGCAGGCTGTCGGAAACGGTAAACTCGTTTTCCAGTGCTTCGGTAATGGTGTCGAGCTCTTTACGTTCTTTTTCATTCAGGGTAAAACGGATCAGGTGAGAAGAACCGTTGAACAGGAAACCGCTGCATGACACTTCATGGTCATTGCCATAAATGCAATAGAAGTTACTGTTGAACAGCAAAGTCAGGTATTCGCCGTCAATCGATTTAAATTCGAGGTGTTGCAGATGAGTGAGTGAAATCACTTCATCTTTGGTAAGCATCATTTCCTGATGGTCGATTTCTACTGTGATGCTTCCGCTGCGTACCCATATAAATTTATAAAGCCCCTTTTCTTTTTGCAGTGCTTTTTCTGTCAGATAAGAGTCTGTAAGTGCGAGTGTTCCTTTTAGTTTCGTGTGATATTGTTGTAACATAGCTAGTCCTCCATTGCTGATGCGTCAAATGATAGCGGCAGTAGGTCGCCTATACTTTTTACTTCGTAGATACATTCTTTGCCATATAATAGGATACGGATGGGTTGTTTGTAACGCTTTTCCGTTTCCAGAATCACTTGCCGGCAAGCGCCGCAGGGAGGAATCGGTTGGTCGATGAAATCTTTTTCCGTTCGTGCCGCGATGGCAAGAGTGACGATCGGCTGGTCGGGATATTGGGAATTGGCATAGAATAAGGTAGTGCGTTCCGCACAAAGTCCTGACGGGTAGGCGGCATTCTCCTGATTGGTTCCTGTCACAACAGCTCCGTTGCCCAATAACGCAGCGGCACCTACGGAGAAATGGGAATACGGAGAATAACTACGAGCTGTTGCCTCCATGGCAGTCTGCATAAGTGCCCGATCGGCCTCATTCAACTCATCATATTGATATACTTTAATAATAGCGGTAATTGTGAGGTCTCTCATATACGTTAGGGTATTGGTTTCTACAATTAATGTTACAAAGTTAGGAAAGAGATTGATAATCCCAATTATTTTTCGGATTTTTGTGCCATCTAATCCACATCTGAACTAAAATGGAGAATAAACTGTATAGACTTATCTTTTTAACCATTGTTTTCTTCTTTGCCGTAGGAGTGCAGGCACAGAAACGAAATGCCCGTTACATCGAATATATAAATAAGTATAGTGATTTGGCTGTTGAACAGATGAAGCTTCATAAAATTCCGGCCAGTATCACACTGGCGCAAGGGTTGTTGGAAAGTGGTGCCGGATACAGTCAGTTGGCACGAAAGAGTAATAATCACTTTGGTATTAAGTGTGGTGGCAGTTGGCGGGGGCGTAGTGTTCGCCACGACGACGATGCGCGTAATGAATGTTTCCGTGCCTATAAACATCCTCGTGATTCTTACGAAGACCATTCCGACTTCCTTAGAAGAGGGGCCCGTTATGCTTTTCTTTTCAAACTGGATATCACCGACTATAAAGGGTGGGCTCGTGGACTGAAAAAGGCGGGATACGCCACCGATCCTTCTTATGCTAATCGCCTGATTACGATTATCGAAGATTATGATTTGTATAAATACGATCGTAAGGGTGTATATTCAGAACGGAAACTGAAAAAGAATCCTTGGTTGATGAACCCGCATCAGGTGTATATTGCGAATGATATAGCCTATGTTGTAGCCCGCAACGGTGATACTTTTAAAGACTTGGGTGACGAATTTGACATTAGTTGGAAGAAACTTGTGAAATATAATGACTTGCAGCGTGATTATACGTTAGTAGAGGGAGATATTATCTACCTGAAGAGCAAGAAGAAAAAGGCTTCCAAACCTTATACCGTATATATTGTAAAAGATGGAGATTCCATGCATGGTATCTCTCAAAAATATGGTATTCGCCTCAAAAATCTGTATAAGATGAATCGTAAAGATGGCGAATATGTCCCTGAAATCGGAGATAGATTGCGCCTGCGATAGAGACTCGTAGAACTTTTTTTTGTTTGGCGCCGATGAGCAGCCTTTCCGGCACCGGGGAGGACATGTTTCGGTACCGAGGAATGGGTGTATCGCCACCGATGAATGAATCCGGCTTCTTTCTTCATGAAAGTTTCGAATTTTGAAAACTTAATGACTCATTGATGTGTTATTATCTTGATAAAACATGATTATAATATGAGTCTTAACATTGCAAAAAGTAATAAGAAACGTGTCGTTATAGTAGGCGGTGGTTTCGGTGGCTTAAAATTAGCTAACAAGCTGAAAAAGTCAGGCTTTCAAGTCGTATTGATAGACAAGAACAACTATCATCAGTTTCCCCCTTTGATTTATCAGGTGGCTTCGGCCGGTATGGAACCTACTTCCATCTCTTTCCCCTTTCGTAAAATATTCCAGCGCCGGAAAGATTTCTATTTCCGTATGGCGGAAGTACGTGCCATTTTCCCGGAAAAGAATATGATACAGACTTCCATCGGAAAAGCAGAATATGATTATCTGGTGTTGGCTGCAGGAACTACAACCAACTTTTTCGGTAATAAACATATTGAAGAAGAAGCCATGCCGATGAAAAATGTTTCGGAAGCAATGGGATTGAGAAATGCTCTTCTTGCCAATCTGGAACGTGCCTTAACTTGCTCAACCAAACAGGAACAACAAGAGTTGATGAATATCGTCATTGTAGGAGGTGGAGCAACCGGAATAGAGGTAGCCGGAATACTTTCCGAAATGAAGAAATTTGTCCTGCCAAAAGATTATCCTGATATGCCGAGTAGCTTGATGCATATATATCTGATTGAGGCCGGGCCGCGATTGCTTGCCGGAATGTCGGAAGATTCTTCCGCTCATGCTGAACAGTTTCTCCGTGAAATGGGGGTAAATATCCTGTTGAATAAACGTGTTGTGGATTATCGTGACCATAAAGTGGTACTTGAAGATGGTACGGAGATTGCTACGCGTACTTTTATTTGGGTGAGCGGTGTTACCGGAGTGACTATCGGAAACATGGATCCTTCGTTGATAGGACGTGGTGGACGTATTAAGGTCGATTCGTTCAATCGTGTAGAGGGAATGAGTAATGTGTTTGCTATTGGTGACCAATGTATTCAGGTTGCTGATGAAGATTACCCGAACGGACATCCTCAATTGGCACAAGTGGCTATCCAGCAAGGAGAATTGCTGGCAAAGAATCTGATACGTATGGAGAAAGGACGGGAGATGAAACCTTTCCATTACCGTAATCTGGGTTCGATGGCGACTGTAGGTCGTAATCGTGCCGTGGCAGAGTTTAGTAAAGTGAAAATGCAGGGATGGTTTGCCTGGGTGATGTGGCTGGTTGTTCATCTGCGCTCTATTCTTGGGGTGCGTAATAAGGTTATTGTACTCTTGAATTGGGTATGGAATTATTTCACTTACGATCAGTCTATGCGTATGATTGTCTATGCCCGTAAAGCAAAAGAGATTCGTGATCGTGAAAAGGTGGAGGAGACTACCCATTGGGGGAAAGAACTGATACAAGAGGAAAAGAACCCCTCTACTACGTCATCATCCAAATAGACAGGTTTCCTGCTGGCAGGATGATAGATTCTATTCTGAACGGTAAATTCGTACAGGGTGTCCGATATCGGACACCCTTTGTTTTTTGTTATCTTCTATTTATCAACCATTTACGATTTTGGCACAGATTTGGTGTATGAAGTACCGAATTGATACATCATAAAATAGTAAATGATCGGATATGGACAGAGAAATTCCTAAAGAGGTACGTCAAAAAGAACGTAATAAGAAGATAATTCGTTATTCATCCATTGGAGTGGCAAGTATTATTGCCATCGGTGTACTTATATCTGTATTAAGGGCAGGAGTGGAGGCAAAGGATCTTGTCTTTTCCACAGTCGATAAAGGGGTGATTGAGGTAAGTGTCAGTGCTTCCGGTAAGGTTGTCCCTGCTTTTGAAGAAATTATCAATTCTCCGATCAACAGTCGTATTATTGAAGTCTATAAAAAAGGGGGAGATAGCGTAGACGTAGGTACTCCGATTCTGAAACTGGACCTTCAGAGTACGGAAATTGAATATAAGAAGTTGCTGGACGAGGAACAAATGCGCCAGTATAAGCTCGATCAGCTTCGCGTCAATAATCAGACGAAACTTTCCGATATGGCAATGCAGATTAAAGTTTCGGCAATGAAATTGAGTCGGATGAAAGTGGAGTTGAGAAATGAACACTATCTGGACAGTCTCGGTGCAGGAACAACGGATAAGGTACGCCAGGCTGAATTGAGCTATAATGTGGCTCAATTAGAGTACGAACAACTTCAGCAACAATATAAAAATGAGAAGGAAGTAGCTGCTGCCGAACTGAAAGTTCAGGAGCTTGACTTTAATATCTTCCGCAAGAGCCTTTCCGAAAAGAAACGTACGTTGGATGATGCACAAATCCGTTCCCCGCGTAAAGCTATTCTTACCTATATTAATAACCAGATCGGTGCACAGATTTCCGAAGGCGGACAGGTGGCTATCATTTCTGATTTGAGCCATTTTAAAGTGGAAGGTGAGATTGCGGATACGTACGGTGACCGTGTAGCAGCCGGAGGAAAAGCAATTGTTAAGATAGGGAGTGACAAACTGGAAGGGACAGTTAGCAGTGTTACACCGCTATCCAAGAATGGTGTGATATCATTTACCGTTCAGTTGAAAGAAGATAATCACCGCCGCTTACGTTCCGGACTAAAGACAGATGTTTATGTGATGAATGCTGTGAAGGAAGATGTAATGCGCATAGCCAATGGCTCTTTCTATGTGGGACGCGGTGAATATGAACTTTTTGTCTGCAACTCGGATAATGAACTGGTAAAACGTAAAATACAGTTAGGAGATTCTAATTTTGAATATGTAGAAGTGTTGAGCGGATTGCAACCGGGTGATAAAGTAGTAGTAAGCGATATGAGTGCTTATAAGAACAAGAATAAGTTGAAAATTAAATAAACTAAATACTAGAAGTTATGATAACATTGAACTCTCTTTCTAAGATTTATCGTACGGACGAGATTGAGACGGTAGCATTGGAGAATGTGAATCTTACGGTAGAACGTGGAGAATTTCTAAGTATAATGGGACCTTCCGGATGCGGAAAATCCACCCTGCTGAACATAATGGGATTGCTTGATGCACCTACAATGGGAATGGTGGAAATCAACGGAATACGTACCGAAGGAATGAAAGACAAGGAACTGGCGGTTTTTCGTAATAAAACGCTCGGTTTTGTATTTCAGTCTTTTCATTTGATTAATTCGTTGAATGTGATGGATAATGTAGAGCTCCCCTTGCTTTATCGACGTATGGCTGGCAGTGAACGAAAACGGTTGGCACAAGAAGTATTGGAGAAAGTAGGGTTAAGCCATCGCATGAATCATTTTCCTACACAACTTTCCGGTGGTCAGTGCCAGCGTGTAGCTATCGCCCGTGCTATTATCGGTAATCCCGAAATAATCCTTGCCGATGAGCCGACCGGTAACCTGGATTCAAAGATGGGAGCTGAAGTGATGGAACTGCTTCATCGGTTGAATAAGGAAGACGGACGCACTATCGTGATGGTTACCCATAATGAAGAACAGGCGAAGCAGACTTCGCGCACTATTCGTTTCTTCGATGGACGCCAGGTACAATAGAAGCGGCCTCTTACGATTAGAACTAAATGGAAAAATTGATTAATGTATCTCTAAATTAAAAATCACCATGACAAAGAATATTTTCATCGTTGCGATAGCTGTCCTGTTAAGTGTTGCTTTCTGTTCGCTATCGGCACAAAATGTGAGTAAAGATTATAATGTAGACGAGTTTTCTGCCATAAACCTGCAATCTGTCGGGAATATTATATTTACTCAATCGGCAGGATGCTCCTGCCGTCTGGAAGGTCCTTCTGAATTTGTAGAGAAAACAAGGGTGACAGTGAAAAATGGAACTTTGGTTATCTCGTATAAAGATAGGAATGCGAGGAATATCAAGAATCTGACTTTCTATATTACTGCTCCCGATTTGAGTAAAGTGAAAATAGACGGAGTAGGAAACTTCGATGCAAAAGAAGAACTAAAACTTAAAAATATAGCTTTCGAACTTGACGGAGTAGGCAACTGTAACGTGAAAAGTCTATATTGCGATGAGTTGAAACTAGATGTTGACGGAGTAGGCAATATGAAGTTGAATGTTGATTGCAGCACTATCAAAGCTAAAGTGGATGGAGTAGGAAATATCACTGTATCCGGTAAAGCGGATGCAGCTTTCTTTAAGCGGGATGGCGTTGGTAAAATCAACTCCAAAAACCTGAAGTGTAAAGACGTAACAAAGAAAGGTTGGAATTTCTAATGTAGAACATTCTTCTGTGAACTCCTGTAGAATCAAATCAAAAAAAGAATAAGAAGATGTGGAAGCAATACATAAAGCAAGCTCTTTACCAGTTGAAAGAGAACCGGCTTATTAGTATTGTCTGTATGGTAGGTACAGCTTTGGCTATTTGCATGATAATGGTGATCGTGCTGACATTGCAGATACGGATAAAAGACTGCGTGCCGGAAGTTAACCGTTCACGATCATTGTATGTCAAGGCAATGACGTCCCGGCATAAAGAGCAACACAATAATGCTGCCAGCAGCCAGATGTCCGTCACGACTGCCCGTGAATGCTTTAAGACGTTGACAATACCTGAAGCGGTTACCATTACTTCCGTTAATAATAAGATGCGTGCTTCTCTTCCCGGAGGAGGCAGGATGAGTGTAGATGAAATGGAAACGGATGAAGCGTTCTGGCAAGTCTTTTGCTTTGAATTCTTGTGTGGCAAACCATATACGAAAGCCGATTTTGAGAGTGGGCTGTCCAAGGCAGTGGTTTCTGCCAGTGTGGCACGCCGCCTGTTCGGTACAACTGACGTGGTAGGGCGTACCATCCAATTAAATAAAGCGGATTATACCATTACAGGAGTAGTGAAAGACGTATCAAAGTTGGCGACAGCTTCTTATGCACAGGTCTGGATTCCCTATACATCAACAGATTTGGCTTCTTTCTCGTGGAGAGAAAATCTGATGGGACCTATGCGGGCGGTCATCCTTGCACGTTCGTCCGACGATTTTCCGGCTATTCGTGCTGAAGTCGAAAAATATCGTCAGGTCTACAATAGTAAGCTGAAGGATATGGAATTGATTTATCGTGGTCAGCCGGATACTCAATTTGCCTACCTTTACCGCCATTGGGGGACAGACTTGGATATGAAACACATTGTCAGGCGATTCATTCTTATCATTGTGATTCTCCTCTTGGTTCCAGCTATCAACCTAAGTAGTATGACTTTATCCCGCATGCGGAAGCGTATGACGGAAATCGGTGTCCGGAAAGCATTCGGTGCTACTGCCAACGAATTGTTGCGACAGGTATTCTGGGAGAATCTGATATTGACACTGCTTGCGGGAGTACTGGGACTGATATTGAGCTATTCAGCTACTTTCCTGTTAAACTCATTCCTTTTTGATAACAGTGAGAATGCAGGTCTTGCCGGGGAAACTTCTCTTTCCACTGATATGCTGTTCAGTCCGTTGACGTTTCTCGTTGCATTCTGTTTCTGCCTGTTATTAAATCTATTGAGTGCCGGAATTCCGGCTTGGAGAGTGTCGAGAATGAACATTGTAGATGCAATAAACCAAAGATGAAATGATGAAACAGTTATTGAAACAAATATATAATGAGCGCCGGAGCAATGCTTTTCTATGGATTGAGCTATTGTTGGTGTTTGTCGTATTGTGGTATATCGTTGATTTGGTTTATGTCACTTTGCATATCTATTATCAGCCAATGGGCTTTAATATAGAAAATACGTATGTATTACGTATGAACCGTCTTACCGATAAATCTACCGATTTCAATCCGGAGCTGACTGTTAAAGATGATATGACTGCTTTAAGGGAAATAGCCGGACGTTTGTCCCGTCATCCGGAAGTTGAATCTGTCTGTATCTCTCAAAACAGTATTCCATACAATGAAGGGTGCAGTGGAGCGAGTTTCCGTTTTCCGGATAACGACACGGTTTGGATAAGTACGATGGATCGTTGGACGACTCCTGAATATTATAAGGTGTTTCGTTTCCGGAATATCGATGGTTCCGGTCATGAAAGTCTGGTGAAAGCTCTGGAGAAAAATACAATAATCGTTCCTGTCGATGTTGCAGACTATTATCCGGATGCTACTTTCCACGGAAAAGACCTTTTGGGTAAAGAAGTTCGCATGAGTGATACCAACTTTCGTATTGCAGCTTTAACAGAGCCCGTTCGCTACGATCATTATAACATTGCCGGAAAACCTTTTACCGGAACCTATATCGGCACTTACCTTTCTGACGAACAAATGGAAACAGTCGAAAACGTAGCCTATCTCGAATTAAGTCTGCGTGTCCGCGAAGGTGTAGACGATGGCTTTGTGGAACGTCTTATGAATGATGCCGACCGTATCTATCAGGTAGGGAATGTTTATATACTTGATGTCACTCCATTAAGCAAAGTCCGGACAGCCAGTGAGATAGACAATGATAATGAATTACGTACCCAGTTCTGTATTCTCTTTTTCCTGTTGTTGAATATCTTTCTGGGAGTGATCGGCACTTTCTGGTTCCGTACCCAGCAACGCCGGGGAGAAGTTGCTTTACGCATGGCAATGGGAGCTAACCGGAAAAACATATTCTATCGTTTGATTACGGAAGGTTTGTTACTGTTAAGCATGTCGGCTCTTCCTGCCGTATTGATTGCATTCAATATTGGATATACTGAACTGGTGGATATATCACAAATGGCATTTACAGTACCCCGTTTCCTGATAGCCATTTTACTGACATATCTCTTGATGGCGATAATGATTATTCTTGGCGTGTTGTATCCGGCTCTGCAATCAATGAAAGTGCAACCGGCCGAAGCACTAAGAGACGAGTAAGAAATATACTGAACTTTATACTGGTAACGATCATGATAAAACTCTATTTTAAACAAGCATTCCATCTGTTGGGAGAAAATAAACTGCTTTCTTCTATTTCCATTATTGGTACAGCTTTGGCTATTGCTATGATAATGGTAATTGTGATTACTTTACGTGCGACTATTGCTCCCTTTGCACCGGAAACCCATCGTGACCGGATGCTTATTTTCCGGTTTGCCGGACTTCAAAGTAAGTCCAACGTGAATTGGCAAAGCAATGGCCCTATCGGATACAATACGGCAAAGGCTTGTTTCAAAGCAATGACAATTCCCGAAGTTGTTTCCATAACCAATATCTGGCAGGAAACAATGCTGGCTGCTAAACCGGCAGGTGAGATGGAAAGTTGTAGTGTGTTGCAAACAGACGATGCTTTCTGGAAAATATTTGAATTTGAGTTTCTATCTGGTAAACCGTATGATAATGCCGATTTTGATGCCGGAGCAGCAAAAGCTGTGATTTCCGAAGATATGGCTCGCCGTTTGTTCGGAACATCAGAAGTGGTTGGAAAAACATTCCTTCTGAATCATTCGGCTTATATTGTTTGCGGAGTGGTACGTCCGGTCTCTAAACTGGCGAAGTACGCCTATGCACAAGTTTGGATTCCTTTGAGTTCAACAAGTGCCTTCACAGCCACTTGGGGCGATGACAATATCATGGGTATGACTGCCGTTTATATACTGGCTAAATCGAAAGACGATTTTCCGGCTATTCGTCAGGAGGCAGACCGCTTGCGGGCTATCTTTATGGCAGGGCATCCCAATTTCGATTTACTCTATCGCGGACAGCCTGATACTTATTTCGTAGCCGCGCAACGCTATTCCGCCAACAATCCTCCTGCTGTGAAAGAAGCAGTACGGCAATACATACTGACATTACTTGTCTTATTGATTGTTCCTGCCGTCAACCTGTCCGGACTTACTTTGTCACGCATGCGTAAGCGTATCTCCGAAATAGGAGTGCGAAAAGCCTTTGGTGCTCCCAGACGGGAGCTTATGATGCAGGTACTATCCGAAAACATGCTTTATTCCCTGTTCGGAGGAATTCTCGGACTTGTATTAAGTTATGTCGCCGCTTTCCTTTTGGGAGGAATGCTTTTCTCCGTAGACTTTGTATCCAATGGTGTGGAGGATTTGCGGACCATGTGTGTCGACTTACTGTTCGATCCTACCGTATTCCTGCTGGCATTTCTGGCTTGCTTCCTACTCAATTTATTAAGTGCCGCCATTCCGGCATGGAGAGTAACTCGCACCAATATTGTGGATGCCATCAACGAAAGATAATTCTTCAACTCATCTAAATTCTAAAGAAAATGCAACTATTAAAACAAATATGGAACGAGCGCCGGTCAAACGGATGGTTGTGGTCAGAACTATTAATTGTTTTTGTGGTCCTGTGGTATGTGGTCGACTGGACGTATGTGACAGCGCGTACTTATTACGAACCGGTAGGATTTGATATTACCGATACGTATTATTTGGAACTAAGCCTGAAAAATGACAAGAGTAATTCCTATCTTTCGAAAGAGCAAAAGAGCACATCTTTAGGACAAGATATTATCGAGTTGACCAATCGTCTCCGGAGATTGCCGGAAGTGGAGGCCGTTTCAATATCCAATAATGCGCGTCCCTATATCGGGAGTAACTCCGGTAGTATGTTACGTATCGATACATTAGTTAGTAATCCGCTGCGGCGTTCGGTAACCCCTGACTTTTTTCAGGTCTTTCGTTATCAAAGTGCTGATGGGCGTGGTTATCAGCCGTTGGTGCAAGCTTTAAGGAATGGCAATGTCGTTGTTGGTGAAAATTTCTTGCCCAAAGATTATAAAGGCGATCGTACGCTGTTGGGTAAAGAAATGGTCGATGTGGATGATTCTACGAAAGTGTACAAGATAGGGGGAGTTTCGAAGAAGGTGCGTTACAATGACTTTTGGCCTAACTACAGTGATCGGTATGTAGCCATTGAACTTCCTGAAAAGATAATGGTCGAACTTGACGATGAACTTTATCCTTCGAGTGTAGAAGTTTGTCTGCGGGTGAAACCGGGGACTTCCAGAGACTTTGCGGAACATTTGATGAAATTGTCCGCCAACCAGTTGAGTGTCGGTAACTTATTCATCCTGAAAGTGCATGATTATGAAGATCTGCGGAATGACTTCCAGCAAGGGAGTTATAATCAGGTACAGGTACGTTTCTGGATGATGGGCTTCTTATTGCTTAATATCCTGTTGGGCATTGTCGGCACCTTCTGGTTCCGTACGCAGCACCGTCGTGCCGAGTCTGCGCTTCGTATAGCAGTCGGGGCCAGCCGGATGCAGCTTTGGCAACGTTTAAATAAAGAAGGATTGCTATTATTGACTCTGGCTGCTTTGCCTGCCGCCGTCATCTGTTATAATATCGGCCATCTGGAGTTGACTGAAGGGTATATGGAGTGGGGAGTAGTGCGTTTTCTTATTACATTTGTCATAACCTATTTCCTGATGTCTTTAATGATTCTCGTTGGCATTTGGTTTCCTACTCGTCAGGTAATTCGCATACACCCTGCCGAGGCGTTGCGCGAAGAATAAAAAACTTGGGCTATCTGTTTGTTTTCAATATAATTAACGTATCTTTGTCGGCATAATATTGAAAACACCGCAGGCTTTAATTATATGAATCGACGCTACTATTGTTTGCTTATCGTTCTGTTTTTTGCTGTTCTTATTCAGGCGGCAGCAGCGGAACGTACATACAATATCCTGTTTATACAGTCATACACCTCACAGACTCCTTGGCATAGCGACCTTAATCAGGGGTTGGTCAAAGGATTTAAAGAAAGTGGCCTGAAGGTGAATATAACAACGGAGTATCTTGATGCCGATTTTTGGGCATTCAACTCCGAGAAAGTAATTATGCGTCGTTTTTGTCAGCGTGCCCGTGACAGGCAGACCGATTTGATTATAACAGCAAGTGATGAAGCTTTCTATACTCTTTTTGCCTGTGGAGATTCGTTGCCTTTGCAGATACCGGTCGTGTTTTTCGGCATTAAGTATCCTGATATGGAGCTGATTGCTACTCATCCCAATGTTTGCGGGTTCACTGCCAATCCGGATTTTGATGTCATATTGCGTCAGGCGCAAAAGATATTTCCCCAGCGGAAAGAAGTGGTATGTGTGATAGATAACAGCTTTTTGAGTAACAAAGGCCTTGAAGATTTTGAAGAAGAGTGGAAAATCTTTCAAAAAGACAATCCGGATTATAGAATGAAAGTCTATAATACCCAAAATCATACAACGAGTCACATCATTGCTGCTATTTGTTACCCTCGTAACAGCTACGAACGTCTGGTGGTTGCTCCTAAATGGTCGCCTTTCCTTTCATTCGTTGGCAAAAACTCAAAAGCTCCCGTATTTTCGAGTCAGAATGTGGGGTTAACTAATGGCGTATTCTGTGCATACGATTCCGATAGTTATGCTTCAGCATTATCGGCAGCTCAAAGGGCTGCTTTAGTCTTAAAAGGTACATCTCCCCAAGAAATAGGAGTGACAGAAATCACGCAGGGATTCATCTATGACTATAAACAGTTGGATTATTTTCATATTGACCCTGATAAAGTATCCTCTAGCGGAACCATCGTCAACGAACCGTATTGGGAAAAATATAAATATCTTTTTATACTGCTCTATCCGTCTATCCTGGCGTTGCTGATAGCTTCTATCGTGTGGTTGATGCGTGCCAACCGGCGTGAGTCCAAACGACGGATTCAGGCACAGACTCGTCTGCTCGTGCAGAATAAACTTGTGGAACAGCGTAATGAGTTTGATAATGTATTTCATTCCATCCGTGATGGTGTGATAACGTATGATACCGATTTGCACATTCATTTCACAAACCGCTCCTTATTGCAAATGCTGCATTTGCCGTATGAGTCAGGGGGCCGTTTTTATGAAGGAATGATGGCAGGCAGCATCTTCAAGATATATTATAACGGTCAGGATATTCTTCATTCTATGCTGAAGCAGGTAGCTTCAAAAGGAGAAAGTGTGAAGATACCCCAGGGAGCTTTCATGAAAGAAGTGCATAGTGATAAATACTTCCCGGTGTCGGGGGAAATAGTCCCGATCCGTTCAAAGGATACGATTACCGGTATGGCACTTTCCGCACGGAATATTTCGAATGAAGAAATGCAGAAGCGTTTCTTTGATATGGCAGTAGACGAAAGCTCCATCTATCCGTGGCAGTTTGATATGGAAACCAACTGTTTCATTTTCCCGCAAGGTTTCTTGAAACGTCTTGGATACGATGAATCGGTTACTACCATCTCCCGTGATGAAATGGATCGCACTATCCATCCTGATGATTTGAAGGAAATAAGTCCGTTATTTAATAGAGCATTGACAGGAGAAGATTCTAATACCCGTCTGAATTTCCGTCAGCGGAATGTCAACGGAGAGTATGAATGGTGGGAATATCGTTCTTCCGTAATCACGGGATTGACACAAGATTCATTGTACAATATATTAGGTGTTTGCCAGAGTATCCAGCGATATAAGACTGCCGAGCAGGAGATGAGAGAGGCTCGTGATAAAGCCCTCCAGGCTGACAAACTGAAATCGGCGTTCCTTGCCAACATGAGTCACGAGATTCGGACTCCGTTGAATGCGATTGTAGGTTTCTCCGATTTGCTAAGCGATACGAGTGGTTTTACAAGCGAAGAGATTGCCCAGTTTATCGGAACCATTAATAAAAATTGCGGCCTGTTGCTAGCTTTGATTAATGATATTCTTGATTTGTCACGTATCGAATCGGGAACCATGGAATTTATGTTCGCCGAGCATAACCTGCCGCTGTTATTAAAGACCGTCCATGATTCTCAACGCTTGAATATGCCACCGGGAGTAGAACTGGTGTTGCGTATGCCCGAAAGTGATAAGAAATATCTTACGACAGATAATGTACGCTTGCAGCAAGTCGTGAATAATCTGATAAATAACGCTGCTAAATTTACGAGTAGCGGTTTCATTACTTTCGGCTATGAAGACGATGAGGTTCCCGGCTACACCCGCATCTTTGTGGAGGATACCGGAGTCGGTATTTCTGAAGAAGGTATCCGTCATATATTCGAACGATTCTATAAAGTCGATAATTTCACCCAAGGAGCAGGTTTGGGATTAAGTATTTGTCAGACCATCATCGAACGTCTGAATGGTACCATCTCCGTCACCTCCGAAGTAGGTAAAGGCACTCGTTTCACTGTGCGCCTTCCTAACTACTGCGAATAATCGAACGTTCACTTTTGGGCATAGTGTCCGAAAATGGACACTTTTCTTATTTTCTAATCTGTTGATAATAAAAACTTTACTTTTTTGGCACATCGTTTGATTCTCTCATAGTGGAAAATACTGTGCATAATGAAAAAGAAAAGTATATTGTTTGCTCTTGCTGCCGTTTGCCTGCCGTTGGCATTGTCGGCACAGAAGGAAAGGGAAATAACCTTGAATGAAGCTATTGCTATGGCGCGTGCTCAATCTGTGGATGCTGCCGTTGCTTTAAACGAGTTGAAAACGGCCTATTGGGAATATCGCACTTTTCGTGCCGACCTGCTGCCGGAAGTCAATCTGACCGGAACTCTGCCCAATTATAATAAATCATATAGTTCTTATCAAAATTCGGACGGCTCTTACGGCTTCGTCCGTAACAATACCTTAGGACTGACAGGCGATCTTTCCATCGATCAGAATATCTGGCTCACCGGTGGTAAACTTTCGTTGACCTCTTCACTCGACTATATCAAACAATTGGGAGCCGGAGGTGACCGTCACTTTATGTCAGTCCCTGTCACCTTGCAACTCACGCAACCCATCTTTGGAGTGAATAATATAAAATGGAACAGGCGCATCGAACCGGTGCGTTATGCCGAAGCAAAAGCAGCTTTTATCACCGCTACCGAAGAAGTGACAATGCGTGCCATCACTTACTACTTCAATCTCTTGCTGGCAAGAGAAAATCTCGGCACAGCCAAGCAGAACCTGACAAATGCCGATCACCTTTATGAAGTGGCTCTTGCCAAACGTAAAATGGGACAGATTTCCGAGAATGAACTCTTACAGCTCAAACTTTCCGCCTTGAATGCGAAAGCAGCGTTGACGGAGGCGGAGAGTGATCTCAATGCCAAGATGTTCCAGCTTCGTGCTTTTCTAGGAGTGGGAGAGGATGAAATCTTAAGCCCTGTTCTCCCCGAAGCGGTGGATCGTCCGAAGATGGAGTACAATCTGGTTTTAAATAAAGCATTGGAACGTAACTCGTTTGCACAGAATATCCGTCGTCGCCAGTTGGAAGCCGATTATGAAGTAGCCACCGCCCGCGGAAACCTGCGTAGCGTCGATTTGTTTGCAAGCGTCGGATATACTGGCGAGAACCGGAACTTTCCTGCCGTTTACCGTAACTTGCAGGATAATCAGATTGTTCAGGTAGGTGTTAAGATTCCGATTCTCGATTGGGGAAAACGTCGTGGAAAAGTCCGGGTAGCCAAGAGCAACCGGGATGTGGTGCTTTCAAAGATCCGCCAGGAACAGATCAACTTCAACCAGGATATCTTTTTGTTGGTGGAGCATTTCAATAATCAGGCGCAGCAGTTGGACATAGCGAAGGAAGCCGATGCAATTGCACAGCAGCGTTATAAGACCAGTATTGAAACTTTCCTGATAGGCAAAATTAATACCTTAGATCTGAATGATGCGCAGAACTCTAAAGATGAGGCAAGACAGAAACATATTTCCGAACTCTATTATTATTGGTATTACTATTATCAGATTCGCAGTCTGACGCTATGGGATTTTCGTTCGAACTCCGAACTTGAAGCTGATTTTGATGAAATTATCCGGCAATAAAAAAGAGAAGAGTGATGTCGGTTGCTATTTTTTTGTAGCTTTGTACAGTCATAGCAGTAAAACAATACCTTTGATTAAAAAGAAACATAAACTATGATTCTGATAATTGACGACGACAGCGCAGTGCGTTCTTCGCTTAGCTTCATGTTGAAGCGGGCAGGCTACGAAGCACAGACCGTTCCCGGTCCACGGGAAGCAATGGAAGTGGTACGTTCCGTAGCACCGGATTTGATTTTGATGGATATGAACTTCACTCTTTCCACAACGGGTGAGGAAGGTTTAACCCTGCTCAAACAAGTAAAAATATTCCGTCCCGAAGTGCCAGTGATCTTAATGACCGCTTGGGGAAGTATCCAACTTGCCGTGCAAGGAATGCAGGCAGGAGCCTTTGACTTCATTACGAAGCCATGGAATAATGCCGCCTTGTTGCAACGCATCGAAACAGCACTCGAACTTTCCGGTACCTCACAGGAGACAACTCAGGAACAGAGCGAGTCTTTCGACCGCAGCCACATTATCGGGCGTAGCCAGGGATTAATGGATGTGTTGAACACGATTGCCCGCATAGCAAAGACCAATGCTTCTGTACTGATAACAGGAGAAAGCGGAACAGGTAAGGAGCTGATAGCCGAAGCCATTCATATCAACAGTCAGCGTGCCAAATATCCTTTTGTGAAAGTGAACCTCGGAGGGATTTCCCAAAGCTTGTTTGAAAGTGAAATGTTTGGGCATAAGAAAGGAGCTTTTACCGATGCTTCCGCAGATCGTATCGGACGTTTCGAGATGGCAAACAAAGGAACGATTTTTCTGGATGAGATCGGTGATCTCGATCCTTCGTGTCAGGTGAAGTTATTACGCGTATTGCAGGATCAAACATTTGAAGTGCTCGGTGACAGCCGTCCCCGCAAGACAGATATCCGGGTGGTATCAGCCACCAATGCCGATTTGCGTAAGATGGTGGGCGAACGTACTTTCCGTGAAGACCTGTTCTATCGTATCAATCTGATAACGGTGAAACTGCCGGCTTTGCGCGAACGTCGTGAAGATATTCCTTTGCTGGCACGTCATTTTGCCGACCGCCAGGCTGTAACCAATGGATTGCCCCGTACGGAGTTTGCTGCCGATGCCCTGCAATTCTTGAGCCGTTTACCTTATCCGGGGAATATCCGTGAATTGAAGAATCTGGTGGAACGCACCATTTTGGTAAGTGGTAAACCGCTTCTCGATGCTTCCGATTTTGACGCCCAGTACATCCGCCACGATGATGCAAGAGTAGCCGAAGGTGCAGCACTCGCAGGCATGACTTTAGACGAAATAGAACGTCAGACCATTCTTCAGGCTTTGGAACGCTGCAAAGGAAACCTTAGCCAGGTAGCTACGGCATTAGGCATCAGTCGTGCCGCCCTTTACCGACGCCTCGAAAAATATAATATTACAGTATAAAAACAAACCGTTAATTACAGATAAACGTGCGTATAAAAGGACTTTTTTACATACTTGTCATTCTGTTGTTGGCATTGGGTAGTATATTGCTCTATCTCTCCAGTCAGATGAACGCGCTCTTTTTCTACATAGGAGAGGGGCTGGTGCTTTTTATCCTGCTTTATCTGACATTCTTCTATCGTAAGATAGTGAAACCGTTGAATACTATCGGAAGCGGTATGGAACTGCTGCGTGAGCAGGATTTCAGTAGCCGTCTTAGTCCTGTAGGACAATATGAAGCCGATCGTGTGGTGAATATCTTCAACCGCATGATGGAACAGCTCAAGAATGAACGTCTTCGTTTGCGTGAGCAGAATAACTTTCTTGATCTGCTGATTAAGGCTTCTCCGATGGGAGTTATCATCACCTCCCTTGATGAAGACCTTGCGGAACTGAACCCGATGGCTTTGAAGATGCTGGGCGTTCGTCTGGAAGATGTACAAGGTAAGAAAATGAAAGAGATTGATTCTCCGTTGGCGGTGGAACTGTCCAGCCTTCCGAAAGGAGAGACGGTTACCGTCCGTCTGAACGACTCGAATATCTACCGGTGCACTCATTCCTCTTTCATCGACCGTGGATTCCAGCACCCTTTCTATTTGGTGGAAACCCTTACCGACGAAGTGATGAAAGCGGAAAAGAAAGCCTATGAGAAAGTAATCCGCATGATTGCTCATGAAGTGAACAATACGACTGCCGGCATCACTTCTACACTGGATACGGTAGAACAAGCCCTTTCCAGCGAAGAAGGAATGGATGACATTTGCGACGTGATGCGTGTGTGTACCGACCGTTGTTTCTCGATGAGTCGTTTCATCACCCGTTTTGCCGACGTTGTGAAAATCCCCGAACCGACACTTTCTTCTGTCAATCTAAATGATTTGGTTTTCACCTGCAAACGCTTTATGGAAGGAATGTGTAATGACCGTCATATCACCCTTCGCATGGAAATAGATGAAAGCCTGAAAGACGTTATGCTGGATGCTGCTCTGTTTGAACAAGTACTCGTAAACATTATCAAAAATGCAGCGGAGAGCATTGAAGCCGATGGAGAAATAATAGTCCGTACTATCTCTCCCGCCACTGTTGAAGTGATAGATAACGGCCAGGGAATCAGCAAGGAAACAGAAGCTAAACTGTTCAGCCCTTTCTTCTCCACCAAACCGAACGGCCAGGGAATCGGACTTATCTTTATTCGTGAAGTCCTGATGCGCCATGGATGCACATTCTCTTTGCGAACCTATGCCGACGGCCTGACCCGATTCCGCATTATTTTCCCCTAATTGTGTCAAATAAGAACATTTCTTCCATCAAATAGACCTTTTTTTGTCTTAAAATCACTCATACCTTTGCCCCGCTCAATTCAATAGGATTTAAGGTATGAGATTAATGAAAAAAGGCACATTGACGCTCTTTCTTTTATTGGCTATCAGTATTCCGCTAAGTGCGCAGTATGTGGTACAAGGGGTGGTGACTGATTCTCTGACCAAAGAGCCTTTGCCTTATGCATCTGTACGCTTAAAAGACACGACAGAAGGAACTACTACCGGAAGCGACGGACGTTTCTATTTCAAAACCAACCGTTCCGAAGCAGTGCTTGTCATCTCTGTAATCGGTTATAATGACTATATCCGTTCCATCCGTCCTGCCCGTAACGCATCGTATAAAGTGACGCTTTCGCCTACCGAATATGCCCTCGGCGAAGTAGTGGTAAAACCTAAGCGCGAGCACTACCGGAAGAAAGATAATCCGGCCGTAGAGTTTGTGCGCCGCATGATTGAAAGCCGTGACAACCATTCCCCCTACGAAAAAGACTTCTGGCAACGCGAACGTTATGAAAAGACCACTTTCGCATTGAACAATTTCGATGAAGAGAAACAGAAGAAATGGCTATATCGCAAATTTGATTTCCTTACCGAATACGTAGACACTTCTGCCGTCACCGGTAAACCGATTCTGACAGTATCAGCCCGCGAACTGCTTGCCACAGACTATTACAGGAAATCTCCCCGTTCCGAGAAGCAATGGGTGAAAGGGCGTAAACAGGCCGGTGTCGATGAATTTCTCTCCAAACAGGGGATGCAGGCTGCCATCAATGAAGTCTTTAAAGACGTGGACATCTACGAAAATAATATTTCCTTGTTCACGAATAAGTTTGTCAGTCCATTGTCCCGTATCGGCACAGGCTTCTATAAATATTACCTGATGGATACCTTACAGATTGCCGGAGAACCCTGTGTAGACCTAGCTTTTACACCATTCAATTCCGAGTCTTTCGGTTTCAACGGACATCTCTATGTGGTGCTCGACTCTACTTATTTTGTCAAACGTGCCGTATTCAACTTCCCCAAAAAGATAAACCTGAACTTTGTGGATTATATGTTGCTCGAGCAGGAATTCAAGCGTGCCGAAGACGGTACCCGCTTGCTCGACCACGAAAGCATCACTGTTGAGTTTAAACTGACCGAAGGGCAGGATGGTATTTTTGCCCGCCGTGTGGCAGATTACAGCAACTATACCTTTACCCCGACTGCTGAAGCCGATAAAGCTTTCACCAAGCCCGAACGCATCATCGAAGAAACCGAAGCCTTGTCTCGCCCCGAAACATTCTGGGCGGAGAACCGTCCGCAAGCCGCCATCTCCCAACAGGAGAACTCGGTAGACCGCCTGATGACACAATTACGCAGCTATCCGGTATATTACTGGACGGAAAAAGTGCTTTCCATTCTCTTTACGGGATATATCCCTACCTCCAAAGAAGCCCCCCTTTTCTATATCGGCCCGATGAATGCAACCATCAGCGGCAATACATTGGAAGGTCCCCGCATCCGTGCCGGAGGTATGACAACCGCCTGGCTCAATCCGCACCTGTTTGGCAAAGGATATGTGGCTTACGGTTTTAAAGATGAAAGAGTGAAAGGATTGGCGGAACTGGAATATTCGTTCAAGAAGAAAAAAGAATACGCCAATGAATTTCCCATCCATTCTCTGAAATTGCGTTACGAATTAGATGTGAACCAGTACGGACAAAACTACCTGTACACAAGCAAAGACAACGTGTTCCTAGCCTTGAAACGTGAGAAAGACGACCGTATCGGCTATTTCCGGCAAGCGGAGATGACCTATATCAATGAATTCTACTCCGGCTTTTCTTTCCAGTTAACGGCACGTACACGAAAAGATGAGTCCTCCTACCTGATCCCTTTCTTAAAAAAGGAAGGAGATGCATACACTCCGGTCAAAGATTTCTCTATCAGTGCGGCAGAGTTAAAACTGCGTTATGCTCCGAACGAGAAATTCTTCCAGACCCAATGGAACCGTTTCCCTGTGTCATTGGATGCACCGGTGTTTACCCTGTCTCATACCCTTGCCGGAAAAGGCGTGTTGGGTAGCGATTACACCTACAATCATACCGAGGCCGGTATTCAGAAACGCTTCTGGTTTTCCGCATTCGGCTATACGGATATTATCCTGAAAGCCGGAAAAGTGTGGGACAAAGTTCCTTTTCCGTTGCTAATCATGCCTAATGCCAACCTTTCTTATACCATCCAACCCGAATCCTACTCGTTGATGAATGCGATGGAGTTCATGAACGATGAATATTTCTCGTGGGATGTTACGTATTTCCTCAACGGATGGCTGTTCAACCGCGTTCCGTTGTTGAAAAAACTCAAATGGAGGGAAATAGTTTCCTGTCGGGGTCTATATGGACATTTGAGCGACAAAAACAACCCTGCTTTGAGTGACGGTTTGTTCGCTTTTCCGATAGAAAACACGCAAACAATGGGAAAAACACCTTACGTGGAGGCGGGTGTCGGTATCGAAAACATTTTCAAGGTGTTACGTTTAGACTATGTCTGGAGGCTCACTTATCGTGATTCTCCCGGGATTGACAAATCCGGCTTGAGAATAAGTCTCCACATGACCTTTTAAAAGTTAAATCCTGCTAATTGCAATGTTTATATGACAAATAAAGACCGTATTAGTAATTAATTAATCTTATTTTTGCATCAATTTTAGTTTAATTTTAATAGAATAGAAATGAAACAAGAAATTAAACCCGCTACCGGGCGTCTTGGCGTACTGGTAGTTGGAGTGGGTGGTGCGGTAGCTACCACGATGATTGTAGGTACACTAGCCTCTCGCAAGGGACTGGCAAAACCGATAGGATCTATTACCCAGTTAGCCACAATGCGCATGGAGAACAACGAAGAAAAACTCATCAAGGACGTTGTGCCTTTGACGAATTTGGAAGACATTGTTTTCGGAGGATGGGATATTTTCCCGGACAACGCATACGAAGCTGCTATGTACGCCGAGGTTTTGAAAGAAAAAGACCTCAACGGAGTGAAAGAAGAATTGGAAGCTATCAAACCGATGCCGGCTGCTTTCGATCACAACTGGGCAAAACGTCTGAATGGTACGCACATTAAGAAGGCCGCTACCCGTTGGGAAATGGTAGAACAACTTCGCCAGGATATCCGCGACTTCAAAGCTGCTAACAACTGCGAACGTGTAGTTGTACTCTGGGCTGCAAGTACTGAAATTTACATTCCGTTGTCTGACGAACACATGTCACTCGCTGCTTTAGAGAAAGCAATGAAGGAAAACAACACTGAAGTGATTTCTCCGAGTATGTGTTATGCGTATGCTGCGATTGCAGAAGACGCTCCGTTCGTAATGGGTGCTCCTAACTTGTGTGTAGATACTCCTGCTATGTGGGAATTCTCTAAACAAAAGAATGTACCTATCTCTGGTAAAGACTTCAAGAGTGGTCAGACACTGATGAAAACCGTATTGGCTCCGATGTTCAAGACCCGTATGCTGGGTGTGAACGGTTGGTTCTCTACCAATATCCTCGGTAACCGTGACGGTGAAGTACTCGATGATCCGGATAACTTCAAGACAAAAGAAGTCAGCAAGTTGTCTGTAATCGATACTATCTTCGAACCCGAAAAATATCCGGATCTCTATGGAGACGTTTATCATAAAGTACGTATCAACTACTATCCTCCTCGCAAAGACAACAAAGAAGCATGGGACAACATCGACATCTTCGGATGGATGGGCTACCCGATGGAAATCAAGGTGAACTTCCTTTGCCGCGACTCTATCCTTGCAGCTCCTATCGCTCTTGACCTTGTGCTGTTCAGTGACTTGGCTATGCGTGCAGGCATGTGCGGCATCCAGACTTGGTTGTCATTCTTCTGCAAGAGCCCGATGCACGATTTCGAACATCAGCCCGAACACGACTTGTTTACACAATGGAGAATGGTAAAACAGACATTGCGTAACATGATTGGTGAAAAAGAACCTGATTACTTAGCTTAATCAGTAACCCCAAATAATAAGTTGAGATTGAGATTTACCATCCTATAAAGACTGGTGGATGCTCAACCTCAACTTTTACTTTTTTATTGTACAAATTCCCGATCACATTCGGGAACTCATGGCATAACCGACTCGTAGTTTGTAATTAGTAATTAGTAATAAATGAAGCGTCCTCCCTTTCTACCTGTTTTTATAGGCACGGGCTTTGGCTCCGGTTTTTCTCCTTTTGCTCCCGGCACGGCTGGGGCGTTACTGGCTTCTATCATTTGGATTGCATTTTATTTCCTCCTTCCTTTCCCTGTTGTATTATGGCTGACCGCCGCTTTGGTGATTGTATTTACATTCGCCGGCATTTGGGCTGCCAATAAACTGGAAACTTATTGGGGGGAAGATCCTTCGCGTGTGGTAGTGGACGAGATGGTAGGAGTATGGATACCGTTATTGGCCGTTCCCAATGACGACCGTTGGTTCTGGTACGTGATTGCAGCTTTTGCCCTGTTCCGTATCTTTGATATAGCCAAGCCGTTGGGCATACGCCGTATGGAAAGCCTGAAAGGTGGAGTAGGTGTGATGATGGACGACGTTTTGGCGGGAGTGTATAGTTTTATTTTGTTAGTGGGAGCAAGATGGGTGATTGGCTGAAAAGAGTTGCACGGATGATTTCCCAGAAAGGTGGCATCTTCATGTTCTTGAGGGCGCAGCTTTCTGCTCAAATGGCAACTATTGCAGACTTTCTCGTTACGATTCTTCTGGTCAGGCTATTTGAAGTCTACTATGTATATGCCACCCTGGCGGGGGCTATCTATGGAGGAATCGTCAATTGTGTTATCAACTATAAATGGACCTTTAAATCGAAAGGAAAGAAAACGAATGTCGCTGCAAAGTTTATCCTTGTATGGATTTGTAGCGTTTGGCTAAACACGTGGGGCACGTATGCACTGACAGAATCATTAGCAAAGATTCCCTGGGTACGTGATACGCTTAGCCTGTATTTCGGAGATTTCTTCATTATTCCTAAAGTGGTAGTAGCAATCATCGTGGCATTGTTCTGGAACTATAATATGCAGCGTGTCTTTGTTTACCGGAATATAGATATAAGAAGTTTATTCGGAAAAAGAAACTGAAAAAATCGATTGAAAGAACTGATTGAGAAAACAGAAGATTTAGATAAAAATAGCTATAAACAGATTTAAACAGATGAATTACAGAGATTATTTACAACAGTTGATTTATAAGATTATCAATCCCCTGATACGCGGAATGATTAAAATAGGGATCACTCCTAACTTTATCACCACTACCGGATTTATCCTGAATGTAGTAGCGGCAGGAATGTTTGTATATGCCGGCATTTATGGCGGTCAAAACGATCTGGCCATTATCGGCTGGGCAGGCGGTGTGATTTTGTTTGCCGGATTGTTTGATATGATGGACGGACGTGTAGCTCGCCTGGGTAACATGAGTTCCAAGTTCGGTGCGCTTTACGATTCAGTACTCGACCGTTATAGTGAATTGATGACCTTCTTCGGTATCTGTTACTATTTGTCAATGAAAGACTATTTCTTTTATGCACTTATTGCCTTCATAGCACTAATCGGCTCACTGATGGTAAGCTACGTGCGTGCCCGTGCCGAAGGACTGGGAATCGAATGTAAAGTGGGATTCATGCAACGTCCGGAGCGCGTAGTGCTGACCAGTCTCGGAGCTTTATTCTGTGGCGTTTTCAAAGATATCACCGCTTTCGAACCGATTCTGATTATGATTGTTCCTCTTGCCTTTGTTGCAGTGTTTGCCAATATCACAGCTTTTGCACGTGTGAGACATTGCTACAAAGCGATGAAAGAATAATCTATCATTTATCAACTATCACCTATCAACTAATATGATAAAGAATATTCAAATGCCGTCGAAGAGAGAAGCCCTGACTGTGACAGTCATTATGGCTCTTTTCCTTTTGCTGACAGGTATCTTCATCGGGCTTCGTTCCGAGCACCTGTTAATGGCGGTACTCTATTTAGTTTTATTTTTTGCCGGACTGCCTACTCGTAAGTTAGCAGTAGCTCTGTTGCCTTTCGCCATTTTTGGAATCTCGTATGACTGGATGCGTATTTGCCCCAACTACGAAGTGAACCCGATTGACGTGGCCGGACTGTATAATCTCGAAAAGTCCCTCTTCGGAGTGATGGATAATGGCCTTCTGGTTACCCCTTGCGAATACTTCGCAGCGCACAACTGGCCGATAGCAGACGTCTTTGCCGGAATCTTCTACCTTTGCTGGGTTCCTGTTCCTATCCTGTTCGGGCTTTGCCTGTATTTCAAGAAGGAAAGAAAAACCTACCTTCGCTTTGCACTGGTATTTTTATTCGTCAACCTGATCGGCTTTGCCGGTTATTATATCCATCCGGCAGCTCCACCCTGGTATGCTATCAACTACGGTTTCGAACCGATACTGAACACATCCGGCAATGTAGCAGGATTGGGACGCTTTGATACTTTCTTCGGAGTGACCATCTTCGATTCGATCTATGGACGCAATGCAAACGTCTTTGCGGCAGTACCTTCACTGCACGCAGCCTATATGGTAGTTGCATTAGTGTACGCCATTATTGGTAAATGCAGATGGTATGTGATTACCCTTTTCTCTATTATTATGGTAGGTATTTGGGGAACAGCCATTTATTCATGCCATCATTATATCATTGATGTATTACTCGGTATCTCTTGCGCATTGATCGGCTGGCTGGTATTCGAATATGTATTGATGAAAATCCCGGCATTCAAAAGATTCTTCGAAAGATATTATGCATATATAAAGTAGATCTATCCCCGTGCTGGAATAAATCGTACTAAGTCATACAAGAAACAGTGAAGAACAAATATCGTAATATATTCCTCGCCTTTGGTATCATCGCCGTCCTGATTATGATATTCACTTTCGATATGGATTATCAGGAGCTTTGGATGAATCTGAAACGTGCAGGGATATATTTACCTTTGGTCTTGTTGCTGTGGCTGTTCGTCTACCTGATTAATACAGTCTCGTGGTATATAATAATCCGTAGTAGCGGAAAAACCGGCTTTTCATTTGCCCGGCTCTACAAATTCACCGTGACTGGATTTGCACTCAATTACGTGACTCCCGTCGGACTGATGGGTGGTGAGCCATACCGCATCATGGAACTGAAACCCTATATAGGAATCGAACGCGCCACCTCTTCCGTGATTCTTTACGTGATGATGCATATCTTTTCCCACTTTTGCTTTTGGTTGAGTTCAGTATTGCTTTATGTCTGCCTGTACCCGGTAGGGTGGGCGATGGGAATAATCCTGGGAGCTATAACCCTCTTTTGTCTACTGATCGTTATTCTTTTCATCAAAGGCTACCGGCATGGGATGGCAGTGGCTTTTGTCCGTATGGGTGGACGTATTCCTTTCCTGAAAAAGAAAGTACTTCATTTTGCAAGTGCACATAAAGAGAAACTGGAGAATATAGACAAACAAATTGCACTTCTCCATCAGCAAAAGAAACAAACCTTTTATAGTGCCCTCTTACTGGAATATACCGCCCGCATAGTCAGTTGTCTTGAAATCTGGCTGATACTGAATGTGCTGACCACTAACGTCAGCTTTGCCGACTGCTGCCTGATTGCAGCTTTCTCTTCTCTTCTTGCCAACCTGCTGTTTTTCCTGCCCATGCAACTGGGAGGTCGTGAAGGCGGCTTTGCCCTTGCCGTAGGTGGACTTTCCCTTTCCGGAGCCTACGGTGTCTATGCCGCTTTGATTACCCGGGTGCGTGAAATGGTCTGGATTGTTATCGGACTTGCACTGATGAAAGTAGGAAACTTTAAACAATCAAAAGAAAAATATTCTGCTTAAATTTATAACTTTGTCTGACTTATAAAAGGATCTATATAAAAAGACCTATAAAGAAAGCGACAATGAATAATTTTATCTTTTACAGTCCTACCGAATTTGTATTCGGACGGGACACGGAAGCGCAGACCGGAGCACTAGTGCAGAAATACGGCGCACGCAAAGTAATGATTGTCTATGGCGGTGGCTCTGTGATACGCAGCGGATTATTGGCTCGTGTTGAGAACTCATTGCAGGAAGCAGGTATTCCCTATTGCATGCTGGGCGGTGTACAGCCTAACCCGATAGACACGAAAGTATATGAAGGAATCGACCTCTGCCGGAAAGAGAACGTAGACATGATGCTCGCCGTTGGTGGCGGTTCCGTGATTGATACGGCGAAAGCCATTGCAGCCGGAGTTCCTTACAACGGAGATTTCTGGGATTTCTACATCGGAAAAGCCATTGTGACGAAAGCATTGAAAGTAGCCGTTGTGTTAACGATTCCTGCTGCCGGAAGCGAAGGTTCCGGTAACACCGTCATTACGAAAGTCGATGGCTTACAGAAATTAAGCCTCCGTGCTCCCGGTGTACTGCGTCCTGTTTTTGCCGTAATGAACCCCGAACTGACCTACACACTTCCTCCTTTCCAAACCGGCTGCGGCATTGCCGATATGATGGCACACATCATGGAACGCTATTTCACCAACACGAAAGACGTAGAGATAGGCGACCGCCTGTGCGAAGGCACACTACTTGCCATCATCAAAGAAGCAACCACCGTCATGAAAGAACCTGAAAACTACGGAGCCCGTGCTAATCTGATGTGGAGTGGAACCATTGCCCATAACGGAACCTGTGGTGTAGGTTGTGAAGAGGACTGGGCTTCCCACTTCCTCGAACATGAAATCAGCGCCATCTATAACGTGACTCATGGCGCCGGACTCTCCGTAATCTTCCCTGCCTGGATGACATGGATGACAGAACACAATGTGGATAAGATAGCCCAATACGCCATCCGAGTGTGGGGAGTGGCAGAATCAGATGATAAAAAGGCAGTAGCCCTTGAGGGAATCTCGCGCCTGAAATCCTTCTTTACCTCCATCGGCCTGCCTGTGACTTTCAAAGAACTTGGCATTGAGAATCCCGACATCGACCGTCTTGCAGATAGTCTGCACCGGAATAAAGGCGAATTGGTAGGCAACTATGTCAAATTAACGAAACAGGACAGCAAAGAGATTTACCGTCTGGCATTATAAGAAAAACAGATATAACCGACAACTGCATCATTTGTCTTCTGATAGAGGATAAATGATGCAGTTGTTTGTTTTGCTTCTAATTAATACCTAAACGGAAGCAAATTTTTACCATTTTAATCATGTGTTGGTATAATAGTTGTATAAAATACCTAAATTTCGTGATTGTCCAATCTATTCCATAAAGATAATTTTGCAGACGTAATAACTATATATATCCGTTATGCAAAAGCTAAATTCCGGGGCTTTGAATAGAATCTTACTGTTTGTATACATTTTATCACTATCTACTAATGCAATAGCCCAAAACAAAAATAATTCAAAAGAGACATATCTTCTTCCTCCACACGGAAATTATGTTTATGGCCGGGTGATTGAGAAACTCTCTAAAGAACCGATGGTAGGAGTGACGATTCGTTTGGATGGTCATTCTACTGGTGTAATTACCGATATAAACGGTTGCTATGTATTGACCCTGCCCGAAAAAGGCGGTCTGGTTATCTATTCCTACATCGGTTTTGAAACCCGTAAAATCAAAGTCACTTCCCGGCAGAAAGTCGATGTGCAGATGGTAGAAGCTACCGAAAGTATTCAGGAAGTGATTGTAACCGGCTATAACTCCATACAGAAAGAAAGTTTCACAGGAAATACCACAAAGATAGAGAAAGAAGACCTGTTAAAAGTCAACCCGAACAACCTGATTTCGGCCATTCAGACTTTCGATCCCTCTTTCAGAATACAGGAGAATCTGGCTGCTGGTTCCGATCCCAACAGCCTGCCTCAATTCGTCTTGCGTGGTCAGACCGGTATCGGAGAAACGACACTTGGGCAGACCTCCACCTCCTCCATTTCGCGGGAAGTGCTAAGCGGTAATTCCAACCTGCCTATCTTCATACTGGACGGCTTTGAAGTCGATGTAGAAAAGATATACGACCTCGATATGAATAGCATCCACAGCATCAATATCCTGAAAGATGCTGCCGCCACTGCCATGTACGGTTCACGTGCGGCCAACGGAGTAATTGTCATTGAACGGCGTGCGCCTGAAGCCGGAAAGTTCCGTGTACAGTATTCCGGAGTACTTTCTGCCGAACTGCCGGATTTATCCTCCTACAATCTGATGAACGCTCGTGAGAAGCTGGAAACCGAACGCCTGGCAGGACTATATGACAGCAACACCCCGGAAATAGACCCCTATACCAACGGTTACTACCAACGACTCAATAATGTACTGACAGGTGTCGATACCTATTGGCTTTCTCAAGGACTACGCACGGCTCTGAACCATAAGCACTCCGTTTTCATAGACGGTGGAGAAAACGACGTGCGCTGGGGAGTGGAACTGGGATTCAGAGGAACGGAAGGAGTGATGAAACACTCTTCCCGTAAGAATGCCAATGCCGCTTTTTATGTAGACTACCGCATTGGCGGACTACAAATAAAGAACAAAGTGACCTACACTTATAACAAAAGTACAGATGTCCCCTTCAATTCATTCAGCGATTACTCCCATTTACTTCCTTATATGCGTCTGTATGATGAAAATGGCGATTATGTGCGCCGTCTCGAAAAGTTCGACGGGGCTAGCGGCACACAAGTAAATCCACTGTACGAAATCAACTTCTACAACAGCTTCGACCATTCCGGTTATGATGAAGTAACCGATGATCTTAGTCTGAATTGGCGTATCACCGACGGTCTGCGTCTGCGCGGTCAGTTTTCCGTCCTGATGAGAAATTCTACCGGTGATCTGTACAAAGATCCCGCATCGGCCAGTTATTCAGCCAGTACAGGCAACATCAATGGTGAAAAAACAGAATCCACACAAAAGAGAACAGTGATAGACGGAAGCCTGTCACTCATGTACAACAATACCTTCAAGGGACACAATCTCAATATCTGCTTGTCCTCCAACATGAGACAAACGCAGAGCACTGCTTCCGAAACACGTTACCGGGGATTCCCTGGTGGCGACCTTGTCTCTTCAAACTATGCGGCAGAAGTATACGGAAAGCCCAGCAGCTCCGACAATACCACCCGCTTGGTAGGAGCCTTGCTTACTTCCAACTACACCTATAACAATATCTATCTCGCCGACCTTACAGGACGTATCGACGGTTCTTCCGAATTTGGTTCCGATAAAAGATGGTCCATGTTCTGGTCAACAGGAGCAGGAATCAACATTCATAATTATGATTTTATGAAGTCGAATGAACTCTTTTCCATGTTGAAGTTCCGTGCCTCCTACGGACTGACCGGAAAGACCAACTTCTCCCTCTATTCGGCCAAAGATATGTATCAGCTGCAAACAGACAGCTGGTATCCCACAGGCTACGGTGTATTCCTCTATCAGATGGGAAATCCGAACCTGAAATGGGAACGTAAATACACCCTCGACTATGGAGTTGAAATCGGACTGTGGCACGATAAAATCTATCTGAAAGCCTCTGCCTACGACGAGCGTACCATCGACCTGATAACCGATTATACCATCCCTTCCTCTACCGGATTCACTTCCTACAAAGAAAACATGGGAAAGGTGAAAAACACCGGCGTCGAACTGGAACTGCGGGCACGACTTTACAGTGACAGAAACTGGCTCTTCCAGCTCTACGGCAGCTTTGCAAGAAACAAAAACACGATTGTTGAAATCTCCCAGGCAATGCGCGACTATAATAAAAGAGTGGAAGAACTGTTCAGCGGATATAACCCCGAAAGCAGCTCCGATTCAAAATATGCTAAAACATACCTGAAATATTACGAAGGAGCCTCTCTGACCTCTATCTACGGGATGAAGTCATTGGGAATCAGCCCCACAAACGGCAAAGAAATCTACCTTCGCCGGAATGGTGACGTTACCGATGTATGGTCTGCCGACGAATGGACCATCATTGGCGATACAGCTCCCAAGGGACAAGGCTCATTCGGTTATACCCTGTCCTATAAACAGTTATCCATGTTTGCTTCTTTCCTCTATACTTTTGGTGGAGATGCTTACAACAATACCCTCGTCTCCTATGTAGAGAATGCCGACATTAAAAATGACAATGTAGATAAGCGGGTATTGCTCGACCGTTGGCAGAAACCGGGAGACATAACCACCATGAAAGATATTCGTGACCGTAATGTCACCACCGGCGCATCTTCGCGTTTTGTACAGAAAAACAATACCCTGCAATGGAGTTCATTAACAATGAGCTACAATTTCCGTCCCGAACAATTAAAGAAACTCCATCTGTCCGGCCTGCGTCTTTCGTTCACGATGAACGACCTGTTCTATTGGTCTACCATCCGTCAGGAACGGGGACTGGATTATCCTTATTCGCGTTCATTCAATCTGACTACTAACATCATATTCTAACCATACAAATGAAGAAACTAATCAGCCATATACTAATAGCCCTGACAGGAATGTTAGCCGTTTCCTGCAATGCCTGGCTGGACGTAACACCAGAAAATGCGATAGCCGACGACGATCTGTTTTCCACCGGTTTCGGCTACCGGAATGCCCTGAATGGTATCTACACCAATCTGGCGTCCGACGAACTTTATGGTAAGCAACTAAGCTGGGGATTCCTTAGTGCCATCTCCCAGCAATACAATCAAAAGGCCGGAACCATCTCTCCGATGTATGCCGACGCTTCCGAACTTATCTATAACACGGTCGACACCGAACCCGTCGTGACAGCTATCTGGGAAAAAGGCTATAAAGTGATAGCCAACCTGAACAAGCTCATCGAGAACATCCGGCCCACGGACATCTCTTTGTTCGAATACGGAGAAGAAGAGAAAAACCTCATTTACGCCGAAGCCTTGTCATTAAGAGCCATGATGCATTTTGACCTGCTTCGCTTGTTTGCTCCTGCAACGGCAACCAATCCTTCGGGCGCCTATCTTCCTTACCGCGATAAATACGAAGCCGCAGTGGTAGAAAAATGTACCGTTACCGATTTTATCGAGAAAGTCCTGAAAGACCTGCTCGAAGCGGAAGACATTCTGCGTAAGTTTGACACCGAATACCATCCCGAAGCGATGTACGCTTCACAAATGTACGAACCTACTCCCGAATGGAATGCCCGCTACCGCTTCAACTCCGGTTCCTATATAGACGATATGGGAGCATTCTTCTGGTATCGTGGCATCCGCTTCAACTATCTGGCATTGCTGGGGTTGAAAGCCCGTGTCTGCATCTATGCCGGTCCTGCCTACTACAAGAATGCCGAGACAGCCGCCAAAGAACTTTACAACACCTATTATCAGCAGAAACGGTGGATAGGCTTTACAGAAGGAGAGAACATTACTTGCAATCTCAATTCCCGATATACAAAAGTCTCCCACGACATATTGTTCGGCTTGTACAAGAAACAGCTGGCTACGGATTATGAACAGGCCGTATGGGGCTCTTCCTCTTCTTCGTCAACCACCCGTTTGCCGTTGGCAAATATCCCTTCCCTGTTTGCTTCGGACAATACGGGCGTATATACCGACTATCGGCTCACCTACCTGATCGGGACTACCAATGAAACCCAGTCGAAGTATTACACACTGAAGTATAACCCTTCCGTAGAATCAGTAGTAGAAGCAATGGAGAATCCGATGATACCAGTGATCCGGTTCAGTGAAATCTGTCATATCCTGGCGGAGATCAGTAGCTATAATGGCAAGATAACCGAAGGAATCAACTACCTCGAAACAGTTCGAAAAGCCCGTGGAGCTGAACGTACCCTTAGTCTGACAGTCAGCACCCGTGAACAACTGGATGCCGAAATACTGCTCGATATACGGAAAGAAATGATAGGCGAAGGTGGAACCTTCTACACCTACAAACGGATGAACCTCTCCACCGTGCCCGATTCCGACGAGGAAGGAGAAATCAACATGACAGGTTCTTATGTACTTCCATTGCCTACCAGTGAAACAACCAACTAATGCCCGGATAAGATGAAACGAATATTGACATATACCACCTTCTGCCTGCTGCTTGTTTTCGCCTCCTGCAGCGAAGAGCAACTGGAAGTTTATCATGGAGACAACTACGTCTATTTTACTTACATGAACGATAAGTCTCCCCAGAAAATAACATTCAATTTTGCTACGGATGCACCCTTGCTTCGGGAAGGAACCGTGAAAGTGAAAATGACACTTCTTGGCTACCTGCTCGAAGAAAATGCTACCTGTGATATTTCCGCAGTGGGAGAGAAGAGCACCGCCCGTTCCGGCATCGATTATGCCCCTTTGACTTCCGGCATCTTCCATAAAGGACTGGCAGAAGACACCTACGAAGTCACCGTCTATCGTAATGAAGCACTGCTCAACACAGAATATACACTTACCCTTTCGCTGGATGCAGTGGAAAACTGTCTGGTAGGCCCGGCAGAATATCAATACGTCACGATTCAAGTGACCGACCGGATTTCCTGCCCTGTGTGGTGGAGCCAGAGTTCAGCGGCCAATCTGGGAGTATACTCGGATATGAAATACCGTGTTTTTATCATTTTCATGGATGGCGAGATACTCGAATCATTGGATAAATACACCGGCATTGAGTTTGTCAATCTGATAGCCGACTTCAAGGCTTGGTGGAAAGACCAGTGGCAGCAAGGCAATTACCAATATTATGATACAGATGGAGTGACACCGCTGTATGAAACCATTCTCGATAACTGACAATAAACTATGAAGCGAAAAACAATACTATTCATTTCAATCCTGCAGCTTCTCGTGATAACCGGCTGTTATGACGATTTGGGAAACTATGGCTATACAAACTCTACCAAAGTCTCTTTTGTGAACTCCGCTTCGTCGGACTACACATTTATGGTAGGCGACCTTTTCGAGATGGATGCTCCCGTCAACTTCTCAACCGACATCGGAAACGTAGACGAACTTTTCACCGTCCAATGGTACTTGAACCGTGAACTGATCTACACTGGCTATCATCTGAAATACCAGTTCGAGAAAGGCGGGACATACGAACTGATACTGAAAGTAATCAATAAGGAAACGAACGAAACGTATATCAGCAATAAATACACCCTGACGGGAAAGAATAGTTTCGACTGGGGCTGGATGATTCTCTCCGATAAGGGAGACGGAAAATCTGCCTTGTCTTTCATCAATCCGGCCTTTCGGGTGACGCACAATGTGGAGAGCACCATCGAAGGTGGTTTAGGTACAGATCCGCAGGGAATCTACTACTATTATGTATTAGGCTCTATCTCCGGTTCCTACGTTTCGGGCTTACCGAAAGTCCTGATAAATCAGGGCAGTGGAAGTGTCACGCTGGACGGTAATTCGTTGCAAAAAGACATGTGGCTTGCCGACGAATTCGAGAACCGTAAAGAACCGGATGACTTGAAGATAATGGACCTCGCTTTCAAAGAAGAATATTACGTGATTTGCTCCGAACAGGGGGAAGTGTATATCCGTGCCGTAGGCACTGACAATAAAGCGATTCCTTATTACGGGAAGTACGGTGCCATGCCGTATGAGTTTGAGGGAGGCAGCCGCATCACTTGCTTCGCACCGTTCCACAATGTCACTTATTGGTGTGCCGATGAAGAACGTTGCATCTTGTATGATGAGCAGAATGCCCGTTTCATCGGTATTGCACATTATTCACAATGGGGAGCAGTTTATACTCCCGCCATTGTCTACTTCAAAACATACGATCAGGATTTGGAAGTCCCCTCCGGAGTGTTGCGGGTGAACGATATGGGAGCGGGAACCCGCTGCCTTGCCATAGGTGCTTACGAAAAAATAGATGTTGCCTCCAATGGCGGATTGACTTTCTGGGCAAACTATGTGTCATTGATCGACGTACAGGGAACCGGGAATTATAATCTGCATGAGTTTGCTGTGAAAGGAATGGATAATAACTCCCACCTTATCACCGGTACAGACCAATACGGATTCAGTGGCGGCTCTTTATTGACTCCGCAAAGCATTATCAAGATGTCCTCCAACTTTGAGAAGAATCCCTATTTCTACTTTACCGATGGAGATAAGAACCTCTATGTGTACAGTATGCAGATGCGCAATCACGTATTGGCTTACACAGCGGACAGCCGTATCACCGGCATCAGCGGAAGCCCCATCGTTTGCGAGTTCTATGGCTACGGAGGGAATAGCACTGATCCTAACTTCCGGCTGGCGCTTTCGCAGGAAAATGGAAATATCACCGTCATTGACGTAAACAAGAGCCAGATGGTACGCCTTTTCGAAGGTTTTTCACCCGATCTGAAGTTACAGACTTTCACCGGTTTTGGCAATGTGAAAGGGATGGTGTGGTGCACGAACTATGAAGGAGAATATTAGAAAAAGAAAATAACCTATCAGTAAATAATTAATCATTTAAAACGAGAAAAGTATGAAAAATAGACTGTTTTATTTTGCCACTTGTGTGGCTTTGGCGTTGTCTTCAGTAAGTTGCAGCAGCGATGATGATGGTGAAGAAGATATAGACATTCCTGTAGTAGGAAAAATAGCTGTTTCCGGTGCCTATAATGTGTACTCTCATGGAAGCCAGGGATGGATTGAAGCGGACAAGATAGGAATATACGTATTGTCTGACGGCAAACCGCAGGAAAACTTGCCGTATGCTCCGTCGGAAGTAGCCAAAGCTACTATGATGGAATATGAGGGCAAGACCTACATCACCTATGACAAAGAGGATTATGTGACCGATGAGGTGACTTTGAATCCTTCTTCCGAACTGTCTGCAGGATTTAAAAGTGGCGATCACACGATTTATGCATATACCCCTTATAGTGCAGCTTCACAAGATTACAAAACGGTAGCCTTGCCAAACATTTCAGTGCAGGAATACTATGCATCCGAATTTATGCCTAATCGTAAATATAGCTTTGCATACGCTTCGGCCACCACTTCCAGTTATTCGGCAGCTACGGTTACTTTGGGAGAATTCAAATCTCTGTTTTCACAGCTCACCTTGCCCGCACTGGAATGTCCCGATGCTTTAGCTGGAAAAACCTGCACTAAAATTGTGGTAACCTGCGACGAACATCCCCTGTCTTATGCAGACGGAGCTACCGTTAATCTGGCCACCGGTGAAATCAGTGGTACTCCTTTGAACAGCGTCACTTATAACATTCCCGACGGCCTGGTGGTAAATGCCGGATTTCCGGCTTTCGGGCTTCCGGCCTCACTGGAAACTGCTTACATGATGGTTGCCGTTCCCTTTGAAGAGGGGATGAATTATACCTATAAATTTACGCTGACAATCGGCGGACAGGAATATACGACTTCAGGCAAACCTAAAACAGGTTTCTGGTCGACGGATAATAACCTGAATATGAAAGATATTGCCGGTATCGAATAATTATTATCTTTGTATCTGTATATAAATATTAAAAAAGAAAGCATGAAGAAATTAGTTTCAATTCTGATGATTCTGGCAATGATTATCCCATTGGCCGGAGCACAATCGACGGACATCTTCAAGAAAAAGAAGAAAAAGAAGAGCAAGACGGAAGCGGTGGATAAAGCCAAGGCTGACTCCATTGCCAAGAGTAAGAAAGATGCTCTGCAACCTTACGCAAAAGTAATCACCGGCAAAGCCAAAACAATGGATGGCTTTTTTAAAGTGCATTACGTAGATGGTAAATATTTCTTCGAAATAGCCGACTCTCTTTTCGGACGTGATATTTTGATTGTGAACAGGGTTGTGAAAGCACCGGTAGACGCGCAGAAACGTAAAGTAGGCTATCCGGGAGATTACATCAGCGACGAAGTGATCCGTTTCGAGAAAGGACGCGGCGACAAACTGTTCGTGCGTGAAATCTCTTATCTCGAACATTCTGCTGATACACTGGGCATGTATCAGGCCGTATTGAACTCCAATGTTCAACCCATTGTGGCCACCTTCCCGCTGAAAACTGTCCGCAAAGAAGGAGAAACTACCAACTACGTGATCGACATGACCGACTATATCCGTAAGGACAACGAAATGTTTTCATTCACCAGCCGGGTGAAAGACAACATCGGAGCGAGCAGCATGGTAGACGACGCCAGTTATATCGACACACTGAAAGCCTTTCCGCAAAACATCGAAATACGTACCGTGCGTACCTTCCAGCGGAAGAAAGGAGGAGGCAGTGGATTTGAGAAACTGCTGGCAGCTTTCTTTGCCACCTCTACCACTCCGTTGACTTACGAACTGAACAGCTCTATGCTATTACTTCCCAAGGAACCGATGAAACCGAGATTGCACGACGACCGGGTAGGTTACTTTGCTGTGAGCTATAAGGATTTTGACGAGAATCCGCAAGGAGTGAAGTATAAAGCGAATATCACCCGCTGGCGTCTCGAACCCAAAGACGAAGACCGCGAGAAATACCTGCGTGGCGAATTGGTGGAACCAAAGAAACCGATTATCATTTATATCGACCCTGCCACTCCGAAGAAATGGGTTCCGTACCTTATTCAGGGAGTGAACGACTGGCAAGCCGCTTTTGAGAAAGCAGGATTCAAAAATGCAATCTTCGGCAAAGAAGCACCGACGGACGATCCTACCTGGAGCTTGGAAGACGCCCGCCATTCGGCTATCGTGTATAAGCCTTCCGATATTCCGAACGCAAGCGGACCTCACGTGCACGACCCTCGCAGCGGTGAAATTCTTGAAACGCATATCAACTGGTATCACAATGTGATGAGCCTGCTTTACAACTGGTACATCGTGCAGGCAGGAGCCATTGATCCGGGAGCACGCAAACCGATGTTCGACGATGAACTGATGGGTGAACTGGTGCGCTTTGTATCTTCCCATGAGGTGGGACATACATTAGGATTACGTCATAACTTCGGTTCTTCCAATACCGTCCCGGTAGAGAAACTTAGAGACAAAGCATGGGTGGAAGCCAACGGTCATACACCGTCTATCATGGACTATGCACGCTTCAACTATGTGGCACAGCCGGAAGACAACGTTTCACGTTCGGGAATATTCCCCCGTATCGGTATGTATGATAAATGGGCGATTGAATGGGGCTATCGTTGGATGCCTGAATATGAAACGGCGGAAGCCGAAATACCTCATTTGAATAAGTGGATCATTGAGAAGCTGCGGGAGGACAAGCGCTATACGTTCGGAACGGAACTCGACAGAAACGATCCCCGCAATCAAAGTGAGGATTTAGGAGACGATGCCATGTTGGCAAGTTCGTATGGTATCAAAAACCTGAAACGCGTGATGCCTGAAATCATGAACTGGACTTATGAACCGAACGAAGGTTATATGAAAGCTGTCCGTTTGTATCAGAATGTGGTGGGACAATTCGACTTGTACATGGGCCATGTGGCTACCAATGTGGCCGGTATCTACCACAATCCGATTTCTGTGGAACAGACAGACATGAAAGCGGTGGAATATGTTCCGAAGGATATTCAGAAGAAAGCGGTCGACTTCCTGAACAAGGAACTGTTTACCACACCGACCTGGCTGATGGATGATAAACTGTCCGAAAGAACTGGTATCAATACTTTCAATTCGATCTACCGTGTACAGAGCAGTACATTGAAACAACTGCTTAGCAGCCGCACACTCGATAAGATGACGGTCAACGAACTGGTCAACGGAGCGAAGGCATACACAGCCAACGATTTGTTCCGTGATTTGAAGAAGAGTATCTGGAGCGATATGCAAGGAGGAAAGAAACCGGATGCTTCCCAACGTAGTTTGCAAAAGACTTATGTCAATGCGTTGATTGGAATGCTTGATAAACCGAAGAACAGTTCCGGTTCGCTCGGAAGTCTGGGTGGTTATTCGCTCGTAGCTTTCGATTTCCCTTCTGAAGCACCGACTATTGCACGCGGACAGTTGACTGATCTTAGAAGAGACCTGACCAATGCGGCAAATGCTTCCAGTGGAATATACAGAAGTCATTATCTGAACTTGAAAGCGTTGATTGATGCTGCATTCGACGTGAAGTAGAAAAATAATTTACGATTAAGTTCATTTACGATTAGACGATTTACGATGTACGATTGGAGTTAGTACATGGTAAGTCGTCTAATTTGTAGATTAGCTGATTGTAAATACGTTCTTTTTGCCCCATCTTTACGACAGTATTAGGCGGATTTGCCCCATTTTTGGAACATAAACGATAGACTTTTGCCCCATCTTTGAAACAAAATCAATGGTGTTTTGCCCCATCTTTGGAAATTCTTTATAACTTTGTTGCTGAAAATCAATAAATTTGTGGTTTTATGTTTAAAAGAGATATATTATTTCATCTGGAAAAATGGAAAGATGATACGCATAGAAAGCCTTTGATATTGCGTGGAGCAAGGCAAGTCGGTAAAACAACGGTAGTCAACGAATTTGGAAAGCAGTTTGACAATTACCTGTATTTGAATTTGGAGAAACGGGAGGCAGCATCCTTATTTGAGTTGAATGTGTCTCTAAAAGATTTGATGCCTTTATTTTTTGCACATTGTGGAAAGATAAGGAATGAAGGAACTATATTACTTTTTATTGATGAAATTCAAAATTCAGCAAAGGCAGTAGCGTTATTACGCTATTTCTATGAAGAATTACCTGATATTTATGTAATTGCTGCCGGTTCATTATTAGAAAACCTGATAGATGTACGTGTTTCATTTCCGGTGGGAAGGGTGCAATATATGGCATTGCGTCCTTGTTCATTTCGCGAGTTTCTGGGTGCTGTTGGAGAAGAACCTTTATTATCCGTTTTAGATAAGCCTGAAATCACTCTCGCTTTCCATGATCGTTTGATGTTATTGTTTAATATCTATACGTTGATTGGAGGTATGCCGGAAGTTGTGCAACTCTATGCGGAGCGCAGGGATATTTTATCCTTGGAGTCCACTTATGAAACTCTTTTGCAAGGCTACCGGGATGATGTGGAAAAATATGCTTTGGGAAAACAACTTCCGGAAGTGATTCGCTTTATATTAAAAGAAGGATGGCATAAAGCCGGACAAATTATAACTTTAGGAGGATTTGCAGGTTCGTCTTATAATGCCCGGGAAGTGGGAGAGGCTTTTCGTTTATTGGAAAAGGCGATGTTGCTGGAATTAGTTTATCCGACTACGGCAACGGAAGTTCCGGCCACTCCTGAAATAAAGCGTATGCCCAAACTGGTCTGGCTAGATACAGGATTGGTGAATTATGCGGCACAGGTACAGAAAGAGGTTTTGGGAGCAAAAGATATAATGGATGCTTGGCGTGGTATGATAGCGGAGCAGATTGTAGCGCAAGAACTGTTGACACTGACAGATAAAGTCAGTCAGAAACGTTGTTTCTGGGTGCGTAATAAAAGTGGTTCTAATGCAGAAGTCGATTATGTGTGGGGGCAGGATTCTATGGTTTATCCCATTGAAGTCAAATCAGGGCATAACGCCCACTTACGTTCCTTACATTCTTTTATGAATCACTCTATGCAGACAGTTGCAGTCAGAATATGGTCGCAGCCTTATGCTGTGGATGAGGTAAAGACGGCAGACGGAAAAGAATTCAAATTGATAAATCTACCTTTTTACCTCGTTGGAAAATTAGACAGCATATTACGTCGGTTCTAAACGGCCTTTGATAACGCGTAGTCTAGCAAAATCATAAGTTAAAGATTAGGCACGGATAACACGGATTTCACGGTTGCTTTGTACAAGCATAGCACTAACCGTGCAATCTGTGTAATCCGTGCCTAAATTATAATAAAGCTAATTTTTTTAGACTTTATCCCAATCCTTTTCAGCATTAAAGCAAGGACAGGCTTTGATCCATTCTTCCGGTTCAATCTCGCCGTTTCCGTTCAGGTCGGGGCTAAGATCCCGGTGTCCACATATCCGGCAATCGGGATACTCTTTCAATAAAGTGAGAATTAATACACGCAGAGAGTGTTTTTGCCAACAGGTGCGTGTGTCCTTCGGTTGTCCCATGCAGTCGAGTCCTCCTTCGTAGCAGATACCTATACTTTCCTTGTTGAAACTGCGACAATGCGCACCGACCTTTTCTATCGGACGGGTAGACTTTATATCACCGTTCTTGCGGATATAAAAATGATACCCCGTTCCGTTGAATCCGCGCCTGCGGTGGCAGATATCCAGATCATATTCCGTGAAGCTCTTGTCCTCGCGCGTGGCGGAGCAATGGATTACTATTAGATTGATAGTTCTCATGGATAAGACCGTTCATTGTCAGGCTTCCGCCATGCTACGTTGCGAGCACTCTTTATGGATGCATTGCAAGGTGGCAGCCTGCGCCAGCTGACCTCTTAATGAGAATATCTCCGTATGCATCTCTTTCACTTTCGAGCTAAGGTCGAAATAATCCTTCAACACTTTTTCCAACTGCTGCATCAGAAAAGTATATTGGTCTTTCACCAGTTCGCTGAACTCTTTTACTTCTTGCGCCATTACTTTGCGCTTTTTGCGGTTACTGCCCAGAAAGGGCAGGATCGTTATAATGATCTCTATGATTTTATCAAGCATTTTAATAAATTGAGGATTGAAAATTGAGAATTAAAAAATAAATGTAGAAGAAAACAGAAACCGCATGGAGAGTAACTGTAGAAATCACTCCGTAATATCCATGCGGCGCTGTTTTAAAGATTAAGCTGCCGGGTCCGGAGCTTCTCCGCTTCCGCCGCTGTTTCCACCGCTACCGCTATTTCCGTCATCGTCACCTTCTCCGTCGCCCTTTGCTGCCAGGATAAAATCGACATTATTTTCGCCTCGGGTAGTGGCATGGCTCGTATTTACCAATTGAAGCGCCTTGTCCGCCACGAAACGGACATTTACTTTGCGGATGCTGCGCACCGTGCAATCTTTCTCTTTTTCTGCCCCCTCGCTGCTCAATGTGATATGAAACGTACCCAATCCGTCAACCTTCACCTTGTCGCCCTGGGTAAGCGATAGGCGTAACTGCTCGACAAAAGCCTCAATGGCATGCTTCACGTCTCCTGCAGTGAGCGAGGAGTTCGCTTCGATGGCATCCGCCAGCTTGTTGATGTCCATCACTCTCACTGTGCCCGATTTCTGGCGTACATAATACAACATCTGTGAATCCGGTTGATTCACATACTTTCTGCGCTGATAGCGCTCCACTAATACATTCATACAATAAAAAGTTAAGGTTTAAGTAATAAAATTTTCTCTGTCCTTACGACATTACAAATATACGAAATATGAGAGGGAAAGTCAAGTGTTTTGCTATATATTTTGTATGTATAATGAAATAAAATGAGAAAATGATTTATGCTATATGTTGTAATATAAAATTGTATATTATTAGTGTAACTGTTTCTTATTTGGCATGTTTCAGCATATACTCTAACGGAGGGACATATTCGGTGATCTTGGTCATTTCCGGATTATGTCTGAAATAGACGTTTCCTGTCTCTCCGTTGCGTTGCTTGGCTATGATGACTACTCCCAGACCTTCGGTGGGATAACCACTTTCCCGGTCGGTCGTCACCCTTGCAAGGGCGGGACGGTAGAGCAGCATGACGACGTCTGCATCCTGTTCAATAGCTCCGCTCTCGCGGAGATGAGCCAGTTCGGGACGGCCGGCAGGGCGGTTTTCCGATTCGCGGTTTAGCTGGCTAAGCAGTACGACTGGTACATTCAGTTCTTTGGCTAGCAATTTTGCCTTGCGGGTGGCTTGTGCCACTTCCTGTTCGCGGTTGCGGTTGTTTTGACCGGTCGTCATGTCGCAGAGTTGCAGGTAGTCGATAATAATAGCATCGCACGCATGTTGGCTTTGCAGCAGTCGCGCGCTGGAACGTATATGTTCCATGTTGACCGATGTGCTGTCGTCTACGTGTATCGGCAGGCGTTTGAGGTCAGCGGCTGTTGTGCGTGCCTCTACGAGTTCCTGTTGGCTGACGGTTCCCGATCGCCAATGGCGGGCGCTGATTTCGCTGACCGCTGTCAGCCATCGGTCTGCTAGTCGTTCCCCTTGCATCTCGAGGCTGTAGACAGCTACGGCATACCCTGCCATTGCTGCGCTTCGTGCCATGTGTAGTGCGAATGCCGTTTTTCCTATGCCGGGACGGGCGGCGACCACCACCAACTCGCCTTTCTGTAGTCCGGACGTCATGCGGTCCAGATCCGCCAGTCCGGTAGGGAGGCCGGTTACTCCGTTTTTGTTGTTGGCGATACGTCCTTCGGCTTCTACCATGGTGGCGGTCATTAGTTCATCCATGTCGCGCATGTGGTTGTTATGGCCGAATTCGCCTTCCAGACGGTCGAGCAGGTTATGCGCGTCTACCAGTGAGTCGTCAATATCCATCGTTTCGTCTAGCGAACAGGTGAGGAGTTTGTTGAACCCCAGAATCATTTCGCGTCGCAGGTATTTCTCGTGTACGATCTGCGCATGATATTCAAGATGGGCGGAGGTTGCCACCTTGCTGCTCAATTGGGTGATGCCGAACGGTCCGCCCGCCTCTTCGAGCTTTCCACGGTGGGAAAGCTCTTCTTTTACGGTGAGGATGTCTATCTTTATTCCTGCATGATACATGGCCAGTATGGCGGCATAGATAACCTGATGGCGCAGGACGTAGAACATTTCGGGACGCAGCTTGTCGGCTACCAGTGGTATGGCTCCCTGTTCTATCAGGCAGGCGCCGATGATAGCTTCTTCTATTTCGGGAGCCTGTGGCGAAACTCTGTTTTCGGTATTCATATTATCAGTATTCGTTAAGAAAAGCTTTGTTGGATAAATAGCTGGCGGCATGGAGAAGGAAATTGATGTTCGTTTGGTGGAAATAATATTCCTCTATCCTGTCGATGGCGAGTTGCTGTTCCTTGTCGCCCAACTTTTTCCATTCGCGTTGTGCTTTGGCGATATTCTCTTTGGGGAGCTGTGTGATGCTGTGGAATTCATTCCAGAACAGGTGAAACTTTTCGTTGACGGCTTTCTTTTTCTGCTTGTCGCTATCGGGAACTCCCATCCATTTATCGTATTCGACGACACGAATATGCAGGGAGGAATTGTTGGGGTGAGAGATGATTTCTATAATTCCCAGCGTGGCAAGCTCGTGTATGAACCTGAAGGCTTTTCCGACAGACCAGTGGAAGATGTGGCTCCAGTCGCGATAACTAAACAGGCTTTCGCCTCTTTTACACAGGCAGTTTTTATTTTGACGGTCGTTGTAGAGTGTATCCGAATAATTGACCTTCATCAGAATTTTCAGGAGAGCTTCTATTTCTCCTTCTTGCATGTGCCGGTCCTCTATCTGCTGCTGTAGTAAGGCTTTAGGGATAATGAGAAAACCATGTTTCAGCATGGCTTGAAAATTGAAATTTTTCATTGAGTGTTATTTAAATTTTCTGTAAAAGTACGCTATTCCCGTGCGGTTTGCAAGGGGGGTGTCTGTTTGTGGACGGGTGTGGACGAAGAAGAATAGTTGTGGTACGTAAGTTGTTGTATTTTTGTTTTCTTTCATGGGGCGAAGAAGCGATCAGGAGATGAAACGGATGCTCTGTTTGTGTTTGATAGAACTTCTGCCGGAGATAAACAGAGCCTTCGTTGGGAGGATTCGGAGGCTCTGTTTGGAATGAAAAAAACGGTCATTTTGCCGAACGCTTTGTGGAACGCTTTTTTCTTTCTGTAAATAGCTGTATAAATGATAGTTATCTTCTTTTCCGAAAAAAGTGGTGAACGCAAAGTGGAATACATAATAAACAATAAAAAGATAAATGATATATTTAAAAATATATAGTTCGATTTTCTTTTTATTCCTTGTCGATGTTTTCGTTTTCTACTACGTAATTAAACGTTGGTCGGCAGGTCAATGTGGGGAGGTCCCCAATGGCGGTAAAGGATTAGTTGCATTTCGGGACTGATGTCGATTGTTTGGCAGGTGTAATACGCGGCAGCCAGTTGTTCGTTCAACGTCTTGTCTGCTTTGATGCGTTTGCGCATTTTTTTGCTGGCGGAAGAGGCGTTTGCCAGATCTGGAAAATATTCTTTCGCCAACTCGGAGAAATACTTGAATCCATTGATGCTGTAGTGTTCGGCAGCTGGTTCATTGTTGTTCATAACTTTGTTGTTTTTTAGTAATTAAAATGATTATTTGTTTAAAAAACTGCGCAAATGTATAAAAATAAATTTGATAGATAATGTGAATATTTCAGTTTTTAATATTATAATTTTATATATATAAATCTTTGTATATATATTTTCGTATTTTACTAAAGTAAATTGTGAAATTAGTAAATATTAATTATTAAATTATTTTTTAATGAAAAAGGAAAGTTTTACTTCGTTTATGAAACAAGTGGCTGTTGATTTGCAGCAGAGTGGGAATTTAGGGACTGCTCATGTATATAGAAGTAGTTTGAATGCGATTCTTACTTTTCAGGGTTCCGGTTGTTTGTCGTTCCCGGAAATAACTCCGGAGTGGTTGAAGCATTTTGAGGGTAGCCTTCGTGCTCGTGGGTGTAGCTGGAACACGGTGTCTACGTATCTTCGCACGTTGCGTGCGGTTTACAATCGTGCTGTCGATCTTCGGAAAGCGCCTTATGTGCCGCATTTGTTTCGCTCCGTATATACAGGTACGCGGGCGGACCGTCGTCGGGCATTGGATGCGGAGGATATGAAGAAGGTATTTGCCCGTCTGTTGCAGTCGGATGCGGTTACTCCTGCCATGAGGGGTGCGCAGGAATTGTTCATCCTGATGTTCCTGCTCCGGGGGCTGCCTTTTGTCGATCTGGCTTATCTGCGTAAGAGTGATCTCCGGGGGAATGTGATTAGCTATCGTCGTCGTAAAACGGGGCGTCCACTGTCTGTGACGTTGACGTCGGAAGCGATGTTTCTTTTACGGAAGTATATGAGTCGCGAGGAGCAGTCGCCCTATTTATTCCCGATTCTTCACAGTGACGAAGGTTCGCCAATGGCGTATAGGGAATATCAACTGGCTCTGCGCAATTTTAACTATCAGTTGGAACTGGTGGGAAAGCTGCTTGGACTCAAAGACCGGTTGAGCTCATATACCGCACGTCATACTTGGGCGACGACTGCGTATTATTGCGAAATTCATCCGGGCATTATTTCCGAAGCAATGGGACATTCGTCTATCACTGTAACGGAAACTTATTTGAAACCTTTTCGAAGTAAGAAAATTGATGAAGCAAATAAACAGGTGCTCGACTTTGTAAAACGCTCGGTGATGGGTGCAAGTGCTTGATTTTTACTCTGTTACTTCGTAGGTAACGGGTTGAAATATCGGTGCAAATATGAGCATATTTCTTAAAACAACCAAACGAAATCATACATTTTTTCTAATAAACTACTCAAAAGAGGAATTAAACAAATAAAACACACGGATTCTTTGTATTAGGACTTTGTTAACTTCTAAATTTTGCAAAAGATTTCCCTCCCTCTACTGCCTTTCAGAAGCAGGGGTAAAAATGTTTCATTGCTTATCGTCTTATTTTTCAGTATTGACTACTCCAAAAGAGCAGGTACAAAGGTTTATCCGTTACCTACGAAGTAACGGGCGGCTATTATTGAAACTTAGTGTTTAATAATATATTATTAATGTAATTTTTAAGTAGTTATGAAGAAAAAATTTGTTAGGGTAATGCTTTTTGGGGCATTGACGCTTGCGGTTAGTACAACTGTAACGAGTTGTAAGGACTATGACGATGACATCAAAAATCTGCAAGAGCAGATTGATAAAGTTACGTCCACTAATCCGGTGAGCACAGAGGACATGAAAGCGGCCATATCTAGTGCCATTCAAACTTTGCAGACTCAATTGCAAACTGCTATTGATGGTAAGGCGGATAGCAAGGCAGTACAGGATTTGCTGAAAACAGTAGAAGCGTTGCAGACTGCGTTGGAAAACAAAGCAGATGCAAGTACTATTAAAACATTGGGCGACCAGATTACCGAACTTTCAAAACAAGTAAACTCAATCGAGGGAACTTTGAACGAAACGAAAAAAGATCTGGAAGCTAAAGTTGCCGACCTGACAGAAAAATTGGCTGGTGCTGCATCTAGCGAAGACCTGAAAAAATTAGCAAATGAACTGGCAGAAGCTAAGAATGAATTGAAGGCTGTAAAAGATATGGCTGACAATAATGCGGCTGCTATTGTTGAGATACAAGCTAATATCTTGGAACTGCAAAAATTGGATGGCAGAATCACCGCATTGGAAACATTCAATCAAAACGCTGCATCGAAGGATGATTTGACTGCTTACGTAGCCCATTCTGAACTTGCAGGATTGGTTGATAACGAAGTTCTGGAGTTGCTGAAAGACAATGGCTCTATTGCTAAATATGTAAACGAGGTTATTGAATCACAGGTATTGGCGGAAACCTCTGCTATCAATCTTGCTATCAAAGGTGTAGACGATAAATTAGCAACGTTGAGTACTAGTTTTGAAACTTATAAGAGTGAACAGGCAACTGCTTACCAAACTGTTACCAGTAATATCACTACGCTTACTACATTTAAAACAACTATCGAGGCAGCTTTAGCTGGTGGTGGTTATGAAAATTTTGCGGCAGTATTGACTGAAATCTCTACGATCAAAGCTAGCTATGGCTATTGTGCTACTAAAGCAGATTTTGATAATAAAGTAGAAGCCTATCTTGCTACTTATAAAAGTGGGGTAGATGGAGAGTTTACTGCATTAAAAACTCGTATCACAGCACTTGAAAATCAGATTCAGAGCGTAGTTTATGTTCCTGAATATGAAGATGGTAAAATCATCTTTATGTCTTATTTCTACGATAATAAATTGGTAGCTGAAACAAAACCGATCCAGATGAAATTCCGTATTTCTCCTGCAACGGCTGCTGCCAACTTCGCAGAGAATTATGCTCCTTCGTTCGACGGACAGGAAATTAAGACCCGCACAGCCGAGATTTATAACATTGAGAAAACGGAAGTAGACGAAGCTACAGGTATCGTTACTTTTACTATTTCTACTTCAACGGACAAGAGTTTCGCTGTTAGTCTGAATCTTATCGCTAAAGATCAAAGCAAGAATCTGACTAATATCAGTTCGAACTATTTCCCGGTAATTTCGGATTATAGAGCGATTACTGATGTAAAAGTGGAATCACCGAATAAAGAAATTGATTATATTCTTTATGATAAACCTCTATCAGTTGTAGATTATGCAACGGGAGCTGTTCTTCAGATTACTGGTAAAAATAGAGCTGGTGATGATGTTGCTGATGAAACAATGGCAAGCAGTGTGAATGCCGAGAAGTTCGTAGTAACATATAAGGTAGAGGGCGATGATGCGGCTTCCTATACCATTGAGAATGGTGTCCTGAAGTTGAAAAATTATACTGCTGATTCTAATGGTAAAGTAGCCCAACCAAAGGCTACTGTAACAATCACTGGTACTGATTTCGAGAAAGTTACTGCTTTTGCTGATGTTACCGCTAAAGCGGCATCGACAGATCCGGAAGTTTCTCCAACTATTTCGGCAGTTAAATTTGATGGAACAAAAGAACAAGTAGCTGATGTGACAGTTTCTTATGGTACAACTGGTGGTAGTACTGATATTGGTATTAGTCAGGAAGTTTATGAAAAATTGCCAGCAGAGAATTTTGCCTTTAAAGCTGCAGAAGGAGTATATTTGAGATTTAAAGATAAAACCACTACAAACGAATTGGAAATTGTAGTTCCGAAGGGTACAGTAAAAGGTACTTATGTACCGGAAGTAAAAGTAAAGGTATCTGATGTACAGAACTTCACTTTGAAACCATCAATTACAGTTGAGGTAACAGGTGCTGATTACACATTGACGTATGATGATAAGATTATTACTGGTGGATCAAGTTTGGCTTTGACCGCAAATCTTCTTCCGGCAGACAAGCCTACATCTATGAATTTCATGATGGAAATCCCTTCTCTCTTTGCGAACTATGCAACGATTGTGGACAATGCTAAAAAGGTAGGTGCTACTGTTCAGTTCTCACTGAAAAATGCGATCACCGGTGTTAGCCTTGCAGATAATGTCTTGAAAGTGGATAATACATACTCTAACCCTGCTCCTGCTAAGGCTATAGTAGTTGTTGCTAAGGTTATTGCTAAAAATGCGGCTGGCGAAGATATAGAATTAGTAACTTCTAAAGAAACAACCTTTACTCTTGCTGATCTTAGTGGTGAATGGACTGGCCCGACTGATGCAACAGTGAAGATTGGTAGTGATAAATTGGATGCAACTGCTCAACTTGCAACAGGAGCTATATGGAAAGCTTCTAATAAAGAGAAAATGTGGGAAGCAGGTAAGGAAGTAAAAGCTGGTGACAAATGGGGAGCAGCTCCATTGGGTATATTCGGATTTGTAGCTCCTACATTCGAATTAGATGATGCCACTCAAGCTAAATATGTTACTTTAGATAAGAATACGGGTGCTTTGACTCTTACCAATACAGGAAAGCAGCTGAAAGCTGAAGTTAGCATTGTTGTTAATATTGTTGCCGAATCACGTTGGGGAACAATTAATAATTATGCTGCTGGTAAAACGGTTACAGTGAAAATAGATCCGACAGAATTGTCGGACGCTATTTAAATAAAACCCTTCTTCACCTATGTGTGAAAAAGATATTTTTACCCCAGAACAAAGCGAAGGACACAGCTTGTGAAAGTCCATCCTTCTATCTTTGTTCTTCTATTAGAAAAGGGATGCCTTCCCTGATTTCCCACTGGCATCCCTTTTATCTTTACTCCAAATGTATCTCCTTATATTATGCTAGTACGCTAAAATCTTTAATACTAGTACCCCATTTCCCTATAAATTAAGGAGATGCTTTGAGAGAATACAGAAAGCCCGGGCTTGCGAAAGTCCGGGCTTTTCAATCTTTTTGTGTAGTCATCCTCCTCTTACTTTATCGTTCCTAAGTTTCTTGGTAAATGTGCAGAATGAATTGTTGAAAAGAATCTTTTCACTTGCTATGACAAAGAGTTCTATTAAAAATATATATCTTTGCAAGAAAGGCATTGATTAATAAAAGAAGAGAATATGAGCCATAAAATTTATCCGATCGGCATTCAGAATTTCGAAAAAATTCGTAATGACGGTTATTTCTATATTGATAAGACAGCACTGATGTATCAAATGGTAAAGACTGGAAGTTATTACTTCTTGAGTCGTCCGCGCCGTTTCGGAAAGAGTCTGCTCGTCTCCACCTTAGAGGCCTATTTTCAAGGAAAGAAAGAACTGTTTGAAGGGCTGGCTGTGGAAAAACTGGAAAAGGACTGGATAAAATATCCTATACTGCATCTGGACCTTAATATCGAGAAATATGATACATCCGAAAGTCTGGATAATATACTTGATAAATCGCTGACAGCATGGGAAAAACTATATGGTGCCGAGCCGTCCGAACGTTCGTTTTCTTTGCGTTTTGCCGGTATCATAGAGCGCGCCTGTAAGTTGGCGGGGCAACGTGTGGTTATTCTTGTCGATGAATATGACAAACCCATGTTGCAAGCCATCGGTAATGAAGAATTGCAAAAGCAATTTCGGAATACATTAAAGCCTTTTTATGGAGCGCTTAAAACAATGGACGGTTGCATCAAGTTTGCATTCCTTACCGGTGTGACAAAGTTTGGCAAAGTCAGTGTGTTTAGTGACTTGAACAACTTGGACGATATATCCATGCGAAAAGATTATGTTGAAATCTGTGGGGTTAGCGATCAGGAACTTCATGATACTTTGGATGCCGAGCTTCATGAATTTGCTGATGTTCGAGGTGTGACGTATGATAAACTCTGTGCAGAATTGAAAGAATGTTATGACGGCTATCACTTTACACACAATTCAATCGGCATGTACAATCCGTTTAGTTTGCTCAATGCTTTTAAGTATAGAGAATTTGGCAGCTATTGGTTTGAAACGGGCACACCGACCTATCTGGTGAAATTGCTGCAAAAACATCATTATGACTTGGAGCGGATGACGCATGAAGAAACCGACGCCCAAGTATTGAATAGCATAGACTCTGAATCTACTAATCCCATTCCGGTGATTTATCAGAGTGGTTATCTCACTATTAAAGGGTATGATGAAGAATTTGGAATGTATCGGTTAGGTTTCCCGAATCGTGAAGTAGAAGAAGGATTTGTCCGTTTCCTGCTTCCTTATTATGCGAATGTAAATAAGGTAGAATCTCCGTTTGAAATTCAGAAATTTGTTCGTGAAGTACGTTCCGGCGATTACAGCTCTTTCTTCCGTCGTTTACAAAGTTTCTTTGCTGATACCACCTACGAAGTGATTCGCGATCAGGAATTGCATTACGAGAACGTGCTTTTCATTGTTTTTAAACTAGTCGGCTTCTATACCAAAGTGGAATATCATACAAGCGAAGGGCGCATCGACCTTGTCTTGCAGACAGACAAATTCATCTATATCATGGAATTTAAACTGAACGGTACGGCAGAAGAGGCTTTACAACAGATAAACGACAAGCACTATGCTCTTCCTTTCGAGATGGATGGACGGAAGCTTTTTAAAATAGGAGTAAATTTCAGTGCGGAAACCCGCAATATTGAAAAGTGGATAGTGGAAGAGAAATAGATCAAACAAAAAGGCGACCCGTACCTAACGAGCCGCCTTTTGTCTATTTGATTTCGATTTCTTCCTTCATATCGATTTCCTCTCCATGTGTATCATAGAACACATATTGCAGGAATGCGAGTTTTTGACTTGGAATAATCTTGATACCGAATCCGTATTTCATTTGCCACTTCCGTTTCAGAGAAACGAGTCCCTGATTGATATAAGCGGCAACATACGGATGGACGTGTAACGAGAATTTCTTAACCTTCAGTTTATTGACCAGGTAATCAATTTTACTCTCCAAAGTGTCCGTAAAAAGAATGGACGACTTGATAGTGCCTTTGCCGAAGCAAGTAGGGCAGGTTTCGGTCGTGTTGACGTCCATTGCCGGACGCACACGTTGGCGTGTAATCTGCATTAGCCCGAATTTGCTAAGCGGCAGAATATTATGCCGTGCCCTGTCTTTCTGCATATTGGCACACATTCGTTCATAAAGCTTCTGACGGTTTTCGGCTTCATTCATATCGATGAAGTCCACGACAATGATACCACCCATGTCTCTTAATCGCAGTTGGCGGGCCAGCTCGTCGGCGGCTCCCAGGTTTACTTCGAGTGCGTTACCTTCCTGCCCGTTGGCATTCTTGGTGCGATTACCGCTGTTCACGTCTACTACGTGAAGCGCCTCAGTGTGCTCAATAATCAGATAGGCACCACTCTTGTAAGAGACTGTTTTACCAAACGATGATTTAATCTGCTTGGTGATACCGAAATTGTCGTAAATGGGAAGTTGGCCTTTGTACAGTTTCACGATATTAGCCCGGTCGGGCGCAATCAGTGATACGTAATCCCTAATTTCATTGTACACAGCCTCGTCGTTGACGTGAATATTCTCAAATGATGGGTTGAAGAGGTCGCGCAACAAACCTACGGCGCGGCTGGTTTCTTCATAAATCAACGTCGGGTACTTGGTGGCTTTTTGTACTTTTACCATCGCATCTTCCCAATGCTTAACCAAAACTTTAAGCTCTCCGTCGAGTTCGGCTACGCGTTTGCCTTCGGCTACCGTGCGGACAATGACACCAAAGTTTTTAGGCTTGATGCTCATCAGCAGTTGTTTAAGGCGGGCGCGCTCTTCGCTCGATTTAATTTTTTGTGAAACAGAAACCTTATCATTGAAAGGGATCAGTACGAGATAGCGTCCGGCAAACGAAATTTCGGACGTCAGTCGCGGTCCCTTAGTGGAGATCGGTTCCTTAACGATTTGCACCACTACTTCTTGTCCTACTTTGAGGGTGTTGGATACGGTTCCATCCTTGTCAAGGTCGGGAAGCAGGGTTGCTTTGCTGATGGAGGTCAGCTTCTTTTTGTCGCTTAAAGTCTGCTTTACAAACTTTTCGAGTGAGTTAAATTGAGGACCCAAGTCTAGATAATGAAGGAAAGCGTCTTTCTCGTAACCGACGTCTACAAAGCATGCATTCAGTCCGGGCATCAATTTCTTGATACGTCCCAAATACATATTGCCCACAGAGAAAGAAATATTTCTTCCTTCGCTTTGAAGTTCCACCAGGCTCTTATCTTCGAGAAGGGCGATGGAGACCTCTTTGGGCTGTACGTCAACTACTAGTTCATTTGTCACTGTTTTGTTTCCTTATTATTGATTGAATCTCGTTTATATGAACAACTTTTTTGACAAATTGTTCATTTTGGGTTAGCTACTTAAACAAAGAACAAACTTGAAAGACATTAGCTTCGCAAGTTTGTTCTTTATTTCTGTGTGATCCAGACTTAAAAATTATTTTTTGCTTTTATGTCTGTTCTTTCTTAGTCTTTTTTTACGCTTGTGCGTAGACATTTTATGTCTTTTTTTCTTTTTTCCGCTTGGCATAGCTTCACATTTTATGGGTTAATACTCTTGTTTATTATTTCTTTACTGAAATTGTAAATGTCTTAGCCGGTTTGAAAGCCGGAATGTTGTGCTCCGGAATAATGATCGTAGTGTTTTTAGAAATGTTACGAGCAGTTTTCTGTGCTCTTTTCTTTACTACGAAACTACCAAACCCACGCAGGTATACGTTCTCATCGTTAGACAGTGAATCCTTTACTGCATCCATAAATGCCTCAACTGTTGTAAGAACTGTCTGCTTATCAATCCCAGTTTTCTTTGTAATCTCGTTTACAATATCTGCTTTAGTCATTTTTCCTTAAAAAAAATATTATTACTATGTTATTGCTAATTTTTTGGACTGCAAATATATAGCTTTTTAAGCTCCTAAAAAAATATATTCTGCACATTTTTCTAAAAAAATAGTGGCATAGGGTTTTCTTAGAGCTAAAAGAGTTACTTTTGTGTGCCTTTTGAGTAGGATATACAAGATAAATGTTAGATAATACATTAGGAATGAGGATATGAACGAGTTTACGAAAACGATTGTAGAGTGGTATGAAGAGAATAAACGTGAACTGCCCTGGAGGGAGTCTGCCGATCCGTATCTGATCTGGATTTCGGAGATTATTCTTCAACAGACGCGGGTGGCGCAGGGGTATGATTATTTTCTTCGCTTTATCAAGCGTTTTCCCGATGTACAGACTTTGGCTGCTGCGGATGAGGACGAGGTGATGAAGTATTGGCAGGGGTTGGGGTATTATTCGCGTGCCCGCAATCTTCATGCTGCCGCCAAAAGCATGAATGGTGTTTTCCCGAAAACATATCCGGAAGTGCTGGCTCTGAAAGGAGTGGGGGGGTACACGGCGGCAGCTATCTGTTCGTTTGCTTACGGTATGCCTTATGCGGTGGTGGATGGTAATGTGTATCGGGTGCTTTCACGTTATTTCGGTATAGATACTCCGATTGATTCGACGGAAGGAAAGAAACTTTTTGCAGCATTGGCAGATGAGATGTTGGATAAGAAGCATCCGGCTGTTTACAATCAGGGAATAATGGATTTCGGAGCGATTCAGTGTACTCCGCAGTCGTCCAACTGTTTGTTTTGTCCCTTGGCAGGCGGTTGCTCGGCACTTTCGAAGGGGTTAGTGACAAAGCTTCCGGTGAAACAGCATAAAACAAAGACTACCAACCGTTACTTCAATTATATTTATGTACGTGCGGGCGCGTATACCTTTATAAATAAACGAACAGGAAATGATATTTGGAAGAATCTGTTCGAATTGCCATTGATAGAGACTCCGACGGCTCTTTCGGAGGAAGAGTTTCTTGCTTTGCCGGAATTCCGTGCATTCTTTGCATCGGGGGAAGTGCCGGTGGTGCGTTCAGTTTGCAGGGAAGTGAAGCATGTGTTGTCTCACCGAGTGATTTATGCTAATCTGTATGAAGTAACATTATCTGAAAATTTGACTTCTTTCGGTAACTTCCGGAAAATAAAAGTGGAGGAACTGGAGCAGTACGCTATTTCAAAGCTGGTGCAAAACTTAATTAATACCTAATACCTAATACTTAAAACTTTAATACTTAAAATTCTTGCATCCTATTGTTATTCTGTTTAATTTTGGCAGCAGATTTAATTTTAAGAATCATAAACTTGATACAGATATGTCAGTAAATAGAGTGATATTGATAGGAAATGTAGGACAAGATCCTCGGGTGAAATACTTCGATACAGGTTCGGCAGTGGCAACTTTCCCATTGGCTACGACGGATCGTGGATATACGTTGGCTAATGGAACCCAGATTCCCGAAAGAACAGAGTGGCATAATATCGTTGCATCTAACCGTTTGGCAGAGATTGTAGATAAATATGTGCACAAAGGTGACAAACTGTATCTGGAAGGGAAGATAAGAACGCGTTCTTACAGCGACCAGTCGGGTGCTATGCGCTATATCACCGAAATTTATGTGGATAATATGGAAATGTTGTCTCCGAAAGGAGCTAACCTGGGTGCGGGAGCTTCTGCTTCCGGACAGCCTGCTATGGGACAGCAGCAACAACCGGTTGCCGGCCAGCCGCAACAAACGCAGCAGTCGCAGGCGCAACCTGTACAAGATAATCCGGCAGATGATTTGCCGTTCTAAATAATGTGATAGTGTGCCAATCGATTTTTTCTAACTCATTGGCACATTATCTTTTGTTTAACTAAAATATAAACTCTTTGGACTCAGATGGTTATTTAAGCCAATTGGCTGACATTTTCAACGGTATTACCGTAAACACTCCTTCTATCTCTGCTATTATTGCCATAGCGCTGGCAGGTGTGCTCCTGCTTGCTTCCGGCTTTGCTTCGGCTTCCGAAATAGCTTTTTTCTCACTTACTCCTTCCGACCGGAATGATATTGATGAACACAATCATCCTTCCGATGAAAAAATAAGTGCCCTGTTGGGTGATTCAGAACGCCTCTTGGCGACGATATTGATTACGAACAATTTTGTGAATGTGACCATTATCATGCTCTGCAATTTCTTCTTTATGAATGTGTTTGTTTTCCATTCTCCGTTGGCAGAGTTCCTGATACTGACCGTCATCCTGACTTTCCTCCTGTTGTTGTTCGGTGAAATTATGCCTAAGATTTATTCGGCACAGAAAACATTGGCCTTTTGCCGTTTTTCGGCACCGGGAATTTACTTTCTGGAAAAGGTATTCCGTCCGATAGCTACTGTGCTTGTGCGTTCGACAACTTTTCTGAATAAGCATTTTGTGAAGAAGAGTCACAATATTTCTGTGGATGAACTGTCGCACGCGTTGGAACTGACGGATAAAGCGGAGCTTTCTGAAGAGAATAATATTCTGGAGGGAATTATCCGTTTCGGTGGGGAAACCGTGAAGGAGGTGATGACATCACGCCTGGATATGGTCGATTTGGATATTCGTACGTCTTTCAAGGAGGTGATGCAATGTATCATTGAAAATGCTTATTCACGTATTCCTATCTATTCCGGTTCACGGGACAATATCAAAGGGGTGCTGTATATTAAAGACCTTCTGCCTCATGTCAATAAGGGGGATAATTTCCGTTGGCAGTCATTGATTCGTCCGGCTTATTTTGTGCCGGAGACGAAGATGATTGATGATTTGCTGCGTGACTTCCAGGCGAATAAGATTCATATTGCTATTGTAGTGGATGAGTTTGGAGGAACTTCCGGACTGGTAACGATGGAGGATATTATCGAAGAGATTGTAGGTGAGATTCACGACGAATACGATGATGAAGAGCGTACATACGTTGTTTTGAATGACCATACCTGGATATTTGAAGCGAAAACGCAATTGACGGATTTCTATAAGATTGCAAAAGTAGACGAAGACGAATTTGAAAAGGTGGTGGGAGATGCAGATACATTGGCAGGTATGTTGCTCGAAATTAAAGGTGAATTCCCGGCGCTGCATGAGAAAGTGACGTATCACAATTATGAGTTTGAAGTGCTCGAGATGGATAGTCGCCGTATATTGAAAGTTAAGTTTACAATTCTGCCGAAGGAAGTGGAAGATGGCGTTGTTTCTGCAGTATAAGACAAATGGTATACAGTGGGCTGTCTGGAAGATGGAAGAGTCTTTGGATGCTTTATTGCTTCTTTTGCCCGGTGCGCGAAGAGCTTTCTGTGAGCAGGAATTGAATCGCTTTGTCTCCGAACGTCGTAAGATGGAATGGTTGTCGGTTCGTGTTCTGTTGTATTCCATGTTGCAGGAAGACAAGGAAATTGGTTATTCTCCCGAGGGGAAACCTTATCTCACAGATCATTCTTCTTTTATCAGTATTTCTCATACGAAAGGTTATGTGGCAGTGATGCTTGCTTCTTCGGTTCCGGTAGGCATTGACATTGAGCAATATGCCCAACGGGTTCACAAGGTATCCGACCGCTATGTCCGTCCTGACGAGCAAGTAGAATCTTATCAGGGAGATATAACCTGGGGGCTGCTATTGCATTGGTCGGCAAAGGAAGCTGTTTTCAAGCGGATGGAAAATGCGGATGCTGATCTTCGTAAACTCCGGCTGACGCATTTTATTCCTCAAGGGGAGGGGATGTTTCAGGTTCAGGAGTTGGCTACGGAGCAGCAAGAACTTTATTCTGTCGGTTATCGTATTTGTCCGGACTTTGTATTGACGTGGACATTGAATTGAACGGACGAAGAAGTATGTGAAGCTCTTTTCTCGGTGTGTTATCATGGTCCGAATGTCGTGTCTTTCTAAAATGAAAAATGAGACTGCCTCATTTTTTTATTTTGAAGCAATCTCATTTTTATGAATTCAAAGCCTTTCAAGCGAAGTCTTTCACTATTGGGTTATTTCTCTTTTTTATTAAGTCGATAGCTCAATGCTCCTGACGGACATTTGCTGATTTGTGCAATTAATTCTTCTGTTATCGCATTTTCGATTTGTACCCAGGGTCTTTCTTTGGGATGATAAACATTAGGTAGCATCTTTACACATATTCCGGCATGCTGACATAATTCAGGCTGCCATACAATGGTCAGTTCACCATTGGTATATTCAATTTTTTTTCCCATATATGTATTTATTTAATATGAATACCACGCATTACAATTCGCTTCCATTCCGGATGTTTGTGAATATATCCGGCTACAAACGGGCAAAGCGGTACCAGGCGTAGACCTTGTCGCTCGATGTCTGCCAATGCTTTTTCCGCAAGTTGTGAACCTACTCCCTTGCCGCCTAATGAGGCGGGTACTTCGGTATGTACAAGGTATATTTCTCCATTGTTTGATTTGATATAGTCTATTTCAGCTATTTTGCCATCGATCTGAAACTCATACCGATGTTTTTCTTCGTTGTCTATTAATTTATAATCTTCTGCCATAATTTTTACGTATTAAGTTCGATTATAATATAAACACTTGGGGAACACTTTTGTTTTACGCGAACAAATATTCTCCAAGTTTATAATCTTTCCAATTGAACTGTGAAGTGTCTCATTAAGGGAGCTTCCCAGGCGATACGTACTCCATGAGTGATGCTTTCTCTGCGTTCATATACATTTTTGAGGGCGGCAGCTATTACATTCATGTGATTGTCGGTATATACTCTGCGGGGGATTGCGAGGCGAAGTAGGTCAAGGCCGTTAAAGCGATTTTCATGGGTCACCGGATCACGGTCGGCAAGGATATAACCGATTTCGCATCCACGGATACCGGCTTCCAGGTAGAGCTCTACGGTTAGCGTCTGCGCCGGGAATTCTTCTTGAGGAACATGTGTCAGCACTTTAGGCGCATCAATGAAGATGGCGTGTCCTCCGGCCGGACGTTGGTAAGGGATTCCGTATTCATCCAGTTTCTTTGCCAGGTATTCCACTTGTTTGATACGTGTTTCGAGGTTGTCGAATTCGGTGTTTTCGTCCAGTCCGATGGCGAGGGCGTTCATATCCCGTCCATTCATGCCTCCGTAGGTAAGATAGCCTTCGTATTGTACACAGAAGCCTTTTGCACCTTCATACCAGTCTGCACGCCGCGTGGCAATAAATCCGCCCATATTGACGATTCCGTCTTTCTTGGCGCTCATTGTCATGCCATCGGCAAGAGAGAACATTTCCCGTGTGATTTCTTTGATAGTTTTGTCTCGGTAACCTTCTTCGCGCATTTTGATGAAGTAGGCATTCTCGGCAAAACGTGCAGAGTCGAAAAGTACGGGTTTGCCATATTTGTCGGCGATGGCACGTACTTCGTACAGGTTTTGCATGGAGACGGGTTGTCCTCCGGCTGTATTGTTGGTGATGGTGACGATGATAAAAGGAATCCGTTCAGCGTATTCTGTGAGGGCTTTCTGTAATTTATCAGGGTCTACATTTCCTTTAAACGGTATTTCTAGTTGGGTTTGTTTGGCTGCATCGATGGTGCAGTCTAATGCGATGGCATGACGTCCCTCGATGTGCCCTTTGGTGGTGTCAAAATGTGAGTTGCCGGGCACAATGTCTCCTTCATGTACCAAATAAGAGAAAAGAACATTTTCAGCGGCACGTCCCTGATGGGTTGGTATGATGTATTCAAATCCTGTTAGTTTCGTAATCATCTCTTTCAACTTGAAGAATGAGGTTGCTCCGGCATAGCTTTCATCACCTAGCATCATTTCCGCCCATTGGCGGTCACTCATCGCTCCGGTTCCCGAGTCGGTGATGAGATCTATATAAACTTGTTCTGATTTGAGCTGAAAGACATTATAATGTGCTTCTTTAATCCATTGCTCACGCTCTTCACGTGTGCTTTTCCGGATGGGTTCTACCATCTTGATTTTCCATGATTCAGCAAAAGGTAATTCCATTGTTGTAGATTTATAGTTTAGATCGACGAATGTAGCTAAAATCTGCGTGATTAACAAATATATGATGACTTTTTGTAAGTTGTGGCTGATGCGGATGCCTCTTTGTGAAATAGTAGGAAATCAAAATATAGTGGATGGAGAAATGAAAAGAGTCAGACTTCCATTGGGAATATCTGACTCTTTAAAATTATAGGATAATTTCTAATGTAGTACTATGTTTATTGAAAGGCTATAGTCGATGGGAACCAATAAGTTCCAGTATAATCAATTACTTCTTTCTGAGTACCAGTGACTCCATTTGCTATGTAAATATTAGTATTTAAATAATGTGTCGACCATCCGTCTTCTGTATAGATAATGTATACATCTCCATTTCTGGGATCGACTTGAACACCTGCTCCATATACCGATTTATCAGCAGCAGGAGCAGAGAAGAATAGGGTAGCATTTTTTGTTTCTACATTATATTTATAAATGTTCTTACCATATACACTGTAACCTTCTTCAACCATTTGTACTAAATATAATGCATTCTCTGTTATAGATGCACATAATCCTGTAGGAGTATAGGCCCACTGGTTATAAAAAACACTTAGTCCGTTAGGTAATTCAACTTCTTCATGATCTAATGTCTCTACATTGATTTTAATTAATTTGTTACCATTTGCGGCCCATAATGTACCATCCTTGGTTTGGGCGAATCCTGTTTTTATTTGGTAGGCTATGTCTTGTTTAAAGGAAAGATCATTGGTATTATATACTTTAATTGTGTTTTTGCTGCTAATGAATATGTATTTGTCTGTTTTATATACATCTTCGTTATCGCTACTAACTGCATCTAAACCTGATAACTTTTCACCTAATGTCAATTGCTTTAAATTAACTTTGAATGCTCCATTACTAGTTGTAAGAATACCAGTTTCATTGTTAACAATGCAAAAGTTTTGTCCTTGTGCATTTTGGTCCAACCCGGCTTCTATCTTATTTACAACTTGGTTATTTTCCAAATTCATTTTAACAAGGAAAGGACTTTTTTTACTAACGATGTACATGTAACCGTTATTGATAATACCTACAGTTGAAGTTACTCCTAGTCCTTCTACTATATTATATTGCCATTGTTCCTGTTTGTATCTATTAACAGAACCTTTGCCTTGACCTTCATTAATAACATAGAATGGTGGTTTAACGACTATTATATTAATACTTTTTTCCTGCGCTTCATTGTTGGCTGTTACAGTTAGCGTTATCGTGTGAGTTCCTGTGACATCACTTTGAAAAGTATAAGTGCTTTGGGTAGAGACTTCCTTTCCAGCTGTTGACCATGAGTAATGAACTTCTCCTTGTGGGTTACTTAATTGAGCTTCAAGTTGAATAATTTGTCCTGTTACTATAGTAGTTCCATCTTCTACACCTAAACTGGTAATTTCTATTTTTGTGCTATTGTCATCGTCATCACTACATGATGTTGAAACAAATGGCAGTGCGAATAATGCCAACAGATAAAGTTGGCTGATTAAGAATTTCATTTTCTTCATTTTTCTTAAATTAATAAATTATATATAGTTTATTGTCTTTCTATTTCTTGAAATGTAAATCTTCAACGGCCTGTAGCTCTGTGGAGATTTCTCCCATCCATCCACTACTTTGGTTGACTGCTGTATAGATTCTTACAAAATCGATTCCATCTAATACGACAGGATTTCCGTTCTTATCTACTGCCCAGTCTATTTTGAATTTACATTGTTCTTCTCCATTTGGATGATTATCGGCATATCCCCAGGCATAACAATAACCCACCCAATGTTCGGGCATATTTTCACGCGGTTCATTCACTGTATTATCTTTCAGACGACTTCCATGGAATGTGATTTGATCTTCCTTTATCCATGCTGGGTAATAAGAATTTGTTGTATGGTAATCATTCCGATATACATATCCTTCATTACCTTTATTGTCAGTCCACTTAACATCTTCTTTCGGAGAGGATGGGCGATAATATGTGATTGTATAATTTTTGGTCGTAGCAGGAGAGTTATATTCACTTCCTGCCAGTTCATACCATTCATCATCTGCTAATCCATTTCCATTAGTGTCTTTGGACACTAATACAATACCTGGTTCAGAGCTTCCCCCGAGAGCACCGGTCAATGTTCCGAACATATCATAGTATGCGTTACCATATATCTTAAGATCGTATTCACCCGGGACATTAGGAACGGTATGATCGAATCCTACTGTGATATAGCCACCATATGCTCCAAGACTAATCAAGCATAGATCGGTATCTTTCAATTGTTCTTCTGCATATTTTCTAACCTCTTCAGCGGTATAATTCTCTTTATAAGCTGTGGTAACAGTATTCATATATTGACTGGGAGCCGGATTGTAGTCCAATACTTTATTGGCAAAAGCAGAGGGGGCATTCGGGTCGGATTCTTCTCCGTCACTATCACCAGTCGATGCTTTTTGGCTAAATATGACATTGTTGGGATTGAGACCGATACGGTTTAATCTGAATAATAGTTGACCGTTTGTATTGAAACATAATACATCTCCGGTTATCGTATAGCTATATGCTTCTGTGATATACACATTACCACTATAAGGGTTGACATTAATGCTATATGGAGTACTAATCTTAGTTCCATCTGTGATGAAATTCTCCCGTATCGTCTCTCCGGTTCTTAAGTTTAGTACTTTGATAGACGATGCTTCGGTATTGTAATTATAATTATATAGATAAGCTATGTTGTTATTATCGATGGCAAAGTTCATCACTTTTTCGTTATAAATGCGTTCTACTTCGTCCGTCTGGCTATTAATCTTCACAAAGTTAAAATCTCCGTCTGCAATATTGCTTCCATAAGTTGCCACATAGACCGCTTCGTCTGGTCCTGGTAAAATACAGCCGGGGTTAGGACCAACTTCTATCTTTTTTATTTCGGTGAAAGATGCGATGTCGATAACGGAGACTGTATTATCTACCCCTAATCCTTCCGAATAGTCTAATCCTCCAGAGTTGGAGACATACAATTTCTTATTCTTCACACAAATGTTTTCCGGATTTCTTCCGGCTTTTGTGAAACTTTCTATTTGCAGCGAAGTCGTATCAATACGTGCTACTGTTCCATCAAACGAACATACATATGCTTTGTTTTCATAGAAAGCGATATGGCGTGGTTGTCTGGAACTTCCATTATCTGTAAACATAGGGATTTGTTTGATCGATATACCTGTTTGGAAGTCAATCACTTCAATGGTACTCGATACATTCACTACAATATACAATTTACTTCCGTAGAGTGCAATGTCGTTGGCTGTATCACCTAACCCACGCTTATTCAAGTCTTTAAAATAGTTTTTGACTAGTTTGTTGCTTTTGAATGAATATTTAGCTAATGAACTATTGTTCAAGTTGAACAAACCTTCACTTAATATGTATATTTCGGCTGTTCCGGTTTCTGTAATATTACCATCTATGGTTGTTGAAGTCGGCTTGTCTTCTAAGTCATCGCAGGCTACGAAGAGTGGCAGGAATGCGCAAAATAGTGTCTGACATATATATAATATTTTTGTTCTTATATTCATAATTTACCTGCTTTTATTCTTAATATTTAATATTTAAAGTTGCTCTGACGGAGCGCCCTGGCATGGGGAAGTTTTTCACAATCTCATAGTTTTTGTTGGCTATGTTTAGTACTTCTACGCTGACTGAAGTATGAGTTTTTAGAATGTGAAAACTGCGACTTATTGAAATACTATGATCGCTATAACCCTCCATACTATTCTCGGCTATATTTTCATTCTGCACATACCGTTTCCCGGAGAAGAGGAATGAATACGAAAAATTGATCCACGGTGTTTCGATACCGGCTTGTCCTGAACCGGATACACGGGGAGTATAAGCTATCTGATGTTTGTAAGTCCTCCCTGCTTCGGTAGTGGGGTCAGAATTAGTTATATCCAAAGCTTGTTGGTAGGTATAATTACCGGAGAGATTAATACGGATTCTTTCCCAGGGCTGAAGAGATAAACTACCTGTGGCGTCAATTCCTTTGATTTCAACCTCACCCAAATTTCTCATACTCCATACGGCAAGATTCTTAGTTGGGTAGGCGATGATTTTATCTGTCACCTTGTTGTAATATGCATCGATTGTAGCAGATAAATAAGGTAAGAACGGACATACGTTTTTGCTATATGTCAGACCTACGTTATATTGTCGTGCGTTTTCCGGTCTTAATTTAGTGTTTCCCACTTCCTGATAATATAAATCATTGAAACTAGGTAAACGGAAAATGTCTTTATAAAAGAAGCGAATACGGAATTCTTCGTGATAAAATGGTTTGAATGAAGCACTTATATACGGTGTTAATTTACGATGGTTGCCGGCACTACCCCCTTCTTTTACATCCTCGTTTATAATTGTTGCTAAAGCTGATGCGGAGATTGTTAGCCAATCATTCATGTACTTCCCCGCAAGAGCTGTCAACCATGAATAACGTGTAGGTTGTGCAAACTCATTAAGATTAGCATTCATTGTATTGATGCTTCCATCTGTAGAAAGAGAGAATGAAAGATTGTCCAACATCCGGTAGAGGACAGAAGCAGAGAGGTAATACTCTTGTTGATAATAACTGTTTTCTGTCTTACCTTTAGAATTTGGAGTGTCTGGGTCCAAATAACGCTGATAACTCCAGTTCCATTTGGCAGAAGATTGGAATACCCATTGGCGGCTGAATTCTTTTTTGTATTGGCTTTGCACAAATGTATTTTTATCCCACAATTGTTGTAGAGAATGGTCATTGTAAAGAGTGGTGGCTTTGGGTAATCCTCTGGACGACTGAAAATAGTATGCTTTAAGTCGGTATTGCTCTTTATCTGAAAAAATGCCATAAAGTCCCGCTTCAGCACGAAAAGTCTGCACATCTGTATTCTTTCGCTTTTCACGAGAGGTCAGATCTTCTTTTGCATCTCCATAGTGTAGGGTATATGGATAATGTCCATCGGAAGACATCCATTCACCATTGGCTGATACCGTCCATTTGGAGTTTAATTGTTGTTCTAATAGTATGGAGGGATTGACCAGCCCCCATGAACCGGTTTTGAAAGATGCACTTATATTGGTTGTTTTTTCTTTCTCAAATCGGGGAGTGAGGGTTTGTATATTCAGTATACCTGCTGCTGCAAAGAAGCGGGCGGGCTGGAAAATGTTGTCGCTTTGACCATTGCTTAAAGAGAGTTGGTCAACGTTATCGAGTGAGAAACGCCCGATGTCGATTTGTCCCGTTTGGCAATCGGTTAGGGCTATTCCGTCATAGCCAACAGCGGTATGTTGTGCTCCCAAGCTTCGTATGGATACAGTTTTTAGTCCGCCAATACCTCCGTAGTCTTTTACGGTCACTCCGGCAAAGTGTTTCACTGCGTCGGATACTTGCAGGGCGTGCAGGTTTTTCAGAGCGTCTTTGGAGAATACTTGCAGGGGAGCGGTAGAACGTACTTCGCGAGTCTGATAGATATCTGATACAGTTACTTCAGGAATAGAATATGTATGTGTCGTATCTACCTTTTGCTGTTGTGCAAAAAGTGGTATGGATAAGAATTGGCAGCAGAATACTGCAAAGATCATTTTCTTAAATGTTCTCTCTTTCATTTAGTTCTTTTTCTGTCTGTTGCTATTTAAAAGTGTCCGGGCGAAATCCCTTCGACCGGACACGCATAAATAAACTTGGCAGAGTTTATTCGTTTTAACACACTTTCTCTGAATTAGAGTGATGAATGAAATGATAGACGACTTGTCCGGTTCATTAGACTCAACGCTTTTTCCTCGAAAGCAGTGAAACATAATTGCATGGTAGGTCTTCTGACTTATTCCTGTTACAAACGCCTTCCCAGATTAGTCTCCAGTGGCAATGAGTGAATTGCTTGTAACATGCATGGAACTTACAGCAGCGGGACTGTTCAGGATTTACACCTGATTCCCTTTTAATTGCTTCCCCCGCATGGGAGTCGCAAACCAATGCGCGACAAAGATAGGGAGTTTATTTGTTTTTTCCAAGTTGGGGGATGTTCTTTTTCTTTCGTCTTGATACGAAAGAAAAAGAACCAAAAAGAACGAGATTGGAGGAGTCGTGCAAGGACCGATTATTTGTTGCTTCTTACTTGTTTTCTTCGATATTTTTTGTATTTTTGTAAATGAGACTGCCACTTATTACAAAATTTACCAAATTAGCGGATTTTAGAGGCGGGTATTGAGTTGCCCGCCTTTTTTTATTTGTTTGACATAAGATTAGCTTTTAAAAAGTATCTTTGTCTATGTCCAACGTTGGACGTATGAAACAGATTTATTGAAACATAATTGGTAGTTTCTTATAGGTGGATGCAGCGGCATCCACCTATTTTGTTCCTTACTGCACCGATATGAATCAAATGTTTTAGACAAGGAATTCAAGTACTAAATTTACATTCCAATTCTGTAGAAAATAATATCTCGATATGCATATATTAATTCGTCGAACTATAGTCTCTCTTTCGTTGGACTATAGTGCTTCGAAAGAAAGACTATAGTTAACTTTGCGTCGGACTATAGTCCGACGAATAAATATATGTATCCGGAGTGATTATATTTAGTATAACTCCGGAATAATTATAGCACATAAAGGGAATAATTACAATCAGTGCAGAAATGAATTAGTTCATTTCTGCACCGTTTTTACTTTAATTCAATATTAGTTAGGTATTCTTCGATAGCTTGTGCGGTGGCGTCTTTTAGGAGCACGATCTTTTCCTTGTTTAAAAGGTAGAGGGTAGGAATAGCCTTCAAATCATATAGTTGTTGTTCTTTGATGGCAAATTTCTTGTCGTATCCGTTGATCCATTCTTTGGGGAATTCATTCAGGTGTTTTCTCCATTCGTCCAACTCTTCGTCAGGGTAGATAGAGAGGACTGTTAGTTTCTTTTGTCCCAAAAGTCGGTTGATGATAGGTGCGTTTTTCAGGGCATCTATTGTTTCTGTGCAGGCATGACAGCCGGGGTTGTTGATGAATAGGAGGATATAGTCGGCTTGCTGTTGATAGAGGGAGCCTTGTGCGCCGGAAGCTAATGTGTAGCTGAAGTTCAGGGCTTTGGTTCCGATACGGTTTTTCTGTGCTAATTCCCGGCGGGCTTTAGGACGTACTTTCTCAATTTCCTCTAACAAGGGAGAAGCTAACATGGCGTCTAATACGGGAATATAGAATTCTTCGTTACGCATGGGGGAGTTGGGGTCGTATAAATATTTATCCGCCAGGTCGGTGATGTAGGTGAATACTTTTTTGTCTACATTCGTTTGTTCGATTGTTTTCCGCATGGCTTCTTGTGCAGTTTCCAACGGGACGTGATTCAGTATGTCACAATAATCCGCCCAAGCTTGTTCGGTCACTTCGGGGTGGTGGATGTAATTAGTGTCGGCGAAGTTGACGTTATCCCAATAGTGTTTTACCAGAAAGTCTGCCCGTTGTTCCGGGGCTGTCATCATTGGGGGGATGGCAGGCAATGTAAAGGTTTTAATGGTGTCTTGTATTACATCATTTTTGTTCAGACTGGAAGCGTTGCCGCTTTTGCAGGCACAAAAGCAAAGGATGCATATAGCTGGAAGAATATGGATGTTTGTTTTCATAACTAACAATTATTACATTGAATTTATGTAGATTACATTGGTGACAAAGATAATGTCCTTTCTACTTTATTCAAAGAATTTTTCTTCCTTTTATTTTGCTGCGTTCTCTTCTGTTAGTTTTTTTGATTAGACAAGTTTTGCAGGTAACTCCTGATTTTACTTCTCCTTTGCCAATGTAAATACAAATTCCAGCCCGCCTCCCTGATTGTTCTTGGCGGAGATGCTGCCACCGTGGATGATGACGGCGTTCTTCACAATAGCTAATCCCAGTCCTGTTCCACCTACTTTCCGTGAACGACCTTTGTCTACCCGGTAGAAACGTTCGAAGAGACGATTCAGATGTTCGGGAGATACTCCAATACCTGTGTCGGCAAAGCTGAAATAGTAGAAATTCTCATCTTCACGGAAACAGTTGATATTGATCTGGATATTACTTCCGGCGTATGCGATGGCATTGTCCATTAGATTACGGAAGATGGAATAAAGTAGTGAGTAATTTCCTTTGATTTGTATACTCTTCTTTAAGGAGTTGACGACTGTAATATGTTTTTCGTCAAGCTCCAACGATACTTCGTTGATGATGTTACCTACCAACACACTGATGTCTACCCGTTCCATGTCGATCATGTTGGCGGCTTCATCCATGCGGGTGAGTACGGAGATGTCGCGTAATAACCGACTTAAACGGTTGCTTTGTGCATAACAACGTTCGAGGAATACGTTGATCTTCTCGCGTGGAATATTTTCATTGCTGACAATGGTTTCCAAATACCCTTGGATACTGCTGACGGGAGTTTTCAACTCATGGGCGATATTCTGGGTCAGTTGGCGTTTGAGTCTAACCTGTTCTTCTTCCTGGGTAACGTCGTTGATGGAAATCTCGAAGCTGGCATCCTGGAAGATGATACATTCTACGATAAATGTCCGTCCATTCTTATTGATGGTGACAGACATTCGTTTTTCACCTTTTCCTCTCGAACGTTCTTGCTGATTCTTATTGATAAAATGAATGATCTCTTGCAGTTCGCTGATGGCAAAGACTTCTTCTGTTGTTTCCAGGTTGGAGTCTGAAATCAGGTTGCTGTATTGGGTGAAAAGATTGTTGACAAGAATCTCTTTTTTGTCTTTAGTAAATATACCTAGTCCTTCGTGTGAGATTTGAAGGTGGGTGATTAGCTTTTCACGTTCAATGTAGAGAGCTTCTTTGGTTTCGTGCAGTCGTTTGTAGATTTGAATGATGTGCTGTGATATTTCTCCCAGTTCGTTGTGCGGGAAGGCGGATTGCATAGCCATTTCGATAGGCTCGTTCCGGTCGGCGCGCATCGCAAATTCACGGAGCTGGCTGATGGAAGTCCCCAGTTTGTTGGTGAATTTGTAGAAGATAATCATTAATAATAAGGTCACGATTACGGTAAACCATAAATAGTGCGGGTCTGCTTGCAGGTTGTTGATGAGGCTGACATTGTAAGGTAAAGCCGAACGGACAATATAATCTTTATAATGAGTGGCCGAATAGAAATAGGGAACTCCGGTTGTCTCGGAAGTACGGCGTACATCATATCCGTTGCCATGTTTTATGGCTTTCTGTACTTCCGGACGGTTCAGGTGGTTCTCCATCTGGTTATTATGACTTGGATAGCTGTCGTAAACAACATTTCCTTGAGCATCAATAAGGGTTACACGCAAGTCTTCCAGGATATGGTTATTGATATAACCGTCGATGATTTCACTGTCAAGAGGTTGATTCTCCAGTTGTTCGTAGAGCCTGCTATTGTAATCTTGCAGTTTGGTGTTTAGCAGTTCTATTTTATATTCCCGTTCACGTTGATACTGGTACGCAATAAAACAAATGGCAAATACCAGGAATAGTGAAATAACCGAAAGGAAAAGTTTTCGGCTAAAAGAAAGAAAATGCTTTTGAGTTACAGGCAGGTTCATAATAACTATTTAATTCGGCATAATTATTTATTCAGCTTCAAAACAGTATCCATATCCGAGACGGGTGACAATGCATTTGCCGTATACCCCAATCTTTTTACGTAGACGGGTGATGTTTACGTCGATAGTACGGTCGAGCACGTACACTTCGTCACTCCAGATGCGGGCCAGGATGTCTTCACGGGAAAATACACGTCCTTTATTCTGTACCAGCAGAAGCAAGATCTCAAATTCTTTTTTGGTCAATGGCACTTCTTCATCGTCGATACTTACTTTTTTCTTTGTGATGTCAATAACGAGCGACTGATAAGTAAGACGTTCGGGGACTCTTTCCGTTTCCGTTGTTACTGTGCGTCTTAATACGGCTTTCACACGGGCGATGACTTCACGCAGCGAGAAAGGTTTTGAAATATAATCGTCTGCTCCCAGGTTGAATCCGGTCACAGTATCGTTTTCGGTATCTTTTGCTGTGATAAAGATAATAGGCACTTTAGCTGTTTTCTTGTCTTTTTTCAGGATGTTCGCCATTTTGAATCCGGAGATTTCTCCCATCATCACATCGAGGAGAATCAAGTGATAGCTGCTGATGTCCATCTTCATTGCTTCTTCAGCAGAGTTTGCAGTATCAACTTCATAACCTTCGTTTTCAAGATTGAATTTCAGAATCTCACAGAGGTCTTCTTCATCGTCGACAACTAGAATACGGTAATCGTTCATAAGATGTATGTATTAATGTGATATGACAAAGTTACGTTTTTATTTTATCCTTTGCAAAGATGAGGAGACTTTGTTACGGGCAGATGAAACGGACGTTACAATCGTGTTACATTCCGGGAATTCCGAGAATTGATGAGGAATATGGAAGTTTTTGTTGATTGTAAGAGGAAAAACCGCTCACTATTTGTTATCTTTGTTAGCGAGATACAATAGAAACGTTTGATTATAGAAACTACAAATAATGATAAAAATTGACTTAAAACGGCATCGGAAAGAAATAATAGGATCGGTGGTGGTACTGTTAATTCTCCTTGGCGGTATGTCTGTGTTTAAATATACTTCATTCAATTCCGGTTTTGAGATTGTGGATGATCTGGGCGGGAATATATTTCCGTCAGCGATTTTGTCTGTTGCCACTACTGATGTGCAGGTGATTGTTCCGTCGGATTCTAATTATTTGGGGAATCCGAAATCGTGTATTGCTGTTCGGGTGAAGTCGAAGACAGCCTATAGCCGGGTACGGATTGAAGTGGCTGAAACGCCTTTTTTCTCCCGTTCGGTGTCGGAATTTGTACTAAACAAGCCTCGAACGGAATATACGATTTATCCTGATATCATCTGGAACTATGAAGCTCTGAAAAATGAGGTGCAGGCAGAACCGGTAAGTGTGGCTATTACTGTCGAGATGAATGGAAAAGATCTGGGGCAACGGGTGCGTACATTCTCTGTGCGCAGTATCAATGAATGTCTGTTGGGGTATGTATCGAATGGAACCAAATTCCATGATACAAGTATTTTCTTTGCTGCCTATGTCAATGAAGAGAATCCGATGATTGACCAGTTGCTTCGCGAAGCACTGAATACTCGTATTGTCAATCGCTTCTTAGGCTATCAGAGTAAGGCTAAAGGGGCGGTGGACAAGCAGGTGTATGCTCTCTGGAATATATTGCAGAAACGCAAATTCCGTTACAGTTCTGTTTCCAACACCAGCCTTTCGAGCAATGTTGTTTTCTCGCAGCGGGTTCGTACGTTTGATGATGCACTGGAATCTTCGCAGATTAATTGTGTGGACGGTAGCGTACTGTTTGCATCACTGCTTCGGGCTATAAATATCGATCCTATTCTGGTACGTACGCCGGGACACATGTTTGTGGGGTATTATACCGATAATTCACATACTGATAAGAACTTCCTGGAAACAACAATGATTGGTGATGTCGATCTGGATGACTTTTTCCCGGATGAACAGCTGGACTCCACAATGGTAGGCAAGTCGCAGAATGAAATGTCGCTATTGACTTTCGAGAAATCGAAGCAATATGCTAATAAGAAGTATAAGGAGAACGAAGAAGGTATTCATTCCGGGAAATTGAATTATATGTTTCTGGAGATTTCTAAAGATGTGCGGAGGAAAATACAGCCAATAGGAAAGTAGATTTAGTGATTAACGTTTAGTGATTTAGTGATTAACGGCTAGTGGTTAGCACTTTCTTTCCGAATGGAATTAATCACTAATCACTAACCACTAATTACTTTTTTTTGTATTTTTGCCAAGTAATCATTTAAAGTAAAAGGATGCAAGGCAAGAAATTTATCTCTCCCGGAGCATGGTTTTCTATGAACTATCCATCAGACTGGAATGAGTTTGAAGATGGCGAAGGCTCTTTTCTTTTCTATAATCCCGATGTATGGACGGGGAATTTTCGTATATCCGCATTTAAAGGAAAAGCCGGTTATGGCAAAGATGCCATCCGGCAGGAACTGAAAGAGAACGATTCGGCTTCATTGGTGAAAGTCGGAACGTGGGAATGTGCGTATAGTAAAGAAATGTTTCAGGAGGAGGGAACTTATTATACTTCCCATTTGTGGATTACAGGCGTTGACGATATTGCTTTTGAATGTTCTTTCACCGTGCCTAAAGGTGGAGTTGTGAAGGAGGCGGAAGATGTAATCGCTACTTTGGAGGTACGTAAAGAAGGGCAGAAGTATCCTGCTGAATTGATTCCTGTACGTCTTTCTGAAATTTATTTGATTAATGAGGGATATGAATGGGTGGTATCTACTGTGAAGCAGGAACTGAAAAAGGATTTTCAAGGAATAGAAGAGGACTTGGAGAAACTTCAACAAGTGATTGACAGCGGTAAGATTGGTTTGAAAAAGAAAGAGGAATGGTTGGCTATTGGTATCACTGTTTGTGCAATTCTGGCAAATGAAGTGGATGGCATGGAATGGAAAACGTTGATTGACGGCAACCGGGAAGCTCCTGTTCTCCAATATAAAGATCGGACCATCGACCCGATGAAGCTCGTTTGGAGTAAAGTAAAGGCGGGAGAGCCTTGCAATGTAATAGAAGAATATAAGAAGTGTTTGGATTAAAATGGCAGTACCTTATTTACAGATAGATAACCTGACCAAGTCTTTCGGTGACTTGGTTCTTTTTGAAAATGTATCTTTGGGCATTGCCGAAGGTCAGCGGGTAGGATTAATAGCAAAGAACGGTAGTGGAAAGACTACCTTACTGAATATCATTGCCGGAAAGGAAGGTTATGATAGCGGTAATATTGTTTTTCGTCGTGATCTTCGGGTGGATTACCTGGAACAGGATCCGCAATATCCCGAAGAACTGACAGTGCTCGAAGCCTGTTTCCATCATGGTAACAGCACGGTGGAATTGATAAAGGAGTACGAACGCTGCATGGAAACCGAAGGTCATCCGGGATTGGAAAACCTCTTGGCACGTATGGATCAGGAGAAAGCTTGGGAGTATGAACAGAAAGCCAAGCAAATCCTTTCACAACTTAAAATCCGTAATTTCGATCAGAAAGTGAAGCAACTGTCCGGCGGACAGCTGAAGCGTGTTGCTTTGGCAAACGCTTTGATTACCGAACCGGATCTGTTAATCCTTGATGAGCCGACCAACCATCTGGACTTGGATATGACCGAATGGTTGGAAGATTACCTGCGTCGTACCAACCTTAGCCTGCTGATGGTGACTCACGACCGTTACTTCCTTGATCGTGTTTGCTCCGAGATTATCGAAATAGACAATCAACAAATCTACCAATATAAAGGTAACTACAGCTATTATCTCGAAAAGCGTCAGGAACGTATTGAATCTAAGAGCGTGGAAATAGAGCGTGCCAATAATCTGTATCGTACAGAACTCGACTGGATGCGCCGGATGCCGCAGGCACGCGGACATAAGGCTCGTTACCGGGAAGATGCTTTCTACGAATTGGAAAAGGTTGCGAAGCAGCGTTTTAATACTGATAATGTAAAGCTGGAAGTGAAAGCATCGTATATCGGAAGCAAGATATTCGAAGCCGACCATCTTTTCAAGAGTTTCGGAGATCTGAAGATTCTGGATGATTTCTCTTATATCTTCTCTCGTTATGAGAAGATGGGAATTGTAGGAAATAACGGAACCGGAAAATCTACTTTTATCAAGATATTGATGGGACAAGTCAAGCCTGATAGCGGAACAGTGGATATTGGCGAAACAGTTCGTTTCGGTTATTATTCGCAGGACGGACTTCAGTTTGACGAACAGATGAAAGTAATTGATGTGATACAGGATATTGCCGAAGTCATCGAATTGGGCAATGGAAAGAAGCTGACTGCTTCTCAATTTCTGCAGCATTTCCTGTTTACTCCTGAAACCCAGCATAGTTATGTCTATAAATTGAGTGGGGGAGAACGTCGCCGTCTTTACCTTTGTACCATCCTGATGCGTAATCCTAACTTCCTGGTATTGGATGAGCCTACCAATGACCTCGATATTATCACGCTGAATGTGCTCGAAGAATATCTCCAAAACTTCAAAGGCTGTGTGATTGTCGTTTCCCATGACCGTTACTTTATGGATAAAGTAGTAGATCACCTGATGGTATTCAACGGACAGGGAGATATTCGTGACTTCCCCGGAAATTATAGTGATTATCGTAACTGGAAAGAAGCAAAGGAACAAAAAGAGAAAGAAGCAGAGAAGCCGCAGGAAGAAAAGACCGCCCGTGTCCGTCTGAACGACAAGCGTAAGATGAGCTTTAAAGAAAAGCGTGAATTCGAGCAACTGGAAAAAGAAATCGCCGAACTGGAAGCTGAAAAAACACAAATTGAGGAACTTCTTTGTAGCGGCACACTTTCCGTTGACGAATTGACTGAAAAGTCAAAACGTTTGCCCGAAGTCAATGATATGATTGACGAAAAGACAATGCGTTGGTTGGAACTTAGCGAAATAGAAGGCTGATTCGTGCCACTATATTGGCACCTTTGTGCCACCTCTTTGGCGTAGCAGTGCCAACATGCTGGCACAGTTGTGCCACTTCGATGGCACAAGTATAGTTTATTATATTCCCGGATAACCAAATAATGATAATATACCCCCAGACAATATAACCTAGTATGACAAACCTAACCAATTATCATAGCCACTGCCTGTATTGCGACGGACGAGCCAATATGGACGATTTTATTCGTTTTGCTATCAGCGAAGGGTTTACTTCTTATGGCATTTCTTCTCATGCTCCACTACCATTTTCTACCGCATGGACGATGGAGTGGGATAGAATGGAAGATTACCTTTCCGAATTCTCTCGTCTGAAAAAGAAATATGCAGGTAAGATAGAGCTTGCCATCGGTCTCGAAATTGACTACCTGAATGAAGAAAACAATCCCTCTTTGCCTTGTTTTCAAAAACTACCACTTGACTACCGGATAGGTTCTGTGCATATGTTGTATTCTCCAGAAGGGAAAATCGTAGATATTGATACCCCGGCAGATCTTTTCCGTCAATTGGTAGACAGGCACTTCGATGGTGACTTGGATTCTGTTGTCCACCTTTATTATAAGAACCTGCTCCGTATGGTAGAGCTGGGAGGATTTGATATTGTCGGTCATGCTGACAAGATGCATTATAACGCTTCCTGTTATCGTCCGGGTTTGCTTGATGAAGCATGGTATGACACGTTGGTCCGCGATTACTTCGCGGTGATTGCCGCACGTGGTTATATGGTGGAAATCAATACCAAGTCTTATCATGAGCTGGGTACATTCTATCCGAATGAACGTTATTTCCCTTTCCTGAAAGAATTGGGTATTCGGGTACAGGTGAATAGTGATGCGCACTACCCTGAAAGAATAAACAATGCCCGCTTCGAAGGGTTAGCCGCTTTGAAGAAAGCAGGTTTTACTTCGGTGGTAGAATGGCATGGGGGGAAATGGGAAGATATTCCCATAGGATAAGTTATTCCATATCCAGGATCTCTTGTTTCTCTTCATTCAACGAAATCAACGTTTTCTTTAGCTCGTCTATTCGTGAATCAATTTCAGTCAACTTCTTCAGATACATAGTTCTAGGTAGCGCATCTTCATAGGCCATGATAAACTCCTCTTTTTCGTCAAAGAGCTGCTCTATTTGCTCTTCAACTCTATTTATAGCACATGTAATTTCTCCTATCATAAATCTTTCTTTTTTTATAGATGCCTTTATTCCGTCCTCTTGCAAGCATTTGCCTGGAAAAACTCGTTCAACGTATCTTCATAGTTACCATGAAGCATAATATGATGATTTCCCAGTGGATTCTTTAAGAAGTATTCGGCCGGAGTATTCATGCGGATGCGCACTTGTGTACGGCACATATTAATATAATTAGTGTTTTCAGTCAATGTTCCTGTAGACAAGTAATATTCATCCAGACATTCACCGCCACATTTTATGATCGTTACATCCCCCGTCGGAAGTAGCCCTTGTATGGCAATTCCTTTTTCTGTTTCAAAGTGATTGCGGATAATATATCTCTCCGTTTGTTTGAGACCTACGGTGCAATGTGCCAATATTAGCTCATTCGTACGGGAATTAATCATGGAAGGATTTGCCATAAATCCATCCTTACCTGTAAGTGCTTTAACTGCTAATAGTGTAAATACAGATTGAAGGTCTCCTTCACAACCTGCTATTATCCCGTCATCATTCAATAAAGATAATGCCACGCATCCGGTAGTGTCGATTTGTTCAATCAGTTTAAAACAGCTTAATGTCAGCGCTTCCAGATTTTCTTCCTGACAGACCTTTTTTATCGCCCGGTATAATCGCATCGCTTTGATTAAATCTTCGGGAGTTCCTTCGCGGCAGGCAAGAGCTTGCGATGCTACAGCCGCGCATGATGCTCCGACTTGGTCATCCGTAATGTGTTTAAATTGTTCATAAATCCGTTCCAATGGAATATCTACATACTCGATTCCCCAACGACGTTTTGCCAACAGATAATCCACGTTACTGGCAACTAACCAGGAAGAAGGACTTCCAATGACTCCGATACGTTTGCCGAACAAGGAACGTTGTGCCTGGAAATTATTATAAAGTGTATGGATACGTAAGATGATAGCCGGTAATTCACCGTGCAGAATTTCACTTTTCATTCCGCGTCCCCGTAACCAGGTGGAAATTTCCAGTGCGGCAGCAAGAGAATTCTGCATGCCGTCTGCCAGTAAAATGGCGGGGCGAGGGAGGTTTTCGAAATGCTGTATGACCAGTCTTTCCACCCCACCGGTAGCGACGAAAATGATTTTGAAATCGTCACTACTAAGTTTGTCCATATCTTGATGGTCGACGAACTTTACAGTATAATATTTTTCAATCTCGCTCAAAATAGCTTCGTGCGAGCTACGTAGCGAGACTTGTTTGTGAAGTATTGAAGCGAATGAGATAAGGTGTATGGTCATTATGATATTGTTTTAAGTTTTCCGTATGACAAATGTATAGCTTTCTTTTCAATTTACCATAACGATTTTAACCTTGCTAAGGTTTTTAAAGTTTTTATGTCTCTGTATTCAAATTATTGCGTACATTTGCAGCTCCAAGTAGAAAAAGTAAATAGTAATTAGTAATTTGTAGTTAAAATTATGCCAACCATATCCATTCGCGGAAACGAGATGCCTGCATCTCCTATCAGAAAACTGGCTCCTTTGGCAGACGCTGCCAAGCAACGCGGAGTCCATGTGTTTCACCTGAACATCGGACAGCCTGATCTGCCCACTCCTCAGGCCGCGATTGACGCGATACGCAATATTGATCGTAAAGTGCTGGAATATAGCCCCAGTGCAGGTTATCGTAGCTATCGCGAAAAATTAGTGGGATATTATGCAAAGTTCAATATCAACCTTACAGCAGACGATATAATCATTACATCGGGAGGTTCGGAAGCCGTACTTTTTTCCTTCCTTTCCTGCCTGAATCCGGGAGATGAAATTATCGTTCCGGAACCTGCATACGCTAACTATATGGCATTTGCAATCTCTGCCGGAGCAAAGATTCGCACTATTGCTACGACCATTGAAGAAGGCTTTTCCCTTCCGAAAGTAGAGAAGTTTGAAGAACTGATTAATGAGCGTACGAAAGCGATTCTTATTTGTAACCCAAACAATCCTACCGGTTATTTGTATACACGTCGTGAAATGAATCAGATTCGTGACTTGGTAAAGAAGTACGATTTATTCCTTTTCTCTGATGAAGTATATCGTGAGTTTATATATACCGGTTCTCCATATATTTCTGCCTGCCATCTGGAAGGTATTGAAAATAATGTAGTACTGATTGATTCGGTATCAAAACGATATTCCGAATGTGGTATCCGCATTGGTGCGTTGATTACCAAAAACAAGGAGATACGCGATGCTGTCATGAAGTTCTGTCAGGCTCGTTTAAGTCCTCCGTTGATTGGACAGATTGCTGCAGAAGCTTCTTTGGATGCTCCGGAAGAATATTCACGCGAAACGTATGATGAGTATGTAGAACGTCGTAAATGTCTGATTGACGGTTTGAACCGTATTCCCGGTGTTTATTCGCCCATTCCGATGGGAGCTTTCTATACAGTGGCCAAACTTCCGGTAGATGACTCCGATAAGTTCTGCGCATGGTGTCTTTCTGATTTTGAGTATGAAGGTCAGACTGTATTCATGGCTCCGGCTTCCGGTTTCTATACCACTCCGGGATCTGGAATCAATGAGGTTCGTATTGCTTACGTATTGAAAAAAGAAGATTTAACCCGTGCACTTTTTGTCTTGCAGAAGGCTTTGGAAGTGTATCCGGGAAGAACGGAATAAATTCTAGTATTAAGTATTAACCGTAGTTTCTGGGGTGTTTGTTGCTGCTACACTTAATACTTAATACCTAATACTTAAACAAATGTCTTTATCACTTTTCATAGCCCGGCGTATCTATCGTGAAAGCGATGGCGGAAAGCAGGTGTCACGTCCTGCGGTCCTCATTGCCATGGCGGGTATTGCTATTGGTTTGGCCGTAATGATTATTGCAGTGGCGGTAGTCATCGGGTTTAAAAGTGAAGTGAGAAATAAAGTTATAGGATTCGGGTCGCATATCCAGATAACTAATTTGGATGCGGTCAGTTCTTACGAAACCCATCCCATTGTGGTAGGAGACAGTATGATGACTGCTCTTGCTGATTATCCGGAGATAAGCCATGTGCAGCGTTTCTCTACCAAACCGGGTATGATTAAGACCGATGACGCTTTTCAAGGAATGGTGTTGAAAGGTGTAGGTCCGGAGTTTGACCCCCATTTTATAAAAGAGTATTTGGTAGAAGGGGAGATTCCTGTTTTCAGTGATTCAGTTTCTACCAATCAAGTACTTATCTCGAAAGCGTTGGCAACTAAAATGAAGTTGAAACTGGGAGATAAGATATATACCTATTATATACAGGATGATATTCGCGCTCGTCGCCTGACGATTGCCGGAATTTATCAGACGAATTTCTCCGAATACGACAACCTCTTTTTACTGACGGATCTTAATCTGGTGAATCGTTTGAACGGTTGGCAACCGGAACAGGTGACCGGTGTGGAATTACAGGTGAAAGATTATGATAGACTGGAAGATATAACCTATGAGATCGCAACTGATATTGACAACAGGCAAGATGAGTTGGGAGGTGTGTATTATGTGCGTAACATCGAACAACTGAATCCTCAAATCTTTGCTTGGCTTGATTTATTGGATTTGAACGTATGGGTGATTCTGATTTTGATGATAGGAGTTGCTGGCTTCACCATGATTTCCGGTTTATTGATTATTATCATCGAACGTACCAATATGATTGGGATTTTAAAAGCATTGGGAGCCAATAATTTCACGATTCGCAGAACCTTTCTTTGGTTTGCAGTCTTTTTGATTGGCAAAGGAATGTTTTGGGGCAATGCCATTGGCTTGGCATTCTGTATCCTTCAGTCTCAATTCGGATTCTTTAAACTTGATCCGGCGACTTATTATGTAGATACTGTTCCAGTTTCTTTTAATGTTTTACTTTTTATCTTGATTAATTTGGGCACTTTGTGTGCATCTGTATTGATGTTGATTGGTCCTTCATTTCTTATCACTAAGATCAATCCGGCAAGCTCCATGAGATACGAATAATCCTCTTTTTTCCTATCTGATTTTTACTGCAAAAATAATTTGGTCTATTGCGTGATGTGGAGTGAATAATATGTCTATATTTGCGCCCAATTTACTTAATATCCTCTTGTAGGTTTAATTTTTAACCATTATGAATAATGTGTTAATTCTGTTGGATAATCTGGATGACTGGAAACCGTATTATGAGACAAGTAGTGTCCTGACTGTTTCCGACTATCTAAAAAACAAGCCGGTGGAGAAAGACCGGAAGTTAGTTATTAATCTTAGCAATGATTACAGCTATAACTCTGAAGGGTATTACTGTTCGCTGCTAGCCCAAACGAGAGGACAGAAAGTCATTCCGGATGTTGATATCATCAACAAAATGGAGGCTGGAACGGGGGTGCGGATGGACCGTAGTCTGCAAGCCCTTTGTTATCAATGGATACAGAAGAATGACATCAAGGATGATATCTGGTACCTGAATATTTACTTTGGCAAATGCCGGGAAAAAGGTCTGGAACGGATTGCGCGTTTTATTTTCGAGAATTACCCTTGCCCATTGTTAAGAGTGGCTTTGAATACTCATCCCAGAAATCAGATCGAGGGCATTCATTTTCTTCCCCTGAATCAGCTTAATGATGCAGAGCAGGATTTCTTTGCCAATACGCTGGATAACTTTAACAAGAAAATATGGCGTGCACCGAAGTCGGCAAAGGCTTCCCGTTACAGTCTCGCTGTATTGGTCGATCCACAGGAGAAATTTCCTCCCAGCAATAAAGGTGCTCTGCACAAATTGACGGAGGTAGCTAAGAAAATGAACATCCATGTGGAGATGATAACCGAAGATGATGCTATCCGTTTGCTCGAATTTGATGCCTTGTTTATTCGTACTACAACTTCACTCAATCATTATACATTCCATTTGTCACAGTTGGCTGCACAAAACGGAATGGCTGTTATTGACGATCCGTTGTCTATCATTCGGTGTACGAACAAAGTGTATCTGAAAGAACTTTTTGAGAAGGAAAAGATATCTGCTCCTAAGTCTACATTGATTTTTCAATCCAACCATCATTCGTTTGAACAGATAAGCGAACTGGTAGGTGCTCCTTTTATCCTGAAAATACCGGATGGCTCTTATTCCATTGGTATGAAAAAAGTGTCGAACGAAGAGGAACTGCAAGCCAGTCTGAAGATACTGTTTGAAAAATCGGCAATCTTGCTGGCACAGGCATTTACTCCAACGGAATTTGACTGGCGTGTCGGTCTATTGAACGGTGTACCGCTCTATGCTTGCAAATATTATATGGCAAAAGGACACTGGCAAATTTACTGTCACTATGATTCGGGCAGAAGCCGTTGTGGATTGGTAGATACGATTCCTATTTATCAGGTGCCTCGTGTGGTATTGGATACAGCTGTAAAGGCTGCCAATCTGATAGGAAAAGGGTTATACGGAGTCGATCTGAAAATGGTGGATGATAGGGCTTATGTGATTGAAATCAATGACAATCCGAGCATCGATCATGGACTGGAAGATGCCATTATCGGTGATGAAATGTATTACCGTTTGTTGAATCACTTTGAACAAGTGCTAGAAACAAAACATTATTGATTATGGAGCCGATAATCGTCCGTAAAGCACAGCAGGCAGACATTCCCGCTATTTTGGAAATAGAGTGGGAGTGTTTCCGGGAAGACAGTTTTTCAAAAGAGCAGTTTGCCTATCTGATAAGCCGTTCGAAAGGAACTTTCTATGTGATGATGGAGGCGGATAGGGTGATCGCTTATGTCTCCCTGTTATTTCATGGGGGAACTCGCTATTTAAGAATCTATTCGATAGCTGTTCATCCGGATTATAGAGGAAGAGGACTGGGGCAGGTATTGATGGACCAGACGATTCAGACGGCCGGTGAATGTAAGGCTGCAAAGATTACGCTTGAAGTGAAAGTGACCAATACTTCCGCTATCGGACTATATATGAAAAATGGCTTTATTCCTGCTGGAATAAAGCCATGCTATTATCACGATGGTTCGGATGCTATTTATATGCAGCGATTGATTTAACAATAAGTCTGTCTTCTCACGAAATCCGGTTTATCTTCTCATGAAATCTCCTTTTCCCCGGAAGAAACGGCAGAGTTTGAACTTCAATGACTGTACAGGTTGGATAAGGTCGAAAACAGGTAACGAGAAATAGTATTTTCGTCCTCCACCCATTTCTTTTGCCGTGCGGTTGATAATGACAGCTTGTACTGTAAAGCGCAATAGCCAGATCAGGAATGCGATGCCTGCCACCAGCCAGTGGAAATTAAGAATCCCGAATACGATACCTGCGATACAGGCAATATAGAATAACAAACGGGAGAATGTCTCAAATCCCAGGAGGTAACGCTGTATTCCGTGGTAGAATCTGGCAGTAGCCATATAACTAACCTTTTCTTCTTTCCAATCTTTGTAGCGATATACGGGCTGTATCCGTGTGGTAGCGTTGAAGTCTGTTTCAACACGGGTGTTGGAGGAGGTAGCTAGTTCATTAATGAATAAATCATCTTCTCCACGTTGCAGATTCAGGTATTTGGAGAAACCTTTCTGTTGAAAGAATAGTTCTTTCCGGTAAGCCAGGTTGCGTCCGATACCGATATAAGGTTTTCCGGCTAGCGCGAATCCCAGATAGCGCAAAGACTGGAACAAAGTATCGAATGCAGTACGTTTGTGCAACCATCCTTTTGTGCGGTCGTATCCGCTATATCCCAACACAATTTGGGTCTGCGGAGTGAAATTACGTGCCATCAGTTTTAGCCACTGGTTGCTGGCGGGCATACAGTTTGTTTCCGTAAATACGAGCCAGTCATGTTTGCTGGCTTTGATGCCTAACGTTAGAGCCAGTTTCTTATGACTGATATAGCGTGCACTTTCGGGCGTAAAACTATGGTAAAGATGAGGATATTTTTCTTCCATCACTCCCAGTATATCCTCGGTATCATCTGTGGAAGCATCATTGATGACAATCACTTCAAATTGTGGATAGTCCTGTTCCAGAATGGCAGGTAGAATTTTACGAAGATTTTCAGCCTCATTGCGTGCACAGAGAATCACAGAAAGTGGAGGCAGTTCTCGTATGAAATGCGCCTCTTCTTTGCCTACAGCCTTATTGTGGACATGTATTCGATTGTACAGGCCGAAATAATAAATGAGCTGAATGATAAAAAGAATACCTGCCGCCGATAAAAGAATCAGTTCGACAGTATTGAATGTAAATGTTTCCATCAAATTTTAGTGTCGTTTTTACAGCCGCAAAAGTACACAATTTTTCGGTAGTTCCGTCATCTCGATGGGAGGTTATTTCGCAAGTCGAGATATTCTTTCTTGAACATATCCACAAAAAGAAAGAATAATGAAAGCAGCAACGGACCGAAGATGACTCCCATAAACCCGAATATCGGCAGACCGATGACTACTCCAAAAATAGTGATAAGCGGATGTGTATCCGCCATCTTCTTTTGAAGGATGAACCGGATAAGGTTGTCCGATTGCGATACGACGATAGCTCCATAGCCAAAAAGCCCGATGGCGTTGAACCAGTCTCCGCTGATGGCAAGATAAGCGGCTACAGGAAACCATACCAATGCCGTACCTACCATCGGAATGATGGTTGCAAAGCAGGTCAGGAATCCCAGCATCAGTATGTTGGGTGCTCCGAAAAGCAGATAGCCTATCATAGCCACGCCTCCCTGAATGATAGCCAGTAAGGGAATGCCGATAGCATTGGAACGGACAATCATATTGATTTCGTGAATGACTTCCTGCGTATTGGTTTCATTAAATGGCAGAATGTCATTGACATAAGCTTCCATCTTTTTTCCTCCAATCAGCATGAAGTAAAGCACAAAGATCATGACGAACAGGTTGATGGCAAGGCTGCTGATGCTTTCCATTATAATTTGTCCGATACGGGGAAGTATGGACATGATGAATGACAGCGTATCTTTTCCCAATACATCGTATCCTGTTTTCTCTTTGATGAATTCTGCTACCTGTTGAATAGGTGCAATATAGGTCTGTGGATCCAGATTGATATCCTGTAACTTGTTTGCCACCATCCAGACAGTCAATCCCAAAGGGATAAGAAAGACGAAAATCGTTTCTGCGGTAATCAACAGTGCGCTGATGCTTCGTTTCAGCTTTCGTTTTTCTACCAGATGATTCATCTGTCCGCGTACAAGAATGTAGATGGTGAGTGCTCCCAGCAATCCCCCCAGAAAAGGAGTGATTTGGCGGAAGATGATGACTCCCATAAACAGGATGATGACAATGAGGGAATATTTCCAGTATTGTTCTTTGGTGCTCATATCGTGTAAAATTCGTTTATATGATAATAAACACTCGAAGGCCGTGAAAGGTTTGTTTTACAGTGAAATGTCGATATGAAAAATTGTTTTACCGGGACGGCTTTCCAAAATAGACAAATGACCGTTGTGGTTACGGATGATTTGTCGGCAGAGACTTAATCCGATACCGGTTCCTTCGGATTTGGTGGTGAAGAACGGAATGAATATTTTTTCCTGCAGTTCATCGGGGATACCGGGACCATTGTCTGTGATGTCGATAGATATATGCTCATCCCGAGATGCATAAATTTCGATTGCTCCGTCTGTTCTTCCGTCTAACGCCTGAATGGAGTTTCTAAGGAGATTGAGCAGGACTTGGGATAGCTGGTTCTCGTCTCCATCCATGTCGATGAATTCCGGCTGACAGGTAAGTGTGAAATGAATCTGATTTTCCTGAAAATCGGTAGACAGGAGTTCTTGCAGATTTTGCAGGAGGGCTGTTAGTGAAAACCGTTTCCTTTCCGGTTGGGGCAGATAGGAGAGACGACGGAAAGATTCGGTAAATTCCAGCAGGCGTTCACTTTGTGCCTGGATGATATGAAGTCCGCGAAGTGTTTTTTCGCTGTTGTCCGGATATGCGGATAATGTTTGCGACAGGGAGATGATGGGAGCAATGGTGTTCATGATTTCGTGGGTAAGCACGTGGCTTAGCTTGTTCCATGATTCACTCTCTTTATCATTCAGTTCATTGCTGATATCCTTGATGGATAAGATGGTAATAGTTTCGTTCTGTAATTTCATCTGGTTTTGAGACAGACTAAGTCGTTCTTTCTTCTCTTTTTCCTGCAGGATAGGTTTCAGTTGGTCGTATTGGGCTAGTTGCTGGCATCCCAATAAAGTCAGTGCGGCACTGTTGGCCATCATTATTTTTCCGGAAGAATCCCATGCCAACACACCGCTAGGGACTTCTTCCAATAGCGAACGGTAGAAATGTTCCTGCTTTGAATATTCAGCTTGAGTTCGGATGAGCAGGGCATTGATACGGTTGAGTGAACGATTCAGCATTTCCTGTTCCCGGCTGACATTGTTTTCGGGGAAATAGAGCATATTGTCTTTGTCTTCTATCGCATCGAAGAAAAGGCGTAATTTTTGGTTGAAAGAGTTTAGCTTATTCACTAATCTTCCAATCTGAAACAAGGAGCAGATAACCAGTAATATCCCTATTACCACTCCTTGTTGGGAAATAATGAGCCATAGACCTGTTCCTGCGGTAGCAAGAATAAATAGGATATGTCCTAATGTGGTCCAATATATATGTCGGCTGAATAGCATACGGCTTAGGGCTTAAATCGTTTCAGTTTATTGTAGAGCGTTTGTCGGCTGATACCAAGTTGTTCGGCCGCAGCAGTCAGGTTTCCATTATTTTGCAAGATGGCCGTCTCGATGGCTTGTCGTTCCACTTCTTCCAGATTGGGCACCGCTTGGACTGTCTGTGGTTTCCAAGTCTGTTTCACCAGAATATCTTTAGGACGTATCACGTTGCTTTCGCATAAAATAACCGCCTTTTCGATGGTGTGTTGCAGTTCCCGGATATTGCCCGGCCAATGATAGGAGCGTAGCTTTTCAATCGTTTGCTCATGCATTCGCATTTCCGGTCGTTGATATTTGGAAGCGAAGCGATGAAGAAAAGCATCGATGAATAATAATAGATCATCTCCCCGTTCTCTCAAAGGGGGAATTTCCAGATGGATGGTATTGATGCGATAGAATAAGTCTTCGCGGAACAAACCTTCTTTAATCATCTCCGGTATGTCTTTGTTGGTGGCGGAGATGAGTCGGATATCAACGGGAATCACTTTGTTGCTTCCGATTCGGGTGATATTTCGGTTTTGTAGTACAGTCAGTAGTTTGGCCTGCAATGCAAGAGGGAGATTTCCGATTTCATCCATAAAAAGCGAACCACCATTGGCGGCTTCGAATTTACCCGGACGGCTTTCATAAGCATCAGTAAACGCTCCACGTTCGTGTCCGAAGAGTTCACTCTCAAAGAGCGATTCGCTGATAGCCCCCATATCGACACTAAGTAACTGACGGGTGTTTCGTGAAGATAAGCGATGTATTTCCCTGGCTAACATCTCTTTTCCTGTTCCGTTTTCTCCGGTTATCAGGATATTGGCATCGGTTTTGGCGACTTTAGTAACTACCTTAATTAGCTGTAGCATTGCAGGGGAATGACCGATCAACATTTCTGACTTATTCAGATTTTCATCACCGGATGCTTTCTGGGTTGATTTGGGAGAGTTTTTATGATGGGTTGGACGATTGTTTTGATAGGCTTCCTTTATTTTCTGTATCAGTATGTGGTTATCCCATGGTTTTAGTAGAAAATCTGTTGCACCATTCTTCAGTGCTTTAACGGCTAATTCTACATCACCGTAGGCGGTTAGCATAATAACGGGCAGTGAAGGGCGGATTTCATGGATATGTTTCAGCCAGTACAGTCCCTCGTTACCATTGTTGATTCCTGCTGAAAAGTTCATATCCAGAATCACAATATCAATCGGAGTGGTAGATAAGATGGTCGTGATTTGATTAGGATTGGCAGCTGTGCGGACTGTGCTGAACACATTCTCGAGTAATAACTCCAGTGAGGCTAATACACTCTTATTGTCGTCTACAATTAAAATCGTTCCTGTTTCCATACGCAAGATTGGGGGCTCTGTCCGTTGAATGTTCCTTTTAAGTTTCCGGGTAAAGGTATCTGTTTTTGATTTTCTTTGCAAGGGAGTGTCCAATAATTAGACGTTTTCATACAAAGTTTATGCTGGAATGAGTCAGAACGAGTTAGAATGGGGTAGAATAGAGGGATTCTCTCGGTAATGTCCAATTATTGGACGTTAGGGCGTTTAATTTTTGGACGGTGGAAGAATTATGTAATTTCTATTTGTTTTATAATCAATTATTTATGATTTGTGGCATTGCATTTGCTTTTATCATCCTGCTATCACACAATCATATATTATAAAGGATGAAAAGATTTCTTTTACTACTATTGCTTTCAGTGCCGGTTTTCCTGCTAGCCCAATCCGCTATGAGTTTGGACGATTGCATTCGTTTGGCTTATAAACAGAATCCGGCTGTACGTAACGGAGTTATCGGCATAAAGGAAACGAAAGCGGATTATATAGCTTCTGTCGGTGCTTTCCTGCCGCACATAGTGGTTAATGCGGAAACAGGCAAACGATTCGGACGTTCGCTGGATCCTGACACCAATGGGTATACCAGTGAATCTTTTGAAGAGGGAACGGTGGGACTTGATATGACACTTTCCTTATTTGAAGGCTTTTCGCGTATCAATCAGGTGCGTTTCCGGAAAATGAACAAAGAACGTAGTGAATGGGATCTGAAAGAGAAACAGAATGAACTGGCCTATCAGGTGACGGATGCTTATTACAAACTGATTCTGGAGAGAAAATTGCTCGATCTTGCTTTGGAACAAAGCCGGTTGAGCGAAAGGTATTTGAAACAGACAGAGGTCTTCGTGGAACTGGGATTGAAATCAGCTTCCGATTTACAGGAGGTGAAAGCACGCCGGGAGGGAGATATTTATCGTTATCAGTCGCGCGAAAATAGCAGTCGGATCGCTTTATTGCATCTGAAACAATTAATGAATATCCAGCCGGGCGACACACTCGCTATTCTGGATACGATTACAGCATCCCAATTACCACCATATTCTGTTTCGACTGTGGAAACTCTATACGCACAATCTATCGAAATATTGCCCTCCATACGTATGATTGATTTGAAACAAAAAGCAGCTCATAAAGAGTATGCGATAGCGGGAGGAGCTTTCTCACCCTCTGTCTTTGCTCGTTTCACCGTCGGTTCCAATTATTATAATACAGCTTTCTCGGCCAGACAATTGCGTGATAATATAGGAAAATATGTGGGTGTTGGCATCTCCTTTCCCCTGCTAAGCGGTTTGCAACGTTTGACCAATCAGCGCAAGCTGAAATTGAATATGTATCGGCTCAAAAACGAAGAAGAACTTGAAAAACAACAATTATATACGGATATTGAGCAAACACTCCTTTCTCTTCACACCGGATATAGTGAACATCAGCAGGCATTATCACAACTTGACGCTGAAACACTGGTACTGAAAGAATCCGAACGGAAATGGGAAGAGGGATTGATTTCCGTCTTTCAACTGATGGAAGCCCGTAACCGGTTTATTGCTGCCAAAGCAGAACTGGTTCGTGTACGCTTGCAAATAGAAATGATGATGAAACTAGAAAAATATTATCGACAAGGAACTTTTTTATAAACCATTATGGATACACTTATTGAACGAAAACCCGGCATCAATCGCAAACGTCTTTATTGGGTCGGTGGGGTAATGCTCGGACTTGCTGTGATTGCCTATTTTATTTTCAGAGATACAGCTTCTTCTATGGCAGTGGAGAAAGACCGGCTGACAATTGCTACTGTCGAGCAGGCCGAGTTCAGTGATTATATCCGTGTGATTGGTCAGGTCATGCCTAGCCGGATTATCTATATGGATGCCATCGAGGGCGGTCGTGTGGAAGAGCGCCTGAAAGAAGAGGGAGCTATGGTAAAGGCCGGTGATGTGATTCTGCGTCTTAGCAACCCATTGCTCAATATCGGTATCATGCAGAGTGAAGCCGATCTTGCTTATCAGGAAAACGAGTTGCGTAATACCCGGATTAGTATGGAGCAGGAACGACTGCAACTGAAACAAGAACGTATCGGCCTGAATAAAGAGCTTATCGGGAAGCAACGCCGTTATGAGCAGTATAAACGTTTGGTAAACGAACAACTGATAGCACGTGAAGACTATCGCCAGGCAGAGGAAGAATATATAGCAGCCAAAGAGCAACTGGCTGTTATTGACGAACGTATCCGGCAGGATCATATTTTTCGGGAAAGTCAGATAGGCAGTCTTGACGAGAATATACGTAATATGAAACGGAGCTTGGCATTGGTTCGTGAGCGTTTGGAAAACCTGAAAGTGAAAGCTCCGATTGACGGACAGGTAGGAAACCTGAATGCGCAAATCGGGCAATCTATTTCTGCCGGCGAACATATCGGGCAAATCATCACTTCCGACCTTAAAGTACAGGCACAGATAGACGAGCACTACGTAGAACGGGTACTTCCCGGACTTCCTGCCGACTTTACCCGTGACGGAGGAACCTATAAACTGGAAGTGACTAAACCTTATCCTGAAGTGAAAGACGGTCAGTTTCGTACAGACCTCAATTTTATATCCGAACGACCGGAGAATATCCGTGCCGGACAGACTTATCACATAAACCTGCAATTGGGTGATCCGGCACAAGCTATTCTGGTTCCCCGTGGCGGATTCTTTCAAATTACCGGGGGCCGATGGATGTACGTTGTCGATGAAAGTGGTACATTTGCCACGCGGCGCCCTGTGAAGATAGGACGGCAGAATCCACTGTATTACGAGGTGACAGACGGTTTGTCTCCGGGTGAGAAAGTAATCATATCCGGGTATGAATTATTTGGAGACAATGAGAAACTAATACTAAAATAATGAATAATTATTATGATTAAAACAGAAAAACTATCTATGCTTTTCACCACAGAAGAGGTGCAGACAAAAGCATTGAATGATGTCACCTTACAGGTGGAACAAGGAGAATTTGTAGCGATAATGGGACCGTCAGGATGCGGCAAATCCACCTTGCTGAATATTCTCGGTACATTGGATTCTCCGACTTCCGGTTCTTACTTTTTTGAGGGGAAGCAAGTCGATAAAATGACTGAAAACCAGTTGACTGCTTTGCGGAAAGGCAATCTGGGCTTTATCTTTCAGAGTTTCAACCTGATTGACGAACTGACCGTGTATGAGAATGTGGAACTGCCACTTGTCTATCTGGGTATGAAGACTCTCCAACGGAAAGAACGAGTCAATAAAGTGCTCGAAAAAGTCAACCTGTTACATCGTGCGAATCATTATCCCCAGCAGTTATCCGGCGGACAGCAACAGCGTGTAGCCATTGCCCGTGCCGTAGTGACCGAATGTAAACTACTGCTGGCCGACGAACCTACCGGAAATCTGGATTCGGTGAATGGCATCGAAGTGATGGAACTGTTGAGCGAACTCAACCGTCAGGGAACCACAATCATTATCGTCACCCACTCACAGCGGGATGCGAAGTATGCACACCGGGTCATCCAACTATTGGACGGACAGATTGTAGCCGAAAACATCAACCGTCCGCTGGAAAAGAAAACGTCATCTAAAAACGAAACCGTATGATAGGGAATTACTGGAATAGTGCCTATCGGAATCTGATGAAGCGGAAGAAGTTCAGTTTCATCAATATCTTTGGATTGGCAATCGGAATGGCATCGGCATTACTGATGCTAACCTATGTCACTTTTGAGTTCAGCTTTGATAAAATGCACACGAAATATGCCCATATCTATCGGGTGCAAAGTACTTTTCATGAAGGGGAAGTCCTGACCGATTACTGGGCGACCAGCTCTTTCGGATATGCCTCGGCCATGAAAGAGAATCTTGCCGGAATCGAAGATTATACCCGTATCGCTACCCATCTCCAACCGGAGCAGATTGTGAAATATGGCGAACTGACATTACGGGAGAATCAGATAGCCTATGCCGATCCGGGCTTCTTCCGTCTTTTTGATTTCGAACTTCTGAAAGGGGATAAAAAGACTTGTCTCTCCATGCCCCGGCAAGTGGTAATCACCGAACGTATTGCCCGTAAGTATTTCAAAGATGAAGACCCTATCGGCAAAATTCTGATCTTTACCGGAACGTATGATAAAGTATCGTGCGAAGTGACCGGAGTCATGAAAGAAATGCCCTCCAACTCACACATTCATTATAATTTTCTGATTTCCTATGCCTCTCTGCCTCAATATATGCAGGAATACTGGTATAAGCATGAAGCCTATACGTATGTTTTGCTCGATTCACCGGAAAGAAAAGCGGAGATAGAAAAAGAATTTCCTGTGATGGCGGAGAAATACAAGACAGAGGAAGCACTGAAAAATAAGACGTGGGGCGTGTCTTTAATTCCCTTGGCAGATATACATCTCACCCCACAGATAGGCTATGAGACGGAAACCAAAGGAAATCGTTCTGCTATGATCGCCCTGATTTTTGCGGCTGTCGCTATTCTGGCTATTGCCTGGATTAACTATATCAATCTGACCGTAGCACGTTCGATGGAGCGTGCTAAAGAAGTGGGAGTGCGCAGGGTAGTGGGAGCTTTCCGCCAACAGTTGATTTATCAATTCCTGTTTGAGGCCTTGGTTATGAATCTGATAGCTTTCATATTAGCTGTGGGATTAATAGAACTGGTTCTTCCACATTTCAACCAATTGGTAGGACGTACAGTTACGTTTTCTGTCTGGTTCATGGATTACTGGTGGATTTTGCTGGTTCTCGTTTTTATAGCCGGAATATTTATTTCCGGGTATTATCCGGCATTGGCTTTGTTGAATCGCAAACCTATAACCTTGTTGAAAGGGAAGTTTTTGCATAGCAAGTCAGGCGACCGAACCCGTCAGGTACTGGTGGTTGTCCAGTATACAGCTTCCATGATTTTACTTTGTGTTACATTGATTGTTTTTGCACAGCTGAATTTTATGCGCAATCAATCTTTGGGAGTGAAAACCAGCCAGACATTAGTGGTTAAGTTTCCGGGACATACAGAGGGGCAGAATATCAAGTTGGAAGCAATGAAAAAAGCAATCGCGCGTCTTCCTCTGGTCCATCGGGTTACTTTTTCCGGTGCCGTGCCGGGCGAAGAAGTGGCCACATTCCTTTCCAATCGTCGCACCAATGACGCTTTGAAGCAGAACCGTCTTTATGAGATGCTGGCTTGTGATCCTGATTATGCGGATGCATACGGTTTGCAGATAGTAGCCGGAAGAAGTTTCTCCGAAGAATATGGTGATGATGTCGATAAACTGGTGATTAATGAAACAGCTGTACGTAATCTGGGATTTGCTTCCAATGATGAGGCGATAGGCGAGTTGGTAACAGTGGAATGTACTGATGCGCCGATGCAGATTATCGGAGTGGTGAAAGATTATCATCAGCAGGCGTTGAGCAAGAACTATACACCTATCATGCTGATTCATAAAGATAAAATTGATTGGTTGCCCCAGCGTTATATCTCTGTTGTGATGGCTTCCGGAAATCCCTGTGAACTGGTATCTCAAGTGCAAGAGATCTGGAATCAGTATTTCGCGGATTCCAGCTTTGATTATTTCTTCCTCGATCAGTTCTTCGACCACCAATATCGGCAAGACGAGGTTTTCGGAGCGATGATCGGTTCGTTCACCGGATTGGCAATCTTTATTTCCTGTCTCGGACTTTGGGTATTAGTCATGTTTTCCTGTTCCACCCGCACCAAAGAGATGGGAATACGTAAAGTGTTGGGAGCTTCCCGCTGGAATCTTTTCTATCAGTTGGTCAAAGGATTTTTCCAGTTGATTTTGATTGCAGTTGTTATAGCTCTTCCGGTAGCTTGGTTTAGTATGAATGCCTGGTTAAGTCATTATGCTTTCCGTACCGATCTCAAAGCGTGGTTCTTTATAGTACCTGTATTGCTGATGCTGTTTATCTCATTTGTGACAGTGGCTTTCCAGACAATGAAAATAATAATGAGCAAACCTGCTCGTTCATTGCGATATGAGTAATCTCTGAATCTACTCCATCGGATATTTGTTAATATCCGATGGATTTATGTTAAATGTTAACGAAACTGTTACTTCTATTAAACCATGTTATAAGATACGCTACTTGAGCCTGAAAATTTGGAGATATGCAGAAAGTTCGTATCTTTGCAATGTGTTTTTCATAGTATTAGATTTAAGGTTAACAAAAGATTGGCTGTCTGGGATAGATAGCCTTTTTTTATGCTCTTTTCCCAGCAAAAACATAGCGTCACTATCCGGTCGGGATGGTTACCCTATCCCACGAATATACCGTCACTATCATAAGTGGATACCGTCACCATGTTTAAAATGAATTTTTCTATCCTTTCTGTTATTCTATCATTCCCATCCTATCGTAAGTTGTCAATAAAATTCCAATATGCTTATTAGTTGGAATAGCAATCTGATAATACGCTGATATTTAGCTGATTATATGGCTTGTTTTTTGGTTTAAAACCAAAGCCCCGTTCCTTTAAAAGGAACGACCCGTTTCTCGGTGTGCAACGATGTGTTTCTCACCGAGGAACAAGACATGTACTTTAATTAAGTCGTGAAACTAGCTTAAATGTTCGTTTTTTTTGCAGAATGTACGACTTTGTAATTTCGGATTATAACTCCACGATATTAAAATTCTGATGACTGATTTTGGGCAATAGTATTTTAAGAATGTCCTCCAACCTGATTTTTAGACTGCATGTGTTTACGCATGGATGACATCCTATATATGTTGATTCAAGAATTTCTTTATCAATCAGGAGCTGTACTTTGTTCTCTTTATCGTAGATAAGACCTAGAATACTGACAGCCCCCGGAAAAGTACACAAGAGATTTTCCATTGCCTTTTCGGAAGCGAAAGAGAGATGGGAACTACCTATCTGCCCGGCAAGTTCTTTTGTTTTCAATTTTTTATTTGCAGGCAATAAGAGCATGAAGTATTCTTGCTGTTTATTAGTCAGAAACAGACTTTTGCATGAAGTACAACCTAGCTTTTGGGCTATTTCTGCTCCTTCCTCTATAGTCATTATGGCTGGGTGGTGTAGACTTTGATACGCTATTCCCAGTTTGTCAAGAGTGGCATAGATTTTATTCTCATGTGTTTCTGTATATTCTGAATCAGGACTCATATAATCGCTTTTTTTGATTGTTGCAAAGATAAAAGATACAATAGACATAACCTAGATTTTTATATGTGATTTTGTCTGTATCTTTAATTGCTTATTTTTGGGGGTATCCTATCTTATGAATTTATACCTTCACTATAATAAGTAGATATCGCTACTATGTTTAAAATGAGTATCTCTGCTCTTGCTATTGTTCTAAATGAGAGCTCAATATGTACTAAAAGTATGTTTCTCAACATAAATGTACATTTTCTTATTATAATGCCCTTGTATTCTAAAAAAAATCTCTTAATATTGCATTTGTATTATTTGTCAGACAAATAATACAAATAATAAAATCTAGTAATATGAAGATAGAAATTAATCAAACAACATTGATCGATCAGGTAGAAGACAGCTTACTTACCTACTTTAAAAAGAATGATTTGAGATGTGGAGATTCTATTCCCAATGAGAATAATCTGGCCGCAGAATTAGGAGTTGCAAGAAGTGTTGTCAGAGAAGCTTTGAGCCGTTTGAAAATGATGGGACTGATTCATGCGCGCCCTCGTAAGGGAATGGTTTTGACTGAACCTTCCATTTTAGGTGGAATGAAAAGAGTGATAGATCCTCGTGTTTTGAGTGAAGAAACAATTTTGGATTTATTGGATTTCAGAATCGCACTTGAAATAGGAATATCAAGTGATATTTTCCGTAAGATAACTCCTAAAGATATTGAGGAATTGAGCGAGATTGTGAAAATGGGAATTGTTTTCGAGAATAACGAGTATGCGTTAATCAGCGAATCGGCTTTTCATACAAAACTATACAAAATTACGGGAAATAAAATAATATCTGAATTTCAGGAAATCATTCATCCTATACTTGTCTATGTGAAAGAAAAGTTCAAAGACTACTTAAAACCTATAAATATAGAGATGAGTAAAAGCGGCAGAATAGCTACTCATGCTGATTTATTGGATTTTATAAGAAAAGGAGATGAGAAAGGCTATCGTGATGCCATTGAAAGACATTTTGAGGTTTATAAGATTTTTAAAGTGAACCGGAGTCTGGAATTGATGGCAGAGAAAAACGAAGAAGAAAGGATAGATAGTATATGAGAAAACTGTATTTTTTTATTTTATATTTATCTTTAATTTTATCATATATGAATACGGCTTGTTCGAGAAAAGGAGAAAATAAGATAGTAATGCAATGGGAAAACTCATTGTTACTTCCGGGATGTACCGGTATGCTGAAAAACGTTGGATTGGCTGGTGCATACTCAGGAATAGTAGAGGATAAATTACTAGTGCTGGGAGGAGCCAACTTTCCTGATAAATATCCTTGGGAGGGAGGAGTTAAAACTTGGTGGTCTACTTTATATAGTTATGATCTGCACATGGATAAGTGGACTGTTTATGATGATTTCCTTAACAGCCCATTAGCTTATGGAGTTTCGATATGCTTGCCGGAAGGGTTATTATGTATTGGAGGATGCGATCGTATGCAATGTAGCGATAAAGTTTTTCTCATAAAAAAAGAGGGCGTTTCATTTGTAGTAGATTCTGTTAGTTATTCGGCTTTACCGGTTCCGTTGGCAAATGCAACGGGGGCTATTGGGGATAACTGTATTTATATTGCTGGGGGGCAGGAAACTATGACAAATGAACAGTCGACCAATCATTTTTATATGCTTGATTTATTGCATAAAGAAAAAGGATGGCAGAAGATGCCCGGTTGGGAGGGACCATCGCTCGCCTATGCGGTAAGTGTGGTTCAGGGAGGACGATTTTATCTTTTTAGTGGAAGGAGTTATGCTCCGAATGAAGTGATGGTAGAATATACGGAGGGGTACGTATATGAACCAGGTAGCAGGAAATGGAGCAAAATAGCTGGTAATTTTCCTGTAATGGCGGGGACTGCTATTCCATATGAAAAAGATAAGATAATACTACTGGGAGGAGTTGAAGAAATACTACCTACATCTCCCGAGCATCCGGGATTTAGCCGTAAGCTACGAGTCATCAGTACAGAAACAAATTCTTTGGTGGATTCTTTAGACTGCCCTTATCCTATTCCTGTTACGACAAATGCGGTTTATATGGGGAATGACGTTTACGTGGTAAGCGGTGAAATACAACCTGGTATACGAACTCCCTTAATTTTGAAAGGAACTTTCTGAAAATAAAGTAAAATAACAATCTAATTAAATGCACTATGAACAATTATGAAAAACTGGAAGGTATGGTTGCGGCCACCTTCACCCCATTGGATGAGAATGGGGACGTAAATTTATCTGTTATTGATAAATATGCTGATTGGATAGCATCGACTCCTATCAAAGGGATATTTGTGTGCGGCACAACCGGTGAATTTTCTTCATTGACGATCGATGAGCGTAAATTAATTCTTGAAAAATGGCTCGTTTCTGCCCGTAAGCGATTCAAGGTCATAGCTCATGTAGGCTCAAACTGTCAACGAAGTGCAATGGAACTGGCACGCCATGCTGCACAAGTAGGGGCCGATGCTATTGCTTCAATTGCTCCCTCTTTTTTTAAACCGGGAACAGTAGATGAATTAGTTGATTTTTTTGCACCTATTTGCCACTCTGCTGCTGGCTTACCTTTCTATTATTATAATATGCCATCGATTACAGGGGTTAATTTGCCGGTGGATAAGTTTTTGGTAGAAGGGAAAAAGAAAATACCTAATCTGGTGGGTACTAAGTTTACTCATAATAACCTGATGGAGATGGGAGTTTGCATAGAGTTGGAGCAACATCGGTTTGAAGTATTGCATGGTTATGATGAAATTCTTATTTCTGGCTTGGCTATGGGAGCTGTAGCAGGAGTTGGGAGTACGTATAATTATATACCTAATGTCTATCAGGCTATTTTTGATTCAATGAAAATGAACGATTTGGAAACGGCTCGCCACAATCAGATAAAATCCATACGTACCGTGGAGGTTATTATTAAATATGGTGGCGGAGTGCGCGGTGGCAAAGCGATTATGAAGCTGATAGGTATTGATTGCGGTTCTTGCCGGTTGCCGATAAAACCTTTTTCTGTTGATGAATATGAAAAACTAAGAGGTGATTTGGACGCTATAAAATTCTTTGAATTCTGAAAATAATAAAGAGGAGATGACAGTAAAAGTGTATTGCTGGGGTAAGCTACTTTACTTTCTGTCTATCCCCTCCAATCTAGTTAAATGCGTTCAAAATTACCTAAAATAAAGATACTATGAAAGTAAGTAAGAAAATATTTATCATATTTTCGATGATTTTGTTATTGGTGTCACCAGTCACATCTTTAGGTAAAGACATAAAATGGGTACTGGAGAGACCTGTTATTCCTGTGTTGGTAAAGAAACCGGCAAATCCTGTAATGAAGATAACTTTAATCAGGACAGATAATCAACCTTATGTTATCCGGCAAATAGATCTGGATTTATTGGGGAGCACGAATGTGGCAGATATTGTTTCTGTTGCCATATATGGTGCGAAGAAAAATGGACTGATAGATACGTCTCGTTTACTTTGTAATGCACTTCCCGCTACACAAAAAATGTCATTTACTAATGAAGTGCAGGTTAATCAGGATTCTTTGTCTTTTTGGGTAGCCGTAACGTTGAAAGATACGGTTTCACTGGATCATCGTGTTCAGGTTAATTGTAACCGAGTGAAAACCACGAAAGGCAATCTGAAAATTTTGGATAAAACAAGTAAACCTTTACGAGTAGGAGTAGCTGTACGACAGAAAGGACAGGATGGATGTATCTCATCACGTATTCCAGGATTAGCTACTAGTAATAAAGGCACTTTATTGGCCATTTTTGATGCCCGCTATGATTATCCTCGTGATTTGCAGGGAAATATAGATATTGCTCTTCATCGTAGTACAGATAAGGGAGTAACCTGGCAACCCATTCAAACTGTTTTGGATATGGGGGAATGGGGAGGTTTACCACAGAAATACAATGGAGTGAGTGATGCCTGTATTTTAGTAGATAAAAATACTGGTGATATTTATGTAGCCGGATTATGGATGCACGGTCTGCTGGATAAAGACGGAAAGTGGATAGAAGGTCTGAATGAAAACAGTACGAACTGGACACATCAATGGAAAGGTAGAGGTTCTCAACCAGGAACAGGGCTAAAAGAAACTTCCCAGTTTATGATAGCAAAAAGTACGGATGATGGTCTTAGCTGGGGCTTTCCGGATAATATAACCTCAAAGACGAAACGCCCTGAATGGTGGTTATTTGCACCTGCACCCGGACAGGGAATTACGTTGACAGACGGAACGTTGGTATTTCCTACACAAGGACGTGACGAAAACGGGCTTCCTTTCTCGAATATTACGTATAGTAAAGATCATGGAAAGACGTGGGTGACCAATAATCCTGCATATCAGGATGTTACGGAATGTAGTGTCGTACAATTGGGTGACGGCGCCTTGATGTTGAACATGCGTGATAACCGGAACAGAGGAAATAAAGACGTGAACGGTCGTAGAATCTGCACAACTATTGATCTGGGAGAAAGTTGGAAAGAACATCCAACTTCACGGAGAGCACTCGTAGAACCTACTTGTATGGCAAGTCTGCATCGACATGAGTATATGGAAGAAGGAAAGAAGAAAAGCATGCTTCTGTTTGTAAATCCGAATAATTATGGGACAAGAGATAATCTGACTTTAAAGGTTAGTTTTGATGATGGAATGACTTGGCCGGAAGAACATTGGATTCTTTTCGACCAATATCGTAGTGCCGGATATTCCTGCATTACATCCATAGATGAAAATTCAATAGGTATATTATATGAGAGTAGTCAGTCGGATTTAGCTTTTATAAAAATCAATTTAATAGAGATTTTAAAGTAAACGGACATGAATAATAAAACTTCAAATATATATCCTTGGGTAGTGGTTGGGCTGCTGTGGGGTGTTGCCTTGTTGAATTATATGGACAGGCAAATGCTTTCCACTATGCGAATTCCAATGATGGAGGATGTGCGGGAATTGGAATCAGCAGCCAATTTCGGTCGCCTGATGGCTGTATTCTTGTGGGTATACGGACTGATGAGTCCTTTATCGGGGATTGTCGGTGATCGTATGAGCCGCAAATGGTTGATTGTAGGTAGTCTGTGTGTGTGGTCAGGAGTTACTTACTTGATGGGATATGCCACCACTTTCAATCAACTCTACTGGTTGCGTGGAATTATGGGAATTAGTGAAGCGTTGTATTTACCTGCTGCTTTGTCATTGATTGCCGATTTTCATAAAGATAAGACTCGTTCGTTGGCTGTGGGAATACATATGACAGGGTTGTATGTGGGACAGGCTATCGGTGGATTTGGGGCTACTTTTGCAGCAATCTATTCCTGGCATACAACATTCCATTGGTTTGGTATTATAGGTGTGGGTTATGGTGTTATTCTGGCATTTCTTCTGCGTGATAAAGAGAGAGGAAGTGTATCTGAAAATCAGAAGATGAAAAAGATTCCTGTATTGAAGAGTTTGGGAATGTTATTTTCCAATGTCTTTTTCTGGATTATCTTATTTTATTTCTGTGTACCGGGCACCCCGGGTTGGGCGGCAAAGAACTGGTTACCGACTCTTTTCTCTGACAGCTTATCTATTGATATTTCGGTAGCAGGTCCTATGTCTACTATTTCTATAGCTTTGTCCTCACTATTCGGCGTGTTGGCAGGTGGATATATATCCGACCGTTGGGTATTAAAAAATGTACGTGGAAGAGTATATACTGGTGCTATGGGTTTGGGGCTTATCATACCTTCCTTGTTGTTTATCGGATATGGTCATTCTATTTTCGCACTGGTGATGGGGGCTATGCTGTTTGGGATAGGTTTTGGTATGTTTGACGCAAATAATATGCCTATTCTCTGTCAGTTTGTGTCTGCACGTTACAGGGCAACTGCCTATGGTATTATGAATATGTGTGGTGTATTTGCCGGAGCTACTATTACGAGCCTTCTGGGTGAGTCGATGGATGCCGGACATTTGGGACGCGATTTTGCGTTGCTTGCTATACTGGTATTTGTTATGCTGGTCATTTTGGTCACTTGTCTGCGACCTAAAACGATTGATATGAAAGATTAATCCTTAATTTTTTAGTTATGTTAAATGCACATTTTTTTTATAACAGGATAACTCATATGGTAGGAATCTTGTTGATGTTTCTCTATTTATGGTATCCTTTGGTTCAGGCTGCGCCTGGCCAGTCGGGTACAAGTCCTAAAAAGATAACAGTGAAAGGAGTAGTTCTGGATGATGCTAAAGAACCGTTAATAGGGGTTTCGGTTCTTGTCAAGGGCATTGAGGGAGGAACAATAACAAATGTTGATGGTAAATTCACCATTGAGGCACCTGCTAACGGAGTATTGATATTCTCGTACATTGGTATGGATACGCAAGAAGTTGATATCAAAGGTAGGCAGGATATTATTGTAACAATGAGAAGTGGGGTAGTTGCCCTCTCTGATGTTGTAGTTATAGGTTATGGAGAGGCTTCCAGACGGACGATTACTTCTTCAATCTCTAAAGTAAAAGGGGATGTGTTGAGTGATATGTCTATCTCTTCCCCAGTGGAGGGGCTAAAAGGACGAATTTCAGGAGTTCGGGTGGTACAAACAAATAATACTCCCGGTGGAGGATTCTCTATAAAGGTAAGAGGAGGTTCTTCTATTACCCAAAGCAATGAGCCTTTGGTGTTAGTCGATGGAGTAGAACGAAGCATGAATGATATTACTCCGGAGGATATATCTTCTATAGATGTGTTGAAGGATGCTGCTTCCACAGCTATATATGGTGCACGAGGTTCAAATGGAGTTATTTTAATTTCTACAAAGAAAGGCAAATTCAATAGTGCTCCCAGAATCACGTTCGAAGCGAGTGTAGCCTATCAGGAACCGGAAACTTTACGTGATTTCTTAAATGCAGAAGAATATATCAATGTGTTAAGACCGGCTATTGCTATCAGTCCGTCTCCACAATGGAATCAAAGTTCCGGTTATTCTGTATCATCTGCCAATACAGGAAGCAGTATTTACTCCACCCGTTATTACAATGAAGGAGATGTACTTCCCAATGGCTGGAAAACAATGCCCGATCCTTTGGATCCTTCAAAGACATTAATGTTCTGTGATACTGACTGGCAGGGATTAATGTTTGGTTCGGCTCTTTGGCAGAACTACCATTTAAATATAGACGGTGGAAGTAATATAATTCGCTATAATGCCAGTGTAGGATACACGGATGATGGCGGTGTCGGACTGGCAACCGGTTACAAGCGGTTTAACTTAAAAAGTAATGCTGAAGCGAAAATTTCCGATAACCTGACTGCCAATATCAATGTAAACTTTCAACGAACTTCATCAGAGGCTTATGCTAATCAACGAGATGCCATTTCCCGTGGATTATCAGCTACTCCAACGCAAATAGTCTATATGGAAGACGGCACTCCGGCACAAGGCTACAATGCTACCTCGCAGACTCCTATTTTTTATAATTATTATAATGATGATTCCGATATAACTAAATATCTTTCTTTAGCAGGAAACCTGAAATGGCAAATTTTACCACAATGGTCTGTTAACCTGTCGGGGTCTTATTATGATACAACGAACAAACAAAGTACGTTTATGCGGTCGAATTATTATTCGCAAGCTCGTGAGGCAACTTCTACATGGACTGAAACAAACCGATTGAAAACAGAACTATATACCCGTTATAATTTCAGTATACAACAAAAACATAATGTGGATGTCATGGTAGGTTATGCTTATCAGAAAAGAGATTATGAAAAACTGTATGCTTACGGTACGGGAGGTAGTAGTGATAAGATAACCACGATTGATGCATCAGCGGAAACATTGGGTTCCTCTACTATGAGCAAGGACGTAGAAGTAGGATTTTTTGGAAGATTTAATTATAATTTTAAAGAAAAATATCTACTCACTTTGACTGGACGCTATGACGCTTCTTCTAAATTTGTGAAGGACAATCGTTGGGGATTTTTTCCGGGTATGTCTGCCGGATGGATTATTAGTGAGGAAGAATTCATGAAAGACATGCATTGGCTGGATTATTTGAAAGCCCGATTTAGTTATGGTACTACAGGAAATAATGGAATCGGAGTTAATGATGCTCTTGGAAAATATACAGCTACCTATAAATACAATGGCAATGCTGCTGTAAGAGGAACAATTCTGCCTAATCAAAATCTGACATGGGAGACTACTACCCAAATGGATTTGGGACTTGAACTGGGAGTATTGAATAACCGTGTTTATTTATCGTTCGATTTTTATAATAAAAAGACCAAAAAATTATTGTATGACATGAGTTTGCCGAATACTACCGGCTATGCGTCTATAAAGACTAACTTGGGTTCTGTACGTTTTTGGGGATATGAATTAGAGCTGACAACGCAAAACATTGATTCAAAAGATTTCAAATGGGAATCTAAATTTGTTTTCTCACAAAATAAGAATAAAGTATTGGAACTTCCTAACAATGGAATGGCAAAGAATCGCACGGGGACGAGCGACTATCCGATATACTCTAATGGTAATGGAACATTTTTTGGCGGATTGGCAGAAGGAGAGCCGTTATATCGTTTTTACGGATATAAAGCTATTGGAATTTATCAGACAGATGAGGAAGCTGCTAAAGCAGAATACGATCAGATGGCAAGAGGATTTAATTATAAAGATGGAACGACTGTTGCAGGTCGAAAATTTGCAGGTGACTATATTTGGGCTGACAGAAATAAAGATGGAGTGATAACGAAAAATCAAGATTTGTTTTGTTTGGGAACAACCGAGCCGACTGTGACCGGAAGCATTGGCAATACCTTTACTTATAAAAGCTGGTCTTTGAGTGTCTATCTGGATTATGCGTTAGGACATTCTATCTATGATGAAAGTTTTAGCAGATATTTTTATGCTACTTTCTCTACGAATTATGCATTAGCCAAAGATGTAGAGAAATGCTGGAAACAACCCGGAGATGTTACTCGGTATGCCAAGTTCTGGGCAAATGATTCGGGAACTGGACAAGGTAACTTCAACAGAGTTTCAAACGTATTTACATATAAAGGTGACTATCTATGTATCCGGGATATTGCTTTAAGCTATAGGTTCCCTAAAAAATGGATGCAGAAGATTAGCATTGAAAATTTGCAATTGACCCTGTCTGGTAGTAATCTTTATTATTTTACGGCTGTGAAAGGAATCTCTCCTGAAATAGGAACAGCTTCTACTTATAATAGTTCATATAGTAATTATCCTCCAGTGAGACGTCTGTCTGTCGCAGCAAAGGTTACTTTTTAATCATTTAAAAAAAACAAGAAAAATGAAAACCAACACAATAAAATTCCTATTATTTCTGTTGCCATTGGGATTGTTTTCCTGTATCGGAGATTTGGACGTAATACAGAAAAGTACCATAAACTCTGAAAATATGTGGGAAAATGAAGGTGATATGAAAGCTGCCATGTATGGATCTTTTTATTCTTTCAGGAATGCATATAAGACAAATTTGAGTTATTGGGGTGATTTCCGTTCAGGGCTAATTGGTCCGGGGCTTGGCAGTTTTAATGGAACTGCATTAGTCAGTAACAAAATTACTTCGTCTGAAACAAAGGGAACTAGCTGGGAACTTTTATATAAGAGTATCAATGATTGTAACATGATTCTCAAATATGTGGATGAAGTTACTTTTCAGGATGAGAATTTGCGTAATCAGATAAAAGCAAATGCTTACTTTTTGAGAGCTTACATGTATTTCACAATAGTAAGGGTATGGGGAGACGCTCCATTGATGCTTGAAGGGATTGAGTCGGACGAAGGTGATATGATGCCATCAAGAGTAGATGCAACACTTCTCTATGAGCAGGTGAAGAATGATATAGAAGCAGCTTTGGGAGTGATGCCCGCTTCTGTTACAGACCGTACTACAGGTTCGCAAGCTGCTATCAATATGTTGGCTACTGACTATTACCTATGGATGTATAAATGTAGGAATGTTGGAAAAGATGCGTTGACTAGAGCTTCAGAAGCAGTTGATAATGTATTGGGGAATAAAACTTATTCATTGCTTCCTGATTATTCAAAAATATTCGATATAAAAAGTAAGAACAGTGCGGAAATTATCTTTACTATGCACTTTGAACGTGATGAGGCTGAAGGTGGTTACCCGGCAAGTTATCTGATTCCGGATAGTAAATATACAGACGATAAGAAATACCGGGATGCTAATAATGTAAAAACAGGAAGTCAAGACCAATGGTATTCTTTAAGTAGTACGATTCAGACGTTAATTAATGAAATCAGTGAGGATGCTCGTACAACAACGACTTTTACAGTCTTCACTATTCCCGAAACCGGTAACAGTTATTCCTGGATTAATAAGTTTACGGGTGAATGGACAGATAATACGCGTTACTTTACATCAGATATTCCTATATATCGTTATGCTGAAGCTCTTCTCTTTAAAGCTGAAATAGAAAATGAGTTGAATGGAACTCCTCTTTTTTATCTGAATCAGATTGCTCAACGGGCTTACGGAAAAGAAAATTACTATCCGTCTACTCTTACTAAAGAAGAAATAAATGAAGCCATATTTAATGAACGGCTCAAAGAGTTTGCTGCTGAAGGTAAAAGCTGGTGGGATTATATCCGTATGGGATATGTATTTACTAAGATACCGTCATTACTGGGAAGACAAAATGAAACCAACATTTTGTTATGGCCTATCTCTTCAGATTGCTTTGAGAATAATCCGAATATTCGTCAAACTATTGGCTATAACTAATAATTAATACGAAATCAGATGAAACATAGATTATTATACTCATTATTTATCTTCTCCATTTTATGTACAGCTTGTGGAGATGATTTGAAATTTGGTCCAAATTCGGGGATCGTAATTCCGGAGGAACCGACAGAAGATGATCCAAAGGAAGACGAAGATCCGGAAATAAACTATCCGGATAATCGTGAAATAGTGGAAAGTATTGTATATGAGGCTGGTAAAGATAATCATATTTATTTCCGGATACCGGCACTTACCGTAACTAAAAAAGGAACGATACTTGCATTTTGTGAAGCTCGTAATACTAAGGCTGATTTTTATGAGGGAAATGAGGATAAATTTCCTGTTGTTCCGGTGGGAAGTACTAAAGATTTGGGTGATATTGATTTAGCTGTCAAACGTTCTACGGATGGTGGAAAGACGTGGGACAATATGATAACTGTCGTTGATGATTATGATAATACCTGTGGGAATCCGGCACCTGTTGTAGTTGAATCTACGGGAAGAATATATTTGTTTTGGTGTTGGGGACGTTATCCCAATCAATTGGAAAGCAAGTTCGTTTCATCTACTTCTGACGGTCATACCAGGCGTGTGTTTTATTGTTATTCGGATGATGACGGACAAACTTGGAGCACTCAATATGATTTGACAAGCCGATTGAAAAAAAGCGATTGGAGTTGGTATGCTACAGGACCTTGTCATGGTATTCAAAAGCAGCTTGCTCCTCAAAAGGGACGAATCATTATTTCAGCTAACCATCGGGATAATGGTAATAAGGACAATTATTCTCATATTATCTATTCTGATGACAACGGTTCTACCTGGCAATTGGGAGGAAGAACGGAGATAGGAGGGAATGAGTCGAGCCTGACTGAACTTGCGGACGGAAGTTTATTGATTAATATGCGTCGGGTAGTGAAAGATAATAACGGAAACGATTTGCCTTCTGAGTATAGAGCTTCAGCTGTTAGTAAGGATGGAGGTGCTACGTGGGAGAAGTCTGTTGTCAATCAGGATTTGATTGACCCTGGGTGTCAAGGTTCTATTGTCAATTATCCTATAAATAAGAATCGTAGTAATACTTTGTTATTGAGTAATACCCATCATTCTTCTTCGCGTTCCAATCTTTGTATATCCAAGAGCATTGACGGAGGTATCTCTTGGACTACCCCGCTGGTTATCTGGAGTGGACGGGCCGCTTATTCGGATATTATTACCTTACAAGATGGTTCGGTATGTGTCATTTATGAAAATGGTTCCGGTAAATTTGGAAAGGCAAATCCTAATGAGCAAATAAGCTTTTACAGAGTGCCTCCTTCTCTTTTAGGGGATAAGTTGAATCTTTAATTAATAAACGAGTAGTAATTATGAAGATAATAAAAATAAATATCACATGCTTGGTGGCACTTCTTTCTGTGTTGTTTATAGGATGTGAAGTGGACTATAAGGATATAGACACATTAGGCAAGGCAGATAGCGGTGCTTCCGAGGTAAGTATCAATCTGGATTTATTTGTGGCTGGTAGTTGGACTCCTGACCAAGTTGCCGCTAGTGCCGGAGAATTGAAAGTGGAAAAGTATGATCTCTTTATTTTCAAGGTATCATCTGACGGAAACTATTTGGAATATAAAGAAATGAATATTACACCGGATGCTTCTGAAATGGTACCGTATAATCAGAGTATTAAGATTGGGAATAGAAATATTGTTTTGCCTACAGGTGGGACGAAACGGGTAGTGGTAATAGCCAATGCCAATGATAAGGTTAGTTATCCTGTTTTGTGTTCGTTGGCAGAGAGTACAAAATCAGATTTCTCCGATGTGACCGTATATGATAAATTTATCAATGATTTTTCTATAAAAGCGGATAAGCAGCAGACCTCTCCGTTTGTCATGATGGGAAACGCCTTGATTGCTAACGCGGATATGGAGAATGTCGGCATAACCTTAGCTCCGCAATATGCGAAGATAAATATAAAGAATAAAGCAGCAGGTTCTGAAACAAACGGACTTTTTATTTCTTCCGTGCAATTGAAGAATGTACCGGAAAGTGCTTATCCTTTTATTAATGATTATAGTAAGAAGACATCGCGTTTTGTCAACTATGAGGTGAATATGTTGGATAACGGAGCATTGGAGGAAATGATTCCCGATAAGTTATATCTTTTGTATACTCCGGGTACCAGCAGTGCGTCAGCTGACTATAGAGTGACTGTGCTGATAAAAGGGAAAAAGAATGGGGTTGATTTCGAGAAAGAGTTTCCTTGCTCTAATCCGATGTATCCGGGATACCTCTTTAACATGATTTTGTCATTATCCGGGAATGAAGTGGAAGCGGAGTTTGTACCTAACTGGTCTGATGGTAATTTCTCTATTAGCGGTGTGCATCTGAAAAATAATAAAATGACTTTCCCATTCACAGCTGATAAATTCTGGGGATATGAAATTTTCTGGGCTACTAATATGGCGGGAGCCGTGAGTGTGGAGAAACAGGGAAATGAATCTTGGTATAGTATTACTGTGGAGGAAAATCTTGTGAGGGTTTGTTGTTTGGAAGATAATACTACCGGTAGGGAACGAACAGCTTCATTTACAATCGGTCTTGGGAAGAAGAAAGAAACGGTGGAAATAGTTCAGCAATTGATGCCTTCTACCATTACGTTTAATGGTATGGAATGGTTAGACCGGAATTTGGGAGCTATTTTACCTTTAACAGAAGAAAATATAACTCATTCAGATACCTATGGTTATTATTATCAATGGGGAAGGAATGTTCCATTCCCAACTTTTGGAACAGTTGGTATTGTAGTTAGTGATCCGGGGATAACGATACAGCAGGCACATGGCATGAAAGAATTTATAGTTTCATCTTCATCCTCGACGGATTGGTATACAGCCGTTTCTGTTGCAGACAAAACTACAACATGGGAAGATAGGACAGGAAGTTTGGGAAACCCTTGTCCAGAAGGTTATCATGTACCAAGTTACAGAGAATATCAGACGATTTTACCATATAAAAACTCTGCAGGCATTGGTAATTTTAGTAACGTTGATTTTAAAATAAATTCAGCGGAGATATTGGATGATACCGGGACACTTTATGATGCGCTTTATGTGACATCTGCTAAAGATGAGGCTACTATTTATGCTATTAAAAAATATAAGACTGATGGTGCGTACTATTTGAGATTACGTCGTATCAAGACGGACTCCGGTATTTATCTTCGCATTGACAGATTGTCCGGTAATGCACAGAGTGACTTTGTTGGTGAAAGTGCCGATGCTAAACTATCGTCTGCTTCGGCTATCTTTAACTCTGCAACAACAGGGATGGAAACTATTTATTTTCCGGCAGCCGGTAGACGTAATAATAAAACCGGTGAACTAGTTAATCAAGGAATAAATCTGTATAGTTGGGCCGCTACTTGCTGGGATGTAAGTTCTTCAGGTATTTATTTTGATCCTTTAGATGGAAATACTAGAATTTATTGTATAGCACAGGCTAGGTCTTTTGCCCAAACAGTTCGTTGTATTAAAAACTATTAGAATTGATATTTATGAAAACATTTACATTATTATTTATAATATATATGTTGAGTGCTTACGGCAGTTATGCCGTAGCATTTGACAATATCGTAGGAAAAGTTACTTGTGGTCAGAAACCCGTTTCCAATGTTCTTGTTTCTGATGGAGTAGAAGTAGTGAAGACAAATGCTGAAGGATATTTCCATTTTAATTCGAAGAAAGAAGACGGATATGTGTTTATTTCTGTTCCAGGTAACTATGAAGTAGATCATATAGGCATTATTCCGAATCATTTTGCTCGTTTGAAGAAGGGATATAGTGAAGTGGACACTGTGAACTTCCATCTGACTAAAAGAGAAAATAAGGATTGTGAAATTTTCATGTTTACGGATATACATCTGACAAATGACCGTGTTGACAATGACTTACCGCAATTTGGAAAGACTTTTTATCCAGATATTGTATCACAAATAAAAGCCCGCGCAAATAAACCAGTTTATGCAATATGCCTGGGTGATATGACTACTGATGTGAAATGGCATATCAATCATTATGCATTACCAGAATATTTGGAAACGATGAAAGATTTTCCTATTCCCGTATATCATGCCATGGGCAATCATGATAATGAACGCAAGGTGATTGAGAATATATCCGATTGGGATTTTTATGGTGAATCAGTTTATAAAGATGTAATAGGGCCTAATTACTATTCTTTTAATATTGGTGCGTGGCATGTTATGATACTGGATAATATCATAACAGGTGGTCCGGTGAAAAAGAATGGGAAGCTGAATTATCAGTTTACCTATCGTATAGATGACCAACAAATGGAATGGATAAAAAAAGATTTGTCTTTTATGCCGAAGAATACTCCCATTATGGTAGGTATGCATGTTCCTCCATTAAAATACACAGGCATGAAAAATGGAGTGTTGGAAACTGACTATGACTTTGAGAATGCAAAAGAATTTTTGGATTGTTTTGCTGAATTTAATCAGGTTCAGATTTTCGCAGGACATACACACAGAAGTAGTAATTATGTTTATGGTGATAATATCACTCTTCATAATTTACCTTCCGCGTCTGCTGTTTCTTGGAAAATAAATGGAGAGACTAGTCGATTAATTAGTGAAGACGGTTCTCCTGCCGGATATTGGATTATAAAAGTAAAAGGTGATAATCTCCAATGGCAGTTTAAGGCTGCTGAAAGAGATTTGGAGAAGAGCCAATTCTTTGTATATGATTTGAATTGTGTCCCAGAACAATTTGGCGGGAGCAAGGATTCTAATGAAATATTGATAAACATTTATAATTGGGATCCTGACTGGAAAATAGAGGTTACAGAGAATGGGCGTTCTTTAGATGTTTCTCATTGTTGGACCCGTGACCCTCTATATCGTTTAATTAGAAGTGACGAAGATGCGTTGCCCGGTAGACCTACTGCTTTCTTGGCTAATTACAACTCTCATATGTTTAAAGTGAAAGCAGCTAATGCCAAAAGTCCTATAAGTATTCGCATTACTGATGGGTTTGGCAATGTTTATAAAACGATGATGAAAAGACCAAAGAAATTCTCTTGGGATATGGAATAAATAGAGTTTTCTGACTCCAGTCGAATAGGCTGGAGTCAAAAAAACAGATATAGATGATATTATGCCTGTCTTTTGTTGCTTATTTTTATATTTGCATACAAAATGATAGTATAATGAAAAATCTGTTTGTTATAACACTTCGTATTTTGATGCTTTTGGTATTTATTGCTTCGTGTGGACTAGGTTATGTAATATACGAAGATACACTGACTGCCTGGTGGATACCTGTTGGAATGGCACTTTTGATTGCTCTTGCTACTATCCCGTTTTATAAGAAATGGATATGGCTGACAACCATGGATGATAAAGTAATTAATTGTTTGTGTCATTTGGCTTGCATCGGTGCCATCAGTTATGTATTGTTTCTTGGCGGTAATTATTGGTTTGCCGATCCTGCTTCCACACACGAAGAAATAGTGATGGTACAGAAAAAATATGTAGAAACACACAAGAAGACCCGTAGAGTAGGCAGGCATCGTTATGTTTCGGATGGCATACATAAGGAATACTATTTGCAGGTAGCTTTTGAGAATGGAGCTGTGGAAGAATTGCATGTGTCACTTTCCACTTATAATAAAACCAAGGCAGGTGCACCAAAGATACTAACTTTACAAAAAGGTTTTTTCGGATTACCAGTGATTACAAAAGGACTTTAATCAATCATTATGATATAGATATGGAAAATAGAGAATTGTATGAAAGAATGTTGTCGGGGACTATGTATAATGATTTGTCTGCAGAACTGGTTCAGAGAAGAGAACAAGTCGTTTTTCTGACTAATGATTATAACTCTACTTATGGAAAACCCAAAGAGGTTCGTGAAGCATTATTACGCAAAATGTTGAAAGGCATTGGGGAGAATGTTCACTTCGAACCCAATTTCCGGTGTGAGTTTGGATTTAATATCACTATAGGAAACAACTTCTTTGCTAATTTTGATTGCATCATGTTGGATGGGAATCTTATTACAATAGGGGATAATGTCTTGTTGGGACCACGTGTCGGGCTGTACACTGCAAATCATGCACTTGATGCTCGGGAACGCGTTATGGGAGGTTGCTATGCACGTCCGATTGTGATTGAGGATAATGTCTGGATTGGTGCAGGCGTCCATATTATGGGTGGTGTTACCATTGGAAGAAATTCGGTAATCGGAGCAGGAAGTGTAGTGACTAAGGATGTGCCGGAAAATGTGATCGCTGCAGGAGTTCCATGTAAAGTAATTCGGGAGATCACGGATAAAGATAAGACCGACTTTTTAGGGTAGGTTGGCGTGTGCTATTAAAAAAGTCACATCACTTTCAGAACGGTTTATGTCCTCTAAAAGTGATGTGACTTTTCTTATATAGGTAAGGCAACTAACCAGAATAGGAGTTGCCCGACTTAATCTTAGGATGAACCGTTAGCTGTTAGCTTTCGAATCATTATCTTCTTCGTCCTCTTCCTCTTTTTTCTTTTTGCCTAGTCTGAGGATACCAAAGATAAAATCTTTCAGATAACTTATTATACCGATAACGATCAATGCACCGAAGCCATAGATTAGAATGCTGCCTCCCCATTTATCCCAGAAAGATGGCTCTGGAATGAGACTGGTAAGATCCTCTACATTGAGGTCTTTCTGAAGAGCTTCTATAAAATCGTTGGGAATATCATAATAGGTGTCAGGTTTGGATTCTGAAAACAGCACTAATACACGGCTACCATCTTTCTCGATATAACCCAGATCCAAATGTGAACCGTCATCTGTCTTGTAATAGGAACTGTCCGGCAAAGTAGCGACTTTAGGAATGTTAGCCGGAACGTTGATTTTTATACGGCGTGCTTCAGCACTAGTCATAAAAATGGTGATAAAGGCCACCAAAACAAATAAAAACTTTTTCATACTTTATAAATATTAAATTGATTGTGTCGCTATAAAGCCACTATTGTTGTTTTGCTGTATATTGATTTGGCAAATGTAGAAATTTTTTTCTAAAAACAGAATATCTGGAGTTTTATTTTTTTTAAGGCTCTGTTTCTGGTAAGATTTTATGGATTGAATGATTTTTTCGTCTTATCAATTTTGCGTTTTGTCTACAAACGGGATGCATTCGTCTCATTTCAAAAATCGGCAATCTTCTATACTCTATCTTCGTGACGAAATAAAAACAGAATAAAATCATGAAGATGAATAAAACTAGATTATTAGAAAAAATATCTATTCAGTCAGGTATCTCCGCAGATGAATGCAGCGCAGTACTCAAAATCTTTGAAAGAATTCTTAGTGAAGAGTTAACCCGGAAAATACATCGTTATGGCGGGTGGATACTTTTGTTGGTTGCTTTGTTGGTATCCGCAGTGGCGTTTAGTCAGACACCGCAGAGAAAAGGACGGCCGGTACAGACAATCCGGGGAATGGTTATTGACGGGGATTCAAAACACCCGATACCGTATGCAACGGTGAGATTATCCGAAAAAGAGGGAACTGGTACGATAACAGACAGTCTCGGGCGTTTCAGCATACCACAGGTTCCTGTTGGACGGCATACGGTAGAGGCAGCCTTTATGGGATATGAACCGGGTATTTTCAGAGAGATACTGGTAACTTCCGCCAAGGAGGTTTATCTGGAAATTCCTTTGAAAGAAAGTGTAAACGAACTCAATGAAGTAGTGATTCGTGCCAGGACCAATAAAGAGGAGGCGATGAATAAGATGGCTACTACCGGAGCCCGTATGTTGAGTGTGGAAGAAGCGAGCCGCTATGCCGGAGGTTTTGACGACCCTGCCCGTTTGGTATCTTCCTTTGCCGGAGTGGCCCCCAGTGTATCTTCCAATGGAATATCCATTCATGGCAATGCTCCCCATCTGTTGCAGTGGCGATTGGAAGACGTTGAAATTCCGAACCCGAATCACTTTGCGGATATTGCCACATTGGGTGGAGGGATACTTTCATCTCTTAGTTCGCAGGTATTGGGTAATTCCGATTTCTTTACCGGAGCTTTTCCGGCAGAATATGGAAATGCGGTATCCGGTGTGTTTGATATGAATTTGCGCAATGGCAATAACCAGAAGAATGAGAATACGCTTCAAGTGGGCATCATGGGAATTGATGTAGCTTCCGAAGGACCGTTAAGCAAGAAGCACAAAGCATCCTATATTTTCAATTATCGGTATTCCACAACAGGACTTCTGAACTTGGAGGGCGGAAAGATGGACTATCAGGACTTGAACTTCAAACTGAATTTCCCGACACAGAAAGCAGGAACATTCTCTGTCTGGGGAACCAGCCTGATTGATAAATTCGGCAGTGATTTTGAAAAGAATACGGATAAATGGGAATATATGAGCGACCGTAGCGAATCAAAAGACAAACAGTATATGGCTGCCGGAGGTATCAGCCACCGTTATTTCTTCAACAATGACGCATCATTGAAAACCACTATTGCCGGTACTTATTCACAACTGGACGGAGGAGCAACCATGTTTAACCACTCTCTGGAATCTACTCCCTACATGGATCTTAACTCGAAACATACCAACTTGATACTGACTTCAACTTTCAACCGTAAATTCAGTAACCGTTTTACTAATAAGACAGGATTTACGTATAATGCCATGTTCTATCAAATGAACCTTGCCATTGCTCCTTATGAAGCCGAATCACTGGAAACCGTATCTCAAGGAAAAGGCAATACGAGTCTGATATCTGCCTACAATAGTTCTTCTGTAGGATTGACGGAACGTTGGACGCTCAATGCCGGTATTTACGGGCAATTTCTAACCCTGAATAATAAGTGGTCTGTTGAACCCCGTATTGGTTTGAAATGGCAAGCTACTCCGAAAGCAACTTTCGCACTGGCTTATGGTATGTACAGCCGTATGGAGAAAATGGACGTCTATTTTGTGAAAACGAAAAGTACAGGAGACAAATCCGTCAACAAGGAACTCGATTTCACCAAAGCGCAGCACGTCATGTTATCTTTTGGATACAAAATATCCGATCGCATGAATCTGAAAATAGAACCTTATATCCAATTTCTCCATGATGTGCCTGTGATGGCTGACAGCTCTTATTCCGTACTCAACCGTTCTGATTTCTATGTGGAAGACGCATTGGTTAATAAAGGAAGAGGACGCAACATCGGTATTGACATCACTTTAGAACGTTTCCTGGAAAAAGGACTCTATTACATGATTTCCGGTTCTCTTTTCGATTCCCGCTACCGGGGTGGAGACGGTGTGTGGTACAATACGAAGTTTAATCGGAATTATGTCATCAACGGACTGATTGGAAAGGAATGGATGCTGGGACGTAACAGACAGAATATTCTTAGCATCAATCTGAAATTGACCTTACAAGGAGGTGACCGGTATTCTCCGATTGACAGGGAAGCAACGATGAATCATCCTGATAAAGAGGTACAGTATGACGAAACGAAAGCATTTTCTAAACAGTATTCTCCCATGCTTATCGGCAACTATACCGTGAGTTACCGCATCAACAAGAAGAAAGTCTCTCATGAGTTTGCAGTGAAAGGACTTAACTTTACCGGTGCGAAAGAATACTATGGACATGAATATAATGTGAAAACTGGAAAAATTGATGTTAGTGACGGTTCTACAACATTGACAAATGTGAGTTATAAACTTGAATTTTAAATAACCGATATAGAAGTCCAACCGGAAAAATGTTTTATCTTCGTCCCCGGAGATAAAACATCTTCCCTGATTAAATACACGATGGCTGAAACAATAACAACAGACAATAAATCTACTTTATTATATCGATTCCTCGTTAGTCCGGAACTTCGATGGGCGCGTTATCTGGTGCTTATTATGGTGTTGGCTACCATATCATTCAATCAGGTTTTTATTATATTCCTCGATTATCGGGATATATTGGGAGGATGGATTTATACATTCACTTTCTTATATCTACTGACTTATATAGGAGTTATTTATCTGAATCTTTTCTGGCTCTTTCCAAAGTTTTTGCTGAAAAGACGCTATCTAACCTACATATCCTTACTTTCAGTAGCAATGATGCTTGCCCTGGCAATACAAATGGCAACGGAATATGTATCTTATTCCTGCTGGCCGGAATTTTACGAACGTGCCTCCTATTTCTCCATACCTATAGTGATGGATTATATATCTTCTTTCATGTTGTCCACACTCTGCATGATAGGAGGAACAATGACCGTTCTCCTGAAAGAATGGATGATAGATCATCAACGTGTCTCACAAATGGAAAAGGTTCACGTTCTTTCGGAAGTGGAACAGCTAAAAGAACAAGTCAGCCCCGAACTTCTTTTCAAAACATTGCATCATTCGGGGGAACTGACATTGAGCGAACCGGAAAAAGCTTCGAAGATGCTGATGAAATTAAGTCAACTACTTCGTTATCAGCTATATGATTGCAGCAGAACAAAGGTGTTGCTTAGTAGTGAAATTAATTTCCTGAATAATTACCTGACCTTGGAACAGAATTCCCAGACGCCATTCAATTATGAGCTGCTTGCGGATGGAGAAGTAAATAGAACACTAGTTCCACCCTTGCTTTTTATTCCATTTGTGAAATATATTGTAAAATCAATTAACGAACAGCGAATATCAATCCCTGTTTCTCTCAAAATCCATTTGAAAGTAGAAGAGAACACAATTATATTCACTTGTCTTTGCCTACAAGTGAATCTTTTGGAAGATAAAGGACTTGAAAGAATCCGCCAAAGACTGAACTTATTATATGGCAATCGTTACAGACTATTCCTGACGACAGAAAGCATCTGGTTGGAATTGAAAGGAGGTGAAGTATGAACCTGAATACAGAACATAGAAGAATGGAAGATAAAAGTGTCACAGCTTTTCTGTTAAGTCCTCATTACCGGACATGTAGACATCTGTTACTGCAAATAATAGTTCTTTTGATGACTATTAATGTCTTTTGGTACGAACCTTTGCAGTCAGTTTCTTTTTGGCGGCGTTTTGGTGGATTCCTGGCATATTTTGTTTCCATTAATACGGTAATCTATATGAACCTGTATATATTAGTACCCTGTTTTCTGTTGAAGAACCGTTTGGGGCACTATGTCCTGGCGGCTGTCCTGACGAATTTGGTAGTCATCATCTTCCTTTCAGTCACCCAGGGATTACTCTTTGAAGTAATTCTGCCCGGAAAAGATCCTGGCAGATTCGCTACTTTCATTAATACTTTTTCGGGGATACTGACCATCGGTTTTGTTACCGCAGGTTCGGCAGCCATATCCTTGTTTACCCATTGGTTGCGTTATAACCTGCGTATTGACGAACTCGAGTCCACTACTTTGCAATCCGAACTGACATTTCTGAAGAATCAGATTAACCCGCATTTCCTTTTCAATATGCTGAATAATGCCAATGTTCTGATAAAGAGAAATCCGGAAGAAGCTTCCAAAGTACTTTTCAAACTGGAAGATTTGCTACGATATCAGATTAACGACAGTTCGCGTGAAAGAGTTTCATTGGCTTCGGATATCCGTTTTCTGAATGACTATCTGAATTTGGAAAAGATACGCCGTGACAATTTCCAGTTTACGTTGAGGCAGGAGGGAGAAGTGGATTCCATTTGGATTCAGCCTTTATTATTCATTCCTTTTGTGGAAAATGCGGTGAAACATAGTTTTGATAGTGAGCATTCTTCGTATGTCCATGTCTTTTTTAAGGTGGATGCTCACCGACTGGATTTCCGGTGTGAGAATTCTAAACCGGCTGTTGCAGTCCAGCAGGGTAAAGTCGGTGGAATCGGACTTGCCAATATTCAGCGTAGGTTAGGATTACTGTATCCTGAACATTATAAGTTGGAACAAAGAGAAGATGAAAATCTCTATTCTGTAATTTTAAGTATAACATTATGAATTGTATCATTGTAGATGATGAACCCTTGGCACGTGAGGCCATGAAGTTATTGATAGAAGAATCCGATAACCTCCAGTTGATAGGCAGTTTTAACAGTGCTGCAACTGCTTCCGACTTTATGGAGCAACAGGGAGTCGATCTGGTTTTTCTGGATATTCAGATGCCTGGGATTACAGGAATAGAGTTTGCCCGTACAATTTCCAAAAAGACACTGGTCATTTTCACCACAGCCTATACAGAATATGCGTTGGATAGCTATGAAGTAGATGCAATCGACTATCTGATTAAGCCCGTCGAAGCGGAACGTTTTCAAAAGGCGGTGGATAAAGCGTTATCCTATCATTCTCTATTATTGAAAGAAGAGAAAGAAGCTATCGAAACGATTGTTGCCGCTGAATATTTCTTCGTAAAGGCAGAGCGCCGGTATTTCAAGGTGAATTTCTCCGATATTCTCTTTATTGAGGGATTGAAAGATTATGTCATTCTTCAACTGAACGACCAGCGTATCATTACTCGCATGAGCCTGAAAGCCATATTCGATTTATTACCAAAATCTATTTTTTTGCGGGTGAATAAATCCTATATCGTCAATACCGATCATATCGAGTCATTTGACAATAATGATATATTTATAAAATCCTATGAAATTGCTATCGGTAATAGTTACCGGGACGACTTCTTTGAAGGTTTTGTAATGAAACAAAGATTGTGATTTTTCATTTTTGTTTGGTTACATAATTTTCAAATGGTATATTTGTAACCAAAATAAAGAATACGTGATTGGCACAACAGACTATATTAGTATTAAGTTAACTGATGAGACGCAGTTTCGTTCTATATTCGACAAATATTACATATCTCTATGTATGTTTGCTAATCAGTATGTCGAAAATGATGCATTAGCGGCTGATATTGTTCAGGAGTGTTTTGTGAAGTTGTGGCAGTTACGCGATGATTTCATGTATGTGCATCAGATTAAATCATTCCTCTACACGTCGGTACGCAATAAATCTTTGAATGAACTGGAACATACCAAGGTCATGAACGAGTATGCACAGAAAGTTCAGGAAATGAGTAAAGACTCTTTTTTTCAAGACAAGGTCATAGCAGAAGAAAGTTACCGGATATTGGTGGATGCCATTGAAAAACTGCCACCGCAGATGAAAAGCATTATGCAACTGGCACTTGAGGGAAAAAGCAATCCGGAAATTGCTGAAACACTGAATATTTCCGGCGAAACGGTACACTCCCAGAAAAAGATTGCCTACCGTAAATTACGCGTATATTTGAAAGACTATTACTATCTGGTTTTTTACTTTTTATAGTTTCTTTTAAAAAAAACATTTTTAATACACCCTGATTTTCAATTCACCTGTTTTAGTATAAACAACGATTAAAACATGTGAATTATGATAAACCAACATTTCTATATTGCAAGACTCATTGCCAGATACTTATCTGATGAAATCGGGGAAGAAGAACAGGCGGAACTGACCCGGTGGAGAAATGAATCGCCCGAAAACGAACGCCTTTTTCGGGAAATCTGCAAGGAAGAGAACATAAAGCAGAATATGCAGAAGCGGCAAACTTTCCATACAGAGGACGGATGGGAGGGAGTGCAAAGAAAAATCCAACGCCATCGGTTCAGACATCGGATACTGAATATATGTAAATATGCTGCTATTTTCATTTTTCCGGTGGTTGTTGCTACTGTGGCAATATATAAGAGCAGTAATGAACCCCAGCCGTTATCTCAAGTAGCGGAACAAATTGTTCCGGGTGGTAAGAAAGCCGTTCTTATTCTGGATAATGGAGAAGCAATTGATTTGAAGTCTACCTCCGGCGTGGAATTGAAAGAAAAAGATGGTACAGTCATTCAGGTGGATTCTACAGCATTGAATTATCAGCAGGCTCCCGCCCGGACATCCGAAAAACTTGCATATAATAAGGTAAACGTTCCTCGTGGTGGTGAATATCAGCTGACGTTGAGCGATGGAAGTAAAGTACAGTTGAATTCCATGAGTTCCATCCGCTTTCCTGTTCAGTTTGCACAGGATTGCCGTCTGGTAGAATTGGAGGGAGAGGCCTATTTCGAAGTAAGCAAAACCGGACAGCCTTTTATTGTACAAACCAAAGGGATGAAAATAGAAGTATTAGGAACTACTTTTAATATATCAGCTTACGCAAACGAAGAATATCAAACTACACTTGTCAGCGGTTCGGTAAAAGTACAGACTGAAAATGGAAGCAACCGGATTCTGAAACCATCGGAACAGGCTTGTATTACTCCGGGCAGCAACCAGATCAATGTACGCAATGTAGATACTGCATTTTATACTTCATGGATACATGGAAAGATCAATTTCAAGGACCAGCGATTGGATGACATCATGAAAACTCTTGCCAGATGGTATGATATGGATGTAGTCTATGAGAATGAGGCGACCAAGGAGTTACGCTTCGGTTGCTATGTAAACCGTTATAATGAGATTACCCCATTGGTGAAATTGTTGGAGCAAACGGGTAGAGTAACTGTCACAGTAGAAGGAAAAACTATCAAAATATTCACTAATCATTAATCCCTGTTTTATGGAAAAACTACGTAATGTTGCCAGATTTGGGAAATATGGAAAACGTCTTTGTATGATGTTCCTTTTTCTCTGTATTACAACTTCAGGGCTGATGCGCGCATCTATATTCGCACAGACCACAGTTACAGCCAAATTCAGAAATGTAACATTGAATGAAGTTCTTTGGGAAATTCAGAAACAAACGGACTTTACCTTTATCTACAGCACAAATGATGCGAAGAAAGTCAGAGTGGAAAATCTGGATGTGAAGAATGAACTGATTTCTGAAGTGCTTAACAAATGCCTGCGAAATAGCGGACTGACTTATACGGTTCATGATGGAGTAATTGCCATCCGTAAGGCTGAACCCGTTAGGACGGAAACTGTTGCACGTGAGAAATATACGATTACAGGGAAAGTAATTGAAGATAGTGGAGAGCCGATAATCGGAGCTAATGTCATCGTGAAAGGTACAACTAACGGTATGATGACTGATATGGACGGTAATTTCCATCTGGAAGTTACAGACAAGAAAGTGACTCTGATGGTTTCTTATATCGGTTATACGTCACAGGAGGTAGTTGCAACTCCCGGCAAGCCGATGAGCATAATCCTGAAAGTGGATAATAACCTGTTGGACGAAGTGATTGTAACGGGATATGGTACTTTCAAGAAATCGGCTTATGCAGGTTCTGCTAGTATCGTAAAGACAGATGCTGTGAAAGATGTGCCTAATGTATCTTTCCAACAGATGTTGGAGGGGGCGGCTCCCGGTGTCAGCGTAAATACCGGTTCGGGTATACCGGGTTCGTCAACGTCCATCCGTATCCGTGGTATGGGTTCGTTCAATGCCTCCAATTCTCCGCTGTATGTAGTGGATGGTGTTCCTGTATTGTCGGGTAATATTGGTGCATCCGGTAGTGATTCCGGTTTGGATGTAATGTCTACTTTGAATACATCGGATATTGAAAGCATCACTGTTATCAAGGATGCCGCTGCTGCTTCACTTTATGGTTCGCGTGCAGCGAATGGCGTTGTCATTATTACCACGAAACAAGGAAAAGCAGGTAAACCGGTCTTTAAATTGAAATCGGATTGGGGATTCTCTAATTTTGCCATGCCTTTCCGCGAATTGATGGGCGGACAGGAACGTCGTAACCTGATCCACGAGGGGCTTCGAAATTATGCTTTAACTTATAGCGGTAAGACCGATGATGAGGTAGGACTTTATCAGGGGATGACCGAGAATGAAGCATGGGCTTATGCCGATTCAAATATTGACCAGTATGCACCGATCCCTTGGTGTGGTTTTGTGAATTGGGATGATTATCTGTTCCGTAACGGTAGCCACCAGAATTACGAGTTTTCAGCTTCCGGCGGACAGGAAAAGATTAAATACTATACATCTATCGGCTATATGAAGCAGGATGGTGTTACGATAAACTCCGGTCTGGAACGTATTTCTGCACGTTTGAATGTAGACTATCAGATGGCTAAATGGATGAATATCGGTGCAAAGATACAGTTCTCCAAAGTGAATCAGGATACTTATTCGGAGGGTACATCGTATACTTCTCCAATTTACGGTACGCGTAATGGAGCTACACCATCTGACCCTATATGGAATGAAGACGGCACCTGGAACCGTGCATTAATCAAATTGGATGACCGTAACCCGATGTTATCAAATTCTTATAATTTTAAGAGAGAATATGCGACTCGTTCTTTCAATACCGTATATGCATCATTCGACATTTGGAAAGGAATCAAGTTTGCGTCTACATTCAGTTATGATTTTGTGATGAACAAGTCTCGTGCATGGAAAGACCCGCGTACCAGTGACGGTGACGATGATAACGGACGTTTCAGCAAAGATTATAATGATATTACCAATATGACATGGTCTAATATTCTGACTTATCAGACAAAGATCAAGAAAAAACACAATCTGGACCTTTTGGCTGGTTATGAAATCAACAGTAAGGAGTCGGATGGATTGGGAACTACTATCTCTAATTTTGCACGCTGGGATAAACCGGAAGTCAACAATGGTGTAGTGTATCAGAGTATGGGAGGTTCTAACAGTACGACGCGTATTGTTTCTTATATTACGCGTGCCAACTATGATTATGACAACAAATACTATCTGGGAGCGAGTTGGAGAACAGACGGAAGTTCGCGATTGGCGAGAGAGAATCGTTGGGGAAATTTCTGGTCGTTGTCCGGTGCATGGAGAGTGAGTAGCGAGAGTTTTATGAAACCTCTTCAGAACTGGTTAAGCGACCTGAAACTTAGAGTTTCTTATGGTGTGAACGGAACTCTGCCGTCTTCTTATTATGGATATATGGGATTGAGCAGTCTGACCAGTAATTATAACGATAATCCGGGTATCACGCAGTCGCAACTGGAAAACAAGGAACTGACTTGGGAAACCAACTATAACTTCAACTCCGGTATCGACCTGGGATTCTTCGATAACAGACTGAATGTTACATTTGAATATTATGTCCGTACAACGAAAAATCTGCTTTACAGCCGGCCATTATCTCTTGCAACAGGTTTCTCAAGTTATCTTGCCAACATTGGTAAATTACAAAACAAGGGATATGAATTGGAAATTCGTTCAACTAATATCGAGACAAAAGATTTTCGTTGGAGCACAAGTTTGAATCTGGGACATAATTCCAATAAAATCCTGAAGTTGGACGGAGATTTGAAACAAGTAACCAGCGGAACATCTATTCATAAGGTAGGTTTGCCCTATTCTACCTATTATATGATTGAATTTGCAGGCATCGACCCGGCAGACGGTGAGCCGATGTTCTATAAGAATACGACGGATGAAAATGGAAACCTGAACAAAGAAACTACTAAAGATCCGCGTAGTGCGGAAAAAGTGGTACTGCAATGTGCCGATCCTACTATCACCGGTGGACTGGGTAACAGCATCTCTTATAAGTGGTTTGATCTGAATTTTAACGTGAATTTCTCTTTTGGGGCATGGAACTATGACGGCGCGGCAGGCAAACTGGAACACGGTGGCGACGGAACACTGAATATTCCTATTTATTACCGGAAACGCTGGCAGAAGGAGGGGGATGAAACGAGTATTGAACGTTTTGTAGTCGGTAGATCAATTTCCATGACTGATTATGCTACCACACGTCGTTTATACAGTGGAGATTATGTTCGTCTGAAGAATCTGACTTTCGGTTTTACACTGCCGAAGACATGGACCCGGAAAGTGGGTATAGACAATATACGCCTGTATGCATCGGGCAATAACCTGTTAACTTGGGCGGCATACGATTATATTGACCCCGAATCGGGTTCATCACCTAGTTGGGATACTCCTCCGATGAGAACTTATACATTCGGTTTGGAAGTGAAATTCTAAGTGCATTAATCTATAAATGAATAAGTATGAAAAAGATAAAATATATAGCTTTAGGTGTCTTTGCAACCTTATTGAGTAGTTGCGGAAATGATTGGTTGGATTTGCAATCTTCCACAGCTATAGAAACTGATGGTTCATTGACCGAATTAAGAGATTTTGAATTTGTGCTGAACGGTGCATACAGCAGTATGCAGTCATCCAGTTATTATGGAGCAGATATGTTCTGTTATGGTGATTTGAGGGGAGATGACATGAAATCTTATAAGTCTTCCAGCACCAATGTCAGTTTCTATACATTCAAGTACAATAAGACGAATGGACCTAGTGGTTTCTGGGGGATGTACTACGGTATTGGTAAGAACCTGAACATTTTATTCCGGGATATTGAAAAGATAAAGCTTGTTCCCGATCGGGAAATTACAACTCCGAAACTGGAGAAGCTGACAGAGCAGGAGTATTATAATGACTTGAAAGGAGAGGCTTTGGCAATACGTGCCTTGTTGCTGTTCGATATGACACGTATTTACGGGTATCCTTATCTGAAAGATAACGGGGCATCACTGGCTGTGCCCATTATTGATAAAGTGGTAGAAGATAAGAATATCAAACCTTCCCGCAATACGACCGCCCAATGTTATAAGGCCATCACAGACGACCTGACAGATGCGGTGAAGCTGCTTCGTCCGGTAAAGAAAGAGGGTAAGATCAATAAATGGGGGGCAATGACATTATTAAGCCGGGTTTATCTCTATATGGGGAATGACAAAGAGGCATACGATGTGGCTGCCGAAGCTATCAAAGGTGCGGAAAAACAAGGCTATAAGTTGTGGACCAATGATGAATATGCCAAGATATGGGCTACTCCGTTCAATAGTGAACTGTTGTTCGAAATTGTGAATCTGACTACTGATAGTCCGGGAAAATCATCCATCGGTTATCTTAGCACCAAATATAATCTGATAGCCACCGAAAAGTATTGGAAAGACTACATGAAAGACAATTCCGATGATGTTCGTAGTCAGATGGTGTCTACGGCAAGTAGCAGTAAACCTTATTGCTTGAAATATCCGGTACAAGGTTCTAAATCGTATGAAGATGCCAATATCCCGGTTTTCCGTCTGTCGGAACTCTATCTGAATGCAGCTGAAGCTGCGATTAAGAAGAATGATATACCTAATACGCGCAAGTATCTGAAACCTATTTATGCACGTACGGATAAGGATCTGGATGCCGTGGCAGATGAAGATATAAACCTGGATCTGGTGCTTGAACAGCGTCGCATTGAATTCTGGGGAGAGGGACAACGTTTCTTTGATTTACTTAGAAATAACAAGAAAGTGATACGTGAAGATTATTTGAGCGAAGTTCCCAATGAAGCGGTAGAGTTTGATTGGAGTTATTATAAAATCGTTCTTCCTGTTCCTAACCACGAAATGGAGTACAATGAGAATATGGTTCAGAATCCGGAATATGAATTGCATTAATTAACGCATTAACGTATAGAAATTATGAAAAAGATATATAGCATCTATTTCCTTTTGGGTTTGTTCATCACGGCCTTTTATTCGTGCGGGGAAGATCTGACTCCCGTGGGACCGGATATAGCTGAAATCACTCATTTCCGTAATGATGGTCCTTACCTTTTCTATGAAAACGGTAGACTTAAAATTCTGGAAGTGACTAAAGATAATGCATTGAACATTCGTGAAGAATCCGGATTGCCGGCCGGATTGAAACTGGATGTGTATTCGGATGATAATCAACTCCTTTTTCAGGTACCCATTAATAAGATTGAGAATTTTGAACGTCCGGCATGGGAAGACCGTACCGAGTATGCTAAAACATTTGCCGTATCCGACCTTCACGGGCGTTTCGACTTGTTTGCCGCTATTCTGAAAACAGGGGAAGTGATTAATGATAAATATGAATGGATATATGGCAGTAACCATTTGGTGATTGATGGTGATATTTTCGATCGTGGAGCAGACGTACTTCCTATTTTATGGCTCATATACAAATTGGAATTTGAGGCGAAAGCTGTTGGCGGCAGAGTGACAACCATCTTGGGGGATCACGAAGAAATGATAATGCGTGATAATCTGAAATATACGTATGCCAAGTACAACACTCTTTCGCAAAGAGCGATGAACATGACTTATGGAAAGATGTGGGGACTGACGAATGTGATGGGTAACTGGCTGCGTTCTAAAAACACCATTCAGATTGTAGGTGAAAACCTTTATGTTCATGCAGGATTGAGTAAGGCGTTTATGGAACGCGAAGAGACGATTCCCGAAATCAATGAACTGGTGAGCAAGAGCATTTACCTTTCAAAAGAGGAACGGAAAAAACAATATCCGGATATTGCCGATTTCCTTTATAGTGATAGTTATAACGGTCCGTTGTGGTATCGTGGAATGGTTAAGACTGGCAGTGAGTACAGTCCGATAAAGGAAGCGGATGTAGATAAACTTCTGGCTCAATATGATGTCAAACGTATTATTATCGGTCATACGGAAAATAGTCGTGTGAAGTATACCTATAATAAAAAGGTATATGATATTTGTGTTAATCATCCCAAGGCTTTTGAAAAAGAGACTCGTGCCGTGGTTATTGAAGGAGATGATATTAAAGCCATCAATGACGAAGGAGAATTAGTAACGATTAAAAAATAAATTTCAAGAAAGAAAAGAATATGAGCACTCGTTTTTTGAGATTATTTCTTTCTACTCTTGTTCTCGTTTTAATAAGTTCCGGCATTCAGGCCGGAACTTATCATTCAGGAGATAAGAAGAAAGAGAAAAAAGAGAAATTGTCTGGTGACGGACCCTATATACTCTATCAGGCAGACGGTAGTACACGGGTTATTAATGTCAATAAGAAAGGACGGATTACAGACAAGACTTATGCGACATTACCTAAAGATTTCAGTTTCCGTGTGACGGATCATGAGGGACGGTATCCATTTGATGTAAAACTCCATCCATTGAAAAGACCGGAGTGGCAATATACCCGTCCGGAAAAAGTTTTTGTGATGTCCGATCCTCATGGGCGGCTGGATTGTGTGATTAGCCTGTTGCAAGGAAACGGAGTGATTAATGATAACTATCAGTGGAATTTCGGTAGTAATCATTTGGTGATTATCGGAGATATTTTCGACCGTGGCAAGGATGTACTGCAGATCTTCTGGCTGTTCTATAAATTAGAAGACGAAGCGGTTAAAGCGGGAGGTCATGTCTCTTTCCTTTTGGGAAACCATGAGGCTTTGGTGTTGTCTAACGATCTTCGCTATACAAAAGATAAATATAAACTGCTGGCAGAAAAACTGGGAGTGGAATATCCTTCATTATTCGGCACAAATACCGAATTGGGCCGTTGGCTTGCAACACGTAATACAATGCAAATCATTGGAACCGATTTATATGTACATGCCGGATTAGGAAAATTATTCTATGATAAGGACTTGAATATCCCCACTGTGAACGAGGAAATGAGCCGGGCACTTTTCATGAGCAAAAAAGAGCGTAAGGCACTTTCTCCATTGACTGATTTTCTGTATGGCAATGACGGTCCGATCTGGTATCGCGGCCTGGTGAGAGAAGATCCCAAGTATAAACCGTTGGTACAGGACTCTTTACAAATGATGTTGGATCGTTATATGGTAAAACATATCCTTGTGGGGCACACTATCTTCAAGGATATTTCAACCTTTTATAATGGTAAAGTGATCGCTGTCAATGTTGACAATAAGGAGAATCGGAAGAAAAAGCGTGGACGGGCTATATTGATAGACAATGGAGTTTATTACGTCGTTGGTGACGACGGTGTTCAGAGGAAACTATAATAATTTCAAAGCTAAAGCCACAAGAACGATAGAGGTATAATGAAAGTAATTTACTTGCAAACCTTTATTGTTCTTGTGGCTTTTGGTATTCTATATAAATGTATTCATTTATATGTTTTTGTTTTTCATCACCACAGATTCTATAAAATCACAGAAATTATCCACAGACTTTTCATTGCGGATTTGTTTGGCTAATTCCATTGCTTTTGTTTTATACATGGGATTAGTTACTAAATCATTCACTTTTTCTTTTAATTCCCGGTCGGAAATTTTATTGATTTTGATGCATTTCGGTCCTATTCCCAACTGTAGAACACGATAAGCCCAATAGGGCTGGTCGATGATTAGCGGCATGACAACTTGTGGTTTACCTGCACGGGCTACACTGTGTGTTGTTCCGCTTCCTCCATGATGCATGACAGCATCACAGTGAGGAAATATCAGACTGTGCGGAATGGTGTGTGTCAATAGGAAGATATCCTTATCGTTTGCTAAGGACTTTCCTGTACCCGACCAGCCGGAGCCGATAATCAACCGGAAATTCAGTTGTCGGCAGATATGGATTAACCGATTACAAAAAGCATCGCTTTCTTTTGCGCTGCAACTCCCTAATGTAAAGAAGATAACAGGTCTTTGTTCTTGCTGAATGAAATCCAGAAGTTGCTGATAGGCATCCGTATCATAGTGTAGTGCGTCATTGAAACAGTATCCTCCAATATCCCATTTATACTTCCAATCGGGATCTGTATTACCGAGATAACGGCTGTACAGCATATAATTAAAGGCTCTTTCTGTGGAATAATAACCGCAGTTCTTTAAAGGCTTCAGTCCTAACTGTTCCCGGTTCTTATTAATGGTTTTCTGCGTCATATAGTTGTTGCCGATATTGAGCAGCTTCCAGATAAACCGGGGAGTGAAAATTGGATGAGGCTTTGGATAAGGGAAGATAGGAGGGGGGATATGCCTGCCGGGTATAAAAGGGGCAAAGGCAGTTCGGATAAATGGTTTCTGACAATAATCAGCAACACTGGCTGCTGCAAATTCGGAGTTGGTGGCTATCAGTATGTCATGCTCTTTCAGTAGAGGAATCAGTTGCTTGAACTGTACGTCAATCACATCGCGCATCCACTTTAGATAAGGTTTGGCTCCTTCCGATTTCTCTCCTGCTTTCGATACCATTCCTTGTATATCATCAAAATCCTGTAAGACATAATCCAGCTGATATGCTTTTGCTTCTTTTTCAAATATTTGTGGAAGATTCAATGTGACTTGATGCCCTCGTTTTATCAGCGCGGAGGCAATGGTCAGATAAGGATAGATATCTCCTTGTGATCCTCTGGTAACCAAAAGTATTTTCATGGCGGAACGCTTATAGTGATTAATTCCGGATAATGCCGAGCAGACGTAATTTTTCCCGGTCGAGGTGGTAATGCTCTTCCATTTTAGACATATTGTCCTCGCCGAAATCAATGGGTTTGTCGAGCTTGTTCACTTCACGATAACCTTTATATACTTTCTTAATCATTTTGCGAGGATTGAAAGTTAAGGAAGAAGTGATAAAGCAACCATGTGTACACCAGCAGTTTGCTTTATATCCATGTCCGATCGCTTCTATTTCTTGCTTCATAGCTTCACTTTGCATGATTTGCTGTACGTCGCAATCGTAATCTTTCACGTTGCCAAGCGGTTCACGCAATTCACAGGAACGGAATCGACCGTCATAATCAATAACCAATGTCGTTTCTCCTGCCGTACAGTCCATACCCCAGGGAGTTGGCTGGTCGATATTACTTGCCCGGATATCATATAAAGCTCGGATAATACCTATATAGAAGAACTTTGTGATAGGTTTGCGCAAACCGGAAGTGCTACTCACCATTCGTTTGGCATAAGCTCTATATATAGGGGCTGCTTCATCCTGAATCTGTCGGAGGGTGGATTCGTCCAATGCTTTGACTCCGTCTTCGCGGGTGACGCCACGGGCTGCTTCAATCGTATGAGTAGATAAATGGAAACGTCCATACATCCACGTCATGAAATCATTAATCTGGTCTATATTATATTTAGTGATAACCGTGGCTACATTGAGCAATACTTTTCCATCGTCTTTAAAATGTTCGCTTACTTTCCGTATGGTATCTGCCGCTTTATAAAAATTGCCCGGTACCCCTCGTTGTGTATCATGTGTATCTCCGAATCCATCCAGTGAGATGCTGACATTGATATTACAATCCGGACAGTTGATGCGGAACCGTTTCACCCATTCGATGACACGATCCGGCTTCAGTCCGTTTGTCGGCATATTGACATCTTTGATTTGGTTATTGCGGTAAAACATTTCAAGAATTTCAGGAAGATCTTCCCGGAGCGTCGGCTCGCCTCCAGATACCCACAACTTGTTGATTTCTCCGGCCGTCTCTGATATTTTCCTGATTTCTTCGAAAGTCAAATCCTTTTCTTTCTTAGCCATATCATTGGCATAAAAGCACATGGCACATTTGGCATTACATTTTCCGGTAACAAATAAAAAGATGGACTCTAACCTTCTTTCCGAATTCATAGAACGAAAAGAACTTCTTGTACGCTTGGTCTTCATATTATTAGAATATTGCTTTAATTATTGGCTAATACATATCTATATGAGACAAAAGTACATAAATCTTCAATTCGAAGTCCAGCGGTGAAAAGTAAAATTCTTACCTTTTCGCTGTAAATGAATACCATAAGGCAACCTATTATAAAGAACTAGCCCTCTATCCATCTTCAAAAGACGAATAGAGGGTAGTCATCATGACGAGAAAAAAGTCGAAGTCTATTGCTTTGCTTCGTTATTTTGTTTCAGAAGAAATTCATCAATTGCTTTTTTAAGCTGGTCTTTGGGCATAGCTCCCTGCATGATTCTAGGTTCCTCTTTCATCGGAATCATCAATAAGGTAGGGATGCTGCGGATACCGAATGCCGCTGCTAGATCTTGTTCTTTGTCCACATCAATCTGGTAGATATCTACTTTACCGCTATATTCTTTGCTCAGTTCTTCCAGAATCGGGTGCATCACCTTACATGGACCGCACCAGGTAGCATAGAAATCTACGATAGCAGGACGGCTGCCCTCAAATTTCCAATCGTTCGGACTGGCTTCATAATTATATACTTTCTTTAAAAAATCGGCTTTATTTAATGCTACTACTTCCATTTTATTGTCCTCCTTTGTTGATTCATTACTCTTTTTATTTTCTCCGCTGTTGCCTGCACAAGCTGTGGTTGCCAATATAACGGCAAAAGCACTCAATAAACCTTTCATTAGTTTCATATACTATTCTTTCTTTTTGTTTTCTCTGTTGCAAAGATAGGGGATATAAAGGGAGTAAAAAATAGCAATTTGACAGAAACTCTTGGCAAAACTTCCCTCGGATAGTTACTGAACGCTAAAATTTGTCTATTATTCTTTGGAGGAAATAAAAATAAGCACTACTTTTGCCGCGATAAAATGAGTATTCACCCTTTAAAAACAGATGGAAAGGGTATTAATTATGTTGGAGCTATAATATTTTCAAATTAGGACTAAGTTGTCTCGTCGAGAGGATGAGGCTTTGCAACTTATTGTTTTTACACTGAACTTATGGTTCTTATATTGACCGCAATTCTACTAACAAGCGGTAATCGTTGATTAGTCCTGCAATCACTTTTTATATTTTAAATTAATCACTTTAATGCGGTGGTGAGGTATTTCATATCCATATCCAAAGCATTGGTATCACGTGTATTGCATTGTTGTCTGCCGGTGAGGCCGACAGGGAATGCTGTATGCGAACGAAAAAAGAGTATGGGAATACGATTAAAAGATTTAAGCAAACTGGGATACCGGGATAATGTTGCCCGTAGTCTGGTAGTGGACATTGTGAGCAAACATTGCAAATACGACACTAAAGAACAGATTGAAATGACATTGAGCGATATACTCGAGCATCCCGAATCTTACAAAAATAATGAAATTTGGAATAAGCTGGCCGAACGCCTTTCGCCTACTATCATAGCGAAAGAGTTTATAGCTTATGATTTATTGGATGAGCCGTTGATGTATAAAACCTATGGAGGTAAATTTATCGAAACGCTTGCCAAACAACAGATGAACCTGGCTATGCGCTTACCTGTAACGGTGGCCGGAGCATTGATGCCTGACGCTCATGCCGGATACGGGTTACCTATCGGTGGAGTGCTTGCTACGGATAATGTAGTGATTCCGTATGCCGTAGGCGTTGATATCGGTTGTCGGATGAGCCTGACGGTATTTGATGCCAGCGCTGACTTCCTGAAACGATATACCTATCAGATGAAAGAAGCCTTGAAAGATTTCACTCATTTCGGTATGGATGGCGGATTGGGTTTTGAGCAAGAACATGAGGTGTTGGATAGGGAAGAATTCCGTTTGACGCCTTTGTTGAGAGATTTGCATGGAAAGGCAGTACGTCAACTGGGGAGTTCCGGTGGTGGCAATCATTTTGTGGAGTTCGGCGAGATCGCTCTGCAAGAAAATAACGTGTTGAATCTTCCAGAAGGAAATTATCTGGCATTGTTGTCACATTCCGGTTCACGAGGATTGGGAGCTGCCATTGCCAAACATTACAGCCTGTTGGCACGTGAAGTGTGCAGGCTTCCCCGTGAAGCACAGCATTTTGCCTGGCTGGATTTAAACACTGAAGCGGGGCAGGAGTATTGGATGAGTATGGATCTGGCAGGTGATTATGCCCGTGCCTGTCATGAGCGAATTCATTTGAATTTGGCGAAAGCATTAGGGTTGAAGCCGCTCGCTAATGTCAACAACCATCATAACTTCGCTTGGAGAGAGGAAATAGCACCGGGGCGTATGGCAATCGTGCATCGCAAAGGAGCTACTCCGGCACAGAAAGGACAAGCGGGATTGATTCCCGGTAGCATGGCTACTGCAGGTTATCTGGTTTGTGGCAAAGGGATGGAAGCTGCTTTAAATTCGGCTTCTCATGGAGCCGGCAGGGCGATGTCCCGCCAGAAGGCAAAAGATAGTTTTACGCAATCGGCTTTGAAGAAACTACTGTCGCAGGCGGGAGTGACTTTGATTGGTGGGAGCGTGGAAGAAATGCCACTGGCATATAAAGATATTAACAGAGTGATGTATACACAGGAAACGCTGGTGGAAGTGCAGGGTAAATTTATGCCTCGCATCGTTCGAATGAATAAGGAGTGATGTGATGAAAGAAATTAGTATTTAATTAAAAAAAAGAAAGAAATGATATCAGAGAAATATGATCGCACTTATCACTATCCGTTCTCTCCCGGAACGACTAGTGACGACCGGATTAACCATACGTATTGGGAGGACATCCAACGGATTCGGACATTGGTGCATACCGAGAAGCTGGATGGAGAGAATAATTGTTTAAGTCAGTGGGGTGTTTTTGCCCGTTCGCATGCTGCTCCTACTACTTCACCTTGGACGAGGCAACTGCGTGAGCGTTGGGAATTGATAAAGAATGATTTGGGTGATATAGAAATCTTTGGAGAGAATCTATATGCCGTACATTCCATAGAATATCAGCGATTAGAAACGCATTTTTATGTTTTTGCAGTCCGCTGTATGGATCAGTGGCTGTCGTGGGAAGAAGTAAAGTTTTATGCAGCTTTATTCGACTTTCCTACTGTTCCGGAGTTGAAGATAGAGTCTGTTTCCGGTTTGACACCGGAACTATTAAAACAGGAAATCATCCGTATGTCACAAGAACCGGCTATCTTCGGCTCTTGTGAACCGTGGACGAAAGAGGTTTGTACCCGTGAGGGAGTAGTCAGCCGCAATGTCGGAGAATATCTGGTAAGCGAATTTGCACATAATGTATTTAAGTATGTGCGGAAAGGACATGTTAAAACAGACGAGCATTGGACACGTAACTGGAAGCGTGCCCCGCTTGTTTGGGAATTTAATAATGAAAAGGAGGAATAAAGATGAATTGGAAATTGATAGAAGATAAATCGTGGTGCTCACTCGAACAACTGTTCGAGTGGGTGCGCGAAATGAATACTGTTCAGCAGGATATTCGTTATCATGCCGAGGGAAGTGTAGCCGAACATACCCGTATGGTGTTGGAGGCATTGCAGCAGTCTTCCGCTTATCATTCTCTTTCTACTTTGGAGAAAGAAATCATTTGGACATCTGCCTTGTTGCATGATGTTGAAAAACGTTCAACTTCCGTGGATGAAGGAGAGGGGCGGGTATCTGCTAAAGGACATGCCAGAAAAGGAGAGTACACTGTCCGCACTATTTTATACCGGGATTGTCCTGCTCCATTCCATATCCGGGAACAGATTGCATCTTTAGTCCGGTATCATGGATTACCTGTTTGGCTGATGGAGAAGCCTGACTCTGTGAAGAAACTCTGTGAAGCTTCTTTACGGGTAGATACTTTATTACTAAAGATGTTGGCCGACGCTGATATCAGAGGACGCATTTGTGAAGATATGAATGAACTGCTGGAAGCACTGGAATTGTTTGAGATTTTCTGCCGTGAACAGGATTGTTGGAAGAAACCAAGAGGATTTGCCACTGATTATGCACGTTTTCATTACTTCCATACTGAAGACAGTTATATTGATTATGTCCCTCACGAACAGTTTAAATGTGAAGTGACGATGTTGTCGGGACTTCCGGGAATGGGGAAGGATTATTATATTCAATCTGCTGGCATAGATGTTCCGGTGGTGAGTTTGGACGTCATTCGTCGAAAACACAAATTGAGTCCTACGGATAAGTCTGCGAATGGATGGGTAGTGCAAACAGCGAAAGAGGAAGCCAGAACGTATCTCCGCAAAGGTCAGGACTTTGTTTGGAATGCTACTAACATAACTCGTCAGATGCGTGCTCAATTGATTGATTTGTTTGTTGATTATGGTGCAAAAGTAAAGATAGTCTATCTGGAACAACCATACCACATTTGGCGTCAACAAAATAAAAGCAGGGAATATGCACTTCCTGAATCTGTTTTAGATAAAATGTTGGATAAACTGGAGGTTCCTCAACTGGCGGAAGCGCATGAAGTCGTATATCAGGTATAAGCAAAGATTTCTATACTATAGCTTTTTCAAGTCAACCGCTAACTAACTGCAAACCATTTGCAGGACATTAAGGGAAAACTTCCTTTCTATTAATTATAAACTTCTAAAGGATAGGGAGGAAAGTTATTTCTCATTAGTTGGAATCTATAATTGCAAGTTCTGTTTTTATAAATGAAACTTGCAATTATAAAAACAAAGCTTCTAATTATATAAATGAAAGCTTTATTTATAGTTTACTGTTAGTGCATTGCAAGTTTGGTATTGGCTAAATACAAATTTACTAGTAAGCAAAAGAAAGTTTATTATTAATAGATGAGCCGGTGCATTTATATGGATAGCAAACTTTCTCTTGCAACAAGCAACTGTGGCAAGAGAAAGTTCATTTTAGAAGACTTATTGAATAACCTCATTTTAATTCCAAATGGATTTCACAGAAAAAATCTCCAGATTCTTTACGGCAATATTATTTCCCCAAAAGCGGATTCCATCCTGATTGTTGTTTGCTGCTTTTCTTCCCATTGAATAGGAATATATCCCTCCGTCTATGAATACTTCGATGGAAGTTTTGTCTATGTAAATATCGGCTGTAAGTTCCATACTGTTTCTATCTTCGGGAGAATAAAACACACTGTTGATTGTATTTGCATTCATATCGTAATCTAAGATTCGCTGACCAAAAAGGTCAATGCCGGCACTTGTAGCATGAGATAGTTTGAAAGTCGTTTTGATTCTCAAAGTTTCGGCATTGCGAAATTCTTTAAGATGGTCGTTTGCTTTATCAGATGTCAAAGATGCCCATTTTTTCAAAGGAGTAAATAATTGCTTGGTTTCTTTAATCGGATTACTGAATAGCCTAATTCCTTCTTTTGTTGTGTGAAGAGTTAATTCTGTGGGCAATAACATCATTCCATTAAAAGGCATACTTGGGTGTGAAATACGTCCCCAGGCAATTTGTATGCGACGCCCGTCACTGTTGGGTATATTAGTATATGTTTGTCCTGCATACAGACTTCCTTTGGTATAAAAATACTTTCCTGATTCCGGGATAAATGTTTTGCCGTCAAATGAACCTAACATATATGTACCTGTAGCTCCATACATTACCCATTTTTTATTATTGGGATTTCCATCTACTGCCAACTCAAAAAGTTCGGGACATTCCCAGAAACCTGTAACATGGCTTTCGTATTTCCAGTTTTTCAGGTCGGGCGAAGTGTATATGGAGTGTCCATCGCGTTCATTCAATACCATTACCCAATGATTTCCGGAGGTATACCAGAATATTTTAGGATCCCGCGTGTCGTGACTGTTCCAGATATGTTTGGAGTCTATCACAGGATTATTTGTATATTTTGTAAATGTGCGTCCTTTGTCGAGGCTATATGCAATACATTGTACTTGCTTGTCAGGTCCGGCGGCTGTATATGCAACAATCATAGCCGGAGTGTCTCCTTTATTGTAACCGGCAGTATTACCATAATCTATGACTGCCGAACCGGAGAACATTCCACCCAAATGATCGGGATGTAAGGCATCTGTCAATTCTTCCCAATGTACCAAATCTTTGCTTACAGCATGTCCCCAATGCATATTTTCCCATTCTCGCTCGAAAGGATTATGCTGATAAAAAAGATGATATTCTCCATCATAATATACAAGTCCGTTAGGATCATTGATCCAGCCTCTTTTGGTTGTAAAGTGAAATTGAGGACGGTTGTTCTCTTTATATAAGTTGTCCTCTCCTTTAATATTGTCATCCTGATAGATGTTGCTTAATCCTTTTTCATTTCCTTCATAGCTGATTGTCAATGTTTTCCCTTTCAGATTGGAAACATCTTTAAATACCCAATAATCAGCTTCATCGGGAGCAAGGCGTATAACAACCGATAGGGCAGGTTGGCCTTTTACCTCAAAAGTCATTTTATGTCGGTCCTCTTTATGAGAAACAGGGATATTTAAATATCTCTTATCGATTTTTATTTTGATTTCTCCTGCTGAAAGTGAATAGCCTATAAAAAGAAGAATATTGGCTAATATAGCTTTTTGAATAAGTAATTTCATGCTGTTTTTATATTATAACCTATTTGAATCTTTGGAATCACTGACAAATATATGTGTTTTTGGGTCTTTTTCAGTAAGTTCCTCTATCTTTATAAAGAAAATCATTTGTGCTTTTTAATGAGACAGACATTAAAGGCACAAATGATTATTATAATTTACCTATTGATTCCCTCATACAGGGATATATATATGAAACTTCTTTATTTCCGGTCTTTTACATTCGGAAAAGTTAGCATTAGTGCAGGAATACCGGAAGCTGTATAAGAAGACAGGGGTGATGTTGATAATGGAGCTCGCTCCAAGAACTTATTAGTCAGATTTCGTTCCTTGTCACGATTTTTCCAGCCAAGATTGATGCTGCGTTCTATGTATTCGGTGTATTGGGTTTGCCCGCAATCATTAATTAAAATAGGTATATATTGGGCTAAGATGGCATTATAAATACCTTTTTCGTCTGTTAATTCTTCTTGAGATGGATTACCTTCCGGCCTTAAAACTTTATTTGCTGTTGACTTCTTTGCTATAATATAATCCATAGCGGCTTTTGCATGATTTAGATAAGTCTGATCTTTCGTCACAAGATAAAGCATGGCTGCAGAGCCCATGCAAGTGGCTTGGTTATAAACAAGCATTGTCCAAGCGGCATCAGCATTTCCATCATGTTTAGAGTCTGCTACTGCACCTGTTACCGGATTGAATAAATTTTCCGAAGCCCATTTATAAACGGTTTTTGCTTTTTCCAGATACTCGGAGTTGTTTGTAGCCTTATATAACTCCATTGCAGCTATGATAGTTGGATAGTTGATGCATGCCATTTTCCCTGTACGACCAAATTTCCAGTCCCAGTACATGCCCCCGCTGTTCGGATCGAACGAACCTTTATCCAAAGGATGTCCTCCTTCTGATTGTGGCTTTCCATTCCATACTCTATAAAACCCATCTTCTGATATTTTCAGGTATTTATCATCTTTGGTCAACAAGTATGCACGTGCTAACGAACCGACCCACCACATCATATCGTCATATAAATCCCAGTGGGAGTAATCATACCAATCGAATGTAAACTCATTAGAACATCCCTCGAAATGCCTTTCCATCAGGTCCATATATTTTTTATCACCTGTGAGTTTATAGGCGTTTATCGTCATATCAAACATCATGGCTTGTGTCCAACCTACGGCAATCTCCGATATTCCACTTCCTGCATCTCTACGATAAACTTGGCGGGAATCTTGGAATAAGTACTCATTAAACGAATCGTATGCTGTAATTACATCACTGTATGTAAATCCTTTATCACCGGAATTGTTGTTTTCATTGGCATCTGAATCGGAACACCCGAATAACATGGCCCCTAATATCCAACTGAAAACGATGATTATTTTATTTTTATTCATAACTTGTTTTTTATACATGAAATTTATGAAAGAGGTTATCCACGTAAGGATAAGAGGATAACCTCTTTTCAAAATAGGATTGTTTTAATCTATAATTACGGAACTAAGACTTCCATCGGTTCACTGTAATTCCAGCGACGGACACTTTCTGTTTCGTAGTTTATACGGGCAGCTGCTCGTATAAATACTGTTCTGCCTGAAGGTATTGTACCGTTGGATTTGATGGTAACTTCCGTTCCAAAAAGAGGTTCAAAGTCTGCTCCAGTGTACTCTATCTTATTAGACCAACGATCGTCTCGTGCTCTATATCCAACAGTTGAAGAATAACTCACAAATAGTTGTATGTCAGTCATATTCAAAAAGCTGTCTTTATATTCTCCTAGAGGTTCAATCTTTTCTTTGAAAATCTCCTTGCTAACACCTCTCGTTACTTTGACTTTTGCTGTTATTTTGCCATTGCTGATTGTCGGCTCACCTATGAGGACTACTTTCAAGAAAGGTTCTACTTCAAAACGTACTTTTGTTATGCCTGATATTTCTTTCTCTATCGTTTCATCAGCTAAAGGCACTCCATAGTTATCTTCTCGCACTAGGGGTATGAATGGACCATCAATACGGATATTGTATGTGCCTTTGAATAATTTTGTATGCTGGAATGTGCCATCGGGCATACAATAAAAATCTGGGTTGTGCTGAACATTATCACCCCAACTGAGTTCAGTCAAGCGCACACGAATACCTTCACTGCCTTGGTCGGTCAGCACTTTTTCTCCTGTAGCTACATCTACTACTTCACCTTGCAATGTTTCCGCTGGTTCATCATAATTGTCAACGCTGAACATGTCACAGGAACCGAAAGTGAACAGTGCACATAATAAGGTACAAAATGTTATCTTTTTCATATTCTATGTTTCTTAATTAGTTTTTTATATCACTTATCTTTTATCGGTTAGGCTGCTGATCGATTAGCGGACTCTTCGTTACTTCTCCACCCGGTATTCCGAAGTAGTAGTCAATAGTACTGTAGTCAGCAGTTCTGTTTGAAGTCCATTGGAAACGAGCGTCAAAGAAGTATTTACCAGCTTGCGTTGAGAAGAATGGATATAATCCACGGAAACGGTAGCGGGAATTACTGCTAAACTTATCTTTATCTCTTGTTTCACCCCAGAATCCGCTTCTATTATTGTAGTCTTGTACACGCCAACGACGCAAATCCCATTTAGTCTTATGTTCAAAGGCTAATTCTTTACGACGTTCTTTCCGTACGATGTCACGTCCTCCTTCTGTAGCTGTCAGGTTACTTGTCAACAGAGTAGCTCCTGCACGTTCACGGATATCATTTACCGCTTTGGTTGCCAGCTGGAGAAGATTTTTTCCATCGGGAGATGTTACTCCGGCTAAAGATAACTCTATTGCTGCTTCGGCCGCATTGAGCAGAACTTCAGCATAACGCATCAATATAAAAGGTTGTGCTGATTTTCCTTCGCCTGCTGCAAACGATGGATCTGGGTTTAGCCATTTACGTCCATAAAATCCGGTTATTGCCGATTCTCCCTGGTCATAGAACGGACCATTTTCTCCGCCTGCAGTCATATCTTTACCTTCATATTTTACAACTTCCTGATTTTCCATCTTAGGACTGAGATATAATGTTTTGGGCTTGCCGGTATATGCATTTAAATCCTGATAGTGAGTATCGGCATTGGCAAAAGAGTAATCATTGAAAAAAGGTTTGATTGGAGTTGCTCCGGTATATATTCCCGCTCTGATTTCAATTTCTCTACCCTTAAACATATCACCGGGGAAGATCACATAGGCACGTAAGCGAGGTTCCGCATTTTTAAAGAAATCCATCGGTGTGTCAAACAGCAGATAATTACCATCAGTGTTGGAAGCACCGTCAGTTACTTTCATTGTTCCATCAGCATAATGTTCGAAGCCATCAAATAATTCTACAAAATCAAGAGTCGGACACGTTTCAGATGATAGCGGAGCGCGGAATATTAGTGGAGCACTGTAAGCGTCATATCCGTGTGTGATGGTTGGATATATGTATTTTCTTACATATATATTTTCCGGACTAGTCAGATCGCTAAACATATCTACCATATTCTGATATTGGGCTTCTTTATCGTTTGCAGCCCATTTTTTCTTATATAGATCATAACCGCCATTTATCATTACTTCACGGGCTGCTTTATAAGCCTCTGTAAAATATTTTTTAGATACGTCTTCCCACCGGCTCTCGTCGAATCCGATAACACGTACACCGGTTTTGCGTCCTAATCCTGTAAGACGTCCCTGAACTTTCTCATTATATTTAGCAACGGACCCTGCGTATAGCATCGCTTCAGATTTGAATGCTAATGCGATGTATTTACTTGAATAGCCATCCTTTAACGGTTTGTTACTTAACAGTGATATGGCTGTGTCAAAGTCAGATAACACCTGGTTCCATGTCTCTTCCTCCGACGAACGGGGAACTTCCAGCGTACTTTCATCAGCCGGGTATTGTATTACTCTTGTAACTAACGGCACACCACCATAGCGCTTTGCCATTGTGTAAAAGACAAAAGCTCTTACGAAATAAGCCTCACCCATATAGTGATTATAAACATTACCAGCAAAGTTATCTGCGTATTTCGGCAGGTTTTCAATTAGAAAGTTGGCATCACGCAACAAAGGAAATGATTTTCCCCAATATTGAGTATCTTCACCTGTGAAGGTTTTGCAGATGTCATCTCTGCCAACAGCCTCACCTGTGCCTTCAATACCCATTGCACCTAGCCAGGAACTGAAATTGAATCCCCATCTTGCCATATATTTAAAATCCTCGAAAGGCATATTACTGTACATTCGTGCCATGTAAATATCCATTCCCGATTCACTTCCTATTAAGTCTTTATCGGTAATGAGATTCTTGGGGGCAATATCCAGATCATTGCAACCACTGAATAATAGGAGACTAAACAATGATAATATAAATATCTTTTTCATATAGATAATATTTTAAATTATTTTTTATTCAAAACCTTAGAAAGAAAGAGACATTCCTACTGTATAGGTTTTGTTTAACGGATACATTCTACCCAAATCGTCGTCAGGATGTTCCGGGTCGACAAATTTCACGCCTGTTATTGTAAACAGGTTGTAGGCATTGGCAAATATGCGAAGGTTCATGGTCGACAAAGCTTTTATCCGAGGAAGGGTATAGCCAATTTCTATACTCTTAAGACGTAAATAAGCTGTGCTGACGCGATTGAATTCAGAGTTCCCTTTTGGATAATGGCCCGTATATCCATAGTGACCGCTTACCCATTTAGTCTTCGGATCGTAGGGGTCAGCCAGAGGGTCTGTCGGATGCCAACGATCGAGGAATTGCTCCAAAGCACCTCCGCCATTTTCACCCCATATATTATATAAAGGTTCTTTATATTCCATTGAACCGAGGGCAGAACCTTGAAATAATATGTTCAGATCAAAATTCTTATACGCGAAGTCCAAATTCAAACTGTAATTTAACCAAGGTGTTTGATCGAATGCAAAAGGATGTTCATCTTGACCATTGATTTCACCATCTCCATTCCAGTCTACATACTTGTAATCTCCAGGGAGTATATCTCTGTCTTTATAAATAGGGTATGTCCAGATGTCATTCCAATCAGTGTAACGTCCTGCTGAATTATAACCGAATTGAACGCCTTGATAACGGTTGTTTAAATTATCGTTGCGCCATCTGTCATAAGAACTGGACCAAGGACCTTTATCGACTGCAGTCATGTGTTTTCTACGAGTAATAGTACCTATTGCTTTTACCTTATAAGAAAAATCTCCTATTTTATTCCGGTGTGTAAGCTCCAGGTCTATACCAAATTGACGGTCGCTGTTAACGTTCTCTAATGGAGCTTCAGCACCTACCACTGTTGGTAAGTCTCCGCTACTGCGGGCAAACATGTTTTTGCGGCGGCGGTCGAAATAGTCAATTACAAAACCGAATAAACCATCCCATCCCTCAAAGTCTACACCAATGTCGAATGTTCTTGATTCGTACCATGAGATACCCTCATTAGGAAGAGGTTTCGGTGAAGCGGCATAAACGAATTTATCGCCAAAGACGAAGCCGGGAGCATATTGATTATAATACCCTTTTTCAGCATTTCCGCTGGTAGCAGGATAATTATATCCTTGTGCCCATTCATAATTCCAATTATTACTTAAATCATCTCCTAATACACCGTAGCTGGCACGTACCTTCAACTGATTCACAAAAGAAAGAGCAGATATTGATTTGAAAAACGGCTCTTCAGAGATACGCCATCCTGCTGATATGGAAGGGAAGAACCCCCATTTGTGTCCTTTGGCAAACTTAGATGATCCATCGTAACGGAATTGTGCTTCAAGCAAATAACGGCTTCCGTAAGCATAATTTATTCTACCTATTAAAGCTGAATTAGCTTCCTCGTAAAGATCGGAGTTACCCGAATACATTCCACCTTGTTGGGCAGTGTCTTCGCCTACAAAAAGATATGGAACGCTGAAGGCAAGATTGCGTTGGGCATAGAAGTTATCTCCCTGACGTTTCTGAGTTTCCCAACCGATTAATCCACTTATGGAATGTTCTCCAAATGTGCGATTATAATTCAATATTAACTGAGCCAGAGTCTGTTGTTTATCGTACATTTTTCGAAGGAGATTGCTCGGAGAACTGTTGTTATACAATTTTTGAGTATAGGTATCGGTCAAATCATCATAAGCATATTGATAATATTCCTTACGGTAACTTTCATTGTTGTCCAATCGGTAATCGTAACTAAACAATGCTTTTGCTGACAAGCCTTTTAAGACAGGTGTTATTGTTCCAAAATCATAATTGAGTGATGCTGAAGATTGGATATTTTTCTGTTTGTTCTTTTTGTATCCCGACACGTCGGAAGTCATGAAGGCAACCGTATTATTTTCCAATTCTAATCCTTTGTAATTTAACATTGTATTTTCTGGATCGGCATATGCTGGATACAATACCCCTTGCGACCAATAGTTGCGAATAATATCGACTGAACTGTAATAAGGAGAATTTCGTTCATCGAGGAAAGCACTAAGATTGAGTTCGAAAGTCAATCCTTTAAGAATTCTTGTCGAGATGTTAGAACGAATATTATATTTCTCATAATTCAAATCTCCTGATTTGAAAAATCCTTCCTGATAGAAATATCCCATACCTATATAATATTGGGTCCTTTCATTTCCTCCTGAGATGCTGATATCGTGTTGAGTTTGAGGAGAGTGATCTGAAAATATTAATGAATTCCAATCTGTAGCTCGGCGTGAACCATTGCGGAAAGCTTCGAACTGATCTTCACCGTATATAATATTCCCACCATCTACTTTATTCATCGCCTTTTCATTATATAAAATCATTGTTCCATACGGATCGGACAGTTTAGGCATGTCAGATGGCTGTTGGATGGTAAAGGAACCATTGTATGAGACTTTTGTCTTTCCCTCTTTTGAGCCTTTTTTAGTAGTTACTAATATAACACCATTGGCAGAACGTACCCCATAAATAGCAGCCGAAGCATCTTTCAGTACAGATATATCATCAATGTCATTAGCATTCAAACGCTGGAAGTCTTGCACGTCACGAGGAACACCGTCAATGATGACCAATGGAGCATCATATCCACGAATATCAAAGTTATTACTATAAGATCCGGGTTCGGCACTTTTTTGCCATACGCGTACTCCAGAGATTTTACCGGTAAGCATATTCTGCGGATTCTCATTTTTTGTTTTCAATAGGTCGGTACTTCTCACTCCTGCTATTGCACCGGTAAGGCTCACTTTTTTTTGTACACCATATCCCACAACCACTACATCACTAAGAGTGATGTCATTGGATTTCATAGAAACATTGATTTGTGTACGTCCATTCACTTTTTCTTCTATAGAATTATAGCCTATAAAAGAGAATACTAAAGTAGCATTATCTGGAGCTTCAATACGATATTGACCATCTATGCCGGTTATCGTCCCTATAGTTGTGTTCTTGATTACAACATTGGCCCCGATTACAGGTTCATTGGTTTCATCTGTAACAATACCTGTTATGGTTCTTTTTTGCGCCCACGATGGTGAACTCAAAGTCAGAAGAAACACCATAAGAATGCAGGAATACAGATATTGCATCTTTTTTACACCTTGTGTTTTCATCATAATGATAATTATTAAAATTTAGTTATGTTTTTGTTCGGTATGAACCGGTTCTTACTCGAATCTTTAGCCAAGTTAAAAGCTTGACAAGTAAAAGATTCGAGTAGGAACGAATCCTTGTTTATTTAGTTAAACTCGACGCTGTGGAATACCAACTTATTTTCATCGCTGCTCTTTTCTCCATTAAATACGCCTATAGCTATTACTACGTTGTTGCCATTAAATTGAGATAAGTCGTATACAAACTTAGCATACGCATTGGGGGTATCTGCACCTCCTAAACCATGTTTAAACTTCCAGCAGCCATCTTCTGCAGCTGCTGCTTCTTGAGCTGTATTGGATGTTGGTGTTAAGTTGACAAATGTTCCGTCTTCCTTAATAGCAGTAAGTTTGAAGAATGTCCATTGGCTACCAAATGTGCGGGTTTTCAACGTCAATTTATTATTTCCTTCTGCTATTGCAAATTTTGCATAGAAATAAGCTTCGGGTTTGTTGGTATTAGCACCTCCGTTGCCTGTTGTTTTTATCAAATAGCCTTCACTGGGGAATACTTCAGGGTCTTTTACTGTCGGCATAAATGACCAACAGTAGGCAATATGATTCACATCGCGCCATGCACGGTATGCTGCATAATAATTGTCTCTATTACCCCCGATAGGGCTTATTCCGGTGAATGATTTAGCTGTTTGAACCATTGTTGAACGAACCATTTCTGCGGTTAATTTCCATTCTTCCAAACCAGTGATAGTTGCACCTGGTAACCAGTTCCAGCCCTCAACTTTTTGTGGAGCAAAGCGTATGGCGCGAAGAACCAATTGCTTCCAATAATCACCTGTTGCGGTACGATAGATTCCGATAGCTATAATAACTTCTTTTCCAACATAGTCACTTAAGTCGAAATCATAATCAGTATAACTTTGCGAACCACAGGTTTGGGTTTCTCCAACTTTTACAGCTACAGGTTCTGCTGCAGAAAGATCTACTACTTGTACTCCAAAATACACTGGTGTTTTGTCATCTGCATTATGGGTGCGGATTCTTAATGACAAAATTTTGTTATCTTCCGTGATTTTTTTGCTGCCATAAGTATAAGAGTCAAATGCATCCAGATTAGCTGGATTCTTTTGTTCGTCACCTGTATTTCTGATTCTTAAAGTTGTACCTTCATTCTGTTCTTCCATATTACCCCAGAAACTTAAAGTACACATATAATCAGTCGACCAATCCCAATGAGGATAACTGTCGCCATTTCGTCCACCTCTGTATTCATTATAAAGCCATCTATCAGCCTCTTTCAAATCATCGGCCGTCAAACCTGGTAATACTTCTATGCCGCCTAAACGAATATCGAGAGTAGCTACCTTATCTATAAATTGGGCTTTCTTGATATCCTTTGAGACCGCTACATAACCGGTTTTACTAAATGTAATAGAGTAATCATCAATAATGAGACTTTCAAATAAGTATGTACCATCATTGTCGGTAGTTGTAGTCAATGACCCCAGTTTTACTGTTACCCCTGCAAGAGGAGCATTGTTGTTTTTAGCATCAGTTACAGTACCCATAACCTTTGCTGCTGCACTTAGCATCTGAATACTTATAGATGCTACTTTATTAGCATCGAACTTGCCGGCTAAAACAGTTGCGCTGGTAGTCAGATAATCTTTTTTGGTGAATGTAATGGTACGTTTATCCATAGGTACATTGGAGAAAGAGTACTTTCCATCGGCACCAGTAGCTGTAGAACCTTCGACATCAGAAATAGTAACTGCAACGCCATTGATAGGCGTGTTGTTTTCGTCAGTTACCATACCTGTTACAGTACCATAGTCGGACTTGGTCGAATCATCGTCATCGCTACACGAACTAGTTGTGAAAGCGATAGCTCCCGCTAACATAAAGAACGTAAACGTTCGTAAGTTTTTCATTAGTTTCATACGCAATTCAAAATAAAGTTTTTTGTTTTTCATAATTAAATATCTATGTATTGTAAGTTTACCGGAATTGTCAAATGTGTTTTTCTTTTTTTTGATTTTTATATGCATTATAATTCGTTGTATAATTTTTAGCAAAAAAAGAGCATGACGGTTAATTTATAGGTTAAAAAGCGGTTATTTATCTAGGAAATACATTAATCTTTGCCATTTAAAGTCAATATTTTGATATATCAATAATGTTGAGAGTTCATTGTTTTTTATTAATGTAAACATATACAGAAGCTTTTTTTCTATAAATATGATACCTGGATATATCTCTGTGGAACTAAGCGCTTCTTTAATAGTGGTTTATTTAAAAATAGGAGAGATACTAGTTATGATTATTTCTTCTTGGAGAATAATTTTGAAAAAAAAATGAATATTAAAGGTGTTAAGCTTATTGCAATTTGATATTTTATTTTAAATTTGCATTCAATTCTTTGATTAGAAACACACAAATAAAATATTATGAAGTTGTCATCTTGCCATATCATAGCTATAATAAGTATATTTTTCTTATCATCGACCTTATACGGGCAAGGATTAGAATTTAAAGGGAATGATTATCCCATTGATGAGCGTACATCCTATAATGTTTTTAATGATACGCCTATTCAGTTTTCGGATAAGTTTAATATAAGTTTTGAAATGTCATTAACGCGTCCTTCTCGTTTAGGTTATATCGTTAGGATAAAGAATGAAAATAATAAGATATATAATTTATCTTATTATAACGATGGTATATTCTCTGTGTTTAAATTAAACGAAGAAGGAAAGAATAGTCTCATTGCTGCCAAATTTGAGACTAAGGATTTAGTAGCATCTCGTTGGTTTCAAGTATCAATAAAATTTGATTTACAAAAAGATTCTTTATGTCTTGCAATCAAACAACAAAATTTTTTTGTACACAACCTTGAGTTACCTTCTAAATGGACTCCAGACATATATTTTGGAAAGAGTGATTATATGATTGATGTGCCAGTTTTCTCAATAAGACAACTTGTAATTTTTGATGATAAACAACAGTACAATTTTCCTTTAGATGAAAGTGAAGGAGAGGAGGTTCACTCTATTGAGGGAAAAGTATTCGGACAAGTTAGTAATCCGAAATGGCTTATAAATGAGTCTTATAATTGGACACAGAAGTATAAGTTTACATCTTCTAGTGTAGCAGGCTATAATTTTGATGATCTTACGGATAATATCTACATATTTAATAAAGATACTCTTATTACCTATAATTTGTACTCGGGTGACGTAATATGTAATAGTCTTGCAAATAAGTGTCCTATCGATATTTTTCTGGGAACAAATTTTTGGAATAGTGGGGCTAATAAACTTTATGTATATGAAGTTCATGTAGATGATGCTGGCAAACCAACAGTTGCAACTTTGGATTTGCGAGCGAAAGAATGGACTGTAGTGAGCAATGAAAACTTACCCATGCAGCTTCATCACCATAGTGTTGCTTATGATCGGGAGAATGAACGGCATTTCATATTTGGCGGTTTTGGAGACATATACTATAGTAAAGAACTGTATGTGTATAATTATAACAAAAACAGACTGGACTCGGTAGTTTTGAAAGGAGACCGGATAGAACCACGCTATTTTTCATCAATGGGATACCGTAAGGATGACAATTCTCTCTATATATATGGAGGTATGGGTAATGAATCAGGCGAACAAATAGTGGGACGTCAATATTTTTATGATTTACATAAAGTAGACTTGAACAATAACACGGTTTCCAAGCTGTGGGAAATACCATGGAATAGAGAAAACATAGTTCCTGTAAGAGAAATGGTTATTCAGGATGATTCTTATTTTTATACGCTTTGTTATCCGGAACATTGTTCTAATACTTATCTCAAATTATATCGTTTTGCATTCAAAGACGGAGCTTTTCAAATATTAGGTGACTCTATACCTATACGTTCCGAAAAGATAAAAACGAAAGCTAATTTGTATTATAGTGACAAACTCAATAAACTCTTTGCGGTGGTTCAGGAATTTGACGACGATGATATATCTTCCAGTGTAGGTGTGTATTCATTGGCTTTTCCTCCGATAAGTCATGCGTCATTGAGTGCATACAAACCTCACAGTAGAAATAGTGAATTTACTTTCCAAATATTGATAGCATTACTTATATTATTAGTTATAGTAATTATATCTGCTTTGATCTTTTTTATCAGACGTCGTTCCCATGAGAAACAAGGAGCAAATGATAAAAAAACTGTTATAAATCCAGTAAATGTAAAATGTTCTACTTCTTTGGAACAAAATTCAGTAAAAGCTAATAGCGTTTATTTGTTTGGGGAGTTTATGGTACGTGACAGACAGAATAAGGATATAACCTATATGTTTAGTACCAAATTAAAACAGGTATTCTTATCAATTCTTCAATATAGCCCTAAAGGAGGTATCTCATCACAAAGGCTAAGTGAATTGTTTTGGCCCGGTAAATCTGAAGATAAGGTGAAAAATTCACGTGGGGTTGCCATTAATCATGTAAGAGGAATCTTAAAAGAAATTGATGGAATTGAACTTGTATATGATAAAGGTTTGTTCAGGATTGAATACACGGATGAATTTTATTGTGATTACCTTGCTTGCGTCAAACTTTTGATGATAAATAATACTGGAGGAAATGCGACAGAACTAATTGGAATTGTATCTCGCGGGAAGTTTCTTCGGTCAATTGATATGCCAGAGTTCGATTCTTTCAAAGGAAATCTTGAGCAAAAATTAGAACCGGTATTATTGATTGAGATCGAAAATTGTTTTAAAAAAGAAGCGTATAAGATAGTTGTTGCACTTTGTGAGAGTTTATTTTATATTGATCCTATAAATGATGAGGCTCTTTGTTATGCAATTCAGTCTCTGACAAAAATGAATATGGTAAATGAGGCAAAAGTGCAATATTTAAAATTCAGTATCGAATATATGAATACGATGAATACAGAATATCCTTACTCATTTACTGATATACAAAAAAAGGTATGATGTTGTCCCCTTCATCTTTTGTTGTAAAGGCTGATGAATAGGTATATACAAGGTGAAGGATAGCTGATTCACCCGCCCTTTCCTCGTGTACTTGTTTGGTGAATATAAAGCTATGCTTTAGAGTATGCAAAGCATAGCTTTAGCCTACTTAAAGCGATGCTTTACAAAAATCAAAGAGTTTGTTTCAATCATTTAGCGTATTTAAAATAAATATCCCAATGTTTGTTTCAACTATCAGGAAGAAAAATAAATGCTATGAGCATACTGCATTTAGCTATAAGCATATTCCGATTTGCTATAATGAAAATTAGATTTGCTATAATGAAATAGGGGAGTGAACTCTTGGTGAAGGGCTGTCCTTCACCCGCAAACACCGATGAACAGGGAAAGGTGAAGGGGTGAAGGGATAAATGGCTTTTGCTTCATATCTCTATTTATTCTTTATGCACTTTTGGTTTGTTAACTGAAAATATAAACAACAATTCCGGCAATCGCCACATACACTAACGCATAAGGAATGGCCGCTTTCAGTATTTCCCCTTCTTTTCCCTGTTGGTTTCCCGCAGAAGTAGCAATGGCAATACTTTGTGGAGAGATAATCTTACCACCTGTGGCGCCTACCGTATTTGCAGCGGACAACCAATCCGGACTAACATGAATTTGCCCTGCAACGTTTGCTTGCAACTTTCCGAAAAGGATATTGGAAGAGGTGTCGCTTCCGGTGATAAATGTTCCCAGACAACCGATAACCGGAGCAAATAACGGATACAAACTTCCGGTAGCCGTAGCCAGTGCTGTGGCAATCACAGCGATCATTCCGGAACTATCCATAATAGTAGATAACCCCACGAGGCAGATAACCGTAATGAATGTTTTCTTCAACTGCTTCACGGTATTCCAAAGAACGATGAACAGATCTTTTACTTTAGCCCCCTGAATCAATCCACCGATAAAAGTACCGATGAAAAGCAATACTCCGGCATGAGTCAGCCAGGAAATAGTATAATTGACGGTGGACGCATTGATAGGCAGACTGATTCTCGTAATCCAATTGTTCTCTAAAGTATGACGCAATCCCGGAAAGAGCGGACTGGTCAGAATAATCAGAAACAGAATCAGTAAATAAATGCTCCATGCATTTAATATATCTTTCGTTTTCAGATGACTTTTTCGTGCTTTCTCTTCTTTGGATGCAGTAAGTTTTCCATAAATAACGATTACGATAATAGAAAGAATACTGCCGATTATGGCCGGAGATTCAGCACCCATATATTTTGCTGCCACATATTGGCTGGCTAAAGAGACTCCGCCTACCAATAAAGCCAGGAATATATTTTTCGGGAGCGATTTAAGTTTGGAGTCAGTAAGGAAAAGTAGAACCAGCGGAATCAGGAACATTAAAACGGATAATTGCAATACGACATTCGTACTAAGATGCAATACGTCCAAATTCGTTTCTTTGGCCAATACTAATACCGGAGTTCCGATTGCTCCGAAAGCAGTGGCTACACTATTGGCAATCAGACTCACCGTTGCCGAAAAGATAGGCTTGAATCCCAGACTGATAAGAATTGCCGCTGGAATAGCTACTGCTGTTCCGAAGCCGGCCATAGCTTCCAATAGACCTCCGAATCCCCAAGTCAGTAATAACACCTGAATACTTTTGTCGGTAGAAATAGAAGCGAATTGCTGTTTAATAATCTCCATCTTTTCAGTTTTCAGCAATACATTATAACTGAAAATAGCCATCAAAATAATGATTAAGATAGGAGAGACAGCTTTTAATGCTCCATATAAAAAGGAGTAAAACAGATTGTCTACCGAGAAAGCGAAGCCGAAAAGAGCAATCAGCATCGTCACAATCAGAGAAATGATACTACTTTTATCACCTGACATTTTAAAAAATGCCATCAGTATAATCAACAGTAACACCGGAATAACAGCAAGGATCAAGGTCATAATTATCAGATTTAAAAAGTGGAACGTCGTTTATTATTGATATAACAAACGAACGCCCCACTTTGGTCGGTTGAATAAATAGATTTTTCTGTTTATTTCATCTTCACACTTAAAATTTGTTGTAATTGTTTTAAGTTGGCAAGGGCAGCTTCGTTACCTAGCTTTGCTGCCTGCTCGAATGCGGCCATGGCACGGTTAATGTCTCCGTTAAGGAAATTGTAGACTCCGGTATTGTTGATGAACTCGGCAGTATTGTGATCGGCTTTCTCCATAAACTTCACTGCTGCATCCAAATCCTTTTGTGATAATGCGACGGCTCCTGCGTTCAGGTTAGCTACGGCGTCAGTAGGATACATGCGTACAGCAATATCGAATACATTAACAAAATCCTTGCTGCCTTTCGGATAACTGTTGGCCACCTGATACATTTCGTTCAGACTAAGATATTTCGGATTTTCCCGGATAATGATACGGCCTTGTTCAACATCGAAATTGACAACGGTATAGTCAATCTTGCAGTTCACTTTACGCAATCCCGGATAAATCTCTTTCAGCATACTACGGTAAGGAGCTCCGCCGCCTACACGCATGATTTCCTGTTTACGTTTGGCATCGTCAGTTGTATTTTTGATGATGTTCAGGAATGTTTCCTTCTCCTTCATCGAAGAAGATTGGAGTGCTTTTACCAATCCATCCCAGTTTTCTCCACCGAAAGTCACTTTATATAGTTTGGAAGACACTTTTTCGTTCTTAACCAGATAATCCTTCAAAGCTTCCGCACGTTTTTTGGAAAGCTGTTCATTGAAGGTAAGAGGTCCTTCCGGCGAGGCGAAACCTTTGATACTGATACCTTTCACAGTCAGGTTCCGGTCATTCTGTATTTTGTCAAACATGGCATGGATATTCACCAATTCAGCATGATTGTTCATGAAGTCGGTAAGGATCACCGATTTGTTGACCGGAAAATCCAGATGAGCTTCATATTGTTCGCTACGGTTTTTGACCACTTCTACGGTTGGCTGAATATAGGCAATGATAGGAGACATGGCACTTAAACGTTTGGCTTCGGTAGATACATCATTGGTAATCAGTTCCTGTGCATTCATTTCCTGATAATTGCCGCATCCGCATAGATTCTCTACAAGTTGCAAACTGGCATTAGCCATCCAGGGTTTGTAAGGAATCACCTGCGTATAATTAAAAGTTTCCCTTTTATTATAAGGAACGATAATGGCGGTAGGTTCTTGCTTAGTGATTGCCAGACTACGGATATATGCTTTTTCGCGTCTTTTACCATTGACGATGATTTCTTGCAAGGGTACATTATGCTGTCCGTCCGTCAGCAGGGGAATAAGGCTTAAACTTCGGGCGGAACCTATTGTCAGATTCTTCATGTCGAAGGTCATGCCGACATAAAGAGAGTTACCTTGTTGCCATAAAGATACGTTCGAGAGAGTGAGCGCATCGTTCAGGAATTTTTGTGCATGAGCCGGTAGGATGGCGGCTGCAAAAGCTATAAATAGATAAATAAGTTTTCTTTTCATCATTGTAAGTTTTAGAGAGTTCGATTATTTGATGACATAAATGAAACTAAGACCGATTTTGGTCGGACCGAAATAATTGCGGGTGTTATGTCCCAACTTTTCACCTCCGTCACCACGAGCATACTTATCATATTCCAGACGGGCGTATCCCACTCCGATGGTAGCTTCCATACTCCATCGTTTGCTTATGATCCATTGATATCCGTAGGAAATACCGGTTCCGTACAGATTGCCGTCGTAACGGTCATGTCCCATTCCGAATATATTCAGATTGCTGACATTCATTTCTCCGTAATGTCCGTGCAAACCGAAGAAACTTCCGTTGAAACGTTCGCAGAGCCAATAGCGTAATTCCGGCTGAACGAGCCAATGTTTGATTTGACGGTCGTCACCAAACTTCCACGGATTGTAGTTACCGGATATGTCGAGAGTCAGTTTCTTTGCCAATCCCACTTCGATTCCTAAATTGGGCGTAGAAGTGGCCCAATAGAGAGCATTGGTCTTGATGGCAAATTTGGGTAGATAGGTTTCATTCCGTTGTACCTGTGCATGAATACTTGTACCGAACACGAGCAGGAAACCGGCTGCTAATAAGATTTTAATTGTTCTCATTTTGTTAGGGTATAGGTTTTATTAAAAATGATAAGCGATAAACAGAAAAGCGGAGAAGTTTGTTGTCGCAACCTGCAAAAAAAAGCTCCCTAAATAAATGGATAAAGATGTTTTAAGGCATAAATGCTAACAATTTCCACGCATGATGCGTTCATTATATAAAAGTACCTTTGTGTAATCAATATGACAATGATTTCATTTATTACTGTTTATTTTTACACACACATACAACTTTAATAATTACAGCCTATGAAAGAGCTTATTAGCAACCTGGAAGAACTGAACAGGAAAGCAGAAAAAGGCGGCGGAGACGCTCGCATTGAAAAACAACATTCTGTGGGCAAACTGACCGCCCGTGAACGCATCGATTTATTATTGGAGAAAGGTTCGTTTATCGAACTGGATAAGTTGGTAACCCATCGGTGTACCGATTTCGGTATGGAAAAGCAGAAATTTGCCGGAGACGGGGTGGTGACGGGATATGGTATGATTGGCAAGCGCCTGGTTTATGTATTCGCACAGGATTTCACCGTATTTGGAGGAGCTCTTTCGGAAACGCACGCTAAGAAAATTTGTAAAGTGATGGACATGGCCATGCAGATGGGAGCACCCATCATCGGATTGAATGACTCGGGAGGTGCACGAATTCAGGAAGGAGTACGTTCTTTGGCCGGATATGCCGAGATATTCCTGCGCAATTCTATGGCATCCGGAGTGATTCCACAGATTAGCGCAATCATGGGACCTTGTGCCGGTGGTGCTGTTTATTCTCCTGCATTGACCGATTTTATTTTGATGGTGAAAAACTCCGGTTATATGTTTATTACAGGACCGGATGTGGTGAGAAGCGTGACACAGGAAGAAGTGACAAAAGAAGAACTCGGTGGAGTAGGCGTGCACATGACAAAGTCCGGTGTAGCCCATCTTTCTGCGGAAAACGATATTGAGTGCATCAATTATATTCGTGAATTGATCTCCTATCTGCCGGGGAATAATATGGAAGAGCCTCCGTTTGTAGCGACCAGCGATTCGCCGACTCGCCTGACTCCGGAACTGGCAGATTTGATTCCGTCCAATCCGAATCAGCCGTATAATATAAAAGAGATGATAGAAGCGGTGGCTGATGATAATAGTTTCTTCGAGCTTCAGGCAGAATATGCTGCGAATATTGTGACGGGATATATCCGCCTGAATGGAAAAACGGTGGGAGTGGTGGCTAATCAGCCATTGGTGCTTGCTGGTACACTGGATATCAATGCGTCTATCAAAGCCGCTCGTTTTGTCCGCTTCTGTGATGCTTTCAATATCCCTTTACTGACACTGGTAGATGTTCCGGGATTCCTTCCGGGAATCGATCAGGAATATGGCGGAATTATCCGTAACGGGGCAAAATTACTTTATGCTTATTGTGAGGCTACGGTGCCGAAAGTGACGGTTATTACCCGCAAAGCATACGGTGGTGCTTACGATGTGATGAGTTCCAAGCATATCCGTGGAGATGTAAATCTTGCTTTCCCTACCGCCGAAATCGCGGTGATGGGACCGGATGGAGCTGTGAATATCCTTTTCCGTAAGGAAATAGATAAAGCCGAGAAACCCGAAGAGAAACGGAAAGAACTTCAGGATGATTATCGCGGAAAGTTTGCCAATCCTTACCGGGCGGCGGAACTGGGATATGTGGATGAAGTGATCGATCCGGCAGTAACCCGTTTGCGGTTGATTCGAAGTTTCGAGATGCTTGCCAACAAACGGCAGTCGAATCCTCCTAAGAAACATTCTAATCTACCGCTGTAAGCCTGTTTATGGATTAAATCCGTGCCTAAAATTATTAAATTGCTCTTTTAAGTTTTGACTTCTAAAAAGAAAAAGATTATGATAAAAAAAATATTAGTAGCCAATCGGGGTGAGATAGCGATGCGCATCTTTCGGACTTGTCGGGTGATGAATATCTCGACAGTGGCTGTTTATACCCATGTAGACCGCGGAGCTTTGCACGTGCGTTATGCGGAAGAAGCCTATTGCATCTCCGAATCGCCCGAAGATACCTCCTACCTAAAGCCGGAATTGATATTGTCCATTGCCAAAAAGACCGGAGCCGCTATTCATCCGGGATATGGTTTCCTGTCGGAGAATGCGGATTTTGCCCGCCGTTGCGAAGAAGAGGGAGTGATTTTTATCGGACCGAGTGCGGATATTATTTCCAAAATGGGAATCAAGACGGAGGCCCGTAAGATTATGCGGGAAGCAGGATTGCCTATTGTGCCCGGAACCGAAACACCCGTACAGGGCATTGATGAAGTGAAGAAGGTAGCTAATGAAGTTGGCTATCCCATTATGCTGAAAGCACTTGCGGGAGGTGGAGGAAAAGGTATGCGTCTGGTACGTACGGAAGAAGAGGTGGAAACTGCTCTCCGTTTGTCGCAATCCGAAGCAGGGACATCCTTTGGCAATGATGCGGTTTATATTGAAAAATATATTGAGAATCCGCATCATATCGAAGTTCAGATCATGGGAGATAAGTATGGAAATGTCGTTCATCTGTATGAACGTGAATGTTCCATTCAGCGTCGTAACCAAAAGGTGATAGAAGAAAGTCCTTCTCCTTTTGTGAAAGAGGAGACGAGAAAGAAGATGTTGAAGGTAGCTGTGGAAGCCTGTAAAAAAATAGGTTATTACAGTGCCGGGACATTGGAGTTTATGATGGATAAGGACCAGAACTTCTATTTTCTCGAGATGAATACCCGTTTGCAGGTAGAGCATCCTGTGACGGAGGAGTGCACAGGCGTTGACTTGGTACGGGATATGATAACTGTTGCTGCCGGAAATCCATTACCTTACAAACAGGATGATATTGAGTTTAGCGGAGCAGCGATCGAATGTCGTATTTACGCCGAAGATCCGGAGAATAACTTCATGCCTTCTCCCGGTGTGATTACTGTCCGTGAAGCTCCCGAGGGACGTAACCTGCGTCTTGACAGTGCCGCTTATGCGGGATTTGAAGTCTCTTTGCATTATGACCCGATGATTGCAAAGCTTTGTTGTTGGGGACGTACCCGTGCTTCGGCCATTTCTAATATGGCACGTGCTCTGCGCGAGTATAAGATTCTGGGAATCAAAACGACGATTCCTTTCCATCAACGTGTATTGAAGAATGCGGCTTTCCTGAAAGGTGAATATGACACGACGTTTATTGATACACGCTTCGATAAGGAAGACCTGAAACGTCGTCAGAATACAGATCCGACAGTGGCTGTCATTGCTGCCGCAGTGCGACATTACGAGCGCGAGAAAGAAGCGGCTTCCCGTGCAACAACACTCCCGGTAGTAGGAGAATCACTCTGGAAGTATTATGGTAAATTGCAGATGACTGCTAATAATTATTGATTTGAGACTAATAAATAACGGAACAGATTATGGGTACAACATTAGCTACATATTACGCCAAGCTCCAGGATATGCCGGACAGTGAATATAAGGTAGAAATTCTGGAGGACGGGCCAATCAAGAAGATTGCAGTCAATGGTAAGATATATGAGGTCGATTATAACATGGGTGGCGACTCTATCCATTCGATCATCATCGATCACCACTCGCATGGAGTGCAGATTTCTCCTTCTTCCAATAATTCATATACGATTATGAATAAAGGGGAGCTTTATCAGATTGAATTGCAGGGAGAAATGGAGAAGATACATAATGCCCGCACTGCTGCTGAATCCGTAGGGCGTCAGGTGGTACAGGCACCGATGCCGGGAGTTATTCTGAAGACGTATGTAAAGAAAGGAGATCTCGTGAAGCGGGGTGATCCGCTTTGTGTATTGGTGGCGATGAAAATGGAGAATGAGATACGTTCGGTGACGGATGGAGTTGTGAAAGAAGTATTCGTGGAAGATGGCATGAAGGTGGGATTGAACGACCGGATTATGGTAATTGAGTAATTCTTTGAAAAAAACGGGGTAAATACGTGCTTTTATTCAAAAAAATATTTACTTTTGGCAGATAAGTACGTATTTACACCGTTACATTATGAGCATCGAACAAAGCAAAGAAGCATTATTAGAACAGTTAGAAGCACTTAAAAAAGAAAACGAGCAGCTTAGAAAAGAACTTTCTACCCTTAGGGATGAGAAATATAACGATCGTCCTGTTAGTTTTAAAGAAAAATATGCTGTTAGAATACTAGACTCTCTTCCCGATATGCTGACTGTCTTCAATCAGAGTGAGGTAGGTATTGAAGTTGTTTCCAATGAGGAAACCAACCATGTAGGAATATCAAACAAGGATTTTAGAGGGATGCGTATGCAGGATATGGTTCCACCGGAAGCATATCAGAATATTCACTCCAATATGCGTCATGCTATCACCACCGGAACTGTTTCAACTGCACATCACGAACTGGATTTTAATGGTGAACGCCATTATTACGAGAACCGTATTTTTCCGTTGGATGAGGAATACGTGCTGATTATGTGTCGTGACATAACGGAACGAGTGGCTACCCAAAGACAATTGGAAGTTTTTAAAAGTGTGCTTGATAAGGTGAGTGACAGTATTCTTGCTGTGGCGGAAGATGGAACGCTGGTTTATGCAAATAAGCAATTTATAGAAGAATACGGTGTAACGCAGGAGTTGGGTACACAAAAAATATATGATTTGCGTGTCTCTATGACCAACAAGGAGGCATGGGAACAAAAGCTCCAGGTGATACGCGATCATGAAGGAAGTCTGGCTTATCGGGCGGCTTATATACCTTACGGGCATACGAAGGAGAGAGTACATCAGGTATCTACTTTCCTGATTCGTGAAAATAATCAGGAACTCACCTGGTTCTTTACGCAGGACATTACCGATGTTATCAAGAAACGGGATGAACTCCGTGAACTGAATCTGTTATTAGATGGCATTTTAAATAATATTCCGGTCTATTTGTTTGTGAAAGATCCGGAAGATGATCTTAGATATTTATATTGGAATAAGGCATTTGCCGATCATTCGGGTATTCCGGCATCTAAAGCTATCGGGCATACGGATTATGAGATATTTCCGGTGCACGGAGACGCGGAGAAATTCCGTAAGGATGATTTGGAATTACTCCAGACTCATAAGCGTATTGATATGCAGGAAACTTATCTGTCCGCTAATGGAGAAGCACGTATCGTGCAAACTTTGAAAGCACTCGTACCGATGGAGGGACGTAAACCTTTGCTGATTGGCATTTCGTGGGATATTACTAATCTTCAGAATATTGAGCAGGAACTAATCAAGGCAAGGATTAAAGCGGAGCAATCCGACAGATTGAAAAGTGCTTTCCTTGCTAACATGAGTCATGAGATCCGGACCCCGCTGAATGCCATTGTAGGATTCTCCCAATTATTGCCTTCTGCCGAAACTGCTGAAGAGAAAAAGCTCTATTCGGGTATTATCAATCAGAATTCGGATATCTTGTTGCAATTGATTAATGATATTCTGGATTTATCGAAGATAGAAGCCGGAACACTGGAATATATCAAACGTCCAATGAATCTGGGAGAGGTTTGCCGAACAATTTATACTGTTCATAAAGAACGTGTGAAAGAAGGGGTAACTCTTGTTTTTGATAATGAGGAGGAGGATTTGCTCATGGAGGGAGATCAGAACCGTATCATGCAGGTGATAACGAATTTCCTGACTAATGCAAGTAAGTTTACCTATGAAGGAGAGATCCGTTTAGGTTTTGGACGAATGGATAAAGATATTCGTGTGTATGTAAAGGATACAGGAATAGGGATAGAACCGGAAAAGGTAGATCATATCTTCGAGCGTTTTGTCAAACTGAACTCTTTTGCCCAAGGGACAGGATTAGGTCTGTCTATCTGTCGGATGATTATCGAAAAAATCGGTGGAGAAATAGGGGTGACTTCCGAACTGGGTAAAGGCTCCACATTCTATTTCACGATCCCTTATGAAGAAACCGGAGAGCATGGTAAATTCTTTAAAGAGTCGAAAGTGGTATCTAAAGGAAATACAGTCAATCGTGTACAACAGATTAAGAAGATTCTGGTAGCAGAAGATGTGGAGAGCAATTTTATCTTGCTGAAGAATCTGATTGGCAGGGAATATACATTGCTTTGGGCTAAAGACGGAGTGGAAGCTATCGAAATGTATAAGCAGTACCAACCGGACTTAATCCTGATGGATGTAAAAATGCCGCGTATGGATGGACTGGAAGCAACCCATATTATCCGCTCTTATTCTAAAGAAATTCCGATCATTGCTTTGACGGCTTATGCTTTTGAGGCGGATAAAGAATTGGCATTGGAGATGGGTTGTAATGACTTTGTGACCAAACCGATTTCGGAAAGAACATTGAGAAAGGCTTTAGATAAATATTCGACTACTGTTTAAAAAAAGGGATTATGGCTATATGTATCCGGTGAAAGTTACTTATGATAGCCATAATCCACAAAAGAGTACGATTGTTGTCGAGTGAAAGTAGTCGGTGATTGTTTTTCTATAGATTCTTTTTTATTTCCGGAACCAGTATAAACTTCGTTTCCGGAAAATACTTTTTCAGCCAGGTTCGGATAAATTCCATTGTATCATTCTGAATTGTCTTGTCTTCTACGGTAGGATATAAATTATATAATACGGTATCTAGTACAATGCCGCGTTTTTGTATTGCTTCGAGACTAAGCAGGGTATGATTGATACTCCCCAGTTTGCCCGAAGTAACAAAGATAAGCGGATATTTTTCTTGGACGATGTAGTCAATGGTTAAAAGTTCAGTAGTGAGGGGAACCATAAGGCCGCCTGCTCCTTCGAGTAAAACAGAGTCATACCGTTCACTCAATTCTTCGGTCGCACGTTTTATTTTATCAAAGTCGATGGGACGGTTATCTAGCTGGGAAGCAAGATGCGGAGAGGCGGGATAAGAGAAAATCTCCGGCATGGTTAGTCCCTCTTGGTCTTCTTTGGTGAAAGGGATTCCCATGATTTGCCGATGTAGGTCAATATCTTCGGAATGACCTACATTTCCCGTTTGAATAAATTTCTGGGTGATGGTGCGATGGCCATTCTTGTTCCATTCACGAGCTAGAAAGCCGGTGGCATAGCTTTTTCCGGCATCAGTGTCGATACCGCTTACGAAATATACATTCTGTTTCATACTTTTTTCTTTTTTGCGATGATATAAATGGGATGATATGTTAAGGACACAGAAGCGCCCTGAGTAAATTCCTGCGTGTAACGTTCACAGAAGAGTTGCAAGTCACGACGAGTCCATTGTTGTTGGGGGAGATTGTTCTTAAAATTATTTTTTGAATTGTTGTCTGATGAACACAAATCGTTCTCTTGTTTTCCGGTAGGAGAGGATTGCGTTGATAAGCCATTGACTCCGGTTTGCTTCAAGTGATATAGTACTTTTATCGGGTCTTCGAACGAAAGCGGGATAAGCTCTTCTTCTGAATACAGTATGTCAAAATGGGGTGACAAAGCTACTTCGAGCTCTTCCCGTGAACGATAAGGAAGTCCGTTGCCGGTAAGTTCGCGTATTTCTTTCATGTTTTCTTTTCCAAAAGTGCTAAAAGCAAAATAACCCTGATTATTGAGTAGGGTATTACACCTTTCGAAAAAGTTTTCCGGTGATTCGAACCATTGCAAGGCGGAGCAGGAAGTTATCAATGTACTTTCGGTGGGGAAAGAGACTGTTTCGGCATCTCCCGGAAGAAAAGAAACCTGCTTCTTCATTAATAAGTCCTCACAGCAATATTTCATATCGGGGCAAAGGTCATTAAGTAATAACTCTTCCGGACGGAGGGCTTGGAGTAGCATACGGGAGTAAATACCGGTTCCGCAGCCAAATTCAATTACTTTCGAGCAGGGAGAAGGTATGTGTTCTGTAAGCAAACGAATCATTTTACCTGCTATTTGCCGTTGCACGTTTGCTTCCTTTGGATAGGTAGTGATAGCTTTTGAAAAACGTTCTGCGATTAGTCGTTTATTCATAATCAATATTTGTTTAATAGGCTGATATACTTGATAATCACTTTATTTTAAAATGATGGATGCATCAGTTCTCCGGCTGCATGAGTATCGTGTTAAAAAGCTCTTGTTGGTAATGTGCCGCTTCCACTTGTTCAAGAGAGTCCACTTGGTTTTCCCATGCCAAATATTGGTTATCCGGGAGGAAAATGCGGTCGCCTTTTCCTATGATAGCTTTTTGCCATTTAAAATCAGAGGGCGGCAATGATAAATATTGTTGTTGTATAGCGGCAAGTTCTTCTTTGAGTTCTTCCATCGGACGCTGGGGGGATATGGTTTGAAAAGTTTTATAGTCAGCTATTGAACCACACATTCTTCTTTGAAATTTTTGCAAGGTTTGTTCATTCAGCCCTTGAAGTGTGCCATCGAAAATAGAGTGAGCGATACCTTTGGTTTCGTGTATGGGGTAGAGGGTGCCGTTGATGGCGATACTTTGGGAGACAGGCAGATGTGGGTACTGCTTCATGATTTGCGAAGCTGCCCAGACTCCCATCGACCAGGCGATAAGTGTAATCTGGGAATAGGTTTCCAATAAGTCGGTATCAAATGCTAATGAACGGTAATCATAGCAAATCATCCAGTCCTTATCTGTAGGATGAATGGTCAGGAAAGGAGTTTCGTCCATCCCCCAACCGGCGAAGAAAAGCAATAGATGCTTCTGATTATTCTTTATGATAAAATGCTGCTTCATTCGTTTATCAGTTTGATGAGTTGGTCAATTTCATGTTCAGTGATGTCCGCTGTCAGTGAAAAACGGATACGTGAAGTTCCGTCGGGTACGGTAGGTGGACGGACGGGCAATGCATAGAATCCTTTGCGCTGGAGTTCTTCTGCTTTCAATATGGTATCTTCACTGGCTCCTATAATCATAGGTACAATATGGCTCACCGATGGGCAATTATATCCTTTGGCTGTAAGGGCTACCTTTAGCTTTTCACTGATTTGTAGCAGGTGAGCCCTCTTATGTTGTAAAGCTGAAAGGCGTTCTAACACCCACGAAGTCCACTGGATATTGATAGGAGGAAGTGCGGTGGTGAATATAAACGTGCGCATTTTATTAATAAGATATTCCCGAATGAGTTGCCGACAGACAATATAGGCACCTGCCGAAGCAATGGCTTTTCCGAATGTTCCTACCAAAAAGTCTATATCGTTGATACAGTCCTGTTCTTCGGCACATCCTAATCCTTTTTTTCCTCGTACACCAAAAGCATGAGCCTCATCTACATAAAGAAGAACATTGGAATAACTCTTTTTGAGTTGAATGAGAGCGGGAAGATCAGCTTCATCGCCATCCATGCTGAAGATACTTTCGGTAACAATAATAAGCTGCTCATAAGCGTTATGATTTTCAGCAATCAGTCGTTGCAACTGGGAAATATCATTGTGACGATACCGAATACATTTAGCTGATGATAATTTAATTCCGTCTATCAGGCTTGCATGCACTAGCTTGTCGGCAAGAATCAGTGTGTGAGTATTGCAAATGGCAGGAAGTATTCCTGTATTGGCATGATAACCACTATTGAATATAAGTGCACTTTCCGTTCCGAACATCGTGGCTAGCTGTTGCTCCAACTTCTGATAGTCACTAAAATTGCCGGTCAGTAACCGGGAAGAGGAGGAAGTAGGCAGGAATGTTTCAGGGGTGAGTGTTTTTAAGAATTCCTTCCTCAATGAAATGTCATTGGACAGCCCGAGATAATCATTAGAAGATAGGTTCAACATTCGTTGTCCGTTCAGCAGAACATCTCGTCCTTCGTGAATAAGCGGTGGGAGAGAACGGTAGTTCTTTTTCTCTTTCAAGGTCTGGAGTTCCTGGTTTATATGTTCTAATGTCATGAATTATTGTTTTAAGTAATAAGTATTCGATATATGGATGGTTGAAAGCGTAATCAGTTGTCTATAAGATGTTTATTGTCTAAAGAAGTATCCCGAAAGTTTCTCACCGACCAAGGCATCCTTCCTCGGTGAGGAAAGGCCCGTTCCTCACCGAGGAACACCCTTTTGCTCACCGAGGAACAGATTCTTGGGTGAAAATCTGGTAATATTCTTCTTATCTGTCATCTTTTTTGAATAACTTTAAGTAAGCCGGAAGTCAGTTCGCTTAATTGTTCCGAAGTGATGATGAAAGGCGGCATCAGATATACCAGCTTGCCAAAGGGACGTACCCAGATTCTTTCTTCCACAAATCTTCGTTGCATATAGGCCATATTTACCGGACGTTTCATCTCAATGACTCCGATGGCTCCGAGTATTCGTACATCAGCCACTTCCGGAAATTCCCGTGCAGGAGCTAGTTCTTCTTTCAGTTGAGTTTCGATTCGCTTCACATTCTCTTGCCAACCGGATTCGAGCAGCAGGCGAACGGAAGCGCAAGCCACTGCACACGCAAGTGGATTCCCCATAAATGTAGGTCCGTGCATAAAAGCTCCCGGTGTGTGGTTAGAGATTGTATCTGCTATCCGGTTGCTGGTCAATACAGCAGAAAGTGTCATATATCCTCCGGTCAGTGCTTTACCGATACACATTATATCCGGTTCTACTCCGGCATGTTCCCAAGCAAAAAGTTTACCGGTTCGTCCGAATCCCGTTGCTATCTCATCGAAAATAAGAAGAATATCGTGCTTCCGGCAAAGCTTTTCTGCTTCGCGCAGGTACTGCGGATGATAAAACCACATCCCGCCTGCTCCCTGTACCACCGGTTCCAGAATAAGCGCCGCTAACTCTTTTGAATGTTTTTCAATCATCTCTTGTAGAGGTAGTATATCTTTCGGATTCCATTCTCCGTCGAACCGGGAAGTGGGGGACGGGACAAAATAACGTACAGGCAATGCCGAACCGAAAAGACTGTGCATACCCGTCACCGGATCACATACAGACATGGCATTCCACGTATCACCGTGATAGCCGGAACGGATAGCCACGAAATTGTTCTTTTCCGGTTTTCCTGCGGCATACCAATATTGTACAGCCATTTTCAGTGCCACTTCTACGGCTACCGAACCGGAATCTGCATAGAATATTTTCTGCATGGAGGAAGGAACCAAAGGCAATAATAGTTTCCCCAGTTCAATGGCCGGATCATGCGTCAGTCCTCCGAACATGACATGAGACATTTTATCTAATTGTTCTTTTGCCGCCTGATTTAATACCGGATGATTATATCCATGCACTGCACACCACCAGGAAGACATTCCGTCAATGAGTGTCCGTCCGTCTTCGAGGGTAATGGTTGCTCCGTCTGCCCGTTTCACTTTGTAGACAGGAAGCGGATCGGTAGTCGAAGTGTACGGATGCCAGATATGTTCGCGGTCAAACTGGGAACCGGCGAAATGATAACCTTCTTCTTGAATCATCTTTTTGTCCTCCGATACTTTGGAGCCGAGTGTTGTCAATAGGTCGCCTACGATAGCCGAGTTAATTCCGATATATAATGCCTTGCGCATCGCTTCGGAAGAAAGCTGTGAACGTCCTCCGGCAAAACGCAGAAAAGCGGTTGGATTGATAAAACGAAAGATAACGATGGTTTTGAGTATTTCTTCTTCGCTTAAAGGCTGCTCATTTTCCAGTGGAGTTCCCGGAATCGGGCTAAGCAGGTTGATAGGTATGGATTGAACATTCAGTTCTGCCAATGTGAAAGCAAATTCAATCCGTTGTTCCATCGTTTCTCCCATGCCGATGATACCTCCGCAACAGATATCCATGCCTACACGACGGGCTGCATCGAGAGTAGCCAGTTTCTGTTCTTGCGTATGCGTAGAGCAGAGTTTGGAAAAATAAGACGGGGCAGTTTCCAGATTACAGTGATAACGGGTGATTCCTGCTTCATGCAGGGAACGCAATTCTTCTTCATTGAGCAGTCCCAGAGAAGCACAAAGTTGAATCGACGAATGTCGACGCATATAACGGACTGTATCGCAAAGTTGGGTAATCTGTTTGGGAGATGGTTTTCGTCCGCTGGTAACGAGGGAGAATCGGTTGACGTCCTGGGCTTCATTGTATTGGGCCTGTCGAAGACATTCTTCAGCGGGAAGGAGATCGTAAATCTCGGCTTTAGTCCGGTAGTGGGAGGATTGTGCACACCATTTGCAGTTTTCCGGACATCGGCCGGACTTGGCGTTGATGATGGAACACATGTCGAACTCGTGTGAAGCACGCGCGACGGTAATCTCATGCGCGGCGGCATAAAGCGCCTCGCTGTCAGCCATGTTGGCTAGCCAAGCAGCTTGGTCGGGTGATATGTCGATACCCGCCAACACTTGGTCTTTGATTTCCTGAAGTGTCATAAATGTATGATAAGGGATAGTTTGTGCAGCATTCTGCTTACGAAGAGCAACGTCTACTACATTGGTATGCAGATGACCGATTTGGAATTCGCGTCCCATACTTGCAAAGGCAGCATAGTTCTTTCTTCCCCAGTAGCGAAAGCGGGAAAGAAGAGCGCGTGTGGTCTGTATGTGGCGTTGTTGCTTCATTGATTTTTTTACTTTTGTTCGTTAGAACGTGGCAAATGTACAAAGATTCTTTGGATAAGCAAGCAAGTTGATGATTTCTAGTTTCTGTGGAATTATTTCTTTTTCCTGTATTCTTTGCGGGTGTTGAAGTTGAATCCGGCATATATTTGGAGAGTACCGAATCCATTGTCGACAGAGAAATTGTTGCGATGATAATTGTAGTTTTTTCCAACAAAAGAAGTACCTACGTAATACTTGCCTGTGTTGTAGACAATCCCTGCCCGAACCAGAAAATCCAGATTGAATTTACCGTACCATGCTTTTGCTTCATTTGTTTCTGCGTCCACATCGGAAGCTTTGTAGGCAATGGCAGGGGTGAGAGACAGGCATGCCAGACAGTTGCGGGCAAAGACCCAGTTGTAGGCGTAGCCGAAACTGATATTGGCATTGGTGTATTTAATATTCTTGACTTTCATGGCAGGATTCATCGCCTCCTGGATAAATCCCGGAAGTGCTGTATAGTCGAAGTCGAGATGATGCTTTGAAATGGAAAAACCTGCAATAAATGTACCTGCATTGCGTCGTTGATTGGTGGACTGACTGAATGCGGCAGGATAGGAGAATTTACGGTTATTGAAGATATAATATAGATTCAGTCCTTTGATATCTACCTTTATTCCGCTGAAATCTTCGGAATAGTTGGAGGGGATATCGTCTGAAAATCCTCTGATTTTATGTATTTTGTAATCATTACCAGTGCGGCGATAGAAGATATCCACACCCAGTTTGGAACTGTATAGGCTAAGATCGAATTCTGTTCCTCTGTTCTTTCGGGTACCTTTTTTGAAAATATCGTTCACATCTACAGACCATCCCAGGAAAATCCATCGCCAGCCGAAATACAATCCTATCTTGTTGTGCGGGTTGGGAGAAAAACTAAGTTTCTGTGGCTGCGGCAATTCACTGGTGATAGAATAATACTCAAAGTTGCTGAAATGAGTAACCATCAGCGCATAGTTATAACGGTTGGGACTGATATAGAGCGTATCGAAATCACTGAAGTTCATAAACTTCTTGATCGCTCTTTTAAAAGCACTTGGCTTGGCGGTTGCTGTGGAATCTACTTCTGTACTATCGTTGCCTAAAGAGACTTTCTCTTCAGTCTGTGCCTGTAAGGACAGTGAAAATAACAGAAAAAGATATAGAATAACCCGTTTCCCCATGTGGTTCTTTGTTGGTATAGATATTTTTTGTTTCACGAATGTACTACCTTTCGTTGATTTATACTAGCAATCTTCTAAAAAATGTTTCGTTTCCTAAACAAAAAAGTTCAATGTACTGTTAGTTACAACAAGCAAATAAATCTTAAGCCACAAAATTATGAGAATCTATTTACGTTTATTAGTCGTGTCTCTTCTGCTTTTTGTAGGAAATATAGTATATGCGGAAGCACAGCAGGAGAAACGCGTGACAGGCACGGTGACTTCTGAAGGAGAACCTTTGCCTGGTGTCTCCGTACAATTGAAAGGAGCATCTTCCGGCACCATTACCGATATTGATGGAAAGTATTCGATTGAGGTTCTTGCTACCGGTACTTTAGTGTTCCGTTTTGTAGGAATGAGAACAGTAGAACAACCGGTGAATAACCGGAGTGTGATTAATGTCACGTTGGAATCGGAAAGTAAGGAACTGGAAGAAGTAATGGTAGTAGCTTATGCTACCGCTAAAAAGTATAGTTTTACCGGAGCAGCTTCGACGATGAAAGCAGGTGAGATTGAAAAGTTACAGACTTCCAGCATATCACGTATATTAGAGGGTACGGTATCCGGAGTACAGGCAAGTGCGGCAAGTGGGCAGCCGGGTACGGATGCGGAAATCCGTATTCGTGGTATCGGGTCTATCAACGCTTCCAGCGCTCCGCTTTATGTAGTGGACGGTGTACCGTTTGATGGTAGTGTGAACTCTATCAATCCGGATGACATATCTTCGATGACAGTATTGAAAGATGCGGCCTCTGCTGCTTTGTACGGTTCCCGTGGTGCGAATGGAGTGATTATTATCACCACCAAGCAGGGAGATCAAAATACCAAAGCAACGGTAAAGGTGAAAGCTTCCTTAGGAGGTTCCAACCGTGCCGTGCGTGATTATGATCGTGTCAGTACCGACCAATATTTTGAATTATATTGGGAAGCACTTCGCAATCAGTATGCCAAGAGTGCGGATTATACTCCGGCAACTGCCGCCACGCAAGCATCCAAAGACTTGGTAACGAAATTAATGGGAGGTGGCCCGAACCCCTATGGTCCTCAATATGCGCAACCGGTCGGTACAGATGGAAAGCTGGTGGCAGGTGCCCGTTCGTTATGGAATTCTGACTGGAGTGACGCCATGGAGCAACAGGCACTTCGCACAGAGTTAAATCTAAGTGTTTCCGGAGGTGGAAAAGCGAATCAGTATTTCTTTTCTGCCGGATACCTGAATGATAAAGGTATTGCACTCGAATCCGGTTACCAGCGTTTCAATCTCCGTTCCAATATCACCAGCGAGATGACTTCCTGGTTGAAAGGAGGCGTCAATTTGAGTTTCGCACATTCCATGCAGAACTATCCAGTTTCATCCGACTCCAAAACCAGTAATGTGATTACCGCAGGACGTACCATGCCGGGATTCTATCCCATTTATGAAATGAATACGGATGGTAGCTACAAATTGGATGAGAGTGGAGATCGTATTTATGACTTCGGTTCTTATCGTCCTTCCGGTTCGATGGCAAACTGGAACCTTCCGGCTACTTTGCCTTTGGATAAATCGGAACGAATGAAAGATGAAGTTTCCGGTCGTACTTTTCTGGAAGCTACGATTATTGAAGGACTGAAATTCAAGACAAGTTTTAACTTTGACTTGATTAATTATAATACATTGGATTATACGAATCCGAAGTTAGGTCCGGCTAAAGAGAACGGAGGCGGTGTCAGCAGGATGAATACCCGCACTTTCTCCTGGACGTGGAACAATATCGCTACGTATGACAAGACAATTGGTGAACATCATTTTAATGTTCTTGCCGGTGTGGAGGCTTATTCTTACCGCTACGATGAACTGACGGCATCACGTTCCAAAATGGCGCAGCCTGATATGCCGGAATTGGTAGTCGGTTCACAGCTGACCGGAGGTTCGGGATATCGCATCGACTATGCATTGGTGGGTTATCTGACGCAAGCGTTATATGATTATCAGAATAAATATTTCTTCTCGGCATCTTATCGTCGCGACGGTTCTTCACGTTTTGCACCCGAAACCCGCTGGGGAAATTTCTGGTCGCTGGGTACTTCCTGGCGTATCGACCGGGAAGAGTTTATGGCAAGCACTTCCGACTGGTTATCTGCCTTAACCCTGAAAATGAGCTATGGTGCACAGGGAAACGATAACTTGGGTACGTATTATGCGAGTAAAGGGCTTTATACCATTGTTTCCAATCTGGGAGAAAATGCGTTAGTGTCCGACCGTATGGCGACCCCGAACCTGAAATGGGAAACGAACCTCAACTTTAACGTGGGTATCGACTTCTCCCTGTTCAACAACCGTTTTTCCGGTTCGTTTGACTTCTTTACACGTCGTTCGAAAGATTTGCTTTACTCACGTCCGATAGCTCCTTCCCTGGGATATGGTTCTATTGACGAGAATGTAGGAGCCTTGAAGAATACAGGTATAGAAATGGTGTTGAACGGAACGATTATCAATCAGAATGGTTGGGTATGGAAACTGGGTATGAATCTGACACATTATAAGAATAAGGTGACGGATCTTCCTTTGAAAGATATGCCGCAAAGTGGTGTGAACAAGTTGCAGGTAGGCCGTTCTGTTTATGATTTCTATATGATAGAGTGGGCGGGAGTAGATCCGGAGAACGGAGATCCGTTGTGGTATATGGATGAAGAAGATGAAAATCACAATCCGACCGGAAAACGTGTCACAACAAACGATTACGGTTCGGCTGACTATTATTACGTCAATAAATCATCTCTCCCGAAGGTATACGGTGGATTCAATACCTCTCTTTCCTGGAAAGGATTTGATCTTTCTGCCATCTTTGCTTATAGTATCGGTGGATATATCTACAATCGTGATATAACAATGATCCTGCACAACGGAAGTCTGGAAGGACGTGACTGGTCGACGGAGATTCTAAAAAGATGGACTCCCGACAATCGTAATACAGATGTTCCCGCTTTGAGTACTACCACTAATAACTGGAACTCGGCTTCTACCCGTTTTTTGCAGAATAATTCGTATATGCGATTGAAAAACCTGACTCTTTCCTATAACTTACCCAAACAGTGGATTAGTAAGTTATCATTGAGCAGTGTACAGGTATATGTACAAGGAGATAATCTGTTTACCATTCACCGGAATCAGGGACTAGACCCTGAACAGGGAATTACCGGTATCACTTATTATCGCTATCCGGCTATGCGAACGATCTCCGGAGGTATCAACGTTTCTTTCTAAATTCAGACTAAATTATGAGAAAAATAAAAATTAAATCCATTCTTGCCGCAGTTGCCGGACTTTTCCTGGCAACGAGTTGTAGCAGCAGTTTTTTGGATACGGACCCAACGGATGCGGTAAGTTCAGAAAAAGTACCTGTGCCCGAAAATGCAGCGGCACTTGTGAATGGTGCCTGGTATAATCTGTTTGATTATTCAAGTACTTATGCCAATATCGGTTATCGGGCGCTTCAGTGTCTGGATGACATGATGGCAAGTGATATTGTTTCCCGTCCGAAATACGGTTTCAACTCTTCGTATCAGTTTAACGATATAGCGTTACCTTCAAACAATAGAACAGAATTTGCTTGGTATCTGATATATAAAACGATCGATAACTGTAATACTGCCATTTCCATTCAGGGAGATTCGGAGGAACTCCGGCAGGCGCAGGGACAGGCATTGGCGCTGCGTGCTTTCTGTTATTTACACTTGGTGCAGCATTATCAATTTACTTATCTGAAAGATAAAGATGCTCCATGTGTTCCTATATATACCGAACCGAGTAATAGTTCGACAGTTCCGAAAGGAAAATCAACAGTGGCACAGGTTTATCAGCGTATTTTTGATGATCTGAACCTGGCACAGGATTATTTGAAGAACTATGTAAGGAGTGGTGATAACCAGAAATTCAAACCGAATGTTGCCGTAGTGGATGGCCTCTTGGCTCGTGCTTATCTGTTGACAGGGCAGTGGGAAGAAGCAGCGAAAGCAGCTGAAGCCGCACGTACAGGATATACGTTGATGACAACGACAGCCGAATACGAAGGCTTCAATAATATTTCCAATAAAGAATGGATATGGGGATTTCCTCAAATACCTTCTCAATCGGATGCCAGCTACAACTTCTATTATCTGGATGCAACATACGTCGGAGCTTATAGTAGCTTTATGGCCGATCCTCATCTAAAAGATACCTTTATTGAGGGTGACATTCGTCTGCCTTTGTTTCAGTGGATGCGTGAAGGGTATCTGGGATATAAGAAATTCCACATGCGTGCAGATGATACAGCTGATCTGGTCTTGATGCGTGCTTCTGAAATGTATTTGATAGAAGCGGAGGCGAAAGTTCGTGATGGAGTAGCTTTGAATCAGGCTGTCATTCCATTGAATACGTTGCGCAATGCCCGTGGAGTGGGAGATTATGACGTGACAGGGAAATCACAGGAAGATGTTCTTAATGAGATTCTGATGGAACGTCGCCGCGAACTTTGGGGAGAGGGATTCGGTATTACAGATGTACTTCGTACACAGGGTTCCGTAGTACGTACTGCTTTATCTGATGAAATGCAGAAGACTGAAGTCGATTGCTGGCAGGAGGGTGGTAGCTTTGAAAAACGAAATCCTCTGGGACATTGGTTCCTTAACTTCCCGAACGGTAAACCGTTTACAGTAAATAGCACCTATTATTTGTATGCTATTCCCCAGAAAGAAATAAACGCTAACCCTAACATATAAATAGCTCTCTTAATTTTTTGACTTTGACCTTAACTTGTAGACCGGTATACGTCGTGACGATGCATACCGGTCGTTTTCTTTCTTTTTTATAAAGAGCTTTATTTATATTTTCTGCTTCTTTAAATTAGGCAAAAAGAACGTGACTAATCCCAGCAGCGGCATATAAGCACAGATATTATATACATATTCAATACTCGTTTTATCCGCTAAATTACCGAGTACAGCAGATGCTACACCAGCCACCCCGAATGCAAATCCAAAGAATAACCCTGATATTAATCCGAGCTTGGTAGGAAGCAATTCCTGTGCATAAAGCAATATGGCAGGAAAAGCGGAAGAAAGCATTAATCCCACACAGAAGCTAAGGATAATAGTCCACAGCAGATTGGCATGTGGCATTAGTAAGCTAAATGGGGCAGCTCCTAAAATAGAAGCCCAAATCACATACTTCCGACCGATACGGTCACCGACAGGTCCGCCAATTAATGTTCCGATAGCAGTAGCTACCAGGAAAATAAATAAATATAGCTGCGAATCTTGTACACTTACATTGAATTTATGAATCAGGTAGAAAGTATAATAACTGGTGAGACTTGCCATATAAATATATTTGGAGAAAATCAGAATCAGCAATATCGCGATTGAAAGGGCTGTCTTATCCATAGGCAAAGGAAGATGAACTGGTTTTCTGACACTGACAGTCTGTGCTTTCATCCGGTTTAGATATGATTTATACCATTTGCAAATTGGGTACATCACTCCGATAGCAGCTAAAGCCACAAATGCAAATACGATGAGATGTTGCCTGCCATAAGGAGCCACCAACAGAGCAACCAGCAAAGGGCCTAATGAACCTCCGAAGTTACCACCTACCTGAAAGAGTGATTGTGCCAGTCCACGTTTTCCGCCGGAGGCAAGGAACGTGATACGGGAGGCTTCCGGATGCAGTACGGAAGAGCCAATTCCGATTAAGAATACGGAGGCTAATATCCAGTATAGATTATCAGAGAATGCTAAGTTTATCAAACCAATCAGTGTAAAGCTCATTCCGATAGGCAATGACCACGCGACGGGATGCTTATCAAAGAAAATTCCGGTAATCGGTTGAAAAACTGAAGCGGAAAGTTGATAGACTAGTGTGATAAGTCCGATTTGCGCGAAACTAAGTCCTAAATCATCTTTAAATAAAGGATAAGATGCTGATAGCACCGACTGTAAAAGATCGTTGAGGCAATGCGAAAGACTCAATGCAATCAAAATGGAAAATGTAATTTTTCCTACGGGTTGTTCCTGATTCTGTACCATAATACCTATTTACTATTGAAGTGTTCCTGAAAAATCGGCTGCAAAGGTACGGAAACTTCCCGTTTCTCAATATATATTTGCTGTGATTAATTCAATATGATAGGAATAAAGCTCTAAGACTAAGGATTGTAAATTGTCGTTAATTCAGTTTTGAGTGACTGAACTATTCTTCATACCTACTGTTGTTAAATAAAAAAGGAGGATTATATGGGCTTTATATGGTATATCATTATTGGTATTGTGGCTGGATTCCTCGCAGGTAAAATAATGCGCGGCGGAGGTTTTGGTCTTGTTATAAATTTATTACTTGGTATTCTTGGAGGTGTACTGGGCGGTTGGGTGTTTGCCCTTTTCGGACTGGCAGCTTCAGGACTGATCGGAAGTTTGATAACTTCCACCGTAGGAGCTATCCTTGTATTGTGGATTGCTTCTTTATTCTCGAAATCTAAATAGATATTTATATAATTTATTTTTAATCCTAAAAACAGAACTTGATTATGGAATGTAGACATGGAAATTTCTGGATTGGACTCGGAATTGGGTCAATCCTTGGCGCAGTAGCTTATCGTCTTTCACGTACAGCAAAAGCAAAACAATTAGAAAGTGAAATTTATAATGCTATCCATCGCATAGGTCGTGATGCTGAAATAGCTGCTGCTCATGCTGAAAGAAAAGCAGTGGATCTTGGACTTAAAGCAGTAGAAGCCGGTGCGGAAATTGCTGATAAAGTAGCAGATGAAGCCGATAAAGTGGCCGGAAAAGCAAAAGATAAGTGGGGGAAATAAGAACTCCAAAACGGGTAATCGATTTAAATAGAATCGGTTACCTGTTTTATTTTATATACGTTTAATCTTTTATTTCTAGCCTCATCAGTCACTATCTGAATGATGTGTGCACGAACACATATTGGTGTATCTTCCCCATTATTTTCACTTCCTTCAAGAATCAAAAGCTATTTTCCCTCTGATTTCTCATCTGATAAATGCTTTTTTCTCTATACTATCTTTACTTTTTCTTATGTTTAACAACATGTATACTTCCTGGTTGTTCTAGTTAACTAGTTGATTATTAATAATATGTTCTTTGTTGTATATTATGTGTGTGCGCACACACTATTGCTTAATTCAATAATTCATTTTACTTTTGTCGATGAAAAACAAGATACTTATCAATAAATGGATAAAGAGTTTTCAAATATTCGGATTGTAGACATTGCTAAGATGGCAGGTGTCTCTGTTGGCACGGTAGATCGTGTAATCCATAATCGTGGCAGGGTATCTGAAGAAAACAGGAAAAAGGTACAGGCGATTCTGGAGATGGTACATTACCAGCCCAATCTGATGGCACGTTCATTGGCGGCCTCCAAAAAGCAATATCATCTTCTAGCGATTACTCCTTCTTTTGTTCAGGGAGAGTATTGGGAAGCTATTTCGGAAGGTATAGATAAAGCAGCGTCGGAAATGGAATCGTATAACATCACCATTACCAAACTCTTTTTCGATCAATATAATAACAAGACTTTTGATGATATCATCCGTAATCTGCTGAATGAGAAAGTAGATGGTGTATTGATTGCGACTTTGTTTACGGATTCTGTTATCCGGCTTTCGCAGGAACTTGACAGGAATGAAATACCTTATGTGTATGTTGACTCCAACATTGGAGGGCAACATCAACTGGCTTATTTCGGAACGGAGTCTTATGATGCCGGAGTGATTGCTGCCAGATTGTTGATGGACCGGCTTTCTTCGTCTTCCGATATATTGATGGCGCGAATTATTCATAGTGGGAAGAATGACTCTAATCAGGGAAAGAACAGGCGCGAAGGTTTCTGCCATTATCTCACGGAAACAGGGTTCAACGGAAATCTGCATGAAGTAGAGCTGAAAATAAATGATTCAGTGTATAACTTCATGAAGCTGGATGAAATATTTGAAGCTAATCCGAATATAAATGGGGCTGTTATTTTTAATTCAACTTGCTATATTTTAGGGAATTACCTGAAAGCGAGAGGAATGCAGTCTGTCAAACTGGTTGGTTATGACCTTATCGGGAGAAATACACAGTTGCTTTCCGAAGGTGTGATAACCGCATTGATTGCGCAGCGTCCGGAGCGTCAGGGATATGATGGTATTAAATCATTGTGTAATCATCTGTTGTTCAAACAGGGCAGTGAAAAGGTTAATTTGATGCCTATCGATATTCTCTTTAAAGAGAATCTGAAATATTATCTGAACAATAAATTATAAACATATAAACTTGTAAGAACTATGAATGAATTATTTAACGTAAAAGGCAAAGTAGTTGTTATCACCGGTGGAGCTGGTATTTTAGGTAAAGGTATTGCTGCGTATCTCGCAAAGGAAGGTGCAAAAGTAGTTGTGCTCGATAGAAGTGAAGAAGCAGGAAAAGCATTGGTAGACAGTATCAAAGCCGAAGGAAATGAAGCTATGTTCCTTTACACGGATGTAATGGATAAGGAAGTGCTGGAAGGTAACAAAGTAGAAATCATGAAGGCTTATGGCCGTATTGATGTATTGTTGAACGCTGCCGGAGGTAACATGGCAGGTGCAACTATCGCTCCGGATAAGACTTTCTTCGATTTGCAGATTGATGCATTCAAGAAAGTGGTGGATCTGAACCTTTTCGGTACAGTATTGCCTACAATGGTATTTGCTGAAATTATGGTAGAACAGAAGAAAGGTTCTATTGTAAACTTCTGTTCTGAATCGGCTCTTCGTCCATTGACCCGTGTGGTAGGTTATGGTGCGGCAAAAGCAGCTATTGCCAACTTTACTAAATATATGGCTGGTGAACTGGCTTTGAAATTCGGTAACGGTCTGCGTGTAAATGCCATCGCTCCGGGATTTTTTCTGACCGATCAGAATCGTGCATTATTGACTAATCCGGATGGTTCTCTGACCGATCGTTCAAAGACCATTCTCGCTCATACTCCATTCAACCGTTTCGGTGAACCGGAAGACCTTTATGGAACAATCCATTATTTGATTAGCGATGCTTCTAACTTCGTAACAGGTACAGTAGCTGTTATCGACGGTGGATTTGATGCATTCTCTATCTAATATTGGGATGATATCATTCTGTTTTTAATCATAATTAGTAACTTGTAATCAGGAAAGAATAATATGTATTTATGTGAACAAACTTGGCGCTGGTATGGTCCTAACGACCCGGTTAGCTTGTGGGATATTAAGCAGGCAGGCGCTACTGGTATAGTAAATGCTCTTCATCACATTCCAAATGGTGAAGTGTGGACAGTAGAAGAGATCATGAAGCGTAAGCAAATGATTGAAGAAGTGGGTCTGACATGGTCTGTGGTAGAAAGTGTACCTGTACACGAGCATATCAAAACACAGACGGGCGACTTTATGAAATACATCGAAAACTATAAGGAAAGTATCCGTAATCTGGCGAAGTGTGGCGTGATGGTAGTTACTTATAACTTCATGCCTGTATTGGACTGGACCCGCACAGATCTTGCCTATACAATGCCGGACGGCTCTAAAGCACTCCGCTTTGAAAAAGCAGCTTTTGTAGCTTTCGATCTTTTCATCTTGAAACGTCCGAATGCTGAAAAAGACTATACTCCGGAAGAAATAGCTAAAGCGAAAGCTCGTTTTGAGCAGATGAGCGAAGACGACAAGAAATTGTTGGTTCGTAATATGATTGCCGGACTTCCGGGTTCGGAAGAAAGTTTCACGGTAGAACAATTTCAGCAAGCATTAGATCGTTATGACGATATTGATGCAGAGAAGCTTCGTTCCAACCTGATTTTTTTCTTAAAAGAAATTGCTCCTGTTGCCGATGAAGTAGGAGTGAAACTGGTGATTCATCCGGATGATCCTCCTTATACCATCTTAGGTTTGCCTCGTATTTTGAGTACGGAAGAGGATTTCAAGAAATTGATTGAAGCCGTACCTAACGAATCTAATGGCCTCTGCTTGTGTACAGGCTCTTTCGGTGTGCGTGCCGACAATGATCTTGCAGGTATGATGGAGCGTTTTGGCGACCGTGTGAACTTCGTACACTTGCGCAGTACACAACGTGACGAGGAAGGAAACTTCTACGAAGCTAATCACTTGGAAGGAAATGTAGACATGTACAACGTAATGAAGAGCCTTATTCTTCTACAACAGCGTCGTAAATGCTCTATCGCTATGCGTCCCGACCACGGACATCAAATGATTGATGACTTGAAAAAGAAAACGAATCCGGGATATTCTTGCCTGGGCCGTCTTCGCGGATTGGCTGAACTTCGCGGCTTGGAAATGGGTATTGCAAAATCTATCCTCTAATCGAAGTACATAGTTAGCACTTTATTATCAAACACTACGGCTATTATTGATTGAAATAATAGTTGTAGTGTTTTTCATTTGCTCTTTTTCACTGGTTGAGGAATAAGTGAAGCGAATAAATCTCCAACATGTATATCTTTATCAGCTTTCTTTGTTTTTCTTTCTTTTTTCGGTTCGGGAATAATAAGTAAAGCTATTTGTGCGCAAGCCTCTGCATCTGCCAGTGCGTGGTGGTGATTCTCTAAATGATATCCGCATCGTTCTGCTACCGTATGCAACTGATGATTGGGCAAATCTTTTCCAAAGACTTTCCTCGAAGTACGGCAAGTACAATAAAACTTATAATCAGGATAAGTCATGTCATATAATTCGTGAACCGCCCGGAGACAACCTTCATCAAAAGGACTGTTGTGCGCTACAAGTGGCAGACCGTCTATCAATGGTTTGATTTCCGCCCATACTTCCGGAAATTCGTCGGCTTCCATCGTGTCGTCGTAAGTTAAGCCATGAACAGCTGTGGTCCATTGCGTATAATAATTGGGGCGGGGACGGATCAGACGATAGATTTTATTCGTTATTTTTCCTTCCCTTACGATGACAACCCCAACACTGCATACGCTGGTACGTTTGCCGTTGGCTGTTTCAAAGTCGATAGCTGCAAAGTTTATCATCGTTTCTATTATTTTTTCGGATACAAATATAGCATAAAAAATGAGGTTGGAGAAAATATAGTAACAGGATTGGCAAATAGAAACCTTTTACTAAAAATTGAATTAAAATGGACTTTGGGGAAACATTTCCAATAAAAAACTCTTCTTTTAAAGAATTTACACTATTTTTGTTCGACATAAACCAAAGGCATGGACAAAATGGAAAATCCGGGACCATTTGCCCCCTCCTGTCCAAATCAAATTGATCCCCTGAATCCAATCTAAATTGATCCCTTTTGTCCAGCTGAAAGTGACCCCTTCAAATTGAACGTACGGATATACTGGTGATGTTCCGCTTCCGGATATCACAACGAAAGAAAAGGCGCAGCAATATATCGGTTTGGATATGGCTGCCGAAAAGGTAGGCAAAGATAAATTTCTCGAAGAAATTGTCCCTGAATGGCTTCAAAAGGCAAAGGCAAACGGACGCATCGTTGATTAGAATTTATTTTCGCTATATTTGCGTACAAAATAGATCCATGTATACAGAATATCAGCCTTCTCATTTACTTGTTCCCTACATTGATAGCTATTGGGAGTTTAAGGGCAATCCGGATTATGGTATGCGCATCCATATTCTGCCGGATGGTTGTACCGATTTTATATTTACGCTGGGAGAGGTGGCTAATGCTGTTGAAGAAGGGAGTCTGATTATGCAACCCTATCGTTCCTATTTTGTAGGACCTATGACAAAATATTCGGAACTCGTCACTTATACAGAATCGATTCACATGTTTGGCGTTCGTTTTTTACCTTGTGGTTTGTCTTGCTTTACAAACCTGCCTCTACACGAATTTGTGAATAGCAGAGTCAGTACTAATGAGATGAAGGCTGTTTTTGATGACACTTTTATTGAAAAATTAGGTGAGCAGAAGCATGTCACAGATCGAATACGAGTAGTGGAAGAATATTTGCTGGCATATTTGGCGCGTCATTATCAGCCTGCCGATTCTCATGTCGCTATGGCAGTGAACATGATTAATCATTCCAAAGGAAAACGTTCAGTTCGCAGCTTGATGGATGATGTCTGTTTGTGTCAGCGTCATTTTGAGAGAAAGTTCAAGCATTATACCGGATTTACTCCTAAAGAATACAGCCGTATTGTTAAATTTAAGAATGCTGTGGAATTGTTGAGAACCACAACATCAGCCAATCTGTTGACTACGGCAGTTGATGCAGGATACTATGATTTAGCGCATTTTTCAAAAGAGATTAAGTCGATGTCCGGCAATACTCCTGCGTCTTTTCTTTCCCTAACCGTTCCGGAAGAAACCACACTTACTTATATCGAACCACAAAGATAGATTAGGTAAAAGTCGCTTTTTTACAATAGAATGGGAAGATATGCCGTTACCTTTGCAAGGTTAATAAAAAACAATCAATTTATGACCACAAAAACAATGAAAGAGAAAGCAACAGAATTGTTGCAGAGATGTGAAGTAGTTACCCTTGCTTCTGTGAATAAAGAAGGTTATCCCCGTCCTGTGCCGATGAGCAAAATCCTGGCAGAAGGAATTTCCACTATCTGGATGTCTACCGGAGCAGATTCACTAAAAACAATTGATTTCTTATCGAATCCGAAAGCAGGATTATGCTTTCAGGATAAAGGAGACAGCGTGGCGTTAACGGGGAAAGTGGAAGTTGTAACTGACGAAAAGATGAAGCAGGAACTTTGGCAGGATTGGTTTATCGATCATTTTCCCGGTGGTCCCACTGATCCCGGCTATGTCTTGTTGAAATTTGAATCGAATCACGCAACTTATTGGATTGAAGGAACATTTATCCATAAGAAACTCGACTAATTCTACTCGGAAAGATAGAGGAATAGCGGATTTAATGAGGCTGTTCTCGAACAGCCTCGTAATTCATTTAGAATTCAAATTTTTCCAATTTCATTTCAGCCAATTTCTGAATGATACCTACATATTGAGCGAAATGAGGAGATTTTTCGTGTGCTGCCAATACTTCGGCATTCTGCCAAGTTTCGCAAATCATGAAAACGTCAGGACGCGTGCTGCTTTCGAAAGTATCATAAGCAATGCATCCTTCTTCTTTTAAAGAACAGGCAGTCAGTTCTTTTGCCGCTTTTATTGCTTCTTCGCGGTTGGATTCGTTTACACGAACAAAAACATTTAATCTGATCATAGTCTTTTTTATTTATATAATTAAAAGAATTGCTTTCTCACAGTATCTGTGAAAAGTCGGAGGCAAAGATACTATTTTTCTATACTTCTGGTGAGTTTATTTCAAAAATTCATATAAACTTCATGTCATCCTAAAAAAACAATTATATTTGCATCTGAATTCTAAAAGCAATGATTTTGGGCACAATTCTTAAATTTGTTATAGCTTAATATTAGCCTCATAAACCACAGGCTAATTTCTTTCGTTTGAGTAGTTCTATACTTGAACAGGTTTTTCATTTTATCATTTTTATTATTCACTGCATCGTTTTTCAAAACTGATGCAATTAAGGTATTCAGGCTTTTAGTCCGGTTTATGCTAATCAGATGGGAGTGGTGGGTGCGTTGAGAATGAATGGAAAATTTCGTAAGAAATAGTAAGCTGAACATAGAAGAAGAAATAAAAAGGATTGAGCTTCAGACGGTTGATCCTTTGGATAGAATCAGGCAGATCATTGGTGTCGTACAGGTTTCACTGACCTCGCTGAAAACAACTGTTGCCGGATATCAGTTTCGAAGTGCTGAAGAAGAGATTCTTTTCTTTAAAGTCTCGAAACCGCAGATTTCCGGTCTGTTGATGTTTTATGTCCGTTTGTATCAGATTGAAAAGAATCGTATCGACAAATCTCTGTCATCCCAATGCAGATATCTGAAGATTGAATTGGAGAACCTGCAAAAATCATTTTTGAATAATGACTTTTATGAATATTACCGTGCCGGTCGAACAGAGCTTGATAACCGCTATTTTATTCGGGAGAATTATGATATTCTTTCTGATATACATTGTCATCTACTGGATAGAGATATTTCTTTTACCACCTTGCATGACTCGAGTGTTGCAGAAATTCTGGCGAATAATCGCTTGATAGAATATGTGTCGGAGGAAATAGAGCAGCTGACAGAGAAACTTCATCTTAAATTCACTTCCATTGTAGACAGTAAACTGTTGCAATGGACGGACAGTAAAGTTGCTTTGGTTGAGTTTATCTACGCCTTGTATGCAGGTAAATGCTTTAGTAATGGAAATACGAGTTTGAAAGACATTGCTTTTTGTTGCGAAACACTGTTTAATATCGAGATAGGTGATTTTTATCGTATATTCTTGGAAATCAGGAATAGAAAGAAAAGCAGAACCCAATTTCTGGATAAGTTGAAAGAACAGATTATAAAGATGATGGATGAGCTTGACAGATAAATTTCAGGGCGTCTTGTGACATCTTGTGAATTATACAAATGGCTATTATCCAACTTTGCGGAGAAATATAATTGATTCACAAAGAAAGATAATCGCTTTTGTATAGTTATGGAAACAACATTTACATGGGAGATAAGGGTGAAGAATTGCCCCTTATTAATTAAGAAATGCAGTCACTGTGATAGTGACCGCTTTTATTGCAGTGATAAGTTCAGGATGAATGCACAGAAGAAAAACATTGATGTCTGGCTGATTTATAGATGTGTGAAATGTGATAACACTTGTAATATGACTCTGTTGTCACGAACTAAACCCGACTTGATTGATAAAAAGCTCTTTCACAGCTTTTCTATGAATGACAGGGAAGTTGCCTGGCAATATGCCTTTTCTGCCGGAGTGGCAAGTAGGAATAATCTTCAATTAGATTATGACAGTGTTGAATATGAGGTGATAAATACCGTCTCTTTAGAAGACATCCTGAATATGAGTAGTGAGATCATAAGTATCCAAGTCAAGTGTGATTTCGACTTGAGCCTTAAATTATCCTCATTGATAAAAAGATGTCTGCCTCTTTCCAGTACCCGCTTGAAGCTGCTGTTTGAAAAAGGGTATATTTCTTTACTTTCCGGCAAAACATCTTCCAAGTGTAAGGTAAAGAATGGCGATACTATTTTGATGGATCGAAAAAGCCTGATTGATTTCTTGGGATAAAATCGGTTTTACAGTTTTTTTTAATAGCTTTGTGAAATGATAATTCGCATTCTGTAAAAGAGGTTGTACTATTAAGATGGAAGATATGAAAAAGGTATGTTTATTAGCTTTTGTTTTGTTTACTTGGAGTATCGTTGTGAATGCACAGGAAAGTGATGGACGATACGTTGAAGTGACCGGTTCTTCTGAAATAGAAGTCGTTCCGGATGAGATTCATTTTCTGGTTCAGATTAAGGAGTATTGGCAAGAAGAATACACCGGTAAATCAAAAAAAGAAGAAGATTTTCATACGAAAGTGCCATTGGCAATGATAGAGAAAGATTTGCGTAAAAGTTTGCGCAAAATAGGAATAACGGATGATGCTATCCGCACACAGGAAATAGGAGATTATTGGCGTCAGAGAGGAAAGGAGTTTCTGATAGGTAAGCAATTGGATATCCGGCTTACGGATTTTGAGCAGATTAACTCTATTATTCGTTCAGTCAATACGTGGGGAATTGAGTCCATGCGCATCGGAGAACTCAAACATAAGGATTTGCCAATGTATCGGAAACAAGGTAAGATTGAAGCACTGAAGGCTGCCCGTGAGAAAGCATCTTATCTGGTGGAAGCGATGGGGCAGCAGTTGGGTGAAGTGATTCGTATCATCGAACCTGCCGATAATAACATAAGCCGTTATCTTCCTTTCGAAGCGCAGAGCAATGTAAGCATGGGTGCGGCAGCTACCGAGCAGTACCGGGTTATCAAGCTACGGTATGAAATGATGGCTCGTTTTGCCATTAAATAAAAATAGTCTATCTTTGTCGCATGACAAGAAATAATAAATCGGATTTGGTTTAGTAAACAATCTGTGTTTCTGATACAGATTGTCCTTTCGTTTGCTCTCGGATGATTCCTTCCGGGAGTACTCTTTATGTCTTTATAATTTCAATTTTTAACTTGCGTACAAGGGTGCTAAAAGCATCGTGGTGCTTTGTAACGTGTACGCTGTATACATTAAGATCATGAATAACGAAAATCAAACAATTCACAAATTCGACTTTAATTTAAACTGGTATGGCTGGAATGATAAACTAAGCCAACTAAAACAAGAATCACTCTACAGCACTCTTCCTCATGGACGTATATCCATAGTACATCGTACCTGCTACGAGGTCGTTTCCGAAAACGGATTGTTTCAGTGTGAACTCACGGGAAACATGATGTATGGGAAATCTGATGCTGAATTACCCTGTACGGGTGATTGGGTGCTTTTTCAACCATTTGATGAGAATAAAGGGATTATTGTCTATATGCTACCTCGTGAGCGGACATTGTATCGCAAGAAAAGTGGTACAGTTGCCGATAAGCAGGCCATTGCTTCTTACGTCGATAAAGCATTTATTGTGCAGAGTCTTGACGATAATTTCAATGTCCGCAGAGTAGAACGTTTTATGGTTCAGGTATTAGAAGAAAACATCAAGCCTGTATTGGTACTTAATAAATCCGATTTAGATTTTGACAGGCAGAGTGTTGAAGAACAAATAAATCATATCTCCAATCAGATACCCGTATTTTTTACGAGCATTCATCAACCCCAAACGATTCTCCGGTTGCGGGAATCCATATCAGAGGGAGAAACTGTTGTGTTTGTCGGTTCTTCGGGTGTCGGGAAAAGTTCTCTGGTAAATGCACTCTGTGAAAAATCTGTGTTGCTTACCTCCGATATAAGCCTGTCCACAGGAAAAGGCCGGCATACATCAACCCGTCGGGAAATGGTATTGATGAATGATTCGGGTGTTTTAATCGATACTCCGGGTGTGCGTGAATTTGGCTTGGTTATCGACAATCCAGACTCACTGGCCGAAGTACTTGAAATCTCTGACTATGCAGAATCGTGCCGTTTCAAAGATTGCAAGCATATCAACGAACCGGGTTGTGCTGTTTTAGAAGCAGTCAATAGCGGTGTGTTAGATTATAAAGTTTATGCAAGCTATCTGAAACTTCGCCGGGAAGCGTGGCACTTTTCAGCTTCCGAACATGAGAAACGTAAAAAGGAGAAGTCCTTTACAAAACTTGTAGAAGAAGTAAAGAATCGTAAGGCAAATCGCTGATTTCTATTTAAACGATGCAGGTATTGGAATTTATTTTTTTCTTTAAAAGAGCAAAAAAGTTTTAGTTGCGCAAAAAGGCTGCGCACCACTGCATCTATCTTTGTCGAAGAAACAAGAAAACAGGTCAAGTACGGGTTACTTCCATACATCCTGTTAAGATATTGACTCATACGATTATCAGTTTTCCTGTTTCGTAAAGGGGCAGTAGCTCAGTGGGTAGAGCATCATACATAATCTTGAGATTATCCTGATGAAAAAGGTCAATTAAGATTTACTTCTATCCTGTGACGGTCGTCGGTTCGACTCCGGCCTGCTCCACAAAAAATAAATATAGAGGTAGGACAGCAGCTTCGGGATTATCTGAAATGAGGTCAACCGGGGCTTACTTCTTAACGGTGGATAACGCTGGTTCGAATCCGGCCTGTTCTACCTCTTTTTATCAACTAAGGTCAAGGAAGACTTACTTCAAAACCGCAGGAATGCTCCATTGATTCACAGTCTTCCGATTACCTTACTTAAAAAAACAAAGTTATGAATAAAGATTTGTTGAAAGTGTCTATCAGGCAGAATGCAATCTATTTGCCTTTGATAGAAGAAGAGAAAAAGCAGGAAGAGTTGACTTCGACTACCATTGCATTGGTAGCCCAACTCCGTAAAGTAGGATATAGCTTGTCCGAAGAACTGCTGCATGCCATTAATCAGTTATATCCGACTCAACAGATGATGATTCTTCAGGTGATGAAAGAAGCATTGGGCGTGACGCTAAACTGGTCTCCATTGGTGAAAGGGTGGGATGTACCTACCGGAGAAACGCGCTTGGATCATCTGGTTACATGGATCGCTAACCTGTTTAATAGCCAGAAAGGCGTTAAACTACCTTGCGGACACGTGATCCCTGATAATACATTCCCTATGGAACGATACAATGGTTGTCCGTTCTGCGGAACCCCGTTCCAAACGGCTACTATGGAATATTTCGGACAGGGAAGTAAACTGAAAGTGCTGGAACTTTGGCAGGACAAGGAGCTGAATGCTTTTTTCTGTGACTTGCTTGAATCGCGTACAGCTCTTGATACCACACAAGCGGATAGCTTGAAAATAATGCTTGGCGAACTTCCGTTACCGGCAGTCGGAATCAAAATGAAGGAGACATTGATGTTGGTGATAGATACATTGGTGGAACAGGATAGAGCGCAGGAAGCGCAAATCTATTTCTCTACTCCGAATGATATATTGCGTTATCTGTGGTATAAGAAAACCGGATTCCTGCAAATCATAGAGCCTAAGACTATTATCCGTAAAACAGGTAGAAACAACACACATATATGTGGAGTTTTGGATAAAAGTCGTTCGGCAGCTCAAGCGAAGCGTGAGGAGTTGAAGTTGAAATATACGCGTCGTGAATGTAAAATGGTAGCTCTTTGGTTGAACAACCTGACAATGGCTCCGGAGAAGGCTTGCGAAATCATGCATCCGAAAAGAGAGATGTGGGTACGTATGATACGTGCGTTGCGTCTGGCGGAATATGCCCGTAAGCCGGAATTCGGAAATTTGAAGGAATTGATGGATATATTCTACCGCGAGGCATATACCGTTTGGCAGGGAGAAGTGGAGCGCAACCGTTTGAAGGCGGATGCGGAACAGACATTTGCTTTGTTAAAGCAGCGACCGGGTATGTTTGCACGTTCTTTATTTGCGAATATGCTTTGGTTCGGAGCGGAAGAGACGTTGGCTGCATTTAAAGAAGTGGTTCATTTGTTGCCGGCACGTTTGGTAGTTACTTTGGGTATGTATGCGGAGAGCTACTTTGAACCGGGACGTAAGAGAATGGTGAAACCTTTAGGGGGGAATGCTCTTTTGATAGAACCACATTATTTGGTGGGTCTGTATATGGAGGATCAGCTAAAAGCGATGGTGAAGGATGTACAGGATTTGTGTAAGGAAGTCGTAGCTGCCCGTTTCGCCAGTGCAACTGTCGAAAGTGAAAACAAAAGTATGTATATTGACCCTATGTTGTTCCATATTCCGTTGGCTATCGGCGATCGTAGCGAAACAATTCAGGATACTTCCTGTGCTTTGCAGGGAACGCGTTTCCCGGTAAAGGGGGATAAAGTGCGATTGTTTATGCAGTGGGGAAAAGGGCTTCCGGCACAGCATCTTGACATGGACTTGAGTTGTCATATCACTTTGCCTTCCACAACAGAAGTTTGTTCCTTCTTCAACTTGCAAGCTATTGGCGCTAAACATAGCGGGGATATCCGAAGTATTCCTAATAAGAAAGGTACTGCTGAATATATCGAGCTGGATTTGAATGAACTGAACCGTGTAGGTGCGGAATATGTCGCTTTCACTTGCAATGCATATAGCAACGGGACTATCTCTCCTAATCTGGTGGTAGGTTGGATGAACTCTGCCTATCCAATGAAGATATCGGAAAGAACAGGAGTAGCTTACGATCCTTCTTGCGTACAACATCAGGTACGTATTTCCCAAAGTTTGCAGAAAGGGCTTGTTTTCGGAGTTCTGAAAGTGAAAGAACGGGAAATCGTTTGGCTGGAAATACCTTTTGGTGGACAGACGATTCTTTCTTTGGATACACAGACCATTGAAAAGTATCTGGATAAGCTGGAAGCGAAAACAACTGTTGGTGAACTGTTAGCTGTCAAAGCACAGGCACAGGGATTGAAGTTAGTTGATATTCCGGAAGCGGACGAGATATATACTCGTGAATGGGCATTGAATACTGCCGCTGTGACTAAATTACTGTTGGGTGATTAAATTCTTGGGAGGAATTGTCTTTTTCCTCCTAAGATTTAAAGGTCGTATCGCATAAAGTTATACCTTTGTATGCGATAGATTAATCGTCTGACTATAGTGTACTTTTCGTCTGACTGTAGTTTAATTTTCGTCTAACTATAGTCAGACGAAAGAGAAACTATAGTCAGACGATTAATTTTATGTATAGTTAGGACTAACTTCTCGTATTGAAGAGATTAAATGTTAGTCAAAAGGAGTATAAATACATAAACCTAATAAAACGAAGATACTTATGAGTGCAAAGTATGATTTATATGAGACACCGGACGTTCAGAATACAGGAGAACAACAACCGCTTCATGCCCGCATTGTCCCAAGCGGAACCTACTCGAAAAAAGAGTTTCTGGAACGTGTGTCCCACTCTTCCCAAACATTTAATTATAATGTGATAGATGCAGTGGTAGGAATTGTGATCGATGAACTTGCCGAAGCTTTATCAGAAGGATATGTTGTAGAACTTGGCGAACTCGGGCATTTTAGCATCTCTTTGAAATGTACGCATAAAGTAATGACTAAACGTGAGATTCGTGCCGAATCAATCTGTTTTGATAACGTGCATTTGCGCACTTCCAAAGGGTTCAAAAGGAAGATTAAGCGTGAAATAGAGTTGGAACGTGTGGACAAATCCAAACACTCTTCTCAAAAAGTGGAATTTTCTATGGAGCAACGCCAACAGCTTTTACAGGAATTTCTAAAGAAAAATGGTGGTATTACCCGATTGGAATATAGTAGCCTGACCGGACTTTCCCGGCTGAAAGCAATAGATGATTTGAATATTTTCATTGAGAAAGGGATTCTTCGTAAACGTGGAGCTGGAAGAACCGTGTTTTATGTCTGGCAACATGAAGAATGATAATCAACTAAAAAATCCTCGTGCTGTTACTGACAGCTTTGTGTTTTTTGTCATTCACGGTAACACATATTAAGATGTATAACTTGCTGATTATTTTTCATACTGTTATATTTGTCCCGCTATTCTATTAATCAATAGAGGGAGAATGTATCAAAAGAAAAATATAAGGGTATATATAGCATGGATGTTATTCATGACATTCATTCCCTTCTTTGTAGTGAAGACCTTTCACTATCATGGAAGTGAGGATGAAAAGTCGTGTTCCCATGCAAAGCATTCTCACCAATCATCTGATGATTGTGCGATCTGCCAATACTCCCTTTCTTTCTTTACTGAACCTCAACCGATAGAATTTCATTGCACACTGACGCTCGTGCCCTACGAGCCGATTATTTACCAGGATAAGGTTGTTTGCAAACGAACTTATTCGCATCATTTACGCGGGCCTCCGGTCGCATGATTACATACTCATATTTTCAATGGAGATAGATTGGCTTTCAATCTATCCTTACATTCATTTTACACATTAAATAAAAGATTGTAATTGATGCGTATCGGAATTATTTCGGGCGTAATAGGGCTATTTGTAACCTTATCCGTCCATGCACAGAAATCCGATTCAATCAAGAGCATGCTTTTGCCTGATGTTGTGGTAACCGAAACGTACCAGCAACGTCAAGCGAAAAAGTCTGCCCTTACGGTTGATGTAGCCGATCAGGATTTTTTGCGCAAACATTTTACAGGAAACTTCATGCAGGCGATGGAGAATATTCCCGGAGTACAGGCAATGGATATTGGTTCGGGCTTCTCCAAACCGATGGTTCGCGGAATGGGATTCAACCGGATTGCTGTATTGGAAAACGGAATCAAACAGGAAGGACAACAATGGGGAGCCGATCACGGACTAGAACTGGATGCTTTCAATATCGGAGCAGTCAATGTATTGAAAGGACCCTCCTCACTGCTTTATGGCAGTGATGCAATGGGAGGAGTGATTGATGTTGTTCCGTCGGCTGTTCCTGCTGATAATCGTGTATTCGGAGATGTCACACTGCTGGGTAAATCAGTCAATGGAACCATCGGAGGATCACTGATGCTGGGAATCAGGAAGAATGCCTGGTACTCCCATATTCGTTATTCGGAACAACATTTCGGTGACTATCGTATTCCGACGGATTCTATTGTCTACCTGACACAAAGAATTCCCATATATGGGCGTAAACTCAAGAATACAGCAGGCATTGAACGCAATATCGGACTTTTTACCCAATATCAACGAAGAGCCTATAAAGCGAATTATGCTGTGAGTAATGTATATCAAAAGACGGGATTCTTTCCGGGGGCACATGGCATACCCGATGCGTCACGTGTGGAAGATGATGGAGACAGCCGTAATATTGAATTGCCATTCAGTAAAGTGAATCACCTGAAAGTGACCACCCACCAGCAATATGCATGGGAGAAACTGATCTTGTCAGGCGATTTAGGTTTCCAGAACAATCACCGTGAAGAGTGGAGTGCTTTCCATACTCACTATGGTTCGCAACCCGCACCGGAGAAAGACCCCGATAAGGAACTTGCTTTTAATCTGAACACTTTCAGTGCTTCGGTGAAAGCTCGTTTTATTGGTTCTTCTTCGTGGGAACATATATTGGGGTGGGATGGACAACATCAACGGAACGACATTTCCGGCTATTCGTTTTTACTGCCTGAATATCGCCGTTCCACTACCGGAATGCTTTGGCTTACGACATACAGACCCAACAATGTGTTTTCAGTCAGCGGAGGAGTGCGATATGACTACGGATATATGAATATCTCTTCGCATGAAGATACTTACCTTGCCGATTATCTTCGGAAACAGGGCTATGATCCGGAACAGATAGACTTCTACAAGTGGAACAGTCACTCTGTGAATAAGCACTACGGTGATTATTCTCTTTCTCTGGGATTGGTATGGACTCCCTCCGACAAACATCTGGTAAAGGTGAATATCGGGCGTAGTTTCCGCCTGCCCGGTGCGAATGAGTTGGCTGCCAACGGTGTACATCACGGCACTTTCCGCCATGAACAGGGAGATGCAAACCTAAAGTCCGAACAAGGCTGGCAACTGGACGCTTCTTATCATCTGAAGTACCGGGGAATTTCTTTCTCCGTCTCTCCATTTGTCAGTTGGTTCAGCAATTACATCTTTCTGCGTCCTACTGGAGAGTGGTCTGTATTGCCTCATGCCGGACAAATCTATCGCTATACCGGAGCAGAAGCGCTATTTGCAGGAACTGAAGCTACCGTAGATGTTGATTTTCTGCGCAACTTCAATTATCGGATTTCCGCTGAATACGTTTACACCTATAATTGTGATGAACATATTCCATTGAGTTTCTCGCCACCTCCTGTTATGCGCAATACATTAACCTGGCAAAAGAATTGGTATATGTTGTATGCAGAATGGCAGAGCATTGCCCGGCAAAATAGAGTGGACCGTAACGAAGACCGTACAGCCGGAGCAAATCTCTTTCATCTGGGTGGTTCATTGAATATTCCGATAGGTGGAAACAATGAGATTGAAATAACCCTGACCGCCCGGAATATATTCGATACCCGATATTACAATCATCTTAGTTTTTACAGGAAAGTTGAAATCCCCGAACCGGGACGTAACTTCCAGATATTAATCAAAGTTCCATTTAAAAAATTACTGAAATGAAAAATAAATTTTATCTCCCAATGATTAGCCTTTTGGCAACAGTTACTTTCATGTTTTCCTCTTGTGATAATGATGACTCCAGTGATACGACCAAACCTCTGATTGAACTTCACGAACCGGAAGAAGGTCAGGCTTTGGAGATAGGAAACGAACATGGGGTTCATTTTGAAATGGATTTGTCGGATGATGTCATGCTGAAATCCTATAAGATTGAAATTCATAGTAATTTCGACCACCATTCACACGGAGGTAATAGCAGGGCTGCACAGGAAACAGTAGATTTTAGTTTCAACAGATCCTACGATGTGTCCGGACAGAAAACCGCCCATATTCATCATCACGATATTGTAATACCGGCCAATGCTACTGCAGGAGATTATCATTTGATGGTTTATTGCACGGATGCCGCAGGTAACGAATCTTATATCGCACGCAATATCAAATTAAGTAATGAGGTGGAAGACGAAGACCATCACCATGATGAATAAGACAATACATAGAGAAAGAATGAGGTGAGGTCAAAAAGGGACGTTTGACACATTCCCATTCTGTTTTTTTACGTAATGAGTATTTTTTCTTTCGAAAGGTGTAATATCTATTACACCTTTTTTGTTTCCAATCCTTTACTTTTGTGAAAAATACTTTTTCGTATGATGAAGTTTCCAATAATAAATCGACTCTTTCCTTCTTATAAATGGAAGGTAGCGGCTGTCATCATTGGCGGTGTTATTGTGGGTGGAGGAGCACTGTTTATGTATATGCTCCGGGCGCATACCTATCTTGGAGATGACCCGGCTGCATGCGTGAATTGTCACATTATGACTCCTTACTATGCAACCTGGTTCCATAGTTCACATGCCCGGAATGCCACTTGCAATGATTGTCATGTGCCGCATGAAAATGCTGTGAAGAAATGGACCTTTAAAGGTATGGACGGTATGAAACACGTGGCTGCATTTCTTACCAAAAGCGAGCCGCAGGTCATTCAGGCTCATGAAGCCAGTTCCGAAGTGATTATGAATAATTGCATCCGCTGTCATACACAACTCAATACGGAATTTGTGAAGACGGGGAAGATTGATTATATGATGTCACAGGTAGGAGAGGGGAAGGCTTGCTGGGATTGCCATCGTGATGTTCCTCATGGTGGAAAGAATTCCCTGTCCGGTACTCCGGGAGCGATTGTTCCTCTTCCGGAATCGCCTGTTCCCGAATGGCTCCGGAAGATGGTGAATCAGAAAGATAAATAAGAAATGAAATACGTAATAAAATAATAAAACCGATATACAATGGAAAAGAAATTAAAATCATGGCAAGGATGGCTGTTGTTCGGAGGTTCAATGGTCGTTGTATTTGTTTTGGGATTATGCGTTTCTGCGTTGATGGAACGGAGGGCGGAAGTTGCCAGCATTTTCAATAACCGTAAAAACGTTATCAAAGGGATTGAAGCACGAAATGAACTGTTTAAGGATGACTTTCCCCGTGAATACCAGACTTGGACGGAGACTGCAAAGACTGACTTTGAGAGTGAATTTAATGGGAATATTGCTGTAGATGCTTTGGAAAAACGTCCTGAAATGGTGATTCTATGGGCGGGATATGCTTTCTCAAAAGATTATTCCACTCCACGGGGACACATGCATGCCATTGAGGATATTACGGCATCTTTGCGTACCGGTTCGCCCATGAGCCCGACTGAAGGTCCTCAACCGTCTACCTGCTGGACTTGTAAGAGTCCGGATGTTCCCCGTATGATGGAGGCATTAGGTGTCGATTCTTTCTATAACAATAAATGGGGGGCTATGGGCGCTGAAATTGTGAATCCTATCGGATGCTCCGATTGTCATGATCCCGAAACAATGAATCTTCATATCAGTCGTCCCGCTTTGATAGAGGCTTTCCAACGTCAGGGTAAAGACATCACTAAAGCTACTCCGCAGGAGATGCGTTCATTGGTATGTGCACAATGTCATGTGGAATATTATTTCAAAGGGGATGGTAAGTATCTGACTTTCCCATGGGACAAAGGTTTTACGGTAGAAGATATGGAGGCTTATTATGATGAGGCCGGTTTCTATGATTATATTCATAAATTGAGCCGTACTCCGATTCTGAAAGCACAGCATCCTGACTATGAGATTTGTCAGATGGGTATCCACGGACAGAGAGGTGTTTCTTGTGCCGATTGTCACATGCCGTATAAGAGTGAAGGTGGTGTGAAATTCAGCGATCACCATATCCAAAGCCCGTTGGCTATGATTGACCGCACCTGTCAGGTTTGTCACCACGAAAGTGAAGAGACTTTACGTAATAATGTGTACGAACGCCAACGTAAAGCGAATGAAATCCGTAACCGTCTGGAACAGGAATTGGCAAAAGCACATATCGAAGCTAAATTTGCCTGGGACAAGGGTGCTACAGAAACACAGATGAAAGATGTGCTCGCACTGATTCGTCAGGCACAATGGCGTTGGGATTTCGGAGTAGCTTCACACGGAGGTTCTTTCCACGCACCGCAGGAAATTCAGAGAATTCTTTCTCATGGATTGGATCGTGCCATGCAAGCCCGTCTGGCTGTATCCAAAGTATTGGCAAAGAATGGATATACGGGAGATGTTCCGATGCCGGACATTTCAACAAAGGCAAAAGCACAGGAATATATCGGCTTGGATATGGATGCTGAAAGAGCGGCTAAGGAGAAATTCCTGAAAACAACTGTTCCGGCATGGTTGGAGAAAGCGAAAGAAAACGGCCGTCTGGCACAGAAATAAGAGAATTTATATATGTGGAGCAAACCATGGAGTTATAAAGAAGGGCTGGTGATTGGCGCAGGATTACTGGTGATAGGGCTATTGCTGCAAATGACAGTGGGAGCCATACATTGGGACCTGTTTGCCTGTCCGGTCAATGTGATTGTGTTAGTGGTTTATATCATTGCTTTGGTAGCCATGCACCTTCTTCGCAAACGTGTCTATTTATTCGGATGGTTGAGTCATTATTCCGCTGCTGTCTCGTCTCTATTGTGGGTGGTCGGCATGACGGTAGTGATGGGACTGATCCGGCAGGCTCCTTCCGGTCATGCTCCGGCTGATCTGCTGGGATTTTCGCAGATGATTTCTTCCTGGCCTTTTGTCCTGCTCTACTTTTGGATGGTCACCGCCTTGGGGCTGACAATCCTTCGCACCGGTTTCTCTTTGAAGATCAGCAGGATTTCTTTCCTACTGAATCATATCGGATTGTTTATTGCACTGATAACAGCCACTTTGGGAAATGCCGATATGCAAAGGTTGAAAATGACAACCCGGATGGGAAGTGCCGAATGGCGGGCTACGGATGATAAAGGTCAACTGATTGAACTTCCGCTGGCTATCGAACTGAAGGATTTCACTATCGACGAATATCCTCCGAAACTGATGTTGATTGATAATGAAACCGGCCGTACGCTTCCCGAAAAATCTCCTGTACATGTATTGTTGGAAGAGGGAGTGACAAATGGCAGCTTGCAGGACTGGCAGCTAACTATTGAGCAATCTATTCCGATGGCTGCTTCTGTGGCTACCGAAGATACTTTGAAGTTTACTGAATTTCATTCGATGGGAGCGACTTATGCTGTCTATCTGAAAGCAGTCAATCAGAAGAATCAAACAACCAAAGAGGGATGGGTAAGTTGCGGTAGTTTTCTTTTTCCCTATAAGGCAATCCGGCTGGATTCTTTAACCAGTATTGTAATGCCGGAACGGGAACCGCAGCGATTTGTATCGGAAGTGAAGATTTACACACAAGAAGGAACGATCACGGGAGGAACCATTGAAGTGAACCGCCCGATGGAGATAGAAGGTTGGAAAATTTATCAACTTAGTTACGATGAAACAAAGGGACGATGGAGCGATATCAGTGTCTTCGAGTTGGTTCGCGATCCGTGGTTGCCGGTTGTTTACACAGGAATAATAATGATGATGGCAGGAGCCATCTGTCTGTTTGTCAGCGCACAAAAGAGGAAAGAGGAGGACAAAGCATGAGTTGGGAATACTTTATACTATTTGCAATAGCCGCACTGGTTTGTTGGGCTTTGGGAGCTTTTGCTGCCTGGAAAGGTACAAAAACGGGATGGGCTTATGGATTTACTTTCTTAGGTCTGGCTATTTTCTTCAGTTTCATTATCGGAATGTGGATTTCATTAGAACGTCCTCCGATGCGGACAATGGGAGAGACACGGCTGTGGTATTCTTTCTTCCTTCCGTTGGCGGGATTGATAACCTATGCACGCTGGAAGTATAAATGGATTTTAAGTTTCAGTTGCATCCTTTCATTGGTCTTTATTTGTATCAATATCTTCAAACCGGAGATTCATAATAAGACGTTGATGCCTGCTTTGCAAAGCCCGTGGTTTGCCCCTCATGTCATTGTGTATATGTTTGCTTATGCTATGTTGGGAGCGGCGACGGTGATGGCCGTCTATCTGCTTTGGTTCAAAAAGAAGGAGATTGAACGGAAAGAAATGGATTTGTGTGACAACCTCACCTATGTAGGTCTGGCATTTATGACATTAGGTATGCTTACCGGAGCTATCTGGGCAAAAGAAGCCTGGGGACATTACTGGGCTTGGGACCCGAAAGAGACTTGGGCGGCAGCTACCTGGTTCGCTTATCTGGTGTATATCCATTTCAGATTGGGCAAGCCATTGAAGGCACGTCCTGCGTTGATTATTCTGTTAGTATCATTTGTCCTGTTGCAAATGTGCTGGTATGGAATCAATTACCTTCCGGCCGCGCAAGGAGTCAGTGTGCATACTTATAATTTAAATTGAAATATCGAATCACTTAAACTTCAATATCAATGAAAACACTTTATTGGTCATTCTTGCTTATGCTATTGCCAAGCATGGCATATACACAAAACACGGAGAAAGAGAATGAATTTACGATGTCTATGCAAATCAGACCTCGTGCGGAGTATCGGAATGGTGCATTGACTCCACGGGATGAAGGGGTAGCTCCTACATCTTTCATCAATAACCGTGCACGCCTTTCGATGGATTATAAACGTTCGGATCTGGAACTAAAGATGTCGGCACAGCATGTCGGGGTTTGGGGACAAGACCCGCAGATTGAGAAGAATGGGCGTTTTATGTTGAATGAGGCTTGGGCGAAACTGAACTTTGGTGAAGGGTTCTTTGCTCAACTGGGACGTCAGTCATTGATTTATGATGATGAACGTATTTTGGGAGGACTGGATTGGAATGTAGCGGGCCGTTACCACGATGCATTGAAGCTGGGATATGCCAACAAAAATAATGAAGTCCATCTGATTCTTGCTTTTAACCAGAATAATGACAATAGAACAAGTGGAGGTACTTACTATGATTCTTCTACCGGACAGCCTTATAAGAATATGCAAACCGTCTGGTATCATTATAAAGCGGACAATGTTCCGTTCGGAGCTTCTTTATTGTTTATGAATCTGGGATTGGAAACGGGGGATAAAGCCACGGATGATTCTCATACCCGCTATTTACAAACAATGGGTACTTACCTCACTTATAAGAATAGTAACTGGAATCTGGATGGTGCTTTCTACTATCAGATGGGTAAGAATAAAGCTGCGGAGAAAGTTTCAGCTTTGATGGGAAGCATACAAGCCGCCTATACGTTTAATCAGACATGGGGAGCCGTGGCTAGTTTTGATTATTTAAGCGGTGATAAAGGAAATGGCGGTAAGTATAAGGCTTTTGATCCTCTTTATGGAACCCATCATAAATTCTATGGAGCAATGGATTATTTTTATGCTTCTACATTTGCAAACGGTTATGCACCGGGATTGATGGATGCTCGTATCGGAGGTCGTTTCCGTCTATCTGACAAGGTAGATATGGAACTTAATTACCATTACTTTAGTACAGCAGTTAAAGTTCAGGACTTAAAGAAATCATTAGGTTCGGAAGTTGATTATCAGATTAACTGGTCAATCATGAAAGATGTGAAACTCTCTGCCGGATATTCTTTTATGCGTGGCACGAAGACAATGGATGCTGTGAAAACGGGCAATCATAAAAGCTGGCAGGACTGGGGTTGGGTATCATTGAATATCAATCCGAAAATATTGTTTGTAAAATGGTAACTCCAAGGAAATAATAAGAATTAAATAGAGAGAGAATTTTTGAAAAGTTTTGAGTTTATAAAATCATCCTTACTACACATATTGCAGTAAGGATGATTTTTTGTTTTAGAGATTTCCCTGATAATTATCTTTATTGTTATGGAATAGATTATTACAGATATTTCTCTAAAGTTATTTGATCTAAAATCACTATTCGTTTTCCTTCCATAGTGACAAGTCCTTCTTTAATCATCTTATTGATTTCCTTAGATAGAGCGGGACGTGATACATTTAAGTATTCGGCAAGTTGGGATTGAGTATGCATGATGTCTACCACCAATGAATCTTTTTTCTTATGTTCATATAGATAAACAATGAATCTTTCCCGCACTGTTTTACGTGAAAGAGGTTTCAGACGGGACACTGTGCAGATATTACAATTACCGGCGATGCAAAGAAAATTATGAAGAACCTGTGGATCCTGACTGATAACCTTAAAGGTCGATTCCTTGGTTGCCATCAATACCACACTGTTTTCGAGAGCGGTAAAAGTGGCGGGCAATGTATTGTTTGAACTGAAGAGATGCGGAGTGGCAAAGGTGCGTGGAGCGATAATATATTCAATCATCACCTCGTTTCCAAGTCCGTCAATAATGTCTGTGCGTAGTTTGCCTTCCAATAATACGTATAGTTTATTGCATGGAGTACCTTGTGTTACAACGATCTCTTTTTTTTCTGCTGCATAGACTACAAATTCCAGCTTTTCAAGCAAAGAAAGTTTGATGTTCAGAGGTAAGTCCCGGAAGAGAGGGATTTGAAACAGCTTTTCTTTATGTGAGTCGGTCAGTAGTATTTTCTTCATTAGTATTATATTGTTCGTATCCTGAACAAAGATATGAATTATATATTAGTGAAAAAAACTTTCAGATCTATTTATTGAATAAATATATACAAGAGACAGAGAAAAAGTACCAGTAAAATATGGAAACTGTAATTTAGGTATCTTTCTCTGTAATTTATCTACATTCGATATACTTTTATTTCTCTACTTTTGCAAAGTGAATCGTTGATAGAAAGAATTCTGAAAATAAAAAGTAATAAAGTAAAGTTATGGCTAAAAAGGTTTTGATTATTTCATCCAGTCCACGTAAAGGTGGTAATTCTGATTTATTATGTGATGAATTTATGAAAGGTGCTCTCGAAGCAGGTAATGAAGTGGAGAAGATTTTTCTGAAAGACAAAACAGTTCATCCTTGTACGGGGTGCAGTGTTTGCAGTATGTACGGCAAACCTTGTCCGCAGAAAGATGATGCAGCGGAATTTGTAGAGAAGATGATTGCTGCAGATGTGATTGTGATGGCAACTCCGGTCTATTTTTATACCATGTGCGGACAGATGAAGATTATGATCGACCGCTGCTGTGCACGTTATACGGAAATAACCAATAAGGAATTTTATTTCATTATTGCGGCTGCGGAAAACGATAAAGCAATGATGGAACGTACCATTGATGGTTTCCGTGGCTTCCTCGATTGTCTGGAAGGACCGCAGGAAAAGGGAACGGTTTATGGAATTGGTGCATGGAAGGTAGGGGAAATTAAAGATACTCCCTATATGCAGGAAGCTTACAAGATGGGAAAAATGGTATAACCTTTTGAAGGATAAAAATAAGGATTCAATCAGAAAGATTGAAAAGTCAAGAATTTTAATTGATTAGATTGCTTGTTCTGCCACAGAATTATTATAATTTTGTGGCAGAACTTTTTATTTTACATTATTTGTTTGATAACTAAACGTCATGAGCTATAAAATAACGACTCTTGTGGAGAATTGTGTCTATGGACGTAAATTGCAGGCAGAGCATGGTCTTTCTCTCTATATTGAGTTCCAAGGGAATAGAATTCTTTTCGATACGGGAGCATCTGACTTGTTTATCCGTAATGCCCGTCTGTTGCACATTGATTTACAAAAAGTTGATTATTTAATATTATCTCACGGTCACAGTGACCATACGGGTGGACTGCGTTATTTTCTGGAATTGAATACACAGGCAACCGTTGTCTGTAAACGTGAAATCTTTTTTCCTAAATTCAAGGATGAACGCGAGAATGGAATGAAGCATACGCAAAATCTTGATCTTTCCCGTTTTCGCTTTATCACAGAGCAGACCGAACTGCTTCCCGGAGTCTTTCTTTTTCCATCTATTGATATTATCAATGAGGAGGATACCCATTTTGAACGCTTCTGGGTTCAGAAAGAAGATGGTTGCAAAATACCGGATACCTTTCAGGATGAATTGGCAATGGTGTTAGTGGAACCGGAAGGAGTTTCTGTGTTGAGCGCCTGTTCTCACCGGGGGATCACCAATATCTTGCGTACCGTTCGGGCTGCATTTCCTGAATCTCCCTGCAAGTTACTTCTCGGAGGTTTTCACATTCATAATGCGGAAAAACAAAAATATCAGATCATTGCAGATTATTTGCAGGAATACCTTCCCCGGCAAATTGGCGTTTGTCATTGTACGGGAGTGGATAAATACGCTTTCTTTTTCAAAGATTTTGGTGACAAAGCATTCTATAATTACACGGGAAAACTAATTCAAACTGATTTTTCGGAATAAATATATAATAAATTGATATGAAGAAACTAATAACTTCGTTAGCACTGGTATTATCAGCATTATCCAGCTATGCAATTACTCCTTTGTGGATGCGTGATGCACGTATTTCACCGGATGGGACCGAGATTGTCTTCTGTTATAAAGGAGATATTTATAAAGTTCCCGCACAAGGAGGAACTGCCGTTCAACTTACCACACAAGCCTCTTATGAAGCCAATCCCGTCTGGTCTCCCGACGGAAAACAAATCGCATTTGCCAGTGACCGGAATGGAAATTTCGACCTGTTCATCATGCCTGCCGACGGAGGTGTCGCCCGGAGACTGACTTACCATTCCGCATCGGAAATTCCCTCGGCTTTTACACCGGATGGAAAGTATGTCCTTTTCTCCGCTTCCATACAAGATCCTGCAAACAGCGCTTTGTTTCCTACGGGAGCAATGACAGAATTATACAAAGTTTCTGTAGACGGAGGGCGTACCGAACAAGTATTGGCAACTCCCGCCGAACTCGTTTGTTTTGATAAAGCAGGAAAGAACTTTCTTTATCAGGACCGCAAAGGTTTTGAGGATGAATGGAGAAAACATCACACTTCATCCATTACGAGAGATATTTGGTTATACAATACCCAAACCGGAAAACATACGAACCTGACAAACCGGGGAGGGGAGGACCGTAATCCTGTATATGCACCTGATGGTAATACAGTCTATTTTTTGAGTGAACGTAATGGAGGTTCTTTTAATGTGTATACTTTCCCATTGAATACTCCACAAGAAGTAAAGGCTGTCACTACTTTTAAGACTCATCCGGTACGTTTCTTGTCTGTCAGCGATAAAGGAACTTTGTGTTATACCTATGACGGTGAGCTTTATACCCAGAAACCCGGTGCCCGTCCGGAAAAAGTAAAAGTAGAACTTGTCCGTGACGATGATGAGCAGGTTGCTGCACTTAAATTCTCACAGGGAGCCACTTCCGCTTCCGTATCTCCGGATGGCAAACAGGTTGCTTTTATTGTACGTGGTGACGTCTTTGTAACTTCAACTGACTATGCTACAACCAAGCAAATCACAAATACTCCTGCAAAAGAAGCTTCCGTCTCTTTTGCTCCGGACAACCGGACGCTGGTTTATGCCAGTGAACGCACCGGTAATTGGCAACTTTACACTGCAAAAATAAGCCGTAAGGAAGACCCTAATTTCCCTAATGCCACTCTTATTGAGGAGGAAGTTTTATTACCGTCCAAAACGGTAGAACGTGCCTATCCGCAATATTCGCCGGATGGTAAAGAGCTGGCTTTTATCGAAGACCGCAACCGTTTGATGGTACTCGATTTGAAAACGAAGAAAGTACGTCAGGTGACGGACGGTTCTACATGGTATAATACCGGAGGTGGATTTGACTACGAATGGTCACCGGATGGCAAATGGTTTACTCTTGAATTTATCGGCAACCGTCACGATCCTTATTCGGATATAGGTATTGTCAGTGCACAGGGAGGAGCGATAACCAATCTGACTAATAGCGGATACATCAGCGGTTCTCCGCGTTGGGTACTCGATGGAAATGCCATTCTTTTCCAGACCGAACGTTATGGTATGCGTGCACATGCTTCCTGGGGATCGCAACAGGATGTTATGTTGGTATTCCTCAATCAGGATGCTTATGATCGTTACCGTTTGAGCAAGGAAGATTTCGAATTGCTCAAGGAACTTGAAAAGGAACAAAAGAAAGCAAAGGAGAAAGATGATAACAAGAAGAAAGACGGTGATAAGGAGAAGGCGGATGAGGAAAAAGTAGACCAGAAAGATATAGTAGTCGAGCTTAACGGTATTGAAGACCGTATCGTACGTCTGACTCCCAACTCTTCTGACTTAGGCAGTGCCATACTATCCAAAGATGGAGAGGACCTCTACTATTTCTCTGCTTTCGAAGATGGATATGACCTTTGGAAAATGAATCTCCGTGAGAAAGAGACAAAGCGTCTGCATAAACTCAATACCGGATGGGCATCGCTGATGCTGGATAAAAAAGGAGATATTTTCTTGTTGGGAAGCCGTAATATGCAAAAGATGGATGCCAAGTCGGATGCTTTGAAATCAATCAGTTATCAGGCTGAAATGAAAATGGATTTGGCAGCTGAACGTGAAGCGATGTTTGACCATGTGTACAAACAACATCAGAAACGTTTTTATAATGTCAATATGCACGGGGTAAACTGGGATGCCATGACTAATGCTTATCGCAAGTTCCTGCCTCACATTGATAACAATTATGATTTTGCAGAACTATTGAGTGAATGGTTGGGCGAGTTGAATGTTTCACATACTGGAGGACGCTATTCTCCCAAAGGTAAAGGTGATGTTACTTCCAATCTGGGGCTTCTGTTCGACTGGGATTATCAGGGAAAAGGGATGCAGATTGCCGAAATTATCGAGAAAGGTCCGTTCGACCATTCGCGTACCAAAGTAAAAGCGGGATGTATCATTGAAAAGATTAACGGTGAGGAAATAACTCCCGATCATGACATCACTTGTCTATTGAATAATAAAGCAGGGAAGAAGACCTTGATTTCAATCTACAATCCGCAAAATAAAGAACGTTGGGAAGAAGTAGTGATGCCGGTTACGAGTGGTCAGCTGAATGGGTTGTTATACAAACGTTGGGTGAAACAGCGGGCGGCAGATGTTGAGAAATGGTCGAAAGGACGTTTGGGATATGTTCATATTCAATCCATGGGAGATGACAGTTTCCGTACCGTTTACTCGGATATTCTGGGAAAATATAACAACTGTGATGGAATTGTGATTGATACCCGGTTCAACGGTGGTGGTCGTTTGCACGAAGATATTGAAATACTGTTCAGCGGTCAGAAATATTTCACTCAAGTAGTCCGCGGACGTGAAGCGTGTGACATGCCAAGCCGTCGTTGGAACAAGCCGTCTATTATGCTGCAATGTGAAGCCAACTATTCGAATGCACATGGAACTCCATGGGTATATAAACATCAAAATATAGGAAAACTTGTCGGTATGCCTGTTCCGGGTACAATGACGAGCGTGTCTTGGGAAACTTTACAAGATCCTTCACTCGTCTTTGGTATTCCTATCGTTGGCTATCGTTTGCCTGATGGCAGTTATTTGGAAAACACCCAGTTGGAACCGGATGTGAAGGTTTCTAATGATCCGGAGATGGTCGTTAAGGGAGAGGATACCCAATTAAAAGTGGCTGTCGATGAACTTCTGAAAGAAATAGATAAGCAGAAGAAGTAAATACAAGTATAATTATAGATGAAATAAAAAGTCGCTTCTTTGAAAAGATTTTGAATCTTTCAAAGAAGCGACTTTTTTATAAGGTGTTTATTTAAAACTGACGCAGGATTTACTTCCAGACTGGTAATAATTTATGGAGGGTCTTTCTCGTCATTATCTTTTGATTCAGGAAACTCACGATATATCCGGTTATGCAGGCTGCAATGAGCGACCCCTCACGTACTCCTTGAATACCTTGTGTCAGTAAGAGAGAGAGAATTACGGCCAACGTAACCAAAGTAATATCAAAATAGACTTTGAACTTTCCGAACTCCTTGTTATAATGGCGGGACGCATATTTCACGAATGCTTCTGCACTCATCATGGCTACTCTCGGTTTAAGTTCGAGAACTACTCCGATAGATTGCACCATGCATCCTGTAAGTAATAAAGCGATTGACATGCCATAATTGGCGGGATGCAGTTCACTTGTCAGCATCATATTAAAATCAATGAATGCCGAAAAGATAAAAGAGAACGGCATTTGAAGAAGAATTTCAATAATATCCTGCCGGGTTCTGTTCTTTCGGATTAACCAGAATTGCCCCAGGATAAGAACCATGTTGATGATGAAGGTGCAAGTACCCAATGACAAAGGACTATTCAAGCTTAATACATAATTGATGCTCGATATGGGAGTAGTTCCTAGTGCCGAGCGTATAATCAATACAATGCCTGCCGCTAAAAAATAGAGTCCGATAACAAATACTAAATACCTCTTGAAAACATCTTTCATTTCCATACCTTTTTGACCTCCTTTATTTATTTTCCTTTCATGCATTGAAAAGGATATGCAAAGGTCCCGTTTTTTACTCTGAAATAGATTATCTAATTCCGTACACTTTTTGTCATATCCGAAACAAATCGTATTTTTACGTCATAAAAAGAAGATGTAAATGGTAAAATCTCGTATATTTGATAATACGCAGCTGTTGAAGGAGCATCCGGAACTTCCTCATTATAAAGAGGAGGTAGTCTGTTTTAGGAGTGAATATAAAGACAGAAGTTATCCGGCAAATGAATGTTATTTCAATCGGGAACTTTATATGATATTCGTTCTTGAAGGCCGTTCGGAGATTCTGCTGAATGGAGAGTTTATTGCGATAGAGCCGAATATGTTGCTTATTCATGGAGCAAATTACCTCACGGAGCATCTTTACTCAAGCCGTGATATTCAGTTTATTACTCTTGCCCTTTCCGAATCTATGCGGACAGACGATTCTTATTTGACACAAATAACGGCCATCTTATTGGCGACAATGAGGCAGAATAAACAATATACGATACAGTTGACAGAGTACGAAGCCCAAATCATCCGTAAGGAACTGGAAGTGCTGATGCGCCTGCTGAATATTGAACATCATTTTCTTTTCCGGCGCATACAGGCAGCGTGCAATGCTTTATTTCTTGATATAGCTGATTTTCTTTCCCGAAAGACAATTATTAAAAAAGAGGTCAGCCGTAAAGACCACGTTTTACAGGAGTTTCATGCATTGGTTACCCGGAATTTCAGGGAAGAACATTTTGTGAGCTTTTATGCGGATAAACTGGCTATCAGTGAGCAGTACCTGGCCCGTATTGTACGTGCTGGAACAGGTAAGACTATCAATAGTATTATAAACGAATTGTTGGTTATGGAAGCGCGTACCTTGTTGAGTTCTACAAAATCTACGGTTGGTGAGATTGCTTCCAAGTTAGGGTTTAGTGATGCGGCAGCTTTTTGTAAGTTCTTCAAAAGGAATGCAGGACAAACTCCGTTGAATTATCGGAAAGGATTGTTACTTCATATCGAAATGAAATAGGTTGATGTAATTGTCTTAACCGACAATATACATCAACCTATTGGATATATAGTGAATGGGTTTGATTTTAACCGATAAGTGCTGTGATATCTTCTACAATCTGCTCATCTGTCAAGTGATTGGCACGGAGAAACTCCTGTAAATCAAAACGATCTACAAATTCTTTTTTAGCTCCATAGTTCAGGACTTTCATGTCTGTAGCACCATAGTAGCGGGCAATTTTTTCACCGAAACCGCCATCCAATACACCATCTTCCAATGTTATCACTAACTCGTGATCTGCTTTCAGTTCATCCATCAGTTCGTTGTCTACATCGGTGATGTAACGCGGATTGATGAGTGTTGCGTCGACATTGGCTTTTTCTTTCAGAAGTGATGCAACCGACTGTCCTAATCCATAGAATGAACCCAAAGCCACAATGGCCACTTTCGAACCGCGATGAGTAACTTTGTAACGATTGAGAATGCTGTAATCGGAATCTACCGGTTCTCCACTACTGATTACATCTGTTGCCGGCACACGGATAGCAACCGGGTGTTCATTCTGGTGGATACTCCATTCCAGCATGGCAATATATTCTTCCTTACAAGTCGGAGCCAGATAAACCATATTAGGAATATTGCTGATAAGCGGAATATCGAAGAAACAGAGATGAGTCACATCATTCATTCCGGATAACGTACCCCAGAAGACCAACAAAACAGCCGGATTGTTATTGATACAAAGGTCTTGTGAAAGTTGATCGTAGGAGCGTTGGATGAATGTACTATATACTCCGTAAACGGGTTTCCCACCATTGGCTGCGATGCCCGAAGCAAGAGCTACTGCGTGTTCCTCGGCAATGCCTACATCTACGAATTGCTTGCCTGCTTCCTGACGGCGGTCCGAAGTAAATCCCAGAACGGTGGGAGTACCAGAAGTGATTGTTACCACACGCGGGTCCTCCTTCATCTTTTTCAGCAGGTATTGGGCGGTTACCTCGCTGTAATCTTCTTCTTCATAACTCACTTTTGCTTCTCCGGTTTCTACATTGAATGGAGTACGCCAGTGGTAAGTCTCTTTATCTTGCTCGGCACGTGCATAACCCTTACCTTTTAATGTATTGATGTGTACTACTATCGGATGCTGAATATCTTTCACTTTAGAGAAAGCTTCAATCAATGCCTGTACGTTATTACCATCATTTACATACATATAATCCAGTCCCATTGCCTTGAAGAAGTTGCATTCGCACTGGCCGTTACTGTCACGTAATTCTTTCAGATTCTTGTACAATCCTCCGTGGTTCTCGGCAATAGACATCTGGTTGTCATTAACGATAATAATCATGTTAGTACCAAGCTCTGCTACATAATCCAATCCTTCGAAAGCTTCACCTCCGCTTAAAGAACCATCCCCTATGACGGCTATGATATTTTCATTGCCGCCTGTAAGGTCACGTCCCTTTGCCAATCCGCTGGCCAGACTGACAGAAGTGGAAGTATGTCCGATGATGAAGAAGTCATGTTCACTTTCTTGCGGTTCGGTATAACCTGATACGTTGTCGTATTTTTCCGGATGAAGGAACGCATCTTTACGACCGGTCAGCATCTTGTGTACATAACTCTGGTGCGATACGTCAAATACAATTTTGTCTTTGGGCGAATTGAATACATAATGTAAAGCAATCGTTGCTTCCACCATTCCGAAATTAGGTCCGAAATGCCCGCCATGTTCACTTAATTTTTGCAGGAGTGCTGCACGGATTTCTCCACTTAACTCGTTTAGTTCTTTTTCCGACAGTTTCTTAACATCTGCAGGAGAATAAATATTTTCTAAATACATATCAAACAGTTTTTCTAAATAATGTTTTTACTTATTTCTTTATGACACTGCAAAGATACTGCAGGAATTGAAATCTGTTTGTATATGAATTACGGATTAATTTACCCATATTACAGTTCCCCTTCAATAAAGGTACTAATTTTTAAGAGCTAAAACCTGGCTTCTGTATTCATTGGGCGTGCAACCAACACGCTTTTTGAATAGGAGGAGTTGTACCATGAGGGACGTATACGTGCTATTGGAGTTTGTAATTTGCATATTCCCCGTTTGGTAGACTTGATCGTCCATCATAAAATTGTTCCGGTTATTAATCTCAGATGGAAACGCATTTATTTCATCAGCAGAAAGCAATGAAAGATTATACAGATTGGACAGGAATCAAGATAAAAGCATGGTCACTTTTTGTCGAGGGGCAACATGACTTTTTCAGGAATGAAGTGCTGACTGCATTGGCTGGAAAATATAATAGGACTGTTGCTCAAGCTGAGTTACGCTGGTTGACGCAACGAGGGATTATTGTTATCCCTAAATCAGTACATAGAAATCGAATAGAAGAAAATTTCAATTCGTTGGATTTTAGATTGTTGGATGAAGATATGGAGTTACTTGCCACTTGTGATATAGGAAAACCTGTTGCCGATGACTTTGACAACCCGGATTTTGTGTATGATTTATGTACACGGAAATATGACTTTTAAACTTCAAAGTAATAGTTTTATAGTCAAGTAAATAGATAAGAGTATGTGTGTAAATAGAAAGATTTGGCTACCAATAATCAGCCTGAAACTATTTTTAATATATTCTTTTGTCGTTTTGCTAGCTTTCGTTTGGATAGCATGTAGCGAGCATCCTAATAATGCAGAGTATCGAAGCGGCTTCGAGGATGAGTTGCGTTTCTTCAGCCAAGTTTTCACACATCTATGGTTGCAGCAAAGTCATGAACTTTCATGAAATGCTGTATTCGTGGTGCATCACCACTGTCATATTTTATCATTGCCTGTAAAGCTTCGGGCGGGAGGTTGAGCACCTTTTCGGGAGTGACCTCGCCCAGCGCATCGCTCATCTTCCTCCAAATCGTTTCGTGCGCTTTGGTCGAAATCTGCTGCCCCACAATCGAATGAACGAGCGCAGTGAAAAGGTCGGGTATTACCCGCCTTTTCACTATGCCCACCTTGTCTATTACCTCTCTGAGCCGTTTGTCCTTGCTTTTAAGATAGGCGATTTCCCTTTCTCCGTATAGAAAAAATTGCTCCATACGTTATTTGATACCAAGATATTCATTGGAATCGTCGGGAGCCCCGCTACGGTTTTGGTCGGTGTATTCGCGCACGATTTTACCTACGGAAATACGGTAGTTATCGAACAGCTTATCGTGTCCCATCTTTTGGTTTTGACGATGATTCACTTGATTGCGCCAGCCTGCCGCTGCTTCTTCACTCTCCCAGAACGATAGCGAAAGGAACTTGCCCTCGTTGTTCACACTGGCGAAACGCTCCACGCTGATGAAGCCCGGCATCCGTAGCAACTCTTCCTTCAAGGCTGCACCCATCTTGAAATAGTTCGCTTTTCCTTTGGCAGTAGGCATCACCTCGAAAATGACCGCCACTTTCTTTTTTCCATGTCCGGTCAGGGTGTTCAGTTCGTCGAGCGTCATGGTATTGTTATAGATGCCTGCGCATATCGTGTAGCGCATACCCGGAATCGGGTAGATATAGGACACCTTGCGCGTGCCCTCTTCCGTTCCCGGCTTCGGCCATACGAACTCTATCCAGCCACCACCACACATAGCGATCTCGCACAGCTCTACACCGTAGTGCTTTCCCGACCAGTCGAGATGCTCGCGGATATTGCCTCCGGTACGTTCCGGAAAGCGGGGATTGGAAACTACGAGGCTTTTATCCACGTCAATAATGAAGAGATACGCATCTCTGTCATTGAATTCGGACTTCGGATCGGTAAGTACGGCGAGAGCCTCACTACCTTTCTCTTTTAGCAATCGGGCAGCCTTATGCACGTTGGCAATAACTGACTGCGGGGTTTCTTCTAATCTTTTGCTCATACTCTGCGAAAATAAGTTGTTCGTTTCGGCTATAAGCATAGCCAACAACATGATAATTAGTTTTTTATTCATGATGCAATAGTGGTTCTCTATTTCGATGATGCAAAGTTACGACAACCATTTTTCTTTAACGACCCGAAAATTGCTATTTTGTATAGTTAAATTCAATCAGGAAACTTTTTTGGAATTTTTTTTGGGTTTCTTATCTTTTCTGGGGGCGTATAGGACTACAGTTAATGCTGTATTTCCACTTTCTCTTCAGGAGACACCTTGCGGATGAGGGAGGATAACTGTTGTAAGAAGTGGTAGATGAGTGTGAAGTGGGTGAGATGAATGGAAATGTCTTTTTAATGTTTAAATTTATGATATGTCGAATGCTGCCTTTAACAGCATTTTCCGTCTCGCTTGTTGAATAAGATCCCATGGCTTGTGTAGACGGAAATATGATTTTATAAGAAGTTGAGAACCAGTTGGTTACATCCGTGGATTTTGGTTTAAAACCAACGGGTCATTCCTTTAAAAGAAACGACCCGTTCGACACCGAGGAACACCCTCTTCCTTTTAAAGGAACGAGTGGCTCCTTAAAAAACATGTGGCAAAGCCATGCTTAATATTCGAAAATTTTAAAGTGATATATTTAACTCATGATATGGATATGTAATTAAAAACAACTTTTGCTATCAGTGCAGCGAAAATAGCCCCTAGTCTTAAGGCCATTGCAACAATCAGTATGTATGATATGGGGGCGGCCAACCGTAATGGATTAAATCACTCATTGACGTTGGAACAGAGAAAGTAATAATGGCTGAAGCGGCAGAACAGCGTTATACAGATTTTTTGGGTGGGGAAACTAAATATACCAGTGACGCTGTACATCAGTTGACAATAACGTCCAGTCCGATCGAACGGGAGTTTTATGAATTCTACCCTTTCGAAGATATTAAAACTATTTCACCCCGCTCCATGTTTTTCATCACCGGAGAGAATGCCCACTCACGTGAATTTAGTGAAGACGCTTATCAATTGGCCGCTGAACCCAAAGAGCTGTACATAGTACCCGGTGCCGAACACGTAGATCTTTACGACCGTGTGAGTCTTATCCCGTTTAATAAGCTGGAATTTTTCATTTATTCGTATCAATATTGCATGTCCGCGACAGCGGTTGATAGACGAATAGGTTGAAGCGGGCTTTGAAATAATAAAATAATTGTCAGTTTATTGAGTATGTAAAGTTAGCAGTGTTACTTTGTCGGTGAGATGTTTAATTGGATTGGATTTTGTCTGTATCCATTAGGTGTGCACCCTGTCATCTTTTTGAACCAGCGGCTGAAATGCTGTGGGTATGGAAATCCTAATTCGTATGATATTTCGCTAATGGATTTGGTTGTATCAAATACCTGCTCTTTGGCCACGTCAAGTACTTTCTGTTGAATGTGTTTCAAAGCGGATACTCCTGTTTCTTTACGGCATAAGTCACTGAAATAGTTGGCCGAAAGACAAAGCTTATCCGCACAATATTGTACCGTCGGCATACCTTGCTCTGCCGGTACGTTGGATGAAAAATAATCATCCAAAAGATTCTCAAAGCGGGTCAGAATGTCTTTATCGGCATTTTCACGAGTAATAAACTGTCGGTCATAGAAACGGATACAGTAATCAAGTAACAGTTTGACATTATCTATAATCAGCGATTTACTATGTTTGTCTATGGGAAATTGTAATTCGGTGCGAATTTTCTCCATGCACTCAATAACCGTTCGACGCTCCTGTTCTGACAAGTGTAGGGCTTCATTGGCATTATATGTAAAATAGGTATATTCTTTCATTATATTCGCCAAGTGGGTACCTCGCAGAAGTTCAGGATGGAAAACCAATGCCCATCCTTCCGGCTGATGTAACAGACCGTCATCTTCTGAACCCATTGACTGACCGGGAGCAAGAAATAACATTGCGCCCTGCTGATAGTCGTAGATACTCTGTCCGTATTTCAGATTACCGCAATTTGTATCTTTCAGCAATATGGCATAGACATTATATAATTTTCTGCAAAATCGTAATGGTTTCGCTTTCTTTCCTTCAATCACACTAACCAACGGGTGGTAGGTTTCTACTCCGAAATAATCGTTGTACTGCTGGACGGTATCTATTTTCATTATTCCACTCATAACCTATCGTTTACTTATATGCAAAATTACTTCTTTTCCGGCAAAAGTAGTATATAAAAATAAGACGTAATGTATCAAAATTCTGAAGATTATTACCAAATTTACAGATAGGTTGTTTTAAGCGATAAAATTGGTCTTTTAATCTGTAGAATTGATACACGTTAGATAGTATCAATGCTGTACTTTTGCCGATATAAAATTGATAATTAAAGGAATAAAGGCATGAAAAAGGAACAAGACAGTATCAGTAATATGGAAATGAGCCGTCGCGGATTTCTGAAAAGAACGGTATTGGCGGGTGCGGCAATTTGCATCGCTCCGACATTTGAGAAAGTAACGGCGGCTGAGAAGGCTATAAATGGCAAATCGGTCGTTCCGGCAAAGATTCCGGCGATATTGGCTACCGTTCGGGAAACCCGCACGTTGGGCGATGGTAATGCGGCGTTTACCGTTTCAGCTATGGGATTCGGTTGCATGGGACTGAATCATCACCGTAGTCAGTCACCCGACGAAAAGGCTTGTATCCGATTGGTTCGCGAGGCAATAGAACGGGGGGTAACCCTGTTTGATACAGCCGAAAGTTACGGTTATCACAAGAACGAGATCCTGATAGGCAAGGCATTGAACGGTTATACCAGTCGTGTGTTCGTTTCGTCGAAATTCGGACATAAGTTCGTGAATGGTGTGCAGGTGAAAACAGAAGAGGATAGTTCGCCCGCTAATATCCGCCGTGTATGTGAAAATTCTCTGCGCAATCTCGGAGTAGAAACACTCGGCTTATTTTATCAGCACAGAAGTGACCCGAATACACCTGTTGAGGTGGTTGCCGAGACGATTAAGGAACTGATAAAGGAAGGGAAAATTCTGCATTGGGGGATGTGTGAGGTGAATGCAGATACGATTCGTCGTGCACATATTGTATGTCCGCTTACAGCTATTCAGAGCGAATACCATTTTATGCACCGCACGGTAGAAGAGAGCGTGTTACCTGTCTGTGAAGAACTGGGTATTGGTTTTGTACCTTATAGTCCACTCAATCGAGGCTTTCTCGGAGGCATGATAAACGAATATACGATGTTTGATCCAACGAACGACAACCGTCAAACTCTACCTCGTTTCCAACCTAATGCCATTCGGCAAAATATGCGTATTGTAGAGATACTGAATGCTTTTGGCAGAACAAGAGGCATTACCCCTGCGCAAGTGGCATTAGCTTGGTTGATGAATAAGAAACCATATATTGTGCCCATTCCCGGTACAACGAAACTTTCGCATTTAGAGGAGAACCTGCGGGCATCGGGGATTCTATTCACACCGGAAGAAATGAAGGAATTAGAAAATGCCATTGCCGCTATTCCTGTGGTGGGTAGCAGATATGATGCTTTACAAGAATCGAAAGTACAGAAATAATAGGGAAAAGTTATGCGATGGACAATCATTTTATGTATGGCTATGATGGCTCTGCTGTGGGGGTGTCAAGCTCGTGATGAAAATATACTGCTGATAGAGGAGCAAGGCAGTTTCGCAGTGGGTGGTTCTGTCATGACAGATTCTTTGGGACGGAATTATCATGGCGACCATGCCTATGTGTTCTATCAGAAACCTGTGAATGCGCGAAAATATCCTCTTGTATTTGCACACGGTATAGGTCAGTTTTCCAAAACGTGGGAAACTACTCCTGATGGACGGGAGGGTTTTCAGAATATCTTTTTGTAGCGTGGATTTTCTACCTATTTGGTAGACCAGCCGCGGCGTGGTAATGCCGGACGTAGCACGGAAACCGTTACTCTGTCTCCTGTATTTGACGAAGAGGAATGGTTCAACCGCTTTCGGGTGGGAATATATCCCGACTATTTCGAGGGCGTGCAGTTCAGTCACGACAAAGAGGCGCTCAATCAATACTTTCGCCAGATGACGCCTACAATAGGCTCTATTGACCTCGATGTTTTCTCGGATGCTTACGCTGCCCTATTCGATCAAATAGGAACAGCCGTTCTTGTAACTCATTCACAGGGTGGTGGTGTCGGTTGGCTGACACTTCCCAAAACAAAAAATATAAAGGCAATTGTCGCTTATGAACCGGGAACAAATGTCCCTTTCCCAAAAGGAGAAATGCCGGAAGAAGGGAAGGTGATGACACTATCAGGAAAGACAGAAGGAGTTGAAGTGCCGATGTCCGTCTTTATGAAGTTTACGAAGATTCCAATTATCGTTTATTTCGGCGATAATTTGCCGGAAACGAATGAACGTCCCGAATTATATGAATGGACACGTCGTCTGCATCTTATGCGCAAATGGGCAAAGATGCTGAATGATTTTGGTGGCGATGTAACGGTTATTCATTTGCCCGAAGTGGGATTGTATGGTAATACACATTTTCCTTTTTCCGACCTAAACAACATTGAAGTAGCCAATCATCTCTCAAAATGGTTACATGAAAAAGGATTAGATTGAATTTACAAGCAGCTTAACACATAAGCCGATGAAAATATAAAAAATAACGCCCAAACGGTAAAAACAGCATCCGTTTGAGCGTTTCTCTTATTAAGAAATCTTTTTGGAATGATGGGGGAGAAAACGATAAGTTATATCCTCCATTATTCCATTTTCTATGTGGTACAACCGTTGATTGGTCGTTTCAGATTTTAATCCTCCCAGAGACTCGATGTAAGGTCCCAACTTTATATATTGGAAATGAGATACATCAAAGTGCTCCGGCAGCTTGCTCTTCCCGGAGTACCATCCGACTTTTACCGGAGTGATGGTCTGCTTGTGTAAAAAAGCAGCTAGTTGTTCCACTTCTGCGGGTGAAGCATCACCGCCCATGAAACAGACACAGGTGATCGCTTTTCCATATTTACCGAGCAGGGTAGAGAGACTTTCTTCCGTTAACGGTTCTCCTACGTCCTCCATCAGATATGCACTGTGGCACCCTTTACAATGGTTGGGGCAGTTGGAGAGGTTGATGGCTAATGTCACCTCATCCGGTATCTCCTGAAAAACAATATCATAATCAGCGTACCGAAGCATAATATCTTAAATCGGCCTCCTTTTGCCGTGCTTGGGAGAAATTGCTGATACGTTTCATATATCCGATGACGCGGGTCAGATAATCCACATTCTCGCTGTGACATTCGGGACATTCATGCAAATATCGTTTGTCGATATGATGGCATTTGTTACATACTGTATTCGGAATATTGAATGTGAAGTAGTTGCAACCTTCGGTAGCGGCAACACGAAGCAACTGCCGGTATTGCTCTTTACTAAGATGCTCTTCCAGATTCATGTGCAAAGCCGAACCACCCGTCAGATGCTCGATATAACGATGCCCGTGCAGGCGGAATTTATCGACAATGTTCAGCGATTTGTCTTCTACAATATAGAAATAGCTGTTGTAACATTCGCGGTAAGTCTGGAATCCGGCTTCCTTGTCCCATTTCGCGTGTTTCACACCCACATTTTCGGCAGGAATCATTTCGCAGTTGAAAAGTACTTCTTTGGTACGATACTTTTTGTTGTATTTCTCAATCATGCCGAGAATCTCCTGCACAAAAGCCTCGTATTTCGGATTGTCGTTGATGTCGATTCCCATAAATTGGGCTGCTTCCACCAGTCCGTTCACACCGATAGTCAGATATTGGCGGCTCATATTGATATAGCCTGCATCAAACAAAGGCAACATACCCTTTGCCTGCAATAATTTCAGGTTCTCATTATAGGCAAGCTGTACTTTGTGAACCAAGTCTACTACTTCTTCCAAGAAGAAAGGGTAGAGAATACCTGATTTTACAGCATGCTGTATACAACGGTTCAGATTGATGGTCAACACGCTCTTCGAACCGGTAGAGACTCCTCCGGCTCCCAATGTATAGCTAAAGCCATTGTCCTGTATTTCATTACGCAGACGGCAGCAGCTACTCAAAGAGTCGGCATTGTCACTCATATAGGTGAAGAATGAATGTCCTTCGGCATACATTTCAGCGGTGAAGTCGCCATATTCCTTATCCAGTACATCGCCGTCTTTGGTCAGGAGTGCCATTGTCTCTACAGGGAATGTCAGAACGGTGCGTGTACGCTCCTTATTAAACCATTTCATAAAACGCTTCTGCAACCAGCTAAGCGAATCCCAGTCGGGTTTGCTTCCGTCGGGGAAAACAAAGTGCTCGAAAAGGCTATTGAAATAATACTTGTCATAATAAGCCACATTCCAGAAAACTGCCTGGAAATTGCGGGCACCCGTAGGCTGGTTGATGGAATATACGATTTGCTCGAAACAGTCTGTGATGATTTTATCGATCGATCTTTGTTTCAGAGACAAGTCTGCCAGTTTATCAGGGTGTTTATAATAGTCCTGTCCGTATTCCAAACCGATGAAATAGTTCATGTACATCAGGAATTCAGGAGTGGCACATGCGCCGCTTAGCATACTGGATACGATAAATACCATGTTGATAAATCCTCCGCAGAAGGATTTCAGATTGGTCGGGGCGGTAGAATTGCCTCCTACTGCTGTTGTTCCTGCTATCAGCCAGGGATACATGGTAATACTGGCACAGTAGTTCGCCAGATTGGTTTCATCATTTTTGTAGATGAAGTGATGATTCAGGAGTTCCAAATAACGGTCGGAAGCCTCTTTACCATACATATCTCTCAAACGGTCTGTCAGCAGGCGGCGGTTGAGGCGGATGAAATTGGATTTGGGCAGTTCTCCTATCAGTGTGGCGATATTCTTGTTTTCCACATTGGCGTTGGCATCGTACTTACTACCGCTGGCAGGGTTGGAAGCATCGCAATAATCCATGAGGAATTTAAGTTTGTCTCTGACTTCACGGTCTTCCAAATGTTTTTGACGATACAGCATATACGCTTTGGCCACGCTGTAATAATGTTCTGCCATCAAGGCGACTTCCACCTGGTTTTGGATTTCCTCTACGTTTGTTCCGTCACTGATACTGACACGGCTTAACACATTGGTTATCACATCTTGCGTAGCAAAACTACCTACTGATAAAAATGCCTTGGATATGGCATTTTTGATTTTGTCGAGGGAAAAAGCTTCTTTTTTCCCGTCTCTTTTGATAATGAATATCTCCGAACTAATCATACCTATATTTTAAGAATTAACAAAATAGATTTAGTGCCTACATAGTTATTCATGCACGACAATTTCTGGAGACTTGTAATAAAATGGACCTATACGATTCGTTCTATTGCCTTTCACCCGAAAGCCTGGAATAACGGAAATTTTATCGGCAGGTCTTCTGACTTGTTTTTGTTGTGGCGCCTTCCCGATCCGTTTCATGAATCAGTGGCAAATGAATGCCATAACATTTCTCTTTTTTATGAGAGAGATAAAACTTACAGCTACGGGGATAGTTCCGGATTTTCACTGGATTCCCTTTTAATTCCGTCTGGTGATAATGCCATTTCGGAAACCGATGTTGGCGGCAAAGTTAGAAATTAAATCAAGATTCCAATTGAAAAGGAAGAAAAATATTCGCTCTTTATCAGAACGATATATGGCATTAACAACCTGATAACTTTCCGTTTATGTTCTATTCTTCGTATTTTAGTAGAGTCCGGTTTATGTATTTCCTGCCTGATGGATGAATGAAAGTGTAGAATAACGAAACAAGATGCATAATGGTTAGCGATGTTGGGATCCCTTTCTCTTCAGGGAATGAGGCGTTTGCATTGATGTTTCCATATTTTAGATTTTTCGAAAGCATAATAGATGTTAATAGGGCTTATGGCTTGCGAACTAATATTTGATACGATATGTTGTTTAAAGTGAATAACGAATTAAAAAATGAACTAGAAAGTTAGACATGAACAAACAATACATTTCTAATGATTTAGCAGATAAAACATTACATTTAAAACTTATGAATATGAGAAAATCTATTATTTTATTAGCTTTTATATTGGGTGGCTTTACAGTAGCAAATGCCCAATCAGTTGTAGAAGGTACCAAACTTACAGATAATTGGTCTGTCGGAGTAAATGCCGGTGGAGTCACTCCCCTTACTCACAGTGCTTTCTTTAAAGGTATGCGTCCCACTTTTGGAGTGGGAGTCTCAAAGCAATTAACTCCTATCTTCGGTTTGGGATTCCAAGGAATGGGATATATCAATACCACATCCAGTAAAACGGCTTTCGATGCTTCGGATGTCAGCGTATTGGGTAAAGTCAATTTGATGAATCTATTTGCAAGTTACACTGGCGAACCTCGTTTGTTTGAAGTGGAAGCTGTGGCCGGAATGGGTTGGTTACATTATTATGTGAATGGCGATGGCGATCAGAACTCTTGGTCTACGCGTTTGGGATTGAATTTCAATTTCAACTTGGGTGAAAGTAAAGCATGGACATTAGGAATCAAACCTGCCATTGTGTATGATATGCAAGGTACTTACCCTGAAACAAAGAGCCGTTTCAATGCTAATAACGCAGGTTTTGAGTTGACAGCCGGATTGACATATCACTTTAAGACAAGTAACGGAACACATCATTTTGCCAAAGTGAGAGTATATAATCAAGCCGAAATTGACGGACTGAACTCTTCAATCAATGCACTTCGTGCAGATGTAAACAACAAAGATGGTGAGATCAGCAATGCAAACCAACGTATCAACGGATTGCAGGAAGAACTTGAAGCATGCCGCACAAAAGTGGTTCCGGTGGAGACTGTAGTGAAAACCGCCCGTGTACCCGAATCTATAATTACTTTCAGACAAGGTAAATCGTCAGTTGACGCTTCACAACTTCCTAATGTGGAACGTGTAGCTTCTTACCTGAAGAAATATGCTGATTCTAAAGTGGTTATTAAGGGATACGCTTCTCCGGAAGGTAGTGTTGAAGTGAATGCCAGAATTGCCGCAGCACGTGCAGAAGCTGTAAAAACGATCCTGGTCAACAAGTATAAAATCAGTGCATCTCGTATCACTGCCGAAGGTCAGGGTGTAGGCGATATGTTTACTGAACCGGATTGGAACCGTGTAAGTATATGTACTATTGAAGATTAAACTGATATATTACAGAAATAGAATAATGAAGGCTGCCCCAAAAGGCAGCCTTTGTTGCATATCTTGGGTTGTATTTTTTGAATACTCTGAAAGTTTAGTAAACAGATTTCTTTGTACATTACATAAAATGGTTATTTTTGCAGGTATTGTTCATGCGCGTTCTGTGTTGAGTGTGCAAATATCAACCATTAAAAACTGTATTATGAAGAGAGTATTCGTTTTTCAAGATTTTAAATCGCAGAAATTCTGGAGTATAGATGTAGTCGGAACAGATGTTACTGTAAACTATGGTAAGTTGGGGACCGATGGACAAACACAAGTGAAAAACTACGCAACGACTGAAGAGGCTGAAAAAGCAGCCGGCAAACTGATTGCGGAAAAGACCAAAAAAGGGTATGTGGAAACTACTGAAGAAACCGCACGTGAAATGAAAGTGGAAGCCAAGAAATATACTTTGAGTTACGATGAGTATGAAAACAATGTGAATCTTCTGGATAAGATATTGAAAGATAAACATCTCTCTGAATATAAACAAATAACAATCGGTTGTTGGGATTATGAGGGTGGCGACTGTTCTGCCTTATTACAGGGAATGATTGAAAATAAGGAGAAGTTCGCACAAATAGAAGGCTTGTTCTGGGGAGATATTGAGCAGGAAGAACAGGAGATTTCATGGATTGAACAAGCTGATATTAGTCCGCTGCTCGATGCCATGCCTAAATTGAAGGATCTGAAAATCAAAGGAACCAATAATCTGCGTTTGGGAAAGACTTCACGGCCGGAGTTGCGGTCACTGGAAATTATCAGTGGTGGCCTGCCTACTGAAGTGGTAGAAGATATTCTTGGTTCTGATTTCCCCAATCTGGAAAAACTGATTCTATATGTTGGTGTGGAAGATTATGGATTTGAAGCTGATATTGAGATATTCCGTCCGTTGTTCTCCAAAGAACGTTTCCCGAAGCTGACTTATCTGGGGATCGTCAATTCTGAAGAACAGGACAAGATTGTAGAAATGTTCCTGGAGTCGGATATTCTTCCCCAACTTGAAACAATGGATGTTTCGGCCGGTACTCTCAAAGATGAAGGTGCCCAATTATTGCTGGATAATATGGATAAGATCGCTCATTTGAAGTTTATCAATATGCGCTACAATTATTTGAGCAAGGATATGAAGAAACAGCTGCAGAATCTTCCTATGAAAATAGATATTGCTGAAACTGAAGAGGTGGATGAATATGATGGTGAATTGTGGTATTACCCGATGATTACAGAATAGGAGATGCAGATAATCGTTGTCAGCAACTCTCTGTCCAAACGTATAGAATACTTTATTGAAGCAGGCAAACACTTGCAGACGGAAGTTCGTTTTATGACTTACGGGGAACTTTTTAACTGCTTGCCGCAATTACGGCAGGCAGTTATCAAACTGGAACCTTGTGTAAGCGATGAAACGGATTTCCAGAAATATGCGCTGTTGAATCAGGCATATAAGGAAACACTGCAACGTTTGGGCGAGATGAGGCTATCTGATGACGTGTCCTTTTTGAATACTCCCCATGCTTTGTTACGTGCTCTTGATAAAAAGGAGACTAAACAAGTGCTGATGGACAGAGGTTTGAAAGTGACTCCGATGTTACCTTCTCCCCATTCTTTTGATGAGTTGAGAGAGCTTCTTGCCGGTTGCGGTAGAGGATGCTTTTTGAAACCCCGTTACGGTTCGGGGGCGGGAGGCATTATGGCTGTTCGCTATCAACCCAACCGGAATAAATGGGTAGTCTATACTACCTTGCAACAAGTGGATGGAGTCATTCATAACACCAAACGTATCCACCGTTTGAGTACGGAAAAAGAGATGATCCCGTTGGCGGAAGCGGTGATGCAAACAGAAGCTATTTTAGAAGAATGGATTCCTAAAGAGCAGTTGCAGGGAGAGAATTATGATCTCCGGGTAGTGTGCCGGGAATCTGAAATTGATTATATCGTTGTGAGATGTAGTAAAGGAAGCATAACCAATCTGCATCTGAACAATAAGGCACATTGGTGGAACGAATTGTCTTTGCCGGAAGTAGTGCGGCAACAAGTCTATTTTCAGTGTCAGGAAGCGGTTCAATCCTTGGATTTGCAGTATGCCGGAGTGGATGTCCTGATGGAGAGAGGAACAGATATACCTTATATAATAGAAGTCAACGGACAGGGAGATCATGTGTATCAGGATATGTTTGCTCATAATTCTATTTATATTCAACAGATAAAAAACATAAAAAAGAGATATAACCATGCAAATAGATGAACTGCCGGCTGGCGAACAGATCCAAAATCCGAATCTGGATATGAATCAGGTGGTGGGTACTCATGATATATTGATGCTTTGCTTTGATACCTTGCGTTATGATGTCAGCAAGGAGGAAGAAGCGGCAGGAAGAACACCGGTACTGAACAGTCACGGAGGAGAATGGGAAAAAAGACATGCGCCGGGAAATTTTACTTACCCGTCTCATTTTGCCATCTTTGCAGGATTTCTGCCTTCTCCGGCGGAACCTCATTCGCTACGCAGCCGTAAGTGGTTGTTTTTCCCTGTGCAAGCTGGTACGGGACGTATTCCGCCTGCGGGAAGTTATCCGTTTACGGAAGCAACTTTTGTGCAAAGCCTTGCCAATGTAGGTTATGAAACGATTTGTATAGGAGGGGTGAACTTCTTCAGCAAGCGTAATGAACTGGGGCGTGTGTTTCCCGGTTACTTTACTAAAAGTTATTGGCTGCCGACCTTTGGATGCACGGCACCCGATAGTACTGAAAAACAAATTGATTTTGCATTGAAGAAACTCGAAAACTATCCGGAGGACAAACGGATTTTTATGTATATCAATTTTTCTGCTATTCATTATCCGAACTGTCATTATGTGGAAGGCAAAATGAAGGATGATAAGGAATCACACGCTGCCGCGCTGCAATATGTCGACAGTCAGCTACCCCGTTTATTTCAGGCCTTTCAGAAACGGGGAAATACGCTGGTGATTGCTCTTTCCGATCATGGCACTTGCTATGGAGAGGATGGATATGAATATCATTGCATATCTCACGAAACGGTTTATACAGTCCCTTACAAACACTTTATTTTAACGAAAAAATGAATCAACCGCTACCACGATATGTAGACTATATGTATAGTTATCCACATAAAACTGCTTATCGTTCTTTTCCGTCCCCGATTTCGCTGGTTCCTTACCTGAAACAGGTGGAAGGACAGAAAGCATCGCTTTATTTCCATATTCCTTTTTGTAGTCATAAATGTGGATATTGCAATCTGTTTTCTCTGCAAACAAATCGTGCGGATTATATCGCAACTTATTTGGAAACTCTTCACAAGCAGGCGCAACAGTTGTCTCCACTCACCATCGGACTGACATTTGATAGTTTCGCCATTGGAGGAGGCACACCGTTGCTCCTCACTGTTCCTCAACTGGAATACCTATTGGATACGGCTGCCTTATTCGGAGTGCATCCTTCACATACCTTTACTTCCGTAGAAACATCGCCGGAATATGCCGATCCTGCTCGTTTGGACTTGTTGAAGCAAGCAGGAGTGGCTCGTGTGAGTATTGGCGTACAGAGTTTCCTTGACGAAGAATTAACAGCTTTGAAAAGACGTCCCCGGCAAGACATGATTAATCAGGCGCTGGAGGCTATCCGGAAGAGGCAATTCCCATTTTTTAATATTGATTTGATTTACGGAATCAAAGGACAAACTGTAGCCAGTTTTCTTTATTCATTGGAACAGGCTCTTCTGTTTCAGCCTAACGAACTCTTTATCTATCCGCTATATGTACGACCGGGAACGGCTATCACGGAGCGGGAATCCGACGATGTCTGTTTTCAGATGTATTGTGCCGCTTGTGATTTGTTGAAAGACAGAGGTTTTCTACAAACTTCGATGCGGCGTTTTATTCATCATCCGTCTACTGATGCGGAAATCTCATGTGGGGATGAAGTGATGCTGTCGTGTGGCTCCGGTGGACGCAGTTACCTGGGTAATTTGCATTATGCCACCCGGTATACTGTTTGCCAGCGTTGTATTGCCGGAGAGATAGATGATTATATGGGCACTACTGATTTTACAGTGGCTCGTAATGGATTTATTCTTTCGCAGGAAGAACAGCGACAACGTTTCATCATTAAAAATCTGATGTATTATATGGGGCTTGATAAGGCCGAATATAAGCGTCGCTTTGGAGAATCACCGGATAATGTGCCGTTGTTCCGACAGTTAGCTGAACGGCAATGGATAGAAGATACGGATAACGGTCGTGTTTGTCTGACCTCCGAAGGAATGGCATACTCCGATTATATTGGTCAGTTGTTTATTACTCCTGAAATAAGAGAACTGATGGAAACTTATTCTTATTGAACGAAATAGAAATGGAAAACGAAGGCTCTTTACTTTCCTTCAGGCGTATATATTATCGCGGCAAATTGAATAGCTGCAACTATACCTGTTCTTATTGCCCTTTCGGCAAGAAGTCGCATCTGGCAGATACGACACAGGATGAACAGGCATGGAATCGTTTTATAGCAGCTGTTGAACAATGGAAAGGGGAGCCGTTGCAGTTATTTATTATTCCTTACGGTGAAGCATTGATCCATCGTTATTATCGGAAAGGAATGATGCATTTGACAGCATTGCCACAGGTGGCTGGAATTTCCTGTCAGACTAATCTTTCTTTTCCGGCTAAACACTGGCTTGATGAGATTCGTGTGACTCCCACGATGATAAGTAAGATAAGGCTCTGGGCCAGTTTTCATCCAGAGATGACTTCGGTAGAGAAATTTGCGCATCAGATTCATATACTCCATCATGCGGGAATACAGGTATGTGCCGGAGCGGTAGGAAATCCCTCTGCAAAGGCCGTACTCAATGATTTACGGAATACTCTTTTGCCGGATATTTATTTATTCATTAATGCTATGCAGGGGTTAAGGGCACCATTAAGTCAGGAAGATATTCAGTTTTTCAGTCAACTGGATAATCTTTTTGAGTATGACTTGAAAAATGCTCCGGCACAATGGGAAGTTTGTGCAGGAGGAAGGAATAATTGTTTTATCGATTGGAAAGGGGATATGTATGCTTGTCCCCGAAGCCGGGTGAAGATTGGTAATTTTTATCAAGGTGATGGAGCTGTTGTGCCGCTATCTTGCGAGAGGAAGGTTTGTGATTGTTATATTGCGTTTAGTAACCTGAACAATCACCCTTTACATCGAATCATGGGAGAAGGGGCGTTCTGGCGAATACCTGACAAGCCACTTATTACGACTGTTTTCTTTGATGTGGATGGAACACTGACTGATTCACAGGGAAAAGTTCCTGAAAGTTATGCTAACGCTTTGCGATATATGGCACAGTCCGTTTCCTTATATCTTGCCACTTCTCTGTCGATGGAGCAGGCGAAGAAAAAGCTGGGAAAGGCTCTTTTCGATTTATTCAGGGGAGGAGTGTTTGCAGATGGAGGTTTATTATCTTATTCGGGCCAGATCAGGTGTTTGCCGGTGAAAGTATATCCGGAGGTATATGGAGAATCTGCAAAAGTCACTATTCATAGTTATGAAGGAGTGGTTTACAAGTATAGTATATTGGTACGTGATAAAGAACAGAGAGAAGCTATTCTTACCCGGTTGAAAGAGAATCCCTGCCAGATTTTTCATAAAGCTCCGCTGATAACAGTCATTCATCCTGAAGCAAGTAAAAAAGAGGGGGTGATTCAGTTATGTAAGGCTTTGGGTTTAGCTTCTGAACACACTTTAGTTGTAGGAAATTCGTTAAAGGATTGGCCGATGATGTCCGTGGTTTCTCATTCCTGTGCCGTAATGAATGCGGAACCCTTATTAAAAGAACGCGCACGTTATACGCTGAATCCGGATCGGTTGGCAGCTTTCTTTCGTTTTTCTAACGGAGATCCTATAGATCAAACCTCGTCTGATAATAGTTGATATATAGCTAGTTACACCTCCATAAGAAAATAAAAACCGGTTAAAATTTGGTAATTATGAAAACAAAGCCCATATTTGCAGCCCTGAAATAGGGACAGGCATAAAAATCCTCATCGGAGGGTGCTATAATAATAATTATAGTGCTGGATAAGATGAATGGTGCAAATCATTCGCTTGTCCGGCACTTTTTTATGTTGTAACAAAATAAGATAAAGAGGAAAAGTATCGAAGAAACTATGAAAGAGTTAGATTTGACACAAGGAAGCGTACCGAAGGTATTGTTGCAGTTTGCAGTACCTTTTTTAATTGCTAATGTACTTCAGGCACTTTATGGCGGGGCTGACCTTTTTGTTGTCGGACAATATGATGATTCGGCAAGTGTGGCAGCCGTAGCTATTGGTAGTCAGGTGATGCAGACAATAACAGGTATTATTCTGGGTATTACCACCGGGACAACAGTGCTGATTGCTATTGCTACCGGAGCCAAAGACAATCGGAAAGTAGCTTTTACTATCGGGTCTTCCGTATGGTTGTTTTCAATAACCGGCGTAGTGCTAACTTTGGTCATGGTACTTTTTCATGGTCGGATAGCAGAACTGATGCATACTCCCGTAGAAGCTATGGCAGATACGAAAAGCTATATTTTGGTATGCTCTCTGGGTATTCTGTTTATAGTGGGATATAATGTTGTATGTGGTATTTTGCGTGGACTGGGTGATTCTAAAACACCACTTTATTTTGTTGGGCTGGCATGTGTGATAAATATAGTGCTCGATTTTATATTGGTCGGTTATTTCCATTGGGGGGCTACGGGAGCGGCTATCGCTACTGTAACTGCACAAGGAGTCAGCTTTGGAATAGCGCTCTGGTTCTTATACCGGCACGGATTCCATTTTGACTTTTCACGGAAAGATATTCGATTGAACCGGAATCTGTCTAAAAAGATCTTGGTGTTGGGAGCACCTATTGCTTTGCAGGATGCTTTAATCAATGTTTCTTTTTTGATTATCACTGTCATTGTCAATCAGATGGGAGTCATTGCATCTGCTTCCCTGGGTGTTGTTGAGAAAATCATCGTGTTTGCTATGCTGCCTCCGATGGCTATATCATCGGCTGTGGCAACCATGACTGCACAGAATTATGGAGCGGGACTTATCAAGAGAATGAATAAATGTCTGGCTTCGGGGATTGGGATTGCTCTTGTTTTCGGTGTGTCAGTTTGCGTGTATTCGCAATTCCTGCCGGAGACTCTTACTGCTTTCTTTACAAAAGATGCTGCTGTGGTGGCAATGGCGGCAGATTATTTGCGAGGGTATAGCATCGACTGTATCGTGGTTAGTTTCGTGTTCTGCATTAATTCTTATTTCAGCGGACAAGGAAACTCGTTATTCCCGATGATTCACAGTCTGATAGCCACTTTCCTGTTCCGTATACCGTTGTCATACTGGTTCAGCCAGATAGATAGCTCGTCGCTGTTTATCATGGGATTTGCTCCACCCATTTCAACGGTCGTTTCATTATTGATTTGTATCTGGTATTTACGATATACCCAAAGGAAATTATATTTGAGAGGCACAATGATGCCTGCTATGTCGAATTAGGTGTTTTTAAGTGACATATATTAACTAAAATCTATTTTGTATGGAAGCTTATTTGAAGAAACTCTGTTTTGAGTATCAGGTGGATGAAAGAGAAGTGAAAGAGCTGTTGGCTCGAATGGAAATGGTGTATCTGGATAAAGGAGAAACGATTGCTTCTGCCACAATGCCGGAGCAGAGCTTGTACATTATTGTTTCCGGTATTTTGCATACATATACCACTCATGAAGGAGAGGAGAGAACCAACCGGTTTTTCTCTGCGGGTGATGCTGTGTTATGCTATAATTCAAGTCAGTATTCTATCAAGACACTGACGAAATGTGCTGCTTATTACATCAGTGAAGAGGAGATTGAAGAGTTGTGTGCATCTTCAATTTCATTTGCGAATCTGGTCCGTCAACTGATGGAGTATCAGTTTTACTTTAAAGAGGAAGAGGATATGAGTGCCCGCAAACTGACAGTAAGGGAAAGGTATCTCTCTTTATTGGCGGAAATCCCGGATATTCTGTACAGGGTGCCATTGAAGCACATTAATCATTACTTGGGGGTAGATGTAACCAGTTTGGGGTATCTGGCCGGAAGTTCTAAATAGGAAATATAACCTAGACATATTTTTTCTATGTATTCCTTATCAGATGGTTCATGGCTTATTCGATCGAATCGATTTTGAAAAGTCTTTGGATTATTTGGTAAGGAATACTATTTTTGTATTCTGAATGCAAAACTCAATACCTCGATATACTTTTTATAAGCATAAGTATGGGAGTGAACTTTTGGTCGATGTAGTAGAACTGAAGTATGTGAAGAAGTTCCTGGCTAAAAGTACTGTCCACACTCTCAACTATTATGATATTACTTTCATAACAGAAGGTAAGGGAGCTTTTACAGTCGATAACCAAACCTATGAAGCAATTCCATGTGACGTCCTTTTCTCTAAACCGGGGGAAATCCGGAACTGGGATACTCATCATATCATCAATGGGTATGCTCTGATTTTCGAAGAAGAATTTTTGTCTTCCCTCTTTAAAGATTCTTTGTTTGTACGGCATCTTTCGTTTTTTCAGATAGAAAGTTTTTCATCGCGACTACATTTGTCTGATGAGCTTTATACACGCATACTTGAAACCTTGCATGATATAAAGATGGAGATTGATTCGTATCAACAGGGCGATGTACACGTTTTGAGAGCATTGCTTTATGAAGTCCTGATGTTGTTGGATCGTGCTTATCTTAAAATGACTTCGATGGAGGAGGGCAGAAGTAGGGAAGTTTCCAATAATCATGTAAGTAAATTCATGAATTTGGTTGCGACACATGCAAAAGAGCAACATTCGGTTCAATATTATGCGGATAAGCTCTGCATTACTCCTAACTATCTCAATGAGATGATAACCTCGACCATGGGGTTCAGCGCAAAACAATATATTCAGGGCAAGGTGATGGAAGAGGCTAAAAGGCTGCTTGTTTATACGGACTTTCCTATAGCTGATATTGCATTTGAACTCTGTTTTTCAACGGTTTCTTATTTTATCCGTAGCTTCCGGCAGCATACGGGAGAAACTCCATTATTATATCGTAAGGCACACAAACCGTAAAAAGTGCTATTTCTACCTTTCTTTTTATTGCATTGCTTTCCTGGCATTTCTCTACTTTCGCATCAGATAATAAACCAATAATAAAAAAGTAAAATGATGAGAGACGCGGAAAAAACAGTAGGCAACATGATTGATAAGCTGAAAACAGCTTTTATCGGTTCGATAGACGGTGAAGGATTTCCTACCATCAAAGCAATGTTGCAACCCAGAAAAAGAAAGGGGATAAAAACGATTTATCTGACAACAAATACTTCGTCCATGCGTGTGGCGCAATACCGGGAGAACAACCATGCATGTATCTACTTCTGTGATACGAGATTCTTTAGAGGGGTTATGCTACGCGGTATGATGGAGGTCTTGACGGATAGTGCCAGTAAAGAGATGATCTGGCAGGAGGGAGATACCATGTATTATCCGGAGGGAGTGACGGATCCTGATTACTGTGTATTGAAGTTTACTGCTGTTTCAGGACGTTTCTATAGTAATTTTAAATCGGAAGATTTTGTGGTCGGATAGTGTGTAAGATGGGATGATTGGAATGGTAATAAACAAAAAAAGACTGAATATTCAGTCTCTTTTTGTTTTTATAGTGTCTATACTATTCCTCATAACACAATAAGTTCTGCAATTGGTTGATGATGTTTTGTTTCCATTCTTGCAGGAAATCTGCAAAAGCGGCTTCATCTTCCAAGAATAAAGATACTATCAGGTTCTTGGCAAGAAATGGATAGCTCAATAGGCTGTAGACAGTCAGAAATACAATATGTATCGGAACCTTTTTAAGTTTACCGTCTTCCATTGCTGTCAGTATACTGTCTTTCACTTGGGATAAAGCATCTCCGAACTGAAGTTCTTTTGCAGTGGCAAGCAAGTGGTTTACATCACGCTGTATTTCCCCACAAATGAATCTGGGAAGACAGGGATTACTTGTGAAAAGCTCAATATACTCATCCAGAATCATGCTCAGTCGCTCCATAAATGGGATATCCTGTTTTACTATATCCTGTATTTTCGGCATTAAAGACATGACTATCGAGCCGAATACGGCTTTGAACATCTTATCTTTGGTTCTGAAATAATAATGTAAAGTGGGCCGGTTGATTCCTACCGTTGCAGCAATATCACTCATGCTGGTTTCCACAAATCCTTTTTCTATAAAAAGTTGTTGGGCAGTTTTTATTATTTGCTGCTCTAAATCGCTATGTTCCGTTGTAGCCATAATTTAGTTGTTTATGTTGTCAATAAAAAGTAATAATCTGTTTGTTATGTTCACATCGCTGACGCTACTGTCAAAGTCTAAAGATAGTATATTCATTTGAGGGCACAGCGATTTTATACGTTTTTCTATTCCTTTTTCTACAATGTGATTGGCAATGCACCCGAAAGGTTGCAGGCTAATGACATGATTGACTCCTTGGGAAGCAAAGGATAGTATTTCACCGGATATCAGCCAACCCTCTCCAAACTGGGTGCCCAGGGAAATGACTTGTTTAGCTTTTTCTGCCTTTTCAAAGATTGATTCGAACGGCGTGAAGTAATTGAAATTTTTGCCGATTTCATTCACTTTATTAATCTGCTTCTGGACTTTCTTGTATAACCAGTCGATAACAAAGTCGGGAGTGAGTTTTCGCTGCAAGTGTTGGTTCTGTCTCACTTTCAGGTTGACAAATCCCTGCATGAAGAAATCACTTATCAGTGGCGGAATCACTTCGATCTTCTGGTTGATGAGCCATGAGGTGACGTCCTTTTGAGCAAAAGGGTTGAACTTCAGGAATATTTCCCCAACAATACCTACTTTGTGACAGGATCTCTGTTCACAGATTTTGTTGAAGTCTCTGGCAGCGAGATATAAGTAGCTCAACAAGTCCTCCGGTTTATTTTTCTGGATGATGGGCTGTGCTGTATCCAGATAAAGATCGCGCAGACGGGCGGCCTGTCCCCGTTCTTTCTCACGAACGACAGCTGCATAATAGAATTTGGCAATGCAATCACTGTATAACACAGACGCAAGTATGATTGGCAAAACCTTGAGCCAGTTTACTTTAAAACCGGATTGCTCATTTTCAATACCACTGCCGAAAGCAAGTGATACCACCGGTGTATTGGTGTATCCATTCTCAATCAATGCCTTTTTTATCAGTGAAATATAGTTGCTGGCACGACATTGTCCACCGGTTTGTGTGATGGCAACGCACGTATTGGCAGGATCATAACGTCCGCTTTTAAAGGCTTTTACTATGTCGCCGACAATCAATGTTGCCGGATAACATACCTCATTATTGGAGTATTTCAATCCCCAGTCGCAAGATGCGGTGTCACTCAACGGTAAAGTCTCCATTTCATATCCGGCCACTTTCATGATGGACGGAATGAGTGGTGAAATGAAAGGCGTAAAGAATGGAGCGAGGATTTTCTTCTTTTTGTCTTTCTTGGTGAAAGGAGCAGTTGAAACAAATGGCTCGGGATCTTTCGCTTGAGAATGTTTCAAACTGAAATTCAAGCTTTCCACCAACGAGCGGACTCGTAATTTGATGGAGCCGATATTATTAACATCGTCTATCTTGAGCAAAGTAAGATTCTTGCCGTATCGTTTCAGCAAGTTACGCACCTCATCTATAAGAAAAGCATCCGGACCGCAGCCAAAAGAAGTCATCTGCATATATTGTATATCACCCTCTTGCATTGCCGCCCACTTGGTTGCTTTCAGAATATGGTTGGTAAATGCCCATTGAGAGAGGTAATGAGTTTTTTCCAATGAAATCTCCTGCTGACGGACAATATCATCAGTTATCACATAAACTCCCATCGCAGCAATCATGTCCGAAACTTTGTGCTGTATCAGTGGATCGCTATGGTAAGGGCGTCCGGCGAGTAAGATAATCAGTTTGTGTTTTTCCCGTCCCTCGTTCAGAACTTCCTGATTATAGGCAGCAATTTTTTCTTCGAAGGCATATTGTTCCTGTAATGCGCGTGAGAAGGCATTTTTGCATACCTCATCCCTGATACCCAAAGATTTTAGATATTCATTGCATTGTTTATACAGCAACGTTTCATCTTTGAAGGTGATAGTCGGAGCATCTATCGGTATATTCTCTTCCTGTACACTTTTGATGACTTCCGAATAACCGGAAACGATGGGGCAATTATAGCTGTTTTGCTGTTGCTTATCCTTTTTCTCGAAAACGACGAACGGCATAAATATCCGGTTGACGTTTTGTTGCGTCAGGTTACGGATATGACTGTGCACAAGTTTGGCAGGGAAACAGATGTTATCAGACATCACCATGCCGGCAGCAGTCTCGTATTTGCTGAATGTAGAAGGTTCCGACAACTGTACCTGAATGCCGCAAGCAGTAAATAAGGTATGCCAGAAAGGGTATTCCTCATACATGTTCAGAATACGTGGAATGCCTATGGTGAATAGGGGTTGTGGAATGTCTGCGCTCCGGTCGAATAATAATTCCAGCTTTTTATCATACGTATTGATGCCTTTGTCCGCATGGCTTCCTTTATTGGAAAACACCTTCTCACATCGGTTGCCGGAAAAGTAATGGTTTTCACTGTTGAACGTATATCGCATGATGGCACACTGGTTCTCGCACCCCCGGCATTGAAGTTGCTTGGAAGTATATTGTGCCCATTGGAGCATCTCGTTCAGCTTCGTCACCCGGGCATTTTCGATTTGCTTGGCATATAGGGCACAACCAAGAGCACCCATCAATTCAGGACAGTTACTGCGGTAGGTTTGTTTCCCGGTCAGCTTTTCCAGACTTCGTACGATGGAATCATTACGCATGGTTCCTCCCTGCACGACAATATGGTCGCCAAGTATCTCCGTGTCTTTTAATTGCAGAACCTTATACAGGCAGTTTTTAACAACGGAATAAGATAATCCGGCAGCTATATCCGCTACGGACGCTCCTTCCCGAAGTACCTGTTTTACTTTGGAGTTCATGAAGACTGTGCAACGTGTACCCAGATCACATGGTGCTTGCGAAAAACAAGCTGCTTTGGCAAAGTCCTCCACACTGTAATCCAGCGATTGCGCAAATGTGCTGATAAAAGAACCGCAACCGGAGGAACAGGCTTCATTGATTTCGATTCTGTTGATTACTCCGTCGTTCACAAAGATGGCTTTCATATCCTGCCCTCCAATATCCAGGATAAAAGAAACTTCTTTGCTGATATGTTTGGCAGCAGCATAATGAGCGATGGTTTCAATGATTCCCGCATCCATGTGGAAAGCCGCTTTTATCAGATCTTCTCCGTAACCGGTAGAACATCCTCCTTTTATGCGCAGGGTAGTTCCTCGTCTCCGGCATTCTTCATATAGTTTCTGCAAGCCGTTCTCTACTGTTTTTATAGGGTTTCCGTTGTTGTCGTGATAATAGGAGTAAAGGATACGATGATTGTTGTCGAGTACTACGATTTTGGTGGTAGTAGAGCCGGAGTCTATGCCGATAGTTGCTTCCTGTAATCCGGGACGCAGACTGGCATATTGAATTTTATACTGGTCTTTTTCTTTTTTCCATGACCGATATTCTTCCTCACTGTCGAATATAGGAGAAAGATCACTCTGGAAAGGTGAGGTAACACTTAGTTTGTTTTCTATTACCTGTATCAGGTTGGAGAGATGAATACTTTCTTCATTGTTCTCTGCCAATGCTGCTCCCCAGGCAGGGATCAGATTTCCTTTTTCCGGTAATATGAAATCTGTATCTTGTGACAGATTCAGATAGTTGGCAAATGCTTTCCGAAGGGCCGGAATAAAAGTCAATGGGCCACCGCAGAGTAATACCGGAGCTACGATATTGCAACCGCGTGCAAGTGTGACAGTGGTCTGTACGGCTACTGCATGGAAAATGGAAGCTGCTATATTTTCTTTAGATATATTTTTGGCTATCAGATTCTGTATGTCCGTTTTGCAGAATACTCCGCAGCGTGAAGCGATAGAGTATACCTGATTGGAACGAAGTGCTAGTTCATTCAATTCGTCGATGGAGACTCCAAGCAGAATAGCCATCTGGTCAATGAAAGCCCCGGTTCCGCCGGCACAATTTCCATTCATGCGCAGGTCTGTAGCCTGTCCGTCCTGAAAGAAAACAACTTTCGCATCTTCTCCTCCAATATCGATCATAGTGGCTGTGTGCGGATGCTCCCGGTGCACATAGTTTGTTGCAGCTACAACCTCTTGCACAAACGGCAGAGAGCATTTCTCTGAAATTCCCATTCCAACAGAGCCCGTAATATGGAAAGATAAAGGAATATCACCCAACTGTTCCTTTATTTGATAAAGAAATCCGAGTAAACATTCTTGTATTTTTGCCTGATGCCTTTTGTATCCGGAAAACAAGACTGTAGTTCCATCTTTGTCCAATACTACCATCTTGGCGGTAGTAGAGCCTATATCTAAACCCACTTTATATGCATTCATATACCAAACATCTTAAATTAGACCTCATGTTTGACACCTGTGTCAGACGCAAATGTATGTAAAAATATGGTAGATACGGCAAATCGTAATTGAAGTTTTGGGTTTAATTAACGAATTGGGAAAAAAGAAAGATGGAATGTGAGGGAGGAAAACGATTGTGTAAATAAAGAAGTAAATGAATGATTGTATGCTTATATTACTTGTAAGGTTGTAGCAGATCTTTTATGGTGAATCCTAGAAATCTTGTTTACTCTATTTTTGACAAAAGGAAACGTGGCTTTTAATAAACCCGGATTCTGTTTATAATAAACTTTTTGATAGTTTTAGTAAAACGGTATTCGAGTTTATTATAAACTATTGTAGAACAGTTTTAGAATCAGACGAGAGATTTTAAGCTGAATTATAAACAAAATGGGGCAATAATCATTCGACTATTGCCCCATATCGTATAGGAGTGGTATTGTAAAATATCAGATTATTTATGATTTATGTATGATTATTTCTTACTATTTTCATGTTGCTTATACTTTTTCTTTTCTCAAAGATACAACATAAAAAGTCCTTTGTCAAGAGTCTGATGAGAAAAGTAGTTTATCGGTCTTAAAACAGATGAATAACTTTACTTCTAATATCTGATTTTTATCCAGCTTGTGCGCGGTACTCATTGGGAGTAGTTCCTATGACTTTCTTAAATACCCTGCTTAAATGATGGGGATATTTAAAACCGAGTTCGTATGCTATTTCGCTGATTGTTTTGTTACTTTCAACCAATAGTTCTTTTACTCTTTCCATTATGGTCAGTTGGATATATTCCTGTGCGGACTTTCCGGTTTCCTTTTTTACCAGATCTCCAAAATAATTGGGAGAAAGGTGCATCTGCTCAGCACAATATTGTACGGAGGGCAAACCGATCTCGGAGGGTTTGTCCGAATTGAAATATTGCTGAAGTATCAGTTCGAATTCGGTTAGTAAATCATGGTTGACTACTTCACGAGTGACGAACTGGCGTTCGTAAAAACGCACGCAATGATTGAGCAAGGTCTCTATATTGGAAGTCACAATTTGTTTGGTATGCTTGTCGATTACATTTTCCAATTCTTCCCGTATTTCATGAAAACAGTTCAAGATGATCCGGCGTTCCCGGTCAGACATGTGAAGAGCTTCATTAGATTCGTAAGAGAAAAAAGTATAGTCTTTCATTCTGCGGGCAAGGGGAGTACCATATAACAAATCGGGGTGAAACATAAGCACAAGACCTTTGGGGTTTATAGTTTCACCGCCATCATTCACACCGGCTATTTGTCCCGGAGAGATGAAAACTAACGTACTGTCTTCATAATCGTATTTGTTACGGCCATATTGGAGCACACCGCAACCTAGTTCTTTATAAAAGACGCAATAAAAGCCGAAATTCTTTCGATAGTGCTTGAGGGATTGGAGTGCAGAGAAATCGGTTACACTAACCAGAGGATGCAGGGTCTCTGCACCTAGAAGTCTGTTATATTCCTGGATAGTTTCCAGTTTAATTATATTCTCCATATTCATATTCTTTTGTTTCACAACAAAAATAAAGGTTTTCAATGAGAATACCATACGGGATATGCCATAAACAGTAATTTGTGTTTGATATTCTGTAATTCGTGTTAGTGTGCTGATCTGCAATATCGTGTGCTTAGTAAAAATGGTTATAATATCAGTAATTTGTCTATTGTGTTACTTTCTCTATCCCGGTAACTTTGCATCATCGAAAGGTAATAACTAAAATGAAATTGAAGATGAGAAAATTAGTATTGATTATGTTGATGTGTTTAGTAGCATTAAGCTCTTACTCATGTACCCAAAGTGATGAACCGGTCACCCAGGTGAGTGGAAAGAAAATCCTTGTTGCTTACTTTAGCTGGGGAGGTACTACAAAACGTTTGGCGGAGGAGATTGCTTCACTTACAGGTGGCGATTTGTTTTCTATTGAAACCGTTACGCCTTATCCAACGGATTATACTCCTTGTACGGAGGTGGCAAAAGAGGAATTGGAAAAGGGTATTCGTCCTCCATTAAAAGACGTTGTTAAGAATATGGATGATTATGATATTGTTTTTGTTGGCTGTCCGGTGTGGTGGCATACGGCTCCAATGGCGATATGGTCATTTCTTGAAAGTAAAGAATACAATTTGGAGGGAAAAATCATTGTACCCTTCTGTACTTATGCAGCCACTTACCGTGATGAAACCTTGGCTAAAATAGTAGAACTTACTCCGGATTCTGAACATCTGAAAGGTTTTGGTTCTACGGGCAGTACAAGTGGAGCGAAAGGTTGGTTGAGGGAAATTGGAATAATAAAATAACAACAGATATAAATAGTATAGTGTTATGAAGTATAGAGAATTAGGAAATAGTGGACTTCAGGTGTCTGCTATCGGTTTGGGATGCATGGGAATGAGTCATGGATACGGTCCGGCATCTGATAGAAAAGAAATGATTTCGCTGATTCGTCAGGCGTATGAACAAGGTGTGACTTTGTTTGACACAGCAGAAATCTATGGAACAGTGGATAACCCTCATGATAACGAAGAACTGGTAGGAGAGGCATTGGCTCCCATCCGCAATAAAGTGGTAATTGCTACTAAATTTGGAATTTACCTTTCGGAACAAGGCAAGCAATATCAAAGCAGTCGCCCCGAACAAATCAGGAAATCGATAGAAGGTTCATTAATGCGCCTGCGTACTGACCGTATTGATTTGTATTATCAGCACCGGGTAGATACGGAAGTGCCTATTGAAGAGGTAGCGGGTACGATCGGTGAACTTATTCAGGAGGGAAAGATCCTACATTGGGGACTTTCTGAAGCCGGGGTTCAGACTATCAGACGTGCTCATCTTGTACAACCTTTGACTGCTGTTCAAAGTGAATATTCCATGTTCTGGAGAAATCCCGAGACTGATTTGTTGCCGGTTCTTGAAGAATTGGGTATCGGTCTTGTTCCGTTCAGTCCGCTTGGAAAGGGCTTTCTTACTGGGGCTATCAATGAGAATACTAAATTCGGGCAGGGAGATTTCCGTACGATTGTGCCTCGTTTTACTCCGGAGAATATTGCCGCAAATTTACAATTAGTTGATTTTATTAAAGAAGTGGCAGTTTCAAAAGGTGTTACTCCGGCCCAGCTTGCCCTTTCCTGGCTGAAAGAACAAAAGCCTTGGATTGTTTCTATTCCGGGTAGTCGTAGTCTGAAACATCTGACGGAAAATATAGCTGCTGCTGATGTGGAATATACCCAAGAAGAAATGGAGCATATAAATGACGGCCTTAGCCGGATCATTCTTTCGGGAGAACGCTATCCGGCAGAGTTGCAGTCACGGGTGGGGAGATAGGATTAAGCAGAATTACTTATTTGAAATTGTCTGCGAGATATTTCAACTTTTCATTTCTATAAGTGAATGCCTGAAGCTAAGTTTATAAATTCATCCTCAACGATTGTAGGGTTTATAAATTCTAATGTTGGTCTGGATAAAATGAATTTATAATCGTCAGAAATACTTTCAGGCAAAAGGTGTATGAATTCATAAGAAAGCATCTCGTCGTCAATTTCAAATATTGCTTTCTTTTCTGTATCCGAGAGAGGTTCGCTAATAAAATGATTCCAAATCATATTTTGCAGGTGATCTTCGAATTTAAGATATTCAGTAAGTTTGGCTTTTATCGGACGTGTCACATCTGACATATAAGCTTCACTGCTGTCATGCAACAAACACCCCAACTGTATACGGTTGGAAAGCCTTCGTGTTTTAGCCTCTTTGCAGCATGTGATAGAATGTTGGGCAACAGAATAAAAGAAACGGGTATGACCGTTTGCACGACAGATCAAAGACAAGGCATGAGCGATGTCTTTCATATCAATTTTTTCAGGAACAGGGTGGATGGGGTCGAAATGCTTCCCCGTAAAAGTTGTAATGTAACTCATAACTATAGTATTTTTTTGAATTGACTGTTATAAGTAACTATTTACGGTAGTTTGTAGAAACGCTTGTCCAATTACAAGTATATATAACATGGGTGCAAAGATATAATAATTAGTTGGTATAACTCTAATGTTACTCTTACCTGTGTTGCATTTTGCTATAGGACACTATGAAGCAGTTACGTCCGAAAGATCTGGCTGAAGGAACGATTGTGCAGACCTACTCCTACTCATGTCTCTAACTCTCGGTATCGACCTTGGTGCACAAATACAGCAACTGTTGGCAGTGGCCTGTTATAGGCGGATTTACTGTCGGGCTGCCCTTGCTTCTGCTGGTATTGCCGGGTATGATATTGTTAATTTATAAAAAGAGAGAACGAACCGATAATAAATAATTAAATTTGTAATAGCAAAGAGTGATATTGTTAATGAAATTCAGAAGCTATGAAGATATTGATTATAGAAGATGAACGGAGCCTTTCGGACAGCATCGTAGCATATCTCAGCAGTGAGAAGTATTTGTGTGAGCAGGCGTTCACGTATGAGGATGCTAAAATGAAAGTAAATATGTATGAGTATAATTGCATATTGCTAGACCTGATGTTACCGGGTGGAAATGGTCTCGACATTCTGCGTGATATTCGGAAGCAGCGTAATCCGGTAGGCGTGATAATCGTATCGGCAAAAGACTCGCTCGACGACAAGGTGAAAGGGTTGGAGATAGGCGCGGATGATTATCTTGCCAAGCCTTTCCATTTGCCTGAATTGAGTATGCGTATTTATGCTATCATTCGTCGAAAAGAGTTCTCGGCAAATAATATATTGGAGAGTAACGGAATCCGGATTGATTTATTGAATAAGTTGGCTATGGTGAACGACACGCAGGTGGAGCTTACCAAATCGGAATATGATCTGTTGTTGTTTTTTATTGGCAATATAATTCATTTCATTCGAATTATGTACGGTTCTTTATTGCAGAATCGGGGATTTGGGTACAAAAATCCGTAATTGATATACAATTCCATTCATTTTATCGCAGTAAATTTGCAATCAGAAGTTTAACAATGAAAAGATAGAAGATGATGATAAAAACAATTCTAAGTGTTTTGTCTTTATTCGTTATGTTATCATGCAGTATGACAGGGAAAAAGGATATAAAACAGCAGCCTGGTATGTGCGCCAAATTACCTATGGCGGCTGACGGTATTGTGCGGCTATCGAAAATCGAGGTTTATCCGGAGTATCTTGAAGAATATATGAAATATGCGACCGAAGTGGGTGAAGTCTCCTTGCGTACTGAACCGGGAGTGCTGACTATGTATGCCGTCAGCGAAAAAGAGAATCCTGGCAGGATAACTATTCTTGAAACTTACGCGAGTCAGGAGGCTTATAAATCTCATATTGCATCGGAGCATTTTCAAAAGTACAAGCAAGGAACGCTGCACATGGTTAAGACTCTCGTACTCTCTGACCAAACGCCGCTTAACCCCGCAAATTGCATTAATAACTTCATTCAATAAACGAAATGATTATGAATAAACTCCTTTTATTTTCAGTATTTAGTATTTTAACACTCAATGTTATGGCACAAGAAAAGATAGTACAGACGGCAGGACGTGACCAGCTAGGAACGTTTGCCCCCAAGTTTGCGGAACTCAATGACGATGTTCTTTTTGGAGAAGTTTGGAGCCGCACTGACAAACTCGGTCTGCGTGACCGCAGTTTAGTAACCATTACCTCCCTTATCAGTATGGGAATCACGGACAATTCGCTCGTTTATCATCTTCAGTCGGCGAAGAAGAACGGCATCACTCGCACGGAGATCGCAGAGATTATCACTCATATAGGTTTCTATGCAGGTTGGCCGAAAGCGTGGGCAGCGTTCAATTTGGCAAAAGGAGTATGGTCTGAAGATATTGTTGGTGAGGATGCCAAAACAGCTTTCCAGCGTGAGATGATTTTCCCTATTGGCGAACCCAATACAGCCTATGCACAGTATTTTATTGGTAACAGTTATCTTGCTCCGGTTTCGCGCGAGCAGGTGAATATCTCTAACGTTACTTTTGAACCGCGTTGCCGCAATAACTGGCATATTCACCGTGCAACGAAAGGTGGCGGACAGATGCTTATCGGTGTAGCCGGTCGAGGCTGGTATCAGGAAGAAGGTAAACCGGCGGTAGAGATTCTGCCTGGTACGGTTATCCATATTCCTGCCAATGTGAAACACTGGCACGGAGCTGCTGCCGACAGTTGGTTTGCTCATCTGGCTTTCGAAGTTTCCGGTGAAAACACTTACAATGAGTGGCTTGAACCGGTTACAGATGACGAGTATAACAAACTCAAACAGACTAAACGATGATTTTTGCTAATCCTGCTTTATCTTTTGAAAGGAAATAATATGACTACCGAGGAATTTAAGGAATATGTAAAGACGCGCAAAGCGCTTAATACAGAAGAAATACATCGTTTGATGGACGATATGAGCAATTATCAAAGTAATGGAAGAATGAAAACGCCTGTGGGGTTACTCCATCGTGATAATGTCTAAACTAATTAATGATAAGAAATATTTAAAATCAAAATAAAATGAAACAGATTATATTCATATTTATGAGTCTCCTTTGCTTTAGCTGCTCATCAAAAGCGCAGAATCAGACAGCGGATACTAATGTACAGTCCGATAAGAAAATCCTGGTTGCCTATTTCTCTTGTACTGGAACTACAGAAAAAGCCGCCGATGCCATTGCAAAAACGGTTGGCGGCAAACTTTATCAGATAACTCCCGCTACAGCCTATACCTCGGCAGATCTCGACTGGAACAACAAGAGTAGCCGTAGTTCAATTGAAATGACGACTGAAAATTCACGTCCGGAATTGGGGGGAGAAGTGCTTAATCTGAAAGATTACGACGTGATATTCCTTGGTTACCCGATATGGTGGAATTTATGTCCGCGTCCGGTCAATACATTCCTTGAGAAATATGATTTCTCCGGTAAAACCGTTATTCCATTTGCTACTTCCGGAGGAAGCTCGATAACTAATAGTGTAAAACAACTCAAGAAACTTTATCCAAAAATCGTATGGGGAGAAAGCCGATTGTTGAACGGAAGTGTCAAGCAGGCCGGAGAGTGGGCGAAAGGAGTAATATAAAGATGGCTACTGAAAATATATTCACTAAATATGAGAAGTTAAATAGGGCGGAAGTAATAGTGAATATATTAAATGAGTAAGTATATTACGAATCATATTTAGATTATGCTTTTAGAAAAACTACTTAAAGAATTTAATTTTAGTACTAATATTTTTAATTGGGAAGAGTTTAAGTTATTCGACCAATATTTTGAACGAATATTAGTTAGTAAAGGTACATTTTTGATTAAGGAAGGAGAAACAGAGAGGTATAGTTATTTCGTTTTTGATGGAATATTACGTTGTTGGCTTTTAAATCATAACGGGGAAGAACAAACTTTCTGGTTTTGTAAAGAGGGTACGTTTTCAATGTCAAACATATCTTTTACATTACAAACTAGGTCTGCATTTAATGTGCAAACAATTGTAGATAGTGTTATTTACCGAATAGACAAGAAGCAAGTAAATGAACTATATACCGCTATCCCTAAAGTAAAAACTGTATTTGAAGATTTAAATGCTATATTGTTGAATAAACTTTTGAAAAGAAATATCGACTTGATTAAATATTCTCCTGAACAGTATTATCTACAGATGATGGAAGAATATGGTATTACATTAAACTATATACCATTAAAAGATATAGCTTCTTATTTGGGTATCACACCGCAAGCACTAAGCAGAATCCGTAAACGTATTTTTTAACTTGGGTTCAGTGTTTTGAATGTATAAGTAACGAACTTTGCGGCTTTAAATTGCAATTACAAGTATGATTAGAAAAATTAAAGTTACGGATTATCCACGTTTGATGGAAATTTGGGAAAGTGCAGTATTGAGTACACATGATTTTCTTAAAGAGGAAGATTTTCTATATTATAAGGAACGACTTCCGGTATATTTTCAGTATGTTAATCTATTCGGATTTGAACAAGAGGGAATCTTAATCGGATTTATGGGAATTGCAGAAGGAAATCTTGAAATGTTATTTATTGACAATAAGTATCGAGGCGCAGGAATCGGAAAAAAATTAATAACTTATGCCATAGATAATTTGCAAGTAACTAAAGTTGATGTGAATGAGCAAAATGTTCAAGCTGTCGGTTTTTATGAATATATGGGTTTTAACATATATAAAAGGTCGAATTTGGACGGAGAAGGTAAGGAATATCCTATTTTACACATGCAGTTGTAGTCTCTGTTCAATTATAAACAGATGCTTAGTATAGGTACCTTTAATTGAAGATGTAATGTTACATTTGAATAAAATGATTGGTTAAAAAATCATTGTAGAGTTTGAATGGACACATCTATCGCCTACTTAAACTCTGTTTTAAATGAAGTGAAGAAAAAGAAAAAAGCTCTGAAATTCTTGAATTTCAGAGCTTTGCTTTAATTTACTATTTGCTTTCGCGGTGCGTACGGGACTCGAACCCGTGACCCCATGCGTGACAGGCATGTATTCTAACCAACTGAACTAACGCACCAAATTTTAATCGGATTAACTCATTTATATTTCTCTCTGCTTCTTAGTGAAAGAAGCGGTGCGTACGGGACTCGAACCCGTGACCCCATGCGTGACAGGCATGTATTCTAACCAACTGAACTAACGCACCAGAATTTCAATTTATTAATCTGCATCTCTCTCGATTGCGGGTGCAAAGGTAGTTGTTTTTTGTAAACCTGCAAGCGTTTTGAGAAAAGTTTTTTTCAAGAAAAAACGAGAAAAATGCTTAGTGTCTCATTTTGAGTACTTTTGTAATGAAAAAAAATATTCATTTTTCTTCTCTTCGGATAGTGACGGTATCCGGTCATTATAGTGACGCTATCACGATGGAATACCGTCACTATCCGAAGGCAATGGCGTCACTATCCTAAAGTTTGTCATTCTTTTCATTGAAAATAGCTCCCGATATCTTTCTATCTGTAAGAAATCACCGTTTTTATATCAACTTTCTGCTTGAATAATTCGTAATTTTGCAATAAATCGTTATTTTTGCGGACTAAAATTAGAAAGGTAGAAAATAATCTGCCTAGAATCGTTAATTAGTAAAAAGAATGATGACAACAGCCAAACTGTTATTGCACTGTCCCGACAAACCGGGAATCCTTGCGGAAGTGACAGACTTTATTACGGTAAACAAAGGAAATATTATCTATCTGGATCAGTATGTAGATCATGTAGAGAACATCTTCTTCATGCGTATTGAATGGGAACTGAAAGATTTTCTGGTTCCACAGGAAAAAATTGAAGATTATTTCAGAACACTCTACGGGCAAAAATATGAAATGGATTTTCGTCTTTATTTTTCTGATGTAAAACCACGTATGGCTATTTTCGTATCCAAGCTGTCACATTGTCTTTTCGATATGCTAGCCCGGTATACGGCAGGAGAGTGGAATGTAGAGATACCTCTTATTATAAGTAACCATCCGGATTTGCAGCACGTAGCAGAACGTTTCGGAATTCCTTTCTATCTGTTCCCTATCACCAAGGAGACGAAAGAAGAACAGGAGCGCAAAGAGATGGAACTGCTTGCCAAACATAAGATTACATTTATTGTATTGGCACGCTATATGCAGGTGATCTCCGAACAGATGATTAATGCTTATCCGAATAAAATTATCAATATTCATCACTCTTTCCTTCCTGCGTTTGTAGGGGCGAAGCCTTATCACGCAGCTTTCCAGAGAGGGGTGAAAATTATTGGTGCAACTAGTCATTATGTAACGACAGAACTGGATGCCGGACCGATTATTGAACAGGATGTAGTGCGCATTACTCATAAAGATGCTATTGAAGACCTCGTAAATAAAGGAAAGGATTTGGAAAAAATCGTTCTTTCGCGTGCAGTGCAGAAGCACATCGAGCGCAAAGTTTTGGCTTATAAAAATAAAACAGTAATATTTAGCTGATGAAAGTAGCAGTTGTAAAATACAATGCCGGCAATATTCGTTCTGTGGATTATGCTTTAAAACGGTTGGGGGTAGAAGCGGTGATTACTGCTGATAAAGAAGAACTCCAGTCGGCTGATAAAGTTATTTTTCCCGGAGTGGGAGAGGCGGAAACTACCATGAACCACTTGAAAGCAACGGGACTGGACGAACTGATAAAGAATCTCCGTCAGCCTGTATTTGGAATTTGTCTCGGCATGCAGTTGATGTGTCGGTATTCCGAAGAAGGAGAAGTCGATTGTTTGAATATCTTTGATGTGGATGTGAAACGTTTTGTCCCGCAGAAACATGAGGATAAAGTGCCGCACATGGGATGGAACACCATTGGAAAAACGAATAGCAAATTGTTTGAAGGGTTCACCGAAGAAGAGTTTGTCTATTTTGTGCATAGCTTCTATGTGCCGACCTGCGACTTTACTGCTGCTACAACTGACTATATTCACCCGTTCAGTGCTGCGCTGCATAAAGATAACTTTTATGCTACCCAGTTCCATCCGGAGAAAAGTGGTAAGACAGGAGAGAAGATTCTGACAAACTTTTTAAACCTCTAAGATACAAATAGTAAATAGATGATAGAAATTATTCCAGCCATTGATATTATTGACGGAAAGTGCGTACGCCTTTCCCAGGGAGATTACGATAGTAAAAAGGTGTATAATGAGAACCCGGTGGAAGTTGCTAAGGAGTTTGAGGCGAACGGTGTTCGCAGGCTTCATGTGGTAGACTTGGACGGTGCTGCTTCTCATCATGTCGTTAACTATCGGGTGTTGGAACAGATTGCTGCACGCACTTCTCTCGTCATAGATTTTGGTGGGGGAGTAAAGAGTGATGAAGATTTGAAAATTGCTTTTGAGAGCGGTGCGCAGATGGTAACCGGAGGAAGCATTGCAGTGAAAGATCCGGAATTATTCTGTCATTGGCTGGAAATATACGGCAGTGAGAAGATTATTTTGGGGGCAGATGTAAAAGAACATAAGATAGCCGTCAATGGTTGGAAAGATGAAAGTGCCTGTGAACTTTTTCCATTTCTCGAAAATTATATAGATAAAGGTATACGAAAAGTAATCTGTACGGATATTAGCTGTGACGGAATGTTGAGTGGCCCTTCTATCGATTTATATAAAGAGATGCTGGCAAAATTCCCTGACCTTTATCTGATGGCTAGTGGCGGGGTGAGCAAGATGGATGATATTGTTGCCTTGGATGAGGCCGGTGTTCCCGGAGTTATTTTCGGTAAGGCATTATACGAAGGACATATCACCTTACAAGATTTGAGAATCTTTCTATAATGAGCGTATCGGAATAAATAAGATACCTTTATTATAAGGAAGATAAGAATCGAGCTTCAGGAATATAGATTATAAATTGTTGAACAATAAATAAAATAGGATTGTGTTAGCAAAAAGAATAGTACCTTGTCTGGATATAAAAGACGGACAAACCGTGAAAGGAACGAATTTTGTCAACTTGCGCCAAGCCGGTGATCCGGTGGAGCTAGGTCGTGCTTACAGTGAACAGGGAGCGGATGAACTTGTTTTCCTGGACATTACTGCAAGCCATGAAGGACGTAAGACTTTTACGGAATTGGTAAAACGGATTGCTGCTAATATCAATATCCCATTTACCGTAGGTGGTGGAATCAATGAATTAAGTGATGTAGACCGTCTGCTGAATGCAGGGGCAGATAAGATTTCTATCAATTCTTCCGCTATCCGCAATCCCCGGTTGGTTGACGAGATAGCAAAGAATTTCGGCTCACAAGTTTGTGTGTTGGCTGTAGATGCCAAACAGACCGAAAACGGCTGGAAATGTTACCTGAACGGAGGACGCATCGAAACGGATAAAGATCTGTTCGAGTGGACTAAAGAAGCACAGGAACGCGGAGCAGGAGAAATACTCTTCACAAGCATGAATCACGATGGTGTAAAAGCCGGTTATGCAAATGAAGCACTTGCCGCTTTAGCGGATCAACTCTCCATTCCCATCATAGCTTCGGGAGGTGCGGGCTGTAAGGAGCACTTCCGTGATGTCTTTTTACAGGGAAAGGCAGATGCTGCATTGGCTGCCAGTGTTTTTCACTTCGGAGAAATTAAAATTCCCGAATTAAAATCGTATCTTTGCGGCGAAGGAATTACCATCAGGTAAAAAAACATTCGTAGGCGATAGATAGTAATTGTAAATTGAAATAGTAATTAGAACTTATATAAAAATGGAATTGGATTTCGATAAAATGAACGGACTCGTTCCGGCTATCATACAGGACAATGAGACACGTAAGGTCTTGATGCTGGGTTTCATGAATAAAGAAGCTTATGATAAAACGGTGGAAACCGGAAAAGTTACATTCTTTAGCCGTACGAAGAATCGTTTATGGACAAAAGGTGAAGAAAGCGGTAACTTCCTTCATGTTGTATCTATAAAGGCTGATTGCGACAATGATACATTATTGATTCAAGTAGATCCGGTAGGTCCTGTGTGTCATACAGGCACAGATACTTGTTGGGGGGAGAAAAACGAAGAACCGGTCATGTTCCTGAAAGCATTGCAGGACTTCATAGACAAGCGTCACGAAGAGATGCCCGAAGGTTCTTATACGACCAGTCTGTTTGAGTCGGGAATCAATAAGATAGCTCAAAAAGTAGGTGAGGAAGCTGTGGAAACAGTGATCGAAGCAACGAACGGTACTGACGAACGTTTGATCTACGAAGGAGCCGACCTCATTTATCACATGATTGTATTGCTTGCTTCAAAAGGCTATCGCATCGAAGATCTTGCACGTGAACTGCAGGAAAGACATAGCAGTACATGGAAGAAGCATTAATAAGTAAAGATTAGAAATTAAAAATTAAAACGGGAGTCGGCATGGATGACGGGGCGTTGATACAATATAAGAACGTAGAAATCCATCAACAGGAACTCTGTGTGCTAAGTGATGTAAATCTGGAATTGCACAAAGGAGAGTTTGTCTATTTGATCGGAAAAGTAGGCTCGGGAAAAACGAGTCTGCTCAAGACTCTTTATGGCGAACTGGATGTAATTGACGGTGAAGCGGAAGTGCTGGGTTATAATATGCGATCTATCAAACGTAAGCATATCCCGCAACTGCGCCGCAAGTTAGGCATTGTATTCCAGGATTTTCAGCTGCTCACAGATCGTACTGTATATAATAACCTGGAATTTGTGCTTCGTGCCACAGGCTGGAAAAACAAACAGGAGATACAGGAGCGTATTGAAGAAGTGCTTCAACTGGTGGGAATGTCCAACAAAGGTTATAAACTTCCGAACGAACTTTCCGGTGGCGAACAGCAGCGCATTGTGATTGCACGCGCCGTACTCAATTCTCCGGCTATCATCCTGGCGGATGAACCAACAGGAAATCTGGATGTGGAAACAGGTAAAGCCATCGTTGAATTGTTGCACAATATCTGCGAATCCGGCTCATCGGTAGTGATGACGACGCACAATTTGCAACTGTTGAAAGATTATCCGGGCAGGGTATATCGTTGTGCCGACCATCAGATTGTAGATGTGACTGATGAATATATGCCCAGACAGAGAACAATAGAAATAGATTTAAATATAGATAACTAAAACAGTAACGAAAATGAAAGTTTTAAAGTTTGGAGGAACTTCCGTAGGTTCTGCTCAGCGCATGAAGGAAGTAGCCAAATTGATTACCGATGGTGAACAGAAGATTGTTGTTCTTTCTGCTATGTCAGGAACAACAAACACATTGGTGGAAATTTCGGACTATCTGTATAAGAAGAATCCGGAGGGTGCCAACGAGATTATTAATAAGCTGGAAGCAAAATATAAACAGCATATTGATGAGCTTTTTGCAACCCAGGAATATAAACAGAAAGGTCTTGAAGTTGTCAAATCCCACTTCGACTACATCCGCTCCTATACTAAAGACCTTTTCACTTTGTTCGAAGAGAAAGTGGTTTTGGCACAGGGAGAGCTTATCTCTACGGCGATGGTAAACTTTTACCTGCAGGAATGCGGTGTGAAGTCCGTGTTGCTTCCGGCTTTGGAATTCATGCGTACTGATAAGAACGCAGAACCGGATCCCGTATATATTAAGGATAAATTGCGTGCTCAACTGGATCTTTATCCGGATACGGAAATCTACATTACGCAAGGTTTTATTTGTCGCAATGCTTACGGTGAGATAGACAACCTGCAACGTGGTGGTAGTGATTATACTGCTTCTCTGATCGGAGCCGCAGTAAACGCTTCCGAAATCCAGATTTGGACAGATATCGACGGTATGCACAATAACGACCCGCGTATTGTTGACAAGACTGCTCCGGTTCGTCAGCTTCACTTCGAAGAAGCCGCCGAATTGGCTTACTTCGGTGCAAAAATCCTGCACCCTACTTGTATCCAGCCGGCTAAATATGCCAATATCCCTGTTCGTTTGTTGAACACAATGGATCCGGATGCTCCGGGCACGCTGATTTCTAACGATACGGAAAAAGGCAAGATCAAGGCAGTAGCTGCAAAAGATAATATCACCGCTATTAAGATCAAATCCAGCCGTATGTTATTGGCTCACGGTTTCTTGCGTAAGGTGTTCGAAATCTTCGAAAGCTATCAGACATCTATCGATATGATCTGTACGTCAGAGGTCGGGGTATCTGTTACGATAGATAACACGAAACATCTTAATGAGATTCTGGACGACCTGAAGAAATACGGAACAGTAACCGTTGATAAAGAAATGTGTATCATCTGCGTTGTAGGTGATCTTGAATGGGAAAATGTCGGTTTTGAAGCAAAAGCACTCGATGCGATGCGCGATATACCGGTGCGAATGATCTCGTTTGGAGGAAGTAACTACAACATCTCCTTCCTCATTCGGGAGTGTGATAAGAAAGTAGCTTTACAATCGTTGAGCGATATGCTTTTCAACGGCAAGTAATTCCACAAATAACACGAGCGCTTTTACCGAACTGATAAAGGCGCTCTTTTTTAACCAACTAAACAAGTTTTTCGAATTATGAAGGGAATATTTCCAATCGATAAATTCCGCACTTTGCAGACACCTTTCTATTATTACGATACCAAAGTGCTGCGCGATACATTGTCGGCTATTAACCATGAGGTTGCCAAATATCCTAATTATTCAGTGCATTACGCTGTTAAAGCAAATGCTAACCCGAAAGTACTTACCATCATCCGTGAGAGCGGAATGGGAGCCGACTGTGTGAGCGGTGGAGAAATTCGTGCCGCTATCCGTGCAGGATTTCCGGCCAATAAAGTTGTTTTTGCAGGAGTAGGTAAAGCAGACTGGGAAATCAATCTCGGGCTGGAGTACGGCATCTTCTGTTTCAATGTAGAGTCTATTCCCGAACTGGAAGTAATCAATGAATTGGCTGCTGCTCAAAATAAGGTGGCTAATGTTGCTTTCCGTATCAATCCGGATGTAGGCGCACATACTCACGCAAATATCACTACCGGTTTGGCAGAAAATAAATTTGGTATCAGCATGCAGGATATGGACAAGGTGATAGATGTGGCACAGGAGATGAAAAACGTAAAGTTTATCGGGCTTCATTTCCACATTGGTTCACAGATTCTGGATATGGGCGATTTTGTAGCTCTCTGTAATCGTGTCAATGAATTACAGGATAAATTGGAAGCTCGCAGAATTCTGGTGGAACATATTAATGTAGGAGGTGGTTTGGGAATTGACTACGGACATCCCAATCGTCAGGCTATCCCGAACTTCAAAGATTACTTCGCTACCTATGCCGGACAACTGAAACTGCGTCCTTATCAGACCTTGCATTTTGAATTGGGGCGTGCAGTTGTAGGACAGTGCGGTTCCTTAATCTCTAAGGTTCTGTATGTAAAACAAGGCACACGGAAGAAATTTGCCATTCTGGATGCAGGTATGACCGATCTTATCCGTCCGGCTCTGTATCAGGCATTCCATAAAATGGAGAATATTACTTCCGAAGAACCGTTGGAAGCATACGATGTAGTAGGACCGATCTGTGAATCGTCGGATGTTTTCGGAAAAGCGATTGACCTGAACAAAGTGAAGCGTGGTGACTTGATAGCCCTTCGTTCTGCTGGTGCTTATGGTGAAATAATGGCTTCCAGATACAACTGTCGTGAACTGCCGAAAGGATATACTTCCGACGAACTGGTGTAAGTAAAAAATGAACCGCTACAATCAAAATGTGAATGTAGTTTAAAAATATAGGGTGCATGGAACAATTTTAACTGAAAGCTTGTTATTTTTGTAATGAGTTCAAAAAGAAACTACATTAACAACTTAATAAAAAATACGATTATGATTTCAGAAAAATTACAGAATGCAATTAACGAACAGATTACTGCTGAAATGTGGTCTGCTAACCTGTATCTAGCAATGTCTTTCTATTTTGAGAAAGAAGGTTTCAGCGGTTTTGCTCATTGGATGAAAAAGCAGTCCCAGGAAGAAATGGGACATGCTTATGCAATGGCAGATTATATCATCAAACGTGGAGGAACTGCTAAAGTAGATAAAATAGATGTTGTTCCTAACGGATGGGGTACTCCTCTGGAAGTATTCGAACACGTATACAAACATGAATGTCATGTTTCTCAATTGGTAGACAAGCTGGTAGACGTAGCTGCTGCTGAAAAGGATAAAGCAACACAGGATTTCTTGTGGGGATTTGTTCGCGAACAAGTAGAAGAAGAAGCTACTGCGCAAGGCATTGTTGATAAAATCAAGAAAGCTGGTGATACCGGAATTTTCTTTGTAGACTCACAATTGGGACAGCGTTAATGATGCTACTCTGAAAAATAGTTCTTTAATATATGATAGAAGCTGCCTGAATTCCTTTTCAGGCAGCTTCTTTTTTTTCACTTATTTGGCTTATGTTCGAAAATAAACTACCTTTGTATTACGAGTCAGAGAGAAATTAATCCCAGTTATTATAAATGAATGGTTTGAACAGAGGAATTATAAGATTGCTCCTTTTATCTTTATTGCTCCTTTTAGGGGTGAGTAGTTGTTCTCAAAAAGAGGAACGACGTATTTTAGTTGTCCACTCTTATGAGGAGACTTATGCGGCTTATCCGGAATTTAACCGGATGATAGCGGAGCAATTTGAAAAAGAGAAAATTGATGCTGATATTCGTACCGTTTATTTAGACTGTGAGTCCTATTGGGAGGAACCGGAACTCGAACGGATGCGCTTTCTGGTTGATTCCGTATCGAAAGACTGGCGGCCGGAAGTGATTCTGGTGAATGAAGACCAGGCTACTTATTCATTGATGAAATGCGGAATTCAGTTGGCGAAAGAAGTGCCTGTGGTTTTTGGTGGTGTCAATTATCCGAATTGGGGATTACTGAAACATCATCCCAACGTGACAGGCTTCCATGACAAGATAGCCTTTAATGAGAATATCAGTGTGGCAAAAGAGCTTTTCGGTGAGCACGTTCGTTTGTTTACCATGCTCGATACTACCTATATCGACAGACAAATCAGAAGAGATGCAAAGGAGCAGTTTAAAGGACATAAAGTGACCGGATTCATAGATAATCCCGAGCTTTCTCCTGAAGAACAAATACGTTTGGTACAGGAAGATGGTTATACCCGTTTCATGGCTATTCCTTTGCGTAATGCCAGAAATCATTCGGATGCTACTTTTATGTGGGTTTTGAACAGGAGTTACCGCGATCAATGTTATATCCAGTTGAAACGTGATTACACCACTATTAATATTGGGAGTATCTGTGGTAGTCCTAGTCTGACAGCCATTAATGAAGCCTTTGGGTTTGGTGAGAAGTTGTTGGGTGGATATATCACTTCGCTGCCTATTCAGGTAGAAGAAGAGGTGAAAACTGCCGTTCGCATATTGCAGGGCGCAAGTCCCTCGGATATACCCATTGTTGAAAGCCGGAAAGAGTATGTCGTAGACTGGAATACAATGACGCAAATTGGTTTGAGTAAGGAAAGTATTCCTGCTAAATATCGTATTATCAATATTCCGTTCAGAGATGAATATCCATTTTTGTGGGGAGCCTTAGTTGCTTCATTTGTTCTTTTCCTGATTTTACTTTTTGCTTCTCTTTGGTGGCTATATCTTCGGGAACAGATGAGGAAAAAACAGGCTCTTATAGCATTGGCTGATGAAAAAGAAACATTGTCATTAGCCATTGAGGGTGGAATGACGTATGCTTGGAGATTGGATAAGGGTTGTTTTGTTTTTGAAGATGCATTCTGGGCGTCGCAAGGGCTAAATCCTAGACAACTTTCGTTTAAGGAATTCATGAGCTTTATTCATCCTGATCATTGGGAGGGAGTGAAGTTCAACTGGCGAAATCTGAAAAGTGCTCATAAAAAAATTGTGCAGGAACTTTGTAACTTCGACGGTAAAGGCTATCAGTGGTGGGAGTTTCGTTATACTACTAAACAGCTTTCGGGTGGTGAATATAAAACAGCAGGTTTGCTGCTTAACATACAAGATATAAAAGATCGTGAGGAGGAACTGGAAGCTGCACGCTTACTCGCTGAAAAGGCAGAATTGAAACAATCATTCCTGGCAAATATGAGCCATGAGATACGTACTCCACTTAATTCGATTGTTGGCTTTGCCAATATTCTGGCATTGGAAGATGGATTGAGTTCTGTAGAACGCGAAGAATACATCGGCACTATTAATAAGAACAGCGAGTTGCTGCTCAAATTGATTAACGATATTCTGGAGCTTTCTCGTATCGAATCAGGCTATATGTCTTTCTCGTTTAAGAAATGTAGGGTGAGAGAGCTGATTGATGACATTTATATGACTCATCAGGTATTGATTGCTCCACGCCTGGAATTCCTGAAAGAAGTGGATAATATACCTTTGGAAATTAATGTGGATAGAGAGCGCTTGATACAAGTTCTAACAAACTTCTTGAATAACGCCAGTAAATTTACGGAAACCGGATATATCAAATTAGGGTATATTTATCTGCCGGATGAGGGGCGTGTGCGGATTTACGTAGAAGATACTGGGAGAGGTATTCCACGCGAAGAACAACGGATGATTTTCAGCCGTTTCTACAAACAGAACGAATTCTCACAGGGAGCAGGATTGGGGCTTTCTATTTGTCAGGTAATTATAGAAAAACTGGGTGGAAGGATTGAACTCAAATCCGAAGTAGGCAAGGGAAGTCGCTTTACGGTCGTCCTTCCTTGCCGGGTAGTGTCTTGATAAAACTTAATAGGAGGGATTGTCAACCGTGTTATTTTTTGTTTTTCCCTTTCTCCATCGTTCCCAAGTAAATCTCCAGTGAACGGGTGGAAATCTGTATTTCGCGGAAAGATACGCCTAGAGAGGCTATCAACAGAATCAGTGCCAGTCCGAATACGTAAGCAGAAAATAATTGCAGTCCGATATAAATAAGAAACATACTGACTACGCAAAGAAAAAGACTTGCAATACCCAGTCCTTGCATTGTACGGGTCAGGTTCAACCGTTTCCGTAAATTCTCGATTTGAGCTTCAGTGATATCCGAAGGGTTCTCCACGTAGCGGTCACGCAGTTGGCGCACAAGTTGGGCATACGATAAGAAACGGTTGGTGTAAGCCAACAAAATCAATGAAACTGCCGAGAAAAGTAGGGCGGGAGTAGTGAGGGTCAGTTCTTCCATAATCTATTTTTTGTAGTCAAGTAGCGGTTCAAAATTCATTTTATAAAAGAAAATTTAGGTGCAGATTACATAGATTTCACGTATTATACGTTTTTTAGAATGAAGCTTGTTATAAAGCAACTGTGTAAGATACGTGAAATCTGTGCGATCCGTGTAATCCGCGCCTAAAATATAGATTCCGCAAGGAAACCTTGTTTCGGAGTTATTCCGCTTTCAATACGTTGAGCTCTTTACCTACCTTGATAAAGGCAGCGATACACTTGTCAAGATGTGCTTTTTCGTGTCCTGCAGAAATCTGTACACGGATGCGGGCCTGATCTTTCGGCACTACCGGATAGTAGAAACCTGTCACATAGATGCCCTCCTCCTGCATACGTGCAGCGTAAATCTGGGATAACTTCGCATCATACAGCATAACAGCACAGATAGCACTTTGTGTCGGTTTAATATCAAATCCGGCAGCCGTCATCTTATCGCGGAAGTAGTTTACATTCTCGACGAGTTTATCATGTAATGCATTGCTCTCTTTCAGCATCTTGAAAACTTCAAGACTTGCACCGATGATACCCGGAGCCAATGAGTTGGAGAACAAATACGGGCGACTACGTTGACGGAGTAAATCAATGATTTCTTTACGCCCGGTGGTAAATCCTCCCAGTGCACCGCCGAAAGCCTTACCTAACGTTCCGGTATAAATATCTACACGTCCGTGAGTCTTATACAACTCGCTTACGCCATGACCAGTGGCACCTACCACACCGGCAGAGTGGGATTCATCCACCATTACCAACGCATCGTATTTCTCGGCAAGATCACAAATCTGATCCATCGGAGCTACGTTGCCATCCATTGAGAACACACCGTCCGTAACAACAATACGGAAACGTTGTGCCTGCGCTTCTTGCAGACATCTTTCCAAGTCTTTCATGTCAGCATTGGCATAACGGTAACGTTTCGCTTTGCAAAGACGTACCCCGTCAATGATAGAAGCGTGGTTTAGCGAGTCCGAGATAATGGCATCCTCTTCAGAGAAAAGTGGTTCGAATACACCGCCGTTAGCGTCGAAGCAGGCAGCATACAGAATTGTGTCTTCAGTCTGGAAATAGTCCGAGATGGCAGCTTCCAGTTCTTTGTGTATATCTTGTGTTCCACAAATGAAACGGACGGACGACATTCCGTATCCACGGTTATTCATCATTTCCTGCGAAGCCTTGATTAATCGGGGATGATTGGACAATCCTAGATAGTTGTTTGCGCAGAAGTTTAATACTTCCTTACCTTTTACAGTGATGGCAGCTTGCTGCGCACTTTCAATCAGTCGTTCTTCTTTATAAAGTCCGGCTTCCTTGATTTCAGCCAATGTTTGGCGGAGATATTCTTGCATTTTACCGTACATAGTGTTTGGGTGATTAAGTTATATTGCAAAGGACACAATTTTTCTTGGAATAACAATGTCTTTTTGATTAAAATCTGAAAAAAAAGTGCTTACTTTGCGCACTATTTAAGCTTGATATTCTAAGTCAGAAGAAAAAATGGAACACATTTTGATTATTGGAGCTACCGGACAGATAGGGTCGGAGCTAACGATGGAGCTACGGAAACGTTACGGAAATGCAAATGTAGTAGCTGGTTATATTCCGGGTGCAGAACCTAAAGGGGAATTAAAGGAGTCGGGACCGTCGGCAATAGCTGATGTAACGGACGGCGAGGCGATTGCATCTGTAGTAAAAGAGTATCACATCGATACGATTTATAATTTGGCTGCTCTGTTGTCCGTAGTTGCCGAGTCGAAACCCAAGCTGGCTTGGAAAATAGGCATCGATGGATTATGGAATGTGCTGGAAGTGGCACGTGAACAAGGGTGCGCAGTGTTTACTCCGAGTTCTATCGGTTCGTTTGGAGCTAGTACGCCTCACACGAAAACACCGCAGGACACCATTCAACGTCCGCGTACCATGTATGGAGTCACTAAAGTAACGACAGAGTTGTTGAGTGATTACTATTTTAATAAATACGGTGTCGATACCCGTGCTGTCCGTTTTCCGGGCATTATTTCGAATGTGACCCCTCCGGGAGGAGGTACGACCGATTATGCTGTCGATATTTACTATTCGGCAGTGAAAGGAGAAAAGTTTGTGTGCCCCATTAAGCAAGGCACTTTAATGGATATGATGTACATGCCGGATGCGCTGAATGCAGCAATCACACTGATGGAAGCCGATCCGGCAAGATTGATACACCGCAATGCTTTCAATATCGCTTCCATGAGTTTCGACCCGGAAACGATATATCAAGCTATCAAGAAGCATGTGCCGCAGTTTGAGATGATCTATGATATAGATCCTTTGAAACAGCGCATAGCCGATAGCTGGCCCGATAGTCTGGATGATACCTGTGCTCGTGAAGAGTGGGGATGGAAGCCGGCCTACAATTTGGAAAGCATGACGGTGGATATGCTTGAAAAGTTAAGAGAGAAACTGAAATAATGAAAAAACTAATTGCAGGGGTCATACTGCTCGGTATATTGAGCTCTTGTGGAAACAAGAAAACAAATATTGACCCCTTCGCATCTATTACTAAAGAGGTGGATTCAGTCCGGCAGATAGCCGATTCTAGCCACCATGATAAATCGCCGGAAGATCCGCAGCCTATACGGGCGGATGAATCTTTCGATGATTTTATTTACAATTTTGCTTCCGATGATGTGTTACAGCGTCAGCGTGTGAAATTTCCATTGCCCTACTACAATGGAGATAAGAAGTCAAACATCGAGGAACGCAACTGGAAGCATGATGACTTGTTTACCAAACAGCATTATTATACACTGCTGTTTGATAGAGAAGAAGACATGGATTTAGTAGGAGATACCTCCCTCACTTCTGTGCAGGTAGAGTGGATGTTCGTGAAAACACGAATGGTGAAAAGATACTATTTTGAACGTATCAAAGGTGCATGGATACTGGAGGCAATCAACCTGCGGCCCATTGAGCAAAGTGATAATGAAAACTTTGTTGAGTTTTTCGGACATTTTGCAACGGATAGTCTTTTTCAGAGTCAGCGTGTGCGGGAGCCGTTGGCATTTGTAACCACCGATCCGGACGATGATTTCTCTATTCTGGAGACAACCCTCGACCTTAATCAGTGGTTTGCCTTCAAACCGGTACTTCCTGTCGACCGCCTTTCTAATATTAATTACGGACAGCGGAATGACGATGATTCGCCCACGAAAATCCTGGCGTTGAAAGGTATCGGGAATGGTTTTTCCAATATCCTTTATTTCCGCCGGAAAGCCGGAGAATGGGAATTGTATAAGTTTGAAGATACAAGTATCTGATACAGGTTACGACGCACTATAACAGTATAACTTATAACTAAAAATATATGTATTCTCTTTTGCCCTACAATACATTCGGCATCGATGTCAGTGCCGCTCGTTTTTTAGAATATTCTTCGGTTGAAGAACTGAAGAAGCTGATTGTGCAAGGTGCCATTGTGACACCTTTTTTGCATATTGGTGGCGGCAGTAACCTGCTGTTTACCAAAGATTACGACGGATTGATACTCCATTCCCGCATTGAAGGAATCGAAGTGACGGAGGAAGATGAACACTCTGTATCGGTACGAGTGGGAGCGGGGGTAGTATGGGATGACTTCGTTGCATATTGCGTAGAACATGGATGGTATGGAACGGAGAACCTGTCACTCATTCCCGGTGAGGTCGGAGCGAGCGCGGTACAGAACATCGGAGCTTATGGTGTTGAAGTGAAAGATCTGATAACAGCTGTGGAAACGGTGAACATTCAAGCTGAAGAACGCGTTTATTCGGTGGAAGAGTGTGGATATACCTACCGCAACAGTATCTTTAAACGTCCGGAAAATAAGTCGGCTTTTGTCACCTATGTCCGTTTTCGACTTAGTAAAAAAGAACATTATACGTTAGATTATGGAACCATTCGTCAGGAGCTTGAAAAATATCCGGCATTGACGCTTTCTGTTGTACGGAAAGTGATAATTGATATTCGTGAGAGCAAGTTGCCCGACCCGAAGGTAATGGGAAATGCCGGCAGCTTCTTTATGAATCCCATTGTGCCGAAAGAAAAACTGGAAGCCCTGCAGCAGGAATATCCCCGGATACCTTACTATGAACTGGCGGATGGTCGGGTAAAAATTCCGGCAGGATGGATGATCGACCAATGCGGCTGGAAAGGTAAGGCTTTAGGCCCGGCTGCCGTGCATGATAAACAAGCATTGGTGTTAGTGAATCTTGGTGGAGCAAAAGGTAGCGATATCCTTGCGCTTTCAGATGCAGTTCGAGCCTCTGTCCGTGAGAAGTTCGGCATTGATATTCATCCGGAAGTTAACTTAATAAATTGAGAAGTAAAAATTGAGAATGAAGAATAGCTATATGAATAATGAAAAGTGTTCAGGTGTAGAAATACTCTATAACCTTTCTTTTTTTCGTTCTCAATTCCAAATTTCTCATTCTCAACTATTATTTTTTAATTCTCAATTTTCAATTCTCAATTAAACAAGTGAAAGTAAGAATCATTGGAAGTGGAACATCGACGGGAGTCCCCCAAATCGGCTGTACATGTCCGGTTTGTACTTCTACCGATCCGAAAGATAACCGATTGCGCGCATCTGCTATTGTCGAGACAGATGATGCGCGGATTTTGATAGATTGCGGTCCGGATTTCCGGACACAGGTATTGCATCTTCCTTTTGAGAAGATAGATGGTGTGCTCATTACGCATGAACATTATGACCATGTGGGTGGGTTGGATGATTTGCGTCCGTTTTGCCGATTTGGTTCAGTGCCTATTTATGCGGAAAATTATGTGGCGCAAGGCTTGCGCTTGCGTATGCCCTATTGCTTTGTTGACCATCGTTATCCGGGAGTTCCTGACATTCCTTTGCAGGAAATCGCGGTGGGGCAGGCCTTTTCTGTTAACCACACGGAGGTGCTTCCTTTACGTGTGATGCATGGCCGATTGCCTATTCTGGGGTATCGTATCGGGCAATTAGGTTATATCACTGATATGCTGACCATGCCCGAAGAATCTTATGAACAATTGGCGGGAATAGATGTTTTGGTAGTGAATGCACTTCGGATTGCCACGCATCCTACTCATCAGAATTTGGAAGAAGCATTGGCAGTGGCGCGGTGCATTCAGGCAAAGAAGACGTACTTTATACACATGAGTCATGATATGGGCTTGCATGCGAAGGTTGAAAAGAGCCTTCCGGAAAATATTCACCTGGCATTCGACGGATTGGATATCTATCTTTGATTATCGGTGAAATTTTTAGCAAAAGTTTTGTTTTCTTTGTAGAAATTATTATTTTTGCACCTAGCCGATAAACAGCGAATATTATGAAACTTCGTACGATAGTGAAAATAGCGATCACGTCTTCTGTTGTACTTTTGTGCTCAGGTTTCGCATTGTACTCTTTTTTTAGACTGTCGGCAGCCGAAGGGCAGAAAGATTTTAATCTTTATGAATTGGTTCCATCCACCACTTCAGCCGTATTTGTTACCGATGATGTGCTCGAATTTGTAGCAGAGGTCGATGATCTGACTTGTAGTAAAAATCAGCAATATCTTTATGTATCCAAACTTTTTTCTTATCTGAAACAAAGCCTTTATGCCCTCTCGGAAGATACTCCCCATGGCTTGAGTCGGCAAATGAATCAGATGCTGATTAGTTTCCACGAACCGGATAGCGAACGGAACCAGGTACTTTATTGTAGATTGGGAAATGGGGATAAGGAATTGGTGAACAGGTTTGTGCGTAAATATATATCTTCGCTTTATCCACCGAAAACGTTTGTTTACAAAGGAGAGGAAATAATCATTTACCCGATGGCAGATGGTGATTTTCTAGCCTGCTATCTGACGTCTGATTTTATGACATTAAGTTTTCAGAAAAAACTGATTGAAAACGTTATTGATGCATATAAGAGTGACAAATCATTGGCGGATGACCCTACCTTTACAGGAGTGCGTGCTCCGAAAAAAAGTGCAGCGGCCGCCACAATCTATACCCGTATGAAAGGGATGATGGGATGGACGGAATTTGACATGAAGATGAAAGATGATTTTATCTATTTCTCTGGCATCACTCATGATGCAGACACTTGCTTTGCCTTTATAAACCAACTTCGCCAGCAGCAATCAGTCAAAGGCTTCCCGGGTGAAGCACTGCCCTCCACTGCTTTCTATTTTAGCAGACAGGGAATTACGGACTGGGCGTCTTTGCTTTCTTATGGAAATGCGCAGGAGCAGAACGGGGCAGTCCGCACGAGTGAAGTGCAGAATAGAGATAAGGAATTTTCTCGCTATCTGATGGAAAATGCCGGGCAAGACCTGGTTGTCTGTCTCTTCCAGCGTGAAGATACGTTGCAGGATGCAGCGGCAGTCTTGAGCCTGTCTGTGGCAGATGTGACGGAAGCTGAAAGGATGCTTCGTGCCCTTGTCAATACTGCTCCGGCAGATGAAGGAAGAAAAACTCCCCGTATTACTTTTTGTTATACTGTAAATAAGGCATACTTGGTCTATCGGTTGCCTCAAACAACATTGTTTAAACAACTGACCAGTTTTGTTGAACCGACTTTGGATGTGTATGCAGCATTTTATGGCGGACGTTTGTTACTCGCTCCGGATGAGGATAGCCTGTCGCATTATATTCGCCAACTGGATAAAGGGGAAGTGCTTAATGGGGCAATGGCTTATCAGACGGGCATGGATCACCTGTCCGATTCATATCATTTTATGCTAATGGCGGATTTCGATCACGTGTTCCGGCAATCGGAAAATCACGTCCGTTTCGTACCGGATTTCTTCCTACGCAATGCAGACTTTTTCCGTAATTTTACACTCTTTGTCCAGTTTGCCTGTACCGATGGAGTAGTATATCCCAATATTGTTTTGAAATATAAATCAGAATAAAAACCGTGGTTTATATACAATCATTCTATAAAAAAAACTCCCGACAGAATTAAATTCTATCGGGAGTTTTTTTATGCTTATTCGTCCGACGAATGACTTTCGGTTTAGAATGGCAGATCGTCTTTTGCGTCGCCCGGAGTAAATTCCGGCATTGCCGACGGAGCTGCGGGAGGAACGGAACCGCCTGTAGCCATTGGGGCACCTGCGCTGACACGTTCTACTTTCCATGCACGGATTCTGTTGAACCAGCGGTCTTGCCATTGGTTAGAATCGATGTCGAATGAAACAGTCAGTTCTTCGCCCATTTGAATGTTGAACTGATCTATTTTATCTGCCCCAAATACTTCGAAGCACATTTTGCGTGGATATTGGTCGTGACTTTCGATAACAAACTCTTGCGCTTTCCACTCGTTGCCGGTAGCTTTTGAAACTCCTCCTTTGGGCTGGAGGATAGCGATGATTTTTCCTGTAAATTCCATTGCGATAATTTTAAATTCTGGGGCGAAGTTACAATTTTTTAGTAATATCCCTCACACAATGCCTGTTTTTTTCTTTTGTTTTATTGGGCAGCCCAAATCTTTTTTCGTAACTTTGTGCGATAGAACATTTAAAACTTAAATACACGAAAATATATGAAATTTATCGTTTCAAGTACTGCTCTTTCCAGCCATTTACAGGCCATCAGCCGTGTGATTAATTCAAAAAATGCGCTGCCAATTCTCGATTGTTTCCTCTTCGAATTGGAAGACGGAACATTGTCTGTGACTGTATCCGACAGTGAAACAACGATGGTGACTACCGTAGAAGTGAATGAAAGCGATACGAACGGGCGTTTTGCCGTAGTAGCGAAAACATTGCTTGATGCACTGAAAGAAATCCCGGAACAACCACTTACATTTGAAATCAATCCGGATAATTATGAAATAACAGTGCAGTACCAGAACGGAAAATACAGCCTGATGGGGCAGAATGCGGATGAATTCCCGCAATCGGCTACACTGGGTGATAATGCAGTCCGTGTAGAAATGGAGGCAAGTGTACTTCTGGGAGGTATCAACCGTTCGGTGTTTGCTACTGCCGATGACGAACTTCGTCCGGTGATGAACGGTATTTATTTCGATATTACCACAGAAGACATCACAATGGTTGCTTCAGACGGTCATAAACTGGTACGTTGCAAGACATTGGCAGCCAAAGGTAACGAGCGTGCAGCCTTTATCCTTCCGAAGAAACCGGCTACCTTGCTTAAGAATCTTTTGCCGAAAGAACAAGGCACAGTGACGATCGAATTCGATGAACGTAATGCTGTATTCATGCTCGAAAGCTACCGGATGGTTTGCCGCCTGATTGAAGGACGTTACCCGAACTACAACTCGGTAATTCCGCAGAACAACCCGCACAAAGTGACCGTAGACCGTCAACAGTTGGTAGGAGCTTTGCGTCGTGTGTCTATTTTCTCATCGCAGGCAAGCAGTTTGATTAAACTCCGTATGCAGGAAAACCAGATTGTGATTTCCGCACAAGATATTGACTTCTCTACTTCTGCTGAAGAAACACAAGTTTGCCAGTATGCAGGTGCAGCAATGAGCATCGGTTTCAAATCGACATTCCTCATCGACATCCTGAACAATATTTCAGCAGACGAAGTAATCATCGAACTGGCAGATCCTTCACGTGCCGGAGTAATCATCCCGGTAGAGCAGGAAGAAAACGAAGACCTGCTGATGCTGCTGATGCCGATGATGCTAAATGATTAATAGTAATCACCGCAAAATAACACAGAGTTCTACAGAGCAATAAATACATAAAACACTCTGTGGAACTCTGTGTTACTCTGTGGTGGAAAAAATAATTAGAAATGAAATTAAACCTGAAAAATCCCATTGTTTTTTTTGATTTAGAAACAACTGGAACCAATATCAACACAGACCGAATTGTTGAAATCTGCTATCTGAAAGTATATCCGAATGGAAATGAAGAAGCAAAAACATTACGTATCAACCCTGAAATGCATATCCCGGAAGCATCTTCTGCTATACATGGTATTTATGATGCCGATGTAGTCGATTGCCCTACTTTCAAAGAAGTGGCGAAAAACATAGCCAGGGACATTGAAGGTTGCGATTTGGCAGGATTTAATTCCAATCGTTTTGATATTCCTGTCCTTGCCGAAGAGTTCCTTCGCGCCGGAGTGGACATTGATATGACGAAACGCAAATTTGTAGACGTGCAGGTGATCTTCCACAAAATGGAACAACGCACCCTGTCTGCTGCGTACAAATTCTATTGCGACAAAAATCTGGAAGATGCACACACTGCCGAAGCAGATACACGGGCCACTTACGAAGTGTTGAAAGCACAACTCGACCGTTACTCCGATCTTCAGAATGATATTGCGTTCCTGGCAGATTATTCAAGTTTCAGCAAGAATGTAGACTTTGCCGGACGCATGGTGTACGATGATAATGGGGTGGAAGTATTCAACTTCGGAAAATATAAAGGAATGTCTGTAGCCGAGGTTTTGAAGAAAGATCCCGGATATTACAGTTGGATTTTGAATAGTGATTTCACGCTGAACACTAAGGCGGCATTGACAAAAATCCGTTTGCGTGAAATGAGTAATTTGATTACAAAATAATGCTAAAAGGAAAAAAAATAATTCTTGGAATTACCGGCAGTATTGCCGCGTACAAGGCGTGCTATATCATTCGCGGACTGATAAAACAGGGAGCGGAAGTGCAAGTCGTAATTACTCCGGCGGGAAAAGAATTTATTACTCCCATCACTCTTTCGGCTTTGACCAGCAAACCGGTCATCAGTGAGTTTTTTGCCCAGCGTGACGGAACGTGGAATAGCCACGTCGATCTCGGATTGTGGGCGGATGCTGTATTGATTGCACCTGCCACTGCCTCTACTATCGGCAAAATGGCCAATGGAATAGCCGACAATATGCTCATAACAACTTATCTTTCGGCAAAAGCTCCCGTGTTTGTTGCTCCGGCAATGGACCTCGATATGTTCGCCCATCCCGCCACCCAGAAAAATCTGGATATACTGCGTTCCTACGGTAATCACATTATCGAGCCGGGAACAGGAGAATTAGCCAGCCACTTGGTAGGAAAGGGACGTATGGAAGAGCCGGAAAACATCATCCGGGTATTGGATGAATTCTTCGCTTCGAGTGACGAACTATCCGGGAAGAAAGTGATGATTACAGCCGGACCGACTTACGAAAAGATTGACCCGGTGCGTTTCATAGGCAATTATTCTTCCGGAAAGATGGGATTCGCATTAGCAGAAGAATGTGCCCGTCGTGGAGCACAGGTGACATTGATAACAGGTCCTGTGCAGCTCAAAACGAAACATTCCCGTATCCGGCGTGTAGATGTGGAATCAGCAGAAGAAATGTATGCGGCTGCACAAATTTATTTTCCAGATGCTGATGCAGGTATTCTTTGCGCGGCAGTAGCCGATTATCGTCCGGAAACAGTGGCCGACAAGAAGATAAAGCGGGAGAAAGAAGAGGAACTAACCCTCCATCTTCAGGCAACACAAGACATCGCTGCCAATTTAGGAGCAATGAAAGGGAAAAATCAGTTATTGGTTGGCTTTGCCCTCGAAACCAATAATGAGCAGCAGAATGCCGAAGGAAAGCTCGAACGCAAAAACTTCGACTTTATCGTGCTCAACTCGTTGAATGATGCTGGAGCCGGTTTCCGCCATGATACCAATAAAATAAGTATCATCGACAGGAAAGGTCGTACAGACTATCCTCTGAAGCCGAAGACGGAAGTAGCCCAAGACATCATCGACCGTCTGGTAGCCACCCTGTCTCCCGGTTTTTAATTTTTAATCTTTAATTTTTAATTAAAATAGAAGGTGTTACGTTCACTATACATTCAGAATTACGCATTGATAGAAAAACTGGATATCAGTTTTGAAACAGGCTTTTCCGTTATAACAGGTGAAACGGGAGCCGGAAAATCAATTATTCTGGGAGCTATCGGACTCCTGCTAGGACAGCGTGCCGATGTGAAAGCGATTCGCCACGGAGCTTCCAAGTGTATCATAGAGGCACGTTTTGATATATCTGCTTATGGTATGCGCCCGTTTTTTGAAGAAAATGAGCTGGAATATGATGAAGAGTGCATTTTGCGTCGTGAAGTGCAGTCTTCCGGTAAGAGCAGGGCATTCATCAACGATACTCCTGCTTCGCTGGCACAAGTGAAAGAGCTGGGCGAACAACTGATAGATGTTCATTCGCAACATCAGAATCTGCTGCTTAATAAAGAAGGATTTCAGTTGAATGTACTTGATATTCTGGCACATAATGATGCTGCATTGGAGAAATACCATCTGTGTTATGACGAATGGAAACAGACAGATCGCGAACTCGCTGAATTAGTGTCGCTGGCAGAGAAAAGCCGCTCCGATGAAGATTATATTCGCTTCCAACTCGAACAGCTCGAAGAAGCCCGTTTGGTGGAGGGCGAACAGGAAGAACTGGAGCAGGAAGCTGAAACATTAAGTCATGCAGAAGAGATAAAAGCCGGACTTTACCGGGTGGAACAGTCGTTTGCTTCGGATGAAGGTGGATTGCTTTCTTATCTGAAAGACAGTCTGAATACACTGAATAATCTACAAAGAGTATATCAGCCGGCCAAGGAACTTACCGAACGTATGGAGAGCGCTTATATCGAACTGAAAGATATTTCGCACGAAGTCTCTTTACAAAGTGACTCCGTTGAATTCAATCCGGTCCGTCTGGACGAAGTGAATGAACGGTTGAATCTGATTTATTCCTTACAGCAGAAACATCGGGCACAAACCCTTGACGAATTGATAACGCTAACGGATGAATACCGCAGCAAATTGTCGGACATCACTTCCTATGATGAGCGTATCGCCGAACTGACTGCTCGCAAAGAGGAACAATATAAACAAGTGAAACAACAGGCAGAAGTGTTGACCAAAGCCCGTACGAAAGCTGCTCGTGAAGTAGAAAAACAGCTGGCTGCCCGGTTGATTCCATTAGGAATGCCGAATGTTCGTTTCCAGATAGAAATGGGACTGAAGAAAGAGCCGGGATTGCAAGGAGAAGATACAGTCAACTTCCTGTTTTCCGCCAATAAGAACGGCACCTTGCAGAATATCTCTTCCGTAGCTTCAGGAGGCGAAATTGCCCGTGTCATGCTTTCTATCAAGGCAATGATTGCCGGGGCCGTCAAGCTGCCGACTATCGTATTTGATGAAATAGATACCGGAGTCTCCGGTGAAATAGCCGATCGTATGGCGGACATGATGCAGGAGATGGGCGACCGCAACCGTCAGGTAATCAGTATCACCCACCTGCCGCAGATTGCTGCCCGTGGGCGTGCTCATTATAAGGTATACAAGAAAGATAGCGATACGGAAACCAACAGCCATATCCGCCGTCTCACTGACGAAGAACGAGTAGAGGAAATAGCTCACATGCTTAGTGGCGCCACTCTCACCGAAGCTGCCCTTAGCAATGCCAAATCCCTGCTTGCCCGCAACTGATAAATAGTGAATAGTAAATAGTAAAATAGAAAATCAACCAGATGTTAGATAAAAGTGAAATGATTTTCGGCGTTCGTGCCGTGATAGAAGCCCTTCAGGCTGGAAAAGAGATAGATAAGATCCTCGTGAAGAAAGATATTCAAAGTGATCTTTCCAAGGAGCTTTTTGCAGCTTTGAAAGGTACGCTGATACCTGTTCAGCGTGTTCCGGTAGAGCGTATCAACCGTATTACCCGGAAAAATCATCAGGGAGTGATCGCCTTCATTTCTTCTGTGACTTATCAGAAAGCGGAGGATCTTGTTCCTTTCTTGTTTGAGCAAGGAAAAAATCCGTTTTTTGTTATGCTCGACGGAGTGACTGATGTACGCAATTTCGGGGCGATTGCACGTACCTGCGAATGTGCAGCTGTCGATGCTGTGATTATTCCTGTCCGGGGTAGTGCGTCGGTCAATGCTGATGCCGTGAAAACATCGGCAGGAGCACTACATACTCTTCCGGTATGCCGTGAACAGAACCTCCGTTCGACTCTGCAATATCTGAAAGACAGTGGTTTCCGCATTGTGGCTGCTACCGAAAAAGGAGATTATGACTATACCAAGGCCGATTATACAGGTCCCCTCTGCATCATAATGGGAGCGGAGGATACAGGAGTTTCTTATGAGAACCTTGCCCTCTGTGATGAATGGGTAAAAATTCCGATGCTGGGCACTATCGAATCCTTGAATGTCTCTGTAGCTGCCGGTATCTTGATTTACGAAGCTGTGAAACAAAGAAACAATGACTGATATGAAGAAGATTTTAATTCTACCTTTACTGCTTTTCTTTCTGGTACAAGGAAGCATGGCACAAACCCCAAAATGGGTAGAGAAGGCAAAACGTGCAGTCTTCTCAATAGTGACTTATGACAAGAATGATAAAATGCTGAATACGGGAAACGGATTCTTTGTGTCCGAAGACGGATTGGCTTTATCAGATTATACTCTTTTTAAAGGAGCTGAACGTGCGGTAGTGATTACTTCCGAAGGCAAGCAGATGCCGGTCAGCCTGATACTTGGAGCGAATGATATGTATGATGTCATTAAGTTCCGTGTGGCTATCACCGAGAAGAAAGTGCCTGCGCTGATTGTTGCCAAAACAGCCCCGGTGGCAGGAGCCGAAGCATGGATGCTTCCTTATTCTACGCAGAAAAGCATTGCTTGTGTTAATGGTAAGGTGAAAGATGTTTCCAAAGTAGCCGGAGAATACCATTATTATACATTGAGCATGCATATGAAAGATAAGATGGTGAGCTGTCCGGTGATGAATGCGGAAGGTCAGGTATTTGGTATTGCGCAGAAATCATCCGGTATCGATACGGTGACTACTTGCTATGCGGCGGGAGCAGCTTTTGCCATGTCGCAGAAAATCAGTGCTCTTTCTTTGGGAGACGCTGCCTTGAAAAGCATTGGTATCCGGAAAGGTTTACCCGAAACGGAAGATCAGGCATTAGTATATCTGTTCATGGCCTCTTCGAGCCTTTCGGGCGAGGACTATGAAAAGCTGTTGGATGACTTCATCCGCCAGTTCCCTGCCAATGCAGATGGTTATCTCCGTCGTGCCAATTATTATGCATCTAAAGGTAAAGACGACCAGACTTGGTATGATAAAGCCGTTGCCGACTTTAATCAGGCTCTGAAAGTAGCCCAGAAGAAAGATGATGTATATTATAATATAGGTAAGCTAATGTATGCTTATCAATTATCGAAGCCGGAGAAAACTTACAAAGACTGGACGTATGACACCGCTTTGAAGAATGTCCGTCAGGCAATTGCTATTGATCCGCTGCCAATTTACACTCAAATGGAAGGCGATATACTGTTTGCCCAACAAGACTATGCCGGTGCTTTGGCTGCTTATGAAAAGGTAAATGCCAGCAATATTGCTTCTCCGGCCACTTTCTTTAGTGCTGCCAAAACGAAGGAACTGCTGAAAGGGGATCCGAAAGAAGTGGTGGCCTTAATGGATAGCTGTATTGCCCGTTGCCCGCAACCAATTACAGCCGACTTTGCTCCATACTTGTTGGAACGTGCACAGATGAATATGAATGCCGACCAGGCAAGAAATGCAATGCTCGATTATGATGCTTACCATACGGCAGTCAAGGGAGAAGTGAACGACGTGTTCTATTATTATCGCGAACAGGCAGCTTTGAAAGCCCGTCAGTTTCAACGCGCTTTAGACGATATTGCCAAGGCCATCGAGATGAATCCGACAGACCTCACCTATCAGGCAGAGCATGCAGTTATAAACCTCCGTGTAGGACGGTATGAAGAAGCTATTCAGATTTTGAATAATATATTGAAGACTGATCCCAAATATGGTGAGGCTTACCGTTTATTGGGACTTTGCCAGATACAGCTGAAGAAGACAGATGAAGCTTGCGGCAACTTTAAGAAAGCGAAAGAATTGGGTGATCCGAATGCAGATGAATTGATAACCAAATACTGCAAGTAAAAAGATCATCTTCTTGAAGATAAAAAAAATGAATCCCTGCCAACTCGAAAATTGGCAGGGATTCCTCGTTTTTGGGGACGTTGTATAAAAAACTCTCTCTCTTTTTATTTTTCCCCACTTCACTTGTTAAGCTCAGGTTGTAGGTTTTAATGATATATGGTTTGATTTCTCTTTTTTTCCTCTTTTATAAGTTAAATGCACGGTTATTGAAAATACTGCATGGCTTCACTTATTTTTTTTAGAAATAATTCGAAATTCTATCTAAAACAGTAAGTAAATTTAAAATTGTGGTTCATTTTATCTATAATCTTACTATATTCCGCACGTTTTTAATAACACGTATGAGATAAGTTATAATTTATGGAAAAAAATCGATTTACTATTTGTGCAAACAATTACATCGATTGTTTGCGACAAGAGGGTCGTTATTCTACGGCCCATGTGTATAAACACGCTATTCGTTCTTTTTCGCAGTTTTGTGGAACTCAATCCATCACGTTTAGTAAGATAAACCGTGAAACTCTAAAGAGGTATAGCAACTATCTGATGGCTTCCCGTTTGAAGCCCAATACGATTTCTACGTATATGCGTATGTTGCGTAGTATCTACAATCGTGGTGTCGATATGCATCAGGCTCCTTATGTACATGGTTTGTTCCGGGATGTTTTTACCGGGGTGGACACACGTCAGAAGAAAGCTATCCCGATCGGCGAACTTCACATGCTATTAAACAAAGATCCTCAATCGGAAAAGCTTCGTCGGACGCAGGCCATTGCCAATCTGTTATTTCAGTTTTGTGGAATGCCTTTTTCTGATTTAGCCCATTTGGAAAAGTCTAATCTGGAGCGGGGGCTTTTGAAGTACAATCGTACCAAGACCGGTACTCCTATGAGTATAGAAGTGCTGGAGTCAGCGCAGAATGCAATTGGGGGATTGTATAATAAATCTGACGCCCGGAGTTCCGGCTATCCAGATTATCTTTTCTGGATATTAAGCGGAGCGTACAAGCGGAATGAAGAAGGAGCCTATCGTGAGTATCAGTCAGCTTTGAGACGTTTTAATAATGAGTTGAAAAGCCTGTCCAGAAAATTAAGGCTACATTCGCCCGTCACGTCGTATACGCTTCGTCATTCTTGGGCTACGACTGCTAAGTACAGAGGTGTACCTATCGAAATGATTAGCGAATCACTAGGACACAAATCTATTAAAACAACACAGATATATTTAAAGGGTTTTGAATTGGAAGAAAGAACAAAAGTAAATAAATTGAATTATTCTTACGTTTGTAATTTTAAAATGCTCTGATTTATATTATTAAAGCATTATGGATTAGGGACTTAATGCTGGTGTTACTTCTTAGGTAACGGAATTATATTCGCTACAAAGATAGGTAAAAATATTAATAGCAAACAAACAATAAACTTCTTTTTTTCCTTTTTCTCTAAAATATGCAACATGAATCTATCTGAACATGAAGGATAACATCTTCATGCTCAAAGGCTTTTTATTACCTAAATTCAAGAATGTTTTATATTGAATGTTAGGTGCCCGCTTTTATATTCCCTCATAATCGATTTTTTTCCTTTTTTCACAGCGATGTGTATTCTATATGTGTGTTGTCCGTTACCTAAGAAGTAACGGATGAACATGGGGTAAAAAAATATGATTTTAACGAAACCGAAATCAGTAAATGCCGGGCCTAGTAGTGGGACAGGGGAAGGCGTAGCACACTCAAAACGCTGGTATGTAGCACTCGTTCGAATGCACCACGAGAAGAAAGTTGCCGAGCGTTTATCTAAGATGGGAATTGATTCTTTTGTTCCCGTTCAGCAGCAAATTCATCAATGGAGTGACCGTCGTAAGATGGTTGATACGGTCTTACTCCCAATGATGGTTTTTGTACATGTCAATCCAAAAGAACGTATGGAAGTCCTTTCATTTTCTACGGTCAGCCGTTATATGGTGATGCGTGGAGAGAGCACTCCTGCCGTTATTCCTGACGAGCAGATGGCACGTTTCCGTTTCATGCTCGATTATTCCGAAGAAGCAGTCTGTATGAATGATACTCCACTAGCGCGTGGTGAGAAAGTTCGTGTCATAAAAGGTCCTTTGAGTGGACTTGTTGGCGAACTTGTGACTGTAGGCGGGAAGAGTAAGATTGCCGTTCGTTTAAATATGCTTGGCTGTGCTTGTGTAGATATGCCAATCGGTTATGTAGAACCCACAAAGATCACCAATGACAACACGAAGAAAATTTAACGTATTTCTATTCATTCTGTTGTTGGGAGTTTTTTCTCCTTTAATGGCTCAAAGCATGAGCGACTCCCAAGTTCTTGAATATGTAAAGGATGGCATCCGCCAAGGTAAAGAACAAAAACAACTAGCTTCTGAACTGGCACGTAGAGGTGTGACCAAAGAACAGGCAACTCGTGTGAAGCAACTGTATGAACAACAAAACAATGTTAATGCTTCCAATGCAACGGGTACCGATGTCAATGAATCACGCCTTCGTGAGGAAATGAAAGAAAACACTTCCGATATGCTGGAAGACCACCCGAGCACTCAAGACCTCGCACGTGGCAATCAGGTTTTCGGACGAAATATTTTCAACACCCGTAACCTGACTTTTGAACCCAGCGTCAACATCGCCACTCCCTTGAACTATCGTCTGGGTCCCGGTGATGAAGTGATTATCGATATCTGGGGAGCCAGCCAGAACACTATCCGCCAACAGATTTCTCCTGACGGCACGATCAATATTCAAAAAATAGGTCCTGTCAACCTGAACGGATTGACCATTGCTGAAGCCAATGACTATCTCAAAAAGACATTAAACAAGATATATAATGGTCTTAATAATGCGAATGATCCCACTTCGGACATCCGTCTGACTTTGGGCAGCATACGTACTATCCAGATCAATGTAATGGGTGAGGTTGTCCAACCAGGTACTTACTCCCTCTCTTCTTTTGCCACAGTCTTTCATGCACTTTACCGTGCAGGTGGAGTCAGTGACATAGGAAGCCTTCGCAATGTGCAGCTGGTACGTAACGGCAAAAATATCGCCACGATCGACGTCTACCAATTTATCATGAAAGGAAACATTCAGGATGATATCCGTCTTCAGGAAGGCGATGTAGTAATAGTTCCTGCCTATGACGTATTGGTTAAGATCGACGGAAAAGTGAAACGCCCAATGCGTTTCGAAATGAAAAAGGATGAGAGTCTATCCACTCTTATCAGCTATGCCGGTGGCTTTGAAGCCGACGCCTACACCCGTTCCTTGCGTGTCGTACGTCAGAACGGACAGGAATATGAAGTAAACACAGTCAAAGACCTTGACTATAGTGTCTATAAAATGCGAAACGGTGATGTTGTGACCGCTGAAGCCATCCTTAACCGCTTCATCAACAAACTTGAAATTCGCGGAGCCGTTTATCGTCCCGGCATCTACCAGTTGAATGGAAAACTGAATACTGTCCGTGAACTGGTAAACGAAGCTCAAGGTCTGACCGGTGATGCCTTCTTAAACCGTGCCGTTCTCTACCGCCAGCGTGAAGATCTGACTACCGAAGTTGTTCCAGTAGACATTAAAGCCATCATGGACGGTACTTCCCAAAACATCATCCTGATGAAAAACGACATCCTTTATATTCCGAGTATTCATGACCTGGAAGACAGAGGCAACGTCGTAATCCACGGTGAAGTAGCCAAACCGGATTCTTATCCTTATGCGGATAACATGACCCTTGAAGACTTGATTATTCAGGCAGGTGGATTACGTGAAGCCGCTTCTGTAGTTCGTGTAGATGTATCCCGTAGAATTAAGAATCCTCGTAGTACAGTGGATAATGATACTATCGGCCAGATATATACATTCTCCCTAAAAGAAGGTTTTATTGTAGATGGAACTCCCGGCTTTGTCCTTCAACCTTACGATGAAGTTTATGTACGTCGTAGTCCGGGTTATCAGGCTCAACAGAATGTAGTTGTTGAAGGTGAAATTCTGTTCGGAGGCTCTTATGCTATGACCAGTCGTGAAGAACGTCTTTCGGACTTAATCAATAAAGCGGGAGGTGCAACGAATTATGCTTATTTACGTGGTGCCAAATTGACTCGTGTGGCCAATGCAAGTGAAAAGAAACGCATGGGTGATGTGATCCGCTTGATGAGTCGACAGTTGGGTGAAGCTATGATGGACTCTTTGGGTGTTCGTGTAGAGGACCATTTTACAGTCGGTATTGATTTGGAGAAAGCATTGGCTAACCCTGGAAGTACAGCAGATATTGTCTTGCGTGAGGGTGATGTGATTTCCATTCCGAAAAATAATAATACGGTTACAATTAATGGTGCTGTAATGGTTCCGAATACAGTTTCTTATATAAAGGGTGAAGATATGGATTATTACTTGAATCAGGCCGGTGGCTATTCTGAAAATGCAAAGAAGAGTAAGAAATTCATCGTTTATATGAATGGTCAGGTAACTAAGGTGAAAGGTAGTGGTAAGAAGCAGATCGAACCGGGATGTGAGATAATTGTGCCTAGTAAAGCCAAGAAAAAGACTAATATGGGTAATATTTTAGGTTATGCTACTACATTTAGTACTTTGGGAATGATGGTTGCTTCTATTGCTAACTTAATAAAGAAATAATATATTATATTCTTATGACGGACCAACGAATAGATAATAAATTGTCTTTTGAATCTAATAAATCCAAAGATGAGATAATAGAGATTGATTTGAAGGAGATTGTTCGTAAGATTATAAGTTTTCGTAGGACAATATATAAAGCAGTAGGAATAGGGGGGATTATTGGCCTTATTATAGCATTTAGTGTTCCCAAACAGTATACAGTTAGAGTAACTCTTTCTCCAGAGATGGGAAGTAGTAAAGGTGCTGGTTTATCAGGCTTAGCTGCTTCTTTTTTAGGAAATGGAGTTACTGCAAGTGATGGAACTGATGCTTTAAATGCTTCTTTGTCTGCTGATATTGTCTCTTCTACTCCTTTTTTATTAGAGCTTTCTACAATGAAAATACCTACGTTGAAAGACGAACCTATGACTTTAAACACCTATTTGGATGAGGAATCTTCTCCTTGGTGGAATTATGTAATCGGATTCCCTGGTATGATAATTGGTGGAGTAAAGTCGTTATTTATTGAGGAAAATAAATCATTTGCTTTTAATAAATTAAATCGAGGTACAATTGAACTATCTAATAAAGAGTTTCAAAAAATAGAAGCCTTGAAAAATATGATTACTGCTTCTGTAGATAAGAAGACATCCATAACTTCTGTTACTGTAACGTTGCAAAATCCTAAGGTAGCTGCAATAGTTGCCGATTCTGTTGTGAAGAAATTACAGGAATATATCATAGGTTACCGTACTTTTAAGGCAAAAGAGGATTGTGCATATTTGGAAAAACTATTCAAAGAGCGACAGCAGGAGTATTATGCTGCACAAAAAACATATGCTAACTATATAGATTCTCACGATGATATCATTTTGCAAAGTGTACGTGCAGAACAAGAACGATTGCAAAACGATATGACCCTTGCTTATCAGGTTTATAGTCAAGTTGCAAATCAACTTCAGGTTGCCAGAGCTAAAGTCCAGGAGGAGAAGCCCGTATTTGCTATTGTAGAGCCAGCAGTGGTACCGTTGAAATCTTCAGGGACTAGTAAAAAGGTATATGTATTGGTGTTTATGTTCCTATCTGTTTGTATTGTCCTTTTAGGGAAGTTGTTTGGAGAATTTTTTTTGAATAAGTTTAAAGAAATACGAGCTTAATATCAATTGTTGAGATATGGCATCAACTAATCAGATAAATAAAGTAGTAGAGCTTATTGCGGTTTTGGGAGATTTGATTATCTTGAATTTCAGTCTGTTTTTTCTTTTTCTCTTTTGGGAGAAGACATTCAGATATTCGCCTTTTTCTTGTACAGTTTCTTTGATGATGACTTCACTTAGTCTTTGTTATTTGGCATGTTCTGCATCTCGTGGGAAAGCTTGGGATAGCAGGGAAATTCGTGCTGATCAGCTTGTACTACGTGTACTGAAGAATATTGTAACATTTTCAGTATTCTGGGCATGTATCATGGCATTTAGTGGAATCTCGATCATTTCTCCTCTTTTTTTTGTTATTTATTTTTTTATACTTTTTGTCGTTCTGAGTATTTATCGTATCATTATTCGTCATTCACTGATTAGTTATTGTACCAAAGGTAAACACAAGCGTTATGCCGTTTTTATTGGTGGAGGTAATAATATGCAAATGCTTTATGAAGAAATGGAGAGTTCTTTGGCATCTATTTATGAGGTTGTAGGCTATTTTGATATTGGACCTAATGATGCTCTTTCATCTCAATGTTCTTATTTAGGTAACCCTGATAGTTTTATAGATTTTATGTCCGAAAAAAAAGCAATAAAGCATGTGTTCTGTTCATTATCAATGGATCAGGGGCGTTATAATGTTTCTGTTATGAATTATTGTGAGAATCATTTGCTTTATTTCCATGGTGTTCCTAATGTTTGTAAAGGTTTCCCTCGCCGTATCTGGCATAGTATGGTAGGTAATATGCCAATTCTGAATTTGAGATATGAGCCACTTAGTAAAATGGAGAATCGTTTATTAAAACGGATATTTGATATTGTATTATCAGGGATTTTTTTAGTTACAATTTTCCCACTTGTTTATCTGATTGTAGGAATCGTCATAAAAATGACTTCTCCTGGTCCTGTATTATTTAAACAAATGCGGACTGGTTTGAATGGGGTAGATTTCAAGTGTTATAAATTCCGGTCCATGAGGGTGAATGAGGAAGCAGATAGCAAGCAGGCAACTGTAAATGATCCGCGAAAAACACGATTTGGAGACTTTCTTAGACGTTCTAATATTGATGAACTTCCACAACTTATTAATGTTTTTAAAGGTGATATGTCGATAGTAGGGCCTCGTCCTCATATGTTAGTCCATACGGAAACCTATGCACAGCTGATTGATAAGTATATGGTGCGTCATTTTATTAAGCCTGGTGTGACAGGTTGGGCACAAACGCATGGCTTTCGTGGTGAAACAAAAGAACTATCACAGATGGAAGGTCGTGTGAAGGCTGATATTTGGTATATGGAGCATTGGACAATATTTCTAGATTTATATATAATTTATAAGACTATAGTAAATGTGGCCTTAGGAGAAAAGAATGCATACTAGAGAGGAAATGAAAAATTTTATGGTAAATGTTGGATTTATTGATACAATTTATAGTTTGCTGTTTTGAAGATAATGTTTAACGTAGACAAATATATATTGAATATTATCGATGGAAAATTAACATTTCTTTGTTGTCAAAAAAGTCTTTTGTTGAGGATATGAGATTTATCAATCCAGGACATAAAGTGATTGGTTGTCTACAAAAAATAAAATTGTAATATATGTTTGATTTGAAAAAATTTATTGCAGATCATGTTGTTTGCCGTTCGACAAGCATATTTGCTGTAGATATTGAAGCTAATAAAAGAGTACTTCAAACAGAGATCGAAGATAAGAGTGTTTGTGTAATTGGCGGAGCTGGTTCTATTGGTTCTTCTTTTATTAGGGCTATGCTACCTTTTAAACCGTCTAAATTAATAGTGATTGATCTGAATGAAAATGGACTAGTGGAATTGACGCGTGATTTACGTTCAACATATGGAATGTATATTCCCACTGAATATCGGACATATACACTGAACTTTGACGATCCTATTTTTGAACGAATATTTTGTCATGAAAAAGGCTTTGATATTGTAGCTAATTTCTCTGCTCATAAGCATGTTCGTAGTGAAAAGGATAAGTATTCAGTACAAGCACTTATTGAGAATAATGATATTAAAGCTAAAAGATTTTTGGATTTATTGACAATTTATCCCCCAAAGCATTTTTTTTGTGTTTCTACTGACAAAGCTGCTAATCCGGTTAATATAATGGGAGCTAGCAAACGTATTATGGAAGATATGATTATGGCGTATACTTCTAAATTTAAAGTGACAACAGCTCGTTTTGCAAATGTAGCTTTCTCTAATGGATCTTTACCAGATGGATGGTTACAGCGTGTCACGAAGAAACAACCTTTAGCTGCACCTACCGATGTGAAACGTTACTTTGTTTCTCCAGAAGAGAGTGGGCAAATATGTATGTTAGCCTGTATATTGGGTAAGAATGGTGAAATCTTTTTCCCTAAATTGGGAGAAAAACAGATGTTGACTTTCTCTTCAATTTGTGATGAATATATAAAGGCAATCGGGTATGATAAGAAAGATTTTGTAACAGATGAAGAAGCAAAGCAATTTGCATCTAAAATGGAATTTAATGATAAAGAGTATCCTGTTGTTTTTTTCAAAAGTGATACCACAGGTGAAAAAACATATGAAGAATTTTATGTGCCAGGAGAAAAAATCAATATGGATCGTTTTGCTAGCTTAGGGGTAATTGAAGAAGTTGAAAAAAGGCCAATGTCTGAAATTGAAACTTTTTTTGATGAGATGAAGACCATTTTTGCTGATCCTGATTTTACAAAGGAGGAAGTGGTAAAAGCTATAAAACGTTTCATCCCCAATTTTGAGCATGAAGAAAAAGGTAAGAATTTGGACCAAAAAATGTAATTGAAGTTATGGTAAACCTTGCTAAAGTAGTAGATTTTATTCATGAGCTTTATGGTACAAAAGACTTTGTTCCTTTGAGTGTACCGAAATTTGTTGGTAATGAAAAGAAATATTTGGAAGACTGTATAGATACTACATTTGTTTCAAGTGTTGGAAAATTTGTTGACCGTTTTGAAGAAGAAATGGCAGAATATGCCGGGGCAAAGAAAGCTGTGGTTTGCGTTAGTGGAACAAATGCTCTCCATATATCTTTGATGCTTTGTGGAGTTGAACGTGATGATGAGGTTTTAACACAGGCTTTGACATTTGTTGCTACTTGTAATGCTCTAAGCTATATAGGGGCATATCCTGTTTTTATAGATGTAGATAAGTCAACAATGGGGTTATCTCCTGATTCTATGAAGGAATGGCTAAGGAAAAATTCCGTGATTAGAAATGGTGAATGCTATAATAAGAATACAGGCCGTAGAGTGAAAGCATGCGTTCCTATGCATACTTTTGGGCATCCTGTTCGTATAGAAGAATTGGTGCAAGTCTGTGCTGAATATCATCTAGAGTTAGTGGAAGATGCTGCAGAAAGTATAGGAAGTAAGTATAAAGGTCAACATACAGGAACATTTGGAAAAGTAGGCGCTATTAGTTTTAATGGGAATAAAACTATCACAACAGGAGGTGGAGGAATGATACTTTTCCAAGATGAAGAATTGGGTAAATTGGCAAAACATATTACCACTCAAGCAAAGGTTCCTCACCGTTGGAAGTTTGTTCATGATCAAATTGGATACAACTATCGTATGCCAAATATTAATGCAGCTATTGGATGTGCACAATTGGAATGTTTGGATGAGTTTATAAAAAGTAAGCGTAAGATTGCTAAAGAATATGCTGATTTTTTTAAAAAAGTAGATGGTATCGATTTTTTTGAAGAACCGGAAGGCTGTTTTTCAAATTATTGGTTGAATGTGGTTATTCTAAAAGACAAATCTGCCCAGTTAGAATTTTTGGAATATACAAACGATAATGGAGTAATGACCCGTCCAATTTGGGAATTAATGACTCGACTTCCAATGTTTAAGAACTGTGAAAATGACGGTTTGAGAAACACTATTTGGTTTGCAGATAGAGTTGTTAATATACCTAGTAGTGTTAGATTGTAACAGAATAATGGAGCGCTCTTTGATTTTAGTGGGAGGTGTGGTCATTGTAAATCTGTGATAGAAGCTGCTGAAAGTGCAGGTTATACTATTAAAGGTATATTGGATATTTCTTCTCGTGTAGGAGAGAAAGTTCTTGATTATACTATTATAGGTACAGATGATGATATTTTCTTATATACAGAAGATTGTGATTTTATAGTAACTTTAGGATTTATAAAAGACGCTTCTCTTCGTATTCACCTTCATGATAAGATAGAAAAAGCAGGAGGACATTTAGCTACTGTTATAGCTTCCACTGCTCATATTTCAAGATATGCAAAATTAGGTGAAGGTACCGTGGTATTACATCAGGCTTGTATTAATGCTGGAGCTAGAGTTGGAAAAGGGTGCATTATCAATACATTTGCCAATATTGAACACGATACTGTGATTGGTGATTATTGTCATATTTCCACAGGGGTAATGGTGAATGGAGATTGTAAAGTCGGTAAAAATTCATTTATTGGCAGCCATTCAGTACTGATCAATGGTATTGCAATATGTGATAAAGTAATTATTAGTGCTGATAGCTTTATACGAAAAAATATCTTGAAGGCAGGTGTTTATATTAATAATTCAACAATGAGTATACTTTAATTTATTATGATTATTAGATGAAAAAGTATTCAAAAAAAATAGAGCAACGAGTTATCGATATAAATAAAAGCATAATAGATAGCTTGCTACTAATGGAACGCATATCGACAAAATTACTTTTAGTTTTTAAAGAAAATAGTTTTAAAGGTGTTGTAAGTATTGGAGACATACAGAGGGCTGTTATAAAAAATATTCCAATGAATTCATCTATTGAAGTAGTAATGCGTAATAAATTCACATATGCAAGCATTAGTGATGAAAAAATAGATATTAAAAATAAGATGATCGAGCAGCGTATAGAATGTATGCCTGTCCTGGATGAGAATGGAGAATTGGTAGATGTTATTTTGTGGGAAGAATTGTTTCAAACTCGTGCTTTTAAATCTGTAAATATCAACTTGCCTGTTGTAATTATGGCGGGAGGGAAGGGGACAAGATTGAAGCCTTTGACTAATATTTATCCAAAACCTTTAATTCCAATTGGTGAGAAAACAATTGTGGAAAGCATTATGGATCATTTTGTTTCGTATGGATGTCATAAGTTTTACTTTTCTGTAAATTATAAAGCTGATGTTATAAAGAACTACTTTGATTTTTTAGCTAATCCAGATTATGAATTGATTTATTTTCAAGAAGATAAACCAATGGGGACTGCTGGTAGTCTTAGGTTATTAAAAGATCAAATAAGTTCGACTTTTTTTGTTTCTAATTGTGATATTATGATAGATGAAGATTATGCTTCAATTCTTGATTATCATCGTCAGAATAAGAATGAGTTAACTGTTGTTGCTGCTTTAAAGACATATTCTATTCCTTATGGTACTATTGTAACTGGAGAGAATGGACTATTACAGACAATCGAAGAAAAACCTAATTTGACTTTCAAAATAAACACTGGACTTTATATTTTAGAGCCAAGCCTTTTAAATGATATTCCAGATGACTTCTTTCATATAACGCATTTAATTAAGAAGCTTAAGAATGAAGATAGGCGTGTAGGTGTATATCCTGTTAGCCAAAAAGATTGGATGGATATGGGGGATTGGAAGGAGTATTTAAAAATGATAAATCAATAGTACCTATATGAAAGTTGTTCTTCTAGCTGGAGGGTTTGGCACACGTATTTCAGAGGAGTCGCAGTTTAAACCCAAGCCTATGATTGAGATTGGTGGTAGACCAATCTTATGGCACATAATGAAAGAATATGCCTATTATGGATTTACTGAGTTTATAATTTGTGCAGGTTATCGTCAGCAATATATAAAGGAATGGTTTGCTAACTATTTTTTACATAATAGTGATGTTACCTTTGATTATACTGAAGGAAAAAAAATAATGACTATTCATGAGAGCCATTGTGAACCATGGAAAGTAACAGTGGTTGATACAGGTCTTAGCACTATGACAGGAGGGCGTATCAAAAGAATTCAAAAATATATAGGCAATGAATCTTTTTTTATGACTTATGGAGATGCTGTTTGCGATGTGGATATTCATAAATTATTGGAGTTTCATAAGGGGCATGGAAAGATAGCGAGTCTAACAGCAGTTGTACTGAGACAGGAGAAGGGAGTGCTTGATATTGGTGGTGATAATGCAGTGAAGTCTTTTCGTGAGAAAGAAATTTCTGATGGAGCTTCTATCAATGCTGGATATATGGTTCTTAATCCAGAGATTTTTGACTATATCGAAAATGATTCTACAGTATTTGAGCGTGATCCTCTTGTTAAACTAGCAGAAAAGGGGGAATTAATGTCGTATCGTCACAAAGGATTTTGGCAGTGTATGGACAACAAACGTGAGATGGAAATGCTTGAGAAGCTTCTTGATTTAGAGAGGGCTCCTTGGAAAAAGTGGTAATATATGATGTTGAAAGATAGAATAAAAATTATTCCTCGTCGTCTTATTAAAGATGAAAGGGGTTGGTTCTTCAAGGCAATTACTGGAACAGAAGAGAATATACCTTCTCATACAGGAGAAGTTTATTTAACTATGGGTACAAAGGGGCAGGCAAAAGGAGGGCATTATCATCCAAGAGCTGTAGAATGGTTTACAGTTATTGAGGGTAAGGCTAAACTGAAGCTTGAAGATATAGAGACACATGAAAAGATGGAAATAATGATGTCTCTTGAAGAGGCTATTTTGGTGTTTGTACCCAATAATGTAGCACATATATTTGAAAATGTAAGTAATGATAACTTTATCGTATTGGCTTACACAGATCTTTTATATAACCCTTCTGATACTATAACTTATCAATTATGATCGATATATTCAATAGTTTTTATAAAGATAAAAGAATTCTTGTAACAGGTCATACCGGTTTTAAAGGTTCATGGCTGAGTATTTGGTTGCATGAATTGGGTGCGGAGATTATTGGTATAGCTAAGGAACCACTTACAAATCGTGATAATTACGTTTTAAGTAAAATCGGTAATAAAATTTCGGCTGATATCCGTGCTGATATTCGTGATGGTGAGAAGATGAAACAAATTTTTGTAAAATACCAGCCGGATATTGTGTTTCATCTTGCAGCTCAACCCTTAGTACGGCTAAGCTATGATATTCCAGTTGAAACTTATGAAACAAATGTAATGGGTACCATCAACATAATGGAAGCTATTCGAGCAACTGATAGTGTGAAAGTAGGTGTAATGGTTACTACTGACAAATGTTATGAGAATAAGGAACAGTGTGATGGTTATAAAGAGGATGATCCGTTTGGTGGATATGATCCCTATAGTTCATCAAAAGGAGCTTGTGAGATAGCAATTTCTTCATGGCGGAGAAGTTTCTTTAATCCGGCACAGTATGATAAACATGGGAAATCGATAGCTAGTGTCCGTGCTGGTAATGTAATTGGAGGTGGTGATTGGGCTCTTGATCGAATAATTCCTGACTGCATCAAGGCACTTGAAGAAGGAACTCCAATTGACATCCGTTCTCCTAAAGCTGTGCGTCCTTGGGAACACGTACTAGAACCATTGAGCGGTTATATGCTTCTTGCACAAAAGATGTGGAATGCACCTACAGAATACTGCGAAGGTTGGAATTTTGGACCGGAAACAGATTCTGTTGCTACTGTTTGGGAAGTAGCAACAGAGATTATTAAGAATTATGGGAGAGGTGAACTTCGTGACTCTTCTAATTTGGGGGCTTTGCATGAGGCAAGTCTTCTGATGCTTGATATTAATAAGGTTAAGACTCGTCTAGGGTGGACCCCCCGAATGGACATGAACCAATGCATAAAGCTTGTAGTCGATTGGTATAAGAATTATATGCACGAAGATGTTTACGAACTATGTGTTAAGGAAATTAATACGTTTCTAAAGTAATTATGAAAATAGCAATTATTGGTTCTAATGGTATGCTGTCTGTTGCTCTTACCAAATACTTTATGGATTTGAAGAATGAGGTTGATGTTTATGGATTGGGTACCCCCATAGGATATTCATGTACAACTTTTACACATGTTGATTTAGTGAAAGTTTCGTTAGATGTAATACCTTTGATAGATTCTGATGTGATTATTTATGCAGCTGGTGCGGGTGTTCAAGCTGCACTTAATACAGATGCTGAGCTAATGTATCAACTAAATGTACAAGTGCCCATTGATATCACGCTTAATCTAAAAAAACAGAGTTATAATGGTGTTTATATATCTTTTGGTTCTTACATGGAAATAGGTGTGAATAATGAGGATGGAAAGGCTTTTACGGAAGAAGAGATTATTTGTAGCTTGTTGCCAGTAACCAATGATTATGCACTTTCTAAGCGTTTGTATAGTCGTTATATGGCAAGTTTTTGGGGAGATTTTACTTATTGGCATTTCATTTTACCTAATATGTTTTCGTATGATGATTTTAAACCAGGTACTCGCTTAATTCCATACGTTTTACAATATTTACAGGCATATAAGCAGGGACTGAATCCGGAAGAACCACGTTTTAGTGCAGGAACCCAAACGAGAGAGTTTATCCTTATGGAAGATGTGTTCAACATCATTTCTAAATCCATAAATTCAGGTTTACCATCGGGGGTATATAATATGGGAGGAGGAAAGTTTCAGTCTATTCGTGAACTTATAGAAACATTGTTTGACTTTTTTGATGTTCCTTGCAAAGATTCTTATTTTGGACAAGAAGCGCGTAGAGATGGAAATATTAGATGCTTACGTTTGAATGCCATGAAACTAAAAAACGCATTGAATATGTTACCTTCAACTACGCTTGTAGAGGCACTTCAACAAAAACAATAGTATTGCATGACTCCAGAAAACAAACGAATAACAGTTAATACGATAGCATTATATGTTAAGCTTTTCGTGTCTATAGCTGTAGGGTTGTTTTCTTCTCGAATTGTACTTAATGCACTTGGTGTTACCAACTATGGTCTCTATAATGTAGTAGGTAGTATTGTCGTAATGATTAATTCTGCAGGTATTGCTCTACAATCAGTTTCTTATAGATATTTGGCAGTAGAATTAGGAAAAAAGAATAATCAAGATGTAGCAAAGGTATTTTCTCTGAGCATAAATATTTTTATACTCATGGCTATATTTCTACTGTTTATAGGTGGTCCAAGCGGTGTTTATTACATTAATCATTATATGAATTTGGAGAATGCCGTACCTGCTGATGCTTATTTTGTTTTTTATTTTAGTCTGTTGACTGCCATTATTTCACTTATTGGTATTCCATATTCCAGCCTTATTATGGTAAAAGAAAAGTTTCTTTTTACTTCTGGAATTGAAATAGTGCGCACGTTTATTCAATTTTCCCTAATCCTTTGGATGTCATATTCCGATTATAATCATTTGCGATTATATTGTGTGATTATATTCATCAGCAATTTAATTATCTTTATTTCTAATATTCTTTATAATTTACATTTTAATAAGGATGATATCAGGTATAAGTGGGTTTCAGACAAAAAACTATATAGAGAGGTTGCAGGTTATTCTATATGGATTATTTTGGGAGCAATAGCCTGTGTGGCACAAGTACAGGTAGCATCAAATATTATAAATGTATATTTTGGTCTAGCACTTAATGCTGCATTTGGTATAGCAAATCAGGTATATAGCTACCTTATGTTGTTTGTTCGTAATTTATCTCAAGCTGCTGTTCCGCAGATAATGAAGGAAGCTGGGACTAATGCACAAAAATCCATTTCAATTGTTTATAGCATTTCTAAATATTCATTTTTGCTATTTAGTTTGATTATAGTACCGATTATTCTTAATTTACAAGGTATATTGAAAATATGGTTGGTTGAGGTACCTGAATATGTTTACGAATTTACTATTCTTATGATAGTTAATGGTATGCTTTGGTGTTTGGCGAATGGATTTGATGCTGCAATACAAGCATCAGGTAAAATTCGTAAAAATCAGATTATTTATAGTACACTCACGCTAATAGCACTTCCTATCAGTGCAATATTATTTCACTTTGGTTATCCGCCTTATCTACTTATGGTGATGAATGTATTTATGTATGTTATAATTCTCATTTGCCAGTGCTTTATTATGCGAGAAATATCTGCATTTGATTTTATGAGCTATTGGATGTTCACAATATACCCTTCTTTAAGAATAGCCATGATAGTGTTACCTTATGGTATTTTACATTATTTGTTGTTAGAGGAAAATTTGAACGTTTTGTTTGCAACGTTGATTTCATTTGCCTATACATGTTTTACGGTCTATTCTTTCGGCTTGTCAGCTGAAGAGAAAGCTTTAATCTTGTCAGTTATCAATAATAAATTTTTGAATAAACACTTGTAATTATGGTCAATACTGCGGTTTTGTTTGAAACTTTTGCTCGTCCAAAATATGCGCGGCAAGTGTTTGAGCAAATAAAAAAAGCACAACCTAAGAAATTATATTTTTATAGTAATAAAGCACGAATCGGTTATCCTGAAGAAATGAAGAATAATGAAGAAATTCGTTCATGGGTAAAAGAGATTGATTGGGATTGTGAATTATATACTTTTTTTCGTGATGAATATGTTGATGTCTATGTTTCTACCTTTGGTGCTATAGATTGGGTATTTAGAAATGAGGAAGAGGCAATAGTACTGGAAGACGACTGTGTGCCATCCCAAGCCTTTTTTATGTATTGCGAACATTTTCTTAATAAGTACAAGAATGATAAGCGCATTTGTGTTATATCTGGAGATAATTATGTTGAAGGGTTAGATTATGATGGGGCTGATCATGTCATTACTTCTAGTTTCTTTATGTTTGGATGGGCTTCATGGCGTGATCGTTGGATAAATGCAGATTTTAATATTGACGTTAAGCATATAATTGAGAATGAACATATATTTGAGAAATACTTTATAGGCGATACTAGGAAAGTAAAGTTTTGGAAGTCCTATTATAAAAATATATATGATTTTTTAAATAAGACACATTGTTGGGATTACATGTTTAGTTTGAATTGTATTCGACAAAAAACTTATGTTGTAGCTCCAATAGAACATCTTGTTCAAAATGTTGGGATTGTTGGAACACATGCTCCGGGAAAAGAGAATGCTACAAATAAATCTATTGATTTAGAAAAGAAAAATTATCAAGTTACTAATAAAATAATAAATGTAATTCCTAATAAAGTATATGACGAGTTGTCATTTAATATACTATTCAACTATCCTTTTAGCTTGAAAAGTCGGATGAAAAGATTGGTTAGACCAGTTGTAAGACCAATAAAAGGAATATTGAAATATTTTTCTTGTTATAAATAATATTGCTTAAATGGGTTTATTCTCTTTATCATTTTGGAAACATTAAAAAGTATTGTGATTGTTGGGATTCTTGTCATCTTTTTCACGACGGAAGTGACAATTTCTCAAAGATCTTATCTACAGAGTTAGGAATAAAATAAGATTCATGCAAAGAAAAAAACTAAAGGTAGCATTGATATGCCATGTTTCTAATATTACTATCAGAGAACATATTTCTTTGGATAATTGGAAACTAAAGAATATAATAAAACGACTGTTAGGGCTTCCGATAAGTAATTATCGCGATTATAGTATTTGGAATACATTGTTATTTCAACAATTTGAAGGAGTTAATGATATAGAACTGCATGCCGTTATTCCGCATCCAGGTTTAAAAGGAAAGCGTACCGATTTTGTTGTGAATAATATACATTATCACTGCTTTAGGCAAACAGGGGGAGGAAGAATTTGGGCGAAAATAATGTCTGTAGGGCATATTAAAAAAGATATATTTAAAAGATTTCGTCATAATGTCTCGATGATAAAGAAGATTGTTAATGAGATTCATCCTGATGTTATAAATATGATTGGTGCTGAGTGTCCCTTTTATACTCTTGTAGGTTTGGAGTTTGATATTAATAAAGTGCCATTTATATTAACGTTGCAGACTGCATTATCTGATCCTGATTTTTTAAAGAATTATCCTATGGAATCTCGTATTTATGAGGAGAATGTGCAGGTAGAACAAGCATTATTTAAGCATTGTCATTATATCGCTCACGATTCTTATTGGTATAGGGAGGTTGCAGCTGGATACAATCCGACTGCCCAATTTCTGCGTTATACATTTTTTATGCCGAAATATGACATTGATACTAATGTAAAAAAAGAATTTGATTTTGTATATTATGCAGCTAATATTTCCAAAGCAGGAGCTGATGCCGTAGAGGCATTTGGTTTAGCATATAAAGATAATCCTAATCTAACATTGAATATTATTGGAGATTATTCAGTATCTACTTATGTACAATTAATGGAGAGGGTTAAAGAATTGGGTATTGAAAAAAACGTTACTTTTAGTGGCTATTTACCAACACATGTTGATGCTTTGAAGCAAGTTATCAAGTCGCGTTATGGGTTAGTTCCTATTAAAATAGATTTAATATCAGGTACAATAATAGAGTGTATTATATTGGGATTACCTGTGGTTACATTTAAAACTAAAGGTACACCTCGAATTAATGATAATGGTGAGGCTGTTTTACTTTCAGATATAGGTGATTATCAGGATATGGCAAATAATATGCTTCGTTTAGTTAATGATGAAACATTAGGAAGGTCTATGGTTAAAAAAGCTCGTGAATTCTATACTAATATTTGGGAGCTTAACCAAGCTACTCATCGATTAACAGATATTTATCATAGTGTCTATGAAAACTTTCATAATGGGAGTGAGATACCAGCAAAGTTAGTTGAATCAGTATATTAATATGAAAAACTATAATATCATTGTGATAAGCATATGGGAAAAAAAATGTACGATATCATAATACCTGTTGCTACAAAGGATTGTGATTTTCTACCTCGTGTCGTTTCTTATATTAGGAAATACCTAACTGATGCTGAATTTATTTATATTATAACGAATGAGCAGAATTTTTCAAGGTTTAAAAAGTTGTTGAAATCGGATAATTTAGTGAGGCTGCTAAATGAAAATAATATAATAAATGAACTTTCGTATGATCAGATAAAACAATATTTAGCAAATAAAAAAGTTTATGAGGGGCAGGGATGGTATTTTCAGCAATTCTTAAAGATGGGGTTTGCCCAAACAGAGTATGCTAAAGAGTATTATTTGTCTTGGGATGCAGATACTTTGCCATTGTCTCATATTCAGTATTTTGATGAGCTGGGGAAGCCTAGATTTACAATGAAACGTGAGTTTCATCCAGCTTATTTTCATACATTAAAGAGATTGCTTGGTTTGGAGAAAATAGCTTCCTTTTCTTTTATCGCAGAACACATGATGTTTAACTCTACAATTATGAAAGAATTACTTAATGTAATAAATTTCAATAAAGATGTAGAAGGTGGAGATTGGGTAGAAAAATGTATTAATGCATGTGAATTTGATTTGGAACATAGAGAGAAAGGACCCTATTTTTCTGAATTTGAGACTTATGGTACTTTTGTATGGTCTAAATATCCAAATTTCTATTCTGTTCAAACTCTGAATACTTTTCGGGCAGCTGGATATATTCGTGGTCGTTATATAAATGACTATATATTGAGTCGGCTTAGTATGGATTTAGATATGGCATCTTTTGAAATATATGATCAACCTGTATTTCCTTACAATATTCCTTTCTTATGGTATAAACAGAAAATTAGAATTATTAAGTTGCGTGATATTTTTTTGGCGGGTTCTCCTCATGAAATATTGAAAATTTTGAAAAATAAGATTAAGAAGAAATAATCCAATTGTATATAAATATATAATTTTCATTTAGATCTGTAATTACTATAAAGTCTATTGTGTGGATATAGAGAGAAAGTATATCATGAAAGTTAGTGTAGTAACTGTCACATATAATGCATCGGCTACATTGGAAGAAACTATGCAGTCAGTATTTTACCAAAGCTATCCTTATATAGAGTATATCATTATTGATGGTGCTTCTGCAGATGGTACAGTGAATATTATTAGCAAGTATGCTGACAAATTGAGTTATTGGTTGAGTGAGCAAGACAAGGGTATTTACGATGCAATGAATAAAGCGCTTGAGGTAGCTACTGGTGATTTTTTAATTTTTATGGGAGCTGATGATTTGTTTTATACGAATGATGTGATTAAAAATGTTGTAAGCCAAATAACAGATCTTGATGCAGTGTATTATGGGAGTGTATTATTTAAGGGAAGGGGTACAAAGCATTGGGGACAATTTAACAAAATAAAATGGGCTGTTACTAATGTTTCACATCAGGCTATTTTTTACCCTAAGGTGGTTTACACTACTCATTCTTATGATATTCAATATAGGATATATGCGGATTATGCTTATAATCTAAATTTATTGGCGGAGAAAGTTTGTTTTATATATGTTGATGAGATCATAACACTTTATGATATGACAGGGATAAGTGCGAATGCTCATGATGAAATTTTTCAAAGAGATTTTCGTGGTCTAGTGTTTAGTTCAGTGGGGAGATTAGCGTATTATATTGGAAAATGTATTCGCAATTTGTATTTTATTAAGGAATCGCTGAAAAGCACTTATAATAAAAAGAGACTTGAAAATAAAGAATAAACAAGATTTGAGAGTGGTAGTTTTTAGTAGCGATAGTAGTCTATCCATTAATTTATAATGCGCAATATATATGTTGGATAAGAAAATAAACTTGTTAAGATATTTGTTATTTTGATGAAAATCCTTTATGTAATAGTTCTTTATAAATGTAAACTAGAAGATTCAAAATCTTATCAATCATTACTGCAGGATAGAAATGAACCTATCTTTGTATATGATAATTCTTCTATTCCCCAAGAAGTACATGGTAAGAATGTAATATATGTGCATGATCCTCAAAATCGTGGATTGGGTGTGGCATATAATACAGCAGCTCAATATGCACGATATGCACATTTTGATTGGTTGCTGCTTTTGGATCAGGATACTACATTTCCACTTGGAGCTATTGATGTATATATCAAGTCAATTATGAACTATCCAGCTATAAAGATGTTTGTTCCTATTCATCAAATTTCTGATGGTCGCTATATTTCACCTACCCGTTATATTTGTAAAGGATCTCATCCTTCTTCTATAATAAAATCAGGCATATTGGATTTTAAGGAAGCTGCTCCGATTAATAGTGGGATAATGATTAATGTAGATGCTTTTTATAAAGTAGGTTGTTATGATGAGGAAGTAATGCTAGATTTTTCAGATATACGATTTATGGAGAAATTTAGAAAGATTTATCCAAAATTTTATGCAATCGGGGAAATTGTGTGTTTACAGGACTTTTCCATTGAGGAGCAAAATTTAAGTAAATTGATGATGAGGTATAAAATATTCTTATATTGTGCTTTGGCTTGTAAACGAGAACACCTACTGGATTATTTTTCATATTTCTTTGTCACAATAAAGAGAACTGTTCATTTATTATGGCAAACACATAGTTTTTCTTTCTTGAGTGTATATGTGACTAACTATCTATTAGGTAAATCCGAAATCGGAAATTTACATGGTAATAAGAAAAAATAGAATATTAAATTTCGTATTGAATTTATTCGTGACAGTTGCCATATTTGATGCTGCGAATATTTTTACCGGAATGAAGTTAAATTTGTTTCTTTTTCTTCTTTTATGTCTATTGCTTTTATATGGCAAAAAAATAAATATTAAGTATTTAAAAATTTTATGCATAATAGAGTGTATTTCGTTGTTGTCTTTTCTTTGGGGACGCTTATATGGATTTAACCATGAAGTGAATTTCTTACAACAATATTTGACGACATTCTTTTTGTTAAGTTTGTTGTTATGGGATAAATATATTAATATTAATAAAATAATCTGGTTACCTTCCATTTTATTATCAGTGGCAACAATTATATGTTATGTTATTATTTTAAACTTTCCAGAATTGAGAATTTTACTTGAAGAGTTTGCATACTCTAAGGAACCTCCTGTTATTTATTTGTCAGAAAGGACTTTTTTGGGGCGTGAGTTTGTGTCTGTTTATTATACACCATTGATTTTTATTGTTATACCAGCTTGTGTGAATGTTTTTAAATTACTCAATCAACGTAAAAATAGATTAATGAATTTCTTTCTATCTCTACTTTTTTGTACAGCTCTTTTTTGTGGTGGAAACAGAACTTGTTTATTGTCGATAATAATGATTATTGGAGGTGCTTTATTATATCGGATTTGGTGTACACATAGATGGCTCTTTCATATAATAATTCCATTTGTGTTTTGCATATTGGCTATGCTTATGTACAATCTGATGACTGATGAAGAGTCGTCTAACGAAACTAAGTTAGATCATATGGAGACTTATTATCAGTTACTATCTAAATCTCCTCAGGTTTATATTACTGGAATGGGACCAGGAGGTATGGTATATTCCAAAGGATTTGGTAGTGAAGTTCCACTGATGGAATGGACTTATTTAGAATTACTGCGTTTCTATGGTATAGGGTGTTTGGTGATATTATTTGTTTGTTTTTACCCAATATATTTTTTGTGGAAAAAAAAGGCTGTATATCCGTTGGGAATTCCTATTTCTATAGGGGGGGCTATTTATATGTTTGCATCTGCTACTAATCCTTATTTGATTAATTCTACAGGAATGATTGTTCTAATTTACATGTATACTTATATGGAGCATGGACGATATGATAAAAATTAGTATTGTTTCTATAGCGTTTCATATAATATCTATATTGATAAAAATACAAATATTAATGTCTTAGTATTTATGAAAGTTAGCTGCTATCTTTCTACGTTGTGATAATTGCTGTCATTCATAATGTTGAAGGGTTATGTTGGACTTTAAAACTTATAAAAAATGTCTATAAGTGTATGCATTGCTACTTATAATGGTGGAGCATTTATAAAAGATCAAATATATTCTATCTTATTACAACTATCTCAGAATGATGAAATTATTATTTCAGATGATGGAAGTAGAGATTCTACTTTGAATATTCTTTTTTCTTTTAATGACTCTCGGATTAGGATTTATAAAAATGATGGAAAACATGGTGTAGTGTCTAATTTTGAAAACGCTATAAAACATGCAACGGGAGACTATATATTTCTTTGTGATCAAGATGATGTATGGATGCCAGGGAAGGTTAAAAGAGTGATGGAGGCATTTGATAATTATGATTTTGTGGTTCATAATGCTGAAATGGTTGATAGTAATTTAATATCGCAAGGTATAGATTTCTTTACTTTGAGAAAGACAAGATATGGCTACTGGCAGAATTTGTGGAAAATGCGTTATTTGGGATGTACTATGGCGTTCAAGAGTGATACATTGAAGTTTATACTTCCATTTCCGAAGAATATATTATGGCACGATATGTGGGCAGCTGCTATACTCCATTTGAAATTCCGTGGAATATTGATTGATGAGTCATTAATGTGGTATCGTCGTCACGGTAACAATGCGTCGTCATCAGGAGAAAAAAGTGGGTGGTCATGGAGCTTTAGAATTAGGTATCGATGGATTATATTTTATAACTCAATTTTTCGTATTATAAAAGCAAAATGAAATTGAATATTTTGATTGGTATCGATTTAGAATTGGTTGTAGTGGTAGAAAATAACAATCTAGCTTATTAGTGATATATCTACATTATCTTATTCTTGATCTCACTGCTTTTGTAATGAAGTGATGTTTTTATTTTTCTTTTTTTTATCCCCTAAAAATAGATTGCAGATGTTGAATTATTCTATACTTATATAAAATGATTACAGTTTCTATTGTTACTTATAAGACCGATGTGAAAGAACTCACTAAATGCCTACAATCATTAAAATCTCCTCTTGTTTTAAAAATTTACATCGTTGATAATTCAAATGAAAAGTATATTCAGGATTTTTGTTTGAATTATGCTAATGTAGAATATATAAGTAGTGAGAATGTGGGATATGGTACTGGACATAATCAAGTTTTGAGGAAAGTTTTGAGTTCAAGTTCGATCTATCATTTAGTTCTTAACTCTGATGTCTACTTCGATCCGAAGGTGTTGGAACAATTGGTTGAGTATATGAATGAGAATTTAGATGTAGCTCAAGTACAGCCTAATATTATATATCCAGATGGGAAGATGCAATATACATGTAGATTATTACCTACACCTGTCAATCTTATTTTTCGTAGGTTTTTACCAAAGAAGATGATAAGTAGAATGGATGAACGATATTTACTAAAGTTTAATGATCATACGCAGGCCATAGATATTCCTTATCATCAAGGTAGTTTTATGTTTTTCCGCACAGACTGTTTTAATAAGGTCGGATTATTTGATGAACGCTTTTTTATGTATCTTGAAGATATTGATATTACTAGAAGAATGCATAAATATTATCGGACGATGTTTTGGCCGGAAGTTACTATTGTACATGCTCATCGTGCGGCATCTTATAAGAATAAAAAAATGCTAAAGATACACATTCAGAATGCAATTAAGTATTTCAATAAATGGGGGTGGATATTTGACTGTGAGCGTAAACTATGGAATCGTAATTTATTAAAGGAGTTACATTATAAATAATTTTTTCATGATTATTTTATTTCGTGGACTTTAGAGATAAAAGACAGATTGCTGTAATCATGGACACCGCCCTAATAATTATACAATGAATTAATAAGATATGGTATAAAATAAAATGTTGAGATGTAATAAACACGTGAGTGTTTCGTATGTGAGATGAAAAAAATGTAGGTCCCTAGCTTCATGCTGTAAGGGCATGATTCTCCTACATTGTGGATTGGAAATCGTACGACGGTACATTTCTGATCTACGCCCTGACATCGGAGGTTAAAGCCGATGTGAATTTCCCACTATATCAACTGTCTGTGAAGATCGTTGATATTTTTTTTACTCTCATTATACTGGATAATAATATCAGTTTTCTTTGTTTATATGTTGAAATATTTGTAACTTTATAGCATAGAAAACGGTAATAAAGAAACGATGGAACATTCAGACTTTGTAGTGAAATGTTATAATAAACAAGAGTTAGCCCAGATGTATTTTCCAGATTTGACGATTCGTGCTTCGGTCAATAAACTCCGGAGGTGGATGCGGAGATGCAAGCCGCTGATGAATGAGATACTATCTACTGACTTTCATCCGAAGACAAAGGCATTTTCTGTGAGAGAAGTACGGCTTATTACCTATTACTTGGGAAAGCCGGGAGAACTATAAGTGATATAAACATAAAAAAGAACTACGGGAGACTGCACTTTCGCCAACTCCCGTAGTTCTTTTTTTATATATCCATATACTCCTTTCGACTGTCAAAGCATGGGCAAGCTTTATGAATCGAAGCACTAAGCTGATAATGTCCCAGGATTTGCGCATCCGGATACTGATGTTTGAGAATCGTCAACAAGTCAAGTAGCGCAAAGCGCTGCGCCTGTGTTCTCGTATCCGCCGGACGACCTTCTTCATCCAAACCACCTTCATAGCAAATTCCAATACTATGCCGGTTGAAACCTCGCACATGCGCGCCCGGCTCCGATACCGGGCGACAATGATGAAGTTCTCCATTACGGGTGATGTAAAAATGATACCCTATATCTTTGAAACCTCGTTGTAGATGACATTGTCGAAGCTGCTCTACGGTGAAGGAAACATTACAGCGCGTCGCGCTGCAATGAATCACCAACAACTTAATCTCACGTGGGAGATAGCTTTCTTCTGAATTTTCCATATCGGTCAGCAGGAGATTAATGTCCCACGCAGGACGTTACACCGATAGCCGAAATGATCGAAGTCGCGATAGTTACGATAAACTGGAGAATGTTTTTCCAAAGTTGCTTTTTCATATAAATTTGAATTAAAGAATAAATACTACTGATACATTATGAACTCAAGAACCAGTCAACAACCGGTTGATTATGCTGCCGGGTCCGGAGCTTCCCCGCTGCCGGAACCTCCCTGATTATCATCACCGCCATCATCAGGAAGCGGATCTTTATCCAAATCAGTGGAAGAATCACTCTTATACAGTGTATAATCCAACGTCTTACACAATTTGCGGAGATCACTACCCGGATAAAAGAGCACTTTGCCCTTATTGATGCACGATGCCTTGAATTCCTTTGCCGTATCGGTAGGAGTACCGGTCTTAATACTCATACGGAAATTACCCAGGTCACCCATCTGGACGATATTTCCTTCATCCAGTACGTTGACGATTTCGAGCAAAAACTCACCGATACAACCTTCCAGTTCCCCTTTGGAGTAAGAAGAACGTTCAGTGATACGTTTGCAAACTTCCTTGACCGTCACTTTACGACCACTACGTGCCACTGCATAAAACTTCGGAGTTTCATTAGGTTTCAATAGGTTCTTACGAGCCATGAGAGTGTAATTCTGTGCCATAATTTTTAATTTTAAATCATTAATTTTTAATTGTTTAATAGCCTTGTAATCGATTACATGACAAAAGTACTACATCGGGAAAGCGGCATGACGCATAATGACGCACACAGGCGCACAGATAAAAAGAAAAAACATCGGGAGATTTGTATCGAAACTTCCCAATGTTTGATTTCAATCATTGAGATGTTTTTTTCAAATCTCCCGATGTTTTTCCGCACTCTTCAAAAGGACAAAAGGACAAAAAGGACAGATGTGACTATTGCTCATTCATCTTGGTGTAAGAACCATGGGATATCTTATTGATTTTTACTCCATTAAGCGATTTTAGCAGACGTGTTACCTTACGATGGTTGAAATCATATTTTGCGCCAATCTGAATCGCTTCATCTGTCGTGAAACTGTCGGGCAACTCTTGAACGAAATTACGAATAGTGTCCGGATTCTTCAGTGGACGGACCGAAGGAGACGGCATGGATGAGTGCAACAGCCGACTATGTTCGTAACAACATAGAACGATTTGAAGAGAACGCTCAAAATCAGCGTCCGTGCAATAAATCTCGGGAGAAAGATCGGTTGCCTCAAATTGCCGGATACGGGTCTGGATCATGCTGATGCGCATCACCAGAAAAGCATAGCGTTTCACTACGGCTTGGAGGTCATCGTTGCCTTCCAATGCCACCTCGGACAGCATACGTGAGAAAATCTCATTCAGACGGTTCCATTGCAGGCGGTTGAAATGAAAAAGAACCGGATGAGCCAGGCAGAAGTTATATAATTCAGAAACACGATGCGCGATCGGTTTGAAAGAATCTTCCAGCGAGATGCAGTCATCGCCCATCTCTTTCCAGTGCGGAGCCTCTCGGAAAGTGTAAATCAGGGTGCGGCTGGGCAATCCGTTTTCGTAGCTGCTCAATAGGCCGTCTATTTGTCCGGGAGTACCCGTCAGCAGCAAAGCCAATTTGGGATGGCGTATATAGATTGGAATGAGGCCGTTGGCCTTGTAGGAAGACTCTATATTTTCGTGTTCAAAAGCCTTGCGGAGCATATCATCGAAATTGCCACAATCCAGATGATTGGCTGTGGATAGCGTTTGTGCTTCCGTGTCGAAAATGATACTTCCCTGTGGACCGTTGTCCTGCATCTGCATTTGCATGCGGGTATAACTGGTGGTGGCAGGAATGAATAACATCTTGAAAGGAGGCCTTTGCGGTTCTTCGGAGCATGCATCTCCTTTCTTTTTCTGTTTTTGACATTCTGATTGCCAATTGCTATGTACAGTCTGGTAGTTTTTCATCATGGATTCACTGGTGGCAAGAATTTCTGAATGTATTTCCTCCAACAGGTATCGTCCGGTTTGGGCGATGCTTTTACCACTGGCGGCAGGTGAAAGTATGACACTGAATATATGCGTGGAGTATTTCTTATGATTATAGATTCCGAAAGTCTGTGGAAGTGCTGCGCTCAAGGCTGTGAGATCGGAAAGGAGAGCGACATCTTGTTCGCGTTCGCTTCCGTCTTCAATGATACAGTCATTCAGTAAATCGGGAAGATTATTGTACAAACTTCGGGGAAATAAAGGAGTTCCCTTCCGGAATTCCTCTCCCAACCAATAGGCTTCGTCGTCGGCATCGGAATTTTCTGTAGTACCATAAGGTCTTTTTGTCCTTATGTCCTTTTGAAAGGAGGGCTCATTGGCTGGGGTGGAAGTGAATGCATGTTCATTAACTTGTTTGTATCCAGACGATAAAACACTTGTTAGCTCTTCGGGACGAAAATCCGTGTGTTCGAAAAATGCGGTAAGTTCGCGTAATATGCTTTTCTGGGGATAGTGCCGGCGGCAGGCTTCACAGGCAAGTTTGAAGACGTTGGAATGGCGTTGACCGGCTGTTAGCGGATGAAAGAAAATATAGGACGAAATAAATTGAGAGATTTCTTCTTCAGATACATTTTCCGGAGGATTATTTTGAAGAGGAAAGGGAGGGAGTACTTCATTTTCAGAAAGAAATTTTGCTTCTTTCACAGGCGGTTCCAGAACAAATGCCTGATAGAGACTGGCAATATAACCGTTGGGGGAATAGCTGAAATAACAGAGGCGGCTTTCATCTTTACATGCCGGATCGCTTTCCAATCCGAGCAACTGGTTGTAATAACGGCTCACCAGTTGTTGCCCCTCACGATGGCGGCCTCCGATACCTTCCACATAGGCGAAGACTTTCACACCGTCGGTCGGACTTTCTATTGCTGCCACCGTATGAGGATCTGCCGCGCATCGTTGAATAACTTCCAGGCGATTGGCTACATGGTCGTAATCAAGCCCGACAATATGGCTGGGGAGCAGAAAATGTTTGATGGCATGCGCTCCGTCAAATGTGCCTGCCGGAGTGAAGCAGGGGAGTTGATTCTTCAATTTCTGTGCGGCGGCATGGTCGCCTTCCGCATGATATCGGCGGATAGAGTTGATGATCGTTGCATAAACAGGATGAATACACATGATGATGACCTCAAGGAAAGACATGACTTTAGGCTTTTTGGAATACACGTTTTCGTAAACCGATACTTTGATTTCTTCTAAAACTTTCATATAAAATTGTTTTTGTAAGGTTGTGCTACCTGATTATCAGATAACGGGAACAAAGGTCGGGATATTAAAAATAGGGTTGCTTCCCTATGTGGATAGTACTTGATAAAGCAAATAAAAAATGAAATATTATAATTTATTAATCATAGAATAACATGGCAAAAGAAAAACAGGAACCTTATGAGTTCTTAAGCAATTTGGTATTGACTTTAATGAGTGCGGATCGTATTTTCAGTAACAGTTTTTTCATAAGCGAATTCGCTGTCTCTCCTAAAACATTAGGGGAGATAAGGCGGGGAGAGGATATGTGCATTTATCAGTATGTACGGGTGATCCGGTGTATGACGAAATATCTTCATTTGATTATTCAGATGGATATGTTGCTGAAGAAGTTAAGAATCGTACTGTTTTCCCATTGTGACTTGGTGGTCGCTACGGTTCCGCACCGTTCTTGCGGAACTTGTCAGCCGACAGAATGGGTGGCAGTGATGCATTGGGATGGAGTGAAATTGTGATTTCTACAGGAAATAGGGCATTTTTTTATTCTTTTTGCCTGATTTCTTTCTTTATTTAATTTTTTTTATATCTTTGCTTTCATATTGAGAAACACAGAGAATATCTCACTTATTTATTCATATAAACTTAATAAATTATGTTCAAAGCTCCTTTCTCATTTGACGGGCGTATTCGTAGAATTGAATATTTCCTGTCGGGCATTATCGGTGTGTAGTTTCTAGTATTGCATGGGCACTAGGTGTAGGTACATTTGTGTTGGGTGCTGCCAGCGGATCGGCCGGGGGATCAGTATTTGGTTTATTGATCGGTCTTGCTGCTATGATTGCTTCCATCTGGTTCTCTCTGGCACAGGGTGTGAAACGTCTGCACGACTTAAACAAATCCGGTTGGCTGATTTTGTTGTGCTGTGTACCTATCGTTGGTTGGATTTTTGCATTGTATATGTTGTTTGCAGATGGTACGGTAGGTCCTAATCCTTATGGGGCAGATCCGAAAAACCGTATGCCATATCAGGCACAGCCTGCTTCTGTAAATGTGACTGTAAACGTTTCAAGAGAAGAGGTGAAAGTTGACAAGCCGGTAGAAGATGCTCCCGCACCTGCAGAAGTTCCAGCGGAAGAGAATAAAGAAAAAGCTGAATAATCTTATTAAAGAAGAAATAAGAAAGCCTCTTGCAAAATTCGTTTTGCAGGAGGTTTTTTTATTACTAACCTGTTTGTTATTCAATATTTTGTATAAATTTGTAGAATAAATAATCAATCTATCGAATATGTATATGTTAAGCACAGTAATCTCTCAAACTGGTGAATGCAATGCACAGCACGCGACAGACCCTTGTTTTTTAAATCAATGGGGATATTCTACCCTTTTGTTAATCATTATCGGGATAGGTTTAGTATACCTGCTTTTTAAGAAACGGAAATTCTTAGTGGATAACCTGAAATGGATTGCAGGTACGGTATTTATTGCAGGTTTCCTGATATATTGGTACGCTTTTAATGAGGGAGGGAGTGACAGTAATTCGATAGCGTTGGCGTTTAGGTCTGCTCTGTCTTCTATGGAAATGTTCGCTTCGCATTCCGATCTTTTGGAGGTTCCTGAAGATCTGCATCATGATCCTTTCTACATGACGATATTTTCTGTGATACATTTCCTGGCCGTTATAGTGAGTGCGGTTTTTATCATCAAACTGTTAGGATTCAGATTCATCTCATGGGTGCGGTTATGTGCGGCGAATCTTTCAAGAAAGAAGAAATGCCGGCTGTTTATTTTCTGGGGTGTCAATGATAATGCGATATTGCTGGCTAACAGCATAAGAAAAAAAGCGGCAGAGCCCAAGGGGAAGAATGAAGAAGGATGGGAGAATTGTAAATTCATTTTTGTGAGGTTGCTTTCTGCTAATGAAAGCAGTTCTCATGGCCGGTTCACATTCAGTCATTTCTTTAATTCGTCTCATGACGGAACTGAAAAATTCATAGAAAAGATAGAAGAGCTTGACGGCATACTGGTTAACTCTAAATTTGGAATCACAGGCCGGGTTATAGATAAAGTCAAATCGGAATTTGATTTATACAAATATCTCGGGTTGAGGAGATTGGGAAACCTAATCAAGAAGTACCCGCAGGCAACTTTCTATTTCTTGTCTCCCAATGAAGAACTGAATTTGGAGGCGGTGTCTGTTTTTAAGGAAATAGCGAAATGTAAAGAAGATAGAGTCCATAATCAGGTTCAGATTTATTGCCATGCGCGTAAGAACAACCAGAACCAGAAGTTGGAAATATGTGATGGGTTGAAACATCAGATTCATATAATCGACTCGTCTAATCTTGCTGTATTGCAATTAAAAAAGAATGTGAGGAATCACCCCGTGAATTTTGTAGATGTCGATACATCGAAGGCTTGTGTAAAGAAACCTTTTACGTCGATGATTATTGGCTTTGGAGAAACCGGACGTGACGCATTTCGTTTTCTATATGAGTTTGGGGCATTGATCGATGTAAATGGCAATAGGAACCCTCAAAAAATATATGTGGTTGATGAACATATAGATGAATTGAAAGGTGATTTTTTAATGAAAGCACCTGCCTTGAAGGAGAGGAAAAATGAGTTGGAATGGTGTGAAGAAATGTCTATCCATTCCGAACGTTTTTGGGAAAAATTCTCTGAAATCATTCATGATCTAAACTATGTTGTAATTGCTATAGGAAATGATAATGAAGGGATGGCATTGGCGATTGATCTCTACGAATATGCCTATCGATATAGAAAGGATTGTTTCAATGATTTTAGGATTTATCTGCGCGTCAATGGAAGTTGCAACACCATTCAGCTGAAGCAAATAAAAGAGTATTTTAATATTTATGGCAATACCCGGGATGTAATCATAACTTTTGGAGCGCAGGAAGAAATATTCTCGTACGATGTGGTATCGACAGATGTGCTTGAAGTATTGGCAAAGGAATTTTATTATGCATATCAGAAAATTATGATTGACGCAATGCCTGAAACGAATGAGAAGGAAATTGAAGAGAAGAAGAAAGCGAAGGAAAGCCTGAAGCAAACAGCGGAAGAAGAATGGAATGCGCGTAGAGAGGCATTGCGGGACGAGCATTGCTTGGATGCACAAATTAAATTGACTTATCAGGAAGAGCAGGATAGGGCTAATGTATGGCATATCGATACCAAAAAGTTTTTAGCCGGGGCCATGGGAGAGGATGGCAAAGATAATAAGGAAAGATTGAAAGAGATGGTTGAGCTGACGCAGCGTGATGCCCATACATTGAACTATTCTAAGGTTTGTGACGTTGTTTCCAGTACATTATTTGATAATTTGAGTAAGTGCGAACATTTGCGTTGGAATGCATGTATGGAACTGCAAGGATTTGTAACGTGTGACGGAGATAAAGACTTTCAGCAGAAGAAGCATAAATGCATCGTCGATAATGATATTTTAAGAAGTAAATATCCGGAAACCATCCCTTATGACCAGTGTGTGGTTGAGCTAAGTTTTAGATTGAAAAAGAACTAACTATATGACAGATCAGGAAATAGTCGACGGATTAATCAATCGGGATGAAAAAATCACCGATTGGTTTTTCAACATAAAATATCGTCCGTTGTTTATCAATGTAATTAAGCTGATATTTGATTACCAGGTTGATTACGATGAATGTATCAGCGAACTCTATTATCATCTAATGAAGAATGATGCTGCCGTTCTTCGTCATTTTGAGGGACGTAGCACCATTGGAACATGGATTAAGATTGTGGCAATCCGTTTTTTCCGGGAACAGAAAAAACGTGAACAGATGATAGAAGACGAGAGTAAAGAGCCTCTTTATGAGCAGAATCATGAAGAAGAAATAGACGACTCTGAATCGAAAATAGCCGCAAAGATTGATTTGGAACGTTTGTTCGATCTGATGTCGAATAAGCGGTATGTGATGGTCATCAGGGAATTAGTACTCAAAGAGGTCGAACCTGAATTTTTAGCATTATCTATGGGAATAACTGTTGCTAATCTGTACAATATTAAAAAGCGTGCGCTGGCAGCATTGGCTCACTTAGCTATGAATGATAAGAAGAAGTATGAAAACAAAAGATAAAAATATGATAACCGAAGAATTGTTGGCTGCTTTTGAAGAAGGTAAGACGAATGCTGAAGAAACAGCTTTGGTACTTGAATATCTGGCGACTGATGAAAGTTTGCAAGAGGAATTTATCTTGTCCCAACAGTTGGATGCCATGATGGGAGCTGATGATGAAGAAACGGACTTCCTGCCAATGGCGCAGATGGCAGCCAAATCGGAAGGTAATCTTTGTGATTTCCAGTGTGAGCAGTTTATTTTGAAACGTAGAAAGATTGAATATAATTCGGACGAACTCTCGGAGGAGGCCAGGAATAATAGTTGGCTGAGGGAGAGGGGAACTCCTTTGCATAGTGTAGGTCGCCTGCTCGAACAACGCGGATTGATTGTGATGCGCAGTTATGGTTCCAGTATTGACAGTGTCATACGTGCCCTCAAGGCCGGACATGATGCGATTGTGGTGGTAAACAGTTGCCGGTTGCCGGGAAATAGCGAGGAGGAAATTGCTTATCATGCAGCAGTAGTGCTTGACGTAAATGAAGAGGAAGTGACGCTTTATGATCCTGCAACAGGAGAGGAAAGTACGGCCTATCCCAAGGATCACTTTATTGCGGCATGGAATGATGCGAAAGCATATTTGGCGAGGGTGAAAGTGCCTGATCTGGATTATAATCCGCGTCCCATTGATCTGGAAGATGTTGAATTGAGCACTGATTTGATTGAATTGCGTGAAGCCATTGCTGAAAATGCGCACGAAGTCTGGGCCGACCAGCGCCAGGAAGAGGGATGGACTTATGGACCGCAGAGGGATGACGAGAAGAAAGAGACTCCGGACATGGTGCCTTATTCCATGCTTCCTTATTCGGAAAAAGAATATGATCGACGTATGGCGTTTGATACGATCAAGCTAATGAAAAAGCTGGGGTATAGTATTATCAAACGGGGCGATACGGCTCTTCATAATGAGCTGATGAGAAAATTGAAGAATGAAGGCGATGCCAAAGTCTGTGAATGTGGTGCATCTATTTTTATGGACCAAATTTATTGCAGTCATTGTGGTAAAAAGATAGATTGGAAATTGTTCCGCTAATATATAAATAATGAATCATAAAATGAAAGAGTATATTCCCAATCCGGTGGATACAGGACATATCCAACTCCCGAAGGAGTTGGAATACCTGGTAGAAGAGATGGCTAAGAATGTTCATGAAGTCTGGTCGAAAACCAGAATAGAGCAAGGTTGGACGTATGGAAAAAAGCGGGATGATGTGTTGAAGCAGCATCCGTGTCTGGTTCCGTATGAAGAATTACCTGAAGAAGAAAAGGTGTACGACAGAAATTCTTCGGTGGAAACCTTGAGACTGATTATGAAACTAGGGTTCAAGATCTCGAAGGATGAGGAATAGGCGATCTGCCTGCATCCAACAAGATAAACGGTGCCCAATATTTACTGTCTGCATATCCGTTCTCACGAAGGTACTGTTGCGCTTTGATAAGAGCCTGTCGTTCGGATAACCCTGAAATGATGTTCTCATAGAATTTAGTCATGAGAAGCATGGAGGCCTGGTCGTCAACAGCTGAAAGTGTCATGAGGATGGTTTGTACTCCTGCATTTTTGAAGCCTCGTTGAAGACCGAAAAGACCATCCGCACCAAGAGTACCTTGACCGGTGTTGCAGGCAGAAAGAACAACCATACGACAACCGCGGAGGTTTAGTGTACTGATTTCATCCGCACGGAGCAGTCCGTCGTTATTCTCTTCCGTGGCATTGGCGCCGGACATAATCAGGAAGCAATGCTTCATCGCATCATCAGCTTCACGTTGCTTCAATTCTTTATAGTCTCCGTGAGTAGCTATGTGAATCAACGAAACAGCTTTGCCGTCGAGTGCCCGGAACTGCTTTTCCGTTCCGTTTTCACCTACGAATAGATTGGTTTTAATCTTCTTTTCTTTCAACAGGGAATTTACGTTATTTACTTCATTGAGCGTATATGGTAACTCATGATACCCATTCTGTCCGTTACGGAATTTCCCGGAGTTATGATCTGTAGAAACAATATTGCGAACTTTGGTTGAAGCCATTTCGTAGTCTAATCCTCCGAAAAGTGCGGCTGATGAGTAGTTCTGCGAAGCTCTGTCAAGTGCAATTTCTTTTGTTGACGATAAACGATAGACGGCTTTCTGGAATGCTAACGGTAGGTTACCCGCTCCATACGGAAGATATTCTACGGGTAGCTGATGAAGTATCCCGTCTGGTGAAAAATAAATAGTGTCCGCTTTGCTGATATATTCATCCAGCGCTTTCCAGAAATGTGCCCTGTTTTCGGTTGCGGTAAAAGCCGTAGGTGATTGCATTTCTTTCGATAGCAGTTCCTGACTCATTAACTTGATTGCGGTGGGAGACACGTCGCCCGGACGAAGTACGAAAGCGGCCAGGTGTTTGTCCGGAGCTAGTAATTCATCGTCTATGAGAGCAAATTCTATGGCGATGGAGTTTCCATGCAGATGCTTTTGTACGTCTTGCCATTTGACGGAAAGATAACGGGTATAGTCGCCGAAATCAGTAGATTTTCGCATCAAGTCCAGTTGCAACTGTTCATACTCCTCTTTCTGGCGGATAATATTTTTCCGTGCTTCCGTCTGATTGGCTGCATTCGGGAGTTCACTTTGCATGGATAAAATTTGTTCCGCCATGAGGGTAGCCTTGTTGTATTGGTCGAGCAGGGATTTATCTCCCGAAGCGCGGATCAGAGACTCCAGTTCAATAGACGAATTGAGCATAATACCTTTCGAAAACAATAATGCATCGTAACCTAACCGGGCAAAACGTTGTTTTTGTTCAGGTGTACCTGTTGCGGTGATATTAGCTGCACTGAGAGGAATACTGTCCAGTGAGGAACGGATATCCTTCCAGAATGCCAGGCGTTCATCGGCTTTCGAGAGACGGAAAAGATTACGCAGTGCGGTTGTTTCACCGGAGAGGAAAGGTTCCATATAGGCTAATGCCTTGTCGGTCTCTCCTTGGGTATAGTAGATGTCAGCGATAGTCCCTAATGCGGAGACATACATCAAACCGTCTTCTCCCCATTGCAGGCGATAAGCGTCCAATTGTTCAAGATTCTCTTTCAATAGCCTGTTTAAAACCGCCATTCGTTGACGTTCGGCATCCTGTTCTGTCTGCCTGGCTGCTGTCTCATTGCCCATCATGGTGTGGCAACGATTCAGACTGCTAAGTGCATCCTGATATTTTACATCACTGCCGGGAAGAACTTTGTAAATGTCTGCAGCTTGTTGGTAGTTTGCTGCTGCTTCTGCATATTGTTTCTGTCGGTATAAGATACTGCCTCTGGAACGGAGGATTTCCCCCATCTTATCTGACTTATCACCCGTCGGAAGCTGTTTTTCGGCTTTTGCAAGTATTTCGAGGGCTTTTCCATATTCCTTGGTGAATCCGTAGTTACGGCACAATGCAATGGAGGCGTCTACATATTTGTCCAGTCTGTCCGGCAACATCTGTGCATAAACCGACAGTGCCTGATTGAGCATACGATTGGAGGCCTCATACTTGGCAGCAATGCTATAATTGAGTCCGCCCAGATAAGATTCCAATGCAAATTTAGTCTGTTCGGCAGGATTGCTGCGAAGGATGTCTGCTGCCAGTTCGTAGTATTCGCCGGCAGATGCGTGATCTTGTATTCCGGAGAGAAATTGCGCATAGTTGTGGCGTACTTTAAAAACGATCTCCTTATGGGTATTCACATCGCATTTCTTTAAAGCCTCCAGAAAATGTGCCCTTGCCTTGTCGTTGTCACCTATACTGGCAAAATACTGTGCACGTTCGGTCAGGCAAACGGGCTCGTCGCAAGGCTTCTCCAATTCTTTTTTATTGTGAGCTTCTGCCAATTTCATGTATTCCAATACTTTCGGCTGATTGTTCAGCTCCAGGTAGATGGATGATATCCAATCGAGAAGTTGCTCGTATTCTTTTGAATCGTCAGGAAAGATGTTGAAGGCCTGCTCATAATAAGTGACTCCTACATCTTTACGTCCCGACAGGTAGTACAACGAACCTATCTGCTGGAGTTGACGGGCTACTGAAAGGGACTTTTCGCCATACATCTTTTTACTGATGGCTACTTCTTCTTCTACGATGGCACTTGCTTTGTCCATTTCTCCTAAAGCTATGTAGCAGCGGGCGAGATTGATATGAAACATGAATGCCTGTTCGGGACGGGGTTGAATGCGACTGCACAATTCCCATGTCTTGCTGTGAATTTCTGCTGCTTTAGGATAGTCTTTTGCAACAGTCAGGTAGTAGAGTCCTGTGTTGTTCAGGGAGGAAATGTATTTGATATTTGTTTCGCCCAGTATGGTCTTGCGCATATCTGCTGCCATTTGTGTATAGGTTAGTCCTTCGGGACGTTCCAGATTCAGATAACAGCGGCCGAGAATGTGCAGGCAGGTAGCGCGTTCCGCACTCTGTGTCTTTCCCGTTTTGACATATAATTCGTCCGCTTGTTTCAGTTTGGTAATGGCAGTTGGGTAATCTTGTTTACTTTCTAGTTTTTGAGCTTCTTCAACCAGTAGGTCGGCTTGGCTTGCAGTCTGTGAGTAGGCTGTCAGACATAGACAGGCTAATAGAGATAGAATGAATTGTCGCATATAATAGAGATTTTAGTGGATTAAAATAAGATCAAGGCAAAGCTCCCGTCTCTCTTGCTTTTATTGGTGATCGAGACGATGATTTTATACCGTTCGTCCGAGCTAACCTTTTCTTTACGGAAAGGAAGACCTTTCCGGACACTGTCATTACATTTGTATTCCCGTTCACTTTTCGATTGATAACCGATTGTCTTTATTTTCCAACTGAAAGAGCGATTCACCTCTGCCACACAGCCTATCTGCGAGGTTCCCGAACAGCTCGGAATCTCGAAAGTACAGGTCTGACCGGCAGCCACCATTTTGGTATCTAATCTTACTTTGTTGGCGGAGTCCTTATCACCTCTCATCCTCGCTTCTGCTGCATACTTGTCCGCAATTTCATAGATTGTTTCATTATCAACGCAGGCTTGAATGAATTCGTAGTCAAATACCAGATGTCCTTTCAGGCTCAAAACATCGCCCTGGGTTTGTTTGACGGTTAATGGGATAGGGGCTGCATCACGCAGCGTTTTGCTTACTGCCAGCAGTTGTTCGCCACTGGCAAAGCCGCCGTCCAATGCTTCACATGCTTTCTTACAGGCGTCGAACACCGTTTCAAAGGGTGTCGTTGTCTGTGCATTGGCACTCATTTGCCCTCCGATGGAAAAAAACAGGAGGATGAATACTCTGAAAATAGTTTTCCTGCTCATTTTTATTCTGCATTCATAGTGTTATTGAATAGGATTAAGTACCACACGAAATCCGATATGTGGTTCTGATGTATCGTAAGTCTGTACGCTACGATGGCGAATGTCCATATCACGTTCGTTGGCCAGGTAGCTGCCTCCTCTCACTATCTTTTTATGGTGTCCGGGATTCTCTGCCGGACCTTGGGGATCTGTGACCCGTGTATTTTCATACCGGCTCATCCAGTCTGTACACCATTCGGCGGCGTTGCCTGACATGTCGTATAAATCGAATCCGTTTTCGCGTTTCTCGCCAACGGGATGCAGGCGTTCATTGGCATTGGAGGCATAGTAGGCTACATCACGAATGTTGTCTGAACCGGCATAAGGATAGCTTTCGCCTCCGGCGGCTGCATACTCCCATTGCGCCTCCGTAGGGAGGGAAAAAGGTAAACCGGTGAGCTTGTTCAGTTTCTTGGTGAAGGCCTCTGCATCATTCCACGTTATATGTGTCATAGGCAGCATGCCTTCTTCCGTAACAATGGAGTCATTCATAATGGCATACCACAACGAACGTGTTACTTCGTATTTACACATATAATAATCGGAACTTAATACAACGGTGTGCTGCGGTGAGTCATATCCTTTTCCCATAGTTTTCCCCATGATGAATTCTTTGTTTTTGGCCGGAATCAGCAGCATATTATTCATCATGTCCACCAGGGAGCGGAGCTGGGGCAGTGTGATTGTGGGATTCCATTTTACGTCTACCCATTCTTTCTCTCTGTCTTTTATATCCCTGTTTCCGGTGTTGTTTACGGAGGCGCGTCCGTCATTTCGGAGTGCATTGAATTCATGCAGGATGGAGTCGCATGTAGATTTCAAAGAACTGTCCGGGTTTTTCTTTATGAAACTACTGTAATCGTCATAAGTGCGACAATCCTTGAATTCCAATTTTTGTTCTGCCGTTCTTTGGATGGAAGTATAAGTTTTGCTTCCTGCTACTATTAATAATAGAGCAATGAAAGTCATCACAAGCCATTTAGCAGATACATAAGAAGGTTTTGACAACATTTGTTTCAGGAGGTCACCCTTTATATCTTTGAATCGGGCTACTCGTGAGTTACTGTAAAATACAGCTTGAAAGTCTTTTAATCCGCTAATGTCCGGTGGTAGTTGCAGGGTGGCGAAATCATAGCTTTCACTTTCCTGCGGAGCAATCGGAATGATATTTATCTGTTTGGGGCTTCTACTCCGGCGGTGTAACGCACGGCCTAATTCTATCCGGACAAAATCGATTTCTCCGGTACGGCTGATCTGCTTAATTTCTGTTTCAAACTCTTCATAGGTCAAGGATGCCATCCGTTCGTAGAAAGCCACTTCTTCCATGTCCCATGTTGCTTTTTCGCCTGTCTCGACCGCTTCTTCATTGAGCGGGCGGATCGTTGTAAACGTCTCCGGCACCATAAACATAATGAAGTCTTTGCACTCATCAATACGGCGAATCAACTCAACATCAAACCGACCGTTTAAATTGTCTTTATCAAAGCTCACCCTTTTGCGGAATCCGGATTCTTCCAGCATCAGTTGTAGCATTTCAGGCTTGTCGCCCGAACATCTTTTACGGTAACTTATGAATATGTCGTAATTATGCTTGCTCATCAGCTGCTAAGATAATAAAAAGAAACAGATTTGTCAATCTTACTCGAAATTTATTTTTATCTTTGAAATTCGGTAAACAGAAAAAAGAAATATATATGAAAAAAGTAATTTGCAGTGAGAAAGCTCCGGGGGCTATCGGCCCTTATAGTCAGGCGATAGAAGCCAATGGTATGGTATTTGTGTCCGGTCAGTTGCCTATTGATGCCGCTACGGGACAGATGGCTGAAGGGATAGAAGGACAGGCTCGCCAGTCGTTGGAGAATATCAAACACATTCTTGAAGAAGCAGGATTGACAATGGGAAACATTGCCAAAACCACTGTCTTTCTTCAGGATATGTCCCTGTTTGCAGGGATGAACGGTGTGTATGCCACGTATTTTGACGGAGCCTTTCCGGCACGTTCGGCGGTTGCCGTAAAAGCTCTGCCAAAGGATGCGTTAGTAGAGATTGAGTGTATCGCGGTTCGCTAACAAATCTGCGACAATGAAACTGCTGCCTCCTACAAAGATCAGATCTTTGGGGGGGCAGTTCTTTTTTGCCGCCTGTACAGCTTCTACAACAGTGGGGTAGGTGGTACCTTTCAATCCGGCTTCTTCTGCCAATGCCAGTAGTTCATTTTCCGGAAGCGCGCGTTTAACGCTTGCTTTGGTAAAATAATAGGTGGCATATTTCGGCAATGCTCGCAGAACCCCTCGGATGTCTTTGTCATTGACCATGCCGAATACAAAATGGATCTCCTGACCGAAGGTTTTGTGAATGGCATTGAGCTGTACATGGATATATTCGATTCCATCAACATTATGTCCCGTGTCACAGATAATATCCGGATAGCTGTGTACTTTCTGCCAACGCCCCATCAGACCGGTGAGCTGACATACGTTTGCAAGACCTGCGCGATAGTCCTGGGATCTGATGTTGTAGTTCAGACGGGTCAGTGTCGCAAGGGCTTTTAGGATGGTGGACATATTTTCGAATTGGTAAGCTCCGCTCAACTCTGTGAAAAGTCCGAAAGGAAACATCTCATTGTGGATTTTGATAGCATCTTTTCTTTTGTCGAGTATCTGATCTAGCGTATGTAGACTGTCTGACAGGTCTAACATGAGTAATGCTTGCCGCATCTGGTTTGCCTCTTCTTCTGATTGTTCGTCCATTGCTTCGATCATTTCGTGCATGCTCTGAATTGTGTTGTCCATCATCGGTCTTATTTCTTGCAATTTCGAATAAGGAACTATTTCCATGTCCCAGTACCGGGCATTTTCACGGGCATATTCGATGGGCGCATTCTTTTCTTTAGCTTTCATGGTAAATACACGTTTCACTGCCCCTTGGGCTCTGCCGATAACGACCGGAACTCCTTCTTTGATAATTCCGGCTTTCTCTTTGGCAATCTTCGTCAGCGTGTCACCCAGATATTGGGTGTGGTCGAGGCCTATGTTGGTGATAATGCACAAATCCGGATGGATGATATTCGTACAGTCCAATCTTCCGCCCATGCCTACTTCGATAACTGCTACATCTACTTTCTGGTCGGCAAAATAACGGAATGCCATAGCGGTGGTCAGTTCGAAGAATGAAGGGTGCAGCGGCTCGAAGAAAGAGCGATGCTCTTCTACGAAATTGACTACATACTCTTCCGGTATCATCTCACCGTTGATACGGATACGTTCGCGGAAGTCGATTAAATGAGGGGAGGTGAATAGTCCTACCCGGTAACCGGCGCACTGCAATACGGCTGCGATGGTATGTGAACAGGATCCTTTTCCATTGGTTCCGGCGATATGTATCGTCTTGAATTGTTGATGAGGATGCCCAAAATGTTCGTCCAATTGGTGTGTGGTCTCTAAACCAGGCTTATATGCTTTGCCTCCTATTTGTTGAAACATTGGTGCACTCTCATATAAGTACTTTAAAGTGTTCTGATAGTCCATGTTTTATAATATTTAACGTCGGGCAATCTTTATTGCCCACTAATTTGTTTATCTTTAGAACCGTCAATCTGACTATAAATGGGGGATTGGCGAATGAGATTGCAAATATCAACATTTAAATCTAAGAAATCATGGGAACTAAGAAAAATTTTGTGCTAGACACAAATGTTATTCTTCACGACTACAATTGCTTGAAGAATTTTCAGGAAAATGATATTTACCTCCCTCTTGTTGTACTCGAAGAACTGGATAAGTTCAAAAAAGGAAACGAGCAGATAAATTTCAATGCTCGTGAGTTCGTGCGCGAATTGGATGTGCTGACAAGCGACGAGCTTTTCTCCGACGGAGTGAAGCTTGGCGAAGGATTGGGACGTCTGTTTGTCGTGACAAGTAATGTGCCGGCTGCCAAAGTGTGGGAATCGTTTCCTATAAAGAAACCCGATCATTTGATTTTGGCGGCAACCGAATACCTGACCGACAAGTATCCGAAAATGAAATCTATCTTAGTGACCAAAGATGTGAATCTGCGCATGAAAGCCCGTTCAATCGGTCTGCTTTGCGAAGATTATATTACGGATAAGGTGGTAAATGTAGATGTGTTCGAGAAATCTAATGAGATTTTTGAAAATGTAGATCCGGCATTGATCGACCGTATTTATTCTTCAAAGGAAGGCATTGACTTGAGTGAATTTGACTTTAAGGATTTGATTCATCCCAATGAATGTTTTGTATTGAAGAGTGACCGGAATAGTGTATTGGCACGCTACAATCCTTTTACCCATTCTATTATCCGTGTGATGAAGGGTAAGAATTATGGAATCGAACCACGGAATGCGGAACAGAGTTTTGCTTTTGAGATTCTGAATGACCCGAACATCAAACTGGTGGCTCTGACAGGAAAAGCGGGAACAGGTAAGACATTGCTGGCTTTGGCTGCTGCTTTGGGTAAGCTGACGGATTACAAACAGATTTTGCTGGCACGTCCCGTTGTGGCGCTTTCCAATAAGGATATCGGTTTCCTTCCGGGAGACGCACAGGAAAAAGTAGCTCCTTATATGCAGCCGTTGTTTGATAACCTGAACGTCATAAAACGTCAGTTTGCTACAAACTCTACCGAAGTGAAGCGCATAGAAGATATGCAGAAAAGCGAGCAGCTGGTGATTGAAGCTCTGGCATTTATCCGTGGTCGTAGTTTGAGCGAAATGTATTGCATCATTGACGAAGCGCAGAATCTGACCCCGAATGAAATAAAGACAATCATCACCCGTGCAGGCGAAGGTACGAAGATGGTATTTACGGGAGATATCCAGCAGATTGACCAACCTTATCTGGATAGTCAGTCCAATGGCCTGGTATATATGATTGATCGTATGAAAGACCAGAATATCTTTGCACACGTCAATTTGCTGAAAGGTGAACGAAGTGAATTGAGTGAACTGGCAAGCAACTTGTTATAACAGATTTCTCTGCTAAGCGAGATAAATTAATAAGTGATTAAAAAAGTAAACGGTGAACATCCTGTTGCAAATAGCACAATTTGTTCACCGTTTCTTTATTGATTTAGTATACTTTTTCCTTATTCTTTCTTTCCGAAATATTTCAGGAACTGTGTACGTTCGAATGTATTAACACCCTGAACATCCTTAATATTCAGTTTGCCTTTGAATTGAGCTATATTCTTGAATCCTTTGCGTTCCATCCATGCAGAGAGGAAGCGGTTGGCTTCTCCGATGAATGCATTTGTATTCAGATAGACTGCGCTACAAACTTCTACAGCCGAAGCACCGGCAAGGATAGCTTTCACTACTGATTCTGCATTGGCAACACCACCGGAAGCTGCATAGTCGATCTTGTCTACTACTGCAGACGCAATTCCGATCCAACGAAGCGGAATGGCGAGGTCGGAAGCATTGCTGAATATTTCGCCTGAAATATGCTCCATCTTTTCGATATTGATGTCCGGCTGATAGAAACGGTTGAAGAGAACAACTGCTGCTGCACCGTTGGCATACAACTGATCGATTAATGCCACAGGATTTGTCAGGTTATCACCCAGTTTCATGATTACAGGTATCTTGATTGTTTTTTTAATGTGGCGGAGAATATCGATGTGGCGTTGTTCGAATGAACCGTATGTATATTGCACTTCCGATTGCAGGGCAAGGATATTGATTTCCAATGCGTCGGCACCGGCTTCTTCAATCATCTTTGCAAAGTCAATCCATTCGGAATCAGTGTAGCAGTTGATGCTGGCAATGATAGGAATGGGGCATACCTTCTTACTTTCTTTTATTAAAGTCAGGTATTCGGATAGCTTGTGCTCACGGATATATTCTTCCAGATAGTCACTGGCTTCCGGATAGAAAGCCGGATCTTTCAGTTGGTCTGCTTCCAGCATGATCTGTTCCTCAAACAGTGATTTCAGAACAATTGCACCGGCACCATCTTCGGCCAATTTTTTGTTTTTGCCGGCACTGTTGGTCAGCCCCGAGCTACTGATGATGATAGGGTTTCTAAGGGAAAGCCCTGCGAAAGTAGTTTTTAAATCGGTCATAGCAATATGTTTTTTACTCCTGATTAATAAATTCGTTCTCCGAAAATCTTGCTTCCTACCCGTACCAACGTACTTCCTGCGGCAATGGCTTCGTGGTAGTCATGTGACATTCCCATCGACAGCTCGCAGAAAGTATCGGAGTGGATGAACCAAGTTGTTTTTATCTCGTTAAAGAGCCTATTTAGTAAACCAAATTCCCGGTTGATTTGTTCAATGCAATCGGTGTTGCTGGCCATCCCCATTAATCCGCAGATGCGTACATGAGTCAGCTCTTTCCATTCTCCGGCATTCAACATCTCCTTACATTCTTCGGGACTGAAACCAAATTTGGTTTCTTCCTGCGCAACGTGAATCTGCAATAGGCAGTTCACTGTACGTCCCGCTTTGACAGCTTGTTTGTTGACTTCGGCCAGCAGTTTATAACTATCAATTCCATGAATCATCGCTACGTATGGTATCATGTATTTGATTTTGTTCGTCTGCAGGTGTCCGATGAAATGCCATTCAATGTCTTTGGGCAAACTTTCGTATTTAGCTGTCATTTCCTGCACTTTGCTTTCTCCAAAAATACGCTGTCCCGCCTGATATGCTTCTTCTATCGCTTCATTGGGATGGAATTTTGAGACAGCAACCAGCCGGACTCCTTGAGGGAGTTCGGCCAGCACTTGCTTTAAATTGTCAGCAATACTCATTGTTACTTATGCTTTTGATGGATCAAATTCCGGTTTGTCATTCGGTTCGGCGCTGTAAGGATATACATCCATGAGCGGAGTCTCGGATACCATACCGATCTGATAATCTGCCATGGTTCCTTTCATTCCTTCATCCAGCTTCTTGACTGCGTCGCGCAAGTCGGCAGCTTGTACCAGTACTTGGGTGGAAGTCTTTTTTTCAGCACCGCTTTTTTCATCCAGAGTGATGAAAATAAGTTTGCATTTGAACCAGCGGTCGGCACTTTCTTCGTCGCTAGGGAAAAGTTCGCTATAGTTGGCACGTTTAATATCCGAAACGGTAAATTCTCCGGAGATAAACGGAGTCATTTCTTCAATAATCCGTGCTTCTGCTTCTGTAAAACTGAGTGCGTCAACAAGATAAGGTTCAGTTACTTTCTTCTGCATTCCGTTTTCCATTACTTTTTCATAACGGATCTTGCACTCAAACCATGTATGCATTGCCATAATTTTCTTCCTTTTTAATTAATTGATTTATGTAAATTGCCTACAAAGATAAACAAAATCCCAAAGTAAGTGCCGAAAGCTTTTTATTTTCTTTTATGCAGATTCTTTAATTCAAATGAAAGCATGACACGGAAAAGTCCGATGATGAGGAAAGCAAAAGAAATCATATACACTGCGTAGAGCGCTCCTATGGCGGGTTGCCATAATATTAAAAGAGAGCACAGGATGGCAAGAATACCGAAAGCCATGTACCAGCCCCAGTCGCGGGTTCCGTAACGTTTCAGGTCGATGGAATAGCCGGTGGAGGAGAACCCTCGGAACATAAGCCAGAAGGCTATGATCAAAGGAATAACTTCCATGCTGACCATCGGATAGGCAATCAGGTAAATACCCAGAACGAGGTCGATGAGTCCTCCTACGATATACCATCCCCAGCTCGGGACACCTTTCCGGTTGCTAAGAGCAAAGATGATTTCCAGAATACCGCTTATCAGCATCGATACACTGAAAATGATACTTAGAGCTACATAGGTGCTTACGGGTGAGAACATGAGCCAAAGGGCTACAATGATATACACGATTCCCAAAAGAAGAGAAGTCCACCAATTTTTTACTGAATGTTGAATCTCATTGAATACAGTTTCCATACATTTTATATTTTAAATTGAACACTAGAGTGATTTCGTTGAGGAATAACAAATTGAATTTAGAAAAGGTTTTCCGTGAACATATTTGGGGGAATAGTTGTTTCCTATATAAAGTAAATTTTAAATATACATGCATTATGGCAACAACAAATTTCAAAGGACAACCGGTGAAACTGATCGGTGAATTTATACAAGTAGGTAAGGTAGCTCCTGACTTCGAGCTGGTAAAAACAGATTTATCTTCTTTCTCTCTGAAAGATTTAAATGGTAAAAATGTGATTTTAAATATTTTCCCTAGTCTGGATACCAGCGTATGTGCAACTTCTGTACGTAAGTTTAATAAAATGGCTGCCGGATTGAAAGATACGGTAGTATTGGCTATTTCTAAGGATCTTCCTTTTGCACACGGCCGTTTCTGTACGACAGAAGGTATTGAAAATGTAATTCCATTGTCTGATTTCCGCTTCTCTGATTTCGACGAAAGTTACGGAGTGCGTATGGCAGATGGTCCGTTAGCAGGACTTTTGGCGCGTGCGGTAGTTGTGATTGGCAAAGATGGCAAAATTGCATATACGGAACTTGTTCCTGAAATCACCCAGGAGCCTGATTATGACAAAGCCTTAGCTGCTGTAAAGTAATATAGAATATGGAGTATTAAGTATTAGGTATTAACTATTAGTTGCAGCTAATAAACGAATATGGCTAATACTTAATACTTAAGCCTGCTACTTATCTTAAAGATTTTGACCTAATGGGAACTGGTAAAAAGGCTTGGTAAACTGCCAAGGCTCCGTTCTTGTTAGGTTGTGTTTTTTCTACACTAAACCTCAACTATCATGAACAAAATGAAAACTCTATTCATCGCCCTGTTATGTATGGGCGTTGGAACCTTGTCGGCCCAAACTGCCGATAGTACACAAATTTCTCCCTGGACAAAAGAAGGATTTGCCGGACTGAAACTAACGCAAGTGAGCCTCACTAATTGGGCTGCCGGAGGTGATAACTCCGTTGCCTTTGACTTGCAGGGCACTTATCAGATTAATTATAAGAAAGGAAAACATCTGTGGAATAATCGTATCGAACTGGCTTATGGATTAAATAAGACCGGTGACGACGGAACCAGGAAAGCAAATGATAAAATCTATTTGAATACGAATTATGGCTATGCTATTGCCAAAAGTTGGTATGCCAGTGCGTTTGCCACTTTCCAGACACAGTTTTCTCCAGGATATGACTACTCCGTCAATAAAGACATTGCTATCTCCGAATTTATGGCTCCTGCCTATTTGACTACCGGTTTGGGCTTTACGTATGATCCGGGTAAGATATTTACCGTTGTATTGTCTCCTGCTGCGTGGCGCGGAACATTTGTACTCAATGACCGTCTCTCTGACGAAGGAGCTTATGGAGTGGATCCGGGCAAACATCTATTATCCAGCTTCGGTGCTAACTTGAAAGGAGAAGCCAAATATGAATTCTTGAAAAATATGACGGTATATTCACGTTTGGATCTATATTCCGATTATCTGCATAAGCCGCTGAATATAGATGTGAACTGGGAAGTACAAGTAAATATGATTATCAATAAATGGTTCTCAACCACACTTACTACTAACCTGATGTATGACGATGATGTGAAAATCGTGCAAAAGGATGGTACAAAAGGTGCTCGTGTGCAATTTAAAGAGATATTGGGAGTAGGAGTTCAGTTTAATTTCTAATTAGCTCTTATCTACCACAAAAAAATAAACCACAGAGGACGTAGAATACACAAAGAAGTAAGAATTTAACGGGTAATAGCCGATTTACAATAATGGATGCCCCGGTAACTCTATGTTCTTGCTTTGTGTTCTCTGCGTCCTCTGTGGCTTTGCAATGAGTATTTTACTACTTATTTTCTTTTTTTCAGCCCTTTATAAGCCAAAAAAACGATTACAATTACCACCACTGCTATAATGACATAGCCGATTTCGTGACTGTATTCGGTGGCCATTACATAGACATCGTTAGTCGTTTTGAGGTCTGTAAAACGGTAAATCAGGTATCCGAGCAAAGCTAATATGCTGTTCCATATAGCAGCGCCGAGAGTTGTATAAAGCAGGAAAGGACCTATTTTCATGCCGGCTAACCCTGCGGGAATACTGATAAGTTGGCGTACAGCCGGAATAAGACGGCCAAAGAAAGTAGAGGCTGCACCGTGCTTTCTGAAATATTCTTCTGCATGGTGTATTTTCTCTTCGTCAATAAGGCACATGTGCCCTAAACGGCTGTTAGCGAATTTATAGATAATAGGACGACCCAACCAACGTGCCAGGTAATAATTAACTAATGCACCGATATCTGCTCCTATAGTTGCAAATAGGACAACGAGAAAGATATTCATACTGTCGTCTGCCATAGCTTTCCATGCGGCAGGGGGTACTACGGCTTCCGAGGGGAAGGGAATAAAAGAGCTTTCGATAGCCATAAAAATAGTGACTACCCAATAGTTCAAGTTTTCTAATACCCATTTAAGAAGTTCTGCTACTGATTCCATGTTTTTTGAGGATAGAATTTATAAATTGATTTATTTTTTTCCTTTTGTTTTTTTCTTATTCTCTTTTTTCATGCGTTCCCACACTTCTTTGAGAGTCCTTTCGTCTTCTTCTCTATGTTCGGGGCTGTTCAACAGATCCAGGATCATGTCTTCTTCCAGTGGGTGCTCACATTCCTTATTATATTTAAAGAAGTTGTCGATTTCACCGTGCATGAGGCAAAGAACACTCAATTTCTCCGTCACATCTTCGTATTTCGGATTTATCTGGTACACTTTTTCAAAGTATTCTTTCGCTTCGATCAGATAGTCACTTTCCGAATAAGCAGAGGCAATCATATACCACATTTCTATGTTCGGGTTGATCTCTATCGCTTTTTCGAAAGAGATGGCAGCTTCGTCTTCCAGTTCCTCTGCCAGGTATAGTTTCCCTTCTGTCAGATAGATTAATCCCTCGTTCGGGTTTATCTCTTTGGCTTTCTCGCATAGTTCGTGAGCCTCTTCATACCTTTCCAGGTGAGACAGGGCGAATGCTTTGCTGGTATAGGTGTCTATCAATAAAATAGACTGCTTGTCTCCGTCTTCTTCAAAACGTTCGATCACTTTGTCGTAATAGTCATCAGCTTTTTGCCATTCTTCTTTATTACCGTAGGATATTCCCATAAACATATAACCCAGTTCGGGGGGAATGGCTTTGAGCTCAATCGCCTTTTGGTAATTCTCGATGGCATCATCCGAATTGTTCAGATAGAAGAAACAATGTGCCTTGTAGGCATAAGCTTCCCCGTACTGATCGTCGGCTGCCAATGCAAAATCACAGGCTTCGATGGCTTTGTCTATTTGTTCCTGGACAAAGTAACATTTCACCAGTCCCATCCAGTAGGACGGATTGAACGGAGATTTGTCAATGAGTTTATTGTAATAGGTGATGGCTGATTCTACCTGATGGGTCGATGCCAGATAATCGGCTGTGAGAGCCATGTATTCTTCATCTTCGGCATAACGGGATTTACCCCTGTCGAGCCATTCTTTGGCTGCGTCCGGGTATCCCATGTCCAGATAGAGAAATACAACATCAATGATTGTTTCCAGCTCGTCGGCATCCGCTATTGTGCTTAACAGCCATTGAGCTTCCTCCAGTTTTCCTCCATTCAGCAATAGCTCGGCTTTCAGCAGTTTCACTTCGGAATCAAATTCTTCGGTAATCGAATCCGCTACTTTTTTTGCTTTTTGCAGCTTTTGGGTATCCAGGTAAAGATATGCTTGTTCTATAAGCAAATCTGTGTTTCCCGGATGTATTTTAAGTCCATAAGTGATTACTTCTTGTGCTTCTTCAAATTTTCGCTCGGAGGCATACCAGTCGGCGATGTCGGCCAATTGGTCAGCATCCAGATAAAGTTGTCGGTTTTCTGCTTTTGCTTCTTCGTAGTTTGTGATTAGTGTGACTAGTTCCTTTTTTGCTGATGGCGAATTTTTTCTACCCATTTTACTTTTAGATTTTTAATTGCTAAGATGGGGCTGTTGCAAAAGTTCAGATGATGATCCTTTTGACACAGCCCCATTGTAAAGTTAAGCTTGAAAGCTTAGTTATTTATTAATCTTACCCCATGTGTCTTTCAACCCTACTGTACGGTTGAAGATTAGTTTATCCGGGGTTGATTCTTTGTCGATATTAAAGTAACCGATCCGTTGGAACTGCAGATAGGAGAGTGGAGGCAGGGTAGCTGCGAACTTCTCTATGTAGCAGTTGGGCAGAACTTTCAATGAATCCGGATTAATGATTTCTTTCATGGCTTCCAGTGCTTCGCATTTTTTTGCTTCGCGGATGGCGGCCAGTTCGTCACGTGGATTTTCCACTTTCCACAGACGGTCGTACAAACGTACTTCTGCTTGCAGGCAGTGGTTGCAGCTTACCCAGTGGAGCGTACCTTTCACCTTGCGGTTCGCATCCGGCATGCCACTGCGGGTATTTGCGTCATATTCGCAATATACTTCTGTGATTACACCGTTTTCGTCTTTCTTGCAACCGATACATTTCACGATATAAGCATTTTTGAGACGTACTTCTTGTCCCGGTGTCATGCGGAAATATTTCTTGGGAGCGTCTTCCATGAAGTCTTCGCGCTCCATCCACAATTCGCGGCTAAACTCGATCAGGTGACTTCCTGCTTCCGGATCTTCCGGATTGTTGATTGCTTCCAGTTCTTCAACCTGTCCTTCCGGATAGTTGGTGATAATCAGTTTAACCGGGTTGATTACTGCAGATATACGGGTAGCACGGCTGTTCAAATCATCCCGGACAGAGCTTTCCAACAGGGCGATGTCGTTCAGGGCATCGTAAGTGGTATATCCGATTTTATCGATAAACTTATGAATGGACTCCGGTGAATAACCGCGACGGCGGAAACCGCAGATAGTCGGCATACGAGGGTCGTCCCATCCGTTTACCAATCCTTCTTTCACCAGTGTGAGCAGGTTACGTTTGCTCATCAGGGTGTAACTTAGATTCAGTTTGTTGAATTCAGTCTGACGGGGACGGTTGTCGTTCAGGTCTTTTCCTTCTTTCAACCAATCAATGAAGAGGTCGTAAAGCGGACGGTGTACCACAAATTCAAGTGTGCACAGAGAATGAGTCACTCCTTCGAAGAAGTCACTCTGTCCGTGGGCGAAGTCATACATCGGATAAGCTTTCCAGGTAGTACCCGTACGGTGGTGCGGGTGTTTCACTACACGGTAAATAATCGGATCGCGGAAGTGCATATTCGGATTAGCCATGTCAATCTTGGCACGGAGCACCATAGCGCCTTCTTCGATCTCGCCGCTATTCATTTTCTTAAAAAGTTCGAGGCTCTCTTCGATAGGACGGTTCCGGTAAGGACTCTCCACACCCGCTTGGGTAGGAGTACCTTTCTGCTGTGCAATCAGTTCGGAACTCTGTTCGTCGATATATGCTTTTCCCTCCTGGATCAGGCGGATAGCGAAATCCCATAATTGCTGGAAATAGTCGGAAGCATAATATTCATTTCCCCACTGGTAGCCTAGCCATTGGATATCTTCTTTGATAGCTTCTACATATTCCACATCTTCCTTGGTAGGGTTTGTGTCGTCGAAACGAAGGTTACATACACCGCCGTGTTTTTCTGCGATGCCGAAATCAAGGCAAATAGCTTTGGCATGGCCGATGTGAAGATAGCCGTTGGGCTCGGGCGGGAAACGCGTCTGCACTTTTCCACCATTTTTACCTTCTTTCAAGTCTTTCTCTACTGCCTGTTCAATAAAGTTCAAGCTTTTCTTTTCGCCTGCTTCTTCGTTTTTAATATCTGTCATAACGGTTAATGTTATCTGTATTTAGGCTACAAAAGTAGGACATTTTTTTTATTTAACCGGAATATAACCGCTCTTTTTTATAATGTCCTGTCCGTCGGATGAAAGAATAAACTGAATCAGGGGGCTAACTTGTTCCTTATTTTTTACATTGTAATAGTAGTAAAGCGGCCGGACGATAGGGTAGGTTTTGTTGGTGGCATTCTCTACCGTAGGGGTGGCGTAGTGGCTTCCGTCATAAGACACGGAAAGCGTTTTGACACGGGGAGACACGTAGGCCAGTCCTACATATCCGATAGCTCCTTTGGTCTGGCTGACAGACTGGATAATAGCACCTGTTGCCGGCATGGAAAGGCTGCTTGCCATGTAGTTTTTATTTTTCAGTACGCTCTCTTTGAAAAATTCGTAAGTACCGGACGATGTTTCACGCGAGTAGACTACTATTTTTCGGTTGTCTCCGCCTACCTGTTTCCAGTTGGTTATCTTCCCCCGGAAAATATCCTCCAGTTGTTGGCGGGTCAGCTGTTTCACCGGATTAGAGGGATGTACCACCACGGCGAGGGCGTCGTAGGCAACAATCACTTCGTTTACTTCTTCTCCCGCCGCTTTAATTTTCATCTTCTCGCTGAACTTGATCGGGCGGGAAGCCATTGCAATGTCCGTTGTATTATCCATTAAAGCGGAGATACCCACACCGGTTCCGCCACCGGTTACAGTGACACGGGCATCCGGATGCTGGTTCATAAACCGCTCTGCTGTCTGTTGTGCGACAGGCAGTACCGTGTCGCTACCTTTTATACGTTGTGCGTTGGCACCGAGCGAGAGTAAGGAAAGGGCGATTAATAAGTTTCTTCTCACTTTCATATTTCTTCTTTTTATTGACTTTGCAAATTAAGCAATCGGATATTACATTTCCATTTCATCCGGAATGGAAATGATACTTGTAACACAAACGTAACATGATTGAAACATTTCCTTCAAACGTTAGTCACACCTCCTTAATAAAGAGACGCTTTCTTTGCATCAGAAATCATAGTAGGTATGAAAAAGGTATTTGAAAGGATTATAGAAGGAATGTTGACTTGTAGCGGTTTCGTGACAAGTATTACTATTCTGCTGATTGTACTCTTCCTTTTCACGGAAGCTTTCGGGCTGTTCAAGAGTAAGGTGATTGAAGAGGGATATGTGTTGGCGCTGAATAAGAGCAACAAAGTTAGTGTGTTGAGCCCTGCACAGATAAAAAATGTTTTTGATGAGGAGATCACAAACTGGAAGGAACTCGGTGGGGAAGATCTCCCTATCCGGGTTTTTCGTTTGGAGGATATAACGCAATATTATACGGAAGAGGAGTTGGGACCTGCTTATGAATATGTAGGCGACAAGATTACGGAACTGGTGGAGAAAACACCGGGTATCGTAGCTTTTGTTCCGCAGAAGTTTATTGTTCATCCGGACGCGGTGCATTTCATAGAGGATAACACCATTTCCGTGAAAGATGTATTTGCGGGTGCCGAATGGTTTCCTACGGCCACTCCGGCAGCTCAATTCGGCTTCCTGCCGTTGATTACCGGTACGTTGTGGGTGAGTCTGTTCGCCATTCTTTTTGCTTTGCCGTTCGGGCTTTCGGTTTCTATCTATATGTCTGAAGTGGCAAACCCGAAAGTGCGGAACTGGCTGAAACCGATTATCGAACTGTTGAGCGGTATTCCTTCCGTGGTCTATGGCTTTTTCGGGTTGATTGTCATCGTTCCGTTGATTCAGAAGTTGTTTAATCTTCCGGTGGGAGAGAGCGGCCTGGCAGGGAGTATCGTACTGGCCATTATGGCATTGCCCACCATCATAACGGTGACGGAAGATGCGATGCGTAACTGTCCGCGTGCAATGCGGGAAGCGAGTCTGGCGTTGGGGGCTTCTCAATGGCAGACTATATATAAGGTAGTAATTCCTTATTCTATTTCGGGTATTACATCCGGCGTGGTACTTGGCATCGGACGTGCTATCGGAGAGACGATGGCGGTATTGATGGTGACCGGTAATGCGGCTGTGATTCCGACAACTATTCTTGAGCCTTTACGTACCATTCCGGCTACGATTGCCGCCGAACTGGGAGAGGCTCCTGCAGGTGGTCCGCACTATCAGGCATTGTTCCTGTTGGGTGTCGTACTGTTCTTCATTACATTGATTATCAACTTTAGTGTGGAATATATTTCTTCTAAAGGATTAAAACGTAGTAAATAAGATGGAAATACGGAGTAATAATAAAGCTAAACACCGTTCGCAGAAATTTGCTTTCGGGATTTTCCGGTTGTTGAGTCTTTGCATTGTATTGATATTGTTTGCGATTCTGGGATTTATCATCTATAAGGGAATCGGTGCTATCAGTTGGGATTTTATCACTTCGGCTCCTACGGACGGAATGACAGGTGGCGGTATCTGGCCGGCTATTGTCGGTACCTTCTACCTGATGGTGGGAAGTGCGCTGTTTGCATTTCCGATAGGGGTGATGAGTGGGATTTATATGAATGAGTATGCGCCGAAAGGCAGGTTGGTACGCTTTATCCGGGTGATGACCAATAACTTGAGCGGTATTCCTTCCATCGTATTCGGATTGTTCGGTATGGCGCTGTTTGTCAATTATATGGGGTTTGGTGATAGTATTCTGGCAGGTTCTTTGACATTAGGTTTGCTTTGCGTACCTTTGGTCATCCGGACAACGGAGGAAGCCTTGAAAGCCATTCCCGACAGTATGCGTGAAGGTAGCCGGGCATTGGGAGCGACGAAGTTGCAGACGATATGGCACGTTATTCTGCCGATGGGTATGCCGAACATTATCACTGGGTTGATTCTCGCCTTGGGACGTGTTTCGGGAGAGACGGCGCCGATTCTGTTTACTTGTGCCGCATACTTCCTGCCGCAACTTCCTACCGGCATTTTGGATCAGTGTATGGCCTTGCCTTACCATTTGTATGTGATTTCCACCAGTGGAACGGATATGGAGGCACAACTGCCGCTGGCTTATGGCACGGCATTGGTATTGATTATGATTATCCTGTTGGTGAATCTGCTGGCTAATGCCTTGAGAAAGTATTTTGAGAAAAGAGTAAAAACGAACTAAATTAGTATATGGATACAGTGAAAATAGATGCGCGTGATGTGAACTTCTGGTATGGGGACTTTCATGCATTGAAGGGCATCAGCATGCAGATTGAGGAAAAATCGGTTGTTGCTTTTATCGGACCGTCCGGTTGTGGCAAATCTACTTTCCTCCGGCTTTTCAACCGGATGAATGATTTGATTCCTGCTACCCGTCTGGAGGGAGAAATCCGTATCGACGGACATAATATCTATGCGAAAGGCGTGGAAGTGGACGAACTCCGCAAGAATGTGGGAATGGTGTTCCAGCGTCCCAATCCTTTCCCGAAAAGCATATTCGAGAATGTGGCTTACGGACTTCGTGTGAACGGAATAAAAGATAATGCTTTCATTCGCCAGCGTGTGGAGGAAACATTGAAAGGAGCGGCTCTTTGGGATGAGGTGAAAGATAAGTTGAAGGAATCGGCTTATGCACTGTCCGGCGGACAGCAGCAGCGTCTTTGTATCGCCCGTGCGATGGCTGTCTCTCCTTCGGTATTGCTGATGGATGAACCTGCGTCTGCGCTCGATCCTATTTCTACGGCGAAAGTGGAGGAGTTGATTCATGAACTGAAGAAGGATTATACGATTGTAATCGTTACGCATAATATGCAGCAGGCGGCCCGTGTCAGTGATAAGACGGCGTTTTTCTATATGGGAGAAATGGTGGAGTTCGATCAGACGAAAAAGATATTCACCAATCCGGAGAAAGAGGCTACCCAGAATTACATAACGGGACGTTTTGGGTAATCCGGGTATCTGGAACCCAATTGATAGAATATTAATCATTTATATATAATAGACTATGGTAAAGTTTATAGAATCGGAACTCATCCTATTGAAGAAGGAAATTGATGAAATGTGGACCTTGGTGTACAACCAGCTTGACCGTGCCGGAGAGGCTGTGTTGACCCTTGACAAGGAGCTGGCTCAACAGGTGATGGTTCGCGAGCGCAGGGTGAATGCTTTTGAATTGAAGATAGATAGTGATGTGGAAGATATTATCGCATTGTATAATCCGGTGGCGATTGATCTTCGTTTTGTGTTGGCTATGTTGAAGATTAACACAAATCTGGAACGTTTGGGTGACTTTGCGGAAGGGATCGCCCGTTTTGTACTTCGTTGCAAAGAACCGGTATTGGATGCGGAGCTGTTGTCTCGTCTTCGCCTGGCAGAGATGCAGGCAGAGGTGTTGTCGATGCTGGAACTGGCAAAACGTGCCTTGAATGAAGAGAGTAATGATTTGGCGGCAGGAGTGTTTGCTAAGGATAATTTGCTAGATGAAATCAATGCGGATGCAACAGGGATTCTTTCAGACTATATTATCGAACATCCGGAAGCTGTACATACTTGCGTAGATTTAGTCAGCGTGTTCCGTAAACTGGAACGTTCGGGAGATCATATTACCAACATTGCCGAGGAGATTGTATTCTTCATTGATGCCAAAGTGTTAAAACATCGTGGAAAAACCGATGAAAATTACCCGGAAAAGTAATTTTCTGCCGATTTTTAAACAGAAATTAGGGCTCCTTAAAAAATTATCTTATATTTGTCTCCTGTAACGGACAAGTTACAGGAGATTTTGCTTCAAATGATAATAAATCTAAAGAATTTTCAAAAAGATGTTATATGACATGTTTTATAATTTGGATAGTATCGGTAAAACCGCCTATATTTGCACCGTTATCCTGAAAACAATCTTTTTACCTTAAAAAAAAACTAATACCTATTGAAAACTGAAAAATGGAGCTTTGTGAAAAGCCCCATTTTTTTTTGCTCTTATTTTCTAAGCTGCTTCCTTATTCGTATCTTTGACCCTTGCATTAAGAGAGTACTTTCAATTGTAAAATCGTAAATAGCAAATAGAATTATGTTTTCTGGAATCGTAGAAGAATATGCTACTTTGGTAGCACTGGTGAAAGACCAGGAGAATATACACTTTACATTTAAGTGTTCGTTTGTGAATGAGTTGAAAATCGACCAGAGTATTTCTCACAATGGTGTATGCCTGACGGTAGTGACTCTGACGGATGATACGTATACGGTGACTGCCATGAAAGAAACGTTGGAGCGTTCTAACCTCGGTTTGTTGAAAGTGGGGGATAAGGTGAACGTTGAACGTAGCATGATGATGAACGGTCGGTTGGACGGACATATCGTTCAGGGACATGTGGATCAGACTGCTACTTGTATCGATATTAAGGATGCGGAAGGCAGCTGGTATTTTACATTCCGATATGCGTTTGACAAGGAGATGGCGAAACGCGGATATATCACCGTGGATAAAGGTTCGGTGACTGTGAACGGTGTTAGCCTGACGGTATGTAATCCGACGGATGATACTTTCCAGGTGGCTATCATTCCTTATACATACGAGCATACGAACTTCCATACGTTTGAGATTGGCAGTGTGGTAAATATCGAATTCGATATTATCGGCAAGTATATCAGCCGGATGATTCAATATAAATAAGAAAATATAAATAAGTGACTGGAGGATTGGAAATGGCATATACTGATTTTCTTCAATTGGTGCAGGCTCGTCAAAGTGACCGTTCGTATGATAAAGAACGTCCGGTGGAGCCGGAAAAGTTGGAACGGGTACTTGAAGCTGCACGTTTGGCGCCTTCAGCCTGCAACGCACAACCTTGGAGGTTTGTGGTCATCACAGACAAGGAACTGGCTCAAAAAGCCGGGAAAGCTGCTGCTGGCTTGGGAATGAATAAGTTTGCCAAAGATGCTCCCGTGCATATTCTGGTTGTAGAAGAATCTGCTAATATAACCTCCCTGCTTGGCGGAAAGGTAAAAGGCAAGCATTTTCCGTTGATCGACATTGGAATAGCGGCTGCTCATATTTCTCTGGCAGCTGAAGCCGAAGGTTTGGGTTCTTGTATTCTGGGTTGGTTCGATGAAAAAGAGCTGAAACAGCTTGCCGGTATTCCTGCTTCGAAACGTTTATTGCTGGATATTGTCATTGGCTATCCGGCAAAGGAAAAACGTAAGAAGATAAGGAAGCCGAAAGAAAAGGTGATTTCATACAATCGTTATTGATTGAAAAATAATTATATTCTTAGCCCTTTAGGATAAGCATATAACAGAAAGCATCGTTGGTTTTAAAGGAAGGGGACGTTCCTTTTAAACCAACGATGCTTTCCTTTTAAAGGAACGACCTGTTTCTTTAAAACCAATAAATGGCTTTTTTAAGGTGTTGATAGTTAGCGTGTTATTGATGCCGCTTTTCCGGCGGCATCAATAATGCTATATTTATTTCTTTTTTGACAAATCTTTCAATAGGTAGTCTACTGCTGCTTTCAGTTGTGCATCTTCTCCTTTCAGGCTGGCTGCCGGTTCGTTATAAACTAGAATATCAGGTTGCAAGGTCTGATTTTCGAGATAGTTGCCTTGCATATCCATGCAACCCACCTGCGGGATACCGAATACAATAGACGGATCTATCTGGCGTTCCCACCACACGGCGGTCATCGTGCCTGCCACCGGGGCGCCTACCAGTTTACCAATACCTAGAGTCTTATATACGTAAGGAGTGCCATGAGCATTGCTGTAATTGTCTTCGCAAGTTAGCATGCATGAGGCTTTCAGCCATTTGTTGAATGGATCGCTGCCGATATATTGTCCGCGTGGCACGAAACGTTGATATTCCTTTCCACTAAGTAAGGTGACTACATCATCGTGCAGCCATCCGCCACCATTATGGCGGGTATCTACCACTACGGCTTCTTTATTACGATAACGGCCGAGTAGTTCGGAATAGATCTTGCGGAAGCTGGGGCTGTCCATACCTTTAATATGTACATAAGCAATGCGTCCGCCGGAAAGCTCTTCCACTTTCTTGGCGCAGCGCTCTACCCAACGTTTGTAAAGCAGGTCGCTTTGGGTTCCATAGCTGATTGCTTTTACTGCTTCTTCAAAACGTTTTTTAGTAGAAGGATCGTATACGGTAAGTACTACTTTGCGTCCGACTTTGCCTTCAAATAACGGGAAGTAATCAGCACCGGCTTCAATCGCTGTGCCGTCTACTTTTTCAATGATGCAACCTGCCTTCACTTCTGTCTTTTTCTGGGTGAAAGGACTTTGCTTCATGATTTCCTTGATCTTTAACCCGGCACCGTCGTATGACTCATCGTAAAAGACTCCCAGAGTAGCGGTAGGCATTGCGCTGCCTCCTGCTGCAAACCGGGCTCCGGTATGGGAACCATTCAATTCGCCAAGCAATTCACTCAACATTTCCGTGAAGTCATAATTGTTGCTGATGTGGGGCAAGAAGCGTTCGTATGCTTTTTTATATCCTTTCCAGTCCACTCCATGCAAGTCGGCAATATAGAATTTGTCATTTACTTGCTGGCAAACGTGGTCGAAGATGTATGCGCGTTCATCATAAGGACGGTAATCGAAGAATGCTTCAAATTCTATCGGTGTAATTTTGCTACCGGCAATCTCTATTTTCTTCAATCGGCCACCTGTGCACATAAAGATATTCTTTCCTTCTTTATCCGGTATGAGTGAGCCGCCGCCAACTCCTTTCAATAATATTTTAGTCGTATTTTCTTTCAGTTTATGCTCCCAAAGGTCGTAGTCTCCTTCAAAAGCTGCCAGGTAATAAAGAATATCACCCTTCGGACTCATGACAGCGTCACCCAGGCGGGAAGAATTTACAGTTAGACGGACGATGCGGTCAAAACGATTCTCCAAATCGAATGTAAGAGGTTTCACTTCCGTACTGTCTTTTTTCGCATTCTCATTCTGGTTCGTTTTCTTCTTACTGTCTTTAGTGTCTTCTTTCTTCTCTGCCTTTTCTTTCTTGGCTTTTTCTTTTTCTGCTTTCTCTGCCTTTTCCGCTTCTTCAAGTAAGGCAATATCTTCTTTGCTCATCAGGAAGCGGTTGTAGGCATCGACGTCGAAAAACATAATATAGGTGTCGTCTTCACTTCCCCAGCTACCATGGCTACGGTATCCGGCACGGTCACTGTTCCATATCATTGCTTTTCCACCCAACACCCATTTGGCGTTGCTGTCGCTGTATCCGCTTTCGGTAAGATTGACCATTTCGCCTTTTCCGTCGGCTTTCAGCAAAACGACGTCTTTATTATTCCAGCCTCCTATGCCAATGAAGTCTGATAGAATCCATTGGCTGTCAGGGCTCCATTGGAACCATTGGTCACCGTCGGCATAAGAATATTGATATTTGGCATCCATCACTGTGCGCACAGCCTTGCTTTTTAGATTGATGACACGGATAGCGGTACGGTTCTCGAGGAAAGCAACCTCTTTACCGTCAGGACTGAATTGTGGTTGGAAAGAAGCGACTTTGGAGTTTGTCAAACGTTCTTCTTTCAATTCTGTGGCATAGGTGAATTGTTTCTCCTCTTTGCGTACGATGGTGGAAGTGTAAAGCTGCCACAATCCATCGCGTTCTGAAGAATAGACGAGTGTGCGTCCGTCGGGAGCGAAACTGATGTTACGTTCCTGATCGGGTGTGTTGGTGATTTGTTTGGTTGTTTTGTAGTCAATGGAGGTTACGTAAACATCACCGCGCATAATGAATGCGACTTCTTTTCCTTTGGGAGATACAGCGATGTCGGTAGCCCCGTTGGATTTGATTTGGCGGATAATATCTTTGTCATTCTTGTCTGCCAGGATACTTATATTTACCTTTTGGGGTTGTTTGCCCGGAGTAAGTGTATAAATTTCGCCGTCATAACCATAACAGAGTGTGCCGGTGGTTGAAATGCTTAGAAAACGTACGGGATGCTTTGTATGGAAAGTGATTTGTTGGGAAGTGGTGGTTCCGGGAGTACGTTGGAATATATTGAAGGAACCTTTCTCTTCACTTAGATAATAGAATGATTTACCATCAGGACTCCATACCGGTTCGCGGTCTTCACCTCCGAAAGTAGTTTGTTTTTGATAAACAGGTTTTTTCCCGGGAGTGTATGTCCAGATGTCACGGGCAATAGGGGATACCTGATGCTTGCGCCAATAGTCTTCGTATCCTTTCTTGTCCTGATAGAGCATCACTCCCTCCTTATTAATAGAGATGCACTCCATTGGCATGGATGAGAACATAGCGGGGCGTCCTCCCGTCACGGCTACCTCGTACACTTGCTGGAACTGGCCGGAAGGAAACCCGGCATCTTCGGCAGAGGGAGCAATGTTGGCTGTGAATAAAATGTGTTTGTTGTCTTTGTAGGCAACAGGTTTCTCACTGCCTGAATGAGTGGTCAGTCGCTGGGGTGCTCCTCCTTCACTGGATACGACGAAAACGTCGAGACTTCCCATGCGATCCGATGCAAAGGCAATTTGTTTACTGTCGGGACTCCATACCGGTTCCGTATCAAAAGCCGGATTGGTGGTGATTTGTGTGGCACGTCCGCCGGTTGACGGTACCGTGTAGATGTCTCCTTTGTAGGTAAATGCAATGGTGGTTCCGTCTGGAGAAAGAGCGCAGTGGCGCATCCATAAAGGAGATTCTTGTGCAATGCTTGTCCCTGCTAGACAGATGACAAATGCACTTAGCAGTAGCTTTTTCATTTTTTCTAATATTGTGTTAAGTTCATTCTCGCGATTTAAGGTTTGACTTTCCTACAAATCCTTCAGTAATACTTTACTTGCTTTTTTATAGTATTCTTCTCTGGATTCGGTCAGCACCTTCCATTCGTCGTTGAATTCTTCGTCTTTGTCTATTTTGAAATTCTCGGAGCCGTATGTGTCCAAACGGTCCAGCAGGACAGCCACATTCAGTTGATTGATATCCATTGAAGGCTGGTAACCGATTTCTTCGCTTTTTTCGTCGGTAACAACCTCGTGAATCAATTCTATTTCCTGTAACTGATAAAGTACCTGATTTGTCAGTCGGATGGGGATCTGATGCTCCTCCGATATTTCTGCAGCCGTATAGGGCGGTTCGTTCTTTTCGAATCGTTTGGCTATGAGTGACATAATCAGGATGGATATAAAATCCCGGTATCGTCTGCTGATGTTCCGGGTGTCCTGGTCAAAGCTAAAGCTGCGGATATTCTGTCCGGCATACGTCAGTTCGGCTCCAAACAAACAGATTGTCCAGGATATTTGCAACCAAAGCAGAAATAAGGGAAGTGCGGCAAAACTACCATAAATGGCATTGTACTTTGACACCCACAACTGGCTGTTGATGTACAGGAACTGAAAAGCCTGATAAGCAGACCCTGCCAGAATACCTGCAATGAGAGCGTGTTTGAATTTCACTTTCGTGTTCGGCATGAAGATGTACAGCCCGGTGAACATCAGCCATGTCAGGACAAAAGGAATAAGCCGTATCATGAATTTCATAACAGGAGCGAGCAGGACGAAATCATCCATCTGCTTGAGAATGGTGCTCATAAACAGAGAAAGTCCTCCGGATACCACGATCAGAATCGGCATCAGCAGGAACATGGAGAAATAGTCCGTAATCTTGCGATACATGGATCGTGCTTTTTTCACTTCCCAGATACGGTTGAAGGTGATTTCAATATTACTGACCAGATTGATAACCGTCCATAACAACATTACCAAACCAACTCCAATGAAAATACCTCCTTTGGTCTGTGAAAGATAGGAATTGACAAATGAGAGAATGGCCTCCGTTGTTTCTGTATTTCCTCCAAAACCGTTGCGGAACTGATGTTCCATCAGGTTGTCGAACCCGAAACCACGCGCTACGGCAAACAGGATGGCAAGTATCGGTACAATGGCAAGCAATGTGCTATAAGTAAGTGCAGAAGCTTTATTGGCCATCCGGTCTTTGGTAAACCGATTGATACAAAGATAGACGGTCTTTATAATATTGTAGAGTGAGAACTTGGTTCGGGTCACTTCGTCTTCCGTAATGCGCCAGATGTCATACGTAAGAAACTTCCATATATCGGTGATTTTCTTCTTCATAGTTCTTCGCTAATTACTAATTGCAAGCAACTAATTACTGATTACAACAGACTTGCTCGAACAGTCGATCCTCATCCATTAGTCATTTGTAATTAAATGGATAATTAAAAGAAAAAGCAGTCAGCCTATAAGCCGAGTTCTGTACCCATATAATTTCCGATTATTAATCTTTAATTATATCAGGTGCCTGTCATTTATCTGAGTGGCGTGTCACCACGACACTTTAGCGGTCTACCCTCCGACATGGAGCGAGCAACTCTCATAACGCCGGTTTACATGACCTTACAACTCCTAAGACGTACAGCCCGCATGTCGCCATGCGACTGGTGGGCTCTTACCCCACCTTCTCACCCTTACCTCTCCCCGAAAGGAGCGGCGGTTATTTTCTTCTACGTTACTCTACCCTCGCGGACAGCTTTCTGTTAGGAAGTAGGATGCTCTATGTTGCCCGGACTTTCCTCCTGCACGAAACATGCACGCGACAGACCGGCCAACTGCTTTAGACTGCAAAAATACGTCATTTATTTTGTTTTAGCCAAAGAAAGTATCACAAATAGAAATAATTTCTAACTTTGCTATCATTAAAATAGATTTTAATGAAGAAGAATATCCTCCTTTTCTATTGTTTCCTGGCGATGATGGCAGCTAGCCTGAAAGCACAGGAAATACGTCCCATGCCTGCCGATTCGGCTTATGGGGTAGTACATATTTCAGTTTGCAATTTGCGCGAGGAAGGCAAATTTACTTCCGGCATGAGTACGCAGGCATTGTTGGGAATGCCGGTCAAGGTGCTTCAGTATAACGGTTGGTACGAGATACAAACACCGGATGATTATATCGGATGGGTGCACCGGATGGTAATTACCCCCATGTCGAAAGAACGGTATGATGAATGGAATCGGGCAGAAAAGATAGTGGTTACCTCGCACTACGGATTTGCGTATGAGAAACCGGATGAGAGTTCCCAACCCGTATCCGATGTTGTTGCGGGCAATCGTTTGAAGTGGGAGGGGAGCAAAGGACATTTCTATCAAGTGTCTTATCCCGACGGACGGAAAGCATATCTTTCGAAATCCATTTCCCAACCGGAAGCGGAATGGCGAGCTTCACTGAAACAAGATGTTGAAAGTATCATTGAAACAGCTTACTCGATGATGGGAATTCCTTATCTATGGGCAGGAACCTCTTCCAAGGGAGTGGATTGTAGCGGACTGGTACGGACCGTACTTTTTATGCATGACATTATTATCCCGAGAGATGCCTCTCAACAGGCCTATGTGGGCGAACATATCGATATTGCTCCTGACTTCTCTAATGTCAAACGGGGAGATCTGGTGTTTTTCGGCCGGAAAGCGACTGCGGAACGTAAAGAAGGTATTTCTCACGTCGGCATTTACCTCGGAAACAAGCAGTTTATCCACGCATTGGGAGATGTGCACGTCAGCAGCATGAATCCTGCGGATCAAAACTATGATGAATTCAACACGAAGCGTTTACTTTTTGCTGTCCGTTTCTTACCTTATATAAATAAGGAGAAAGGAATGAATACCACAAATAAGAACCCCTTTTATCAATAAAAGAATGCAGAACAGGAGAGATTTTTTGAAAACGGCAGCTTTGGCTGCTTTCAGTTCGGGGTTAGTAGCCCGTCAGGCACTAGCCGGAGAATCGTTGCTTTCTACCATTCATATAAATAAGCTCGGTTTGGGAGGGAAGATGAAAATGACTTTTTTCCCTTATGAATTGAAGTTGAGGCACGTGTTTACAGTTGCCACTTATTCGCGTATAACAACTCCCGATGTGCAGGTAGAAATAGAATATGAAGGCGTGACGGGATATGGAGAAGCCTCTATGCCTCCTTATTTGGGAGAAACAGTAGAGTCTGTGATGAATTTCCTTGGGAAAGTGAATCTGGAACAGTTTAGTGATCCTTTTCAGCTAGATGATATTTTGTCATACGTTGACAGCCTCTCGCCAAAGGATACGGCAGCGAAAGCTGCGGTAGATATCGCCCTTCATGATCTGGTAGGGAAACTATTAGGCGCTCCCTGGTATAAGATATGGGGATTGAACAAAGAAAAGACACCTTCCACTACCTTTACGATAGGCATCGATGCGCCGGATGTAGTGCGGGCGAAAACAAAAGAGTGTGCCGATCAGTTTAATATATTAAAGGTGAAACTGGGACGGGACAATGATAAGGAGATGATTGAAACCATTCGTTCGGTAACAGACCTTCCGATAGCGATAGATGCCAATCAAGGATGGGCAGACCGCCAATACGCGCTCGATATGATTCATTGGCTGAAAGAAAAAGGCGTTGTGATGATAGAACAGCCCATGCCTAAGGAGAAGCTAGAGGATATTGCCTGGATAACGCAACAGAGCCCGCTACCGATATTTGCGGATGAATCCTTGCAGCGTCTGGGAGATGTAGCCGCTTTAAAAGGCGCTTTCACGGGAATCAATATAAAGCTGATGAAGTGTACCGGTATGCGTGAAGCATGGAAGATGGTGACATTGGCTCATGCACTCGGCATGCGTGTCATGGTGGGCTGTATGACAGAGACTTCCTGTGCTATTTCTGCAGCTTCACAGTTCTCGCCATTAGTGGATTTTGCCGACCTGGATGGCAACCTGCTTATCTCTAATGATCGCTTTAAAGGGGTGGAAGTGGTGAAAGGAAAGATCACTCTGAATGACTTACCTGGAATCGGTGTCATGAAAATCTGACTTTACTGAATGAATGTCAGAGTGTTAAAGCCATCTGACATACAACGAATGTAAATTTGTCAGGTGTTGTCGTTAACCGCTGTTAAGCTCTAAATATTCTCTGTTAAAAGTGGACAAAAAAGAGTGACAAGTAGAATAAGTGAACGATATTTGTTATTATTTTAACGTCGTAAAAGTTAAAACAATGTCGAATATTAACAATTTAAAGAATTATAAATCATGAAACAGACAACAAAGAACATTCTGGGAGTAGGAGCAATCATTCTTCTTAGCTCAGGAGTTGCAGGATTGACAACTTACAAATTGTTGCAATCTAACGAATCTGCAAAAGAAACATCTTTTAATGAGATGTTCAAGCAGAATCCCAATGTCAAATTGGCTGCTTTTGACGCTGTGAACGCTCAACCTGTTGATTTGACACAGGCTGCCGAGAATTCACTTCATGCTGTCGTACATATAAGGTCTACTCAAGAAGCTAAAACAAGAACTGTTCAGCAAGCGCCGGACATTTTCGATTTCTTTTTTGGTGATGGACGCGGACAGCAACGTCAGGTACAGTCTCAACCTCGTGTAGGTTTTGGTTCGGGAGTAATCATCTCGAAGGATGGATATATCGTAACGAACAATCATGTGATTGAAGGTGCGGATGAAATCAGTGTGAAACTGAATGATAACCGTGAGTTTAAGGGACGCGTGATTGGTACTGACCCTAGCACCGACCTTGCGCTGGTGAAAATTGAGGGTGATGATTTCCCGACTATTCCGGTGGGAGATTCCGAAGCGTTGAAAGTAGGAGAGTGGGTATTGGCAGTAGGTAACCCGTTCAATTTGAACTCTACTGTAACTGCCGGCATCGTAAGTGCAAAAGCCCGTTCTCTGGGAGTATATAATGGTGGTATAGAATCATTCATCCAGACGGATGCTGCCATCAACCAGGGTAACAGTGGTGGTGCACTGGTAAATGCCAAAGGTGAATTGGTTGGTATCAATTCAGTGCTTTCTTCTCCGACAGGTGCTTATGCAGGATACGGTTTTGCTATCCCGACCAGCATTATGACGAAAGTAATTGCCGACTTGAAACAATATGGAACAGTACAACGTGCATTGCTCGGTATTCGTGGTGGCTCTATCGGTAGCAGTTTGATGGACGACCGTCAACCGATTGACAAATCCGGTAAGACATTGGCAGATAAAGCTAAAGAACTGGGTGTTGTAGAAGGAGTATGGGTTTCTGAAATCGTAGAGAATGGTTCTGCTGCCGGAGCTGATATCAAAGTCGATGACGTAATTATCGGTGTGGATAATAAGAAAGTATCCAATATGGCTGACTTGCAGGAAGCACTTGCTAAACATCGTCCGGGTGATAAGGTGAAAGTAAAACTGATGCGCGATAAGAAGGAAAAGACCGTTGAAGTAACGTTGAAGAACGAGCAAGGTACTACCAAGATCGTGAAGGATGCAGGCATGGAAATCCTGGGAGCTGCTTTCAAAGAGTTGCCGGATGACTTGAAGAAGCAATTGAATCTAGGTTACGGTCTGCAAGTGACAGGAGTTTCTTCCGGTAAGATGTCAGATGCAGGAGTTCGTAAAGGCTTCATTATCCTGAAAGCTAATGACCAGCCGATGCGCAAAGTCAGCGATCTGGAAGAAGTAATGAAAGCTGCTGTTAAGTCTCCGAACCAGGTATTATTCCTGACCGGTGTGTTCCCATCAGGTAAACGCGGATATTTCGCTGTCGATCTGACTCAAGAGTAATATATAAAAATAAGGTAAGAAGATTGCAGGATAAGCTAATGAAATAGAAAAAGGATGCCGCCAATCAACTTGTCGGCATCTCTTTTTGTTTTATTAGATGAAAAATATAGTGTAAAAGTTACTTAATTTTGTATGTTAACAAATTATTTGTCGTAACTTTGCACTCCAAATCTGTTTTTAAAGAATGAGACAACTAAAGATTACCAAAAGTATCACTAACAGAGAGAGCGCTTCTCTTGATAAGTATTTGCAGGAAATCGGCCGTGAAGACCTGATTACTGTCGAGGAAGAAGTGGAACTCGCTCAACGCATTCGTAAGGGTGACCGTGTAGCATTGGAAAAATTGACACGTGCCAATCTTCGTTTCGTCGTATCTGTGGCTAAACAGTACCAGAACCAAGGTTTGAGTTTGCCTGACTTGATTAATGAAGGCAATTTAGGACTGATTAAGGCTGCCGAGAAATTTGATGAAACACGTGGATTTAAGTTCATTAGCTACGCTGTATGGTGGATTCGCCAGTCTATTCTGCAAGCATTGGCAGAGCAGTCGCGTATTGTTCGTCTCCCGTTGAATCAGGTAGGTTCGCTGAATAAGATCAGCAAAGCCTTCTCGAAGTTTGAACAGGAAAACGAGCGGCGTCCGTCTCCCGAGGAGTTGGCAGACGAACTGGAAATTCCGGTTGATAAAATCTCTGATACGCTGAAGGTATCCGGCCGTCATATTTCGGTGGATGCGCCTTTTGTGGAAGGGGAGGATAACAGCCTGTTGGATGTGTTGGTTAACGATGATTCGCCAATGGCGGACCGCTCTCTGGTTAATGAGTCTCTTGCGAGGGAAATTGATAGAGCTCTTTCTACGTTAACCGATAGAGAAAAAGAAATCATTCAGATGTTTTTCGGTATCGGACAGCAAGAAATGACATTGGAAGAAATCGGCGATAAATTTGGCCTCACACGTGAGCGCGTTCGTCAGATTAAAGAAAAAGCAATTAGAAGACTTAGACAAAGTAATCGTAGTAAATTGCTCAAATCTTACTTGGGATAAGTAAGGAATATCAGTTTCTGAAAGAAAAAAGAATTTGAGTCGCATAAGTCGCACTTTTCATATAGAAGAATGTACTTATGCGACTTTTTACATAAGCCCCATTCTATAATTCAATCTTATACTATGTGAGTTTTATGAAAAAGTCAGTTTTAATATCATTGGTTCTTATTGCTTTGGGAGCAGGGCTGGTGGCGTATGCAAGATGTGCGGTATCCTCTTCTGATTCGGTGCCTGCTAAAGTAGAGCAGCGTTTGCGGGAAAAAGCACAGGCGGGAAAGGCTTATTGTGATAAGAACGGATATAATACGAATTATTGCTTTCTGGTAGATTTCAGTATTCATTCTGGTAAAAGGCGTTTCTTTGTATGGGATTTCAAAGGAGATTCCGTGAAGTATGCCAGTCTCTGTGCTCATGGATATGGGAAAAATAGCACTGTGTCCAAGCCTGTATTCAGCAATGTGGAAGGTAGTTATTGCTCTTCTTTGGGGAAATACAAGGTGGGTATCCGGTCGTATAGCAAGTGGGGAATCAATATTCATTATAAATTACATGGATTGGAAGCGACGAATGATAATGCTTTCAAGCGGTATATCGTGTTGCATTCTTATACTCCGTTGCCGGAAACAGAGGTGTATCCTTTGCATCTTCCGTTAGGAATCAGTCAAGGGTGTCCTGTAATATCCGATGAAGTGATGAGGAAAGTTGACGGGTTGCTCAAAGCGGAAAAGAAACCAGTCCTGCTATGGGTCTATGACTAAGAAATGCTATTTATTTGAGATAAATAGAGGTAATCTCCTCTTTTTTGTTACCTTTGCAAGGTTAAAAATTATATGATATGAAATACGTAAAAATACTATTTGCAATTGCACTTGTGTTTACCATGTGCTCCGCTTTTTCCTTGAAAAAAGACCACTCTAAACCGGTTTATGCTTTTGGAATTTCTGCCTCATTTACGGATACAGTAGTCTATTTCACGGACATTCAGATATTAGATAGTGCGAAGGTTAGCAAGGAAGGCTTCTTGTCTCACCGTGAGTTGTATAGTTATCAGTTGAAGAATTATCTGGAGGATAACCAGTTGCAACAGAATAGTACATGTATGATTTACTTCTCGGAAAACAAGAAGAAATTAGAAAAAGAAGCAACGAAGATTCTGAATAAATACAAGAAAAATAATAGAATGACGGTGTCGCGGATTGATTCTGATAAATTCCACTTTACGAAACCGGAAGAATAATAAGCAATAGTTAAATTGTTAATATAATAAGAGATGCAGCTTTGCATCTCTTATTTTTTTATCTTTGCCTCGTAATAAACTTGAAATCTAATGAAAAAGATAAAAATATTCTCCTTGTTTGTGTGTTTGGCTATGCTGGTAATCGCTTGTCATAATGACGATGATGAAAGAGGAGTCCAGATGCGTACAGTTCTTGTTTATATAGCAGGTGACAATTCTCTTCGCAGCTTTGCCACAGAGGATTTGGCGGAAATGACAGAGGGAATGCAGTCTGTAGATGATAACTCTTATAACCTACTCGTATACATTGATACCGGATCAAGTCCTAAACTAATTCGATTGAAGAAGGATAAAAAGAAGAATGTCGTACAGGAGGTAATCGCTACGTATGAAGGACGAAACTCTGTAGATGTCTCTAAGATGAAGGAGGTTATCAACACGGCATTTTCTGAATATCCGGCACAGAGTTATGGGTTGGTTTTGTGGTCTCATGGAGAAGGATGGTTGGCAAAATCGCAGAATAAAACCCGTTGGTGGGGACAGGATGGTGGTTCAAATTACATGGATATTTCCGAGTTAAAAGATGTTCTGCGTAATGCGCCTCATTTGAGTTTTCTTCTTTTCGATGCATGCTTTATGCAATCTGTTGAGGTGGTCAATGAATTGAAGGAACATGCGGATTACATAATAGGCTCTCCGACAGAGATACCCGCACCGGGTGCTCCATATCAGAAAGTAGTTCCGGCTATGTTTGCCAATAATGCATCGGCTACGGACATAGCAAAGGCATATTTTGAATTTTATGCAGATGAAAATCTTTATACTGGCAAATTGCCATATAATTGGGGCTTAGGTGATCCCTGGACGGCAGGAGTCTCTGTTTCTGTAGTGAACACTTCCATGTTGGAACAACTGGCTAAAAGCAGTAGTGAGATTATTCCGAAATATATTAAGGGCAGACAAGCGATAGCCACATCGGGCATACTCTGTTATGATTGTCGGTCCAGTAAGTATTATTATGATTTTGATGGATTAATACGTTCTTTAGGTAGTGAGACTAGCGAATATGAGGCTTGGAAAGCTGCTTATGATGCTGCTGTGGTTTATTGGAAGACTACTCCTAATAATTACTCCAGTTATGGCGGTAGTTTCTCGATGAATGGCTCTGCAGGACTTTCTACTTATATATTTCGTCAGTCGTATGAAGAGGAGATAAATCCTTTTTATCGTCAGTCGATACAATGGTACTCCGCTGCCGGATGGGATGAGACAGGCTGGTGATAATTACCATTTCAATATTCTTTAGAAGATAGGATTCTAACTTTTTGTGAAGATAGTGTGAAGAATAAGCAATCCTTATATAAGTGGTTATATGAGACGTATGAGAACGATTTGTTTTCATACGGCATTGCTTTTGGCATTAGTAAAGAACTTTTAGAAGATGCCATTCACGATGTTTTTTTGCATTTATATGAGCGTGAGCACAAACTTTGGGAAAGTCAGAATATGAAGTTCTATCTGTTGAACTGTTTGAAGAACCGGATTCGGACCATTAAGAAAAAAGAAATGAATACCGAATTTCTGGAAGAAGGTTCTGATAACTATAGTTTCCTTATTGAAGTGAACGGCTTTGAACTCATAGATGAAGAAAAAGAAAGAGCCGCTATGCAAAAACAGCTGAAAAAGATGCTGGATAGCCTTACAGACCGGCAACGGGAGGCTGTATATCTTCGTTATACCCAAGGACTTAGCTATGAGGAAATCGGGAAATTGATGGGAATACAACCTAAAGCAGCACAGAAATTAGTGTATCGGGCTATCGAACAAATGCGTAAAATTCAGCCTCAAATTATTTATTTTTTCCTTTTCGGTTATTTTCTTTAATTTTCGTGGGGGTATTTTTGTTCTTTGCGTGTTTTTAAAGTGAAACCGTAAAAAGAACGAGTATGCATTCAGATCGAATACCCGAATCGACAAAACAATGGCTACAAAATGAAGACTTCATATTGTGGTGTCTGGCTCCTACCCAGGAATCGGAAGAATGGTGGGTTAATTATCAAAAAGAGCATCCCGAAGATCAAGCATCCCTACAGGAGGCCCGCAAAATCATATTATCTGCCCGGCTGAATCCGGTTCAGCGCTTACCCGAAGAATCAGAAAGATTGTGGGCACGTATAGAGACAAGCATGGAGCGTCGTGATAAGAGACATCGTTTTATCTTATTTACCCGTTATGCTGCCGCCTGTGTACTAATATTAGGTATTGTTTCTTTCTGGTTGATTCATTCTTTTCAGACGTCCGGAACTGCTGATGATCTGCTTGTCAATGTGAAAGCAGATACTCTGTATCAGAAAGTAATGCTGATAAGAGATGATGCGGAAGCGATTCAGATAGAGAATAATGCCGTCATTACTTATGATAGCAATATTACTATTCAATCCGATGGTAAGGAAACAGAGATAATCAAAGAGGGAGCGGTTCAACCCGGAAAACAAAATACACTGATAGTTCCTTATGGTAGCCATTCATCCATTGTATTGGCAGACGGATCGAAAGTATGGATTAATTCCGGAAGTAAATTACGTTTCCCTTCCTCTTTTGGTCCGGGCGAACGCAGGATAAAAGTAGAAGGAGAGATTTATATAGAAGTTGCCAAAGATACTTCCCGGCCTTTTTATGTAGAGACACCCCAACTGACAGTTAATGTATTGGGAACAAAGTTTAATGTGTCTGCCTATGCTGATGATGCATTGCAATCCGTGGTGTTGGTAGAAGGAAAAGTAAATGTAAAAGCAAACTCCAATGAAGATTTTGTCCTTTTGCCTAATCAGCGTTTTAAGTTGAGTGATGGAATATCCGGCATCGACGAAGTAAATGCTTACGATTATATTTCATGGAAAGATGGCGTACTTCAGTTCCGGGGTGAGACAATGAAAGATATTATCCAACGGCTAAGTCGCTACTATAATGTATCTATCACATGTACGCCGGAAGTTGCGCAAAAGTGTACAATGGGAAAACTTATCTTATTTGATGATATAGAACAAGTCATGAAAACCTTCTCGTTGCTGTACGATGTCCAGTGTACAATTGAAGCGGGAAGTATAAAAATCGAGTAATAACCCTAAAAAATTAATGCCTATGAATAAACCACAGAAATGAAGCCTTTGTAAAAAAGAAGTTCGGAAGAGAGGCAACTCTTCCGAACCCGTGAGATTTAAATTTTTCAATTACTTATGAAAAACCTAAAAATTGATACGCAAAAATATGGAAAATTCCTATTACAATCATGCAAATAGGGCATATTTTCTTTGTAAATCATATCTGTTTGTGAAATTTTTTGTTATTTTTCTATTTATAGCGAATGTAACTCTCGCTAATGGAAATGGAACGAGCGAACTCTATGATATAAAGAAAGGGACTCTACTGGAATATTTTAAAGATATAGAGAAAGAAACAGGCTACGTTTTCATCTATTCGAAAGATATCCGACCTAGTTTAAATCAAGTTGTCAGTGTAGATCTATCCAGGAAGAAGACAATCACAGAAAAATTGTCAGCCTTGTTTGAAAAGACAAATCTGGTATATGAAATAAATGGAAAACAGATTGTTGTAAAGAGAAAAACGGCAGTGAAAAAGAATCTTTCTTCGCAGCCACAGGAGCCTCGGAGAATAACCGGTACTATTACCGATACAAAAGGAGAACCGATTATCGGTGCCAATATCAAGGAAGTCGGTACATTTAACGGCATAATTTCCGATATAAACGGGCGCTTTGCCTTATCTGTAAATCCGAATGCAGTTTTGGAAATCAGTTATATCGGTTATGTCACGACGACAGTACCTGTAAAAGACAATAAAGTGCTTTCTATTGAAATAAAAGAAGCCGAGCAAAGTCTGGAGGAAGTCGTTGTTGTCGGCTACGGAAAGCAGAAGAAAGAAAGTGTGACAGCATCTATCGCTTCTATTTCGAGGAAAGAACTGGTACAGACACAACAATCCAATATTAGTAACATGCTGGTAGGACGAATGCCGGGATTGATTGCTTTTCAAAGAAGTGGTGCTCCCGGCGAAGACGCTTCCAGTCTGTTAATCAGAGGTGTCAGTACATTTACAGACAACACGGCTCCTTTAATAATGATCGATGGCATCGAACGAACTAATTTTGACGGCATAGATCCGAATGAAGTTGAATCATTGAATATACTTAAAGATGCTTCGGCAACAGCGATCTATGGAGTAAAGGGAGCTAACGGCGTAGTATTAATTACTACCCGTAAAGGGGAAAGAGGGCGTCCCCGGTTGAGCTATTCGGGTAATTTTGCTTTGCAGCAATCTACCCAGCTCCCCAGTTATCTGAATAGTGCGGATTATGCAACTTTATACAATGAAGCTTTAGAAAATGACTCCCGGGTTTCGGGTTCTACCTACCAACCGAAATTCACGGATAAAGATATTGAATTGTACAGAAATGGCTTTGATCCGATTTTGCATCCGAACACTAACTGGATAGACGATTTTCTTAGAAAGTTTTCTACCCGCACTCAACATAACATCAACCTTTCGGGTGGTACAGAACGTGTGAAATACTTTATATCGGGAAGTTATTTCGATCAGACCGGTATCTATAAACATACCAAGATAGATTCGGATCATGATGTAAATCCCCGTAACACCCGTTATAACTTCAGAACTAATTTCGATTTTCAGATAACGCGGGACTTTTCGGCAACTGTTCAAATGGCCGCCCAGATAGGTAGAGTGATTACTCCGGGCTCCGGTAACAGTGGAATCTGGCAAGCTATTTCTTTCGCCAATCCCTTGAGCTCTCCGGGATTGGTGGACAATAAAATTGTCCGCATACAGGATGGATTGGGAAGCGTCAATCCCTGGCAAACCTTATTAAGCAACGGTTATCAGAAAGATAATAGAAATAACATCAATACAACATTACGTCTGAATTATGATTTATCATCTTTGCTGACCAAAGGTTTGTCCGTACACGGGAGTATCGCGTATGATAGCTATTATTACAGCCGTAAGAAATATTCGAAAACCTTTCCTTATTATCTTGCGCGCCGTGATGCGGAAGATCCGGATTACATCTATCTGATCCCCCAATCAGAAGAGAGTATCTGGTCTGTAAGTACCGGATGGGATAAGAACCGGAAAGTATATATGGAGTTTGGAATTGATTATAATAGAACTTTCGGGCTTCATAAAACGACAGCACTTATTCTGTATAATCAGAGTAAATACTATTCCCCCTCCCTTCAATATTATGTACCTAATGCTTATCAGGGATTGGTAGGACGATTGACCTATGAATATGCCTCCCGTTATTTGGCAGAATTCAATATGGGATACAACGGAACCGAGAATTTTGCCAAAGGCAAACGGTTCGGATTTTTTCCTGCTGTTTCATTAGGTTGGGTCATCAGTGAAGAAAAGTTTTTTCCGAAAAACAATATCGTTAAATATCTAAAGGTGAGAGGGTCCTACGGAGAGGTAGGAAACGATCAGATAGGTGGTGATCGATTTTTGTATCTGCCGTCTTCTTATGGAGCAGCGAGCGATTCGGGTGTGAACAAGTATAATTTCGGTTTGGCTTCCAATCCGTATACTTCACTGATGATTGTTGAAAATAAAATCGGTAATCCTGATCTGACTTGGGAAAAGGCGAAAAAGATGAATGTCGGTGTAGATATTAATCTGTTCAATAATTGTCTGACTGCTTCATTTGATATATTCAAAGAAAAACGAAATAACATATTAGCCAACAGATCAACATCCCCCATGATTATAGGTGCTAATCTTCCTGCATATAATTTTGGAGAAATGGAAAATCGCGGTTGGGAAATGGACCTTAATTTTAGACATCATATACAAGATTTCCATTATTGGGCACGCTTCAATTATTCATTTGCGAGGAATGAAATCATCTACATGGATGAAGTGCAGAAGAGATATGATTATCAGATGACTACCGGAAGAAGAAAGAATCAGTTTTTCGGACTGATCTTTGACGGATACTATAACTCGTGGGAAGAAATCAATGCATTAGACCGTCCTAAAAGTTCATGGAGCGGGAATCAGTTGCAACCGGGAGACGTCAAGTATGTAGACGTCAATCAGGATGGAGTGATTGATGATTACGACATGGTTCCGATAGGATACACCCCCGTACCGGAGATTATTTACGGTTTCTCATTCGGAGCGCAATATAAAGGATTTGATTTCTCCATCTTATTTCAGGGAGCCGACAATGTATCCATTAAATATTTCGGACGGTCGATGTGGCCTTTCGCGAAAGGAGAAGAGAGTGCGAAATCTCTGATAAAAGAACGTTGGACACAGGAACGGTATGAGGCAGGAGAAAAGATCACCTTTCCCCGTTTGTCTCTGAATCCCAACGGAGAAACCGATCACAACTATCGTCCTTCTACTCTTTGGATACGGGATGCCAGTTATTTGCGATTGAAAAACCTCGAAGTAGGATATACATTTACCGGAGGTTTTGTCAAACGGCTTAACCTGAATAGTGTAAGATTATATTTCAACGGTTCCAATTTATTCACGTGGACAGATGTGGTAGATCTGGACCCGGAAGCACCTTCGAGAAGTGGAAATGTTGAAATCAATACATATCCGTTGCAGAAAGTATATAATATTGGTCTTAATATAAATTTTTGATAATCATGAAAAGAATAACATATATATGTGTAATACTTCTGTCGTCTGTATTGATGTTTTCGTGTAGTGACTATCTGGAAGCTCCGCCCTCTGTCGATTTGGATGAAGACGGTGTCTTTGCCGACAGGACTTTGACAGAACAATACATAACAGGCATCTATGCAGAAGGTATGCCGCTGGGGTTCTCGATGGGAAGTAGCGGGATCGACCGTAAATTGTGTGCAACCTCAACCCTGGCAGGAGCGTGTGATGAAGCCGAACAAGGTGCAAACTGGGGGAAGGGCAATGCCTCGTGGAACGTGGACAATCATAACAACAGCAGCATAGACTGGGATGAAGACCCCCGTCACAACACCCGTTGGCAGACATTACGAAAATGCAATATCGTGCTTGAACGTATTGACGAAGTGCCCGATGATCCGGGAGACGTTGATTTTAAGACACGTTCCAGAGGCGAAGCCTATTTTATGCGGGCTTTGGTCTTCTGGGAAGGAGTATATAGATATGGTGGACTGCCTATAATACACCGTAGAATAAATCCGTCGGAAGATGGTAAACTACCCCGTAATACATTTTCCGATTGTGTAGACTCCATTCTTGTCGATTGTGACCGGGCTGCCTCCATATTACCGGATTATTATACGAATTCGATATTGGTGGGACGGGCAAACAGGATAGCCGCCTTAGCCCTCAAATCCAGAGTACTCCTGTATGCGGCGAGTCCTTTGTTCAATACCGACGATCCGTACCTTCCTTTAAGTGGAAATAATGACCTGATAGGATATGGAAACTATAGTAAAGAACGCTGGAATGAAGCTGCTAAAGCAGCCAAGGCAGCCATTACCGCTGTTGAATCTTCTGGCTATTATGACTTGTACGATGAGGGAACACCTGAAACAAATTACGAACATGTGTGGACTGCTCCCGATAACAAAGAAATAATTCTGGCCAACAAAAAATATCGGAATTTCACAACAAGCAGTCATCCCATAACAAGCAATATACCGGCATGGGCGGGAAGTAGTTGGAGCGACGGCGGTCTTTTTACAACCTTCAATTTCGTGCGTTTCTATGAGAAAAAAGACGGGAACCAACAAACATGGAATATGGATGGTGGCGATGATCTGCTTGAAAAGTACGACGAACTGGACCCTCGTTTTGCGCAAACCATTGCAGCACATGGAGCTAACTGGAATACAGAGATTGGAATTCTTAATTTTCTGCCCGGTGGAGCTCACAATGTAGCCAATGATAAAACGAAACACCTGGTTCGCAAATGGGTACCTCGCGTACTAAGAGCAACGGCTCCGCGCAACTCCACTAATATGGACTGGATTGTCTTCCGGGTAGCCGAACTCTATCTGAATTATGCAGAAGCTTTGAATGAATATTATGAAACTCCCCCGAAAGAAGCATTCGATGCAGTCCTGAAAGTTCGTGAACGCTCCGGAATGCCGGGCTTTCCTTCCACTTTGAATAAAGAGCAGTTCAGGGAGAAACTGCGAAGAGAACGAGCCGTGGAACTGGCTTATGAAGATCATCGTTTCTGGGATATAAGACGTTGGCTGATAGCCGATGATGAAGGTGTTATGAAAGGTGCCATGTATGGATTGCAGCTCTCCGCTGTTACAGGAGCACCGGGTAAAGTACATTACAAACCTTATGTCTTTGAAAACAGATTATGGAGTGACCGTTCTTATTTACATCCTATCAAGCAGACCGAAATAGATAAAGGGTATATGCTTCAGAATCCGGGATGGTAAATATGTTCAATCAACTAAAAATAAAAGGTATGACAATAATAAACAGTATATACAAAGGGAAGCGTTATGCTATACTTTTGACTACTATTCTCACTTTTTATGCTCCCGTTTTGTTTGCTCAACACATAGCCGATTCTGCACTTGTAGAAGTCGCCTATGGGCAACAACCGGAATGGAGGCGAACAAGTGCCATTTCTTCCATACGTGGGGAAGATTTGCTGAAAACTACTTCCGCAAGCTTGGGAAATAGTCTGCAAGGACAGCTTCCCGGACTAACATTGTTGCAACAAAGCGGAGAGCCCGGCTATGATTTCTCTATCGCGAATCTCTACCTCCGGGGACGTACTTCCTATGCAAGCGGACAAAAAATGCTGGTATATGTCGACGGTTTCGAAGCCCCGATTGAAAGTCTGTCCACTGCGGAAATCGAGTCTGTAACATTATTGAAAGACGCTTCGGCTCTGGCTTTATATGGTATGCGTGGTGCAAATGGTGTTTTATTGGTGACAACCAAGAAAGGATGCGTTTCCGCTCCGCAAGTCAGTATCCGTTTACAAATGGGAATACAACAACCGTTGGGCGTTCCCGATCCTATCAATGCGTATGATTATGCCACCTTATACAATCAGGTGCGTGTGAATGACGGATTGCCTCGTTTATACACTCCAGAGGAATTGAATGCCTATCAGAACAACACCGATCCTTACTTTTACCCCAATGTAAACTGGAAAAAGGCCATTTTGAATAATACAGCTCCTTTGAGTATGGCTGATTTAAGTTTTAAAGGAGGAGGAGATGTGGTGCAATACTATGTAATGATGAATCTTTTGCAGAACATCGGTTTCTACAAAGACACCGATAAAAAACGCCGGGAAAACTCGAATGCCTATTATGCGAGCTTTAATTTCAGGTCTAATTTGAATATCCAGATAAGCAAACACCTGTCTACCGGACTCAATTTTAGCGGGAGTGTAGGTAATCGCTCTATTCCCGGAGGCAGCAGTTCTGCCAACAGACTTTTGGGAGCGATATGGAGAACAGCTCCGAATGCATTTCCGGTGTACAACCCCGACGGATCGTATGGAGGAAATGCCGCTTTTACCAACCCGGTCGGTAATATCGTCAGCAGAGGGCTTTATAAAGAAAACAGCCGGACTTTCCAACTGATTTTTATGCCTAAATACGATCTGGAGAAACTGACAAAGGGATTAAGTGTCAGTGCCGGTATTGCCTACAACAACTATATGGCGGATTCATCTATAAAGAATCAGAATTATGCCCGTTATTCCCTTTCCAAAGGAGCAGGGGGAGAGGTGCTATATACACCCTACGGCGCTGATTCTCCTTTGGAATCCGATGAAGGATTCCGTACAGACTGGAGTCGTCTGAACTTTAAGGCACAGTTGGATTATGATCGCGTTTTCAAGCAACATCAACTCACTGCCAGCATCTTTTTCCTGTCTGATTTATATCAGAAATATGGAAGTCGTGATGACATTAAATACTTGAACTATGCGGGGCGGGTAACTTACTCTTATAATCAAAAATACATAGGAGAATTTGCAGCTTCATATACAGGTTGTGATGATTATGCTCCTGGAAAAAGATATGGATTCTTTCCCGCTTTCTCCGCCGGATGGATACTGTCGAAAGAAAACTTCATGAAAAATATCAACTGGGTTGAATATTTGAAGCTAAGAGCATCTATCGGACTGGTTGGAAACAATCAGAATGAGAACGGACGTTATCTGTTCGACCAGACTTATAGCAGTAACGGCTCCTATTTTTTAGGTACAGGGTCGTCATCAACAGGCGGGTTTCGGGCAGATATGATTGCCAATCCCGATATTAGTTGGGAGAAGGAACGTGTATTCAATATCGGATTGGATGCAGTTTTACTGAAAGGGCTGTCGGTAGAATTCGATTATTTCCATAAAGAAAGATATGATATCCTGTCACAGCCGTATTCCACTATTCCCGGATTTGTTGGAGCCTCTTATGGCGACATATTGCCTTATATGAATGTAGGCAAAGTAAAGAATCAAGGTTTCGAGGGTACGATCAGGTACGAAAGCAGTCTTAAAAACAACTTCAACTATTACGTTGAAACATCGGCGTGGTATGCAAAGAATGAAATTGTCGATATGGCGGAAGAAGTGAAACTCTACGATTATCAATATCGTAAAGGGCGTTCCGTGAATACTCCTTTTGTACTTGTTGCTGACGGACTGTATCAGGAGAGTGATTTCGACTCGAATGGAAGTCTGAAGTCACATTTACCGGTACCGCAGTTTGGAGAAGTAAACCCCGGTGATATAAAATATATCGATAAAAATGGTGATGGAGTAGTCGATTCCAATGACTCCTATCCTGTGGGATATTCTAATATTCCGGAGTGGAATTATGCTTTGAAAATAGGCTTTGAATGGAAAGGGATAGACGTTGAGGCTTTATTTCATGGCGTTGCCAATAGAGACATCTATTTGAGTGGGCCGTTGGCTTATTCCTTTACCGACAATGGTTCTGCTTCAAAGCTGGCTCTCGACAGCTGGACACCGGAGAATCCCAATGCTTCTTATCCCCGTTTGTCTACCCGGACATTTGAAAACAATTACCGGACATCTACATATTGGAAAAGAAACGGAAACTACTTCAGAATGAAGAATATTCGGATTGGATATACCTTCCCCCAGTCAATAGCAAGAGCGATAAAACTGTCCAGATTGTATGTGTATGCTAATGCGAGCAATCTTTTCACCGTGAGCCATCTTGACGGATTGGCCGACCCGGAAAGCAGTTCTTTGATTACATATCCGTTGACACGTTCCTACAACCTGGGAATAAAAATTGATTTTTAATAGGTAAGAACAAAAATATAATAATTATGAAATACCCAATAGGTTTATCTATCATATTGAATGCTCTTGCTGCTATCAGCATATTGTCCGGATGCAGTGATTATCTGGACAGAGAGTATGATTCGTTTATTGACAACGAGATGACCTTTACTTCCTATGAACGTACAAGCAAATTTCTGGTCAATGCTTATCGGTATCTGCCCGATGGTTTCAACCGTATCGGTTCCGAAGCTATGCTGGATGCCGCTACCGATGATGCCGAACATGCCAATGCCTCCTGCAACATCCAGCACTTCAACACCGGAGCCTGGAATTCAAGGTCCAATCCGGATGATTTGTGGAATAAGTATTACGCAGGAATTCGTATTGCGAATGAATTTATAGAAAATGTAGACAGAGTGAATCTGGATAAATACAGACTCGATCCGGATAATCAGAATGAATATCAGAACCGTCTGAATGACTTGAAAACGTGGAAATATGAAGCCCGTTTTTTAAGAGCGTTTTTCCACTTCGAGCTGGTGAAGCGTTTCGGACCTGTACCTGTGATTACTTCTACACTATCCGTCAATGCGGATTATTCGGAGACTCCACGCCCGTCTATGGACGATTGCATCTCATTCATCTCCAGCGAATGTGATAAGGTAGCCGAAGTGCTCGATTTAACTCCGGGACGGGGAATCGATTCGGATTTGGGACGTGCAACGAAGGGAGCCGCATTGGCTTTGAAAAGCAGAGTTTTATTGTATGCGGCCAGTCCCTTGTATCTGGACTGGCAGAATCTTTCGGAAAGCGATCTTCCTTCCGATATGGAGAAATGGAAAGCTGCGGCACAGGCTGCGAAAGACGTAATTGATCTGGGCATATATTCGTTGTATGGCAGTTATGCCACTTTATTCAAGAATAACTTTCAGAATTCCGAGTTTATTCTGATGCGTCGTTACGGAAACAGTTCCGACTTTGAAAAATACAACTTTCCTGTCAGTTATGGTGGGGTAGGCGGCATCAATCCTTCGTTGAATCTGGTAGACTCTTATGAAATGAAAGATGGTAGCTATTTTAGTTGGGAGAATGAGGAAAATGCCGTTCGTCCGCAATTCTACCGGGATGACAGGTTGAATGCTACCATTCTGCTGAATGATTCCGTTTGGAAAAGCACGGCGGTAGAGAATTGGGACGGTGGAAAAGACGGTCTGGGCGTTACCAATGCAACCAAAACCGGATTCTATCTGAAAAAATACCTCAATGAAGATGTGAATATCCAAACCGGCGGAGGAAGTCAGGGACATATCTGGCCGTTGTTTCGTTTAGCGGAGATTTACCTGAATTATGCGGAAGCCTTGAACGAGTACGATCCCGAAAATGCGGATATAGCAGAATACGTCAATCGAGTGCGCAGCCGTGCTGGACAACCGAATCTGCCTTCCGGATTGACGCAAGACGAAATGCGTGAGCGTATCCGGCGTGAACGTCGTGTCGAACTGGCATTTGAGGAACATCGTTCGTGGGATGTAAGACGGTGGAAGATTGCGCAAGAAACACTCGGAGGAGATTTGCTAGGTCTTGAAATCACCCGTAAGAATCAGGCTCGAAGAGCTGTTACCCGGAATTCCGTAATACCGGCTAACGAAGTTCCGGAAGGATGGCATTATTACGATGGGGACGAATTCAATGATTTGGTCATAAACAACTCATGTTGGGGACAGTATGGAAGCGACACTCCGGTAGGAAACTCCCAGTATGGACAACCCACCGGAAATATCCAGACTTATCGTAAAAAACAGATTACGATTGAGAAAGGGAGTGGCGGATTGAGCTTTGCCCGGATAGCAGCCACCAAGGACGACAATCCACCGGCTCCGACATTAAGCACTGCCAGTACGAGAGAAGGATGGTGGTCGGGAGCTTTGTCCAGCCGGGATACCGACAAATATGGTTATCAGGGGAAATATTACCCTCTGCATTCCCGCATTGAGATTCGTGCAAAAATACCTTATATATATGGTATATGGATGGGACCGTGGTGTCGTCATTATGCAGGAGCCAGTGTTGCGGAACTTGACATTGAAGAGTTTTTCGTCAAGGAATTTGAGAATACGGCTTCACCCCGCCGGCTTAGCCAGGCTTTACATTTGCATGATAATAAAACAGGCAATCTGGGAATCAACGTGAATGGGTACGGACGACATACAGTGCTTGATTTTGATCCGGGAGCAGACTTCCATACGTATGGCGTTCAGGTAGATCCGGACCCGGTTTCTCCGGATAAGCATGCTATCATCAGCTACCTGTTGGATGGTAAAGTAACCAATACATTCAAGACGATTGACTATGATGACAGATATAATACATTTATAACCAAAGCAATAGCGGAGGGAAGAGAAAAGCGAACCTGGGACATTGCGATAACCGGACAAATCGGAGGAAAGAATGAAAATGGTATCGGCTATCCCGAAGACAGGAATGCCAATTTGAGAAACGTTTCGATGGATGTAGATTGGGTACGTGTATTTACCCGGGATGAAACAGAACCAGAGATTCCTGAAAAGCCGGAATATCCCGTCGAGAAGTTTGATTATTCCCGTGCTGTGGTAGAAAAGAGAGTGTTTGATTCTAAAATGTATTGGTATCCCATACCTGAAAGTGAGATTCTGCAGTTGAAGAACTGGAAACAGAATCCGGGTTGGTAAATCATTAAAAAGAAATATCATGTTGAAAATAAAGATTCTAATAATCATATTTTGCTGTATCGGGGTGGTGAAAGCCCAAACCGTTATTCCTCCTTCATCAGAAACCCCTCCCGGATGGATTTATTACGATGGAGACGAGTTTAACGGAGATGTGATTGACTCCCGGTATTGGGGAATATATGGTTCCCAAAAAGTGGGGCGACCCACCTATAATCAGGAAAATAAAGCCATGCTTCAGACATACCGTCCGGAGCAGGTCTTTATCGAAACCCTTCCTACAGGAGAGAAGATTTGTCGAATTCGCTCATTCAAAAGTAAAGATGCGCCCAGTCCCGTTCATCCCAGTGTGAAGAGCAAGACCGGATGGTGGTCGGGAGCGCTGTCCAGCAGAGATTCCGATACGGAGAAATATTATCCTCTTTTCTGCCGCATAGAGATCAAAGCCAAAGTCCCATATCTATATGGGCTTTGGAATGCACTTTGGTTGAGGCATTATAAAGGAGCTGGAGTAGCCGAAATAGATATACTGGAGTTTTTTACCAAAGCTTTCGGGGAAAATCCTTATCCGGCCAAAGCGAATCAAACCTTGCATTTGTTCAATTCGGAAACGCAAAAGTTGGGAATCAATCTACCCAAAGGTCAGATACGATATACTGAAATCGGAGACGATAAGCCGGGAGATAATTTCCATGTATATGCGGTTCAGATAGATCCCGATCCTGTTGATAACAATCATGCCATCATTACGTTTCTGATAGATAATAAAGTCAATTACCAGATACATACCCGTACACAGTTGGGGGATGCATATACTGATTTTATCACTAAGGCTCGTAAAGAGAATCGGCTGGACAGAGTTTGGGATATTGCTATCACCGGGCAGGTAGGAGCATTTGACAAGTTGGACGTCGGCTATCCTGCGGAGGAATTGCAGCAATTTGATTTCGATATTGATTGGATAAGAGTTTATGTTCGCGATCCGCATACCCGGATCGTCGGAAATAGTAAACTACCTCATACTCCGGAAGCGGATTCATTTGTTAAAGATTTGCTCTCACGGATGACTGTGGAAGAGAAGATCGGCCAGTTATCCCAATACGTAGGCCGTACCCTTTTAACCGGTCCTGAATCAGAATATTTGAGCGATTCATTGATAGCACGCGGACTTGTTGGTTCTGTTTTGAATATATCCGGTGCAAAGACATTGCGTGATTTGCAGGAAAAGAATATGCGCCATTCCCGGATAAAGATACCGATTCTTTTTGGGATGGACGTGATTCATGGATATAAGACAATCTTTCCGACTCCTTTGGCGGAATCGTGTAGTTGGGATTTAGCAGCGATCGAACGAGCTGCCAAGATTGCTGCGATTGAATCCTCGGCAGCCGGACTACATTGGACGTTCGCTCCTATGGTCGACATCGCAAGAGACGCCCGTTGGGGCAGGGTAGTGGAAGGAGCAGGAGAAGACACCTACCTGGGAAGTGAAATAGCCAAAGCAAGAGTGAATGGTTTTCAGTGGAATCTTTGGGAGAATAATTCAGTATTGGCATGTGCAAAGCATTGGGTAGCTTACGGACTTCCCCAGGCGGGAAGGGATTATGCTCCGGTAGATATGTCGGAACGGACTTTGTTTGATACTTATCTGCCTCCTTTTAAGGCTTGCATTGATGCGGGAGTACTTACTTTTATGAGTGCTTTCAATGATATAAATGGTATTCCTGCGTCCGCACATCCGTTCCTGCTCAAAGACTTATTGAGAGGGCAATGGAATTTCAATGGTTTTGTGGTAAGCGATTGGGAAGCAGTGAAGCAGCTGGTGGCGCAGGGAGTGGCGGAAGACGATAAAGACGCTACCCGTCTGGCTTTCAATTCCGGCATCGACATGGATATGACGGATGGGCTCTATAATAAATACATGAAAGAACTGATAGAAGCCGGTAAAATCAGTATGGAAGATGTCGACAATTCCGTCAGTCGGATTCTGCATATCAAATATGCTTTGGGACTGTTTGCTGATCCATATAAATTCTGTAATGAAGAATACGAATCGTAGACAATCATGAAAAAAGAATTTCTGGATGCAGCACTGGACATGGCTCATAAATCGGCTGTCCTGCTGAAGAATGACAATCATACATTACCACTGGCAAAAAATGTCCGTTCCATTGCCGTGGTAGGTCCGCTGGCCGATAATCAGACCGAACTGCTGGGCTCGTGGAGAGCAAGAGGTGAAGATCGCCATGTGACGACTGTATTGCAGGGCATAAAGAACAAAATCGGCGGTAACAAAACGAAAGTTGGATATGCCCGTGGTTGCGATTTTGACGGAGAAGATAAGTCAGGATTCAAAGAAGCAGTGAAATTGGCTTCCAAAAGTGATATGGTGATTGCCGTTGTCGGTGAAAAAGCTTTGATGAGTGGCGAATCGAGAAGCCGTGCCCAACTGGATTTGCCGGGTGTGCAGGAAGAATTGATAAAAGAACTGGTTGCCACAGGGAAACCCGTTGTCGTCGTATTGATGAATGGGCGTCCGCTGTCTATCGAATGGGTGGACAAGAACGTATCGGCCATTCTCGAAACCTGGTTTTTAGGTACTTCTGCAGGAACCGCTATTGCTGATATACTGTTCGGTGATTATAATCCTTCCGGAAGATTGACCATTTCTTTTCCACGGGTAGAGGGACAAGTACCAGTTTACTATAACTATAAGAAGTCCGGACGTCCGGGAGATATGCCCCATTCCTCAACCACCCGGCATATCGATGTTCCGAATGCTCCGCTCTATCCTTTTGGTTACGGTTTGAGTTATACCACATTCAGTTATTCAGCTCCGCAGAGCACCCAAAAAGAATATACGCGACAGGAGACCATCTCCGTTTCGGTGACAGTAACCAATACCGGAGACAGAGATGGCGAAGAGACTGTGCAACTGTATGTGAATGATAAAGTTGCTTCTGTTGTGCGTCCGGTAAAGGAGTTGAAGGCATTCAAGAAAATATTCCTGAAAGCGGGGGAGTCAAAGACCGTTCAGTTTGACATTTCTCCTTTAGCTTTAGGCTTTTATGATGCTGCCATGAACTACGTGGTAGAACCCGGTGAATTTGAAATTATGACCGGCTGCAACAGTAATGATTTACAAACCATATCGGTCAAACTAATAAATTAGAAGGAGGAACCGTTCTATGAGAAATTGGATAATTGTATTTTTTGTCATCTTTGCCGCCCGGCTTTCCGCACATGACGGTGACAGTATAAAGATCACACACGGTCCTTACCTGTGTGATATGAGTACCGACGGCGTGACAGTGGTATGGACTACAAACAAACCTGCCCTTTCGTGGGTGGAAGTGGCACCTGCCGGTGAAGATCATTTCTATGGGAAGGAACGTCCGCGACATTACGATACGGAGTCCGGACGTAAGCGGGCCAATGATACAATCCACCGTGTACGCATCAAACATTTGGAACCCGGCAGGGAATACAGATACCGGATCTTTTCGAGAGAAGTTGTCTCCTGGCCTTCGAGCGACTGGGTGACTTATGGATTGATTGCTGCTTCAAATGTATACAAGCAAGAACCTTTCAGATTCAGAACTTTCGACGACCGGAAGAAAGAGATTTCCTTTCTGGTATTAAATGATATTCACGGACGGAGTGACTATATGAAGTCCCTGTGTCGGGAAGTAGATTTCAAATCTCTTGATTTCGTTTTGCTTAATGGAGATATGTCGTCATGGGTAGAGGGCAGGAGCAGATATGTAAAGATTATATTGATGCTTGTGTCGAATTGTTTGCGTCCGAAGTGCCTATTGTTTTCAATCGGGGAAACCATGAAACACGTGGAGTTTATTCCGATGCGTTGATAAAGTATTTTCCTACGTCTACCGGAACTTTTTATTATCGTTTCAACATAGGTAAGGTTTGTTTTCTTGTTCTTGATTCCGGTGAAGATAAGCCGGATTCGGATTTGGAGTATGCCGGTATTGCCGACTATGACAATTACCGAGAAGAAGAAACCCTATGGTTGCGGAGTGTGGTGGAAGAAAACGATTTTAAGCAATCATCCCTTCGGATCGCATTCCTGCACATCCCGCCGACGATAGGCAACTGGCATGGAAACTATCATTTGCAGCAAACCTTGTTGCCCGTTTTAAATACGGCTGGAATTGATCTGATGTTATCCGGACACACTCATAAATATTATTTCCGTGAATCAGAACCCGATAAAGCCAACTTTCCCATCCTTGTCAATGATAATAACAGTTATCTGCTTTGTAAGATAAAAGATGGAAAAATGGTGATTGATGTGGTAGGAGCGAATGGAAAAGACAAGAAGCAACATCAGTTTGATGTGAAATTTTAGTCAAATACCATTAGATTCCAATAGTATAGTTATTTATAATTTAATGTAATCATGAAGATGAAAACTATAATAAAATTATTATTTGTATTTTCGTTGCCATTTATTTTCTGTCGTTGTGCTGACGACGGGATACACTATGAACGGGAAATCAATGTTCCCGAAGGTATCTATCTGACGGGGAGTGCGTCCCAATTCTCGGTAGAGGCAATCAATGGTAAAATGAATGTGATAAAAGAGGGCACTTTGGTCGCATTGAACACATGGCTGACATCCGGCGGAGATTTTTATATCTCTTTAGTCGGACCGGATGGGCAACCAGTTTATTATGGGCAGGGAGCGCTTTTGCAAAACGACAACAGTGAGGTGTCAACTTATTCTTTGGCTCTTGGAACCGGCGGTTTCAAAGTAATGGAAGATGGATTGTATCAGATAATTGTGAATCCTATATTGAAACAGGTTAATATTGTTCCATTCAATTTCCGTTTGACGAGTAAATTCGAACTGACAGAAGACGGTGAAAACGAACTCTTTCTTCAAAAACCGTCTTACGACCATATTAACCATGTGGCTACCTGGGTGTCCACTGACGAGTTAGAAGTGATATTACCGGCAGAGTTTTCGTTTAATTATACCGATAATACATCTTTTGATGTGAAGGAAACAGATACGGAGAAATATACATTCTCTTCTATGTACACCGGAACGGGAGGAAGTATAAAAATGAATGTTTTAACTGAAGAATATGCCGAACTAACCAACCAGTCGCAAGTGCAGCTCAATCTTAAAAACAAAGGTGAGTATAAAGTAACGCTTCAATATGAAGTCTTGACAGGCAAATTCTTTGCGAAGATGACGGGCAATGAGATCATAGAACCCGAACCAGAGGGGTATCCGGAGAAACTATACATGATTGGAGATGAATTTGGAAACTGGAACTGGAATTCGACAAATGTGGTAGAGATGGCCCCTGTGGGACAGCTTGGCAATGGTGCATTCTGGACTATCAAGTATTTCAATGCTGGTCAGGGAATCAAATGGGCATCGGAAAAATCTGATGCAGAAAGTTTTGCCTCTTTGGGTACAAATGTCAATTATGTTGTAGGCAGTAACGGAAGAGCGACGGTAGAAACAAGCGGCCTGTATTTGGTATATGTAGATATGAACCGTAATCTTATAGCTTTTGAGAAACCTGCCGTTTATGGAATAGGTGAGTGTTTTGACGGACAGGAAGTATCGTTCGATCTTTCCGGGCAGAATTTCTCTGCTGTCACTACAACACAAGGCAATCTTCAGATGTATGCAACTTCCGACTATAACAATAGAGACTGGAACACTATGGAATTCAACATCTATAATGGACAAATCTATTATCGTGGTGTAGGTGCTGCACTGGAACCGGTTCCTGTTGCTTCTAATATACCAATAGAACTTGATTTCTCTCAAGATAAAGGTAAAATAGCTGTGACTTTTGCCTCTCCAAGTGATGTCCCCTCAACAGCGAAGGCTATTTATATGGTTGGCGATGAATTTGGAAACATGAATTGGGGCTCGGATGGGGTTATCTCATTAGATAAGGTTTGGAACAGTGCCGACCGATGGATACATATTAATTATTTCAATGCCGGAACTAAACTTCGTTTCTCTACATCCAAGATATTTGGTGATGGAGAGTTTACCGGACTGACTAATAATGTGGGCTTCGAAATCTCTGACGAAGGGCTGGTGGTTATCCCCCAGAGTGGTACTTATATCATTTTCGTTGATTTAGGTTCGAAGACCATCTCCATCCAAAAGCCTGTAATCTATGGATATGGAACGGCAGCCGGAGGAAACAACGAAAAGATCTTGCCTTTTACGGAAAGTAGCGATGGGAAAACATTCTCTGTTACTTTACCTAATGGAGGACGTTTCAGAATACATCCTTATATTCCTGCTTTTGATAATCTTAATCCTTCATTTGGTGCTTGGAAACGCGAATATGCTGTTAATCCGGAGACTCTTGAAATCTATTTGCGTAAAGAGGGCATGGATGAACCGAACAAAGATTATGTATGGGCTGCCAACACTATAATAACTCTTGATTTCAGGGCAGCGAAAGGAACGATAGTAGTTCCTTAGCCCGGTCTGCTCCAAGAAAAATTGTAGCTGATTATATTTTTATATCACTTTTACCCTCACACCCTCACACCTTCGTTCAATCCCTTTATTCATCGTGGTTGCAAGGTGTGAGGGAACGTGTGGTAGTAGGGTGAGGGTAACTTTTTACCCTCACCCTATTTTATTTTAGTTTTACTTTTAATTTGTTGATTTATAGTGAAATATACTTCTGTTTGGATGTAAACAACTAATCTCATATCTCACTATTTTGATCCTTTTTCTATCATATAAATGCCGAAAGTGTGTCATTAGTATCTGCTTTTGAAGTACCATCTCTTATTCTATATTCTTTCATCAATTATAGGTTAATACCTAATGATCTTTCTGTAAACTCTTAATGCTTCTTATGGGCTCACTATAGTAGATAGACTTGTTTACAGTAGTGAGCTTGTTTGTCTACATTTGATAGCTTATTTGTTCACATTGGTGAGCCCTTACTAATCACTAAGCGAGAATGTATACTATTCTCGAACATTTCCGTTCTGCACTCTGTAATCTGAAAAAAGGAGGTATTGACCTAAGTTTAAATAAATGGGTTGAGTTGGTGAGCCTTCGTACAACAGATTTTTCCCTTACAGGTATCTTCTTGCTTTTTCCTTTTTCGCCTTTACGCGCCCGCGTGTGATATAATAATGTGTATCCCTCTCGTCGTTTCCGCACACAATTTCCCCATACATAAAAAATATGTTCTACAACATCGTTATGCATCAGCACTTTAGCAAATGTATTCAAAAATAATTAGAAAAAATAGTTTGATATATTTGGAGTGTATACGAAAAGGGCGTACTTTTGCACCCGCTTTCCAAGAGAAGAAAGCCTTGAAAAATTGACTTAGTGAAAAAGTGGAATTATACTTAAAGAAAAGAACAAAAAACTTCCGAAAAAGTTTGGATTATAATAAATAAAGTTCTTATCTTTGCAGTCCGATTCGCAAAGAAAATTGGCAAGAGTTATTCTTTCATACATTCTTTCCCTTTCGCATAGAGAGCCAGAGAAATTGAGTAAAAAGAAAAACTGAAAAAAAACTTCCGAAAAAGTTTGGTAGTTAAAAATAAAGCCCTTACCTTTGCACCCGCTTTTAAAACGAAAGCGACAAGTTCTTTGAAATATTGATAAACAATACAAGTAGTACAAGTAAAAAAATAGAACCGTCAATACTTGTCTTATTCAGTAGCGATACAGTTAAGACTAATAGGTATTTGAATAAGGTCAATAAATTTACGGCGTCCTGAACAGAGCAAAAAAGTCATCTTAACCGATGATAAAAAATACTTTTACAATGAAGAGTTTGATCCTGGCTCAGGATGAACGCTAGCTACAGGCTTAACACATGCAAGTCGAGGGGCAGCATTTTTCTAGCAATAGAAGAGATGGCGACCGGCGCACGGGTGAGTAACACGTATCCAACCTACCGATAACTCCGGAATAGCCTTTCGAAAGAAAGATTAATACCGGATAGTATACGAATATCGCATGATATTTTTATTAAAGAATTTCGGTTATCGATGGGGATGCGTTCCATTAGTTTGTTGGCGGGGTAACGGCCCACCAAGACTACGATGGATAGGGGTTCTGAGAGGAAGGTCCCCCACATTGGAACTGAGACACGGTCCAAACTCCTACGGGAGGCAGCAGTGAGGAATATTGGTCAATGGGCGCAGGCCTGAACCAGCCAAGTAGCGTGAAGGATGAAGGCTCTATGGGTCGTAAACTTCTTTTATATGGGAATAAAGTTTTCCACGTGTGGAATTTTGTATGTACCATATGAATAAGGATCGGCTAACTCCGTGCCAGCAGCCGCGGTAATACGGAGGATCCGAGCGTTATCCGGATTTATTGGGTTTAAAGGGAGCGTAGGTGGATTGTTAAGTCAGTTGTGAAAGTTTGCGGCTCAACCGTAAAATTGCAGTTGAAACTGGGAGTCTTGAGTACAGTAGAGGTGGGCGGAATTCGTGGTGTAGCGGTGAAATGCTTAGATATCACGAAGAACTCCGATTGCGAAGGCAGCTCACTAGACTGTTACTGACACTGATGCTCGAAAGTGTGGGTATCAAACAGGATTAGATACCCTGGTAGTCCACACAGTAAACGATGAATACTCGCTGTTTGCGATATACAGTAAGCGGCCAAGCGAAAGCATTAAGTATTCCACCTGGGGAGTACGCCGGCAACGGTGAAACTCAAAGGAATTGACGGGGGCCCGCACAAGCGGAGGAACATGTGGTTTAATTCGATGATACGCGAGGAACCTTACCCGGGCTTAAATTGCAAATGAATATGTAGGAAACTATATAGCCGCAAGGCATTTGTGAAGGTGCTGCATGGTTGTCGTCAGCTCGTGCCGTGAGGTGTCGGCTTAAGTGCCATAACGAGCGCAACCCTTATCTTTAGTTACTAACAGGTTATGCTGAGGACTCTAGAGAGACTGCCGTCGTAAGATGTGAGGAAGGTGGGGATGACGTCAAATCAGCACGGCCCTTACGTCCGGGGCTACACACGTGTTACAATGGGGGGTACAGAAGGCAGCTACACGGCGACGTGATGCTAATCCCAAAAACCTCTCTCAGTTCGGATCGAAGTCTGCAACCCGACTTCGTGAAGCTGGATTCGCTAGTAATCGCGCATCAGCCATGGCGCGGTGAATACGTTCCCGGGCCTTGTACACACCGCCCGTCAAGCCATGAAAGCCGGGGGTACCTGAAGTACGTAACCGCAAGGAGCGTCCTAGGGTAAAACTGGTAATTGGGGCTAAGTCGTAACAAGGTAGCCGTACCGGAAGGTGCGGCTGGAACACCTCCTTTCTGGAGCGATGTCGTAACTGTCACCTAAACGTGACAGCCACTTAAAGACTTTAAAGGTTCTGTTTTTTGTACTACTGGTACTTGTTTATTTATAACATATAGATCAACCATCTATAGAAGTATAGATAGAGATAAACAAGAGAAAAAAGAAGCCGAGTCTAACATACAGGTAGACAAGGTTGAACTAGTCCTATAGCTCAGTTGGTTAGAGCGCTACACTGATAATGTAGAGGTCGGCAGTTCAACTCTGCCTGGGACTACCAAGCTCAAGAACGAAGGAATGACGCGTCAGCGGAATGCAGCAATTCTTGATAACCTCTTGGGGGATTAGCTCAGCTGGCTAGAGCATCTGCCTTGCACGCAGAGGGTCAACGGTTCGAATCCGTTATTCTCCACCATCTCTGAAAAGAGAAACGATCTTTGACATGATGTACAAAAAGTAAAATTTTAGTAAGAGCTAAAAGTATATATCAAACCGTACGTGTTCGAGTACGCAATATTGATAGAAGGAAGCAATTCCCATACCAATACCAGTATAAGAATAAAACGTTTGAAAGAAAGTAAGCAAGGGCGCATGGCGGATGCCTTGGCTCTCGGAGGCGATGAAGGACGTGATAAGCTGCGATAAGCTTCGGGAAGGTGCAAATAACCTTTGATCCGAAGATTTCCGAATGGGACAACCCGTCATTCTGAAGGAATGACATCTTGCATAGCAAGAGGCTAACACAGGGAACTGAAACATCTTAGTACCTGTAGGAAAAGAAAATAATAATGATTCCCCTAGTAGTGGCGAGCGAACGGGGATTAGCCCAAACCAATGTTGTTACGGCAATATTGGGGTTGTAGGACCACGATATCGCAAGAACTTTAGTGAGAAGAACCCTTTGGAAAATGGGACCATAGACGGTGATAGTCCGGTATTCGAAGCTAAACGAAGCGTAGTGGTATCCTGAGTAGCGCGGGACACGAGGAATCTTGCGTGAATCTGCCGGGACCATCCGGTAAGGCTAAATACTCCCGAGAGACCGATAGCGAACCAGTACTGTGAAGGAAAGGTGAAAAGCACTTCGAATAGAAGAGTGAAATAGTCCCTGAAACCGTGCGCCTACAAGCGGTCGGAGCAACTTCGGTTGTGACGGCGTGCCTTTTGCATAATGAACCTACGAGTTACTTTTTCCGGCAAGGTTAAGTGTCTTAAGACATGAAGCCGAAGCGAAAGCGAGTCTGAACAGGGCGATTAGTCGGAAGGAGTAGACGCGAAACCAAGTGATCTACCCTTGGTCAGGTTGAAGGTTAGGTAACACTAACTGGAGGACCGAACCGATAAGCGTTGAAAAGCTTCCGGATGAACTGAGGGTGGGGGTGAAAGGCTAATCAAACTTGGAGATAGCTCGTACTCCCCGAAATGCATTTAGGTGCAGCCTTGGGAATTACTACTGTGAGGTAGAGCGACTGATAAGATGCGAGGGCTTCACCGCCTATCAAGTCTTGATAAACTCCGAATGCGCAGTAGTTCGATCCCAGGAGTGAGGGCATGGGTGCTAAGGTCCATGTCCTAAAGGAGAAGAATCCAGACCATCAGCTAAGGTCCCCAAATAATTGCTAAGTTGAACTAACGAAGTCAGATTGCTAAGACAGCTAGGATGTTGGCTTGGAAGCAGCCATTCATTTAAAGAGTGCGTAACAGCTCACTAGTCGAGGAGTTTGGCGTGGATAATAATCGGGCATCAAGCAATTTACCGAAGCTATGGGATCCGTAAGGATCGGTAGGGGAGCATTCCACTCTGCGTCGAAGGTGAAGCGTGAGCTTTGCTGGAGCGTGTGGAAAAGCAAATGTAGGTATAAGTAACGATAAAGGGGGTGAGAAACCCCCTCGCCGAAAGACTAAGGTTTCCTGATCAACGCTAATCGGATCAGGGTTAGTCGGGTCCTAAGGCTCAGCCGAACGGTGAGGCCGATGGCAGAACAGGTTAATATTCCTGTACTACCTTAAAGAGTGACGTGGAGACGGAGGAGTGACAGCGCCGCGGACTGACGGAATAGTCCGTTGAAGGGTGTAGATGTTGATTATCCCAGGCAAATCCAGGATAAGAGTCGAACCTGATAGTATACCAAATTCCTCGGAATAAGGTAATAGTGCGTGTAAACATACTCCCAAGAAAATCCGCTAAACTTAATCTTTAAGGTACCCGTACCGTAAACGGACACACGTAGTCGGGTTGAATATACTAAGGCGCTTGAGTGATTCACGGTTAAGGAACTAGGCAAATTGACCCTGTAACTTCGGGATAAAGGGTCCCAACGAGAGTTGGGCGCAGAGAATAGGTCCAGGCAACTGTTTAACAAAAACACAGGGCTGTGCCAAATTGAAAGATTACGTATACAGCCTGACACCTGCCCGGTGCTGGAAGGTTAAGAGGAGATGTCATCGCAAGAGAAGCATTGAATTGAAGCCCCAGTAAACGGCGGCCGTAACTATAACGGTCCTAAGGTAGCGAAATTCCTTGTCGGGTAAGTTCCGACCTGCACGAATGGTGTAATGATCTGGACACTGTCTCAACCGTGAGCTCAGTGAAATTGTAGTATCGGTGAAGATGCCGATTACCCGCGATGGGACGAAAAGACCCCGTGAACCTTTACTATAGCTTAACATTGAATTTGGGTAATTGATGTGTAGGATAGGCCGGAGACTTTGAAGCAGGTACGCCAGTATTTGTGGAGTCGCTGTTGAAATACGGCCCTTTGATTATTTGAGTTCTAACTCGTAGAAACGAGGACACTGTTTGGTGGGTAGTTTGACTGGGGTGGTCGCCTCCAAAAGTGTAACGGAGGCTTCTAAAGGTGCCCTCAGGACGATTGGTAACCGTCCGTAGAGTGTAATGGCATAAGGGCGCTTGACTGGGAGACAGACAAGTCGATCAGGTAGGAAACTAGAGCATAGTGATCCGGTGTTTCCGTATGGAAGGGACATCGCTCAAAGGATAAAAGGTACTCCGGGGATAACAGGCTGATCCCTCCCAAGAGCTCATATCGACGGAGGGGTTTGGCACCTCGATGTCGGCTCGTCACATCCTGGGGCTGGAGAAGGTCCCAAGGGTTGGGCTGTTCGCCCATTAAAGTGGCACGCGAGCTGGGTTCAGAACGTCGTGAGACAGTTCGGTCTCTATCTATCGTGGGCGTATGAAATTTGCGTGGCTCTGACACTAGTACGAGAGGACCGTGTTGGACTGACCGCTGGTTTACCAGTTGTGCCGCCAGGTGCATTGCTGGGTATCTAAGTCGGGATTGGATAAGTGCTGAAAGCATCTAAGTACGAAGCCAGCCACAAGATTAGATTTCTTAGGGTCGTCAAAGACGATGACGTTGATAGGATGCAGGTGTAAAGGTGGTAACATCAAAGCCGAGCATTACTAATTGCCCGTTCACTTTCTTTCGAACATGTACCGGTTGGGTATATACGTTTAGCTTTCTAGACACTAGGATTTTACTTTTCATCATGTCATAACCTTATTCAGGTGGTTATAGCACGAGGGTTCCACCTCTTCCCATTCCGAACAGAGAAGTTAAGCCTCGTCACGCCGATGGTACTGCGTAACAGTGGGAGAGTAGGTAGCCGCCGTTTTTAAGAAGCCCCTTGATTCAAAATGAATCAAGGGGCTTTCTGTGTTTTATCACTTCTGTTTTTATTAATATTCAACTTCCGCCAGCTTGTTTTCCTGTTTTTTATGAATTTGGTGAAATACCGATAGCTTTTGTTATTTAATCTTGTATTAATATCCCATTTGCCGTTTTAAGTATCTACATGTTTCCAAATGTCTTTTGGATTTCTTATATTTGTTTACCGGCTTGAAAAATCCGGTAAATGTGTCATTTAGTAATAGGAAAAGGACTAAATCGGAACAAAATAGGTGTAGGACTGTGATTTTTTCGCAAACGGTTCTTTTTCTTTTCTTCTTTCTCTTTTTTATCAAATTGATTTTTGTAAATTTGGCGAGAATCAGATAAAGGACACACAGTTAAGTTAATATAGTAATAATACTAAATTCTCCTGTTAATATGGAAAACAAAATTCAAGAGTTGACCGATAAGATTTATCGTGAAGGCGTGGAAAAAGGAAACGAGGAAGCGCAGAGACTTATCGCGAATGCTCAGGAAGAAGCTAAGAAAATCATTGAGGATGCCCGCAAGGAGGCAGAATCAATTGTAAACTCCTCTCGTAAATCTGCTGATGAGTTGGCAGAGAATACTAAATCAGAGTTAAAACTATTTGCCGGTCAGGCTGTGAATGCACTCAAATCTGAGGTGGCTACAATGGTAACTGACAAGTTGATAACCGCTTCCGTGAAAGATTTCGCTCAGGATAAAGATTATCTGAATGCGTTTATCGTAGCATTGGCATCCAAATGGAGTGTAGACGAGCCTATCGTCATCTCAACAGCCGATGCGGAATCACTGAAAAAGTATTTTGCAGCTCATGCAAAAGCTTTATTAGACAAGGGGGTGACCATTCAGCAAGTAAATGGTATCAAAACTCTGTTCACTGTTTCTCCGGCGGACGGTTCGTATAAGGTGAACTTCGGAGAAGAAGAATTCATGAATTACTTCAAAGCGTTCTTGCGTCCTCAATTAGTAGAAATGCTATTTTAAAAGAAGCGACTATGAGTAGTAAGTACTATTACTTGGTAGCAGGTTTGCCGGAACTTTCGTTGGAAGACAGCAAACTGAGCTATACAGTAGCCGATTTTAAAACTGAAATCTACGATGGATTGTCTGCTTCAGACCAGAAGTTGATTGACTTGTTTTATCTGAAGTTTGATAATGCAAATGTGCTGAAACTTCTCAAAGATAAAGAAGCGGAAATCGACAAACGGGGAAACTACTCTGCTGAAGAACTCTCTGAATATATTTCTATTCTGAGAGAAGGCGGAGAAATCAGTCCTAAAGAATTTCCGGTCTATCTATCCACTTTTATTACTGATTATCTGAATACTCCGGCTGAAAGTACGGTTTTGCACGAAGATCATCTGGCTGCTCTATATTATGAGTATGCGATGAACTGTGGGAATAAGTTCGTTTCTGCCTGGTTTGAATTCAACCTGAACATCAATAATATTCTTGTTGCATTTACTAGCCGTAAATTTAAATGGGATATTGCTTCCAACGTTGTGGGAAATACGGAAGTATGCGAAGCATTGCGTACATCGAGTGCCCGCGATTTCGGATTGTCTGGTGAGGTGGATGTGTTTGAATCGTTAGTGAAAATCAGTGAGATTACAGAACTGGTGGAGCGTGAGAAGAAGTTGGATGCTTTGCGGTGGAATTGGATGGAGGATGCTATTTTCTTCGACTATTTCACTATCGAACGTATTTTCGCTTTCCTGCTGAAGCTGGAAATGATTGAACGGTGGATTTCACTGGATAAGGAAAGAGGTAATCAGTTGTTCAGAAGCATTATCGAATCGCTGAAGAACGAAGTGCAGATTCCTGCAGAATTCAGATAATAAAATAAAAAAAATATATGGCAACAAAAGGAACTGTTAGTGGCGTTATTGCCAACATGGTGACCCTCGTCGTTGATGGACCGGTAGCTCAGAATGAGATTTGTTATATCTCGACCGGTGGCGATAAGTTGATGGCGGAGGTGATTAAGGTTGTAGGTTCACATGTATATGTCCAGGTGTTTGAAAGCACACGTGGACTGAAAGTGGGCGCCGAAGCCGAATTTACAGGACACATGCTTGAGGTGACATTAGGCCCGGGTATGCTATCGAAAAACTATGATGGTCTGCAAAATGACCTCGACAAGATGGATGGAGTTTTCCTGAAAAGAGGACAATATACATATCCGTTGGATAAAGAACGTGTATGGCACTTTGTACCCTTGGCGAATGTAGGCGACAAAGTGCAGGCTTCTGCATGGTTGGGACAGGTGGATGAAAACTTCCAGCCGTTGAAAATTATGGCTCCGTTCACTATGAAAGGAACGGCTACCGTAAAAACAATCATGCCGGAAGGTGATTATAAGATAGAAGATACAATTGCTATCCTGACAGACGAAGAAGGAAATGATATTCCTGTGACTATGATTCAGAGATGGCCCGTGAAACGTGCGATGACGAATTATAAGGAGAAACCGCGTCCTTTCAAATTGTTGGAGACTGGTGTACGTGTGATTGATACGCTGAATCCGATTGTGGAAGGTGGTACGGGATTTATCCCCGGTCCGTTCGGTACTGGTAAAACAGTGCTTCAGCACGCTATCTCTAAACAGGCGGAAGCGGATATCGTTATCATTGCGGCTTGTGGTGAACGTGCTAATGAGGTGGTGGAAATCTTTACCGAGTTCCCCGAACTGGTAGACCCGCATACGGGACGTAAGTTGATGGAACGTACTATCATCATTGCGAATACTTCCAACATGCCGGTAGCTGCCCGTGAAGCATCTGTATATACAGCAATGACACTGGCGGAATATTACCGTTCCATGGGATTGAAAGTCTTGTTGATGGCGGATTCTACTTCCCGTTGGGCACAGGCTTTGCGTGAGATGTCCAACCGTATGGAAGAATTGCCTGGGCCGGATGCTTTCCCGATGGATATTTCGGCTATTATCTCCAACTTCTACGGTCGTGCGGGATATGTAAAACTAAGTAATGACGAAACGGGTTCTATTACGTTTATTGGTACGGTATCTCCTGCGGGTGGTAACTTGAAGGAGCCGGTGACTGAAAATACGAAGAAAGTAGCTCGTTGTTTTTATGCTTTGGAGCAGGATCGTGCGGATAAGAAACGTTATCCGGCAGTGAATCCGATTGATTCTTATTCAAAATATATCGAATACCCGGAATTTGAGGAGTATATCAAAGGTCATATCAACGATGAATGGATTGGAAAGGTAAACGAACTGAAAACCCGTTTACAGCGCGGTAAGGAAATTGCCGAACAGATCAATATCCTCGGTGATGATGGTGTACCGGTAGAATATCATGTGATTTTCTGGAAATCAGAATTGATTGACTTTGTTATTCTGCAACAGGATGCTTTTGATGAAATTGATGCGGTAACTCCGATGGAACGTCAGGAAGATATTCTGAACATGATAATCGACATCTGTCATACGGAATTTGACTTTGATAACTTCAACGAAGTAATGGATTACTTCAAGAAGATGATTAATGTCTGTAAGCAGATGAACTACTCGAAGTTTAAATCGGAACAGTATGAAGGATTCCAGAAACAACTGAAGGAATTGATTGCCGAAAGAAGTGTCAATTCATAATCTTTAATTTATAATTTTAATTATCAAAGATGGCAACAAAAGCTTTTCAAAAGATATATACCAAGATTACTCAGATTACCAAGGCTACTTGTTCGCTGAAAGCGACAGGAGTAGGGTATGACGAGCTTGCCACTGTGAACGGTAAACTGGCACAGGTGGTTAAGATTGCCGGTGACGATGTCACTTTGCAGGTATTTGAAGGTACGGAGGGTATTCCGACCAATGCCGAAGTAGTATTCCTCGGCAAATCGCCTACATTGAAAGTGAGTGAGCAGCTGGCCGGACGTTTCTTCAACGCTTTCGGTGATCCGATTGATGGAGGTCCGGACATTGAAGGACAGGAAGTGGAAATTGGCGGTCCGTCTGTGAACCCGGTTCGACGTAAACAGCCGTCGGAACTGATTGCAACGGGTATTGCCGGTATCGACTTGAACAATACACTGGTATCGGGTCAGAAGATTCCGTTCTTTGCCGACCCCGACCAGCCTTTTAATCAGGTAATGGCAAATGTAGCCTTACGTGCTGAAACGGATAAGATTATCCTCGGAGGTATGGGTATGACGAATGACGACTACCTGTACTTTAAGAATGTGTTCTCTAATGCAGGTGCGCTGGACCGTATCGTGAGTTTCATGAATACGACCGAAAATCCTCCGGTAGAACGTTTGTTGATTCCGGACATGGCATTGACTGCTGCAGAGTATTTTGCAGTAAATAATAATGAGAAAGTGCTGGTACTATTGACGGATATGACGAGCTATGCGGATGCGTTGGCAATCGTATCTAACCGTATGGACCAGATTCCTTCGAAAGACTCTATGCCGGGATCGCTTTACTCGGATTTGGCAAAGATTTACGAAAAGGCGGTGCAGTTCCCTTCCGGTGGTTCAATCACTATTATTGCGGTGACTACTTTGTCCGGTGGAGATATTACGCACGCTGTACCTGATAATACGGGTTACATCACTGAAGGTCAGTTGTTCCTGCGTCGTGATAGTGATATCGGTAAGGTAATTGTTGACCCGTTCCGTTCATTGTCTCGTTTGAAACAGCTGGTAACCGGTAAGAAGACACGTAAGGACCATCCGCAAGTGATGAATGCCGCTGTACGTCTGTATGCCGATGCCGCTAACGCTAAGACGAAGATGGAAAATGGTTTTGACCTGACCAACTACGACGAACGTACGTTGGCTTTTGCGAAGGACTATTCCAATCAGTTGTTGGCTATTGATGTCAATCTTGATACTACTGAAATGCTGGACGTTGCCTGGGGCTTGTTCGGTAAATATTTCCGTCCGGAAGAAGTGAATATCAAGAAAGACTTGGTGGATCAATACTGGCAGAAATAAAATAATTAGACAATTAGACGATTTGCTATTAGGATGATAGTGGACGGATTATATATGTTTATAAGAAGTAATTTCAATCGTCTGATCGTAAATTGTTAAATTAGTAAATCAACGAGATGGCTATAAAGTTTCAATATAACAAAACCTCTCTTCAGCAGCTCGAAAAGCAACTGAAAGTGCGGGTGCGTACGCTTCCTATTATTAAGAATAAGGAAAGCGCCCTCCGCATGGAAGTGAAACGCTGTAAAACGGAAGCTGCCGATCTGGAGGATAGGCTCGAACAACAAATTCAAGCCTATGAAGCCATGTTCGCCCTTTGGAATGAGTTTGACGCTTCATTAATAAAGGTGAATGATGTTCATCTTGGCGTGAAAAAGATTGCGGGTGTGCGCGTACCGTTGCTCGAAAATGTAGAATTCGAGATACGTCCGTACAGTATGTTTAATGCTCCCAAATGGTATGCCGACGGTATCCATCTATTGGAAGAGCTGGCTCATACGGCAATTGAACGTGAATTTATGCTCGCCAAGCTGAACTTGTTAGAACATGCAAGGAAAAAGACCACTCAAAAGGTGAACCTTTTTGAGAAGGTGCAGATACCGGGCTATCAGGATGCATTGCGAAAGATCAAACGATTCATGGAAGATGAAGAAAACTTGTCGAAATCTTCGCAAAAGATCATGAAGTCCCATCAAGAAAAAAGGAAGGAGGTAGAGGCATGATTACAAAAATGAAGAAACTCACATTCCTGGTTTATCACAAAGAGTATGAAGAATTCCTGAACAGTCTGCGTGAACTTGGGGTAGTCCATATTGTGGAGAAACAACAGGGGGCTGCCGATAACACGGAGTTGCAGGAGAATATTCGTCTTTCCAATCGCTTGGCGGCTACCTTGAAGTTGCTTCAGAATCAGAAGCATGAAAAGAATGCCGTAATTGCTACGGAAGGCGGAACGGCTGCCCGTGGTATGCAAGTGCTGGATGAAGTGGATGCCCTGCAAACAGAGCATGGAAAGCTGTCGCAGCAGTTGCAAAGCTATGCCAAAGAGAAAGAAGCGCTGGAAGCCTGGGGCAACTTTGAACCGGACAATGTTCAGAAGCTGAAAAATGCCGGTTATGTAATCGGTTTTTATAGCTGTTCGGAAGGAAATTACAAGGAAGAGTGGGAAACGGAATACAATGCAATGATTGTGAACCGCATCTCTTCTAAAGTATTCTTCGTGACTCTGACGAAAGGCGGGCAGGAAGTGGATTTGGATGTAGAACAGGCGAAATTACCTGCATACTCTTTGGCACACCTTGAAACGCTTTACAATACGACCGAACAGGCCGTTGAAGAGAATGAAAAGAAGCTGGTTACGCTTTCCGAAACGGAAATTCCTTCCTTGAAGGCTGCTCTGAAAGAGCTGCAAAGCCAGATTGAGTTCTCTAAGGTGGTGTTAAGTTCCGAACAGACTGCCGGTGACAAACTGATGTTAATTGAAGGATGGGCACCTGCATTCAGTCAAGTGGAAATAGAGGCTTACCTGAATGACGCACATGTATATTATGAGATTACCGATCCGATGCCGGGCGATAATGTTCCTATTCGATTGAATAATAAGGGATTCTTTGCCTGGTTCGAACCGATCTGTAAGTTGTATATGCTTCCGAAGTATAATGAATTGGACTTGACTCCGTTCTTTGCCCCGTTCTTTATGGTCTTTTTCGGACTTTGTCTGGGAGATTCCGGATATGGGGTGTTCCTGTTCCTGGGAGCTACGGCCTATCGGTTGATGGCGAAGAAAGTGACTCCGTCGATGAAGTCGATCATTTCATTGATACAGGTATTGGCTGCTTCAACATTCTTCTGCGGTTTGCTGACAGGTACGTTCTTCGGAGCGAATATCTACGATTTGAACTGGCCGATTGTTCAACGTCTGAAACATGCCGTCTTGATGGATAACAATGATATGTTCCAATTATCGTTGATATTGGGAGCTATTCAGATACTATTCGGTATGGTGTTGAAGGCGGTGAATCAGACCATTCAGTTTGGTTTCAAATATGCAGTGGCAACTATCGGATGGATCATCCTGCTGGTTTCCATGGCAGTTTCGGCTTTGTTGCCGGAGGTAATGCCGATGGGAAGTACGGTACATTTGGTTATTCTGGGTGTTTCGGCTGCTATGATCTTCCTTTATAACAGTCCGGGAAAGAATGTTTTCCTGAATATCGGACTGGGATTATGGGATTCATATAATATGGTCACCGGTTTGCTTGGCGATGTATTGTCTTACGTTCGTCTGTTTGCCCTCGGACTTTCCGGAGGTATTTTGGCGGGAGTATTCAACAGTCTGGCAGTAGGTATGAGTCCGGATAATGTAATAGCAGGCCCGATTGTTATGGTACTGATTTTCGTTATCGGTCATGCCATCAATATCTTTATGAATGTGCTGGGTGCAATGGTTCACCCGATGCGTCTGACGTTCGTTGAGTTCTTCAAGAACTCCGGATATGAAGGAGGCGGCAAAGAGTACAAACCGTTCAGAAATTGAAAATTTGAAGATTAAGAATTAGAAATTGAGAATTAATATTTTAAGAATTAAACAATAAAAAATAGAATAAGATTATGGAAATGAATTTGTTTATCGCCTACATTGGCATCGCGATTATGGTTGGTTTGTCGGGCATCGGTAGTGCTTACGGAGTAACTATTGCAGGTAATGCTGCTATCGGAGCATTGAAGAAGAATGATAGTGCATTCGGTAACTTCCTGGTATTGACAGCTCTTCCGGGTACACAGGGTCTTTATGGTTTTGCAGGTTATTTCATGTTTCAGACAATTTTCGGTATTTTGACTCCTGAAATTACACCTATCCAGGCATCAGCAGTGCTTGGTGCAGGTATTGCTCTGGGATTGGTTGCTTTATTCTCCGCTATCCGTCAGGGACAAGTTTGTGCAAACGGTATCGCAGCAATCGGACAGGGACACAATGTATTTAGCAATACGTTGATTCTTGCCGTATTCCCCGAACTCTATGCAATCGTTGCTTTGGCTGCAACCTTCTTGATTGGTAGCGCACTCGTTGCATAATTTTTAGCAAGAATATTTCCTATAAAGGACTTTCAATCCCCTTGTACATGCTGCTTTGCATGTGTAAGGGGATATTCTTTTTTCATTGTTAGACAACGTTTCTTTCCTCTTCTTAACTCATATTTTTTGTATAAAGTATTATTTTTCAAAGAATAATGTGTACTTTTGCACTCGCATACTAAAAAGAGTTTTAATATATTATATGGTAAAAGATTTATTAACCCCCGATTATATCTTCGAGTCCAGCTGGGAAGTATGTAATAAAGTGGGAGGGATATATACCGTCTTGTCGACACGGGCGAATACATTACAGGAAAAATTCCGCGACAGAATTTTCTTCATAGGTCCTGATGTGTGGCAAGGAAAAGAGAACCCTCTATTCATCGAGTCGGATAACCTATGTGCTGCTTGGAAAGAGCATGCGCTTGAGAAAGACGAACTTTCTGTCCGTGTGGGACGATGGAATATCCCCGGTGAACCCATAGTCATTCTTGTTGATTTCCAACCTTTTTTTGAAAAGAAAGACGATATATACACAGAAATGTGGAATCGTTATCAAGTAGATTCGTTACACGCCTATGGCGATTACGACGAGGCTTCTATGTTTTCCTATGCCGCAGGAAGAGTGGTGGAGAGTTTCTATCGCTACAACCTGACGGAAACGGATAAGGTGGTATATCAGGCACATGAATGGATGACTGGAATGGGAGCACTTTATGTACAAGAAGCTGTGCCGGAGGTTGCTACTATTTTTACGACCCATGCTACGTCTATCGGTCGTTCCATTGCCGGTAACCATAAGCCGTTGTATGACTATCTGTTTGCTTATAATGGCGACCAGATGGCGCAGGAACTGAACATGCAATCGAAACACTCGATTGAGAAACAGACTGCACATTATGTAGACTGTTTTACTACGGTGAGTGAAATAACCAATAATGAATGCAAGGAATTACTGGATAAACCGGCAGATGTTGTTCTGATGAACGGTTTTGAAGATGATTTTGTGCCGAAAGGAAGCACGTTTACCGGCAAGCGTAAGCGCGCACGTACCTTGATGCTTAGTGTTGCCAATAAATTATTGGGAACAAATCTGGGTGATGATACGTTAATTGTCGGAACCAGTGGGCGATATGAGTTTAAGAATAAAGGTATTGATGTTTTTTTGGAATCATTAAACCGCTTGAACAGGGATAAGAAACTGCATAAGGATGTGTTGGCATTCATCAATGTACCCGGTTGGGTGGGAGAGCCTCGCGAGGATTTGCAGGCACGTTTGAAGAGCAAAGATAAGTTCGACACTCCCCTCGAAGTACCGTTTATCACTCATTGGCTGCATAATATGACTCATGACCAGGTGTTGGACATGTTGAAATATCTGGGAATGGGCAATCGTCCGGAAGATAAGGTAAAGGTGATTTTTGTTCCTTGTTATCTGGATGGTCGTGATGGTATCATGAATAAAGAATATTATGATATATTGCTGGGGCAGGATTTGAGTGTCTATGCTTCTTATTACGAACCGTGGGGATATACTCCGCTGGAAAGTGTAGCTTTCCATGTACCGACAATCACTACGGATCTGGCAGGATTCGGACTTTGGGTAAACAGCCTGAAGAACCAGCATGGCATTAATGATGGAGTGGAAGTGCTGCATCGTTCGGACTATAATTATTCGGAAGTGGCGGATGGTATCAAAGATACGATTACGTTGTTTGCGGATAAGACTGATAAAGAGGTGAAGGAAATCCGTAAGCGTGCTGCTGAAGTTGCAGAGCAGGCTTTATGGAAGCACTTTATACAATATTATTATGAAGCTTATGATATCGCTTTGCGTAAGGCAAGGATACGTCAGTTGAGTTAAGAAAGAAATTATTTATCAATAAGTAAACGAAAACATTATGAAAATCAAAGTTAGTAATGTGAATACTCCCAACTGGAAAGAGGTTACTGTGAAATCACGTATACCGGAAGAGTTGGAGAAGTTGTCTGAAATCGCACGCAACATTTGGTGGGCATGGAATTTTGAAGCGACTGAACTGTTTAGAGATCTAGATCCGGAACTTTGGAAAGAATGTGGACAGAATCCAGTACTGTTGTTGGAACGTATGAGCTATGAGAAGCTGGAAGCGCTGGCAAAAGACAAGGTGATTCTAAGAAGAATGAATGAAGTTTATACGAAATTCAGAGATTACATGGATGTGAAGCCGGATGAGCAACGCCCATCTATAGCTTATTTCAGCATGGAATATGGCTTGAGCAGCGTCCTGAAAATATATTCCGGTGGTCTGGGCGTATTGGCTGGTGACTATCTGAAAGAGGCTTCCGACAGCAATGTTGATTTGTGTGCGGTAGGTTTCTTGTATCGTTACGGCTACTTTACTCAAACGTTGTCTATGGATGGACAGCAGATTGCCAACTACGAGGCACAGAACTTCGGTCAACTTCCTATTGAACGCGTAATGGATGCCAATGGTCAGCCGTTGATAGTTGACGTTCCTTATCTTGATTATTTTGTTCATGCAAACGTATGGCGTGTGAATGTTGGACGTATTTCTTTGTATCTGCTTGATACGGATAATGAAATGAACAGCGAATTCGACCGTCCTATCACTCACCAGCTTTATGGTGGTGACTGGGAAAACCGTTTGAAACAGGAAATCTTGTTGGGTATCGGTGGTATCCTGACTCTGAAAGCTCTGGGTATCAAGAAAGATGTTTATCACTGTAATGAAGGACATGCTGCATTGATTAATGTTCAGCGTATCTGCGACTATGTAGCTACTGGATTGACTTTCGACCAGGCTATTGAGTTGGTTCGCGCTTCTTCTCTTTATACTGTTCATACTCCGGTGCCTGCAGGTCACGACTATTTTGACGAAGGTTTGTTCGGCAAATATATGGGTGGTTATCCTTCCAGAATGGGTATCTCATGGGATGACTTGATGGATCTTGGACGTAACAATCCGGGCGACAAGGGCGAACGTTTCTGTATGTCTGTTTTTGCTTGTAACACTTCACAGGAAGTGAACGGTGTAAGCTGGCTGCACGGAAAAGTTTCTCAAGAAATGTTCTCTTCTATCTGGAAAGGTTATTTCCCGGAAGAAAGCCACGTAGGATATGTAACGAATGGTGTTCACTTCCCAACTTGGAGTGCAACAGAATGGAAAGAATTATACTTTAAATATTTCAACGAAAACTTCTGGTTCGATCAGTCTAATCCTAAGATTTGGGAAGCTATCTACAATGTGCCCGATGAAGAGATTTGGAAGACTCGTATGACTATGAAGAATAAGTTGGTTGACTATATCCGTAAGTCATTCCGCGATACATGGTTGAAGAACCAGGGAGATCCTTCTCGTATCGTTTCACTGATGGATAAGATCAATCCGAACGCATTGCTGATTGGTTTCGGCCGTCGTTTTGCTACTTACAAACGTGCACACTTGTTGTTCACCGACTTGGATCGTCTTTCTAAGATCGTGAACAATCCTGATTATCCGGTACAATTCCTGTTTACAGGTAAAGCTCACCCGCACGATGGAGCAGGTCAGGGCTTGATTAAGCGTATCATTGAAATCTCTCGTCGTCCGGAATTCCTGGGTAAGATTATCTTCCTCGAGAATTACGATATGCAACTGGCTCGTCGTCTGGTTTCCGGCGTTGATATTTGGTTGAATACTCCGACTCGTCCGTTGGAAGCATCCGGTACATCTGGTGAAAAAGCTTTGATGAACGGTGTTGTCAATTTCTCCGTATTAGACGGATGGTGGCTGGAAGGTTACCGTGAAGGTGCAGGTTGGGCGTTGACTGAAAAACGTACTTACCAGAATCAGGAACATCAGGATCAGCTGGATGCTGCTACTATTTACAGTATTCTTGAAACTGAAATCCTTCCGTTGTATTATGCACGTAATAAGAAGGGATATTCTGAAGGCTGGATCAAAGTGGTGAAGAATTCTATCGCACAGATTGCTCCTCATTATACCATGAAGCGTCAGTTGGATGATTACTATAGCAAGTTCTATTGCAAACTGGCAAAACGTTTCCAGACTTTGGCTGCTAACGATAATGCAAAAGCAAAAGAAATCGCAGCTTGGAAAGAAGATGTGGTTGCTAAATGGGATTCTATTGAAATCGTATCTTGTGACAAGGTAGAAGAGCTGAAGAATGGTGATATCGAAAGCGGAAAAGAATATACTATTACTTACGTTATCGATGAAAAAGGCTTGAATGATGCAGTGGGACTTGAATTGGTTACTACTTACACAACTGCAGATGGAAAACAACATGTTTACTCTGTAGAACCGTTCAGTGTAGTCAAGAAAGAAGGCGACTTGTATACATTCCAGGTTAAACACAGCTTGTCAAATGCAGGTAGTTTCAAGGTGTCTTACCGTATGTTCCCGAAGAATCCGGAACTTCCACACCGTCAGGACTTCTGCTACGTACGTTGGTTTATCTAATTGCTTGAAAAAGTAGGGGAGTATATCTCCCTCACTTTCATACATAATATTCAGCCCCTGTATTCTTTGAGAATGGCAGGGGCTGAATTTTTTTATCTGTTTGGAGAGTGGGGCGTAAAGTCTCGCAAATAAAAAAGACTGTCTCATTTTCTATTTGAGACAGCCTTGTATAAATTTCAAGGGCTTTGGAAAAGCCTTTCTTTGGATTTGTTATTTTACGGCTTCTGCTATTTTAGCTTGAAGTTCTTCTCCGTGCAGACCGCGAGCAATAATCTTACCGCTACCGTCGATCAATACAGTGTGAGGAATGCTGTTTACAGCATAAAGCTGTGCACCTTCACTTTGCCAGAATTTCAGGTCGGACATTTGCGGCCAAGTCATGTCTAGCTTCTTGATTGCTTCTTTCCATGCAGCACCATCCTGATCGAGAGATACACCTACGATTTCGAAGTTTTTGCCTTTGTACTTAGCGTATGTTTCTACCAGGTTAGGCATTTCGCGACGGCAAGGACCGCACCAGCTAGCCCAGAAGTCAACCAATACTACTTTTCCTTTGCCTACATAATCAGACAATTTCACTGTCTTTCCTTCCGGAGTCTGCATTTCGAAATCAACAAATTGAGTACCTACAGCAGTCTTTTTCTGCTTGTCAGTCATCTCTTTGATTCTTACGATTGTTTCGTCATTCTGGAAATTAGCAGGAATTTGTTGCAACAAAGCCTCATTTTCGTCCGTAGAGTTATTGTAGAAAGTTTGTTTAAACAAGAATACTCCAACCGGGTTGGTGATATTCTTTTGTACGCCTTCTTTGATTGCTTTGTCATATTGTTCTTCCAGCTGAGCACCTTCTTTTTGTTTGGCCTCTTTCTGCTCATCACTTAAAGATGTATTACCCATTGCCTCATAAATGGCATTCATTTTTTTGCTGATGTCATTGATTTGAGCTCTGATTTCCTGGTATGCATCGTTGTTGGGAGTACCGGTAACAGCGTCATTATCCTTGGTCAGGGCAACGTTGATTTTTCCGTTTTCCAGGAAGAAGTCGATCATCAACGGTTCTCCGTTCACTTCACAAGTGACATAACGGCTAACCACAGAATCTTGTGTGCCTTCAAAGGTAAAAGTACCTTTGGTGATAACGGCTGTATCTAGTTTGGTCAGATTTCTACCATTGGCTTCCTGAAGATAAACGGTGTCACCATCGCTTGCACCTTCTACTGTACCTGTAATAGTGTATCCGGCTTTGTTTCCGCCAGTACAAGCTACCATGCTTAACGCTGCCGTTGCAATAACTAAATAAGTAAACTTTTTCATGCTTTTGTAAAATTGGTGAATAAATATTTATGCAAAGATAGATTTTTTTTCTGTCGGGCATCGAAAAACACTGTTATATTAGATTAACACGTAGGTGGAAACCGCAGAAATGTGTACCTTTGCAGCCCAAACTTTAGTATGAATATGCAAGAAGATAAATCCATCATTGAGGTGAGCCATGTATCGAAGTACTTTGGCGATAAAACAGCATTGGATGATGTGACTCTGAACGTGAAAAAGGGCGAGTTTGTGACTATCCTTGGTCCTTCCGGTTGCGGTAAAACCACGTTGTTGCGTCTCATTGCTGGTTTTCAGACAGCTTCGGAAGGCGAAATCCGAATTTCGGGGATGGAAATAACACAAACTCCTCCCCATAAGCGTCCGGTGAATACGGTATTCCAGAAATATGCCTTGTTCCCGCACTTGAATGTGTATGATAATATCGCTTTCGGCCTGAAACTGAAAAAAACACCGAAACAGACCATTGAGAAGAAGGTGAAAGCTGCTTTGAAAATGGTAGGCATGACGGATTATGAATACCGCGATGTGGATTCTCTTTCCGGTGGTCAGCAACAACGTGTAGCTATTGCCCGCGCCATCGTGAATGAGCCGGAAGTGTTGTTGTTGGATGAACCGCTGGCAGCGCTCGATCTGAAAATGCGTAAGGATATGCAAATGGAGCTCAAAGAAATGCATAAATCTTTGGGAATCACGTTTGTGTACGTCACTCACGATCAGGAGGAGGCACTTACGTTAAGTGACACGATTGTCGTGATGAGTGAAGGAAAGATTCAGCAGATCGGTACGCCGATTGATATTTATAATGAACCTATCAATGCTTTTGTTGCGGACTTTATTGGAGAAAGCAATATCCTCAACGGTACCATGATTCATGATAAACTCGTACGTTTTTGTGGTACGGAGTTTGAATGTGTGGATGAAGGATTTGGCGAGAATGTTCCGGTGGACGTAGTCATTCGTCCGGAGGATCTTTATATTTTCCCCGTTTCGGAAATGGCACAGTTAGTAGGAGTGGTAGAGACTTCTATTTTTAAAGGAGTGCATTATGAAATGACGGTGTTGTGCGGCGGATATGAATTTTTGGTGCAGGATTACCATCATTTTGAAGTAGGGGCTGAAGTCGGTTTGTTGGTGAAGCCTTTCGATATTCATATTATGAAGAAAGAGCGTGTTTGCAATACATTCGAAGGAAAATTGCTGGATGCTACTCATGTGGAATTCCTGGGCTGTAACTTTGAATGTGTTCCGGTGGAAGGAATCGCTTTCGATACGAATGTCAAAGTGGAAGTAGACTTTGAAAAGGTGATTCTTCAGGATAATGAAGAAGACGGAACGCTGACGGGTGAGGTGAAATTCATCCTTTACAAGGGTGACCATTATCATCTGACTGTATTGTCAGATTGGGACGAGAATGTATTTGTAGATACGAACGATGTATGGGATGACGGTGACCGTGTAGGTATTACCATCCCTCCAGATGCTATTCGTATAGTTAAAATAACCGATTAACAGGAAAGGAAGTGAATAAGAGGTTTATAGTCTTTTTGTCATCACGTAAGAGTTGGACTCTCCCTTACATTATTTTTTCGGCGATCTTTGTGATTATACCGTTGTTCTTAATTGTCGTATATGCCTTTACCGATGATAGCGGTCATTTGACACTCGCCAATTTTCAGAAGTTCTTCGAACATCCCGAAGCAATCAATACCTTTGTCTATTCGATTGGTATTGCCATTATTACCACCCTTGTTTGTATTTTACTGGGTTATCCTGCTGCCTGGATATTGAGTAACAGCAAGCTGAACCGTTCCAAGACGATGGTTGTACTGTTTATTCTGCCGATGTGGGTAAATATTCTGGTGCGTACCCTTGCTACTGTTGCTTTATTCGACTTTTTCAGTGTGCCATTGGGCGAGGGAGCGTTGATATTCGGTATGGTATACAACTTTATCCCTTTCATGATTTATCCTATCTACAATACTTTGCAGAAGATGGATCATAGCTATATCGAGGCGGCGCAAGACTTGGGAGCCAATCCTGTGCAAGTCTTTCTGAAAGCAGTCCTTCCGCTTTCCATGCCAGGGGTGATGAGTGGTATCATGATGGTGTTCATGCCGACTATATCGACATTTGCCATTGCCGAGTTGCTGACGATGAATAACATCAAACTCTTTGGTACGACGATTCAGGAAAATATCAATAACAGTATGTGGAACTATGGAGCGGCACTTTCGCTCATTATGTTGCTATTGATAGCTGCTACTTCCCTGTTCAGCACCGATGATAAGGAAAACTCAAATGAAGGAGGCGGGCTATGGTAAAGAAGATATTTGCACAGACTTATTTGTGGATATTGCTGCTCTTGCTTTATTCTCCGATCGTGATTATTGTGATCTACTCATTTACGGAGGCGAAAGTGTTGGGTAACTGGACGGGATTTTCTACCAAACTTTATTCTTCGTTATTCACTACCGGTGCTCATCATTCTTTGATGAATGCATTGATTAATACGATCACTATCGCTCTACTGGCTGCAACGGCATCTACGTTATTAGGAAGCATCGCTGCTATCGGTATATTCAATCTGAAAGCCCGTTCACGCAAAGCGATCGGATTTGTGAACAGCATTCCTATTCTGAATGGTGATATTATCACCGGTATATCCTTGTTCCTTTTGTTTGTATCTCTGGGGATCACACAAGGCTACACAACCGTAGTGCTTGCTCATATTACTTTTTGTACCCCATACGTTGTTTTGAGTGTATTGCCCCGTTTGAAGCAGATGAATCCGAATATTTATGAAGCTGCCCTCGACCTGGGAGCTACTCCTATGCAGGCCTTGTGGAAAGTCATAATTCCGGAGATTCGTCCGGGAATGATTAGTGGCTTTATGCTTGCACTGACACTATCCATTGATGATTTTGCCGTTACTGTATTCACTATCGGTAATCAAGGTTTGGAAACGCTTTCTACTTATATTTACGCCGATGCCCGCAAGGGAGGTTTGACTCCGGAACTTCGTCCGCTTTCGGCTATCATTTTTGTCGTGGTACTGGCGTTATTGGTTGTAATCAATTACCGGGCAGGAAAAACGAAGAAAAAAGATTAATAGACTACAAATGTGCTACTACGTAAATAATATGAAAAGAATAATTCCTGCTATCCTACTCTTATTGGCTTTGACCGGATGTTATAATTCCGGTGAACCTCGTGAGCGGGTTCTTAAAATCTACAACTGGGCGGATTACATCGGTGAAGGTGTACTTGAGGATTTCCAGGCATATTATAAAGAACAGACCGGTGAGAATATCCGTATCGTTTACCAAACATTCGATATCAACGAAATCATGTTGACGAAAATTGAAAAGGGGCATGAAGATTTTGATGTGGTTTGTCCTTCGGAATACATCATCGAGCGTATGCTGAAGAAGCATTTGTTGCTACCTATCGACACGAATTTTGCACATTCTCCCAATTACATGAATAATGTGGCTCCATTTATTCGTAAGCAGATTAATAAATTGAGTCAGCCGGGTGAAAAAGCCAGCCGCTATGCTGTATGTTATATGTGGGGGACGGCAGGTATTCTGTATAACCGGGCTTATGTGCCCGATTCGGTAGCCCTGTCCTGGGATTGCCTTTGGAATAAAAAGTATGCCGGAAAGATCCTGATGAAGGATAGTTATCGTGATGCTTATGGAACAGCCGTGATCTATGCGCATGCAAAGGAACTGAAGGAGGGAACAGTAACAGTGGAAGAACTGATGAATGACTACTCTCCACGTGCGATGGAGCTGGCTGAAAAATACTTAAAAGCCTTGAAACCGAACATTGCTGGCTGGGAAGCGGACTTTGGCAAGGAAATGATGACGAAAAATAAAGCTTGGCTGAATATGACTTGGAGCGGTGATGCAATCTGGGCGATTGAAGAGGCCAATGCGGTAGGAGTGGATTTGGATTATGAAGTTCCCGAAGAAGGAAGTAATATTTGGTATGACGGTTGGGTGATCCCGAAATATGCCAGGAATCCGGAAGCAGCCAGTTATTTTATCAACTTTATGTGTCGTCCGGATATAGCCTTGCGGAATATGGATTTCTGCGGATATGTAAGTTCCATAGCTACTCCCGAAATACTGGAAGAGAAGATAGACACCACTCTTCATTATTATTCCGATTTAAGTTACTTTTTCGGACCGGGTGCAGACAGCGTGCAGATTGATAAAATACAATATCCGGATCGTAAGGTGGTGGAACGATGTGCCATGATTCGTGATTTTGGCGATAAGACAAAAGAAGTTCTTGATATTTGGTCGCGTATTAAAGGAGATAATTTGGGAGTGGGTATCACTATTCTTATTTTCGTCGTTATTGCATTGATGAGTGGTTGGATGATTTATAAGAAGTGGCAGCGTTATAATCGTCAGAAACAACAAAGACGTAGAAGCAGAAGGAAAAAGGTCAGGAGGAATTAGTGTTTCTCCGGATTGCAAACAAAAAATAAATTAGGTGGAAAATAAAAGCGGTATCTACGGTAAGAAATAAGAAGCACGGTGAACAGAATGCTGATGGCAGGATGTTCGCCGTGCTTGGTATTTATCGTCTTTTCATTTCTCGGAGAATGTCCTTGGTGTCCTTATCTACCCGGAATGACTCAATTGTTTTTTGCAGTGCCTTGTTGTAAGTCCAGTTATCCAGTGTGCTATGTTTCAGATACTCCATTGTCTTTTGGGGAAATTTGATAAAACACAATGATATCATCCATGCCATAGCCATGCGTGCATAATAGGCATCATGATTGAATGAGTCGGCATATTTCAGTAACGAATCGATATGCGCGTCATCTACATAATGGAAAAGCATCACAATTCCGAAACGTATTTCAAATTCTTTAGAGGATTTCAGATAGGGTTGGATAAATTGCCATACGTTTTCTTTTCCTTTTTTCACAGAAGTTTTCAGTTCACTGCAGAATATGTCGCATACAGCCCAATTATCTATACGGGGAATGAACATCGTTACGTATTTCATTTGTTCTTCAAGTTCCATTTTTGCCAGTCCGATAATCATTCCCTGAAGCATTGTTTCTTCATAATAAATCGTATCGGTTGATTCGACAAATGTACGCCAGTCTTCTTTCTTAATAATTTCTTTGGCCATTGTCCGCAGTTGGGGGATGCGTACGCCGAGAATGTTGTTTGCTCCCGGGAGGAGGGAAGAATGAAATTCCTGATATTTGGAATCTGCTAATGTTTGTAATTCTTTCCGGATATTTTCAGTTGTAGTCATTTTCATATCGTTGGTTATTTCACAAAGGTATAAAAAAAGAGTATGCGCGCTGTGTGCAGGCATACTCTTTTTGGAGGTAATTCCCATCATAATGAAAATACGTTGGGAAAGTTTATCCGATCAGTTACTTTTTGACCATGTCGAAACTGAATGTGGTAACCGAAAAGTTTTCAAGCGGCTCTCCTTCTACTTCCACTTGGGTGGCTTTGATTACAAAGGTGAGTTTTTTATCTTTATATGTATATTGACCCTTTTCTTCCGCTTCTATAGTTACTTTTACAGTAATTTGAGGAGCTTCCTCTCCCTCTGTTTGTACTTGGGTAGGGATCGTGTATTTTATTTCCAAAGGTTCAGGTTTTAATTGAAGTAGAATGGAGCCTTTGCTATCATCATTAAAGGCTGCAGTATAAGGAATGTTGTAATTGATATCACCCAAAGTCTCAATGATAATTTCGCCTATTTCTTCACCGACAATACTTTTAATCAGATCGTCAACCGGAAGTTTTTTTATCATAATCTGATTGTCTTTTACTTCAGCGGTAACTGTGGCTCCTTGCGGCTGTTCTTCTTTGAAGGAATAGTTTTGTGGATTGACGGATGGAGCAGTTTCTGTCAGCATATTACCGGAATAATTACCTTCCACATCTTTAAGTGAATATACGGGAATATCAGAATCGTTATCACTACTACATGCTGTAAAAGTGGCTATCAGGCCTAATGACATTACTAAGAAAGCAAAACGATTAAAACAACAAGCTTTTTTTATTTCAGTTATAATTTTCATACTGTTTTAAATTAGATTATTAATTTCAAAATTAAGGTGTACGTACATAAAGTAAATGCCGGTACTTGTGAAATACTGCATAAGGAAATAAAAATAGAATATTTTTTTTTATATGAGTATTGCCATGAAGATCCCTGTTCATGGGATCTTCAATTATAAAATATTCTTTTTATTTTATAGCTTTTTCGTAATGGACTTGCTTGGAGTTATCCCGAAATACTCTTTGTATTTATGGCGGAAATTCTTAAGATTTTTCAATCCAATCATTTCAGGAATAACCTGGACAGAGTATTTTCCACTCTCCAATAACTCACGTGCTTTTTCCATACGAATACGATAAATAAAATACTTCGGTGCTTCTCCCGTCAGTGCTTTCCATTTATTAAAGAAAGCAGTTCTGCTCATATACAGTTCAGAGGCAATTTCATCTATCGTCAGATTTTCCTTATCTATATTTTTTAGAATAAATTCTTTTACTTGATTGATGAATGTGTAATTACTATCATCTAAAACTTTCTCTTCTTCCTTTTCCAAGAACTGCTTTCCGAAAACTGTCTGCAAGAATGATCTTCTTAGAGAACGGTTGTTTTTGATAAGTACATTCATTTCTATCTTTAAATCTTCGATGTGGAAAGGCACATATAAAAAGATGTCGGCCAGGGAACTTTCTCTTTTGTTGCGTTGTCCTATATCTATACGTGAACCGTAAAGGATGATAGGAATAACGGATGTTTCTCCTGATGTCTTTAGTCTTGATGACAGTTCATAGCCATACATTCCATGCAGCATAAGGTCGCAAATCACTAAATCAGGATATTTCTCTTTTATACATTCTAAAGCTTCAGAGCCATTCCCGAAACTTTTCACATCAAAATCCTTTGATAAACATTCTTCCAAATAAGACTTGAATTCTTCATTACTGTCAGCGAGAACAACAGTAGGCTTGATTGAACTTTTTTTATGAGCAATCTTACCCAATGAAGTATCAGTCTTTCTTTCTTCCGACTTTTTTGCGGAGTGTATGATATTATATCCGGATACCTTTCTTTCTGAATTTGTTGTAGGAAATCTTAGTGAGACAGTGTGGGTTGAATGATTGATAAGAATATTCCCATCACATAGTTTCATTAATTTTTTGCAGAGTACACTTTTGGCAAATGCATATTTGAACTCTGATTTATGTTTAGGTTTAATCAAGTGATACTTTTGGCGCCTATAACATGTTAGCAATTTGCCCTTGTTGGCATCGAACGTTTTAAGTTCCCAGTGTTCGGAATTAGAAGAAATTGAAAAGATAATCCTTTTATCTTCAGGTTTCGAATGTTCTATTGCGTTTTTTATGAATTTATCAATGATGGGAGAGATTTTACTTTGATCGAACCAAACGCTGGCATAATTAAACTCTGTTTTTATTTCTAACTTAATCCGCTTGTCCGTAGCGAAATTTTTCAATGAATGGACTCTGTTATTAATGAAGTTTCCCAGTTCATATTCGGCAATATCCATCTGTTTGGAGTAGATAAGCAGATGTCGCAGATTCATTAATTTGGTTAGGTGTTCATCAAGACAGTCTATATTACGAATGACTAGTGATAACATTTTCTTTATGTCTTCGGGGCAACTATCATCACAAGCAGCTCTTAGAGGGGTATGAACGAGTGTGATAGGGTTGCGAATGCTTTGAAAAGAATCCATGAAATATTGGTGCTCTTCTTTTAAGATTTTGATTTCCTTATGGAGGGTAAGAAAATGAGATAAGAGCCAATATAATGAAATACCTCCGGCTGTAAGTAGTAAGAAGAAGTGAGACTGGTGAAAGATATTTGCATCTATAATAGAGACAAATAGTGACGTTATCATTAAGTATTTCATATTTATTTTTTGTTGAGGTCACTTGGACTGTATACCTCTGTTCCTTTTTAGTTGAGGGGGGATGAGAAAATGCACAACGAGTGTGATTTAGGGCATTACTAAACTCAAACAGTCTAATCTCAAAATTATTTGTTCTTTGAAGGTCAATATTAAGAAAGCGAGTTCCGTATGCAGATTTAAATCCTTACGTCTTGAATCATTCTTTAAGGAATATCTATTTCCTCCAAGTGACAATAATTAATAGATCATTTTTTCTGAATATATAATACTAAATAGAGATTCTTTGACGGTGGTGGGCGTATCTTGTATTTGATACTGTAATCTTTTGGGGCTATCAGTATCACAATATGCTTTTTCATATGTAATTCCTAAGGTAAAGTAAACATATTTTCTTTATTGAAATATAGTTTGTTTTTGCGGAGTAAAAGTAATGATTTGGTATAATAAATAAATGATGAGTTATTGGCAAATGGTGTATTGTTATTGTTTGGTGTTGTTTTGTAGGTGATAAGTGTTGTGTTTTTGTATTATTTTAATTGATGATATTTGGTGGAAATAGTGAAACCGGAACTTTAACCAAATAGATGGTTAAAATTCCGGTTATATTATTTTACTGATAATAGGCGCATAAGCTCCTGTTAGTAAGGAAAGGATTTGTTTTTCCTCCCCTGTTTAATTGATAATTCTACATCTCGTAATAGTTTTTATCCCCTTTCATATCCTTGTATTTACCATTATGCAAATAGTTGATGTCCGGTTCATATTTATGGCCTCCTTCCACTCTATAAAAGGCTGCTGCCCCTGCATTTATGTTAGCATGATATGGTGTTGCTTCCAGTGCGTCCGACCAGAAAGGGATATTACGCATTATGTAAAGTTTGCCAAGACCTTTGTCATATAACTTTTCTCGTAACGTTTCCGGATACGATTCGTCATTTTCATAATCGAACGTATATTCGTCGGTGCTGAAACCGCCATATTGAGATTTGTCCAGTCCTGCTATTGGTTTTTCAATCGAGCTATCCTCCCATGGATTCATAATTTTGGTATTTACCCATGTCCAGGCATAATCAATATATTCACCTGCTCTGATACCCGCAGCCTCGGAGGCTAGTGAACCGGCCGGATCACCCGTTATGGTAACTGTAATCAGTTTGGTCTTGCCTAAAGATTCCCGTAGTGCTTTGATGAGCTTCGGATACGAGGTCGCATTGGCAGCCGGATGTCCGTTTATACCATATTCGGCACCTTCGTCCATGAGATTAATGCCATCTACACGGTAGTTGGCGAGCTTCTTGACTTCCGCTACAAAGGCTGTAATCTGCTCATCTGTCAGGTTGCAGAATCCCAAGCCGGTCCCTTCTGCTTTAAGGGTGACGCAACGCTTTATACCATAGCTGGAGAGTGACGACATATTGCTTAACTGCTTTTTGAAATTGGCTGATTGGTTCAGAGTCACTTTTCCATTCGCATATCCCAGTGTTGCGGCATTCACATTAATGATGTCATATAAATAGGCATACCACGACGTTTCCCATAACTCATAATGTCCGGGACCGAATGTTTCATTATCATATAATACCATGATAAATTCTTTGGCAATGGAGGCGTTGACTTTTTCGCCATCAATAAACCCTACCATCTTGTACTTTTTCATATCAGCCTTCATCGGGCTCAACCACGGATAAGTAGAGCGTTTATAATAAATCTTGTAATAGATTTCATTACTATCCCGTGACGGACGAATTCCGCTTTCTTCCGGTAGTTCTACGGTAATAGGGAGCAAAGAATAATCATGCAATGTGCCTAGCGGATTCAGGCGTACCATGATAGTATCCGACATTGTATCTCCTGCCTTAATAGTCATTGCACCATCGTTACTGATGCCCTCAATGCTGATAGTAGACATTTTCCGGTATTCCGTACCGTGTTCTTCATTGTATTTGTCTACTAAGTCGAGGTCGATTTTCATTGTGATTCGGGTGTCCTGTGCCACCGGCTTCACCGTTTGGTAGAAGAATGCAAAATCGGGAGTCTTGGTATTGGTCATGGTGATTTCCAGGTCACTGGTTGTCATATCACATTTTAGCATGCCAAAGTTATTATCTAAAGCCGTCTCGTTAGGTAATTTACCTACGGGAGTGGCAATGGAATTATCTTCGCAGCCTCCTAGCATGCCGGTTACTAATGTAATGGCAGCCATGCAGAGAACATTTTTGAAGTTTATATTTCTTTTCATGTCCATGGTTATCTTTAAAGTGAATGATTACTTGTTGATTTGTGGAATTTCGATTCCCGTCGGCCACACAAGAGGTTCGGCAGATACTGCATCGAATCCGTGTTTCGAATGGTCCTTGACAATGTTTCCCTCACCTTCATTAAATTTCCAGTAAGCAAGCAGGCTTTCTTCGTTTTCAGGATCTTCCACTTTATACATATTCGTCCAGATTTCCTCTTTCGTACGGCAAGTGTTCCAGATACGTATCTCTGCGATGTTACCGTTGAGTTGCCGTAGCTCATCTTCATAAGAGCGTCCTATCTGGAATTCGCAATCCGGCGTTCCACAGATATCCACAGTAGCTCCTTTTCCATAAGAGATATCCTGACTTTGCAGTTGTCCGTTCACATAATAGGCAATAAAATGTTCCTTGGCGTTGTACACCAGCGCTATATGATACCATGTCATTGCATTCAGTGACTTAGCCCTGTCGGCGGCGGGGAATTTGACTCCGTCCGGTCCCTGCATCTGCAACTGTTGGCGTGGGAAACTTGTATCACCTATACGCATTAAGAAATGCTGTTCTACTCCCATGATCGTACTGATATCCGATGCACCGGCCGTATTGCTTGGTCCGCTGTATGTAAAGTCCTCTACATATACCAGTGCTTCCATGGTAATCTGACCTAATTCTTTCAGACAGGCATTTTTCTCTTCGTCGAGGAAAGTAGGCACTTCCAGATAATTGTCTTTCAGGTTGGCGGCTACCGTGATAGCGCTTGAACGGCGCACCAGATAGAACAATGTTTTCGAACCGTTCAATAGATGAACGCCACCCGACGTTTCAGAGATGGTGAGCGGAACCAGATAAGTTTTATCAATCTCCAAATCTAACAGGTTATTAAAATAGATCGTATCAATCAATGATTCACTCTTTTCGGCTTTGATAATCAGTTCGCTGTTCGACAGGCTATAATATTTACTATCCAGCATTCCATAATCAGTCCCGTGCCGGGCATTGAATTCGTTTATCAGTCCGGGATCCGCTTTCAGCTTCACTACGATGTCTTTTCCTGCCGGGTAAGTCAACTTGGCGCTGAAGGCACGTTTCTGTTCATTCAGCGTATTTCGGAAAGTCACTCTTTCTGAATTGCTGTTACTGGCTTCCTTGATATAGACCATGTTGTCGAATGGTGCTTTATTACTGTAATCCGTATTGTCACAGGCAATCATCAGTCCGCAGATGATTGCAGCCAGAGAGATGATTATTTTATATCGTTTCATAGTTCCTCCTTTCATTAATTAATCGGTGATGGGTTCAGTTTTTGGATAGCATCACGTATACGGCGGTAGTTAGTCACCCCATCGGTGGCGAGATAATCTTCATTGGCATTGTAGATAGAAACTCCTGCCAGCGGACCATTGTTACCCAGTCCTGTGATGAAATGATTGATGATGTAGGCCATCCCTTCCGAGGTTTGTATAACATCCAAATCTTCCCGGCTGATGATACCGGTTTTACCGTCATCGGTCGGAGGAGTGGCTGTCGTTATCACTTTCTCTTTGGGCATTTTTCCATAGAAACCTACAGGTTGGCTCATATTCAGTTTTATTTCGAGTGAGCTTTCAAGCAACACAATTTGCCCATCCACGAAATAGTCTACCAAATCGATGAACGGCTCTTCGTATCTTCCGCTATAATCCACTGTAAATGTGACGATGCCATCAAAGAAAACCAACTTTCCATTATTAGCTTTCGGACCGCCGATAGCGGCAAGTTTTTCCCGGATAGCCGTCGTTACCTCATTGAAGAAATCGACATGCATCATACTTCCGGCACGACCAAACTGCACATAATAACCGTCAAATTCATCACTCTCCCCGTTTTTCAATGCCGCATTCATTTTCGTTTTGAATTCTTCCAGGTTTTCTGTCTCTTCGCATTGGTCGTAGAATTCGGATAAATTCTTGTAATAGAGAAATTTGGTGCCGGTTCGTTTGAGTTTGGATATGTCTTCCTTATCATATACGGACAGATTATCAGCGTTGGTCAGCACCACAAAATCTACGCTATCGGGCAAGGAACGCAAGAAATCCTGTTCGCCCAATGTCGTACCCGGATTGTTGGCAAAACGTATTAACATTAACGTATGCTTCCGGTTTTTGTATTCTTTCAGACTTTGCTCGTATTTTTCATACAAGCTGTGGTCTTGTTCGTCGGGAAATATAGGGTTGTAATCAACCGGTGTCGGTTCTGTCCAGTCGCTACAGGCAACGAACATCAGTGAGCAGGCTACGGTCAATATGACACTTATGAATGAATTCTGTTTCATTGTATCTTGGGTTTAAGTTCCACATTATTTTACATTCGGATTGCAGTCCCACCATAAGCGGGTAGCGCCATTATCTTCTCCATTGAGCTTTCGCAGGGCACCAAGCATATTTTCCGCATTCAGCTGATATTCTTCGGCAGGATAGGAGAGACGTCGTATTCCCAGTGTCAGGTTAGTGATTCCCACTCCCTTGTTGTCCATTATCGGAAGGAATTTAGGATACCCTGTGCGGCGATGTTCGCACCAGGCTTCAATGCCCAGAGGAAACATGGCAATCCATTTTTGAGTAATGATACGTTCCAGGTTTTCTTCGAAACGGGTATTCTCCTTGTCCTCGTTCCAGGCAATGGTGATGCTGCTCGGAGATTGGGCGCTGTATGTACCTCTCGGGTCTTTGTAAGCCCCCGGCACCAATGCTTTATTCTGGGAGTATCCGCTTGCTCCGCTTGCGCCCCATTGCTCAAAGGAAAGGGTGATCGCCTTCTCATATAGCTGTTGGGCATCTCCGCTCATTGCCCATCCCCGCAGGGCACCTTCGGCGCGAAGGAACGTGACCTCGGCGGCAGTCATCCACATATACGTATCATTGGCAGTCATCAAACGGTTGGAATAGGTTTGTATCAACTCGTCGTCCGTCACTTTGGAAGGAAGAATACCAATGCGTAGCCCATAGTAATCGGTATCATCCTGATACTTTCCCTGGGTGAAGTATTTTTCCAGACGCGGATCGTTATATCCCTGCATATAGGAAACGATTTCCGCAGCTATCCGGTAATCCTTCCAATCATTGAAACAGAGAGCCGAACGATTCTCCTCCACATGCAGTTGTGCGTTGTCCTCGTTGTTCTCTATCACACCTGCGGCTACGGCTTTCTCGGCTATTTCCCTGGCCAGTTCCGGTTTCACATAAACGATACGCATGGCCATGCGAAGCTGTAACGAGTGAAGGTATTTATACCATTTCCGCACATCTCCATAATAAAGATTATCCAGTTTCTTAAATCCTTCCGCACTTAGACCGAGATTCTCCTTCAGAGCTTCATCTGCTTCTTCCAATTCCTTGAACATAGCCACATAAACCTCCTCTTGAGAATCATAAGGAGCACTAAGGCCGTCACCTTCCGTTTTATCTCCCAATACTTTGGTATAGGGAATCGGTCCGAACATATCCGTAGACCGGTGCATGATAGCGACTCGCAGAATCTTGGCGAATGCCAGTGCGACGGGGTCATTGGTACGGTTGATAATATCCCGGTAGGAAGGATACATTTCCGAGATAGGATCGGAGAACGAAGCCTTCAACCAGTCCGATTTGGGATTATAAGTCGAGTATTTTTCAGTCCAACCCACACGCGTCTCTCCAAAATAACGCCCGTAGGCTCCTCCGCACATCGCTTCCACAAATTGATAAAGATGCTCTTGTGTGGGGACCACCAATGCTTCCATGCTCTTTAGAGACGAACCGATGATATGGTTTTCGCGCATCAGTTCATCCTGCGTTGTCTCGTAAGGATTACGATTGATATCCATATCGATACAACTTCCCGTCCATAGCATCAGCGTTAGCAGGTATGCCAGTCGGAGGGTTGCTTTTCTGTATTCTTTCATTTGAGTATTCATAGTTTTAGAAGTTAATCTTTACATTAAAACCAAAATTGCGTGTACTGGGCATCATGAAGTAGTCGATTCCCTGATAGAAATTGCTTGTTGTGGCAATCGCTTCCGGGTCGAAAGGTGCTTTGCAATAAATCATCCACAGGTTACGTCCCACTACAGAGACGTTGATGTCGCAGATATTACCCAACCATTTGCAGGGGATGGTGTATCCGATGTGAGCTTCCTGCAAACGCAGATTTGTAGCGCTATACGTATAATATTGCGGCAGCCCGCTTGAGGTAGCTACAATCTCGTAATACTGCTGTGCGTTCACCCAGCTACGTCCGTTGACGAGTACTCCGCCACGGTCACGGGCGGCAGCAGATGCTTCGGATACGCCATATTGGTCGAGAGCAGCCTGTGTGGCTGAATAAACAATACCTCCCAGGCGGGCGCTTAATTGGAATCCCGCATAAATACCTTTGTAAGAAAAGCTGTTGTTCCATGCCAGGTTTGCTTTAGGAAATACGCTGCCTAATTTGATGTCAGGTAGATTATCCGTTTTGGCGACATCCCCATTTTTGTCTATCTGGATATAGCCTTTATCGTCACGTATGAAGTCGGCATTCGTGTACAGGTCTCCCAGTGTGCCTCCTTCTTTCAGGATAAATTTGGTATATCCCAGTCCTTTTAGTTCAAGGCGGTCTTTGTTGACGATTTCTCCGGTTTCGGGATGCACATAGTCCTTAACCAACTCCACAATTTTGTTTTTATTCCAGGAGAAAGTGAAGTTACTGTTCCATCCGAAGTCGCGCCATGTATGTCCGTAAGAGAGTAGCCCCTCGACACCGAGATTGCGTACATAACCGGTTTGCACATAAAGAGTCGAATAGCCGGAAGACACGGTGATTTTCGGGTCGAATGTCTGGTTATAGGTATTGGCATAGTAGAATGAACCACTGACTTTGAAATCCTTGAAGAAAGTTCCGTCCACACCTATTTCCCAGGAGTCGGTACGTTCCGGTTTCAGTTTGCCGATAGGATAATGGGTTTTGGCGTTCCAGTCCTGTTTGGTAGGGTCATAGCTGTAAGTCGGTTGTACCAGAAAACGCGGGTAGGGGGTACCCACAGAACTGAATGACCCGCGTACTTTCAGGTAATCAATCGCTTTGGGTAATGTCACCATTTCGCTGATTACTGCCGAAAGACCTACCGATGGATAGAAGAAAGAAGTAGGATTCGAGCCTTTCAACTGGGAAGCCCAGTCGTTACGTCCGGTCAACGTCAGGTACAGCATGCTTTTCCATCCTATTTCCGCACTGGCAAAAATAGATTGCGTCATTTCTTCCCAACCCTCCTGTGTTGCCCGTTTCTTGGCATTGTCCAAATCAAATACATTGAATACGTTGGGCACTCCCGTGTCGCGAATCGGACCACCGTAACCCAGTAAATCACTGGAGTTGTCGCTCAATGAAGTACCGGCATTGACTACTACCGTGAAGTCGTCAATGCGTTTATTGATATTCACCATGAAGTCGGCATACGTCTGTGTCTCGTTCACCTTTTGGATGGTGTAATGTCCCTGGGTACTGCCTTCGGTCAGTGTAGAGATCGTACTTGCGTATAGCTTTTGCTGATAAGTATTGTCGGTGTTGTCCACGCGGATACGTGCCGATACATTCAGCCAGTCCAAAATGTCGTATGTCAGTCCGGCATTCAGCATATAACGCTTTTTCTCATTCGTGCGGACGTTCCGGTAAGCAATCCAGTAAGGATTCTGCATACGCAAATCCCCTTCACCTTGCGGCCAGTAAGCCACATTGATTTTACGTGCTTCGTCATAACGTTCGAAGGCTTTTACTAGAGAAAAGTCATCGCCCCGTGGAAACAGGTAAGCCGAAACCAATGGATTGGAATAAACTCCCTGATTGGTCATGTTGCGGTCATTTTGTATGATATAACTGGCTCCTACATCCAATTTCATCTTGTCATTCAGGAAATGAGTCGTATTGCGAAATGTGAAATTATATCGGTTGTACCTATTGTTCGGAATCATCCCTTCTGAATTGACTGCTGCGGCAGAAAAGAACGTTTGGTTCTTGTCCGTACCTGTCGAGAGGGTGATGGAGTTGCTGTAAGCCGCTCCCGTATCAAAGAAGTCGGTGGGTTCATATCCTGTTTGGTTGGCCGGATTCAGTTTAGGCCCCCAACTTAATATGGGAGAACCTTCCGCATCGCCCCGTGTACCGGTTCCATACCGATTCTGAAACTTGGGCAATACAAATGGGTTCATAAATTCCATGCTGCTTGAGAAAGTAGCTGACAGTTTTCCTATCTGTCCCCGCTTGGTAGTCACTACAATAGCGCCGTTGGCAGCGTTGCTGCCATACATTGCGGCTGCTGCCGCACCTGTCAGGAAAGAGATGCTTTCAATATCGTCGGGATTAATATCCGCAATGGCTTCCGTAGCACCTTTGGAGTCAAATTCAGTACCGCCTCCACCGCCGAAGTTATACATCGGAATACCGTCAATGACGTATAGCGCATTACTGCTCTGCTCGATAGACTTTGTACCACGCATCACCACTTTACTGGCACCTCCCACACCGGAAGAAGAAGCATTAATGACAACGCCGGCAGCCTTTCCGCTCAAACTGTTGATAAAGTTGGCGTCTTTTATTTCCGGCATCTTGTCTGCTCCGATTTGCTGGACGTTGTAGCTCAATGCTTTTTGTTCGCGTTTGATGCCGAGAGCAGTTACTACAACTTCCGATAGCTGTTGCGTATCGGCTGTCAGTTGAATGCGGTAATTATTCTGGTTGGTGACTTTAATGCTTCCTGAAGTATAACCGATATAAGTAAATGTCAGTGTATTTCCGGTGGAAGCTTCGATCAGGAAGTTCCCGTCGATGTCTGTGATAGATCCGGCGGCAGTGCCTTCCACTTTGATGTTCACTCCGATCAAGGGATCGTTGTTTTCATCAACTACCTTACCGGTGATCTTTTTGGTCGGGTTGCTTTCTTTCTTTTGTTCCGGAATAATCATGATATATTTCTCTTTCAGTTGATAGGTGAAACCTGTACCTTTGAGAATTTGAGCGAGCGCATTTTCCAACGAAGCCGCCTCTATATTGAGGGTGATGGCCGGTTTGTTTTTCAGTTGGGAATCGTTGTAGCCTACGGACATACCGGATTGTTTTTCAACTTCTTTCAGTGCTTCAATCACAGATATACTATTCTTTTTAATAGTGATTTTAGCGCCATTTTGTGCAAGGGAAACTGTTGTGGCGAGCATCAAACAGAAAAAAAGCATAAAACTTCTTCCCTTTGTCTTCTTGTCTACTATAAATTTATAAATTTGTAGCATTTTCTTAGTATTAGGTTATTGACTAAATTATTTCGAGGTAATTTGTAGAGTAAACTCTAATATTGGGAATTCAGATTTCATATCCGGGACGGAGTGAGGCCTCTGTTCCGGGTATTTTTTTGCATGGCATATAAGGTTAAAAAGTTATATTCTTGTCAGATAGCACTTGTCTTCTACTATTCTATAGTCCATTTGTCCGACCACGTTCACGATGATTTCCATCACTTCTTCGAGTGGTGCGTTGTCCTTGAAACGAAAACTGAACCTGTCGTTTTTGAGGTTCTTGATACTATATACAAAGGTATAAGGATATTTTCGCTCCAATACGTTGATGATGTCCGTCAGCGTCATCTTTTGCAGAACCAGTTCTCCGCGTTGCCAGGCTGTCACATCGTCCATATCCGGATTGGAGAGATCATATTTCTTATTGTTTCTGTTATAGGCAAACTGTTCGTTGGGATGGAGAATGACACTTGTTGTCAGATTGTTATAATCTACACGGATACTGCCTGAAATGAGAGTGGTTGCTATTTCCTGGCTTTCAGGGTAGGCAGATACATTAAATTCCGTACCTAACGCAGTAATCTGTAAATCATTGGATTTCACGATAAACGGACGTTTCTTGTCCGGCTTAACCTTGAAGTTGGCTTCGCCTAACAGGAATACACTACGACTATCTCCGGTAAACTCCTGCGGATATAAAAGTGTACTTTTCGAGTTGAGTTGCACTTTTGTTCCATCGGGCAGCGTCAAACTTCTCATTTCTGCTATCGGGATATATTGCTGTAACAAGTCGGTTTCCGCTTTTGCGCCTACAGTCGATAGATAGACCGAAGAGGCAAGCAGGAGGAATAAGATAGCAGCTGCGGATTGCCATATATGTATTGGGCGAATTCTTCTCTCTTTGGGTACGGTTGGAATACCTTCCTGTTTTTTCAGGCGCTCGTAAGACTTCTGCATTCCTTTCACGTTTTTTTGCCGTTGCGCTTTGTTCCACAGCTCTCTCAAAGCATCTTCTTTCTGGGATGCATGATCCTCATCTACCAGCCATTGATAGAATTCATTTTGAGTAGCTTCCGGATAGTTATTGCCGGTAAATAATATCAGTATTTTCTGAAAAAAGTTCCTCATTTGCGCTGTTCTTTTTAGTGGTTACACTATTAGCACAATCGAAAATGGGGGATTACTTAAAAGAAACACAGGAAAAATGCAATAAAAATAGTTTTTTTTATTTCGAGCAGGGTCAGATAGATTTGGTGTTCCACAGTTCGTACGGAAATATTGAGTGCTTGTGCTATCTCCATATTACTCATATTGTTGATGCGGCTCATTTCAAAAACTTTTCTGCGGCGTTCGGGAAGGCGGTCGAGAATTAGACGGATGATTAATAGTGCTTCTTTATAATAGATAGGGTCGAGAGTATCTTCGGATTTTAGTAAGTCTTCGATTAGATATTTCTGCGATAATTGTTCCTGATAGAATTGTTCCAGTCTTTTGCGTTTGATGAAATTGAAAGTTGTGTTTTTAGTCATGGCGTAGATATACTGGTCTATGTCTTTGTTTTCCAGCCAGACCTCCGGTTGTGTCCATAATTTAGCGAACACATCCTGAATGATATCTTCTGCGTCCTCTTCAGATTTGAGCAAGTTTATAGCGAAATATTTAACAGCGGAATAGTGCGTGGTAAATATAATTTCGAATTGGCGGGCTAGATGAATAGGGTCTTGGTTTTGGCTCATAGGTTTATCAGGTCTGTTGGTATGAGACAAATGTATGTAAATAATTTAACAATACTAAGAAGCCAAGATTAGTATGCGAAAAAGGAAACTAAAAAAACGACTTCAAGTTCTGTGTTTTTATGAACTCTTAACTGTGAAAAGGAAAAAAATAGTGACGCTATCCAGTAGGGATGGCGTCACTATTCGAGTGAGATGGTGACGGTATACCAATGTGATACCGTCACTATTTTTAGATATGTATTTTACCAGTTTCTTTTCACTGTGCGGTAACCGTAGCCGATAATTACGAGAAAACAGATGAACGGAAGAATAAATGAAACATTGACAGCCGGTAACCACGCTATTTGTTCCAAATCGATGATGCTCGCCTGTAGCGGTGGAAGAACAGAACCTCCCAGGATAGCCATGATGAGGCCGGCAGCTCCGAACTTCGCATCATCTCCCATACCTTTCAAGGCAATACCGTAGATGGTAGGGAACATCAATGACATACAAGCCGATACTGCTACCAGACAATACATTCCGAAGATATTTTGAAGGAAGATTACACCTAAAGTGAAAATACCTCCAAAGATAGCAAGAATCATCAGCAATTTACCCGCATTGAGATAGCGCAGAATGAACGTACAGATAAAACGGCTAATACAGAATATCACCATTGCTATGATATTATATTGTTGAGATAGTACTTCCGCACTTTTCTCGTCCATACCTTGTGACATGAACAAGCGTGTTCCATACTGAATGATGAAAGTCCAGCACATAATTTGTGCACCTACATAGAAAAATTGGGCAATCACACCTTCACGATAACGCGTTTGGGTGAAAATACGTTTCAGTGTAGGGAAGAAGTCTATTCTATGATTCTGATCTCCATTCTTAGGCATCTTGACGAATCGTATCAGAAGCAACATGGCTACGATAATCAGTCCGATAATGAGATAAGGAGCAATCAGGACGCTAAGGTCGCTTTCTTTGATTGCTTGAAATTCGCTGTCGTTAAGCAATGCGCGGTCTTCGGTACACATCGGATGCAATTTCGCTTGAATGAACTGCATGGCTACATACATTCCGAGAAGTGACCCCATCGGGTTGAAAGACTGTGCAAGGTTCAATCGCCGGGTAGCTGTTTCTTCCGTTCCCATGGAAAGAATATACGGATTGCAGCTTGTTTCGAGGAAAGATAATCCGCAGGTCAGAATAAAATAAGCAATCAGAAACGGATAGTACTCACCTGTCATTTTGGCGGGGAAGAATAAGAAGGCTCCGAAAGCATACATACCCAGTCCTAACAAAACACCTGCTTTGTAGGAATATTTGCGGATGAAGATGGCAGCCGGGAAAGCCATTGCAAAGTAGCCTCCATAGAAGGCAACCTGTACCAATGCCCCGTCGGTGGCACTCATCCGGAAGATTTTAGAGAATGCCTTTACCATCGGATTGGTAATGTCATTGGCAAATCCCCATAACGCAAAACAGGAGGTAATGAGAATAAAAGGTATAAGATAACTGATGCCATCTTTCGAAATGATGGACTGCTTGGTGTGTTTCATGGTTGTTTCTGGTATTTTTTTAAGTATTATACAAATGGAACATTCTTTCCATCGGTTTCCATTTCTCGGCGGAACTCATTCCGGGTGCGGCTTGTTGGAAGATAGCCATATATTCTTCCCACTCCTGTTGGCGGGGAAGGGTGTTCAGGCGTTCCATTGCCTTGTCCCAGTCAAAATCAAGGGGAGTTTCGACGATCATAAACAGTCGGGTTCCCAGGATATAAATTTCCATTTCCAGGATGCCAACTTCCCGGATACCGGCAAGAATTTCCGGCCATGCTTCCGCCTGGCTATGTCTTTTCCGATATTCGGCGATTAGTTCCGGAGAATCGCGTAAATCAAGGGTTTGGCAATATCGTTTGACGGGAACGTCATAAGATTGAACCTGATAACCGGTTTTAGATGTTTCCATATACTTTTATTTTTTAGGATAATATACTTGTGGTGTAACGCTGCGAGTGACAATTTCCCGCAATTCACGAAGATTGGCAATTTCTCCTTTAGCCATTGCCTGCGTTAGAATGTTTCCCATTGCAGTGGCTTCCACCGGACCTGCATAAACAGGAATACCGAGTTCGTCAGCTGTCAGTTGGTTGAGCAACTTATTTTGTGATCCTCCTCCGATGATATTTAACTGACGGATTGGAGCGGGGAGGCAACGGTTGAGCTGTTCCACAGCCAGCCGATATCTGAAAGCTAATGACTGGAGCACACATCGTACAGTCTCTGCCTTGTTTTGGGGAATTTGCAAAGCATGATTCCGGCAATAATGAATAAGCGTGTTCTCCATATTTTCCGGATTCATGAATATGGCGTCGTCTACAGGGATGATTGTATCAATCTCGGCTTCGGCTGCTTGCGGGATGATTATATCATAATTTTGTTCCTCGCCACACGCTTTCCACTCGCTCATCAAGCGTTGCAGAATCCATAATCCTGTTATATTCTGGAGGAAACGGATTTTGCCGTCTACACCTCCTTCATTGGTGAATTGAGCTTTTCTTGCTTCTTCCGTCAATATGGGTTCGTCCACTTCAACTCCCAGTAGCGACCAGGTGCCGGAACTAAGGAAAGCGATGGGACTTTCTGCAGCAGGAACAGCGGCTACGGCACTGGCTGTATCGTGTGAACCTACGGCAATAACGTCTACGGCACCCAGTCCAGTTTCGCGTGCGATATCTTCTTTCAGAGTGCCTCTGATTGTTCCGGGAAGAATGATTTTACCGAACAGATGTTCGGGAAGACCTAAGCTATGTATGGTATCGAATGACCAGTTGCGTGATTTGGCGTTGAGTAATTCAGAGGTGGAGGCGATACAATATTCATTATTGGCTACCCCTGTCAGGAAATAACTGAAGAGATCGGGCATGAATAAAAGTTGCCGGGCAACTTCCAACTGTGCATCTTGATTTTGCTTCATGCTGTAAAGTTGAAACAGCGTATTGATAGGCATCACCTGAATACCGGTTTCGGCATAATGTCGATGTTCATCCATGCACTTGAATACTTCTGCCGGCATTCCCTCCGTTCTTGCATCCCGGTAACAGACTGGATTTCCTAACAAGTTTCCATGTTTGTCAATCAGTCCGAAATCCACTCCCCAAGTGTCAATACCAATCCCTTTTACGGCATATCCTTTTTGTGCAGCCAGTTTTAGTCCGGTTTTCATATCTTCGAACAGAGCCGGAAAGTCCCAGTAAATATGATTGCCTAGTTTGACCTGCCGGTTGGAGAAGCGGTATATCTCTTCCAATTCCAGCCTGCCGTTGAGAAGAAAGCCGGCGATGATTCGCCCGCTGCCGCCTCCGAAGTCTGCTGCTAAATAAGTGTGTTTGATGGTATCTTTCATGGTAATATGCCTGGATATTAGTTGGTTTTCTTTCCTAATACGTAGATTTCCAGGTCTTCAATTTCTGCCGGTGTGAGCACTGAATAATCACCGCCGGATTGAACAATGATGCGGCAAGCCATTTCGAAAAAAGTAGCCCGTTCATATACTTGGTCGAAGTCTTTTCCGCACACCACTTGTCCGTGGTTGGTCAGTAAAACCGAGTTATGCTTTTGCATGGCTTCTACCACGGCTTTCGCCAGTTCCGGTGAGCCGGGACGATAATACGGAATCACAGGTATTTCCGAACCTACATGGCAAGGAATTTCTGCTGTTACGTTGAAATTTGCCGGCTTGTTCTTCATGCAGGAGACAGCGGTGGCATATTCCGATTGGAAATGGAGAACGACATTGACGTCCGGACGTTCACGGAGAATCCCCAAATGGAATGTACTTTCCATAGAGGGTTTTACACCATTGGCAGGAATGCCGCTGGCAATATGGCAGATTGAAACCTTTTCTTTGCCAAGTGTGGGAACCCAGGAACCCGTACCGGAAATCAATGCTTCTTCGCCGATTCTCCAGGAAAGGTTACCGCTGCTGCAAAGCATTAACTTTGCATCCCCGTAACGATGTGCTTGTGCAATGAACTGTTCAATATGTTCGTTAGTAATCATAGTGTTACTTATTTAAGTCGCTGTAGGGGGGCGGGGCTATCCCGACATTTGTTATGTGTCGGGTGGGGGACCCCGTCCCTACGAACGGCAAAGTTAAAATATTTATTTATACAGGACGGAAAAAACTTGTTTATTTATAAATAGGACCATAAGTTGCACAAGCTCTGTAATCTGATCCTTCTTTGTCCATGCCGAAAGCATTCCAGGCAGCCGGGCGGAACATCTGATCTTCTTCTACATTGTGCATGCATACCGGGATGCGGAGCATGGAAGCAAGAGTGATTAAGTCCTGGCCGATGTGTCCATAGCTGATGGCGCCATGATTGGCTCCCCAGTTATTCATGACTGAATATACATCTTTGAAAGCCGGTTTATCACACAAGCGCGGTACAAACCAGGTGGTAGGCCATGTCGGGTCTGTACGCATATTGAGTTTCTGATGGATTTCCGGATCGATTTCCACTGTCCATCCTTCTGCAATTTGCAGGACAGGGCCTAAGCCTTTAATCAGGTTCAGACGCATCATGGTTACAGGCATTCCACCTTTTGACAGGAAGTTGGACGAGAAGCCGCCACCACGGAAGTAGTCACGATCTGCCGGATACCAAGTTGTTGCCTGGAGACAGTTCTCTACATCAGCGTCCGTCAGATTCCAAGGTTCTTTCATAACCGGATTATCTTTTGCATCTAATGATTGGCCGGAACCGTCGAGAGTCGTTGCACCGGAATTGATAAGGTGGATGATACCGTTGGCTGCCGCACCGCTCAACTCTTTGCCGGTTACACGTTTTACAGCTTCAGGGCTCCAGTATGTACGTACGTCGGAGAATATTTGTGCGCGGTTGGTCAATAGATGTCCGAACAGCATGGCTACACCGTTGCAAGCATCATTTTCGGTAGCTACCACAAATGCTTCACGGATGCCGTTCCAGTCGAAAGAAGTATTGAGTAGAGCTTCCGGATAGTCACCGTTAGGATAGAAGTCCGTCCATTGACGTTGTCCCTGGAAACCGGCTGCGATAGCATTGTGTCCCAAAGCTTCTTCCTTGAATCCCATTTCTTTCAGTTTGGGGTTTCCGGTCATCAGGTCGCGCATGATAATTGTCATCTTTACAATGAATTCCCAGTCTGCATCTTTCTGCTCACGGGTTTTACGCTTTTCAGGACGGTTCTTAAAGTCTTCACCTTCGTTGGTCTTGCAATGTTTTTCAGTCCACGCCATTGCCTTGGCATATTCTTCGTGGTCATAGATGCCTTCATCCATCCGACGGATGATTTCTGTGAGGTCTATTGATTCATTACGCATCCCCAGATATTCCTGGAAGAAATCAGGATTGACGATAGAACCGGCAATACCCATGGATACACTACCCATTGACAGGTAAGATTTGCCTCTCATGGTAGCTACTGCCTGTGCAGCGCGTGCAAAACGAAGAATCTTTTCCGATACATCTTCAGGGATTGTATTATCGTCCAGATCCTGAACATCACGTCCGTAGATACCGAATGCAGGAAGACCTTTTTGTGCATGTCCTGCCAATACCGCTGCCAAATATACAGCCCCCGGACGTTCTGTACCGTTAAATCCCCAAACAGCTTTCGGATAATGAGGATTCATATCCATTGTTTCTGCGCCGTAGCACCAGCAGGAAGTAACGGTAATAGTAGAACCTACTCCTTCTCTTTCAAACTTTTCCGCACAGGCGGCACTTTCGGCTACGCGTCCGATAGTACTATCGGCAATGACACATTCTACCGGGCTGCCATCACCATTTTTCAGGTTACTGCTGATTAACTCGGCTACTGCTTTAGCCAGATTCATTGTTTTTTCTTCAAGGCTTTCGCGAACGCCACCTTGGCGACCATCGATTGTGGGACGAATCCCGATTTTCGGATACTTTTTCATGGTTTCTATCTATTAAAGGATTAATTAATGTCTGTGCTGAACTGTGCTGACGATGTTGCAAAAAAAATTAAAGCGACTTTCGAAGCCTTACTTCCGTCGGCAAGAATTTTTGTACCGGTACATTATTGAGAACGAAGTTGGCTGCTTCATTTCCCATCATTTCCCAATCAATACTCAATGAGGTTATTCCTTCGTCAATCACTTCGTAAGAAGGAATATCATTGTATGCCAACAGGCCGAAATCCTTTCCGCATTTCAGTCCTTCCAATCTGCCTTGCTTCACTACTTTTACTACATCTTGTTGCTTGATAGCTATGTAGGCAACTCCCTTGCGTATTGTCAGGTTCTCGATGTCCTCCTGAACCTCACAGAGAAATCCCTGTTCTTGACAGAAACGGGTGAAATATTCCTTGCTGCTTTGAGGGTGTTTCAGGCTTTTCGGAAACAGAAAAACAAGTTGGTGATAGTTTTTCAGTCTTTCCCTAAGCAAATGCAATGCCTGATAGAAAGATTCATCGAAATCCTGGCAGATATATGAATACTTCTCTTTTTCGAATTTGCCGAAATCAAGAAGTAGCAATTTAGTGGGATTAATTTTATTGAGAACTGTGCTGAATTTCTCGTTATCGAAATTCATCACGATGTATTTGTTGTATTTTCCTATGGATTCCCGGAGGATGGTGTTGAACAGCCGTTCGTTGTATTGATGAAACAATAAGTCTACCTTATAATTAATAGGCAGGTGTCTGACGAAACTGTTGTATAAAGCTTCTTTGAAAGGAGTGTATTGGTCGAGCAGTAATAAAACATTGGTCACCTGGCTCGTCACGTAATATCCTTTTCCAGGAGTGGAGTCGATCAGCCCTCGTTCGCGTAAATCAAGGAAAGCCTTGAAAACGGTGTCGCGTGATACTCCGTATTGAGCACTCAACTGATTGATGGAAGGCAAAGAATCTCCTTCAAGAAATTCTTTCCTGGAGATTGCCTGGCTAAGTGCATCCGCTAGTTGCGTAACCTTGCTCGACTGTTGTCCGAATGTTGCCTTTTTATCAGTTCGTTTCATGCTGTAAAAATGAGTAATACTGTGCTGAACTATGCTGATGCAAAGAAAGACATTTTATTCTGAAAGAGAATAATTATTTGCTATGTTTTATAGCATAAAGTAATAAAAAAATCCCCTCCGGCGAACCGGAGAGGATTATAGCTTTTTCCTAATTTCTTATTCGGAATCTGCTGAATTTTATTCAGCAGCAGCTTCTGTTGCAGGAGCTTCTTCAGCCGGAGCTGCGGCAGCTTCTTCTGCAGGTGCTTCAGCAGCAGCTTTTTCAGCAGCTTCAGCAGCTTTCTTTTCAGCGAGTGCTTTTGCTTTCACTTCGTTGATCTTCTTTTCTGCTTCCAGACGTGCTTTAGCTTCAGCTTTCTTAGCTTCGTCTTGTTTAGCTTTCAAAGTAGCCAAACCTGACTGTTTGTTGTTTTTCCAAGCTTCGAATTTAGCTTCTGCTTCTGCTTCTCCGAATGCGCCTTTTGCTACACCGCCCAGAAGATGTTTCTTCATGTAAACTCCTTCACGAGAAAGGATGTTACGTACAGTGTCACTTGGTTGTGCACCTTTCAGTACCCATGCCAATGCAGCGTCGAAATTCAAATCTACTGTAGCAGGATCGGTATTTGGGTTATAAGTACCAATCTTCTCAATAAATTTACCATCACGTGGTGCTCTGCTGTCTGCAATTACAATTGAATAGAACGCGTAACTTTTACGTCCGTGTCTCTGCAATCTGATTCTAGTTGCCATTTTAAATAATTGTTTTTAATGATTGATTTGAATTATACTATTATCTCGTAATAGCGGGCACAAAGATACGGCTTTTCTTTTGATTGACAAACATTTCGCATCTTTTTTACGAATACCGTTTCGGATAGCGGAACAAAATTGCTAGCAGGGCGCATGCTCCCATTGTAAACGGATAGTAGAGATTTCCGATGATACTGATGGGGGAGATACTGGCAAGTCCCGCTGCAATCAGCATCTGCGCTCCGTATGGAATAATCCCTTGTATCAGGCAGGAGAAAGTATCGAGGATACTGGCTGTTTTTCTTCGGTCGAGATGGAATTTCACGGCAATATCTTTGGCAATCGGTCCTGTTGTTATAATGGCAATTGTGTTGTTGGCTGTACATAAGTTGGCGATACTTACCAGGGCGGCAATGCTTAGTTCGGCTCCTCTTTTACCATTGACGTGGCGGGTGAGTTTCCGGATAATGAAATCGATACCACCGTTATAACGGATGGTTTCGAGCATCCCTCCGGCCAATAGAGTGATAATAATCAGTTCTCCCATTCCTGTAATTCCCGTTCCCATGGCACCAAACCAGTCGAAAATTCCAAAGCTGCCGGTCGCGATGCCAATGATGCCACTTGTCAATATACCTATTATGAGTACGAGCATCACGTTCATTCCGGCGATGGCTGTTCCTAATACTATTATATAAGGTATAACTTTGATCCATTCGATGGTCTGTGTTTGGGTGGGGGCTGTAATGGACAATCCCTGAAATATGTAAATTCCCAATACAATGATGGCTGCCGGGACGACAATCATAGAATTTACCCGGAATTTATCGCGCATTACACATTCCTGGGTTTTGGTCGAAGCGATGGTGGTGTCGGAGATAAAAGATAAGTTGTCTCCGAAAAAAGAACCGCCTACTACGACGGCTACCATAAAGGGGAGAGCTATTTCAGTTTTTTCTGCTAGTCCTACGGCAACGGGAGTAAGGGCGACGATAGTTCCTACGCTGGTTCCGATAGATAAAGAGATGAAACAGGCAGCAATGAAGATGCCTGCCAATAGCAGATTATCCGGAAGAATCTGTAGTGTCAGGTTAACGGTGGCATCAATTGCTCCCATTTGTTTCGCACTATGAGCAAAGGCTCCGGCAAGAATGAATATCCATACCATCAGGAGGATATTTTTATTGGCGGCTCCTACCGAGAATTGATAGATACGCTGATCCAGTTTCAAGCCGCGTGTAATGGCGATGGCATAACAGGAAGAGACAAGGAAAGCCACTGTAATAGGCACTTTATAAAAGTCGTTGACGAGAATAGAAGTTACCAGATAGAGGCAGAGGAATACGAGTAACGGACTCAATGCCCACCAGTTTCCGGGACGGTCTTTATGTATTTTTTCTTCAGTCATAAATAGACGTTGGGGTATTTGTTTTATTCTAAAATCAAAATAGCGGTGCAAAAGTAATGTTTTTTGTAGGAAGTGGCAAAAATGAAGCAGCCTTACTCATAATTTATGGGTTGCAGCATAATAATCCCCTTGTTTTTAACCTTAATATATTACCATATAAGGAAGAACAAGGAGAGACTTGAAAAGGTTTCAATCTATCAGATTTTCAACTTTATTCTTTTTATTTAGAGATGATTTCTTTTGTTTTTTCTCTTTGATTTAAGCGCAGTGGATGTGTAAACCAAAAACGACTGCCGTTTCCCATTTCGGATTCGACACCAATAGTGCCGCCGAGATGTTCAATGATACTTCTGCAAATAGATAGGCCTAAGCCTGTACCTTTTGAGAAAGAGTTGAGCTTTACAAATCGGTCGAATACCTGATTTACTTTATCGGGAGCAATCCCCATGCCTGTGTCCGTAACAGCAAATTCTATTTCATTGCTCTCTGCTTTATAGTGATATTCCAATACAATCTGCCCTTCATTCGTAAATTTGAGAGCATTATTTATGAAATTGGTAATAACCTGCATTAAACGCTTTTTATCTGTATAAATATAATATTCAGGTAAATCCGGAGCCAACAGAACAGGTACAGGTTTGTCTTCTTTTATATCGTAATTGCGTATTATATCTTCACAGAAGCTTTTGATGCCCAAATGATCCATGGTGAAGTCGAGTGTTCCGGCCTCTATTTTTGACAAATCGAGAATATCAGATATCAGCTGCAAAAGAAGTTCCGTGTTTTCCTGCATAATGTCGACATAATCTTGGCGTTCCTTTTTATTATCCGATTCGACCAACAGACTTGCAAAGCCGACAATTGCATTTAGCGGAGTGCGGATTTCATGACTCATATTAGCTAGAAAAGCTGATTTTAAGCGGTCCAGGTTTTCTGCTTTTTCTTTGGCTACTCTTAGTTCCTCTTCAATAGTTTTTTGATGGTTGATATCGACACTGGTTATCACATGCGCTATTTGCCCGTCAATCCAGGCGAATGCTGCACTGAATACCCGGAACCAACATTTGTCAAACGGGCGTTGATAATCCCAGGAGTAGACTTTGGTAGGTTGTCCATTTTCGTCAATTAAATGTTTTTTAGGACAGAACTCACATTCTCCGGTTTTATCTTTATAAAGAGCTTGCCAGCATTTTTTTCCTTCAAAATGTTCGATGCCTCCGTAAGGAGCAGCCATCGATTCATTGGCATATAACATATCATGAGAATCGAAAGAATTTACATATATGTCAACTCCCATATTATTCATAATGCTGCTTAATGTCTTGCTTGCCCGCACTTCTCTTTCTTTATATTCCCGTACTGCTATTTCTTTAGAGAGTGATCCTAAAATGAGGTGAATCACTTGTAGTTCTTCATCAGTGAAAGATATTACATGTTCTTTGTCTGCAAATCCGATAAATCCGATGATTTTTCCTTCGGAGTCTTGAATTTGCCGGATCAGTAGAGAATTGACTCTATAAAAATCAATGATGTCCACATCATCCCACGAAGCCTTTTGGGTTCTGCAAGCATAAAAAGGTTTGTTTTTGCCATTTGCGTGGGCAACATGTTGACTGCTCATTTCACTGATTTCAAAACGCTGGCGCAGGATATTGTCTTCATTTCCAACAGTTTCCTTTAAATAGAAGTAGCGAAATCCATCAGTTTGATAAATGAATCCTCTTTTAAAGCCATAGTATTCGCAAATATCGGTAAGTGATTCTGTGATTTTTTTCTCGATAGAGTCACAACTATTCAATCTTTCTAAAAAATGAAGTAAAAATGCATTGTAATTCTCTCTCTCTTTGATCATATTGTTTTTGGCATCTTGTTTGGTTATATAGGCTCGAAAGGAGTATGCTGTTTATCTCTTTCAAATCTTCAAGCTGCTAATATACGGATTTAAAGAAAATGATGAATATTGTTTTTGTTTTTTTATAATGTTCCGTTTTTCTTTTTCTTGGTACGAAAAGAGAATGTGATAAATGATACTTCCCATGGAATTTAATAAACTAACAGCAATCATTAGAGAAATAAAGAGGTAAACTTGTGTAGATTTATTGAATTAAATAATGTTTGAGGAAGTTAGTCAGTCTTTGATTTTTTTGAATTCGTAAATGGTTGATTATTAATGCGTAATAAATGTGCTTTTTTCCTTTTAAACCAACGGGTCGTTCCTTTAAAAGAAACGACCCGTTGCACACCGAGAAACACGCCGTTTCTTTTAAAGGAACATGCTTCTCCATATTGGGATGCGTAGATTGATATAGTAATGTTTATATTTATTGTTCTACATCTACGTTGCCGACATTATTTTAATGCTTCGATTACCTGCGGCATCATTGTCCAAATGGTGTTTTCATCTTGAGCAGTGAAAAAGTTACCATCTATCTCTGATTTCTCATCAGTAGCTGTTCCGTTTTGAATAGCTGGTTTAGCTAATGGGTGAACTGCTACTTTCTTCCCTTTGGTTATACCTGTAAAATCAAACATCATTGCACCGGCACAATGTCCGATTATCATTTTCCCTTTATCTCCAAACGTTTTAATGACTTGCATCAAATCTACATTAAAAGGTTTATTGGCATTCTGCTGAAATACAGGTACTGCATCGCCACAAGAGAAAACGAGTGCCTCAAATTCATCTTCATGTCCCTTCAAATTAGCAATTACATCATCTACTGTCAAGCTGATTCCTGAATTTGTTTTAATCTCCTTCGTATTCGATACGGCAAATACTTTATATGAAATGCCATTCTCGAAAAATGCTTCCAAATATTGGAATAACCCACAACCATTTACCGGATTCACTGCTAAAACTGCCACTTTCTTTGCCATAATCATAATTATTTAAATGAAACAATAGTTATTATTAGTAAGTTTATTACTTTTGTGATGCAAATGTATCTTTCTTGTTTGAGAAATGCAAGAACGTACTTGAAAATAAGGAAGTTACATAGAGGTAACTATTGCTGAAACTCAATAAAATACAAAACGTTAAAGAATGAAAAATTTTCATCCGACGGGAAATTGTCCGATAAGAGATGTGCTTAGCCGCTTGGGAGACAAGTGGTCGATGCTGGTGCTTATTACATTGAATGCCAATGGTACGATGCGTTTTAGTGATATTCATAAAACGATAGAAGATGTCTCTCAAAGAATGTTGACTGTTACATTGCGTACTTTGGAATCAGATGGATTGGTTGAACGGAAAGTGTATGCAGAAGTACCTCCCCGTGTGGAGTATTGCCTGACAGATACAGGCGGTACATTGATTCCTCATATTGAAGGACTGGTGGGATGGGCTTTGGAGAATATGGAAACTATCCTGAAACATAGAAACAATAATTGATTCGTAAAAGATTGATTGAGAACATTGATTTAGGGTAGCCCTCTTCTTTTTTTATTTATGTATTCAGAGAAAAATAGCGAAAAAATACCTCATGACGGAAAAAGCCTTTTTTTTGAATATTTCTTTCCCGCGTTATAGCCTGATCTTTCCCATATTTACACCGCAATTGCAACACAACGATTCAAGTTGTGGACTATTACAATTAAAAACAATCATTTATTATTAGAATTGCTGGTTTCAGCGGATTCAAAACTTAAATTATTACACAATGAAAAACAGATTTTTTATTGTAGCACTAATAGTGCTGTTCTTTTGTGGATGCAGTGATAATGATGATACTGTAGTAAATAACAGTATTGATGAGTTGGGAAACTTGGAAAACGGTTTAGTATTCTTGCCCCGTTATGAGGATGGAAAAGCTTCTATTGAATATCGGGCGGAAGATGGTGAATTTTATATCACGGCAAATTTTAAAACATTATCTGCCCGACTCGCAGAACGGATAGCAGACGAGTGGAATCAAGCAACGGGTGACAAGAATGTGACTGCTGATTATACAGAAGTGCAAACACGTACTACCAGTGTTTCTTCTTTAGAGGTGACAAAGGTTGTTTCCTCTAATGAGACGGAGGGATTAATTACTATTGAAATGAAACTTCCACTTGAGGCTTTGTTAAAACCTTTTTTCTTTTCCGTTTCAGCCAAAGCGGGAAATACTTTATTGATGTCTGCTTATGTGCCGGTTTATAAGGATGATTTGGACAAACAACTTGCTTATGTGCCCGATCCCCGTCCTATTCCGGCTATAAAAGATGGTTTGTATTATACATGGGGGGATGAATTCAATATTGATGGTTCTGTGAACGAAGAGCTTTGGACTTTTGAAGAAGGCTTTAAGCGGGGAAATGAGCCACAGAACTATGTGAAAGGAATAGACAATGCTATCGTTGTGGATGGACGGCTTTTGATTACTGCGAAAAAAGAAAGACGTAAGAATCCGAATTATGATCCAACTTCCGGAGATTATAGAATGAACTGGGAGTATGGAGAATATACTTCGGCTAGTATGAATGGAAATCAGAAACGTTTTTTCTTGTTTGGACGTACCGAGGTGCGGGCTAAAATAGATCCTTCCAGTGGATCTTTCCCTGCTATCTGGACTTGTGGAAATAATAAGGAGTGGCCTTTAAACGGAGAAATTGATATAATGGAGTTCTATATACATAATGGTGAGCAATCTTTGACCAGTAATTTTGCAGCAGGTAAGAAACAGCCATGGGAGGCTATCTGGAACTCGCGATGGACACCTCTTTCTTATTATGAACTTAAAGATCCTGATTGGATTAAAAAGTATCATGTATATCGTATGGATTGGGATGAAAAAGAGATCAAGTTATATGTGGATGATGAATTGAGGAATAGTATAAAAGTTGAAGAGTTCCTGAATGAAGATGGTAGTATTGTTTTTCACAATCCTCAATATATGTGGCTCAATCTGGCTTTGAAAGATCAAGGTAGAGGAATAGACCTGAGTGAAACTAAAAATATACAGTTCGAAGTGGATTATTTCAGATTGTATCAGAAAGTGATTGACCATCAGAAGCCTTCTAAAGTTACAAATTTTACTGCAAAATCTAAAGATGGATTGGTGAATTTAAGTTGGAAACCTTCTATAGATACGGGCGGTGCGGGATTGTTGCGTTATGATCTTTATAGAGGAGGCATCGGTAGTGGTTATTTTATTGGGTCAACAACTACTACAAGTTTTACGGAGGTAGAAGTTGCTCCGGGAGCGGAAATGACTTATTATATTCAAGCGTTGGACGGAGTGGGAAATTATTCGGATGTGAATGAAGTAACAGTGAGACCAGAAGGAGGAGGTGGACTTCATGAAGGTAATTTAGTACCTGATGGGACTATGGAAAGTTTGCCGATAGAACTTGATCAATCTCTACCAGGTTTTGATGGTTCATGGGGAAATGCTAGTTGGGGTAGTTTACGTGTTCTCACTGGCGGTTATTGGGGTAAATATATTCAGATAACCGGTGGCAATGGTGAATTGCAGTTCCCGGTTACTTGGACGCCAAATACGACTTATGTACTCCGTGCTAAAATTAAAACTACTGGAAGTGGTTTTGAGTTTGGTTTAGGTAAAGTCAAAGTTGGTGATAGTTCTTTGGCACTTTCGATACCTAATACGAGGGGTGAGTGGATTCAATTTGAACAGGAATTTATGGCTGAAACTGCTTCCACAGGAAATTGTTCACTTCATAACTGGTCTTCAAATACTGTAGTACAAATGGATAATTGGGAATTATATGAAAAAGAATAAGTAATTTGAGATGGAATCAGTCAGATAATATTCCATCGTAAGGTTATTAAGGAAAAGCTTGTTTGAATTTTCCCAAAAAGTGAAGGGGGAGTTCAAATAAGCTTTAATAATATACGTCGAAAAATACCAATAATTGGTCATAATGACGATTTTCTACTTGTAAAAGATGAATTATGCCTTTTTTTTATTGAATCAAATGCTTATTTTTGGGAATAAATAAAGATACTATGAAAATACCGATAAATGATATATTGAAAATGAGGAGAAGTCTTTTATTCTTTATTTGTTTGATATTCCCTTTTATATTATTTGCGAAGCATTTTAAAGTGTTTGATATTTCGACCGGATTACCGAATAATACAGTGAAATGTATAATTCAAGATGAGCAGGGCTTTATTTGGCTGGGTACTTTTAATGGCTTATGTAGATTTGACGGAGTTGATTTTGCTGTTTTTACTCATCAGCAAAATGACAGCCTTTCCATTATCAATAATCATATCGAGGCTTTATTACCTGTAGAAAACGGAATGTGGGTAGGAACTGAGGGAGGATTAAATTTTTATTCATATACAGAAAATCGCTTTTATCCTTGCATACAACGTGCTTCTACTGGAGAAACCCAATTGATGACAAGGCCGATTAAGAATATAGTGATGAGTAAAGGGAAAGTTTTTGTATTGAATGTTTCCCGTGAATTGTTTGTATTGAGAGATAATCAGACATTTGAAAAGTGTGATTATGAAGCAAATATGGCTTGTCTTGCCATTGCGCTATACAAAGATGGTATGTTGCTGGCGCATACGACTAAAGGGATATGCTTGATTGAACCTGAGAAAGGGAGAATTGTGGGCCGGTTGAATATTCCTCAAAAAATGTCGAGTGATAATGTCATATATTATAGCAAGAATAAAAATAGGATTTATATAGGCTACGGCATTGGATATAATAGTGAAGTATTTAGTGTTAACGATAGTCTGGAAATCAGGAAGTTGGATGAACCTGTTCCTTCAGATGTAAAGTCTGTTATCGATTATAAGGATGAAACAGTTTTCGGTACAGATGGGAACGGATTAGCAACTTTTTCTACCAAGGAAGAAAACTTTTATACGCCTGAAAACAGTAATATTAGCAGTGATGCCATTCATTCTTTGTTTGTTGATCGTAATGAGAATCTCTGGATAGGAACTTATCGTGGAGGGGTGAACCTGTTTTCTGTTCACTATAATTGGTTCAAAACTCTGACGATGGCAAATAAACAGATAACACATAATGTGGTGACGGCTATTTATCCGGGAAAAGATCATTTGTATATTGGGCTTGACGGAGGTGGGTTGAATGTTTACGACCAGAGTACCGGGCGGGTGACAGCCTATACAACTAGAAATAGTTCGATAGCAGGTAATAACATACTGTCTATATCAGGAGATGAACAATATATCTGGTTAGGGATTTATGGAAGGGGATTGTGCCGTTTCTCTCTGGCAGGACATTCGTTTAAGAACTTTGTATTGCCTTCTATAGATGGGAGCATGAACATGAATCGCATTTGGGAGATAAAAGATGATGGACGGGGGTATATATGGATTATTGGGGAAGGTGTCTATTTGTTTAATAAGGAAACAGAAACTTTTATAACAATCAGCGAGTTAAATGGCGTTTATGCTTCTGGGGTTGTATTTGATGATAATGTGGCTTGGCTTAGTTGTACAAATAGCGGATTGTACAAAATGGATAGGGTAACAGGAAAGATATTGAAGCATTATTTTAAAGATTCAAAGGAGACTCCTATTGATAGTAATATAATACGGTATATCTTTATTGACTCAAATCATTGTGTGTGGTTTTCTACAGAATATTCCGGGCTTTATAAATTGGACGAAGCAACAGAAACAGTAACTTCATGTGGAAAGTCGACTGGGTTGACTTCACAAAGTACGGTAAGTATGCAGGAAGATCAGTACGGTAATATATGGTTAGGGACAGACAATGGTTTATTTCGTTATAGTTCTGCTACGGGAACTTTTGTGCGTTTTGGCAAAGAAGATAATTTATCGTTGGTGCAGTTCAATTATAATGCTTGTTCCCGTAAAGAGGATATATTATATTTTGGAACAACAGGAGGGTTGGTCTGGTTTAATCCTTCGGAAATAGAATACAGCCAACGTGCGAATTCCGTTTATTTCACAGGGCTTGAGTTATTGAATAATGATAAAGAATTGATTAATCTATATGGCGATCATCCACAGGAAATTCGTCTTCCTTACGATCAGAATTTCTTCACTATTCATTTTTCGACACCTGAACTGGTATCTCCGGATAAAATCAATTTCTCTTGCTTTATGGAGAATTTTGAGAAAAACTGGCAGGAAATATCCTATCATCGCCAAGTCTCTTATACTAATGTGCCGCCCGGAGAATATTTATTCTATGTAAAGTCGTCCGATAGTAATGGGAAATGGAATGAAAAAGCTTCCTGTCTTAAAATAATTATCACTCCCCCTTGGTGGCAGACAGGATGGGCTTTCTGTTTATGGGGAATCATTATATTGGGGATATTGGTACTCGTATTATGGTTTTACCAGCATGAATTAAGTATAAAGCACATGGTTCGCTTGAAAGAAATAGAAAAAAATACGGCAAAGAGTATCAGTGAGGCTAAATTAATTTTTTTTACTAATATTACTCATGAACTGCGTACTCCTATATTCTTGATTACTGCACCTTTAGAGGAATTGATGTCTTCGGCTAAAGGACCGGTACAGGTACCCAAGTCATATTTGTCAGCGATGTATCGTAATGCGATGCGGTTGAATAAATTAATCAGTCGTATTATCGATTTCCGTAAGTTGGAGTCCGGTAAATTAAAGTTGGAAACCCAACGGCTCAACGTGGTTGCTTTTTGTAAGGATCTGACGATAGATTATGAAGCACTTTGTCAGCAGAAGAATATTCTTTTTTATTTCCAACCGTCGAAAACTGTGATTCAATTGGATTTTGATGCAGAGAAGTTAGAATCTATTTTATCCAATTTAATATCCAATGCTTTTAAATATACTTCCGAAGAAGGAAAAATCATTTTTTCTATTGATGATGCGGAAGATGCTGTCCTGTTCACGATTGAAGACAATGGCATCGGAATTCCTGAAGAATATCATGATGTTATTTTCGATAGTTTCTTTCAGGTAGACCCTTCGAGGGCGTCTGCTATGGGTGATGGCATCGGACTTTCATTTGTAAAGCATCTGGTAGAGTTACATGGAGGGACAGTGAAGGTGGAAAGTCAGCCAGAGCGAGGGGCAAAGTTCATGTTTAGCATACCCAAAAAGGACGTGGAAGAAGTGGTTGAGCAGTTGGAACAAAAATCTGTCATTATTGATTTCAATGAAACCGATTCAAGACAGAATGAACTTGTATCTCCTCAATTGCCAACTGCCATACATTCGTTATTGATAATTGATGATGAGCGGGAGACTGTGGAAATATTGGAACGGTTCCTGATTAAGGATTTTAAAATATTGAAGGCGAGTAATGGTGTGGATGGGTTGACGATTGCTCAAGAAGCATTGCCTGATATTATAATTTGTGATATGATGATGCCGAAGATGGACGGTATGGAATTTTTGAGTTTGGTGAAAGGCGATAAAAAACTTTCTCATATTCCAGTCATTATGTTTACGGCAAAAACGTCTGAAGATGATAAAATGGCTGCGTTCGACAGTGGAGCTGATGCTTATCTGACAAAACCTGTTTCTTTGAAGTATTTAAGGAAACGGATAGATAACCTCTTGTCTCAGTCGGAGTCTGTTGCCGTGGTCAACCATATCTCTAATACAGAAAAGAATTATTCAAAAGAAGAACAACGTTTTTTGTTAAAATGTCGTGAGATAATTGATAATCATCTGACTGATGCGGATTTTGATGTGTTGACTTTTGCAGAGAAATTAGGAATGAGCCATTCTACCTTATATCGAAAAGTAAAAAGTGTGACAGGTATGTCGGTGATTGAATTCATTAACGAGTACCGGATATTTAAGGCTGTGCAATATTTCAATGAAGGAGAGACGAATATAAGTACTGTGGGAGTGAAGTGCGGATTCAACGATTTGAAAAATTTTAGAGCAGCTTTCAAACGGAAAGTAGGGGTGTCTCCTAAGCAATATGTAATGCGTTTATAACGAGGATGAGAGATTAATCCCGATAGAAGACGGATTTCTGGAATGAAGCTGTGGCGGTCAAAGTGAAAACGGATACTGTTACAGCTTCTTTTTTTTGATTATTGCGGATTTTACCCCAAAAAAGGAAGATTTCGCCCTGTTTCTTTTTTATAATATGCCTACTTTTGAATCAGCTATCAGAGCAAATGGTACCAAAAAATGATAGTAAGAGTGTAGTTGTTAATTAATAAAATCAAATTCTTATGAAGGACAATCTTTTAAGATTTCATCGGGTATTTCCCAAAACAATCAACGATTTAAACCTATTGTTTAATCTTAAATAATAATGTATGAAATATTTGGATTTAGGGCTTTCTGATATGCATAAAGCCTTTCTGCAAATGCGTTTAGTTTGTTTATTAATGATAATCCTGCCGGGAACACTTTGGGCACAGAATACTAAGATTAGCGGTCAGGTGATAGATGATACCGGAGAGCCGGTTATAGGGGCTACTGTTCGTCTGAAAGGGGCTATGACAGGTACCGTTACAGACCTGACTGGTGGTTTTGTTTTGCAGGTTAGTGACATGAAAGGAATATTGGAATTTTCGTTTGTAGGAATGGAAACTTTGGAAGTTCCGATAAAAGGGAAAACTATGCTAAAAGTGACGATGAAATCTTCCAGTCAGCTATTGGACGAGGTACAAGTGGTGGCATACGGCACACAGAAGAAAATAACTCTGACGGGTTCGGTTAGTTCGGTCAATACGAAAGACCTGTTGAAAGTTCCGACAGCAAGTATTGGTAATATGTTGGCAGGTGCCATGTCAGGGGTTTCATCCGTGCAATCTACTGGGCAGCCGGGTGGAGATGACCCGGAAATTTTTGTACGGGGTATGAGTACACTCAATTCGGCAAATGCCAAACCTCTGTACCTTGTTGACGGGGTGGAGCGTGATTTCTTTCAGATGGATCCGAATGAAATTGAAAGTGTCACTATTTTGAAGGATGCTTCATCGACAGCTGTATTTGGAGTACGAGGTGCTAATGGCGTCATTATTGTCACTACCAAACGTGGTAAAGAAGGAAAGGCCAAAATTAATGCTTCGTTTTCTTATGGTATTCAGGCACCTACCCGTTTGCCGGAGTTCACCAATAGTTATGAATATGCTGACTTTATAAATGAAGCTTATCGGCATGATGACAAACAGGAACCATTCGGATCAGATGTAGTGGAAGCATTCAGAACTCATTCCAATCCGCTTCTTTATCCGGATACCGATTGGATGAAAGTACTTTTTGAATCTACCTCTCCCCAAACACAGGCAAATCTGAATATATCAGGCGGTACAGACCGCGTTCGTTACTTTGTATCGATGGGTATGCTTGACCAAAAAGGTTTCTTTAAAAATTATGACTCACGTTATGATGGTAACTTTAATTATAACCGCTATAATTATCGTGCCAATTTGGACGTCGATTTCACTAAAACCACTTTGTTGACAGTAAACCTGGGCGGCCGTGTAGAGAAAAGGAACTATCCGCAGGGAGGAGATAATTTGGATGACTTATTCCGCCATATCTATTGGGCATTACCTTTTGGCGGACCGGGTATTATTGATGGCAAATGGATTACAGGAAATAAACAGTATATACCGGTACTGGGAGAAAATGTGTCTTATGCGGACGGAATGTATAATACGTACGGAAGGGGATATAGTACCAAAACGACAAATGTGCTGAACCTTGACCTGGCTCTGAGTCAAAAGCTGGATTTCCTGACAAAAGGATTGAACTTTAAAATTAAATTCGCTTATAATAGTAGCTATAATCAAACGAAAACCCGTAAGACTTCCGCACCTTATTATAAGCCTTGGTACAGGAAAGATATTACATGGGCAGAACAACCTGCAGGCAGTGATCCGAATGAAATAGTTTATATACAGAACGGTGAAGAAGGAGTGATTAGCTATGGCGAAAGTTTGGGAAAAGCCCGTGACTGGTATGCTGAAGCTAGTTTTGACTGGAAACGTGATTTTGGAATGCATCACTTCTCGGCTTTGGCGTTATATAATCAGAGTAAGTCATATTATCCTAATAGTGGATGGCCCGGTATTCCCAGAGGATATGTAGGATTGGTAGGACGTGTCACATATGATTATGACAATAAATATTTGATAGAAGGTAATGTCGGTTATAACGGTTCTGAAAATTTTGCTCCGGGGCATCGTTATGGATTCTTTCCGGCAGTATCCGGCGGTTGGGTATTGACACAAGAAGACTTCTTGAAAGATAATTCAATTCTTAATTTCTTAAAAGTCCGTGCATCTTATGGTATTGTAGGTAACGACCGCTATTATAGTAGCGGTGATTATATGATTCGTTTCCTGTATTTGCCTAATAGCTATCAATTGGGAAATGGTTATCAGTTTGGTACCGGGAAGAGTTGGACAAATGGTGCGTATGAGAGTAGTTTCGGTAATTCGGGGGTAAGTTGGGAAAAGTCTGCAAAGCAGAATTATGGTATCGACTTTACATTGTTCAATCAAAAGTTGAGTGGTAGTGTCGACTATTTTCTAGAGAAGCGTACAAACATCCTGGCACAGTCCAATACAGACCCCGTCATTCATGCTATGGCATTACCGGTCTTGAATTTAGGTGAGGTTTCTAACAAAGGAGTGGAAGTAAACTTGAAATGGAACCATAAGATTAACAACTTCCGTTATTGGGCTAATTTTAATATATCTTATGCAAAGAATAAGATTGTATACCAGGACGAAGTTCCCTCACCTTATGAATATACATTAAAAACCGGACATCCAGTGGGACAGCCTTTCGGACTGAAGGTCAGAGGACTTTATTATGAAGGAATGGAAAATGTAGCCGACCATAACTATATTTTAAAACCGGGTGATGTGGTTTATGAAGATTTGAATGGTGACGAAGTGATTGATGACAATGATAAAACGGCTATCGGATATCCGAATTATCCATTGTTGAATGGTGGCTTTACTATCGGTTTTGAATATAAAGGATTCGATTTTAGTATGATGTGGAGTGGAGCGACTAAAACTTCCCGTGTATTGCGTGATGAATTCCGAACTCCGGCAGGTGGTTCCAATTATAGAGCTTTGTTGAAGTATATGTATGATGACAGATGGACGGAAGAAACAGCCGCTACGGCAAAACTGCCCCGTGCCAGTATAGACGGATTGAATAATAACTATCGCGATTCTGAATTGTGGATCAAAGACGCCAGTTACTTACGTTTGAAAAATATAGAACTGGGATATAACTTTCAGTTACCTTTTATGAAACATATCGGAATGGAAACGCTGCGTGTGTTTATAACAGGATATAATCTGTTGACTTTGGATAAACTGAAGATTTCGGATCCCGAATCTTTGAATGGTAATGTGCCCAAGTATCCGGTAATGCGTGTTGTTAACTTTGGTGTAAATGTTGGCTTTTAAAAATGATAACTATGAAGAGAATATTGAATAGTTTGCTCCTTGCATCTTTTCTTCTGTCAACTTCGTGTGTAGACGAATTTAAAGTAGGAGATGCTTTTTTGGACAAAGCTCCCAGTGTGGACAAGGATAAAGAATATGTATTTAGTAATCCTGACTATACTCGTGATTTTCTATGGAATGCATATCGTACTTTATATTATGGCCGTGTACTGGATTGGAGTGCGAAAGGTAACAGAGTGGGGATGGGGGCAATAGATGCCTTGACCGACTGTTTTACCTGTGGATTGACTTGGTGTACTGTGTACAATACATATTATACAGGACAGTTTACTTCTAATTCGGCTGCCAATGATTGTGTATATTCCTATTCGGACGGTGAACAACAGTGGACAGGAATCCGTAAAGCTTGGTTATTTATAGAAAATGTCGGTCAGACACCCGGTATTACTGATGAGGAAAAAGAGCGTTTGAAGGCTGAGGCAAAGATGATTATTGCTTGCCATTATTCGGATATGTTTAAGAACTTCGGTGGAGTACCTTTACTCGACCATGCTTTAGATCCGAATGAGGAACTTAAGATTCCCCGGGCAACCTTGCGTCAAACATTGGATTTTATAGTTCAATTATGTGATGAAGCTTATAAAGTATTACCGTGGGCATTGGATAGTAGCGAACAGGAAAATTGGGCGGGACGTTTCACTGGTGCAGCTGCACTGGGATTGAAAATCAGGACACTGCTGTTTGCGGCTAGTCCATTGTATAATGACAATCAACCTTTTTATCCGGAACAGGCAGGCGCGGCAGCCATAGCAGAAAAGCAAGTATGGTTTGGTGGAAAAGACGACCAACTATGGAGAGATGTAGTTGATGCTTGCAGTTTGTTTATGTCTCGTAACAGTCAGGAAGGCGAACCCTGGCAATTGGTAACCAATGCGTCCAATCCGCGCCAAGCATATCAGGATGCTTATTATAAGAGGGCAAACGGTGAACTATTGATTGATACCCGCCAACGTGCTACGGTTTCATGGAATTGGGATGACAACTGTTCTTATTTGCATTTTTACGGACAATATGGCGCTCTCGTTCCCACACTAGAATATGTAAATCTTTTCCCTTATGCTGATGGTACTCCTTTTGACGCCTCTTTTTGGGAACAGCAGCGTAAGGATAAATATATTGAGGAAGACCCGTTTAAAAATAGAGACCCTCGTTTATATGAGAACTGTTTAGTGAATAATGCGGAGTTCGGAAGAGATCATCCAGCAGAGTTGTGGATTGGCGGACGTGAAGGTATGTCTTCGGAGACAGTATCGGATGGTAGTAAGTTTACTGGCTTCCGTATTTACAAATATATTCTGGATTTGAGTTCTCAAAATGGGAAACAAGATCAGTGGCCCTATTTACGCCTTCCCGAGATTTTCCTGAGTTATGCTGAAGCATTAAATGAGTTGGATAGGGCAACAGAAAGAGATGCTTTGGGAAATGATGCTTATGAGTATATCAATAAAGTGCGCAGACGTGTCGGACTTTCGGGCTTGCAGACTGGATTGAGTAAGGAACAATTACGGAAAGAGATTTTGGACGAACGTGCCAGGGAGTTTGGCGCTGAAGATGTACGTTACTATGATATGATACGCTGGAAAATGGCGGAAGATTTTCGTAAGCCCTTGCATGGTCTTCGTATTCGTAGAGGCGATGATAAGAAATCTTATTCTTATGAAAAATTCCAGATTAAGAAAAGATATATTCAGGATGGCGATGACGGTACGGTTTATTTTACCCCGAAGTGGTATCTCACTCCGTTCCCGTTTGTGGAAATAAATAAAGGATATTTGAATCAAAATCCAGGTTGGTAATCAATGGTTATAATTATAAAGAATTTGGCTATATGAGAAACATATATAAATTATCGTGTTTATTACTGCTTTCCAGTTTGAATGCTTATGCCCAGGAAGACAGTGCTTTTGTAAAGAAGGAGGAACGGCAGTTGAATCTGGGCTATGGCGTGACGGTGAAAGCGAGTGAGTCTTCAGCTGCTATTTCTGAAATTACCGGAGAAGAGCTGATGAAGAGTGCCGCTACCAATCCATTGAATGCCTTGTTTGGAAAAGGACTGGGACTAACTGTCCTTCAGGCCGGAGGAACTATCTGGGAAAATACACCGACAACAATGATTCGCGGGGTGAATACTACGGGAAGTAATTCTATCTTGGTCATAGTGGATGGTTTCGAAAGAGATTTGGGGTCTATCACGAAAGAAGAGATAGAGAGTGTGCAGATATTGAAAGATGCCGCAGCTACGGCTCTTTATGGATTGCGGGGTGCAAATGGTGTGATGGTAGTAACCACCAAAACAGGAACTAGAAAGAAAATAGATATCAGCGTGAACTACGAGCATCATTTTAATATGTTACACGGACTTCCCAAAATGGCTGATGGATATACCTATGCATTGGCCATGAATGAAGCATTGATAAACGACGGACTGGGAGCCAGATATGATGAAACCCAGCTTAATGGAATCAAGAATGGTGATCCGCGTTATGGTAACGTTGACTGGATGGACGAAATATTGAAAAAATCCGGTTCTATCGATAATGTTTTTGTTACGTTAAGTGGTGGAGGAAAGTATGTAAGGTATTTCTCGTCAGTGGATTATTTGCAAAGTAAAGGTTTTATGAAGCCTGATAACATAGAAGGGGATTATTCGTCACAGCATAAATACTCGAAGTTGAATGTACGTACCAATGTAGATGTAGATCTGACTTCAAGTACGCAATTATTCTTTAAAATGAACGGTATGTTGTCCGAACACAACCGTCCTGGAATTGGAGCAGGCGATTTGATGGGATTGATTTACACTACTCCTTCTGCTGCTTTTCCCGTAAAGACTCCCGAGGGAGAATGGGGTGGTAGCGATATGTGGACACGTAACCCCGTTGCGGAGGTGGCGGCGAAAGGATATGCACGAAGTCATTCCCGCCAGTTATTTGCTGATGCCACTATCCGCCAGGATTTGGGGATGTTGCTGAAAGGCTTGTCTGTTGATGTGCGTATCGGTTATGATAATTTCTGTGAATATTGGGATAACTATCCGATGAGTTATGCATATGCTGTGGCTAATGTAGCGCATCCTTCCTCTGCTGATGACTATACATTACGGGGGCAAAACAAGACAGATAACTTTAATAGTTCGGTAGGAGGACAGAAAAGTCGTTTGAATTTGTGGGGACGGGTCAATTATAATAATATGTGGGGAAAGCATGGGGTGAACCTCACTTTGGCTGCTTCGAGGGAGCAAACTGTTTGGAGCGGACAGAATAATACACGTAACCAGATTAATTTGGTGGGACATGTCCATTATGTATATGATGGTAAGTATATTGCTGACGTCGCTTTTTCTCGTAATGGTTCTAACGCCTTGCCGCCTTCTCATCGTTTTGGAAATTTTCCTGCAGTTTCTACCGCATGGGTTATTTCAAATGAGGATTTTTTGAAGGACGTTTCGTTTATTGATTTGTTGAAAGTGCGTGCTTCATGGGGACTAACAGGTAGTGATGTTGCTCCGGAATCTTTGTTGTGGAACCGTAAGTATGGTTGGGCAAACGGTTATATCTTGGGAGGCGAATTTGGTAGCTTCAGCGGATTAGGTGAAGGGCACTTGCCGACTATGGATATGACGTATGAGAAGGTTTCGAAAGCTAATATAGGAGTGGATCTTTCTTTTGCCAAGGCTCTTGACGTGACGGTAGAATTTTTTAAGGAGAAACGTTCCGATATGTTTATCACACCAGGGAATATTTCTAGCGTGATGGGAGCTGCTAATGCTTACAAGAACTTAGGGAAAGTTGAGAATAAAGGTCTTGAGGCAGGAATTAATTATCATAAACAGATTCGTAACTTGAACTTTCATGTTGGAGGCAATTTTTCCTTTAATCGTAGTAAAGTAATTGAAATGGGGGAAGAGTACCAGCCGTATGAATGGATGAGAACTACTGGTCAAACTGTCGGGCAGATAATGGGATACGAGGCTATCGGTTTCTTTAAAGATGAACAGGATATCAAGAATAGCCCTGTACAAATGTTCGGAGAGGTGAAGCCTGGAGATATTAAATTCAGAGACCTGAACGGAGATAAGATAATTGATGAACGCGATAAGAAGGCAATTGGTTATAGCAGTGTGGCACCGGAAATTTATTATTCACTGAATTTGGGTGTTGAATATAAGGGCTTTGGTATAGATGCCTTGATTCAGGGGGTTGGCAATTATTCCGATATTGCTTCTACTGCTGGTCTGTTCCGTCCTTTGTCGAATAATACGTCACTGACGCAATATTATTATGAGAATCGTTGGACTCCCCAGAACCAGCAAGCAAAATATCCGCGTTTGTCACAAGGAGCCAATGCTAATAATTTCACCAACAACACAGTGTGGTTGACTGATAAATCATATTTGAAACTGCGTCACGCAGAACTATATTATAAATTTTCCAAGAAACTGCTGGCAACCACACCTTTACATTCGGTCAAACTGTACGTCAGAGCTTCTGATTTTACTTTATTTGACCATGTTGACATCTGTGACCCGGAGGCCATGGGGAATGCCCTTCCTATTCCTTCGTCCGTTCAATTAGGATTTTCAATCGGTTTCTAATGCAACTATAAAGATATAATGAATATGAAAAAACATATATGGATAGCAGGAGCATTGATGGTGTTGTTTTCTTCATGCAATGATTTCCTCGATTATAATGAAAATTCAGATTACGACCAGAATTCGGTATTTAATATCACTTGGTCAAATGAAGATTTTGTAACGGGCATTTATGCTTATCTGCCTGGTGGAACATCTGATGTGGATGGTGCTTTGCGTTCGGCAGGATGTGATGAAGCAGAGTATGTATGGCCTTCGTCAACAATCCGACGTTTCTATGATGGTAGCTGGAGTGCTATGAATACCGTAGATGATAAATGGGAATCATATTATAAAGCAATTCGGCTGTGTAATGATTATTTGCAAAATGGTACAGGTAAGACTTGGGAACAGTTTCAATACGATAAGAATTACGAAAAGATAATGCGTAAGTACAAGAATTTGGAATGGGAAGTGAAAGCTCTCCGCGCTTATTTCTATTTTGAATTGGTGAAGCGTTATAATAAGATTCCTCTGATAAAAGAGCTTCTTACAGAAGAGGAGGCAAATCGGCAGGAGCCTGTGTACTATCAGACAATTATCAATTTTATTGTAGCAGAATGTGATGAAGTGGCGGCAGAAGGAAAACTCCCGGCATTGTATGACGGAAACTATGATAATGAAACCGGGCGCTTGACAAAACAGTTTGCTTTAGCTCTGAAAGCAAGAGCTTTGTTATATGCGGCAAGCCCTCTGAATAATTCAGAAGCCGAAACGAATCCTGAAAAATGGGTAAAGGCTGCAAAGGCTGCCAAGGTGCTGATTGATAATGCGGGCAGTTGGAAATTATCGTTGGTTTCCTTTGGGGAATTGCTGGGGGCGGATAACTTTAAGAAGGCGGAAATGATTCTGGCAAAACGTATAGGGGATAACAATGATTTCGAACGCACCAACTTTCCGGTGGGGGTGGAAGGTGGCAAGGGAGGTAACTGTCCGACCCAAAATCTGGTGGATGCTTTTGATTTGCAGGATGGAAAATCTCCGGTAGAGGAGAATCCTTATGCAAATCGTGACCCTCGTCTCGGATATACGGTCTTGTATCAGGGAGGTAATACTGCTTATGGGAAAAAGGTGGATCTTTCGATTGGAGGAGCTAATGGCTTACCACAACAAGGTGCTACACGTACCGGCTATTATTTGAGTAAGTTTGTCAATACGAGTATCAGTCTGACGGCAAACAGTACTACTACTGCAAGACATTCGATTCCTTTATTCCGTTATGCGGAAATTCTACTCATTTATGCTGAAGCGATGAATGAGGCGTATGGTCCGGAAGGAATGGCACCGGGGGAAGGTTTGAATATGACTGCTCTTGAAGCTATTAATAAAGTAAGAGGCCGTAGCGGCTTAGGTATCGCTTTGTTGAAGGCGGAAGATGTGTCTTCTAAAATACTGTTCAGAAGGGCTTTGCGCAAAGAAAGAATGGCAGAACTGGCGTTTGAGGATCATCGCTTTTGGGATATTCGTCGTTGGAAAATAGGGCCGGAAAGTGTGACTATCAAAAGGGTGACAGTGACAAAAGACGGTAACAGTAATCTGTTTGATTATACTTCTACTTCTGACAGAATATGGGAGGATAAGATGTATTTCTATCCTATACCTCAATCGGAGATGTATAAGAATCGTAATCTGATTCAAAATCCGGGTTGGGAATGATTGATTGGATTTTATAAATATGGATAAAATGAAAATATATAAATTGGTAATAGCGTTAGGGATGATTGGTGGAGCCTTCAACAGTACATTTTCTGCGTATGGAGATAATCCGCCTGTTAATCCCTATCAGCCTGACCCGAATCCGATACGGCAAATTGCCGGTTATGAATATGCCTGGGGAGATGAATTCAATGTTGACGGGGTAGTAAACCCTGACTTGTGGCAGGCTGAAGAAGGATTTATTCGCGGCAATGAGTTACAGTACTATCGCAGGGAAAATGCGGTAGTCAAAGACGGGCGTTTGTTGATAACCGGGAAAAAAGAACGGGTCAAGAATAAGTTTTATGATGCTTCTTCCGGTGATTACCGGAAGAATACGGAATATTCGGAATATACGTCTGCCAGCATTCTGGGAAAGGATAAACGTCATTTCCTTTTTGGACGTATCGAAGTACGTGCCAGAATTCATCCGGCAGACGGGGCGTTTCCAGCTGTCTGGACTTGCGGGTACAATAAGAATTGGCCTAGTAATGGTGAGATTGATATGATGGAATATTATCTGGCTGATTTGGGGAATGGAAAGGAACCTGTGCTTACCACTAATTTTTGTGTAAGCTCGGATAATCCACATGATGCATGGGCGCAGAACTGGAAATCTGTTTTCACTCCTGTCACTTATTATCAGAAGAAAGACAAAGATTGGATGAATAAATATCATGTTTACAGGATGGATTGGGATGAAGAGTCGATAGCGTTATATGTCGATGATGAATTAAGAAATTGGATTAATATTGATGAATTCAGAAATGGTGACGGTTCTATCGCTTTTCACAATCCGCAATTTATGATGCTCAATCTTGCTATTAAGAATCATGGTGCAGGGCTTGTCGATGATTATGCATTTGAGGTGGACTATTTCAGGGTATATCAGAAGAAGCCGGATTTAGTGAAGCCTTCTATGGTGGAAGGACTTAAGGTTTTGAAACAAACAGCCACAACCTGTACATTACAATGGCAACCTTCTACTGATAATCAAGGAATTTATCGATACGATATCTATAAGGAAGGAGGTCGTTTTGTTGGTTCAACAACTGATTGTGAGTTTGTTATCGACGGTGTATCTTCCGATGATAAGGTAAAATACTATGTAAGAGCATTGGACGCCGCCGGAAATTACTCGGATAGATGTACACCTTTGTCTGTTTTCAGGTAACTGTTTTTTATAGATTATTTTTTGCGGGGGCATTTTCGGTCATTAAGATTGCCCCCTCTTTTTTTAAGGTAACATATTGTTTAAACTAGAATAAGATTCGATGAAGATAACTAAAAAGATTCTTTTTTTCTTTTCTCTGTTTTTGAGTAGTTTGCTTTATGCACAGAATTTCCTTTCGCCACGAACAATCATTAATCTGAATCGAGAGTGGAAATATACCCGGGGAGACCATCAGGGAGCGGAACGGCAAGTTTTTAATGATGAGGGGTGGGAGCAGGTCGGACTTCCCCATTCTTTCAGCATACCATATTTTATGTCGAAAGATTTTTATGTGGGATATGGCTGGTATCGTAAATCGTTGAAGTTGACAGCGAACGAACTTTCCCGGAAAATATTCCTTGAATTTGATGGTGTATTTCAGGAAGCGGAAGTTTTTGTTAACGGAAAGCTGGCCGGCAAGCATGTAGGAGGATATACAGGTTTTTCAATTGATATTTCTTCTTTGGTAAAGGCTGGTGATAATATACTTGCGATACGGGTTAATAATTATTGGAAACCTAATGTGGCTCCTCGTGCAGGCGAACATGTTTTCAGCGGTGGGATTTATAGGAATGTCCGGCTGGTTTTGAAATCTCCGGTGCATATTGATTGGTATGGTACTTTTGTAACAACGCCGGACCTGGCTAAAAATCAGGGAAAATCATCTTCAGTGAATATCAAGACAGAGGTGTGTAACAGTGAGGAAAAAGAGGGTACTTACCGGTTGTTGACACAAGTACTTGCTCCTGATGGTCAAATTGTAACTTCTGTGGAAACTAAGGAAACCATTGCAGGTCGTAGTAGCAGGCAAATATCACAGACTACGGAAGCATTGGATAAACCGCAACTATGGAATCTGTCTACCCCTGTTTTATATAAGATAGCCAGTAAACTTTATAAGGGGGAACAATTGATAGATGAGGAGGAGACGACTTTTGGCTTTCGTTGGTTTGAGTGGACGGCTGATCGAGGTTTCTTTTTGAATGGTAAGCATCTCTATTTCCGCGGAGTTAATGTGCATCAGGATCAGGCAGGCTGGGGAGATGCCGTGACGGAAGCTGCTATGTATCGTGATGTCAGCGTGATGAAAGAGGCGGGATTTGATTTGATTCGAGGTTCACATTATCCGCACGCACCAGCGTTTTCGAGAGCTTGTGACGAGTTGGGAATGCTTTTCTGGGCGGAAGCTCCGTTCTGGGGGATAGGAGGCTATAAACCTGACGGGTATTGGAATTCGAGCGCATATCCTGTGACTAAATCAGATGAGGCGGGTTTTGAGGAAAGTGCCTTGCAGCAGTTACGTGAGATGATACGCATTCATCGTAATCATCCTTCTATCATAGTATGGAGTATGTGTAACGAGGCTTTTTTCTCTGCACCGGAAACAATGCCGGGAGTACGCAGATTATTAAAGCGTATGGTAGACCTGACACACCAGTTAGACCCTACACGACCTGCGGCTGTAGGAGGCGCACAACGTCCGCTAGGGGAAGAACGTATTGATAAAATAGGTGACATTGCCGGATATAATGGTGACGGAGCGACACAGACCGATTTTCAGAATCCGGGGATTCCTAATGTTGTGTCCGAATATGGCAGCACCACTGCCGACCGTCCGGGAGAATACGGACCGGGGTGGGGGGATTTGAAAAAAGATGATGGTTGGAAGGGACGTTCATGGAGAAGTGGTCAGGCTATTTGGTGCGGTTTCGATCATGGTAGCATTGCCGGAAGTGCTTTGGGTAAAATGGGGATTGTGGATTACTTCCGTATTCCTAAGCGCTCATGGTACTGGTATCGTAATGAATATACCCAAGTGGCTCCTCCTGTGTGGCCTGTGGAGGGCATACCTGCGCGACTGAAATTGGAAGCTACAAAAACGGAAAATGTTCTTACTGACGGTACGGATGATGTTTTGTTAACGGTTTCCGTCCTTGATGAGGCTGGAAAACTGTTGAATAATTCTCCTTCGGTATATTTGAAACTAATTTCCGGACCGGGAGAATTTCCAACAGGGAGTTCTATTTTGTTTGAGAAAGATAGTGATATTCGTATGATAGATGGACAGGCGGCCATTGCTTTTCGTTCCTATTATGCTGGAAAATCAGTGATAGAGGCAACTTCTCCCGGATTGCAGTCGGTACGCATAGAGATAAATTTTGCAGGTAAATACGCTTATGAATCCGGAGTGACACCAACAGTGAAAGAACGTCCTTATATACGTTTTGCACCTGAAAATCATGAAACGGTTGTACAGACTTTCGGACGAAACAATCCGACATTCGCAAGTAGTTTGCGGGGGAAACAAAGTGCAGGTTTTGCTGCCGACGGGAATATGGATACTTTCTGGGAAGCTACTGGTGAGGATTATTCGCCATGGTGGATGTTGGATACAGAAAAGGGACTGACATTACGTACTATCAGCGTACATTTCCCCAAAGCTGCTATTTACCACTATATGATAGAGGTTTCGGATGATAACAAAGAATGGAAGACAGTGCTGGATAGACGTAACGGTAGGGTTGTAGAGCAAAGAACCGATATCACATTTAGTGTTCAGGAGGCGCCTGTTACAGGGAGGTTTATTCGTATCAGTTTTGTCGATAAGTCTCCCGCTGCTATTGCTGAAGTAGAAGTCAGTGGTGTGGTACGTGAGTAATATTTTCAGAGTTCTGTTTGATGCAATAATATGTATATATGAAGCAATATAAGATATTTATGTTAAAAGGTGTGTTTTCTCTTTTGCTGACTTTTGTTTCAGCTTTCTGGCTTAATGCGGAACAGCCTCTTATGAAGTTGTGGTATACTCGTCCGGCACAAAACTGGATGACTTCTGCTTTGCCCATTGGAAATGGTGAATTGGGTGGTCTGTTTTTTGGCGGGATAGCGTGCGAACGTCTCCAATTTAATGAGAAAACCCTTTGGACGGGAAGTGAGACGAAGCGTGGGGCTTATCAGAGTTTCGGGAACTTATATATTGATTTTGCGGAACATAACGGGGAGGCAGTTGATTATTGTCGGGAGTTATGTTTGGATAATGCGATCGGTTCGGTAAGTTATGAAATGAATGGTGTAAAGTATCGCAGAGAGTATTTTGCCAGTTATCCGGACAGGGTGATTGTGATGCGTATTACTACACCGGGGATGAAAGGACGTTTGAATCTTTCCGTCCGTTTGGAAGATTCTCATTTCGGTCAGCTATCAGTTAATAAGAATATTCTTGGGATACAGGGACAACTGGATTTGTTATCTTACGACGCTCAAGTAAAAGTCCTGAATGAGAAAGGACAGCTATCTGTCGTGGATAACCGGCTAACGGTCTGTGATGCGGATGCGGTGACTATATTATTGGTTGCCGGTACTAACTTTAATATTTCAGCTACAGATTATTTAGGTACATCTTCGGAGGATTTACATAAGGAACTATATACCCGCCTTTCCAATGCTTCACGGAAAAACTATGCTGCTTTGAAGAATATCCATTTGAAGGATTATCAGTCTCTTTTTAGCAGAGTGAAGTTGGATTTACAAGCGGATATGCCGGAATATCCTACAGATGAATTGGTACGTAATCATAAAGAAAGCCGTTATTTGGATATGCTTTATTTCCAATACGGGCGGTATTTGATGCTCGGTTCTTCCCGAGGCATGAACTTGCCGAATAACTTACAAGGGATCTGGAATGCTGATAATACACCACCTTGGGAATGTGATATTCATAGTAATATTAATATTCAAATGAATTATTGGCCGGCTGAAATTACTAATTTGCCGGAGTGTCATTTGCCTTTTTTGCAGTATATTGCAGTAGAAGCTGTAGGCAAGCCCAATGGAAGCTGGCGGCGGATTGCACAGGGGGAAGGACTTAGAGGTTGGACGATAAAAACACAGAATAATATATTCGGTTATTCTGACTGGAATATCAATCGTCCTGCTAATGCGTGGTACTGTACACATCTGTGGCAACATTATGCTTATAATAATGATTTGGAGTATTTGCGCAATATTGCTTTCCCGGTTATGCAAAGTACTTGTAAGTATTGGTTTGACAGGTTGAAAGAAAATAAAGACGGGAAATTGGTTGCTCCCGATGAATGGTCGCCCGAACAAGGACCTTGGGAAGATGGGGTAGCTTATGCTCAACAGCTTGTCTGGCAACTTTTTAATGAAACATTACATGCGGTAGAAGCATTGAAAAAGGTTGATATACAGATAGATAATGTGTTTGTTTCGGAATTGGCAGACAAATTCCGGAAGTTAGATAATGGGGTCTCCGTTGGTTCTTGGGGGCAGATAAAAGAATGGAAAGAAGATAAGGGGAAACTGGATTTTCAGGGGAATGACCACCGTCATCTTTCACAACTGATAGCCTTGTATCCCGGAAATCAAATTTCTTATCATCGGGATACTTTATTGGCTGACGCTGCAAAAGTGACCCTTCAATCCCGTGGGGATATGGGTACAGGCTGGAGCCGTGCATGGAAAATAGCTTGTTGGGCACGCCTTTTCGATGGTGATCATGCTTATCGTTTGTTGAAGTCCGCGCTTAGTCTTTCTACCTTGACAGTCATTAGCATGGATAACTCTAAAGGTGGAGTGTATGAAAACTTATTTGATTCTCATCCACCTTTCCAGATTGATGGTAACTTTGGTGCTACTGCCGGCATCGCAGAGATGCTTTTACAAAGTAATCAAGGATTTATTCATTTACTGCCTGCATTGCCTTTGGCATGGAGTGATGGAAGTGTGGCCGGCTTGCGTACAGAAGGAGATTTTACTTTTACAATGAAATGGAATGCAGGGTGGCTTACACAATGTTCTGTCCTGTCAGGTTCGGGACTTAAGTGCAGAATATATTCTCCTAAAGGACTAATTGCAAGAGTAGAAAATAGTAGTGGGAAAAGGATTCCGATTTCTCTAATTAAAGGAGGGTTGATTGAATTTCCAACTAAGAAAGGGGAAATTTATAATATTTCAGTTTCAAAAATATATTGAATGGTTGTTTATCAGCTTTATTAGTATCTTGAAGTATATATTTTAGTGTAATGTCTCCACGTTTCAGTAAACAGCTTTTCCCTCTGAAAGGAATTAATAATTTATGAAACGTGGAGATTTTTGTTATGTATACATTGGTATATGCTAACTTGCTTAGATGTTTTATTAAATGAAAATTTATATCTTTGCAACAAGCTCTTATATTGATTGAATAAATATAATGATACAGATACATGATTATTGCAACGTTCAATATTTTAAAATATGGAGATAAAACTAATAACTTCAGATAAAAAAGAATTCCTCGATTTATTACTCTTGGCTGATGAACAAGAAAGTATGATTGACCGATATTTGGAACGTGGTGACATGTTTGTTCTTTATGATGACGGGCTGAAAGCTCTTTGTGTGGTGACACGTGAGGGGGAAGGTATTTATGAAATCAAGAATATAGCTACTGTTCCTTTCTTCCAACGCCAGGGATATGGAAAACGTTTAATCGAGTTTTTATTTGAATATTATCAGGGGAAGTGTTCTGAAATGTTGGTGGGTACAGGAGATGTGCCTTCTTCCAGATCTTTCTATGAACATTGCGGTTTTGCAATTTCTCACCGGATAAAGAATTTCTTTACAGATAACTACGATCATCCGATGTATGAGGATGATATGCAGTTGGTGGATATGATATATTTGAAGAAAACATTGTAGTGTGTGATGATGGAAATAGATATCAATTATTTGGTGAAAGAATATGGAAATATGATTTCCACGATTGCTCACCGGATGATTCAGAATAAAGAAATCGCTCGTGAAGCGGCACAGGAAGTGTGGTATGAACTTTGTAAAAGCTTCAGTGGCTTTAAAGGTGATTCGGAGATTTCTACATGGATATATACTGTCGCTCGTCGCACTATTGGCAGATATGCAGCATGTGAAAAGCAGGTGAAAATGTCGGAAATCGAATATTTCCGTTCGTTGCCGGAAATCGGATATTCCGGTGGGGAAGAAGCGAAGCGGGAATGGATTAAAGAAAGGTGCGACTGGTGTATTACCGCTTTAAATCATTGTCTGAATAATGATGCTCGTCTGATTTTTATCTTTAGAGAAAACATCGGGTTGCCTTATCGGCAGATTGGCGAAATCATGGAATGGAAAGAAAGTAATGTACGGCAAGTCTATAATCGTTCCATTCAGAAAATCACAGCTTTCATGAATGATACTTGCCCGTTGTATAATCCCGATGGTGCTTGTAAATGCCGTATTTGCAAACCGGTATATTCTATTGATATGGATAAAGAATATGCAATGGTGCAACGAATGATGAGGCTTGCCGATTTATACAGGAAGTTTGAAAAAGAACTGCCGAGGAAAAATTATTGGGAGAAATTCTTGCAGTAAGTTGTCACAAAGCTCATTTACCTTTCCACTAACTATATGTATAATTTAAAAACATATAGTTATGAGTAAAATTGACTTTTTAAAGGAGCAGATTGTAGAAGCTCGCACATTTGTGAATCGTTTGATGTCTGAATTGCCGGAAGATTTGTGGTATGTTATTCCTGAAGGAACAGATTCTAACTTTATCTGGCAAGTGGGACATCTGCTTGTTTCGCAGAATTTCCATACACTGACAGCTATTACCGGGGTGAACGAAAGGGTAGGACGATTAGTGCCTATCCAAAAATATAATAGAATGTTTAATGGCATGGGGACATTACATCGTTCCATAGAAAAGGGCTTGATTTCTGTTGCTGAATTGAGAGAACAAATGGAAATAGTTCATCAGATCTGTATCGAAAATCTGGAAACTCTGAATGATGATGTTTTGGCAGAGTGCTTGCAACCTCTTCCGTTTGAACATCCTGTTGCGGAAACTAAATATGAAGCATTGTCGTGGAGCTTTAAACATGAAATGTGGCACAGTGCAGAAATGGAAGCTATCAAAAGAGACTTAGGTTATCCGATTGTTTGGATGAAATAAGAAATGTGTTTATTTATATTACTGTATAAATAAACTCGCTTATTTGTAATCTTCTATTGTATGAAACACGTTTGTTATTTTTTACAATTACAGACTACGTTCTTAATAAACGTACTTTCGGTTTATAATAAACTTTTTGATAGTTTATAATAAACGGTATCAGAGTTTATTAAAAACTATTTTGAGCATTTTTAGAGATTCTATAGAATGAGTTAAGTAAAAATATAAACAAAATAGGGCAATGATCGTTAGATCATTGCCCTATGATATATCTGTACTAATACTAAAATGTATCAGTTTAAAGGTTCTTTATGTCTCTATTTTTCCTAGATTTTTCATTTCTCTTATTGCTTTTGTTTTCTCAAAGATACAAAATAAAAAGCCATTTGTCAAGCGTTTCAATAGAAAAGCCGATTATTCATTAAACCAGTCTATTTTCTTTGAAAAATACATCACTATTGCCAGAATGATAAACAGTCCTAAGCTGCCTGCCAATAATGCGAAAGTCTCCAGCTGGATAAGAACAAAGATATAAATATAGAGTATAGCCAATAGGCCGGACATGATTAATGATGGTTTCTTTTTCTTGGTAATTCCGAACATATAGCCGCCTACCAGTATAATAGTCAGTGCAGAAGATAACAAATAGGCCGGGTTGAAACCGACGTGCTCTGAGAAAGAGAGGAGCAGGCTGTAGAATAGACAGAGAGCTAGTCCTACCAATAAATACTGCAAGGCATGAATACGGGTCTTGTTCATGATTTCAGTGAAGAAGATCACTCCGAAAGTCAGTAGGATAATCAGAATGGCATACTTTGCGGAGCGCATGGACTGCTGGTACTGTTCCACCGGAATTTTGAAATTCACACCGAAACTGGAGTTTTCAATATCTTTGATGTTCGAGGTGTTGTAGTCAGCCATCACCTGCGAATAATTCCGATTCAAGTTTAAAACCTGCCATTGCGCGGAAAATTCCTTCTCCGTAATATTCCGGTTGTTAGGCAGATAGTTTCCGGTAAAGCTCGGTGTATTCCAGTTGGCTTTCAGATCTACACGGGTTGTTTTACCCAACGGAATAAAGTTGAGTGACTGTGAACCTTTCAGTTTGATTTTTATTTCATAAGGGAGTTTTTTATTCTGCTTCAATTCCGACAAATTAGCGATCGCATGAACTCCGGTGTTAGCTATTCCTCTGTTGTCCATACCCGGTTCGAATATATAAACAGAATCTCCCAAGGTGATGCTGATTTGTTCGCTGATACCCCGCATATCGGTTAGGTTCAAGCAAATAGCTGCCCTGTCAAATTGCAACTGGTCCATGTCTATTCTACTCTTTTTCAATTCTTCCGAACTGAATGACCCTTTCAATGTCAGTTCCGACTGATATACATTGACCTCATAGATACTTCTTTTCAGGATTTCAGTCTTCAGTTGCCCGTTGACCATAAGCTCGTCAGGAAAAAGTATCAGGTCTTTGATGGAAACTTTCTTCTCGCCGTTGTTTTCAGTGACAACCGGATACTGGAGATTCAGGTAAGGGCCAGTGATGGTCTGTGCAAGACTCCATTTTTCACTTACCTCGTCGATAGCTTCTTCCTGGGTTCGTCCCCGTTCGGAAATAAGATTCTCAATCATGAACATGGGTATCATCAGGAGAAGGATTAATAATCCGATGATGACAACCTTGATTGTTTTGGAGAAACGGTGGAGGCATCCTATAGGTTGCTGTGCCTGTTGCTCATTTGAATTTTCATTGAAAGCGTCCATAAGCCAGTAGTGTTTTGATGAATTATTTATTTTGATTTTAGAAATTTCTCTAAGGCTTCAATATGCGATTTGAAAGCTTCTCTGCCTTGCGGGGTTGCCTGAAAAACAGTCCGTGGCTTTCGTCCGACAAAACTTTTGTTACATACGATATATCCCAGTTCTTCCAGGGAACGGGTATGGCTGGCAAGATTGCCGTCTGTCAGAGAGAGCTGCTCTTTCAGAAAATTGAAGTCGGCTTCCTCATTTACCATCAGAATAGCCATGATACCGAGCCGGACCTTGCTTTCGAATGCTTTATTAATATATTGGAATGCTTCTATCATTTATGATCTCTTTCTTTCGTAGTGTAAATAGAACAATATGCCATAAAGAATATGGAAACCGCCGAAACCGATGGTCCAGAACAGCAGTGAATGACCTTCCCAAAAACAATCTACGACTCCCAGGCAAATGAAAGCATATCCTAACCATACGATACTGGAGTAAGTGAACTTGGATACGTTGACCAGTGCCAGTCCGTAAAATAAAAGCATGACGGAAGCCAGGATGTCATAATACTCATGCATCATGATGGAGATGCATAAAACACCTCCGGTCAGCATCGGAAGAGAAAAGTTCCACAATGCCCGGTAGGTGAGGCGGCTGAAAAATTTCTGTCCTGTCTTCTTGGATTTATAATAGGACAGGATGCAGGCGGTGACCGCAGCTGCTACCAATACGAGCGAAGCTATAATAGCCATTAGTTCGAGAGCAACAATTAAATGTGTGCCCGGGGTAATAACTTGTGTAGCGATGTATGCGCCAGCTAATGCGTAAATGCCCGCCATGATTGCAGCGAGACCACTTAGAGAGATAAACTTGGACGACTTTTCCATCAACTCTTTTATCTCATTTACCGATTCTAATGCTTTATCTTTATCCATATAAAAGTACTTTGTAATGCAAAGTAAAATAAAAGATTTCAGATGAACAAACTTTTTGCCTGAATATTTTAATGATAAATATTTGAATGGTATGATAAGGCGTTAATATACAGTTGTTTAATAGGTGAATGAACGAATAGTCAGAAATTATATAAAGAGGGTTTGAAAATGAGATTAGTCAAACGTTTGACTAATTCGGAGGAAATACCTAACTTTGCCGCCGAAACGAAACAGGTAAAAAGAGTATAGAAAATGAGAGAAGGAGCAGAGTTTAGAGAACTCATGTTGCAGATTGTTCGTACCCGTATGGCTTTCCGCCGGTCTATGCAACGGACATTGAGAAAAAATAATGCGGGTATTACGTTTGAGATGCTTCAGGTATTAAGTAGTTTATGGCATGAGCAGGGAATTAGTCAGCAGATATTGGCGGAACGCATTGCAAAAGATAAGGCATGTCTCACCAATTTGATGAATAATCTGGAAAAGAAAGGGTATGTTCATCGGAAAGAAGATCTTGCCGACCGTCGTAATAAACTGGTGTTCCTGACTCCCGAAGGGGAAGAATTTAAAGAACAGATTCGTCCGATTCTCGATCAGGTTTATGTATATGCAGAAAAAATTGTTGGTATAGAGAGCATTGAAACTATGTTGTCTGAATTAAAGAGTGTATGCGATGTACTTGAAAATGTATAAGAAGTATGGGGCGGTTTTATCTAGCCTGTTTTTGGCTGCTCAATCCATAAATGCACAAACAGATTCTTTGTTTCTCACTATCGATCAGCTTTTTGAACGGGGGGTACAGCATAGTCTGCAACTTCAGGCGGATGTAATGAAAGAATCTATGGCGCAGGAGCGGATACGGACCGCACGGTTTGCACAGTTACCGGAACTGCAGATCGGACTGAAAGGGGGATTTGTAGGGCAGCCTGTTGTTTGGGAACGGGGATTATCCGATCCTTCATATCCGGAAGCACCGGACTGGTCACAAAATTATGCGATTGATCTGGCACAGCCTCTCTATCAGGGTGGTAAAATCCGAAGTGCTATTCATAAAGCGGATATAGAAAAACAAGTTGCCGAACTACAAACGTTGACTGATGAGGCGGAAATAAAGTTACGGTTACTCAATCAGTATATGAACTTGTTTAGTCTGTTTAAGCAGCATGAGATACTGACACGGAATATTGAAGAGTCGGAACTCCGGTTACGCGATATCCGGCGAATGAAAAAAGAGGGGCTGATTACCAATAATGATGTATTGCGGAGCGAAATGCAGCTGACTAATGACCGACTGTCTTTGGAGGAAGCGGAAAATAGCATTGCGCTTGTATCGCAGCAACTCAATATCTTGTTGGGGCAGGATGAGAACTTGTTATTACAACCGGATACAACCATTCTCTATCAGGCAGTTGCTTTGCAGTCCTATGATGACTATATTGTTCAGGCGTATGAAAATGATCCGGCGATGAGGCTGCTTCGCGCACAGACAGAATTGGCAAGGAATGAAATCCGTTCTGCCCAATCCTTATCTCTTCCCAGTGTGTCGCTATATGCATCGAATACATTGGCACGTCCCGTTTCACGTACATTGGCGGATATGTATAACAATAACTGGAATGTGGGAGTATCGGTTTCCTATCCTTTATCTTCACTGTACAAGAACAATCATAAAGTAAAAGAGAGCAAACTGATGGTGTCTTTGCGGAAGAATGAAGAAGAACAGAAAATGCAGGGAATCCGCATGGATGTACGTTCGGCATTTTTACGCCACAGGGAAGCGTTGCAGAGGGTAGAGGCTCTAAAACTGTCTGTCCGGCAAGCGGAAGAAAATTACCGTATTATGCAGAATCGTTATCTGAATCAACTGGCTATCCTGACTGATTTACTTGATGCGAATTCCGTCCGTTTGAATGTGGAATTGCAGTTGGTCACTGCACGCACTCGTGTGATTTATACTTATTATCAACTTCAGAAGGCTTGTGGACGTCTTTAATAAACAGAACAGATATGGCAATTGAATGGAAAGAAAAACAGAAGAAACTGAAAAAAGTAAGAGTTCGTAATATCGTTTTAAATTTAGTATGTGTCTGTTTGGCTGTCTCCGGACTTTGGTGGACTGCTAATTACTTCTGGCGTTATGTGAATTACGAAGTGACTAATGATGCTTTTGTAGATCAATATGTAGCTCCTTTGAATGTCCGGGCTTCGGGTTATATCAAGGAGGTTCGTTTTAAGGAACATCAATATGTCCATCAGGGAGATACTCTGCTGGTGCTTGACAATCGTGAATATCAGATTAAGGTAAAGGAAGCGGAAGCTGCATTGTTGGATGCACATGGCTCGCAGGATGTTCTTCATTCGGGTATTGAAACTTCCCATACGAATATTGCCGTACAGGATGCCAACATCGCTGAAGCGAAAGCGAAACTCTGGCAATTGGAACAGGATTATCATCGTTTTGAACGTTTGTTGAAAGAAGAATCTGTTCCGGAACAACAGTATGAGCAAGCGAAAGCTGCTTATGAGATAGCAAAGGCACGTTATCAGGCATTAGTTGCACAGAAACAGGCGGCATTATCACAATATGCGGAGACAAGTAAGAAAACAACCGGTACGGAGGCTGCCATTTTGCGTAAAGAAGCAGACCTGGATTTGGCTAAGCTGAATCTGTCTTATACGGTTCTCACTGCCCCTTATGATGGATATATGGGTAGGCGTACGCTTGAACCCGGTCAATATGTGCAGACCGGACAGACTATTTCTTATTTGGTGCGTAACAAGGACAAGTGGATTACCGCTAATTATAAAGAAACGCAGATTGCTAATATCTATATTGGCCAGCAGGTGCGTATTAAAGTAGACGCAGTGCCCGGAAAGATTTTTCACGGGGAAGTCACTGCAATTTCCGAGGCAACCGGGTCTAAATATTCCTTGGTTCCTACAGATAATTCTGCCGGCAATTTTGTAAAGGTGCAGCAGCGAATCCCTGTGCGTATCGACTTGGAAGATGTTTCTCCGGAAGAAATGGCACAGTTGAGAGCCGGGATGATGGTGGAAACAGAAGCTTTACGCAAATGATTACCATGAAGGAATTGGAGGCACCTGTTCGTCAATGGGTGCCCGATTGGCTTGGGCTTATCAGCATTTTCATCGTGATTCTTCCGGTCACTATGCTCAATGGCTCGTATACAGGCAGTATGCTGGAAGTGTCGAACACGCTGGGTACTAATTCGGAAGATATTACGATGGGGTATTACGCTGCTTCGGCAGGTATGGCTATCGCATACCCGATTATTCCTAAGGTGTTGGCAGCCTTTTCCGTGAAATCTCTGTTATTGATTGATTTGGTACTGCAATTCTTCTTGAGTTGGGTTTGTGCACGTACGCAAAACGCAGATATTTTGATTGTCTGTAGTTTTGCTGTCGGTTTCTTGAAAGGGTTTCTTATGTTGTGGTTTATTCGTTATGCCCAGAAGATTTTCAGTCCGAAGAATGTGCGTAGCGAGTTCTATTCTTATTTTTATCCGTTGGTTTACGGTGGGGGACAAGCTTCAATGCTGGTAACGGCTTTACTGGCGTATCATTATAACTGGAAGTATATGTACTACTTTATGATGGTATTGATCTTGATTTCCATTCTGTTTGTTATCATCTGTTTCCGGCATAACCGTCCCATAAAAGCTGTCGCATGGTCTGATTTGCATATCCGTGAGATGTTTGTTATTTCAGCCGGGTTGCTGATGTTGATGTACGTTATCAATTATGGCAAAGTGCTCAATTGGATGGCTTCCGGCAAGATCTGTGCCTATATCATCATAGCACCTATGCTGATTGCACTGTTCATCTGGTATCAGAGCCGTTCGGAGAATCCTTATGTAAGTCTGGCTCCTTTATTCCAACCCAAAGCAATTGTGGGCTATTTTTATATGATGCTCGTGATGTTTTTCAGTACATCAACCACTTTGCTGACTAACTATCTGACTGTTATTCTGAAAGTAGATACTACGCATACCTATTCTCTTTATATTTATTTGCTTCCGGGATATGTAGTCGGTGCCTTTATTTGTTTTTGGTGGTTTCGCTGGCAACGGTGGCGTTTCCGTTTTCTGATAGCGGGAGGAATGAGTTGCTTTGTGATTTTCTTTGCCATTTTGTATTTTGGCATTTCTCCGGATAGTACGTATGAGATGCTCTACCTGCCTATCTTCTTTCGTGGTTTGGGTATGTTGACTTTGATTATTGCTTTTGCCCTGTTTGCCGTGGAAGACTTGAATCCGAAATACTTATTGTCGAATGCTTTCTTCCTGATTATTTTCCGTTCCGTGTTGGCACCTATCATGGCGACTTCTTTTTATAGTAATGTACTGTACCGACTGCAACAAAAATATATGTATTCTTTGTCGGAGACTATAACAGCTGCTGATCCATTGTCGTCAGCACGCTATAGCCAGTCGCTGAACAATGCGATGACACAGGGACATCCGTATGATGAGGCTGCGCAGTTGGCAACCAACTCCTTATATAATACGCTACAACAACAAAGCCTGTTGCTGGCACTGAAAGAGATTCTGGGTTATTTGTTGGTTATATCTGTTGTCATAGCTGTGATTTCTCGTTTTATTCCTTTCCATAAAACAATCCGCGTTACGTTTAAGAAAACAGGCGATGATATGGTATAACAAAAAAAGAGTTGCTATCCCGTTCAACTTATTATTGAGTGGAGGATAGCAACTCTATCATTGTTTACAAGGTTACCCCTGTTTTAAAGATAGCAATTTCGCGATAGCCTTTCTTTTCGTTGTTTACGAATTCACCGCTTGCCACTTTGATGATATAATCAATGAAGCGTTCACAAGTCTTTTCCATCGGTTCGTTTTCTACGATCACACCGGCGTTGAAGTCAATCCATCCCGGTTTGTTTTTAGCCAGGGTTGAATTGGTGGAAATCTTCATGGTCGGAACAAAAGTGCCGAAAGGAGTACCGCGTCCGGTGGTGAAAAGTACCATGTGACATCCACTTGCTGCAAGAGTAGTGGCTGCAACCAGGTCATTGCCCGGAGCAGAAAGCAGGTTGAGTCCTTTTTTCTGTAAACGTTCGCCGTAAGGCATTACGCCGGATACATAACTCTTTCCACATTTCTGGGTACATCCCAGTGCTTTTTCTTCCAGAGTAGAGATACCACCGGCTTTGTTGCCCGGAGAAGGATTTTCACCTACAGGCTCTCCATGTGACAGGAAGTATTCTTTGAAGTCATTAATCAGATAGACAGTCTGTTCAAACAGCTCTTCGTTTTTACAACGGTTCATCAGGATCGTTTCTGCGCCGAACATTTCCGGAACTTCAGTCAATACGCTTGTACCTCCCTGTGCAATCAGGAAATCGGAGAACATGCCCAACAATGGGTTGGCCGTAATGCCGGAGAAACCGTCAGAACCACCGCATTTCAATCCCACACGAAGTTCGGACAAAGGTACATCGGTACGTTCGTCTTTAGAGGCTTTTGCATATAAATCACGCAGGATTTCCATTCCTTCTTCATATTCGTCACCTACCTTTTGGGTAACCATAAATTTGACGCGGTCTTCATCGAACTCGCCCAGGAATTCACGGAATATATCCGGCTGGTTATTCTCACATCCCAAGCCTACTACCAATACAGCGCCTGCATTGGGATGGAGCACCATGTCACGAAGAATCTTTTTCGTATTCTCGTGGTCGTCACCAAGTTGCGAGCAACCGTAGTTGTGTGGGAAAGCGACGATGGCGTCCACTCCCTTACCTTCGGTTTCGCGACGCAGCCCCTCGGCTAGTTGTCCGATGATACCGTTTACGCAACCTACAGTCGGGATAATCCATATCTCGTTTCTTACACCTACATCACCGTTTTTGCGACGGTAACCTTTGAAAGTAAGATCTTTATGAGGAATATCTAAAGAAACCTGAATCGGGTTGTACGTGTAATCCAACAATCCGGCAAGGTTGGTTTTGATGTTCGTTTCGTTCATCCAGTCACCCTGTTTCTTTGCCATTCGTGCATGTCCGATCGGGTAACCGTACTTGATTACATTTTCACCTTCCGCAAAATTCTTTAGTGCGAATTTATGTCCGGCAGGAATATCCTCGTTCAATGTAATCTCAATGCCATCTATAGAAAGATGCTCTCCTGCCGGGAGGTTAACAATGGCAACGGCAACGTTGTCGGCAGGATTAATTCTTAAATACTTTGTTTCCATGTAATGTACTTGTAAAGTTGTACTTTGTTGTTATTTGCTATGGTAATAGTCTATTGTCTCTACTGTTAACAGATCAATGGGCATATAGTTGATACGAGTCACTTCTTTCTTGAAAATAAGATGATCGCATAGAGCTTTAATGCCATTGGCTCCTTGCAGTTCCGGCTGCTGGGCGATGAGGAAGGAGATACTTCCTTTTTTCAGGCAGGTGACATTCCGTTCCAGAAGGTCATAGCCTATCAGATTGAAGTCTTTCTTTCCACGGCTTTGCAGGTACTCGCCAACGATGTAGGCTTTAGAGTTGAAAGTGATTCCGTTCTTAACCATCGGATAAGTGCGGAAGAATTCGTCCAGCATCTCGTTATCTTCGTCGTTGCGTTCGGCATGCAAGTCAAGTTCCAGTATAGTACAAGACGGATGATGTTCTTTCATGTACTGCCTAAAACCGATTTCTCTGTTCTCCTGCTGATTAGATCCTACAATTCCTTCATGTATTTTGCGGAAAATCACAATTTCCTTTTCCTCCCGTGCCAGTAACATCATCATTCGAGCAGCGAAATATCCGCTTTGACGTGAGTTCTGACCAAAGAAGGCGAGGGGAGGAACCTCTTTAATATTGGAGTCTATATATATATAAGGTATATCCAGTGCCTGCAACTGATCGGTGAATCCTTTCGTATATTGCGGAGCGGTAGGAGCTACCATCACTCCGTCCGGCTGCAGGGCCAGGATGGCTTCGCTGGCGTTGACGAATGAATGATAATCGTATGGATCGTAATAGTTGATTTTCACCGAAGTATTGAAATCCGAATAGGTCGCGATAGCTTCATGAATACCGATTTCTACAGCCGTCCAGTATTCGCCTTCCAGATGCTCCGGCAAAAGGCAGATAAACGTATACTTCTTGTTGGAAGCCAGAGCGCTGGCGTACATATTGGGCTGGTAGTCAAGCTGCTTCAGAATTTCTTCTACGCGTTTCTTACTGGCCTCCGATACTCCGCTACGTCCGTGAATAACGCGGTCTACTGTTCCCACTGATACATCTGCTAGACGGGCGATGTCTTTGATTCTGATCCTTTCGGGCAATTTATTCATACGATAACCTTTATTTATATAGGTTTTTGTGCTCGCACACAATAATAATCTTAATATTTTCGATACAAATATATAACAATTTTTGTAATTACGAAAATTGTTGTATCTTTGTGCCCGTACACGAAAGGTATGTGATGTTAGTTATCTTATAGATTAACGGTCATATAATCAATGTGTTAACCCCTAAAATAGGGCTGAAATGATAAATTGAAAGTTCATAATATTAATAACTTAGAATTTAAAACATAAGATTATGGGAAAGAAAGTCGTTACATTAGGCGAAATCATGCTTAGATTATCAACTCCGGGTAATACTCGTTTTGTTCAATCTGATTCTTTTGATGTAGTATATGGTGGTGGTGAAGCTAACGTTGCAGTAAGCTGTGCCAACTACGGACATGACGCTTATTTCGTAACCAAATTACCGAAACACGAAATTGGACAGTCTGCTGTTAACGCATTGCGTAAATATGGCGTAAAGACAGACTTTATTGCTCGTGGTGGCGACCGTGTAGGTATCTACTACTTGGAAACAGGTGCTTCTATGCGTCCTAGCAAGGTTATTTATGACCGTGCTCACTCTGCTATTGCTGAAGCTGACGCTGCTGATTTCGACTTTGATGCAATCATGGAAGGTGCTGACTGGTTCCACTGGTCTGGTATCACTCCGGCTATTTCTGACAAGGCTGCCGAGTTGACTCGTCTGGCTTGTGAAGCTGCAAAACGTCACGGTGTAACTGTTTCTGTTGACTTGAATTTCCGTAAGAAACTGTGGACTAAAGAAAAAGCACAGTCTATCATGAAACCGTTGATGCAGTTTGTAGACGTATGTATCGGTAACGAAGAAGATGCAGAACTTTGTCTGGGCTTCAAACCGGATGCTGACGTTGAAGCTGGTCACACAGATGCTGAAGGTTACAAAGGTATCTTCCAGCAAATGATGAAAGAATTCGGATTCAAATATGTAGTTTCTACTTTGCGCGAATCTTTCTCTGCTACTCACAACGGCTGGAAAGCTATGATCTACAACGGTGAAGAATTCTATACTTCAAAACGTTATGATATCGATCCGATCATCGACCGTGTAGGTGGTGGTGACTCTTTCTCCGGTGGTATTATCCATGGTTTGATGACTAAACCTAATCAGGGTGCTGCTCTTGAATTTGCAGTTGCTGCATCTGCTTTGAAACATACTATCAATGGTGACTTCAACCTTGTTTCTGTAGAAGAAGTAGAAGCATTGGCTGGTGGTGACGCAAGCGGTCGCGTACAGAGATAAATAGGTAATAGAGAGTTGAAAGTTTATAAAGTCAATTCATTTTAAAATAGTAAATAATAAGATGGCAAAATTCGATAAAATAGCCGTATTAAATAAGATCGGCTCTACAGGAATGGTTCCTGTATTCTATCACAAAGACGCAGAAGTTGCAAAGAAAGTAGTAAAGGCTTGTTATGACGGTGGTGTTCGTGCTTTCGAATTCACAAACCGTGGTGACTTTGCACAGGAAGTATTTGCTGAAATCGTTAAGTTCGCAGCAAAAGAATGTCCTGAAATGGCAATTGGTATCGGTTCTATCGTTGATCCGGCTACTGCTGCTATGTACTTGCAACTGGGCGCTAACTTCGTAGTAGGTCCGTTGTTCAATCCTGAAATAGCTAAGGTATGTAACCGTCGTTCGGTTGCTTACACTCCGGGATGCGGTTCTGTATCGGAAGTTGGTTTTGCACAGGAAGTAGGTTGCGATCTTTGCAAAGTATTCCCGGGTGATGTTTATGGAACTAACTTTGTAAAAGGCTTGATGGCTCCGATGCCATGGTCTAAGCTGATGGTAACAGGTGGGGTAGAACCTACTAAGGAAAACCTGACTGCATGGATCAAAGCCGGTGTATTCTGTGTAGGTATGGGCTCTAAACTGTTCCCGAATGATAAGGTGGCAGCAGAAGACTGGGCTTATGTAACTGCCAAATGTAAAGAAGCTCTCGGTTATATTGCCGAAGCTCGTAAATAAGATTAGAGAGCGAAAGCTTATCTATAATAAAAAGAGGTTGATGCGACAGCCTCTTTTAAAATATGCCTCGAGGGTTAGTTAGTTTAGTTAGTATATGAGGCATATTTTCATTTTGTTTAAAGGTGTTTAAAGGGGATAGGCCATCGGAATGAGTGACTCATTTCGGTGGCTTGTTTTTTTATTTCCTTTTTATATGCTGCCGATGTTCGAATATATAAATAGGCAGGAATATTAATAAGAAGCATAGAACACTGATGAGGAGCAGATAACGGTTGTAGAGATACTCTCCCTCTTGGGGAGGAGCACTTAACAAGCATCTTAAGCAATCGCAGTCCATATTCTGACTATCATGCTGGCAAAACAAAAAGCAGAAAGTAAAGAGGACGATGCCTAATAACAGGCAGATGATTAGTAGATTTCTGCGATAATGTGCATGTCTTTTGTCGGGTTTTGATAAAGAAGAAACCATGTTTTGTTCTGATAGTTATCAATGTAAAATGAAAGAAATAAAGGGCAGACAATGCCTGAATAGGATTGTCCTGCCCGATACTATTGATTATTGGTAGGAAATATACTTATTAATGGTTATTCCGGAACATAAATAATCTCACCGTTATCCAGTTCGTAGGCTATCCCCACTTTTCTTCCTCTTTTTCCTGAATCCTCCTCTTTCTGACCGGAAGGCTTGTAAGTATTGATCTTCTTTCCTTCCTTGGAGATGATTTCCATATTTTCCTTACCAGGGTTCTTCACGATGGTGAAATCTTCCTGTCCGAAAACTTCCGTCATATTCATGTGCATCACCATTGCTACCATCAATGCCACGGCAAATACCATCGCCACGTCGAACAGGTTTACTACTACACTTAGCGGGTCGGTATCCTCTTCTTTGAGGAATTTGCTGACTCTTCTATTTCTTTTCATTATTGGGTTCTCCGGTTGTTTCGTTTAATACTCTTGATACATAATCGAGGTTGTTGACATCTTTGGCATACCAACGTTGTTTGAACTGCATGGATATCAATCCTACAGCACTAATAACCAGACCTACAACAGTCGTTGCAAATACTACCTGCATATTATATGCCATTCCGGAGATGTCTCCTGTAGAAAGTCCAACAAGTGCCGGACTCATGGAAATCAATGTTCCTATCAATCCGAGAACCGGACCTATCTTAGCCAACATTTTAGAAAGAGACACATCTTTCTCTGCTTCATTCTCGAATTTTGTTATCAGGAAGTCTGAGTAATCTGCACTGGCCGGATGGTAGAGAAGATCGCGGAGATAACCCATATATAGTGAATTGTCTTTGTCGGGTAAAGCTGCTTTCAGATCGTCTATCCGTGCATCTTTAATGAGTTGGTCCAGTGCTTTGTCATTTTTACGTTTGGTCATGTACATGTTGTAGGTGCCTCCGATCAAAATAAGTGAGCGAACGAACAGGCACAGCAAAATAATGATATCGGGTATAAGTAAACTGTTTGCTACCCAGAATAATAATTTAGAAATGAGTTCCATATATATATTTTATTGATTGATTTTACTTCTTTTTTTTAATTCTCTACGTTGTAATAAAGGCCATTTCAGCTTGTTCCAGGCGAATCCGATAAGAAACAGGACAACGAACAGACCGATGGACAAGATAATAGCTTTCCAGTTGAGCGCCTCTTCGGTGGCAGCATAGGTCGTTTTCCCATTGACAGTGGTCAGTAGTCCGAGGATACAGATGAATAAGCTGACAAGGAAATGAACTTCTAACCGGAGATCGTCTTCGGGTACAAGATACTTCATCAGCCGGCTTAATAATGGGATGGCGATAACCACTATCCCTGCAAGTGACCAGGCTGTCACTGAAAAGTCTACGCCAGGTAACCGGAAGATAGCTTCTGTGAGATAGTAGAATAATACGGGGAAGAGCAACAAGCTGGGATACCAGCGAAGTAATTCCGCCCACCATAAATTCTTCTTACCATAAAGTCCGCGCAGGAAAGCCACGCAATAGCCGAAGCAGAGTGCTGACTCAAGCGTTATGATAATAGCCATGTTTTGCAATGCTTCCGTGTTCTGCAGATAATCAGCAATCTGTGTCTTTGACTGGAGAATAGCATACTGCCAGGTGCCGGTCACAAAAAGACCGGCAATCAGGCTGTATATTACGGTTTGCCAAAGTTTCCAGAAACTGAGTTTGAAACTGCAGTTAATCACGATAAACAGCATTAATATGTGAATGATTAACTCCATATTACATTACTTTTTCCGTTTCTTTTTAAGTATTAGCAGCATGACAACAAATGCTACCAGAACAATACCTGCGATAAGGCCTCCATTCAAAGAGTTTTGCTCTTCCTGTGCTCCTTGTACGGCATCGCTCGATTGTTTCTTCAATACCATGCCTCCTTTGGTTGCTTCTCCGTCCAGGGTGGCTTGTTTCATTTGTTTCAGTTCTTTGTTGTAGTTGGCTGCGGTTTGCGCATCTACTTGAGAGGCGATGAACTGCTGTAATTTGGCATTGTCTCCGGTAAATCCGCTACCCGAAGGACCGAACTGTCTGACAAGGTCTGTATGCAACTTGGCAATATTGGAGAGTTGTTCCGGAGAAGCTTTCCAATATCCTTTGCGGGCAGTTTCCATCATCACGGCAGTCACTTCCTGTAAAGCTGCGGGATTTTGTTTTTCAAAGAAGTCTTTTACATTCAGTTTGTATTCGTCTTTGACATATACATCATATATGTTATCCCAAAGTTCCTTGTCGATAGCAGTAGGTTTCATCACATTCCAGCCATACGTATTCGTTACAGTCTGGGCAACTTCGCTTGCAGCAGAAGAACCGCCTTTCATTTTCTCTTTGATATAGGTAGGATTCAGAATCGTTGTACGGCTTTCTACACCGACTGCTTCTTTAAGTTCCTGCATTTTCATGTTGTTGCGGTTCCGGTAGTCGCTAAGATAAGCGTCCGGGTCTTTACCGGTAACATTGCGTACGGCAAGATTCATACCTCCCATAAATTCATATACGTGGTCGAGGCTCAATGCTCCCCAAGTGTTACTTTGGCGGGGCTGAACGACAACATCAGTACTGTTTAATGCTGCTTCAAAGGCAAATTTCTGAAAGACTTCCCAGTGTTTTTCGTCACCGTAGAAGGCTCCCATATTGTTGAGATAAGTATCTGCAATTTCCGATTCACTTTCCCAGCGGTCGCCGGATTCCACCATTCCTTGAATTCCTGTACCATACATGCCATTAGCACCTCCGAATACTCGGAAAGAAGCCATTTCGCGGGCATCTTTCGGACTGACACCTTTTTCGGTCAACACTCTTTCAGCTTCTACCACACTGGCGGCTACCTGATTTTCAAACTTGTCGTCTTTCGCTGCCGCAGCCATTTCTACTGCACGGTTAATCAGGAAGAGGCGGGAAGCGGCGATATCACGGAGTTGTCCGGAAGTCTGAACTACTACGTCGATACGTGGACGTCCCAGTTCGGCTGAAGGAATCAGTTTTAGATCACTGACACGGCCGAATGCGTCACGAACAGGTTCTACTCCCAGCATATACAGTACTTGAGCAATAGTAGCCCCACCGGTTTCTATAAATTCGGAAGACCAGAGAGTATAACTCACTTTACGTGGGATTGAATCATTGTGACGTTGCTTGTAAGTATCAATCGTTTGTTTGGCTAAAGCGATACCTTTTTCCCAAGCGGATTCTGTAGGAGTTGCTTCAGCATTGATAGCATACATATTACGTCCGGTTGGTAAAGCATTCGGATTAGCAATCGGATCACCTCCGGGAGTAGGAGCGGTGTATCCACCTTTCAATGCATTCATCAAACTGCTTAACTCTTCTTCGGGACTTGTCAGAAGTGCGTTCTTGTAGTTGCCTACATTCTTGATTGTACGCTCTACTTCAGCGATGGCAAGTGCCAGTTCGATTTCTTCTTTACTGTATTCTTTCGGAGCTTTTCCCATAGCGGCCATCATGGCAGCCATACCTTGAGGCTTTTCTTTATTAGCTTTCATTCCGGCTTCCATTTTCTTCAATGCTTCCGGACTTGCTCCCATAGACTTAGCCATTTCCATTGCTTTTTCAGGATCCATGTTGGCGCCCATTTTCTTCATGGCCTCTTTCATGCTTTCGGGCATTTGACCATGAGGAGAACCCTCTTTGGAGACAGATGCCGGATGTCCTTTACCTGCTTTCTTTTCGTCGGATTGTTCACTCTTTGCCGATGCAGCCATCATCATTGCCATCATACCTTTCGGAGCATTGCGGTCTGCCTCTATTTGACGAGCCTTGGCTAGTTCCTGTGCGGTGATACCGGCCGTACGACAAATCAGTTCATCTGTGGCTAGTGCAGGATTAGCGAGCAACTTTTCTACCAGATGGCGAGCAGGAGTCAAGTACTGTTGTGTAAAGAGGCTGCGGTGCTTGCTAACGGCATCTGTCGCTTTACCACGTTGCTTGTCAAGAGCCAGCAGACTGTATGCGATAGGTTCTGTAGCCATTGCATAGACGGAAGAAGTGATCCGTTCCGCTTCATAAGGAACTCCCATTGTGTAGAGTTGTCCGGTGATTTTCTCGGTAGCCAGTTCTTCTGCGAAGTTTTCTACACGGGCGATTTCATCTTCCGTATATGGTTTGTTGGCAATGCTATCCAAACCTAAATCACGGTGAATTCCCATTTTCACAGTCAGTGTTTTGACAGCTAATGATGCCTGATCTTTATTCTCTTTGTGAGAGTTATTGTAAATCTTGATTTTTTCCATCAGCTCCCGATAAATACCACGCACACTGCTTTCAAGGAAAGGAGGAGTGAGGTACGACTGTATGGTGGCATACGAACGGCGTTTAGCCATCATTCCTTCACCAACATTACCAATGGAGTAGATATAGAAGTGCGGAACTGCTCCAACCAGGCGATCCGGCCAGTCGTTGCTGCACAATGCCACTTGTTTTCTGGGAGTAAATTCAAGACTTCCATGTGTACCGAAATGGATCAGTGCGTCAGCCTTGAAACCATGTTGCATCCACAGATAGGAAGCAATATAAGTATGAGGAGGAGCCATATTAGTGCCATGAATCACTTGGAAGGAGTTGTCTCCGCTTCCGGCAGCATTTTGTGGCATTAAGACTACATTCCCGAATTGCAGACGGGCAATACCCAATTTACCGTCGTTAGTCGCCATATAGTTGCCGGGGAATTCGCCGAAAGCATCCACCACTTCCTGATATTTTTCAGGGCGGAGTGATTCTTTCACCCAACTTTCATATTGATCTTTGGTGATAAGTTCGGGATGTCCTTTTTGCATAAAGTCATTAAAGGCTCCCTCTGCGTAAGAGTTGAACACAGCGCCTTGAGCCTGTATCATTTTACCCAGTTCTTCAGCATTTGCAGGCAGACCGGATATGTTGTATCCTTCCTGTTTCATGCGGACCAGAAGATTGTATAGGGAAGGAACCACCTCCATACCGGCAGCGGTCAATGCATTTTGCCCCGGACCTTTATAATAGTAGATAGCTACCTTCTTCTCGTTGTTCGGCTTAGTATTCAGATTCAAATAATTGTTGATTGTGGATACGAAAGTCTTCAAGCGTTCGGGTACTGCATACGAATGGCGCAATCCTTCTTCATCCTCATATTGTGCAAAGAGAGCGAAAGGACGGATGGCACCGTCGATTTCCGGAGTCACGATACTTTGTGACATAAATCCTCCTGCCATTCCCATCGGATCTTTCTCCCATTCGTCTACCAGACTGTTGATGGTGAGCGGAGCAAACAAGAGGATATTCTTAGCTTTCAGATAATCCACCATTTTGTCTCCCATGCGTCCGTGTGCCATGTTGATGATTGCGTCTGGCTGCACTTCGTCAATAAATGACATGAATTTCGTCATTGACTGAACCGGATAAACATTGTAACCTTCTTTTTCAAGAGCCTCAATAAGTCCGGTGGCATCAGCCATTTGTCCGGTTATCATGATTTTACGTGCTCCTTCTTTATAAAGACGGTTGTCCTTCATGAATTTCTCATAATCTGCCACGGTGAGGAACTCCAGTTCATCATCCGGGTTGGTGAGTCCGGCGTGATAGAGCATGTCACTGGGTCTTTCTGCCGGGTCTTCCACTTCCGGTATGGAAGAGATTTTACCGTCAATAGCTTTACGGATATAATTCAGCATATTCCGGTAGTTGGTTTTTCCTCCGTTGGTCAGATAACCTCGTATCAGATTCTGTTGTACGCTGTCCAGATTACAAATGTTGTTGGCCGGGTTGGTAGCCATGGAAGTATATACAGGAATACCTTTGTCGGCAGCCTGTTGTATCTGTTGACGTTGTTCCTCGACGATACGCAGACCCATTCCGTTGATGAATACCATGTCGTAACCGGTCAGACGGTCGAGGTTGTCGAGCGATACTTCACTGAGTTTGATGGATGAATTGTCGTTGGCTTTCGATATACTTCCCTGCTGTATGGTCTGGAAGTTGATGAAAGCAATCTTTGTAGGACTGAACCAGGTATTCCATACGGACATCCCTATCAGAGCTGCAGCAACGATGCATACACCTAAGATGATTTTACTTTTCTTTTTCATTTCTCTTATTTTTAGCTTTGTATGTAGTTTTATCTTTTCTATTTTCTAAAGAACCTGTCTACGTCTAATGCAAGTCCGATGGAGAAGTTGGTTCCCCGGGTATAAGGAGAGTTTGCGTCATAATAGCTTGGAACATAATTAAATATGTTGTTGACGGCCATATTCAGGCTGACTCCTTTCCAGATCCCTTGTGTCAACGTCAGGTTCCACATCGTATATCCCGGATAAGTCACTCCGGTAGTCCCTTCATCCGGATTATTGCCCACATATTTATTGGTTTCTACTTTGGATAACGCACGTCCGTTCAGGGAAAGATTGAATTGATAATTATCCCATGATTTGCCGTATTCGATACGTGCGGTCGCTGAATGTGGGCGGGTACTGGAGAATTTCATTTGTCCGTCGCGCATAAACTCGTGGAGGTATCCGTAAGAAACACGTATTCCCAGACCACAAGGATATTTGGCGGAGGCGTTGATATCTACACCGGCGATGTCTACTTTCTCTGTATTGATATATAGCTGTGCCCATCTTCCGTCAGTGTCGCGGAATGAAGTCAGGTCGATCCGGTCATTGACAAGGTTGTAATATCCCGAAACGGTAAAATTGTAACGGTTCTTGGTATATTCCGCCGAGAGCGAGAAGTTATGGCTCGTCTCCGATTTCAGGTCGGGATTACCATAAATCATCATGGCATTTGCCATGTCGAAGTTCATATACATTTCTTTGAGGGTAGGAGAGCGGAATCCCTGTGAGTATGAACCACGGAGGGAGCAGTTGGCTATTTTGTACATCAGCCCGATGTGCGGAGATATATGACGTACGTTAGATTGTGAGAAATAGTCGAAACGTACCCCGCTGATTACGTTGAAATGTTCGGTCGGGTTCCAGTCGAATTGTCCGAATGCATCTGTCGAGTGCATGGTATAACTTCCATTGTTGGTGAATTGATAAGACAATAGATAGTCACGCATATAATCTCCTCCTACGGTCAGAATGTTTTTATCGTTGAAGGTGTAATTGTAGAGTGCGCGTACGCTATGTTGCACATTGCTGTAATCGCGGACATCGTATTTGTATGAGGTCAGATAATCACTTTTGTCATATTGGTCGAATGTATAGGCAACTTCCAGATTACTCATGATGTTGAAATCATAGTTGGCTTTCAGACCTCCGCTGAAATCACGATAACGGTCTTTGCTGTCTCCGGTCTTATCCCGTTCGCGGAAATAATAACCTCCGCGTGCAGTCAGTTTCAACTGTTCAATCGGTCTGTAAACAAGACGTTCTTTCACATTCCATGTGCGGTTTCCGAAGATGGTTGTCACATCTCCTTCCGGTACGTCGTAAGAATCGGACATTGTGTGTTGCACATTCGTCTGGCTGTTGAATTTACCGGCTTTGAAACTGAAAGTTCCGCCATATCGTTGATCGTTATGTTCACCGAAGCGACTGTTTACATTTAAATTCCATGGGTCCTCGGAATCACGGGTGATGATGTTGATTACGCCACCTACTGCACTGGAACCATAGAGAGTAGAGGCAGCCCCTTTTACAATTTCTACCCGTTCCACGTTGTCGAGGTTCAATCGGTTGTAGTCGACGTTGTTTAAAGTTTCCCCTGCCAGACGTTCGCCATCTACCAGGAAGAGTACAGAGTTTCCTCCGAATCCCTGCATATTGATTGAAACCTGCTGATCCATTGAATAGGAAAATTCAATGCCCGGCAGTTCCGATTGTAATAATTGTCCTACGTTGGTTGCATCTACCTTCTTAATATCGTCTGCTGTGATTACACGAGTGATGATAGGAGCATCTTTCAGTAATTTGGGAGTACGTGTACCTGTGACAACCACTGTCCCCAGGTCAAACTGATCTTCCGATAAGCGGAAACTTAGTCTTTTCTCTTTCCCTACAGTCAGTCTTTTTTCTTGTGGTTGATAGCCTACATACGAGGCGGTGATGAGGTATGTACCGGTTCCGGGGAGTTGTAATGTATATGTGCCGTCGACGGATGTGACGGTTCCGGTTCCTTTACCTTTGATGGAAATCGTTGCACCGGGGAGAGGTTCCCCTTCTGTATCAGTTACACGTCCGCTGATGTGATAAGTTGAGTGTTGTGCTAATGTGGTGCAAGTTGCTATAAATGAAAAAAGCAATAATGAGATTATAAATGTAGGTTTCATTCTTGTTGATTAGTTTCATTGTTGTTGTCCTCGAACTCAAGCGGATACTGGAAATCGAAGTCAATATATCCTTTTAGACCTCTGGCATTCATGTAGTTGGTAAAACGGATCGCTGCGTATGTATTGTCTTTCAAACGTATCAAAAAAACTTGGTTTGACATGGTGTATACCGGAGGCATTGTTGCGGTATTAACGTCCAGCCAACTGGAAAGAACAGCATTACGGTAAGACTCTGTGTAGATAATGTTTCCGTCCATCATGCCCGACATGTCAATGGCTATTTTATCGGTTGTCCATTCATCTTCTACAAAATCTTCCGCTTTAGGCAGTTTACCTGTTGCTTTAAACTCGTCGATACTTGTGTAAGTTGTTTTGTAGGCAGCACCCTCGTTGGTTTTTATATCATAACGATGAATAGCGAAATCCCACTTATCAGGAATTTGACTCTCATATTCCTCTCCGATTTTAACGGTGGTAACTGTACGTTCCGAAAGGTTAATGTAGGCCCATTCTGTATATTCAACAGTCTTGACTTGTGAAAAGCTATTCTCCTTGATTTCCATCTCCGTTTCGATGGGGGCATCATAAATATTTTCAAATATTCCATTACAAGCAGAGAGCGACATTGCCGCTCCCAGTACTATAGTATATTTGAAAATAGCGTTCCTGCTTCTTTTCATTGCTTATTTAATCGTTTATTGTGCGCTGTTAGTATTGCTTCCAGTAAAATCTGCTGTAATGTCCCATGGCATACTTCCTGGTTTAAAAACTACAGTAATAGTAGTTGTTCCGTCTGACTTAACTGTACCACTTAAACTCGTACCGGTGATTGCCAGAATTTCTCCTGTAGTCTTTTGGGTGTCTGCTTCAAAGCTACCGATATTGAGTGAGTAACTACCGTCGTTTGCTTTAGTAACATTTACTCCCTTTACGGTGAACTTTTCAAAATAATTCATAGAACCGCTTGTGTTATTGAAGCCGCTAATTGTAACATCTACTGTACTGCCTGTTGGGTTTTCGATGATAACTTTGCAATCCTCAGTAGATTCAGTGGTATTTCCTCCTGGAGTGGTGACTGAAAGGGATAAATTAGTTTGGTATTCATAAGTATCTTTTATATAATAACCAACAGGAGTTTCTCCTTGTATGAAATCAATCTCCATTTTTCCCATAGGTACAGGAATATCAACATTGGCTTTCAAACTTAACACTTTAGAACCATCTACACTACCTTCTAATGTGTAGTCGTAGCTACCGCCTGTGCTGCCGCCCATAGACATGGCAACTTCACCGGAACCGCTGAAAGATTTATTAGAAGAAAGTTTTAAATTATTCAGAGTGAAATCTCCAGATCCGGATTTATATACCAAATTGATGGTACCATCTTCGTTGGCAGTGATTGTTGCTGTGGATTCATCACCCAACAAATAATCAGAGAACATATTGCATGCGCCGACTGAATAACCTTTATAAGCTCCTGCTATTTCTTTGGCAAGGTTAGGTTCATCGTCGTCGTTGTCGCTACAAGAAACGAAAGTAGAAGAAAGAGATAGTGCCATAAGGGCAACCATCCAAAAGTTTAAGATTTTCATACTTAATTTTGATAGATAATGATTAATTAAATTTCCAGCTGCAAAGTTACGGGGATATATATACGGGGGAAATACCTAAAAGAAATGAAAAAATGAGAGGCTTTAATTATATGTAGGTATTGGGAGGAGTGGATTAACTCGTTATTTTTGCAGTCTTTTACTAAATTGATGATTAAAAAATTAAAATGAGAAGAAAATGAAAGGCGGCTACAGTAGAAAAAGTGTATTGACAGGGATTACTTCTTTCCTGATTGTATTGTTTACTATGCCGTTGGGGCATGCATTAATGATTTTTATGGAGCATGTGCTCTCATCCACAGCTCTTCACTATGCGGCTTTCACGATGGGAGCAGTAGGTCTGGTGATGGTGATTATTGGAGTGTTTGCAAAAGGAGATACACGACAGACGTTATGGGGATTATTCGGAGGACTACTCTTCTGGACCGGATGGGTAGAGTTTATCTACGTATATTATGCACATCGTTATGAAGTGCAACCATTGCTGAACGCTGCCGGTGAAGTCGTGACAAAACCGGAATATTTAATCATGCCTTCCTCCTTCGGCTTTTGGGTGATGTTTATGCTGATTTACATTTTCAGTATAAAAAGCGGATGCGACTTCTTTACCTATCTTCAAAAAGTCTTTTTCCGTAAGAGTACCACCACGATTGTAGTACGGCCGATGACACGTCATACCTCGATTGTTACTTTTATGGAGTTAAATCTCATCATGTGGACGAGCTATCTCGTGCTACTTTTCTGTTATGATGAGAATTTTGTCGGCGAGCATAGCCCTGTTACTGCTATAGTTGCTTTCGGCTGTCTGGCAGGTTCATTTTTTATGTTTAAACGCCTGTTGAAAATCACTCAATGGGGATATGCCATGCGCTTTTCTATTGCTACGGTAGTAGTGTTCTGGACTTTTGTAGAAGTACTGGGACGCTGGAATATCTTTCATGAAATATGGGTAGAACCAATGGCATATACAACAGAGATGATTACGATACTTTTGGCTTTCTTAGCTCTGTTGGTATTTCTGTTCTACCAGTCTGCTAAAAAGAAGAATAGTCATAACTAAAATATAGAATCAGAAATTATGTTAGAAAAAGGATTGCAATTTATAAAGGAAGTAGTGGTTAAACCGGAAAATCTGGCAGTGGCAATGGGATCAGGCGATCTCCCTGTTCTTGCTACTCCCGCTATGGTAGCATTCATGGAAAATGCAGCTTTGTCTGCTGTTGAAGATCAACTGCCGGAAGGCAATACAACGGTAGGAGCAATGATTCAGTCTACACATCTTAAACCCACTGCATTGGGAGACACGGTTCTTGTAACAGCCACACTTCTTGAGGTAGAGGGACGAAAGTTAACATTTTCCGTAGTAGCCTCTGATTCACAGGGTAAAATTGGTGAAGGAACACATATACGTTATGTGGTAGACCGGAATAAGTTTATGGAAAAACTAGCCAGTCGTTAATACTGCCAAAAGTGGAAAGGGATGAACTAATCTTCGGGTAAGATGTTTTTTGTATATTAGATATAATAACAATATATAATATGGAACCTCATCATCACCACGAACATAGTCATCGGTTGACATCGCTCAATAAAGCTTTTATCATAGGCATCGCTCTGAATATAACTTTTGTCATAGTAGAATTCGGAGTAGGATTTTATTATAATTCTTTGGGGTTACTTTCCGATGCCGGGCATAATTTGGGTGATGTAGCCAGTCTGGTACTTGCCATGTTGGCCTTCCGGTTGGAGAAAGTTCACCCTAATAGTCGTTACACGTATGGATATAAGAAGAGCACGATACTTGTTTCTTTATTAAATGCAGTTATACTGTTGGTTGCTGTTGGCATTATTATTGCCGAGAGCATAGACAAATTGTTTCATCCGGTTTCGGTTGATGGTTCCGCTATCGCATGGACAGCTGGGGTGGGAGTGGTCATCAATGCGCTTACTGCATGGCTTTTCATGAAAGATAAAGATAAGGATCTGAATGTGAAGGGAGCCTATTTGCACATGGCAGCAGATACATTGGTATCTGTCGGTGTAGTTGCTTCCGGTATTATTATTACGTATACAGGATGGAGCATCATTGATCCGATTATCGGACTTGGCATTGCTGTTATTATTATTGTCTCTACCTGGGGATTGCTTCACGATAGCCTCCGGTTGTCATTGGATGGAGTGCCGGTGGGGATAGATGCTCAAAAAATACAGCAACTTATCATGGAACAACCCGGTGTGGAGAATTGTCATCATCTACATATCTGGGCATTGAGCACAACGGAAACTGCTCTGACAGCCCATGTTGTCATTGATGACGTAGAGAGAATGGAAGAAATAAAATGTTCAATTAAAAATAAGTTGGAAGAAGCGGGTATTCATCATGTGACACTCGAATTTGAAGATAAAAGTATCTCTTGTGAAACTAAAAATAACTGTTATTAGGTATTACTAAGAAATAATATAGCAATTTGTTGTGATTGTCCGGGCTGCATTAAGTATTTAATTTTGCGGTCCGGATAATTGTTTATAACAAAACGCTAAAATGAGAGCATTTATTATTTCTTTTTTTGTAGTTATTTTCATTTCTGCCATTAGTTTTCAAGCTACCTATGCCCAACAAAAAGACATTGTGCTGACCGGTATGGTCACAGATCATCAGGGAGAACCACTTCCTGGCGCTACGGTTCGTATTGGAAATACTCAATTTGGTACGGTGACTGATGCTAACGGACGCTATCAGTTGCGTGGAAGATGGAAAAAAGGAGACATGATTATCTTCTCCTTTATCGGAATGAAAGATGTCCGTGAAAAGTATACGGGACAGAATGTACAGGATGCAGCTATGCAGCAGGATGCCAAATCATTGGATGAGGTGGTCGTGGTGGCACGGCAGAATATCAATGAGTTGGATATTCGTGCAAAATCCGGTGTAGTGCAGAATGTAGATATGGGACGTCTGAATAGCAAACCTATGATTGATATGTCGTTAGCATTGCAAGGAAGTGTTCCCGGACTGATTGTTACCAATACAGGTGATTTGGGCTCAAAGCCGGAAATTCGTATTCGTGGAAACTCGTCTTTCCGTGAAGGGGATGCTGCAAATGAACCACTATATGTAATGGACGGACAGGTAATCTCATCCGATGCCTTTATGACCCTTAACCCGGCGGACATTAAAGAAATTAAGGTGTTGAAAGATGCTGTGGCATGTGCCTTGTATGGTATCAAAGCCGCCAATGGAGTAATAGAAATCACTTCCTTGCGCGGGAATCCCGATGGACGTACAACTACCAGTTACAGTTTCAATATGGGTATTACTACTCGTGGACGCAGGGGAGTCGAGATGATGGATACGGATGAGAAACTGGAACTGGAGCGCCGATTACAAAATCGTTCTACTCCCGGTTATCGGTACAGTGAGGATTACTATAGGAAGTATTTCGCCAATGATCCGAATTTGAACCAAATGATAGCCGAAGGGCAGGGAATACTCGATTCTTTGCGCACCATTCATACTGATTGGTTCGACGAACTGATTCATTTAAATACCTATCAACGTCATAATCTGAGTGTCAGAGGCGGATCGGAAAAAACGTCTTATTATGTATCCGCCAATTATGCCCAGCAAGGAGGACGTGTGCCGGGGAATGATACACATCGTTTTACTGCCACTATGAGCCTTGACCAGCAACTGGGTAGGGTGGGATATTTGTCATTAAGTGCCAATGCGGGATATTCTGAAACAGATACGCCGAATGGAAGTTCATATTCTCCTACCGATTTGATCTATCAACTCAATCCTTATGAAACAAAGACGGGAAAATTAGTTTCTTTTTCTAATGAAACTTCAGATTACACTTATAATGATTTGTTAAGTCAGTACAACAGTAAATCGACAGATAAACGCGGTGGAGTAAGTGGGAGTTTGAATTTGGAACCTCTGAAAGGATTGAGTATCGATGCTGTAGCAGGTATTGATATGCTTTTGAATGAAGGCATGACGCTGGTGCCTTCTACTTCTATCAGCGAACGAAACAGCGGGGTGGATGAAGCAGAGCGTGGAAAGCTCTCCAAAGAGAAAAACGTGACAACGAATGTTTCATCGAATGTCCGTATCACTTATAATAAGATATTTGCGGAGAAACATGATTTTACTATTGGCGGGAATATGGATTATTATATGACGGATGCGGATAATATTTCTATTACAGGATACGGAGTGGGTACGCAAATGTCACCATCCGCTATCAACCAGTCTATTTCCGGTAACAGAAAACCAGTGGTCGGTTCTTATAAGGAAAAGACTGCCCAATTGGGGTTGGGGCTGGTGATGGGATATAGTTTTGATAATACTTACGATCTTTTCGCGACCTACAAAGCGGACGCTTCTTCTATCCTTCCTGAATCCAAACGTTGGAATGCCGCATGGGCTATCGGTTTGGGATGGACGATCAGCCAGTATCCTTTTCTGAAAGATAATAATGTAATCTCCCGTTTGAACTTGAAGGCTTCTTACGGGCGAATGGCTAATCTGGCGGGAGTGTCTGCTTCATCAACGATTGGTACTTTTTCTTATTCGACTGATTATTATGGAAATGCACGTCTCCTGCAGTTACTCGCACTTTATAATACCGATCTGAAAGCGGAGCAGACGGCATCTACGGATATTAGTTTGTCGGTTGAACTATTCAAACGTCTGACTTTGGACGCCAACATTTACCGGCGTGAGACAAGCGATGCTTTGCTTGATGTTCCGGTTCCGCTGTCTAATGGATTCAGCACGATGAAACGCAATATTGGCGTGTTGCGTAATGAAGGCTACGAATTGAGTGCTTCCCTGAAAGTACTTGATACTTCTGATTGGCGTCTTTCGCTACGCGGATCACTGGCGTACAATCGTAATAAGGTAGTCGATTTGTATTATGCCGATCGCTTATATGCAAGTGAAGAAGCTATTATTCCTGATTATGAGGTAGGAAAATCGTATGATATGATTTATGGATTGAAGTCGTTGGGTATCAACCCGATTACAGGTCTTCCCGTATTTCAGGGAGCAGACGGGCGCGAAATACCAGCCACGGAAAATCCGTCGAAAGAGAACATTGTAGCTTTGGGTCATGCGACCCCTCCTTACAGTGGTATATTCAATTTAAGTTTTTCTTATCGTGATTTTGATTTGGATATGGATTTCTATTATGTATTTGGCGGAGTTAAATCTTATAGTTATTCATACGTCCGCTCTTCCGATGACGCTAATAAAAATGCCATAAAAGGGCAATTGCAGAATATGTGGTTTGAGAAAGGAGATGAAGGGAAGACGTACCATTCTCCTTTCTACAGTTCTTCGGCTATCGCCTCACTGGATTATCCGAATACGGAAACTGTTGGAAAGAGTGATTATCTGAAACTGTCAATGGTGTCATTGCGCTATCGTGTTCCGCACACATTTCTGGAGAAGAACTGTAATTTCATTAAATATGCCAACGTTGCTTTCCAGGCATCCAATCTGTTTATGATTACTCCTTATAAGGAATCTGATCCGGAAACAGGTTCGTTGGCGGGTACGATGCAGCCAGTGTTAACCATTAATTTGAGTTTGACTTTCTAAACATGGATGGATATGATGATTGTAAAAATGATAAATAAAAGTCGGATCAAAACTGTGATAGGCAGTCTTTTCCTGACACTTTGTTTCACTGCCTGCTCATTGAATATTCCGTATGAAAATCAGTTTTCGGATCCGGATGCCATAACAACGCCGAATACTGCCCGTGAGTTGTTAGCTGCTGCTTACAAGCAGTTGCCAAGTCCGGAATTTGACTTATCGGTATTAGGCGATGATTTTGAAACAACTTCCTGGATTTCCCGGGATGCGAGTTTGAATAATCTTTATAAATGGCAGACGCAACCCATAGAAGATCTCGCCGTTTCCATCTGGTCTGACTATTATGCAGCGGTAGCTATAGCGAATGCAGTGTTGGAACGTGTAGATGGCATATCGGTATCTACAACTGAAGAGACGAAAGCACTGCAAGCAGTGGTGAGCGAAGCGAAATTGTTGAAAGCTTATTGTTACTTCAATCTTCTCCGGCTTTTTGCACCGGATTATGAAGACGGGCCGGAAAAGGATGGAATCATATTGAAGGATCAGCTGGAATTGGGATTTCTGTATCGGTCGAGCATTGAGGAATGTGTGACTGCTATTCGTGAGTTGCTCAAGGAGGCCTTGATGGTGGAGAACAATCCTTCGGATGTTTATTGGTTTTCACAGTATAGCGGTTATTATATGTGGGCGGAATTGGAACTGTATGCTCATAATTATGAGCAGGCGGCAGAGTATGCACAAAAGGTGATCGATGAAAAAGGTGGCTATGATGTACTTGGTGAAACGGTGTATGCTACATTGTGGAGCAATTCGTCCTGTGCAGAACGGGTATTTTCTTTGTTTACAAACAGCAGCTATTACACCGGTATAAATTATGATACACATAAAGGGGATTACATGACAGTGAATAGTTCCCTGATAACCTTGTATGCTGATGGAGATATTCGTTCGGGAGCATCTGTATTTACCAAAGAAATGACGGATGATGCATTGGGCAACACGACGATGGAGAATTGCTTGGGTAAATATAATAAAATGAACTGGGAGAAGATAGAGCTGCAATATATCAATAAATATCGTGTGGCTGGTGCCTGTTTTATTCTGGCGGAAGCATACTGTCGTGACGGAAAGGGGCACGATGGACAAGCTGTCGGGGTGATGAACCGGTATTTGGAACAGCGTAATGCCACTTTGCTGGATACGCAGTTGTCCGGCGAGCCGCTACTAAAGGCTATCTTTCAGGAAAAATGGAAAGAGTTTGTAGGAGAGGGAGAACGCTATTTTGATTTGAAGCGATGTCGTAAGGGAGTACTGTCCGATTGGAATACTTCCGGTACGATGGCAACAGACAAACGTGTTCAGGCGGATGATTACCGTTGGACTTTCCCCATTCCGAGAGGAGAATATCTGTATAATGAGAATGTATCACAGAATGAAGGTTGGACAAAAATAGAGAACTGATAATTTTAATTATAAACGAATCAATAAAATGAAAAAAGAAATGAAGAAACTGTTTGTTTATACAATGGGAATGTTCCTGTTGTCTCTTGTCACATCGTGTGGAGATGATAAAGAAGATACCGGGTATACAGGCGTTAATAAGATTTATTTATCTGCAGAAAATCCGGTGATTGAAGAAGCGGAAGCAACTCCCCTCACGGTAAATGTCGATCTTACTACAGCTTGTGAGCAGGATGTTACACTTAATTTTGAGGTATTGGATGACGAAGCCGGTATTTTAAAATTGGTAAATAATCCGGTGACTATTCAGGCCGGTCAGAAGAAAGCGACTTTTCAAGTTGTATCCAATCAGAAAAATCTGTTGGCTGTAGATACTTATTTTCAGATTGGCATTTCTACTATTCCTGTAGAGAATATGGCTTTGAATGCAGTGTTAAGTGTGCGTGTGAAACCCGATCCGCAGATACCTGAACTTTCCGAAGAACAATTGGCATTGATTGAAGGCTATAAAACTAAATATAACATTGATTTGACAGACTGGCTGGGAATCGTTTCTTGTCACACAGTGGTAAATAGTCCTGCAGATGGATATTTAACTCCTTTTGTTCAAGCGTTCACAAAAGAATACGACGGGAAAACAATTATTACTTTGAGTGAGGAGGCTACGGCTGAAATGCCTGTGTTGAAAATGGTGGACAACCCGATGGGATTAACCGAATATCTATATTGGGTATTTCGTGCCGAAACGGTCGAAGACTCCGAGTATTGGACAGAGTCACCGGCATCACAGACCTTGATGGAACAGATTAATTGGAATAAAGATACCAATGAAAGCTTCTCCGCATCATTGAACGGTATAAAACTTAAAGATATTACTTCTTCTACTGCCACTGTAGACTATATAGGAGAAGGAACAGACTCTTATGGTGATCCGATAAAAGCAGTTCCGTTCTCATATACTTTTAGTGCATGGACCCGGCAACAAGAGTTGATGAAAACAGATCCAACTGCTCAAGAAATCTATGAACAGGGGGGAAGGGCAGAACCCGATTATTATTTGTGCAATACAGGTATTGACGAAGATGGTTGGGGAGATCCGGAAAATTTTGAAGAGTCTACCGGTAGTATTGATTTTACTGCTAAAAAGATGACCTTTAAATTTTTGATAGACCACACGAATGCCGGTGGATATACTCATGTAACAGTGACCTATGAGAAGAAATAATAAGAACTTGTATAAGTATGTTTCCATAGCAGCTATTTTAATAGCTGCTATGTGTGTGTATATACCTGGGTATGCGCAATCTGCTCCGATTTCCCTTCCAAAAGGAACTGTAGAGGGGTATTTGCCTAACGGACTGCATTATTTAATATTAAAAAACGCAGTTCCTGCTTCAAGAGTAGAGTTCCGTTTGATTATGCGTGTCGGTTCTGTTCAGGAAACGGAGAATCAGAAAGGATGTGCTCATTTCCTCGAACACATGGCATTTGGTGGAACCAGGTATTTCCCCAAACGTTCATTGGTGAGTTATCTGGAATCTAAGGGAGTGAAATACGGAATTGATATCAATGCTTTCACAGGCTACGATCGTACTATCTATATGTTTGCTGTCCCCACAGATCATGGGCAGGAGGCTGTTGTTGACAGTTCGTTGTTGATTATACGCGACTGGCTCGACGGAATATCTTTTCTTCCGGAGAAAGTGGAGAATGAGAAAGGAATCATTCTGGAGGAATTGAGAAGTTATGATCTCAATGATGATTTCTATCAGTTGAAGATTGGACAGGGTGTTTTTGGAAACCATATACCTTTGGGTACTGCCGATGATATTCGTAAAGTGACCCCTCAAGTACTCAAAGAATATTACAATAAATGGTATACTCCTTCACTGGCTACATTAGTGATAGTGGGAGATATTTCTCCTAATGAGATAGAGGCTAAGATAAAAGCAGGTCTCTCTTCATTAAAGAAACGTGTGGCTAAAGATTTCCGCATTTATCCGTTGGAGTATGCGAAAGGTATTCAAATATCGGAAGTAAGAGATTCGTTACGTAACCATACGAAAGTGGAGTTGATGATTCCTCATCCTTGTGTCGTTGAACGCACTATAAACGATGCTGTCAAGAAAGAAACCGGACGTTTACTGCTTCGGGCAATAACACAGCGCTTTCGGGAGCGTCACATCAAAGCGGATCTATCTGATTCCTGGTATTTGAGCGATAAGAATCATTTGGTATTGGCAGTAGAGGGAAATGACAGGAGCGAAATACTAAGTATTATAACTACTGCCGTAGCCGAATTAAACTGTTTGATTCGTGAAGGATGGGACAAGGAGGAACTGGCAGATGTCCGTACACAATTCTGCAATCAGCTATCTGAAGGCAATCCTGACGATGCGCGTTCTTCTATTTATTTCTGCGATGATTTTACTGATTATGTGATATCAGGTGATCGTTATATGACTGCTCCGGCGGAGCGGAAGCAATTGAAAGAAGCCATGTTACATGTGCAAAATAACGATTTGCAATTACTGTTAAAAGAATGGCTTATTTATCAGAAGCAAGCCATGCTTGTTGCCTGTAATTCTCATCCGGGTTTGGGAATGCCATTGACAAAACAGGAAATAGCTGAAGCGTGGGCAGAAGGTGAGCGAGCAGCATGTACACCTTATACTTATGTTCGCCAGGAAGAGAAAAAGGAAGTGCCGGTAGAAACACCCGCTTGTTTGGCTATTCGCCCTCCTTTTGATGCTACGATGATTGCTCATATCAATGTCTATAATGAAATGGGGGTTAGGGAAGTAAAGCTGAAAAATGGCATTCGTTTAATTATGAAGCCCACACAGGATGCTGACAGTACCTTATATCTGACTTCTTTCGCTCCACTCGGCACTTCTTCCTTGTCCGACGAAGAATATCCTTTGTTAGAGGGGGTTGGAGGATATATCGATATGGGAGGTATTGCGAAAGTAGACGGTCAGATTTTTTCCGAATATCTTTTTCAGAAAGAAATGTCAATCACTGTAGCTATGGAAAATCATTGGCATGGTTTTATGGGAATGTCTTCCACTGCTAATGCACCGGAATTCTTCAACTTGATTTATGAGAAGATTTTTGATCCTGAACTGAAATACGAAGATTTTGAAGAGATACGTCAGGGATTGATGCAGAATGAAGGGAAAGAAACCATGTTGGAGAAAATGCTGAAAAGAGATTCAGGGCGTCAGTTGTCTGCCCGTATCAATGAATTGATGGGAGCATCTATTACGCGTCCATCTATTCGCTCTTTTGCAGAACGGTTGAACCTCGATTCTATAGCCGGATTTTATAAGAAATTGTATACACGTCCCGAAGGAACTACGTATGTTGTATGTGGTAGTTTCAATCCGGATTCGCTCATGCGCCAGTTTGTGTCTGTATTCGGAAGAATTCCGGTTTCAGGAAATACGGTACAATACTCTTATCCTAATTTTGAATTGCCGGATAAAACCCTTATAGAGGGATTTCCTAATGATAACGAGACGCAAACCTTGTTTGATTATTTACTTTACGGTCATTACCAGCCTTGCCAAAAGAACACACTCATGTTGAAATTGATGCGAGATGTAATTCGTAACCGCCTGATTTCGGTCTTGCGTGAGCGGGAGTCATTGGTCTATTCTCCTTATATTTCATTGTTTTATGAAGGAATCCCGTGGGGTACATTCTACTTTGACATAAATGCTTCTGCTGATAATCGGAATATGGGGCAGATAGATCGTTTGCTGAAAGAAATTCTTCAGAGGCTAAAGGAAGAAGAAGTAGATATACAGGAATTACAAACCATCAAGCGCTCTTTCCTCTTGGCAAAACGTGAAGCATTGAATGAAAAATCACCGGCAGCATGGCGTACCACACTAGTCGGATTACTTAAAAATGGGGAATCATTAGCTGACTTTGAACAATACGAACAATGTCTTGATGAGATAACTCCGGTTGAGTTGCGTAAAGCTTTCAAAGAATGGATTGACTTGGATAATTATGTGCTATTATATTTGAGTAATAATAAATTAAAGAATGAAACAACAAATGATTAGGCGTTTATTAGTTATATTTTTGGGGTGTTTTTGCCTGCAAATGGTTACCTGTGCACAGGTAGGAGTGGACAAGCCTGCTTACGTGTTATATGATAATGCGGGGAAAGCAATTACTTACAGCCAGTTGATAAAGCAACTGGGAAAGTATGATGTCGTTTTCCTAGGAGAGATGCATAATTGCCCTATCACTCACTGGATGGAATTTGAAATAACCCGTTCCCTTTACCATATTCATAAGGATAAACTGATGTTGGGAGAAGAAATGATGGAGAGCGATAACCAACTGATCCTGAATGAATATTTGCAGCGTAAAATTTCTTACGATCGTTTTGAAGAAGAGGCGCGTTTGTGGCCTAATTATAGTACGGATTATTCTCCGGTAGTCTATTTTGCTAAAGAGAATAAGATTCCGTTTATTGCCACAAATGTACCCCGCCGTTATGCCAATGCAGTGAAAAACGGGGGACTTGAAGTGCTGGATTCACTGTCAGATGAGGCTAAAAGATACATTGCCCCTTTGCCCATTTCTTTCAATTATGATGAAAAGGAGAGTGAGGCAGCTTTTAGCATGATGAATATGATGGGAGGACAAAAATCCGGAGATAATTATAAGTTGGCACAGGCACAGGCTGTAAAGGATGCTACAATGGGGTGGTTTATAGCTCACAATATGAAAGATAAATTTCTGCATATTAATGGAAGCTATCATTCCGATTGGAAAGGTGGGATTATTCCCTATCTACTTCAATATCGTCCCGGGACAAGCGTTGTGACGGTTACTTCCGTACGTCAGGAAAACACGGATAAACTGGATGAAGAAAATAAAGGTCGTGCGGATTTCTATATCTGTGTACCGGAAGATATGGTAACCAGTTATTAAGAAAGTAAAGGAATCAGGTTAGTAAAACTCATAAAAGTCTCCATGATGCTGTGCGTCTGGAGACTTTTTTGTACCTTCGCGCCCTTAAACTAACTAACCTTTATTTTTATGTTTACTGACTTATTGCATTCCTCTTATTTTTCCCTTTTCCTGATTGTCGCATTAGGGTTTATGCTGGGAAGAATAAAAATCAGAGGATTATCTCTCGATGTGTCGGCAGTTATTTTCATTGCCCTTCTTTTCGGGCATTTTGGTGTTATCATTCCTAAAGAATTAGGAAACTTCGGTTTGGTGCTCTTCATTTTTACTATCGGTATTCAGGCAGGGCCCGGATTCTTCGATTCTTTCCGTAGTAAGGGAAAGACGCTCATTCTCATTACTATGCTTATTATTTGTTCCGCCTGCCTGACCGCAGTCGGGTTGAAGTACGCATTTGATATTGATACACCGAGTATTGTCGGTCTGATTGCCGGTGCGTTGACCAGTACGCCGGGTCTGGCGGTTGCTATTGACAGTACCAATTCTCCTTTGGCATCCATTGCTTACGGTATCGCATATCCGTTTGGAGTAATCGGCGTGATTCTGTTTGTCAAACTGTTACCTAAAATTATGCGGGTAGATTTGGATAAAGAAGCCCGTCGCCTGGAGATAGAACGTCGCGGACAATTTCCAGAACTGACTACTTGTATCTACCGTGTCACCAATTCGCATGTGTTCAACCGTAACCTGATGCAAATTAATGCACGCGGTATGACGGGCGCTGTTATTTCCCGTCTGAAGCACAATGATGAAATATCTATTCCTACAGCCCATACAGTGCTGCGTGAAGGAGACTACATACAAGCCGTAGGTAGCGAAGAATCATTGAATCAGCTTGCTGTGTTAATCGGTAAGAGAGAAGAAGGCGAACTGCCTTTGGATAAAACGCAGGAAATAGAATCTTTACTGTTGACCAAAAAGGACATGATAAATAAACAACTGGGTGATTTGAACTTACAGAAAAACTTTGGTTGTACAGTGACCCGTGTCCGTCGAAGCGGTATTGATTTGTCTCCATCTCCCGATCTTGCTTTGAAGTTTGGCGATAAATTGATGGTTGTCGGTGAGAAAGAAGGACTTAAAGGAGTAGCCCGCCTGTTGGGTAACAATGCGAAGAAACTGTCTGATACGGATTTCTTTCCCATTGCAATGGGTATTGTACTGGGAGTGCTGTTCGGCAAAATAAATATATCTTTCTCTGATAGTCTGTCATTCTCTCCGGGACTGACCGGCGGAGTATTGATGGTAGCCCTTGTGTTGAGTGCGATTGGTAAGACAGGCCCCATCATCTGGTCTATGTCCGGACCTGCCAATCAGTTGTTGCGCCAGTTAGGTCTGCTTCTTTTTCTAGCCGAAGTGGGAACTTCTGCCGGTAAAAATCTGGTAGCCACTTTCCAGGAAAGCGGATTGCTGATGTTCGGAGTAGGAGCTGCCATTACATTGGTACCGATGCTTGTTGCCGCTATTGTCGGACGTCTGGTATTTAAAATCAGTCTGCTCGATTTGCTGGGAACGATAACGGGAGGTATGACGAGTACTCCGGGACTTGCTGCTGCCGATTCAATGGTGGACAGTAACATACCGAGCGTAGCTTACGCAACTGTTTATCCGATTGCCATGGTATTCCTGATTCTATTTATTCAAATCATAGCTTCGGCGGTATATTAACAGAATTTTGTAGATTCATTGATTGTTAAATAAATAGTTCGTATCTTTGCCGCCTCAAAGAAAAAACGAGGTGAAACGATTGTTATTGAATATTACACGCTACTTCTTACCGATACTGTTTGTGTCGTATCTGGTAAGCTTCACATTCTTTGCCCACGTGCATGTGGTCAATGGCGTGACAATCGTCCATTCACACCCGTTTAAGAAAGGGGCGGCACATAAACACTCTACAGTCGAACTGCTGCTGATTCATTTTCTGTCTCATTTAACGGCAGACGGTGCAGCCGTAGTTTTTGCTCTTTCCCTTTTTATTCCTTTCTTATTGTATTTGTTGCTCGGCCGTTCGCCGTATGCTCACTATCACTGTCCGTATCATGGGGTAGTGGGACTTAGAGCACCTCCGGCTATTCGTTTCTCCATTCTTTGAATGATGATACCGTACCTTGCATGAGGTAGGGCATTATCTGTCTATCCATGTGAATACTTATCGAAAACGAATAACAAACGAAAAATGAAGAAATACATCTTTTCGCTTGTCTGCCTGTGCTGCACATTGTTGCCTGCCCTTGAAGGACAAGCTCATGAATATCCTAATCATCCTGAATTACGTAAGTCAGACGCCAATATCGTTGGCCATATTCTTGATAAAAACACCAAAGAACACTTGCCCTATATAACAGTCGCCTTGAAAGGTACGACCATCGGAACGGTGACCGATGCTACCGGGCATTATTTCTTGAAGAATCTTCCCGAAGGCAATTTTGTGCTCGAAGTTAGTTCGGTGGGGTATAAAACCGTCAGACGGAATGTGACGCTGAAGAAAGGGTGCACATTGGAAGAAGATTTCGAGATAGAAGAAGATGCAGTTGCTTTGGATGGCGTAGTAGTATCTGCCAATCGTAACGAGACTACCCGTCGCCTGGCTCCGACACTGGTGAATGTGGTGGACCTGAAAATCTTTGAGAATACCAATTCTACGACTTTGGCACAAGGATTGAGCTTTCAGCCGGGTGTCCGTGTAGAGTCTAATTGTCAGAATTGCGGCTTCCAGCAAGTGCGCATCAATGGACTGGATGGTCCTTATACGCAAATCCTGCTCGATTCCCGTCCCATTTTTAGTGCACTGTCCGGTGTGTATGGCATCGAGCAGATTCCTGCCAGCATGATAGAACGTGTGGAAGTGATGCGTGGAGGCGGATCGGCTTTGTTCGGCTCGTCTGCTATTGCCGGAACAATCAATATCATTACCAAAGAACCGATGCGCAATTCCGGTATGTTGTCGCATACCATTACAGGTATTGGTGATGGCGATGCTTTTGACAACAGTACAGCGCTGAATGCATCACTTGTGACGGACGACCAGCGTGCCGGTTTGTATATCTTCGGTCAGAATCGCCATCGTTCTGCGTATGACCATGATGGTGACGGATATTCTGAAATCCCCAAGATACACGGCCAGACCATCGGTTTCCGTTCATTCCTGAAAACAACGACATATTCGAAACTAACTTTTGAATATCACCACATGGAAGAATTCCGTAGGGGAGGAGACTTGTTGAACCGTCCGCCTCACGAAGCGAATGTGGCGGAACAGACCGAACACTCGATCAATGGTGGAGGACTGAAATTTGACTATTTCTCACCTAACGAGAAACATCGTTTCAATGTGTTTGCATCAGCGCAGCATATCAATCGTGACAGCTATTATGGTGGCGGCCAAGATCCGAATGCCTACGGAAACACCACCGACTTAAACTGGATGGCAGGATCGCAATATGTCTATAGTTTCGGAAAATGTATCTTCATGCCTGCTGACCTGACTGCCGGAATAGAATTCAATCAGGATAAACTGGAAGACAATATGTGGGGATACCACCGTACAGTAGACCAGAAAGTGAATATCGGTAGTGCTTTCTTTCAGAATGAATGGAAGAATGAGCATTGGGGATTTCTGATTGGCGGTCGTTTGGATAAACATAACCTGATTGACCATGTGATATTCAGTCCGCGTGCCAATCTGCGGTATAACCCGACAGAAAACATCAATCTTCGTTTCAGTTACTCATCCGGTTTCCGTGCTCCGCAGGCTTTCGACGAAGATTTGCATGTGGAGAATGTGGGCGGTAATGTGGCGATGGTTGAACTGGCCGATAATCTGAAAGAAGAAAGATCACAGAGTTTGAGTGCCTCGGCAGATATTTATCATCGTTTTGGTGCGTTTCAGGTTAACTTCCTGGTAGAAGGATTTTATACAAAATTATCAGATGTATTTGCCCTTACCGACGGAGAGATAGTGGATGGAATCCTGACACGTACACGTTACAATGCACCGGGAGCCCGTGTGATGGGACTGACTTTGGAAGGAAAGATGGCATACCTGACTAAATTCCAGCTTCAGGCAGGAGTCACTTTGCAGCAGAGCCATTACAGCGAACCGCACGTATGGAACCCAGACGCTCCGGCTGTAAAGAAAATGATGCGTACACCGAATACTTACGGTTATTTTACAGCAACCTATACCCCGATAAAACCATTATCTATCGCTCTTTCCGGTACATATACCGGTTCGATGCTGGTTCCCCACGAACCAGTTCCGGGATTCCTTGAAAAACCGATAACGGTGAATACGAAGGACTTCTTCGATATCGGTTTGAAGGCTGCCTATGATTTCAAACTTTACAAGTCGATGAACTTGCAGGTGAATGCCGGCGTACAGAATATTTTCAATGCCTACCAGAACGACTTCGACAAAGGGGCTGACCGTGACTCCGGTTATATCTATGGTCCGTCATTGCCGAGAAGTTTCTTTGCCGGAGTGAAGATAAGTTATTAAAATTCGATTAAGATTTAAAATCGTCATAAATAGGGATTGTTTTGCATGGAGACAATCCTTATCTTTGCAAAAAACAAACTAAACCTTGACTTAGGTGCACAGAATAAATGTGCAAGATGACCGAATGAAACAATTGTACCTACATATAATGAAGTGGTTTCTGCCTGTACTGTTTATCTCGTACATGGCAGGAATTACTTTGTTTACTCACTCCCATGTGGTCAACGGGGTTACAATTGTCCATTCACATCCATTTAAAAAAGGCAGCGAACATAGCCATACGACGGTTGAATTCCAACTAATTCATCTCTTGAGTCATGTGTTGGTGACCGACAGCGGTTTGATACCAACATTCTCTGTTGCTGCTTTATCTCTATTATGCATCCTGTTTGTCCGCCCGCAAATAGAGCAATTTTACCGTTCTTGTCCGGGCGTAATATCTCTTAGAGCACCTCCTGTCGCTTAGTTTATCTTTTTGGGGGAACAGTATTTATGTATTAGGATCAACGATTAACGATCGCTGCTTCCCTTTCCCTTTATTATTATTTTTCGAATTAAAACATTAAAAGACTAACGACAATGAAGAAATATCTTTTAGTCCTGGTCGGCCTGTGCTGTGTCTTGTCATACGCATTGGCTGAACGTCCGGACTACCCTGAACTGAAGAAATCCGATGCGAATATAATAGGTCATGTACTGGATAAAAAAACGAAAGAACATCTTCCGTACATCACCATTGCACTGAAAGGAACGACCATAGGAACCGTGACTGATGCTACCGGACATTATTTTTTGAAGAATTTGCCGGAAGGAAATTTTATACTGGAAGTTAGTTCAGTAGGTTACAAGACAGTGACCCGCAACGTAACTCTGAAAAAAGGAAAGACACTGGAAGAAGATTTTGAAATAGAAGAGGATGCAATTGCTCTTGACGGAGTAGTAGTTTCTGCCAACCGGAGTGAAACGACACGTCGTATGGCTCCTACTTTGGTGAATGTTGTCGACCTGAAACTCTTTGAAACCACTAACTCTTCCACTTTATCACAAGGACTGAACTTCCAGCCCGGAGTGCGTGTGGAGACAAATTGCCAGAATTGTGGCTTCCAGCAAGTCCGTATCAATGGTCTGGACGGACCATATACGCAAATTCTGATAGATTCGCGTCCCGTATTCAGTGCCCTTTCCGGAGTGTATGGACTGGAACAGATTCCTGCCAGCATGATTGAACGTGTAGAAGTGATGCGTGGGGGAGGCTCCGCCTTGTTCGGCTCTTCGGCTATTGCAGGAACCATTAATATAATCACCAAAGAACCTTTGCGCAATTCCGGTCAGCTGTCACACACCATAACTTCTTTAGGAGGAAGCTCCTCATTCGATAACAACACCTCACTGAATGTTTCATTGGTGACGGACGATCATCGTGCCGGATTGTATATCTTTGGTCAGAACCGTTATCGGTCGGGATATGATTATGACGGAGACGGATTTACCGAACTGCCCAAATTGAAGAATCAGACAGTGGGTTTCCGCTCTTATCTGAAAACAAGTACTTATTCCAAACTGACCTTTGAATATCACCACATGCAGGAATTCCGTCGTGGAGGGGATATGTTGAACCGTCCTCCTCACGAAGCGCATATTGCGGAGCAATTGCAACATTCTATTGATGGTGGAAGTTTGAAATTCGATTATTTCTCTCCGGATGAAAAGAACCGTCTAAGTGTCTTTGCATCGGCTGCCAATACAGATCGGGACAGTTATTACGGACCGGGTAACGATCCTCTGAAAGCCTATGGAAAGACAACGGATTTAACCGCTATGGGTGGTGCACAATACGTACATACGTTTGACAAGTGCTTTTTTATGCCTTCTGATCTCACGGCAGGGCTTGAATATAACCGTGACCGCCTAAAAGATAACATGTGGGGATATAACCGTCACACGGATCAGACGGTGAATATTTACAGTGCTTTTCTGCAGAACGAATGGAAGAACGACCGTTGGGGGATTCTGATTGGTGGTCGTCTGGATAAGCATAATATGGTGGATAATGTGATCTTTAGTCCCCGTGCCAACTTGCGTTTTAATCCTACCCAGAATATTAACCTGCGTTTAAGCTATTCTTCCGGATTTCGTGCTCCGCAGGCTTTTGATGAGGATATGCATATTGAAAATGTGGGCGGAACAGTGGCTATGATCGAGCGTGCAAAGGATTTGAAAGAAGAGAAATCCCAAAGTTTCAGTGCCTCGGCAGATATGTATCATCGTTTTGGAGCATTCCAAACGAATTTGTTGATTGAGGGTTTTTATACGAGACTGACTGATGTTTTTGTATTGGGCGAACCTTACGACCGTGGTGATGGTATATTAGTGAAAACACGTAGCAATGGCCCCGGTGCTAAAGTGATGGGATTGACACTGGAAGGTAAAGTGGCTTATCTTTCTATCCTGCAAATACAAGCGGGATTAACTTTACAACGTAGCCGGTACGATGAACCGCATAAGTGGCATGACGATGCACCGGCAGAAAAGAAGATTTTCCGTACTCCCGATACATACGGTTATTTCACTGCCACTTATACCCCCATCAAACCTTTATCTATCGCTCTGTCAGGAACCTATACCGGCAGGATGTTGGTGCAACGTATGGATATCACCGCCGAGAATGCCGAACTGGGTGAAATGCCTGAAAGAAAAGCGGAAGCAATCAGAACACCTCGTTTCTTTGATTTGGGAGTGAAACTGGCTTATGACTTCAAGTTATACAAAACAGTTGATTTGCAATTAAACGGCGGAGTTCAGAATATTTTTGAGTCTTATCAGAAGGACTTTGACAGAGGAGCTAACCGGGATTCCGGTTATATTTACGGCCCTTCTTTGCCGAGAAGTTTCTTTGCCGGGGTGAAGATTAGTTATTAATCGGTTGGAAAAAGTGTTTCATGGCTTGGAACTTTTTGTTTCCTGCGTTGAAACCATTAGTTTCAAGCCGTGAAACTGATGGTTTCCCAGTGTGAAACTAGTAGTTCCAAGCCTTGAAACTAACAGTTTCAAGCGGGTGAAACTAATATGCCGTATAGAGATTCATACTTTTCTCCTTATTAATCATTGATTGATCGGGCGGTGATAGGTGACAGATGTGGTGATAGGTTGTTTGCAACCTATCACCATCCCTAAAAGTGCCATGAATAAAGGCTTTTAGAAGTGCAGGTGATAGGTGATAGAGGAAAGTGAAAAAAACTCTGTGTAGAGATGGATCAAACCATATCTTTATCGACCCCGAATTTTTCTCCTGTCTGACATTTACCGGCGGGTTCCACATGTACCAGAATGTCATATACGTTATCTATCGAATTGATAATGCTTTTCTCTACCGAATCGGCAATCTCATGAGCTTGCGTGATTGTGATTTCCGGATTTACTTCTATATCAAGGGTAATCATATAGAGATTTCCTATCATTCGTGATCTGACACGATGCGGATTACTGGCACCGGGCACTTTCTCTACAGCCTCGAATATCTTGTTGTATACATTGACATCTTTCACTCCGTCCATTAGCTCCACATTCGAATCTATGAAAATACTGATGGAAGATTTGATAATAAAGAGACTGATTATCAATCCTGTTATCGAATCGAGTATCGGTAATTTGAAGATGAAAGTAAATATCAATCCTAATAAGACCCCTGTTGAGATGACAACATCATTACGCATATTGATGGCATTGGCCGTCAGCATGGAACTGTTGATCTTCTTTCCCTGTTTGTACTGGTATGAAGCCAGTAAGAGTTTACCGATAATAGAAAATATAGTGACATAGATGGCGATAGCCGATGGTATCTCTTTCACTTCATCTGAAAAGATGCTTTTTGTGGATGATAGCAACATTTGTACGCCGGCATAAAATATCACGAGTGATAGAATCTTTGTTGCGATCCCTTCCGCTTTCTCATATCCGAATACATATTTCTTTGAAGGAGGGCGGTTGATGAGGCGTGCCGTAAAAATCATAACGATAGAGATCACGACGTCGGTTGCCGAGTCGATACCGTCGCCGACTACGGCTAAACTACCGGCAAATAAACCGATTATGATTTTGGATGCGGACAGGATTGCATTGCCAATTGTGCTGATCCATGAGGTTGTGATTAGTATTTTCTCTCTTGACATTGAAGTGACTCTTTATAGTTGTTTGTAATGGGATTGGGGAGCAAAGATAAACATTAATAGGAGTTTGTGATATGAAGTCGCAAAAAACTTTTTTCGCCTTTTTAGTAGTTTATGCGTTTTAGTTGTATTATATATAGATGGTCAATTAAAAACAGGACAATTAATTTATTAAATAGTTAACCGCATGTTCAAAAAATTAAGTAGCTCTTTACTCATTGTGTCAGCTTGTGTTTTTTCTTCTTGTACGTCTACCGTCAAGCAAGAAATTGCAATCTTGCCTACCCCCGTTAGTCTGACCGAGCAGTCGGGCTCGTTTGTTTTAAAAGATGGCATGAAGATCGGAGTTTCCGATCAGTCGTTGTTTCCGGCTGCCGGATACCTGCAGGAAATTCTTCGGAATGTCATATCGTCTTCTGTTGAAGTCACTACTGATAAGAGTCAGGTAGATATGTATTTTCAGTTGAAGGATACTGTTGGAAAGCCCGGCTCTTATAAACTTGAGTCTACGCCGGAGTATATTCGGGTAGAGGCAACTGACTATTCAGGTATTATTTCTGCTATTACTACTATTCGCCAGTTGCTTCCAGCAACGATAGAAGTGCAGGGAGAGAAACAGAATTATTCTATCCCTGTCGTGCAAATAGAAGATGCGCCACGGTTTGAATGGCGTGGATTTATGTTGGATGCTTCCCGCCATTTCTGGAATAAAAAAGAAGTGAAGCATGTATTAGATCTGATGTCTTTGTATAAACTTAATAAGTTCCACTGGCATCTGTCTGACGATCAGGGTTGGCGTATAGAGATCGAGAAGTACCCGTTGCTTACAGAAAAAGGGGCCTGGCGTAAATTCAATACGCAGGATCGTACCTGTATGGCACGTGCGAAAGAAGAAGATAATACCGATTTCCTGATTCCGGAAGATAAGATACGCATTGTGGAAGGAGATACGCTGTATGGAGGTTATTACACTCATGATGATATAAAAGAAATAGTAGCCTATGCTACGCAAAGAGGCATTGATGTCATTCCCGAGATTGATATGCCGGGACATTTCCTGGCAGCTATCGGTCAATATCCGGAATTGGCGTGCGACGGATTAATCGGGTGGGGGGAAACTTTCTCTTCTCCTATCTGTCCGGGCAAAGATACAACGCTGGAGTTCTGTCAGAATGTGTTCAAAGAAGTTTTTGAACTTTTCCCTTATGAATATGTGCACATGGGTGGTGATGAAGTGGAAAAAGCCAACTGGAAGAAATGTCCTCTTTGTCAGAAACGGATTCGTACGGAGAAACTGGGTTCGGTAGAAGAACTTCAGGCATGGTTTGTACGTGACATGGAGAAATTCTTCCTTGCCAATGGAAAGAAACTCATAGGCTGGGATGAAGTGGTATCCGACGGATTATCTTCCGATGCTGCCATTACATGGTGGAGAAGTTGGGCGAAAGATGCATTGCCTACGGCAACTGCACAAAAGCAGAAAGTGATTGCTTGTCCGAATGAATATTTCTATTTCGATTATGCGCAGGATCAGAATTCAGTAAAGAAAATACTTGCGTATGATCCGTGTGCAGACGAGCGGTTATCACCGGAACAGAAGAAATATATCTGGGGTGTGCAGGCGAATCTCTGGGCTGAATGGATTCCGACAATGAAGCGCATTGAATATTTGATTGTTCCCCGTATGATAGCGTTGAGTGAAATAGCTTGGGCGGAGCCGGCAGCTAAACCGGGTCTCGAAGAATTCTATCGTCAGCTTGTTCCGCAATTTAAGCGGATGGATGTGATGAGGGTAAATTATAGGGTGCCTGACTTGCAGGGATTCTATAAAGTGAATGCATTTATTGATGAAACAACTGTGGAATTGACTTGTCCGTTACCCGGTACTGAAATACGTTATACGACAGACGGCAGTATGCCTACCAAAGAATCAGCTCTTTATAACGGCGCTTTGGAAGTTGGGAAGACTACGGATTTCGCTTTCCGTACTTTCCGTCCGGATGGCTCTCCTTCGGATGTGGTGCGTACCAAGTATGTAAAGGCTCCTTATGCGGAGGCGGTGACTGCTCCGGCTGCTTTGCAGTCCGGTTTGAAAGCAGTATGGCACGATTTCCGTGGTAATCTTTGTGCGGATATGGATGCAGCTCCTGTCAAAGGGGAGTATGTGGTGGAATCGGTATCCATTCCCGAAGAGGTGAAAGGAAATATCGGTCTGGTATTGACCGGCTATCTGGAAGTTCCTGCCGATGGTATCTATACATTTGCCCTTCTCTCGGACGACGGTAGCACATTAATGCTTGACGGTGAATTGTTGGGAGATAATGATGGAGCACATTCGCCGGTAGAGATTATTGTGCAGAAGGCTTTGAAAGCCGGGCTTCATCCGATAGAGGTACGTTACTTCGATTGTAACGGAGGCGTATTGCAGATGGAACTGGTGAATGAAAAAGGTGAAAAAGAAGTATTGCCAAGTGCATGGCTGAAACATGAATAACTATTCTGTTGTTTCAATCATTACTTATTCGTTATAGTCTGAATAGCAAATTTCATTATTTTTAGGTATTGTCCGTCTTGCCGACGAGCCGTACCTTTGCAGAAAATAATTGAAAACTTATGCGAATCAGTGAGAGACGAGTCGAGATTAATCATATATCAAAGGTGCACATGCACCGGATTGAATGGGATGAAGAGAGCTTATAGAAATATAAGCTCTCTTTTTTTTGAACGATTTCGAATATTGTTCTTTTTTGAAAACAAGCGATAAGTTAAATGATTGTCGAACTTAATATAGATTGAACGTACGTTATGAGTACATTGAAAAAACTTCAGAACTACATGGGTAAACGGAAAGTGCTTTTGCCTGCGGCAATACTGCTGTCTGCCCTAAGTGCCCTGGCGGGCATGTTGCCTTATATCCTTATTTGGCTGATTGTGAGAGAACTGCTTGAACACGGAGAGATAACCTCTTCCGGTAATGTGGTGATGTATGCCTGGTGGGCGGCAGGCATGGCCGTGGCGAGCATCGTCCTTTATTTTGCCGCATTGATGTCTTCGCATCTTGCAGCTTTTCGGGTTGAATCGAATTTGCGCAAAGAAGCCATGCGCCAGATAGTGCGTATGCCTCTCGGCTTCTTTGACATTAATACGAGCGGACGTATTCGCAAGATTATAGATGACAATGCAGGGGTTACCCATAGTTTTCTGGCACATCAGTTGCCCGACCTTGCGGCTACTTTTCTAGTGCCGTTGGTAGCTGCCATACTGATTTTTGTGTTCGATTGGATACTCGGTCTGGCATGTATCGTCCCTGTAATTATTGCCATGCTGGTTATGGGGTTTATGATGAATGCGGAAGGACGGCAGTTTATGAAAAGCTACATGACTTCTCTGGAGGAAATGAATACCGAAGCTGTAGAGTATGTGAGAGGAATTCCCGTAGTGAAGGTTTTCCAGCAGACTATTTACTCTTTCAAGAACTTTCACCGCTGTATCATGAATTATAATAAAATGGTATTCGGCTATACACGAATGTGGGAGAAGCCGATGTCGCTCTATACCGTAATAATCAATGGTTTTGTGTTTTTCCTTGCTCCGTTGGCTATTTTGCTGATTGGTTATTCAGGTAATTATGCATCGGTATTACTTAATTTCTTCCTGTTTGTTCTCATTACTCCTGTATTCTCCCAAAGTATCATGAAGAGTATGTATCTCAATCAGGCTTTGGGGCAGGCGAGTGAAGCTATCGGACGTCTTGAGAATCTGGTTGCTTATGAGCACCTGACTGTTGTAGAGCATCCACAACCGGTAAAGGAATTCAGTATTCAGTTCGAAAAAGTTTCCTTCAGCTATCCGGGAGCTAATCAAAAGGCGGTGGATGATGTTAGTTTCACTATTCCGCAAGGAAACACAGTAGCTCTTGTCGGAGCTTCGGGCGGAGGGAAAACAACGATTGCCCGTCTAGTTCCCCGTTTCTGGGAGGCAACGGAAGGGAAAGTTTTAATAGGTGGCATCAATGTAAGAGAAATCGCTCCCGAAGAACTGATGAAATATATTTCTTTCGTGTTCCAGAGTACAAAGCTGTTCAAGACTTCTCTGCTCGAAAATATCAAATATGGTAATCCCGACGCGACAATGGAGGAAGTGGAACGGGCAGTAGATATGGCACAATGCCGGGAAATTATCAATAAACTTCCGCTCGGACTGAATACGAAGATTGGTACGGAGGGAACATATCTCTCCGGCGGGGAACAGCAACGGATCGTACTGGCACGTGCAATCCTGAAAAATGCTCCCATCATTGTACTGGATGAGGCGACTGCTTTTGCCGACCCCGAAAATGAGCATCTCATCCAGCAAGCCTTGAAAGAACTGACAAAAGGAAAAACCGTATTGATGATTGCTCATCGTCTTTCAAGCATCACTGATGCCGACAATATCCTCGTCATTGACAAGGGGAAGATTGCGGAACAAGGTACACATGCCAACCTGCTTGGAAAACAAGGCATCTATTATCGTATGTGGAATGAATACCAGCAATCTGTTCGCTGGACAATAGGAAAGGAGGTTTCTAATGATTGAAGTAATAAAAAGACGTTTTGCCCTTTCAACTAAAGGAGCGAAAGATTTCTGTAAAGGTGTGTTTTTCACTACACTGCTCGATATTGTATTGATGTTGCCGGCGGTATTTGTTTTTCTCTTTCTTGAGGAATATCTTCGTCCTGTGTTTCAGCCTTCGGCTTCGGTGACGCATGGTATTCTCTATTATAGCATACTCGGTATTGTCTTTATGATAGTCATGTATATATTTGCGGTATTGCAATATCGTAGTACCTATACCACCGTTTATGATGAGAGTGCAAACCGGCGTATCTCATTGGCGGAAAAACTTCGCAAGTTGCCTCTGGCTTTCTTTGGCGAAAAGAATCTTTCCGACCTCACCGCCACGATTATGGATGACTGCACTGATCTCGAGCATACTTTCTCGCATGCGGTTCCCCAGTTATTTGCTTCCATTATCAGTATTCTGCTTATTACCGTCGGCATGGCATTTTATAACTGGCAGTTGACGATTGCTTTGTTCTGGGTAGTGCCGCTTGCCGCCGCAATCCTTCTTTTCTCGAAGAAGGAAATACAGAAAAGCAATGAAAGTAATTATCTGAACAAGCGGATGGTGACCGAACATATCCAGGAAGGACTCGATACCATTCAGGAGATAAAATCCTACAATCAGGAGAGAGACTATCTGGAAAAACTGGATGCGAGCATTGATACCTATGAAAAGGTATTGACTCGTAATGAACTGGTGCTCGGCATGTTGGTAAACGGTTCCCAAAGTGTATTGAAACTCGGACTGGCAAGCGTTATTATCGTTGGTGCCAATCTCTTGGCTTCGGGTACGGTTGATTTGTTTACCTATCTTATATTTATGGTTATCGGGTCGCGTGTGTATGCTCCGGTCAGTGAGGTGATGAATAATATTGCCGCTTTGTTCTATTTGGATGTGCGTATCAATAGAATGAATGAGATGGAAGCATTGCCGGTACAAAACGGGACTACCGAATTCACTCCTCAAGGTTATGATATCGAATTCAGACAGGTAGACTTTGCTTATGAGCAGGGAAAACAAATTCTGAATAACTTGTCTTTTATTGCCCGACAAGGTGAAAAAACGGCTTTGGTTGGTCCTTCGGGTAGTGGCAAGAGTACGGCGGCCAGGTTGGCGGCACGTTTCTGGGATATCCAGTCGGGAAAGATTACCCTCGGCGGGCAGGATATCAGTCGGATTGATCCTGAAACTTTGTTGAAAAACTATTCCGTTGTCTTTCAGGATGTAGTTCTTTTCAATGCTTCCATTATGGATAATATCCGTATTGGCAAACGGGATGCTACGGATGAGGAAGTCCGGAGAGTTGCCCGCTTGGCACAATGTGATGAGTTTGTCACTAAAATGCCGCAGGGATACCAGACGATTATCGGTGAGAATGGAGAAACATTATCCGGCGGTGAGCGTCAGCGTATTTCCATTGCCCGCGCTTTGTTGAAGGATGCTCCGATCGTTCTGTTGGATGAGGCTACGGCTTCGCTTGATGTTGAGAATGAAACCAAGATACAGGCAGGTATATCTGAATTGGTACGTAACAAAACGGTGCTGATTATTGCGCACCGTATGCGAACCGTTGCCAATGCCGACAAAATTGTAGTATTGGAGAATGGAAGTGTTGCTGAAATGGGAACACCGGAGGAATTGAAAAAGAAAAATGGTATATTTGCCCGGATGGTGAACAGACAGGTTACAAATATGAATTGATAAATAGCAGCGATACTATGCAATTTTTGAAAGGAGATATACAAGAGGGAATCTTGAAGGCAGCCGAAGAAGTGTTTCTGGAAAAGGGATACAAGGATGCCTCTATGCGTGAAATAGCTTCGAGGGCAGGGGTGACGGTGAGTAATATCTATCATTATTTCACCAATAAGGATGAGATATTCCGTACGATTCTGAAACCGGTATTGAATGATCTGTATGCTATGATTTATAATCACGATGCAGATCAGATGACGATAGACGTCTTTATGGATTCGGATTATCAGAAAATGTCTGTACGGGAATATATCAGATTGGTCTCTGAACATCGTGACCGTTTGCGGTTGCTGCTTTTTCAGGCACAAGGTTCTGTTTTGGAGAACTTCCGTTCTGAATATACAGATTTGATGACGCGTACGATTTCTGTTTTTTTTCAAGGGATGAAGCAGAAATATCCGCATATCAATATAGCAATAACTAACTTCTTTATTCACCTGAATACGGTATGGTTGTTTGCCCTGCTCGAAGAGCTGGTGTTGCATCCTGTGAAGAAAGAAGAGATGGAGAAGTTTATAGCGGAGTATATCGCTTTTGAAACGGCTGGTTGGAAAGAGCTCATGAATGCATGAGCTCTTTCACTTTATTCTCTTACTGATATAAAAAAACGTCCGGCTTTCACAAGCCGGACGTCCTTGCCTCTTTTAGAATATGTCATCTATTCATATTCCAAAATGAATACATTATATGGTTTTTTCAACTTAACAACCAAATAAAAGAAATGCGGGTGAATCACTTCGGCCGATTTCTATGTATTTTTAATGTGGCTACGTAATATAATTATGACTAATTAATTTAATTCTGATACTGCAAAGATAGGGGCTTTCCGCTTTTCCCGCAATCCCCTAAAATGGGTATTCTTCTATCAATTACTAGCTATATATAGTGGTTCAGGCGTTTGCATAACTATGCATCCCTCCAAGAACATAATTTACCCCGAAATAGGTCATTAAGACGGTCAGGAAAGCAAGAATCATATAGATATGGAAGAATAGAGGCTTGCGGAAAATGCGCAGACTTTGTGAATGGAAGGCTACTCCATATACCAGAAAAGTAATCAGTGCCCATACTTCTTTCGGGTCCCACGCCCAGTATCGTCCCCAGGAAACGTTTGCCCAAACTGCTCCCAGAAAGATGCCTGCTCCTAAAAAGAAGGTGGCAGGGTAGAGCAGCAAGCGGCTGACTAGCGTCAACTGTTCTATCCGGTTGTCTTGTATAGCGTCGTTTCCGGAGACATTGTTTTCCGATTCTTTTTTCCGGAGGCATAATGCCAGTATTCCGTTTAGCATGATGAATGCCAATAGGGCATAAGACATCATAATCAATGAAACATGAATACTTAGCCATGGAGAGACGAGCACCGGCATTAATGGGGTTATCTGGGGATTCATTTGTCCCAGATAGGAGACCAACAAAGCAAAGCCGGAGAGGAGGAATCCGAATGGAAGTATAAATGAGAATCTTCGATGGAGCAGACAGGCTATCAAAAGAATACAAAGAGCCATAAACTGCATGGTTTCGTAACCGTTGCTAAGTGGAATACGACCGCCAATGTACCAGCGCAGGCAATATCCTGCTAAATGGAATATGAAAGCAAGATAGAGTGCAACAGAAAAGAAAGTTCCTGCTGTGCGGGAAATCGTTTTGGCTTTGGGCGAGAGGATATTTCTTTGCAGGCTGTTATGAAGTAGAAGCAGGAAAGACAACACTCCCAATGACAGATTTATCATAAAAAGAATCTTGCTGAACGGAATCCGGTTGTAGAGTAATTCTGCTTTCACTTCCAGTTCGGAGAGAGGTTGCACGCTGCCATCAGTGGGTAATGGATGGATGAATGTTCCTTTTTCCAACATCAGGATCAGGCCTACTTTTTCATCTGTTTCCTGGATTGCTTTGGCGAGTTTGCTTTGTTGTCCTTGTTCACGTTGCCAATGTTCACGGAGACGATAAACAGAACCGTCAAATAAATCAGTTAATCGAGCATAAGGTGTTTGTAAGTTTAATAAATGCTGTAATTCTGTATTTTTGATGTATATCAATGGCTCATTTCTCCACACTTCCGGATAAAGTAACCAGCCACCTATCACTTGTTCAGGTGTCAATCCTTTATATGAAGCTTCTCCTGTCAGTTTCTGAATGAAATCACGGGCTAATGTGTTGAAAGGTACTACCCGGTCGTGATAAATAACCTGTTCCTGTGCTAAACTGTCCGCTTGTGTTCGTTTCAATGCAGGAAGGAGTTTTTTTTGTGCTTGCATGTTACCTGCAAGGCAGAAAATAAACAGTATAAATACACCTCCTTTTTTAAGTAGCGGGTGGTTTAGCAGGCGTCGGAAATCACTACTGCGGGAAAATAGTAGCCAAATCATGGAGAGACCGAGCAGGATATATCCCGCATAAGTCACTCCTGTTCCCCATGGATCATAATTGACAGTCAGCCAGCTCCCTTTTCCGTCATCATCGAAAGATGACTGATAGAAACGGAAACCTTGTGATGTAAATATACGATTCATTGAAATCTGTTCGTGTAATAGAACATTTTTCTGTCCGGGAAGAGAGTAGGTGATATAGCTGATGTAGTCTGCCGGTGCTTCTGTTCCGGGATAGTATGCTATACGGAAACTATCTAGTTGTATTGTGAATGGCAGATCAGCTTTTCTGCCGCTTTCCGATTCCTGGAAACTGTCTATTGTTGCCCCCGGAAGCAAGTGTACGTATCCTTTTTTGCTTCCGATAAACGTAATCATGGCCCCCACCAAGATAACGAGGAGGGAGCCATGAAACAACAATATGGGGAACCGTCGCCATAAAGCGCGTCGGATGAGAGCAACAAGTGCAATGGTGGCAATTGTTCCCCACAAACAACAAAACCAGCATGTATGATATATATTTCTTTCTACAAAATCTGTCCCATACGCTTGTTCTACGAAAGTAGTCACAGCGAGTAGTCCCACCAGACAGATATATAAGATAATAAGTAACCTTTTCAACTGTATAATCTTTTATGATATTAAAATGGAGCGTATTCCTTATTCTTACATTCTTTCACTCCCATACATTCCATCTCAATCAACCATCCGGGACGGCATACCGGAGCATGAACAAATACTTTAGGAGTATGTGGGAAACGTTTGTCATACATTGCTTTAACAACTGCATAGTCGGCTATGTCACGCAGATATACAATCATTTGTCCCAAATCTTCAAACGTGCAGTCCGCTTCTTTCAACAGGGTTTCCACATTCTCCCACATTCGTTCTGTCTGTTTGCGGATGTTGCCGGGATATACCACTTCGCCTTTGTTGTTGATACTTGCCGTTCCTGAAATAAATACCTGTCGGCGGTCGCTATAATCTACATACGTGCCACGTTCAAAGCTTACTCCATATTCATAAGTTGGGTTCAGATGGGTAGGAGCATAGAGGAAATGAATCTGTTCCGGTTGCAGTCCTGCTACGGCGTAAGTATCCATTTGTACCAGTACTTTCGGGTCGGCATGCCGGCCGTCGATGCCTGTGCTGGAAATATAATGTGTTTTTTCTGTCAGGTTTTGGGTGACGAAAACTTCATTACGTGCTTTCACTACTCCGGCATAATTCACATCTACATTTTGCACGAAAAACCATGTGCGGATACAATTGTCTGCCAGTTTACAACCTTGTTCCATGAGTTGCATCACATAGTCATTCAATAATAGACGGGTCTGGTATTCCGAATTGGCGGCACGATTGAATGCACTACCGCCCCAGAAGTGGCGATAGGCACTGTGTTTCACCTCAAAAAGCCCGTTATGTAAGACTTGTGTCTGTACGTCTGTCAACAGGTAAACCCATAAGGCAATTTTTGTTCCGTCCAGCGGGGGCTGTTCCACAATGGAAAGTGCGCAGTCCGAACCTTCGGTTGTCAATGCCAGTAGTGTATCTGCCTGATTGGCAGCGTCACTAAGGAAATAACGTTTGAGGATGGCAACTGCTCCTTTCAATTCTTGGGTAAGTAAATAATCGTAGGTGTTTAATACTGCATTCAGCTGTTCTTCGTATGTATCTTCCGGTTTAGTAGAATGAATGATAATATGATACTCTGAAGCTTCTCCTCCTGCATTATATTTAAAAATCTCTGTTAGCGTCTTTTCAGACTGAATATTCTGTTGTTTTTTGTTGTTCATATCAGTTGGGTAAATAACTATTTATTCTTGCGCACCGTTATTGATCCAGTCGTCAATAAGGGTCAAAATCGGGGATGATACTATTTCTTTTGAGTGATCGTATCCCCAGGTTGAACTAATAGTGGTATTTAATAATGTGTGCAATACGCTTTCTTGCGCACTGCCCGGCTTGACGAGTAACATGCCATCTACTTTCTTCGACGGGCGGTTGACCAGTGCCTCGTAACTTTTGCCTTCTGTCAGATACAGGTTGGCTGCTGCCGAACTACCTCCACCATGACAGTGTGCGCATGTCGTATTAAATACTTTTTCTTGAATGCCATGGTACATACCTACATTTACAGTTCCCACATCCATAAGGATGGTGTCGTCAACTGCTGTAAGGTCGTCCATTGACTGAAAACTGATAACTCGTTTTCTCAATTTATTAATAACGCACAATTCAATAGTGGTTACTTTATCACTGACTCCTGTCATCGTAACCTGGATCTCATCATCTTCGACCGCCGGAATTGTTTTGGTGACAACGGCATACTCGCTCTCATCACTGAAGCCTGCCACTACAACACTATAACCATCGGGCCATTTACTGATACCATTGATCTTACCGCTCATCTTCAGCGTGCGTCCTTCTTCTGATAGGGTCTCTGTCTTTTCGTAAATACGTCCGTCATCGCATGATGTGATGTATGCCAATAACAGTAGATAACCCCCGAAAAGAATGTATTTTTTCATAAACAAATCCTTTCTTGTGCTATTTAGAATGTATACTGAAGTAGAATACTGGCCGAATGTACTGCCAAACCTAAATCGTCGTTATCCCGATCAAGTTGGGTATCATGACCTTTACGGGCAATATACTGGTACATCGCTTGTAACTTCAGATTACAGTTCTTGAAAAAATAGTTCATACCCACGGCTGGCATATTTAGAAAACCATTGGTGTCCATTCCGTTACGGTTGAAGAAATCATAGCGTGCAGCTGCTTGCAGACGGGGGGCAACGAAGTAACCACCTTGTACATAGCCGCCCAGGTAATTATATGACTCGGAAATCTTTTGTCTTTTTGTGAAGCCAACATTCATATAATAGACTTCAGCACCGAGGTAAAGTTTGTTCTTTAGCATTGCAAACTCCAATCCGGCACGATAATCATTGGTACTTTCATTTTCACTTTCTACATTGATAGAGGTAGAAATACCAAACATGATTTTGTCTTCATTCAGCCTGTTCGGATTTCCCTGTGTAGCGGGCATCACTCCTTTAGGCATATAGGTGAAACGTCCGGCGTACAGTAAAGACGGAATGTGCCAGTCATCACTAAATGTTTTTGTTGCTGTATTTACTGCTGCACCCGTACCGTTGAATAAACCGATTTCATACCCGAATTTATCAGCTACCAAACCGTGAATCTCTACACCTAAATCGAATCCGGTGCCAATATTGGGTGTTACCGCATTCAAAGAATAGGGGAGGATAACGGGAGCAGTCAGTGATACTGGCAAACTAGGTAACAATGTTTCTCCCAGTGTTGTCAGGTAGGCATGTGAAAACGGAGTTTTGAATTTACCGACCCGGATGGCAAACTGCTTTTTCAGTTGAACATCAAACCAGGCTTGTTGAAGTAATGCACCTCCGCTGGCTGCCGCATTTATGGAAAGGTTGAAAGATACTTTATCGAAAGCCTTTCCGGTGAATCCGAGTACGGCGTAAGGAACTGAAAATCCGGAGTTGGCTATGTTATCTTGATTGTATGCTTTATCCAGTCCTTCATCGTCGTACCAATTGAAGTTTGCACTGGTCTGTACGAGCAGATAGGGTTTGAATACAAAATCTCCTTTCTTGGTTTCGATAGTGAATCCTTCTCTTCCAGCTAATGATACTACACCATTTTCTGTATCTTCTTCATGTTGTGCCATAGCGGCCAAAGGCATTATGGCAGTCAGCATGGCAATGATTATAAATCTCTTCATAATTACTTTATATATACTACTTTTAGTTTAAAGTGAATTTAAAAATGCAATCAGCGCATCCCGGTCTTCCTTACTCATATTCTTAAATAAGTTCTTTGATGCTTCTCCTTCTCCGCCATGCCACATGATGGCTTCTGTCAGATTGCGGGCACGTCCGTCATGCAAGAAATAAGTATGTCCGTTGACCTTTTCTTGTAAGCCGATTCCCCAAAGAGGGGTAGTACGCCATTCGTTTCCACGTGCCAGCCCGCTTACATAGTTGTCGTTCAGTCCGACTCCCATAATTTCAGAACCCATATCATGTAATAGATAATCAGAATAAGGGTGAATCGTTTGACCGCCTAACCACGGGAGTTGAGTATTATTTAATAAAACACTACCACGTGTCTTAGTGTGTAAAGTGGTCACATGACAGAGATGACATTTGGCTTTATAGAAGTTCTGTTCCCCTTTGATTACTTGCGGATCGTTTACATTACGCCGGGCGGGAACACCAAGACTTTGCATATAGAGATCTACGTTTTCCATCTCTTCTGTGCTGACATCCAGTTGGTCGTAAGAAAGCCCCATCATGCTGCCTTGGTTTACTTGTATTTGTCCTTCACAGATTTCTTCCGGATAGCGGCTGTTGGTAACGCCCATATCACTGGAGAATCCCAATTCTACAGTTAAATCGGCATGTTGAGCTTTGTTGCCGGACAATCCCAGACTTCTCACTCCGCGTTCGGTGATGTAATTACATCGTCCGCTGATTCCATATTCGGGATAATTACTTTTTGCTGCAAGTGCTTCAATTTCAACAGGATCTAGTGCCATCATTTGCCCCATGCCTACATGGCGTAATGGAATACGTACGGTACAAAACAAATCTTCCGGTTTGATTTCTTCGGCATACCATTCGGATATAGTATAATTGGGTTTGCAAAGCGTGTAGGCTTCTCCATCAGGGAAAGAAAATGTCTCGTAAGTGTATTCCACAGACAGTTTGCCTTCCGGTTGCACTCCATAGATTGCCTGGTCATGAAGCACACGTCCATAATCTTGAAAGAAAGCTCCGTTTTTACGGGATATGTAGACTAGCATGGAAGAGAATCCATAGCTGCCCGATCCACCCTCTGTCCATAAAGAGGGTTTGGTACGTCCCGCATTCCGGTGGCAACTGCCGCACGAATAACCGGCATAAACGGGGCCAAGTCCGCCGCCATGCCCGTTGTTGCTTGTACGTACATCGTCATATAGCCTGTCGCCTCGGGTGAAACGTACATCGTATGCTCCTGTTATCCAATCTGCAGGCGTGTCATAAGCAACAGACGAATTCAAGAAAATAGTTGATGTTCCGGCTGATAGAGCATAGCCCTCCGGAATCTCGATATCCAATATGTCAATTCCGTCATCATCACAGGCAGAGCATGCCAACAGGCAAAAGAAAGAGAATGAATATTTTAGAAAGTGATTCATTGTTTATTGACTTTGTTTCAATAATATGTTTTAAACATACCAAAGAAGTAAAGGTGGATCATTGAATTCCAACCTTTACTTCTCAATAATATCTTAGCTAAGATAAAGCTTTATTGTACTTTACGTGGTTCACCGTTTTTGTAGAGAAGGAATTCCAATGTGTGGAAACCGCGTACATTTTGTGCCGATTCGACAGCAGCTTCATCATCACCTTCACTCCATTCGAGATCACTCCAACTTTGAGAATTCAGTATTTGTACAATAGCGTTCTGATCCAGAGGCCAGCTGTCCATGTTAGGATCAAGTCCCATTTCGTCTACCGGACCGAATAAGAAAGCTTCGCTCTTTTCCCATGGTTCACGAGCAGTGATCCAAGCATCACAAGCTGTTTCAAAAGCACTATTTGACGGATTGTCTGCAAGGGCTATTACTGCATTGTAGAGAGCGTCATTTTTTTCTTTCAAACTTTTGTAGGTAGGCACTACTACTGCATCTACATATTGTGTTACTACAGGATTAAGTACTGCGTCCGTATTGATATTGTTGCTATTATTTGCAATATAGGATTTTAAGTCATTCTTCAGTATACTTTCCAGCTCTGCACAAGCATCCATAGCTGCTACCGTTTCGTTACTGGGAATATGATTACGGAAAGGTTGCGGAATATCCTGAATGGCTTTTGCTGCTTTTTGGATAGCATTCTTTATCTTGGTATCTAATGATGAATTAACACCGGCGATAACAGTAGATAAAGAATTAGCATTTATATTACCGTCTAAAGAACCGTAATATGCATTCCGGATGGAATAAATGTTATTGGTATAGTCATCACGAGAATGCCAGCTGTACCAGGATTCCACAGCATATAATGCTTCTTCAGTATTTCCGGCTTTATACAAGTTGTATGGGTCACCAATTTTGGCTGTACCGACTTCATTGGCAATTTCCGCGCATTTATCCACGATTTCTTCCACACAGCTCAAGGCGCTTGCGTAAGGAGAGGCACTATGAGCCTTGAACAGGGAAGCATAGCTTTCACCTCCTTTATAGCTTGAATTCCATGCGTTGTAGAGATTGGTTGCATCTGTTTTTAGAAGTGCTGCTACATTTCTCATGTAGTTATGCCAGCTTGATGCATTTTCAGGAGTGTAATCAATATTAGCAGGATCTACTGTTGGGTTGTCATCATCACTGCTGCAAGAAGTTGTTGTGAATGCTAATCCCAATATTAGGGCTGCGACATAAAAGAATTTTGTTTTCATCATATAAAAATTAAATAATTGATTATTTGTTATTTCTTAATAAACCATCCTATATAGGCAATTCCAATAGAAAATTCGTTTTCACTGTTGTATGACTTTGATACGCCAAAAACTTTATTTGTACCAATCTGGCGGGTTGCATAGTCTGCTTTTATCACTAAGTTTGGCAAAGCGTACCAATTTAATCCCGCTGTCCACATACTTACTTGGCAACGTTTTTCCATCGTTTGCCCTTTTTCCCCTTTCTCTTGTGGGTTGTAGTATTCATAGCGGGCAAATGGATAGATTACCGGAATCTTTTTATTGCCTCCGAAGACCGAGCGGATATTAATACCGGCTTCTGCTGCATAACTTACGGCATTCTTCGCTACCGGAGCCAGACGGCTGTAAGGCGATTTATTGGATAATTTGACATTTGCCTGACTTACTCCTAATGAATTTCCTAAATTTCCATATAAGATATTACCGCGTGCCGTTACATATTTATTGCGATACTGTGCATCTGCGGTGAAGATTCTTATCGGAATTTTTCCATAGCTTGCATAAGTCTGTTCTTTATCAGAGTTGGCTCCTGCATCTGCACAATAATAAAATGATGCACCTACACGTAAATTGGGAACTCCTTTATAATCTAAACGAAATACATACGCGGGAGAAGTGAAGTTGTCTTCCTCAAAGATTCCCTGTTTGCCACTACCTACCCATGTGTTACGATCGAATCCATTAGGATTCAGGCCTGCTACCACCATAGCTTGATAATCGAAGCTTGCATACCCTTTTCCGAAAGAACCAAAGATTTCCAGACCATTTTCATGCCAGGTAGAAGGCAAAAGGCTTGTTTCACCTTCCGGGCGTGAAGTTCCGAAGAAATTGATCGGTTCATGGTGTGCGTTAGTCAATCCTACCGGAACAATAATATGTCCGGCACGTACATTGAGGGAGCGGTGAATTAAACGTGTGATGTGAAATTGTTCGATAGCTACTTCACCTCCTTTTTCAACTTCTGTTTCGTATTCACCGTTTTCGGTGTTTTCTAATTCGAAAGCTGTACCTGTTCCACCAGATTCGAACTCAATCTCTGCACCGAGTATCCATTTGGAATTGAACTTATAATCAAAAGCTAAAACGAAACGGGGAATTGAAATGGTATTCCTGTTTTTCTTTGGATTACCATCGTTTCCTCCATAGAAACGGTTGATGCCATAATCTTTAAAATTAGCGACCATTTCACCGTATCCTCCAAAACGGAATTTTGTATATTCTTCTGTAGAAGAAGAATTACTACTTTTGGAAATTTCTTTTGTCTCCTGTGCTCGAATTGTAAGAGAAGGTAGGAGACTAAGAATAACGATTGCTGTTATTTTTCTCATCTTTTTAATAATTTTATCGGCTGCAAAGTTAGATGAGGTTAAAAAATGTGGCAATACCTAATATTAGGCATAGTTGTTTCTTAAATTCAGTATATGTAGGTAATTTTAATCTAAAGAGTAAAAAAAATATAGTAGTAGATGAAATAAAACAGACAAAGGTGTATTTCAGTATGATAATTTTTACTGATATACACCTTTGTCTGTTGTTAGTGTGTAGAGTTGTCTTTATTATTTCATAGCGTCACCGATTTTGTTTGTAATTGAGCGAATCGTTTCTTCTACAACCAGTTTCCTTGAGTATATCTACCATCAGGAAACTACCTTTTCAGAAACGATTCAACTCAGACAAACTACATACAAACAAAGCTAAACTTATGCTAAGGTTATCGCTTAAACTGCCATCTTTATACCTTCTTTTTTACTGCAATATCGTTTGCATTGCTGGCAAAGGTCATATCCCAGCATGGCTCCTAAAATAAAATCTTCTTCGGCAGTCAGTTGGTTTAAAGGACGGATGATGATGTGCCGCATGGCTTCCATACATTCTGCCTTTCCAAAAAATAGGTTAATTTTATTGGTACCTACTTCCTGTATCATATAACTGATCTTTTGATTTTTCAATCGGCGGATGGCAAATTCTTCGTGCTCTTTACTCATTGTGTAAAGTACCATGTTGCGTACGCCTTTCTTAAACTCATAAATATGATTAAGAAAAATTCGGATTTCGCCGGGGATGATTCTTTCAGTTGCCATGATGCAAAGTATTCTTTTTATGTTAAGGTAAAATTAGCTAATTTCTTGTTTCACTTGTTCAGCCCATGCGCTGATACGTTCGTCTGTTTTGCTATCTTCGTTGACTTCGTCAAGTGGAAGACCTACAAACTTACCGTCTACGACGGCAATGGAGGAATCGAAGGTATAGCCTGCAGTATCTGTTGCTCCACAGAATTTGCAGTGGGTATCTTTCAGATCTTCATAGAGAATACCTATTGCGTCACAGAATGTGTCGCTATACGAGTCAGAGTCGCCGCAACCGAACAGGGCTACAGATTTGTGGGATAAATCACACTTCTTTAAAACTTTTACTCCATCGTACCAGTCGTCTTGAAGTTCGCCTGCTCCCCATGTGGAAGAGCCGAGCACCAATACGTCATATTCATTGACTAATGCCTCTGTTAGCTTGGATACATCAAATACATCTGCCGATGGTACATCTAATTTCTCTGCAATTCGACGGGCAAGGTCTTCTGTTGTTCCGGTTGTGGAACCATAAAATACACCAATTTTATTCATCTTTGATTCGTTTTTAAATGTAACGCTGCAAAGATAGAGGGTCTTAAAGAAATAGGAAATCCCCATTTATAATGGAAGATTTGTCTCCTTCTCATTATAAATGGGGATATATGGAAAAATGGTCGATCTTTTTAATGGTGGAACAAGCGGATGCCTGTAAATGCCATTGCCATATTGTATTTGTCGCAAGTTCCAATCACATGATCGTCACGTACTGATCCGCCCGGTTGTGCAATATAGCTGACGCCACTCTTGTGTGCGCGTTCTATATTATCTCCGAATGGGAAGAATGCATCTGATCCTAAAGCTACGCCTGTCATCGTATCCAACCATGCCCGTTTTTCTTCGCGTGTCAGTATTTCCGGCTTTTCAGTGAAGAACTGTTGCCAGATACCGTCTGCCAGTACGTCGTCATAATCTTCCGAAATGTAAACGTCAATCGTATTGTCACGGTCTGCACGACGGATTTTTTCAATCCACGGCAAGTTCATCACTTTCGGGTGTTGGCGTAAATACCAGATATCTGCTTTATTTCCTGCCAGGCGCGTACAGTGAATACGTGACTGTTGGCCTGCGCCAATACCGATTGCCTGTCCGTCTTTGGCATAACATACAGAATTGGATTGTGTATATTTTAAAGTGATTAAGGCAATGATTAAGTCGCGTTTTGCATCAGCCGGGATTTCCTTGTTCTGCGTAGGCATCTCTTTCAAAAGACTTTCATCGATCTTCAATTCGTTTCTTCCTTGTTCGAAAGTTACTCCGAATACATCTTTATGTTCGATAGGAGCCGGGCGGTATGCAGGATCTATCTTTATTACATTATAGGTTCCTTTTCTTTTATTCTTTAGAATCTCCAGTGCTTCGGGAGTATAGTCAGGAGCAATGACTCCGTCGGATACTTCACGGTTGATGATGCGTGCTGTTTCTTCGTCACAAGTGTCGGATAATGCGATAAAGTCTCCGTAAGACGACATACGGTCTGCTCCACGTGCACGGGCGTATGCTGTAGCCAATGGAGATAGTTTCATGTCATCGACAAAATAAATCTTCTTCAGCGTGTCGCTCATTTCTACCGCAACAGCAGCACCTGCAGGGCTGACATGTTTGAAAGACGCGGCAGCCGGCAGTCCGGTAGCTTCTTTCAGTTCTTTCACTAGTTGCCAACTGTTGAATGCATCCAATAGATTGATATAACCGGGACGTCCATTCAATACTTCGATGGGGAGTTCGCCTTCTTTCATGAAGATACGGGCAGGCTTTTGATTAGGGTTGCAGCCGTATTTCAGTTCGAGTTCGTTTGCCATTTTATTAATTACAAATTACGAGTTACTAATTACAAATTGATAGCGACAAAATTACTAAAAAAAGACTAGCTTGCCTAAAGTTACGCTACAAAATAGTAGCATATAATTAGTATTTGGCTATTTCCGGCGAATTAAAATACCTATAAATGATGATTGCATTTCAGCAAAATATTCCGTTCCTTTGCAGTCTCTAATATAAATAGGTATGATGGATAATTTACAAAAATATAAGCCAACTGATAAGATGATCGATCTCATCAGCGATAATTATTCTTTGTTGCAAGTGATGAGTCGTTTTGGGCTTTCGTTGGGGTTCGGTGACAAGACAGTCAAGGAGGTGTGTGAACTGAATGGAGTAGACTGCCGGACCTTTCTGATTGTAGTCAACTTTATGGCTGAAGGCTTTTCCCGGCTCGATGGAGATAAAGATGATATTTCCATACCTGCATTGATTGATTATCTGCGGCAGGCACATATTTATTTTCTGGATTTTTCTCTTCCCGCTATTCGTCGTAAATTGATCGAGGCAATCGACTGTTCGCAAGACGATGTTGCTTTTCTCATCCTTAAGTTTTTCGATGAATATACACGAGAGGTGCGTAAGCACATGGATTATGAAGAGAAAACCGTATTTAAGTATGTCGATTCATTGATTAAAGGAGTTGCTCCCAAAAACTATCAGATCAGTACATTTTCCAAGCATCACGATCAGGTAGGGGAGAAATTGACAGAACTGAAAAATATCATTATTAAATATTGCCCTGCCAAAGCAAATGAAAATCTTCTGAACGCGGCTCTTTTCGACATATATGCTTGCGAAGCCGGACTGGAATCTCATTGCAAGGTTGAGGACTATATTTTTGTTCCTGCTATTCTGAATTTGGAAAGGAGGATTAGGGAAAATGAAAAATAACGAAGTAGTTCGAATAGCTATTGCAGAGACCTCTGTAATTATTCGTGGTGGGTTGACTGCTGCATTGAAGCGTCTTTCTAACGTAAAAGTACAACCAATAGAATTACTGTCTGTTGAAGCTTTGCACGATTGCGTCCGAACGCAATGTCCCGAAATGTTAATTGTCAATCCTACTTTTGGTGATTACTTTGATGTAGCTAAGTTTCGAGAAGAAATATCCGGTAAAAGAATACGTTTAATAGCGTTGGTTACTTCTTTCGTAGATGCTTCATTATTGGGTAAGTATGATGAGTCTATTTCGATATTCGATGATTTGGAAACTCTTTCTAAGAAAATTGCAGGTTTATTGAATGTGGTTTCCGAAGAAGAAGAGATGGATAATCAGGATACGCTTAGCCAGCGGGAAAAAGAAATCGTCATCTGTGTGGTGAAGGGAATGACAAATAAGGAAATAGCGGAAAAGCTTTTTTTGTCGATTCATACGGTGATTACACACCGAAGAAATATTAGCAAAAAATTGCAAATACATAGTGCTGCCGGTTTGACTATCTATGCTATTGTAAATAAGCTGGTTGCATTGAGCGATGTGAAAGATTTATAGCCTGCGGAAGTGTTATAAAATATAAAACCGTTTGCGCACACGAAAAATATTCGTACCTTTGCAAAGCAGTTGAGAAATTGCTGTTAGTTTATAAGGTAAAAGAAAATATTAAATAAGGTATTAGATTAGACAGTTTAAGGTATTAAAAGTTTTTTAGTTTAGTTCAATAGGATAAGTTTTTAGTAGAAGGTAAAAGGATAACAATAGGTAAGACGTTTTTAGGTAAAAAGAAGATTAGTTTTCAGGAAATTTGAGGTACTATGGAAAAGCCTTTAGGCTTTTCTGATGCAGTGGCGAGTGGTTCTATAAAAAGAATTAGCTCGTTTTTTATTTATATGGGATTTAAGTCTGTGGATTGGATTAAGGTAATAAAAAACAAAATCCCGACGAAATCGCTTCGGCGGGACTCTATTTCATTTTTTACTTAAATGTGGCTACGTAATAAAATTATGACTAATTAATTCAATTCTGATACTGCAAAGATAATGCGTTTCAGAATGTGTCACAATCACCTTTATGAGGTATATTCTGTAGCTATTCTCACTATTTATGGTTAGTAGCAGGTGTTTTCTCTACTTTTTTCCACTCTTTAGTCTCGAAATCGTATGTTTTTATGATTCTAGCAGGGCATCCGGCACATATTGAATAGGGTGGGACGGAATGACTGACTACACTTCCGGCAGCCACTACGCAATGTTTCCCTAAAGTTACTCCCGGTAGAATGACCGAATTGGCACCTACCCATACATCATCTTCGATGACAACAGGCAGTGTGCTGACACCTTGTTCGTCAATCATCTTTTCTGCATCCTGATAATTATGGTTGAGTCCTGTGACCGTTACATTCTGTGCCAGGTTGACATGATTGCCAATATTAACCGGACCTATGATTGTGTTTCTCAATCCGATGCGTGTATAATCTCCGATTGTCAAGTCGCCAACTGCATTATTCAGACAGGAGAAGTCTTCGACAACAGAATATTTACCCAAAGAGAATCGGTTGAAAGGAGGGAGGTCTTTGCGTACACTCCGATAGATGACAGAACCCTTTCCGCGTTTCAGGTATATGAAATCGAAGAGCCGTATCCACCAATTAGGGCGAGTTTTAACGGGATGCATGATAAAACGATGTACAGCCTGTTTTAAGCCGGGGTTTTCTTTAATTCGCTGTTTAAGTGTTTTCTTCTCCATATTGAATGTTTTTTCTTCTTTTTGTCCTCTACCAGATAATCAGGAATTGCCAGGCTATAAGTGATTAATAGACCGAAAAGTGCAATCCACCATCCGAATGATAAGGTCCAATTATATACGGTAATCAACGAAGTCCAAATACTTACGAAGATACATAATTTAAGTGGAGAAGGCGTTAATTGTTGTACGATCCGGTTGCAGAAACTCCAGTTTCCTTCAAATATGGAAGGGAGTAAGTAGGAAGTTGTTTTCCGGATACGTTTCCGGTAAGGACAGGCGGGTGCGGACTGGCAATAAACAATCACATCCGGCAAGTAGTCAATGTATATATTCTGTCGGAATAATTTTCGTTCGATATTAGTCTTAGAACTTTTCATGTTCTTTTGTAGCCATTTTAGGTCGATTGCCATATTAGTCCCCAATAAATTGGATGACAGTCCGAATTGTGTATTGCCGGCTCTACAGAGGCTGTTTTTTATTTCCTCACGTATAGCCCGGAAGCGATTACAGATGCCTTTGCGGTTTTCTACTATCGTATGTAGTTGGATGGCTTGTACACCGGCATCATAGGCATTATATATCTTATTCAGGAATTGCGGAGATAAAGCGCATGCTGTATTGGACAGGAAGAGAACCAGGTCGTATCGTTCCTGGTCTAAACTGTTGATTGTCTGATGTAGATCGCTGTATGTGATAAACTCGTACGCTTCTTCTTTATACATATCCGGAAGAATACTTCCCTCCGGAACGAGAATGGCGCAACCATATTCCTTTTGAGCCTTCGGGTAGGTGATATGTTTGAAATGTGAGGCTATGGCCATCACAAAGAGGTATAGGAGCAAAAGCCCTGTACAGAAGAATACCAGATCATCTATTATGTAGATATAAGAGTCTATCATCTGGAAGGAGATTATACGTTCTCTTTTTGAATGAATGCAGTAACTGTTTTCAGAATAATCTTTATATCCAACCAGAAAGAGAATGTCTTTGCATAGGTGATATCCAATTGCTTGCGTTCTTCAGCAGAAAGTTTACCGGCTTCGCCTCTTTTCTCTACCTGCCATAAACCGGTCAATCCGGCCGGACCCATGAAACGGTCGATGTGTTCATCGCTTGTCAGCAACTCGGCTTCATAGAGTGGGAGAGGGCGGTTGCCTACTATTGACATATCCCCTTTTAAAATATTAATAAGCTGGGGTAACTCGTCAATACTATATTTACGTATAATACGTCCAATCTTAGTTATTCGAGGGTCATTTTCCAGCTTAACGAAAGCATTGCTTTTTTCCTTGGACTTCTTGTTAATGTAGTCTTCTTCGGAGATTACAAAATCGTCAGATATCAAGAGGATTTCTTCTTCATCGATTTCTTCATTCACTTCCGCTTCCGGTTCTTCTCCCCAAATATCCTCATCTTCCTGCTGATATTGGTTAAGGGCATTGAAATCCTTTAAATGCTTGTCGGCATCAGTATACATCGAACGGAATTTGAGGAAGTCGAATATCTGATAATTACTCCCTACGCGCTTGGATTTGTAGATAATAGGACCCTTACTTTCTATCCGGATAGCTAGTGCAGTAAATATTAAGAGAGGAGAAAGACATAATATCGCCATTCCTGAAAAGAAAATATCAAAAGTTCTTTTCCATAAAGGCAGGCGGAAAGCATTTATATTTTGTGCTTTAAGTTGAAGTGCCTTTATTTTCTGATCTTTTCTTCGTTTAAGGAAAGTTGATAAATCTTTTAAAGCCTCCTGGCTTGTTTCATATTTTATCGTATTGTTGATACCGGCTTTAAGATATTCAGATGCTTCTTCCTTAGATAAGGAGTCGATAACGAGTACCATATAAAGCCCCGGATACTTTTTACGCATGTATTGGATATCTGCAATATCTTTGGATATGTTCACTTGTTCGAAAAATAGAGCTGCGTCATATTTTTCGCGTATTTTCTCCAATACTTTGACAGCTTTGCTACAATTGGGTGCAGCATAGAATACCCCAATACTTAGTCGGGAGAGTAGTTCTATTGTTTTGCTATCTCTGCCTATATAAACAAAATATTGCATGTGTAGAAGACCCGGTATTAGTCAATAATCTTTTTGATTCGGATTTTGAGTTCCAAAGGGTTGAATGGTTTCAGGATATAGTCTTCTGCTCCCTCTTCCAATAGTCTGATTCTTTCCGTTGTACTTTCCTCACTGGATAACATAACGATAGGAATTGACTTGAATAATTCATTGTTCTTCATGTATCTTAAGAATTCATCCCCCATCATGAGAGGCATACGAATGTCTGAAATAATGAGGTCAGGTACATTGCCTTCATTAAGCCATTCTATTGCTTTGATGGGATCTTCCAAATAGGTAAAATCATACTCTTTTCCTAGATACACACCGGCCACTTTTCCGATTGTCGATTTATCATCGACTAGTAATATTTTTTTCTTCATACGAATAGACCTTTCTATCGCTTGCTTTGTTATTTGATTTATAGATTAAGATTGTTGTCACATAATATTTGTGATACACTGCAAATATAGATATTATTTTAGAATAATCCCCAATCTGGAGAGTAAAATTCGTGATATATCTTTTTTTTCTATTAATTGCAACTTACAGCATCTTAATGAAAAAACACGGATTCCATAAAAACTGGAATCCGTGTTAAAGATTAATTGTTAGGCTTATTTATATACTCTTGATGAATCAAAAGTTTTCCACCATTCTTCATTTTTAGTACCGCCACTGGTCACCCAACTTTCGAATAACGAGTAAGCAGATTTGATATTCACATATTCCAAAGGCCATTTGAAGTCTGTCGGAACCATGATTCCCCATGCCAGGTTATCTTTGCTGATGTAATATCTCTTGCGGGAAGTAGAACTATCGTCGTTGTTTCCTCCGAACAAGTCTGTATTTGCCAACTTAGTTGGTTGATAACCGACAATATGAATCTCCTTACGCTGGTTTCTGTTTCCTTCTACGAAAATGAAAACATTCAGTTTATTGATATTAAGCTCATCCACGGAGATAGGATTGCTGAACTTTATAGTGAAACTGATATTTTTAGGACTCGTATTGGCAGAGTGACCTGCAATTGTATTGATCTGTTCGTAACGGTCTCTTCCCAATGCTTTGTGAGCATCGTCAAATAATGGAATAACCGCATAGTCCTGTCCGTTCTCAATCAGATTACTATTCACATTGAAACCTTTAAAAAGAGAGTTGTCACTGAATTCCACCGGCTGTGTGATAGCACTGGCAGGAACACCGTCCAGCATGATAGCAGCTCCAATACTCTTGGTAGCTCCGGCAGCCGATAAATCAAGACTTAACGTGAACTCTTCTGCCTTATTGCTCTTATTGATGGAGATCTTTCTTTCCTTGATAATCAGAACAAGGTCGTTCATATCGTAATCCCCATATAAAGGCCATTGGTCTTCAAACAGATAAGCATAATTGCGATTATCGTCCATGATGATCGGGAACTTAGGATCTTCAGGATCTCCTCCTTCATTTCCGTTATTCTTTTTACCCGTGCAGACTTCTATCGTAACTTTGGATTCTCCCATTTTAGTAAAGTATGCACCATTCTGCACGTAGAAGTTGTTCCAATATGGGCTTTTTTCAACATGATTATCGCATTCAATGACTAAATTACCATCATACGTGAAACCTTGTCCGGTTATAACCGGAGATTTTATCATGGAAGTATTTTCGCCTTTTCCATAAAACTTAGCATGACCGGTGTTCATATAAATACTTACAGTTGCATCCAGCATAGAACCATTGCTTAAGTTTACTGTTCCATTGACAAACTCCATCTTAGGAGCTTTTAGGTATCCCTGGGTAAAGTTGAATGTTGCTCCGTTCGCATAGAAAGAAGTAGTGGCTTCCATGCTACAAGCATTGTTGAATGTTGTATTGGTGAGACTGATGGTTGTAAATCTCATGATGTTGTTATTAGTAGCAACAGCATCAGAATTTGCAATTAATGCCTCTCCATAAATCTCTCCATTATTTTCTAATGAGAAGTTGGATGGCAGATTTAATTCGCCTTTCAACTCAATCTTATTGTCATTCACAATTTTTGTGTTAGAATTGATTGAGATATCCTTGCTTGTTATGGTTCCTTCATTGTAAAGTGTTGCGCCGGAGTGTAGCGTCATTTTGTTTGCAACAGTTAGTGTACCCCAATTTCTAAATGCGGCAGGTGCTCCATTGGTGAATGATACATCGTCTGCATTTACTTCTCCTGTTTCCATGATAGTCAGCATGGAGTTTCTTATGAACGTCATGGTTCCTGATGCTTTAATCTTTGCATTGTTCATCACAATGATTTCAATTCCGTTTTGGAATTGGAAAGTTGCAGGAATAGTCCATTGGGCATCTACATAAACTCTGGTTGCGATATCACCGTCATATCCGTCAAATTTGAATGTACCGTTATAGTCAGAGGTGATTTTGTAATTAGCATTACGCAGTAAAGTCGTTCCGGTCATTTCTGTAACTTCCTTAGCATCGGCTGGTATGGAAGAGTAATCAGGTTTTTCAAAAGCAAGACTCCTTGTAGCAACGCCACGACTCATTAACGCTCTATTCTGTGCTGCAGATTCTGCATAATAGAGTTTACAGGTAATATTATCGCTGTTTTCGGGTACATCGAACTGATATACCTGTTCACGTCCTTTGGGGTCGGTTTGTTTCACATAAATGCCCTTTTGAGTTGGGAGCAGACTGACAGCAGCTGTAAATTTAAAGTTGTTTTCTTTATTAGCTGTCCTTGCAGCGAGCACGGAAGCGCTTTCATTAGTCAAAGGATCTTCTGCATATATTTCAACTAAATAAGCAAATAACCCTCCTTCTTCATCTTTCACTTCGACCGAGACATTTTTAGTGGTTATCATGTTCCAATCGATATCATCGGGAGCAGCAAAGCCATCTCCCATCGGGTTAGGTGTTTCGTAAGACGGATCATAGAGATCCTTTCCAGAGTCAACACAACTAGACATAGTACCTGCCATCGCTATTGCAATGATGGGTACAAATTGAATTGTTTTCTTCATCATAATGTATTATTGCTTGATTGTTTGTAACCAAATCCATCACAAAAATAACTGCATATCTTTTATTGGAAATGTTTTTTCTGTTATTTTATGGAGTGAAAACAACTATACTTCCGTTTTGGTTCTTCTTTGGCTCTTTTAGGTTTGATTCGGCCTTGATGATGATGAAGAGAAATCCCCTGATTTTCACTTTTATACAACTGTTTAAAATGAAAATCAGGGGGTTACAATAAATGGATTTAACTTAAGACTTGGTGATTTCTCCTATTAAGCAGGAGTTCATTTTATATCGGATATCCTTGTTGGGTAATCCATGTCCCAATAAAAACATGAGCTTTGTTATGGCACATTCGGGGGTACTGTCATATCCACTGATTACACCTGCTTCCAGAAGATGCATTCCTGTTTCGTAACGTCCCATTTCTACTGCTCCGGAGGCACATTGTGTAATGTTGACAATGATAATTCCACGATCGGTAGCTTCCTTTAGTTGGCGGATGAACCATTCTTTTTGCGGAGCATTTCCCGAACCGAAGGTTTTCATGACAACCGCTTTCAATCCCGGAACATGAAGCAGAGAAGTCACGATACTCTCTTGAATGCCCGGAAAAAGTGTTAGAATAACCACATTGGTGTCAAACAGGTAATGCGGTTTTAACGGTTTTGTCGGGTCTGGTTTCCGAATGAGATTAGGCTCATATTTAATGTGGATACCTACCCGTGCCAATGGCGGATAATTGAAAGAGCGGAAAGCATTGAAATTCTCCGCATTGATTTTGGTGGTACGGTTACCACGCATCAAATGATTCTCAAAGAAAATACAAACCTCCGGAACAATGGCTGTACCATCCGGATTTTTAGCTGCTGCAATTTCGATGGCTGTGATGAGGTTTTCCTTTCCGTCTGTGCGCAAAGTCCCGATCGGGAGCTGGGAACCTGTGAGGATGACAGGTTTGCTTAGATTTTCGAGCATGAAACTTAGTGCAGAGGCAGTGTAAGCCATTGTGTCTGTTCCGTGAAGGATGACGAAACCATCGAAATAATCATAATTGTAATTGATGATCTTTACCAGTTTTGCCCAGTAAGCAGGTTCCATGTCCGAAGAGTCGAGAGGGGGATCGAATTGGTAGGAGGAAATGCGGTAGTTGAATCTTTTCAGTTCGGGGACGTGCTTAAGCAAATGATCGAAGTTGAAATTTTCTAAGGCACCTGTTTCCGGATTCTCTATCATTCCGATAGTCCCACCCGTGTAAATTAACAAAACGGAAGGAGTTTCTGCTCTCATAATTGTTGAATTACTGTTAAAACATTGGCAAAGATACGGATTAAATGCGAATAATGAGTGGTAAATGACGAATTATATAAAGTTGGAAGGACAAGGCTATAAAAAATATCTATGTTGCATTTTTGCGATATGTAGTATGAAAAAATGTCCTCATCTTTGGGGCAGGTTGGACGAAGTGTCCGGCTTTAAATAAAAAACGAAAGAGAAAATGAAAAATGACCGGTATTTTCTGTTAGAAATCTGTTTTGGGGCAGACGACAATTTGAGCGTCATGATGTATCAGATAGGGGGAGTGCAACTTGTAGGGATTTATGTGTTGTTGCTGTATCTGTGTGCAAAGAATGACTACAGCAAATCAGTGGTTAATAGTATGCAAAAACCAGTGGAAAAAAGTGCAGTGGAAAAAACCTCTGAAACGCCGATGGATAAAGGGCGAAAACCGAATGAAACCCAAGAGAGTAGAGTAGAAGAGAAATATTACTACTGTTGTAAACAACAGCAGCAATATTGGCGAGGAAAGGAAGACTGCTGCTGTTGTTGTTCGGACTTCGGATTCGGTGAATGACAGGGGCAACGAGATTGTCAGCCCACGCCTCGATCCTGTTCAGTCCACGTCTTGTTTTTGTTCAGCTCACGGCTCGTCTCTGCTCGTCCCACGGGTGAAGTACGACCTCCCCACGGCTTGCAGAAATAGCCCCACGGTTTGCGGAAATAGCCCTGCGACCTGCGGAGATTTTCATCCGAGGCTCTTACTTCAGGGCTTCTTTCAGTCTGGTAATCGCCTTTTCCGGGTCTTTTTCTTCTTCGAGCAGAGTGACGAACTTACTGCCGATGATAGCTCCGGAAGCGTGTTCGCAAGCTGCTTGGAATGTTGCTTTATTGGAGATACCAAATCCCACCATCAACGGATTGTTCAGATGCATATCTTCAATCTTTTTGAAGTAAGCCCGTTTTTGTTCGTTGAAATCCTGTTGCGCTCCGGTGGTTGCTGCTGATGAAACCATATAAATAAATCCGTCGGTATGTGTATCTATCTCGCGTACCCGTTCTTCGCTGGTTTCCGGTGTGATGAGCATAATCACTCTGATGTTATAGCGTTCGGCAATGATACGATAATGTTCTTGGTAATCACGGAAAGGGAGATCAGGGATGATGACGCCGTCGATACCACATTCCACACATTTACGGCAGAAATTCTCAAATCCGAATTGCATGATTGGGTTTAAATATCCCATAAGCACAAGTGGGATTTTTACGTCCTTGCGAATATCCCGTAATTGTTCAAAAAGAAGTTTTAGAGACATACCGTTGCGTAATGCTTGGGTTGCGGCATTCTGAATAACAATGCCATCTGCCATCGGATCACTGAAAGGAATGCCGACTTCAATCATACTCACTCCGTGCTTTTCGAGCGTGCGGATTACATCAGCGGTACCATCCAAAGTAGGAGTACCGGCACAAAAATAAATAGAAAGTATGTCTTTCTTGTTGCTATTGAAAAGTTGATTAATTCTATTCATGACGTTGGAATTTTTAGATTATGATTTTAATTCGTTTAAAAATGTCCGGATACGCTCCGGATCCTTTTCTCCCGGTTTCAATTCAAAACGGCTGTTGAGATCGTATCCGGCAAGCCGGGGATGCTTGAACTCTTTCAGGGCATTGGCACTGTATGAGTTAATGCCTCCACTCAAAAGGAAGGGGACATGTCCATTGTACATATCCAGAATACTCCAGTCGAATTGATTTCCCGAACCACCATACTGTTCGCATTTGGTATCGAACAGAAAAAGATCACAGACTTTTTCGTAGTCATATACCTTTCTCAAATCTTTGGGACGGTCTACTGAAAAGGCCTTGATGATTTTCAATCCAGTGGAATGTAAGGACCGGCAGTATTCCGGTGATTCATTTCCGTGGAGCTGTACATAATTCAGTCCGAAACGATCAGCATACATGCTGATTGTCTGCTTGTCTTCGTTGACGAAAACTCCGACACGCCGGGCATGAATGGGCAAGTAAGCCGGAAGCTCGTAGACATATCGGGGAGATTTAGGATAGAAGATGAATCCCAGCATATCTATGCCTTCGATAGACTCTACGTCCTGTATGTTTTCAGCTTCACGCATACCGCATACTTTGATAATTTTTCCGTTAATCATAGGGCTGTCCGTTTTGAATAATTAGTTTATTGGATTGCTTGCAGGAAATTCTGTAAAGTTTCTCCCGGTTGCTGTGTTTTCATAAATGTTTCACCGATCAGGAATCCACGGAATCCGGCTGCCCGAAGTCGTTTTACTATTTCCGGATCGGAGATGCCGCTTTCGGATACCAATACAGCATCTTGGGGAAGCTGTCCGGCCAAGCGGAAAGAGTTTTCTACATCAGTGAAGAAAGTACCCAGATTACGATTGTTGATTCCTATCATATCTATTTTCTTGTCGATGTATATTAATTCCTCGGAGCTATGAATCTCCAGAAGAACTTCCAGACCTAGTTCATGAGCTTTTTCTGCAAGTTCATTACATTTCTCCGGTTCTAATGCGGCTGCGATAAGAAGTACGGCATCGGCACCGACAATTTTGGCTTGATAAAGCTGGTATTCGTCAATGATGAAGTCCTTCCTAAGAATGGGGATCTCTACCAAAGGGCGTGCAGTGCGGATGTCCTTCAGGCTTCCTCCGAAAAACTTCTCGTCGGTGAGGATGGAAAGGGCAGAAGCTCCTGCTGCTGCATAGGAGGGAACAATCTCTTCCGGGCATGCTTCTTCCTTTATCCATCCTTTGGATGGAGACCGACGCTTGAATTCAGCGATAATACCCGATGCAGACGAGGCTAATGCCTGCTTCATAGAACGAGAGGTCGGAACCTCGCTAATGCCTTCCTGTAATTGCTCGATGGAGATAGCCTGCTTTTGCAGGTCAACTTCAAATCGTTTGTTTGCTATAATCTCTGATAATATATCTTTCATTGATGTGGGATTATTAATTGTAAATGATGGATTTGCAAAAATAAAACATTAACTGTTCAATTCAATGAATTTTTTTAGGGTAGCTAATGCGCGTCCACTTTCCAATGACTCTTTGGCGAGAGCAATACATTCTTCAATAGTCTTCTCCGGACAAATCACATGGATGGCGAAAGCTGAATTGACTACCACTACATTTTTTTGAGCTTCCGTAGCCGTGTTATTCATGATCTGGTCGAAAATCTTAGCTGCATCTTCCGGTGTTTGTCCACCATCCAGATCAGTTTCCTTATAGCGGGAGAATCCGAGACTCTCGGGAGCGTAAATCTTTTCATGATCGCTGGTCGCCACTTTAAACTCATTTGTCAGAGAGATTTCGTCATATCCGTCGAGACTATGAACAACGGCAAATTTCGTCTTGCTTTCCTGATAAGTATAGGTATAGAGGCGAAGTAACGGGAGGTTGTAAACTCCTAAAAGCTGATAGGCCGGTAATACCGGATTAACCAACGGACCGAGCATATTAAAGAAAGTGCGCACTGCCAATCCTTTACGAACCGGAGCAACTGCCTTTAATGCCGGATTGAATAAAGGAGCATGCAGATAGGCAAGATTACATTTCTCCATGCTACGGCGCAGTTGATCGACGTCACTGGTGAACTTTACACCGTGTTGCTCCATCACATTACTGGCACCGCTGACTGATGTTGCTCCGTAATTACCATGTTTCACAACCGGGAAACCGGCTCCGGCAACAGTAAAACAGGAAGCTGTAGAAATATTAAATGTATTTTTTCCATCACCTCCGGTTCCTACGATATCTATCGGAGCAAATTCACTTAAATCAACCGGAATACGCATTTCAAGCAATGCATCGCGGAAACCGCATAATTCTTCCACAGAGATATTACGCATCAGAAAGACGGTAATTAAAGAGGCTACCTGTACATCATTATATTTTCCTTGTGCGATGTTCTGTAAAATGGTGCGAGCCTCATCGCGTCCCAGATATTGATGTTCGAAAAGTTTGTATAGAATCTGTTTCATAAGTTTAATCGTTTAAGAAGTTTTTAATAATTTCTTTTCCTTGCGGAGTTAATACTGATTCGGGATGGAACTGAATACCATGTACATTGTAGGTCTTATGGCGGATTGCCATGATTTGTCCTTCCTGACTTTCTGCCGTTATTTCCAGACAATCGGGAAAAACTTTCCGGCTGACTACCCAGGAATGGTATCTTCCAACAGGGATTTCTTTTCCCAACCCTTCAAAAAGCAAATCCTGGTGAAGGATGGTAATCGGAGTCTGTACCCCGTGATATACTTCTTTGAGATTTTCCAAGCGTGCTCCGAAAGCTTCGCCGATGGCTTGATGACCGAGGCAGACACCCAGAATACTTTTGGTCGGGGCATATCTTTTAATAATAGGTAATAGCAGTCCGGCTTCTTCGGGTATGCCCGGTCCGGGAGACAGAATGATTTTATCAAATCGGTCTACTTCATCAAGCTCTATCTGGTCGTTGCGGACTACTTCTACATCTGTAGTCCCTAATTCTTTCACTGCGTGCAGTAGGTTATAAGTGAAAGAGTCGTAGTTATCTAAAAGTAATATTTTCATTTTTATTGTCATTGTAAAATGGTTGTTCAAATACTATCTCTGCTTTCAATTTTTTAATTTAACAGCTAAATCAATCGCCTTTTTCAGTGCTCCCAGTTTGTTGTTCACCTCTTGCAGTTCATATTCATCCTGACTGCGGGCTACAATACCCCCTCCGGCTTGGAACCAGAGTTCATTGTTTCGGCTTACAAAAGTACGGATAGTGATAGCCTGATTTAATTCGCCGTTCAATCCGATAAAACCGATACAGCCACCATAGGCTCCACGATTATGTGGTTCGATTTCGCTGATTAACTGCATAGCGCGTACTTTGGGAGCACCGCTTAATGTGCCGGCAGGAAACGTATCAATAAACGTTTTTATTTTATCTGCGCCCTCATTCAACACACCGCTGACACGGCTTACCAGGTGAATGACATGACTATAATATTGTGGTTCCTTATAGAATAGTACGCGTACATCATGACAATTACGGGAAAGGTCGTTTCTGGCAAGATCAACCAGCATGACATGCTCTGCATTTTCTTTAGGGTCGGCCAATAAAGCTTCTGTCAGTTCCCGGTCTTTTACTACATCTCCGGTACGGCGGGTAGTTCCGGCAATCGGATCGATGTAAGCACGACCATCTTCGATTTTGCAATGTGTTTCCGGTGAAGAACCGAAGATGCGGTATCCTCCGAAATCGAAGTAGAAAAGATAAGGAGAAGGATTGATGCTGCGGAGTGCGCGGTACACTTTGAAATCATCTCCGGCATAAGGTTGGATAAATCTTCTGGAAAGTACGATTTGGAAAACATCTCCACGCATACAGTGCGCAATTCCTTTGCGGACATTGGCTTTATGCTCCTCGTCGGTGATAGGGCTGGTAACGGGACCTGTTACAGAGAAGTTGTAAGAAGCATAATTCCGGTTTTCGATGGCTGCTTCCAGTTCCGGTAAGCCGCTTTCTTCTCCTTCGGACAACATTTCAACGAGTGTCAATTCATTTTTGAAATGATTGAAAACAATGACATACTTATATAATATGTATAGCAAATCCGGAGCGTCATTTTGCTCATCGTGACTTTCTTTCACCGGGATGTGCTCGAAGTATTTCACAGCGTTAAACGTCGTGTATCCGTAAAGTCCACATACATTCTTATTATCCCCGGTCACCTGGAATTGATTGATAAACCGGTTCATGGCCTTTTCTACATGGAAGGTTTTTGTCAGGGGTTCTTCCGTGCGGCTGTTATCGGGATAGTTGGCAGTGACAATACCGCCGTTTATACCGATACTTGCCAGGGGACAGAGGGCTATAAATGACAAGGAATTTTCTCCGGCATGATAGTCGGAACTTTCCATTAATGCAGATTGCGGATACATGTCGCGCACTTTCAGGTAAATGCTGACGGGAGTATGCATATCTCCGAGCACTTGTTTGCTATGAGTTGTATAATTAAATGTTTTCATTTCTATAATTGCTTGATTATTGATTACGAATGATGGTTTACTAATTACTTATTGCTGTTCATTAAACGATAAATAGGTTTCAATATCTTTGTCTCCTCGTCCTGAAACAGTCAATACAACGATATCTTCCGGTTTGAACTTCAATTTTCTCAAAGCTCCTAATGCATGGGCGGATTCCAGTGCAGGGATAATACCTTCGAGTTTAGTTAGTTCGTAAGCGGCTTCTATTGCTTCGTCGTCATTGATTGCCAAAACGTTGGCACGTCTTTGTGCGGCAAGATTGGCGTGTATCGGACCAATGCCCGGATAATCCAGTCCGGCGGAAATCGAGTAAGGCTCTTCAATCTGTCCGTCTTCGTTTTGGATGACGTAAGTACGCGCTCCGTGGATAATTCCCATTTTACCGAGTTGGATGGTAGCGGCGGTCATTCCGGTTTCTATTCCTTTACCTCCGGCTTCTGCCAGGATGATGCCTACCCGTTCATCATTGATATAATGATAAATCGTTCCGGCAGCATTACTTCCTCCTCCAACGCAGGCTATCAGATAATCCGGATAGTCACGCCCTTCTTTTTCTTGCAGTTGTTTTTTTATTTCTTCGCTGATAACAGATTGCAGGCGTGCCACCATATCAGGATAAGGATGAGGACCTACGGTAGAGCCGATAATATAATAAGTGTCGGCAGGATGGCAACACCAGTCGCGGATCGCTTCGTTGGTTGCGTCTTTCAAGGTCATGTTTCCGGAAGTAACGGGAATAACGGTAGCTCCCAGCATTTTCATTTTCTCCACATTGATGTGTTGGCGTTCTACATCCGTTTTTCCCATATAAACGATACATTCCATATCCATCAATGCACATACGGTAGCTGTTGCTACTCCATGTTGTCCGGCTCCGGTTTCGGCGATGATGCGCTTCTTTCCCATGCGGCGTGCCAGCAAGATTTGTCCGATGGTGTTGTTAATTTTGTGTGCACCGGTATGATTCAGGTCTTCCCGTTTCAGATACAACTTGCAACCATACTTTTCGGAAAGGCGTTTTGCCAGATAGAGTGGGGAAGGGCGTCCTACGTAGTCGCGTAATAACTGCTCAAATTCCTTTTTAAATTCTTCGCTTTCAATCACTTCGAGGTACTTGTTTGTCAGTTCCTCAACACATTTGTGGAGGATTTCTGGTACATAAGCACCACCGAATTCTCCGTAATAGCCATCCTGGTCAACTAAAAAACTTTTCATAATCCTATCTATTTTTTTATGTTATTATCTAAATCTGTTCGAAAATGGGCAAATAAAAAGAGCCCTGCCGCAAGTTGCGACAGGGCTCTTTCAAATCTGTTATATCTTTAATGAGGTATATACATACGAGCACTGCTCCCTTACGACTGTCGGAGTTGTAACGGGTGCCACCACCAATATGTATTTACTAACATTGTTCTCATTGTCTTTTGTAATTTTATGGGGGCAAATATAGACACTTTGTTTGAAACAGCAAACAAAAAATGACTTTTTTTCTCTTTTGCCTTCATTTTTCTGATATAGAACAATTTTCAACCTGAACTGTTCTTATAAATATTGAATATTTAAACAAAAACAATTATGAAACAGAGAAAAGTTTTAGTAGGTATTGCTATTGCCATTTTCATTATATTATTATTGTATTGGTTATTGGTAGCAGAGGATATGAAACCTTGGTTGTCGGCTATGGTTCCTTCCGTGGCACAACAATTCTTCGCTTGATTCTGACAGGGTTCGGATAAATCATGTATCTTTGCAAGGATAGTGACTAATAACCAAAATAATAACAATAGACTAAGATATGGAAAATTTTATTTTTCAAAATCCCGTGAAACTGATAATGGGAAAAGGGATGATTGCCCGGCTGGCTAAAGAAATACCGTCCGACAAGCGTATTATGATTACTTTTGGCGGTGGAAGCGTGAAGAAAAACGGAGTGTACGATCAGGTAAAGGAAGCATTGAAGAATCATTTTACAGTAGAATTCTGGGGAATCGAACCCAATCCTGCCATTGAAACTCTCCGTAAAGCTATTGCTTTGGGAAAAGAAGAGAAAGTAGATTATCTGCTGGCTGTTGGTGGTGGTTCCGTTATTGACGGTACGAAATTGATTTCCGCAGGAATCCTGTATGATGGTGATGCCTGGGATTTAGTACTTGCCGGACGTCCAGTCACTCATACTGTACCTCTTGCCACTGTATTGACTTTGCCCGCTACCGGTTCGGAGATGAATAACGGGGCAGTTATTTCCCGTCGTGAAACAAAAGAGAAATATCCTTTTTATGCTAACTATCCAATCTTCTCTATTCTTGACCCGGAAGTAACCTTTACCTTGCCTCCTCATCAGGTGGCCTGTGGTTTGGCTGATACCTTTGTTCATGTGATGGAGCAATATATGACTACTCCCGGGCAGAGCCGCATTATGGATCGTTGGGCGGAAGGGATTTTACAAACTTTGGTAGAAATAGCTCCGAAAATCCGTGAAAACCAGCATGATTATCAACTGATGGCTGATTTTATGCTTTCGGCTACAATGGCATTGAATGGATTTATTGCTATGGGAGTGTCGCAAGACTGGGCAACTCACATGATTGGCCATGAAATTACTGCTTTGCACGGATTGACACATGGTCATACGTTAGCCATTGTTCTTCCTGCCACTTTACAGGTGCTTCATGAGGAAAAAGGAGATAAACTTTTGCAGTATGGTGAAAGAGTCTGGGGAATTACTTCCGGTACGCGAGAAGAACGGATTGATGAAGCGATTTGTCATACCGAAGAGTTCTTCCGTTCACTTGGGCTGACTACACGTTTGCATGAGGAGAACATCGGACAGGATACTATTCTGGAAATCGAACGCCGATTCAATGAACGTGGTGCTAAATATGGAGAGAATGGAAATGTAACGGGTGCTGTTGCCCGCAGGATATTAGAGACTGCACTTTAAGCATACTCTTACATTAAGAATATAGGATAAAGAGGATATTGGAACATACTTTTCACCATATCCTCTTTTCTTTTTATTATTTCTCAATTTTCTCTGACCTTGGAATTCTGAACCAGAAGCGAGAGCCTTCTCCTTCTTTAGATTCCACTCCGATAACCCCGCCCAGTCTTTCTACTATGACGCGGCAGATGGCTAGTCCGAGTCCTGTCCCTTTAATAAAGGAGTTCAGTTTGACGAAGCGTTCAAACACTTTATCTATCTTGTCAGCAGGAATTCCGATACCTGTATCTTTTACATAAAAGTATATTTCATCTTTGGCTTCTTCAATCCGGTATCCCATTTCGATAGAACCTTTAGGGGTGAATTTCAAAGCATTATTTGTAAAGTTGATGATAACCTGTGATAGACGTATGCGGTCGGTATACATCATGCATTGATCTGCTTTCTCTGTGAATAAGATTTGAACGTCTGGGGAAGAATTCTTTTCTTGCATTTGTCTGCAAATACCTTCCATCAATTCATTGATATCAGTCTGTGCAAATGTGAATTCCATAGTACCGGCTTCAATTTTAGAAAGATCGAGGATGTCGTCTATCAGTTGCAATAATAAGATATTGTTGCTGGAGATGATTTTTACAAATTCTTTTCTCTCTTCCTCTTCCTCCGTTTGGCAAACCATTTCGGAGAATCCTACAATCGCATTTAGCGGGGTTCGTATTTCATGGCTCATATTAGCGAGAAAGGCAGATTTGAGCCGATTGGATTCTTCGGCTTTTTCCTTTGCTTCCTGCAGCATTTTGTCCATCTTTAATTTTTCAGTGATGTTTTCAAAACGAAGTAATCCTCCAATAATTTCAGTTTCCTTTTCATCGCCGAATACAGGTGTTGCGGTCACTTCAAAATCTACATCGTCTACTCTGATGGTATGCCGGATAATTTTGCCCTGTTCGATAGCTTTCTTGAAAGCACATTGTCCACACGGTTCATTACGAAGTGCACTGGTCTGATAGCAAATTTTTCCCGGTATGTATCGTCTGCCTTTTACCAGGCTGGCTATTTGTCTTGTTTCCTCCCATTGTACCCGGTAATTTTTATCAATATAGATAAGGCCGAAGTCGATACTTTTTAGAGCTAGTTTTTGCTTCTTCAATGCTTTTTCCAGTTCTTCCTTGGCGGCAACTAATTCTCTTTCATAATTCTTGAGTTGTGTGATATCCCACCGGGTTGCCAACAGCCATTTCTTTTCTCCTTCCCATGAAATAATAGATTTAACGGCAATAGTATCATGGGTGATTCCATCGGGAGTGGTGTATTTCTCTTCTTTGCGATATACTTTGCCTGCTTGTATGAGTTCTTTGTCGATATGCCGGTATTTTTCACCTCTTTCTTCTCCGTAAATTTCATAATCAGTATGTCCGATGGCCTCTTCACTGCTAATGCCGGATTGAGCGGCTGATTCTTTATTCCAGTAATAGTATCGGAAATCGTTTGTAATATCTTTTACAAAGATGGGGAAAGGAAGGTTATCGAGAATATCAAAGGAGAAACGGTAGGAATGATTGGTCTTTTTAATCGTTTTTTGCAATTTTCGGATTCTATATAGTAAGATGCTGATGACAAGGAGCAAAATAACTACTAGTAAATAATTATAACCCCAATGAACTTCGTTAATCCAATAATTTAACAAATAATTGTTTGCCATAAAATGTTTGATATAAATGAGGTGTAAAGATATGAATTGTTCTTTAACTTTCAAAAAATAATACATAAATATATTGTCTTTCAACATTATATTGTGAGACTGTAATTATATGCGATGAAGAAATAGTGGAGGTATGGTGTCTTGTAGTTCTTGTATGGTATCATATTTTGCTTGATTTCGAGTCTTTTTTCAGAGAGAAAATGTATTAAAATATTAAATGATGTCTCATGAACTAAAATCATTTCTAATTTGTTTTAATAACGCTGGAGTATTTTCTATTTTTGTTCACCTAAATAAGTTTTGATAGAGTCAAAATAAAACAATCATTTAATTACGTATGCTAATAACCATTATTATTCTCGTTCTTTCGGCTGTCTTTTTCGTGAACGGCAAGGTTCGTTCGGATATTGTGGCACTGTGTGCACTGATAGCCTTACTTATTTTTCAGATATTAACTCCTGATGAAGCACTTTCCGGTTTTTCCAATTCGGTAGTCATTATGATGATCGGATTGTTTGTAGTGGGAGGGGCTATCTTTCAAACGGGATTGGCAAAGATGATTAGTTCCCGTATTCTTAAACTTGCGGGAACCAGTGAGATCCGGTTGTTTCTGTTGGTGATGTTGGTGACTTCGGCCATTGGTGCGTTTGTCAGTAACACAGGAACGGTGGCACTGATGCTTCCTATTGTTGTCAGTCTGGCAATGAGTGCCGGTATGAATCCGAGCAGGCTGTTGATGCCGTTGGCTTTTGCAAGTAGTATGGGAGGTATGATGACTTTAATTGGTACTCCGCCGAACCTTGTGATACAAAATACGTTGACTTCTGCCGGACTTGAACCGCTTTCCTTCTTCTCTTTCCTGCCTGTCGGCATTGTCTGTGTGATTGTCGGTACGCTGGTATTGATGCCACTTAGCAAATGGTTTCTTTCTAAAAAAGGCCAGAAAGATGATAATAAACGTTCGGGTAAGTCACTGAAACAGTTGGTAAATGAATATGGGCTTTCCAGCAATCTGTTTCGTTTGCAGGTAATAAAAGATTCCCGGCTTTTGGGCAAGACGATTATTGACTTGGATATTCGTCGCAAATATGGTTTGAATATCATGGAAGTACGTCGTGGTGATGCATCGCAACATCGTTTTCTGAAAACGATTACCCAGAAGTTTGCTGCACCGGACACGATGTTGCAGGCCGAGGATATTTTGTATGTGACAGGAGAATTTGATAAGGTACAGCTTTTTGCAGAAGATTTCCTGCTAGAGATTTTAGGTGACCATGCAACGGAAGAAACTCAAAGCGCAACTAACTCTCTGGATTTTTATGACATCGGTATTGCTGAAATAGTGTTGATGCCAGCTTCTAATTTGATAAACCAAACAATTAAGGAAGCCGGTTTTCGTGATAAGTTTAATGTGAACGTATTAGGAATCCGTCGTAAAAAGGAATACTTGTTGCAGGATTTGGGAAATGAGCGGATTCATAGTGGTGATGTGCTTCTGGTTCAGGGAACGTGGAATAATATAGCTCGTCTTAGCAAGGAAGATTCTGATTGGGTTGTTTTGGGACAACCTTTGGCGGAAGCGGCTAAAGTTACATTAGATTATAAAGCTCCGGTAGCGGCTGCTATTATGGTATTAATGGTAGTAATGATGGTATTCGATTTTATTCCGGTTGCTCCGGTTACGGCTGTTATGATAGCGGGTATATTGATGGTATTAACCGGATGTTTTCGTAATGTAGAAGCAGCTTATAAAACGATCAACTGGGAGAGTATTGTATTGATTGCAGCTATGCTTCCTATGTCTCTGGCATTGGAGAAAACGGGAGCTTCGGAATACATTTCCAATACGCTGGTTAACGGCTTGGGATCATACGGACCTGTTGCGTTGATGGCAGGTATTTACTTTACGACTTCGTTGATGACGATGTTTATCAGCAATACAGCTACGGCTGTCTTACTCGCACCGATTGCTCTGCAAAGTGCCATACAGATCGGAGTAAGTCCGGTTCCCTTCTTGTTTGCTGTGACGGTAGGTGCAAGTATGTGTTTCGCTTCTCCATTCTCTACACCGCCTAACGCCCTGGTGATGCCTGCCGGTCAATATACTTTTATGGATTATGTAAAAGTAGGATTACCATTGCAGATTATTATGGGGATTGTGATGATTTTTGTTTTGCCTCTGATTTTCCCCTTTTAATTTTTAGTTTTTATCCTTTCAATAGGGAAATGAAAGAACTCGGGATTTTGTAGTGCTCTGTAGTACTGAATCTTTGTCGTTTAATTGAGAGTTGCATAGAATATGCAACTCTTTGTTTTTTGCTGCATACTGCAATGTTTATACTTCTAAGTTTTTTATATTCAATGATGTAGCCACCTATCTTTCAATAGAAATAATTAGATTTCCATCTTTTAAAAGATGTTAACTATGTACCGAAAAATACAACTTTAACTGTCTTTTATCTATAAATACAACTATCTTTGTGTGTTCATTACTGATTGTTGATTAGTGGTGATTTATATTTTGTGCAAATAAAGCAAACTTAAGCATTCAAAGATTATGAAACAGAACATTGCAAAAGTCTTCACTTTTTCGTTGTTGGCGTCCTCCATCAGCTTTACTAGTTGCGTTGATAATGAGAAAACTCTGTTTAATGCAGATCAACTGAAGCAAACTTACGAAGAAACCTTTCCTGTAAAGAACATCGATCCTAATGGAGATTGGACCATGTCGCATAAAGTGACGGCACATGTGTCGGTTAATGGAGATTTGGGTACAGATTATAAGATACAGATATTCGATGCTGACCCATTAAGCTCGGAAAGTACAGCAAAAATCTTAGCGGAAGGAACTGCCAATCAAAGTACAACTTTGAATGTCGTGATGGACTGTGCAACAGCTCTCAATAAAGTGTTTGTTGCATGTATAGACAATCATGGACATTATATGGTGCAGCCCGTAGCTATTGAAAATGGAGAAGTAACCGCACAACTTGGACATGAAAAGGATGTGCCTACACGCTCTATGTCACGAGCTGTAACGACGACAGGTATACCGGCTATGGCAGCTCCTTATACGGCTGATGATATTAGTAGTAAAAAAGCAATAGCTACTGATGTCCAAGCTGATTGGGATTTGGGTGCAGGTTTCGGATGGTTTGAATATGCTAAATTACCTGTATTCAAAGAAAAAGAACGTTGGTTTAAAATTCAGAGTGGTACTTTTAATAAAGGATTTACTACTACTGGAACCAGTGGTGGAGCCCAGGCTGTGAAAGTAATCGTTCCTCAAGGAAGTACATGGATTATTGAAAGTAGTTATCAATTTAGCGATATTACAGAAATTATAGTTGAGAATGGTGGGAAAGTAGAGATAGCTAAAAATGCGAGCTTGGTGTTGACAAATAAGTCTTATTTAACAGTAATGCCGGGCGGAAGTATCACGGGTAAGGGAACTATCCAAATAACAAATGGTTCTAGTGGATTTAAAAACTATAATGCGGGCACTATTAATTGCTCTGTATTAGATTTCAACGGTGGTGTGGGAGTCTTTTATAATTATGGATTACTTCAGTTGGAACGCTATGAAGCTTCAACAAATGGAATGGAACTGGTGAATCATGGTACTATGGAGGCTGAAAGTATCAATGGTAACAATAATACCAATATTAAAAATGGTTGTTATTTGAAAACCGGTAAATTCCAATTTGGCACACTTGTTATGGGGAATACTTCCGAAGCTATTTGCGAGGAGCTTGGTTATAATGGTAATGACAACGACATTGTAATGGAGGCGCAATCCATGTTGACTTGTACAGGTAAGGCTAGCTTATATAGAACTGTTACCGGTCCAACTGTGGGTACTGCTTTATTGAGAATTAATGAGATTGCTAATCTTAGTGGTTTGGCTCAATCTAATTCTAAAGTAACAAATAATATCATTTGTGAAATAACAGATCAGACATATAAAGGTGAAGCGCACTATGACTGGTCTCCTTTTGCATGGCTAGTAAATAAAGGATTGCAGCAAGGCGCTACCTATTGCAATCCGGGTAAGGCTGATTTTATACTTCCTGCTGACGGTGAATGTATCAAAGAAGGATACAATTCTGATGAAAATCCGGATGATGTAGAGATTCGAAATGCAGTTTATTCTTATGCCTTTGAAGACAATTATCCGCAAGCGGGGGACTATGATTTCAATGATATTGTGTTGAATGTCAATTTGCCTGCTGCTGGTAATGATGTGAAAGAATTGAAATATACAGTCAACCTGCGTGCGGTTGGTGCTGTGAAGCAATTAGGTGCTGGATTAAGAATACGAGGAATCGATAAAAGTAATGTGGAAGAGGTAAGTTTTGGTGCAGGTGCTACCCAACGTACCAACTCATTAAATTCTGGTATATTTGAAAATGCATCTTATGAAACGAACGGTAATGAACTTGTGATTCCTTTATTTGGAGATGCACATTATGTGTATGGATATACTGGATCACAACGTCCTATGTTGAATACGGGGAATGCTAGTACTCCTCTTACAGACATATATACTCTTGAAGTGAACATAAAACTCAAGAATGCAATATCCATCCCTAGTGTGACAGATGGCTTAGACTTCTTTATTGCATATCAGGGGGGAGCTCAAAAGAGAACAGAAATTCATCTGAATCAATTTAATTCGGCTACAGCGAATGGCCAATTGGCTGATAAGGAAGTGCTTGAGGTAATTAAAGCCGTTAATAATACATGGGCTCTTTGTGTACCTGAAAAGTTTGCTTATCCTACAGAGACGACAGTGATAACGAATGCATATTCTAAATTCGCCGACTGGGCGCACGATCAGAGTACAAATACTGACTGGTATAATACTGTAAGCAGTAATAAGGTAATGAAGTATTAAGTCATTGATTTTATAAAAGATCAGTTGCTATAATAAATTCTACTGAATATAGAAAGACGATTAATACGAAGGATTTTCCCGATATTAATCGTCTTTTTTACATCATATAAACTGTACATAGAACGGACATGAAATATTACCCTCCTAAGAAAAAGCCATTAAACTATTTTGAACGTCAACAGAAAAAGTTGCATCCAAAGAAGTACCATTATTACTTCTTCGATTATATGTATTATTGTGGCGAGAAATGGAGTGAGAAAGGAAAAGGAGCAAGGACGAGCGGAATGATTGTACTCTTTTCATATTGGAGCTTTTGCATTATCCTGCCATTGTGTATGTACCTTTCTTCGGTTTCAATAGTATCACGTACAGATGGTTGGCATATCATTGGCCTGTTCTTTCTTTGTATTATCCCACCGGTCGTATTTTGCATGTTACGTTATCGAACCCAACGCCGTTCTGCCCTTATGATTCATTATCGCCGTAGTGAATGGTGTAAAGGAATTCCGGTGTGGCTGGCATGTTCAATGTGGTTTCCGCTTTGTATATTGGAACTCTGGGTATTGATCGGGATGGGCTGGCTTTCAACATAAAGTTACTAAAAAACTGATTATCCTGATATTTGTATATGTAATTGAGAAATTCACTATCTCGTATGTTTTATAATTTTCCTCTGTTAGCAAGAAAACACCTTTGAATTACTGAAAAATTATGCTTGTTTTTTACAAAAACGCTGCATATTTGTATAAAAAGCACCGTTATATTTGTGAAAAACATAAGGATAAAGTAAGCAAAAGCTGCGGATAGTGTAACCAAAAGCTATGGATAAAGTAAGTAAACCATTAGGATAGTGTCGCTATGCTATAAAAAATGTTGGTATTTTCTACTTTCCTTCCTTTGATTTCTCTATTTTTATCTTTGGTAATAGCAAATAGAAAAGAACAAAAAGAGGTCTCATGAATGTAAATGATGATGATTTGGTTGTATAAAGGCTAAATAATATATCATAATGTTGATATGTTACGCTTGATCCTGGAATAATGACTTGGAAAAATACTTCTGTAGTGACAGAAAAATATTCTTTCCAGATAAAGGGTGGAAAGAAACGATTCCTGATAGAGTAAGAATTACAAAGTGTCAGTAGTGACTTTTTGTAAAAAAGGAAAGGAGTTCTCCAATTATTTAATAGGAAATAATAGTGAAATAGTTGTCGGTTACTAATATTTTGTATATTTGTAAAGGTGAGGGATTAACTATGCAGAGTGATTTCGCCATGCGATGGAGGCTTATTTTTAAATGTCTAATATTATGAAAAGACTTTTGTTATTAGTATTAATTAGTTATCCGGTATTGCTATTCGCTAATTTAATGACTAGTAATCAGTATTATTTTCGTTCATGGAACATCAACGATGGTTTATCGCAAAATAGTATATATGCTATTCTGCAAGATCATCTTGGCTTTATGTGGTTTGGTACCAAGGACGGATTAAATCGCTTTGATGGTACTTCTTTTCAAGTATATTGTAAGGCTAACGGTATGCTGGGGAATAATTGTGTTACTGCACTCTATGAAGATAAGGAGGGATCTATTTGGATAGGTACCGATACCGGAGTTTATATCTATTCTATTTCCCGGGAAAACTCATATTTTTTTGATGTAAAAACTGCTGATGGTTTAGGTATCAATCGTTCTGTATATATGATTGGTGAGAATAAAGGGTGTATTTATATATCTTCTGCCGATGGATTTTTTTGCTTTCATCCACAACAACAAAAAATGGTACAGTTGAAAATACCATGGGCCGGTATGAAAAACTTTTTGTTCGACCAAGGGACTTGTTGGGGAGCTTTTTATGCAGACAATCTATATTTTACTCTTGATGATTTCAACACGGTATATCCTTTTGCTGCTCAAGATGGTACCCAGCCCTTTAAGAATGAAGTAGTCAATAAAATAATTAAAGGGGAAGAAAATCTGTTATATGTCGGTTTGACTAAAGGATTGAAAGAGATCAACCTGGCAACCCGGCAAGTCCGCACTTTACTATCTGTAGATGATAAAGGAGATGATATTTATGTACGGGAAATAGCACTTTACTCTGAAAACGAGTTATGGATTGGTACAGAATCCGGTATTTATACTTATAATATCAAGAATGGTGCTATAACCCATATCCAAAGTTTGGTGGGAACTTCCTATGCATTATCGGATAATGTTGTCTATTCTTTATATAAAGATAAAGAAGGAGGAATGTGGATTGGGTCTTATTTTGGAGGAATAAACTATTATCCTAAACAATATACGTTCTTTGAGAAAATATATCCTCATAAAGGGATGGAAGAATTAGGTGAACGTGTTCGTGAAATCGTGGAAGATGAAAAAGGAAATTTATGGATCGGTACGGAGGATAAGGGCTTGTTTCATTATAATCCCGTGACGAAGGAATTGAAACCATTCCATCATCAGTCTATTTACCATAATGTCCATGGATTATGTCTGGAGAATGGCTTTTTATGGGTAGGTACGTTTTCAGGAGGACTTAATCGAATCAATTTGCAGACAAATACAGTGAAAACTTACCGGAAAAAAGATTCCTGCGGATTGAGTTCCAATGATATTTTTGTGATTCGACGTACGGCGTCCGGCAAAATATATTTGGGAACTGCTGACGGACTATTTGAATATCATAATGAGAATGACCGCTTTTCGCGAGTTGAATCAGTTCCACCGACTTTGATCTATGATTTGCATGAAGATTTAAAAGGACACCTTTGGCTGGCAACTTTTAATGGTGTGTATAAGTTGGAAACAGAGAAACGAAAGTGTATTCATTTCTATCATAAGGAAAATGACTCATTGAGTTTACCTTATGATAAAGTTTTGAGTATATTCGAGGATAGCCGTCACCAGTTATGGTTTACTACCGAAGGTGGGGGATTCTGCCGGTTAGTTTCAGATTCCGGGACTTTCGAACACTATGATTCGAATTCTATCGGATTACCAAGTGATGTTGTTCATCAGATTGTAGAAGATAAGCGGGGCATTTTCTGGCTGACTACTAATAAAGGGTTGGTTCGTTTTCAGCCGGAAACAAAAGTCATTAAAAACTTTACTATTGCCGATGGACTATTGAGCAATCAATTTAATTATCGTTCAAGTCATCAAACGGTGGATGGAAGAATCTATTTTGGTTGTATTGCAGGGCTTATATCTTTTGATCCATCTACTTTTATTGATAATGATTATGTATCTCCTCTGGTGATTACGGATTTTATGATATTCAATAAAGAAGTAGTGCCGAATACCAAAGATTCACCTTTGAAACAGAGTATAACGGTGTCAGATTCTATAGAACTGACCGCATCTCAAAATTCCTTCTCATTTCGCTTTGCAACACTGGGATATTCTACTTTGGATCAGAATAAACTATTATATAAGTTGGAAGGATTTGATAAAGAGTGGTATGAAGCAAGAGGATCATTAATCAGTTATTCTAATTTGCCTTATGGCTCATATACCCTTTATGCGAAAGGAGTGAATAGCGATGGAATCTGGAATGATGCACCTTTAAAATTACATATTTATATTCGTCCGCCATTTTATTTGACGGGATGGGCTTATGCTGTTTATGTTCTTTTATCATTGTGCATTTTTTATTTTATTATACGATATTCCAAACGTCGTATGGCTCGCAAGCACATGAGGCAGATGGAGAAGTTTGAGCAAAGGAAAGAACGTGAGCTTTATTCTGCCAAGATAAACTTTTTTACGAATGTAGCACATGAAATACGAACTCCGCTGACGTTAATCAAAGGTCCTTTGGAGTGTATTTTGAAAGATAAGCCTCTGGCGGATGACGTACGGGAGGATCTGGTTATTATGAGGCAAAATTCGGATCGCTTATTGAATCTTATCAATCAATTACTCGACTTCCGCAAAACGGCCAATAATAGTTTCACACTAATTTTATCAGAGTGTAATATTCAGGAAATAGTATCTGGAGTCTATATTCGTTTTACATCTCTGGCGCGACAGAAAAATATAAAGCTTTCTATTGATCTGCCGGAGGAAGATATTTCTGCAGCCGTCGATCGCGAAGCATTGATTAAAATTATAAGTAATTTGTTGAGTAATGCAGTAAAATATGCAGCTACCTATATAACTATAACAGTAAAATATAATGAGGCAACGGGCAGTTTTATAATAAAAGTATGTAATGACGGGTCTGTTATTCCTGTTAATATGAGGGAGGAAATCTTTCAACCTTTTGTTCAGGTTCAGAATAACGAAGAATATGCTTCCGGTACAGGCCTTGGCCTTGCCTTGGCACGTTCTTTGGCAGAGTTGCATCATGGAACCGTGTATCTTGAGGATATGCAAGGAGTCAATTGTTTTGTACTGGAAATTCCGGTCACTCATGTAGAGGAGGTGCAAGAACTGCAAGAAAATGTATCAGAAAAGGAAGATAAGATATCAGGCATTGAAAATCCGATGGCGGAAGAGCAGGAAAAAGGAACTCATCTCCCTGTTATTCTGGTGGTAGAAGACAATCAGGATATGTTGACATTCATAGCCAAACAATTATCTTCGGCTTATAGTGTTCTGAAAGCAAAAGATGGGGTGGAGGCTCTTGAAATATTGGAAGATGCAAATATTGATTTATTAATCAGTGATGTTATGATGCCTCGGATGGACGGGATGGAATTATGTCATCGATTGAAGACAGACCTTACATATAGTCATATCCCTATAGTGCTGTTGACGGCTAAAACAAATCTTGAATCAAAGATTGAGGGATTGAAACTGGCGGCAGATGCATATATTGAGAAGCCCTTCTCGGTAGAATATTTGATAGCTACCATTGAAAGTTTACTTTGTAACCGAGAGAAGCTAAGGCAGGCATTCTGTCATTCTCCTTTTGTATTTACTGCAACGATGGCACAGACGAACGCCGACAAGATTTTTCTGGAAGAACTAAATAAGATTGTTTATGATAATTTGCAAGATCCGGATTTTAATCTGGATAGTATGGCACAGTTGCTGAATATGAGCCGTTCGAGTTTGAACCGGAAAATCAGAGGAATACTTGATATGACTCCCAATGATTATATCCGGGTAGAGCGCCTAAAGAAGGCGGCTGTACTTCTCAAAGATAAATCTTATAAGATAAATGAAGTCTGCTATGCTGTTGGTTTTAGTACTCCTTCTTATTTTGCAAAGTGCTTCCAAAAACAATTTGGAGTACTTCCAAAGGATTTTGTAGAGATGTAACCAACCTTTCACTGCAATTATCTTTTCTACATAGGCAATTATCGAATCAAAATCTTCATTTGATTCGATTGTTATATGAATAGCTTCAATAATTCTACTGAATTTAGAGGGTAGTGGCTACTTTTGGATACGTGAACAAAGTATCAAATCTATTATTAACTTTAAACGAAGCAATTTATGAAGAACTTCATCCGGCCTATTCTTTTATTCTTATTTATATTGATTTTTAATGTTGCGGCATTTGCGCAATGGTCGCCGGCTGGCGATAAAATAAAAACTCAATGGGGAGAGCAGATAGACCCGAATAATGTATTACCGGAATATCCGCGTCCCATCATGGAGCGTACCCAATGGATGAACCTGAACGGTTGTTGGGATTATGCTATTGTTCCTAAAGGAATGGAAGCTCCTGCTGTATACGATGGTAAGATATTAGTCCCTTTTGCCGTTGAATCCTCGCTGTCCGGAGTAGGGAAAAGAGTGGGAGGTGAAAAGGAAGTATGGTATAACCGTGTATTTAATGTACCCGAGAAATGGAATGGTATGAATGTTCTTCTTCATTTTGGAGCTGTAGATTGGAAAACCGATGTGTGGGTAAATGACATGAAAGTAGGAGAACATACAGGTGGATACACTCCTTTCTCATTTAATATATCTTCCGCCTTGAAAAAGGGAGGAAATAAACTGACTGTTCGTGTCTGGGATCCGACAGATAAAGGAGTACAACCACGTGGAAAGCAAGTAGAACGTCCGAAAGGTGTTTGGTACACTCCAGTTACAGGTATTTGGCAGACTGTTTGGTTGGAGCCTGTGCCTGTATGTCACATCACAAACGTGCGTACTACGCCTGATATTGATCTACGCCGGATCAATGTGACCGTTACTACTAGTGAGAACTTTACCGACCGGGTAAGAGTGAAAGTTTTTGATGGTGAACAACTGGTTACCGAAGGGCTGGCCGTAAACAAACAGGCAATAGAACTGACAATGCCCGAAAATGCTAAACTATGGTCACCTCAATCTCCTTTTCTTTATAAAACAGAGGTGACTTTGGAGAACAATGGCAAGATAGTGGATAAAGTGAATGGCTACGTTGCCATGCGGAAATATTCAACCCGACGGGATAAGGATGGCATAGTACGGTTGCAGCTGAACAATCAGGATTTATTTCAATTTGGTCCTTTGGATCAGGGGTGGTGGCCTGACGGACTCTATACAGCTCCCAGTGATGCGGCTTTGCGTTATGATGTTCAAAAGACAAAAGACTTTGGCTTTAACATGATTCGTAAACACATCAAAGTGGAACCGGCCCGATGGTATACACATTGCGACCAGTTAGGGATTGTTGTATGGCAGGATATGCCAAGTGGTGATCGTAATTATGAATGGCAGAACCGGACTTATTTTGATGGTATTGATTTTAAACGTTCTCCAGAATCGGAAGCGGTTTATCGTAAGGAATGGAAAGAAGTCATTGATTACTTATATTCTTATCCTTGTATTGGTGTCTGGGTTCCGTTTAATGAGGCTTGGGGACAGTTTAAAACACCGGAGATTGCAGCTTGGACCAAACAATATGATCCGTCTCGTTTAGTAAATCCGGCAAGTGGCGGCAACCATTATACATGTGGGGACATGCTTGACTTACATAATTATCCGGCTCCTGAAATGTATCTTTATGATGCCCAAAGAGCAAATGTTTTAGGAGAGTTCGGTGGAATTGGTATGATCTGTAAAGAACATCTGTGGGAACCGGATAAGAATTGGGGATACGTCCAATTCAATTCTTCTCAAGAGGCTACTGACGAATATCAGAAATATGCGGATATGCTGTATAAACTTATTCCGAGAGGTTTTTCTGCTGCTGTTTACACACAAACCTCTGATGTTGAGATTGAAATAAATGGCTTACTGACTTATGACCGTAAGGTTGTAAAGCTTGATGAAGAACGCTTACGGAAAATTAATGAGAAGATATGTAATGCATTACGTTAGTGATAGAATAGAATAACTCTTATAAATTTAATACAATATGAAAAAATTAAGATTTTTAATGGCTTGTGCCTTGCTGGCTTTTCTTTGGTCTGAAGGAAGTTATGCAAATACTACTCTGGAAAACACGGGTAGTTCCCAGCAACAGCAATATTGGAAGATTAAAGGAAAAGTCTCTGATGAGAAAGGAGAGGCACTGATAGGGGCGACTGTGAAAATTAAGAATGCGACACATGGTACGGTAACCGATGTTAATGGTAATTTTGAGATCGTGCTGCCTCCCGGTGGTGTTCTCATTATAAGTTATATCGGCTATAGAGAACAAGAACTGAAAATCAATTCACAGCGTACCTATGATATTGTATTGAAAGAGGAAACTGCCGGACTTGATGAAGTGGTAGTGACTGCTTTAGGTATTAAACGTGACAGGAAAGCTTTGGGATATGCCGTCAGTGACGTGAAAGGAAAAGAACTCGAAAAAGCGAAAGAGACCAATGTTATAAACGCATTGGCCGGTAAGATTCCGGGATTGGTCATTTCTCAAACGGCTGGTGGTCCTGCCGGAAGTACGAGAGTAATTATTAGAGGTAATACTTCTTTAACTGGTAGCAACCAACCTCTTTATGTAGTAGATGGCGTACCGTTGGATAATTCTAATTTCGGTTCGGCCGGTGCTTATGGAGGATATGATTTGGGAGATGGAATCTCGTCCATCAATCCCGATGATATTGAATCCATGTCTGTGTTGAAAGGTCCTGCTGCTTCTGCTTTGTACGGTAGTCGTGCTGCACATGGAGTTATTCTTATAACGACCAAGAAGGCACAAAAGAATCAGAATCGCAGGGCGATAGGAGTGGAGGTAAACTCAACCGTTACTTTTGAAAAGCAACTTACAGAATATGATGATGTTCAGACAGAATTTGGCCAGGGATGGGATGGAAGAATTAATCTGAATGATGATGATGCAAAATCGGCTTGTGCCAGTTGGGGACCCAGATACGATGAAGGAATTGCTTTTAAGTATTTCGACGGAGTGACTCGTCCTTTTATATACAGGAAAGACAATATAAAGGGATTCTTTAACACAGGTGTTACAGCCACAAATTCTTTGATTCTAAGTTCTGCCAAAGAGAACAATAGCATAAGATTGTCGTATACGAATCTGACTAATAAGGATATTATGCCTAATGCCAAAATAAGCAGGAATACGATTGATTTAAGAACATTCTTTAAGCTTGCAGAGAAACTGGAAGTTGATTTCAAAGTCAATTACGTAAATGAATATGTAAAGAACCGTCCGGCATTAGCAGACTCAAGAACGAATGTAGCTAACAATCTGATGAACCTGGCAGGAAACTTTGACCAGGTATGGTTGAAGGATAATTATATGCATTCGGATGGAACCTACTACGACTGGAATCGAGGAGATGTCTGGAATATCAACCCCTATTGGGTGCAATATGCAATGAAGAATACGACACAGAAAGACCAGTATTTTGCAGTCGCTTCATTTAAATATAGTGTAAATAAGAATCTGTATTTCAAATTGACCGGTGGTGGTGAGAACGTGAACTTCTCATTTATGGATTATATTCCATATTCTACCCCTAGTACTTTATTGGGACAATTACAAAAAAGTACTTTTGAAAATAAGTCTTATAATGTGGAGTTTATAGCTAATTATCAAAATAGCTTCAAACGCTTCAATTATGGAATTACATTAGGAGGGAATGTGTATCACGTAGATAATAAGTCGCATACCATAACAGCTAAAAATATGTCAATGCATGAGACGGTGGCTCTGCAAAGTTTCCTGCAAAAAGAGATTACTGAAGGTAGCTGGCGTAAAGAGATTAATTCGTTATTTGGAATGGTAAACCTTTCCTGGAAAGATTTATTGTATGCAGATGTGACATTAAGACGGGATCAGTCGTCCACACTGCCGGTAAACAATAACGTTTATTTTTATCCTTCAGTTGGTGGAAGCTTCTTGTTTTCAGAATTGATTAAGCCGAATCCGATTCTTTCATTTGGTAAATTAAGAGCTTCCTGGGCACAAGTCGGTAGTGATGCAGACCCTTTCATGTTGGATTTGAACTACATTATGACGGATAAAACCTTTGGTAATTATTCTACGGGATATATTAGTACGGGTACTATTCCTAATAAAGATTTGAAACCATCCAAAACCAATTCTTTTGAGATTGGAGTGGATTTGAAGTTTCTGAATAACCGGATCGGACTGGATTTTACTTACTATAAACAAAACAGTAATAACCAGATTATGAATGTTGCCACATCAGTAACATCAGGTTATGGTACCAAACTGATAAATGCAGGGGAAATAGAAAATTCGGGAGTAGAGATTGCATTGAATACGACACCGGTTCAAACGAAAGATTTTTCTTGGGATTTTAATTTTAACTTTTCGAAGAATAGTAACAAAGTGAAGTCCTTGTCAACAGGAATCGAGAGTCTGGAATTGGCAGCTGCCCGTTGGCTGGGAGTAAAAGTACTGGCTGTTCCAGGAGAAGAATACGGAGTAATTATGGGACAGGACTTCTTGAGAAATGAACAGGGAGACGTGATTATCAATGCTGATTCCGGTTTGCCTGAAATAACCAGTGATATGAAAAAGTTAGGGAAAGCAACCTGGGACTGGACAGGGGGACTAACGACTACTTTCAGATATAAGCAATTTACTTTATCGGCAATTTTTGATATTAAAGTAGGAGCAGATATTTATTCTATGACAGCGCGTGGCTTGGCCAAATCAGGTAAAGCAGCATATACTGTAAGGGGACGTGACGAATGGCATAAATCGGAAGAACAGCGTTTGGAAGCTGGAGTTGCTGAAGGAAACTGGCAATCTACCGGTGGGTATGTTGCAGAAGGAGTTGTTAAGCAAGTGGATGCCGCAGGCAATGTATCTTGGGTGAAAAATACCAAAGCGATTGCTCCATACGATTATTGGGGATATATCTGTGATAAGACAGCTTTGCCTTTTATCTATGATAATAGTTACGTCAAGATGCGTGAGCTAACGTTCGGATATACCTTTCCCAAAAAGTTGATAGAGCGTTATGTTGAGTCGTTAAGTGTTTCATTTGTTGCGCGAAATCCTTTTATTATCTATAAGAATGTACCGAATATTGATCCGGACTCAAATTATAATACTTCTGCTATAGGTTTGGAATATGGTTCGTTACCTTCCAGAAGAAGTTTTGGATTGAATGTGAATATTAAATTTTAAATTGTCCGACTATGAAAAGAATATTGAATATAAAGTGGATGCACTCTTTGCTGTTAAGTGTCCTTTTGATGGGATTTAGTAGTTGCATAGACTATGAGGATTTTAATAAAAATCCAGTAGTGGCTACGACTATCGATCCGAACTCACAGTTATCCTACATACAATTATGTATGGGTGGTGATTGGCTGATGGAACAACCGTTTGCCTATTATTATTCAGGTTTTGTTCAACAACTGCAAGGTGACTGGTCGGCAACGCATTTTGGTGGCGAATACCTGATTGATGATGCACAGTTTCAACAACCATGGGAGCGTATTTATACTTGTCATCTGAAAAATCTGGCGGATATTCTTTGGAGAACGGAGGCAGATGTTGAACAGAAAAATATAAATGCGGTGGCCAGGATTCTGAAATGCTACTTTTTTCTTATCCTGACTGATATGTATGGTGATATTCCATATTTTGAGGCAGAGCAGGGGTATATAACAGGAAATGTTACCCCAAAGTTTGATGAGCAGGAACTGATTTATAAAGACATGCATAAAGAACTTCTGGAAGCGGAGGAGCAACTGGATGAAAAAGCTGATAAACTGACCGGTGATATAATTTATAGTGGTGATCTAAAGAAGTGGAGAAAATTTGCCAATACTTTAAACTTTCGTATTGCCATGAGATTGGTTAAAGTAGCTCCGGAGCTTGCAGAAGAATGGGTGACTGCTATTTGTAATATTGAATCGGGTCTTTTGGGAGTTGGAGATGATGCATTAATTCATTATATGGATTTATTGGATTGGGACGAAACGGAGTTCAGGCGTAATGGCTTGGCGCAGTTGTGGCGTAGCCGGGAGAATGCTCCTATGTGTTATTTCTGTACTACGATGTGGGATAAGTTAAAAACGACCAATGATCCCCGTCTGTTGATTTTAGGAAGATGTTATGCCGAAGATTCAACAGATCCATTTTTAAGAACAGATTTGACGGACTTTATTATAGAGAAGGCTCCGAAGCAACTGGAATCAATAGAAGCAATAAAACCGGGATTCTACTGGTGGGATAATTGGCCTGCTGGATTTATGGATGGAGATACGTATTACGGAAAGGAATGTCGTCCACAACTGAACAAGGGATTTATAAAGGGAGATTCTCCGGCCATCTTTATGAGTTATGCAGAAACTGAACTTTTACTGGCAGAAGCAAAACTACGCTGGCCGGCCATCAATGACAGTAAAACAGTAGAGACTCATTATTCAAATGGAGTAAAGGCGGCCATGGGATTACTGAAAAACTTTGATCTGGGAGAAGAAGTCTCCAATACGGAAATGGCCAGTTATCTGTCCCGGAATCCGCTACCATCAGATAAAGATGGACAATTACAGTTTATCAATGAGCAATTATGGATTTTACATTTGATTAATCCGTCAGAAGCTTATTCTAACTGGAGACGTTCGGGATATCCTGTATTGAAACCTTCAACAGAATATGGCGCAGCAGTCAAAGACTCCCGTACTATTCCCAGAAGATTGAAGTACCCGTTATTTGAGCAAACTTATAATCCGACCGGATATTATGAAGCAGTCGGAAGAATGGGAGGAGAAGATAACTGGAATTGTAGAATTTGGTGGGACAAAGAATAAAATACTATGATTATGAAAACATGGAATATTATAAAATCAATTTTCTTTATTAGTATTTATGTACTAATAGCCGCGTGCAATGATGATGCGGCAGAAGAATCTATTTCGGCAGATAATTATCCTCGCATCATTGCAACAAGCCCTACATTACCGATGAAAGGTGAAAATGGGGAATTGGGAAAGCTCAATGTAAAGCAGGGGGAGACAATTACGATAAAGGCTATTTATACTCCTTTTGAATATGCAGAAGCTGTATGGTATGTGGATGGAGTACAAGAGGGAACCGGAGATGAATTTAAATACAGTAATGAGACTCCGGGAATTTATCATTTGAAGTTGGTTGTAAGTACTACCAGCTATGAAACCACTCGGGAAGTGAATCTTAATGTATATTCAACGGGTACTGGCGGAGAGTTTTCTGGTTTTGAAATTCACAAAGGAGTGAATATTGGTAATTGGCTCTCACAAAGTAGTGCAAGAGGAGAAGAAAGGAAGAATAAGTTTAAGGAAACCGATGCTATATTTTTAAGTCAACAGGGATTTGACCATTTGCGGTTACCGGTGGATGAAGAGCAGTTGTTTACAGAATCAGGTGAAGTCGATGAAGAAACTTTGAATCTGATATATAAAACTGCAGATTGGTGCCAATTGTATAATATGAGATTAATTTTTGATTTTCATATACTGCGGTCTCATAATTATGAAGCGGATAATAAACCTCTATGGACTAGTAAGGAAGAGCAGGATAAGTTTGTACGGATGTGGAAAACAATTCATGACAAGCTTCAACAATATCCTGATGATATGTTAGCGTATGAGTTACTGAATGAACCTGTAGCTCCCAGCAGTGATATTTGGAATACGTTAGTGAATCGCCTGATAACAGAATTGCGTGAAGTTGCCCCGGCAAGAATGTTGATAATTGGTTCTAACTTGTGGAATAGCGTGTCTACAATAAGTGATTTGCAGATACCAAGTGAAGATAAAAATATAATGTTGACTTTCCATTATTATGAGCCTTACTTGTTGACTCACTATCATGCTAGTTGGACAGACTTTGCCAATCTTAATTTACCGTTGAATTATCCGGGACTTTTGGTCAGAGATGAAGATTTCAATAATCTTCCTGCCGATCAACAGGAGATTGTGCGTCCCTATAAACAGGAATATACCCGTGAATCTATTTTGAATAACATCAATGTGGCTGTTACGGCTGCTCGGGCAAAGGGAGTGAAATTGTATTGTGGTGAATTTGGTTGCCTGCCTTATTCTAATCTGACTTCACGTTATGCGTGGTATCGTGATTTAGTTTCTATTTTTAATGAGACCGAGATTTCGTATGGTGCATGGGAATACAATGCGATCTTTGGTTTCTGTACTCCTGACGGAGGATTGAAGGATGCCACTTTAGTCGACATATTGTTAGGGAGAGAAGGAGCGGAACTGACTACCATCTATACTGTTGAGGCAGAGGATTGTGAAAAAGGCGGAGGCACTATGATTATAGAAGACAACACTGCGGCTTCAGGAGGAAAACATGTGAATCATTTTTGGGGAGATTCTAATTTAAAATTTGATGTGACTGTTGAAGAGGCGGGAGTTTATTATTTGAAGATTCGTTATGTTTGTGGTACTGACGTGTGGATTTACTCCCAAGTGAATGGCGGAGTGAAGCAAATGATACCTTGTCCGAACTCCGGAGGTTGGTGGAGTGAATTTACAGATGCAAAGACTGTCGTAAATCTTTCGGCTGGTAAAAACACAATATCTTTCACTCCGGAACCAACGGGAAGTCCTATCCTTGATAAATTTGAGGTTTGTAAAATAAAGAAGTAAGTAGGTATATGGCAAAATATATATTTCTGTTTTTTCTATGGATAGCTGGCTTCGCTTATGGGTGTGGAGATTCGGAGACATCTGTTAATGATGATATCCCTGTGAGTAAGGCTCCTACTTCAATAAAGCTGCCTCATTTGATTAGTGATAACATGGTATTGCAGCAAAACTCAAAAGTAATTTTGTGGGGAGAAGCTACACCTAAATGTGCAGTTACAATATCAGCTTCTTGGATAAAGCAGGATATAGTAGTGAATGTTGATGGTAAAGGGCAATGGCAGGCGTCTATTATGACGCCTGCCGGTGGTCCTGAAACGCAGACTCTTTCGTTTGATGATGGTGCTTCCGCCCCATTAATCGTACGGAATATATTGATCGGGGAAGTTTGGATATGTTCCGGACAGTCGAATATGGAGATGCCTTTAGGAGGCTGGGAGGGATGTCCTGTAGATAATATGGAGGAGGCTGTGACAAATGCTGATAAACATTCGGAAATTCGTATGTTGACGGTTGAAAGTAACAGTGCAACTGTGTCCCAAAATGAATTGAAAGGAGACTGGCTGGTTGCTTCTTCCGGACAAGTAAAAAGATTTAGTGCTGTTGCTTATTATTTTGCATTGGAGCTACAGGAGAAGTTGAATGTTCCTGTTGGACTGGTGGTTGCTGCCTGGGGTGGTTCTGATATAGAATCATGGCTACCCGGTGGAGATAAATATAATGGTATGCTTTATCCATGCCATAAGTATGCAGCTAAAGGATTTCTGTGGTATCAAGGAGAATCGAATGTCTGGAAATGGTATGAATATCAGAAGAATATGAAAGAGTTGGTAAAATCGTGGCGTTCATTGTGGGAAGGCTCTTTGGGGACGGGTGAAAATATGCCTTTTTATTATGCCGAGATAGCACCGTATGCTTTGCCGGAAGATAATGGAGCCACAGGAATTGTTTCTGCTCTTTTGCGTGAGGTCCAATATGAAGTTCAGAAAGAGATTATGCCGGCTGGTATGGTTTGTACAAATGATTTGGTTGCATTATCAGAGGAGAATCAGATACATCCGGCAAATAAAAAAGGAGTAGGTATGCGTCTGGCACATTTGGCTTTGAACCAAACTTATGAGCATGGTGAAATAATCTCCGCCAGTCCTTCTTTTGAGGGAATGTGTATGGAGGATGGTAGAGTTCTACTAACTTTTAAAAATGTAGGTGGTGGCTGGATGGACATTGATAAGAATAGTGTGCTTCAAAATTTCGAGCTGTCAGATGGAAAAACACTGGTCAATGGATGTTATGTTTTCTATCCGGCATCGGATATATCATTTGGGGATGGTGATGTAGTCACAGTCTCTTCAGATAAGGTTGCTGCTCCTAAGTATATCCGTTATTGTTTCCGTAATTTTATGTTGGGATATATGCGAAACAAGGCGGGGTTACCCTTGATTCCTTTTAGGGGTGAGAGCAATATCGGAGGGACTTATATGGTTGAGGTCGAAAGTGGAACTTCAAGTGGCACATCAGTGGCTTTGAGCGATAATCCGTATGCTTCAGGCGAGCGACTTCTTACTAATTTTTATGGAGATGCACGTTTGAACTTGAATTTAGTGGTAGAAGAGGAAGGCTTATATGAATTGAGTGTCTACTATATGAGTGAGGTGGATGCTGCCGTCCGGATTCAAGTAAATGGAGGAGTACAACAGAATCTGAATTGTTCTGCATCCGGTAGTTGGTGGAATAAGTTACAATGTGCAGGAATGACAGTGACACTATTAAAAGGGGAAAATACTATCGTGATAACTCCAGAAGCCAATGGAGGACCTAACCTGGATAAAGTAAATGTTGTAAAGATAGAAAGAAAATGATGAATCAGATTGTTCGAATGAGAGTTACAGTATTATTAATTATAGTTGCGGTGATGTGGACTAACCATACAATATGGGGAAATGTCCGGATGGAGAGTCTACAGTCAAATTTCGAAATTACGAGGGGAGTGAATATTAGCCACTGGCTTTCTCAAAGTAAAGATAGGGGTGAGTTGCGGAAAAGTAAGTTTGGCAGGGACGAAGTAGCTTTTCTTAAAAAGATGGGATTTGATCATTTACGTTTGCCGGTTGATGAAGAACAGTTATTTACTCCTTCAGGGGATATAGATACAGAAACGATGGAATTGATACATCAGGCAATTAGTTGGTGCCGTGAGTTTCAAATGCGGATAATTTTTGATTTTCATATTCTTCGTTCTCATCATTTTGGCAACAATGAGAGACCTCTATGGACAGATCCCATTGAACAGGACAAGTTTATTCATTTGTGGAAACTTATAAATAGGGAATTGGAAAAGTATCCGGAGAGTTTACTGGCATATGAATTATTGAATGAGCCGGTAGCTCCGGAAAATGGGGTTTGGAATGAACTGGCAAAGCGCCTGATAAAGGAGTTACGGGAAGTAGCATCCAAGCGTATGCTTATATTAGGATCTAATTCTTATAATAGTGTTAATACGATAAAAGATTTGCAGATACCTAAGGGTGATCGTAATATCATGTTGACATTCCATTGTTATGAGCCTTATCTATTGACCCATTATCGTGCGTCGTGGACAGACTTTGCCAAACTGGATATGGCATTGACATATCCGGGTGATTTAATTAATGAAAAGGATTTTGAGAAATTGTCTGATGAAGAGAAAAAGATTGTTGCTCCTTATAGAAGAATGTATAGTAAAAGGACCATTGCCCATGAAATAGAACAGGCATTAAAAGTGGCTAAAGATAATGGAGTAAGATTATATTGTGGAGAATTCGGCTGTCTACCGTTTGGAAACCATGCTTCACGTTATAATTGGTATAGAGATTTAATCTCCATATTTCAGAAAAAGAAAGTTGCTTATGCATGCTGGGATTACAAATCTATTTTTGGTTTTTGTAACACGGATAAAACCATAAAAGATAGTGTTCTTCTCGCTATTCTGCAAGGTAAGGATATTAGGGATTGGGAACAAAAAAGTTTGATTGAGGCAGAGAAATGCGAAATGATTGGAAGCTCTCTTTCTATTATAGCCAACCCTTATGCTTCAAATGGTGAGGTGGTGAAGGATTTCTTTGGTAATTGTAGTTTGATCTTTAATGTCGTTACTGAAAATGCTGGTGAGTACTTATTTAAGATACGCTATACGAGCGAAGAAGATGTGGGTCTTAATTTGCAAATAGGGAATTCACGTCAGGTCATCCGTTGTCCGAATACAGGTGGCTGGTATGATAAATTTGAAGAAACAGAAATCTATATCAATTTACCCAAAGGACAAAGTGTCTTGTGTATTACTCCGGGAATGAATGGAGGACCTATTTTGGATAAATTTGAACTGTTTAAAGAAGTCACTGATTAGAAGTAAGGTAATTAATTAAAGTATTCATGTCAATGATGAGAAGAATGAAAAGATGTTGTCTTTTAGTTATATATAATATATTATTAATACCGACTCTGTTATCACAGAATCATTACGAGAATGAAATGGACTGTTTCATTACCGACTTAATGGAGCGGATGACTCTCCGTGAGAAACTCGGACAACTGAACCTGCCTTCGGGCGGTGATCTCGTGACAGGTTCGGTGATGAACGGTGAACTTAGCGATATGATTCGCAAACAGGAAATAGGCGGCTTCTTCAATGTCAAGGGGATCCAGAAAATTAATGCCCTGCAACACCTTGCGGTAGAAGAAAGCCGGTTGAAAATACCTCTACTTGTAGGTGCAGACGTTATCCACGGTTACGAAACTATTTTCCCGATCCCATTGGCGCTTTCTTGCAGTTGGGACACTCTGGCCGTCGAACGTATGGCACGCATCTCTGCCATTGAAGCCAGCGCAGACGGTATTAACTGGACATTCAGCCCGATGGTCGATATTTGTCGTGACGCCCGCTGGGGACGTATCGCAGAAGGGAGTGGGGAAGATCCTTACCTGGGTTCTTTAATGGCTAAAGCGTATGTGCGTGGTTATCAGGGAAACAATATGCAGGGCAACGATGAAATACTTGCCTGTGTGAAACATTTTGCACTTTATGGAGCGTCTGAATCAGGACGTGATTATAATGTGGTGGATATGAGCCGCCTGCGTATGTATAACGAATATCTGGCTCCTTATAAAGCTGCCGTTGATGCCGGTGTAGGTAGTGTCATGAGTTCTTTTAATATCGTTGACGGTATTCCTGCCACGGCCAATAAATGGTTACTGACCGATCTGCTTCGAGATGAATGGGGTTTCGGGGGACTATTGGTGACAGATTATAATTCGATAGCCGAAATGTCCTCCCACGGTGTCGCCCCTCTGAAAGAAGCTTCCATACGTGCTTTGCAGGCAGGGACAGATATGGATATGGTTTCCTGTGGTTTTCTGAACACACTGGAAGAATCCCTGAAAGAAGGAAAAGTGACGGAAGAACAGATAAATGCGGCCTGCCGTCGTGTCCTGGAAGCTAAATATAAATTGGGGTTATTCTCCGATCCGTATAAATATTGTGATACTCTGCGTACCCGGGAAAAACTTTATACGGCCGAACATCGTTCTTCCGCCCGTACGATTGCAACTGAAACTTTTGTTTTGTTGAAGAACGATCGTCATCTGCTTCCTTTGGACATAAAAGGAAAGATTGCCCTGATCGGTCCGATGGCAGATGCACGTAATAATATGTGTGGAATGTGGAGTATGACATGTACTCCTTCCCGGCACGGAACGTTACTGGAAGGAATCCGTTCGGCAGCGGGTGATAAGGCTGAAATACTGTACGCGAAAGGCAGTAACATATATTATGATGCAGAAACGGAAAAGGCTGCTACAGGTATTCGGCCGCTTGAATGTGGAGACAACCGGCAGTTATTGGATGAGGCTTTGCGTATAGCTGCCCGTGCTGATGTGATTGTAGCTGCTTTGGGTGAGTGTGCGGAAATGAGTGGTGAATCGGTTTCACGTACCAATCTGGAGATACCCGATGCTCAACAGGACTTATTAAAAGCTCTGGTGAAGACGGGCAAACCTGTCGTACTTCTTTTGTTCACGGGTCGTCCTTTGGTTTTGAACTGGGAGGCTACAAATGTACATTCCATCTTGAATGTCTGGTTTGGAGGTAGTGAAACGGGGGATGCGGTTGCTGACGTACTGTTCGGCAAGGTAGCTCCAAGCGGTAAACTGACAACGACTTTCCCGCGTTCGGTGGGACAGTTGCCATTATTCTACAATCATCTGAATACCGGTCGTCCTGATCCTGACAATCGTATATTTAATCGTTATGCCAGCAATTATCTGGATGAGAGTAATGAGCCTCTGTATCCGTTCGGATATGGTTTGAGTTATACAGACTTTGTTTATAGTGATCTTCAGATTAGCTCGGAAACTTTACCTAAAAACGGTGAGTTAACGGTTTCTGTGACTGTTACCAATAAAGGAAACTACGACGGTTACGAGACAGTGCAGCTATATCTTCGTGATATATATGCAGAGATTGCCCGTCCGGTGAAGGAGTTGAAAGGCTTTGAACGTATTTTCCTGAAGAGTGGTGAAAGTCGTGACATTAACTTCGTTATCACGGAAAATGATCTGAAATTCTATAATTCCGGCTTGGAATATATCTACGAACCAGGAGAATTTGATGTCATGGTAGGATCGAACTCCCGTGATGTACAAACCAAGCGGTTTAAGGTTGAATGACCTTAAATCGCTTTTCTTCTCATTACTACCAGCTGCTCAAATCGTTTTTGTGACGGAGTGCCAACCTCAATTTCTTTTGGAGGAAATTGTTTGTCGAACTCATTAGCAGCAGATCTATCAATCTGATATATTTCATCTTCTATATAACGGCCTTTTGCATTGGCTAAAGCATTATCATATAATTCATAAACATGAAGAGCAGTAGCATACATATTATCTTCAGTGCGAATCCCTAATGTTTCGGCAGGAATGAATCCTTGTCGGAGATAATAATCCGGGTCACCACAAAGTAAAATAGCACGAAATCCCATTTCGGAAGCTAATTTTTTGGTAAGTGCAATCATTCTTCCTCCGATACCTTGCTGTTGGTATTCGGGGAGGACAGAAATGGGCCCCAGGCTCAAAACCTCATATTGGTTACCGTCATCTGCCATGATAAATGATTTGAGGCAGACAACATTACCGACAATCTTGTTATTATGTTCTGCAACAATATCGAGCTCCGGCACAAACTTAGGATGGTTACGCATAATATGAAGGAGGTAATGTTCGTTACATCCCGGAGAATAATGATTCCAGAATGCTTCCCGTGTAATGTTTTCGGTTTCATGATAATCCGAAGATTGCTCAATTCTAAGTTTTATATCCATATTGTTTCAAATATATAGTTGCACAAATATAAAGAACAAAATCCGAATACCTAACTCTTTTAAAGATGAATCTATACATTATAGCAAGATGAGACAAAAACTCCCGATACTAAGTCTGGATATATTGGTATCAGGAGTTTTTTTATATATTCATTCATCAAGATTGCGGAGAATCAGACCTGTTCATGTTCTGCGTGTATAAGCTATCTATAATACCGTCAGACAGTCCGATGGTAGGTACAATAATTCCGGTAGCTTTTACATGAGTAGCTATCTCGAGAAATATTTCTGCAGCAGGAACAATAACATCGGCCCGGTCCGGTTTCAACTTATATTGTTTAATACGTTGTTCGGTAGAGAGGGCTTTCAATGTTTCATATATATCTTGCAGTGATTCGATGGGTAGGAGAGACGCTTTTTTATCTTTCTTGTCCGCTAAACGAAATAACTTATTAATATTTCCTCCCGAACCGATGATACTGATAGGGGCATATTCTGTGGCAAGCCCTATCAGATCAGTGCGCAAAGCTTCCTTTTCTTCTTCCTTTACCATGCCGCTAAGCATACGTACCGTACCTATATTATATGAACGGGAATTTTTCAGTTCACCGTTGCTGATAAGATTGATTTCCGTACTACCACCTCCCACATCTGCATACAGGTAATTTTGCCCTGAAGCAAATAACTGTTCGATATGATTGTCGTAAACAATATGCGCTTCTTCCTGCCCGTCGATGATTTCTACACGGATACCCGTCTTTTTGACGATCTGCTGAACGATATCCTTACCATTACGTGCATCACGCATGGCAGAGGTGGCACACGCACGATAGTCTACCACATCATATATCTTCATTAATTGTTTGTAGGCTTTCATCAGCCGAATCAGTTTCTTCTCTTTTTCTGCAGAGATAACCCCCACAGTAAAGGCGTCTTCTCCCAACCGTAACGGAATACGGATGAGCTGCACCTTACTCATTAATTCGGGCGCATTCTCCTCGTTTACACATTTTATCAGCAGTCGTACCGCATTAGAGCCTATATCTATTGCTGCATAATTAACTTTTTTCATACTTATCATAATGTATTCTTGTATTCGTTATATAATTCTTCTTGTGAGCGGAATGGGACACTGTTTTCTTCCCGTTCTTTTTCCCGGTTCTCACCTGTACCATCTACAATTCTTCCTTTTGCCGTATCCCGGAATCCGTAGCAGACAATTCGTTTTAAATCTGCCTGAATTTCTTTATCATAGACCGGTGCCGCCACCTCAATACGATTATCCAGGTTGCGAGGCATCCAGTCGGCAGAACCAATGTAGTATTTTTCTTCTCCACCATTGGCGAAGATGAAAATGCGCGAATGTTCGAGATAACGGTCGATAATGCCATTGATGTGTATATTCTCGCTGATACCCGGAACGCCTGTCACTAAAGAACAGTTACCGCGTACTACCAGTTCCACTTGAACACCCGCTGTTGAGGCTTCGTATAGCTTTTCAACAAGTGCACGGTCAGTAATATGATTTACTTTAGCAAGGATATAAGCCTCTTTTCCCTGTTCCTTATTTTTTATCTCTTTGTTGATAAGCGCAATGAATCGTTTACGCATATCATTGGGAGAAACGAGCAATTCTTTGAAATCAACAGGAGTATAAGGCTTTTCGATAAAATCGAATACGGCATTGACTTCCCGGACAATGGGACGGTGAGCAGTCATAATGGTATAGTCAGTATACATACGTGCATTTCCTTCATGGAAATTTCCTGTACTGATGCAGGCGATATCACCGTGCCGAGTACCGATATGCAGCAATTTAGAATGGATTTTCAAACCCTCTACTCCGAAAATAACATGAATCCCCGCATCCTGCATTTTCTTGCTCCAGTTGATATTAGACGCTTCATCAAAACGTGCCAACAGTTCGATAACTACTGTGACTTTTTTCCCGTTTCTGGCTGCACAGATTAAAGCTTTTATCACTTTGGACTCTTTAGCCAAGCGATAAAGCGTCATCTTGATGCTTTTTACTTCTTTACTGATAGCGGCTTCGCGCAACACACGGATAAAAGTATCGAAGCTATGATAAGGATAATGTAAAGAACGATCTTTCCGACGAATCAAAGTGAGCAGACTTTCCATGCCATTCAGTTCAGGCTTGAAAATAGGTTCCCAAACTGGATATTTCAGTTCATGATGACCGCAAACCGGAAATTTCATTAAATCCTTGAAATTGTGATAGCGTCCTCCGGCTACACGCGTGTCATTCTTATCCACGTTCAGGCGACCGGCCAACTTTTTCAGCAAGTCTTTAGGAATTTGTTCGTCATAGACGAAACGGATCGGTTCCCCTTTCTTCCGGCTTTTCACACCTTTGGAAATCTTCTGGAGTACCCCTGTCCGTAAATCACTGTCGATCTCCATTTCAGCATCTTTCGTGAATTTAAAAGTGTACGCTTCATAATCTGTATACTTCATACCGACGAAAATCATCGGCAAACAGTAACGGATCACGTCGTCAAGAAACATGAGATATGTTTTTCCATCCGAATCAGGCAATTGAATAAAACGGCCGAAGTCTTCGGTCGGCAGTTCAATCACTGCATAGTCTTTCTCCTTTATCTTTCCCGTTTCATCTTTGCGCAGCAGACGGATGGCAAGGTAAATATCCTCATCTGTCTGATCGTCCAGCGGGCGGGTTCCATTGAGGAAAAGCGGGTTGGTAGAACCATTCAGTTTGTTGCGATAGAAAGAAGTGACGAATGCTTTCTGTTCGTCTGTCATTTCCGTATCTTTGATAACGTAGATATTCTCTTTCTTCAATTCCTCCATAATGGAAGCGAATGTTTCCTCAAACTGCTTGTAGTAACGATTGTGCAGCTTCCCTATTTGTTTCAGAGTGCAGGCGGCAGTTTCTTGTTCTGCCTGTATGTTTTTATCAGCATATTCAATAATCCGGTTCAGAGTAGCTACACGGACACGAAAGAACTCATCCAGGTTATTTGAATAAATCCCAAGAAAAGTGAGCCGTTCCAATAGTGGCACTTCGGAGCGGGCAGCTTCCAGCAGAATACGTTGGTTGAAGTACATCCAACTGATGTCACGCTCTACATAAGGGTATTTCTTTTTTATTTCGCTTTGTTTCATTGTGAAAAAGGAACTGTTTAAAATTTCTGCAAAAATATCAATGTGAGATGTAATCGTCATAACGATATTATTACGAACTTATTACAATGTTTATTTGTTATTTTTATATATCAGTAGAAACACTTATATTCGCAAAAGTATTGGAACAGACTCGGTTAAAAAATATAGAATTTATGAAAACAATGAATTATTCCCTTATTCGCATTCTCTTCGCACTTGTGATTGGATTGGTACTCGTGATTTGGCCCAATGCGGCTGCCAGCTATATTGTCATTACGGTAGGTGTTGCCTTCTTGATTCCCGGTGTTATCAGCCTTTTTGGCTATTTCGGCCGGAAAAGACCGGAAGGTGAAGCTGCTCCCCGTTTTCCGATAGAAGGAATCGGTAGCTTATTATTCGGACTTTGGCTGATTGTGATGCCTGAATTCTTTGCAGACGTTCTGATGTTTTTATTGGGATTTATCCTGATTATGGGAGGAGTGCAACAGATTGCTTCTTTGTCGATGGCTCGTCGGTGGATGCCCGTTCCGGGAGCTTTTTATCTGATTCCTTCGCTGATTCTTATTGCGGGTATCATCGCTTTGTTCAATCCGACAGGAGCGCGTAATACTGCATTTATAATTATTGGTATCAGCAGTTTGGTTTATTCTCTTTCCGAATTGATAAACTGGTTCAAGTTTGCCCGTCGCCGCCCGAAGGCTCCGGTTATGCATGACGATGATGATATTGAAGACGCAAAGATTATCGAATAAAAAAAAGAAGAGGACTGCTTCACAGCACTCCTCCCCGCAAACTTAAAACAACCAACAAAAGAAATAGATAATTTTTTTTCTATCTCACAAATAACAGTTCCCTGTATTTTGGAAGCGTCCACATCTGATTGTCAACAATTAGTTCCAACTTGTCGATGTGATAACGGATTTCTTCCAGTGCCGGGACAATCGTGTCGTGGTAGGCAATGGCTTTTTCCCGTTCGCTTTCTATCTTGTTTGCAACCTTACGAGCCTCAATCATTGCATCTACATGCTCCTTGATGAAAGCAGTACGGTCGGCAATCTCTTCAATAAGCTCCAGGTTCTTAGCAGACAATTTCGCTGCCTTTTCTGCCGGGAAAAGAGATTGCATCTTATAGACATTATTAATTAAGTCCGTCTGGTATTGAGTGGCAACCGGAATGATATGATTCATTGCCAAGTCACCCAATACGCGTGCCTCAATCTGAATCTTCTTCGTATAAGTTTCCCATTTCACTTCGTTACGGGCTTCCAGTTCTTTCTTGGTCATTACACCGGTAGCTTCGAACATGGCAATTGTTTCCGGTTTCAGGTAATTGTCGAAGATAACAGGAACACTGGTTTCGCAATCCAGTCCACGACGGGCAGCTTCTTTCTTCCATTCGTCACTGTAACCGTTACCGTCGAAATGAATGGCTTTACATTCTTTGATATATCCGCGGATGATTTCAAGAATGGCGGAAACTTTGGGTTCTCCCTTTTCAATCAACGCATCCACGTCCTTTTTAAACTTCACCAATTGATTTGCTACGGCCGAGTTCAATGCAATCATGGCAGAAGCACAGTTTGCTTCGGAACCTACGGCACGGAACTCAAAGCGGTTGCCAGTGAAAGCAAATGGAGAAGTACGGTTACGGTCTGTATTATCGATCAGTAATTCAGGAATCTGCGGAATATCCAACTTCATTCCCTGTTTACCGCTAAGGCTGATTAAATCATCTTTCGTACTGTTTTCGATATGATCCAATACCTGCGACAACTGTTTTCCAAGGAAAGAGGAGATAATTGCAGGAGGTGCCTCATTCGCTCCCAGACGGTGGGCGTTGGTAGCACTGGAGATAGAAGCTTTCAGTAGTCCGTTATGATGATAAACTGCCATCAATGTATTGACAACGAATGTAACAAAACGCAGATTGTCTTCCGGAGTCTTGCCCGGTCCCATCAATAAGATACCTGTATCAGTGCCCAAAGACCAGTTGTTGTGTTTACCCGAACCATTGACACCTTTGAATGGCTTTTCATGAAGCAGTACGCGGAAACCGTGGCGACGGCTCACCTTACGCATCAATGACATAATCAGCAAGTTATGGTCGTTGGCCAAGTTACATTCTTCAAAGATGGGAGCCAGCTCAAACTGGTTTGGAGCAACTTCGTTGTGACGGGTCTTGACAGGAATGCCCAGTTTCAGAGCTTCAATTTCAAGGTCTTTCATGAAGGCAGCCACACGGGTGGGAATAGCACCGAAGTAGTGGTCTTCCAACTGTTGGTTCTTGGCACTGTCATGTCCCATCAAAGTACGTCCGGTCAGCAATAAGTCCGGACGTGCGGCATATAAACCTTCGTCCACCAGGAAATATTCCTGTTCCCAGCCTAGATAAGCAACCACTTTCTTAACTTCCGGATTGAAATAATGACATACGTCTACGGCTGCTTTATCTACGGCGCGTAAAGCCTTCAATAAAGGTGCTTTATAGTCGAGAGCCTCACCGGTATATGCGATAAACACGGTTGGGATACAAAGCGTATCATCCACAATAAAAGCAGGTGATGAAGGATCCCAGGCACTGTAACCACGCGCTTCGAATGTATTGCGGATTCCGCCATTCGGGAAAGAAGAAGCATCCGGTTCCTGCTGCACAAGCAGTTTGCCTGTAAATTCTTCCATCATGCCCCCTTTACCGTCATGTTCGACGAAAGCATCGTGCTTTTCTGCCGTACCCTCGGTCAGCGGTGCAAACCAGTGTGTGTAATGAGTGACACCCATTTCGATAGCCCATTTCTTCATGCCGGCAGCTACCTCGTCGGCAATGCTGCGATCTAGCGGAGCACCGTTGTCAATTGCATCAATCAGTGCATTGTATACCTTACTGGGAAGGTATTTGAACATTTTTTCCTTGTTGAATACATACTTTCCGAAGTATTCCGAAGGACGTTCGGCAGGGGTTGCTACCTCAACAGCTTTCTTTTTGAAAGCTGTCTCTACTACTCTGAATCTAAGTTTTGACATAATACCTGATTTGATTTGTTGTTAAATATGTTAGAGTTTCTCTGTTTTAACTGTTGTATGCGGATTCTCCATGTTCATAGATGTCAAGTCCCTCTTCTTCCACCCGTCTGTCGACGCGGATACCGATGAGTGAATCCACCATTTTGTAAAGAACAAAAGTGATGACCGCACTGAATAAGATAGAGACTACTGTTGCGACAATCTGCACCCACAACTGATGCCAGTCACCATAAAGAGCTCCTTCTACGCCGCCTTCACCAGTGATATATTGAGTGGCAAAGACTCCGGTAAGGATAGAACCTACGATACCACCGATTCCGTGTACCCCGAACGCGTCGAGTGCGTCGTCGTATTTGAATTTGGGTTTCACTACCGCTACCATGAAAAAGCAGATAACCGGAGTAATCAGACCGATAAAGAAAGCACCCAATAAATCTACCGTACCCGCTGCCGGGGTAATGGCAACCAATCCGGCCACTGCGCCTGTACATGCACCTACCGTTGTCGGTTTTTTATTGCAGAACCAGTCAATAAGCATCCAAGTGACTGCTGCAACAGCTGTGGCAATATGCGTTACCATGAAAGCGTTGGCTGCAAGTCCGTCGGCAGCCAAGCCACTTCCTGCATTGAATCCAAACCATCCCAACCACAGGAAAGACGTTCCCATGAATACGAAGGTGATGTTATGCGGAGTAATCGGGTGACCGATCCGGTAATCCTCTCTTTTCCCCAGCATGATCGCCATAACAAGGGCTGAAATTCCGGCATTGATATGCACTACCGTACCACCGGCAAAATCGATGGCTCCCATTTGCTGAAGGAATCCGCCTCCCCATACCCAATGTGCCATCGGGAAGTAAGCCAATATTACCCAGAGGATAATAAATACCATGTATCCGGAGAATTTGATTCTTTCGGCAAATGCTCCCAGGATAAGTGCAGGCGTGATGATGGCGAACATACATTGGAACATGACGAATGTCAGTTCGGGAATATCCCCGGTTGTTAACGTATTGATGGTGATTCCGTGGAGGAATGCTTTGTCGAATCCTCCTATAATGGCTCCCAACGGATTGCCTGATTCCATAAAACTGGTACCGAATGCCCAACTATAGCCGAAAGCGACCCATAATATACTGACTACACCGACAATGAGTAATGTCTGCATGATGATACTCAATATATTTTTCTGGCGTACCAATCCGCCATAGAACAATGCGATACCGGGAATACTCATTAATAAAACGAGAATGGTAGCTACGATAAGCCAAGCTGTGTTGCCGCTGTTGAGAACAGGAGTTTCTTCTACAATTGTTATCTCTTCTGATAACTTTACAGTGTCTTGTGCATAAGCACTGGGAGCAAATAAACAGGCCATAATGATGGCTGCCATGATTCCAATTTTGGAAATGGCATATATAATATGTCTACTCATGATGATTTTACATTATTAGTTATACGGATAGCTGTTGGGGAGAAAGAGTTATCTTTCTTGTTCTGCGTTGTAGAGTGCGATATCTCCTCTCTCGCCGGTACGGATGCGGATGGCGTCTTCAATAGGAATAACGAAAATACGTCCGTCTCCGATTTCTCCCGTGTGTGCGGATTTTAGAATAGCTTGTACGGTCTTTTCTGCATTCTTGTCGCGTACTATAATAGAGATCAGGATACGTTCGATAGAACTTGTGTCGTACATAACACCGCGATAGATACGGGCTTCCCGGGCTTTTCCGATGCCTCTTACGTCGTAGTAAGAGAACCATTCGATGTCCGCTTCGAGGAGAGCTGTTTTCACGTCCTCGAATTTGGTTTTACGGATAATAGCTTCAATCTTTTTCATATACCTTAAATATTAGTGTTGACCTGTAAAAGAAAGAGGTATAGGGTGTGGCAGCCATAGTAGGTTACCATACAACAAACCGATAAAATCTAAACTCTAACTACCCGATCCCTATACGCTCTTTGATATTCTAAATTCTCTCTCTTAAAAACTTAATCCGAATGCGAAGTAGGCTCCTTCTGTCCGTGGATTGACAGATACCTTGGCAAATGCCGGAACGGAGAAGGAATCTGTGATTTTGATATCCTTGGAAGCTCCGAGACTTACATCTGATATGCAGAAACCACTTGTATAGCCATTGTAGAAAGTTGTCTCCCAAGGAACCATACCTAAATCTACTGCCCAGTCGAGACCTCCCAATTTGAATGGTGCGCTAAGTGCGAGGTAAGAAGAATAAGCTCTTTTGCCATTTTCTTTCACGCCGTCGGCACCTGCAAAATTTGTATACCAGTTGACTGCCAGTGGTCCGAAGTCATATCCGACTTGTGCTTCAAATACATGAGCCGTTGAATGAGCTCCGTATTTAAAATACTTGTTAGTTGCTACTTGGGTATTAAACCAATAATCCGTCACTGAAACGCTAAAACCACCTGTCGAATAACCGAGAGTTAAATCGAACTCTTTCGTATCTGTCGATTCGAACCCTACCGATCCCCATGCTCCGAGTGAGAAACCCTTGTAAGCGATTCCCAATGAAGGCTGAATACTAACTCCGCCTAAATCCTGGCCACGCCAGATGTAACCACTCACCAGATCGGCTCCAACGGAAGCTTCCACTTTATCTTGCGCCAACATTGCAGATGGAGCAAACCCTGTCAGTAATAATGCTACTATTATTACTCCCCATTTTTTGTTAATCGTCGTTTTCATCGTCTTTTTACCTTTAAGTTAGAAAAATGTGGATGTACGGTCCATGTATATAGTAGCGCGCGAAATACTATCTTATAGCCAGTTTTTTATTCTTCTCATCGCTTCGATACAGTCGTTGCGTTCGCCAAAGGCAGTCAGGCGGATATATCCTTCACCGCTTGGTCCGAAGCCTACACCGGGGGTACCGACCACATTGGCTTCATACAACATCTGTTCGAAGAATCGCCATGACGAAAGCCCGTTCGGAGTTTTCACCCACAAGTAGGGAGCGTTGACTCCTCCATACACTTTCAGTCCTGTGGCTTCCAATCCCTCTTTCATAATTTTGGCGTTGGTCATATAATAGCCGATTGTTTCTTTAATCTGTGCTTTGCCTTCTGCACTGTAAACGGCTTCTGCTGCCCGTTGGGTAATGTAAGAAGTACCGTTGAACTTGGTGCACTGACGGCGGTTCCACAATCTGTTGAGTGGGATGCGGTCTCCTTCCAATGTGGCGGCAGTAAGCTCTTTCGGAACTACGGTATATCCGCAGCGTACTCCGGTAAATCCTGCCGTTTTTGAAAAACTACGGAATTCGATCGCACACTTTTTAGCTCCCTTAATCTCATAGATAGAGTGGGGGACATTCTCGTCCTGGATATATGCTTCATAAGCGGCATCGAACAGAATCAATGTATCGTTTGCCAATGCATAGTCCACCCATTTCTTCAGTTCCGGTTTGGTCAAGGTCGTTCCTGTCGGGTTGTTCGGATAGCAGAGATAAACAATGTCTATCCGTTTGTCCGGAATTTCCGGAATAAAGTTGTTCTCACTTGTGCAAGGCATATAAGTAACATTACTCCATTTACCCGTTTCTTCTTCCAACACTCCGGCGCGTCCGCACATGACATTGCTGTCTATATAAACCGGATAGATGGGATCTGTAACACCTACGCTATTGTCATGGCGAAGAATATCGCCTATATTTCCGGTATCGCTTTTGGCACCGTCACTGACAAATATCTCGGATGCCGAGAAATGAATCCCACGTGGAATAAAGTCATTTTTTATAATTGCTTCAATCAGAAAATCATATCCCTGTTCAGGACCATATCCGCGGAATGTATCCTTGCTGGCCAGCTCTTCTACCGCTTTGTGCATGGCTTCGATACACGCTTTCGGAAGCGGTTGGGTGACATCACCGATACCCAACCGGATAATATCCTGTTTAGGATGTGTTATCTTGAAGGTATTTACCTTTTTCGCTATGTCCGAGAATAAATAGCTTCCCGGTAACTTCAAAAAATGTTCGTTTACTAATGCCATCTTGTTATTGTTTTAAGTTCTGCAAAATCTAATACTCAATACCTGATACTTAATACTTTTTTAATACTTATCCTCAATCTCCCCATCGAAAACTTTGGTTGCCGGTCCGGTCATTAATATATGCCCGGAGATTTCATCCCATTCAATGGTGACTGTCCCTCCATCCATGATTACATCGCTTTTTCTTCCTGTAAGTCCGTTGATGAAGGCGGCTACTGCTGTGGCACAAGCACCTGTTCCGCAAGCTTGAGTGATTCCCGATCCTCTTTCCCACACTCTCATCCGTATGGTGTCTTTGCTGACAATCTGTGCAAACTCCACATTAGTTCTATCGGGAAAAAGAGGATGATTCTCCAGTTCAGGACCGATTTTCGGTAAATTAATCCGGGTGATATCCTCAACAAATGTGACGAGATGCGGATTACCCATTGATACTTTGGTTGACCGGAAAGGATACTTTCCTCCCCACTGAATCTCTTCTGTTTCCAATGGGCTACCCATATCTACGGTGACTGCACTGACTGTTTTTCCCTCTACATGCAGTTTCAGAATTTTTATTCCTGATCGTGTATCCAGCGTAATTTCTGTTTTGTCAGTCAAGCCGTATTCATATACATATTTGCCTACACAACGGCTTCCGTTGCCACACATCATAGCTTCCGAACCGTCCGCATTGAAAATACGCATGCTGAAATCCGCTTTATCAGAGACACCAATCAATATAAGTCCATCACTTCCGATTCCTGTATGAAACTTGCTCCATTCGATTGCCTTCTTTGCAGGGTCGGCTATCGGATATTGGGTTGTGTCTACATATATGTAGTCATTTCCAGCTCCATGCATTTTTGTGAACTTAATCTTTGTTGTCATTTTGATTGATATTTATTGGTTGTTGTAGCCTTTTGTTTTATTACAATGCAAAGGTATGACTTTTTGCTTTATATTTTGCTAAAAAGTATATCTAATATCTATTTATTTTCTCCAAACTTATAATCACTTTATATACGGCTGTATTTAGTTATAATTTGAAATTATACCTATTTATATATTAATAAACTGTTATTTGGATGAATTGTTTTGCATATTCTTCCATAATATATGAAGAATATTTAGCCTTGATAATCGGTGAAATCAGCTATAAAAACAAGAAATATATCCTTTTCCTTTTGACGATATGAAAGTGAAAATCCCTATTTATCTATCATATTGCTCGCCGGATATTCTGAAGAACCTTTTTCTGTATTCATTGTTTTAGCACTATCATTAATATAAAAACGTAGAGATATGAATATAGAGAAACAATTAGAAACAGCAGTTAAAACCAACCATTTGGTGTTGGTAGTATTTTATGCCGACTGGTCACCTCATTATGAGTGGATAGGTCCTGTGCTTCGGACTTACGAAAAGAGAACTGTAGAATTGATAAGAGTGAATGCTGAAGAAAATAGAACAATAGCCGATGCGCATAATGTAGAAACAGTGCCCGCCTTTCTTTTATTGCATAAGGGACATGAATTATGGAGACAGGTAGGAGAGCTTACGGTAGGAGAGTTGAAAGAGGTATTAGATGATTTCCAGTAAATCGTTTGTAATCTTTTATTGGCATATATGAAAATGACCTTTTCTTTTTCAGATGAAAAAAATGAGTGTTCTTAATATGCTGGTATTTAGTTTGTTATGAAAGCTCATTTTTCCTTTAAAAGAAACGGGTGGTTCCTTTAAAAGGAACCACCCGTTCGACACCGAGAAACATCCTGTTTCTTTTAAAGGAACGAGCTGTTTCTTTAAAGACGGATATTAAATAGTTTACTTTGTAATGATTTTATCTTATTGATGTTTTTTCAGTTCTTCTTGTAAGATGACTGGTTCGTTGGTGGTAATGAAATCTACTTTCTGTTCGATCAGCGATTTCATATCTTCCACTTCGTCCACAGTCCACACATTTACTTTCAAGCCGAGTTCATGAGCTTCTTTGATCCATTCGGGGTGTTTCTTAATCACTCCCATGTGATAATCAAGACCGGCAGCACCGAGTTCTTTTAATTCTTTGGGAGACAGTTCTCCGTTAAGGTAAAATACCGGAGTACCGGCAGGAGCCAGGCGGATAAACTCTTTCATGGCATGCAGGGAGAACGTGATATATTCCATGCGGTTTTCCAGTCCCATTTTCTTCACCATGGCAAGGATTCCCTGTACGGCTTTGGTTTCACGTTTCTTATTGCTATGTGCTTTCAGTTCGAGAATCAGTCGGGTATTACAGTTTTTCCCGGCTTCCAGATATTGTTCCAGGCTGGGTAAGTTTTCTCCGTTGGATAATTTAAGTCCGGTCAGTGCGTCACCTTTGGAATACTCCATCGGTCTCATCTTGTATACAGGATCATGGTTGACCACCAACTTGTTATCCTTAGCGATCCATACGTCAAATTCTGAACCGTAACAACCGATGGAATCTGCTTTTAGAAGTGATGAAATACTGTTTTGTGATGATCCCGGAGTTTTCCAGAATCCACGGTGGGCTATCACTTTTGTCTGTGCCTGCATACAGCAAGCAACCATTAGAAGGGCAGATGCCATCATCATTTTTTTTAAATTCATTTGTTTGGTCTTTTAAAAGTTTGATAGATTTAATTGGGTTTGGCCTCAAAATTATAAAAAAGAAAACGCAAATCAGACAATAATATGCTAATCTGCGTTAATCCTTGGGATTTTAAAATAGAAATGCTACAAAAGAATAACAGAATCTGCTCTTTCCGTTATTTTTATCAGTTAAGTATAGGCCTCTTCGTGTATTCCTCTCACCGCACGTCCGCTAGGCTCATTCAGATTCCTGAAAGCAATATCCCACGTCAGTGCTTCTGCTGTGGAACAGGCCACACTGGGAACACTCGGTACGCTGCGTGCTGCACTTTCACTGGGGAAATGCTCTTCAAAGATACTACGATAATAGTATTCTTCCTTGTTTTGCGGAGTATGGATGGGGAAGCGTTCGGCAGCATGTTCCATTTGCTCATCGCTTACGGCAGTCGCTGTGATTTCTCTCAAAGTATCGATCCATGAATATCCCACACCGTCACTGAACTGTTCTTTTTGTCTCCACGCCACACTTTCCGGTAACATATCGGCAAAGGCTTCGCGAACAATCCGTTTCTCAATTACCTTTCCGGGGCACATTTTAGCTTTCGGATTCAGGTTCATGGCTACGTCGAGGAATTCTTTATCAAGGAAAGGAACACGTCCCTCTACGCCCCATGCTGATAGACTTTTGTTGGCACGGAGACAATCGTACATGTGTAACTTTGAAAGTTTACGTACCGTTTCTTCGTGGAATGCCTGTGGAGTGGGGGCTTTGTGGAAGTATAGATACCCTCCGAAAACTTCATCGGCACCTTCACCGCTCAACACCATTTTAATCCCCATCGATTTGATGACACGTGCCAGTAGGTACATGGGAGTGGAAGCGCGTACCGTGGTTACATCGTATGTCTCGATGAAATAAATGACATCACGCAGGGCATCCAGACCTTCCTGAACAGTATAGTTTATTTCGTGATGGACAGTACCGATATATTCAGCCACTTCACGTGCTTTAATCAAATCGGGAGCACCTTTTAATCCGATAGCGAAGGAGTGGAGTTGAGGCCACCACGCATCACTCGCTCCATCTGTTTCTATACGCTTTGCCGCATATTTTTTGGCAATAGCGGAGATAACAGAACTGTCTAGCCCACCCGAAAGAAGCACTCCATAAGGTACGTCACTCATTAACTGACGATGTACGGCATCTTCTAATGCTGTTTTTACATCACCGGTTTGTGCGTCATTGTCTTTGACGGCTTCATAAGCTGTCCAGTCGCGTGAATACCAACGTTTCATTTTTCCTTCTTTGCTATGGAAATAATGTCCGGGAAGGAATACTTCATATTCGTCGCAAAATCCTTCAAGTGCTTTCAGTTCGCTGCCGAAGTAGATTCTTCCTTCTTTATCTTTCCCTATATATAAAGGAATAACCCCTATCGGATCACGGGCAATCAGAAATTCATCCTTTTCTTCATCATAAAGAACAAAAGCAAAGATACCGCTAATATCTTCCAGAAAGTGGATGCCTTTCTCTTTGTAAAGAGCAAGAATGACCTCACAGTCACTTCCTGTCTGAAAGTTATATTTTCCGGTGTATTGAGCACGAATGTCCCGGTGGTTGTAGATCTCACCGTTTACAGCAAGCACCTGTTTACGGTCAGGAGAGTATAACGGTTGTCCGCCGCTCTGCGGGTCGACGATTGACAGGCGTTCGTGTGCCAGGATGGCACTTCCACCTACATAGATTCCACTCCAGTCCGGTCCGCGATGACGGATTTTCTGGGCCATCTTCAGTGCTTTATCTCTTAGTTCTTTCGTTTGAACCTTTATGTTGAGTATACCTGCTATTCCACACATAACTTTAAGTTTTTGGGGGTGATGTAATATGTTGATTGTTTACACTTTCGTCAAGTAAGTGTCTATTTCTGCAGCCGCTTTTCGTCCTCCTGCCATGGCACGTACGACGAGGCTGGCTCCTGTATCCGCATCTCCGGCAAGGAATACATTTTCGGCAAACTTCGGCTGTTCCGGTTTCAGGAATCCCATCGCCAGTAATACCATGTCCGCTTCGATGACTTCCTTCTTTCCTGTCGGTTTCATCGTGGAACGTCCGCCATCTGTTGCCGGAATCCATTCCACTTCTTCCACTTCTACGCCTGTCACTTTTCCATTCTTTCCGAGAAACTGATTGGAAGCCAGACACCAACGGCGTGTACAACCTTCTTCATGGCTGGAAGTCGTTTTGAAGACTACCGGCCATTGAGGCCATGGGGTAGCCGGATTGTATCCGACAGGAGGTTTCGGCATGATCTCTATTTGAGTGACACTGACGGCTCCTTGTCGCACGCTGGTTCCGATACAGTCGGAACCGGTATCACCGCCACCTATCACGAGAACCTTTTTGCCTTTGGCATTTACCAACTTGTCTTTCGGGAAAGTCTGTCCTGCCAGAATCCTGTTCTGTTGTGCCAGCATTTCGAGTGCGAAATGAATCCCTTTCAGTTCACGTCCCGGAATACTCAAGTCACGTGCTGCCGGTGTTCCGGTACAGATGCAGTAAGCATCGAATCCTTCCGGTAAATGATTGACATCTATTTCTACTCCCATCTCAAACCGGATTCCTTCTGCGGCCAATATCTTCATCCGTCGGTCGATTACATTCTTGTCCAGTTTGAAATTAGGGATGCCAAATCGCAGTAATCCTCCGGGAGCTTCATCCTTATCGAATAGAGTAACGCTATATCCTTTTAGATTTAACTGATTGGCAACTACCAGTCCGGCAGGACCTGCACCAATCACCGCTACTTTCTTTCCGTTTCTTTCCGGAGTCTTTACCTGTATATATCCTTCACGAAAAGCCGCTTCCACGATTGCCGCCTCATTCTCACGAATGGTTACCGGCTGATCGCACGAAAGTTTCAACACACACGATTTCTCGCAAAGAGCAGGACAAATACGTCCTGTAAATTCAGGAAAATCGCAAGTAGACGACAATACTTCGTATGCCTCCTTCCATTTTCCCCTGTATAATGCATCCTGCCATTCCGGTTGTTTATTTCCTATCGGGCATGCCCAATGACAGAAAGGTACACCACAATCCATACAGCGTGACGCCTGCAATTTACGGCTGTTTGTATTCAAAGTCTGTTCTACCTGACTATAGTCAGCGATTCGCTCGTTTACAGGGCGGTATCCCGCCTCTTGTCGAGGTATATTTAGAAATGCTTTAGGATCTCCCATCTTGTTATTTACTATTTGACGATTTACTATTTACTATTTCTAGACTATCTTATCATTTGCTATTTGACTATTTACAGACTATACTATACATTCAAATAGTAAATTGTAAATAGTCAAATTGTAAATCTAATAGTCTCTTTGCATATCTGCAATTTTTTGTTGTAACTTTCTCATTTGTTCTTCCTGCAGTACTTTTTTGTATTCGATGGGCACTACTTGGATGAATTGATCTACGTAATGATTCCAGTTGTCGAGCAGGATGCGTGCCAGTTTCGAGCCTGTGTAGAGGTAATGCTGGCGGATTAGTTCGTGCAACTCTTTCCGGTAGCTGGCTTCTTCGATGAGTGACAGTTCCACCATTTCCATGTTACAGAAATAATCGAAGTTGCCGTCTTTGTTCCATACATAAGCTACACCGCCACTCATACCGGCTGCAAAGTTACGTCCGGTTTGTCCGAGGACTACCACACGACCTCCGGTCATGTATTCGCAACAATGGTCACCCACGCCTTCTACGACGGCAACTGCGCCGGAGTTACGAACAGCGAAACGTTCTCCTACACGGCCGTTGATATATACTTCACCGCTTGTTGCGCCATAAAGCAAGGTATTACCGGCGATTGTATTTTTTTCGGCTTCGAAATTGCTGCGGATAGGAGGCAATACGGAGATACGCCCGCCGCTCAATCCTTTACCCAGGTAATCATTCGCTTCACCTTCCAGTTTAAAGTTAACTCCCGGTACGAGAAAAGCTCCGAAAGATTGACCTGCCGAACCTTTGAATTTTACATTCAGCGTATGTTCCGGCAATCCTTTGGCACCATATTTCTTGGCGATTACTCCGGAAAGCATAGCACCTATTGCACGGTCTGTATTGGCAATCGTATATTCTAAAGAAATCTCTTTCTCATGTTCGATAGCTTCTTGTGCGGCATCGATGATGGTTACATCTTTTACAGCAGAAATTCCATGATCTTGGTCGATGACATGACGGATAGCCGCACTGTTGTCAACACGTGCCAGCAATTTGGTGAAGTCGATTAAAGCATGTTTCGGATTTGGGTCATTGGCATCGGACTTGCGCTCGATTAAGTCTGTACGCCCGATAATATCATCCATCCGGGTGAATCCCATCTCGGCCAAATGCTCGCGGACTTCCTGTGCCAGGAATGTGAAAAAGTTTACTAAATATTCACTGCGTCCATGAAAGCGTTTACGTAACTCTTCATTCTGTGTGGCAACTCCCACCGGACAAGTATTCTGATGGCATTTGCGCATCATTACACACCCTAATACAATCAATGCCGAGGTGGCGAAGCCATATTCTTCGGCACCCATTAGTGCCATTAAGATGATGTCACGTCCGGTTTTCAGTTGTCCGTCGGCTTGCAGAACTACTTGGCCACGAAGTCCGTTCAGAACCAGTGTTTGCTGTGTCTCGCTCAATCCCAATTCCGGTGAGATACCCGCATAGCGGATAGAAGAAGCCGGAGAAGCACCTGTTCCCCCTTCAGCACCAGAGATGACAATTAGGTCCGCCTTTGCTTTTGCCACACCCGCAGCAATCGTACCGACGCCGCTTTCTGCTACCAGTTTCACACTGATTTTGGCCTGTGGATTTACATTTTTCAAATCGAAGATTAATTGTGCCAAATCCTCAATCGAATAAATATCATGATGAGGCGGAGGAGAAATCAGCGAAATTCCCGGAATGGAATGACGTGTTTTCGCAATCACATCGTTCACTTTAAATCCCGGTAGTTGTCCGCCTTCACCCGGTTTGGCTCCCTGTGCTATCTTGATTTGAATTTCGTCCGCATTAACCAGATATTCTGCCGTTACACCGAAACGACCGGAAGCTACCTGCTTGATTGCACTTCGTAAAGAACTGCCATCGGGCAGCGGTTGGAAACGGGCAGCGTCTTCGCCACCTTCACCGGTATTACTGCGTCCGTGAATTTTATTCATGGCAATAGCCATTGCCTCATGAGCCTCTTTGCTGATAGAACCAAAAGACATAGCCCCCGTGACGAAACGATGCAGAATGTTTTCCACCGGTTCTACCTGATCGATTGAAATCGGATTACGACGGAATCCCAGAAAGTCACGAAGGAAAATAGGCTTCTCTTTTTCGTCTACCAGATGGGTGTACTCTTTAAATTTTTTATAACTCCCCAGTCGTGTAGCCAATTGCAGAGTGCTGATTGTTTCCGGATTCCATGCGTGCTTTTCTCCATCTTTACGGAAAGCATACAAACCGTTATTTTTTAATAACTCTTCATTTTTAATACTTTCAAATCCTTCTTTATGGAAAGCAATGGCATCTCTGGCTATTTCTTCCAGACGGATACCTCCGATCGGTGAACCGAGTCCTCCAAAATAAGCCTTGCTCAATTCTTCACTCAAACCGACAGCTTCGAAAATTTTAGCACCACGATAGGAGCGGATCGTAGAGATACCCATCTTACTCATGATTTTAAACAAGCCTTTACAGATGGATTTGATATAGTTCTTTTCAGCAGTGGTATAATCCAACTGAATATCTTTGTCTTTTACCAGTCGGTCGAGGACAGCGAATGCCATGTAAGGATTCAGGGCACTTGCTCCGAAACCCAACAATAACGCGGCGTGCATCACTTCACGTATTTCACCACTTTCTACGATCAATGCCGTTTGCACCCGTTTACCAACTGAAATCAGGTGGTGATGAACAGCGCTTACTGCCAGCAATGATGGAATGGCAGCATGGGTAATATCCACCTCACGGTCGGTCAGGACAATGTAGTTTACACCTTCCGTCACGGATTCTTCCGCCATTTTACAAAGATGGGTCAGTGCTTCCTGCAGTCCGGCTTTCCCTTTTGCAACCTCAAACAACATGGGTAGTTTGACTGTTTTGAAGCCTTTATACCGGATATTACAAAGAATATCCAGTTGGGTATTGCTTAAAATCGGATGATTCAGGCGTACCATTTTGCAATGACTTTCACTGGGCGTCAGAATATTCATACCGACTGCTCCAATGTATTCCGTCAATGACATCACCAGTTCTTCACGAAGTGGATCAATGGGCGGATTGGTTACCTGCGCAAATTGCTGACGGAAATAGTTGTAAAGCAACTGTGGTTTATCTGAAAGTACGGCGAGTGGCGTATCGTTACCCATTGAATGGATCGGTTCTGCTCCGGTGCTTGCCATCGGCATAATCAGCCTTTCGATGTCCTCTTTGGAGTAGCCGAAAGTACGAAGCATCCGGTCGTAGTTTGCTACGTGATGAGGAACTTTGCGCCCGCTTTTCAGTTCATCCAGTTCGATTCGGTTGGTAGATAGCCAGGTGCGGTAAGGCTTGGCTTCAGCCAACTGTTTTTTCAGTTCGCCGTCATAGTAGATCTCGCCTTTTTCCGTATCTACCAGCAGGATTTTGCCGGGCTGTAAGCGACCCTTTTCTTTGATGTCTCCCGGTTCGAAATCCATCACACCGACTTCCGAAGCCACTACCATCATATCGTTTTTAGTAATCAGATAACGGGCAGGGCGCAGGCCATTGCGGTCGAGCATACCTCCGGCAAATCGTCCGTCGCTGAATAGTAGTGCGGCCGGTCCGTCCCACGGTTCCATCAGGATGGAGTGGTATTCGTAGAATGATTTCAGATCTTCACTGATCGGGTTCTTCTCGTTGAAAGATTCCGGCACGAGCATAGCCATGGCATGTGGCAGGCTCAATCCTGACATCACCAGGAACTCCAGTACATTGTCCAGAGAAGCACTGTCGCTCATGCCCGGTTGTATAATCGGGCGGATTTCTTTTATATCGCCTAAAGTGGGAGTGGAGAGTACACTTTCACGGGCTTCCATCCATCCTCGGTTACCACGGATAGTATTGATTTCACCGTTGTGTGCCAGCAGACGGAACGGCTGTGCCAATCCCCATGTAGGGAATGTATTGGTACTGAAACGAGAGTGCACCAATGCCAGTCCGCTGGTAAAATAGCTATTTGTCAGGTCCGGATAATAGTTGCGCAGCTGTAATGATGAAAGCATACCTTTATATATAATGCTTTTGGTAGAGAGTGACACAACATAAAAATCGTCTTTTGCCGGAATAGATGACAATCTGACTTTATTTTCGATTCTTTTCCGGATCAGATATAACTTCCGGTCGGCAGTTTCCGTTTCCGTAAATCCGGTGATGAACACTTGTTTGATGTCCGGTTCGTTTGCCAGAGCCGATTCTCCCAGGATTTCGGGGCAGGTGGGCACATTGCGCAAATGCATCAATGTGAGTCCTTCTTTTTCAATTTCTTCAATAATAATACTTAGAATAGCTGCCTGGTCTTTTTCGTTTTTCGGTAAAAACAATAATCCTGTGCCGTACCGTCCTTTTTCGGGGACAGGAATGCCTTGTAATAAAATAAACTCATGCGGAATTTGAAGCATGATACCTGCACCGTCACCGGTCTTGTTATCCGCACCCTCGGCACCGCGATGGCGCATGTTCTCTAATACCTTTAAAGCCGACTCAACAATGTCGTGTGACTTTTCTCCATGAATGTTAACCAGCATACCGACACCGCAGGCATCGTGTTCGTATGCCGCATCGTACAAGCCCACCTGTTGGGGCTGTCGTTGGTAAGGGAATCCTTCTGTTACGTTGTTAAAAAGTTCTTGTTTCTTCATTCTTACTAGCTTTATTGTATGATAATACCTGTTTGATGTATCAAATTGTTTGGCAAAGTTAATATTTTAATTTCAAAATGATAGTGAAATTTAGCTTTTGTGTGACGCGAAATGAGAATAGGAATCTTTATTCTTTTAATTTGTTATTAAAAACAGGAAATTTGCTTTTAATTTGTTAGCTTATTTATCCTTATTTGAAGCTGATTGTAATTTGTTTCTTTTTGAGCTAAAAATAATATATTATTTAACTTTTTGATGTGTTTGCAACTTTTTTATGCGTTTCTGTCAAATAAATATGCTTTTTGTTGTCTTTATGTTATTTGTAATGTGTATATTTGCAGGCGAAATAAAAATATCATAATATGTGTGGAATAGTAGGCTATATTGGTAAACGAAAAGCCTACCCTATCCTTATCAAAGGGCTGAAGCGACTGGAGTATCGTGGATATGACAGCGCGGGGGTAGCAATCATTAGTGATGACCAACAGTTAAATGTGTATAAGACGAAAGGAAAAGTCTCTGATCTTGAAAATTTCGTCACACAGAAAGATATTTCCGGTACAATCGGAATTGCCCATACCCGTTGGGCTACTCACGGGGAACCTTGTTCTGTTAACGCCCACCCTCATTACTCTTCTTCCGAAAAGCTCGCTCTCATTCATAACGGTATTATTGAAAACTACGCCGTTCTTAAAGAAAAACTTCAAGCCAAAGGCTATATTTTTAAAAGTAGTACAGATACCGAAGTCCTCGTTCAATTAATAGAATACATGAAAGTCACTAATCAGGTCAGTCTGTTGACGGCTGTTCAGTTGGCGTTAGGGGAGGTAATTGGTGCTTATGCGATTGCGATTCTTGATAAGGAGCATCCCGATGAGATTATTGCTGCCCGTAAGAGCAGTCCATTGGTAGTGGGGATTGGAGAGAATGAGTTCTTTCTTGCTTCAGATGCTACTCCGATTGTAGAATATACTGATAAAGTGGTTTATCTGGAAGACGGGGAAATAGCTGTTTTGAATCTGGGGAAGGAGTTGAAGGTAGTCAACTTGAACAATGTCGAAATGATACCTGAAATAAAGAAGGTGGAACTCAACCTCGGTCAGTTGGAAAAAGGGGGATATTCGCACTTTATGTTGAAAGAGATTTTCGAACAGCCCGATTGTATTCGTGATTGCATGCGCGGACGTATCAATGTGGAAGCTGATAATGTGGTGCTTTCTGCTGTGATAGATCATCGGGAAAAGCTGCTGAATGCCAAACGGTTTATTATTGTTGCTTGCGGAACTTCCTGGCATGCCGGACTGATTGGTAAGCATCTGATTGAGAGTTTCTGTCGCATACCGGTGGAAGTGGAGTATGCTTCCGAATTCCGCTACCGTGATCCGGTGATTGACGGGCAGGATGTGGTGATAGCAATTTCCCAGAGTGGTGAGACGGCAGATACATTGGCTGCTGTGGAATTGGCGAAAAGCCGCGGGGCATTTATATATGGTATTTGCAATGCGATTGGCTCTTCTATTCCCCGTGCCACTCATACCGGTTCATATATTCATGTGGGTCCAGAAATCGGGGTGGCTTCTACCAAAGCATTTACCGGACAGGTCACTGTATTGGCGATGCTGGCATTGACACTTGCCAAAGCGAAAGGAACCATTGACGAACAGCATTATCTTTCAATCGTACAGGAGTTAAATCATATTCCGGAAAAAATGAAAGAGGTGTTGGAATTGAATGATACTTTGGCGGAGTTATCGAAAACTTTCACTTATGCGCATAATTTTATTTACCTGGGACGCGGATATAGTTATCCCGTTGCTCTGGAAGGTGCATTGAAATTGAAAGAAATATCGTATATTCACGCCGAAGGTTATCCGGCTGCGGAGATGAAGCATGGACCGATTGCCCTGATCGATGCGGAAATGCCGGTAGTGGTGATTGCTACGCAGAATGGGTTGTATGAGAAAGTATTAAGTAATATTCAGGAGATTAAGGCACGGAAAGGAAAAGTGATTGCATTTGTGACGAAAGGAGATACCGTTATCAGCAAAATCGCTGACTGTAGTATCGAACTTCCTGAAACAATCGAATGTCTCGATCCGTTAATTACTACGGTACCTCTGCAACTTCTTGCTTACCACATTGCGGTATGCAAAGGGATGGATGTGGATCAGCCGAGAAATCTGGCGAAGTCGGTAACAGTAGAGTAACTTTAAGTAGTAACTAGTATATAGAGAGATGGAACAATTGAAACATGAATGTGGCGTTGCCATGATACGCTTGCTCAAACCGTTAGAGTATTACGAGAAAAAGTACGGGACATGGATGTATGGTCTTAATAAACTCTACCTGTTGATGGAGAAGCAGCATAATCGTGGACAGGAAGGTGCGGGACTGGCATGTGTGAAACTGGAAGCAAATCCGGGTGAAGAATATATGTTTCGTGAACGCGCTTTAGGTTCCGGAGCCATTACGGAAATCTTTGAAAATATTCAAAATAATTTTAAGGATCTCACTCCCGAACAGTTGCACGATGCAGAGTATGCCAAACGAACTTTACCTTTTGCCGGTGAAATATATATGGGACATCTTCGTTATTCTACTACGGGAAAATCCGGAATCTCTTATGTGCATCCATTTTTAAGAAGAAATAACTGGCGCGCCAAGAATCTGGCCCTCTGCGGAAATTTCAATATGACAAATGTGGACGAGATATTTGCCCGTATCACTGCCATTGGTCAGCATCCGCGTAAATATGCCGATACATATATCATGTTGGAGCAGGTGGGACACCGTCTTGACCGTGAAGTGGAGCGTGTATTCAATCTTGCCGAAGCCGAGGGGCTTACGGGCATGGGAATCACTCATTATATAGAAGAATATATTGATTTGGCAAACGTGTTGCGCACTTCCAGCCGCGAATGGGATGGGGGATACGTGATTTGCGGATTGACCGGGAGCGGCGAGTCCTTCGCCATCCGCGACCCGTGGGGAATCCGGCCTGCATTCTGGTATCAGGATGATGAGATAGCTGTTCTTGCTTCCGAACGTCCGGTGATCCAGACTGCTTTGAATGTTCCGTTTGAGGAAATCAAAGAATTGCAACCGGGGCAAGCATTGTTAATCAGCAAAGAAGGTAAAATCCGTACTTCGCAAATTAACAAGCCGCGCGAAAATCATGCCTGTTCTTTCGAACGTATCTATTTCTCCCGTGGGAGTGATGTCGATATTTATAAGGAAAGGAAACGGTTGGGTGAAAAGTTGGTTCCGAGAATATTGAAAGCTATCAATAATGACATCGATCATACGGTTTTTTCTTTTATTCCCAATACTGCGGAGGTGGCTTTCTACGGAATGTTGCAGGGACTGGACGATTACTTGAATGAGGAGAAAGTGCAGCAAATTGCTGCATTAGGGCATCATCCGGATATGGAGGAACTGGAAGTCATTCTTTCCCGCCGTATCCGTAGCGAAAAGGTGGCGATCAAGGATATCAAACTCCGTACGTTTATTGCCGAAGGAAACAGTCGTAATGATCTGGCAGCCCATGTGTATGACATTACATACGGAAGTCTGGTACCCGGTGTTGATAATCTGGTGATTATTGACGACAGCATTGTGCGTGGTACTACGTTGAAACAAAGTATTATCGGTATTCTCGACCGTCTCGGTCCGAAGAAGATTGTGATAGTATCTTCCTCTCCGCAAGTCCGTTATCCTGACTATTACGGTATCGATATGGCAAAGATGAGCGAGTTTGTCGCTTTCAGGGCTGCTGTCGAACTTTTAAAGGAGCGGGATATGAAAGATGTGATTGCGGCTGCCTACCGTAAATCGAAAGATCAGGTGGGACTGCCGAAAGAGCAGATGATAAACTATGTGAAGGATATCTATGCTCCGTTCACCGATGAGGAAATCTCTGGCAAGATGGTGGAACTGCTGACTCCCAAGGGAACAAAGGCGAAAGTGGAAATTGTCTATCAACCGTTGGAGGGATTGCACGAGGCTTGTCCGCGTCATAAAGGCGACTGGTATTTTAGCGGTAACTACCCTACACCGGGAGGTGTGAAAATGGTGAACCGGGCGTTCATCGACTATATAGAACAAATGTATCAATTCTAACAACCATACAACGATTCAATAATAAGAATGAGAAATGTGACATTAATCCTTGACGACGGGAGCCGGTTTTCCGGTAAGTCGTTTGGCTACGAGAAGCCGGTGGCAGGCGAAGTAGTTTTTAATACTGCCATGACCGGATACCCGGAGAGCCTTACTGACCCTTCCTATGCCGGACAGTTGATGACGCTTACCTATCCTCTGGTAGGCAACTACGGTGTTCCTCCTTTTACCATCGAACCGAATGGACTTGCCACTTTCATGGAAAGTGAGAAAATCCATGCGGAAGCGATTATCGTAAGTGACTATTCTTATGAATACAGCCACTGGAATGCGGTGGAAAGTCTCGGTGACTGGTTGAAACGCGAGCAGATTCCCGGTATCACAGGCATTGATACGCGCGAGCTGACTAAGGTTCTTCGTGAACATGGAGTAATGATGGGAAAAATCGTTTTCGATGATGAACCGGATAATGTGCCTGAAGCAGTATACGCAGGCGTCAATTATGTAGATCGTGTATCTTGCAAAGAGATTATTTGCTATCTTCCTGCCGGAACTTCACAAACTTTCTCCGTAAATAGTTCCTATGCGCAGCTTAATTCTCAATTCTCAACTTTCAATTCTCAATTTAAGAAGGTTATCCTGGTAGATTGCGGTGTAAAGACAAATATTATTCGTTGTCTGCTGAAACGTAATGTAGAAGTGATCCGTGTACCTTGGGATTATGATTATAGCGGACTCGAATTTGACGGGTTGTTTATCTCCAACGGACCGGGTGACCCGGATACTTGTGATGCTGCGGTACAGAATATACGGAAGGCGATGGTAAATGAGAAACTGCCTATCTTCGGCATCTGTATGGGTAACCAGTTGCTTTCAAAAGCGGGCGGAGCCAAGATTTATAAATTGAAATACGGACATCGTAGCCACAATCAGCCGGTGCGTATGGTAGGTACGGAACGTTGTTTCATTACTTCACAAAATCATGGTTATGCCGTAGACAATAATACGTTGAGTGCAGAGTGGGAACCGTTGTTTATCAATATGAACGATGGGTCCAACGAGGGAATCAAACATAAAAAGAATCCCTGGTTCTCTGCGCAATTCCACCCGGAAGCTGCGAGTGGACCTACGGATACGGAATTCCTGTTCGACGAATTTGTAAAACTATTGTAACAATGAAAGAAAATATAAAGAAAGTATTGCTATTAGGTTCAGGTGCCCTGAAAATCGGTGAGGCTGGTGAATTTGACTATTCCGGTTCACAGGCACTTAAAGCCTTGAAAGAAGAGGGTATTGAAACCATTCTTATCAATCCGAATATTGCTACGGTGCAGACTTCCGAAGGAGTGGCAGATCAGATTTACTTTCTTCCGGTGACTCCGTACTTCGTAGAGAAAGTGATCCAGAAAGAAAAACCGGAAGGTATTATGCTGGCGTTCGGTGGTCAGACGGCTCTGAACTGTGGAGTAGCATTGTATAAAGAAGGTATTCTTGAAAAATATAATGTAAAAGTGCTGGGTACTCCGGTACAGGCCATTATGGATACCGAGGACCGTGAACTTTTTGTTCAGAAATTGAATGAGATCAATGTAAAAACCATCAAGAGTGAAGCCGTAGAAAATGCGGAAGATGCACGTCGCGCAGCAAAAGAACTGGGCTATCCGGTGATTGTTCGTGCTGCTTATGCGTTAGGAGGCTTGGGGTCCGGTTTCTGTGATAATGAACAACAACTGGATGTGCTGGTAGAAAAAGCATTCTCTTTCTCCCCACAGGTATTGGTGGAGAAATCACTACGCGGCTGGAAAGAAGTGGAATATGAAGTGGTACGTGACCGCTTCGATAACTGTATCACCGTTTGTAATATGGAAAACTTCGATCCGCTGGGTATTCATACCGGTGAGTCTATCGTTATTGCTCCTTCACAGACGCTTACCAATAAAGAGTATCATAAACTTCGGGAATTGGCAATACGTATCATCCGCCATATCGGTATCGTGGGTGAATGTAACGTACAATATGCCTTCGATCCCGAATCCGAAGATTACCGGGTGATCGAAGTAAATGCCCGCCTTTCCCGTTCATCGGCTTTAGCATCTAAGGCAACCGGTTATCCGCTGGCTTTCGTTGCTGCCAAATTGGGATTGGGTTATGGACTCTTCGACCTGAAGAATTCTGTAACCAAGACTACTTCCGCTTTCTTTGAACCGGCACTGGATTATGTCGTATGTAAGATTCCTCGTTGGGATTTAGGTAAATTCCACGGTGTAGATAAAGAGTTGGGTTCTTCTATGAAATCTGTGGGTGAAGTGATGGCTATCGGACGCACTTTTGAAGAAGCTATCCAGAAAGGTCTTCGTATGATCGGACAGGGAATGCATGGTTTTGTGGAGAACAAAGAATTGGTTATTTCCGACATTGATAAAGCCTTGCGCGAACCGACCGATAAACGTATTTTCGTGATCTCGAAAGCGTTTCGCGCCGGCTACACCATCGATCAGGTGCACGAATTGACTAAGATTGATAAATGGTTCTTGCAGAAGTTAATGAATATTATGAAGACTTCCGAAGAACTGCATAGTTGGGGAAACAATCACAAACAGATTGCCGATTTGCCGAACGAATTGCTTCGTAAAGCTAAGGTTCAAGGTTTCTCCGATTTCCAGATTGCCCGTGCCATCGGTTACGAAGGGGATATGGAAGATGGGATTCTTTATATCCGCAAACACCGTAAAGAGGCAGGCATTCTTCCGGTAGTGAAACAGATTGATACACTGGCAGCCGAGTATCCGGCACAAACCAATTATCTGTATCTTACTTATAGCGGTGTAGCAAATGATGTGCATTATCTGGGCGACCATAAATCTATTGTCGTATTAGGTTCCGGTGCTTATCGTATCGGTTCTTCCGTAGAATTCGACTGGTGTGGCGTACAGGCTTTGAATACCATTCGCAAAGAGGGATGGCGCAGTGTCATGATTAACTATAATCCTGAAACCGTATCTACGGATTACGATATGTGCGACCGTTTGTACTTTGATGAATTGACTTTTGAACGTGTGATGGATATTCTGGAACTGGAAAATCCGCATGGGGTAATTGTATCTACCGGTGGTCAGATTCCAAATAACCTTGCTTTGCGTCTGGATGCACAGAAGATTAATATTCTAGGTACGAGTGCCAAGAGTATTGATAATGCCGAAGATCGTGAGAAATTCTCTGCCATGCTTGACCGTATCGGTGTGGATCAGCCCCGTTGGCGTGAATTAACTTCTATGGATGACATTCAGGAGTTCGTTGAAGAGGTAGGTTTCCCCGTACTTGTTCGTCCGTCTTATGTGCTTTCGGGAGCTGCGATGAATGTTTGTTCCAACCAGGAAGAATTGGAACGTTTCTTGAAACTGGCAGCTAATGTATCGAAGAAACATCCGGTGGTAGTAAGCCAGTTTATCGAACACGCCAAGGAAGTGGAAATGGATGCGGTGGCGCAGAATGGAGAAATTGTAGCATACGCTATAAGTGAGCATATCGAATTTGCGGGAGTACATTCCGGCGATGCAACAATCCAGTTCCCGCCGCAAAAGCTGTATGTAGAAACTGTTCGCCGTATTAAGCGTATCAGCCGTGAGATTGCCAAGGCTTTGAATATCTCCGGTCCGTTTAATATTCAGTATCTGGCGAAAGACAACGATATCAAGGTGATTGAATGTAATCTGCGTGCCAGTCGTTCTTTCCCGTTTGTCAGCAAAGTGTTGAAGATCAACTTTATCGAGCTGGCAACGAAAGTGATGCTCGGTCTGCCTGTGGAGAAACCGGAAAAGAATCTCTTCGAACTGGATTATGTCGGAATCAAGGCCTCCCAATTTTCCTTCAACCGCTTGCAGAAGGCCGATCCGGTGTTGGGAGTAGATATGGCTTCTACCGGTGAAGTAGGTTGTATCGGTATGGATACTTCATGTGCTGTATTGAAGGCTATGCTTTCTGTAGGCTATCGTATTCCGCAGAAGAATATCCTGCTTTCTACAGGTACCATGAAGCAAAAAGCGGATATGATGGATGCGGCCCGTATGTTGGTGAATAAGGGATACAAACTCTTTGCAACGGGTGGTACACACAAAACGCTTGCAGAGAATGGAATTGAAAGTACTCATGTCTATTGGCCGAGTGAGGAGGGGCATCCGCAAGCATTGGAGATGCTTCATCGCAAGGAAATCGATATGGTAGTCAATATCCCGAAGAATCTGACAGCCGGAGAATTAAGTAATGGGTATAAAATCCGTCGTGCTGCCATTGACTTGAATATACCGTTGATTACGAATGCCCGTCTGGCTAGTGCATTTATCAATGCCTTCTGTACGATGAGTGTGGATGATATAGCTATCAAGAGCTGGGCAGAGTATAAATAAGCAGAATGTCATCTTTTTGAAAAGAGGCTGACATCACATTGAAATGAAAATGGTAAGGCCGTTCCTGTTATTCGGGAGCGGCCTTTGTTGTTGTAGGACTGTAACCGAACTTGTCGGAGCTGATATGGTGAAAGGGATTGATGGTATCTCTTATTTGCCTTTGTTGACAGGAAACGGTGAAGTATCTCGTAGCCATGAATATATATACTATGAGTTTTATGAACAGGGAGGAAAGCAGTCGATTCTGAAAGATGGGTGGAAACTGGTTCGATTAAATATGTCGAAACCGGAAAAGTTGAAAGAAGAGTTATATTATCTTCCGGATGACATAGGGGAGCAACATGATTTATTGAAAGAGAATCCTCAAAAAGTGGAAGAATTGCGAATATTAGCAATGAAGGCACGAACCGAAAGCCTGCATTTCAGTTGGAAACCGGAGAAGTAATGTGAATCAGAAAAGCAGAGGAAGGCAGACAAAAGTGGAAGAGGGGGCTGCCAGGATGCTAGATTCTACCGAATTATGACAAAAGTGTTCTGTTTTTCTTGTAGATTTGGACATTTTGAAGTACCTTGCACACCTATTTCAAAGAATATTTTTTTAACAGGAGAATAACAGGTATGGATAATCATGTTGTAATAATGGCTGGTGGCATAGGGAGCCGCTTTTGGCCGATGAGCACTCCGGAATGTCCTAAACAATTTATTGATGTAATGGGATGTGGCCGGTCGCTGATTCAGTTGACGGCAGACCGTTTCGACGGTGTTTGCCCTAGGGAAAATATGTGGGTCGTAACTTCTGAAAAATACATTGATATTGTTCGGGAGCAGTTGCCGGAAATTCCGGAAAGTAATATTTTGGCGGAGCCTTGTGCGCGCAATACTGCGCCCTGCATTGCTTTTGCTTGCTGGAAGATCAAGAAAAAACATCCGAATGCTAACATTGTAGTAACTCCTTCGGATGCATTAGTCATTGATACGGGAGAATTCCGTAGAGTGATGGAGAAAGCCCTTCGTTTCACAGATGATGGCAGCGCCATTGTAACGATAGGTATCCGGCCAACTCGTCCGGAAACCGGATACGGATATATTGCTGCTGCCGATCAGCTCCAGACAGATAAAGAAATTTACACCGTAGATGCATTTAAGGAAAAACCGGATAAAGAGACTGCCGAAAAGTATCTGGCAGAAGGCAATTTCTTCTGGAATGCGGGAATCTTTGTATGGAATGTGCGTACTATTACTTCCGTGATGCGTGTATATGCTCCGGGCATCGCACAAATTTTCGATCGCATTTTCCCCGATTTCTATACAGAGAAAGAAAATGAAACAATCAAGAAGTTATTCCCTACTTGCGAAAGCATTTCTATCGACTATGCAGTGATGGAGAAAGCACAGGAGATTTATGTACTTCCCGCTTCTTTTGGCTGGTCAGATCTGGGTACATGGGGAGCACTTCGCGGTTTGCTTCCACAGGATAAGTCTGGAAATGCAACCGTAGGAACCGATATCCGTTTGTACGAAAGCAAAAATTGTATTGTGCATGCCAGCGAAGAAAAACGAGTAGTCATTCAAGGCTTGGATGGATATATCATTGCAGAGAAAGATAACACATTATTGATCTGCAAATTGGAAGAAGAGCAAAGAATTAAGGAATTCTCGAAATAAATTTTATTTCGAGAATTGATATTCATGTGGTGTCATTCCTGTCATTCGCTTAAAGAACTTCGAGAAAAAAGAAGGATTAGGGAAGTTCAACTCATCAGAAATTTGATAAACAAGCAGATTGCTATGTTTTAGCAATACTTTAGCTTCTAATATAATGGACTGGTTTATCCAGTCCATTACTGTTTGTTGACTGGTTTGGCGGATGATAGTATTAAGATAACGAGGAGTGAGACATAGCTTATCCGCATAAAAACTAACATTACGTTCTCTCTTACTATAAGCATTGACTAAAGAAATGAAACGCTGGAAAATCTCTTCCTGATGTGTCTGACAACTCTGTTCTTTTTGATTGTTGTTTTTGACAAGATACTCTATATTGCACAAAAGACTGATTAGTAGATATTGAATAGCTTCCCGTCGGAACGTTGGTTCTTGTAATATATTCCATATTAAAGCAAAGTAGCTCTTAAACAAGCCGTATTCATGTGAGGTCAGAGATAATATGAGGTTTTTCTGTAACTGTGAAAGATGAGTGAAGAAATTGTCTTTTCCGGCTATAGAAAGAAATTCTGCGTCCATGCCTACCATCTGCATATCAAAATCCGGAGAGACTTCTATAATCTGAAGAATGGAATTCGGAACAATTAATAGTAGCTTGTCCGGCTGAAAAGTTTCTTCTATCAGGTTGATTAATACGCGTGCATATCCCTGTTTGATAACTGCGATACGTCCCTCTTTGATACGATAAGGTTGATCTATTGTGATAAGATTGGATTCTATTTTGGCGAAGCTGTTTACGAATCCGAAATGCGGAGATATGAAACGAAATTCGTTAAATCGGACGATATCCGGATTTTCTAAGATTTCGAGACCTATATTTAATGGTATTTTCTTTTCCATCTTTATCTGTTTTTTCCGCCAAAGATAATAAAAATCAGCAAATAGCCTTTTATTCTTTCTCTTTATCGAACTATTGGAACATTTTTACTAACTATCGGAATGTGAACGTATCTTTGAAACCTCTATCTTTGTCTTTTGAAGAAATTAAAGAAATGATGTGTATGAAAAGAATGGTTTTCAGTTTCTCCTTTTTATTGTTTGTATCGGGAATAAATGCGCAGATAACGTTGGAAGAATGTCAACGGAAGACGCAAGAAAATTATCCGTTGGTACATCAGTATGGCTTGGTGGAGAAAACAAAGGAATATAATCTTGAGAATGCGGCAAAAGGATATTTGCCACAGTTTGCCCTTTCGGCTAAAGCTTCTTATCAGAGTGAGGTAACGGAAATTCCGGTGAAGCTTCCCGGAGTGGATTTGAAAGGAGTGCCGAAAGATCAGTATCAGGTGATGTTGGAGTTACAACAGAAAATCTGGGATGGTGGAGGAATCCGGATGCAGAAGAAACAAACGACTGCGGAAGCGGAGATAGAGAAAGAAAAACTGAATGTGGATATGTATGCGCTAAATAGTCGTGTAAATGACCTTTATTTTGGGATTCTTTTGTTGGACGAGCAACTGAAACAGAATGCATTGTTGCAAGATGAACTGGAGAGAAATTATCGCCAGATTACTGCTTACGTAGAAAATGGCATTGCCAATCAGGCCGATTTGGATGCTGTGAAAGTGGAGCAGTTGAACACAAAGCAGAAAAGAGTTGAACTGGTTTCATCGCGTATGGCGTATTTGAAGATGCTTTCACTTTTGGTAGGAGAGAAATTGTCGCAGGAAACGGTTTTGGAGAAACCTGTTCCTCAAGATGACATTTCGGCTGTCGGTGAGATTCGTCGTCCGGAATTATCTTTGTTCAATGCGCAAGGAGTAGGATTGCAAGTACAGGAGAAAGCTTTGAATGTGCGTCATCTTCCACAGTTCGGATTATTCGTGCAGGGAGCTTATGGAAACCCCGGATTGAATATGCTGAAAAATGAATTTTCTCCCTACTATATTGCGGGTGTTCGCCTTTCATGGAATTTTGGTAGTTTGTATACCTTGAAGAATGACCGGAAGGTAATTGAAAATAAACGCCGGCAATTGGATAATAACCGGGATGTGTTTCTGTTTAATACAAGATTGGAGATGACACAACAAGATCAGGCCATCCAATCATTGGAAAAGCAAATGCAGGATGATGATGAGATTATCCGTTTGCGTACCAATATTCGCAAATCGGCAGAGGCCAAAGTGGCGAATGGAACATTGACGGTGACCGAGATGCTTCGGGAATTGACCAATGAGAGTTTGGCACGTCAGTCGAAAGCGCTGCATGAAATTCAACGGTTAATGGGAATTTATCAATTGAAATATACTACGAATGATTAATATAACTTCTTTAGATATGGAACGAATGACAAAGATAGGAATGGTTGGAGTGGCATTGATTATGTTGGCTGCTTGTGGTAAGGGAATACCCGGCTATGATGCAACCGGCACGTTTGAAGCCACGGAAGTGATAGTCTCTGCCGAAGCTGCCGGAAAGCTGTTGCGACTGGAGGTAGAAGAGGGAACAAGACTGAAAGCAGGTGAGGAGATTGGGCTGGTGGATACGGTGCAATTGTATTTGAAGAAATTACAACTGGAGGCCAGTATGAAATCAGTGGAAAGCCAACGTCCGGATCTTGCTAAACAGATAGCTGCTACCAAACAGCAAATAGCAACAGCAGAACGTGAAAAGAAACGCGTGGAAAACCTGCTTGCCGCTGGAGCGGCGAATCAGAAACAGTTGGACGACTGGGACGCACAAGTCAAATTGCTTGAAAGGCAGCTTGTCGCACAGGAATCGTCATTGCAGAATAGTACGAACAGCCTGATAGAACAAGGAAATTCGGTTGCCATACAAGTTGCACAGATGGAGGATCAATTAGCTAAATGTCATGTCCAGTCGCCTATTGAAGGTACCGTATTGGCAAAATATGCAGAAGCCGGTGAATTGGCGGCGATAGGTAAACCGCTGTTTAAAGTGGCTGAAGTGGATCGCATGTATTTGAGGGCTTACATTACCTCCGAACAGTTGTCGCAAGTGAAACTGGGAGATGAGGTAACTGTGTATGCTGATTATGGAAACTCGGAGCAGAAAGCTTATCCGGGGGTAGTGACCTGGATTTCCGACCGTTCGGAGTTCACTCCCAAAACGATTTTGACGAAAAACGAACGTGCTAATCTGGTATATGCAGTGAAAATTGCCGTGAAGAATGACGGAGCATTGAAGATTGGTATGTACGGAGGAGTGACATTGAAAAATTAATGATTAAAAATTAAAGGAGAGGAGATGGAAAAGGGAGAACCCATAGTGGTTGTGAAAGAAGTCGGCAAGAACTATGGAACAGTGGAGGCGCTGAAAGAAGTTTCTTTCGTTGTGGAACGGGGAGAAATCTTTGGTCTGATAGGGCCTGATGGTGCCGGTAAGAGTTCCTTATTCCGTATTCTGACTACTTTGTTGCTGGCGGATAAAGGAACGGCCATGGTTGCCGGGCTGGATGTGGTAACGGATTATAAACAGATTCGTACGAAAGTGGGATATATGCCCGGTCGTTTTTCACTTTACCAGGATCTTTCGGTAGAAGAGAATCTGGAGCTTTTTGCTACCGTGTTCCATACGACAGTTCAGGAGAATTATGATTTAATTAAAGATATCTACCAACAGATAGAACCGTTCAGGAAAAGAAGGGCAGGGGCTTTGTCAGGTGGTATGAAGCAGAAACTGGCATTGAGCTGCGCTTTGATTCATAAACCGGATATTTTATTTCTGGATGAACCCACTACCGGAGTAGACCCCGTGTCGCGTAAGGAATTCTGGCAAATGCTCCGAAACTTACGGGAACAGGGGATTACCATTGTTGTTTCTACTCCCATCATGGATGAGGCCCGGCAATGTGACCGGATTGCTTTCATCAATCATGGACAGATTCATGGCATTGATACTCCCGAACGTATTCTTCATCAATTTGCGTCTATCCTTTGCCCTCCTTCCTTGGAACGGGAGGAAGTGAAGCATGAAGTAGCTCCGGTCATTGAAGTGGAACAGTTGACAAAGTGTTTTGGAGATTTTACCGCAGTAGATCATATCTCCTTTCTGGTGAACCGGGGCGAGATATTTGGCTTTCTGGGTGCTAATGGAGCAGGAAAGACGACAGCTATGCGTATGCTTTGCGGATTAAGTAAACCGACATCAGGCATCGGGAAGGTGGCAGGATATGATATTTACCGGGAGGCCGAACAAGTTAAGAAACATATCGGATATATGAGCCAAAAGTTTTCGCTATATGAAGACCTGAAAGTGTGGGAGAATATCCGTCTGTTTGCCGGAATTTATGGCATGAAGGAACAAGAGATAGAACGGAAGACAGAAGAATTGTTGGATCGTTTGGGGCTTACTGCCGAACGGGATACTCTGGTGAAGAGCCTTCCGGTGGGATGGAAACAGAAATTGGCTTTTTCAGTATCAATATTCCATGAACCGAGAATCGTTTTTCTGGATGAGCCGACCGGTGGAGTAGATCCTGCTACGAGAAGACAGTTCTGGGAATTGATCTATCAGGCAGCCGATCAGGGTATTACCGTGTTTGTCACTACCCATTATATGGATGAAGCAGAATATTGCAACCGGATATCTATCATGGTGGACGGTCAGATAAAAGCACTTGATACACCTGCCCGTCTGAAACAACAATTCGGTGCGGAAACGATGGATGACGTTTTTCAGAAATTAGCCCGCGGTGCGGTGCGCAAAGCAGATTGATTATGAGACAGTTTATAGCTTTTATAAAGAAAGAGTTTTATCATATTTTCCGTGACCGGCGAACCATGCTGATTTTGTTGGGGATGCCTGTTGTGCAAATTATTCTATTCGGTTTTGCTATCAGCACGGAAGTGAAGAATGTTCGGTTGGCGGTGCTCGATCCTTCTAATGATGTGGTAACGCGAAAAATAATTGATCGTTTGGATGCCAGTGAGTATTTCACCGTTACTGCACGTTTTCATTCGCCCCAGGAAATGGAAGCTGCTTTCCTAAAGAATGAAGTTGATATGGCGATTGTCTTTAGCGAACGGTTTGCGGATGATCTCTATACGGGTGATGCTCGTGTACAGCTGATAGTAGATGCAACAGATCCCAATATGTCGACTTCGCAAGTTAATTATGCGACAGGAATCGTTTCTATGGTAGGCCAGGAGATGATTCCCCCGAATATGTCGGCTGCCCGCCTGACTCCTGATATCAAATTGCTCTACAACCCGCAGATGAAGAGTGCTTATAACTTTGTTCCGGGAGTGATGGGCTTGATCCTGATGCTGATTTGCGCCATGATGACCTCGATTTCCATTGTTCGTGAGAAAGAAACAGGCACGATGGAAGTATTATTGGTTTCACCTGTGAAGCCGCTATTTATTATTTTGGCAAAGGCTGTACCTTATTTTGTGCTGTCGTTCGTCAATCTGATAACGATCCTTTTGCTTTCGGTCTTTGTGTTGGATGTTCCGGTGGTAGGAAGTTTGTTCTGGTTAATCACGGTATCTTTGCTGTTTATCTTCGTATCATTGGCATTGGGCTTATTGATTTCATCAGTCACACGTACACAGGTTGCGGCCATGCTGGTTTCCGGATTGATGCTGATGATGCCCACAATGCTTTTATCGGGCATGATTTTCCCTATAGAGAGTATGCCGGTGATACTTCAATGGATCTCGGATATACTTCCGGCACGTTGGTATATACAGGCTGTGCGTAAACTGATGATTGAAGGAGTACCAGTTGCATTGGTGTATAAAGAGATTGGTATCTTGTTATTGATGGCGACGGTACTTATTACGATCAGTATCAAGAAATTTAAGTATAGATTGGAATAATATGTCGATATGCCAATTGGCTGCATGAATACTATACAGTGTGCTAATGGGCAGATTGATAAATGGAAGAATTATTTATGATAAAGTTCCTGATAGAAAAAGAGTTTAAACAATTGCTTCGCAATTCGTTTCTTCCGAAATTGATTCTTGTATTTCCATGCATGATTATGCTGCTGATGCCTTGGGCGGTAAATCTGGAAATCAAGAATATACAGCTGAATATTGTGGATAATGACCATTCGGCTATTTCACAACGTTTAGTCAATAAGATTGCCGCCTCTACCTATTTCCGTCTGGTGGAAGTGCCGGCTTCGTATGAAGAAGGCCTACGGAATATTGAAATTGGAACGGCGGATATTGTGATGGAAATTCCGCGGCATCTGGAACGGGATTGGATGAATGGAGAAGATACCCACATACTGATAGCAGCCAATGCTGTGAATGGGACAAAAGGAGGGCTGGGGAGTTCTTATCTATCTTCTATTATTAATGATTATGCAGCCGAGCTGCGTTCGGAATATCCTGCAACTGCTACAGTCTCCGGTGCTTTCCCTTCGATAGGCATTGATACACAGGGGTTGTTTAATCCGAATCTGAACTATAAACTCTATATGATTCCGGCATTGATGGTCATGTTATTAACTTTGATTTGTGGTTTCTTGCCTGCATTGAATATAGTTAGCGAGAAGGAAGTAGGAACGATTGAGCAAATCAATGTGACGCCGGTTCCGAAGTTTATCTTTATTTTGGCAAAGCTCCTGCCTTACTGGTTGATTGGTTTTGTGGTGCTGACTGTATGTTTCATATTAGCTTGGTTAATTTATGGCATAGTGCCGGTCGGTCATTTTCTATTGATTTACTTTTTCGCAGTTCTTTTCGTTCTGGTAATGTCCGGTTTCGGACTTGTTATTTCCAACTACTCGGCAACGATGCAACAGTCTATGTTTGTTATGTGGTTCTGTTTGTTGGTTGTAATTTTGATGAGTGGTTTGTTTACTCCCATTAGCAGTATGCCGGAATGGGCTCAACTAATTACTAGGCTCAATCCTTTGAGGTATTTTATGGAAGTGATGCGAATGGTGTATTTAAAGGGGAGTGGTTTCTTTGATTTACTGCCACAGTTTGGAGTATTGTTGTTTTTTGCAGTAGTGTTTAATAGTTGGGCAGTGATTAGTTATCGGAAGAATAACTAAGGATAATAATATAAAAACAGCTCGTTTCCCTTTCAGGGAAAGAGCTGTTTTATTACTTCTTATCACCGTTTCCGGTGAACAGCAAGTGGTTACCGTATTACTTTATTTCGATTTGCCGATTTGGCTTCTTCACTTCTTCTTCAGAGAGTTTCGGAAGTTCGATGTTTAAAACACCATGTTCTACGGATGCAGCAATTTTTTCTTTGTCCACATTGTCCGGTAGAATCATTGTTTGCTGGAACTTAGAGTATGAGAATTCGCGACGCAGATAGCGACCGTCTTTCTTTTCCTCCTTGTTTTCAGTCTTTTTCTCCATGCTGATAACGAGGTTGTTGTCTTCATCAATGCGAACATTGAAATCATCCTTCGTCATACCAGGAGCAGCCAATTCCACTTTGTACTCTTTTTCTGTTTCCAAAACATTAATTGCAGGTGCAGTAGCATTTGCTTTTACCATCCAATCGTTATCAAAGAAATCATTAAAGATACTTGGTAACCAACTTTGAGTTCTTCTAACAGGCATCATAATTTTAGTCTCCTATCTTTAAGTTAAACATTCAATTAATAAATTTAGAACTTCGGTGTTTTCACTTCCGATGGTATAGGTTATCCCGCCTTCCATCGTCCGCTCTCGAACCGTTGTTCGCTTCTATAAATGCAAACCTTATGCCAAGAGATTTTAGAGACTAAAATTGTCTATTTGTCATTTTTATAATGTCAATTTTGCAATATAAATGACAAAATGTATCTTGTTTTTATTTATTTTATATAAGATAGATACTAATTTGATAACCTGTTTACTTCTTCTCGATCAGTTTGAACCTTATTCTTAGTGTTTGCCTTTCTTCGTCATAATCATAACTAATGATTTTGAAGATATCCACTTCAGAAGTATTGGATACATGCAATCCGATGCAGGCGCAGGCATCATAATCTCCAATGCGGACAATGCGAAGAGTTTCGCTTGCATCGGCAGGTAGCTTACTTAAATCTACAATATCTTTGGCCTGTTCATGAGTCATAAACTCAACAGTCACAGGTAGGTTCTGACTGATTACCTCGTTCACTCTATCTTCAATAGATTGGATTTGTTCCGCTGTCGGACATGACGAAAGTATATAGTCACATTTGCTTTTTTTCCTTTCGATGTGGGCATTGCGAGAACGTGGGCAGCCAAAGGTTTTCACCATGGTGGCATTGAGTAAATGCTCTGCTGTATGCATAGGAGGGTATTCCTGCTTGTTGTGATCGTTGAGTTGAATTTGCTGTTCCATAAATTATTTCAATAACTTTTTATTTTTAATATCTTCTAATATGCTCATTTGTTGAATTGCTATTTGATTTAATTTGATGAGTCTATCCTTTCTTTAACTATGTATAATTCAAATTCAACGGAAATCCAACTTGCAAATTTGAATGCAATGTCTTTGTGAGCAAAAGTGCCTCCATATCGTCCTGATTTGGATATAATTCCAATAGCACAGGTGGTTTCTATCCATTTTTGAGGGGAAAGAGTAAACGCATTTAGTCCTGCTTCTTTTTTAAACCCCTCGAATTCGAGGGGTTTAAAATGGGGGTTGTACAATATCTCCCATAATCCTAAATATTCAATGGTCATTCTATTACGTAGCCAGTTGGCAATAACAGCATTGGCATCTGTCGTCTTGTATTTAGCTATGTCGGTTAAGGAAATGTAATCTGTATCGTTGATTTTTAGGATAGTAACATCTGTTTTCTGAACTGTAATCTTTGCCATATTCTGATTTTTCAGTAAAGGTAGAGCTATATTTGGGAATAAAGAAACGTATATCACTTTTTATTCAGGATATGTTAAACTCACTTCCATGCATCGGGGATATCTCGCTTATTCAATTATTATTTTCTCTCCCAAGAAATGAGGTTGTTTATCTATACCTAAATCTATAAACATTTTGACTCTTGCAAGTAATTCCCGGATGTTAGTTTTCAGTCCGGCATAAGCATTTACATTTGGGGCGTTGTACCCGATGGCGTCTATTCCATTTTTCTCTGCAAGATAGATCGCTCGTTCGTTATGGAAACGTTGGGAGATGATGGTCAGATGATTTTGTCCAAACACTTCTTTGGCACGTACAACAGAGTCGAGAGTCCGGAATCCGGCATAATCTAAATAAATGGATTTTTCAGGAATACCTTTTTGCATGAGTGCTTTCTTCATTTCTTCCGGTTCATTGTAATCCTCTTTACGGTTATCGCCGCTGATGAGGATATATTTAATTTTCCCGGCTTTATATAACTCTACTGTTGCAAGAATCCGATAATCGAAATATAAATTGTTATTTCCATTTTTCAACTTGGGAGATGTTCCGAGAAGTAATCCTACATTGTTGGAGGGGATAGTATTTACTTCCGTATATAGTTTGGAGACTGTGTGTTTCTTGATTGTCCTGTTACATACAATTATGCTGATTACACACAGGATAGCTATTATTAGAGTGGTATAAAGTAGTTTGCGTTTCATGTTTCGGATAATAATTGTGACTTTACAAAAATACCATTCTTTTTTAGGAAATCAAGCATATAGACATAAAAAAAGGAGCAACGCCTTGCTCCAACCTTTGTTAACCTTAAATCTAATACTATGAAAAACACAGTGCAAAGATACGGACTATTATGGAATTAGCAAATAATCCAAGAAAAAATGCATGTTATATAACATAGATTAAGAAAAAGTACCTTCTCCTTAACGGTTATTCGATGTTTTGGACGATAGACAAATGCGTATGCTTCCATTTCTGTTATACTATAAGTATCTTTTATTGTTCAGACGAAAGGTGGCGGATAGATAACCTGTTTCCATTATTTCTGTTACCCGATAGGTTAGGAGTGATGTTTTTTCTTGATTTGAGGGAATAAAAAGTCTGCCGGAATTTTGGGGATTCCGGCAGATTGTATGTAAGGATATGACTATATGGTTATCTTATCATCTTCTTTACTGCACTTTTTCAAGTGTGCCGTCAGCTTTGAACTGATAACCTACTTCACCCGGTAATCCGGTATTCAGGAAACTGATATTCGCAGAAAGGTCAGATTCGGAAGTAATGCTCTTTACTTTTGAAGCATCGTCACTAGATTTTTCACCTATACCTCTGTTTGCACCTTTACTTGTAACATAAAGTAAGGAACCGTTATTATTACCATCATCTGCATAACCTATTACTGCACCAGTATAAACATTATATGCTTGCGGACCTGTACCAGCGACTACTGTACCTGTGGAATAACAATTATATACTTTTATGTCTCTTTTTGACGATCCAATAACACCCCCTGTACAACAGTTATTCCCAGATGCTCCTTCACCACCAGTCACTGTACCTGTAGTGTAATAACATGCCTGTATACTACCACTAATAGAGATAAAACCAACGACTCCACCTGCGGTTACTATATCATTAGTACTCTTTGTAGCAGTCACATTCCCAGTAGCATGACAAGCCTTTATGACACTAAGAGGTGCCCATCCAACTACACCACCTGCAATTTGACCTGATATGCTAGCAGAACTACTGCACTTTTCAATTGTAGAACTATTACTACTTCCTACAACACCTCCAGCATAGGTACCAGTAACGATACCATCAGAAACTTTGATATTCTTTACAGTTGCTGCACTTATATATCCCAAGAAACCAGCATAGGCTATAGTATTGCTCACTTTCAGTCCAGAAATAGTCTTCCCATTGCCATCGAAAGTCCCTTTAAATGGTTGACGAGATGTTCCTATCGGAGTCCACTCTTCATTATTCAGATTGATATTGTCTTTTAGTGTGATAGTCTTGCCACTGAAATCAACAGCAGCAGATAGGCCGTTGAAAGTCAATGCGCTTCTATCACCATTAACCAGTAATCCGAATTGTTTTAATTCTTCCAAAGTGGAAATTTCAAAATTACCACTTTCTTTGCCTGCTAAATACCATCCATAACCTTTCAACTTCTCTGTCACTGTCACCGTACAAGTAGCAGTAAATCCACCATCTTCGGTAGTTACCGTAATAATAGTAGTTCCTCCCTGGGCGACACCTGTTACTGTACCGTCAGCAGCAATGGTGGCAACTCCGAGTTCGCTGCTCGTCCATGTCACATTCTGATTCGTTGCATTAGCAGGAGTGAAAGTTGGAATCAACTTCACTGTGCTACCCTCCGGTACGGACTTATCTGCAAGAGCAACGTTTTCTACACTGATGTCCGTAGTATATACGATAACACGAGTAGCAGAATGTTCCGTTCCGTCTTTGCCAACAACAGTTACTTTCAATAAAGCAAACTCACCTTTCTCAATATTTGCTGGCAGGGTGAAAGTTACTTTAGCGTTAACATCAATCGTCTTATCTTCTTTGAATGTCGGGCTGGTAAGTTCTACACCCCAGGGAGTAGAAGCTGCACGAGTGGTAGCTTTTACAATAGCTACTTCCATTCCTTTACTGCTGGTCAGTTCGGCTTTGATAGCGGCATAATCACCGTCTTTTACGTTAAGCGCCAGTGTGAGTTCATGTTTTTCGCTGTTCACTTTAAACTCGTCGAACTTGTCAAATATCTTCATTTCGCTTGCCATTGGCAGGGTAAATGTTGCACCGCCTTCACCTGCAAGGGTAAAGGTTACTGTACCTTTGGTTTTGTCTACCGTTACACCGTCTGCGGCAAATACGGCATCGCCTTGTGCACCGTCTGCTCCGGCAGCACCTGCTGAACCTGTTTCACCCTTGTCGCCTTTATCACCTGTGGCTTGTACTTTCTTTCCGCTGTTCAACAACCATTCACCGTTTACTTTCCAATAAACTTTACCGTCGGTGTCTGTAGCTACGCTTAATACGGGAGACTGACCGTTTATACCTGCGCTTCCGTCCACACCCTTATCGCCAGTGGTGCGAATCTTCTTGCCATCGGCATCGAGCATCCAAGTGGCGGCAGTAGTACCAATCTTTACTGTCCAGTAATACTCTCCTTCGAATTTGTCTACTCCGATAATAGGAGTCACACCGTCCGCTCCTTTGGCTCCATCCTTGCCGTTGTAGATGGTGATGGATTCGCCCTTGCTGAAATTGATAGTGTAACCATTGGTCACGGGTGAAACTCCTGTCACGTAGTCTTTCGCTTCCAATGCGGTGACCAACCCTTGCAGGGCGCTGATTTGCCCATTGACGGTGGTACACCACGTTTCCAACTTTTCCACTCTTGACTGAAGATCGCTAATGTCGTTCTTGATAGCGGTGTCGTCATAGTCTTTTGAACAACCGAATACTGCCATTGCCGTAACCAGTAGTAAGGCGTAATGTCTGAATTTCTTCATTGTTTTGTTGCTTTAGTTAATAATTTGAGTACGTCCCGTTACTTTGTAGGTAACGGGAAAACCTTTGTTTACGCCTGTTGCAAGGTAAATCATACATGGAAAATAAAAAATAGTAATCAAACTCTCCACCCCTGCTTTTCAGGAGAATGGTAGGGGGAGAATGTCTTTTGCAAATTTTAGATGTCGATGAAGCTCTAATGCAAAGAAGTGATATGTTTTGCTCGTGCTATTTCCCTTTTGGAGTAATTTGTTAGAAATAATGTTTGTTTCTGTTTGCTTATTTTAGTAAATATGCATACTTTTGCTGCATATTCAAAATCCCGTTACCTACAAAGTAACGTTCTATTTGTCAGGCGATTGCTTTCCCTATCGACCGCTCTACGAAATCAATAATCCTCCTGTTCGCATCATCTATTTTCTTGCTGTGAAATGGCTTCAGGTAGGTTTCTGTTACCGTGATGGACGAATGTCCCATCGCTTCAGAGATCACTCCCGGATGGATTTCGCAATAATAAGCAGTCGTAGCCCACGTATGACGTGCAGCATAAGAACTTAATCGCCCCTTAATCCCCAACAGTTCACCCAACAAAGCCAGCTGGTGATTGAATCCCCGCAATGCCAACTGATATTCCCGGTATGCCTCCTCCGTTCCCTCACCACTCCGCAGGATGGGAAACAGATAGGGAGAAGCGACATCCCGATTCATATAGCGCTGCAACAGAAACATCGCTTCCGTTGTCAATGTCACGGACAATGTGCGGCCTGTCTTTCTGCGTCGATACGTGATTACATTCTCCTTCAAATCATTCTTGCGTAGATAAGCCAGATCGACGAACGGCAATCCGCGGAGCAGGAACATCAGGATAAACCAATCCTGTGCAGTGCGCATGGCAGTAGTGGCGGAGGATTGTGTAGCCAGACGGGTGAACACTTTCTTCATGTCCTCATTGTCCAATGCCCGCTGACGGTCTGTCCTTGTACCCGTGTAAACCGAACGGAACAAATGAGGCACATACGTTGCTTTCCGTAAAGTAACCGCACGATTATAGACCGCCCGCAAGGTGCGCAGATAAGTAGACACTGTGTTCCAACTGCATCCACGTTCCCGCAGACTGTTTTCGAAACGCTTCAACCATTCGGGCGTCAGTTGCCGGAACAGCATCTTGTCCGAACCCAGAAAGGTGCGGATTGCATTCAAGCTGCTCCGGTACACATGAGCAGTCCCTAAATTTCCCCTTCGCTGCAACTCGGCAGCGATTTCTTTCATAAACGAAATCAAATCTTCTTTCTTCATCAACTTTTTTAATAATTACTATGAGCTGGTTTAACAGCCGAATTTATTCAAAAAAAGCAAAGCTACAAATAAATTTTAGCACATGCGATTTGCGTTATAAAGATTCAAAAAATAGGAAAATCGAACTATATATTTTAATATATATAGTTTATTATTTATATATTTATAATAATACGCTTAGTGTTTCAAGGGGACTTTTTCAGGCAGGTGTAACCGGTTGCCATATAGCGAGTTATCTGCCTTTGGAGAGTGTTCCACTATGCGTTCGGCAAAAAGGCGCTTTTTTATCCCCCAAATGGAGGCTCTAAACCCATCCGGCAGAGCCTCTGTTTGATACATTCAGAGGCTTCATTTCAGGCAGATGAAGCCTCTAACTTTTGCCTCTCCAAAGAAAGGCTATTAATGTGCGAACGTATACGACTATTTAGAACCGAAACCAACCGAAAAGAACCGATAAATTTAGAAGCTCCCCGCGTATGGCGTATTTTTGCTGGAAACCTGAAAACAATAACAAATATGCAGAAAAAATCTCTCCCGTCTGACATTTATCAGCACATTATGGCATGGAAATGCACAAAAAAATGGCCACACAAAGTATAGTGCATCACTTTTCTTTTTATCTTTGCATGAAATATAATATTACTAATACTTAATATAAACATGGATAAAAGAAGATGGGGCCAATGGATATTATTGGCTGTTGTTTCCTTGAGTTTCTCGATAGGAGAAAGCTATGCACAGAAAAATGATTTTGCTAATCTACGTCGTTATTCAAAAGAAAATGCTGCACTTCCACAAGCGACAAAGAAAGACAAACGGGTTATTTTTATGGGAAATTCCATTACGGAAGGATGGGTAAGGACTCATCCGGATTTTTTCAAATCAAATGGTTACATTGGCCGTGGAATCAGTGGGCAGACTTCCTATCAATTCTTGTTACGTTTTCGGGAAGATGTGATTAATCTTTCTCCTGCTTTAGTGGTGATTAATGCCGGAACAAATGATGTCGCTGAAAATACACAAGCGTATAATGAAGATTATACATTCGGAAACATCGTTTCTATGGCGGAACTGGCAAAAGCAAATAAAATAAAAGTAATTTTGACTTCCGTATTGCCTGCTGCTGCATTTAAGTGGAGAATGGAAATAAAAGATGTTCCGCAGAAAATTAAATCTTTAAATGACCGGATAGAGGCTTATGCAAAAGCAAATAAAATTCCGTTTGTTAATTATTACAAGGCAATGGTGGTTGACGAAAATCAGGCCTTGAATCCTCAATATACTAAAGATGGAGTTCATCCAACGAGCGAGGGGTATGATATTATGGAACCGTTGATTAAAAATGCCATAGAGAAGGCTCTTTGATTTATCATCGCTTGAAGTAGGAATAATCCAACTATAAGAAATGGGAGGATTGCATGAATAGATTCAGCCGTAATGAACGATCAGTCTATATCTGCAATCCTCCTTATTTATGCATTAGAGAGTGTCTATTATATCTTTCCAGCTATTCACTCGCATATAGTCCGTGATAAACATATTATGTGGTTGAGTGAAAATATACCTTTCTCCATCAAAGACACTCAAATTTTTAGGATGGTCGTCAATCATTATATCTCCTTTGATACTGTCTTTGCGTCCGCAAAATATCATTTGTTCCCAAGTGATAAAGGGGAAATATTCGTTCAGCCATTCCTGTTTCTCTATCAAACTTTGAGGATATTCGGTAGCTGAAGATACGATCAGGACTTTATATTTTTCATTGAGATACTTCAATCCTTCAATACTTCCCGGAATGACAGGTGCTGTTCTAAAGAACCCTGTACTCCGTACATGCTTGTCGCAAGATGGAAAAGCCTCATTCTCTGTCTTTCCATATAAACTCTCGATTGCTAATTGGATGCCGGATTCTCTATATTCCCAATCAATGAATTGGGTATATACATCTGCCAGAACTCCGTCCATGTCTACTAATACTTGTTGCTTCATATTTTTGAATTATTAAGATTTGAATTTCTATTTGTTGTCAAATATATTAAACTACGTTCCGTTTTCTCTTTGCGGGCTTTCATCAAACGTTGCGATTTTCTTGTTTTTGAGGTAATTTGATTTAAATAAAACCGCAAAAGTTGGAATAAATCTTCAAATTATTTCTTTTATCTTCCGAAATATATGTATATTTGCGGTAATATGCAATAGTTAGAGAAATCGTAATATGCTAAAAGAAGAAAGACATCAGTATATATTAAACCGTTTAAATGAGAATTATCGTGTTTATATTACGGCATTAAGTCAAGAATTGGGAGTATCTGATGATACATTGCGTCGTGATCTCATCGATTTGGATGAACAGGGGTTGCTGACTAAGGTTCATGGTGGTGCTATTGCCAAGTCGGGGATATCACATCTTTTTGTCGACCGGCTCAATCTGGGAATTGTAGAGAAGCAGGAAATAGCATCCAAGGTGGTTCCTTTGTTTCAGCCGGGTGACATTGTACTGATAGATGGCGGTACTTCAAACCTTGAAGTAGCTCGTCAAATTCCGACGAATATGGAATTGACAATTTATACGAATAGTTTTCCAATTGTAAATGTTTTGATGAATCATCCTAAGCTGGAACTGATCTTTTTGGGAGGAAAGATATTTCCTTCTTCTCAAGTAACTGTTGGTATTTCTGTTTATCAGGCTTTGCAGACTGTGCGGCCGGACTGGCTGGTGTTGGGAGTTTGCAGCGTCCATCCCCAACAAGGTTTGACAGCTCCGGATCGTGAAGAAGCAATGGTAAAGCGCTTGATGGTGGAACGTGCCAAAAAGAAGATCGTCTTGGCGGACAGCCATAAATTAAATAAAGCGGAAGATTATATTATTGCTTCTTTGGGAGATATAGACTACCTAGTTACAGAAGACTCAAAAGTGGAAGCTATAATGGAACATTGGCCAAAACACTCCTATGTTATTTTATAGAATTTGAATGTGAAGATGACGTATAGACATAAAAAAAGGAGCAACGCCTTGCTCCAACCTTTGTTAACCTTAAATCTAATACTATGAAAAACACAGTGCAAAGATACGGAATTCCGGTAACTTTGCAAATTATCTGCCCTTAATTGGTGTTTTTATAACACTAATTAATAGACTAAATGCGAAGTTACAGGTTTGTTAAGAGTTTCAACCCTTAGCAATCAGGCTATGATAGGTGAACAATGGGGAAATTTTATCCCCATTTCTCTTTCATCAAGTCCTCCAGTTTCAATAATTCGTCACGATATTGTGCGGCTTCGATAAATTCGAGTTTCTTGGCTGCTTCCTGCATCAGTTTGCGGGTACGCTCGATACTCTTTTCCATTTGCGCTTTACTCATATACTGCACTATCGGATCTGCTGCGATATTCGGAGTAGAAGGTTCTACATAAGCATGTCTTTCTTTCAACAGTTCATCGGCTTCTTTTGCATTGCCGAATACAGACAAGTTTCTGGCCTTTTTAATCTGTTGCGGAGTAATTCCGTTTGCCTCATTATATGCCAACTGCTTTTCACGACGACGGTTCGTTTCATCAATCGTCAGTTTCATGCTATCCGTCATCTTATCAGCATACATGATTACCTTACCGTTCACATTACGCGCGGCACGTCCCGCAGTTTGTGTCAACGAACGGTGGGAGCGGAGGAACCCTTCTTTGTCTGCATCGAGAATAGCGACGAGAGACACTTCCGGAAGGTCGAGACCCTCACGAAGCAGGTTCACCCCGATAAGTACGTCATAAACTCCTTGCCGGAGATCATCCATAATCTTCACACGTTCCAGTGTGTCGACATCACTATGGATATAGGTACATCTCACATTATTATTAAGAAGATATTCTGCCAGTTCTTCTGCCATTCGTTTGGTTAGTGTAGTGACGAGTACGCGTTCTTCCTTTTCAATACGGAGCTGGATTTCTTCCATTAAATCGTCAATCTGATTGAGACTCGGACGTACTTCGATGATAGGATCAAGCAGACCGGTAGGACGAATCACCTGTTCCACGACGATTCCTTCCGACTGAATCAATTCATAATCCGCCGGTGTAGCACTGACGTAGATTACTTGTTTTGCCATCTCCTGAAACTCTTCAAATTTCAACGGGCGATTGTCCATAGCGGCAGGCAATCGGAAACCATATTCCACAAGATTGATTTTTCGCGCACGGTCTCCTCCGTACATTGCACGGATTTGGGGTACACTTACGTGGCTTTCGTCGATAACGATCAGGAAATCATCCGGAAAGAAATCGAGCAAACAATAGGGGCGGGTACCGGCAGCACGGCCGTCGAAATAACGGGAATAATTCTCAATTCCGGAACAATGTCCCAATTCCCGAATCATTTCCATATCGTAAGTTACTCGCTCATACAATCGTTTGGCCTCGTATTCCTTGCCGATAGATTCGAAGAAAGCTACTTGCTTGGTCAAATCATCCTCTATTTCATGAATAGCACGGAGAGTAGCCTCTTTGGTAGTCATGAACAGGTTGGCCGGATAAATCTTATAGGCGTCAAATGGTGCGATAGTGACTCCTGTGATAGGGTCTACCTCTTCGATGCCGTCAATTTCATCCCCCCAGAAGGTGACGCGGAGCAGGTTGTCGGTATAAGCCAGATAAATATCCACCGTGTCGCCCTTGACCCGGAAATTGCCACGGTTCAAGTCGATATCATTGCGAACATACAAACTGTCTACCAAACGACGTAGAAACACATTGCGGTCCATCATCCGTCCCCGTTCTATTTCGATGACATTTTTGTAGAAGTCCGAAGGATTTCCCATACCGTAGATACAAGATACGGAAGAAACCACTACCACGTCTTTTCGCCCGGAGAGTAGGGCGGAAGTGGCAGAGAGCCGGAGCTTGTCGATTTCGTCATTGATGGCGAGATCTTTCTCTATATATGTATCACTGTTCGGCAGATAAGCTTCCGGCTGGTAATAATCATAGTAAGAAACGTAATATTCTACCGCATTGTTTGGGAAAAAACCTTTAAACTCACTGTAGAGCTGGGCAGCCAGTGTTTTGTTATGGCTCAAAATCAACGTAGGTTTATTGATATTGGCGATCACATTGGCAATGGTAAATGTTTTTCCCGACCCGGTCACTCCCAATAAAGTCTGTGCGGGAACTCCCTGAAGGACCCCTTCAGTAAGTTGTGCTATAGCTTCCGGCTGATCTCCGGTAGGTTTATAAGCTGATGTTAGTTCATAATTCATAGTTAAATCCTAAAAAGTGGAGCAATATTCGGTAAAATAATCGAGATAACAAATCATTTTTCCAAATAAATCCTTTACTTTGCAACATATTAATATCAAAAAACAGATTCATACAACTAGTAATACCAGAAACACATGATTTGGAATGAGAGCATTGAGTGTATGGACCGCGAAAGTCTTCGCAAGATTCAAAGCATACGACTCAAGAAAATTGTAGATTACGTTTATCACAACACGCCTTTCTATCGAAAGAAGATGCAGGAAATGGGGATTACTCCCGATGACATCAATAGTATTGATGATATTGTAAAACTGCCGTTTACCACGAAACATGATTTAAGAGATAATTATCCGTTCGGACTTTGTGCCGTGCCGATGAGCCAAATTGTACGTATTCATGCTTCTTCCGGAACAACCGGAAAACCGACGGTTGTCGGATATACCCGTAAGGACTTGTCTACATGGGCGGAATGTATATCACGTGCTTTTACCGCTTATGGAGCGGGGCGTTCTGATATTTTTCAGGTATCTTATGGATACGGACTGTTCACGGGCGGATTGGGAGCACATGCAGGAGCCGAAAATATCGGTGCTTCTGTTATTCCGATGTCCAGTGGTAACACGGAAAAACAGATAACCTTGATGCACGATTTCGGATCGACCGTGCTGTGTTGTACTCCTTCCTATGCGCTTTATCTGGCAGATGCAATCAAAGATTCCGGTTTACCGCGTGAAGAATTCCGACTGAAAGTCGGTGCTTTCGGTGCAGAACCCTGGACGGAAAATATGCGTCATGAGATAGAAGAAAAGTTGGGAATCAAAGCATACGATATTTATGGCTTGAGTGAGATTGCCGGACCGGGTGTCGGGTACGAGTGCGAATGTCAGCACGGGACTCACTTGAATGAAGACCATTACTTCCCGGAAATCATCGACCCGAATACATTGCAACCGGTGGAATCCGGTCAAACGGGAGAACTGGTATTTACTCATTTAACCAAAGAGGGTATGCCGTTACTTCGTTACCGTACGCGTGATTTGACGGCCTTGCATCATGATAAATGTTCCTGTGGCCGTACATTGGTACGTATGGATCGTATTTTGGGACGTAGTGATGATATGTTGATTATCCGCGGTGTGAATGTATTCCCGACGCAGATTGAATCAGTCATTCTTGAAATGGAAGAGTTTGAACCGCATTATTTGTTGATAGTAGGTCGTGAAAACAATACCGATACAATGGAACTCCAGGTTGAAGTACGTCCGGAATTCTATTCGGATGAGATCAACAAAATGCTGGCTTTGAAGAAGAAACTGGGAGGACGTTTGCAAAGCGTACTCGGACTGGGAGTCAACGTGAAACTGGTAGAGCCTCGCAGCATTGAACGCAGCGTAGGTAAAGCAAAACGTGTGATTGATAACAGAAAGATTTAATACTTAAAACTTTACGATAATGGTAGCAAAACAACTTTCTATTTTTTTGGAAAATAAGTCAGGCCGTTTGACGGAAGTGACTGAAGTGCTGGCGAAAGAAAATATCAATCTTTCTGCCTTGTGCATTGCCGAAAATGCTGATTTTGGTATTTTGCGTGGAATTGTATCCGATCCGGATAGAGCATACAAAGCTTTAAAAGATAATCATTTTGCAGTGAATGTGACTGATGTGGTAGGTATAAGCTGTCCCAATATACCAGGTGCTTTGGCAAAAGTGCTGGGATATTTATCAGAAGAGGGCGTATTTATTGAATATATGTATTCGTTTGCCAATAACCATATTGCAAATGTAGTGATCCGCCCCAGCAACCTGGATAAGTGTATCGAGGTGTTGAAAGAAAAGAAAGTCGATCTACTGGCTGCAAGTGACTTGTATAAGCTGTAAATATACAGTGAGCAATAAATAATGAACGGTAAACAGTTGTGTTATCCAATTCAAGGACAGCGCAATTGCTTACCGTTTTTACTATAAATATAGTGACGCTATCCGGTGAAGATAGTGACGGTATATGCCAACGATACCGTCACTATCCTGAACACATACCGTCACTATTGTGATTCGTTTATAATCTGCAGTTTATAGTTTGTCATTTGTATTTCGACGTCATTTTCTCTCCTTTTGTCGATGTTTAACGCCTTTTATGTATTAAAAAACACAGATTAATTGCTAAATTCCCAGCGAATAAGTAACTTTGCGCATTATTTTTAAATAGGATGAAGAAAAATATCATTATAACTTTGCTTGCGGCGGCTACTCTTACATCATGTGGAGAGTACAATAAATTGCTGAAAAGCACCGATTACGAATACAAGTACGAAGCCGCCAAAAACTATTTTGCGAAGGGACAGTATAATCGTTCAGCTACGTTGCTGAATGAGTTGATAACCATTCTGAAAGGAACCGATAAAGCGGAAGAATCTTTGTATATGTTGGGAATGAGCTACTATAATCAGAAAGATTATCAGACAGCTGCCCAGACATTTATCACCTATTTCAATACATATCCTCGTGGTACTTTTACTGAACTGGCACGTTTCCATGCAGGTAAGGCTTTATTCCTGGATACTCCGGAACCACGTTTGGATCAGTCAAGCACTTATCAGGCTATCCAGCAATTGCAGATGTTCATGGAGTATTTCCCGAACAGCACAAAGAAGCAGGAAGCACAGGATATGATTTTTGCTTTACAGGATAAACTGGTATTGAAAGAGCTTTATTCAGCAAGGTTATATTATAATCTGGGTAATTATTTGGGCAATAACTATGAGTCTTGTGTAATCACAGCTCAAAATGCATTGAAGGATTATCCTTATACTGATTATCGTGAAGAACTTTCCATTTTGGTTCTGCGTGCAAGACACGAAATGGCTATCTATAGCGTTGAAGACAAGAAGATGGATCGTTACCGCGAAACGATTGATGAATATTACGCTTTTAAGAATGAATTTCCTGAAAGTAAATATTTGAAAGAAGCCGAGAAGATATTCAATGAATCACAGAAAGTAATTAAAGACTAAATTTAAATAGATTTATGGACTACAAAAAAACGAATGCTCCTGCTACAACAGTAACCCGTGATATGATGGAACTCTGTGCTGATACAGGTAATGTTTATGAAACAGTTGCCATTATTGGTAAGCGTGCTAATCAGATCAGTGTAGAAATCAAAAACGATCTTTCTAAGAAACTGGCAGAGTTTGCTTCTTACAATGACAATTTGGAAGAAGTGTTTGAAAATAGAGAGCAAATCGAAATTTCTCGTTATTATGAGAAATTGCCGAAACCGGACTTGATTGCTACGCAAGAATACATCGAAGGGAAAATATATTATAGAAATCCGGCTAAGGAGAAAGAAAAACTTCAGTAATTTATTTTCTGACGAAGAATTTGATAGTCAAGTAGTAAGTGGGATGATGATCCCTGCTCCTTATTGCTTGGCTATTATTGTTTAACTCAACTACTATTTAGAATACTTATGATTCAACGAATTCAAACTGTTTATTTATTGATTGTTGTAGGATTGCTGATTACAGCCATGTGTTTGCCGATGGGCTACTTCATTGATGCGATGGGAGAACATCCTTTTAAGGCATTAGGATTGGAAGTAAACGGTGCTATTCAGTCTACATGGGGCTTATTCGGAATTCTGATGGTTAGCACTATCGTGGCTGTGGCTACTATCTTTTTGTATAAGAACCGTATGTTGCAGATTCGCATGACAATTTTCAATAGCTTATTATTAGTAGGTTATTACATTGCTGCCCTTGCTTTTTATTTTGCATTGAAGAATGATGAAAATATGTTCCGTATAGGCTGGGCATTGTGTTTGCCGCTTGTTTCCATCATCCTGAATATACTGGCTATCCGTGCTATCGGACGGGATGAGGTGATGGTAAAAGCTGCGGATAGATTGCGATAAAAAGGACTAAAGTCCCCAGAAATAGAAATCCCCGCTAATTCGTTTAGAGTTAGTGGGGATTTTTTAGTTCGTTATGAATGGGATTTTGTTTATAAATAAGAGGTTTTAATCTCTTCCTCCTTGAAAGAGGGGTTATTTCTTCAAATCAAATAAATATGTGAGCTTTATGGTAATGGTTCCATGCGCTGCACGGGCGAAATAATCTTTCTTAGTAGTGCTGTAGAAATCAGACAGGGCAAAGTAATAACGGCCTTCAACGATGAAGCTACCAGCTTTCTTTGTTCTAAGTTCTACACCACCGCCACCGGCAATACCATAGTCAAACTTATTTTGAATCTTAACTCCGTACAGGGCTTTCTGTGTATCAGATAAGCTATTCATATCAATACCTTTTATTGTTTCCGATTCACTGATTAGAAAGCTGATTTGAGGACCTGCATGGACAAAGAATTGCAATCCTCTGTCTCGTCCGAAAGCAAGGTGAGCGAGGAAAGGAATATCTATATAAGTCATTTTGCGAGTGTAAGTTTTAGTAAGGTCCTTCGAAGTGACTTCATATCCGTTGGCGTCCAGTGATATTGTTTCAAATAATTGGTCCCAGCCTCGTTGCGAGACATTCAACTCGACCTGTGCGCCACAAATCATGGCAAAATACTTCTCGGATATATAACGTGCTGTCAAACCTCCGGTAATTCCCATCAGGCTATTTTGCTTGATGGTGGGAGTAAAGGAAGCACTATTTAAATTGACACCTCCATTGATACCTACCGATAAATTGTTTCGTGCTTCTCCGATTTGAGCGACAGCAGGAAGGGCAAATCCTGTAAGTAGGAGTGTTGCGATCAAAAATGGTTTTATCTTTATCATTTTCGTATTATTCGAAGTCAAGTTTTACTAATTCAAAATTCTTAGTGAAACGTATGAAGAACACCTTTTTATTAATAAATCCTCCCCAGTTGTTTACACGCTCGAATTTGAATCCGGTCTGGATAGGAGTCAGGTTCATTTTAGGCAGATTGTTTTCCAGTTCCGAGCCATAAAGCGATAATCCTTTCAGGAAGAAGAAGCCGGTGTCAAAACCCAGCATTGCGTAATTAGGGTATTTGCTTGCCAAATCTTTGCTATACCATTTATGGTAAGCATTGGTAAACTGCACAGCTGCCGGGAACAACGTATTCGTATAGAATGAAGAATAGAAATATACATCCAATTCAAAGAAGTTTTCCAGATGATCTCTGGTATAGGTCTGCCATTCCGGATAGCCGAACAGATGAATATTCTCTGCAGGATTCTCTCTGACTAACAGCGTCAGTTGAGGAAGTATCTTAATCAGTAAGACGTTGTTGCCTGATGTCGGAATAAAGATGTTTTCTTTATCACTGCGGAGCGCTGCTTTCAACGTTTCTTTCGTTGCGCTTTCGCCAACAGTTTTCATAGAGATGCCTTTGCTTTTCAACTCTTGTTTCAAGCCGCTGATAAATTCCGCTTTCTCCTTGTCAACGCTCGCCGGTTCTATGAAGATAACGTTTGCATTGGGGAATTGACGGGTGAAGTGTTCATAAACCTCTGAATATAAGTAAGATTGAGGCGTATTGATCTGATAAACTGCCGGATTGTTGAATACCTCTTCTCCTTTTTGAGAGAAAGGAATCACCAAGCGTATGTCGTTCTTCTCTGCGAAGTCGGACAATGGCTTTATTTGATTCTGATGCATCGGACCGAAGATGATATTCATACTTTTCATCTCGTTCTTGGCAAGAATTGTATTTAATGTAGAAACATCTTTTCCACAATCATATACATATAGATCAAGAGAAATACCTGTACGTTTCAGACTGTCTACTGCCATCAGGAAACCTTCGTAGTATTCCACCATGCGTTTGTCTTCCTGGAAAGGCAACAATAAAGCTGCTTTAATGGTAGACAGCTTTTGGGGAGTCTCTTTACTTTTGCGGAAAAGCTCGCTATTGCTGGGAGGAATAGCGTAAGGATCTTCCTTCTGTATAGGTTGCACGGTCGTTGCTGCCGGGTAAGGGATGCAAAGGAATTGTCCCTTTTTCATGCCTTTTTTCAGTTCCGGGTTAGCTGCAATTAACTCCTGCTCGCTGATTCCATATTCACGGCTCACGCTAAAAATAGTCTCTTTGCGTTTTACCTTATGCATATCCTTGCATTTCGGAACAACAGGACCTTGAATGGTGGTCTGTTCGGTAGGCGTTTGAGTTGCAGTAGCAGTTTGCTCTTCTTTTTTCTGTGGAATCAGGATAACCTGTCCGATACGGAAATTTTCGGCACTCAAACCGGGGTTTGCTTCACAAATATCTTTGGCGGATACATTATACATGGTTGTCAGTTTGTATAGTGTTTCTCCGGCCTGAATCGTATGGAATGTTTCTCCCTTCTGACTCTCTTTTCCCGTAGGAATTTTGATTGTCTGTCCGGCATAGATCTTTTCGTCACAGCCCGGATTCAGACGTATGATGTCTGATGTAGTGACATTATACATCTTGGAGATGGAGTATAAACTTTGTCCTTTTTCGATGGTATGCAAGAAATATGATTGGTTTTCTTGTGCATAACTGATAGCATATGAAACGCTTATAAAAAGCAAAAATAAGAATATACGGTTTATCGGTTTCATCAAATTATAACTATTGGTTCTTGAAATCAAGGAACAAAGGTACAAATAATGCCCTATATCTTCATAAGATTTGAGTTAAGAAAATAATATTGTGCTTTTTTAGGAGCATATTTCGGGCGGAAACATTAATTTTGCAACATTTATGGAAGGATATGAATATGCAGGAAACAGAATATATTAATGTGTACGGTGCGCGCGTGCACAATTTAAAGGATATTGATGCCGAAATTCCCCGTAACAGTTTGACTGTTATCACCGGATTGAGCGGTAGTGGAAAATCTTCTTTAGCCTTCGATACGATTTTTGCCGAAGGACAGCGTCGTTATATCGAAACTTTTTCAGCGTATGCCCGTAACTTCTTGGGTAATCTGGAACGTCCGGATGTCGATAAGATAACTGGTTTGAGTCCGGTTATCTCCATTGAACAGAAAACAACGAATAAAAATCCCCGTTCTACCGTAGGAACGACTACGGAGATATATGATTATCTCCGTTTGCTGTATGCCCGTGCGGGAGTGGCTTATTCGTATCTGTCGGGTGAGGAGATGGTGAAATATACCGAAGAGCAGATTCTGGACTTGATTCTGAAAGATTATAAAGGAAAGAAAATATATCTGCTAGCTCCGCTAGTTCGTTCACGTAAGGGACATTACAGGGAACTTTTCGAACAAATACGTAAAAAAGGATACCTGTATGTACGGGTGGACGGTGAAGTGCGTGAAATAACGCATGGCATGAAACTCGACCGCTATAAAAATCACGATGTAGAAGTGGTTATTGATAAATTAGTGGTAGCGGAGAAAGATGACCGGCGCTTGAAACAGAGTGTGGCAACCGCTATGCGCCAGGGAGATGGGTTGATGATGATTCTGGATGCCCAGTCTGAAAGCATCCGTCATTATAGTAAGCGGCTCATGTGTCCTGTCACCGGATTGTCTTATCGTGAGCCGGCTCCGCATAACTTCTCATTCAATTCACCGCAAGGAGCATGTCCGAAGTGTAAGGGATTGGGAGTAGTCAATCAGATTGATGTGGACAAAGTGATTCCCGATCGTGAACTTTCCATTTATGAAGGAGCGATAGCACCTTTGGGAAAATATAAGAATGCGATAATTTTCTGGCAAATCGGTGCTTTGCTCGAGAAGTACGACGCAACACTGAAAACTCCGATAAAGGAGTTGCCGGACGATGCGATTGATGAAGTATTGTACGGTTCTGACGAACGGATTAAAATCAAGAGTTCGCTGATCGGTACTTCCTCCGATTACTTTGTTACTTACGAAGGAGTGGTGAAGTATATTCAGATGTTGCAGGAAAAGGATGCTTCTGCAACAGCACAGAAATGGGCGGAACAATTTGCCAAAACAACGGTTTGTCCCGAATGTAAAGGGGCTCGTTTGAATAAAGAAGCTTTGCATTTTCGTATCCATGATAAGAATATCAATGAGTTGGCGAATATGGACATCAACGAGTTGTACGACTGGTTGATGAAGGTGGATGAGTTCCTGTCCGATAAGCAGAAGAAAATATCAGTGGAGATTCTGAAAGAGATTCGCACACGTTTGAAGTTCTTGCTGGACGTGGGGCTGGATTATCTGGCATTGAATCGTAGCTCTGTTAGTCTTTCCGGTGGTGAGAGTCAGCGTATCCGCTTGGCTACACAGATTGGTTCGCAATTAGTGAATGTACTTTATATTCTCGACGAGCCGAGTATCGGTCTGCATCAGCGTGATAATCTGCGTCTTATCAACTCGTTGAAAGAACTCCGCGACATGGGGAACTCCGTGATTGTAGTGGAACATGATAAGGATATGATGCTGGCTGCCGATTATGTCATCGATATGGGTCCGAAAGCCGGACGTCTCGGAGGCGAAGTCGTTTTCGCCGGAACCCCGCAGGAGATGCTGAATACAGATACAATGACTTCGCAATATCTGAATGGCAAGATGAAGATAGAAATCCCTGCCAAGCGTAGAAAAGGAAATGGGAAATCTATCTGGCTGAAAGGAGCGAAGGGGAATAACCTGAAGAATGTAGATGTTGAATTTCCGTTGGGTAAACTGATTTGCGTAACTGGTGTATCAGGAAGTGGAAAATCCACCTTGATTAATGAAACTTTGCAGCCGATTCTTTCACAGAAATTCTATCGTTCTTTACAAGATCCTTTGGAATATGATTCGATTGAAGGGTTGGAAAATATAGATAAGGTAGTAGATGTGGATCAATCACCTTTGGGACGTACGCCACGCTCCAATCCTGCGACTTATACCGGTGTGTTTTCTGATATCCGTAACCTGTTTGTGGGTCTGCCGGAAGCTAAGATTCGTGGTTATAAACCGGGACGTTTCTCCTTTAATGTTGCAGGTGGGCGTTGTGAAGCATGTACGGGAAATGGTTATAAGACGATTGAAATGAATTTCCTTCCTGATGTATATGTGCCTTGTGAGGTTTGTCACGGTAAACGTTATAACCGGGAAACACTGGAAGTACGTTTCAAGGGAAAATCAATTGCCGATGTACTTGACATGACGATCAACCGTGCTGTGGAATTCTTTGAAAATGTGCCGCAAATCTTGAATAAGATTAAAGTCTTGCAGGATGTCGGACTCGGATATATAAAACTGGGGCAATCTTCTACCACTCTTTCCGGCGGAGAAAGCCAGCGTGTGAAACTGGCAACGGAGCTATCGAAAAGAGATACGGGCAAAACTCTTTATATCCTTGACGAACCGACTACCGGACTTCATTTTGAAGATATCCGTGTATTGATGGGAGTATTGAATAAGCTTGTAGATAAAGGTAATACTGTTATCGTCATCGAGCACAATCTGGATGTGATTAAAATGGCGGATTATATTATCGATATGGGCCCTGAAGGTGGTAAGGGCGGGGGAGAACTCCTTAGTTACGGAACACCGGAAGAAGTTGCGAAGAGCCCTAAAGGATATACACCTAAGTTTCTTCGCGAAGAGCTGGGTCTCTAATTTAAATCATAGAGTGCCAACTTATCGGACAATCTTCGATGAGTTGGCACTTATCATATCATATTCTTTATTTATCAGATACAGAATTTATAAATACAACGAAAATGAAAATCAATAAAACAAATGCCGCACGGCTGTTAGATAAGGCTAAGATAGCCTATGAATTAATTCCCTACGAAGTAGATGAAAACGACTTGAGTGCTGTTCATGTGGCAGCAAGTTTAGGAGAGAACATCGAGCAGGTCTTTAAAACGCTTGTTCTGCACGGCGATAAAAGCGGATATTTTGTCTGTGTCATTCCGGGAGAACATGAAGTTGATTTGAAACTGGCAGCTAAAGCCTCGGGTAACAAGAAGTGTGAGTTGATTCCCGTAAAAGAACTTCTGCCACTTACCGGATATATCCGGGGAGGTTGTTCGCCGATCGGTATGAAAAAGCATTTTCCTACTTATATTCATGAAACCAGCCAACAATTTCCGTATATTTATGTAAGTGCCGGTGTACGGGGACTTCAGATAAAAATAGCTCCGGAAGATTTGATTCGTGAATCCAGGGCGGAAATTTGTCGTTTATTTGAGGAGTAGTTTAACAAATCATTGTGCAAAAACTCGAGAAAAAGTATATATTTGCAAAATATATGTGGTATCGACCATTAAATCATTAATTTAATAATTTATATTCTATGTTTAACAAACACCCTAAAGGACTGATAGCAGCCGCTTTAGCCAATCTAGGTGAGCGTTTTGGCTTTTATACTATGATGGCTATCCTTGTGCTTTTCTTGCAAGCCAAGTTTGGAATGAATGGAAAAGAAGCAGGATTTATTTACTCAACTTTTTATTTTTCTATTTACATTTTGGCGTTGGTCGGAGGTATTATTGCCGATAAGACGAGGAACTACAAAGGAACTATTTTCACAGGAATTGTGTTAATGGCAGTTGGTTATTTATTATTGGCTATTCCATCTAAGACTCCGGTAGATAACAAGATGCTCTATCTGGTTATTACTTGTGCTAGTTTGTTTGTTATTGCATTTGGAAACGGATTATTTAAAGGAAATTTGCAGGCATTGGTAGGACAGATGTATGACAATCCTCAATATGCCAACATGCGTGACTCCGGTTTCTCTTTATTTTATATGTTTATTAATATCGGTGCTATTTTTGCTCCGTTTGCAGCTGTAGGCGTGCGTAACTGGTGGTTATCTACTTTCGGTTATAATTATGATGCTGATCTTCCTGCTTTGTGTCATGGTCAATTGGCAGGTACTTTGTCGCCTGAAGCTACTGAAACTTATCATACCTTAGTTACCAAAGCTTCTACTGCTCCTGTACAAGACTATACGGCTTTCGCTTCAGATTATTTGAATGTCTTTACTACTGGATTCCATTATGCATTCGGGGTAGCTATTATTGCTATGGCTATTTCTTTAACCATTTATTGGTTGAATAAGAAAAACTTCCCGGATCCCAGCAAAAAGACCGTTGCTTCTTCAGCATCTTCTACAGTTGTAGAAATGAGTGCACAGGAAGTAAAACAACGTATGTATGCTCTGTTTGCTGTATTTGGTGTTGTTATTTTCTTTTGGTTTTCATTCCATCAAAATGGTCTGACTTTGACTTATTTTGCGAAAGAATATACTGATCTGAATCTGTTTGGTATGCCTATTTCAGCAGAGCTCTTCCAATCGTTAAATCCATTTTTTGTAGTGTTCCTGACTCCGGTGATTATGGCTATTTTTGCAAGTCAGCGTAGACGTGGTAAAGAGCCTTCTACTCCTAAAAAGATTGCCATCGGTATGGGAATTGCTGCATTGGCATTTATTGTAATGGCAGTCGGATCTTATTTTGCTAATTTGCCGTTGCATGAGGATATTGTAGCTGTTGGAACTTCACCAGTGAAAGTTACTCCATTTTTATTAATGCTGACCTATCTGATCTTGACAGTAGCTGAACTGTATATCTCTCCATTGGGTATTTCATTTGTATCTAAGGTTGCTCCTCCTAAATATCAAGGTATTATGCAAGGAGGATGGCTGGGAGCAACAGCACTGGGTAATCAGTTGTTGGTGATTGGTGCTATCCTGTACGAATCAATTCCTATTTGGATGACATGGACTGTGTTTGTTGTAGCTTGTACAATTTCAATGTTTACAATGATTTTCATGTTAAAATGGCTGGAACGTGTAGCGAAATAAAATCTTGCCATTAACTAAATAAACAAAATGCCCCGGAACAAGTATCATAAATGTTCCGGGGCATTTTGTTTGTATATCAAATATCCAGTCCCATAATATAATCATTCATATAATACCCGTTACCAATCGGGAAATCACCTTCCTGCAACTTTCTCATTCCCATATGTTCGTAAAACTGCAAAGCCTTATTATTACGATTTACGTTGAGCTCCATCAAACAAGGTCCCGGGTGTATTTCTTTGATACACCTGATTGCTTCCTTGAATAAAAAACTGCCGCAATGCGTGCCCTGAAAACGGGGGAGGACATATATCTTCTGAAGATGGAATACATCCTTTTCCTGTTGTTGAATGGAAACGTATCCGCATGGTTCATTCTCCTTATAAGCAATGGAGTACACATGTCCTTCTTCCTCCATTTGTTTGCGCACATTGGAAGGTGCATACATCCAGTCCATCATATAATCCAGTTGTTCGGGAGATAAAATTTCCTTGTAGGTGGCGGGGAATACCTCCTTTGCCATCTTATGAATAAGCTCGCAATCGGCTACCGTTGCTTTTCGAATTGTAAACATATGTATTTTCTATTTCTTGGTTTAACGGGCACAAATATAGCCATTATTTCTTTTTATAATAAGGTGGAGAGTCTCTAATGTTTTAATTATTATTAATTTATAGTACTTTGTAATGCAAGGTACTAAAGTAATGCATATATTTGTGCATCTAAAAGAAGTGAATAATGAAAGTAGACAATGTAAAATCACAGATGAGGAAAGGCATGCTTGAATATTGTATCATGCTTTTGTTGCACAAGGAGCCCGCTTATGCTTCTGATATTATTCAGAAATTGAAAGAAGCCCAACTGATTGTAGTGGAAGGCACCTTGTATCCATTGCTTACCCGTCTGAAAAATGACGACCTGTTAAGTTATGAATGGGTAGAATCTACCCAGGGACCTCCCCGCAAATACTATAAACTCACTGAACAAGGAGAAGTCTTTTTGGGAGAGCTGGAAATTTCCTGGAAAGAACTTAACGATACAGTGAATCATATAGCCAATAGATAATCCGAAAAAGAAGAAATAAAAATGAAAAAGACATTGACCATAAATTTAGGAGGAATTGTCTATCATATAGATGACGATGCTTACCGACTGTTAGACAATTATCTGTCTAACCTCAAACATTACTTTCGTAAACAGGAGGGTGCGGAAGAGATCGTAAACGATATTGAAATGCGTATTGCCGAACTGTTTGCAGAGAAAGTAACTGAAGGAAAACAGGTCATCACAGTTTCGGATGTAGAAGAAATCATCGCCCGCGTCGGCAAACCGGAAGACTTTGGAATTGCTGATGAGGATATGGACTCACAGAAAAGAACGGAACAAACATCGTCCGCTAATCAAGGCAGTACACAAACCTCTGCTCAACGCCGCTGGTTCCGTGATCCGGATAATAAATTGTTGGGAGGTGTAGCGGCAGGATTGGCAGCTTATTTCGGTTGGGACATCACATTGGTACGTATATTGATGATTATCCTGGTATTTGTTCCTTATTGCCCGATGATTATACTTTATATTATTGGATGGCTTGTTATTCCGGAAGCCCGTACTGCCGCAGAAAAATTGAGTATGCGTGGAGAGGCAGTGACCATTGAGAATATTGGCAAAACAGTGACAGACGGTTTCGAACGCGTAGCGGACGGAGTCAATAACTATATGAATTCCGGCAAACCTCGTACCTTTCTTCAAAAGATAGGCGATGTTTTTGTTTCCATTGCTGCTGTTCTCTTTAAAATATTTCTGGTAGCTCTTGTCATTCTCTGCTGCCCTGTCTTGTTCGTACTGGCCGTTGTACTGGTAGCACTGGTGTTTGCAGCAATTGCCGTGGCAGTTAGCGGAGGAGCACTGCTTTACGAGATGCTGCCTGCCATCGACTGGATGCCGGTTGCTTCCGTATCTCCAATGATGACACTGCTAGGTACGATTGCCGGAGTTGCCCTCATCGGTATTCCGTTAGGAGCTTTCTTGTATACTATCTTGCGGCAATTATTCCATTGGTCACCGATGGGAACAGGCTTGAAATGGTCGCTATTGATTCTATGGATATTGGGTGCAGTCATAATGATTATTAATCTTTCAGCTCTTGGCTGGCAACTGCCTTTGTATGGCTTGCACTGCTCTTAACGAAGTCTCATTCTATTAAAAAAGGATAATATTTATTCCTTTATAAGTAAATGTACCCCGATAGTGTGTCCGGGGTACATTTTTTGTTTACTCTAATTCATCGTAAATCGAGAAATTTTTAGTAAGTTTGTAAATACGTATTCAGGAAATAAAAATGGGTGAACATATATGTTTTAGGAGAAACGAACGTTTAGCGACAGTCAACCCTTATTGGAGAGGAAATCCGATGGTGCGCGGGCGTTTTTTTAATCGGCAGCATCGCTTCCGTCCGGGGATGGGGAGTGTACTGAAATGGCGTCTTTCGTCCAATCCCCAACGCAAAGAGAAGAAAACGGTGAAATGGGATCCGAAAGTTTGTTATCTCCGTTCATTGGATGCGGTGGTAGGAGATTCCCTGATATGGCTCGGACATAATTCTTTCTTTCTGCAATTAGCTGGTAAACGAATCATGTTCGATCCTGTGTTCGGCAGTATTCCTTTTGTGAAGAGACAGAGCGAGTTTCCCGCTAATCCTGACATATTTACGGGGATTGATTATCTACTTGTCAGCCATGACCATTTCGATCATTTGGATAAACAGAGTATAGCACGCCTATTGAAGAATAACCCGCAAATGAAACTCTTTTGCGGCTTGGGAACCGGTGAGCTGATTCAGGGATGGTTTCCCGAAATGAAAGTGATTGAAGCCGGATGGTATCAACAAATGGAAGATGAGGGATTGAAGATTACTTTTCTACCGGCACAACACTGGAGCAAACGTTCCGTACGTGATGGTGGCCAGCGACTGTGGGGAGCTTTCATGCTGCAAGGAAATGGAATCTCCCTTTATTACAGTGGTGACACAGGTTATTCCAGCCACTTTCGTGAGATTCCCGATCTGTTCGGAGCACCGGATTACGCTTTGTTGGGTATCGGGGCATATAAACCTCGCTGGTTTATGCGTCCCAATCATATATCGCCTCACGAGTCTTTGACTGCTGCCGAAGAAATGCATGCAGGACTTACTATCCCCATGCATTATGGCACATTCGATTTGTCTGACGAGCCTTTGCATGATCCCCCGAAAGTCTTTGCAACAGAGGCAAAGAAACGGAAGATCTCTGTGGAAATTCCTTATTTGGGAGAGATCGTGAAATTGAGGAAACAGAAATAAGAATACTTAGATACGAATAAAGAGATGAAGAAATTAGAAGTAAAAGACCTGAAAGAAAACTTTTTCGAAACAATCGGAAAAGAGTGGATGCTCGTAACGGCGGGAACAAAAGAGAAGTTTAACACCATGACAGCAAGTTGGGGTGGCATTGGCTGGTTGTGGAATAAACCGGTTGCTTTCGTTTTTATCCGTCCCGAACGGTATACATACGAGTTTGTAGAGAAGAACGATTACCTGACACTTTCTTTCTTAGGAGAAGAAAATAAGAAAATTCACGCTGTTTGTGGTTCCAAGTCGGGACGTAATATAGATAAAGTAAAAGAAACCGGATTGAAACCTGTATTTACAGAAAAAGGAAATGTCCTGTTCGAGCAGGCACGTTTGAGTCTGGAATGTAAGAAACTTTATGCTGACACTATCAAACCGGAATGTTTTCTGGATAAAGAATCAATAGAAAAGTGGTACGGTGGTGCTCATGGAGGTTTCCATAAGATGTATATTGTAGAAATTGAAAATATTTATTCGGAGTAAATTTAGCGAACTTTTTTATAATTTTAGCCGATTTTTGATGAATGCAATGGAGAAGCCCCTGAACTCAAAAGATTGAGAACAGGGGCTTCTTTTAGTTTACTATGTTTATTCTACTATGTAATTAACGTAAAATTTTATTTAGACGGAGCTTTCTTCACCCATTTGTCCAACCATTCAAAGAATGTGCGTTGCCATAGAACCCCATTCTGTGGCTTCAATACCCAGTGGTTTTCATCCGGATAAATCAGCAACTCTGCAGGAACACCACGCATCACGGCAGCATCAAAAGCAGCCATTGCCTGATTAGCCAGAATGCGGTAGTCTTTTTCTCCATGAATACAGAGAATAGGAGTATCCCATTTCTCTACGAACAGGTGAGGAGAGTTGGCAAACGTACGCTGTGCCACCGGATTCTGTTTTTCCCAGTATGCGCCTCCCATATCCCAGTTGGCAAACCATTTTTCTTCAGTTTCCAGATATTGCATTTCCATGTTGAAGATACCATCATGAGCAATGAACGCTTTGAACCGTTTGTCGTGATGTCCGGCCAACCAATATACGGAGAATCCTCCGAAGCTGGCACCTACGCATCCCAGACGATCTTTGTCCACATACGGCTCTTTTGCCATTTCATCGATAGCAGTGAAGTAATCCTTCATACACTGGCCACCGTAATCGCCGCTAATCTGTTCGTTCCATTCCACACCGAATCCCGGCAAACCGCGACGGTTCGGAGCAACGATGATATAATCATTAGCTGCCATAATCTGGAAGTTCCAGCGATAAGACCAGAACTGGCTTACCGGACTCTGCGGACCTCCTTCGCAGAACAGTAAAGTCGGATATTTCTTGTTCGGATCAAACTGTGGAGGATAAATCACCCATGTCAACATCTGTTTACCATCTGTTGTTTTCATCCAGCGACCTTCCACTTTACCCATTTCCAACTGGTCATAGATTTGTTTGTTCTCCTGTGTCAGTTGAGTGGTAGAACCATCCAGTGCCACAGAGTAAATCTCATCACCCATACTCATTGAATGACGTTTCGCAATCAGCTTATCTCCGAAAAGAGCTACCCCTTCGTAATCATACATTCCTGAAGTAATAGCCTTTACCGAATCATTTGCCAGGTCAAGCGCATAAATTTGTGATTCTCCATGCCATACACCTGTGAAATAGATCACTTTAGCATCTGCTCCCCAGACAAAAGCATCCACATTCGATTCGAATGTCTTACTCACAAAACGCTTCTCGCCAGTTTCCAGGTTCATGATGAACAGACGGTTCAGATCAGCTTCGTATCCGTCACGTTCCATGCTCTGCCAGGCAATATACTTGCCGTCCGGTGAGTATTGCGGGTTGGTATCGTATCCTTTGTTCTCTTCAGTAATATTTTCCGTTTTCTTGGTGTTCAGGTCATACACATAAATATCCGAGTTGGTAGAAATTGCATATTCCAGTCCCGTCTTTTTGCGGCAAGTATAAGCCACTTTGTCTGAAGTCATATTCCAGGCAAGTTGCTCAATGCCACCCCAAGGTTTCATCGGACTTTCATACGGTTCGTCGTTCAGAATATCCACGATATTGGAAATGCCGTTACCATCAAAGTCGGCAACAAAAGGATGCGGAGCGGTCGTCACCCATTCATCCCAATGTTTGTACATCAGGTCGGTAACGATGATACCGGTAGCTTTCGGCAGGTCCGGATACTTATCAGCAGTGCTTTCTTTCGTCTTTACTTGTGAAATAAATAGCAGTTTTTTGCCATCCGGTGAGATGGAATATCCTTCGATATCTCCGTCGTAGTTGGTCAGCTGCTTGCGTCCGCTACCATCCGGATTCATTTCATAAAGCTGGCTGCTTCCGTTGTCATTACTTAAGAATGCAAGTTTAGTGCCTCCCTTAATCCAAGTCACCTCATTTTCCTGATACGGGGTATGAGTGATTTGTTGATTTTCGCTTCCATCTGCGTTCATCACGAAAACTTCGCGGTTACTCTTGTTTTCCGGTACGCTGTAATACGCTACCGTATACGCAATTTTCTTTCCGTCGGGCGATACGGCGAATCCGCCGATACGTCCCATAGCCCAAAGTGCTTCGGGAGTCATGCGCTTCCCTTCGATCTTAATATCCGATTTCTCGATAAGCACCTGATCTGTCTTGCCTGCGTCTTTGGTTCCTCCGCAGGCAGCTAACAACATTGCTGCCGACATCATAATTAAATTAGCTTGTCTCATATATTTTATAAAATGTTTATTTTCTTGCGAAGATAGTGAAAAAAGGATTTAAATCTTCTTTTTCTGCCAGTTTCCTTTCTTCATATACCAGTAGCAGAACATCAGCGTGAAAATACCATATACGCATTCCGTTGTCCAGGCAAATGCGACGTCCATCCGCAGGTACATGATGAAATATGCAGAGTATGTGACGTAGATAGCCAATACACAAAGTTCCATAGCCAGTGCAGTCCGCGTATTCCCTGTACCTGATACCGATTGGAAATAAACATTGGCAGGCACCAGCACCAGATAGGCAGAACACAATACCCACAGTGAAGGCACGGATGCTGCTCTCAAATCCGGCATATCTGTATAAATACGTAGGATCAGATCCGGAAATAGACAGAAGAATATCAGAATTGGCAATACAAATATATATCCGATGCGAATGTGCTGCCTGATAGTACCCCGTACACAATCCTGTTCACCTGCACCGATCAGATTGCTGACCAATGAACCACAGGTGGATGCAAATGCCATTGCAATCATAAACGGGATTCCTGACACGTTTCGGATAATGTTCGCGATTGCCAAAGAGCGCTCTCCCAAATGTTCCACAAATAGAAAGAACATAAACCAGGTAGACAAAGAAACAAAGTTCTGAATCATTGTCCACACAGAAACATTCAGTATTCGTTTCAGTGTTTTCCCTTGGAACTTAGGCAGTATATTCAATGCATACTTCCTGCAGTCAATCCGTTTCCAGGTATAGATGATAAAGAAAATCACCGATACCATTTCAGCCAGCGAAGAGCCGATAGCAGCACCGGCAATTCCCAATTGCGGGAAACCGAATTTACCGAAAATCAGGATATAATTGAATACCACATTCGAAAGTACCATCACAATAGAGTTCAAAGTCAGCGTCTTGGTTTGTGTCGTACCTACAAAGAAGGCGCGGAACATGACCATGATAAAAGAGAAGAAGAACCCGTACACACGCCAGTGAATATAACTCTCGGCTGCATCGTAAATGTGAGGAGACGAAATGATATTCTTGAGGATATATGGTGAGAATACGATGGAGAACGTGAATAAAATCACTGCCATGGCAAGCAGGAAATATATGCCCTGATAAAAAATGGGTCCGATTTCCTTGTAGTTTCCTTCTCCATTGCGACGCGCAATTAATATCTGGGCACCGATGCTGAAACCGAATGCCATCATGAAAATGGCAAGGTAATATACACCTGCAATGGCGGAAGCACCTAATTCGATTTCTCCGACACGTCCCAGAAAAGCAGTGTCCGTCATACCAATCATCTGTTCCATAATCAGACTGATTAGGATAGGGTAGGAGATTGTCCAGATTTGTTTATAAGAATATTTAGTTTTCATCCTATTTTATTTTTTAGAGAAAGAAAGCCGGGCGACCAAAATAGGTGTCCGGCTTTCTTAGAATAGATTTCGGGAATTACTCCTTATTTTTTATTCTGTCTTTGCTGCTGCAATTGCTCTTGTTGCTTTTGCATTGCTTCCAGGCGGGCAGCAAATCCGGTCTTTTTCATTTGTTTCGGGTCTTTCTTTTTCGCTTCAAGAATAGCCAGCAATTTGGTTTCGTCAGTCGTTCTACGAAGCAGAATCATAGTACCCACACTAATCAGCGTTGACACGAAGTAGTAATAGTTCAAACCTGACGGATAATCATTCAAGACGAACAAGAACATAATCGGCATCAGATACATCATCCATTTCATGGCCGCCATTTGTGGCTGTGCTCCGGTATCCTGCATAGACATTGTGTACTTTGTATTCAGGATATTGGTCACCGTCATCAGCAAGCAGAACAAGCTAAGATGGTTACCCAGGAACGGAATATGGAATGGGAATGTGATGAACGCATCATAAGTAGAAAGGTCGTCCGCCCACAAGAAACTCTGTTGACGCAGCTCGATAGCACTCGGTACGAACATAAACAAAGCCATCAGGATAGGGAACTGCAATAACATCGGCAGACAGCCGCCCATCGGGCTTACCCCGTATTGGCTGTAAAGGCCCATCACCTCCTGCTGTTTCTTCATTGCATCTTCCTGCTTCGGATATTTCTTGTTGATTTCGTCAATTTTCGGTTTTAATACACGCATCTTGGCAGAAGACATGTACGTTTTCCAGGTAGCCGGATAAACCACGACTTTTACCATGATGGTCAGAATCAACAGTACGATACCCATGCTCAATCCCCAACCAGACAACCAGTCGAATACGTTGATTGTGATAAACTGGTTAATCCAGCGAATCAGCGGCCAGCCCAGGTAAACCAGTCGGTGAAGCTCCCATTTCTCGTCACGTTCTTTATCCAGCGCCTTCAACGTCTTGAAGTGGTTTGGACCGAAGTAGAAGTACATCTCTGTCGGTTCTTTGCCAGTCGGATCAAAGAAAGTATTCATTTCAGCAGAATAATCTTTGATATATCCGCTTCCCTGTTGTTCCATTTTTGACTTAACGGAAACCTTGTCGAAATCCTGTTCAGCGATAAATACAGACGAGAAGAACTGATTCTTGAAAGCTACCCAATCAATGCGTCCCGGCAAATTCTGACTGTCATCTTTGGCAGCAGACAAGTTGTCTACATTATCACCTGTTACTTTATAAGTCAGTTCCGACAGACGATTCTCATAAGTGAATCCTTTTTCCAGTTGGCGGGCACGTTGTGACCAGTCGATGTCCACATACTTAGTACTAGCCAACTTGTCTTCCATGCCTGTCGCTTTGATTTCAAAGTTCATCAGGTAGCTATCCGGTTTCAGCGTATAGATGAAATCGATATAGCTTGCGCTATCCGCAGCCAGACGCATTGTAACACTACTGTCCGTCTTGTTTACAGCTTCAAAGAAATAATCTTTGGTCTGGATGGCTCCTGCCTTGTTGTAAAAGTTGAAGTTCATCGAAGCATCGTCACCGTCGAACAACACGACCGGCGTTTTTTTGTCCTGTGCCATATAATCTTTCAGCATGGCTGAATAGACACGTCCGCCTTTGGTTGTGAAAGTGATTTCCGCTACATTATTCTGGATGCTGATTTTAGAGTCGGTTCCATGCAAGGCATTGAAAAACAAAGCAGAAGAATCGGCAGCCGATGCCACCTCTTTTTGACTGTTAGCCAGTGCAGCTTCCGTTTTAGCCTTCAACGCTTCCTCCTGCTGCTGTACCACGGCAATAGAATCGTAGTATTTCTTTTGCGCAGCTATCTGTTCCTCGCTTGGACGGCTCAAAAAACTGAATCCTACCAATAATATACCTATCAGAACGAGACCTGTGATGGTGTTTTTATCCATTCTTATTTTAATTACAAATTATATAAATTACAAACTACCGGTTGTTTACCACGTATCGTTAGCCGTTCACCGTTGCTTTTTCGTTTTCGATGGCAGCTTTCACAAATGCAACGAACAACGGATGAGGGTTCAGTACCGTACTGCCATATTCCGGATGGAACTGTGTGCCGACAAACCATTTCAAAGTCGGGATTTCAACGATTTCTACCAGATCCGATTCCGGGTTGATACCTACACATTTCATGCCGGCAGCTTCATATCGGTCTTTATAATCATTGTTGAACTCATAGCGATGGCGGTGACGTTCCTGAATATGTTCCTGTCCGTAAGCCTGATATGCTTTCGAACCTTTCTGCAATACACATTCGTAAGCACCCAGACGCATCGTACCACCCATGTTGGTGATTGCCTTCTGTTCTTCCATGATATCAATCACGTTGTGCGGAGTTTTTTCATCCATTTCGCGTGAGTTGGCATCAGTGTATCCCAGTACGTTGCGGGCAAACTCAATAGCAATACATTGCATACCCAGACAAATACCGAAAGTCGGGATGTCATGCGTACGTGTATATTTAATAGCGACAAACTTGCCGTCGATACCCCGTTGGCCGAATCCCGGACCAATCATTACGCCCGCCATACCTTTCAAAGCTTCAGCTACATTCTCATCTGTCAGCTTTTCGCTGTTTACGAAATGAACTTCCACTTTGCGGTCATTGTAAGTACCTGCTTGTGATAAAGCTTCACGGATAGACTTGTAAGCATCCTGCAAATCGTATTTTCCAACCAGTGCAATATTGATCGGTTCTTTAGTCTCTGCAGCGTGACGACGTTCCAGGAATTTACGCCATGGGCCGAGTCCCGGAGTTTCTCCTACCGGCAGTCCCATCTTTTCGAGGATAGTGCTGTCCAGCCCTTGCGCCTGCATCAGGATAGGTACTTCGTAGATTGTTTCCGCGTCGATAGACTGCACAACGGCTTTATCGTCTACATTACAGAATTGTGCCACTTTCTTACGCAGTCCGTCACTTAGCGGATGCTCGGCACGCAGTACCAGTACATCCGGCTGAATACCCACACTTTGGAGTTCCTTTACAGAATGTTGCGTCGGTTTTGTTTTCAATTCTCCGGCAGCAGCAAGATAAGGCACATAGGTCAAGTGTACGCAAAGAGCGTTCTTACCGAGTTCCCATTTCAACTGACGGATACTTTCGAGGTAGGGGAGTGATTCGATGTCACCTACCGTACCACCGATTTCAGTAATCACAAAATCAAACTTGTATTTATTACCAAGCAGTTTTACATTCCGTTTGATCTCGTCTGTGATGTGGGGAATCACCTGGATCGTTTTACCCAGATAATCTCCACGACGTTCCTTGTCAATGACGCTCTTGTAGATACGTCCCGTAGTAATGTTGTTCGCCTTTGTCGTTTGTATACCCAGGAATCGCTCATAGTGTCCCAAGTCGAGGTCGGCTTCGTGTCCGTCTACGGTTACATAGCACTCTCCGTGCTCATAAGGATTCAATGTTCCCGGGTCGATGTTGATATACGGGTCAAACTTCTGGATGGTTACATTATAACCTCTTGCTTGCAGCAACTTACCGATGGATGATGAGATGATCCCTTTTCCTAAAGAAGAGGCAACACCACCGGTGACGAAAATATACTTTGTTTCTCCCACAGCTATAACTGTTTTAATAATTGTTTACTTAGTAGTATTCTTACGAACTTAAAAACCGCAAAATTATAAAAAAAGAGGAAGATTACAGTCTTTCGTCTCCACAATTTTATTAAAAAATGCAATTTTAAAAGAATCCTATGATTTCTAAACAAAATAATGTAGCTTTGCAGCCTAAACCATAGACAAATATGATGAGAATTACTACTTTATGTTCAGCGTTTATCCTGTCAATCTTATCGTTATCGCTTTTTGCGCAGGAACCTGTCGAATCCGCTTCACTTCCGACTGACTCTCTGCAGCCTGCTCCTGAAGTGATTAAACCAGCCAAAACGGTTAAATCTTCAACAGTTGTGGCAAAAGCCAGAGTCGTGAAAGCAGATACGCTTTCGGCGGAGCTTCAGAAATATTTGATGCTCAAACTGAATATGTCGGGGCCGACTCCGAAACTGGATACCGTTTCTTATTTATATAATAAGTATGTCGCGCAATTAGATTATTTGAACGATCTGTCTGTGCCGCCACGTTATATTCCGTCTGATCCCGATTATTTTCGTCTGTTCACACCATTGGCATATTATTATGCTCCGATGGCACAATATTCGAAATTGGAATGGAAACCTATGCAATGGGACACCACTCCTCAACTGACAGCGGAACTTCTGCCTTATGATACCCTGGCATTTACCAAGACCCAGCGTGCCGAAAAAATAGTGAATAGTGCATTGATGGATCTTTATTTGGAACGTCCGAACTTGGTTGTCACTACAGAAGACCGTATCATGAGTCGTGATGTATTCCGTCATGATGTGAAGCCGAAGATATCTCCGAAAGCAACAGTTATCCATCTGTTTCAACCGGAAAATATGGATGATAATGTAGGGAAAGCCAATATGAAGATTAGTCGGCCGAACTGGTGGGTGACCGGAGGTAACGGATCGTTGCAGATTAGCCAGAACCACCTTTCGGATAACTGGTATAAGGGAGGTGAAAGTAACTTCTCCGGATTAGTCACTTTTCAGATTTTTGCCAACTATAATGACAATGAAAAGGTGCTGTTTGAGAACCAGCTGGAAGCTAAAGTAGGTATGACTTCCACTCCGTCAGATGAATACCATAAATATCTGTTCAATACAGACCAATTTCGTTTGTATAATAAATTAGGTTTGAGAGCTTTCAAGAATTGGTATTATACCATTTCGTCCGAGTTTAAGACACAGTTTTTCAATGGATATAAAGCTAACAGCGAAGAATTGGTTTCATCTTTCATGTCTCCGGCAGATTTGGCGGTCAGTGTCGGTATGGATTATAAATTGAGTAAGAAGAAATTTAATCTTTCTGTGTTTATGGCGCCGTTGACTTATAACTTGCGTTATATCGGTAATTCTGAAGTAGACGAAACAAAGTTTGGCTTAGACAAAGGAAAATGCTCTAAAAACGACTTTGGTTCCCAGTTGCAATCCACATTGAACTGGACCATCATCTCTGCAGTAACTTTAGAGTCTCGTCTCAATTATCTGACCAACTATCATTGGGCACGTGTAGAATGGGAAAATACATTCAACTTCGTTTTGAACCGTTATCTTTCTACCAAGCTCTATATACATACCCGTTTTGACGATAGCTCGAAACCGACTGAAGGAGACAGCTTCTTCCAGTTGAAAGAATTGCTTAGCTTCGGTATCAATTATAAGTGGTAAGTAAATCAAAGAAATAGAAATCAGGCGCGGAAATTCCGCGCCTGATTTGTTTAGGGATGTTGTATAAAATATGGGTGGTAAAATAGAACCAATGTGATAGCGGATTCTTCACGTCCAAGATAGTCTTAACTGTATATTTCTATTTGTGTGTAAAAAAAGAAAGCGTTTTTTCTTGTTTACTATTTATAATTTTATCTATCTTTGTCACCGAATTCAATCCATTGCCTAAGGGGTATGGAAAAATGAGGGGTAAAAATACATGATCATTAAGAAAAATGACGATCGAAATCTTCTGCCAACAGATGTGATTGGCAGCAGCGTAGCGCGCTCAAAACGTTGGTTGGTGGCAATCGTACGTATTTGTCACGAGAAAAAAACGGGTGAGCGGCTTACGAAAATGGGGATCGAAAATTTCCTTCCAATTCAACAAGAAGTTCATCAATGGAGCGACCGCCGTAAAATTGTCGACCGGGTACTGCTTCCGATGATGATTTTCGTTCACGTTGATCTGCAAGAACAAAAAGAAGTCCTGACTTTATCTTCTATCAGCCGTTACTTGGTACTACGTGGGGAGAGTACCCCGGCTATTATTCCTGACCAGCAAATGTCGCGATTTAAATTCATGCTCGACTATTCGGACGAAACGATTAGTTTGAGTACATCACCATTGGCTCCGGGAGAGAAAATACGGGTAATCAAGGGACCATTGGCAGGATTGGAAGGGGAATTAGTACATGTGAATGGGAAATCGAAAGTTGCTGTTCGATTGACAATGTTGGGATGTGCATGTGTCGATATACCAGTAGGATGTGTAGAAGTATTAGCCTAAAATCATCGCTAATCAATCAATAATCATAGATAAATAAAAAAGTTGGATACTCTGTTTTGTAGAGTAGCCCTGTTCGGGCTGGCTATAAATGCAGGTCGGCTTTCGTTTGCTATTCTTTTAATTAATTTCAGGGGGGATAAAAAATGAGATACATGGGGGATTTCTTTAAAGCTGTTTTTGGAGCCTATCAAGAATTGAGATTGAAGAGAAAGTATGTTAATTATTGGATCGTACTTTCTTTGGATACTCTCTTGTCCACAATAAGTACATTAATTTCCATTCTTTTTATTTCAGGTTTTATAGTCCATATCAACAAAACGCCTTTCTTAATACTCCTGCTTTGTTCCGGAGTTTTCAGCCTTACGCTCTTCTATTTTTTCAATGTCCACAAAAACATCATACGCCATGCTTCAATCAAGAGCATTGGTAAGATTACACTTGCTCTACTGCTTAAAGAAGTAGGTTTACTGATTGTCTCCTTGTTGGGAGGTGATTGGATTGAGTATCGCTATCTTTGGGCTTGTTGCTTTATTGATTTGTTGATATCTATTGTCGTTTTGGTTGGTTTCCGCGTCACCTTGCTATTAGTCTATGACCTTGTGGTGATTCAAATAGGAAGAGTTAAAAAAACGAATGTACTGATCTATGGAACAGATGATAAAAGCGTGTCGTTACAACAACGCATGTATACCAGCAAGCATTATCAAGTAGTAGGATACATCAATCCCAATCAACGTTTGAAGTCCTACCGAATCTCCGACTTGCCTGTCTATTGCTTCAAGAACGAAGAAAACTTCACTCATTTCATGAGTAAGCGCACCATTGGAGGCATCATCTTTCCTTCCTACGAAGCTGTGCAGCGTGAGTCGGAAACACTCGTCCGGTATGGACAGAAGATCGGTATCAAGAATCTGGTCTCTCCTCCCATTGACATTGTGGGCAGTGGATTGAAGAAAACGGCGATCCGCGAAGTGAAGATCGAAGACCTGCTGGGTCGCGAAGAGATCAAAATCAATATGCAGGAGATTATAGATAACTTCTCGGGCAAAGTCGTGATGGTGACAGGAGCTGCCGGCAGCATCGGTAGCGAACTATGCCGCCAGATTGCTACTTTTGGAGTGAAGCACTTAGTGCTCTTCGACAATGCCGAAACTCCCATGCACGAAATCCGCTTGGAACTAGAAAAATCATTCCCAGAACTGCATTTTACCCCTTTCATTGGTGATGTTCGTAGCTGCGAACGACTACGAATGGCTTTCGAGAAGTTTCATCCGCAAGTGGTGTTTCACGCTGCAGCCTACAAACACGTACCTTTGATGGAAGAAAATCCGTGCGAAGCAGTTCTTGTCAATGTAGTAGGATCCCGTCAGGTAGCCGACTTCTGTGTGGAATACAACGTGGAGAAAATGATCATGATTTCCACCGACAAAGCTGTCAACCCTACCAACGTCATGGGTGCCTCCAAACGTCTGGCCGAAATTTACGTGCAGAGCTTAGGCTTGGCCATCGAACGGGGAGAAGTTTCCGGAACTACTAAATTTGTGACTACCCGCTTCGGTAATGTACTGGGTAGCAATGGGAGTGTGATCCCTTACTTCCGCAAACAAATAGCGACCGGTGGTCCTGTTACAGTGACCGATCCCAAAATTACCCGCTTCTTTATGACGATCCCCGAAGCTTGTCGTTTGGTGATGGAAGCTGCTACGATGGGCAAAGGCAATGAAATCTTTGTGTTCGAGATGGGACAAGCGGTGAAGATTGTGGATTTAGCTACTCGCATGATCGAACTGGCGGGATACCGTCCGGGTGAAGACATAGAGATCAAGTTTACCGGGCTTCGTCCGGGTGAAAAACTCTACGAAGAAGTCTTGAGCGACAAAGAAAATACAATTCCTACTGAGAATAAAAAGATCAGGATCGCCAAAGTACGTCGGTATGAATATACGGATATTCTTCCTACGTATGCGGAATTTGAGACACTGTCTCGTGCGGTGGAGATTATGGATACAGTGAAATTGATGAAAGAAGTGGTTCCGGAGTTTAAGTCGAAGAATTCACCGAAGTTTGAGGTGCTGGATAAAGAATAAAAAACTTAATAATTTTATGAATAAATCATTTTATATGTATATGAATGTACAAGGCATGAGACGCAATGTGTTTACCTGCCTGATTACGATATTTTTACTCGCGTCTTGTCAATCATACAAAAAGGTGCCTTACTTGCAGGATGTGGAAGTTATGGAACAGACAGCTCAACAGGAAAATTTGTATGATGCCAAAATAATGCCTAAAGATCTACTTACTATTGTAGTTTCGTGTACTAGTCCGGAGCTGGCGGTTCCTTTCAATCTGACGGTAGCTAGTTCTGCTAGTGTGGCTACTGGAAATACACAGTTGACAACTCAGTCCGTCCTACAGCCCTATTTGGTGGATAATGAAGGAAATATTAATTTTCCTGTTTTGGGTGAATTGAATGTAGGAGGACTAACGAAGAAAGAAGCTGAACAACTGATAGTGGATAAACTAAAACCGTATATCAAAGAAACTCCGATCGTAACAGTTCGTATGGTAAATTACAAAATTTCTGTACTGGGTGAAGTTGCCCGTCCCGGTACATTTACGATCAGCAATGAAAAAGTGAATCTGCTGGAAGCTCTTGCTATGGCAGGTGATATGACTGTCTGGGGAGTTCGTGATAATGTCAAACTGATTCGTGAGGGTGTTAATGGCAAACAGGAGATTGTGACATTGGATTTAAACAAAGCGGAGACAATTCTTTCCCCATATTACTGGTTACAACAGAATGACATTGTTTATGTGACTCCTAATAAAGCAAAAGCACGTAACTCCGATATCGGTAACAGTACTAGTTTGTGGTTCTCCGCTACTTCTATTCTGGTATCACTGGCGAGTTTATTAGTAACAATCTTCAAATAGTAGTATCATATGATTGAGGAAAAAAGAGAAAAACGAGGTGAACAATCAGAAGAGCAGGTGAATATTCTGGAGATTCTTTTTCGTTATCTGATTCATTGGCCTTGGTTTGTAGTATCGGTAGTTATTTGTATTGCCTGTGCATGTGGGTACTTGCGACTAGCAACACCAGTTTATAATATTTCTGCCACTGTTTTGATTAAAGATGACAAGAAAGGCAGTGGGGCAAGTATGTCCTCTGAATTGGAAAGAATGGGACTGGATGGTTTTGTTTCTTCGTCAAATAATGTAGATAATGAAATAGAAGTTTTACGTTCTAAGTCGTTAGCAAGAGAGGTGGTCGATCATTTAGGCTTGTTTGTGACTTATAAGGATGAAGATGAGTTTCCCAGTAGGGAACTTTACCGTACTTCGCCTGTAGTGGTGAGCTTGACTCCGCAAGAAGCGGATAAGCTTCCGCATTCGATGAAGGTAAATATGACTTTGCAACCTGCGGGTGCGATGGATGTACAGATTATAATGGGGGAAAAGGAATATCGGAAACAATTTGAGAAGTTACCCGCTGTGTTTCCAACAGATGAAGGTACAGTTGCTTTCTTTGTAAATAATGATACACTATCGTCAGTTCGGCCGGAAAGTGTAACACAAGAACGGCATATTACGGCTTTTATTAACAGTCCTTCTTCTGTAGCGAAAGGATATGCTAATTCTCTGTCAATATCTCCTACATCGAAGATGACTTCTGTTGTGGTTATATCATTGAAAAATTCCAATGCTCGGCGTGGCAAGGATTTTATCAATAAGTTACTTGAGATGTATAATATCAATGCCAATAATGACAAAAATGAGGTAGCTCAAAAAACAGCAGAATTTATTAATGAACGTATTGGAATTATCTCAAAGGAACTTGGTAGTACGGAACAAGATTTGGAGAATTTCAAACGTAGTGCGGGAATTACAGATTTGAGTAGTGAAGCACAGATTGCCTTAACTGGTAATGCGGAATATGAAAAGAAGCGTGTGGAAAACCAGACCCAAATCAATCTGGTTATGGATTTGCAACGCTATATGAAGGGTAATGAATATGAAGTATTGCCAAGTAATATTGGGTTACAAGATGCAGCATCAGCAGGTGCAATAGACAGATATAATGAAATGTTGGTTGAAAGGAAACGCTTGCTTCGTACATCAACCGAGAATAACCCGACGATCATAAATTTGGATACCAGTATCCGTGCGATGCGGAGCAATGTACAGGCTACGTTGGATGCTACATTGAAAGGATTGCAGATTACCAAAGAAGATTTAGCCCGTGAGGCTAGTCGTTATTCTCGTCGTATTAACGATGCGCCGACTCAAGAACGTCAGTTTGTGAGTATCGCTCGTCAACAGGAAATCAAGGCAGGACTATATTTGATGTTACTTCAAAAACGTGAGGAGAATGCTATCACTTTGGCAGCTACTGCAAATAATGCCAAGATTATTGATGAAGCGTTAGCAGATAATAATCCGGTTTCTCCTAAAAAAATGATAGTCTATTTTGCCGCTTTGCTGTTGGGGGTAGGTCTTCCGGTAGGTATCATTTATTTGATTGGATTGACTAAATTCAAAATAGAGGGACGTGCTGATGTTGAAAAGTTAACCTCGCTTCCTGTCATTGGTGATATTCCGTTAGCAGATGAAAAGTCTGGTTCTATAGCTGTATTTGAGAATCAGAATAATCTGATGAGTGAGACTTTCCGGAATGTTCGTACTAACCTTCAGTTTATGCTTGAAAATGACAAGAATGTGATTTTGGTGACTTCTACCATCAGTGGTGAAGGTAAGTCTTTTGTATCATCTAATTTGGCTATTAGTCTTTCTTTGTTAGGGAAAAAGGTTGTGATAGTAGGTCTTGACATTCGTAAACCGGGATTGAATAAAGTATTCAATCTTTCCAGAAAAGAACATGGTATTACTCAATTTTTGACTAATCCAACTGTTAATCTGATGGATTTGGTACAGCCTTCTGATATCAACAAGAATCTGTTTATTCTTCCCGGTGGAGCTGTTCCTCCCAATCCAACGGAACTGTTGGCCCGTGACGGCTTGGAAAAAGCTATCGAAACGTTGAAGAAGAATTTTGATTATGTAATATTGGATACGGCACCGGTAGGTATGGTAACTGATACTTTGCTTATAGGACGTATTGCAGATTTATCTGTCTATGTATGTCGTGCCGATTACACTCGTAAGGCTGAATTTACTTTGATCAACGAGCTTGCTGAAAGCGATAAATTAACTAATCTCTGTATTGCTATTAACGGTTTGGACTTACAGAAAAAGAAGTATGGTTATTACTATGGTTATGGTAAATACGGTAAGTATTATGGTTATGGAAAGCGTTATGGTTATGGTTATGGTTATGAAGAACATAAAGTAAATTGATAAGACTCTTAATTGAGTATATGTAAATATAAAAGGAGAGGATAGTACGAAACTTGACAGATATTTTAAACGGTATGTTTGGCTTGGTTCTATCAATTTGATAGGTTAGTTTAGTTCCTGTTTGGTTGGGCGTATGTCCGAGTCAGGTTGTTAGCGTCCAAAAATGCCGTATAGTATAACCGATATAAAATCCAGATCTTTGCTTTCGTTAAATCAAAAGCCAAGTTTATGTATAGTTACAATGATTTTGAGCGTCTATTTTTGCGCTATAAATTGGAAGGTATCCCTGCGGGTGTTTCTATTGAGAAATTTTGTATGTCTAACAAAGTGCCTTATAACCTATTTGCCAAATGGTACACGGATACCCGCAAGAAGATAATTCCTGTTCAGGTTCTGGGTGCTCCCTCAACGGAGGCCGAAATGAAGGAAAGTCCTTCCCCAATCCCGGAACGAAAGCCGGAAGCGGATACTCTGCTTTCTTCGCATAGCGAACTTCGAATCTTGGTGGATATCCGTATGAGCAATGGTGTTCATATCAGTCAGAAAAATTTAAGCTACGCAGGTTTGAAAAGCTTAGTGGAGAAACAGGAGGGTTTATGTTGAATATTACAGGACTAAACCACTTTTTCTTTGTCCGTGATTTCCACGATATGCGCTGTAAATATGATAAGGTCCTATCCATCATCCATCAACAGTTGAACCGTGAACCGGAGGATGGTGATGTATTTATCGTGATGTCTAAAGATTTACGTTTGGTGCGTTTGTTCAGCTATGACCGACGGTCTTACAGTATGTTTGAGAAACGTTTCAGACCCGGCTACAAGTTTATGCAGGTAACCTATAATGGTGGTGAAAGTGTTTATTCAATCCATTGGCAGGATGTCATTCTCTTGTTAGAATCTCCTGTTATTAAAAAGTTGATAATCAAATAAATAACAAGAAAAAAGTATCGAAATTATTCTTTTATTTCATCGTTTTTTGTATCTTTGAAGCAGCAAAGGTGCTGAATATGAATGAGTTGGAAAGAATTAAACTGCTTTCTTCCGCACGGAAGTTGAAGGAACGGGAGGAGACTCCTGCACCTTTTGAAGACCCCTATTCAGATATGACCCCTGACGAAAAATCAAAAATGATAATCGCGCTGATGGCTTCCCGTGAGCGTGACGCTGAACGCATCCAACGGGACGAGGCCCGCATAGATGAACTGTTGTCCAAGGTTGATGAACTATTGTCTTTGCAGAAAGCCGCGATGGCAGCTGAAAAAGAGCGGGACGCTTATAAGCAGATGGTTGGTAATCTGTTGTCTAAAATAACAGTTTTGGAAGAGCGTCTTAAAGTCCGTAATAAAAACCTTTATGATGGTAAGAGCCAAAAGGGAATCCGTAAAAAGAAGCGTGAGGTCGAAGAGGACCATACACGTGACAAGGATGATTTCGACGGCACTCCCCAATCCCTCGGCTCCTGCTTGCCACAATCTGGTGAGGCTCATGCGCAGGAAGAGGATTTTGAATCAAAATCAAAAGAAGCCCGTCTTTATCGTCAAGGACTTTCTTATCGCACTATGAGCGCTGACAATACGGTTTGTCATAATAGTGATATCCGCCAACTGCCGGCAGGTTCAAAAATCATCAAACGTTTCCGTAAATATGCCTATGAACAGGTAAGCAAGCTTGTCGAGCATGATTACGAGGTTATCCGCTATAAGACTTCGGACGGGAAAATTCATGAAGGCTATTTCCCTTTCAGTGGGCAGCCTGAAATCATTGACGTGGTTCCTGGAACGCACGCTTCCGGTTCTTTTCTGGCTTATCTTGCTTTCAACAAATATGTTCTGGATACCCCTCTTTATCGTGAAATGTACAGATTATCAGGTGAATCAATGCGTTTGAGCCGTATGAGTCTGACCAATTGGTTGGAGAAAGGCTCTACCCATTTCTGCGGTTTGATTGCTTATCTTAAGAATACTTGTTTGGAAAAGGATTCCATCGTGAACTGTGATGAGACCTGGTGCCGGGTAAAGCGTAAAGGCTGCTATAAGAAGAAATACATCTGGTGTCTGGTCAACAAACTGTCAAAAGTGGTTATCTATTGCTACGAGGATGGTTCCAGAGGACGTGATGCCTTGAAGCATATCTTGGGTGACAGCCAGGTGAAAGCTCTTCAGTCAGATGGCTACAATGTCTATCTGTATTTGGATGATCATATGGTCGATATAGAACATCTTTGTTGCATGGCCCATGCCCGTGCGAAGTTCAAGTATGCGTTGGATCAGGGTAATGATAAGGATGCGGCATTCATATTGGAATTGATCGGTGAGCTTTACAAGCTGGAACGCGAGTATGAAGAAGGGCAGTTGTCCCCCGAGCAGATAAAGCTTTGCCGGAATAACTTAAAGACCAAAGAAGTAATCATAAAGTTACGCAGTAAGCTTGACGTCTTGCTCAGTGACGGTCATCCGCCCCGCGGAGAGTTGATGGAGAAGGCAATAAATTATATGAATACTTTTTGGACTCAGCTGTTCGCCTACTTGAATGACGGCTCTTATTCCATCGACAATTCCATTGCCGAACGTTTTATCCGTCCCTTGGCCGGTGAGCGAAAGAACTCGTTATTCTTCGGAAGTGACAGGATGGCACACGTTTCAGCGGTATATCATACCATCATCTCAACCTGTAAGATGCAGGGTGTGTCTGTGCTTGATTATTTCAAGAGATTTTTCAGCGAAATTGTTAAAGGACGTAGGGATTATGAACATTTGTTACCCTTGACAATCGGACTGGAGTAATAACAAATATTAAAAATCAGTATCTTTTTTGACGTTATTTATGAGGGAACCGCCTTGTGGCGGCTTTCCTTGGGGTACACGTCAAAATTGGACGCTAACGTGTGGCATTGAAAGTCCGGTTACTGAATAGTTCTCATTATAAAGTTGTAGGCTTTTGTATTTACGGAACAGGTAATTCTATTCGGCGTGTGGCTGATCTTCCTGTTTATTCTTTTAAAGATGAAGAGTGCTTCAACAAGCTTATTCATAAGAAATGTATCGGAGGCATCTTGTTTGCCCGCTATGAGAATACCCGTGAAGAGGAAGGACGTTTGCTTCAGTATTGTAAAAGAAACGGGTTGAAAACATTGATAGCTCCGAGTATTAGTGAGGCTGACGAAAACGGAAGTTTCCACCAATGGGTACGCCCTATCAAAATTGAGGACTTGCTGGGGCGCTCAGAAATTCATATTAATATGGAGGAAGTGATGACCGAGTTCTGTGGCAAGGTCGTGTTGGTAACGGGAGCTGCCGGTAGTATTGGTAGCGAGCTTTGCCGGCAACTGGCTCAGATGAATATTAAGAAACTGATTATGTTTGACTCCGCCGAGTCACCTCTGCATAATGTCCGTCTGGAATTTGAGAAGAATTATCCCGGTCTTGATTTTGTTCCCGTCATTGGAGATGTCCGCGTGAAAGAACGTCTTCGTATGGTGTTCGATATCTATCAGCCTCAGATAATCTTTCACGCTGCTGCATATAAGCATGTTCCGTTAATGGAGGAAAATCCCTGTGAAGCTGTATTGGTCAATGTTGTCAGTTCCCGTCAGGTTGCCGATATGGCAGTGGAATACGGAGCTGAGAAGATGATCATGGTTTCTACCGATAAGGCTGTGAATCCGACTAATGTCATGGGATGCTCGAAACGTTTGGCAGAAATCTATGTGCAGAGTCTGGGATGTGCTATCCGTGAGGGCAAAGTGAAAGGCCATACCAAATTTATCACTACCCGCTTTGGAAATGTCTTGGGTAGTAACGGCTCTGTAATTCCCCGTTTTAAGGAACAGATCGAGAATGGTGGTCCTGTCACTGTGACTCATCCCGATATCATTCGTTTCTTCATGACTATTCCCGAAGCTTGTCGGCTGGTAATGGAGGCCGCTACTATGGGTGAGGGCAATGAGATTTTTGTCTTTGAGATGGGCAAGGCTGTGAAGATTGTTGACTTGGCTACCCGTATGATCGAACTTGCCGGTTATCGTCCGGGTGAAGATATTGAAATAGAGTTTACGGGATTACGTCCGGGTGAGAAACTTTATGAGGAAGTCCTGAGTGATAAGGAGAATACGATTCCTACTGAAAATAAGAAAATTATGATAGCTAAGGTACGTCACTATGAATATGCTGATATCCTTGATATTTATACAGAATTTGAGAATCTATCCCGTACGGTAAAGATTATGGATACAGTGAAGCTGATGAAGAAAGTAGTACCTGAGTTTAAATCTAAAAATTCACCTCGATTTGAAGTTCTGGATAAGTGACCAGAATAATCTATAACACTAACATAAATCAACAATGGATACAAAAGATTTGAAAATTGCTGTTGCAGGTACCGGCTATGTTGGTCTTAGCATAGCAACGCTTTTGTCGCAACATCATCAGGTGACGGCAGTCGATGTGATTCCCGAAAAAGTAGATATGCTTAATCGTAAACAATCCCCTATTCAGGATGAGTATATAGAGAAGTATTTGTCCGAAAAGGCATTGAATCTAACTGCTACGCTTGACGGTGCCAAGGCATACAGTGATGCGGATTTTGTAGTCATAGCAGCTCCTACTAATTATGATCCGGTGAAGAATTATTTTGATACTCATCATATCGAAGATGTCATAGATCTTGTTTTAAGTGTCAATCCTGATGCTGTGATGGTAATCAAGTCTACTATTCCTGTAGGATATTGTCGGGGACTTTATTTGAAATATGCCCGTAAAGGAGTAAAGAAGTTTAATTTGCTTTTTTCTCCGGAGTTTCTTCGTGAGAGTATGGCTCTTTATGATAATTTATATCCAAGTCGTATTATTGTTGGTTATCCAAAATTTATAGAGAGCGAACAATTTAAAGAGGAAAATGAAGCAATCAAGGCTGTTGCGGATATTCCTGCCCTAGAGAAGGCTGCACGTACTTTTGCCGCATTGCTTCAGGAAGGAGCAATTAAGGAAGATATTCCTACCCTTTTTATGGGTTTGAAGGAGGCGGAAGCTGTTAAACTGTTTGCTAATACCTATCTTGCTTTACGTGTTAGCTATTTTAATGAACTTGATACTTATGCGGAGATGAAGGGGCTAGATTCTCAGTCTATAATACAGGGTGTTGGTTTGGATCCTCGCATTGGCACACACTATAATAATCCTAGTTTTGGTTATGGTGGTTATTGTCTGCCGAAAGACACGAAACAACTATTGGCTAACTATCAGGATGTACCTCAAAACATGATGAGCGCTATTGTAGAGAGTAATCGTACAAGAAAAGATTTCATAGCTGATCAGGTTCTGTCTAAAGCTGGTTATTACACTGCGTCCAGTCAATGGGATGTTCACAAAGAACAAAATATAGTGATCGGTGTATATCGTCTGACCATGAAGTCAAATTCAGATAATTTCCGTCAAAGTGCCATTCAGGGGATTATGAAGCGTATTAAGGCGAAAGGTGCAGAGGTTATTATTTACGAGCCAACATTGCAAGATGATGAATCATTCTTTGGTTCAAAAGTAGTAAATAACCTGACTAAGTTCAAGGAGCTCAGTCGGGCCATCATCGCTAACCGTTACGACGCATGCCTTGACGATGTGAAGGATAAGGTATATACTCGTGACATTTTCCAAAGGGATTAATTTTATGGTAACATACAACGTCAGTCTGGAGAATAAAGTGGTTTTAGTGACCGGTGCAGCCGGTTTTATTGGAGCCAATCTGGTGAAACGTTTGCTGGCTGAGTTTGACAGTATAAAGGTCATCGGTATTGATAGTATAACCGAATACTATGATGTACGTTTAAAGTATGAACGCTTGGAGGAGTTGTCGGTTTATGGTGACAGATTTGTTTTCATAAAAGACAATATTGCCAAGAAAGAAATCGTAGAGTCAGCCTTCACTAATTACCGTCCGCAGGTAGTGGTGAACCTTGCAGCACAAGCTGGTGTACGCTATAGTATTACTAACCCTGATGCCTATATTGAAAGTAATCTTATTGGTTTTTATAACATTCTAGAGGCTTGTCGTCATTATGGTGTGGAGCACTTAGTATATGCTTCTTCAAGCAGTGTATATGGAAGCAATAAGAAAGTGCCTTATAGCACTGATGATAAGGTAGACAATCCTGTATCACTTTACGCTGCTACTAAAAAAAGCAATGAGTTAATGGCTCATGCATACAGTAAGCTCTACAATATACCAAGTACTGGTTTGCGATTTTTCACTGTCTATGGTCCCTGTGGACGTCCCGATATGGCTTACTTTAGTTTTACTAACAAACTGTTGAAGGGCGAGACCATTCAGGTTTTCAATTATGGTAATTGTAAACGTGACTTCACCTATGTGGATGACATTGTAGAGGGCGTTGTCCGTATCATGCAGCATGCTCCTGAAAAGAAAAATGGTGATGATGGATTGCCAATTCCTCCTTATAAAGTATATAATATCGGCAATAATTCTCCAGAAAATCTTTTAGACTTTGTAACAATCCTTCAGGATGAACTTATTCGTGCAGGTGTACTTCCCAACGACTATGATTTTGAATCCCACAAAAAACTAGTATCGATGCAACCCGGAGATGTACCTGTGACATATGCTGATACGACTCCTTTGGAACAAGATTTTGGATTTAAACCGTCAACATCACTACGTGTGGGATTGAGAAAGTTTGCAGAGTGGTATGCTAAATACTATGGTAACAATGAAAAGGATATAGAATCATAAAGTAAATAAAAATTTTTATGGCTTACAAACATTTGAAATTTCCGGAGGACTCTTTGTTTCTCGTTACCGGAGCGGCAGGCTTCATTGGCAGTAACTTATGTGAAGCAATTCTTGAGATGGGATATCGTGTGCGTGCGCTCGATGATCTTTCTACTGGCAAACAGAAGAATATTGACATGTTTTTTGACAATCCTCGTTACGAGTTTATCAAGGGCGATATCAAGGAACTCGATACTTGTATGACTGCTTGTGAAAATGTAGACTATATACTCAATCAGGCTGCGTGGGGATCTGTTCCTCGTTCTATCGAAATGCCATTATTTTACTCTCTCAATAATATTCAAGGCACTCTCAATATGCTTGAGGCTGCTCGACAGAATGGAGTGAAGAAGTTTGTTTATGCATCATCATCATCTGTGTATGGTGATGAACCAAATCTTCCGAAGAAAGAGGGGGTTGAAGGTAATCTCCTTAGCCCTTATGCAGTAACTAAGTGTTGTGACGAAGAGTGGGCTAAGCAGTACACGCGGCATTACGGACTCGATACCTATGGGATGCGATATTTTAATGTCTTCGGTCGTCGTCAGGACCCTGATGGAGCTTATGCTGCCGTTATTCCAAAATTTCTTAAACTTCTCATCAATGGACAGAAGTGCCGTATCAATGGTGATGGTAAGCAATCACGTGATTTTACCTACATAGAGAATGTCATTGAAGCTAACCTTAAGGCATGTCTCGCACCATCATCGGCTGCCGGTCAGGCATTTAATATTGCATATGGCGGTCGCGAATACCTCATTGACATCTACTACGGTCTAACTAAAGCCCTTGGCGTAGATATAGAGCCGGAGTTTGGTCCTGACCGTGTAGGTGACATTAAGCATTCCCATGCCGACATTTCCAAGGCAAAGGAACTTTTGGGGTACGAACCCAATTGGAGTTTCGAGAGAGGTATTGAGGCTGCAATCCAATGGTATAAAGAGAATCTGTAAGTAGATATTAGAAATAATAAATCATCATAACAAAATGAAAGAAACGAAAATCTGTGTGATTGGCCTCGGATACGTAGGTCTTCCATTAGCCCGTTTGTTTTCTACTAGGTACAAGACTGTGGGCTTCGATATGAATGCAAAGCGTTGCGAAGCACTTATGGCAGGTCACGATGCTACCCTCGAGGTTAGTGACGAGCTTCTTCAGGATGCCATTAATAATCATGGTTTTGTGTGTACAGCCGACATCGAACAGATCCGCGACTGCAATTTTTATGTAGTAGCTGTTCCTACTCCAGTAGATGAAAATAATAATCCCGATCTTACCCCTCTCTATAGTGCATCTACTACTGTGGGTAAGGTGATCTCTAAGGGAGATGTAGTTGTTTATGAATCTACTGTATATCCTGGTGTTACCGAGGATGAGTGTATTCCTGTAGTGGAGAAAGTCAGCGGAATGAAGTTTAACGAAGACTTTTTTGCAGGTTACTCACCTGAGCGCATCAACCCGGGCGACAAGCAACATACCGTAGAGCATATTAAAAAGGTAACTTCAGGTTCTACTTCTGAGATTGGTCGGTATGTGGATGAGATTTATGCTTCTGTTATTGCTGCCGGCACCCATCTTGCACCTACTATGAAGGTAGCAGAGGCTGCTAAAGTGATCGAAAACAGTCAACGTGATATCAACATTGCCTTTGTTAATGAATTGTCTCATATTTTTACCAAAATGGGCATAGATACTCATGATGTACTTGATGCGGCAGGTACCAAGTGGAACTTTCTCCCATTCCGTCCGGGACTCGTAGGTGGTCATTGCATTGGTGTGGACCCTTACTATTTGGCTCAGTGTGCTCAGCGTCATGGTTATAATCCGGAAATTATTCTCGCAGGTCGTCGTATGAATGATGGTATGGGCGAGTATGTAGCCACAGAAACTGTTAAGCATATGCTCAAGAAAGGTATTCAGGTGCTTAACTCTGGGATTATCATCCTCGGATTTACTTTCAAAGAGAATTGCCCAGACGTTCGCAATACTAAGGTTATTGACATCTATCGTGTTCTTAAAGAGTATAATGTCAATGTAACTGTTTATGATCCTTGGGCTAATCCTGTGATTACAAAACGTGAGTATGGTATTGAGGTAGTAAACGAACTCCCTTCAGAAAAGTTCGATGCAGCCGTTGTAGCCGTTGCGCACAAGGTATTCGAAGGGTTTGATGTACCTGCACTCCTCAAGGACAAACATGTCATTTTTGATGTGAAGTGTACACTGGATCGTAGTATTATTGATGCTCGTCTATAAGAGATAATAGTAAGGTGTGCGTGATGAGACTATTGTCTCATCACGCACTTCAAATAAGAAAGAGTTTACGTTTTACATTAATAATAATGCTAGATACTCAATCAAATAACAAACGAATAGCGAAGAATACAGCATTTCTGTATTTCAGAATGGCTCTCACTATGTTTATAGGATTATTCTCTGTGAGAATAGTCTTAAATGCGTTAGGCGAGGAAGACTATGGTATTTATAATGTTATTGGTGGAGTGGTGACGATGCTTGCATTTTTAAATAATTCACTTTCATCTGCCACACAACGATTCTTATCATTCGAATTAGGAAAAGGAAATAAAAAGGAACTTCATTCCATCTTTAGCAACAGTATGACTTTGTATATTGGGATTTGTGTTATATTATTGGTTTTAGCAGAGATTTTGGGATTGTGGTTCGTTAACAATAAGTTGGTTATCCCTAATGAGCGAATAGTAGCCGCTAATTGGATATATCAGTTCTCTATTATTTCTTTTTTGTGCACTATTCTTAGTTCCCCATTTAATGCAGTTATCATTGCGCGTGAAAAGATGGGTGTATATGCCTATGTTTCGATTGCTGAATCCTTATTGAAGTTGGCTTTGATTTATTCGATTTTGGTTTTGGGTGGAGATAAATTGATTATATATGGTTTCTTTATGATGTTGGTATCTGTATTGGTATTTGTTTTTTATATGTTTTATTGTTTAATGAAGTTTGAGGAGACTAAGTATAGATATGTATTTGATAAAAATAAGATAAGAGAAATTGGTAGCTTCGCTGGTTGGGGTATTTGGGGAGCATTATCGAATATATTTAAAGGTCAAGGTATTAACATTCTTCTTAATATTTTTTTCGGTCCTATGGTGAATGCATCCCGAGGTATTGCATATCAAGTAGAGGGAGCTGTTAATACATTAGTTCAGAATTTTTATACAGCTATGCGTCCGCAACTGATTAAATCTTATGCAGCTAACGAAACTGAAGAAATGTTCAAATTGCTGAATATATCAACTAGATTGGGGTACTATATGATGTTTCTTGTATCTTTAATATTTCTTTATAAAACTCCCTTGATATTCAGTATATGGTTAGAGAAAATTCCTCAATATTCCATAACTTTTACCCGATTAGCCTTGATTAGCCAATTATTTATAGTATTGGCAAATCCACTAATGACCGCCATACACGCTACTGGTAAGGTAGCGAAGTATCAATTTTTGAGTGGTTGTATATTTATGTTAGTTTTACCATTTTCTTATTTCATATTGAAATGGGATTATAATAGTTTTTGGCCATTTATAGTGTTGATAGTGTCATCTTTATTATATTGGATTTTGACTATAGAACGGTGCTACAAATTGATAAATTTATCACTTAGAAATTATTTTGTTATGGTATTTCGACTTTTTTTAGTCTCATTAATATTGCTTTTAGGAGCTCAGTTACTATATCGTTGGGGAACAGACGGCTGGTTAGACTTTATAGTCCTATGTTTTTATACTTTAGTTGTTGGAATAATGGCAATATTGTTTATAGATTGTTCAAAATCAGAAAGAATAATGATTAAGGAACTAATTCTTTCAAAATTTCATAAATGAAAATATTACGTTTTAATCAGTTTGATTTTCTTAAAGGCATCGGTATTTCCACAACCGATCAAAATTATACTTACAGTAGCATTGACTCTGATAATAATCTTTCATAGATAAATTAATATGCCCCATATCTTTTGGGAAAATTTTAAATTATGCGTTTTCCTTTAATAACTATTGCATTATCGATTTATAATGTAGAACCATATTTGCGACAGTCGCTGGAAACGATTGTTAACCAGACATATCAAAATTTGGAGATACTCTGTATTGATGATTGCTCGAATGATAAGACATACGATATTCTACAAGAGTATGCTCAAAAGTGCAGTCGTATCAGAGTTGTGAAACAACCAAAGAATCAAGGATTGTCAGTATCGAGAAATCGTGCTATTGAGATGGCGCAAGGTGAGTATATACTTATGCTTGATGGGGATGATCTTTTTGCCTTGGATATGGTGGAGAAGGCTTACAAGAAAGCTGCCGAAACAGATGCTGATCTTGTGGTGTGGGATTATTGTACTTTCTATAAAGATGAAGAACTTCCTCGGTTACTCAAGAAACCGTCTGTTCTTATCGGGTTTGACTCGAATGATAAGATTGCGCTTCTAAAATGTCCTGCCTTTATGTGGGTGAAGTTGATCCGTACGCAGATACTTCGTGACCAAGGTGTGCATTTTCCTGAAGGGCTAACTAAACAAGATATTCCTGTATGGTGGCATTTGGTTACTACTCTTAATAAGATCGTAGTTCTTCCTGAACGTTTGTCTTATTATCGCCAAAATCAGTTTAATACTACCAGTCGAAAGGATAAAAGTGTATATTCTTTGGCATACGTAATGGATATCACCGGTGAGTATTTGAAGGAGAACAATCTTTATGAAACTTACAAGAATGAATATCTCAGAAGCCGACTTGGATTACTTCAAGGTATGTACGATTATATTAAGTCAGAACTGCAACCGAATGCCATACAGATGATTCGTGAGCGATTGGATGCTGATGCCATTGCTTATGTCAAATCTCCTGTATGTGCTTTGAGCAAGCGAACTATTCTTTTTTATAAGGGATACATGATGGGAGAGCTGTTCGCAAAACTGCAATACGATGGATTGATGTTGGTACGTACAATTTACCGAAAAATCAAAGTATGATGAAACAACGAGAAATAGGTCCTGACATAATCCGTACGTTGGCTATCGTATGTGTGGTTTGTGGTCATTTCTTCACTGTCAATACGCCTTACAATCAGGTACTATTTGAGGGTGGAGGAATGCTGCTGCAAGGATGCCTAAAGGCATTCTTCTGCAACCTGGGTGTACCCTTATTCTTGATGCTTACGGGGTATTTCAACTGCAAGAAGGAGTTTTCTTCAAAATATTATAGTAACATCAAGCGAGTTCTGATACCTTATGCTATCATCTCCGTTCTGACATGGGCAGTACTGTCAACGAATCATTCTATTAAGGAGTTGATTCTTGCTACTTTAGGGTACAAGATTATCGGTTATGCTTGGTATGTGGAGATGTTCATTGGTCTATATTTGTGTGTACCGTTCTTGAATATGGTGGTGGAGAAGGTGTTCAACTCAGATGATAAAAAGTTAATATACGGACTTTTTGTAGTACTGATTTTCATGACTAGTTTGCCTCCGCTAGTGGATAGGGGAGAGTTTCGTATTGTACCCAACTATTGGCAGATGTGTTTCCCGATATTACTGTATTTCACAGGAGCATATATCCGATCTTTCCAGCCCGCGATCAGGCACAAAGTCTTGATAGCATTAGTTATTTGCGTAATATATTTGCAATATCCAATTGTTAATTACTTGAAAATAGGCATAATAGGGGGGGGAGAATCTGCCGAACCCATTTGGACCGTATTATGCGTTGCCAAATTATGTAGCGATGACACTTCTATTTATCAGTTTATATAAGGTGAAAATTAAGACCGAGACTATTCGGAAGATAGTAACCAGAGTATCGCTTATCAGCTACGAGATGTTCCTCTTTTCTTATCTCTGCGACCAGTTGATATACCCACAGGTGATGAAGTGGTTTTATGTGGATCAGAATTCGTTTACCGTTTGGTTCATTCCAATTACGTTGACTGTATTTATTGCGTCATATACAATGGCTTTAATCTATCGAAAAATATCGGAGTGCTTGATGCAAAAAAAATAGTAATTAGAAGAATAATTCAATTTTCATATGAAAAATCCAATAATGAGATTTCTTACGGATCTGAAAAATGAAAATCCGTATCTGAAGTATCTATGGCTGTTAAGTCTGGAACATAGGGAGAAGAAAGAATTGGCAAACTTCTCAGATGAAGAGTGCATTAACAATCTCTATTGTTCGTACGTTCACAAGTATCCCAATTATGATAATCCAGTAGGCTTTGGCGAGAAGATGCAATGGATGAAACTGCATTACCGTAATGAGTTGATGCCTATCGTTGGTGATAAATATACAGTTCGTAAATATCTTGAGGAACTTGGACACCCAGAGCTGCTTAATGAACTGATCGCTGTGTATGATTCAATAGAACAATTTGAGGTAGATAAGCTTCCTAAACAGTTTGTACTTAAAGCAACTCATAGCAGTGGATGGAATTTGGTTGTTAAAGACAAGGATAAAATAAATTGGCGTATTTGGAAGAAGCACATGAAATTCTGGCTTACTCATGGTATTGCATGGAACGGACGTGAGTGGCACTATGGTGAGATGACTCCACGTATTGTATGCGAGAAGTATCTTGAGGACAAGAGTGGTGGGCTGATGGACTATAAGTTTTTCTGCTTTGATGGTGAACCCAAGTTTCTTCAAGTAAATGTGGATAGAGGTTTATCTACTGCCACTCAGAATTACTATGATCTTGATTGGAAGCTCATACCATTCGGGAAGAGCCAGCCTCATAATCCAAACATTGAGGTTGAATGCCCATCACAGTTCCAGCACATGATACAGCTGGCTAGGGAACTCAGTAGACCGTTCCCATATGTACGAGTGGACTTTTATGAGGCAAATGACAAAATCTACTTTGGCGAATTTACTTTCTTCCCGTGTTCTGGTATGCCTGACTTTATTCCGATAGAGTATGACAAGATTGTGGGCGATATGTTGAAATTACCAAAGGCTAATCATTAAAGACTATGGCATACGTCAAGAAGAAAAGGAAGATATCCATTATTATGGGTATTTACAATTGTGCCGATACTCTTCGAGAGGCATTGGATAGTATCTTGGCACAGACTTATACTGACTGGGAAATGATTATGTGTGATGACTGTTCTACTGACAGCACTATGGAGGTAGCTCAAGAGTATGTGGATCGATATGATAATTTCCTGCTGATTAACAACAAATGCAATTCACGTTTGGCCGCTACCCTTAACCATTGTTTGGAGTATGCGGAATCTGAATATATCGCTCGTATGGATGGGGATGATATTTCTATTCCTGAACGCTTTGCTGTTCAAGCAGCATTTCTTGATGCGCATCCTGAATATGCTCTTGTTTCGTGTAGTATGATAAACTTTGACAAGGATGGAGATTGGGGCATTCAGACAAAGCCGGAGAAACCTTGTATACGTGACTTTATTTATACGTCTCCCTTCTGTCATGCTCCTGTAATGATGAGAAGAAAGATTCTTAATGAGGTAGGCAACTATACCGTAAAGAAAGAGTTGAGAAGAGGACAAGACTTCTATCTCTGGCATAAATTCTATCATATGGGATATAAGGGTTATAATTTACAGACACCCTACTACAAGATGCGTGACGACAAGAATGCCGCTAAACGTCGTACTTTTAAGGATGATTTGTATGGTACCAAAATTCATTTAGAGGTAATGAGTAATTTAAACATACCATTATACAAGCGTATTCGGGCTTTTAAGGGTATCCTCATAGGATTGCTACCGACCTCATTGCGTGCATGGGCTCATAAGAAGAAACTTCAAAATAAGAAATGAAAGTATGCAAGAGAAGATCTCGATAATAGTACCTTGTTATAACACCGAAGTTTTCCTAAAACAATGTCTTGATAGTTTAATTGGACAAACTTATCAGAACCTTGAGATTATCTGTGTTAATGATGGAAGCAAGGATAATACCTTACAGATTTTATGTGAATATGCAGAGAAGGATGATAGAATCATTGTTGTTGATCAGGAAAATACAGGACTCTCAGGGGTAAGAAACAAGGCTTTGTCTTTAAGTACAGGCAAATACGTTACTTTTGTTGATTCGGATGACTGGCTTAAACTTGACTATATAGAAACTGTTCTTTCCGAAATCAAAGATGAAGATGTAATTGTTTGCGGCTACATTAAAGCATCTGAAAAACAAGAAGAGCATGTTCGGCTTTTTAGTAAAGTGTTTCGATATGATGAAACTAATATAGATAGGCTTAGGCAACGAGTATTGGGACCTATAGGTGAACAAACAGCACATCCGGAGATTATAGATTCATTATCTTCTGTTTGTACTAAATTTATCAAAAAAACTATTGTTGACGAGAATAATCTCTGTTTTAGACATAAGAATGAGGTGGGACCTGCAGAGGATATGCTCTTTTCCGTTTGCTATTATCAGCATGTCAATTCTGCTTTATGTTTGCCTATTGAAGGATATTATTATAGACGAAATAATGCATCTATTACAAAATTTTATAATTCTCAACTTTTGGAGCAATGGGATAGTTTGTATTCACTTCTCTGGAAACAGGTGGAAGATAAGCCTATGCTACACGAAGCATATAGAAATCGAAAAGCATTGAGTGTGATAGGATTGTCTTTGAATCAAGTTAATGTGTCAAAGAACTTTTTTAGACAAAGAAAAAAGGTAAAAGAGATATTGAATCACAGATTGTACAAGGACGTTTTTTTAAAATTTGATACCTCATATATGCCTATGCATTGGCAGGTTTTCTTCTTTTTGATAAAGAATAGATGCTATATTTTAGTGGCATTAATGCTCAATCTGATAAACCGATTAAGATAAATGAAGGTGCTACAAGTGACGGGGACAATGAACCGCGGCGGGGCAGAGGTTATGCTGATGGATATACTCCGGAATAAACCTGATGACGTTCATTTTGACTTTCTGATAAATAACGATCCTCGTAATTTGAAAGAGGAGGGTGCGTTCGACCAAGAAATACTCTCCTATGGTTGCCAAATTAGACATATTGGTACACAATTAAGAATCGGTCCTATTCGCTATATTCGTGAATTTAAAAAGATAGTGAGGGAACTACAACCTGATGTGGTTCATATTCATTTGAATGCCAAGTGTGGTCTTATTGCTCTTGCAGCTCATTTGGCAGGTGTCGAAAAAATTATTGCCCACTGCCATGCAGATATCAAATTTCGTGGTTCGCTGCCAAGTCGGGTATTTAGTGAATTCGAGATGTGGATTCAGAAATGGATGATAGGATGGTTTGCCACTGATTATTGGGGATGTTCAATCGAAGCCAATAAGAGGTTGTATAGAGGGGGGCATTTCAGAAATAGTGTAGTGATAAACAATGCTATCTCATGTGCTGCTTATTCTGCTGTTTCAGAAGAAGAGTATAAGGCTCTGCGGAATTCTTATAATTTGCCTGATGATGCAGTTGTGTTGGGTAATGTAGGGCGCATAGTGCCCCATAAGGGCATAGCTAAGATGGTTGATGTATTATCAGAACTGAAGAATAGAGGAGTTAATGCTCATTTTATTGTGGTAGGTCGCAATGATGCCTGCGAATATGTGAATGAGATGATGGCACATGCTGAGGAATGTAAGGTAGCCGACAAAATTCATTTCTTGGGAGAGCGTTCAGATGTTCCCATAGTAATGCATACTTTTGATGTGTTTGTAGGACCTGCATTACGTGAGGGTTTTGGACTTGTGGCTGTAGAGGCACAGGCGGCAGCGGTACCTTGTGTGTTATATCAAGGATTTCCTCAAACGGTGGATATGCATGTAGGCTTAATAACATTTCACAAGGATTATAACCCGAAGGCATGGGCTGATTCCATACAGGCAGTTCTTAAGAGTTGCAAAGTTGAGAAGGGTTTGATTTTAAATGCTATTCGTGTACTTGGTTTTGATGCAAATGAGAATGCACTAAAAATAAGTGAAATGTATAAAAGGTGAAAGACATGAAGATAACAATATTTGGAGATATCTGCCCTACTAAGGACACGCAGGCGGCTTTCGATAGGGGAGACCGTGGGTCCATTTTCGGCGATACATTTAGGGAAATCGAATCGTCGGACATTGTGATCGGTAATCTGGAGTGTGCCGTTACCGATCAGCCGAAGCCTATCCAAAAGGCAGGACCTGTGCTTTATACTGGTATCCAGAGCATACAGACCTTGAAAGACTTTGATGTACTCAGTATAGCTAACAATCACATCCGTGACTGTGGTGATGAGGGCGTAATGACGGCTTTGGAAACCTGCAAAAAACTGGGTATTCGCACTCTTGGTGCTGGTAAGAGTATGCAGGAGGCACGCAAGCCACTGGTGATAGAGAAGTGCGGAATAAAGATAGGCTTGATGTCGTTTGCCGAACAGGAGTTCAACATTGCATCTGACATTCGCCCCGGAGCGTGCTATCTGGACCTGTATGATGATTTCGAACGTATTTGCGAGTTTCGCAAGACGGTAGATTATCTCATCATCCTATATCACGGTGGTATTGAGTATTTCCCTTATGCAAGTCCGGAATTGAGTCGCAAATGTCGTAAGATGGTTGATTGCGGAGCCGACTTAATCAGCTGTCAGCACTCGCATTGCATCGGCACTATCGAGCAGTACAATGGTAGCACCATCGTCTATGGTCAGGGTAATAGTGTGTTCGGTTATCGTGACGGAGATAATAGTTGGAATAGGGGGCTGCTGCTACAAGTAGAGTTTCAAAAGGTTGGAAGTTCATTTTCTTCATTGTTTACTTATAAAGGAATGGTTGCTACTCCTAATGGTCTTCACTGGATGTCAGAAGATGCTTCCAAAGATTTGAGTAACGAATTAAGAACTCGTGAACAATTATCGCAGGACAGGTTAGCGGTTCAGAAAGAATGGGATAAATTTTGTGCCAACTTAGGCAAGATTCATTTGCCGTTACTTTTAGGTTGGCCAAGAATTTTAATCGCTATCAACCGCCGAACAGGTAATTCGTTAATCAAAATGCTCTATGGCCGATTGGCGCATAATAACACTCACAACTTGATCCGTTGTGAGGCCCACAGAGAGGTGATAGAGAATTTGTTGTCAAAAAAGGATTTTTCGTAAAGAAGATTTCGAATAATGACTGAATATTATGTATTTCTGGCAATCGCAATGATATTTGCTGCTGCTTATAGTAAGAATCCCCAGTTTAAAATCACACTGTATGCGACACTTGCCATCATGGTTTTGTTTGCAGGCTTGAGAAGTGCAGGAGTAGGTACTGACTCAGGTAGTTATGCACGCAGTTTTACGGATATAGGTGATATGGAAGGTGACTGGAAGGAACAGTTGACAGACGAACCGGGTTTCTATTATCTCAAGTTAGTTCTCTCAATGGTTTCAAATCAGTACTGGGTTCTCTTCACAGGCATCGCCATACTGACATATTCCTGTGTTGTTATTGCTATCAAGAGGGAGACAGAAAAGATAGTGATTCCATTGTTTGTATTCATTACTTTAGGTCTTTACACCTTTGTGTTTAATGCTGCCAGACAAGGTATAGCAGTAGCAATATATATGCTTTCGTTCAAGTTTTTATTTGAAGACCATAAAACTGGGTTTCTGAAATATTGTCTCTTTGTATTCCTTGCCGCTATGTTTCATAAGACTGTGGTTATTGCCTTACCCCTGTATTTCCTGTTTCGTCAGAAGTACTCACCTAAGATGTTGGTCATAATTGCAGTATTGGGTATAGGCATGGGTACAGCTCTTCCAAGTTTTTTGGCGTTTGCAGGAACACATGAAGCAAGGTATGAACTATATTCCACCCAAGCTGGTGGAGGCGAGATGTTGACTGTATTCTATATGCTGATAACCGCCTTCTTTATTATCAGACGCAAAAAGATTGATTTGGAGTACTTGCCTAAATACGATGTATTCCTGAGTATGATGCTGTTTGGTACGTTGATTTTCATGGTTGTTCAGGTGAATAATATGTATGTAGAGCTGACTCGTTTTGCTGCCTACTTCCAAGTAGCCAGTGTATTCTTATGGGCATACATATATCAGTCTAAAACAAAACCTTTCGCTGTTTTTTCAGTAGTAATTATAGTCGGTCATTTATTGTACTTCTATATTTTCTGTACACGTATGGCTGGTTTGGTCCCTTATTCATTTAACTCAACTATTTTTTAGTCCAAGTAATATTGATGAAAGTACTCTTAGTAGCCAATGTGGCTAAGGAGCATGTGAACAAGTTTCACGTGCCTACTATAAAATATTTGAAGTCAGAAGGTTGTCAGGTGGATGTGGCATGCTCTGTGGATGCTGATGTGCCTGCAGCTGACCATATCTATAGCATGAGTTGGAAGCGTTCACCTTTCACACCCAAAACATTCAAAGGTATTAGCGAACTAAAGAAGTTAATAGTCGAAAACGATTATGACATCATATATTGCCATACTCCAGTTGGTGGTTTGGTGGCTCGTATAGCGTCAAGAACAGCACGCAAGAAAGGGACGAAGGTGGTGTATTGCGCCCATGGCTTGCACTTTTTTGATGGTGCACCTTTGGTCAACTGGCTAGTGTTCTATCCTATGGAGAAGTGGATGGCGAAAATGACGGATATGTTTATCACCATCAACCCAGAAGATTATGAGAGAGTCAAGAAATATTTTAATAAAAATATGCTGGTGAAGATGATCCACGGCATTGGTGTGAACTTCGACCGTTTAAACATCGATAATCTTGATGGTATAAGAAAAAAATATAGAATGGAAATGCGTATTCCGCAGGATGCGGAGGTACTGATTTATGTAGCAGAAATCCTGAAGAACAAGAACCAGCAGATGCTGATACATGCTCTGAAGGAACTGCATGACAAGGATCGCAAGATGTATCTGTTGCTTCCTGGACCTGATCATTCCAAGAGCGAGTTCTATAAGTTGGCTGAGGATCTTGGATTGAAGGGTTATGTGAAGTTCCTTGGATGGAGAAGCGATATCGGGCAATTGATGGCAGCATCGGATATGTGTGTAGCATCGAGTATTCGTGAGGGTTTTGGTATAAATTTGGTGGAAGCTCAGTATTGTCATCTGCCTGTAGTGGCTGTCACGAACCGTGGACATAGAGCTATTATTAAGGATGGGGAAAATGGATTCCTTGTGCCGATGAACGACTCAAAGGCTATGGCTAATAGAGTACTTGAGGTGATGGATAACAAGGAACTTTATGATCGGTTGGCAAATGTCAATGTGGATGAGTATAAGTGTGAGAATATCGCAAAAACTATCTATGGATATTTGCAGGAGGTTGTAAAATAATGATATACACAAGTCGACTCTTCATAGAATTGCTCAAAGAAAATATTTGAGGGCATGAGGTAGATGCATCCCTTTTTCTCAGCAAAAGAAGTGGATTTGTATTCGATTTTTTAGATGAAAAAAACAATCTACGGTCAGTTTTCTATGTAATGCTATTCAGACATAACTAATTCTTATGACAACATACATTATTATTATCATTCTACTTTTTATAGCAGAACTCGTCTATTTCCATATTGCGGATAAGTGTAATATCATTGATAAACCCAATGAACGGTCATCACATTCTACGATTACTTTGCGTGGTGGAGGTATAATATTCTTGATTGGCATATGGGTTTGGAGTACGTTCTTCGGGTTCCAATATCCTTGGTTTTTGGCAGGCTTGACATTAGTAGCTGGCATTAGCTTTGTAGATGACATTCATTCATTGCCGGATTCTGTAAGATTAATAGCCCAGTTTACAGCTGCCGCAATGGCATTCTATCAGCTCGGCATATTGCATTGGTCAATGTGGTGGATAATATTACTGGCACTAATCGTCTATGTCGGTGCCACGAATGTGATAAACTTCATGGATGGAATCAATGGTATCACAGCAGGCTACTCTTTGGCTGTATTGATTCCGTTGGCACTGGTGAATATAAATGGTGTTTTTGTAGAACAGAGTTTGATCATATCAACGATTCTTGCTTCATTGGTATTTTGTATTTTCAATTTCCGTCCGAAGGGTAAAGCGAAATGCTTTGCAGGGGATGTCGGCTCTATTGGTATTGCTTTTATTATACTGTTTCTGTTAGGTAATGTGATGATCAGGACAACGGATATTACTTGGCTGATATTCTTGTTAGTATATGGTGTGGATGGCTGTCTGACTATTGTACATCGTATTATGTTGCACGAGAACTTGGGCGAGGCACATCGTAAGCATGCTTATCAGATTATGGCTAATGAGTTGAAAGTGGGGCATGTAAAAGTTTCATTGCTGTATACGGTTATGCAGTTAGTGATTTCTCTTGGATTTATCTATCTTTGTCCCGATACGGTGTTTGCTCATTGGTTATATTTGGTGGGTGTATCAGCTGTATTGGCTATTGCTTACATATTGTTCATGAGAAAATACTATCATTTACATGAAGAATATCTTATATCATTGAAACAATAATGATTATGGAATTTGATAAAGAATTTTTGGATAAGTTATTTGAGCAAGCTATGGAGAATCCACGTTTGCGTCAGAACTTCGACCTACGCACTTCATCTGCCGATACCAGTCAACGTATGCTAAACGCATTGTTGCCAGAAACTAAGGTGCCTATCCATCGACATGAAGATACTACCGAAACAATAATCTGCCTGTGTGGTAAGTTGGATGAAGTAATTTATGAGGAAGTAGTTTCGTATGAGAAGGATACGGATGATTTTCAGAAGGGGATGAGTGTACAAGATGTAGTTCGTAAGGTTGAGTATCGGGAAGTACAGCGTATCCATCTCAATCCTACAGAAGCCCAATATGGTTGTCAGATACCTAAGGGTGCATGGCATACTGTGGAAGTGATTGAACCATCTGTCATCTTTGAGGCTAAAGATGGAGCTTATGCTCGTTAAACGATGAAAAACAGATGAAATGAATAGGAAGTACTGAAAGTGCTTTTTAATACGTTATGTTATAATTGAATATTTACAATGAGATGGAAAAATGTAGGTCCCTAGATTCATGTGACAAACATGAATCCCTGCATTTCCAAAAAATACCAACTGTCTGTGAAGATCGTTGATATTTTTTTATACAATAAGCCGTGGTGGAAATCTAAAAGAAGCTACTTTTGATAAGAAATTATTTGGGAATACTCTTTCACCGCATCAAAACACGGACATCCTTTCATCGGATTTAAGTCCCGGTGTCCCACGACCAGTGCTTTCGGAAACTGCCTTTTCAACTCCCTCAACAAAGCAAGCAAAGCTCCTTTTTGTTCCAGTGTACGCGTATCTTTCGGTTTTCCGTTCGCATCCAGTCCTCCCTCATAACAAACACCAACCGAATGGGCATTATGATTACGGCAGTGTGCCCCGATCTTTTCTAACGCACGTCCCCGGTGAATCTCCCCATCACGAGTGATGTAGAAATGATAGCCAATATCACGGAAACCACGGTGCAAGATATGATCCTGTCGGCAAGCCTCCGCCGAAAGGGACTTTCCTTCCGGCGTGGCACTGCAATGAATGATAATTAATGTAATAGTCCGCATGGGGTTACATGCAACTTTGTATTCCGAACACACCTCCGATGGCGGTGGCTACAGTGATAACGATTTTGAGAACTAAGCTCCATACAGAGCGGGGAGATGATGATTTACTCATACAATAACAGGTTTTAAATAAATTAATAATAGTTTTCTTTTACCACAGATTTACCACAGATTTACTGTAGGTTTACCATAGGTTTACCACAGATCTACACAGACTCACACAGATAAATAATCGACTACTTTAGCAACTACCAATTCAATATAATCTGTGGAAATCTGTGTAGTCAGTGGTGAATCTTTTAGGCAGCCGGGTCAGGCGCTTCACCACCTCCATCCGGTTTCGGATCAGGGTTGTCACCCGAATCAGAACCTCCTCCGGCAGTTGTCGGTTTCTGATATTCCGCCTGCTGCTTCAACTGACTGTCGAGTTTTAGATTATTGGTCGACAGATTACCGGTAGCACGAGCTTTCAGACGCATACCGCTAATATTCTTCTCCAACGAGAACTCTTCCAGCGTATCGGCTGCCTTACTGCGAATACCCACACCAAAAATGGCAAGATCATCAATTTTCACACATTTGCCGTCCAGCAACAATTCCTTGATGCAATCTACCATATCCGAAAGCACACCTTTGATGACACCACCGGAATACGGTGAATTGTGCTTCGACATGTGTTCGGCAAGCTTTGCCAAATCAAACGTCTCGTCGCTTACTGCACGGGCGAACCACTTACCCGCATTCAAGCCTTTCTTCTGCTGGTTCTGATAAATTTTGTAACGAATCATAAAACAATAAATTAAAGGGTTAAACATATTGTCCGGGGATTCTTTTCCCTTTCGACGATACAAAAATACTACTCCGGATCTCCCGGAAATCAGCTGTATACGGTTGTGTCTGGTAGCGGTCGGTTATTTGTCATTATAGTCGGTTATTCAATGGAAAAACGTTGGTTATATAGTCGTTTTTTGTTATTTTTGTAACAGTAAATCAGAAATATATCCATCATGAGTGAATTTAAAATACGTGCTTACGGGCGCATGGAACTGGCGCAACTCTATTCTCCACAACTAACTGACATCGCTGCCTATCGAAAGATGAAGAAATGGATCTCTTTGTGCCCCGGACTTCTGCAACGCCTGTACGACTTAGGCTACGAATCAAAGCGACGTTCATTTACACCATTGGAGGTGAGAGTGATTGTGGATGCCCTGGGAGAGCCTTAAATAAAGCGTCGCTTTATGATGCATAAAGCACCGCTTTACGATGTCTAAAGCTTAGCTTTACACCTTCTAAAGCGATGCTTTATACAGTAAAAACGGATGCGGTAATCAAAATGAGTGTACCAGTCCAAACGATTACAGTAAGTAAGGCGGGGACAGTGGGGACACTTTCCCCGTTTCACTCATACACACACACGCACGCGCGTAACTTCCTTTGCCGTCTACACTGATTAGCTTGCCTTGTCGGGTGAGACGTTTCAGCCAGGTGATGGCGGTGCTTTTGTTGATACCCAGAGCTGTTGCTTTTTCCAGCAACTCCGTGCGGGTAAATTCCTTACCCAGTTGCTGGAAGAGGAAATCCCGGTCGGCATTGGGCCGGTGGCTGACTTCCGTGTTGGGGAGGAATGACAGGATATGCATGGCGTGACAGTAGAGAGGTTCCGCCAAATTTAATACGGCGTGGAAGTCTTCCGCCGAGATGGATACGTTCCAGCGGGTGACGATGCCGTCCTTGCGGTTGTCCGAAGGAATAGACTTGTCGGGTGTGAAGGGGGAGGAGGAGGAAATTTGGAGGCTGTAGGGATTCGGGTGTTCGAGCGCGCGCAACACGGCTACTTCCGACATGATCCTGCACAAATTGATAGCCATACGCGCCACAAAGCTATACATTTCTCTGTCGTTGGCTATGCTCGAACGATCGAACAACTCCGAAAAGACGGCGTCAATTTCGCTTTTCTGCTCGTTCGTGAGTTGCAGCGTGTGGATACCATTCTTCTTTATCACGTCCAGTTGTTTTTTCCATTCCAGTCCCAGAGCGTTGAATACCTCTTCCCAGTCTGTTTCGTTGTCTACAAACTGGCTGACCCATTTGTCGATTCCGTACATGTAGTAGTACAACTGGCGGGAGGATCCTCCGTCTTCCGTTGTCGGGATGAAGGCTTTCACTTGGAGTGGGGTGCCCGACATCAGGAGCGAAAGGCAGACTTTTTTTGTTTCCCGATATTCTTGGTTACCGCGACGGTTGTAGGACAAGAAGTCGTGGTCGAACGCTTTGCGCAGCGTGTCGCTCCAATGGCCGTGTTCCGATCCGATGGCGGTGGACAGTGTGTCGGCTTCCGACTCGAAGATAAGTCCTGTACCTTCGGAGTCCATAATGTTTTGTAGAATGCCTGTGCCGGTGTTGTTGCCCGAAATCAAGAACATTTTGTTAGGGGGCATTTGCGGGACTTCCATTTTCGACCGCTCTTTTCCCATCGCGTCGTATTCGGCTTTTTCTTTTTTATAGATCTTCATTTGCTCCGCCACTTTCGCGCGAATCTCGTCATGGATGGGTTGCACGAGCAGGCGGAGGTAGGAGAGGATGCCTTTGCCGGAAGCAGAGGGCGCCACGATGAAACATTGGAGGCTGGGATAATAGTATTTGCCGCCATAGAGGCATCGCACGTGGCGCGACATGCAAGCTCCCAGCGCGGTGAATGCTCCCATCAGCATGATGTCGCATTGAATCTCACTTTTCGCAACTTTGATGATACGCTGCAGGAGTTTCGGCCAGTTTGCTTCCGGCAGAGTGGGGAGCGGGTGTTGCGGATCGCTACCGGATAGCAGTTCTTCTTTTTCTTCCGTGATCGTTTCTTCGTCTGTTTCCTCATTTGCCACCTTATTATACGCGCGTGCCTGTGTGAGAGTTTGAGGGGTTGTCCTTACTGTCCCCACTGTCTCCACATAGCTGATGGCGACTCCCGTCGCTTCGGCCAGGTGGAAAGCGGTGCCCAGGTGCACTTCTCCACGTTGGGTGTGGAGTGCGTTGGAGAATACCCGTTCGGCATGTTCGCGCTGATATTTGGGAGATACCCGGCACAGGCGATGAAAAAAGTCACGTCCTGCTTCGCCGCAATCCGTTGCAATGGCGAATGACAATTGTACGTATTCAAGATAAGTGGGAGCAATGTCCGCTCTTGCCGTTTCGACTGCTTCGGTGAGACGGCGTAGAGATTCAATATCAGTCATTTGGATTTATAATTTTTGATTTATGATTTATTCGTTGGTGGTTCTGAACAATGCTTCCGGGTCGTAACTAAGGAAACAGGATCTCACGAGGTCTTTGCCGGAGAAATCTACTTTGGATTTTGTTTCGGAAGAAACCGCTGTTACCGTATTGTATGCCGTCTCTACGTACCGCATCGCCCAACTCATGTTTTCTGTGATATTTTTTGTATCATTTGTCGTGGAGGAATAATGGCAAGGAACAAATGCCTTTACACCCAGTCCGCTGGGGCTGATAAAGGTGAGTACAGGTTGTAGGAGAGGATCGTCATAGAGCATACGTCGCATTTCTACTGCTTCCTGATAAGAGTGGAGACCGTCCACATCTACTATCACCAGATGAGACGGGGAGACGAAATCCTTACAGCTACGGCGGGTGAATGTGCCGCAAGGGGTCACATACGGAAGCAATGATGCTTTGGCGGCTCGTATATCTGTGGCATTCCGTACTTGTGCGGTCAGGGTTTTGAGATTCTCATTGCAAGTAATCATTTGGAAAACTTGTTCGATGGAGACTTCGCAGAAGGGGATAAGCGTGGGAGGAGTCATCAGTCGGCCTTGTTTGTCTTTGATGGGAGCGATAGGTGGCATAAAATAGGACATTCTGTAGTTGTTTGACATCATTTTCTTTTTGTTATAAGTTAAAATGTTTATTTTTGCAAAAAATATGAGTGTGTTTCAAAAACACGGCATGAAGGTAGTAATAACAAAATAGACTCTACCCTGATATGTGAGGATAAAAGTTAAAATATTTAATTATTAAAGTGTGTATTTAACAACAAAAAACAAAGATGAAAAAGAAAACGGTTTGTTGCAGTGATTTGGGAGCTTATATTAATGAGTTGCTTAAACGTGCGAAATTGAAAAATGAGTATGTATGCGAGACCCTGGGTATGGGACATGATGTTTTGAATGGCATAAAAAAGGGCTAAATCTCCCATTGAACGATTATATAAAAGTAATGAATCTCTGTTTGAATGCCTACAACGAAGAGGAGATTGAACTGATTTTGAATACGTTGGTGAGAATGTATCTGCGCTACTACAAGAAGAGGATAGTGGAGTAATCCGTGAAATAATTGATAGAAAATCCCGGCTGAATAAATAAAAACGGCCGGGATTTTTTTGTTTAGGATGTCTATTTGTCATTCTTGGGAAATATCAAATGGTAGCCATACCTTTTCCGTGTGCGATAACGAAAACACAAAAAATAACATTTTATTAGGTAGAAAAAGTTTGAGGAATGCTTCGTAGTTCACAAATAATGATTAAATTTGCCGCGATTTGTAATGCGTAGTTTGCAAAATGACGAATAATACTATAAAGCATCTAGGTATTGTGGAAAACATACAGGGTTCTCATCTGTCGGTGAGGATTGTCCAGACATCGGCTTGTGCGGCATGTAGCGCAAAGGGGCATTGTTCCTCGGCGGATAGTAAGGACAAAATCATAGATATCATAGATACCGCAGCTTCTTCCTATCAGGTGGGAGAGAAGGTGATGGTGGTCGGCGAAACGTCGATGGGCATGATGGCGGTAGTGTTGGCTTTCGTACTTCCTTTCGTACTTCTTATATTTTCGTTGTTTCTTTTGATGGCATTGATAGAGAATGAACTGTATGCGGCTCTTCTTTCTCTGGCTGTCCTTATACCTTATTATTTCGTTTTATGGCTTAACAAAACGCGACTCAAACAACAATTTTCATTTACTATAAAACCAATAAATAACTAAAAACATTATGAATTTGATTCTGATTGCAGTGATTTCATTGGGAGCTATAGCGCTCGTGCTGGCCGCTATTCTTTATGTGGCTTCCAAGAAATTTGCCGTGTATGAAGACCCGCGGATTGCCCAGGTGGGAGAAGTGCTTCCCCAGGCTAATTGTGGTGGATGTGGCTATCCCGGTTGTAGCGGCTTTGCCGACGCTTGCGTCAAAGCCGGTTCGCTGGATGGTAAATTCTGCCCCGTAGGCGGACAGCCTGTCATGGCACAAATTGCTGATATCCTAGGGCTTGCAGCCGGAGAAGCTGAACCGATGGTAGCAGTGGTAAGATGTAACGGAACGTGTATGAATCGTCCGCGTATTAATCAGTACGACGGTGCGAAGAGTTGCGCTATTGCCGCTTCGCTCTATGGTGGGGAAACGGGTTGTAGTTACGGATGTCTGGGGTGTGGTGACTGTGTGGCTGCCTGCCAGTTCGATGCCATCCACATGAATCCTGAAACAGGACTTCCGGAAGTGGATGAAGCGAAATGTACCGCTTGCGGTGCCTGTGTGAAGGCTTGTCCGAAGGCGATCATCGAAATCCGTCCGCAAGGAAAGAAATCACGCCGTGTGTATATCTCTTGTGTGAATAAAGACAAGGGAGCTGTGGCACGCAAGGCTTGTACGGTGAGTTGTATCGGCTGTGGCAAATGCGTGAAGACTTGTCCGTTCGAAGCTATCACGTTGGAGAACAACTTGGCTTACATCGATCCGCACAAGTGCAAATCTTGCCGCAAATGTGTGGAAGTCTGTCCGCAGAATACCATTATCGAATTGAATTTCCCGCCGAGGAAACCGAAAGAAGAAGCTCCGGCTGCTCCAAAACCGGCTGCTGTTTCTAAAGAAGCGGTGGAAACTCCTGCACCGGCGGCAAAAGTGGAAACTCCTGCTGAAAAAGGCTACAGAAGCTCCGAAAGTAACAGAATAATAACAGAATAAAATACAGAACTGTATGTTAAAGACATTTTCAATTGGTGGAGTTCATCCACACGAAAATAAATTGTCGGCACATCAACCTATTATCACAGCGGAAGTTCCTGCAAAGGCTGTTATTTTGCTGGGGCAGCACATTGGTGCGCCTGCAAAACCGGTTGTAGCGAAAGGGGATGTGGTAAAGGTAGGCACTAAGATTGCTGAACCTGCCGGCTTTGTTTCGGCGGCAATTCACTCTTCGGTCAGTGGTAAAGTGGCGAAGATTGATACTATTGTCGATGCCAGCGGTTATGCGAAACCTGCTATCTTTATCGATGTGGAAGGCGACGAATGGGAAGAAACAATCGACCGTAGCGCCACACTGGTGAAGGAATGTGAGCTTTCCGCAGAAGAGATCGTGAAGAAAATTGCCGATGCCGGAATCGTTGGTCTGGGTGGTGCTTGTTTCCCTACACAGGTGAAACTTTGTCCTCCTCCTTCTTTTAAAGCTGAATGTGTGATTATCAATGCCGTAGAATGTGAACCTTATTTGACTGCCGACCATCAGCTGATGCTGGAACACGCGGAAGAAATCATGGTAGGCGTTTCTATCCTGATGAAAGCGGTGAAAGTGAACAAGGCATTTATCGGAATCGAAAATAATAAGCCCGATGCTATCGAACTGATGACTAAAGTAGCTTCCAGCTATGCAGGCATCGAAGTCGTTCCCTTGAAGGTGAAATATCCGCAAGGAGGTGAAAAGCAGCTGATCGATGCGATCACCAAACGTCAGGTGGCGAGCGGTGCGTTGCCTATCTCTACGGGAGCAGTCGTGCAGAACGTGGGAACGGCGTTTGCCGTTTATGAAGCTGTGCAGAAGAATAAACCGTTGTTTGAACGGGTGATTACCGTGACGGGAAAGTCGGTTGCGAAGCCGTCCAACTTCCTGGCCCGTATCGGTACACCGATGAAACAGTTGATTGACGCTTGCGGTGGTCTGCCCGAAGATACGGGTAAGGTGATCGGTGGCGGTCCGATGATGGGTAAGGCGTTGGTAAATATCGAGGTTCCTACTGCGAAGGGCAGTTCCGGCATCCTGATTATGAACCGGAAGGAAGCCAAACGTGGTGAAGCTCAAACCTGCATCCGTTGCGCGAAGTGCGTGAGTGCCTGTCCGATGGGACTGGAACCGTACTTGCTCGGAGCCTTGTCTGAAAACGGAGATTTTGAAACAATGGAAAAAGAAAGAATCATGGATTGCATCGAGTGCGGCTCTTGCCAGTTCACTTGTCCTGCCAACCGTCCGCTGCTCGACTATTGTCGTCTGGGTAAAGGCAAAGTGGGAGCTATGATTCGTGCACGTCAAGCTAAAAAATAACGAATATGGAAAATAAATTAATCGTATCACTATCGCCCCACGTTCATGGCGGAGACAGCGTACAGAAAAATATGTATGGCGTGCTGATTGCACTGATTCCGGCTTTTCTGGTGTCTCTCTATTTCTTCGGACTGGGTGCCCTGATTGTCACGGCTACTTCCGTTGCGGCTTGTTTGTTCTTCGAATGGGCGATCGGAAAATATTTAATGAAGAAACCGACCACCACCATCTGCGACGGCTCTGCCATCATCACGGGTGTGTTGCTGGCATTTAATTTACCGTCTAACCTGCCTATCTGGATTATCATCCTCGGTGCACTGTTTGCTATCGGTGTAGGTAAGATGTCTTTCGGCGGATTAGGCTGCAATCCTTTCAACCCGGCATTGGCAGGCCGCGTATTCCTGCTGCTTTCTTTCCCGGTGCAGATGACCAGCTGGCCGGTAGTCGGACAGTTGACCGCTTATACGGATGCTACCACCGGTGCCACTCCGCTGGCCTTGATGAAGCAAGCCATTTACGGTGACACTGCCGCTTTAAGCCAGATTCCGGACGCATTGACCTTGCTGATCGGACAGAATGGCGGATGCTTGGGTGAAGTGAGTGCACTGGCTCTGCTGATCGGACTCGTTTATATGCTCTGGAAGAAAATCATCACCTGGCATATTCCTGTGTCTATCCTGGCTACTGTGTTTGTCTTTGCAGGCATCATGCACCTGGCAGATCCGGAAAAATACGTTTCTCCGGTATTGCAGTTGCTTTCCGGTGGTCTGATGCTGGGTGCTGTCTTTATGGCAACCGACTATGTGACTTCTCCGATGAGTAAGAAAGGGATGCTGATCTATGGTGTATGTATCGGTCTGCTGACGGTAGTTATCCGTCTGTTCGGCGCCTATCCCGAAGGTATGTCGTTCGCCATCCTGATTATGAATGCGTTCACTCCGCTGATTAACACCTATTGTAAACCAAAACGCTTTGGGGAGGTAGCGAAGAAGAAATGAAAAAGTTAGAATCATCTTTAAAGAATATGTTGCTGGTACTTACGGGAGTGACTGCTATTTCCGTTGCGTTGCTGGCTTATGTAAATGAACTGACAAAAGGCCCCATTGCCGAAGCGAACGCGAAGACACTGAACGAGGCCTTGAAAAAGGTTCTTCCCGAATTTACCAATAATCCGGTAGCGGAAAGCGATACGATCTTCAGTGAGAAAGACGGAAAGAAGAATGTTGACTTTATCGTTTATCCGGCTAAGAACGGTGAAGAACTTGTAGGTACGGCTGTTGAAGCTAAATCAATGGGATTTGGCGGTGAGCTGAAAGTGCTGGTAGGCTTTAATGCCGAAGGAAAAATCTATAACTACTCTCTGTTGGCTCACACGGAAACTCCGGGATTGGGCTCTAAAGCCGACAAATGGTTCGGAGCGTATGATCCTGCGAAAGGAGAAAAGGCAGTATCTCACGAAGAGAGTACGAAATCTATTTTGGGTATGAATCCGGGTGAAGCTCCGTTGACCGTCAGTAAAGATGGGGGAGCAGTGGATGCCATCACAGCTTCTACCATTACTTCACGCGCTTTTTTGAATGCCGTGAATGCTGCTTATCAGGCCTATAAGGCCGAAGGCGGGGAAGTGAATGGTGTAACCGGTGCTTCTCAAAAAGCGAAAGGCGCGGACGCAGATGCTGCTGACGCTGCTACGGGAGCTACGATCAAAGTTGAACTAACTGATTCAGTCAGTGCTAAATAAGAAAGGAGACAGATATGAATAACTTTAAAGTAATGATGAACGGGATTATCAAAGAGAATCCTACGTTTGTACTCCTGCTCGGTATGTGTCCTACATTGGGTACTACATCATCGGCTATCAATGGTATGGGTATGGGACTGGCTACCATGTTCGTATTGATCTGCTCGAATGTGGTGATTTCTTTAATAAAGAACCTGATTCCGGACATGGTGCGTATCCCATCGTTTATTGTGGTGATCGCATCCTTCGTGACCTTGCTTCAAATGGTGATGCAGGCTTACGTGCCGGGACTGTATGCTACACTCGGTCTTTTCATTCCGTTGATTGTAGTGAACTGTATTGTGTTGGGACGTGCCGAAGCCTTTGCTGCCAAGAATAACGCAGTTGCCTCTATGTTCGACGGTATCGGTATGGGGCTTGGCTTTACCATCGCCCTGACTTTGCTGGGTGCTGTCCGCGAGTTTCTGGGAACCGGTAAAATCTTCGATCTGACCATCATGCCGGAAGAATATGGAATGTTGGTATTCGTATTGGCTCCGGGTGCTTTCATCGCTTTGGGATACCTCATTGCAATAATTAATAAATTGAGAACTGAAAATTGAGAATTGAGAAATAATAGATATGAACCATATTCTTAATTTCATTTTCACATTCTCTGATTTTTTAATTTTTAATTCTCAATTTTCAATTTAACAACTATGGAATATATATTGATATTTATTTCGGCAATCTTTGTAAACAACATCGTGTTGTCGCAGTTCCTGGGTATCTGTCCGTTCCTGGGCGTATCCAAGAAGGTGGAAACTGCGATGGGTATGAGCGCTGCGGTTGCTTTCGTGTTGACCATCGCTACCATCGTCACTTTCCTGATTCAGAAGTTTGTACTGGATGTTTTCGGACTGGGATACTTGCAGACGATTACATTTATCCTGGTGATTGCCGGATTGGTGCAGATGGTGGAAATCATCCTGAAAAAGGTATCTCCGGCCCTGTATCAGGCGTTGGGTGTGTTCTTGCCGCTGATTACAACGAACTGTTGTATTCTTGGTGTCGCTATCCTGGTGATTCAGAAAGACTATGACCTGCTGACAGGTGTTGTATACGCATTCTCTACAGCTATCGGCTTCGGTCTGGCACTGGTGCTTTTTGCCGGATTGCGCGAACAGATGAGCCTTGTGAAAATTCCGAAAGGAATGCAAGGAACTCCGATTGCTTTGATTACCGCCGGTTTGCTTGCTATGGCATTCATGGGATTCTCCGGCGTGGTGTAAGGATTTACAGTTGATAATTAAATAGAGGATTGGAAGCTCTGCTGTGTGGCGACATACAGGTTAGAGTTTCCAATTCTTTTTTATACCTAAATGCTACCAAATCGTACCTTAATTACTTTTCAGCAAATAAATTTGTGGCAGATTATTGCAATTCCATTTTATTTCCATACATTTGTAACTCAAACAATAATAAGCCGAGAAACTAACCATTTTTTATAAAGTATATGAAAGAAAGAATTTTAGTAACAGGCGGGACAGGATACATTGGGTCTCATACTGTTGTAGAACTACAAAACAGTGGATATGAAGTAATCATCATCGATAATTTATCAAATTCAAGTGCCGACGTTGTTGACAATATAGAGAAAGTTTCCGGTATTCGCCCAGTTTTTGAAAAGCTGGACTGTTTGGACTTTGCCGGTCTGGATGCAGTATTTGCAAAATATAAAGGAATTAAGGCAATCATTCACTTTGCAGCTAGCAAAGCAGTAGGAGAGTCGGTACAAAAACCGTTGCTTTACTACCGTAATAACCTGGTTTCTTTGATTAACCTTCTCGAACTGATGCCAAAACATGGAGTAGAAGGTATTGTGTTCTCTTCTTCTTGTACAGTATACGGTCAGCCGGACGAGCTGCCGGTAACGGAAAAGGCTCCGATCAAGAAAGCGGAATCACCTTATGGAAATACCAAACAGATCAATGAAGAGATTATTCGTGATACGGTAGCTTCAGGTGCTCCGATCAATGCGATCATGTTGCGCTATTTCAACCCGATTGGCGCGCATCCTACTGCATTGCTGGGTGAACTGCCTAACGGGGTTCCTCAAAACCTGATTCCATATCTGACCCAGACAGCCATCGGTATCCGTGAGAAACTTAGCGTGTTTGGTGACGATTATGATACACCGGACGGTTCTTGTATCCGTGACTTTATCAATGTCGTTGACTTGGCTAAAGCACACGTGATTGCTATCCGTCGTATCTTGGAAAAGACACAAAAAGAAAAAGTAGAAGTATTTAATATTGGTACAGGACGTGGCGTTTCTGTATTGGAATTGATAAATGGCTTTGAAAAAGCCACTGGCGTAAAATTGAATTATCAGATTGTCGGACGTCGTGCAGGTGACATTGAAAAAGTTTGGGCTAACCCGGATTTTGCTAATAAAGAGCTGGGTTGGAAAGCCGTAGAAACTTTAGAAGATACTTTACGCTCTGCATGGAACTGGCAGCTGAAACTCCGTGAAAGAGGGATTCAATAAAAGAGAAACTTGTTTTAAATAACATAAAAGTTTAAACAAATCGTGCATGCGATTTGTTTAATTGATGCTAATCGACCTGAAGCTGTTTATGAGTATGTGAATATACGTAGATAGTACTTATGCCTCCCCGGCATAGACAGGAAAGATGGCATAGTAGTTTTGTCGTGTTTTATTTTGTGTTTGTGTTGTGACGGTACTACGACGTGAGTCGTGGTACCGTTTTTTTGATACGCCCAGCATGGATGTTCTGTTTTATAAAATATTTAGCACTAATTCTTTTGTTATCCAAAATTATTTTGTAATTTTGTATCAAATGAATAAGATATGAGAGTAGTATCACATAAGAAATTGAAAGATTTCTACGAGACGAAAGGGTGTGAAGATTCACGTGTTGCTTTAGAACGTTGGTATGATATAGCGGAAAAAGCAGAATGGCGGAATTTGTCTGATATAAAAGCGGATTTTCTATCGACTGATTATGTGGGCAATCAACACTATGTTTTTAATATCAGAGGGAACAACTATCGGCTGGTAGTGGTTGTTAAATTTACGGTAGGATACATTTTTGTCCGTTGGGTGGGAACTCATAAAGAGTATGATAAAATAGATTGTTCAACTATATAATATAATAGATATGACTAAAATAACGAAAGAACAATACGAATTTGCATTGGCAAGAGTCGAAGAACTTCTGCCTTTGGTGGACGACAGCACTCCTGCAAATGACAAGAGCATGGTGGAGCTTTCTGTTATGTCTGATATAGTGATTGCGTATGAGAAGGAACATTTTCCTATAGAAAAACCAACCGTAGCAGAATTGATAGAATTGTCCCTTGAAGAAAAGGGGATGACACAAAAACAGCTTGCCTGTGAAATAGGGGTTAGCCCTTCACGCGTGAATGATTATATTTCGGGTCGCTCGGAACCTACTTTAAAAATAGCTCGCTTGCTTTGCCGGGTACTCAATATACACCCCGCTGCCATGTTGGGATTTTGAAAAAATAGTCAAAACATAATTGTTAGTGAGATTTATTTGTTTAATGTACCTTTGAAGCAGAATACGTCAGTTCCCCAATCAATTTCCGGTAAGACGAATCCGGGAGCAAACAGCCCGAATACGGATGAGCCGGAGCCGCTCATGGATGCGTAGATTGCTCCTTGATGATAGAGTTCTTCTTTGATTTCTCCAATGACGGGATGTTGCGGGAATACACTTGCTTCGAAATCATTGATTAACGTATCCTTCCATTCTTGTACAGGACGCTGGATTGCCTCCCTAACCGGATATTTCGGACGATGGGGATGAATGTTTGAAAAGGCTTCCCGGGTGGAAACAAAAACATTCGGTTTTATAATCATGATTTGGTAGCCGTTTAATGAAAGTTCGACCGGGGAGAAGATGTTTCCAATTCCCTCGGCAAATATCGGTCTGTTTTTGATAAAGAAAGCGCAGTCTGCTCCCAAAGTGGCAGCGTATACTTCCAATTGTTCTTCGGATACTCCCAGCTGATAATGATCGTTGAGCAACTTTAGCATGAAAGCGGCATCCGATGATCCTCCTCCCAGTCCGGCTCCTGAAGGGATGTGCTTGTATAAGTGGATTTCGATAGGAGGGAGATGAAATTCCTTATCCATCAATAAATAGGCTTTTACTACCAGATTGTCTTCAGGGTTACCGGCTATTTCCATTCCATGTTGGTGGAGAGTGAATTTTCGGTCAGCGTTAGGGGAGGTACGGATTTCCAGTGCGTCTTCCAGAGCCACCGGATAGAAAACTGTTTCCAGATTGTGGTATCCGTCCGGGCGTTTTTCCGTGATGGAAAGTCCCAGGTTTATTTTGATATTGGGAAAAGCAATCATATTTCTATTTACTATTTTACTATTTACTATTTACAGTGCTTCACATTACAATTAATCATAGCTGGATAATGTGAATCGGGAGCAAAGTTACTAAAATCTTCATTTTTCCTTATTCATTCTTCGTGATTATATTCTATCTTTGTCGTCTCGACTGGAAGAATTCCGTGATAAATGTGATAATAGAGTCTGTCCAGTCATAAAATAATAAATAGTAAATCGTAAAATAGTAAATATCTCGATGGCCGAACAGAAAAGAAATACCCGCAATTCAAAGTCTACTAAAATACAACCGGTAAATGATTATGGTCGTATTCAGCCGCAGGCGCCTGAACTGGAAGAAGCAGTTTTGGGAGCTTTAATGATTGAAAAGGACGCTTATTCATTGGTGAGTGAAATTCTTCGTCCCGAATCTTTTTACGAACGCCGGCATCAGTTGATTTATTCTGCTATCGTCGATCTTGCGGTGAACCAGAAACCGGTGGATATTCTGACTGTAAAGGAACAACTTAGTAAACGCGGAGACTTGGAAGAGGTGGGAGGTCCCTTCTATATTACTCAATTGAGTAGTAAGGTGGCTTCATCCGCACATATTGAATACCATGCCCGTATTATTGCACAGAAATCGCTGGCGCGTGAGCTGATAACGTTTACGAGTAATATTCAGAGTAAAGCGTTCGATGAAACGCTGGATGTGGACGACTTGATGCAGGAAGCGGAAGGTAAGCTTTTCGAGATCTCACAGCAGAATATGAAAAAAGATTATACGCAGATCAATCCGGTGATTGACGAAGCCTATAAACTAATTCAGAAAGCTGCGGCTCGAACCGATGGTTTGAGTGGTCTGGAGAGTGGTTTCACGAAACTTGATAAGATGACTTCGGGTTGGCAGAATTCCGACCTTATTATTATAGCTGCCCGTCCTGCTATGGGTAAGACTGCTTTCGTTCTTTCAATGGCTAAGAATATTGCGGTGGATTACCGGAACCCGGTGGCGTTGTTCTCTCTTGAAATGAGTAACGTTCAGCTGGTGAACCGTTTGATTGCGAATGTCTGCGAGATTCCGAGCGAGAAAATCAAAAGCGGGCAGTTGGCAAATTATGAATGGCAACAACTGGACTATAAACTGAAGAATCTGATGGATGCACCGCTTTACGTGGATGATACGCCGTCTCTGTCTGTGTTTGAACTTCGAACCAAAGCGCGTCGTTTGGTACGCGAACATGGGGTGCGAATCATCATCATTGACTACCTTCAGTTGATGAATGCGAGTGGGATGGCGTTTGGTAGCCGTCAGGAAGAGGTTAGTACCATTTCCCGTTCGTTGAAAGGATTGGCGAAGGAGTTGAGTATTCCGATTATCGCACTGTCACAGTTGAATCGTGGTGTGGAAAGTCGTGAAGGTATTGATGGTAAACGACCGCAGTTGAGTGACCTTCGTGAATCGGGAGCCATCGAGCAGGATGCCGATATGGTGTGCTTTATCCATCGTCCGGAATACTATAAGATATTTCAGGATGATCGTGGTAATGACCTGCGCGGTATGGCGGAAATTGTAATCGCCAAGCATCGTAACGGTGCGGTAGGCGAGGTGTTGCTCCGCTTTAAGGGTGAGTTTACCCGTTTCTCTAATCCGGAGGACGATATGGTGATCCCGATGCCGGGCGAGCCTGCAGGAGCTATGTTAGGATCGAAAATGAATACAGGTAATGCTGGTTCCATACCTCCTCCCGCACCTGATTTTGCACCGCAGACGGAGAATCCATTCGGAGCACCGGGAGATGGACCGTTACCATTTTAGTTAATAGTTGATAGTTGATAACTGATAGTGAAAATGCTCTGCGCAACATTTCTTCTATCTGTATGTTATTCCGCATGGTAACTATCAACTATAAACTTTTTTATCTAACCTTCTCGGTCAACCGAAAAATCTTATTAACTTTGCAAATCTTTTGAGAAACAATAAAAAATTAAATATATGAATATCTCTTATAACTGGCTGAAAGAGTATGTCAACTTCGACCTGACGCCCGATGAAACGGCTGCTGCGTTGACGTCTATTGGCTTGGAAACAGGTGGTGTAGAAGAAGTGCAAACCATTAAAGGTGGTTTGGAAGGACTGGTGATCGGTGAAGTGCTGACCTGCACGGAACATCCTAATTCTGACCATTTGCATATTACTACTGTCAATCTGGGAGACGGTGAACCGGTACAGATTGTTTGTGGTGCCCCGAATGTGGCTGCCGGACAGAAAGTGGTGGTAGCTACTTTAGGTACAAAACTTTATGACGGTGACGAATGTTTTACCATCAAGAAATCAAAAATCCGTGGGGTGGAATCTACTGGTATGATTTGTGCCGAAGACGAAATCGGTATCGGTACGGATCATGCAGGTATTATCGTATTGCCGGAAAATGCTGTTCCGGGTACGCTTGCCAAGGATTATTATAATATCAAGAGCGACTATGTGCTTGAAGTGGACATCACGCCTAACCGTGCGGATGCTTGCTCTCACTATGGGGTGGCTCGTGACTTGTATGCTTATCTGATTCAGAACGGCAAACAGGCTACTTTGCAACGTCCGTCGGTAGACGGCTTTAAAGTGGAAAACCATGACTTGAATATTGAAGTGAAGGTGGAAAACAGCGAAGCTTGTCCGCATTATGCCGGTGTTACGGTGAAAGGTGTCACTGTGAAGGAAAGCCCGGAATGGCTGCAAAACAAATTGCGTCTGATCGGGGTGCGTCCTATTAATAATGTAGTGGATATTACTAATTATATCGTTCATGCTTTCGGTCAGCCGTTGCATTGCTTCGATGCCGGAAAGATAAAAGGCAATGAAGTAATTGTAAAGACAATGCCGGAAGGAACCCCGTTCGTTACGCTGGATGAGGTGGAACGTAAATTGAACGAACGCGACCTGATGATTTGTAACAAGGAAGAGGCCATGTGTATTGCCGGTGTATTCGGCGGACTGGACTCCGGTTCTACGGAAGCTACGACAGATGTGTTCATTGAAAGTGCTTATTTCCATCCTACATGGGTGCGTAAGACAGCCCGCCGTCATGGCTTGAATACGGATGCTTCTTTCCGTTTCGAACGCGGTATCGATCCGAACAGTGTGATCTATTGCCTGAAACTGGCTGCTTTGATGGTCAAAGAACTGGCCGGCGGTACGATTTCTTCTGAAATAAAAGACGTGTTCACTACTCCTGCGCAGGATTTTATAGTCGATCTGGCTTATGAAAAAGTACATTCTTTGGTAGGAAAAGTAATTCCGGTAGAGACAATCAAGAGCATTGTGACCAGCCTGGAAATGAAGATCACTAATGAAACGGCGGAAGGGCTGACATTAGCTGTTCCTCCTTATCGTGTAGACGTGCAGCGTGATTGTGACGTGATTGAAGATATTCTTCGTATCTACGGATATAATAATGTTGAAATCCCGACTACACTGAACTCCAGCCTGACTACCAAAGGTGAACATGATAAATCGAATAAATTGCAGAACCTGATTGCAGAGCAATTGGTGGGTTGTGGATTTAATGAGATCCTGAACAACTCATTGACGCGTGCTGCTTACTATGATGGCATGGAGACTTATCCGTCCAACCACCTGGTGATGTTATTGAATCCGTTGAGTGCGGATTTGAACGCTATGCGTCAGACTTTGCTGTTCGGTGGACTGGAAAGTATTGCTCATAATGCAAATCGTAAGAATGCTGATTTGAAGTTCTTCGAATTCGGTAATTGCTATCATTTCGATGCTGACAAGAAGAATGAAGAGAAGGTATTGGCTCCTTACTCGGAAGATTATCACTTGGGCTTGTGGGTAACCGGTAAGAAGGTTTCCAATTCATGGGCACATGCAGATGAGAACAGTTCGGTATATGAATTGAAGGCTTATGTAGAAAATATATTGAAGCGTCTGGGACTGGATTTGCACAATCTGGTTGTCGGTAATCTGACGGACGATATTTTTGCTGCCGCACTTTCTATCAATACGAAGGGTGGTAAGCGTCTTGCTTCCTTCGGTATCGTGACTAAGAAGCTATTGAAAGCATTTGATATCGACAATGAAGTGTATTTTGCCGACTTGAACTGGAAGGAACTGATGAAAGCTATCCGTTCTGTGAAGATCAGCTACAAGGAAATCTCCAAGTTCCCTGCTGTGAAACGTGACCTGGCATTGTTGCTTGACAAGAATGTGCAGTTTGCCGAAATTGAAAAGATTGCTTACGAAAGAGAGAAGAAGCTGCTGAAAGAAGTGGAACTCTTCGATGTGTACGAAGGTAAGAATCTGGAAGCAGGCAAGAAGTCGTATGCGGTGAGCTTCCTGCTTCAGGATGAGAGCCAGACTTTGAATGATAAGATGATTGATAAGATCATGTCGAAACTGGTGAAGAACTTGGAAGATAAGCTGGGTGCCAAACTTAGATAACTTAAAATTTCAATCTAAAAATATAAACCAATGGGAAGAGCATTTGAATATAGAAAGGCCGCTAAACTGAAAAGATGGGGCCACATGGCTAAAACATTTACAAGACTGGGTAAACAAATCGCGATAGCTGTAAAGGCAGGCGGTCCGGAACCTGAAAATAACCCGACTTTACGTTCGGTGATCGCTACTTGTAAGCGTGAAAATATGCCGAAGGATAATATTGAACGTGCTATCAAAAACGCAATGGGTAAAGACCAGAGCGACTACAAGAGCATGACTTACGAAGGATACGGTCCTCACGGTATTGCTGTATTTGTGGATACGCTGACAGATAACACAACCCGTACGGTGGCTGACGTTCGTTCTGTATTTAATAAGTTTGGCGGTAATCTCGGTACAATGGGATCTCTCGCGTTCCTGTTCGACCACAAATGTGTATTCACTTTCAAGAAGAAAGACGGATTGGATATGGAAGAACTGATTCTGGATCTGATCGATTATGATGTGGAAGATGAATACGAAGAGGATGATGAAGAAGGAACAATCACTATCTATGGTAATCCCAAGAGCTATGCCGCTATTCAGAAACACCTGGAGGAGTGTGGCTTTGAAGATGTCGGTGGAGACTTCACTTATATCCCGAACGACATGAAAGAGGTGACTCCGGAACAGCGCGAAACATTGGATAAGATGATCGAACGTTTGGAAGAATTTGACGACGTGCAGACTGTTTATACCAATATGCAGCCGGAAGAGGGAGAGGAAGAATAAGACAAGGTTATGGAATATGTGTATAGAACCCAGGGAACTTGCAGCACCAACATCGAACTGAATGTGGAAGATGGAGTGGTGAAAGAAGTTGCTTTCTGGGGAGGATGTAATGGTAATCTTCAAGGTATTTCCCGCCTTGTGAGAGGAATGAAGGTAGCGGATGTTATCGCAAAACTTGAAGGAGTGCATTGTGGTGGCAGACCGACTTCATGTCCTGACCAATTGTGTCGTGCATTACATGAGATGGGATATTAATCGACTTCTTTTATTTTTGTAAAATTTGATATTTTTCAAGACCTTCGGCAATTTATTTTGTCGAGGGTCTTTTTTTGCGGGAATCCATAGAGGGGGGATCCGGGTGTTGTTTACTTACTTGTCGGTATTTTGAACTAAAATTGACCTTCACTCGTTATTTATAAGTATATTTGTAAGGTTAAAACTATTATGCAAAAATGAAGAATATTTTTCAAGACTTAAAACGCAAAGATCATAAACGCTATCTGGGTGGACTGGATGTTTTTAAATATATTGGTCCGGGGCTTCTGGTTACGGTAGGATTTATTGATCCGGGAAACTGGGCTTCTAACTTCGCCGCCGGTTCCGAATTTGGCTATTCCTTACTTTGGGTGGTTACATTGTCCACTATTATGCTGATTGTGCTTCAGCACAACGTTGCCCACCTGGGGATTGTTACCGGACTTTGCCTTTCGGAGGCGGCCACTAAATACACTCCCAAATGGGTGTCGCGACCTATTCTTGGTACGGCGGTACTGGCGTCGATTTCTACTTCTTTAGCGGAAATTCTGGGAGGTGCCATTGCGTTGGAAATGCTCTTTGATATTCCTATTATATGGGGAGCTGTGTTGACTACGCTTTTTGTCTCTATCATGCTTTTCACTAATTCGTATAAAAAGATAGAGCGTTCCATCATTGCATTTGTCTCCGTTATCGGGCTTTCGTTTATCTACGAACTGTTTCTGGTGGAAATAGACTGGCCGGCTGCAACAGTAGGGTGGGTGACTCCTTCTTTTCCGAAAGGAAGTATGCTGATTATCATGAGTGTGTTGGGAGCGGTAGTGATGCCTCATAATCTGTTTCTTCATTCGGAGGTGATACAGAGTCACGAATATAATAAGAAAGATGATGCTTCTGTTAAGAAGGTTTTGAAATATGAGTTGTTTGATACTCTTTTCTCTATGATTGTCGGCTGGGCGATTAACAGTGCCATGATTCTTCTGGCTGCCGCTACTTTCTTTAAAAGCGGTATTCAGGTAGAGGAACTGCAACAGGCTAAGTCATTGCTCGAACCTTTGTTGGGAAGTAATGCTGCCATCGTATTTGCACTGGCATTGCTGATGGCGGGTATTTCATCCACCATTACGAGCGGAATGGCGGCAGGTTCCATCTTTGCGGGTATTTTCGGTGAATCGTATCATATCAAAGACAGCCACTCGCAGGTAGGAGTCCTTTTATCTCTGGGAATTGCCTTATTGCTGATTTTCTTTATTGGCGATCCTTTCAAAGGATTGATTATTTCGCAGATGATACTTAGTATTCAATTACCTTTCACGGTATTTTTACAGGTGGGACTGACGTCTTCCCGAAAGGTGATGGGAGATTATGTCAATAGTCGTTGGAGCACGTTTGTGTTGTATTCGATTGCCATTATTGTTTCGGTACTGAATATCATGCTTTTGTTTTCTTAAAATGAATATAAATCAATACATATAGATCGATGAAGATTATTACTTATAATGTGAACGGACTACGTGCCGCCGTATCTAAAGGTTTGCCGGAATGGCTGGCGCAGGAGAATCCTGATATTCTTTGTCTGCAAGAGACGAAACTGCAACCGGACCAGTATCCGGGAGAGGTGTTTGAAGCGTTGGGTTACAAGTCTTATTTGTATTCGGCGCAGAAGAAAGGATACAGTGGAGTGGCCATACTTACCAAGCAGGAACCGGACCATGTGGAATATGGGATGGGAATGGAGGCTTATGATAATGAAGGACGTTTTATCCGGGCGGATTTCGGAGACTTATCGGTGGTCAGTGTTTATCACCCTTCGGGGACGAGCGGGGACGAACGCCAGGCTTTTAAAATGGTGTGGCTGGAAGATTTTCAAAAGTATGTGATGGAGTTGCAGAAGTCCCGTCCCAATTTGATTCTTTGTGGCGATTATAATATCTGCCATGAGCCGATCGACATTCATGATCCTGTCCGGAATGCAACAAACAGTGGTTTCCTTCCTGAAGAACGGGAGTGGATGACACGTTTCCTGTCTGCGGGGTATGTTGATTCTTTCCGTACGCTTTGTCCCGAAAAACAGGAATATACCTGGTGGAGCTATCGTTTTAATTCGCGTGCCAAAAATAAGGGCTGGAGAATTGACTATTGCATGGTTAGTGAGCCGGTACGCCCGCTGTTGAAACGTGCGTATATCCTGAATGAGGCCGTACATTCCGATCATTGTCCGATGGCGTTGGAAATATTATAGGATAGTAATACTCAATTTACGGGTGTCTCCTCCGTCGCGAAATTCGCAGAGGTAGACACCTTGCCATGTTCCCAGGTTCAGGCGGTGATTCTTGATGGGGATAGTGACCGAACTTCCTATCAGGGAGGCTTTTATATGGGCGCTCATATCGTCGGGGCCTTCGAGGGTATGGATGAAATAGGGGGCACCGTCGGGAACCAGTTTATTAAAGAATGTCTGGAAGTCATGCCGTACGTCCGGGTCTGCATTTTCGTTGATAGTTAGTCCGGCAGAGGTGTGTTTGATAAAGATTACCAGCAGGCCACTTTCGGGAAGTGCTGGTAGTTGTGAAATGATATCACGCGTGATTAAATGAAATCCACGCGAGTAATGAGGGAGTTGAATATCGAATGTTGTAGCCATTGTTTTATCTCTTAGAATTTGGAGGGTGGATTCAGGTCCACATAGGGGTCGTTGATAGCTGACGCCATCATTGCATTGACGGCAATTCCTGCATCCTCTTTATAATTTCTTCTCTTGTTCCATTCACGTACATCTTTGAGAGTGACATCACGTTTCTTTCTATTTTGAGGGAAACTGTTCCCTTTTTTTCTATCAGCGTATTCGTCTTTGCGGGCTGCGCTCATCATAGCTTGGATGGCGAGGGCAGTCGAATCCTTATAAGTAATTGTTTTGTTCATATTTTCCGGGGTTTTGATTTTTATCTTTGCTACAATATCCGATGCAAAGATACTTTTTTATATTTTTGTGCGAAATAAAAATGCAAAATAGTTTATGGAAGATAGAATACAGAAAGCAGTGGAGCTTTTTAAGAGCGGATACAACTGCTCACAGTCGGTAGTAGCGGCCTTTGCGGATATGTATGGATTTACACAGGAACAGGCGTTGCGTATGGGTGCTTCCTTTGGCGGGGGGATAGGGCGAATGCGTGAAACGTGTGGAGCTGCCTGCGGCATGTTTTTGGTGGCGGGCTTGGAAACCGGCGCTACGGAAGCGACAGACCGGGAAGGAAAAGCTGCCAATTATGCGGTAGTGCAAGAACTGGCGGCTGAATTTAAGAAGCGTAACGGCTCGCTGATTTGTGGCGAATTGTTGGGATTAAAGAAAAAAGATTCCGTTTCAACGATTCCGGAAGAGCGTACTGCTCAATATTATAGCAAGCGTCCCTGCGCTAAAATGGTGGAAGAAGCGGCAAGAATTTGGTCTGAATATCTCGAAAAGCATCCTAAATGAAAGAAAAAATGCTTTTTTATTACAAAAACGATAAAAAAGTGCTCAATAAAGTGTTATATAACATGAAAATAACTATCTTTGTCCCCGAAATAAAATCTGAAAGTCTTTTTGACCGGATGATTTTAAGCATGTCTAACTAAAATTGCAAAGCAAATGTTGAAAGAAAAAGCTGGTGTAATTGCAGGTACTATCTGGAATGCACTGAACGAAACAGAAGGAATGACTGCCAAGCAGCTTAAAAAAGCAACTAAATTGGTTGACAAAGATCTGTTCCTCGGCCTTGGCTGGTTATTGAGAGAAGACAAAGTCTCTGTGGAAGAAGTTGAAGGTGAACTCTTCATCAAATTGATCTAAGCGAGTAACTCACTTAAGCAATAAAAAAATGCGTTGGTACATGATCATAATGTTATCAACGCATTTTTTTTTATTCCGCCATTTACGTATCTTTGCACACCAAAAAGCTAAAATAATAAGAATTCAGAATGAAGAATATTCGCAACTTTTGCATTATTGCTCATATTGACCACGGTAAGTCAACGTTGGCCGACCGTCTGTTGGAGTTTACTAACACCATTCAGGTGACTTCAGGGCAGATGCTTGATAATATGGATCTGGAAAAAGAAAGAGGGATCACTATCAAGAGCCATGCGATCCAGATGGAATATACTTATCAGGGGGAGAAGTATGTCCTTAACCTGATTGATACTCCGGGACACGTGGACTTTTCGTATGAGGTGTCACGTTCTATCGCTGCATGTGAAGGGGCATTGCTGATTGTCGATGCTTCGCAGGGAGTGCAGGCGCAGACGATCTCGAATCTGTATATGGCCATTGAACACGACCTTGAGATTATTCCGGTTATCAATAAATGCGATATGGCGAGCGCCAATCCCGAAGAAGTGGAGGACGAAATCGTTGAACTGTTGGGTTGCAAGCGCGAGGAGGTAATCCGTGCATCCGGTAAAACGGGTATGGGAGTGGAAGAGATACTGGCTGCTGTGATTGAACGTATTCCTCATCCCGAAGGGAATGAAGAGGCGCCGTTGCAGGCTTTGATTTTCGACTCTGTATTCAACTCTTTCCGTGGAATTATAGCTTATTTCAAGATTGAAAACGGCACGATTCGCAAGGGCGACAAGGTGAAGTTTTTCAATACGGGAAAAGAGTATGATGCCGATGAAATAGGGGTGTTGAAAATGGATATGGTGCCTCGTAACGAACTTCGTACGGGGGATGTAGGATATATAATTTCCGGTATCAAAACTTCCAAAGAGGTGAAGGTGGGAGATACCATTACACATATTGCCCGTCCGTGTGACAAGGCTATTGCCGGGTTTGAGGAGGTGAAGCCGATGGTGTTTGCCGGAGTGTACCCGATTGAGGCGGAAGATTTCGAAGATCTTCGCGCGTCTTTGGAAAAGTTGCAGCTGAATGATGCGTCGTTGACTTTCCAGCCGGAGTCTTCATTGGCTTTGGGTTTTGGTTTCCGTTGTGGTTTCCTCGGATTGCTCCACATGGAGATTGTGCAGGAGCGTCTGGACCGTGAGTTTGAGATGAATGTGATTACTACGGTACCGAACGTGTCCTACCATATATATGATAAGCAGGGCAATATGAAGGAGGTGCACAACCCCGGTGGTATGCCCGACCCGACGATGATTGACCATATCGAGGAACCGTATATCAAAGCGTCTATTATTACAACGACTGATTATATCGGTTCGATTATGACGCTTTGTCTGGGTAAACGCGGTGAATTGATTAAACAGGAATATATCTCCGGTAACCGGGTGGAAATCTATTACAATATGCCTTTGGGAGAAATTGTGATTGACTTTTATGATAAGTTGAAGAGTATTTCTAAAGGGTATGCGTCGTTTGATTATCATCCGAATGGTTTCCGTACTTCGAAGCTGGTGAAGCTGGATATTTTGTTGAACGGTGAGCCTGTGGATGCACTTTCTACTTTGACACATATTGACAATGCTTACGATATGGGACGCCGGATGTGTGAGAAGCTGAAAGAGCTTATTCCGCGCCAGCAGTTTGATATTGCCATTCAGGCAGCTATCGGGGCTAAGATTATTTCCCGTGAAACGATTAAGGCTGTTCGTAAGGATGTGACAGCGAAGTGTTATGGTGGTGACGTGAGCCGTAAACGTAAACTGCTTGAAAAGCAGAAAAAAGGTAAAAAACGAATGAAACAAATCGGTAACGTGGAAGTGCCGCAAAAAGCCTTCCTCGCCGTACTGAAGCTGGATTAAAAATACTGCCGCAAGCAATTTTTCAGAGATCTGTTCTGAACAAATTGACTTGCGGTTAGTTTTTAATACACCAGGTGATTGCCTTCTGTCTGGAGAGCTTTCCTTGGCAATTACTTTTTAGCAACAAACAACTATAAATATGAGAAAAGTTCTGTCTTTTTCGGGCTTCCTGATGTTGGGGCTCGTGGTTTCGCAATTCCTGCCGATGATGGCAGGAGATGGGTATGGAGCTGTTAAATCCATATCGAATGTACTACTCTATGTATGCCTTAGTTTTATAATGATTAATGTAGGCCGTGAGTTCGTCCTTGATAAAACGCGGTGGAAAAGTTACGCTCAAGATTATTTTATTGCAATGGCTACGGCTGCTTTACCATGGTTTATGATTGCTATTTATTATGTGTTTATTTTGCTTCCGCCCGAGTTTTGGAATAGTTGGGAAGCATGGAAGGAGAATTTATTGTTAAGCCGTTTTGCTGCACCTACATCAGCCGGTATTCTGTTTACGATGTTGGCGGCTATCGGACTGAAGTCCAGTTGGATTTATAAGAAAATACAGGTATTGGCAATTTTCGATGACTTGGATACGATTCTTTTAATGATTCCTCTTCAGATTATGATGATCGGGCTGCGCTGGCAGTTGATTATTGTGGTGGTGATTGTGTTCTTGTTATTGTCGATCGGCTGGCAAAGATTGAATAAGTATGATTGGCGTCAGGATTGGAAGGCTATCCTCTTTTATTCAGTGATTATATTTCTGGCTACTCAAATACTGTATCTGGGGAGTAAAGAATTGTATGGGGACGAGGGAAGTATTCATATTGAAGTCCTGTTGCCGGCATTTGTTCTGGGTATGATTATGAAACATAAGGAACATGACACACCTGTGGAACGAAAGGTGTCTACCGGGATTTCATTTTTCTTCATGTTTCTGGTGGGAATGAGTATGCCGCATTTTATCGGAGTGAACTTTGCGGAGACTCATGCAGGTTCTTATTCTGTAACGGGATCACAGGAGATGATGTCGTGGGGAATGATTATGTTTCATGTGGTGATTGTCTCTTTATTGTCGAATATAGGAAAGCTTTGTCCGATGTTCTTCTATCGTGACCGGAAATTAAGTGAGCGACTGGCTCTTTCCATCGGTATGTTTACCCGTGGTGAGGTAGGGGCCGGAATCATTTTCATTGCATTGGGATATAACTTGGGTGGTCCGGCATTGGTTATTTCAGTGCTTACTCTGGTATTGAATCTGATTCTGACGGGTATCTTCGTTCTTTGGGTGAAGAATTTGGTTTTGCGGAGTTATGCGGATTGATGTGATATGGAAATGTTGTAGAGCATTTTCTGTTTAGTGTGGAGGTGTGTCGAAACACTTTCTCTAATTTTTTTAGGCACGGATTATACGAATTGCACGGATAAGTTTATTTTCTTTCCGTGTTTATCGTGTAATCCGTGCCTAAATAATATCAGTTAGTAATCTGTCAAATCGTCCTCTACGTCAATAGGGAGAATCTTTTGGCTTTCTTCGTGTGGCAACTGTTCCACTTGCCGCAGTTTGCGTTCGATGGCACGTGTTCGTTTTCCCATGACTTCTTCGAGTTGGTCACCGGCGCTTTGCAAGTTCTTTTGTACTTTTTCAAGTAATCCTCCGAATTTACTGAATTCTGTTTTGACAGCTCCCAATACGGTCCAGACTTCTCCGGTACGTTTTTGGATAGCAAGCGTGCGGAATCCCATCTGGAGACTGTTGAGGATGGCGCCTAATGTTGTCGGACCTGTAACTACAATCTTATACTCCTTTTGGAGTGTTTCGATGAGACTGGTGCGTCGGATTACTTCGGCATATATGCTTTCAAACGGGAGGAACATGATGGCAAAATCTGTGGTAAAAGGCGGGTCTACATATTTATCATGGATGTCTTTTGCCATCTTTTTGATTGTATTTTCCAATTGTTTGCCGGACGATTCCATCAATGCTGCGTCTCCCGCTTCGAATGCGTCATAATATTGTTCGTATACATCTTTCGGAAATTTGGCGTCGATGGGGAGGTAGACGGTGCTGTTGGCGTCATCTTTTCCCGGAAGTTTGATGGCAAATTCTACAAATTCGGTTCCGCTCTTTTTGGTTTTGACATTGGCGTCGTACTGTTCGGGGCTCATCATTTGTTCTAAGAGTGCACCCAGTTGGACTTCGCCGAACGTTCCTCTCATCTTTACGTTGCTCAATACCTTTTTTAGTCCGCCGACATCTTGGGCGAGAGATTTCATTTCTCCCAGTCCTTTTTGTACGTTCTCAAGTTGTGAACGGACGATTTCGAATGATTGGCCGATACGTTCATTCAGGGTTTTCTGGAGCTTTTCTTCCACCATCAGGCGCATATCATCCAGTCGTTTCTCGGTGGATTTCAGTAATGCTTCCTGCTGGCGGGCCATCATGTCAAATTTCTGTCGTTGCAGTTCTCCGGTAGTCATCATATTCTTGTGCAGAACATCTTGGAGCTGTTGCATATTCTGGTTCAGCGTTTGCGTCATTTCCATGCGAAGTTCCCGGATGCTGCGGTTCAGCTCTTCCCGGTTTTCCTGCATTTGCTGGCGCAAGGCTATTTGTAATTGTTCTGCTTGAGTTTGATTGTTGCCTTTGGTTAGTGATAATACAAGTAGGACTATCACTAACACGGCAATAACAATAAGTAGAATCAGTTCCATCAATATGTCAGAATTTCGTTTCCGGTTTCAGTTATCAGAATCATATTTTCCCATTGGGCGGAAGGCAGTCCGTCGTCGGTGCAGACGGTCCATCCGTCGGCATCGTCTACAAACACTTCGTAGGTTCCCATATTAATCATGGGTTCGATGGTGAAGGTCATGCCCGGAACGATCATCATGCCTGTGCCCCGGCGCCCGAAATGTTCTACGTCCGGTTCTTCATGGAATTGCATCCCTACACCATGTCCGCAGAGATCACGGACTACGCTGAATCCGTTCTTTTCTGCATGTTCCTGGATGGCGGCGCCTACATCACCCAGCTGTTTCCAGGGTTGTGCGGCAGCAATTCCTATTTCCATACATTCTTTGGTTACCTGTACTAACTTTTGCATATCAGGATTGACGTCTCCAATCATAAACATACGGGATGCATCGGAAAAATATCCTTTGTAGATGGTGGAAACGTCCACATTGATAATATCTCCGCTTTTCAGAATCTCATTTTTATTGGGTATTCCGTGGCACACTACATCGTTGATGCTGGTACAGACACTTTTGGGAAATCCTTCGTAGTTGAGTGGGGCAGGGATGGCACCGTGACTGGTAGTGAAATCATACACTAGTACATCAATCTCCTCGGTGGACATGCCTTCCCGGATATTCTCTGAAATATAGTCCAGCAGTGCAGTATTGATTTTGGCACTTTCCCGGATACCTTCCAGTTGCTCGGGAGTACGGAGTACTTTGCGCGGTGGAAGTTTATAACCTTGCTTTCTGTATTTCTGTATTTTTGCTTCTACTTCTGCCGGATAATTGGAGGGGGTAAACCGGAATCCCTTGATAAAGTTCTTCATTATTATAGCATATTTAATCGTATGACAAAGGTACGAGAATAAATGGAAAATATGCTTTCTTGTTTTCTAAAACTTTTCGATTCCTGATTGTCGGCACGGGTTACCATTCGTATGAAACACTAATTTGAGGTATCCATTCCCATCTTTTGCGGAGGACATTGTATTGGTATTGTACCCCTGTTTTTATTTTCCAGTTTTTATTTATTTTGAGAACAACATTACTACCCAATTGGGTGGGTTCCACTTCGGAAGGGAGGCCCCGATGTTTTCGGGTATCAAGGTTTTGTACGCCATATATGTTGAGAGACCATTTGGGAGATAAATTATATTCTATTTGGCTTTGGATATGAAAGCAACTGGAATTTTCTGCAAAATTACTTTTACTGTGCAGCACAAGATTCTTGTTTATTCTTAACCAGGAGTAAGTGGGTAAAAAGGTGGAACCCGGTTTTAGGAATGTCTGATAAGTGCGAATGGAAGGTTTCGAAAAAATCATGGAAGATTTTAAAGTCGGTAGTGTGGGATCAAAATCTACGAATGGTTTTCGAGAGTACATGTTTTGCTCTACTTTTTCGATAAACTTTCTATTTATCTTGATCTCCTGATCGGATTCCAGCATTTGCTGAAGTCTCAATGAATCCTGTTTGTTCCATTCTTGTCCTGTTGCGGCTAAGGGAAACAATAATAGGCAAAAAATATTGAATTGATATTTTCGAATGTCCATACACTGTGCTAGTAAAGTTTATTGTATGGACGGTGGAAAACAGGAAATGCTGCTCTAAACGATTAGTGACTGGTAATAATTTCACATAATATGAGAATACTTTTCTTTTATTTATGATAGTTTTTTAGCCTTGAAAACCGGTTGTATCTTCTGAATCTCCGACTCAAAACCAAACCAGTAACCATGTCCTTCTTCATCGGTGGGAAGGAAACATAATCGTAGATTCTCGCGATATGCTCCGTATTCTATTTCCCAGCTTTCAGGTGGTAGCTGTCTTTTGGTTCTTACTTTTTCTGCCGGAGCTTTTTTTAATGACATACCTGCTTCTATCCATGCAATGCTGACTTGTGTCAGGTAGTCGGGATAATGATTCTTGCAGAAGTCATAGAGGATTAATCCTCTTTTTTCCAGGCTAAGAGGGGTGTCAATCACATCTGTTTGAACTAAATGATCGAGTAACTCATGTATAAAATGAGGGTTTTCGAGAATGAGTATCCGTGTGATGCTTCGCCAAGTTGGGGTATTATAGAAACCGTCTAACAGGCGGGACAGATAATGTGCTGTCTGTAATTCATCTACGGTGATCTCACGAGTTTGAAGAACTTCGTATGGAGGGAGTGGAGAGTACTGTATGCCTAACTCGTCCGCTCTTCTTTTCATTTCGGTGCCCGGAAGTAATTTGAGGGATTCCAGTTGGATTTCTCCTGCGCCATACTCTGCTAAAGTACGGACATCATCGAAAATTTCTGATAGATGGTAGAGTGGGAGCCCTGCTATTAAGTCGGCATGAGTTTCCATGTTTTCAAGTGAACATAGATACTTGAGTCCGGCCAGAGCATCGGAGAGTTTTCCTATTCTCCGGCTTTGTTCAAGCACGTTTTCCCGAAGGCTTTGGATTCCGGCTTCCAGGTGTAGCAGTCCTTTAGGAAGGGTGGCTAATTCCCGTTTGAGTTCATCAGAAAGGAGTGCAGGATGAATTTCCAGATGAAAACAGATATCCGGGTATTCGCGGAATAGATTTAGTAATTCTTTTGCCCGTTTGTTGTTGTAATTGAAAGTGCGGTCCAGTACCCGTACATTCTTGATTCTGTGTTGGTGTATCACGTCAAGACGTTTCCGGGTTGCTTCAAGAGATAGGGTGCGAACCGGTTTTTCACCTCCACTGACACAAAAGGCACAGGTGTTAAAACATCCGCGGGTAGTTTCTAATTGCACAAAGGGTTTGCTCCAATTGAAGAAACGGCTCTCTTCAGGAGGGACTAATTCGGAAAAGTTCATGACACGGGCGAGCCCGTTGTCATGGTATGCTTCCGATTCATCCAGATAGCAGAGTCCTGTGATTGATTTCCATTCTTTTCTTGGCTGATTCCACACTTTTAACCATAAAGGAAATACTTCTTCGCCTTCTCCGCGAAACACTCCGCTTACAAATTTGTTTTTATATAAGAAAGCTTCATTATCTCCTAAAAACTCGGGACCTCCGAGTATAACACAGCAGTGAGGTAGTAACGCTTTTGCGCGTGAAACGATGTGCAGGAGTTGCTCGTGATTAAATAGCCAGTTGGTAGCTGCAATGATGTCCGGTTGATGGCGGTAGATTTGATTGACGACACTACCGGTATTTTCATTGATAGTGGCGGAGACCGTACACCATTCAATGTCTGTATTATTTGCTATCTGGGCATGTAAGGCTGGCAATGCCAGCGAAGAATGAGCGTACGAACTATTTAAATCAAGCCAAAGAAGTTTCATGTGGAAAATTTAATATTATCTTTGCAAAGGTACAAAAAACTTGTGGCTTGTGATGTATAGTAAATATAAAATGCTAATTTTGTATTAATAAACGCAATAAACTAGAGAATTATGAAAATGATAAAGAGATATGCAGGTATCTTGATGATGCTGACTTTATTGGTTGGCTTTACTTCGTGTGAAGACGATGAAGATATTTATGATGATTTGATGGGACGCACCTGGGTGGGTGATTTGTGGTTCGGTTCTGATTATAATCCGATAGAAAGTCGTATTCGCTTAGATAATAATGGACTGGGAATAGACTATCAGGTTTATGATTATGATGGTAGACCTGCAGGTGATTTGCCTTTTCGGTGGTGGGTTGATTATGGCACATTGTACCTTGATTATGGACGTGATTTTGCCTTACGTGAGATAAGAGGCGTTCGTGTTAGAGGACGTTATTTGCAAGGTGACTTGTATCTTGATGGAGAATATATTGATTATATTGAGTTGCAGATGCAATAGAATAAGATATGATTTTAAAAGAAAAGGAGTTAAATCAATTGATTTAACTCCTTTTCTTTTTGAACGTATTTTCTTTATTTTTTCAGAAACAACTTCTTAAACTCCGCCGGATAAGGCGTCTCGAACTCCATCAAATCTCCCGTTACCGGATGGTAGAAACAAAGTTTGAAAGCATGGAGTGCCAGTCGTCCGATAGGGTTGGGAGCATCTTCTCTTCCATATCTTCCATCACCGATAATAGGATGTCCTAAATCTTGCATGTGTACACGAATCTGATTCTTTCGGCCGGTTTCCAAATCGAGTTCCAACAGAGAATATCCGTTGGCACGTTTGATGGTCTTATAGTGGGTAATAGATTTTGATCCACCGTCATCATATTCACTGGAACTTACATAAAGCGTTTTATCAGTCAGCCAGGAAACGACTGTATCATAATCTTTTTCCATACTTCCCTCCACCACAGCTACATATCGACGGTCAGTCACGATATCGTGCCAGTTGTCACGTAGTGTCCGCTGTGTTTTTTCGTCTTTAGCAAACATCATCAGGCCGGAAGTGTCCCTGTCCAGGCGGTGAACGATAAACACACGGAATTGACGTCCGGAACGTTGCACGTATTCGTTAAGTATTGTATAGGCTGTGCGCTCTTTCTGTCTTTCTGTATTGACTGATAAAAGTCCCTGCATCTTCTCGACAACAATGATATAGGCATCCTCATACACGATTTTCAGCAGTCTGTTATTAAATTCTTTCTTTCCCTTTTGTTTGCTGATTTGCACTTTCATGCCCGCTTCAAGAGGAAAGTTGAATTGTGTGGTTATCACATTATCAACAAATACAACCCGTTTGCTTAGCAACGATTTTAATTTCGTACGACTTGCGTCCGGCATTTTGGCAGCCAGAAACTCCATTAGTTCCATGGGTTCTTTCACTGCATAATTGGTATATTGAGCACGTGCTTTTTCAGCAGGAGTTCTTCTAGGTCTTTTTCCCATTTCTTTTTTCTTTTGAAATTCTATTATCACCACGGATTATCGAAGTTCCAGCAACACCACATTTTCTACGTGGTGGGTGTGAGGGAACATATCTACCGGTTGAATGGCTTTCACCTTGTATTTCTCATCGAGTAATTGCAAATCCCGTGCTTGAGTGGCAGGATTACAACTTACATACACAATCCGTTTCGGTTCGGCAAACAAGATGACATCAACTACATCCTGGTGCATACCGGCACGAGGAGGATCAGTAATGATTACATCCGGGCGTCCATGCTGATTGATGAAATCCTGCGTCAGTATATCCTTCATATCACCGGCATAAAACAATGCATTCTTGATATCATTGATTTCTGCATTTATCTTTGCGTCTTCGATAGCTTCCGGCACATATTCGATACCGATTACCTGGCGAGCCTGGCGTGATACGAAGTTGGCGATTGTTCCCGTTCCTGTATAGAGGTCATATACCAGTTCGTTGCCTGTTAATCCGGCAAATTCCCGGGCTACTTTATATAAGTTATAAGCCTGTTCCGAGTTGGTCTGATAGAATGATTTCGGTCCCACTTTGAAACGCAGTCCCTCCATTTCTTCAAAGATGTGATCTTTCCCTTTAAATACATGCACATCCAAATCATTGATTGTGTCATTGCACTTATTATTAATAATGTATAGAAGAGAAGTGATTTCTGGGAAAGAGTCCGCTACGAATTGGAGTAACTGCTTGAACAGTTCCATTTCGTGATCTTCTGTAATCTTGCAAATGACGATTACCATCAGTTCGCCAGTTGAAGAGGTGCGTACAATCATATTCCGCAGCATACCTTCCTGTGTGCGCAGATTGATGAAAGAGTAATCGTGCTCGTAAGCGTAGTCACGTACAGCGTTGCGGATACGGTTGGATATATCATCCTGTAACCAGCATTTCTCAATAGCCAGCACCTTGTCAAAGGCTCCCGGAATGTGGAAACCCACCGCATTCATCTGGTCATACTTCACATCCTGACGAACTTCTTCGTTTGTCAACCAGCGTTTATTTGAGAAGGTGAATTCCAGTTTGTTCCTGTAGAATTCCGTCTTGTCAGAACCGAGAATCGGAGAAATTTCGGAAAGTTCGATCTTTCCGATACGTCTCAAATTATCTTCCACTTGCTTTTGCTTATATCTAATCTGCTCCGAATAGGGGAGCACTTGCCACTTGCAGCCACCGCATACGCCATAGTGTTGGCAGAAAGGAACAGCACGATTGGGCGACAGCTCGTGAAACTTCACCGCTTCAGCTTCGGCATATTTATTCTTTTTACGCTTGATTTGCAGGTCTACGACATCACCCGGCACTACATAGGGAACAAAAATCACCAGGTCGTTTACTTTTGCGATGGCTTTTCCTTCGGCAGCCACATCCATGATTGTTACCTTCTCCAATAAGGGAAGCTCTTTTTTCTTTCTTGCCACTTTTACACCAGTCTAATAATTACTTTGCAAAAGTAGGTATTTTTTTTGGAAAAAATTCGGGTATACAGAAATATTCCGGATTGTAATGTCGAAATTGCATTTTGATAGAAAGTTTTTTCGCAAAAAGTTTTCAAGTTTGCGAAATATCCTTAGATTTGCGAACAGAAAAAAATCATAATGTAACTTTAAACACAATATTATGGATAAAAAAAGAGTTTATACCTTTGGTAATGGTCAGGCAGAAGGAAAGGCTGACATGAAGAATTTGCTCGGTGGTAAGGGAGCCAACCTTGCAGAAATGAATTTAATCGGAATTCCTGTCCCTCCCGGATTCACAATAACTACAGATGTTTGTACGGAATACAATACGTTAGGACGTGATAAAGTGGTTGAGCTGCTGAAAGATGAAGTGGTAAAAGCAATCACTCACGTGGAAACGTTGATGAAATCTAAATTCGGTGACGTTGAAAATCCTTTGTTGGTGTCTGTACGTTCCGGTGCGCGCGCATCTATGCCGGGTATGATGGATACGATTCTGAACTTGGGATTGAATGACGAAGTGGTAGAAGGTATTATCCGTAAGACAGGTAATGCACGCTTTGCATGGGACTCTTATCGTCGTTTTGTGCAGATGTACGCTGACGTAGTATTGGGCATGAAGCCTACCAATAAAGAAGATATCGACCCCTTCGAAGCAATCATCGAAGAGGTGAAAAAAGAGAAAGGGGTAGAACTGGATAACGAGTTGAAAGTGGAAGACTTGCAGGAACTCGTAAAGAAATTTAAAGCTGCCGTAAAGGAACAGACCGGAAAAGATTTCCCGACTGGTGCATACGAACAACTTTGGGGAGCTATATGTGCCGTATTTGATTCATGGATGAATGAACGCGCTATCCTTTACCGTAAGATGGAAAGTATACCTGATGAATGGGGTACAGCTGTCAATGTACAGGCTATGGTGTTCGGTAATATGGGTGAAACTTCGGCTACTGGTGTTTGTTTCTCACGTGATGCCGGTACGGGTGAAGACCTTTTCAATGGTGAATATCTGATTAACGCACAAGGTGAAGATGTAGTGGCCGGTATCCGTACTCCGCAACAGATCACCAAGATTGGTTCTCAACGTTGGGCTGTATTGGCTGGTGTGACCGAAGATGTTCGCGCAGCAAAGTTCCCTTCCATGGAAGAGGCAATGCCGGAAATCTATAAAGAATTAGATGCTCTCCAGACTAAACTGGAAAATCATTATAAAGATATGCAGGACATGGAGTTCACCGTACAAGAAGGTAAACTCTGGTTCCTTCAGACACGTAACGGTAAACGTACAGGTGCTGCCATGGTGAAGATTGCTATGGACTTGCTCCGTCAAGGCATGATTGACGAAAAGACTGCTTTGATGCGCGTGGAACCGAATAAACTCGATGAATTGCTTCACCCTGTATTCGATAAGGATGCTTTGAAGAAAGCCAAAGTGTTGACTCGTGGTCTTCCGGCTTCTCCGGGTGCTGCAACCGGTCAGGTGGTGTTCTTTGCTGACGACGCTGCTGAATGGCATGCTGCCGGTAAACGTGTGGTAATGGTTCGTATCGAAACTTCTCCGGAAGACTTGGCCGGTATGGCAGTTGCCGAAGGTATTCTTACGGCTCGTGGCGGTATGACTTCTCATGCTGCTGTTGTGGCTCGTGGTATGGGTAAATGTTGTGTATCGGGTGCAGGTGCATTGAATATCGATTATAAAAACCGTACCGTAGAAATTGACGGTGTTGTGTTGAAAGAAGGCGATTATATTTCTCTGAACGGAAGTACAGGTGTAGTTTATAATGGTAAGGTAGAAACACAGGCTGCAGAACTTTCCGGTGACTTTGCCGAATTAATGACGCTGGCTGATAAGTATACTCGTCTGCAGGTACGTACAAATGCGGATACTCCTCATGATGCGGAAGTGGCTCGTAACTTCGGTGCAGTAGGTATTGGGCTTTGCCGTACGGAACACATGTTCTTCGAAGGTGAAAAGATCAAGGCAATGCGTGAAATGATTCTGGCGGAAAATGCGGAAGGACGTCGTAAAGCATTGGCTAAGATTCTTCCATACCAACAGGAAGACTTTAAGGGCATCTTTAAAGCAATGGCTGGTTGCCCGGTAACTGTTCGTTTGCTCGATCCTCCTTTGCATGAGTTCGTTCCTCATGATTTGAAGGGACAGCAGGAAATGGCAGATACTATGGGTGTGAGCCTGCAATATATCCAGCAACGTGTAGAATCATTGTGTGAGCATAACCCGATGTTGGGTCACCGTGGTTGCCGTCTGGGAAATACTTATCCTGAAATTACGCAGATGCAGACACGTGCCATCTTGGGTGCTGCACTCGAATTGAAGAAAGAAGGAGTGGAAACTCATCCGGAAATCATGGTTCCATTAACTGGTATCTTGTATGAATTCAAGGAGCAGGAAAATGTAATCCGTGCGGAAGCTAAGAAGTTGTTTGAGGAAGTAGGAGATAGCATTGACTTCAAAGTGGGTACAATGATCGAAATTCCGCGTGCCGCTTTGACTGCCGACCGTATCGCTTCTTCTGCCGAGTTCTTCTCATTCGGTACAAATGACTTAACGCAGATGACCTTCGGTTATTCTCGTGATGATATAGCTTCTTTCCTTCCTGTTTATCTGGAAAAGAAGATTTTGAAAGTAGACCCGTTCCAGGTTCTCGACCAGAATGGCGTGGGACAGTTGGTACGTATGGCTACAGAAAAGGGCCGTGCTATCCGTCCGGATCTGAAATGTGGTATTTGTGGTGAACATGGTGGTGAGCCTTCTTCAGTGAAGTTCTGTCACCGGGTAGGTTTGAACTACGTTAGTTGTTCTCCATTCAGAGTGCCGATTGCCAGATTGGCGGCGGCGCAGGCAGCCATTGAAGAATGATTAGAGATATAGCTAATTATTGAATTAGGCTGTAATGGACTGATAATCAGACGTTACAGCCTAATCTATTTTTAGACGGTTCGTGCATTTGACCGCAGAAAATGAGCCAAATGAACGGCAAAACTTACAAATAGCTTACGAAAATTTGAGGGTGCACTTACAAAGAACTTACAAAAGAAAATAACTGTAAATCAATTGATTATGGCAACTTTTAAAACTATGGTTCGTTACAAGCGAACTGACGGCTTTTACCAAGTGTACATACGAGTCGTCCATCGTACTAAATCAGGCTATATCAAGACTGATAAGTTCGTAACTGAGAAGCAGCTCTCAAAGTCCGGAGAAATTAAAGATCCGGTAGTTAATGAGTATTGCTCACGTGAAATATTGCATTACATGGACATGATTAATCGTCATGATGTGTCGCAATATACCATAACTGAACTCATCAACTTTCTACTCAAATCTGAGGAGGAAGTTTGCTTCAGCGATTATGCTACTCAATTTATTTCACGCATGATAAATGAGGGGCACGAGCGTAATGCTAAGAACTACCGTTTGGCCGTGAACCATCTAGAGCGTTATTTGGGTACAAACAAGATTATGTTTCCCATTTTAACTTCTGCCGTTTTATCCAAATGGATAGACAGTCTTGCGCAGACCAACCGAGCTAAAGAAATGTATCCTACTTGCATCCGTCAAATCTTCAAGAAGGCTATCAAAGAATTCAATGATGAGGAGCGTGGTCGAATTCGTATCAAGTTTAATCCTTGGTTGAAGATAGCGATTCCGAAGTCCGATCGAGGAGCACAAAAAGCTATCAGTGCAGAAGCATGTCGCGAGTTCTTTAATCGTCCGCTTCCTGTATCTAAGATGATTTCTCCCCTTCCTGAACTGGGGAGAGACCTGGCACTTCTTTCGCTTTGCTTAGGTGGTATCAATTCGGTTGACCTCTATGAACTCAAAAAGAAAGACTACAAAAATGGCATCATTGGCTATAAACGAGCAAAGACTCGCAATAGCCGTAGTGATGATGCTTATATGGAAATGAGAGTTGAACCTTTCATTCTCTCTACCTTTGAGAAATACCTTTCGAAGGATAGCAAGGACGAGTATCTGTTTAACTTTCATCAGCGTTATAGTAATTCGGATAGCTTCAATGCCAACATCAATATCGGCATTCGAAAAATTTGTGAGGACATGGGTATGGCTAAAGAGGACAAGTATTGTTACTACACCTTCCGTCATACATGGGCTACTATCGCCCAAAATGACTGCGATGCCAATCTGTATGAAGTTGCTTTTGGCATGAACCATAGCCATGGATTCAATGTTACTCGTGGTTATGTAAAGATAGACTTCACTCCAGCATGGGAGCTGAATGCTAAGGTGATTGACTTCATATTTTTCAGCGATCAGAAGAGCAAGCAAGGTAAAGCCAGAGATTGGGATGAGCCTAAGGATGTTCTTTTCCGTATCACAAAAAAGAAGATGATTTACGGACGAGCTTATTTCAAAGGTAAAGTGGTAGCTGAGATGACTGACATCGGTTTCAGTAATGTGGATGAGGTGATAGCTAGATTGGTAAATCAGTTGCCCAAGGACATCCCTACCGGCTGCAACGTTCAATTCCGTCTAACCAATTGTGATACGCAACGTGAGGCCGTATATGAACGAAGCAAAGGCAAAGGCTTTTAATCTCCCTTACAGTCCCCCAAGTAAACTTCCCAACGTAGAGGGAAAAACTTAGTTGGTGCACAAAAGCCGTATAGGTCGCTATGACTTATACGGCTTTTGCCCTTCTTCTATGATGATGATGTCATAAGGTTTCAACCAGAGGTTCTCCTGCCCAATGCGATAGCAAACGACAATAAGAGTCCTTTCCACAAAAGCACAAAGATATTCTTCACCAATCTGATGGCCAGTTTGATTGTGCTCAAGACAATCCATAACACAAATTTGAAAAGCAATATTGCCACCAAACATACTGGAAGCAAGTATAGAAATAAGAGTAATCCGTACAACATAAGTTCAGGTACATCGTTCAACAATCAGGTCGCACTTCTCCATACAAATATACTGATTTTCAACGAAATAACGAAATATTTTGCCATATTTTTCAGTGACTAAGTGCCACTATTCCAAATATTTAGCAAATGTGATATGTTGAGGTTTCGGATATTATAACCGAATAATCTTGGTGAGGTTTACCATGAGCAAAAGGATTCATGATGCCTAATGAATCTGATTAAACCCACCTTGATAACCAGAATCACTTACCCTAATTATCAAACGGCCAACTGAACTCGTTTACTTGGTAACTAATCATTGGGGCACAAAATCATCGGAACGTTGGTTATTTCAGATACTTAGTACGATTTTTTTAGGACTATGGGTATCTTGGTTCATGTTGCTATCGTTTGAATAACTGATAATTCTATTATCCTAAGATATTTACAATCTGATTCTTTGAAATCCTGCTTCTCTATACTTTGGCTACTTGAATCTTCGATACCTTGGTTTATATCACTATTGTGTTGCCCATTTCTTCGCAAGGCGTTTCTTTCGATAACTTTGGTGCTATAAAGCTTCCTGGATACTATCGAACTGCGTTGCAGGATTTGCTAAGCAAGTTGTACCTTTGTCATTACAAAACTGCGTTTCTCCATGCCAAAGGTGACTTGCCGACTGCTACCGCAGCGGGACGATTGCATCTTGTTTCGCTTTGCGAAAGGGTGTCCGGGATATTTGTCCACCCACTAATCAGAAGAAGATGAACCAACGAACCAAGTACTTTCAGTTACGACTAACCCCAGCGGAAGCCGAATACATAAGGGAAAAAGCAGCCTATTACTCCTCTGTGAGCCACTATATTCGCTCGGCGATAGCGGAATACTCCCATGTGAATGCCAAGCAAAGACTCGAACTCGTCAATAACCTTGGTGCATTCTACCGTAAATACCAGAACGAGTTATCCTGGATAGGCAGCAACCTCAATCAATCGGTCAGGCGAGCCAATGAACTTTCGGTTGCAGGGTTACTTGCGCCCAGCTATGTTCAGGAGGTCCTGATACCTCAGATACAGGAGACTCAGAGAACCTTAAACGAGATAAAGCGAGGACTTGATGCTGTAACACAAAAGGCCATCAAGTCCAAGTGACTCAAATACTCAATTACCAAGAACACTCAGATGATTGCGACAATATTACCAGGTAGCTCGAACTTCCATGCTGTGGGTTACAATGAACGAAAGGTCGCGAAAGGTGTCGCCCGATTGCTCGAGATTCAGAATTTCGGAGCACTTGGAACCTTCGGTAAACCAACCCCTGATGAATTGGTTCAATATCTTCAGGATTATACATCCCGAAACGATAGAATCCGGAAAGCCCAGTTTCATGTGGCTTTTTCCTGCAAAGGTCGTGAGATGTCAGAAACAGAAGTGCTGGACTTTGCCCATCGCTACTTGTCCGAGATGGGCTATGGCGAAGATGGCCAACCGCTGCTGGTTTACTCTCACTATGATACCGACAATACGCACTTGCACATCGTCACCTCACGCGTCGCTCCCGATGGCAAGAAGATAGCCCACGACCATGAACGCAGACGGTCTCAAGAGATTATCGACCGCATCTTGGGCAATGACCGGAAGAAATCAACGAAGAATGATATAGATGTAGCCAAAGAATACACCTTCTCTTCTTTCGCCCAATACAAGGCTATCATGCAGTCTATGGGCTATGAGGCCTATCAGAAAGAAGGAACGGTATTCATTAAACGTGGTGGCAAAGTGCAACAGATGATGCCTCTGTCAGAGCTGGAAGCTTTGTACAAAAGCGGTTGTCGAGAGAGAGCACGTTGCCGCCAACTACGTAGCATCCTCAAAAAGTATCGGGATGTAAGTGCAAACAAGGAAGGGTTACAGAAGGAACTGAAGAGTAAGTTCGGTATCGACATCATCTTCTTCGGTAAGAAAGACGCTCCCTTTGGTTATATGATTGTGGATCATGCCAATAAGACGGTTATCCATGGAGCTAAAGTCCTTTCCATGGAGGAACTGCTTGATTTCGCCACTCCCGAACAACGCTTTGATCGTATCGAGAACTACATCGACCAGTTGCTTACCCTCAATCCCAAGATTACCCAAGGCGAGATTTATCAGAAACTAAGAAAGCAGCGTGCCTATATAAAGAAAGGTGTCGTCTACTTTGATGGCCAATCGCGGCCACTCAAGGATTTTATGGCCGAAGCTATCGACCATAACAACCGTATTGAATGGGTTGAGAAGTTCAAACCCACTACCGAAGCCGAACGAGATTTGCTTTGCTGCATCTTCAAGGTTAATCGTCCTGACCTTGTTTCCCTCTCGTCAGAATGGCCAAAGAACTACGAACCAAGCGTCAATCGCTTACGTGAAATCTTCGAGGATGAAACAGCCACCGCCTCAGTCAGAAGCCAGCTTCGAGCCGAAGGTTTTATCATTCGTCAGGAGGAAGATGCTGTCTATGCCATCAACTTCCATGAGCATGTCATCATCAACTTAACCACAGAAGGCTTCAATCTGGAACGCCTGAAGTGGAAGCCACAAACACAGAACCAGCCTGTTCCTCAGACGAAGAATCAAGCTGGTTCAAAGCTACCCCACTTACCCAAGTTCAAAGATGGCGGTGGTGGTAGTCAAAGTGAAAAACGTGAATGGGAAGTTGGTCAAAAGGGAAATTACGATACCGTTGATGATGAACGTAGCTTGAAGAGATAAAGCATCAAGTATAGAAAAGGTTGCAATAGAGGTTGTCACGGACTTTCTATTGTAACCTTTTCAGCTTTTATCAACCTTCAATCCTTGGTCAATACCACCCTTATATCTTAGGTTGATTTAACCCAAAACACAAAAGTGTTGTGTATTTCGTTTCTCATGTTGCTCCCCATCTATATTTGCCAGTGAATCAAAATGTAATGAGGAACTATGATACAGACTCCAATTATCGTAACATTCGCCAACCAGAAAGGAGGTGTCGGTAAAACAACCCTCTGCGTGACCTTCGCCAACTACTTGGTGACGAAGGGCGTGCGTGTAGTGGTGATTGATTGCGATTTCCAACACTCCATTATGAAATGCCGTACGGCAGACATCAATAAATATGGTGAACAGCAGATGCCCTATGAAGTATGGGCTTATGAAGCCAATGATAAGGAAATGATGACCTCTTTGATGGAGAAACTGCACAATGATCCTGAAATCGACGTGGTACTAATGGATTCTCCAGGTAGTCTGAAAGCCGAAGGACTGGTTCCCATGTTCGTCAACACGGATATCATTGTAGTGCCGTTTCATTATGACCTTGTGACTGTCCCATCCACCGCTAGTTTCCTCATGTTTGTGGATAGACTACGCAAAGCCGTTGGCGACCGGATGAAAGCCCAACTCTTCATTATTCCCAACTTGAACGATGGCAGAGTTGGTAAACGCTCAGAGTTGGTTATCTGGGACAATACCCGAGATACCTTCTCCAATTATGGCTATGTCACTCCCAAGATACCCAAGCGGGCTGATATGGAAAGATTCAGCACCATGGCCGCTTTGGATATGCAAGCCACCATTGTGACTCCGGTGTTTGATAAAATCTATCTCAGTATGTTCAATACACTCAATCCGATTCGAGAGACAGCTCTTACGGGCATACAGCTTACTGAAAACGTGATTACTAAACCAGAGAAGAAGAAAAAGGAGTCACCGATAGAAACTGAAGAATCTGATGACGACACGGAAGATGTTAGCAAAGAGACTTCAGAAGAAACAGGCAATGAACTTACCCACGATAATTCACAAAATTCATAACCCTCAAACGAATAACAGCGATGACTAATGATATTCCTCAAATAGACGACCTTACCAAAGGTATCAACGATTCCGATTTCTTCTTAGGCAAACCCAAAGAAGATGTTGAAGAGCCTGCCCAACAAATGAAGACCGAACCAACTCTTAAAGAAGGAGAAGCTGAAGCTGAAGTTACAGACAAATGTTGGAACGTTTTTATGGGTTTCTTAGAGTCTTCTGACGAACAGAAAGATAAGAGCGACCGCTTGGTTTGCAAACTGGACAGGGACTTGGCTGACTCCTTGGATGATTGCAACATTCACAACCGATGTCGCAGCGATTTAGTAAATGCCATTGTACGATCCTTCTTCGAAAACTACCTTCAACAGTTAGCTCAATATCGACGAGAGAAGAAATCCCTGTTTACGAACCTCAAAGACGAATGACATGAGAAAGACCAAATGGACCGATAAGATGCTGAATGCTCTTTCGGAACTCTATCCCGTAGAGACCACATCCTACACCGCAGCCTGTCTGCAAATGAGTGAAACTGCTGTCAAGAATCAAGCTCGCAAACTGGGCCTGAGCAAGATTGCTAAATCCAAGTGGATGATACGTGCTGAGCATGTACAGAACCACTTTCATCAATGTTCGTTTTCTGAAATGGCCAAGCAATTAGGCATTACCAAGATGAGCGTTAGCCGCATTGCCGCCAAGTTAGGTCTGACACGTACCAAAGCAGAAAGCTACCAAGTAGCTTCTCGCATTCGTTTGGACATGATACGTCGGGAACGGAGACGGGTTATCTTTGGCTTGGAACCCATTACACAACTCAAAGTGGTTTCCAATCGGGCTAAGGTACGCCTTCGCTCACGATTGAAATCCAAGGGCTATATTGTGAGTGAAGAACACAACGTCCTCTTCTATACCCGCGATGTCGAACGAAAGAATCATTTGGAAACTCGTGGTATGAAGTTAGGCCTACGTTTCTTACCCTTTCAGTGTGAATCATCGCTATTACCCACCTCTATATAACTACAGCTATGCAGTATAGTCAAATCGTATTTCTACTCTTCATTGTGATGATGTGCTATTATGCAGCACTCATCGTCATGGATATTCGTAAGGCGAAAGCAGCACGTGCCGCAGAGCATGATCTCCATTCCGAAGAAGATATAGACATTACAGACGAAGCACAGAGCTTCCAACCTGTTCAGGTAAGCCGTGATGAACCTCCTAAGGAACCAAAGGGAAATGAAGTTGGTGATGCTGGAGGTGATAGCGGAGAAGATGATGGAGATGCTGAGCTTGAGCAAGCACCAAAACAACAGCCTGAGCCTGAGACACCCACTGAAGACAGAATCATTTACCGAGAAGCCATTATGACTGATGGTATCGTAGTCGAGAAAATCATTCATGAAGTCAACCAACTGGCCGAAACTGGCACCTGCGATTTGGGTGCTGTCATCTTCAGCTGTGAGCACGCACGATAAGCAGGAATGCTTATTAGACTCTATACCGTTTCTTTAGCGACCTCTGTTCCTTTGGCGATGAAACCTTTCAAATCATTTCAAAACAATGCAACAGATTAAAACTGGATTCCAACGAGCTTGGAATCGTCTTTTGAGTACGCGATTGGCCCAATTCTGCATGACGCTTTTGGTAGCTCTGATGCTATCAGTCGGTAATCTGATGGCGGCCAGCAAAGGTGCAGCCGGCTTTACCAAGGCTACGCAAGAAGTCAGTTCCTATCAAACTCCGGTCTCCAACCTGATGAAGGCCATTGCCGCCGTGATTGTGTTGGTCGGTGCTTTCAACGTCTATTTCAAGATGCAGAATGGTGATCAGGATGTGAAAAAGACCATCATGTTGACCATTGGTGGCTGTATTGCTTTCATCGCACTCTCAGAGGCTCTACCGCTTTTCTTTAAGTAAAACCATCATATATTACAGCTATGGCAATGAATCCAGAGGGCTATCCCGTTTTCAAAGGATTGCAGAAACCGTTAGAGTTCATGGGCATCCGAGGGCGCTTCCTCACTTTGGCGGCGGCAGCCATCGGTGTCTCCTTCGTCGGCTTTATCGTCTTCTCCATTGCACAGGGAAAACTCGCTGGGTTTATTGCCATGCTGGTGATGGCGATAGCAGGCCTCATTACTATCTATGTCAAGCAACGAGGCGGGCTTCATAACAAGAAGAGAGCAAAAGGAATATTTATTTACAAGAGTATTCATCGTCAAACATAATTCTCCTATCTATGGCACGCCACAAGAAACGAATCTTTGATGGGCTTTATGCGCAGTTGGAAGAGACCAACGGCAATGTTGTGCTGTTCTCAGCCAAAGGTGAGCCGTCTGTCATCTTCGAGATAACCAATCCCGTACAGCAACTCTGTACAGATGCGGAGCAATACCAACTGTTTCAGGATGTGCTCTCCAATGTAGTACAGACACTTGGCGAGGGCTATGCCTTGCAAAAGCAGGATGTTTTCTGTAAGCAAGCCTACCACCATGAGGTACCTAAAGATGCGGAGTTCTTGACCCGAAGTTACTTCAAGTACTTTGAGGGAAGAGAATTTACCGAGATACGCACCTACCTGATTATTACGCAGGAAGCCGTGCGTAGCCAGTTTGTACAGTATGACCCGAAAACCTGGTTGGACTTCCATTCCAAGGTCTCAAAGGTGGATGATATTTTGACAGAAAAACGTATTAAGCATCGGAAATTGACTAAGAAAGAGGTGAATGAATATTGTCACCGTTTCATGGCTTTCCAGTTCCGGCATGGGCCATTCTCCATGACCAATTTCAAAGCCTCTGATGAGTATTTGAAGATTGGTGACCGTGTGGTTCGCTCTTATCCTCTGGTGGACATAGATGAGATTAACCTGCCCACGATGGTAAAGCCCTATACGCAGATGAGCATCAATGGTTATGGCATTGCTACCGATGTACTATCCTTCTTGGCAAGTGTACCTCATGCCGATTGCGTGGTATTCAATCAAGTGGTGCAGATTCCGAATCAGCGCAAACTTCTTCGTAAGTTGCAAACCAAGGCCAAGCGTCATGGCTCGATGCCGGATCCGAGCAACAAGATTGCCAAGGCTGACATCGAAGAAGTCTTGAACCGATTGGCGATTGATAGTACCCAGCTGGTCTATACCAACTTCAATATCTTGGTGAGTTGCCTACCCGAGCAGGTAACGCCCGTGACTTCCTATTTGGAAACCAAACTGTATGAGTGTGGCATCTTGCCTTCACGTACGGCTTACAACCAGTTGGAACTCTTTACGGATAGCTTCCCCGGAAATGCCTATGCGTTCAATCCCGATTACGACCTCTTCCTAACCCTGTCAGATGCCGCCTTGTGTTTTTTCTTCAAGGAGCATTTGAAAGCATCTGAGAATACTCCTTTGACGACCTACTATACAGACCGTCAGGGACTTCCCGTCTGCATCGACATCACCGGCAAGGAAGGCAAAGTAAAGATGACTGACAACGCTAATTTTTTCTGTATCGGGCCTTCGGGAAGTGGGAAAAGCTTCCACATGAATACGGTCGTTCGTCAACTTTTGGAGCAAAAAACGGACGTGGTGATGGTAGATACGGGTGACTCGTATGAGGGTATTTGTGGCTATTACAAAGGCACTTACATTTCATATTCGAAGGAGAAACCCATCTCGATGAATCCGTTCAAAGTAACTAGAGAGGAATACAACCTGAACTTTGGAGAGAAGAAGAATTTCTTGAAGTCACTCATCTTCCTTATCTATAAAGGCAACGATTTTCCTTCGAAAATTGAGGATATGCTCATCAATCAGACTATCGTGGAGTATTATGAAACCTACTTCCACCCGTTTGAAGCATTCTCAGACAAGGAGCGTGAAGGATTACGTCAGAAACTATTGGTTGCTGCCAAGATGGAAGATGATTACGAGACCTTTGCCCATCAGATGGAGGACATTGATAAGCAAATCAATGAAGAACCTAAAAGCGAAAAGGCCGAGGAAAAGAGCTTGTTGCTTCCCTCAGAAGTACGTCGCCTGAAACTAATCCGCCAATGTCGTTCGCTCACAGCTTTGCTTCACGATGAAGCTGCTACTGCTTCGGAAAAGGAACGCGCCCTTCGCATCATCGAATCGCATAAAAAGGAGTTGTACAACGACACCTTGCTCATCAAGATAGATAAGCAAATCAATCACATAGAGGAACAGAAGAGGCGATTGAAAGTATCAGAACTTTCTTTCAACTCTTATTATGAGTTTGCTCTGGAGCGTATTCCGCAAATAACCACCTTGGAGAAGATCCAATTCAATATCCGTGATTTTGCGGCTATCCTCAAACAATTCTATCGAGGTGGTGAGTTGGAAGTGACGTTGAACTCCGATTTGGATGTCAACCTCTTCGATGAGCAATTCATCGTGTTTGAGATAGACAAGATTAAGGATGATCCCGTGCTCTTTCCCATTGTGGTGCTCATCATCATGGACGTTTTCCTTCAGAAGATGCGTATCAAGAAAGGTAGAAAAGCACTCATTATTGAGGAAGCCTGGAAAGCGATTGCTTCACCTACCATGGCAGAGTATATCAAATATCTATACAAGACAGTTCGCAAATTCCATGGAATAGCCGGTGTAGTAACGCAGGAACTCAACGATGTGATTGATTCACCTATCGTCAAGGAGGCTATCATCAATAACTCAGACGTAAAGATCCTACTTGACCAAACCAAGTTCAAAGACCGATACGAGGATATTGCCGCCATCTTGGGCTTGACACCTATCCAGCGCCAGCAAATCTTCACCATCAATGCCTTGAACAACCGTGAGAACCGCAGCTACTTCAAAGAAGTCTGGATATGTAGAGGTCAGAACTCCGATGTCTATGGTGTAGAAGAAGCCCCTGAATGTTACTGGGCCTATACTACAGAGCGTAGTGAGAAGGAAGCGTTGAAGATTTATCTTCGACACTATGGCACCATGCAGGAGGCCATCACTCATATTGAGATAGACCGCAAGAAAGACGGCAATCACTTCTATCTCGAGTTTGCACGTAAAGTCAATCAACAACAAAAAGTAATGTCGTTATGGTAAAGCTTCGTTTCTTGTTGCTGGTGACGCTATTGGCAGTCACTTCAACACACCTACATGCCGCATGGCGCATCGTCATCGACCGCCGTAGTTTGGCAGCCGTGTCAGCGAATATGGCTTCTCAAAAGCTCATCGAAGACCAACACAATGCTCGTTTGGACTCGATAGCCGAGAAGCAGCGCAAAGTAGAACTTTATACGGTGAGCATGGCCACCATCAAAGAACTCTACAAGATGTCGATGGAGAATATTAAGGGCTTCGGTACCGAGAGTATCTACTACAAAGAAATTGGATCCTGTGCATTTGATATTCTGCAGAATGTTCCTGAATTGGTCAAGACCGTGAGCAAAGCGAAGTTCACCAATAAGCTCTATTGTTTGACGGAGCTAAGTGGACTGGTGATGGAAACGCAGCAGTTGGTCGGCAACTTTGTCAATATTGTGAACAATGCCAAAGTCTCCAATCCTCTCAAAGGTCAAGGTACAGCCGAGAAAAAGAATGATGGCTATAACTTGCTGGATCGATACGAACGGCTCACTTTGGCCAACCGCATCTATACCGATTTGATGGAGATACGCTACAAGGTGGACAGCATGATAATGATGGCACAATACGCCACGCTCAACGACCTCTTTTTTGCCATTGATCCAGAAGGATGGGCCAATATCATGACGATGAAAAGTGCTGTAAACGGCTTGATTCAAGACTGGAATGGTCTGGTGGCATCGAATTACTAACCTCAAAAATAGGAAACAATGATACGAAGAATCGCATTTTATATGGTCATGGTCTTCATCGTACCTCTCAAGTTATCAGCAGGCGGCATACCTATTCCCAATGATTTGCCTACCATTGAAGCGCTTATCAATCTTCATAAGGCCATCAAGAAAGATGAAGATAAAGCTTTGCAACGAGTGACCACCAGCTTTGGAGAGCAATCGATGATTACCAAAGGGGCGAATAAGTTCAATGAGGTGCGCACCACTTTGGACACCAAACTCAGTAATGCTAATTCCTACTTGGTCTTGGCAGGTGCAGTTTCCTCTACGGCCAATTCGCTTTATCAGCTTATCAGGGACTATAAGAACTTCACGGGTAGTACCTTCAAACATGTTTCTCAGAAACCATTTGTTGCCTGGTACTACACCGAAGCCAATTTAGCTATCGCCCGAGAGGTGAAGCATTGCTATAAACTCTATGCTTCGGTAGCTGCTTCCGGTATTAACCTGATGAAAGCCTCCATGGATGAGAAGCTAGACCTTGTGATGACCCTCAAAGCCTCTATCGACCGTGCAAGGTATATCATAGACAATGCCAATCTCTATTGCTACCTGATAACCGACTGCGGATGGAAGCCGGACTATATCTGGGAGATACTCAATTCAGACGTGACTGATGAAATAGCCAATCGTGTAATCAATCAATGGAACAAAGGATATGCAAGTTAAGACAATCATTATTGCTCTACTGACCATTATAAGCATAAGCTTTCCACTCAAGGGAAGCGCACAAGCTATGGTGCATGATGAAGAGAAAGAGAAACAATGGAAGTCGATGGAAAATGGCCCTTGGGACTTTGCCCCGGACTGGTTCTACTATTTCTTCCACAAGAAATACTCTGGAGCTGAGACCTATTGGAAATGGGCCGGATTCAAGTCTGGCTGGCGGGTACGTTTCAAGGAACACAAGTCCAATGTCAAACGCATCATGCCGGTACGTGTAACTGCGGAGGAAACCCAACGACAGAAAATGAAAAAGGCAGAAGAGGAGCGAGCCTACATCGAAGAACTCTATAAAGAGGAACTGCTACGTGAAGCTGATCGTTCGGTTGACCTTATGTATGCGACCTACAAAGGCGAGTTCAATCGAATGCAGGACTGCATCACCGAGGGCCTACTCTACTGCTTGACTAAAAGTAAAGGCAAACTCCAATACCAAGTGGATGAGCTGAGTCGTCAGAACGAAGTGCTCTGTGCCGACATCGCTTATATCCATAAGACAGGTATCGGCTATGGCCTTGAGAATGCCAAACGCCAACAGGCTTACGAAGAAGCCAAAGAGAAGATGAGTAAGTTGGTGGACCGAACGGCTCACCTCTGTGCCGTAGCCAGTACCCATTATTGAATCACTAATCATTAAAGATATACGCATGAACATATTAACTGTAATACTGACCATTGGCCTACCTGCCATTGACGAGAGTCTGGAGAAACTGTTGGTCGCCATGGAGACCTTTCCGAATGTTGCGGTACTAGGCGATGCTGTCAGCATGGCTCGGGCGTTGGGACTGTGTCTAGCACTTTGTGTAGGCTCCTATGAGTGTTGGATGATGATGTTGGGCCGTCGGGGGATGGATGTGATGAAACTCTTGCGTATCATTGGCATTTCTATCTGCATTTCCTCTTCCTCTTGGATATGTTCTGCCCTGCAGGTCCCGGGCAAGGGACTGGAATCCGCTACTCATGCCATGGCCAAGGCCAAGAACCGAGAAGTAGCAGCTTTCGAGCTAAAGGTAGCCCAGAAGCAGAGTGAGTATCTGGACCGTTTAAGAGCCGTGCAAGATTCTATCTCCACCGCTCAACAAGTAGCCGCCATTGGCCAGGATGCCGCTTGGTGGGACAAACTCATTTACAACGTAGAGAATCTGGGTAACACTATCAATAACTACGCCCAACGGGCAGCTGTAGCAGCCGAAACCAAGATGAGCGAATGGATCAACGATGTGGTGCGCTTTGTGGGTGAACTCATTTTTCAGATGTCCTACTATGGCATTCTGGTGGCACAACGCATCTTCATGGCCATTATGGTCATCTTTTGTCCCATCATGTTTGCCCTTTCCTTGGCACCACCATGGAACTCCGCATGGAGCCAGTGGATGTCCAAATACCTTTCCCTCTCGTTATGGGGCTTTGTGACATACATGTGCCTCTACTACATCGACTTCATTCTGCTCTACAACCTGCAACAGGATATGGTTGCCTACAATCACCTCCTGCATGGTTCCGTAAATTCGTGGTCACAAATCGGGGCTTTGGGTTTGCAAGGCATCGGATCCAACTGCATGTATGCCATGGGTATGTTAGTGGGTGCCTACATCATCCGTTTTGTGCCCGAAGTTGCCTCTTGGTTGATTCCCGGTGGTGTAAGTTCCGGTACAGGTTCAGCAGCAGGTGCCACCGTAATGGGCATAGCTACTACTGCAGGTGCGATGGCAGGCAGTGCGGCTGGTTCTGTAGTCGGTAGTACGGGTTCCATGGTCAAATCAGCGTTCAAATAATCTCAAAACTGATAAGATATGCTTATAGAATCATTAGCTCAGAAAACCAAACTCGCCATGATGACAGTCTTGGCCACCATCGGTGGTTGTGTGGTCATCTGTGGATTTACCGTATGGTGTTGTATCTCGTTGGTCACCCAAGAAAGGAAACAGATTTACATCTTGGATGGTGAAATCCCTTTCTTAGCCCAACGCGCCCAGTTGGAGGCCAACTTCACGATGGAAGCCAAGGCTCACATCCAACTCTTTCATCAATACTTCTTCAACCTGCCACCGGATAACGATTACATCAAGTGGACGTTAGGCAAAGCGATGTATATGGCCGATGGTACGGCTTTGAAGCAAAAGCAAGCTATGGATGAGAATGGTTTCTACTCAGATATAATTTCCTCCTCAGCAGTCTGTACCATCATTTGCGATTCAATCCAGTTTGATGAACAGGAGCGGAGGTTTACTTATTATGGTACACAGCTTATCAAGCGTCGTACCACGGATTTGAAACGTTCCATGGTAACTACAGGCTTTATCGAAACAGTGCCGAGAACGAGAAACAATCCACATGGGTTGATGATTACCAACTGGAGAACGCTGGAAAACAAGGATTTGGATTACTAAAACGGATTACGGATATACGCTTATGAAATCATTCAGAAAGACATTGCGTGAGCACCGGCTCAAGACGCATGAACAGATTCGAAGTTGGTTACAACCAAAGTTGGGACGACTGGGTACAAGATACCGATTGGCCGCCCGAATCCGTTTGGCCAATTGCTGGGCAAGAAAGCATCCCAAACGAACTTTCGCCACTGTGGTAAGTTCTTTATCACTCCTGTTGTTGAGTACCGTAGCTTTGGATCAGCTACATGCCGACAAAGAAAATGGGCCTAATATCAGTATGATTGCCAATATGGAACCTATGTTTGAAGGCTTTCGAACCATTCAAGCCAATAAGGATGTGCATCGACACACCTTGCAGAATATGGCTTTAGAGGGTCAAGTGTTACGGCAAAAATTGGATTCCATGATAGCCATTCCGCATAAGTCGCATATGGATTCTATCCGTATTATCCAAAGCTATAGGCAATTGGAGAACATAGTCAATTCACTCAAAAACAACGATACCCCATGATGAAAATCAACTTTAAACAGCCCAAGTATATCTTTCCGCTGGTCATCTTCGTCCCTCTATGCGCCTTGATATACTTTGTGATGCAGACCTTTGGCGGGAGTAGCGACGAGCAACAAGCCGTAGCAACCGACCGCATCAATATGGAGCTTCCCAAGGCCAATGCCGAGGAAGCCGGTGACAAAATGTATGAAATGTCTCGACGCTTTGGTGACGAAGATGCCTTTACTGCCGTGGGTGGTATTGGTGAGGATAAGAAAGAGGAAGAAGAACTGGAGCATGGCTACAGCGAAGAGGAACTGAATCGTCTGGATGCAGCCGAAGCGGAAAGACTTCGTCAACAAAAGGAACTTGAAGAACTGGAGCGTTCTTTGGCTGAATCCAAGAAGCATATCAATTCTTATGCTTATGGAGGTGATCAGAATTCCAATCCTTCATCTAATTCTACCGATGACTTCGCCCGTGACCTCGAAGACATCCAGCGCCGTAGCTATGAACGTCAGAAGGCCATTGAAAGTGGCTTAGGCTTTGGTCAAGCTGATGCCGACGAGAGGGAAAAGAAGTTGCGAGCGGATTCCATTGCCAAGGTACGTCAGGAAGAGAAGGAACGTAATCGGCCTAAACTGGTGATGAAGTCCAAAGATACCAATGCAGAGAAGTTCCATACCGTTTCGGGTGATGAAGAAGCAGTAGAAGCGAAACTGATTAGGGCGATGATTGACCAAACGACCAAAGCCAGAGAAGGTACCCGTCTTCGCTTCAAACTCCTCGATGATGTAACGGTGAGTGGTACTAAACTTAAGAAAGGCACCTATCTCTATGGTACGGTAACAGGATTTGGCCAGCAACGGGTACGTGCCACCATTACCAGCATTCTGATTGGCGATAAGTTCATCAATGTCAAGCTATCAGTCTTCGACAACGATGGTATGGAGGGTTTCTATGTGCCAGAGTCTGCCTTCCGTGACTTTGTCAAGGATGCCGGTTCCAGCACTGTTCAACAGAATATCAGCTTTGATTCTGAGAATGGTGAGACTGGAATATCCGGAGAAACTATTGCCTTGCAAGCATTGCAAAATATGTACAACTCCGCTTCCTCGGCTATCTCCTCCAACATCAGGAAGAACAAGGCCAAAATCAAGTATAACACCATCGTGTATCTGATTAACTCAGAAGAAGCCCGATAACTCAATCCCATTTGTAACTCCTAAAATTTAGAATATATGAACACGAAGATTCTTTTAGTCGTATTCGCTTTTCTCTGCACACTATCTGCTGTTGCCAACGAGAAAATCTATGTAAACCGCGAAGTGACGACCCATATCGTGATGCCTGAAAACATCAAGATGGTGGACATCTCTACACCTAAAGTAATAGGTAATCAATGTGCTGATAACATTGTGCGTATCAAGCCCTTTCAGGATAATGATTCAACCCATACCTGTACCTATGCGGAGAACGAATTATTGGCGACGCTAACTTTGATTGGTGAACGACGCATCGCTCAATACGACATCGTCTATACGCACTCTCAGCAAATGGCAGCTTCCATCTATCGGGTTGCCTATAGTGAAACGCAGTCCTACATCAATCCGGAAGTAACCATGCCCATGGCAGAAATGGCTCGCTATGCCTGGGCTATTTATGGTAGTGAACGCAAGTACAATCAGGTCGTATCAAAAGCTCATGGTATGAAGGCGGTGGTCAACAATATCTACTCCATCGGAGATTACTTTTTTATTGACTATTCTTTACAGAACAAAACCAAGATTGCTTATGACATCGAGGAATTACGAGTGAAGTTGGCCGATAAGAAAGAGACCAAGGCCACTAACTCACAAACCATCGAGCTGACTCCGGTCTTTTCGCTCAATCATGTCAAGAAGTTCAAGAAGAACTATCGCAATGTGCTGGTGCTACCCAAGCTCACCTTTCCTGAAGAGAAAGTATTGCGCTTGGAAATTTCCGAGAACCAAATCAGTGGTCGTGTTATCATCCTGACCATCGAATACGAGGACATCCTCAATGCTGATGGCTTTGATGCCAACCTCATGAAGCTCACTCCTTACTATCCGTATTACTATATATCCGATTAAGCCATGAAGAAGATCATCCTACTCATGCTTTGTGCCTTTACAGCTATGGGCACATTTGCACAAGATAAGAAACTCACTGTGAATGCGGGCTTTCTGTTCCCCAGTACGTTAAATGCCATGGTGGGTTATGAATACCCATTAAGCTATGGGAATGCAGTTGAACTGTATGGCGAAGCGGGTACACATTGGCAATCGCCTACTTGTCATCGCTTTTGGGAGGATTACTATTGGGATGGTGGACTGGTCTATAAGCATCGACTGGTTCGTTACAAGAATGGAATGCTTCGCTTCCGTTTCGGCCCTCAGTTCGGTGCTGTCCAGCGCAAGTTCTTCATGGGATTGGAAGGTGGCTTTGAATATAGCTATGTTTTCCAAAACGGATGTGAGTTCACCTTGATCCAAAAGAATAACGTGAACTTCCTGCATGGAGATACCTTTCGCAATGGCTTGTTGATAGGTTTCAAGATACCGTTCTGACCTCTTTACTCACATAAACCACTTTGCTTATGGCATTCGAAGAAACTCGCGAACAGCAGCAGATGTACAACTACTTCCGCAGCTGCATCTATATCTTTCTCATCATTGAGATTGTGATGAATCTGCCAGTGACAGCGGATAATCGCATCACGCAATTCATCATCGACCTTCTGGGACGGTTCAAGGTCTTCAATTCGGTATCAGGTTGCAAGATTACCGAACTGATTTGTATCTGTGTAGTCTGCATTGGTACTAAAGCTAAGAAGGCGTTAAAATTCAATCTCAAGACCATGGTCGTCTATCCTGTACTGGCCGGACTGACCTTAGTGGGACTTTGCTTTGTCTTCCATAACATGAGCATGGGCATTAGCTGGATGGGCTTCCCTGCCAATCGCATTCTCTATGCAGTCTGTTCCGTAGTGGGTACCATGCTGGTGCATCAAGGCCTCGATGGCATCGCCAAGTATTACAACTACAAGGTAGGCGAAGACCGCTTCAACTTCGAAAATGAGTCGTTTCAGCAGTCTGAGGTATTGGTCAATAACGACTATTCCGTGAATATCCCCATGATTTACTACTGGAAGCAGAAGATGCACAAAGGGTGGATCAACATCATCAATCCCTTCAGAGCGACGATCGTCTTAGGTACGCCTGGCTCTGGTAAGTCCTTCGGCATCATCGACCCGTTCATTCGGCAACATGCAGCCAAAGGGTTTACCCTTATGGTCTATGACTTTAAGTTTCCAACGCTTGCCAAGACGCTTTTCTATCAGTATTGTAAGAACCGCAAGGCTGGACGCTTGCCTGTCAACTGTGGCTTTCGCATTGTCAATTTTACCGATATAGAGTACTCCAATCGTATCAACCCGATTCAGCGGAAGTACATTCCGGATTTGGCAGCAGCTTCAGAAACAGCAGCTACACTATTGGCTTCCCTTAATAAGGGAGGTGGGGAGAAGAAAGGAGGTTCAGAGGCATTCTTCACCAACTCAGCAGAGAATTTCTTGGCAGCCATCATCTACTTCTTTGTCAATTTCCATCCTGTGGGTTTCCGGAACGGCAAGAAACTGAAACGGTTTGTTTCAGTAAATGGACAAAAACTGGAAATTGTGATTCGTAATTGGGATGACTTCAATGCCATCGACAAGGACGGTTACGTGATTCTGGACTTTGTGGATGAGCATGGAAATGATGTCTCTACCGATGAAGACCGTATGTTTGTGGATTTGAATGGCTATCGTTACAAAGACCGTAACGGCCAAGAAGTCAAGATTGATCGATGCTGGTATGAGGATGAGAATGGTCAAGAGGTAGAACCCGATACCATTACGGGTGAATATTCAGATATGCCTCATGTACTTTCTTTCTTGGGCAGACCTTATGATCAGGTGTTCAATATCCTGATGCAAGACGACAAAATATCATCACTGATGGCTCCATTCAAGAGTGCTTACGAGAACAAAGCAAACGATCAGTTGGAAGGTATGGTGGGTACACTTCGTGTGAATGCAGCCCGATTGGTATCTCCAGAGGCTTATTGGGTGTTTACCGGGGATGATTTCGATTTGAAAATTTCAGACCGCAACAATCCCAGCTACTTGGTCATTGCCAATGACCCCGAGAAGGAGCAAGTAATTGGTTCACTCAATGCGTTGGTGCTTAACCGTCTGATTACACGAGTCAACTCGAAAGGGAACATTCCAGTGAGCATCATCGTAGATGAATTGCCTACGCTCTACTTCCATAAGATAGACCGCTTGATTGGTACGGCACGTTCCAATAAGGTGGCCGTGACCTTGGGCTTTCAGGAACTTCCTCAGCTGGAGGCCGATTATGGCAAGGTGGGCATGCAAAAGATTATCACGACCTGTGGCAACATCTTCATGGGTGCAGCCCGTAACAAGGAAACGCTGGAATGGGCGCAGAATGATGTGTTTGGTAAAGCCAAGCAGACTTCCCGTTCTATCTCCATCAACGACCAAAAGGTATCGACCACCATCTCAGAGAAGATGGACTACTTGGTGCCAGCCGCCAAAATTGCCGACATGGCCACCGGCTGGTTGGCCGGTCAAACTGCCCGTGACTTCACCGCTACCGATGACAGTATGCTCGACCGCTTTGACATTGAGCAGTCTGAAGAGTTCAAGACGACGAAGTACTTCTGTAAAACTCATTTCGACATGAAGCAGATTAAGGACGAAGAGAATCACTATGTTTCTCTTCCCAAAATCTATGAGTTCAAGAACGATCGAGAGAAGGAGGTCTTGCTCAATCGCAATTTCAAGCGGGTAAATCAAGAAGTAGAAAATATTGTCAAGGAATTATTGGGTATTGGCTGATTATGAGTACTTTCAAACTACCAACATTAAATGGTAGCACATTGAAGACCATCGCCGTAATCTCTATGGTGATAGACCATTGCGCCTACTTCTTAATGACGTCAGACACGAGGCAGTATGAGGTGATGCGGTGTTTGGGTCGTATCGCCTTTCCTGTTTTTGCCTTTTTGGCCGTGGAAGGATTTCTGCATACGAGGAACCGAATGCATTATCTTCACACGTTACTGGGTTTTGCCGTAGTAAGCGAAGTTCCTTGGTTACTACTCAATGGGAACGATGGGACACATAATGTATTGTTCACGTTAGCTTTGGGTGTAACTACTCTGATATTCTTGGATAAGCTAATCAAGAGTAACCGAACATTGAGTATTTCGGTAGTGCTTGTGATGGCTTACCTTGCTTATTACTTAGGGGTAGATTATGATTGGAGAGGTATGCTAATGATGGCTATCTTCTTTATTTTGAAGAGTAAAGGTGCTTCTCATTCACCCTTTAGTCGGGTGCTTCAGCTAGTATTTTCCTTCCCCTTGATGATGCACTATGGTATGGTAGGAGCAATGCTTGCCTGCTTGGTTCTTTTTATGTATGATGAGAGCAGAGGATTTATACAAGGGAGAGTCGCCAAGTATGGATTTTATGGCATTTATCCCGTACATTTCTTGCTTATCTGGCTTATACGCTGACTATAGCATCTTCAACACCTTAATCACCGACCGAATGTAGTTTGGATCTTGCGCATATCCTATATCTCTGAGCCATACCAAGTAGTTGCCACCTTTATAGCGGTATTGTACCTTGGTATAGTAAGCACGGACGCTTTCCGTCCAGTGATTAAACTCATAGTAATCTCCCGTTCGAGGATTAGTCAGACCAAATAGATTGTGCCGATTCCGACATAGAGGTGAAGTAAACCATCCAGTTTCCAAGATAGCTTGTGCTAAGACTATTTTTGGATGTTGGATGTCATGCCGCTTGATTTCCGCATAAAGATTAGGGATGGTCAATTCAGAAAGTCCTCTCAATTGCCCCTTCTTTGAAACCTTCGCTTTTACTTGATTGAGGGACACCCTTTGGTCACATTTTTGGACTTTGACCAAAGTATCTGCTGGTGTATCGTTAGCAACCTTCTTGCCCATTTCAAGAGCTAAAGAATCTTTCTCTCCCTTATGTACAGCCACATTCTTTGAGGAAACCGCCTCGATGGCAGCTTCCTTGGTGATGGTATAGAACTGAGCCGATACCATCTGGGCGTTGAGCATCAAGAGTGATGCTATCAAAATAGTGTTGCGCATTTCTGTAGGAGTAGGCTTCCGCCCATACTTTTGTGACGGACAAGCGGTTACGACCGCAAAATTAACTCCTAAATAAATGGATATGGAAATGCACAACAGAAATCAATCAGAAATGCTGCCTTATGAGAAATTGGCAGTATTGGGCATTGACCGCGAAAAGGCTGATAGTTTACCCATTGAGGTAAAGGAAAAGCTAGTCGCTGGTGAAGTCACACCACTTATGCAGGTGTCGATAAGTGCCCAAAATGGTGACGTAATCACCATCCCCCTCAAACTCCAGCTGACTACAGACCAAAATGGCGCGCCGGCACTGATGGCTTATCCCGTCCGTGCAGCCCTCGAAGTGGAACGCAATCAGGCGCTTCGTCTCACTGAGCAAGAAGCGGAGCGTTTAACGAAAGGGGAAGTGATTCAGAAGGCGGTGGATGTGAATGGGGAGAAGACACAACAATACCTTCAACTCGACCCTGAAACGAAGTCGGTTATCCATCGCCGTGTGACGGACATCAAACTGGAGCAACAACTCAAGGACATGGAGAAGGTCAACGACATTGAGTTGGGAATGCAACAGAAGCAGCAGGTTCGTGAGGGTAAGCCCGTAGAACTGAATGTAGGTGGCGAGAAGGTGGCTGTAGGTATAGACCTCAAAGAGCCGCAAGGATTCAAAGTGATTCAGGGCGATATGAAGGAATGGGACAGACAGCAGAAACTGCGCTACGATGACCTCCACCCAGAATACTTGGGCCTGGTGATGACGGACAAGAACCGATGGGAATACCAGCAGGTAGTCGATAAGCAATCCCAAGAACGAGCCTTGAGACTGTCATCCACTCAGAAAGAATCGAAATCTCAATCTCTCAAACTTTAACCCTTTACAGCTATGCCCAAACAATCACCTCCAGAGAAAGACAAAGATGTGGGTATTCTCCAGCAGTTCGACAATTTGAAGAAGAAGCATCCGGATGCGGTTCTCCTCTTCCGTCATGGCGACTTCTATGAGACTTTCAAACAAGATGCGGTCAAGGCAGCAACGGTGTTGGCTATTGCCATTGCTGATCGAATCTTCCCTATGGAGAAAGAGCCGATAAAAGTCGCCTCTTTCCCTTACCATGCTTTGGATGCCTACTTACCCAAACTTATCCGAGCGGGTATGCGAGTGGCTATCTGTGATGCGCTCGAAGCTCCTAAACAAATCAAAAAAGAATCCACCCTTTCAAACAACGAAACTATGGCGAAGAAAAAGAAAGAACAAGGTACGCAGGAAGAACCTACTCAGGCGGTCAAAAGTGCTGCAGAGGAAAAGCCTGCCAAGAAATCGAAGGCTGAAGCTACAGTGGAAACTAAGGCAGATGTCAAGAGTGAGCAACAATTTGAAGCCAAGCAGGAGCGTAAACCCCGTGAACCGCAGATGATAACAGCCAATGGGGAGAAAGTGACGCATGGTCATGCTTACCAAAACACTACCAATCCCAATGAATGGTATTTCACTGCTAAGATTGATGGTCAACAACTGAAACCACAAAAGATGGATGCTGCCGACCTGGCCGCTTATCAGAAGAAAGAGATGACGGTGCCCCAGCTGATGGAGCGTTACTATCCCAGTAAGCTCCAACCGAAAGTATCTGAAGAAGCCTTCAAGTTCCCGAAGCAGATAGCCGGTCCCGATGGTGCCATCAATATCGACAAGTTCAATGTCTATAAGGAGAAAGATGAGCAACGTCCAGATTTTGGCAAATACAAATTCTATGTCGAGGTAGGAGATACCAAGATGTCTGCTGTAGCTTCTCGTCAGGATTTGAATGCCTACTTTGATCGAACGATTGCCCCCACACAACTGGTAGAGAAAAATTTTGGCGAACGACTTCACTTGAAGTCTGCCTATGAGAAGTACCAACTTCCTGAGGGTGCCGATGCAAACGGCATTCGAGTAGCCAAAGACCATAACGACAACAAATGGAAAGTATCTATGGACTTGGGCGATAAAGGTCAGACCTCTAAGAAGGAGATATCCTTTGACGATGGCTATTCGCTCTTCAAGTCAAAAACGGCTACCCGTGAGCAAATTGCAGCCAAGTACCTGCATACAGAAATCACCGGACTACTCGCAGCTCCCACTGCCAAAATGGAGAAATCAGCCTCCATGAAGATGTAATATCATTATCCACTTAAAGAACAAAGATTATGTCAGCAAAAATGAATCACGAGGAGTTGGTAGAACTCCTGCAAGACGGTAAGATAGGCTATCTCCGTTTCGTTATGGACGGAGAAAACTCACAGGATTATTTGGATTGGTGCCAGAAGCATGGTACTGACCCTACCGATGAGTCCGCAGAATTTTATGTAGGACAGACCGACATCGCTGAAATGGACAGTCAGGTCATGAATGACGAAGCGTATGGCATATGGCACTAATACTTCCTCCACCGGCAATGCAGGGCAGGTGGCCATCGATCGCTTTGCCGAGATGATGATTGCCCGTATGGAGCAGATGAAGAGTGCGGATTGGAAGCAGGGTTGGATAGGAGGAGCATCCGGTTATGCCGGTCTTCCTCAAAATGTCGGGGGACGTAACTACTCCGGCTCCAACTCTTTCTTCCTCCAACTCCAGACAGCTGCCATGGGTTATCAACTTCCGGTCTATCTCACCTTCAAGCAGGCGCAGAATCTCAAGGCGCATGTGCTGAAAGGCGAGAAGGCGTTTCCGGTGGTCTATTGGGATATGCTGGTCAGAGACCAACATGGACAACGTATCAGTGCAGAGGAATACCGTGCCATGAGTAAGGACGAGAAGCAAGGACTGGAAGCGATTCCGTTCATCAAAGCTTTTCCGGTCTATAATGTGGCGCAGACTAATCTGGCCGAAGTGCAACCCGAGCGGATGCAGAAGCTATTGGATAAGTTCAAAATGCCTGAGCTTCGCGATACGCAAGGCATGTACGAACATGCTGCTCTTGACCGCATGATTCAAACGCAAGGTTGGCTTTGTCCCATTCAGGCTGATAAGCGTGAGAATGGTGCTTACTATTCGCCCAGTAAAGATATTGTAGTACTTCCGATGAAGGCTCAATTTAATATTGGCAATAGTCCCGATGAAACCTATCGGGGCGGTATGGAGTACTATTCCACCATGCTGCACGAGATGACGCACTCCACCATGACTCCGGAACGACTGAATCGTGAGATTGGCGGTAAATTCGGTGATCCATTGTATGCCAAAGAGGAGTTGGTAGCTGAGTTGACTGCTGCAATGATTAGTCACTCCATGGGCTTTGACTCCAAGATAACCGATAACTCAGCAGCCTATCTGGATTCTTGGATTGGGGTACTGAAGAAGGAACCTAAGTTCATTGTGTCGGTGATGGCGGATGTCAACAAGGCTTCGGAACTAATCCTAGACCATGTAGATAAGCAACGCCTACAGCTGAACAAGCAACCGTACTTGGCCAAGAACGATCCGCTGGCACCTTTGGATGGTGTAGAACTACCTTTCAAGAATGCAGCGATTGTCAAGACTCGAAATGGAGACTATGGCATTCGTGCATCTTATGATGGCGTGGAGTTAGGTTTGAAAAAGGTATCGAAGGAAACGGCTCGAACTTACTTCCAGCTCACAGATATGAAGGACAAGAACGCTTTCTTGGTGATGACTGCCCAAAAGACTTACGGACCGGAACTGGCCACGATGCGTCAGACGCAGAAGGCCAGCGCAGGATTAAGAATCTAATATTCACCTTTTAATAGACGGCAGACTATGACTGATTACAAGATTAACTTTAGGGAGCTGAAATCTAAGGTAGGCATCGATGATGTGGCTTATGATTTGGGGTACAAGCTGAATAAGAAAGCCGGTGTGGGCCGCTATATTGAGCTGGTGTTGAGTGATGGTAGAACCAAAAGCGACACCATCATCATCAGTAATCCCAACAACAAAGCTGCTCAGACTTTCTTTCGCAGAGATGGCTCCAAAGGGGATGTAGTTACCCTCATCCGCAAGAATCTGAACGCATTCAACGTGTCCGGCAAAGACGAATGGCACCGCATCGCTAAAGTACTGGCCAGATTTGCCAACGCACCTGAACCTGATTATCATGAAGACCGGGAGTATGTCAGGTCTGCTAAAGTGGATGCCGTCTTTGACAGCGCCAGGTATGAGGTGAAACCGATTGATACGAATAAGCTACCTCCTTTGTTCGCTCAGCGAGGCTTATCCGCAGAAACAGTCCAAGCACTTTCTCCTTTTATCTCCTTGATACGAGATAAGAAGAATGAGAAGTTCGAGGGCTTCAACATTGGCTTTCCTTATACCCAAGGGGATGATACCACAGTCAAGGGTTACGAGATACGAGGCTATGGCGGTTATAAATCCAAAGCCGCAGGAAGTAATTCCAATTCTGCGGCATGGGTAGCCGACCTCTCAAGGGGTAATCACGATGCTGTCAAACAAGTTTTCTTCTGCGAATCCGCTTTCGATGCCATGGCTTTCTATCAACTAAATCGCTTGCAGCTCTCTACTGATATAGCCTTGGTGTCCTTGGGCGGAACTTTCTCTGATGAGCAGATAACAAACGTGATGCAGCGCTTTCCGCAAGCCAAAGCCTACGACTGTTTTGATAACGACTTAGCGGGACGTATCTATGGCCTTCGTATGTTGGCTTTATTGGAAGAGATACCGATGAAAATCAATAAAACCAACGAGGGGATTCTGGTGGAAGCCAAAGGAAAGGCATTCTCTTTGAGTCAGGACCGTTCATTGACTGCACAGTTGAGTGAACACTTACACATTCGTTACCGTATGGGACAACGGTTACCACCCAAGGCTTTCAAAGACTGGAACGATTGTCTGTTGAATAAGCCCGTGGAAGTGATAATGACTCCTCGTAAGGAAGAACGTGAACAAAAATTGGCAGAGCGTAGAAATGCCGGTCTCAAAATCTAACGAATATGGAAGCAATCTCAATTCATACAAAAGCAATGGCTCTGGTGGTTACATTAAGCTTTGCGTTTACTGGTACTCCTGTACTTGCCCAACAAACCGACCCAGCTCTAACTGCTGAGGTAGTGGCGCAAACGGTGGTGCTGAATGACATTCATCAGAAGCGCAAGAAGACGCAAGAGAGAATAATTGCAGCCGAAGCAGCCGTAAGCATCGCCCTCGATCGGGTACATCGGGTCGAAGACAAAATGCTGGAGTACCTATCCAATGCGCAAGGTGCCATGCAGAATCTGTATCAAATCAAGCGGGCAGGAGAGTTGGTCACAAAGGAGATACCGCAGAACATCTCTTTACTGACCAAGTCTGTAGGTGGCAACCTGAAAGGAACGGCCATTGCGGCCATCGTGTCCGATGAACTGACCGATGCCGCTACACAAATGGCGGCTCTCTACCCTTTCATGAAGCAGTTGGTGACTTCGGGTAGCTACAATGTGACGAACTCTGATGGCAATAAGGAGAAGCACAAGGTCAACCTGCTCAACTCTTCGGAACGCTATTATGTGGCCAATGAAGTGGTGACAAGGCTCGAAGCCATTAACACAGACCTCTTCATCTTGGCATGGCAAGTCCGTACCCTCTCTTGGAACGACCTTTGGTTCTCCCTTGACCCTGAAGGATGGGCTAACGTAATGTCTGGTAAGAACATCATTGGCGGCATCATCGCAGACTGGAACCAAGGGTACGTGCTGAAATGGTAAAAATCAAATCAAGAATCAAAAACATTAGAAAAATGGAAACAGAAAAGAAAACAATCGGTCGCTGCCCTTTGTGTGGCGGCAACGTAGTGAAGACCTGCAAGGGTTATCGCTGTGAGAATAACTTGGGTGAACAACCCACTTGTACCCTCAATATCAATAGCATCATCGGTAATCGGAAGATGGGTGATGAGGAAGTGACTGAACTCCTGGAGAAGCGTAGCATCCTCTTGGATGGCTTCGCTACCAAAGAAGGCAAAGCATTCCCTGCTGTACTGGAGCTGGCCAATGATGGGGCTATCAACATGCTGTACGTTATCGGCAAATGTCCCCATTGCGGTGGTGATGTCCGTGTCAGTTCGCGTGCCTTCAACTGTTCCAACTACAGCAACCAGTCAGCTCCCTGCACCTTCTCCATCTGGCGAAACATCGGTGGTCATCAGCTGACCTTAGCCGAAGCCAAGGAAATCTGTGAAAAGGAAATAACGAATTCAGAACTGGAGATGTATCGTGAGGATGGAGCCATCTATCGCAAACGTCTCGGCCTTTCTCCGGATAAACTTCAAATCGTGAAGATATGAGACCGGGTATGAAAATCGTGATCATCTTGGTCACAGCCGTTCTCTTTTGGGGCGGCATGTTAGTAGCTTGTGTCAGTTGTTCGGAAAAACCGAACGACTTGGCGGTAAAGGTAGCTGAAAAAGCCTTGATGGCTACCGTGGATCATCCGGAATCGGTCAAAATACTGGGTTTCAGCAAAGCAGATTCCGTCTTTGGCAAGAACTATGTGACCATGGAAGAGAGAATGGCACTCTCCGTAATGATGATGAAAATCAATGAGCAGGTGATGAAAACCACGAACAATTTCGAGGATTTCAATCCCGACAACAGGGAAATGAATGAGTTGGTGGAACGTCAAATGGAAGCCATGACTACACTTCGTGCCTTAGTGGCCTTTGGGGACATTCAACCGGAGGTACATGGACAGAAGAAACCGCAAGCTCCCTTCTCAGGTTGGAAGGTCAAGGTGGAAGTTGAAGCACCCAATGCTGAAGGGAAGCTGTGCCGTTCGGAACATTGGTTCATTCTCGATAAGTCTGCCCAATTCGTTGTCAAATCATTTGAAATTCCCTTGTTATGAGACTAAATCAAATCATCTTATCGCTGATGCTGGTGGTCTCACTTTGGGTAACTACCTCTTGTGAGTGCAACCATGACATCGTAACACCTTTTACTTCTTCCCTTCAAGTGGGGAATGTGGTGTGTGCCGATGGTACCGTGATTTCCGCTACAGATTTCAGTAACTCGGGCAAAGAACCGGTTGCCATCATATATCATGTGAACCAAAATTCTGAAATCAACTGCCTCGGTTATGCTGTTTACATCCACGATATGGCTCCTCAAACCTTTGCCGATAGTCTCGGTGTGGAACAGGAAACATCTGCTTCACTTACTGACGAGGATGGTAATGCAAATACTTACGCCTTATACCATTGCGAAGATGTTTCTTCTTCAATGGCCATCAAGGTCTTTGACATGTGGAGCTATGGCCAGTCGGCCTTCGTTCCTTCTATTCGCCAGTTGAGTTACCTCTTTCCAGTCAGATATGCTGTGAACGAACGAATAAAGGCTGTGGGTGGCGAGCCCATCAGTCTGGAGCCAGGCGACTGTTGGTTATGGTCATCTACCGAAGTGGAAGGTCAAACGGAAAACAAGGCTTGGTTGTTCTCCATGCAGTCTGGTACTTATCAGGAAACGCCAAAGAATCAGGCGCATCGGTTCAGACCGATAATCTCCATCTATCATGTGGAGTAGGCATAGACAAATCCATGCTGACAGAAGATGAGTCGCGTCATCAATCTGCAGCATGGATTTACTATAATACTACAATTCGGTCTATTCAGCGTCAAATACTTCGATGGCCACACATTTACGTCCTCGAAGTCCGACAAATCCCTTTGCCACCAATTCTGTTGCTTGGTCTTCTGCATCACTACCACTGACGGCTGTAATGCTCAAAGTCTCATGTTCATCCAATTCTGTAGTAATCTCCATTTCATAGTGGTGCATGATTTCGTGTCGATTATCTTCCAATGCTCGACTTGCCAAATCTGAAGTCCAATTGATCTTAGTGGCAGGTGCCTTACGCATATTCTTCAGCATTTTTACCTTTACAGCAGCATCAGACCCATCTGGATTGACTTTGCGAAAGCGCTTGCAACCACAAGAACAGCTCCATATCGGTGGCCGACGAGGTATATTATTACCACCCATGATGGCATCCTTTCGGTACTCCAGCACAAACTCAATCTCAGTCATGTCTCCTGTGCCATAGATTATATCTACCACCTGACTACCACAATCAGGACATTTTGAGGGTTTACGTGTTACATTGATGATACGTGGTTTCTTATTGTCTAACATAAGCGTTATAATTTCTCTTTGATATTCCAAGTGATACAATTCAAAGCGCCACCTTTCTCGACAACTTCAGAAGCTTCTATCTGTAGCACTTTACATTCAGGATAATAACTTTTGATTTGTTGAAGTGCTTGTTCATCTTCTTCTGCACCTAATCCTGGTATGAAAATCGTATCACCAATGCGCAAGAAGTTGATGTAAGCCCAGTTATTCTTATTAGGATACTCCACATGGTAGCTAAGTTTTTTCACTGTGAAGTATTTACTCAAGATTTCTTCAAACCTCTTTGCGTAATGAAAATCAAAATCATCGTAATTGGTCAGAAGAACTGTGTTGTCGTCGATAGCCTTAATGATTCCGTCTGCATGTCCATAATGTTCTTTTATATCCCATGGCAGCATGATAACATCACGATGGAAGATTGAACGAAGTTGTGCTCTAACTTCAGCAGGCTTTAGATGGCTATTTTCAACATAGACCTTTTCCGTCATAATGATGTATTTCCCTGCTTTCACCACATTGCCACCATCTATCACCAAATCCGTTTTATAAGTTTGTATGCCTAGCTCATTACATACAGAATCAACATCAGTAATGCTCTCTTTGTCTTCTTCACTCTTTTGCAGATAGTCTGGATTATAACAATACTGTACGAAGTGGTCATCATAAATTTGTATGGGCATGTAATCACGAGCCCATATATCATTGGTTGACTGCATTACTTGAAATACTATTCCATTATTTTGAAGCAAGGAGATAAAGCGCCCATAGAAATCTGGGCATTCGTCTTTTAGCCAAGAAGAGATATACACTTTATTGGTATCTGAGTCTACAATCTGTTTGCGCTTGAACTGCCATTTGCGTAAGTCTTGTACATACTTCTTGTCTTCTGTAGCTAATAGTTCCGGATAATCAGAAGTTTTCTTCTTTTCTCCATTGGTATCGAATAGAGCCACATTCTTACGAACATCTGCAGTAACTTCAACTGGCACATTGCCATCAACCCACTGTACGGAAATGCCTTCAAATACTGATGATTGCTGGTAAAGTGCTTCGTAAAGCATCGTTGAGCGGTCGTCATTCCTTCCGTCAATTTCAAACTCACGAATTAGCATAGAAGCTCGAATGGCATTATCTGGTGAGTCACCTTTTTCAAAGGCAATATCAATACCAGACACATGATTATGTAAAGTTCCGAAATCGAAAGCAGGCTTGGGATTATCTTTCATATTGCGGTGGTACACAATATAATCCTTAATTCCGTGTTCGGCCTCTTCATGATAATAGAACTCCACGCAGGTAGGGCGTACAAGAACGTTACCTTCTTTGCCTTTGACACAAAAGTGTCCGGCCAAAGTCGTTTGGGCTATTGCCGCAAATTCTGTGGGAGCTTCATAACTTCCGCTGATTATGTTTTGGTGAGAGGATTCACTTAGAGAAAAGCCTCTCAATCGTTGTTCAAGTTTGATCATAGCTAATACCTTTAATTGGAATAATTGATTTCAATCCGTAATCGGTCAATGGCAATTATAGGCGCTTTTATGCTATCATTTCTCCTTTTATTCATTGATTACAGGCAATTTAATTCCAACTTTATAAAACCTTACATATCCGCACACCTTTTCAAATTGAGGTTCCTTGTATCGAGTGAATGTGAAACGCTCTTCCTGCTCTTGGTCAGGATAGATTATCAGACATTTTATGGGTGGAGCTGTATTCTCATCAAGGCCCAGTTTGGTGTAGATGCTACTAAGCCGCGCATATCCACCAACTTCTCTTGCATCATCGATGGATATTCCTTTTGACGATTTATACCGAGGCTTATATTTCGCATCGATAATATAGGGCTCTGGCCATTCTGCAGGATTCAGCAAGTAGTCCAGCTCTTGATAGTATGCGTTTACATGATAACGAACCTCCCCCTTAACTGTGAAGACCTGACGCAGATGATGGAAAACATACAGTTCAAAGAGCTTACTCATATCAATCCAGAAGGGTGGTGTCTGAATCTCATGCTTACCAACAACTGTAATATCATAGCTATAGCGGCGTAGCAATAATTGTGCAAACTTTATTGCTTGGTTGTATTCCTTAAATACAGGATTGCCTTTATAGCTTTTAATAGACTTAACGCTAATCTCATCACTGACACTATCGAAGTATGGCGCAATCAAGCGAACTTTTTTCTTTAGGGGCTCTATATTGACTGCATTTTTGTAGATTTCAAGCTGCTTGCTGCAAAACCTAAGTGCCATTTTGAGAATTTGGTTCTCTGGAGAATCAATATCATAAACTTGATAGCGACAGACGTTATCTGTAATATTACCTCTCGAAAGGTTCTTACGGATATTCTTTCCTATAATAATTTTACCCTTAACCTTTTTAGCAAGGTTTTCTTCAACTGTGTAGTAACTTCGCTTTAATCCCTTTCTTACTATGCGATGCAAAATGCTCAGATATTCTGTAATGAGAAATATACTGAGTATGTCTTGCTGTTGACTTACCTTTATCGATGGTTTATCAAATCTGATTGTAATCAAGTCTGTTAGATGTTCAAAGTTCTCAGGTTCAAGAAGAGCATCATTGAGCATTCTCACATAGTCAACCTCAAAACCATTGTTCAGTTTGGGGCTTACTTGTACGGCAAGTTCGTTTTCACGAAGCCAGTCTATTCCTACAAAATAGGAACCGCTTGCAGCAATCTGTTCCGATTGACGTTTAAGCAATAGGCAAGGCGTTTTTTCCTCACGTCCCCTTTTGACAGTGTACACAACTTCTTCTCCATCCTCCAGATATGGGAGGATGAAGTCTGCATCTTGCCGAAGAAGTGGTGTATTCTCCAGTATTTGCTCTTGAAGTTGTATTATAGTCATTGCTCGATTGCTTTTTGGTATAAGTTATCAATAGTATCTTGTGCCTCTTCGGTAAGTACACCATCGCGCACATACTCCTGTAGTAGTGGAATGATGTCATAGAGAATACGATCACTTGTGATGTATTCTCCATTTTCCTCCATTATGAAATAACTTTGGCCAATCCACACATCTTCAGGTTTGTATTCTTCCGATAGAGTTTCAGCTGGTTCTAAAGTAAAGTTAGGATCCCATTCACTTGCTTCATAGTCCTCATAGTTGGAAATAAATAAAGCACTTACTTCTTTGAACAACTCTTCATCAAATCCTTCTACTTCACCCTCAAGAGAATAAGGCTTCCAGGGGATAAAGGCAAATCGTCTTCTGATGGCGTAGTCTAATGTCCCCAAAGAGCGGTCTGCCGTATTCATCGTGGCTATAATAAATACGTTGCTGGGAATCATAAACGACTTTTTCGAATACGGAAGCAACGCACTCTCAGCATTTTTGCTTCCCTTGCGTTTGTCTGCTTCCAGCAGCGTGATCAGTTCGCCAAATATCTTTGAAACGTTACCACGGTTAAGCTCGTCAATAACCATCACATAGGGCTTAGTATTGACCTCCATCGTGGTTGGCTTCTGATACTTATCTAAGAGCGCTTTCACATTATCTAAAGTGATGGAGTTCAAACGGTACACAGTACTTAATGTCATCGTCTTGCCATCATTCATCTCAACGATATTCTCATTGATACCTTTTAGAACCCAATTGACCTTCCTAACTCTCTTATAGTCGTGGTATGAATCAATAAATTCGTAATCACCAACAACGACACCAATGGCATCAATGGTAGTATTAGTATAACAGCTCATTACAATGTCACCAATCTTCATACTGTTCAGAAAGGCATCAAGGATACGTTTGCCTTCACCGTTGTAGATACTCCAATCGGTTTCATCAGAAATGACAGGGCCATAGTCATCCCATCCAATACGTATGTGTCCATTATCCATACATTCTTTGCGTACCGGATTATCACCAGTTCCACAAAGAGAAACCTTCCATACAACAGCATCGTCAGCTATACCAATGTGCTTATCTTTCACGATAGGACGTGCAGCTTCCTCACAGAGTTGTTTGAAAATGCCGGATTCTATTTCATAGGTCACCTGATTGTTGTCTGCTATAGGCTTTAATCCTTCAATCCAGTCTTCATAATCCATTGATTGGTGGAACGTCGTAAATGCAATGCGCTTATCATGCTTTAATTGGTTATAGCGTTTCATTAAATCTTCTCTTGAAGAGCAGTCAAAATCAGGATCACAAAGCCTTACGGCAATTTCAGGAACATCATAAGTTTTGCCCGTGCCAGGAGCGCCATACATTACGATATTCTTTCGTCTGCTGAGAATGCGTACAACATCGTCATACCATGTGTGATTGGTATCTCTGTCTGTTGTATGCTCACCTTCATTTGCGTTTGCAGAAAGTTCATAGAATGCTTTTTCCTTGATTTCTTTAGAAGCAATCTTTTCCTTGATACCCTTTAACAAGCTCATATACGTTTTGTAGTCTGGTACTCTCTTGGGTAAATCAATACCATATTGCTTCTTGAGATAATCTCTGTTAGTACTATCAAAAGCGAGGAAATCGTTCGGACGAATCCAAAACAATGCCATTGTGACATTAACATTGATAATGAATTGACTTACAACTGCATTGTATTCATCCTCAAAACCTTCATTCTTTACCACCTTCTCAAATAGCGCCCAAAGGCTCTCGATGTCATTGGCTTTTCTTTTGCTTCTAAAGCCAAAGAAATGAGATTTTTGATTGTTGAGCACAGGAATACCTCTGAAGTCTTTCGGTACTTCAGCTTTTATACCTAGTAGTGTTTTAAACACTTCGGTCGTATGAATTCTGTTTTGAGATTTGATGCCTCTATTGAAGAGTCCAAATGTAGTGAAAGGGTCTATGTCCGAACAGAGATCGTCATAACCATCCTCATCATGCAGATAGCCGGCAAGAAGTTCCTCTCGTCGGTCATAAATCAACTTCAGCAACGACTTTCTGTCATTACGAAAGGGCAAGAGCTTTTCTGCGAACTCTTGATAGTATGGTATCCATGTATAGTTCATATCATTATTGAGATTATGGTTCTTATTATATGTAAGTTTGAATGTTATTTTCTAATAGCTAGATGGCCGACGAGTTGTTAACGAAATTTTCGTAGCTGTGTTATACGATTAGCACCCGAACAACATCACCAGGAAGAAGATGACTATACACAAGCAACCTATTGATAGGCATGTATATTTATAGATGGTATAGAAGCGAGGGTGTTTGTAAAGCCACGTATTATAATCTTGTACCCATTTACTGCAATCCTCATCAGTACGAAAAAATATATCTGGATGAACGCCTTGCTCAGCTGCAAGTTTTAGAATTGATTCCTTTGAATTTCTAATTTGGTGTGCTTCATTACCTTTCATCATACCATTCTTGTCCCACTTTGGTTTTCGGCTTTCGGTTCGTCGTCTATTCTGAGCTTCAATCCGAGCAGCAAGGGCATTAATCTTTTCCGTTTCTCGCTCGGCTTCAGCATCCAGTTGTCGTTGGGTCAGCCTTTTGTGAGTCCTTGGGCAATAGTATGTATCGGAATTCGGGTCATAGACATATTCATCGGTACTAGATTCCACAGGAATATAGTCATCAGCATATATGCCATAATCCGCATCTGTTGGAAGTTCGTCACCATGTATATAGTGCCATTCAGCCCAACTCTCATAACCGGGAGGTGGATCACCCTTATATTCGCCTTCAAGTCCCTGTTCATGATAGTCTTGATAATCGCGATAGTTATCTTCGTCGTAATAGTTGCTCATATGATAATTAGATTTTGGAAGCAATATGCTTTCTGTACAAATCAAGATTTGTCTGTCCAAGCACATTGTTAATATGATTCAGACGCTGACGTTGAGTGATTGAAACATCTTGAAAGTCATTATCTTCCTTCATATAGATGTTGCCCTGACCAGTTACAGGAAGGTATTCATCCCAATAGACAGGAACACGGTGTGAGCGTCCATCGCCACCCCATTTGCTGATGTAGGTTAATCTTTGAACAGAGCGATAACCATAAGCATGTACGGTAATGGTAGAGCTATCATCTCTACCTTGAGTTTGTTCTGTTTTGAGGATGCAATCAGTCACACAACTTGGATGCTTGAAATGATCTTGTCCCCAAAAGTTAGCCAAGGCCTCATGTTCCCAAAATGAACTGTGACGTTGCATGTCACGGCCATATATATCGCTCAAAGGCCGTATCTGCTGGTATATGGGCACACACAGCAGAGGAGCTAAGCTGAAATAGATGGCACGAAAATATCTGGCGTTAATCGTATAGAAGTCGGCCTTGGCCTTATCATAATCGAAATGCCGATATTGATCAGGGTTCATGTCTAGATTCAACTCTTGCATGTGATTTGGAGTGATGGTGTTAATCATCTTATTCTTATCAAAGTCAAAATCATCACCATAGCCAGCTTCTCTATCCTCCAATAGCTTGAGCATACTCTCTTGAGCCAAGGGCGTAAACAGAAGGGCGAACTGCTGATTGTTGTTACGATTACTTGTATTAAAGGCTACTTCAAACTCTTCATTGGTCATCATAGCAAAATCTGCATTTGTTAGGTTTCGTGCCTTCCTACGCAGTGAATGCTTTTTCCATTTAAAAGACAGCGAATCTTCCTTTCCAGCTAATCCGCTTTGCTTCCGATAGAATATTAAATCAGGAGCAGCTGTATTGCCATAGATTAAGCGCGTCTTCTCAAAATACTCTGGATAAGGGGCGGTGACGCTTGCGGTCAGAACCTCAGAGTGACGCACAGTATGATACTTCCCATCAGCACCACGCTCACGTCTAGTCCATGTGATAGTCTTCGAACCATAGTAAGTTTTGGAACCCATTTCCATCTTCCTCGTTCTGCATATCACAAACGGATTGCCATTAATTAAGCCTGAATGAGAATATACCACAGAGCGTTCGGCATTGAAAGAGTCATCCCAATTATAGGTCATCTTTAAATCAGCCAGACGTTGCGTAGTGAAATAGGGGTCAAACTCTAAGCGAGGTACAGTTTTAGTCATCATGCGGGTGAGCACATCCCAATCATACAACCGATTGAGTGGGGCCATCTGTTCCCAAGCTTCATTTTTCAGTTGCTCAGCTTTTGAAGCCAAATCATCACGCTCAGCTTTCAGCTTCTTTAATCGAGGATGCACACTCACAAAAAGAAATATGGTGGCCACCAGTGCAGCTATCGCTATACAAACAAGAACTTGTGATTCCAGCTCTTGATGAAAGAAGAGAGCCGCAACAACACCAGCCGCTACGCCCAACCATAAGAGTACAGACAGAGCTGTCCACCAGCCAATACACGTTTTTACAGAAGACAGTACATCTTCAGTTGCATATAGCTGGCGGCAAGTCTCATGATTTGCCTCAATGTTCACATTCGCCTCTGCTGCTAATTCAGCAAACGTCTCTTCTGAAACAACCTTGAAGCGGTCACGAAACACATTGATGTACTCTGTTAGTGGGTCGTAGATGTCTTTCAACATAGCTTTCTACTTAAAAGAACTTACTTCTGGCCATCTCACGAGTCTCCACCGAAGCTGTAAATGGTATGCGCGTAGTGTAACCCTGTCGAGCTGCTACAATCATTTTGGTTGGCCAAGCGAAGATGTCAGTATTCCATTGTGTCACACGACTGTTATAAACGGTGCGTGCAGCAGTTATCTCACGCTGAAGGTAACTGTTCTGCTGCATAGCATCAGCAATCGCATTATGAGCTTTCAACTCAGGGTATGCTTCTACTTGAGGAAAGAGATGAGCACAAACAGAATTGATTTGTTGGCTCCTTTCATTACGATTCTCAGCATTGATGCTACCACCGCCACGAAGCGCTGCTACGGCTTTCATCACATCTTTGTCCAAGTCGATAGCGCGTTCTACAAGTCCTACCACGTTCTGAAGAATTTGTACACGCTGTTCCAAGAAGTTGTCGATGTTAGAAGCTTCCGCCTGAATGCGTTGCTCAAGCTGTTGGAAATAGTTGCGAGCTGAGATTTTCATGAAGATAAAAATCACCCCTGGCAAGATGCCAGCCAAACAACCAACAACACCTACCAGCAATGCATTTTCAAGTGTAGCACCCATGATGAGTACATACAACAATACCAGCACGGGAATAGTTACCCAAAGTGCGATTTCAAAAATCGTAGAACCGATGCCAATCTTCACGGGAAGTTGACGATCGATTACGTGGATGTCACGGCCATTATCATTGACCGGCCTAGTCACTTCATCTAATAAATTTGCCATATTCGTATCAAAATTTAGTTATAAAATAATTATAGGAACATTAATCTGCATATATTTCCGTCATGCGACGAAGCATCTCCTTCATCTTATCACGCAGAGAAAGAGGCTGAACGACTTCAATTCCATCACCAAAAGAACGCAGGAGAGACATCAGCTCATAGTTTTCTTGCACTTTGAGCGTTATCTTCCATCTGCCATCTTCAAGAGGTTCTGGACGAGTGCTTTGTGACTCATGTAAAGGCTTGGTTACAATATATCCTAATGCTTTATCTGTCACATGAAGAACAACATCCTCAACAGGAGAATTTGTTACTGAAACACCCACCACATCACCGAAATATTCCTCAAAGCTGAAATCATCATCCAAAGGAACAAATGTGTCAGCGAGTTCAGTGATATTGACGATACGGTCAATAGCGTAATTCGACAAGTAAGTATAACCCTCACGTCTAGCAATCAAGAACCAGCGGTTGTTGTATTGCTTCAAATAGTAAGGACTAACTTTGACGATTCTATCCTCTTTGCCAAAAGGTTGATATTCAAGTTCAATCACTCGATGATTGACAATCAGATCAAATAGAGGCTGATACCATTTCATTCCCTTTAAGTAAGGATTATGCTGGAAACTAACTACAGACTCTGTGTTTTTACCTAACTTGCTGGTTGTGTAAAGACAAGTCTCTACGTTATTCAGCCATTCAAACTGAGGCACACCGTCAAATCGCTTCAGCAGCATCAGTGCATCATGAATCATATCAATTTCCTCTTGCTTAATCGGCTGATCCTTGATAGTCTTAGAGTCATAAGCATAGCGATAGTAGGTCTTACGACCATCTTTCACTTTCTCAATCGTCACTCCAAATCCCATAGGATCTTCCATAAAATTCAGGTCATCGTAAACTTGTCTGCGACCGACACCTTCTGCTCCCTTTGTACCACGGCTGCCATTAACATCAGCCAATGCCTCATTACAAGCATCAATCAAGTCCTGCATATAAAACCGCTTCTGGCGGTTCTGTAAGCATCTGTCAAGGGCCTGATACCTTATCATTGCATTCTTATTGATGGGCATAATCTTTCTTGTTTTTAAATTATAGGACAAAATAAAGTTCCATCTGTGCAGTCTTTGTGCACAGATGAAACAAAACCATTAAATATCTTCCACACTCACATCAAACTTGATGTCTTGTGCTCGTTCCAAGGCAATGTTATCATTGGTATCTGTATTATCCAATGTGTAGAACTTATTGTGAACTTCCTTACCATGTTGCAGATTCCAGCCATTAGCGAAGCCTCCATCAGGATAGATGTGCAATCGTTTGTTTCCACATTCGAATGAAAGAACACGCCAATGAGTGAGACTCCTTTCTTTACGCGATTCAATGGGAACAAGTTCGCCGTGGACACCAACATTATGCTCCATATCAGCCAACCAACCTTCGCACAAATCACCCAGACGCATATCGCGTTCCGATGAATTTTTCAAATTGGCCATAATACTTGCCTTATAGCAATTATCCTCAAATCGCTCAACCAAGAACTCTAATTCGAATTCTTTGCCAATTTGCTTTATCAGATGGCCTATTGTTTGTAGCGTAAGCACCATGCCCATGACACTTTTCAAATGTTCATCTTGATAGCTGATGTGTATTTTTCCGCCATTGCTTTTGCAATAATCTACAAAACCATTGATGATGTTGCCTGAGTGGTTTTGAATGACTTCACCCAGTTCTTTGGTCTTAACCAACTGCGTATCATGACCGCTCAAGATGAATACCTTGGTCGAATCTTTGTAAGAGCAATCAATCGATTTGGCATGAAGCAATATATTCTCAACTCTTGCACAATAGAGCGTCTTATTACCCCACGCATCATCTAATGTCGCATTTTCAGCATTATTGGTGAAATACAGGTTTCCATCAATATAGGCAATGGGATAGACCGACTTATCTCCATACGGAGAGTCCATCATGACTACATCCTTAGCCCATCCACTCTTGATAGAACGCACCATATCCAATATAGGTTCGGGCATGGCATCATGATTCGTACGAACTACACAAACAGTGGTCATACCTTGATGGGTATTAAAGTAATGTAGATAATGCGTGCGCCAACCGTGTTCCGAGTCGTTATAGTTCCAATGAGCATAGCTGTCGTTTACGAACAAGATAGATTCACCAGAAGACGCTGCAAAGGCTCTCTCCAGATTCACGATATCCGTTTCAGTCGCATCTTTAGATACGAACGCGATTTCCTCAGGCGTCTCACCTCGTGAAACTTCCTCTTCCTCAATCCAGTCTAATGCAGCATCAATATCCACGTACTTCATGAAGCGAAGCGTGAATTTATCGAGTAGCATATCCTTTGAGTTGCGTTCCTTGGCATGAAGTAATATCTGCTTGGAGGCGGTAATAACATCCTTCATAAGGGGTACGCTTGCCATCTGATTGGCATAACCTGCACCACCTGGATTCGTATCGAACAAGCAGAGATGACCGTTGGGCATCACAGCAAAATCAATAGCGCCTCTTTCTTTACCTAAGATATCAAGTAAGGATTGAGTAAACACGATACCCAGTGTGAAGAGTAAATTATCTTCAGAACGACTATTCATCCAACGCTTGGCACCTTTATGTCGAATGCGAATCTCTGCGTAGTCTGTTTGAACCAAATCTCCGATAATTACATTACGACGGATGCAATCCTTATTATTTGACCCACTGCAGGCTGAATGCAATTCCTTACCGGTTATCGCATGATGATAACGGGGACGACCTTCTGTTTTTGGCTTCAGGGTATTCATATCATCAGGTAGTTTGTCTAATACACTTGGCCCATCGGCAACACCTGTCTCCAGCGTCATGCGGCCACAGCGACTACAGAAGCAGTAACCATAGCCTAATCCTTCGTTGTAGTAAAGAATTTTGGCGTTACCGGTTTCTCTGTTGCTTCTAACAGAGAAGAGGTGTGGCTCAGTCACGTTATTGTCCCAATCAGTAGTATCTAACAGTTGTGCACTTACGCGAGTGAAACTATTGGTCTCCATGATACGCGTTTTTCCGTCGTTCATGTCCGGCACAAAGCCTACAGGTTGTACCAATTCTACCGATTCTTTGTCATTCACATCCCAACGAATCTTACCATCAAGAGAAGGATCATCAATCACACATTTATCAGAATTACGGAATATCTGTTTAAAGGCTCGTACTCCTTGATACATATTAGTGAACTGAATGCCACGCACTACATAGGCTACTCCATCCACCACAATGTTATTACCGGGTGCATATTGCGCAATGGCATCGCGCAGACCATACGATGGGTTGGAAGAAGTGGCAGGTGTAGAGAAATCAATCTGTCCACTGTCACTCAAATCCAAGGTAAGCACATTTACAGGCATATTCGCATTGGGTGTGAAGCGGCTGGTTGCCCAGTAATTGAGCAATCGTTCATTCAGCACCTCCATGTATTGCATCTTCAACAGGTTGCGGAACTTGGGGTACTTCTTTGCGTTGGAGTTATTGAAAGCAATGCAGTAATCTTCCAGTCGGTTATTCAACTCAGCATAACAGCGTTCATTGTTCTCTCTGGCTTTGCTGATTACGAAGTCGGGATGTCCTTCAAAGAGAGTACCTTTCAAAAGCTGGTTCAGTTCGTCACGTACAGTTTCGTCCAAAGCCTGGCTACACATCAAGTTGAATCTGGCATACATGGTACCAGTCTCGTCACCCAACTTGGCGGTTGGTTCCTGTGTGCTATTGGTTGCGGGATCCACCACTACCGTCTTCTTATCCTCACGAATGAAGATGAAGTTCGTGTAGTAGTTCAATACCTTTTGAGTCAGTTTACCACCCTCATCACCATCTTTGAACACGCCAAAGGCTCTTACCAGGTATGAATTGACATGACGCTGTACCACCTGCGGACTCATCAGGTCCACCATGGGTACTTGTACCGGTCGATTGATGATATTCTCCAACGGATTGAACAAAGTACGCAAACCGATGGCATCACTTCCACAGAGCGTAATGCAGACACTGCAAACCTTATTATTACGTCCGCTTCGACCCGCACGCTGTTTATAATTAGATGGTTGTGGTGGCACACTACTCAGCATGACAACCTCCAAGTTACCCAAGTCCACACCCATTTCCATAGTTGTAGAACAAGCCAAGATGTTAATGGCATGATCCTTGAATTCCGACTGCAAGGAACGAGATACTTCCTTATCTACTTGTGCCGTATGCTCAGCTTGAATGAAGAGATTAGGTACTTGGTGAATTTCAGTCAGGCGATTACCAAATACACCTTCTTTACCCCAAATGTGATGGTTCCACAAGAGTGAGCGATGCGTTTCTGCCCAAGCTTCTACCTTTTCAATAGTTACCTCTTCGGATGTTCCTTCATAATATGGATACACCTCCCAAACTTCATGTAAGTCGTTAGACAATTCTACAACCTCGTTTCCAATCAGATAAGGAGCAAATCCCTTGAAATAATTCTCGATGGGGCGGAGACATACCGTATGACGTGTAGATGAATCTGAGTTTGTATCGCACAGATAAACATCCTCATAGAGCTTGAAGCAGAGGTTAGCCAAATTGAAACGAGTGGCTTCGTTGCTATCACGTTCAAACTGTTGGTTGGAGCTATTCCAGTGAACAGATTCCTCCAATAGATGATTCTTAGGAGCATTTACATCCTCCCACAAAGCATCTACCACGGCTGCCAATTGGTTGAAATATTGACGATACACGTCACCCGTCTTCAATTCAGGTTTCTCGCGTTTTATCAAGCCACACAGATAGCGAACGATACGTGAATGAGAAGGCTTGCCGACTTCTACCACAGGTTTCTTGATAGGACGACGGCGAGGTTTTTCTGTCGCAAATCGTTCACAAGCAAAGATGTCTATCGGATTGGTATTAGAAAGCTTCAAAAACAAAGACTGGTTAGAACGCACCGTATAATCCATAAAGATTTGCAATAAGTGATGCCAATCTTCTTGAGAAATACGGTTGGATTCTATGTCCAGCACTTGATTGAATGCTTCAACTGCTTCTGGTAATGCGATGTCCTGCAACTGTGGGTAATGGGTATGGAATAATCCCATAGTTTCAGGAGCTGCAGCCGATGCAGGTCGGGTAGATAGATACATCACCATCAGAGAGTGAACATACTTCTCCAACACTCCCTTAGGGATATTGCCATCCTGACCCAGCTCATCACTATCACCAGAACGCTTCACAAACTGCCTACAGAACACCGTGCAATATTTACTCTTCATAAGTAAATCAGCAATTTCCTGCCAAGTGAAATATTTTTTCATTTGGGCTTTCAGAGCTTGTATTTTTTTGCTTGCTTCAGCCAATTGATCAGTATCACCTTTCAAGGCCAAAGCAACTAATTCAGCAGATACTTTATCGATTTCTTGCTGTACCGTTCCACTCTCTGCCTTTTGCTTTGACAGTGCATGGAAGATTGTACTATAGACCCACAGCCGTTCTTGTTCCAAATTTTGTTTCAAAGTTGCTTTGGCCGCCAACTGTCGGCTATCCGCAAAGCTGATAAACTGCTGACCATCATGCAGCATTATCTTGGCAGGGTCCTTTGATGAACCTTTTTCCAACTGATTCAAAACAGAAGGAGCCATCTGGCGAGAGATAAAGTCGGCTGAAGTTCGAAACTTCTGGAGATAAGCACTCTCCATCTCTTCAGTCGCATCGGCTGTTACTTCCTCTTCATTATTTTTCTTATGAGCCAGCTTACTATTACAATATGGGCAACTACACTGAGTATTCACTACCAAATGCCAAGCGCCACTTCCTGCACTGGCGGGCACTAACTTCTTGCCCTCCACCATCATAGAGGTATTGTTGTCACCAGTAGCAATATCATCTTTGGCCAGACCGATAATGCCATATTTCTGTACTGCATCCTCTTCATCCTCTTCGAGGTCGAACATATCGCTATCATCCCGTTCAAGCGGTTGATAGGTACCATTCTCTTCTCCGGGTGAGGTATTGATTTTGGCAATAGCCACATATTCGCCACAGTGTTTGCAGCGACTCAGCTCCAGCAGAGGTTGCTCCTCATTGGCATCTTCGCTTGTATTCTTGGTGTAGATTTTGAAAGCACCATCCTCGTGTTCAGTCAGTCGGACGAATAGGCCATTATTGGGTACACGATAGAAATAGTGGACTTTGGCCTTCATCAAGGGTAGTCCATTGCTGCCCATAGGAACTTTGGCGCACATTTCATCCAACAGGGCTAACTTCTCTTCGATGGTCTGATCCGACTGAGGATAGAGTTCATTCAGACTTACGTAATCGCGCTGGAATATTTTACGCCAACGGTCTTCGTCTTCACCTTGTGGAATCTCATTTTCGCCTACACGATTGCCGCCAATGGCCTTTACTTGTTGTTGCGACACCCCTGTGATGCCGGCAATAAACTCACGCAACTGCTGTTCTTCCTTCTTTGGATCAGAACCATTGCCAAAGGTGGCTGATGAGGTGGCAAAACGAATATCTTCCGCCTTGACTCCAAAGGCCAACAATACACGGCGCAGGAGCATGGCCAGTTCGGCTGCACCGGCTCCGGTATAGGTATGCGTTTCGTCAATGGCAATCCAGCGCAAACTCTTCAATTCAGGATTAGTGAGCTTGGCATCTGTACCACGAAGCAAGATATATTCCAACATCGTAGGATTGGTGAGCAGAATGTTGGGAGGATTCTTACGTACAGCATCACGGGTATAGACCATGTGCTCGAACTTATAGGTCTTCGTCTTCTCGTCCCAACCTCTGATTTGGCGAATGCGCTTGCGCAGATTGTCTGCGGCCTTGGAGTGATCGGTACTTTTGGGCTCATACTCAGGTAAGTCACCATTATAGACCGTATAGGTAAGATTGGTTCCTGCGAGCAGCTTCTCCAAACGTTCCTTCTGGTCCTCCATCAGGGCATTGAGCGGATAGAGGAAGAGCGCTTGAATTTGACTGGAAGAAATTTCCAATCGATTCTTTTGTTCGTCAATCAAGTCTTTTACGAGAGGCATCATAAAGCACTCTGTCTTACCCGAACCGGTACCTGTAGTCACACAGATGGACATGGGATGGCCGTTAGCATCCTTCTCCTCAAGGAGTGCATGCCAACATTGATATTGGTGTTCAAAAGGCGAATAATACACACCCTTAGGCAAGCTCTTCTCCCATAAGTCACCCACCAAACTTTCTGCCGTTTTGGCTGGCACAGAATGAACGGATTCGTAGGAGTTCATGCATTGCACCAGAGGCACGGCATCATCTGGTGCAAAAATGTCCTTGATGACGTCTCGAAGCCTTTCCGCATATTTGCGTTGGCTATCATTGCCGGATTCACCGCACCACATCGAACGAAGCGCCCGTTCTACAGCTTCGCGATTGTCCTTATATAATTTTGCAAACTTCATACTTATGATGTTATATGTTATTATCTACTTGAATATACTCACAGGGGATGGCATCCCATCGGAATTCTTCCGCAAACCGTGCGATGCAATCTTTATCATTTTGAGTTAGCTCCCCATTCCTGAAACAGAGCAAAGGTCGTAATACCTTTTCGTTCCATTCATGGAGTTGCCTCTTTTTATCCGCATAACCTATATCTCTGAGTGGCGAGAAGATCTCGAAATAGAGATTGTATTGGGCAGCGATTAAGAAGCAATTCAATTCAATATTCTCAATCTTCTTTTTCTTAGCCCAAGGATCAGGTTTGCCAATCTTAGGAAAGATATTCGTCAGACTTTCAGTAGGAGCCCTCAAGTCTTGAAACAAGATTTCTCCCTTTCCGATGCAATGTACTTCGTTATAATTGACTGCCTTTGGTGGTTCATTCTTATAGAGGTTACACAGGTAGAACTGTAGGTCCTGCTTGTCAAAACTTTGTGCGTCCGTTTCTTGTTTGGTACCCACGCAGACAGATAGCCAATCGGGAGCTTTCTCGTCAAGCTCTTGAGCTGACCAAAGCTTTCCATCACGCCAACAGCCTAATGCCGAATTGTTATTGTCGCCCATCAACGGATAGATAGACGATAGATAGCTGCAATCATAATGATAATACCCATGCATACCGAAATCTGCAATAGCAAGGCGATGCTTGAGGATGTAAGGAATCGTAAGTCCATCTTCCTTATTGGCATAGGTAAGTACCTGGCCATCTATGTAAACCTCTTTCACATCAGTAGGTCGATATACGTTCAGTGTCACGTCACCAATTTCCAGCTCCACAGTGGGGGCAAGGGGTTGCTTATCCAGAGAGATGGTATCCTGATAAGTAGATAATTGTCCTTCCTCATTAAGGTAGCAGATGGTTTGATGCTGCAAGTCACGGACGATAGGGCCCTGTAAGTGAGCCATTCGTTCGGTACAATACTTGCCTTTTATTTGTACTCGAATCGTAATCAGACCCATGGGCGGCTCATCATCCTCCGTCCAAAGCACATATCTTCCATTTTCACCCTTGAACTCTACTTCATCAGCAACCTCATCCGTCATGGGTTCTTCGTCGCTTTCTTTTGTGTCGAAGTGGCAGATGCGTACATCATGCTTGCCAAAGATGAGGGGAAAGAGTTCTTCTATGTCACCCTCTTCTTCGTCATGAACCATGACACGCACCAGACCGCCATCTTGATAACAGATCGTATCTTTATAGAGGTGCGCAAAGATTTGGTCGTAACCCATGTGATTGTACAGCACATGCTCTTGGCCTCTTGAATCAGTCAGGATAATCGAACTCTGTATATAGTTCCAACTCCAAACATCACTCATTGCTGTTCCTTTACCATGAAAAGCTTTACAATCATCTGCCTCTTGATTGGCCAAGCAGCGGGCACTATAGATGACAGCTGTTTGATGCTGGGCACTCTTCATGCTCGACCAATCATCTTTCCATGCATCTATGCGCCAAAGTTGCAACCACTCAAAGACCTCTTCACGTTGAATAAAGCATTCTTGATGGTTATCATCGAAGGCAATGATTTCAAGATGAGTAAACTCTTCGGTTGGGATGCTATTGCTGACGGCATATTTATCTATGCCCCAGCTCAAGAAGCCATAGCCATTGTTGGTATTACAATAACTGATGAGTGGTTTCTTGCGGTCAATATCCTGTACGACTTTCGTTTTATCGTACCAGCGGAGTCCGAAGTGGAGCCATTTGATCTGTTCAGGATGAACCAACCCCCAACTCTGCAGTCGCTCGTAACGAAGATACTGATACAGTACGCCTCCCGTTTCTTCGGGCTTTAACCATACACGCAACTTACGTTGCATAGTGGTAGCAGCAGGGTCATAATGTACCAACCACTCGATGCGAAACTTTGATCGAAGCACTTCATCGTTTGCACACCGAATAGCGGTCAGCAGTCGAGTCATATCAGCATCTGAATCCTCATAATTACCTCTGAGTATATCATTGAGGAAGACGTGCAGGCTATGTCCCTGGCGGATAGATTGCTGAAAAGCAATGGCTCTACCAGCATCATTCAATTCCTCTAAGTTGCACTCTTCTCCATAATAGATGCGGCACAACATCTTAAGGAATCGATTATGGTCGCCACGCGCCAATTCATGCTGAATAGCCAAACCTCCCAGTACATAGATAGAGTATTTCCACAAACTTATACCATTGTCAGTTTTATAGACATACTTATCCCTGGAAATACCGGATAGTTCCCATAATTGTTTCAGTTCACCGCTTCCAATCTTAGCAACAAAAGATGTCTCTTGTTTGTTGCCACAATACACACGCTTGTACCATTCAGCCAAATAGACAATCATCACAAGGGAGAGATCTTCCGTCATCATTCCGCGCAAACTTCCGCTATGATGAGTCACCACTTCGTAGATACAGCTGTCAAGCTGTGCAAACTCTTCATGAGTGAGGTGCAAACGCCAGACATAAGGCTCGTTGACATCAAATGAGGCCAATCGCTTTTGTCTAAACTCCAATAGAGCTTCTATGTTATCTATCTTTCCCATAGGCTATTTTTGTTTAGATTATTGCTGGTGAAGAATGGCCTTCAATTCCTCCGGAGTGAGCACTCTACCATTCTTTCCTCGATGAATCATGCTGTGGCAGTTACTACATAAGGGAATAAGACCCGTTTTGGGGTCCAATACATGCTCACCATCGGTTTCTGCAATAGGGTTGATGTGATGAACCTCGATGTAGTTCTTACCGAGTTTGCCATATACAGCTTCGAAGTTCATTCCGCACACTTGACAAGTATAGCCATAGTGCTTCAAGCACAGCTGACGAAGCGCTTGGTTTCGTTCGTGCTTAGTCAGACTAACCTGATGGAGTTTTCCTTCTGTGAGTGCGGCTTCTTCTACAGGCAGCAAAGGGTCTTGACATGCTTTTGCTTCGCCTGCCATAAGCTTCACCTTTTCTTTTCCCTTGAAGATAGCCGATTGCAGAAATGCTGCATAGTATTTCAATGCCATAGAATATCGGCCTTCACATGCTTCGTTCTCAGCTTTAGCCTCAGGTTTGGTATTTACTTTGTTGCGTAAGTCTTGATACAAAGCAGCATCCGTCTTTGCATAAAGTTTCCCAAAGTGAGGAATGAAATAGGTTCGTATATAGTCCACCAGTTGGGTCTCTGCAAAATGTACCAGCGCTTCCCGTTCTTCTACGGAAAACGTACGCACATTCTTCTCCAGATAGAGTAGAAACTTCTGATGGATAGATTCATATTGTGTCATAAGCACGAGTCAAATTTATTTCCAAGCATCATAGTCATCGCCGTAGCTAAAACCACCGTATGCTTTGCCATATTCGTATTTATTTACAACGTGTCCGCCTTCTTCCTCTGCACCTCGGATATTCTCAAAGATGTCCTGGAAAGGTTCGCAACTAATGTTATCGTCAGCCACACTGATAGAGAGTCCATAAGCTGTCGATAAAATGGGACATAGACCTAATGCTTTGATGGTACTTAGTTCTTGAATAGACTTAGTGCGCCATTCCTTTTCCGAAATATGGATGACGTCTTTGAAGCCCCCATAACCTCGACGTAGAATGGTAAATGTACTACCACCACCTGTATAGATGATGGGACGTGATTTCAAAGCATCCATCAGTCTTTCCATACGCAGATTGCATTGTTTCTTAAACTCCCTTTGAAGTTTACCAATCAATGCCACGCACACTTGGTTGATGTTGTTGGAGAAATCGCTTCGTTTGTTTTTGAGAATTTCACTGACATCCTGAACATTTGAATCCAATCTATCCGGATCCATTTCATCAGGGCTTGTCAGAAAGTTCAATCCCATGTTGATGGAGTTGAAATCATAGACTACGGGACGATATTGTTTCGTCTTTGGATCTTTCTTAATGGTGAAGAAAGAGATGTCTGTAGTACCACCACCTATATCCACCATCAACGACATGCCATTGGCAATCTTGGAGGAGGAGATAAGCGGCATCAAGCAGGCGTAAGCCTCAGGAAATACCAGCATACCATAATTATCCTTCAATTCTTTGGAATAGATAGCCACTTCGGTCTTTTCCTTCAGTTGATTCAATGTGCAAGCCAAGAAAGCTTCTTTATCGTTTTCAAAGACATCTTCCACCAACGTATAAGCGCTGGCCAATATGACAGCGGCCAACTGCTTCTGATGGGTCAGTCGAGCGCCATCAGTGGGAACCCCCATTTGAATCGCAAAGTCTTGTCCATACATTTCTTCCAGATCGAAAAGGATGAAAGCGATATACCAGATGGAATAGTAGATGGCTTCATTTTGCGTTTGTCCATTGTTGATGCTCGTAAAGGTAGCTTGCTTGAAGTAGCGTATCAGCTTCTTTTTCTTCCCTTTAGGTACGTAACCATATTTCAAACGATTTTGTCCATCTATCATGATGATAGAGGGCAAGGTGTATTGAAGTTTGCCTTCGGTATCGGCAAATTTGAAGAAGGAGTAACTGAGTTCCACTCCGTTCTTTTCTTCTACACACACCTTGGTCTGGTGTGTTCCGAAATCTAATCCAACTGTTATCATGGTCTTCACTTTTTTCTTAGATGATGGTTATTAAATTCAAAGATAGCAATTTATCTTCGATGGATAATTGTGGGTCTTCATTGATCAACGAAAGGCGTTCATCACGCTCACGTTGCAACTGGGCTATATTGGCTTTGGCCAGACGGATAGCACCTTGACGATTGCGATGCTCCTTCTCGTCCAAGCCAAATTCCAACAGACCTTCCCAAGTACGAATGTTAGACTCGTGGTTGGCAATACGAGAGGTGTAGTATTCCTTCGTCTGTTGTTCATTGCGCTTGCGGTCACTTTCCACTTGGCGATTGGCCTCGTCAATTCTGCGCTTCTTTTCTCCACTGATATAATCAGCAAAGTCGTAACGCATATCTTCGATTACTTCTGCCTGAGCATCATCATTGCTGGCATTGCGTTCGTTACCTTCTACTTGTGAACGACGATAGATGCGGTCAACAACCGCTTCATTGCTTTCCACTTCGCCAGTCTGTAAGTTAAAGAGTACCGGCTGTAGTTCAGCCGTGGTTTTCTTTACGTTTTGTACCATGCGGGAGGTGGTCAGTTGATAGAGTCCCATAAAGTATTTATCACCTTCATGCAGAAGTTCATCGGCTTGAAGGGCATAACTGAATGAGGTGCGTGTCTCATCATCGTTCTCGATGAAGTAGTTCAAACAGGCTTGAATCATGGGGTGGTAGATGTTCAGGTAGTTGAGCGTACCGTCTTCATAAGCCTTTTCCTGGTTGAAGGTCAAGAGAAACTTCTGTTGTTCATCAATGCGACGTTTGAACTGATTGACACTGATATTCGATTCATCGGTGTTTTCGCAATATTGCGTCAAGAAGTTCTTTAAGATGGTAGGCTGACTAATGGGTACAGCAAACTCCATCACACCCTTTTCAACTTCCTCCATATTGCAAGTGGTAAGACGCTGACGTATGGCAGAGGTGATAAAATTGTGCAACTCTTCATCGGTCACATAGGCATTGTTATAGAGAATGCGGTTAATCTCATCGCGGAAATAGGCGTCATTGGTCAACGTGTTGCTGAGGCCTTCTTGCAGATGCTGCAAGTTCTCCTTCTCATTTTCGATGGCACGAGCTACTTCTGCAATTTTCTGTTCCTTTTCTTCGCGGGTCAACTCCTTGGTAAAGAACTCCTTTTCCATTTTGTTGTACACATCTTGAATGGTCATCGCGGTGTTACCCACTTGTGCGTCGAGGATGGCTTCCATGTCACCAATGGTGCCACGGAAGATACCGATACGTTCCAACAGACGCATATAGATTTCTTCTTGAATAGAGCCTGCTACTACCAAGTTGTAAATATTTACCACCTTGGCTTTCTGGCCGAAACGGTCGATACGACCAATACGTTGTTCCACGACCATGGGGTTCCAAGGAAGGTCGTAATTGACCATCGAGTTGCAGAACTGCATATCCAAACCTTCACTACCTACTTCTGATGAAAGTAGAATATGGGTATTTTTGTCTTTCTTGAACTGCGTAAGGATCTCTGCACGGTTTTCTACCTGACCATGAATAATCAGGGCATTGTATCCAGCCTTTTTCAGGCGAATATGCAGATACTTCAGTGTACGACGGAACAAGGCAAATACCACAAGCTTCTTGGTACCACTCTTGAATACGGCTTCTATAATCCGTTGAAGTTCTTCTACCTTGGCATCCGGACAGCTTTCGAAAGCATCAATGCCACGATCCAAATCGGTTTCCTTATTCAAATAGCCCCACACACTGCTGGCTACCTGACGTTTTCTTTGTACCAAGCCCAATGCACCACCTTGTGTCAGTACTTCTTCACCATCATAATCCGTATAGGAATTGTCCTCCGTATAGTTCTCAATGACAGCATTAAATTCTTCTTGCTCTTCAGGGTTTAATACCACTTTACGTGCATGAGGCTTACGCTCAGCTTGCGACATATCGGTAGTTACTTCACGCTTACGGGTGCGTGAAAACACGGTGTTCATCACGCTCATCGTTGAGAGCAGATATTGCAAGCGTGCTCTCACTTTGGGAGTGTCTTCACCCTCCATCAGTTCTTTAATCTCTTGAAAGATGGGGTCATCGGCATACAACTCGCTGATGTGCCTGCTGCGCGAATAAATTTCATTACCATCGGCCGAGAAGGTCAACTGTACATCTGCATCCAGCAATCCTTCCATAATCGTAGGTAAGGGTACATTGTGGTTCAGAAGAGTGATGGCTTCTACAAATGGACGGTTTTCCTTCAATCGGTTCATAAAAATCTGAGGATTGAAGTAACGACTATTGTCCAGCAAGTGCAGCAAGTTATACAAGTTCTCTTCGCTAATCATGATAGGAGTAGCGGTCAGGAAGAGGGCTGCATCGGCACAACTCATGATGATCTCCGAACCTTTGTAAGTCTGGGTCTCACGGTTACGCATTTTGTGAGCTTCGTCGCAGAGTACCAGGCTGAATCGTTGGGGATTCTCCGACAGGTAGTCTATCAGATTGGTATATCTGTGTTCACCACCTCGCTGTTCGTCTTTGGTAGCTCGCTTGCGCATACGTACCTTTTCATAGTTGACGATGGCACGTACCGTACCGGTCTTGGCTTGCAAGTCAGCAATGAGATCTTTCGCATTGTCCACTATCTTAAAGGTAAGGCCAAACTTCTCATAGAGTTCGGCTTTCCACTTTTCTTGTAGTGACTTAGGACAAACGATGAGTACATTCTTCAGTTCACGACGCGCTTTCAGTTCGAGCATGATATGGCCGGCCTCGATGGTTTTACCGAGACCCACTTCATCAGCCACCAACAGGCGGCGGTTGGGTGAATTCAAGAACTTGAGCAAGGGCTTAAACTGATAGGCACGAAACAAGGTTTTCGACGCTTTGAGCGACGAAATGGTAGAGTTGTTGGAGTTCTTAATCTTAAAGGCGGTATTACGCTTTGAATACTCTGAGTAGCTACCATAGATACCACTCTTGCAGCGTTCAAAGGGATCGCTCTCATCAAAGTCTGCCTTCAGGTCGGCTTCGAGCACATCTTGATTGCCCGATGGAAAGTTTACCGTATAGAGCTGCCTTCCACGGCGTGCGGGCATCACTTTGATGACTACTCCGTGTGCATTGGTATCTACCAACAATACCTTATCTCCTATGTTGAATTGTGCCATATCTTTTGCTTTTGATGGTTATATTTCTCCACCAACTTGGTGGAGTCTTGTATTTACCTGTTTATCAATATCACGTATTTCTGAACCAATTTGGTTCAGTTTTTCCATATAGTCAGCATTCATATTCACATCGTGGCTATATGGAATAATGATTGCCATTTGCCTGCAGTTTTACTGCATGTGGCTTGCAGTATTGCTGCAAAAGTCTTGCAGTAGTGCTGCAAATGCTTTGCAATGTTACTGCAATAGTGGTTGCAGTATTTCTGCATAAGGCAGACTACGAATCCCAATTAGGCCGCATGATGTAATGCGTATAGGTAGGTGCAGCCAATCCGATGCTTTCGAAGACGCGGGCAATACGTTGTTGCTGGGCGGGCGAGATAAGTTGTTTCCCGTTTTGGGCATAATAGAACACTCGCTCGCTGCTGAAACAGTTGATCACTTGGTTTCGCACCTGAGGGTATAACTTCTTGGGCACCATGTCGAAGATGCCTTTCATGCCTTGGGCATAGCGTATCGGTTCATCGCTACGATAGTGGGCGCAGGGCTGTCCTGAGGCTACTTTATGACTGTAGGCCGTAGTGACACAATTCACTCGCTCATGGGGTGTAGCGAGTGCTTCGTTCATCACGGCGGCATGATGGCGCAAACAGTGGTTGCACTGGGGGCACTGCTCCGCCGTAGCGTAGCAGTGCGCGTATCCGTAGGGTATGTCTTCGTAGTTCATAAGGCTTCAATCGTTTTATTCCATAGGTTTAATCATGCTTTCAATGAATTGCTGCTCCTCGGTGGTGAGTCCATACTTCTTATAGAGCTGCTTGTCGATGTCGGCAACGGATTGCGTCCAGTCGATGTCGCTCTGGGGTGTGAAGTCTTGGAGGGGGACAAAGGCAAATTTCTCTTTAGTCATTTGTTGAGTAGATGCTAATTGAGCAATTAGGAAACGTACAAATCGAGTTTTTAAATACGACATTAAGGCAAGAGTCTCTTTCTCTGTTTTAAAAGTATCAACAACAAGATATGTCTCTGTACATATTTCATTAGGCTTCAGGTAATTCAAAGAAGAAAGGACTCGTTTTCGTCCTTCTTTGTCAGCCTGTCCAGCATGTTCAGCCGTAAGTCTTGATATTGTTACTTTCCACAAAGGTATCATATCCTTACCCTTACTAATAAGTGAAGATTTGTATGGACCTTTGCCTCCATTGAAAATTAATGTAATATCGCCAAAATCAAGGGCTGTATCGTTAGTACTTAGACCAAATGGCTTACGAGTACTTACTCGTTCACTATAGTAACCTACATTACTGTAATTCTTTACTTTGTCAATAATAGATACAGCTTCGATGTGACGAATAAAATCATCAGTAGCAGCCAAATCTCGCATAGATGATTTAGTTTCTCCCTGATGTTTGCTTACAAAATTACACTGGCCATTATAATCCTTATTCCAAAGGAAATAGCAAATACCACCAGCAATATCAACATTTTCAAAGCAGTCGCGTGAATCAGTAAAGTCCACAAGTTTGCTTAATCGCTTGTCATTCAGCATGGCAGAACGAAAGGCTTCCAAGCCTTTACCATCGGTGTACCACTTTGCAGGCATAATCATAGAAATATTCAATGGCTGCAAATCTTTGGCTACTTCTACAAAACTATTATAAACAGGTTTGGCAGATACACCAGCACCACCATCCATTATTTGATACGGCGGATTCCCCACCACAGCACTAAACTTCATATCTTCTTTACTTCTTGTGCCGCGCCAATAACCCACAGATTTGAGGTCAGCAATCAGCGACTCTTTCTCTGTAGTGGCACGTTCTATTAATTTTTCTGCTTTAATGTTCACACGTTCGTTGCCGTCCTTCTGCGTGATGGGGCGGAAACCTAAAAGGGTACGATGCGTGATGCGTTGCGCCATGGGCGTATTGCAAATCACGTAGATATTGTTGGCCAAAATGTCGTCCCAAATCACCTGTTCTTCTTCCACCGAGTAGTTGTCCACATCCTCAATCAGATTGGCCGCCAAGAAATCTTGGGTACGCTGGCGATAGAGCGAGTAAGCCACATAGAGGGGATAAAGACCCGTCTTGGAGTTAATCTCAAGGATTTTCGCCTTGCTATCGCCAAATACCTCCTTCGTCACTTCGCCACGATTTACATAGCGAGGGGCTACCGTAGGAATCCAGTCGAAGAGCTTGCCGTTCTCGCCCGAAGTAACACATATCTCGTTGGGGCCATCGAAACGGTCGTTGAAGAACGTGTAGCCACCCAAACAGTCGCTCATGTGCATGTTCACCACGCGCCAAGGCGTCAATACGGTTTCCTTGTCGGGATTGTGGAAGTATGAGAAGATTTCGGCAATGCGCTGAATGCGGTCGTCGGTATGCATACGGTCGGCCTCGCGTGCCAACTGGCGATAGCGCTTACCGGCAGCTACAAACACCGTGGTATTGTAGCACTTCTTGAACTTATTGAACATCGGCTTCGTTACGCCACGAGGCATGAACTCGGCCCATGATGCATCATCTACGATACGGGTGAAGTTGTTGAGGGTGATACCTTCCTCTTCATCGTCAATCTTGGCACCATACATCATTAAGGGAATGCGCAAAGAGATGCCACGCAGGATGGTGATACGGTTGTCACGCTCCTTACGCTCTTCTGCCTTGCGCTTCTTCTCGGCTTCGAGCGCCGCTTCCTCTTCCGGTGTAAGCGGTTCCTTGTTCTTCTGCTTCTTGTGCGCACGGTCGGCAGCAGCCTGCTGGTTGGGAGAGAGACCATTCTTGTTGAGGTCGAACTTCTTATCCGCTTTCTTCGGCTTCTCCATATTGGTGGTCTTGCCAATCTCTTCACCCATCAGGTTGAAGTCCTCCAGCTCGTCGGGCGCCAAGCTCATCAGCTCACGCACGTCGTAGAGGCTATTGTCGTTGAAGCCATTGCGCACCACACGGTCCACATACACATGCTCCAACTGTTCGAATAGCTGATTGGCATTGTACTTCTCCATCTTTCCGCCTTCCATGGCAATGATGGGGCAGAAGGAGATGAAGGTGTCCATGTTCTCAATATCCTTGTCGCGCGTAGTGGCGGCACGGGCATAACTCTTTTCTTTCTGGGTAAGGGTTGCAAACTTAGCCGTCTCCGCCACCATCTTGAGTGAGCGGTCGGGCGCAAAGTCGAACACATAGCACTTGGTCTTCATCTGCAGTTGGCCATCGGCATCCACATACTGATAAGGCGACTGCACACGGAAGATGGTCTGCATATAGGTCGCGGCCGAAGTATTCTCCGAGCCTTTGAGGTAGAACACCGCTGTCCAGGGGCGAACGGTGACACCAGTGGTCAATCGACCACAAGAGATGGTGATGGTATAAGTCTGATCGGGCACATCGCCAATCTTCTTCTTCACCTTATCGAGAGCATCCGAACGTGTTTCATCGTCGTCGTTGTTACCCGCCACGTTGATAATCTCGAAAGGACCATCCTCGCCAAAGATTTCATGTTCCTTGAGCAGACGCTCCAAGGCTTTCGCCTCCTTGACGCCTGGCACCACCCAGAGCGTATGGTTGAAGAAGGTGCGGTAGTCATCGTTGCTGAAGGGATAGTGACTGTGCTCATCTTCGCTACACATAAGGTCGAGGAACTGTCGCACAGCATCTTCATGCACAAACTTTCCTTTCTCTTCACGAGGTACCCCTTGACCTTGCTTGGTGCGGAAAAACTCCTTGAACTGGAAGGTGGCATCATCGCCAAAGTTCTCCTTCACCAGCTTGCCCAAGTTGTAGGTGCGAATCTCCATTTCGGGCAATTCACGGTAGGGATTGTTCTCAGCCGGTTCGTGCGGATGAAACTTCGGCCAGTCACGTTTGGCTGTCTGCTCCTTGATATAGTCCCACGTATAAATCTGCTCATCGGTGAAGTCCTCGTAGAGGTTGAAGGGCGTACCCGAGAGGTGGAGCACATTGGTTCCCGGCTTAGTCAAGGTGTCAATGACCCGCTGACCGAGGTTGGTGCGAGTGCCTTCGTGCGCCTCGTCAATCACCACCAAGTCCCAAGCATTCGTGAGAATATCTATCTTGAGCTGTTCATCGTTATCACCACCCACCATGCGAGCGCGGCGCAAATATTGCATCGAGGCAAAGAACACATAGTGCATTCCCTCTTGCTTCACGCTCCGCTCCAAGGCATAGAAGTCGCCTTCGGCAGAGTCGTCGAACTTAGTCGCGTAATGGTAGTCAGGATTCTGCTGGCCAAAGATTTTCTTAAAGTCCGTGCTCCAACTGTCGTTTACCACCGGTCGATGGGTCACAATCAGGGTGCGGTGCACCGCCTTATCGTCAGGAAGTTCGCCCATACGCTTGGCCAATTCAAGCGCACAGACAGTTTTACCAAAACGCATCTTGGCATTCCAAAGAAACTTCTTCTCTTTGGCATTTTTCTTGAAATATTTCAGTGCCGCCCGGATGGCATCTTCTTGCTCATCGCGCAGCACGATCTGATCGCTACCAAACAAACTATCCGACTGTTTGGCCTGCACAGGCTGTATAGTGGTGTAGACTGCCATAGTATATTTCGTTTTATTTGTTATTCAATAGAGAGATGAAGTAAGGCTTCTGCTTGTCCTCGTCCTTGCTCGTGGTGCGCCAGTCGCGAATGCGGCACTTGATGCCGATATGCTCTGTGCGAGTGCCGTTCTTACAGCCCGGACATTCCTGTTTCTGGGGCGTGGGGTCGAATAAATCGTGCGAAGGAGCAAACACGTTGTCGCATGAGCCGGGGATTACCATACGCAAGCCGTCCATCTGCCAGAGGTTCCAAGAAATGATATACGCCATTCCTTCGAGCGACTGCTCAGGCACCTGCTTGTCAAATTTAGCTTCGTAGAAGTCGCAGAAGGTATAAAATACCGCTTCGCGAGCCAGCAGCAGATTGTCTCCCTGCCATTCAAAGCCATAGATGGACATCAAGGCCTCTTTGCCCCACTTGAGCCAATCACGACTGGTCGTGGTATTCTCACTCACCACACGCAACTTGCGGTCGAGCAAACCGATGCGCTGACTGAGTGGCATGATGGGAAGTCCGGTTACCGTATCGTATCGACTGACTAAATACGGTCCTTCACCGCAAGTCATCTCCAAGCGAATGTCACGTACATAATCTTTCCACGAACGCCCCTTCACATCTTCAGGAAACTCAATCACTCCCTCAGTAGGTATCCAAGTATGTTCCTCCTGATTCTCCTGATTGAACACGTTGTGGCGTCCAAACCAGGCTTCATCCACCAGATTGTTTTGCGCATTACAGATCCATGAAGGCGTGAACACCTCGGCCATATCTTTGGAGCGTTGAGTCTGCACCTCCGCACTCTTTACGGCACGCGGTTGAATCATACGACCATTCTCGCCGGTGATATGCGCTATCGTAATCTCATCTGAGAAACTAAATCCCTTTCCCAAGGAGGCGTAAGAGTCGGTTGCCCAAAAGATATTCTTATGGGTGGTGTGATCCAATAGAAGCTTTTCAAGCACTACAGGATGGGTACGCAAGAGGTCATTCTCGCTTATGTCAACTTCATTAGCCATTCCTTACATATATATTATATTGCAAAGAACAGTGCTATGTGTGCACTGTTTCTGCATAGGTTCTTACAATTTCAACATTAACGTCTTAATCGACATCTTTCACAAGCAAATCTTGTACTTCCACTTTCAGCAGACGTGCTATCTGCAGGAGGGTTTCCAGATTTGGCTGGTTATCATTCGTACACCATTTGGAAACGGTAGTCACATTGCGGCCCAGCTGCTCGGCGAGCCACTTGTTGGTAAGGTCCTTCTCGGCCAATACCACCTTTAATCGATTTATTTTCTTGCTCATTGCTGACATCAATTAAGTGATTTCATTGCAAATATAATGATGATGTATGAGAATCGCAAAGGAATCTTAGGCAAATATGCCATGTATGTATGTATGTTAAACATATGTTTTATGCAGAAAGAGTGCATTCGAGGCGCTCATATTTGCAGAAAATCTTCAAAATCAGCATTATGACTAAGTTTAGAAACATAAGAAGAGCCACTGCCGTGAAGCGCTTTGACCGACTGTCGAAGGCTGCTTTCTATGCCAATGAGTGCATACAGGCAATGATGTGCCAATTGGGCACAAAGGAGATGCTTACAGAATGGGTAGAGACGGTTCATGCTTTCCAAGATGAGCTGTCAAGGATAAAAGCGCTATACTATTCCCAAGTGGAGAGTGAGGATTTGCTTTGCGAAACGGTAGAGCGAATTCCCCAGATTCGTAACAATATGATGCCCAATATCTTTCAGATGAGTGAAAAGCTCTATCAGGTAGGCTACTACCAAACGGAAGGTTTCCGTTTGGGGCATGCTACGCCGAACTCAAAAGCAGACATTATTAATAATGTGTATGAGCTCCAGAAATATGCGGCTGGCTGCCTGAAAAGCATTAGCCACATTTCTTATCCTACCATTTGGAAGGGGCTGGGAGAGATTGTAGGTAGACTTAACGAAAGTTTTTGTGACGTATGCACAAAGACTGCACAGATAGGCCGTTCATTTGCAACAGATAACTCATTAAAAACTCAATTACAATGAAGAAAAATTATCTTATGGCATTCGCATTGTTCGCTTCAATGCTAATGCTCAGTTCTTGCGGAACAAGTTACATGGCATCTTACTCTGTAGGTTTGTCGTCAGTGGAAAGTCCTGCCGATGCTAAGAAGCAATTCGGTGAGACGAAGGTAGTCACCTTTAAGGATGGTGAGGTAGATAAATATCGTTATGAGGACGACTTCATCGAAATCGTATGGTATGTGGGGTTGAAGCAGTTTAACTTTGAGCTGAAGAATAAGTCAACCCACACAATGAAGATTAACTGGGACGACATCAGTTATGTTGATATCAATGGCAAGACTGGTCGTGTGATGCACGCCGGTGTGAAGTACAACGAGCGCAACAATAGCCAACCCGCTTCCAGCATCCCCAAGGGTGCAAGCCTGTCTGATATCCTGTTGCCCACAGACAATGTAAACTTCATCTCGGGTCAGTATGGTGGTTGGAGAGAATCAAACCTGATTCCTTCTTACTATAGCACTCCTGAAGCGATGGCCAATGGCGCCGAAAGCTATGTAGGCAAGAAGATGACCATCTTGATGCCTATTATGATTGAGAATGTGCAGAACGACTACACCTTTGTGTTCAATATCGATAAGTGGTTAAACAAGAAGTAAACGAATCCTATCATGAAGAAACTTTTATCTGTACTGTCTATGCTGCTCATGGCAGTAATGACAATCTCTCTTTCATCATGCAGCAGCGATGATGATGAAGCATTTGACAACGCCGTTATTTTAGGAACGTGGACAACTACCGAAGACGTAATAGAGGGCGGCGAATATGTACCCGACATGGAAATGCAGGTTAAATGGACTTTCAAGGCTGATAATACGGCTTCGGAAAGAATGTACATCAAGATGAACAACATCATCACGAAGGATGTCACTGTTTACTTCACCTATGTATATAAAGGTAGCACCATCACCATGCAGAGTACCACCAATTCTTCCACACCACCATTTACCTACGAAATATCAGTAACGGGTAATAAGATGCGATTTGGCAATCAGGAAAACGGATACTTTGATCTGACGAAGATGAAATAAGAAGCGTCTTGAACTTATTTAAAAGCACAACCTGAGTAAATGCTGCTCAGATTGTGCTTTTGTTGTCTTTGTATACATCAAATAGTGATGTACTCTCTGCTTGAAACAAACTATTGAAATATTTAATCGAAAAATGTTTATTGGATGTGAAATAATCACCACCTTTGCACATGAATGTAATTTAAGAACATATGATTATAAGAATAAGAATCAAAAATTTCCTCTCATTTCATGATGAAATTGAGCTAAATATGGTGCCAGGGCAAGGACGCTTAAAGTCAGAACACAAGTCTGCACCAGTTGGAGGCTATAGCACCTTGAAAACGACTGCCGTTTGCGGCGCTAATGCAGGCGGTAAAAGCAACTTAGTGAAGGCTGTAGCCTTCATAAAGTATATGGTTCTACATGGTACGCGTCCTGATGGTCTCATAGATTATCACAAGTTTCTTCTCTCTAAAGAATCAAAGGAGGAAGATTCTAAAATTGAAATTGATTTTCAGGCAAATAAGAAAAACTACAATTACGGAATTGAGTTTAACAACAAGGAGATTGTGGGTGAATGGCTCTATGAGTTTACGAAACGATCTGAGAATAAGATATTCCATCGCGATATTAATAAATTCGAGATGGATGGATTACTGAAACGTAATAAATCAAACGAAGCAAGGCAATATCTTCAGTTCTTCGCACAATCTACTCCCAAAAACCAATTATTCCTCCACGAGGTCTTTACACGTAACGTCGAGGATAATGTCAATGACATATCAGACCTTGTTGCCGTTATAGATTGGTTCCTTAATAAACTCAAGATAATCTTTCCTGGTACCCCATATAAAAATGGTGTGATGTTGCAAGCAGCTAACGATGACGAGCTGCATCGTTTCTATGCAGTGTTGCTTCGTTATTTTGATACGGGAATTGACAGTGTCAAATTTAATGATGTTGATATTGACAAGTTGGGCATTCCCCAATCTCTTCTAAGAGATATAAAGGCTGATTTGCTTAAGTCGAAAGATAAAGATGCTTATGGCACACTTTCTTTCGATGATGAGCTCTACCTCGTTTCAGCAGAAGGTGGCCAGATCAAAACAAAGAAGCTTATTACCATTCATAAAATGATAGATGGCTTGAAGAATGATGTGGCTATGTTCTCATTGAGTAATGAAAGCGATGGTACCAAACGCTTGTTCGATTACATCCCCCTGATACTAGACTTGCTGAAAGGTTCAAAAGTATTCCTAGTGGATGAAATTGAAAGAAGTCTGCATCCTTCGTTAGTGTACCAAATATTCCAACTTTTCTTAGAATCATGTGGTCAGGTCGATAGTCAACTTATTGTTACGAGCCACGAAACGACATTGATGACGCAAAATTTATTGCGAAAGGATGAGATTTGGTTCATGGAGAAAAACAAGTTGGGCGAAAGCAAACTGGTTTCTTTGGAAGAGTATAAAGTGCGATTCGACAAAGAACTTCGAGGTAGCTACCTTGAAGGAGCCTTCGGTGGTGTACCCAAGTTTAATGAAGATGAGTTCCGAACTCTTCTTAACAAGAGCATTAACAAAGAAGCAAGCCTATGTCGAGAGAACGAAAAGAATTAAAGCGCAAGTCAAACTGCAAAGTTCCTTGTGAATGCAAGGGAAAACAGACGCCTTCTGGTCTGGTAACTACAATTAAAAAAATATTTAAACGCGATAATAACAATGGAAGAAAGAAAACCATTTAAAATACTAAGTATTGATGGAGGTGGTATTAAAGGCTTGTTTAGTGCTGCTATATTGGAGAAATTTGAAGAGGTGTTTAATACACAAATTCATGAACAATTTGATTTGATTTGCGGAACATCTACTGGTGGAATTATAGCATTAGGCGCATCTGCTGGAAAAAGGATGACAGACATAGTATCATTTTACGAAAACGATGGGCCTAAGATCTTTGACGAAAGAAATAAACAGCTATTTAAGTGGCCGTATAATTTTTATTTAAATGCTCGCAGGGTTCTGTGGGGTACAAAGTATTCAGGTAAAGCTTTAGAAGCGGCTCTAATTAGAGAGTTTGGAAGTTTAACTTTAGCTGAAAGTAAAACGTTGCTTTGTATTCCTGCTTTTAATATCACTACCGGCGATAGAAGAATTTTCAAAAAAGATTATAATAGTTTCACTGAAGACTCCTGTCGTAAATACGTTGATATAGCTATGGCTACTTCTGCCGCACCGACCTATCTTCCTGTCAGGAACATAGGGAGTGGACAGTTTGCTGATGGTGGGCTATGGGCTAATAATCCAATTCTTACAGGACTTGTAGAGTTCCTGTATTCTTTTAAAGATGATTCACGCTTTGATGGTGTGCAGATACTGTCCATTAGTAGCATGGAAAAATCAAGCGGAGAGTGTAAAAAAAGGTGTAATAGGTCTTTTTGGAGTTGGAAAGATACGCTTTTTGATGATTACTCAGTTGGCCAATCGAAATCAGCGTTATTCTTGTTAGATAAATTAAAGGATAGCCTAACGTTTCCTTTGGAATATGTTAGGATTGCAAACCCTTCTTTATCTGAAAAGCAGGCGCATGTTATTGATATGGACAATGCTAGTCATAAAGCATTAGAAGCTTTAAAAGACATAGGTTATAATGTGGCTATGAAAGAAAAAATGAAATCCAAAATTCAAGAAATATTTCAAACAGGTAAAACTATAAAATAATGGCAAACAATCACGATCAGTTCATAGCCTTTGACAAGGCTATTACAGCGAGTTCTTCACGTAGAGATACGTTGAAGACTAACCGAGATGCACTGCGTAAAAAGATTCGCAAACATTTCAAGGATAACTGGCCCGACAAACCACAACCATCTTTTTATTGGCAAGGGTCATACGCTATGTTTACGCTACTTTCACCAATCACGGATGAAAGCGGTCTAGGTGCCTATGACTTAGATGATGGCATTTACTTTATTGGTAAAGAAGATGAACGTGAGACCATAGAATGGTATCATCAGGAGATATTTAAGGCAGTCAAAACTCATACGAAACAAGGGGCAAAGGATAATAAACCCTGTGTTACAGTATATTATGCAGATGGACATCATATCGATTTACCAGCTTATTTTTGGGCTGAGAAAGAAGATCATCCGCAATTAGCACATAAAAGTAGTGATTGGACAGATTCGGATCCAAGAGAGTTGTCTGATTGGTTCAAAGGTAGATCTGAGCATCCCCAGCTAAGGCGTGTAGTTCGCTATCTTAAGGCGTGGGCAGACTACGTAGATGATTCTACATCAAAGAAAATGCCAACAGGTTGTGCATTAATGATGCTAGCTGTAGAGCATTACAAGGCTAACGATCGCGATGATATAGTTCTTCGGGATATTTTGGTTAGTATGCATGAGTCACTTTCTAAAGAAGATGGTTTCCATTGTTATCGCCCAACTTTCCCAAAAAATGAGGACTTGTTTGATGGATATTCGGCTACACGTAAAAAGGATTTCTTAGCTGAATTAAAGTCGTTCAAAGAAGATGCAGAAAGAGCCGTAAATAGCAAAAATCCTCATGATGCATGTTTAAAATGGCAAAATCATTTTGGTGATCGTTTTTGCTGTAGTACAGCAAAAGATGAGGATGAAGATGCTGAGAGACAGTCCACAAGTGGTATTTTAACAAATAACAATCGGTTTGCATAACTATAGCTCTATATTACAAACATGCTTCGACAAAATCTTCGAACAGGATTTTGTCGAAGTAATTCCAAACATACCCAATATCAAAAAAGAAAAGTATGTTCAATGTTGGCATATAAAAACTGAGGTTGACATACAAGGTATGTCCAACAATATAGATTTATATGTTGGTATACCTAATAGTTTTCCTTATGTAATCCCTGATTTCTATTATTTTGATAGTCAATACGATTATTTTCCTCATATTGACTATCAAAATAGGAAGTTGTGTATCTTCGAAGAGAATCTTGTTTTGAATGTAGAATATCCAGAATTGATTATTTTAAGTTGCCTAAAACAGGCAAAACGAGTAATTAGTAATGGAATCAATAATCAAAATATTATGGACTTTACTCAAGAAGTAGAAAGCTACTGGACATTATCCTACAATAATGAATCTACTGTAGACACAAGATATATCATATACGGGACACAACCAGAAAAGATTGAAGTCTTAAATATTCTTCAACATTACAATGGCAATAAGTTGATTGTAAATGATAATGATCTTCAATTTGTGCGGAAACATTTTCATTCTGTGGTCGTAGGTAAAATTTTATTTTTACCTAGATTTACAATTTCAAGACGCCCACCATATGTCATCACATGGCAGGGGTTAAAAGATTGTGTAGATCAAGTAGATTTAGACGAAATTGAGCGTTTTATACGTACAACAGGCTGCTTGAATATTCTATTCCCATTGGCAAATAATTCTTTATTTGGTGGAGTATATTTTGAACGTATCAATACGAGAATTAATGGATTTCGAGATACCTATTTCACCCCAGTAAAGGCCCTTAATAAAATATATAAGACTAAGAAAATCCCACGCATCATGGCCAAAGCCTATAACAAAAATAGGATAGAAGGTAGAACCAGCGGTGGCATTTCCACGCCTTATAAGTTTTCGATTGTTGGCTGTGGCAGCATAGGCAGTAATTTATGCTCATTTCTAAGAAGCTATAATGATGCCTCTTTTGTTCTTGTCGACAATGATTTGTTTACAATTGATAATATCGGAAGGCATTTACTTGGCTTTGATAGTATTAATCAGTTTAAGACGGTAGCTATTAAAAATGTCTTACAATCAACAAGGCCAGAGATGGATGTTCAAGCTATCAGCAGGAGCAGTTATGATTGTAGCGTTTCATCTTTTGTAGAGAGCTCAGCAATATTTTTCTGTACGGGCAATCTCATGGCCGAACTAGAATTGCTTGGAAGGTTTACGAAGCACAATGTTCTTACTCCAAAATTCATCGTCTGGTTTGAGCCTTATGCTATAGCTGGACATATGATTTATCTGAATAAACTAGATAATGATAGGACTTTACAATCGCTCTTTACAAACGAATTGTATAAGCATAATCTGATTCGTCCAGAGGAATATAAGAACCCAGATGCTTTTACAAAAAGAGATGCAGGCTGTAACGGTTCGTATACTCTTTATTCAGGAAATGATGTTATGCTATTCTTATCAGCCATATTCCCATTGATTTGTGATTTAATAAATTCAGACTCACCTTCAACTTGTTATCGATGGATAGGAAACACTCAAATTGCAATAGAAAAACGAATAGGCATTTTTCAAACAGAAATGCAAAAATATCAAATAGAAACCTTTCCGATTCAATAAAGATAGAGGTTACTCAGGATGTAATAGATTTCTTGCAGACAATAAATATTTGCGGCATAGAAGATTGTGGCGTTTTTACAGGATCGAAAACGAACAATGGAATATATAGGATTAGTAGGGTTTCTCCTTCGTGTTCACAAAAAATATATGCTTCATTCTCAGGATGTATTCGTGACGCTAAATTGGCAAACGATTTTATACATAACGATTTTGAGCACTCCAATCATACAAGAGCCTATATAGGAGAATGGCATTCACATCCCGAAGACATACCCAAACCTTCGTCAATAGATAAAATGGCTATAAGGAAGATATATGAATCTGTTAAATCCCCATTTGATATTGTACTTTTTGCAATAATTGGAAGAAAACATATTTATTGGGGACTTTATGACGGAGCTCACTTTAGTGAACTCAAACAGATAGATGTTGTATAGCTTAAAAAGATAATTAATTGTTCAGCAGCTTTACTGTTGCAGGTTGCACTTGCAATAGAGGGCTGCTGAGTTTGTTTTTGGATGGTTGGTCTGCAAATGAAGATAAGCCTATGGAGGGGGTCATCCCGCTTCCGACAAGCCCTATTGCATGGGGCGCACGGAAGCGATGAGGAAGTTGGAAGATTACTACCAGCTGACTTACTCCGTGTCTGCGACACCAAGCAAGTTTCAGCTGATAGGTTGTGATAGTCAGCAGGATAAATCCAAGGCTGTGGGCAAAGAGAGAACCTACAAGGCTACGTTTCGACATAAAGATGCTCCACTTCGCTTCGTAGGTTCTCACATCGGCCACAGCGGTTGGAAGACTGGCGGTTTGTGAGGAATATGAGTTCAGCAGCTCTACTGTTGCAGGTTGCACTTGCAATAGAGGGCTGCTGAGTTTGTTTCTAGATGGTTGGTCTGCAAATGAAGATGAGCCTTTGAGGAGTTTCACCCCGCTTCCGACAAGCCCTACTGCATGGGCGCACGGAAGCGATGTGGAAGTTGGAAGATTACTGCCAGCTGACTTACTCCGTGTCTACGACACCAAGCAAGTTTTAGCTGATAGACTGCGATGGTCAGCAGGATAAATCCAAGGCTGTGGCCAAAGAGAGAAGCTACAAGGCTTCGTTTCGCAAATAATGCTCCACTTCACTTTGTAGGTTCTCACATCGGCCACAGCGGTTTGGAGGACAGGAGCAGAGCTGACACGCCACTTCCCACTGGTCCTATTACATGGGACGCAAGGAAGTGACGCGTCAGCTCTATTTGTTTTTGAAGGCTTTGGGAACATCAAGGCCGTGACGTTTTTCGTTGCAAAGCTACTGTGGACGGGAGAAACGTCAAATGCCGCTTACGCTTTCGGCCGGAGAGCTTACCGGCAGCCTTCCACAAATTTCCTCGTTCCTCAGAAATTGGGGTATTCCGTCTGCGCTCTCTGACCTCACATTTGCCTTATTCTCCCTTTAGTCCACAGTAAGTGCTGCACGAAAAACGACTTTCCCGGCCTTGAAGTTTCAAAAGCTTCACGAAAGGGAAAAGAATCGGAATCACGATTGTTTAACCACTAAATAGTAGTTTGTTATGTGTAGACTTATGACAGCAGAATTGGCGGAAGCTTTGAAAGGCTATCCGCTGTATTCTCAGGACAACAAAGGCAAAGAGGCTATTTGCCGTGCCATCTTTGTGCTTGGCTCCATTCGTTGGTACATTCTTGAAGGCCAAGTTGAAGGCAATGACACCATACTCTTTGGTATCGTCATCGGAATGCCGGAGGATGAATATGGTTATGTATCGCTCAATGAACTTTCGGACTTGAAGGTTGATTTGACGAAGCATGGCTTGGGTATTATGCAAGTCCGGCAGCAGCCTAACTTGCCACCGACACCCTTGAAGCTCCTTCAGGATAAACGGCTGCAATCTTTTCTGGCAAGGTTGAAATAGTATCGTGCGCAGCCCATTAGCAATCGCGGCCTGTCTGATCCATCTCGGACAAGGCAGGCCGCTATATCATATATAGTAGGTCAAATGATAATTCAACACTTTGAAAATGAGAAATGAAGATGTGATGCGCATTGCCTCCCAGTTGGGATGAAATGCAATAATTCAATGGAAACAGAATGCCTGGTGCTTCGACTTTCATCGGAAGACGTTGAGCGGTGTGCCGTTCTGTTTTACGGTGACTTCGCCCAATGAAGAGGACTGTCAAACCTTGGCGGATGAAGTCTTCTCGCTGGCTTACAGCATCGACCCTTCCGCTTGTGCCGAGGAATGGATGATTCAAACAGGGGCTGTAGCACCATCGAGGTACCATCAGGCAGTAGCCGATATGGAAGACATCCGGCAGAGGGTGCAGCAGTTGGCCTTCTGTTTATCGGTAGGCTCACTTGCGCTTGCGCCCCTTCTTGGGGAGTCCTGCTGATTTGAAAGCTATTAGTTCGGTGCCTTGAAACGAAAGCCGGTCGCTCTGCGGTAGTCGCATGAAAGGCAAGGGTCGCTCTGGAAGGCTGATATACGTATAGATGGTGCAACGATGTACACCCAGTAATCGGGCGGCTTCACTCACCGAGTAAAGCCGCTCAGGAACAATCTCCATGAAGTTACGACATCTATTCATCATACGCTTTCTGCTTTTTAAGGTAAAGGTAAGGAGGATTGGGAAGCGATACGAGACGTTAAATATTGGAGAATCAGTGCTTTAGTGGGAACTTGTAGGAATATGTGGCCGTATGCTGATGGTGAGGATTGATAAAGGTGATGAGGTTTATTGTGTGAGTATGAGAAAGGCATATGCTGGAGGGTTGACTGCGTTGACACGGTTGATGCCGATGATTGCAGGCTGTGAGGCCTGACGAAAGCCGCTGTATATCAGTTATTTCTTCTTTCTTCTTGAAAAAAGAGTAGATATAGATAGGCCAGAGTTTGTCAACGCTTGGCACGGCATTTTTTCTTTGGACGGATTTTCATCAACGCTTGTCAACGTTTGTCAACCATGTCTTTGTGATGAAAGATATTGATACATAATGGTTTGTGCTTTGTCAACGATAGCAACTCTGAAATGTACGCATATTATTTTCTGAGAAAAGAGGTTTGATACCTACTCATGTGTTCATCTGTGCCGCTGCGGATATGTTTTGCAAAGGAAGTGCCGCCAACAGCAAACGTCAAATTCGAGTAGAAAATCTTCCTCTGTCAAGCAGAGCGTATTTTCTGCTCTATAATTTGCCTACATGCCGTCTGCCTGCACTCTGGAAAAGCAAAAATATCTCTTGGGCCAGCTGAAAAGCTGAAACAAGAGGGAAAATAATCAGAGCGTATGGCACCACAAGTAGCAGAAAACATCAGAAAGCAGTTGGCGAAACCTCAGACTTGGTTTTGCAAGTATTTCCCCAAACGTATTCGTAATGTCGGTGAGAAAGAGGTCTCCGATAGAACTCGGGTATATAAGTTCAAGGACGGAGTGGCCCATGAAGAGGTGGCTCAACTAACGGCTGAAAGCATGAAGCAGCAGTATGGCGCAGCGTGTTCCACCATCGTCTTTACACCGGTACCGGCATCCACCCCTCAGAAGAACGAACTCCGCTACAAGGCTTTTTGTGAGCGAGTTTGTGAACTGACCGGAGCCATCAACGGCTATGAACATGTAAGAGTGTGTGGCGAGCGTTTGGCCATTCACGAGAATCGCAAGGCCGAGAAGGAAATCCGCAAGGTGAACATCATCGAGTTCGACGAAGAGTGGTTCAATGGCAAGACCATCGTAGCATTTGATGACATCATTACACGTGGCATCAGTTACGCTACATTTGCCATTCAGCTCGAAAGCTTTGGTGGAAATGTACTTGGCGGCATCTTCTTGGCAAAGACCCATTATAAAGTTAAATGAATATGGACAAAGGATTGTATTTAAAGGCTCAATCAGTAGCCTTCACAGGGCATCGGACTATTCCGGTGCCCCTTCAGGGAGAAGTGAGAAGACGACTCAAAGCAGCCGTCTCTTTGGCTTATGCTAACGGCAACCGCCGTTTCTTATGCGGCATGGCCATTGGCTTCGACAGTTTGGCCGCAGAGGCAGTTCTTTCTCTCAAGGAAGACTTGCCCAACATCCGATTAGTGGCAGTCGTCCCCTTCAGTGGCCAAGCGTGCCGATGGAGTGCCATCGAGCGGAAACGGTATCATCAGTTGCTCAGTCAAGCGGATGAAGTGGTAGTGCTGAGCGTGAACTATTATCCTGGTTGCTTGCTTCGCAGGAACGACTATCTGCTGGAGCATACCCACCAGGTAATAGCCTACTTTAATGGCCAGCCCAAAGGTGGCACGTATTATACTTGTAAGAAAGCCAAGCTATGTGGAATGAAGGTGGAGAATCTGTTTTGAGGCGGAGGGGTGAGGACTGTATGGGCAAGCCATAACCCTTCGTTTTGAAAATTAAAGTGCGATTCTTGCAGAAAATCCGCAGAAATCGCACTTTAATTTGCTATATAGGAGATGATATTCTTAGATTTCTACCCTGATCATCGAAGCGTCATCCTCAAACTCCTCAAGGATGGGGAGTGCTGCCGTAAACAGTCGTTCCAAATCTAATTGCTTGTATAGCCCATCCGTGCAAAGTATGAGCTTACTTCCCGCCTTTACAGACAATACTTGATAGGGCCAATCCGGTCTCACTCCCTTACCTTTGATGCATCGAGTCAGCAGTTGTTTACCATATCCTGCATCCAAGCTATGGTCGGTAGTGAGAAGCTTTGCTTCTGCTTGTTCGGAGAAATAGATTCGCACATTTCCGAGCCAAGTAAAATGTACGGTGTTACTATCTACGAAAACAAGAGCTACAGCAGCACCCATCTTACTATGCATTTCTTTACTCCTTTGGGCGATGATTCGATCTGCATGTTCCAATGCCTTGCCAATCAGTTCTTGAATAGAGTTTCTACCCAGATTCTCGCAAATATACTCAGAAACTGCATGAACGATGAGGTCAGCTGCTTCTTTTCCAAAGCTCAGTCCTCCCATACCATCTGCCAAAACTGCTACTACTTGATTGGGAGATACTTGGCATACGCACAGACTGTCCTCATTAGGGTAAAGCTTGCCTTCGGCAGAGAAACTATCAATCCTCATCTTTTATTCCCTTTCGTAGTACGTTAGTCATTCCAATGAGCGTTTTCTTAAGCATCATATGACCATTGCTTGCGGGATATTTGCTGCTCATAGCTCGCAACAAAGGACTGTTCTCATCCAATGCAATTTGCTCCTGCAATTGGTCAATATAGAATTGAAGATGCTCTTTGGAAAGGAACTCACGCATTTCACAAGCAATCCATTTGGCACCACCTGTCAGCAGGTCAAAATCTTCGCTTTCTTCTTCCACGTCATCTGGTACGGGCTGTTTGAACGAAACATAGGCCAAATAGAAGTTGTCCATGATATAGAGCATATCGGAGGCATCTTTATCGGTGAGCAGATGTCTATCCAACCAAGTATCAAACTTAATAAGAAATTGACCTGATAAGGGAGCCATCTTCACGGCAATGGCATCATCAATGACCACCGTATCGGCGATGTTCATGACGTCCTTGAAGCACTTAACCGACATTTCGGGATTTCCCTCAGGAGGCCAAGCCACTTTCTCGTCCGCTTCAAGTTCCCCGAAGGGTACGATGTCAATCTCGTAGTCATTATTACCATCTTCCCCTTGATAGTAGAAGCGTTGTTTAGGCTCACCTTTGATGAAATGATTCTTCAACAAGTGTTCCTTTAGTAGCTCAAACTGACTCCAGTCTTTGAGGGTGATGGCCACATCGAGATCGGCCGTTCTTCGAGGCGAAGGTGGCATCTTGAGGATTTCCATGGCGATGTCTCTTGCCAAAGCGCCCACGATGAACACCTCTAGCTGTAAGTCGTTCATCACCTTACTCAATGCACACAAAGCGTCATAGAGTAAGTCATTTTGCAATTGCTCTCGTGTAAGTTTAAATTCCATTTTCTTTGATTCTTAAAGCAGCTTCACGGCAACGGCTATCACCCGTTCCCATCAAGTCGGCGTAAATCACTAAGGCAGGTGCCAAGCGTTCATCACTTTCTCCTATCCAAAATTTCTTGTAAATCTTTATCTCTCCCTGAGGGTCGGGCATCACCGCTCCGGTTTTTAGAAGCATGGTGCTGACTACATCTGAGTAAAGTTCGAACTCTCCGGGAATCAAATAGCCATCCAGTAAATTGGCTCCACAGTCGCCACCCCAATAGACTCCAAGGGGTAACTCTATCTCTTTCCAATGCTTTCTTGCCTCCGGCGAACGAAAAGCCATTCGGTTGACCAACAATTTAGGCTTCAAGAACTCATTGTATTGTTGTTGCCACCATTCAATCAGTTCCTCTCGCATGGCAATCTTTCTTCCTTTTTCTGTCTGCGCAAGGTAATTGTTCGCTTTCAGTAAGTCAAAAGCCTTGGTGATGGTACCTAGTGAGTAGCCCACCTTCTCTTGAATCTCACGATAGGAGAGATTGATGGTATCAGGGTGTTGCAGAAAGAACAGGATAAGTTTCATGCTTGCCTCATTGATTTTACCCGTAGCTGTTACCTTGGTTTCTGCGCTGCCTTTCTGGCCCACAACCTTCATTGTCAGGTTCTCGTGTCTAATGTCGCAGTTTCCAGCTTTATCCACCCAACTGATATGGTTGTCAGCCAATTGATTGGCCAATTTTTCATATAAGTGATTGGTGATTAAAAGCACAGGCACCTTTTTGAGGGCACTTTCAGCTTTCAAGGTATCAATAGTTGAGAGGATATTGGCATTGCTAATGGTCTTTTTTACGATGCAATGAAATCTTGTGCCATTGATGCTTACCGTTTGTGGCAAAGCATCAGTGGTTATTCTCTCATTACCCGTTGCTACCTTCAATCGGTGGATAGCATCGTGGAGCAGTTCCTGATAGTCGGTTCCCATATTTTTTATTCTTTTGTTCACTATTTATAGAGTGTTCACGAATTTGTGAACACTGCAAATTTAGTGAACAATTTCCGACTAGCCAAACTTTTTGTTCACTATTTATAGAGTGTTCACAAATTCGTGAACACTGCTGCTTTCATGAACACACCTATTGCTCAGGCACATAATACTTCTGGTCTTTGGTTATCTTACTCAAAGCATCTTGGGCTTTCTGCCATTCCTCTTCTTCCAGATAGTCGTTGCAGTCTGATGCGACATTATGAGTGACGACTTCTCGCCAAAAGTACACATCTTCGGGTGTCCTTGCGTATTTGAGTGAATCGCCATGGAGTAATTCAATGTAGTGATTGACCTCTTCGGTCTGCTTTTTCGTAGGCTTATAGCCCGACCATTGGTCTTTGGCAAATTCTACCATGGCGGCAATGGCCGCACCTTGGGCTGTAAAGCGTTCTCGAATTTGCGCAGGAGTTAATTTCTTTCTTGACATGATTCTTTGTTTTAATGGTGATACATGGTTTACTCATTCATCTTGATCATCCACAACCACTTCTGTTTCCAAATCCAGACCAAACATCTCCTTCAACTGCAAATAGTCGAAGCAGAGCGCTTTGGGACGATTGACCTTCACATGCTTTACCTGCTGACCATTCACGATGTCGATAGAAAAGTCGGGCATACCGCTGGGCAGGAGAATGGTGAAGCGGTCCTGTTTCAAGCCCAGGTAGGACGCATGGGACTTGAGGTAGGAGATGATGGTGGACCAGTTGGAACGGTTGGCCGTGGCATTCATGTTTCGGCTATTGAAGAGCGAAGCTACGGCTGCTGTATTCAGGTAGAGGATGGGGCGAGCTTCTTGAAATTCGATGTCCTCCTTGACGTTCAGCGGACGGAAAGACTTCATATAGCGAATGCGGTAATGTGCTCGGTCGATACATTTTCCTGAAGTTTGGAAGCCCTGCAGCATACTCCAGAAGTCGGCCACCTCGGAACTCTCTTGTGCCAGCTCATTCTGATTGCGCATTCCTCGAATAGTGGTGTCGAATAATTCAGTGAAGCTGAAAGGTACCTCTATTACCGTTTCCACGGTCCGGAAAGTGGCCAAGGGTATCAGCCAATTGCCGAAGATGCGGTCGTGAATCACCTCTTGATCCAACTTCGTAGCCAGCTCACGCTTCGTGATGCTGTAGATTTCGGGAAAGTTCTTCTCGAATAATTCTCGATGAGATAAGACCTCGATGGTGAGATGGGTAAGGCCCAAGTTGCACAACGAGACCAAATCCTCATAGTGACGTTTTTCCAGCTGATTGAAGGAGGTTTTTGTGAAAGCCAAAAAGATGACACGGGTGTAGAGTGCCATATCTTGCGTTGGTTTGTCCTGTCCACATAGTGCCACGCCGGTAGTGACAATGGTTTGAGCAGCCATGCCATCGGTATTGGTATTCTTCTTGGTCTGGCCACCGCCACCCCAAAGTCCTTTGAGGTAGGCTATCTTTCGGAGGTCGAGGTCGTTCTTGTACTCATCCAGCACCACCAGGGTATTGATTGCTTGTGAAACACGGTCGTTCATAGCAGGAACCGACGTTACACCCAGGTTAGGAGGGTCGATGCCATGCAGGAAGAACGACTGGAGGGAAGTAGCCAAGGTGGTCTTACCAGTGCCTTTTTCACCAAAGAGGTTAAGTATTGGGAAATGGCGGGTACGGCGGAAGATGATGTCGCGAAACAAGGTCGATAGGAGGTAGGAGAAGGCGACACGAGCGTTCTCTCCAAACACTTCGGTGAGTCTGGCTACAAAGTCGTATAATTTGACACCATTTCGGTTTTCATGTACCATCAGACGCTCGAATTGGAAAATTTCCTGGTTGTGAATGTAAATCTTTGAGGTGGCCGGAATATAGAAGGCTTTGTCGTTGATGCCTCGTACAATGCCCAACTCATCGACCGCCTTGAAGCTTCCATCAAACCACAAACCATTGCCAAAAGCAAAGAAGCCTTCGATGTCGTTCCAACCCAGTTTTCGAATGCGCTCTGCCGTATCTGTCTTGGAATAAAGATATTCCTTGACGCGATTGAGCTTATCAATCTTGGCCAGCCACACGTAGTTGCCCAACGAACCAGCTTTCTGCTGGAAGTTACTCAAAGAGCAAAGCTCAGACTCCTTTAGCTCGATGACGCGGCATACATTGTACATATTGCGCAGGCGGAAGATGCGAGTGCCATTACTCTCATCCTCGATATGAAAGAGCGGTTCCATGATGAAATTGGAGATGCGAGACGGATCTTCGTCCTCGTCGCCAATCGCATAGTAACAATGGTCGCGCACGAACAGGCCAAACTGTCGTAGCAATTCAGCCTCTCGCTGCTGGTCGTTCATGCCCGTCTGCTTCTCATTTCGCTTTCGGGCTTCTCCGCGAGCTTGCGAAACGGCATCCCGCCAGAGTTTTACCTTGCCATGTAGCTTGGCCAGCTGTTCGATACATTGATCGAACACCAATTGGTCTTTGACATAGCGAAGCAAATCGGCTATTTCTGCCACACATTTGCGCTCTTCCATCAGTGAACCTGCTACAAAGAAGCGCTTCTGAGCCAGCCAAACGATGAAATGCTTTTCTGTTAGGGAGGTATAATCCTCTCGACAATGGATAAAGCTATCCGCATCGTTCTTGACGGGCTTCATTCTTGGCGCATCTTCAGGAACTTCACTATCAGCATACAGATTCTGCAACTCTTCATCTGTCATCGGTGCTTGGGCAAAAGGAAGCTCTCGAACGGTTACATGAAAACCTTTCTTGATAGCCGAAGCGCCATTGGCCATGACAGCCTCAAAACCGGGGCCATAAAATTTGTCTAAGGCCACATCGGAGTCTGGAACAAAGCAGACGGAGGACGTGAATTTTTTCAACTGCTCAAACTGCTCCTCTGTCCATGCGGTACCGAGTGAAGCTACTGTATTGTCAAAGCCAATCGATTGCATCTTCAGTACATCAGGCGCTCCTTCTACGATGATAAAGTAGTTCGCTCCACGCTGACGACTGGCACGGTCAATACCGAACAAAGTTTCGCCTTTGGAATAGACTATACTCGTAGCCGAGTTGATGTACTTAGGTGCTTGGGAATTCTTGCCGATATAGCGAGCCGTATAAGCGATGATACGCCCCCAGCGATTGCGGATAGGAATCATAATGCGCTCCCGAAACATGGCATAGGCACGGCCATCTTCACTACGCTTCAAAAGGCCCAACTCAAAGAGAAGCTCTTCGTTGAGTGCTTTTTGTCGACAAAAGTCCAGGAAGGCTTGACTATCCTTGGGGGCATAGCCAATAGCGGATGTCGCACAGAACTCCTCTGGCCAACGACCATAAGTATAGTCTCTGGCTGCCCGACATTCGTCATTCGTGTTGATTCTCATGTTTTCTTGAAAGAAACGCTGAACATGATCCAGCACAATCAACAAAGATTCCCGATGTTTGGCTTCAGCTTTCTGATCCTCCGTTTGCTTTTCATCCACATATTCTATCTCGATATTGTGCTTCTTGGCGATGAACAGTACCGCTTCCATGAAGGAGAGATTTTCTTTCTCCATGATGAAGGTGATAGCGTCGCCACCACGGCCACAACCGAAGCAATGATAGAGATTCTTCTGAGGATTGACCTTAAATGAAGCCGTATTTTCCGAATGAAACGGGCACAGACCTATCAGCGCCACACCTTTTTTGGTTAGCGTGACGTATGGTTCAAGTACCTCTTTAATGTCGAGGTCTCTCACTTTATTGATAGTGGTTTCGCTAATCATAATGTTGTCAGTAAAGTCCAGCAGTCGATGATGGACTGACCGGAATATTTGGGGCGGCAAACATTATCTGGGTTAAGTGGCTTGATATAGCCACTCTTCTTGTACTTGCGAAGCGTCTTGTGGCTGATACCCAACTCAGCACAGGTTCGCTTCACCGAATAGACTCCATTGGGGTCGCAAGTTGGCTTTAACTCTTTCATTTTACCTACTATATGATGCAGCAGTCCCTAAAATTGATATTTAAATGCAACTATATAGTAGGAACTGCTTCGCATTTATATAGCCACTATATTGTTTGCAAAAACAACCAATATATCCATTACTTCTTATCCTTTGATGGGGAATCATCAAAATAGTCCTGAACGGTGCGCTGCAACAAGCGCAAATCGGCTGTTCGATACTCCACTTTACCAGGGCGCTTATAGCATTGCACCTTCCCTTGGCGTCTCCATCGTTCCACATTCCGACGACCAAACATTTCATAAGCTTTGCGCTGGCTGATAAACTCCGGGTCGTCTTTGTCTGATTTGAGCAGCTTTACCACCCTTGCTGCCAAATCGTTAAGGAATGTATCATAGGGAATTAAGTGGTCCAAAAACTGCAAGAATTGCATAGGCCTATCAAGAGTTCAGGCCTAAGATACTCGCCGGACAATGATGAGGTGGTTCACCTTGTCGGTTCTGGTTTTGAACTGGCGACTATACATTACACCCAGCTCGGAAGCTTGTGTACGGACGCTTTTCAATCGTGTAATGGGGAAGTTGATTTCTTGACCAACTTCGAGTGCCATGAGCGCAGGACGAATTTTTTCTACTTTTTCTTCCATAATTGTTTGATGTTTAATATTTAATGTTTAACTTTGCGCTTGGAATAGCTGCTGTCAACAAGCGCAAAGTAACATAAAATGGTTTAGATAGCCAAATATTTGTTTGATTATTATTCAACTGATGTTCAATTTTTGATGTTTAATATATGAATATACCCGTAAATGACGTCCATATAGGCAAAGCGATTGATGAACAACGCGAAAAACTCAAGCTTAGTAAGTCTGAGTTTGGGCGTAGAATTGGTGTGCCCCAACAACATGTGAACCGTATTTTGGAGCGTGACACCATGGAGACTAAACGACTCGTCAAAGTCTGTCAGGAACTCAATTTCAACTTCTTCAGTCTGTTTTGCCCACTACATACCCAGCAGATTTCAGCTTATCTCTCCGCTATATCTTTAGAAGGTGATGCCAATAATCTCATCGGTGATGCTGCATTATTGGCACAGCTGGAGAAAGTCAAAGGAGAATTGAAAGAAGTCCAAAGTGATTTAGAGCACGAGAAGCGAGAAAATCAGTTATTAAAAGAACAAATCGCAGGTCTTGTAGCCAACATGAAGGATAAAGACGCCATTATAGAACTCTTAAAAGAAAGGAGGGAATAGAAACTCTTACGCAATAACAATATAATTATGTAGCACCCTTTTCCGTTACAATGCTACAATAATTAGCTCTTCTGCTGCTACACATGTCTTTGTTATAGTATCCAACAAAAGTTTGACTTACGAAACACTGACGAAAGCCCTCAAATATATTGGTTATCAGTATAGTATTAGAGGGGCGCAAGCAGCAATAGAAGGATTAAATCACATCTTCATCAAATAAACATAGAAAAGGCCACAAACCACTTACAAAACACTTACGAAAATGGCTGAAGTCATTGAAAATCAATAGTGTTGAAGTGGGGCGCAGGCAGCAATAGAAGGATAGTCAAATACGCTGGTTAGGTACTTAACTATCTGATAAATAGACTGTAAATACTTGTGAAAGTATTTGCAGTCTATTTTATTTTATGCCTGTTGGGTATTGATGTCCGTTTACCACCCAATATTTATTTGGTATTTATTATAAAAAACTAACTAAATGTTTGTTTAATCATAAAAACAGCTTTACATTTGCACCCCAGAAATCGACCGAATTGGGGTCTAACGTTTAATTTAAAAAAACAAAGAAAATGAAAAAGGGTTTATTATTGGTAGTTGTAATGTTAGCAACTATCGCTGTAAAAGCACAAGACATTTACGTAGGCGGATCTTTGAACGTTTGGCGTAACAGCACAGGCAACACTACTTCTTTTAAAGTTGCTCCGGAAGTTGGATACAACTTTAATGAAACATGGGCATTGGGTGCTGAATTGGATTATTCACATAATTATAATGGTGGACTAACAAAGAATTCAGTAATTGTTGCTCCATACATTCGTTGGTCTTACTGTGAAACCGGTGCGGTTCGCCTGTTTCTGGACGGAACTGCTGCTCTCGGCTTCGTGAAGGTTAAAGACGGAGACACTACTAAAGCCGGACAAGTGGGACTTAGACCGGGTATTGCTGTTAAATTGAACGATCACTTCTCTTTCATTGCCAAGTATGGTTTCCTGGGATATCGTAGAAATATAAATACGCTTGGAGATTCTTTTGGTCTTGAACTTACTAGTGAAGATCTTTCAATTGGTTTCCATTACGCATTCTAATAAGAAGAAAACAAATCAACAAATTAGGAAAGGGAGTTCTCAAAAATAGGGAATTCCCTTTTTTTATGTATAATCTCTATAAATTGCGCACTTGTTAACGAAAAAGTTGTTTAATACAAATTACAATTATACATTTGTATTGTTAAACAATGAGGTTAATAGAAACCTTTAGTATTAATTTAAAACTTTAAAATTATGAAGAAGAGTGTTTTGTTTGTTTTATTTGCACTGATTTCAGTGGCAGGTTTCTCTCAAATTACAGGTTGGAATGCCAAAGTAGGTATGAACTTTAGTAATTACACCGGTGATCTTGATCTGAATGCAAAGGTTGGATTCAAACTTGGTGGAGGTTTTGAATATGCTTTTACTGATACATGGTCACTGCAACCTTCATTATTCTTAACTAGTAAAGGTGCAAAGAAAGATGGCAATAGCATTAATGCAATGTATTTGGAATTGCCAGTAATGGCTGCTGCACGTTTCAATGTAGCAGATAATACTAATCTGGTGGTGAATGCAGGTCCTTATTTTGCTTGTGGTATTGCCGGTAAAACAAAGTTTGACTTAGGTAATGACACAGAACGTAAAGTCGACACTTTTGGTGATGATGCTTTGAAGCGTTTTGATGCAGGTCTTGGTGTAGGAGTTGCATTGGAATTTGGTAGAATCATTGCAGGCTTGGATGGTCAATTTGGTCTGGTTGATGTGGAAAAAGTTGGTAATCCTAAAAACATGAACTTCTCTATTATCGTGGGATATAAGTTCTGATAAGAAAACACCGAAAATACAGAAAGCCGTTGCGGAAGACAATTCGCGGCGGCTTTTTTATTTTATGATTGAGAAAGTCATTTCCTTTATTGGATATACAATAGGAATGTACAGTCAGTTTACTATCGGCTTTTTATTAATCTGATAGCTTTTTCAACTTTTTAAAGTGCTCGATTACGGCTAAATAGTTCTGATCCTGACAGGCGTCGAATTTGTTCCAAAGATCTCCTAATACGACAGCTCCTCCGAAACCGAAATCTTTAATCTCCAGCAAATTATCTTCATTGATACCTCCCAATGCCATCACTTTCGAATCGATAATTTTGGCTCTTTGTGCTTCACGCAATTCTTCGGCAGTATATGTTGAATAGTAATTCACTTTAGAGATACTATCATAAATAGGACTCATAAAAACATAGTCGTAAAAATGCTTTCTGTTTTTTACCTCCTCCACTGAATGGCACGAACAGCTGATGTGACCATAATAATCATGCGGCTCTTTGGGATTACGTGCATTCAGGTGGATCCCCATCAGATTAAATTCTTCTTTCAAATAGAAATGTTCATGCGTGACGATACGGCGGTGATATTTATCCGGAATAAGTGTCAATAGCCGTTCCGAATACATAGCCGGAGTTTCCGGCTTCCTAAGATGTAGGACATCCAGCCCCTCTTCGAAAAGAGCGGTAATAATCTTATCTTCTTCGACGAAGAAGGTAGGGGTGGTAACTACAATTAGTTTCATTTCTTTTGTTAAAATTGGATTGCTTAGCAAAGTTACTAATTAACTATGTCAGAAACCAACCTTTATAGTGAAAATTTGTTAGATTGCCATGTCCGCAGGTCGATTGTCCATAGTTCGCCGGCTAAAACATCTCCAAAATCACAGATTATTTTCAGCACTTCCGTAGCTTCAACGCTTCCTACAATAGCAGGAGTAACTCCCATCACACCTTTGGGCGGAGGAGGCATTCGTTGCATTTCTTCTTCATCAGGATAAAGATCCCGGTAGTTCTTTTTCTGGTTTCCATAGTTGAATACAGAAACCTGTCCTTCAAAGCCGCAGATAGCACCATATACGTATGGCTTTTTCTGTTCAATGCAGATATCGTTAATCAGGTAGCGGGTGGCAAAGTTATCACAGCCGTCGACTACTATATCATATTCCTGAATGATATGATAAGCATTTTCTTTCGTCAACCGGGTAGAGTAGGGATGTATTCTGATCTCGCTGTTGAGAGCGGAGAGCCGTTCCGCTGCACAGATAGCTTTCGGTTTACCCAATTCTTTTTCGGAATAGAGAACTTGTCGTTGCAGGTTAGTGATGCTTACCAAATCGTCATCTACCAGTCCGAGACATCCCACACCGGCGCCTGCCAGGTAGAGAGCGATGGGAGAGCCTAGCCCTCCCACACCTACAATAAGCACTTTGGCTTCCTGCAGTTTCTTCTGACCTTCTTCTCCGATTTCGGGAAGTATGATTTGTCTATCGTACCGCATCTGCCTATCTTTTAAAATCAAAAGACTGATCCCAATCCTTCCAAACCGGTTCGCGACCCAGTTTCTTCAAGTCACGTTCCACTTCAACCGCCTTTCGCTCATCACTTACGTGAAATTGTTCCAGGGTTTGAGGATAACTGTAATATCCTCCCGGTTCAGTTTTACTCTCCGCACTCATGGTTGTAACACCGAGCGTTGCCATGTGATTTCGGATTTCTGCACTTTCACGGGTGGAATAGGAGATATCTACGTCGTGGTCGAAGATTCGCATCGCGAATGTAAGTTGAGCCAGTTCCCGGTCGTTCATGACTACATTCGGTTGGAATCCGCCATTTTCAGACGGACGCATACGCGGGAAATTTACGCTGTATTTTGTTTTCCAATAATGCTTCTGCAGATAACGCAGATGATAAGCCATCATCGTTACGTCTGTCCGCCATTCTTCCAGACCGATCAGGACACCCATGCCAATCTTATGTACACCTGCCTGTCCCATACGGTCGAAGCCGTCTACACGCCATTCGAATTTAGATTTCATGCCTCTCGGATGATATGTCTTGTAATTTGCTTTATGGTAAGTCTCTTGAAAACAGATCACTCCATTCAGACCATGATTAGTCAGTTCCTGATATTCTTCTGCTTTAAGGGGCATTACTTCAATTTGCAGGTTGCTGAAATAAGGTTTTGCCAAATCCAGCGCCCGGGCAATGTAGGGAACACCTGCTGCGGCAGGGTTTTCACCGGTTACGAGCAGTAGATTTTCAAAAGGAGCCAGTCGTTTGATGGCTTTGTATTCGTTGACAATCTCTTCCTCTGTCAGTATCGTTCTCTTCATCGGATTGCTGATGTGGAAACCGCAATAGACGCAGGAGTTGGTACATGAATTAGTCAGGTAGAGCGGTACGAACATGGAGATAGTCTTACCGAACCGTTCCATCGTATATTTCTGACTAAGGCGTGCCATCACTTCCAGATAAGGAGTGGCGGCAGGTGAAATCAGCGCCATAAAGTCGTTGACATCCAGATGCTCTTTTTTACCCAATGCACGGCGTACGTCGGCATCTGTTTTGGAATAGATGGCTTTTGTCGTCTCTTCCCAGGATATTTTTTCTAATTCGTCGGAGAACATTCTTATTAAATTGAGAATTAAAAATTGAAAATTGAAATGAGGGGAGGGCAGGTTCGGTCAGTGGGCTGACTTTCTGTTTCTCCCCACTCATTATTTGTTGGTTTTAGCGCTTTTCTTTAAATCGCGTGACAATCTCATTGCACAGAAATTAGGTCCGCACATCGTACAATATTCTCCATCGATATGATGTCCTGCACGGAAATAGGTCTGCGCCCGCTCCGGGTCGAGAGACAGGTCGAACTGATCTTTCCAGCGGAACTCATAGCGAGCTTTACTCAATGCGTTGTCTCGTACCTGTGCACCCGGGTGTCCTTTTGCCAGGTCAGCGGCATGAGCGGCTATCTTGTAGGTAATGACTCCTACGCGTACATCCTCTTTGTCGGGTAAGGCAAGGTGTTCTTTCGGAGTGACATAACAAAGCATAGCCGTACCCAGCCATCCGATTTGTGCGGCACCGATAGCAGAAGTGATATGGTCGTATCCGGGAGCAATATCCGTCACCAACGGGCCGAGTGTATAGAATGGGGCGTCATGGCATTTTTCAATCTGACGTTCCATGTTCTCTTTGATTTTATGCATCGGAACGTGTCCGGGGCCTTCAATAAATGCCTGAACATTCTTATCCCAGGCACGAAGCACTAATTCTCCCATGGTATCCAGTTCGGCGAACTGCGCTTCATCGTTCGCATCGTAGATAGAACCCGGACGAAGTCCGTCGCCTAAAGAAACGGCTACATCATATTGTGCCAGGATATCACAAATATCATCAAAGTGATCGTATAAGAAACTTTCCTGATCGTGTACGAGACACCATTTACTCATTATGCTTCCTCCACGGCTGACAATACCGCACAACCGCTTATCGGCAAGATGAACATTATGGCGGCGGATCCCTGCATGAATGGTGAAGTAATCTACACCTTGTTCACATTGTTCAATCAATGTATCCCGGTAGATTTCCCAGGTGAGGTCTTCCACTATGCCGTTCACCTTTTCAAGTGCCTGATAAATAGGAACCGTGCCGACGGGTACGGGACAATTACGGATAATCCATTCGCGTGTTTCATGGATATTTTCTCCTGTGGAAAGATCCATCAAGGTATCGCCACCCCATTTGCAGCTCCACAATGCTTTCTCCACTTCTTCATCTATGCTTGAGGTAGTAGCCGAATTTCCGATATTCGTATTGATTTTCACAAGGAAGTTGCGTCCGATAATCATCGGTTCAGCTTCTGGGTGGTTGATATTGGCCGGTAATACAGCACGTCCTTCTGCAATCTCCTGACGGACAAATTCTGGAGTAATGTGGGTCTTAATTCCCAATTCCTCGCAATTCATGTTCTCGCGGATTGCTACATATTCCATTTCAGGGGTGATAATCCCTCTTTTGGCGTATGCCATTTGAGTGATTGCTTCTCCTTTTTTAGCGCGATAGGGCAGAGCGATGTGCTCGAAACGTAAGTGATCGAGACTTTTATCGTCCCTTCTCATTTGTCCGTATTCCGAAGTAATTTCGGGAAGTTGTTCCACATCACCACGGCCTACAATCCATTCTTCACGCATACGGGGCAGTCCTTTTTTAAGATCAATGCTCATATCTGCATCGCTGAACGGTCCGCTGGTATCATATACATATATCTCCGGGTTCGGTGTTGCTATCTTTTCTTCGCCTTCAAAGCTGACACTGGGCACTTGTTCCACTTTCCGCATCGCTACACGGATATTCGGATAAAGTTTACCGGGTAAATAGACTTTCTGCGAGCGGGGGAATTTTATTTTTTGTTCCATAGTTTATTCGTTTTTAATCAAGAAAAGCCGTTAGAGGTGAACTTGCTTCTGCCACGAAGTCGACGGCTTGTAATCCTAATCCTGCTTCGTAAGCCTGTCTTCCGGCTTCTGTAGCCGCTTTGAATGCTTTTGCCATTTCTACCGGATTTCCGGCAACGGCTATTGCGGTATTAACTAATACAGCGGAAGCTCCCAGTTCCATTGCTTCGGCAGCATGACTGGGTGCACCGATACCCGCATCTACGACTACCGGGATACCTGCCTGTTCGATAATGATTTGCAGGAATTCTTTGGTCTGCAATCCTTTATTGGTACCGATTGGTGCACCGAGCGGCATAACGGTAGCTGCGCCCGCTTCTTCCAGACGTTTGCAGAGTACAGGGTCAGCCTGACAATAAGGCAACACGATAAAACCCAGTTTTACCAGTTCTTCCGTAGCTTTCAGTGTCTCGATAGAGTCAGGGAGCAGATAGCGTGGGTCCGGGTGAATTTCCAGTTTCAGCCAGTTTGTTCCAAAGGCTTCGCGAGCCAGTTGTGCTGCAAAAACAGCCTCCTCTGCATTACGTACACCGGAAGTATTGGGCAATAGCTGAATATTCGGATGAATAATATGTTTCAGCATGTCATCCTCTTTGTTGTCCATGTCGATTCGTTTCATGGCAACAGTAACCATTTCCGTGCCTGAAGCCAGAATAGCTTGTTCCATTACTTCATTGGAATTGAATTTTCCTGTTCCCAGGAAAAGACGGGAGTTAAATTCGCGTCCCGCAATTACTAACTTTTCCATTCTATATATATTATAAATTAAATTACTGATTGTACATCATTGCTTTACGCATGATTCAGGATTCTACGTGTTTCTTCTATCGGATTATCCGCTCCGAGAATGGTTCCCGACAGGGCTATCCCGTTTACTCCTGTGTGAAGTATGGCAGGAATATCCTCATAAGTGATTCCTCCAATCGCTACTACGGGGATTTCGATATTCGCCTCTTTCATCTGTGAAAGGATGGAGGAATAGCCTTCCAATCCCAGTACAGGGCTTAAATTCTTTTTGGTGGTAGTAAACCGGAAAGGACCGATGCCAAGATAATCGGCACCGGCACGATAGTGCTGTACAACATCTTCGAATGTATTTGCAGTGCCGCCGATAATGAAAGCCTCTCCAAGAATTTGGCGGGCCTGGTCGATAGGCATATCCTTTTTGCCCAGATGAACACCGTCCACTTCCAGCTTTCGCGCCAGTTCAACGTGATCGTCCAGAACCAGGATTGCTTCGTGCTCTTTACAAAGCGGTTTCAGTTGCAGGGCTACTGCCTCCACTTCTTCGAGAGGAGCCTCTTTCATGCGTAGTTGGATCCATTTGCACCCGCCTTCGAGTGCCATACGTGCCGATTCGAGGTACGAGTACCGTTCGGTCTGATGCGTGATAAATTGTAGACTGACCATTCCCTTATCCTCCGCAAGCAGCTTTGATAATCACCAGGTTATCGTTCTCATGCAATATGAAACCCTCCCATTCGGTACGGGGAATCATTTTGTTGTTTACGGCGATAGCAATGCCTTGAACCGGAAGTTCGAGCTGTGCTGTCAGTTGTGTAAGGGTAGAGTCGGGAGTAATTTCCACCTCTTTGTTGTTCACTTGTACTTTCATTGTCCTATCAGAATAAATAAGTTGAAAGTAAATACAAAGAGCGTGCTTGAATGGAAAGGCGATAAGAAGAAACACAATCCCTACGTCAGTACTAACTGCCTCAGGTTCCTAGGGTATAATCTCAGCCCCTCATGGGGCACCCCTTTGTCTTTACGGGGGCAAAGTAAGTGAAAAAGAAACAGAAAAACACTAAATCATTCGATTTTTTTTCATTTTTCTGTTGATTCCTGTTTTTTGATAGGATGAGAAAAGATAAATCGGGCGCCATTTTTGTAATTCTTGTCAATCCAGATATCACCTCCCATATATTGGATGGTCAGTTTGCAGATAGCCAGTCCCAATCCTGTACCCTGTACGAACTCGTTCAGCTTTTCGAAACGTTGGAATACCAGCTCCTGTTTATCTTCGGGGATTCCGGTGCCGGTATCAGTTACCGAGAACAGCATACATTGCTTTTTTTCGTCCACTTCATAATCCAGCGTAATACTTCCTCCGGCAGGAGTGAATTTCAAGGCATTGTTCAGCAGATTGATAATAATCTGCTGCAGGCGCAAGGGATCTGTGTAGAGCATGTAAGGCTCTTTAGGCATTTGCAGTTTAATGTCTACATCCATTGTCTTGTTCCGGTTGGTCAGAGTAATCATATTCTGGCAATGGTTCACCAGCTCACACCATTCATAGTTGAATTGCAGTTTTCCTGATTCCAGGCGTGATATATCCAGTACATCACTAATCAGTTGGAGCAACAGATTGGAGTTGGTCTGGACAATATCTGCGTATTCTTTCAGTTCGTTATTCTGCTCTACCGAACCGATAATCAGACTGGAGAAACCGACAATAGCATTTAGCGGAGTCCGTATCTCGTGGCTCATATTCGAAACAAAGGCACTTTTCAGTTGGTTAGCTTCTTCGGCGCGCTCTTTAGCATCACGCAATTCGACTTCAGACTCTTCCAACTTCTTTTTATCTTCCCGTAGTTGTTTCGTAGTTCTTTCAAGGTGATTCTTCAGGATTTTAGTCCGGTAATAGTAATACAGCGAAATCATTAGACTTCCTACTAATACGAGAAATATAATCAGGATGAATTGCACTTCTGTCTTATAGGCCACAAAGAACGGGATGGGCTGATTGATTACCATTGAGTTAACAGGTAACTTCTTGTTTTCAAATCCCCATTCCTTTAGTTTCTTCGCATCAAATTTATATCTGTTGGGTAAGATATTGATACTGCTGATATCAGTTTCCTTCTGGTCTAAAAAGCGGTAGGCATATTCTCCCATGCTTTGTCCCACTCCTTCATATTGCGGGACATATCCTCCGATAGCCCAGTAACCTATTGCAGTGGAAGTCATGCTGAACATAGGCAGGAGAGGATTGGCTTTGGAAAAAGCATAAACGGAGTTATTCATGTAAGTAATACCCCGGTTATCGATTCTCCAGATGCCAAGCAACATGACTGTGTTTCTGGGAAGATTGCGCAATTGACTGGCAGCCATATCGAGTGTATGGATGCGGCCATCGACGTAGGTGATAGACAACTGTGGGAAATGTTGCAGGTTTTTCTTGAACCATGCCAGTTCGGCAAGTCCGTTGTATGTGTTATCCGATACAAATACAAGGTGTTCTGTTTCCGGATAGAAATCCTGTATCATTTCAATATCTTTTTTAATGTCATATTCGTATGTGCTACAATATCTTACGTTGTATTCCTTCATGCGTTCCATTAAGTTAATGCTTTCGGGATTATAGCTTCGGATGTCGGTCGAATCCTCCGGAATACGTATTCCGTTGCGTGACGCCATTGCACAGAAAACAGGAAGCTGCTTGTACTTTTCATCTTCGAGATGAAGGAAACTGCTCCATGCTTCACCACCCAGGAGAATAACTAATTTGGCTTTCGGATGTTTGTCGAGAATATCAGTTAATGTTTTTTTCCATTGATGCGCCTGCATTAAGTCTGTTGCATTCATATTTTCTACCATGGTCGAATATCTTCCTCCCAATTGGGTGTAGGTCTCTATAAATGTGCTGATGTTATCGTAGGTATATTTAGTGTCAGAATTATAAGAGGTGATAAACAGGATTTCTTCCTCAGATTCTTCTGTGGTGGCAGCATTGCCAACATTGCTAAAAAAGGGGAGGAAAAGGAGTACGGCAATGGAGACAATAAATCGTATTTTTTTTCTTTTATACAGTACCATAATTGTTTGTTATGTTGTTTTATGAGTTGCAAAAATACAACTAATGCATCTGATATACAATAAAAGTCTGTTCTTTTTAATCTGTAAAAAAGGTCGTTGTGTTTTTCACAGCGACCTTTTCCATAAGTATAGTTTAGCTTGTAAATTTGCTTACATTCTTTTTTCAACCACATCCCAGTCGATGATATCCCACAGGGCGTTTACGTGGTCGGCACGGCGGTTCTGGTAATCCAGATAATAGGAGTGTTCCCAAACGTCAAATCCAAGAAGTGGTTTCAAACCGGCACGTATTGGATTGCTGCCGTTCCCCTCTTTAGTGATTTTCAGTTTACCGTCTTTATCTACGGATAGCCAAGCCCATCCTGAACCAAACAATCCGACTGCTGCTGCATTGAATTCTTTCTTGAAGTTTTCAAAGCTGCCAAAGTCACGTTTGATGGCTTCTCCCAGTTTACCGGCCGGCTCCTTCTTTGAAGGTTTCGGGGCAAATTGCAGGAAGTACAGGTTGTGGTTCAATACTTGTCCGGCGTTATTGAATATAGCTCCATCCGGTGCGGCTGCAACGATTTCTTCTACCGTTTTACCTTCATATTCTGTTCCGGGCACGAGGCTATTCAGATTATTTACATACGTTTGTAGATGTTTTCCGTAATGGAAATCTATTGTTTGCTGACTGATTACAGGTTCCAACGCATTGTTAGCGTAAGGAAGTTTAGGCATTTCGTAAGTCATGGTCATCATAATTAAAGACATTAATATAGTATTCATAATGTTACAAGTTTTAATTGGCTTGTTATACTATAATAACAGAAGCCCTTTGCAAAATGTTCACAGCATCTTACTTTATTTGTAAATGTACTGTATACGTTCCACTTCTTTCGGATGCTCACGGTCGGTCCGGCAGATCCATTGGCCCGTATTATCATATTCATAATAAGAATTGCTATCGATCTGGTTTCCGTATTTATCGTACAGGCAGGTCAGGCATCCCGATGTTTTCTGGTTATTGCCTAAAATCCGTTGGTAAACGATCTGTGTCAGATAACCGTATTTATCGTATTCATAAGCATCTTTTTGTGAAATAATCTGATCCGAAGAATTGGCAAAAAGCAGGTTTTGATGTTGGGATGAAATCAATCTGCCTTTATCATCATATTTGTTTGCGGTGTATGCCTGAAGTTCTCCATTCTTATTATACTCTTTGGTTTCGGTCAATAATCCCTGTTTATTATAGGAACTTATGATAACTCTTCCATCTGTATACTTGAGCGAATCACTCTCGATACTTCCGTCCGTACCGATACGGCGTGTCCGTCGGTAGAGATCCGTTTTGGTTTTCGGATTCGTTTGCACTTCAAAGATGCAGTGACCTTGCGGATCGTATAATCTGTTCGTTTGTATTTCATTGCTTGGCTGACCGTTCTTTACGGTAAGCGACAATGTAGAAATGAGCTGCCCCTTATCGTCATACGAATAAGTGGTCGAGGTATTTCCCGTACTGTCATTTTCCGCAGACTTAATCAATCGTCCTCCATTATAGTATTTCACGGAAGTAGGAGTGGATATGATTGTTTGCAGAATAAACGGTGTCCGTAGTGCATTGGCCTGGTCACGAAATTCCTTATACTTGTGTGTGCAAAGAAAATCCTGCAGCATACTCAAAGATTCGGAATTGACAATGGCAGCTTTTAAAAGCTCAAAATCAGCTTTTTCACTAAGATATTCAAGTTCGTCCAGATGAGTACGTGCTGTGGAAGTCAGGTAAGGTGATTGCTTATACTCGTCAATAATCTGCCGGATGGCTGTTGCGTTTCCTTTCTCCCGGAGGCTGTCGATTCCTTGAAACAGAAAATCATCGTATAACGCGCGGACTTCCGGAAGGAATGGACGCGTATCTTTATCCGTGAAGAATTTCTGCATGTTGGCGTTATCAAAAAATGCCTTGAAATTCGCTGATGTCGGATTACTCTTTACAATCTGGTAAAGCCGTTTGTTTTCCGCAGTGTTGATTTGAGAGATAAATTTGCCGTTCGGATATTCCGTGATGTACGTTTGATAAATATTCAGCGTAGGTGTTTTCAGCATACCTTCCAGTAAAGCCATTTCACGGATGTCCCGTACCTTTTGCAAGATGGCAGAATCTCCCGGATAACCGCTTGACTGGATACTGTCCATCAACGTCTTGCTAAAAGGAATTTGATCTTTCGAAGCATCCAGAATGGAGATAACGGCCAGTTCTGCTTTGTTTTGTACGTTGGAAAGTTGTATTTTCTCTTCTTCACAGATATTGGGAAAATAAGCTTTCGTTGCCCTTTCGTAGCATCCGAAATAGTTGGTGGCAGCCTGTTCGCTTTGCTCGTTCCACAATCCGTTGAGCACATCCAATAATGCCAGTTCCTCGGCATAATAGGTTTGTGTCTCGTCATCTATCTTATCACGGTTTTTCTGCCATTTGTCGGCGTCATTATCGTTCAGATACCTTAGCAGCTTTTCCAGGCGGCTCTGCTTTTGTGCCATTGCCTGTGGAATGCAGGCGACCAGAAACAAACTCAAAATAATCGATAAAAATATACTTCTTTTCATTGCTTTTTGGTGTTAGGTTAAAATAGTTAGTGATGAAAATTCATAAAAATACCTTCATTCTCGAATGAATATTATACTTTTGTATTGAGAACAAATTTGAATGCCAAGGGTTTGTTAAAAATCCACATTGTTTTTATAATGCTGTTATGAATACCAATTATATAGATGAATTGAACGAGAGTCAGTGTGCTGCAGTGACTTATAATGACGGTCCTTCGCTGGTGATAGCCGGTGCAGGTTCGGGGAAGACGCGCGTATTGACTTATAAAATCGCTTACTTGCTGGAACAGGAGAACGGCTACAATCCGTGGAATATCCTTGCACTGACCTTTACGAATAAGGCGGCGCGCGAGATGAAAGAGCGTATTGCCCGTCAGGTAGGTATGGAACGGGCACGTTATTTGTGGATGGGGACTTTCCATTCCATCTTCTCACGGATTCTTCGTGCCGAAGCAACATTTATCGGGTTCACTTCCCAGTTCACCATCTATGATACGGCTGATAGTAAGAGTCTGCTCCGTTCCATCATCAAAGAGATGGGATTGGACGAGAAAACTTATAAACCGGGAGTAGTGCAGGCACGCATCTCCAATGCCAAAAACCATTTGGTCACTCCTACGGGATACGCTGCCAATAAAGAGGCTTACGAAGGAGATATGGCTGCCAAGATGCCTGCTATCCGTGATATCTATACTCGTTATTGGGACAGATGCCGTCAGGCGGGAGCGATGGATTTTGATGATTTATTGGTATATACCTATATTCTGTTTCGTGACTTTCCGGAAGTGCTGGCACGTTATCGCGATCAGTTCCGTTATGTATTGGTGGACGAGTATCAGGATACGAATTATGCGCAGCATAGCATTGTTCTGCAACTGACTAAAGAAAATCAACGGGTCTGTGTAGTGGGAGACGATGCGCAAAGTATCTATTCTTTCCGTGGGGCGGATATTGACAATATTCTCTATTTTACAAAAATCTACCCCAATACGAAAGTTTTTAAACTGGAGCAGAATTATCGTTCCACACAAACCATTGTTTGTGCTGCCAACAGCTTGATTGAGAAGAATGAACGCCAGATACGGAAAGCCGTGTTTTCGGAGAAAGAAAAGGGGGAACCTATCGGCGTATTTCAGGCGTATAGCGATGTGGAAGAGGGAGATATTGTAGCTAATAAGATTGCAGAGCTACGACGGGAGTATCGCTACGGATATGCTGATTTTGCCATCCTGTATCGTACGAATGCACAAAGCCGTATTTTTGAAGAGGCTCTTCGGAAACGGAGTATACCTTATAAGATTTACGGAGGACTTTCGTTCTACCAGCGAAAAGAGATAAAAGATGTGATTGCTTATTTCCGTTTGGTAGTGAATCCGAATGATGAAGAAGCATTCAAGCGAATCATTAATTATCCGGCTCGTGGTATTGGAGATACGACAGTCGGGAAGATTATATCGGCGGCTACCGATCATGGCGTAAGTCTTTGGGCGGCACTCTGTGAACCATTGAGTTACGGACTGGATATAAATAAAGGAACGCATGCAAAACTGCAAGGCTTTCGTGAATTGATAGAAGGTTTCATTGTCGATCAGGCAGATAAGAACGCTTATGAAATAGGAACGAATATCATCCGTCAGTCCGGCATTATCAACGATGTTTGTCAGGACACATCCCCCGAGAATCTAAGTCGTAAGGAAAATATAGAAGAGTTGGTGAATGGAATGAATGACTTCTGCGCTTTGCGGCAGGAGGAGGGTAATCCGAATGTGTCTCTTACCGATTTCCTTTCGGAGATTGCATTGCTTACCGATCAGGATTCCGACAAGGCGGATGATGGGGAAAAGATAACGTTGATGACAGTTCATTCGGCTAAAGGATTAGAGTTTAAGAATGTATTTGTGGTCGGTCTGGAAGAAAACCTGTTTCCCAGTGGGATGGTAGGAGATTCTCCCCGGGCACTGGAAGAAGAACGTCGTTTGTTCTATGTAGCTATTACTCGTGCGGAGGAACATTGTTATCTGTCTTTTGCCAAAACCCGTTTCCGTTATGGAAGGATGGAATTTGGAAGCCCCAGTCGTTTCTTGCGTGATATCGATGTTCATTACTTGCAACTGCCGCATGAGGCAGGAGTGAGTCGGGCTGTCGATGAAGGTGCAGGACGTTTCCGTAGAGAGATTGAAGGAGGATTCACCCGTTCAGCTTCTCCGTCGCGTGCCCCTTTCGGAAGTACATCTTCCGAACAGCGTGAACGTCCGAAAGCACAGATCATTGCTCCCAGCGTACCGAGGAATTTGAAGAAAGTTAGTACTGTTAGCCCAAGTAACGGTGTACAGGCAACCTCTTCCACTTCAGCATCGATAGCAGGAGTACAGGCCGGACAGATGATAGAGCACGAACGTTTCGGATTGGGTGAAGTGATTAAAGTAGAAGGAACGGGAGACAATGCGAAAGCAACTATTCATTTTAAAAATGCGGGAGACAAACAACTATTATTACGTTTCGCTCGTTTTAAAGTGGTAGAATAAATAATAACACTAAATAGAGAGACTCATGAAGAAACAACTAACAGTAATTTTGCTTTCCGCTTTGATTGTGAGTGGATGTGCGTCGGGGCGTATGGGAAATCCGGGAGCTATCATGGCAGGTGCTTCTATCGGAGGTAGTCTGGGAAGTTCGATAGGCGGACTTATCGGAGATAATAATCATGGCTGGAGGGGCGGTTACCGTGGTTCTGCTATTGGGAATATTGTGGGAACCATTGCCGGTGCGGCTATTGGAAACGCGTTGACGGCGCCGAGACAAGAGCAAATAGAGGAAGATGCGTATATTCCTGAAGTGAGGGAAGTCCGTGTGCAAAAATATAAGAAGCAGCCGGTGCAGCAGCCTATTTCTCAACTGAAGTTGCGCAAGATCCGTTTTATAGATGATAATCGCAGTCATGTGATTGATGCGGGAGAAAATAGCAAGATAATTTTTGAGATTATGAATGAAGGGAGAAATCCTGTTTATAATGTAGTTCCTGTGGTAGAAACGGTGGGGAAGGTGAAACATCTCGGCATTTCTCCTTCCGTGATGGTGGAGGAAATTCTTCCGGGTGAAGGCATCCGTTATACCGCTTCCATTCACGCAGGTGAAAAATTGAAAGACGGTGAAGTGACATTCCGTGTCGCAGTGGCGGACGAGAATGGAGTGATTTGTGATTCGCAAGAGTTTACTCTGCCTACACAGCGCGGAAACTAGAAGTAACAGCCCGAATATCCGGTTTAAACATAGTGACGGTATATGCCTGGAATAGTGACGCTATCCTAAGCATATACCGTCACTATGTTGGTGGGATAGCGTCACTCTTTTAATAGCTGTTAATAAGGTAGTTCTTTAGATAAGTTTAAGTGAATTGAACAATGAAATTGAATGATATTGTAGGGTTTTATAATAATATTAAGTGCCATGTAATCATTTTATTTCGTATCTTTGTTCATATTTCCAATAAAAGCATTAGAGTGGTATGAAAGAGACATTTAGAAGATATCCTATCGGAATACAGAATTTTGAGGATTTACGTAATAATGATTGTGTGTATATTGATAAAACTGCATTAATTTATCATTTGACCCATACAAATAAGATTTATTTCCTTAGTCGTCCTCGCCGCTTTGGAAAGAGTCTTCTAGTCTCTACGTTGGAAGCATATTTTTCCGGTAAAAAGGAATTATTTAACGGACTTGCAATGGAACAATTGGAACAGGAATGGACTGTTTATCCTGTGTTGCATATTGATTTTAGCAGAACAAAATACACCACAATCGAAGATTTGCAAGAGCAATTGAATCTTTATCTAAGCGAATGGGAGAGGACTTATGGGAAAAATGAAGAAGAAACGAGCTATGCAGCCCGTTTAACCGGTTTGCTTCAACGAATCTACCAACAGACAGGAAAGCAGGCTGTCGTATTGATTGACGAATATGATGCACCTTTATTGGATAGTAATAGTGACTCTGCTTTACAAGGACAATTGCGAACTGAAATGCGGAAGTTCTTCAGTCCTCTTAAAGCACAAGGGCAATATCTTCGTTTCTTGTTTTTGACAGGAATCAGCAAGTTCAGTCAGATGAGTATATTTAGTGAGCTGAATAACTTGCAGAATATCAGTATGAGCGATGATTATAGTGCTATTTGTGGTATTACAGAGCAAGAGTTGCTAAGTCAGATGCAACCGGATATTGAGAGGATAGCTCAAGCGAATAATGAAACCTATGAAGAGGCTTGTCGGCATTTGAAACGGCAGTATGACGGTTATCATTTCAGTAAGAATTGTGAAGATATTTACAATCCGTTCAGCCTTTTCAATGCATTTTCGCAAAGAGATTATAAGAGCTTTTGGTTTTCTACCGGCACGCCTACTTTCTTGATTGAAATGTTACAGCGAATGGACTTCAGTCTTAATCTATTGGAAAAGATGGAAGTGAAAGACGAAGATTTTGATAAAGCGACAGAGGTTATTACCGATCCGATTCCTGTGCTTTATCAGAGTGGCTATTTGACTATCAAAGGGTATGAACCTCTCTTTCGTACATACACATTAGGTTATCCCAACGAAGAAGTTAAAATAGGCTTTATTGAGACGTTGATCCCTTCCTATCTCAATCAACCGACACGAGAAAGTAACTTTTATGTAGTCTCTTTTGTAAGAGACCTGATGAAAGGTGATATTGAGCAGTGTCTTCTTCGTACTCGTTCTTTCTTTTCTTCCATACCTTATGATTTGGAGAATAATCAGGAGAAACATTATCAGACTATCTTCTATTTATTATTCCGTTTAATGGGCCAATATGTAGATGTAGAAGTAAAGAATGCTATTGGCAGGGCTGACGTGGTAATAAAGATGTCCGATGCAATTTATGTATTTGAATTTAAGGTAGATGGAACTCCTGAAGAAGCATTGGCTCAAATTGATAGTAAACAATATGCTATTCCTTACGAGATAGATCATTGCAAGGTTGTCAAGGTTGGAGTGAATTTTGATAGTCCAACACGGACTTTGGGGCAGTGGATCATAAAATAGGAAGATGATATGAAAAATGCTGTTGCTAAAGATAAATATCCGTGGTAGATATTCGTCTGAATAACGATGTGTTCCTTTTAAGGTACTATTGGCGGATTAATAATGTCTGTAATCGGGGGGGAGATTTTCTTGCCGCTACTGACGTTGAAAAAAGAAGTGTTTTGTGAAAGCCAAAGCTATGCTTTAGCATCTGTAAAGCGTAGCTTTATCTAATCTAAAGCTACGCTTTTCATAGTCTTACCAATTATTTCCGGCGTTACTGCTATTGACCAGCATCTCTACCCGCTGTCTGTATGTATTTGCTCCTTCAGCGATATTCTTTCCCGCATCCGCTGTTCCCATTCCATAAACAACGATAGGAGTCTGCCACACCATACCTGAATGGATAGCACTGGCCTGATAAGGGCGTAAAAGTTCGTCCGTAGTGAAACCATTCCTTCCTCCGCTGCGGTAAGCATCGAATTCAGATCCGGTAGTTGTTACCACTGTCAGCGGTTTACCGGCGACTGCCGGAGTCTTGGATAGGAAAGTAAAGACTTCATCCTGCCATTTCTTTAGTAATGACGGTGCAGACATCCAATAGAAAGGAAACTGATAGATCACAGCAGAGGCATCAGAGATGATTTTACTCCATTCGTCTACATTGAAAGCGATGTCAGGCGATAATTCGTAAAGGTTGAATACGGCTACTCCTTCAATGTCACCAACGGCATCAATTAATGCTTTGTTTGCTTGAGATCCTTTCATGTTTGGATGTGCCAGCAGGATCACTACTTTTCTTAAATCTTTATTCATATTCAATCAGGTATTTAGGATGATATAACTACTTATAGATTATAAAGGTGTAAAAATAAGAAAAAGTTCGCGAAAACCAATATCTTAATTAAAAATAAAACAATCCCTCTTTGCTTTTGAATTTGTATTTTTGCATCCACGTTCGTAAGGCGTTATTTTAGATAATAATTTATATATGATAAATTTTAATCAGTTCCCTTCTCCTTGTTACATCATGGAAGAAGAGCTTTTAAGAAAGAACCTGTGTTTGATAAAAAGCGTGGCCGACAGGGCGGGAGTGGAGATCATTCTTGCTTTTAAGTCATTTGCCATGTGGCGCTCTTTCCCCATATTCCGTGAATATATAGATCATTCTACGGCAAGTTCGGTGTATGAAGCCCGTTTGGCATTGGAAGAGTTCGGCAGCAAGGCGCATACATATTCTCCTGCTTATACGGAACAGGATTTCCCGGAAATCATGCGTTGCAGCAGTCATATCACATTCAACTCAATGCAGCAGTTTGAACGCTTCTATCCGATGGTGGTTGCAGAAGGAAGTGGCATCTCTTGTGGTATCCGCGTAAATCCTGAATATTCGGAAGTGGAAACCGAACTTTATAATCCATGTGCACCCGGCACACGTTTTGGGATAACAACCGATTTGCTGCCCGAAGCATTACCGCAAGGTATTGAAGGCTTTCATTGTCATTGTCACTGTGAATCTTCTTCTTATGAGCTGGAACGTACATTGGAACATCTTGAAGCTAAATTTGCCCATTGGTTTCCACAGATTAAATGGTTGAATCTGGGTGGTGGACACCTGATGACCCGTAAGGACTATGATACCGAACATTTGATAAGACTGTTGCAAGGATTAAAAGCACGCTATCCTCATTTGCGCATTATCCTGGAGCCCGGTTCGGCCTTTACCTGGCAGACGGGAGTGCTGACTTCCGAAGTGGTGGATATTGTGGAAAGTCGTGGTATCAAGACGGCTATTTTGAATGTTAGTTTCACTTGCCACATGCCGGATTGTCTGGAGATGCCATATCAACCTGCCGTGCGTGGTGCAGAGATGGGAAATGAAGGAAAATATATTTATCGTCTCGGAGGAAATTCCTGTTTGAGCGGTGATTATATGGGACTGTGGAGCTTCGATCACGAGTTGCAAATCGGAGAGCGTATCGTGTTCGAAGATATGATTCATTATACGATGGTCAAGACAAATATGTTTAACGGAATTCATCATCCTGCCATTGCCATTTGGACAAAAGAGGGGAAAGCTGAAATATACAAGCAATTTTCTTATGAAGATTATCGTGACCGAATGAGTTGATAATCAAAATGATTGTTTTGCGGTAGGTGCAAAGTGAACAGATTTCTGTGAAAAAAGTAGGCAGAATGTTTGCATGTTTACGGAAAATCCCTACCTTTGCAACCGCAAACGAAAAAATGCGGAAATAGCTCAGTTGGTAGAGCATAACCTTGCCAAGGTTAGGGTCGCGAGTTCGAGTCTCGTTTTCCGCTCATGTTTCTTTGAAATGTTGGAACAATAATCTTTGCCCAGGTGGCGGAATTGGTAGACGCGCACGTTTCAGGTGCGTGTGTCGAGAGGCATGCAGGTTCGAGTCCTGTTCTGGGCACAAAGGTTAAACTTTAAAATTATGGAGAGGTGGCGGAATTGGTAGACGCGCTACTTTGAGGTGGTAGTGACAGAAATGTTGTGGGAGTTCGAGTCTCCTCCTCTTCACAGTTTATGAAAGTGAAATGCGGAAATAGCTCAGTTGGTAGAGCATAACCTTGCCAAGGTTAGGGTCGCGAGTTCGAGTCTCGTTTTCCGCTCTTGTTTCTTTGAAATAATGGAACTAAGTTTTGCCCAGGTGGCGGAATTGGTAGACGCGCACGTTTCAGGTGCGTGTGTCGAGAGGCATGCAGGTTCGAGTCCTGTTCTGGGCACCCATCTTTCAGATTTCTGAATGACGAAATTTAGTTTGCGGAAATAGCTCAGTTGGTAGAGCATAACCTTGCCAAGGTTAGGGTCGCGAGTTCGAGTCTCGTTTTCCGCTCCATATAAGATGAGGTTGTCAGTCGATAAGATTGGCAACCTTTTTTTGTATAATATTGGAAGTTTACCGGACGATTGTATCGATAGATTGAACGGAAAAGCGTAATTTTGCAAACGAAAAAATCAATGTACTCCCCCCAAAAAAGAGCGTCATTGATTCACACAGACCTTTAATTAATTTAACTATTTGTGATATGTTAACACAGATTATTAATGCACGCATCCTCACCCCGCAAGGCTGGTTGAAGGATGGGTCAGTTCTTATTCGTGACAATAAAATTCTGGAAGTAACCAATTGTGACCTTGCAATTATCGGAGCCAAACTGATTGATGCCAAAGGAATGTATATTGTTCCGGGAGGTGTAGAAATCCATGTTCACGGTGGCGGTGGAAGAGACTTTATGGAAGGCACCGAAGAGGCTTTCCGGACAGCAATCAAAGCTCATATGCAGCATGGCACTACCAGTATTTTTCCTACTCTTTCTTCTTCTACCATTCCAATGATCCGTGCAGCCGCGGAAACTACTGAAAAAATGATGGCGGAGCCTAATAGCCCTGTGCTCGGACTTCATCTGGAAGGACATTATTTCAATATGGCGATGGCAGGTGGACAGATTCCCGAAAATATCAAAGATCCCGATCCCGAAGAATATATTCCGTTGCTGGAAGAAACTCATTGTATCAAACGTTGGGATGCCGCACCGGAACTTCCCGGAGCCATGCAATTTGGTAAATATATCACAGCGAAAGGGGTGTTGGCTTCGGTAGGACATACCCAGGCCGAATTTGAGGATATACAGACAGCCTATGAGGCGGGATATACGCATGCCACTCATTTTTATAATGCAATGCCGGGATTCCATAAACGGAAAGAGTACAAGTATGAAGGTACGGTAGAAAGTATTTATCTGATTGATGATATGACAGTGGAAGTGGTGGCAGACGGTATTCATGTGCCTCCAACAATCTTGCGCCTTGTTTACAAGATAAAAGGAGTGGAACGCACTTGTCTGATAACGGATGCATTGGCTTGTGCCGCCAGTGATAGTCAGGTGGCTTTTGATCCGCGTGTGATTATCGAGGACGGAGTATGTAAGCTGGCAGACCATTCAGCACTGGCGGGAAGTATTGCAACGATGGATCGACTGATTCGTACCATGGTGCAGAAGGCGGAAATACCTTTGGAGGATGCCGTGAGAATGGCCTCCGAAACTCCTGCCCGGATTATGGGAGTACTCGACCGTAAAGGAACGCTGGAGCGTGGCAAGGATGCCGATATAATTGCTTTAGACAGAGACTTGAATGTGAGAGCTGTATGGGCGATGGGAGAACTGGTGGAAGGCACCAATAAACTGTTTTAAATCTAATAAATAACGAAAACTATGTTGACTCAAATAATAAATGGAAGAATATTGACCCCGCAAGGCTGGTTGAAAGATGGTTCCGTATTGATTTGTGATGGAAAAATATTAGAGGTGACCAACAGTGATTTGGCGGTTATCGGTGCAACGGTTATTGATGCCAGAGGGATGACGATTGTGCCCGGATTTGTAAGTATGCATGCACATGGAGGTGGCGGACATGATTATACGGAAGCAACGGAAGAAGCATTCCGCACGGCAACTACTGCACATCTGAAACATGGTGCTACCGGGATATTTCCTACATTATCATCTACCTCGTTCGAAAGAATCTACCAGGCAGTTGATGTCTGTGAAAACCTGATGAAAGAGAAGGATTCTCCTGTTCTTGGCCTGCATATCGAAGGTCCTTACTTGAATCCGAAGATGGCGGGAACACAGTATGACGGTTTTCTGAAAACTCCGGATGAAAATGAATATATTCCTTTATTGGCGCGTACGTCTTGCATCAGACGTTGGGATATTAGTCCCGAACTACCCGGTGCACATGATTTTGCAAAGTATACCCGTTCGAAAGGAATTATGACTGCCGTAACACATACGGAAGCCGAATATGATGAAATCAAGGCTGCGTATGCAGTGGGCTTCTCTCATGCTGCCCATTTTTATAATGCGATGCCGGGTTTCCATAAACGTCGTGAGTATAAATATGAGGGTACGGTGGAGAGCGTATATTTGACGGATGGGATGACAGTGGAAGTGATTGCAGATGGTATTCACTTGCCTGCCACGATTCTAAAGTTGGTTTATAAGTTGAAAGGTGTAGAGAATACGTGCCTCGTTACCGATGCTTTGGCTTATGCTGCTTATGAAGGGAATGAACCGATTGATCCTCGCTATATCATAGAGGACGGCGTATGTAAGATGGCAGATCATTCTGCATTGGCCGGTAGCCTGGCTACGATGGATGTATTGGTTCGCACCATGGTGAAGAAAGCGAATATACCTTTGGAAGATGCCGTGCGTATGGCTTCTGAAACTCCTGCCCGTTTAATTGGAGTGAGTGACCGGAAAGGGGCGTTGGCAAAGGGAAAGGATGCTGATATTGTGATTCTTGATAAGGAACTGAATGTACGATGTGTATGGTCGATGGGAAAGATTGTTCCGGGAACTGATATTCTGTTGCATAAAGAATAGTTGAAATAATCTCCAAAGAGGAGGGTCATAATGAATAATAAAACGCAGATTAACGCAAATTATCGCAGATTATTTCATTTATATTGATATATTAATCAATGACTTATAAAATTATTTCTGCGATAATTCGCGTTAATCTGCGTTTTGACACACTCCCTATTATAAAAGCCAATGTTCTGTATGATATCAAAAGTCCGGCAGTTTATCATCATCAGAAGTATCCCGGACTTTTAATGTATTTTTATTCTGAAAGTAAACTGGTTTCTATCAGTTCTTTCAATTGGTTTTTATTCATTGTACCTAATTTCATTGTCGGTTTGCCGTTCAGCGGGCAAAGTAGCAGGTTGGGAATGGTGCGGATTTTAAATGCACTTTCCAATTCCGGCTCCTGATCGACATCTACTTTATAAATATCTAATTTCCCTTCGTATTCTTTAGCTAGTTGGTCTAATATAGGCGATAACGCTTTGCAATAGACGCACCACGGGGCATGAAAATCGACCAGGCAAGGTTTATTCCCTTTGAAGTTCCAGTTATCAGGATAAGATTGATAATCAGCTACCTTCTCTACAAAACTATCTTTGGTTAAATCTATTATTTTCATATATTCTATTTTTAATGGTTCATTTCATTTTCTCTACTGCAAAGATAGGGGAGTTGGGATAAAAGAAGGATAGCCATTTTTCCTGTTGTGTTTACAATTCTTCCTTCTATGGCTGTTTTCTAATCAAATTCTAATCTGATATGAGAGGCTTATAATGACTTTTTCCCGTCTCTCCGGTTACAGATTTGTAATTTTGCCGCGACAACTACAATAAGGTAATAAAGATAAATATAGTAATGAACAGAGTATTTCTAATTTCTTTTTTTCTTCTGCTGACAGGAGGAATATGCGCGCAACAGGCTACCACAGGAACATTAACGCTGAAAGAGGCGGAACAACGTTTTCTGGAACGTAACTTATCGCTGATAGCCGAACGGTACAACATTGATATGGCACAGGCACAAGTGCTGCAAGCCAAATTATTTGAGAATCCGGTAATCTCGTTAGAACAGAATGTTTATAACCGCCTGAACGGAAAGTATTTTGACTTTGGTAAGGAGGGCGAAATGGTTGTGGGAATTGAACAGGTAATTCGTCTTGCCGGACAACGGAATAAGCAGGTGAAACTGGAGAAAATCAACAAGGAAATAGCAGAATATCAGTTTGAAGAGGTGATGAGAACACTTCGTCAGGAGCTGAATGAGAAGTTTGTACAAGTCTATTTTCTCTCGAAATCCATATCCATTTATGAGAAGGAAGTGAATTCTCTGCAAGAGTTACTTGCCGGAATGAAACTGCAACAGGAGAAAGGAAATATTTCATTGATGGAAATGTCCCGTCTGGAATCTATGTTGTTCTCTTTGAAGAAAGAGAAGAATGAACGGGAAAACGAGTTGTTAACCCTTAGAGGGGAACTTAATGTCTTGTTAAATCTTCCGGGAGACACGATGGTTGAGTTATCACTGGATGAAGAGGTGTTGAAGCAATTGGATTTGTCTCAACTATCGTTCGCCGACTTGAAAGCGATGGTGAATGAACGGCCGGATCTCAAGATTGCCCGGAGTACGGTCAGTGCTTCCCGTGCAAATCTGAAATTGCAGAAATCAATGGCATTTCCGGAATTTTCGGTGAATGGTAGTTATGACCGTGCCGGAAACTTTATCAATAACTATTTTGCAATAGGAGTGAGCTTGTCAGTACCTATTTTCAACCGCAACCAGGGAAATGTGAAAGCTGCCCGTTTTAGTATCCAGCAGGCAGGAGCGGAACAGGAAAATGCGGCTAACCGTGCGGATATGGAGCTTTATACCGCTTATGCTTCGTTGGATAAAGCTGTTCAGCTTTATCAATCTACCAATATGGAACTGGAACGTAACTTCGAAAAACTGATAGCAGGAGTGAATGAGAACTTTAAGAAACGAAATATCAGCTTGTTGGAGTTTATCGATTACTATGACAGCTATAAAGAAACTTGTATTCAGTTACATGAAATAAAGAAAGATGTTTTCCTGGCGATGGAAAACCTGAATACAACTATCGGACAAACTATATTGAACTACTAATATTCATAAATTATCAAAGACTATGAACTGGAATAAATTCCTTCCTTGCATATTGCTTACTACCGTATTGGGAGCATGCTCCGGTAAAGGAGAACAAACGAATGTTGAACCGGCTGCCTTATGCCTGACAGATAGCTTGTTGAGGATTGTATCTGTCGATACGGTTCACGTTCAAGAGGTGATTGACGAACTGACATTAAACGGGCGGGTCACTTTTAATGAGAATCAGGTGGCACATGTATATCCGATGTTTGGAGGTACAGTAACGGAACTGAAGGCTGAAATAGGAGACTTTGTTCGTAAGGGAGATGTGTTGGCAGTCATCCGCAGTGGAGAAGTGGCAGATTATGAAAAGCAATTGAAGGAGGCGGAACAACAATTATTGCTGGCACGCAGAAATATGGATGCTACGCAGGATATGTATGCTTCCGGGATGGCTTCGGATAAAGATGTACTTCAGGCGAAGCAGGAGTTGATAAGTGCCGAAGCCGAAGAAAGAAGAATAAAGGATGTTTTCTCTATTTATAATTTCTCCGGAAATGCTTATTATCAGCTGAAATCTCCCGTTTCGGGGTTTATTGTGGAGAAACAAATCAGCAGGGATATGCAGTTGCGTCCGGATCAGAGTGAAGAGCTGTTCACGATTTCGGGGTTGTCAGACGTATGGGTGATGGCGGATGTGTATGAAAGCGATATCAGTAAGGTTTCCGAAGATGCCTCCGTACGCATTTCTACGTTGGCTTATCCGGATAAGATGTTTGCCGGTACGATTGATAAGGTGTATCATTTGTTGAATAGTGAAAGTAAAACGATGAATGTCCGCATCAAATTGAAGAATGAAGAATATTTGTTGAAACCGGGGATGTTTACGAATGTAAGTGTGAAATGTAAAGCGGATGGAACTTCTATGCCTCGTATCGATGCTCATGCACTGGTATTTGAAGGAGGAAAGAATTATGTGGTCGTGGTGGAGCCGGATCAGCGTTTGCAGGTGAAAGAGGTAGATGTATACAAACAGTTGAGCAAGGAGTGCTATATCCGTTCCGGACTTTCCGAGGGAGACAGAGTGCTGAATAATAATGTATTGTTGGTATATAATGCGTTGAATGCAGATTAAAAACAGAAAATAGTATGCACAAATTCATAGATAATATAGTGGCTTTCTCGCTGAAGAATAAATTCTTTATTTTCTTCTGTACAGCGATTGCCGTTATAGCCGGAGCTGTTTCCTTTAAACATACTCCGATAGATGCTTTCCCGGATGTGACGAATACGAAAGTGACGATTATCACGCAATGGCCGGGACGTAGTGCCGAAGAGGTAGAGAAGTTTATCACCATTCCTGTTGAGATTGCGATGAATCCCGTTCAGAAGAAAACGGATATTCGTTCCACCACTCTTTTCGGGCTTTCTGTCATCAATGTAATGTTTGAAGATCGTGTCGATGATTTCACAGCACGTCAACAGGTATATAATTTATTGAATGATGCCGACCTTCCGGACGGGGTAACTCCGGAAGTACAACCTCTGTATGGACCGACGGGAGAAATATTCCGTTATACGCTTCGTAGTGACAAGCGCAGTGTGCGGGAACTGAAAACGATTCAGGATTGGGTGATTGAACGTAATCTCCGTTCAGTATCCGGCGTAGCGGATATTGTGAGCTTCGGCGGAGAGGTGAAGACGTTTGAGGTAAGTGTGAATCCTCACCAGTTGATTAATTATGGCATTACCTCTTTGGAACTGTATGATGCGATAGCTAAAAGTAATATCAATGTAGGAGGAGATGTTATCACTAAAAGTTCGCAAGCTTATGTGGTTCGTGGAATCGGTTTGATTAACGATCTGGATGAATTGAGAAATATCGTAGTGAAAAACATCAATGGCACTCCGATTCTGGTGAAGAATCTTGCCGATGTACACGAATCCTGTCTGCCTCGTCTGGGACAAGTGGGCCGAATGGATGAAAATGATGTTGTACAGGGGATTGTAGTCATGCGGAAAGGAGAGAATCCGGGTGAGGTGATTGCCAACCTGAAAGATAAAATAGAGGACTTGAATCAGAATGTGCTTCCGAAAGATGTGAAGATAGTGGCATTCTATGACCGGGAGGACTTGGTGAATCTGGCGGTAAAGACTGTGACGCATAATCTGATTGAAGGAATATTATTGGTTACGTTTATTGTATTGATCTTTATGGCAGATTGGCGGACTACCGTGATTGTTGCTGTCGTTATCCCATTAGCCCTTTTGTTCGCATTTATCTGTTTACGGGTGATGGGAATGTCCGCCAATCTGCTTTCTATGGGAGCCATAGACTTCGGTATTATTATTGATGGGGCCGTGGTGATGGTGGAAGGAGTGTTTGTGGCTTTGGACAAGAAAGCGAGGGAAGTGGGGATGCCTGCTTTTAATGTGATGTCTAAAATGGGCTTGATCCGTAACACGGCAAAAGACAAGGCGAAAGCGGTTTTCTTCTCCAAATTGATTATCATCACTGCATTGATTCCTATCTTCTCTTTCCAGAAGGTAGAAGGAAAGATGTTCTCTCCTTTGGCATACACGCTGGGCTTTGCATTGTTGGGAGCTTTGATCTTTACATTGACATTGGTTCCGGTGATGTCTTCCATGTTACTGAAAAAGAATGTTCGTGAGAAAAATAACCGTTTTGTCCATTTTATCAATGCGAAGTGTTCGGCTCTTTTTGATTTATTCTATGCGCACAGAAAACTGACCATCGGAATGGCAACCGTAATAGCGGGTGTCGGATTATGGCTTTTTTCTTTCCTGGGTACGGAGTTCCTTCCGCAGTTGAATGAGGGATCTATCTATATTCGTGCTACCTTGCCACAAAGCATTTCGCTTGATGAATCGGTGACTCTTGCCAATAAAATGAGAAAGAAACTATTAACGTTTCCGGAAGTGCGGCAAGTGCTGTCGCAAACCGGACGACCGAATGACGGTACAGATGCTACCGGATTCTATAATATCGAGTTCCACGTTGATATTTATCCCGAAAAGGAATGGGAGAGTAAGTTGACAAAACTGGAACTGATTGATAAGATGCAGGAGGATTTATCCATTTATCCCGGCATTGACTTCAATTTCTCACAACCGATTACTGATAATGTGGAGGAAGCAGCTTCCGGTGTGAAAGGATCTATTGCGGTGAAAGTGTTTGGTAAAGACTTGTATGAGTCGGAGAAATATGCGGTTCAGATAGATAAGATCCTTAGTACGGTTCAGGGAATTGAAGACTTGGGTGTGATTCGGAACATCGGTCAGCCGGAGCTTCGTATAGAGTTGAATGAACGCCAGTTGGCGCGTTATGGAGTTGCTAAGGAAGATGTGCAATCAATTATCGAAATGGCTATTGGCGGAAAATCGGCTTCACTGTTGTATGAGGATGAGCGGAAGTTTAATATCATGGTAAGATACAGCGAACAATTCCGTCAGAATGAAGAGGAGATAGGTAAGATATTGGTTCCGGCGATGGATGGAACGATGGTACCTATCAAAGAATTGGCAGATATAACGACGATTACGGGACCGTTATTGATATTCCGTGATAATCACGCTCGTTTCTGTGCAGTGAAATTCTCGGTGAGAGGTCGTGATATGGGTACGGCAGTTGCCGAGGCGCAGAAAAAGGTGAATGCTTCCGTACATCTGCCGGCAGGCTATTCGCTGAAATGGACGGGCGATTTTGAGAACCAGCAACGTGCCACAAAACGTCTGGCACAGGTTGTCCCTATCAGTATTGCTATCATTTTTATCATCCTGTTTATTCTATTCTCTAATGCGCGGGATGCGGGACTGGTATTGCTGAATGTACCGTTCGCTGCCGTGGGTGGTATTGTGGCTCTTCTGATAACGCAGTTCAACTTCTCCATTTCTGCCGGTATCGGTTTTATTGCCTTGTTTGGTATTTGTATTCAGAACGGGGTGATTATGATTTCCGATATAAAGGCGAATCTAAAACTCGGCTCGCCTTTGGAGAAAGCCACTAAGGAAGGAGTGCGCTCGCGTATCCGCCCTGTGATTATGACAGCGGCAATGGCAGCTATCGGTTTGATGCCCGCTGCCATGAGTCATGGAATTGGTTCGGAATCACAGCGTCCGTTGGCGATTGTCATTATCGGTGGATTGATAGGAGCGACTTTCTTTGCTTTGTTTGTCTTTCCTCTTATTGTGGAAGTGGTATATGAACGAATGTTATATGATAAAAATGGAAAGTTATTGCAAAGACGTATTTAGTTCATTTCTATTCTGTGGAAAAAACGTTCATAGATTAAATTTGTAGTTTTCAGTAGGTAGAGAGAGAAAGGGATAAAAGAAGGGTGATTAAAAAATCACCCGTACTTTTGTTCCTTTTTCTATTTCTGAAGATATATCCAGCTTTGCATGATAAGCAGAAATGATTTTCAGGGTCAGGCTAAGTCCGATGCCTTGTCCGGCATAGTCCCGGGTATTACTGCCCCGATAGAAAGATTGGAATATATGTTCTATTTCTTCTTGCGGAATACCGATTCCCCGGTCTTCTATATCAAGAATGACTTGTTGTTGCTCCCGGTAGAGAGTCGCATTTACTTCTTTATCAGAATATTTGCAGGCGTTATCTATTATATTTTTTAATGCTATCTTCAACAGATATGGATTGGCTTTTACAGTCATCTGCGGGTCTGTCTCTTCCAAATGAAGATGGATTCTCTCATCGGAAGCTGTCAACTCTTTTAATATATCGGCCAGAATAATCTCTTCAATATTGTTTTTCAGGAGTTCTTCTTCTTGTCGTGAAAGAAAAAGAAGATGCCGGATCAGACTGGATAACCGTTTGCTTTCTGAAGAAATTCGTTGAAGGGATTCAATGTATTCTCCCGTGCTTCTTTCTTTCAGCAGACTGATTTCACATTCTCCCTGAATGGCAGTAATCGGATTGTTCAACTCATGTGAAGCATGACTGACAAAGGACTTTTCTGCCTTGAATGCACTGTCCAAACGGTCGAGCATACTATTTAATGTCTTTATCATGTCCTCCAGTTCGTCATTATTGCCAGTAGTCTTTAATCGGCGGTTCAGACTGTTGGCACGTATTCTTTTCAATTCCTTTAGTATGTGTTGCAGGGGAACCAGAATACGGCCGGAATATATTTTTCCGATAAAAAAGATCAGGACGGAACTGGCTAAGATGAGAAATATGGAAAGCAACAATAAGTGTTCCTTGATTTCTGTTCCGTAGGCATTCCGGGACATGACGAGTACGATAAAGTTGCCTTCATTATCCGGATAATAAAGGGCGGCTCCCAGTTGATCCTTATATTTGAAGGAGAAAGGGATGCTGTCCTGTCCTGCCAGCAGAAGAGCCTGCTGGTGTTGCGTGAGGTATTTATTCAGTGTATCACGTACTTCGGAAAGACTGTCCATATTTAAAAGAATCTCATGGGCTTCAGGCAGGAGTTCGTCATATTTGCGCTGGATAATCTGGTAGCTCTGTTCGTCTACTTCATCTTTTTCCCAATGCTTCTGTGCGGTCAGGTAGGCTTTTTCACGCAGGTAAGAAGCATAGAGCTTATTGATGTACTGCGTACTGAAAATATAAAATACAGCAATGATAATGACAGTAGTCAACACACTGATTAACGTATAGAAAAGAGCTATTTTGGAACCTATTTTCATAGCCGGGATTAGTGTTGGTGAGTTTAAGTATTCATGATATATCCTAATCCTACGACTGTATGGATCAGCTTTTTATCAAAGTCACGATCAATCTTTACCCGGAGATAGTTTACGTAAACATCTACGATATTGGTATTGGTATCAAAATTCTTGTCCCATACATCTTTGAGCAGAGTGATACGTGAGAGGGCAACCCCTTGATGAGTCATGAAATATTCGAGCAGGCGGTATTCTTTAACAGTAAGGTCGATGTCTATGTCACCCCTTTTGGCTTTTCGGGTATTGCAGTCCAATACCAGGTTATCGCAAGTCAATAGATTGGAAGGGACTTCTTTGTTGCGTCTCAACAGGGCTTTGATGCGTGCTTCCAGTTCCTGGAAACTAAAAGGTTTGACGAGATAATCATCTGCTCCCGCATCCAGTCCTTTGACGATGTCTTCGGTTGTTCCTAAAGCTGTCAGCATGATTACCGGGATTTGATACCCGAACATTTGGCGATAAAGGCGGCAAAGCTCCAAACCATTTATTTTAGGCATGATAATGTCCAGTATTAAAAGGTCGAAAGGTTCGTCCTGAAGGATTTTCCAACCCGTATCCCCGTCATGGCAGACGGTTACCGAATGCCCGAATTCTTTTAATCCCCGTTCGATGAAAGAGGCGATATTAATTTCATCTTCAACCAATAGTATCTTTGCCATAATTCAGATTGTTTATGTGCAAAGATACTTTTTTCCTGGCATCCGGAGAAAGAAATCCGCCCTACATTTAAGTGTTTCTCCTTTTTGAGTTGTACTATATACAAACAATAGATATGCTATGAAAATAAATTATGTCATTGGAGCTTTTCTGTGTGTGCTGGGATGTTACGGGTGTAGCAGTCCGAAAACGGAAGTGAAATCGCCGGACGGTCATATCAAAATGGCTTTAACAGTAGATGACAACGGTAAACCGTTGTATAACATTTTAGTAGATGACTCATTGTTGATTGAAAATTCGACATTGGGATTTACGGAGAAAAACGGTATCAACCTGGGCGGAGGATTTCAGATAAAAAACACGACTTTCGACAGTAAAGATGAAACATGGACGCAACTATGGGGTGAAAATAAAACCAATAGGAATCATTATAATGAGATGGCGGTAAATTTGGTCAATAAAGATCAGGTGGAGTTAACTCTCCGTTTCCGTGTGTTTGATGATGGGGTAGGGTTCCGTTATGAATATAATGTGCCCGCAGCGGATTCCCTATTGATTACGGATGAACTGACAACTTTCCGTTTTTGCCAAGACGGTACATCATGGTCTATTCCTGCCAGTGCCGAAACTTATGAATTGCTTTATGCGCAACGTCCCATTTCCGAGGTGGAGACAGCCAATACTCCTTTCACCTTTAAAACTGCCGATGGCGTCTACGGAAGTATTCATGAAGCGGCATTGTACGATTTCTCGGAAATGACTTTGAAGCAGGCAGGAAACTATACGTTGAAAGCTGAACTTGCTCCATGGCCTGATGGTGTGAAAGTGCGTAAAGGTAATCATTTCACTACTTCCTGGCGTACTATTCAGATTGTTCCGGATGCCGTTAGTCTGATTAATTCGGCTATGATTTTAAATCTGAATGAACCAAGTAAAATAGAAACGACCGATTGGATTCGTCCGATGAAATATGTAGGTGTATGGTGGGGGATGCATCTCGGCGTAGAAACCTGGAAGATGGATGAACGTCATGGAGCCACTACTGTCAATGCCAAGAAATACATTGATTTTGCCGCTACCAATCAGATTGAAGGCGTTTTGTTTGAAGGTTGGAATGAAGGCTGGGAAAGCTGGGGTGGTATGCAAAACTTTGACTTTACGAAACCGTATGCTGACTTTGACATTGATGAAGTGGTTCGTTATGCAAAGGAAAAAGGAGTTGAAGTTATCGGCCATCACGAGACCGGAGGGAATATTCCCAACTATGAGCGCCAGATGGATCATGCTATGCAATGGTACACAGACCACGGTATCCATGTCCTTAAGACAGGATATGCGGGAGCTTTCCCGAATGGTTATCTTCATCACAGCCAATATGGGGTCAACCACTATCAGAAAGTGGTGGAAACAGCTGCCCGTCACAAAATGACGCTGGATGCGCACGAACCTATTAAAGATACCGGTATCCGTCGTACATGGCCTAATATGATGACACGTGAAGGAGTGAGAGGGATGGAATGGAATGCATGGAGCGAAGGAAATCCTCCGTCTCATCATGTCATGTTGCCGTTCACCCGTATGCTGTCCGGTCCGCTGGATTATACACCGGGTACGTTTGATATTTTGTTTCTGAACACCAAAGATTCTCCCCGTCGCCAGAAATGGAACGATCAGGATAAAGGAAACAGCCGTGTGAATACAACATTGGCGAAACAGCTTGCTAACTGGGTGATTTTGTATTCTCCCTTGCAGATGGCATCTGATATGATTGAAAATTATGAAGGCCATCCGGCTTTCCAGTTCTTCCGCGATTTCGATCCGGATTGTGACGAATCGAAAGCATTGGCAGGAGAACCGGGGGAATTTGTAGCCATCGTGCGTAAAGCAAAAGGCAACTATTTCTTGGGAGCGGCAACGAACGAGAAACCCCGTACACTGGAAATAAAACTGGATTTCCTGGAACCGGGCAAACAGTATAAAGCTGTCATCTATGCGGATGGAGAGAATGCGGATTGGAAATCAAATCCTACGGATTACCGGATAACGGAACAAACGGTTACTTCTGAAAATACGTTGAACATACGAATGGCTGCCGGAGGCGGACAGGCTATTTCATTTATGGCACTTTAAAAAGATCGATTGATTATAAAGTTAGACTGTTAATAATGGAAATAGGATTCGTTTTTAGGTAGGAAGATAGAAAAATAGGTAGTATAAATAAAGTTAGTTAGAGGTTAGAAAAAACGGTGGACAGTGTTGAGGCTGTTCACCGTTTTTATTATTAAGCATGTTCTCATTATCAGTTTATATAATCCGTGCCTAATACTATGAGAATTATTGCAAGGATACTCATTGTGTTATCCGGGATAATTATCCCTTTGCTTCCTGATACATAAAGCGCTTGATTGACTTTTTCGCAGTCTTTTCAAATTCTTCAAAATGGATTTTAATCTTGCTTATTTGAGAATAGTTAGGAAGCTGTTGATTCAATTCGATACGGTTTTGCTCCATTACTTTCTGAATATCCGTCTGCTGCAATCCATGAGCGAAAGCATCGTCGAAATCCGGGTAGATCAGGGCTACCAGTTTTTCGTGCTGTAAGACGATCAGTGACTCCGAAACATACGGCATGTTGTTCAGCTTGCTTTCAATTTCTTCGGGATAGATATTCTGTCCGCTAGAGGTGAGAAGCAGGTTCTTACTACGTCCGCGGACTGTCACATAACCCTCTTCATCCAACGTACCGAGGTCACCGGTATGCAGCCAACCGTTAGCATCAATAATTTGCGCCGTAGCTTCCGGATTTTTATAATATCCCAGCATCATATTCATTCCTCTGCATACGATTTCTCCAGCATGTGTTTTCGGGTCCGGTGAGTCAATACGGACTTCCATTCGGCTGGTTGCCTTTCCGCAGGAAGCAAGTTTCAGTGTTTCCCAACGGCTGGAACAAATAATCGGACCACATTCCGTCATACCGTAAGCGATGGTGTAGGGGAACCCTATCTTTTTAAGGAAAGCCTCTACTTCCGCATTGAAAGGAGCGCCTCCGATAATAATCTCGTCAAAGTTTCCACCGAAGATTTCCATGGCAGCCTGTCGTGCCAGCGATTTGATTTTATCGTTCACAATAGGCACTTTCAGCAATAACTTGCCGATTTTGCTGTCTACTTTAGGAAGAATATCTTTCTTGATAATCTTTTCCACAATCAACGGTACACAAGAAATCACTTTGGGTTTAATTTCGGAGAAAGATTGGGAAATGATTTTCGGAGACGGCATACGCGTCAGGAAATAGATGTGTGCACCTGCAGAGAATCCGTAAAGGAAATCATATACCATACCGAACACGTGTCCCATAGGCAACATGGAAACGATATGATCTCCCGGTTTAACGGGAAGCATTTCGAAGCAATAAGCCACGTTCGACCAAAGACTGCGATAGGGGAGCATCACTCCTTTAGAGTAACCCGTGGTACCGGAAGTATAGTTGATGATAGCCAGTTCTTCCGGACGATCTTTCCGGTAACAAATATGTTCCGGGCGAAAGTTCTTGGGATACTGTTGACCGTAAATAGCGTTCCGGTGTTCAAAAGCGTAAGTGAGTTTTTCGTTTCGGGACACTAATGCCGAGAAATCAGTCAGCGAAGCAATGCCCTCTAACAAAGGCATGGCATCTTCATTCAGATTCTCCCATGCCTGGTCGCCGACGAAAAGTAATTTGGCTTCAGAATGGTTGACGATATTATGAATATTATCTGCCTTGAATTCATGCAAAATGGGAACAATAACAGCTCCGTAAGTGATGGTCGCCAAGAAAGTAACCGCCCAATGAGCACTGTTACGTCCGCAAACGGCTATTTTATCTCCCGGCTGGATGCCGGCACTTTCCAAGACGATGTGAAATTTAGCGATTTTACGCGCTACATCCTTATATTGGAGGGTAATTCCTTTATAGTCAGTTAAGGCATCTTTGTCCCAGTTTTTGATGATGCTTTGCTCAATATAATCAATGAACTGATGTTCTTGTTCCATTCGATTTTTGCACATTTAGTTTAAAACTGCGCAAAATTAATACTTCGTAGATGTAAACCGAATTTTAAATTCAAGTTTTACGGTTAATTAACGGAGGGGGAGCGAACAATTTTATCAGCCGGATAAAGGTCATTCGTGTTTCTTCCTTAGAACTAGTTCATTGGCCTATATAAAACATTTCGTCTCCACGCATGAAGATGAAACGAATATCTTGCAAAGGCAAGAGGTTTCATGCGTGGAGACGAATCAGTTATAGTGTACTGAATAACTCTTTTCAGATGTTATTCTGAATCAGTATCTTCTTCTTTGGATTTTTCGGAAATAAGTAATAGTTTATCTCCTTCGTGCAGTTTCAGCGTTCCGTTGGGAATCAGGAACTCATCTCCGCGCTTCACGATCATTACCAGCGTGCCTTTCGGAAGATTCATATCTTTCAATGTGTCTGCTTCTTCCAGCATACTTTTGGTGATAGTCATGTCACTAAGATCAGAGTCTATTTCTTCCGGAAGTTCCACTCCGAAGTCGTTACCGGTTTTTTCCAGCGGTTTGGAAAGATTCAAAATCCGGGCGACGAAAGAAATGGTTGTTCCCTGTACGACCAATGAGACAATGGTAATAAAGAATACAATGTTGAAAATGAGGTTCGAACCTTCTACGCCCGCCACTACCGGATAGGTAGCAAAGATGATAGGAACTGCACCGCGTAATCCTACCCAAGATACGAAAATACGTGATTTCATCGTGATTTTCCGGAATGGAAGCAGACAAAGGAACACGCTTAACGGGCGCCCGATAATAATCATGAAAACACCAATCAACAATGCCACGGCAGCTACTTCGAGCATTTCGTGCGGGTTGACAAGCAATCCCAGGCAAAGGAACATGATGATTTGCGACAACCAGGTCAGTCCGTCCATAAAGGTGTAGATATCCTTACGGTGCATGATTTTATTGTTTCCCACCATGATACCGGCGATATATACGGCAAGGTATCCGTTACCTTTCAGTAAGTCGGTGATGGAGAAAGTGAAAAACACAAATGCCAGTAATAAGATGGGATACAAGGCTTGATTATCAATATTGAGCTTATTTAACATCCGGATAGCTAGCTTTCCAAGTACATATCCGGCAGCCGCGCCGACGATAAACTGGATGACGAAAGAGCCTACGATAGCTCCGACTCCCATACCTGACGATTGAATAAACTGTATCAGGACAATGGTAAGCATATAGGCCATCGGGTCATTACTTCCGCTCTCCAGTTCCAGCATGGGACGAAGGTTGTGTTTCAAGTTCATCTTCTGTGAACGGAGAATGGCGAACACCGAAGCCGAATCCGTAGATGACATGGTGGAGGCCAAAAGCAGGGAAGTAGTGATAGGTAAATAAATATTTGACCAGCTCATACCTGATATCCACCAGATAAAGAGTCCGGTGAAAAGAGCTGTAAGTAGTACTCCGACAGTGGAAAGCACGATACCGGGACCTAGAATAGGTTTGATTTCTCTGAATTTCGTATCCATACCTCCCGAGAAAAGGATAATACTAAGGGCCACCATACCGATAAATTGGGCGTCTTTCGCGTCGTGGAACTGCAGGCCGAGGCCGTCACTTCCAAACAACATTCCTACTACGAGGAACAATAATAAGGTAGGTACTCCAAAGCGGTATCCGGTTTTTCCAACAACGATGCTGACGAAAAGTAAGATAGAACCGATAAGTAGGGTGTTTTCTGCTGTAAATATCATAGGCAATATATTATAAAGTTATAAAATTGTCGTATTAATTCTCACCGTGCGAAGTTACACATTATTAACAACAAATAAAAACTCTTTTTGGATGTATTTTTGTGAAAAAAGGGAGTTAAATTGTCTAAAAAGACTAATTTTGCAAAGAATAATCTACATTATACTTATGGATTCAAATAATCTTACACCTTTGAGGAAAGGGGTGGTGGGGGTACAATTCTTGTTTGTAGCTTTCGGTGCTACGGTACTCGTACCGTTATTGGTAGGGCTTGACCCTTCTACAGCTCTGTTTACAGCAGGTATTGGTACGCTTATCTTTCATGCGGTTACGCGTGGAAAGGTTCCTGTCTTTCTGGGGAGTAGTTTCGCATTTATTGCGCCTATCATTAAAGCGACAGAACTTTATGGGTTGCCCGGCACCTTATCCGGCATGGTTGGAGTAGCATTAGTTTACTTTGTGATGAGTGCGCTTGTCAAATGGCAGGGAGTGAGGGTGATTGAGCGGCTGTTTCCTCCTGTTGTCATAGGACCTGTCATCATTCTGATAGGTTTGTCACTGGCGGGAACAGGAGTGAATATGGCAAAAGAGAACTGGGTACTGGCACTGCTTTCGTTGGTTACCGCAGTCGTTGTTTCAATGAAAGCCAAAGGGCTTTTGAAACTGATTCCTATCTTCTGTGGAATTGTAGTAGGGTATCTGGCTGCATGGCTTTTCTACGATTTGGATTTGTCCGGTGTCAGGGATGCTGCCTGGATTGGATTGCCGCAGTTTGTCTTTCCTAAATTCTCATGGGAACCTGTGTTGTTTATGATTCCGGTAGCCATTGCTCCGGTGATAGAACATATTGGTGATATTTATGTCGTTAATACGGTCACCGGAAAAGATTTCGTGAAAGATCCGGGGTTGCACCGCACCTTATTGGGTGATGGTCTGGCCTGTTTCTGTGCCGGATTGCTGGGTGGGCCTCCTGTGACTACCTATTCGGAAGTGACAGGAGCCATGTCACTGACAAAGATTACTAATCCGCAAGTGATCCGAATAGCTGCCATTTCCGCTATCTTATTCTCCGTTATCGGTAAAATCAGTGCATTATTAAGATCCATTCCAAGTGCGGTACTGGGCGGCATCATGTTATTGCTTTTCGGAACGATTGCTTGTGCGGGTATTGGTAATCTTGTGAATAATTGCATTGATTTGAGCCGTACCAGAAATATAATCATTGTATCTTTGACACTGACTGTCGGCATTGGTGGCGCTGCTTTTAATTGGGGCGATTTTTCATTGTCCGGCATTGGACTGGCAGCTTTGGTGGGAGTAGTTCTCAATTTAATATTACCCAGAGAGGATTGAAATTCTATTCAAAAAAACATCCACTATGCGGGAGTAAATGCAGGACTCCTGATTAAGCAGGAGTCCTCCTAATATAGAAAAAAAAGATAGTGACGGTATATGATGGAAATAGTGACGGTATGGTTGTTGTATACCGTCACTATCCTTATCAAATACCGTCACTATTTTGTAGAAGAGAATCTGCTTGTAAAATACCCTTCTGTTTCCTTATCATTTATGATAGAAACTTCACAATATCTTCATCCACTGTACTGATACCTCCGATCCCGAATTGTTCGATCAATACGTTCCTGACATTCGGTGAAAGGAAAGCGGGAAGTGTAGGACCCAAATGAATGTGTTTCACTCCCAAAGCCAGTAATGCCAATAAAACAATGACCGCCTTTTGTTCGTACCAAGCGATGTTGTATACGATAGGCAACTGATTCACATCATCCAATCCGAAGATTTCTTTCAGTTTTAAAGCGATGACGGCCAATGAGTAACTGTCGTTACATTGTCCTGCATCCAACACTCTCGGAATGCCGTTGATATCACCTAAAGCCAGTTTATTATATCTGTACTTGGCACAACCGGCAGTAAGAATCACGGTGTCACCAGGTAATTTTTGAGCAAATTCCGTATAGTATTCACGGCTCTTCATACGTCCGTCGCATCCTGCCATTACAAAGAATTTACGGATAGCTCCGCTTTTCACGGCGTCCACCACTTTATCTGCCAGGGCTGTCACCTGTGCATGAGCGAATCCTCCGATAATCGTTCCGTTTTCAATGGCTACCGGTGGCTGACATTGTTTAGCATGAGCAATCAGTGCAGAAAAATCTTTCGGTTTTCCGTCTTTACGTTCGGGGATGTAATGTGCCCCGTCCAAGCCGCAGGCTCCTGTGATGTAAATACGATCCTTGTAGCTGGCATTTGCACGTGGCGGAACGATACAGTTACTTGTGAACAAGATAGGACCGTTGAAACTTTCAAATTCCTCTTTCTGCTTCCACCAGGCGTTTCCGTAGTTTCCTGCCAGATGCTTGTACTTCTTTAGTTGAGGATAATAATGTGCAGGCAACATTTCGCTGTGAGTATATACATCTACTCCTGTACCCTCTGTTTGTTCCAATAACTCTTCCAGGTCTTTCAAGTCATGTCCGCTGATTAATATACCCGGATTATTGCGTACACCGAGACTCACTTGTGAGATTTCCGGATTTCCGTAGCTGCTGGTATTCGCTTTATCCAGCTGTGCCATTGCCGATACTCCATACTTTCCTGTTTCCAAAGTCAGCTGAACCAGTTCTTCCACTGTAATATCATTGCGGGTCAGTTCAGACAAGGCATGTTGCATGAAAGCAAATATTTCCGGTGACTCGTAGCCCAGGTTATGCGCATGCTCTACGTAGGCAGCCATTCCTTTCAGGCCATAGTGTACAAGTTCTTTCAGTGAGCGGATATCCTCGTTGGGAGTGCGAAGCACACCGACCGTTTTTGATTTCTCTTCAAACTCATCTTCGTTTCCATCCCAAAGACATTCGTCAGGAGCATTTTCGATCTTTATCTTGTTGCCAAGTTCTTTTTTCAGTTTCAGTCCTTCTTTGATTTTTTCAGTGATAGCCACTTTATCAAAATTGGCGTTGGTGATGGTAATGAACAAAGCATCATAGATAAATTTGTCTGCTTGTTCGGAAGGATGTCCATCTTTACGCAGATGTTCGTTGTAGACAGCAATTCCACGTACTACGAAGAGTAGTAAGTCTTGCAGGTTAGCCACTTCAGACGTTTTACCGCACACACCTTTCAAGGTACAACCGGTACCCATTGCGGTTTCTTGACATTGATAACAGAACATACTCATAACTTTTACGTTTTTAATTAGTCCAATATTTTATTTATTGAACGCAAAAGTAGAGGAAAAGTTTCAGGTGATTCTGTAACCAATGTTACAACAATGAATATTTTTTATCTAAAACACTCATTATTCGATTCATAAATCTTTAAACTGCTCCTATTATTGAATAAGCCGTACCAGTTGTTCTTTCTGTAAAATAGTGATATGCTTGCGATCGGCTATCAATAATCCATCTTCCTGCATGTGCGCCAGTTCACGGGCGAGGGAAGGACGGGATACTCCGAAATAATCACTCAATTCCTGTTGTGAACGGTCGAGGGTGATATGCGTCTGTTGTTGCTGTTTGTATAATCGGAGCAAGTACGAAGCAAGTTTCTGACGAATCGTTTTAAACGACATAAAGAAAAGCTTATCCGATAAAGTCCGTGCATAATTGGCAGAAAGATTCATATAGTTTTCCAAAAACTGCTCGTTCTTACGGAATAAACTCAATACACTTGATTTAGGAAGTTCGATAACCTCTGTCGGTTCGTTGGCAGTCACTTCCACCGGATAGCGGTTCTCCTCACCGAACAGAAACAGAGGGGCAATCGCTCTTGGAGCAGCGATGTCTTCCACTTTGATAAGACGTCCCGAATAATCAATCATCTCTCCACGCACGCTTCCTTTGGTCAGGATGACGAGGCGATTGCACACAGCTCCTTGTTGAGCCAGGATTTCCCCTTTCTTATAAGAACGTGTATGGAAACTGATCTCTTCCAGATCGGCAAAAAGTCTTTCCGGAGTGATCCCCCGGAATAAGGGATTGTTGACGAGTGCAGGTATCATATATCAATAGTTATTTGAATTTTAAAATAAACGTTGTTTCTTTCTCTCGAAGCAAAGTGAGACTCCCGCCCGAAAGACGCATGATCTGCCGTGAAATACTAAGTCCGATTCCGCTACCATTTTCTTTGGTGGTGAAGAAAGGAATAAAGATATGCTCTGCTATTTCCGACGGGATTTCAGGACCGTTGTTTTTGATCTCGATCCATATTTCTTCCATATCATTGCAATAAGCCCGAAGCTCGATTCTACCATCCGGCTGGCTGCCGATTGCCTGGATGGCATTCTTCAGAAGATTGATAACTACCTGGGCGATGAGGTTTTCATCCGCATACAGAATTAAGTCCGCAGGAGAAATCTCCGTGTGGAAACAAATAGTGTCACACGGATTCTGATGGCGGGCAAGTTCAATCATCCTTTCTATGAATGCTTTCACATAGAACAATGACGGTTCCGGTGCAGGTATGCGTGTAAACTGCCGGTAAGATTCTACAAAAGAGAGCAAGCCTTTTCCTGTGGTGCTGATGGTCTGCAACCCGTGACTGATTTCTTCATCTTTACCCTCGGACATGGAAAGAAGAGTGTCACAAAGAGAAGTGATAGGCGTGACCGAATTCATGATTTCATGCGTCAGAACCCGTGTCAGGCGAATCCATGAATCTATTTCCTTTTCATCAAGTTCGGTATTGATATCATTCAGAGCCAGAATACGCAGATGCTCTTTGCGCACATTGATTTCCGATACACGTATGGATAGATTAACGGTTCCCCGTTCGTTGTGAAATATCACTTGCAGTTTGTCTCCGGGACGGCAGTTCTCTATTTTCTCCATGAGCGTAGTGTCTACTTTACTCAACTGATGGATATGCGTGAATATATTCAGCCCCAAAAGACGGAGTGCCTCCTTGTTCTTCTGATAAACAGCCCCATTGTCATTGAGTACCAGCAATCCTGTACTGACAAAATCCAGAATCAGCTCGTAATATTTCTCTTGTTGTGCGGTTTCCGCTTTTACATTATATAAGATATGTCCCACCCGGTTGAGTGCCCGGTTGATCTTTTGGCTTTCGGGAGTACCGTTTTCTTCGGGAAAATGAAAAGTGTTATCATTATTTTCAAGCGCGTTAATCATGAAAAGCACCTGCTTGGTGTGAAGCTGGTACAGGCGGATTTGCCAGATGATACTAAGTACCAGCAGACAAAGACTGATGCCCAACCAACCGTATGATTGATGAATACCGAACCAGACAGTCGATATACAGAAAAGTACAGTCAGCAAAACTCTGAACCAGTACCGAATCCCCAGTTGTTGGATCTGTGAGCTCATAATCCGAATTTTTTCATCTTGTTATAGAGCGTCTGCCGGGTTATTCCCAGTTGAGCGGCCACTGCCGATAGATTTCCCGCACAGGCATCGAGCGCTTTCCGTATCATCTGCACTTCCATTTCTTCCAGGGTGGAGATACTCTGTTCCTGAATGGCTATCCGTGGTACGGATAATTGGAATAATTCAGCAGGAATCAGCGGACTGTCATTGATGATAACCGCCTTTTCGATGACGTGCTCCAATTCGCGGATATTACCATACCAGGGATGCGCAGTCAATTTATCCTTTGCTTCGGGAGTGAACTTCATCAACGACTTGTCATATTGCTTGCAGAAGTGAACCATAAATCGTTCGGCCAATGGGATAATATCCTCTTTCCGTTCGCGCAGGGGAGGAATTTCCACATGAATGGTATTGATGCGGTAGAGCAAGTCTTCCCGGAATTCGCCTTTCGCTACCATCTCCTGCAGGTTCCGGTTCGTGGCACATATCAGTCGGATATCAATAGGAATTGGCGTGTTACTTCCCACTTTCACAATGCTTCGCCGTTGGATGGCGGTTAGTAGCTTTGCTTGCAGATGGTAGGGCAAGTTTCCTATTTCGTCGAGAAACAGCGTACTCTTTTCGGCAGCCTCGAACTTACCTGTCCGGTCGGTGTGTGCATCAGTGAACGACCCTTTTATATGTCCGAAAAGCTCACTCTCGAATAAAGATTCGGTGATGGTTCCCATATCCACAGCAATCATTTCTTTATATTTGCGGTTGGAAAGCGCATGGATTTCCCGTGCCAGCATCTCTTTTCCCGTTCCGTTTTCACCCGTTATCAAGAGGTTGGCATCGGTGACGGCAACCTTTTTAATCAAAGCCCGTAGTTGTTGCATAACCTTGCTTTCTCCCCAGTACATAGGCGAGTGAACAGGCTTTTCTTTACTTGCCGTTTTCCTATCGTTGTGCGTAGAGGTTGCTGCAGTTTGCAGCGTTTCCACCAGTTTCTGGTTGTCCCAGGGTTTGACGATAAAGTCCGTTGCTCCTTCTTTAATACCCCGGATAGCCAGTTCAATATCGGCATAAGCCGTAAAAAGTACGACCGGAAGATCCGGACGTACTTTTTTTATTTCATGTAACCAGAATAATCCCTCATTGCCGGTATTGATGCCCGATGTGAAATTCATGTCCAGCAATACCACTTCCGGCATTTCCTCCCGCAGGACGCTCGTCAGGGTGACAGGCGAGGAGAGTGCAACGACCTTTGAAAAATAACTTTTTAAAAGGATTTGTATGGCAGTCAGCACCCCTTTATTGTCGTCTACAATGATGATTGTTCCAGATTTACTCATTTTCGTTCAAGTTTGTAAAGCGCAAACTTACGAAAAAAGGATGTGATAATTCAAGAATCGTAATTCAAAATTGATTTTATCCCCCTTGTATCTCCAATCATAACCACTGGAACTTCAATCCGAATGATAAACTAAGGTAGTCACGTGGACGGAGATAACTATTGTTTACCGCACTAATCACATAAAGGTCACACGTACTTATTTCATAGAAAAAGGTTACAGACTTGGCCATAAATCTACGTTGCGGGTCAATGTCATAGGTCAGGCGTTGTCCCATAAAGACATGGAAACGCACTTTGCTTGAGAAACCATAATACCCTTTCGGATAACGTTCCGGTTCGTTCACCCAGAACTGATTTCCAAATACGGTATTCACATAAAGACCACAGGCAAGAGGCTCTGTCGAGAATCCTTTTCCAATATTAATGCTCCAGGGCATATAGTTCTGCTTGAGCGTCATGGTCACTTTTGCTTTCTTCGAAGAATATTTCGGAATGAATCCGAGCAATACATCCGTTTCCCACTGATTACGTTTTCCATAATCCCATCCTGTACCGAAAGAGAGCAATCCCATATTTCCGGCATATTGTATTTTGGAATGAGTCGGGATAATCCGTTCCCAGTTTCTGCGGAAACGGTGAACCCGATTATCGTAGCGGGTATGTTTGGTGTGCTTCGGTGTGGCAGGCAACACGGAGTCCGCTTTGATAATGGTGAATGAAGACTCCCCGTTACGAAAGGTGATAATTGAATCATCCTTGATGATAAAACGGAGCGAATCATCCTTGTAGTTGTTGATGATTGTATCCCTCTTGCAGGTAGCAGACATCAGACCGGGAAGCAGGAGAAGCACGGACAGTACTCCCGCGCGTAAGATATAATTAGTATTTAACCAGCTCATATTCGTATTTTTCCGGAGTTATTGTAAATACCAGATAAGTACGGTAATCCATACAATCACTGGTAACATAATGTATTCCATCATCAAAAATCATATCGTCCTGATGGTGATGGGTATGGGCGGCCGTGCAGAACTGTATTCCTGCATACTGTTTGACATAGTGTTGGAATACTTTTGCCACATTATCATTGAACACATCCGTATAGGGACGCGCGTGCATACAAATGACCGTTTTTTCAAACTCATCCCGCCTGTTCGTTATCTCATTTTCCATAAAGGTAAAGTCCGGTACAGGTTCGGAGTAATCATACTCCAAAGCGTTGGTATTCAGGCAGACAAACTTCACATCTCCTGCGATGAAAGAGAAGTTTGTGGGGCCGAATACAGCCTTGTAGGTTTCCGCTCCCGTTCCCAGACAGTCATGATTTCCGATCAGAGCCACATAAGGCACATGAAGTCCGTTCATGATATCCCTTTGCCAAAGAAATTCCTTAGTCAGTCCGAAGTCACTCATATCCCCTCCGTGGATAACGAAGTCAATATCATTTCGTTGATTGATTGCTTTTACAAAATCTTCCGTTTCGTCATACCATCGTTGTGAGTCGCCCATTGTCACGAACCGTATCGTAGTTTTACCCTGGCAATTTGCTTCTATTCTTTCCATATTGTGGGCGTTGACCTCTGTTTCTCCGCTGATGCGGACGTCATACGGATGATAGTCTATCATACCGCATCCCGAAAGGAACAGGCACGAAAACAGTGCATATAAATTCTTCCTCTTCATCATTACTTTAATAGTTTAGAAAACTAGATGCAAAGATAAAGTTTTCTATCGGGATGGACAATCTCCCCATGGATAATAGAGACTGTTGGAACAATTTAAAGGAGAAATGGAATAGTCTCCCGGTTGTCTAAAAATTAGACGGTACTGTCTAATTTTTAGACAATATTCAGAAAGGTTGAAATGATAAACACTTGATAATGAATTGTTATTCTTTTTTGGCATGCTTTCTGCATTCTTGAAAATAGAAAAAACAGAAATAAAATATAATATGAAACAAATCTATTATGTGATCCGTACTTTATTGCGGGGGCATGGTTCCAACGTTATCAAAATCCTCTCTTTGGCGTTGGGGCTGACGATGAGCATCCTGTTGTTTGCCCGCGTGGCTTTCGAACAGAGCTTTGACAAATGCTTCAAAGATTATGATAACCTGTATCAGATCTTCTCCGTCTTTTCCGCCAATGGCCAAACCTTTGAGCCGCAGGAAATGAACTGCGGACCGGTGGCGGGTGCCATACAGGAGAACTTTCCTAAAGAAGTGGAAGCAGCCACCAGCTATTGTGTCTGGATGAGTGCCCCTCTTTATTATGGAAGTGTCCGTTTTGAAGCTAACAAAGTGACAGCCGATTCACTATTCTTTCAAACTATGGGTATCGATGTTTTGAGCGGTGTTCCGGAAAAGGAACTGATGCAGAAAGATGTTGTCTTTCTTAGTGACCGGTTGGCGCGTAAGATGTTCGACCAAGAAAACCCGATAGGCAAAGTAATCTCCTATAATAAAGAAATAGAACTGACAGTGAAAGGCACGTACGCCGACATACCCGAAAATGCTACCGTCAGACCGGATGCAGTGATTTCTCTGCCTACCGTATGGAGCCGTGGATGGGGAAACTACTCCTGGAGGGGAGGCGATAGCTGGATCGCATTTATCCGTTTTCGTCCCGGAGCAGACAAATCCGTGGTGAATGCACGGTTGAATGACCTGATAAAGAAATATCGTCCTGCGGAAGACCAGAAAGTGGTAGGTTATACCGCTTTTGTAAAGCCGATCCGTGATGTATACAGGGAAGAACCGGACGTGAAGCGGATGCGGAACATCATGTCTATCTTGGGAATAATCATCCTTTTTATCGCTACCTTGAACTACGTACTGATCTCCATCTCTTCACTCTCATACCGTGCCAAAGCCATCGGCGTACATAAGTGTAGCGGTGCAGGCAGCGGCAAAATCCTGGGAATGTTCCTATTGGAAACAGCTATCATTATTCTCTTCGCCTTGCTATTGATGGGATTAATCTTACTGAACTTCCGCGACTTTATAGAAGACACAACCGCCGTTGAACTCGGAGCCCTGTTTTCTTTAGACCGTCTTTGGGTACCCCTGCTGACGGTAGCTATCCTGTTCCTCATAGGAGGAGCACTGCCCGGACGCATCTTTGCCAGAATCCCCGTTTCACAAGTCTTCCGCCGCTACACAGAAGGAAAAAAAGGATGGAAACGCCCGCTATTATTCGTGCAGTTTGCCGGCGTAGCTTTCATCTGCGGATTGATGTATGTGGTGATGCTGCAATACTACTATGTCTTGAACAAAGACCTGGGATACAATCCGAAGCGCGTTGTCGTAGCCAATACTGGTTTCGGCAATAAAGAAAACCAGGACTATGCCCTGACTTTCTTCCGTGACCTGCCTTATGTAGAGTCCGTGTCCAGTGCCGATTCCCATCCCGTCTATAGTTATAGTGGAACGATGATTCAGGATGAAAGTGGACAATCACTTTTCTCCTCCCGTTTTTGCGAAATGATGGAAGACTATCCAAAGATGATGGGTATGGTGATGAAGGAGGGGCGTATGCCACGGAATGAAAATGAAGTAGCCATCAATGAAACATACGGCGAATGGATGCACTGGGGAACAGAGCTATTGAACCGTACTGTCTATAATTCAGGCTACGTATGTAAAGTAGTGGGAGTGATTAAAGACTTCCGGATCGGTAATTTCACCAACCCGCAAGCACCCTTCATCCTGATGAGTACCAAGAATTTCGGAAACTGTGTTCATGTCCGGCTGAAAGAACCTTTTGCAGAGAATCTTCAGAAACTGAATAAAGTGTCGGCAGACGCTTTCCCCGATAAAACGGTCGATTTCCGATCGATGGAGCAGATGATAAAAGAGAGTTATAACTCCATCCGCGTTTTCAGCAATGCCACCATACTGGCGGCGGTTACCATGTTCTTTGTGATGATGATGGGATTGATAGGCTACACAAACGATGAAGTCCGCCGCCGTTCCAAAGAGATTGCCATACGTAAAGTCAATGGTGCCGAAGCCTCCGGCATTCTGGAAATGCTGGTGAAAGATGTGCTCTATGTAGCCGTTGTAGCCGTTGTGATCGGTGTAGCGGCATCATGGTACGTTAATGATATGTGGATGGATATGTTTGCCGAGCACGTGCCTGTCAGTTGGGCGGCGTATGTACTGATAGCGATTGTAAATCTTCTCGTTATCGTAGCCTGCGTACTTTGGAAATCGTGGCGGATTGCCAATGAAAATCCGGTGAATAGCCTTAAAAGTGAATAATTAAAAACATAAATAAAAAGAGTATGATTGAAATAAACAACATCAGTAAAGTATTCCGTACTTCCGAAGTAGAGACAGTTGCCTTGAATCACGTAAACCTTGAAGTAAAAGAGGGAGAGTTTGTAGCCATTATGGGCCCCTCCGGTTGTGGTAAATCCACTTTGTTGAATATTCTGGGGTTGCTCGATAACCCCACCGAAGGTTCCTACCGCTTGATGGGTGAAGAAGTGGGCGGATTGAAAGAGAAAGAACGTACCCATGTGCGTAAGGGCAAACTCGGATTCGTATTCCAGAGCTTTAACCTGATCGACGAACTGAATGTTTACGAGAATGTAGAACTTCCTCTGACCTACCTGGGCTTTAAAGCATCCGAACGCCGCCGCATGGTAGAAGACATTCTGAAACGGATGAACATCAGCCATCGTGCCAAACACTTTCCGCAACAACTTTCCGGTGGTCAGCAACAACGTGTCGCCATTGCCCGTGCCGTAGTGACCAACCCGAAACTGATTCTCGCCGATGAGCCGACCGGTAACCTCGACTCAAAGAATGGGGCAGAAGTGATGAACCTGTTGACCGAACTGAATAAAGAAGGAACAACCATTATCATGGTGACACACTCACAACACGATGCATCCTTTGCCCATCGTACAGTTCATTTGTTCGACGGCAGCGTGGTAGCCAGTGTGATAGCATAAACCAGATCAGAAGCAAGTATGAGACAAATCTATTATAGCATACGTACATTACTGCATGAGCGTACTTTGAATATCGTAAGAGTGCTCTCCCTTTCTTTAGGACTAACAGTTGGCATCTTGCTTTTCTCGCAAATAGCTTTTGAGATGAGCTATGAGAAATGTTACCCGGAAGCGGAGAATCTGATAATGGCGAGAATAGCGGCACAGAATATGACGACCGGCGAAGTGCAGGGTGATGACGGAATGAATTATGACTATACCGTCTGTGATCCGGTAGCTTTTACCTTGGCGCAGGATATGCCTGAAGAAATAGAATCAGCCACCTGTGTACTTCCTTCCCAGTTTTATCATATTTATAAGGAAGACAAACTGCTGTCAAAAGCAAATTACATGATGGTCGACACCTGTTTCTTTGAAACGATGGGTATACCCGTACTAAAAGGGAACGCGAAAGATCTCATCATCTCGAATAGCATATTTGTATCAGAACATTTTGCCCGTGAAACATTCGGTAGCGCAGACCCTATTGGGAAAACCCTTTCGGCCGACAAGCAGTTGGAGCTCACAATTCGCGGCGTCTATAAAGACATACCCGAAAATTCGATGCTCTCCCGTGACTTTGTGATTACCATCCACCGCGATGGTCGCTATGCGAGTGGTAACGGTTGGAATGGGAATGATATCTTTTATGCCTTTGCACGCTTGCGTCATGCGTCGGATATAGACAAGGTGAACAGCAAAATTCAACAAGTAATGGCAAAATACAGCCCCTTGCAATGGGATGACTGGAAGTTGGAATACAGCGTTGTTCCTCTTTCGAAACGCCATCTGGATTCTGCCGATACCCAGAAACGTTTGATGATATTCGGCTTCCTCGGCTTTTCAGTGTTTTTTGTAGCCATCATGAATTATATGTTGATTTCAATAGCCACTATCAGTCGTCGTGCAAAAAGCGTAGGAGTGCATAAATGCAGTGGAGCCAGTTCCGGAAACATCTTTGGCATGTTTCTGGCAGAAACCGGAGTATTGGTTCTACTATCCGTCCTGTTTAGCTTCCTGTTGATAATCAACATGGGCGAATTGATCGAAGACCTGTTGGGAACCAGCCTTGCCTCACTGTTTGCCTGGGACATCATTTGGATACCCTTGCTCACTGTAGTAGTCCTTTTCCTCCTGGCAGGAGGCATACCGGGAAAACTGTTCTCACGTATTCCCGTCACGCAGGTATTCCGGCACTATACGGATGGAAAAAGAGGATGGAAACGTTCATTACTATTTGTCCAGTTCACGGGTACCTCCTTTGTACTCGGATTATTGCTGGTTACCCTGTTACAATATTCTCACCTGATGAATGGAGATATGGGAATCAAGATTCCGGGACTGGTAGAAGCCGAAACCTGGATGTCCGGCGAAACAGTAGAACATGTAAAAGACGAGTTGCTCCGCCAACCGATGGTGGACGGGGTATCGGCATCCACACACAGCGTACTGGGAGAATATTGGACACGTGGATTGATTGGTAACGACGGCAAACGCATTGCCACCCTTAATTTCAATATGTGCGACTATGATTATCCGAATGTGATGGGAATCAGAATAACAGAAGGCACTACCATCAAGAAAAAAGGCGATCTATTGGTAAATAAAGAACTCGTTCGTTTGATGAAATGGACCGATGGTGCCGTAGGAAAATCAGTGAGTGGGGTAGAAGGTACCATCGTGGGAGTGTTTGATGATATTCGTAATAGAAGTTTCTATTCCAGTCAGTCTCCTATCGTATTGATTGCCGATAAAGAATCGGCCAATCACACCATCAATGTTCGTCTAAAAGAACCCTATGACGAGAACCTGAAACGCTTGAACGAATGTGTGGCAAAAACATTCCCGAATGTAGCCCTGAACTTCAATTCAGTAGACAGCATGATTCGCGAAGGCTATAAGAGCGTATACCGTTTCCGTAACGCAGTCTGGATTTCGTCCTGCTTCATCCTGCTTATTGTCATCACGGGATTGATTGGCTATGTGAATGGAGAAACTCAACGCCGCAGCAAGGAAATAGCCATACGCAAAGTGAATGGGGCAGAGGCCTCCGGCATCCTGAAACTATTGATATACGACATTCTGAATATCTCCGTAATCTCTGTGCTGATAGGTACTGCCGCTTCCTATTTTACAGGCCAAATATGGTTGGAACAGTTTAGCGAACGAATTGATATGGATCTGTTACTTTTTATAGGAATAGCCCTGCTGGTACTATTGGTTATCGTGGCTTGCGTGGTAGTGAAAGCCTGGCACGTTGCCAATGAAAACCCCGTAAAGAGCATCAAAGCAGAATAAAGAATAAAAACCAACAGGCGGAGTAAAGCAGTTAATGCTTTATTCCGCTACCGTTTCCGGATGTTGTTTAGACACTTTCTTAATGTAAATCATCAGACTGACAACCGCCGTAATAAACGCCAATGCATCCGATACCGGCATACTAATCCAGATACCTTCCAATCCCCACCAGTTGGGAAAGAGCAGCAAGCAAGGCAAAAGATAAAGCAACTGTCGCGTCAGCGAAAGGAAAATACTTATTTTAGCCTTCCCGATACTTTGGAAGAAGTTACCAATCACAATCTGCGCCCCTACAAACGGGAACATCAATACAGCCAGCCGGATACCGTCTACGGCCAAATCAATCAATTCATCGCTATCCGTGAAAAGAGCCGATACGGCATGAGGGAAGAACTCGCAGATAATAAACCCGCTACTGGTAATCACGACCCCGGAGATAATCCCCAGTCGCAATGTCTGTTTCACACGGTCTATCTTCTGTGCTCCGAAGTTATACCCCACAATAGGCTGCATACCCATCGTCAGACCTAACACAATCATCACATAAAGCGTCAGCAAACGGTTAATAATCCCATAAGCACCAATCGCCATATCGCCCCCGTAATTTTGCAGACTGTTATTGATGATAATCACAATGGCACACGCACACACATTCATCAGGAAAGGAGACATACCGATGGCGAAGATACTCTCCACAATCCTCCGTTTCATCTTCCAGATATTCCCCTCAAAATGCACCGTACTGTCTTTCTTGACAAAGTGGCTCACCACCCACACCATACCGATCAACTGCGAAATCACCGTTGCCGTAGCAGCCCCCCTCATTCCCCATTCAAAGTGGAAAATAAAGATAGGAGCGAGGATAATGTTCGCCACCACCGTCACCATCGAAGTCAACATCGCCTTTTTCGGGTATCCGGTAGCACGCATCACGTTGTTCAACCCAATCATCGTATAAGTGATAGGAGTACCCAATAAGATCACCTGCATAAAGCTCCGTGCATAAGGAAGCGTCTCGTTACTGGCCCCGAAGAAAACCAATATATCATCCAGGAAGATGAAAGACAAAATACCAAAGAAGAACGAATTAGTGATACAGAGCATCAACGTGTGTGACAAGATTTCCGTAGCCCCCTTCATGTCCTTTTGCCCCAGACGGATAGACGCCAGCGTAGAACCGCCCGCCGATACCAATGTACAGAAAGCCACCACCAGATTCATCAGCGGAAAGCTGATGGCTAGTCCGGCAATCGCCATTGGGCCTACACCATGTCCGATGAAGATACTATCAATAATATTATAGATAGAAGTAATCGTCATTCCGATAATTGCAGGAATGGAATATTGTAACAGCAATTTGCCGATACTTTCTTTGCCTAAGATATGTGGGTCGTTCTTGCTCATGCGCTAGTAGATTTTGTTGGATAAAAACGTATGTTACGTTTTTTTTAGCTTTGCAAAGGTACGAATTATTTGCCTGATTCGATGATTATTCGGAACTTTGCAACGACGGATACACAAGGTTTAACGTTTAGGTAAAAAGAAAGTTTATATATGAATACAACGAAAACGATTGCGGCACTCTTCGATTTTGATGGTGTCATTATGGATACAGAAACGCAGTACACAGTCTTCTGGGACGAGCAGGGACGGAAATATCTGAATGAAGAAGATTTCGGCCGCCGGATTAAGGGACAGACATTATTGCAAATCTATGAAAAGTATTTCTCGGACCAACCCGAAGCCCAGCTTGAAATAAGCGCCGAACTCTACGTTTACGAGCAAAAGATGTCCTACGAATACATCCCCGGAGTAGAAGCCTTTATAGCCGATCTTCGCCGTAACGGTGCAAAGATAGCCGTAGTCACCAGCTCCAACGAAGAGAAGATGGCTAACGTCTACAATGCCCACCCCGAATTTAAAGGAATGGTAGACCGCATCCTGACCGGAGAGATGTTTGCCCGTTCCAAACCGGCTCCCGACTGCTTCCTGCTCGGGATGGAAATCTTTGAAGCCACCCCCGAAAACACCTACGTCTTTGAAGATTCTTTCCACGGCCTGCAAGCCGGAATGACTTCCGGGGCAACAGTGATCGGACTTGCCACCACCAATACACGTGAAGCCATCACTGGCAAAGCACATTATATAATAGACGACTTCACCGGCATGACCTACGACAAGCTCCTGACCCTGCATCGTTAAGAGAAAGAATAAATCCGAAACGCATTATTGCACTTGATAAATCGCTTCCTTATATTGTTAAGGAGCTTTTATTATACCTCACAGAATCCTTCCAACCGCCTCCCCAGCTATCCAAGCGAGGTGTTTGAAAGGATTTTTTGCATTTCCTTCTCTGTTATGAATTAAATGTTATAACTTTGCCGCGATTTTTGAAGGCGCTTGACGTCGTTTTAATTTTTAATCATTAATTTTTAATTTAAAAAGACATGGCTGGTTATATATCAGATGACTCAAGAAAGGTGACTACTCATCGCCTGGTTGAAATGAAACAGAGAGGTGAAAAAATATCTATGCTGACTGCTTATGATTACACAATGGCACAGATTGTAGACGGTGCGGGAATGGACGTAATCCTGGTAGGCGACTCCGCTTCCAATGTAATGGCAGGTAATGTGACAACACTTCCTATCACACTCGACCAAATGATCTATCATGCCAAATCCGTGGTACGCGGCGTGAAACGTGCGATGGTAGTGGTTGATATGCCTTTCGGATCCTATCAGGGCAACGAGATGGAAGGACTTGCTTCAGCCATCCGTATCATGAAAGAAAGCCACGCTGACGCTTTGAAGCTCGAAGGTGGTGAAGAAATCATAGACACGGTGAGACGCATCGTATGCGCTGGCATTCCGGTAATGGGACATCTGGGACTCATGCCTCAATCCATCAATAAATACGGCACCTATACCGTGCGTGCCAAAGACGACGCCGAAGCCGAAAAACTGATTCGCGACGCCCATCTATTAGAAGAAGCAGGCTGTTTTGCCATTGTACTCGAAAAGATTCCCGCAACCCTTGCCGAACGCGTAGCATCCGAACTGACCATACCTATTATCGGTATCGGTGCCGGTGGCCACGTAGACGGTCAAGTATTGGTGATTCAGGACATGCTTGGCATGAACAACGGATTCCGTCCGCGTTTCTTGCGTCGTTATGCTGACTTGTACACGGTGATGACCGATGCCATCAGCCGTTACGTTTCTGACGTGAAGAATTGCTACTTCCCCAACGAGAAGGAACAATATTAAATATAGTATATGGCAGTTAAATTGTGGACAGTTCATTTTATGCGGATATGTGTAGCTAATTTGCTGTTGTTTATATCCTTGTATGTGTTATTTCCGGTGCTTTCCGTAGAGATGGCCGACCGTCTCGGAGTGCCGGCTGCACAGACAGGAGTAATCTTTCTCTTTTTCACCTTGGGGATGTTCCTCATCGGTCCTTTCCATGCCTATCTGGTAGATGCATACAAGCGTAAGTACGTCTGTATGTTTGCTGCTGCCCTGATGGTAGTGGCGACCATCGGATACGCCTTTGTTACCAACCTCACAGAACTGATTCTGTTGGGCACCGTGCAAGGGCTTGCCTTTGGCATAGGCACAACAGCCGGCATCACATTGGCCATCGACATCACCAACTCCACACTGCGCAGTGCGGGAAACGTCAGTTTCTCCTGGATGGCACGTATGGGAATGATCGCAGGCATTATCCTCGGAGTATGGCTTTATCAAAGCCAATCCTTCCAAACCCTGCTCACTGTATCTGTCATAACCGGAGCTGTCGGAATCCTCATGTTATCAGGAGTCTACGTACCTTTCCGTGCGCCGATTGTCACCAAACTCTATTCCTTCGACCGCTTCCTATTGCTTCGTGGATGGGTTCCTGCCATCAATCTGATCCTGATAACCTTCATTCCGGGACTGCTGGTTCCCATGGTACACCCTTTCCTAAACGATTTCGTACTCGGAAACACAGGAATCCCCGTACCGTTCTTTGTAGGAACAGCCCTCGGATACATCGTTTCCCTGTTCTTTGCACGTCTGTTTTTCCTGAAAGAGAAAACACTGCGACTGGTCATTATAGGACTCGGATTGGAAATCGTAGCCATGTCCCTACTGAATACAGACATCTCCATAGGCATTTCCTCCGTACTCTTAGGACTGGGCTTAGGCTTTATCCTGCCGGAATTTCTGGTGATGTTCGTAAAGCTATCCCACCATTGCCAACGCGGAACAGCCAACACCACCCATCTGCTGGCAACCGAAATCGGCATTTCCCTGGGAATCGCTACCGCCTGCTACATGGAATTGGATACAGATAAGATGCTACATACCGGACAGATAGTAGCATCCATTGCTTTACTCTTCTTTGCATTGATTACCTATCCTTATTATATAAAGAAGAAAGTAAGATAGGAGAGTAGCCGGAATTAATTCCGGCTAACTTGTTTTACTCCCTTTATAGTACGTAATTTCTTGATAAGAGCCTCCAAACGTCCCGTATCACCCACCATGACCGTCAGTGTTCCGGAGAACAAACCGTCGTTCGAGTCAATACCGATGGAGCGCAGCGTGATACCATTCTCTTTGGATATAATAGAAGTGATATTAGTCACGATGCCAATATCATCATGCCCTACAACCCGCAGCGTGATAGGATATTGCGTACCTACCGATTTCCCCGCCCAACGAGCCTTCACAATACGATAACCGAAACGTTCGCGCATCTGATTGGCATTCGGACAGTCCGCCCGGTGTATCTTGATACCACCGCTTACCGTAACGAAACCAAACACATCATCCCCGTAAATCGGATTACAACATTTAGCCAACTTGAATTCCAACCCTTTCAGATTCTGATCGATTACCAGAACATCTTCCTTAGACGTCGTTTCCTCTTGTTGCGCAGCCTGCAAGTTATACCCTTCGGCACTGCGATACACAATTTCATCGTGCGTATCACTGTCCCGCTTCTGTTGCTCCACATACTTATCCAGAATCTCGTTAACGTCCAGTCCACCGTCGGCAATCCGCTGATAAAACTCCGTCACATTCTTGAAGCCCAAACGCTTGATGAGGCGCATCATGGTCGCTTCATCATATTCCAACTTACGATTCTTGAATTTCCGTTCCAGCGTCTCCTTGGCAAAAGCGTGCTGGCGTGCCACCATCTCTTTGAGAGCCTGTCTTATCTTGGTGCGCGCTTTGGAAGTCGTCACGATGTTCAGCCAGTCCTGCTTCGGCGTCTGGGTGTTTGAAGTCATGATCTCCACTTGGTCGCCGCTGTTCAGTTTCTGTTTGAGCTGCACATTCTTGCCGTTCACTTTCGCGCCGATACACTTGCATCCCAACTTACTATGGATATGGAAAGCAAAATCCAATACCGTAGCCCCTTTGGCGAGCTTGAACAAATCCCCCTTGGGCGTGAAGACAAACACTTCATCCTCGTAGAGATCCATCTTAAACTGATCCATCACTTTCAGTGAATCGTTGTCTGCATTCTCCAACGCCTCCCGCACAGAAGTCAACCACTCGTCCAGACCCGTTTCACCCTTGATACCTTTATATCTCCAGTGAGCAGCCAATCCGCGTTCCGCGATCTCGTCCATGCGGCGGGTACGTATCTGCACTTCCACCCATTTCCCTTCCGGGCCCATCACAGTGATGTGCAACGACTCGTAACCATTGCTTTTCGGGATAGAGAGCCAGTCGCGCAGACGCTTCGGGTTCGGCTGGTACATATCCGTAACAATCGAATAAACCTGCCAGCATTCCTGCTTCTCCTTAGCCGGGTCCGGCTCCGAATCGAGGATGATACGGATGGCGAACAAGTCATAAATCCCCTCAAAAGACGTTTTCTGCTTCTGAATCTTGTTCCATATCGAATGAATCGACTTGGTACGCCCCTTGATGTCGAACTTCAATCCTGCTTCCGACACCTTCCTCTGGATCGGTTCGATAAAAGCAGCGATATACTTGTCGCGGGACGCCTTCGTCTCGTTCAGCTTATCCTTGATAAAATAGTACGTTTCCTTCTGCGTATATTTGAGAGACAAATCTTCCAGTTCCGATTTCAGCTTGTACAATCCCAGCTTATGTGCCAGCGGAGCATACAGGTAAGCAGCCTCGTTCGCCACTTTGAGCCGGTCCTCCTCGTTGCCCGTGTCCTTGATTTGGCGCATCACATTCACACGATCCGCAATCATAATCAGGATTACACGCATATCCTCCGCAAAAGAAAGCAGCAGATTACGGAAGTTTTCCGACTCGATAGCCGGACTCTTCGCATACAGCTCGTTCGTTTTCACCAATCCCTTGATGATACTTGCTACGTCATCCCCATATTCGGCGTTCACCTCGTCGATAGACAATACATGCCCCTTCACGATTTCGTGCAACATGATACCGATCAGGCACGAACCTTTCATACCGATTTCCTCGGCAACGATCACTGCCGTTTGTAAATCTCTGATGACGGGATTCATCCCGAAGTTATTGCGTTGCAGACCGTTACACTGGGCCGCTTTGATAAGATGTCTCTTTAACTTTAGGCAATCCTTCCAGGAAATGCTATCTCCTGCAGATTGCAACAAATGCCGGTAGAGTGAAAAAAGCTCCTTTTTTTCCTCTGATGTAAAAAAGTCGTCCATATTCAATCTTGTTAATTCGATGTAAAATTAGTTTTTTTCCCGGTTATTCGGCAAGAAGTAAATAACATTTTGTATTTTTGGGCATCAATTAATAAAATTAGATATTATGATAACGACACAGGACAAAGAGTTGCTTGCCAAGAAAGGCATCACGGAAGAGCAAATTGTAGAACAATTAGCATGCTTCCAGACGGGTTTCCCCTTTTTGAAGCTGGATGCGGCAGCCTCCATCGAAAAGGGAATATTAGCTCCCGATGCAGAAGAACAGAAGGCTTATTTGGCCGCCTGGGATGCATATACCAACACAGATAAGACTGTTGTGAAGTTCGTGCCCGCCTCCGGTGCAGCGAGTCGTATGTTCAAGAACCTGTTCGAGTTCCTGTCTGCCGACTATGACCGACCGACTACCAAGTTCGAACAGACATTCTTCGACGGAATCAAGAATTTTGCTTTCTATGATGACCTGAATGTAGCCTGCCAGCGTATCGACGGAAAAGATATTCCCGGACTGATCGAAGACGGCAACTATAAAGCAGTGGTATCCGCCCTGCTCGAAACAGCCGGACTGAATTACGGCGCACTACCGAAAGGTCTGCTCAAATTCCATAAGTATCCCGAAGGTTCACGCACGCCGATGGAAGAACATCTCGCCGAAGGAGCCTTGTATGCTGCCGGAAAGAGCGGTAAAGTAAACGTGCACTTCACGGTATCTACCGAACACCGTGAACTCTTCAAGAAGCTGGTAGCCGAAAAGGTAGACGAATTTTCCAAACGCTATGGAGTAGACTATTACATCACCTTCTCCGAACAAAAGCCGAGTACCGACACGATTGCCGCCGACATGGACAACCAACCTTTCCGTGACAACGGCAAACTGCTGTTCCGTCCCGGTGGCCACGGCGCACTGATCGAGAACCTGAACGACCTCGATGCAGACATTATCTTCATCAAGAACATCGACAACGTAGTGCCCGACAGACTGAAAGCCGACACCGTTACTTATAAGAAACTGATTGCCGGAGTGCTCGTGACTTTGCAAGAACAAGTATTCGAATACCTTACCCTGCTCGACAGCGGTAAATACACCCACGACCAGATGATGGAAATGCTTCAATTCCTGCAAAAGAAACTCTTCTGCAAGAATCCGGAGACGAAAGACCTCGAAGATTCCGTACTCGCCATCTACCTGAAAAACAAGTTCAACCGCCCGATGCGCGTCTGCGGAATGGTGAAGAACGTAGGCGAACCCGGTGGCGGCCCGTTCCTTGCTTACAACAGCGACGGAACCATCTCCCTGCAAATCCTCGAAAGCTCACAGATCGACATGGACGATCCGGAGAAGAAAGAAATGTTCGAGAAAGGTACACACTTCAATCCGGTAGACCTCGTATGCGCCGTGCGCGACTATAAAGGACATAAGTTCGACCTGGTGAAGTACGTAGATAAAGCAACAGGCTTCATCTCCTACAAATCGAAGAACGGCAAAGACCTGAAAGCTCTCGAACTTCCCGGCTTGTGGAACGGAGCGATGAGCGACTGGAATACCGTCTTTGTAGAAGTGCCACTTTCCACTTTCAACCCGGTAAAAACAGTGAACGACCTGTTGCGTGAGCAACATCAGTAAAGAGACTGAATTTAGAAACGCAGATTAACGCAGATTACCGCAAAGGAAATAGGTTAAATTTGCGATAATTTGCGTTAATCTGCGTTTCTCAAATAAAAAAGAGTGTTTAGAATGAATCAGATAGAGAAGATCATCGATATTGCTACTTGGAACAGAAGAGAACATTACGAACATTTCAGTGCTTTTGACGATCCGTTTTTCGGAGTGACCGTTCAGGTAGACTGTACGCGCGCGTATCAGGAAGCCAAAGCCAAAGGCATATCCTTTTCCCTGTTAGTCCTCCACCGGATAACGACTGCCGCTGCTGCGGTAGAAGAATTCCGTTACCGCATCGAGGGCGATAAGGTGGTGTGCTATGACAGCCTTCTGCCCGAAGCCACCGTAGGCCGTGACGACCATACCTTTTCTTTTGCCGCCTTTGAATACGATCCGGACGAACTCGTCTTTATCCGTCGGGCAAAAGCAGAAATGGAACGTTTGCAAGCCACTACGGGACTCAACAAAGGAGGCACTTTCCATCCCAATGCCATACATTATTCGGCAGTGCCGTGGCTCTCATTCACCGACATGAAGCACCCCACCAATATGCGTTCGGGCGACAGTGTTCCCAAAATCTCCACCGGAAAGTACTTCCGCGACGGAGAAAGACTGATGATGCCCGTTTCCGTAACCTGCCATCATGGGTTGATGGACGGCTATCATGTGGCACAGTTCATTGAGAAGCTCCATTTGTAACTTCCGTTCTGAAAAGACAAACCAGACTATTATATGAGAGTAAAGATACCCAGATGGGAAATCGCCGTAATCTGTTCCGCTTTGCTTTTCCCCGGCACTTCGCTTTGTGCGCAAGAGGTAGGGCAGGAAGAGAAAGAGGTGAAGGAAATGCGGCAAGACGTGGAACAGCTTCAGCAGGACGTCCGCCAACTTCGTGAAGAAGTGCGGAGATTGCAGGAAGAAATTCATGGCTTCCGGCACAACAGCTTCCCGCAATGCGGAGCCGACACCGTAGCTCCCTACGTTCCCCACCATTTCATTCACCGGTTGGGGATAGAGGCGCGGCCGCAATACGTGTTCCCCACCAATCCTTTCCTGCAAGGCGAGAACGAACGGTGGAAACCCATCCAGAGTTCATTTGCCGCTCATCTGAAATACTCTTTCAAGTTTCGTCCCAACACCTGTGCCGACCGCATCTATGGCGGAGCTTATCAAGGTTTCGGCTTAGCCTTCACCACCTTTGGCGACAAAAAGCAGCTGGGTGATCCGATGACGTTCTACGTCTTTCAAGGTGCACGCATTGCCCGCTTCCATCCCCGCCTTTCGCTCAATTACGAGTGGAATTTCGGTATTTCTGCCGGATGGAAACCTTATGACAACGATTACAACTCTTACAACGGAGCCGTAGGCTCACGGGTGAATGCCTATCTCAATGCGGGTATCTACCTTAACTGGTCGCTTTCCCGTTATTTCGACTTTATCATCGGTGGAGACTTTACGCATTTCTCCAACGGCAACACCAAGTTTCCCAATGCAGGTGTCAACACCACCGGAGCGAAGATCGGACTGGTGTACAACTTCAACCGGGAAGAAGCCGACCTCACTAAATCATTGGTGCATCCCTATGTTCCCCGTTTTCCGCGGCACGTCAGCTATGACCTGGTGTTGTTCGGCTCGTGGCGCCGCAAAGGCGTCTATGTAGGCGAGAAGCAGATTGCATCACCGGGCAGCTATCCCGTAGCGGGATTCAACTTTGCTCCGATGTACAATCTCAACTATAAGCTGCGTTTCGGAGTTTCGCTGGACGGTGTTTATGACGGTAGTGCTAATGTGTACACCGAAGATGCGCTGGTGGAGTACGATGCAGGCAGTGGTTCCTCCCGTCGTAAATTTCTCGTGCCGGGCATTCAGAATCAGCTTGCGTTCGGACTTTCCGGACGGGCAGAATACGTGATGCCGTTTTTTACCATCGGTGTCGGCTTAGGAACGAATGTGCTGGGGCGTGGCGATTTGCGCGGACTGTATCAGGTCTTTGCGTTGAAGATCAATGTCACCCGGAGTTCATTCCTTCACATCGGCTACAATCTTCAGGATTTCCAGACCCCTAATTATCTGATGCTCGGTCTTGGTTTCCGTTTTAATAATAAATATCCTAAAGTACGTCATTAACCCCCAATACGCCATTACCCCCAAATGGAAAATATCATTCGTAAAATCAGGCAAATCTATCCGGTTTCCGACGAAGCACTTCAAGCGCTTCAGGCGAATATGGAATTAAGGTATTATCCCAAAGATACCCGTATCGTTCAGGCAGGCGTCACAGACCGCCTGGTATATTTCATTGAAGAGGGCATCGCCCGTTCCGTATTCCACCACAACGGAGAGGACACCACTACGTGGTTCAGTCAGGAGGGCGACGTCACGTTCGGCATGGATTCGCTCTACTATCAGCAACCATCGGTAGAAAGCGTTGAAACGCTTTCCGATTGCAAAATCTACGTCATCCACATCGACAAGCTGAATGCCCTCTACGAAACATATATCGACATAGCCAACTGGGGAAGAATCCTGCATCAGAATGTGAATAAGGAGCTTAGCCACATGTTTGTGGAGCGCCTCCAACTTTCGCCCAAAGAGCGCTACGAACAGTTCAACCGTCGCTATCCCGGACTGATAAACCGAGTGAAGCTGAAATATGTGGCTGCCTTTCTGGGCATTTCCATCTATACCCTTAGTCGGGTACGTGCTAAAAAATAGCGATTAGCAGGGCTTTTTTGCTTTAGAGCAAAGAAACTTCGTAGCGCAAACCGTATCTTTGCCTTCTGAAAATACTAACTTACTAATAGAAAAACAAATGTCGAACATTTCTGCTTCAGCTTTTTCAGACACCAAGGCGCATTATGATCTTCTTGACGGACTTCGCGGTGTGGCGGCTCTTATGGTGATATGGTATCACGTATTCGAGGGCTTCGCTTTTGCCAGTAATAGCGCTATTGAAACTCTGAATCACGGATATTTAGCCGTGGATTTCTTTTTTATCCTTTCGGGTTTTGTGATCGGTTATGCTTACGACGACCGTTGGGGTAAAAGTCTCACCATGAAAGATTTCTTTAAACGCCGATTGATACGTCTTCATCCGATGGTCATTATGGGTGCCGTTCTCGGTGCTATCACGTTCTGTATTCAGGGCAGTGTGCAATGGGACGGGACGCACGTAGCTATCTCCATGATAATGTTGTCTCTGCTTTGTACGATCTTCTTCATTCCTGCCATGCCGGGTGTTGGGTACGAAGTTCGTGGCAACGGTGAGATGTTTCCGTTGAATGGTCCTTGCTGGTCATTGTTTTTTGAGTATATCGGCAATATCCTGTATGCGTTGTTCATTCGCCGCTTGTCCAACAAGGCACTGACGGTGTTTGTGGTGTTGCTGGGCGCAGCATTGGCGGCGTTTGCTGTTTTTAATGTCTCCACTTATGGAAACATAGGAGTGGGCTGGACGCTGGATGGGGTTAACTTTTTGGGCGGTTCCTTGCGTATGCTTTTCCCTTTTTCGTTGGGTATGCTTATGTCGCGCAATTTCAAGCCTATGAAGGTGAAAGGTGCATTTTGGATATGTACCATTGCGCTGATTGGCCTGTTCTCTGTTCCTTATCTGGAAGGGTTGGAGCCGCTTTGCATGAATGGTGTTTATGAAGCGTTTTGCGTGATTGTGGCTTTCCCTATCATTCTGTGGATAGGAGCGTCGGGCACCACCACGGACAAGCAATCGACAAAGATATGTAAGTTTTTGGGAGATATATCTTATCCGGTTTATGTGATACATTATCCGTTGATGTATCTGTTCTATGCATGGCTGATTGAGAATCAACTCTACACGTTAGGTGAAACCTGGCACGTAGCTTTGTGTGTCTTTATTTTGAGTATTATTCTTGCTTATCTGTGTTTGAAGCTGTATGATGAACCAATACGTAAATATTTGGCTAAACGTTTCTTGAGTAAGAAATGACGTTTTCATTTCATGAAGTTAAAAAGAAAAACTCCAGCTATGGTGACGGATAAAGTTACATTAGCTGGAGTTTTTCTTATATAAAATAAGACTTTCTTTATCTGCAAATGAGCTTTCTTCTATGTTTTCATCTTAGAAATGATTAGATGTGATTAACAGAGCTGCTTGCTCATCTTATAATTGGTGAGACACATTTGATTAGCTTTCCGCTTTTGCTCTTCATCGACCTGAAAACCTTGTTTTTCAAAAAATGGTTTTGCCGTGATGCTAACTTCCGATGTTAATCTTTTCGCACCTCTTTCTCGTGCATATGCTTCGAGATGCTTATACAAAGATGTTGCGACACCTTGATGCTGAAAGTCCTTGTGAACGAACAGTGTGTGCATATATCCGTCATCGTTTACAGAGCCAAAGCCTACAATCACGCCTTCTTCGTTTTTTGCAACCACATAATGTTGTTCTTCGAAAAGCTCATTCCAGTGTGACGTATCGTCTCCGCACGAAGCCCAATCTGCTACTTCTTCGGCTGTATAATCTTTTCGGTTCACAGTCAGAACTGTATGCTGATATAGCTCTTGCAGTGCTGGAATATCAGACAGGTTTACTTGGCGGATTTTATTCATCTTATCTCTGAATTTCTTGTATTAATGAACTTCTACTTTCTCTGCAATTCTCTTAGCCTTGTCGCGCAACGCATCCAAATCAGAATCAAGCGGAGCATAACAAAGTACCACACCCATACGGCGGTTGACACGTGTAAACGGTTTGCCGAAAATGCGGAGATAAGTATCTTCTTCTTTGGTCACTTCTTCTAGTCCGCGATATTGAGGACGTTCCTGGCTGGCAATCGGGGAAAGGATCACAGCGCTTGCGCCTATCCGTTCTTGTTTGATGCCGGGAATGGGCAGGCCGAGTACGGCACGCAGATGCAATTCAAATTCATTCAGGTTTTGTGTGCCCGCCAGTGTCACCATACCTGTGTCATGCGGACGAGGAGAGAGTTCGGAGAAATAGACTCCATTATCATGGCTTAGGAAGAACTCAACTCCCCAAAGTCCTGCACCTGTGAGGGCACGGGTTACTTTCTCCGCCATCTCTTCCGCTTCTTTCAAATGGGCGGGATCAATGTGTGCAGGCTGGAAACTTTCGCGGTAGTCGCCACCTTTCTGCACGTGTCCGATAGGAGGGCAGAAGAGGGTAGGGCCGTTCTTTTGGGTAACGGTGAGCAGGGTGATTTCGCTGTCGAACTTGATAAATTCTTCAATGATAAGTTCGCGAATATCGCCACGACTGCCGCTGCATCCGTATTCCCAGGCATGTTCGAGTTCGTCGGCACTCTTCACGAGCGATTGTCCTTTGCCGGAAGAAGACATCAATGGTTTAACGACACAAGGGAAACCGATTTTATCGGCAGCTTCTTTCAGTTCTTCCAGAGTTTTGGCATAGAAGTATTTGGCTGTTTTCAGTCCGAGTTCTTGGGCGGCAAGGTCGCGAATGGCTTTGCGGTTCATCGTGAAGTTCACGGCACGAGCGCTGGGAACTACCTGGATACCTTCTTTCTCGAAGTCGTATAAGCGTTCTGTACGGATGGCTTCAATCTCCGGAACGATGATGTCCGGGCGGTGTTTCTTCACCACGCGTTCCAGCTCTTCACCGTTCAGCATGTCGAATACTTCAAATTCATCGGCCACTTGCATAGCCGGTGCTCCTGCATAGGAGTCGCAAGCAATGATGTGCTGGCCTTTACGTTGAGCTGAAATTACAAATTCTTTTCCTAGTTCGCCGGAACCGAGTAACAGTATTTTCTTCATCATTTTGAGTGTTTTATATTAGTGGTGCAAAATTACAGCAAAAAAATGAGATAATAATTGTATGTGGCGTTATTATATTGCTCTTTTATGCAAATTGGGAACTTTATAAAGATGGATGTGAATCTTAATGCAAAAATGCGGAATATATAAGGAATAGAATAGATAGGAGAAAAACAGGAAATATGGCTTTAAACTTTCTTAAGGAAAGCATGAAAATAAGGACTTTTCTGTGTTCGAACACAAAACTAGTTGTTTTTGCCACTATTTCTTGTTTTTGCTAATCCATTGATTTTTAACAAAGAGATAGGAAACTCGATGGGTTAATTTAGTTTATTGATAGATTATTGCCCCCAAACTTGTTTTGCTATTGATTTGTAGCAGAAATTTGCCTGAATTGGTCAATCTGTAGTCATTGTAGGTCTAATAAGTGTTATCGAACGACAAATTATGAAAAAGGAAGCACAACGACACGGAATTGTTTCTACATTTGCGCAGTTGTTTCTTTAACTATTTCTAAGGACAGAAGTTTATGGGATATAGAAAATAGTTGAACAAAAACTGAACTCAACTGTTTATTATAATAATGAAATAGGTAAAACGCGAAAAATGTGCATTCCTTTCATATTATAAAGTCAAAAAGGAGAGAAAAGAATAATATAAATAAAAGAGATTGCTTATGTCACAGATTATCGGACATATCTCGCAGGTGATCGGCCCTGTGGTCGATGTGTACTTTGAGGGTACGGATGCAGAATTGGTGCTGCCAAGCATCCACGACGCACTGGAGATAAAGAGGCCAAACGGCAAAATACTGGTTGTAGAAGTTCAGCAACATATCGGCGAAAATACGGTGCGTACCGTAGCGATGGACAGTACTGACGGACTTCAGAGAGGCATGAAAGTGTATCCCACCGGAGGCCCGATCACGATGCCGATTGGCGAACAGATTAAAGGACGACTGATGAACGTAGTCGGTGATTCGATCGACGGTATGAAAGGACTCGACCGCAAAGGTGCATATTCCATTCATCGCGAACCCCCTAAGTTTGAGGATTTGACCACTGTGCAAGAGGTGCTCTTCACAGGTATCAAAGTGATCGACCTGCTCGAACCGTATGCCAAAGGTGGTAAAATCGGTTTGTTCGGCGGTGCCGGTGTAGGAAAGACTGTATTGATTCAGGAACTTATCAATAATATCGCCAAGAAACATAATGGATTCTCTGTATTTGCCGGAGTAGGTGAACGTACCCGTGAAGGTAACGACTTGCTGCGCGAAATGATTGAATCCGGTGTAATCCGTTACGGCGAAGCATTCAAAGAAGGAATGGAGAAAGGTCACTGGGATCTTTCGAAAGTGGATTATAACGAACTGGAGAAATCGCAAGTGTCTCTGATTTTCGGTCAGATGAACGAGCCTCCGGGCGCACGTGCCTCTGTGGCATTGTCCGGACTGACGGTGGCGGAATCTTTCCGCGACGCAGGAAAAGAAGGCGAGAAACGCGATATTCTGTTCTTTATTGATAATATCTTCCGTTTCACGCAAGCAGGTTCGGAAGTGTCCGCCCTTTTGGGACGTATGCCGTCCGCCGTTGGTTACCAGCCTACGTTGGCTACGGAAATGGGTGCGATGCAGGAACGTATCACGTCTACCCGCAAAGGTTCTATCACCTCCGTACAGGCGGTGTATGTGCCTGCCGATGACTTGACCGACCCGGCTCCTGCAACGACTTTCAGCCACTTGGATGCCACTACCGTGCTCGACCGTAAGATTACGGAGCTGGGTATTTATCCGGCGGTAGACCCGTTGGCTTCTACGTCACGTATCCTCGACCCGCACATTGTTGGCCAGGAACACTACGACATAGCGCAGCAGGTGAAACAAATTCTGCAACGTAACAAGGAATTGCAGGACATTATTTCCATCCTCGGTATGGAGGAACTTTCGGAAGAAGACAAGATGGTGGTGAACCGCGCCCGTCGCGTGCAGCGTTTCCTTTCACAACCGTTTGCCGTAGCCGAACAGTTTACAGGCGTTCCGGGTGTGATGGTGGGTATTGAAGACACTATCAAGGGATTCAAGATGATTCTGGAAGGAGAAGTGGATTATCTTCCCGAACAGGCTTTCTTGAATGTCGGAACCATTGAGGAGGCAATAGAGAAAGGTAAGAAATTGCTGGAACAGGCAGCAAAAAAATAAAAAGATAGCATGATGAAAGAACTGCATTTGAGTATAGTATCGCCCGAAAAGAGCATATTCGACGGAAATGTGAAGATTGTCACATTGCCGGGAATGATCGGTTCGTTTTCTATTCTCCCCGGGCATGCGCCCATTGTTTCGTCGTTGAAAGCGGGAACGTTGAGTTACACGACGATGGACGGAGAAGAGCACACGATGGATATTCAGGGCGGTTTTGTCGAAATGAGTGACGGTACGGTTTCCGCCTGTGTTTCCTGACGGAAGCTCCCCACCGGCACAAAGACTAAGCATCAAAAGATTGAAAAAAACGAGATTATAACCTTACAGAAAAACACAGTAACATGGTGAATATTAGTAAAACTAAACGGAATTTTATTTGGTGGCATACCTTATTTGCGGTAATTAGCGGGGCACTCGGAGCTGTCATTCTACACTTCGCTTTGCCGGGGCATTATTTCGGAGGGTATCCGTTTATTCCGATCTATTTTTACTTCTTCGGGCTGTTTAGCATTTATGCTTTCGACGCTTGCCGCCGGCATGCTCCACAGAGAATGTTACTGTTGTATCTGGCAACGAAGATGATAAAAATGATTCTTTCGCTGATTCTGGTATTGATTTATTGTCTTGCCGTTCGCGAAGAAGCCAGAGCCTTTCTGCTGACGTTTATCTTGTTCTATTTGATATATCTGGTATTCGAAACCTGGTTCTTCTTCTCTTTTGAGTTGAATCAGAAACGGAAAAAGAAAAATAAGAAGAAAAATGAAACAGTTGCATAACATAGTAGCTCCGTTGATTCTGTTCTGCCTCATGGCAGCAGTCAGCTTGCCGGTTCTTGCACAGGAACAGGAGGGGGAAGCGGTGTCACAACAGACGCAGGACGAGATTACTCCGAAAGAGGAACAGGAGAACACGGTGGATGTGAAAGAAATTGTGTTCGGTCATATCGGCGACTCCTACGAATGGCATATTACGACGTGGGGTAACACGCACATTACTATACCATTACCTATTATTGTTTATAGTAGTACTACAGGTTGGCACACGTTCCTTTCTTCCCGTCTCGAAGAGAATGGAGGGACTTATGAAGGACTTTCCATCGCTCCCGAAGGAAGTAAGTACGAGGGCAAACTGGTAGAGTATAATGCGGCAGGCGAACAGGTTCGCCCGTGGGATATTTCCATCACGAAAGTGACGTTTGCTTTGCTGTTCAACAGCGTGTTGTTGCTCATCATCGTATTGAGCGTGTCACACTGGTACAGAAAACGTCCGCAAGGAGCGAAAGCGCCGGGAGGATTTATCGGATTCATGGAGATGTTCATCATGATGGTGAACGACGATATTATCAAGAGTTGTGTAGGACCCAACTACCGGAAGTTTGCACCGTATCTGCTGACAGCGTTCTTTTTCATCTTTATCAATAATATGATGGGATTGATTCCGTTCTTCCCCGGAGGTGCGAACGTGACGGGAAATATCGCTATCACTATGGTGCTTGCAGTCTGCACGTTCCTGGCAGTGAATATCTTCGGTTCGAAACATTACTGGAAGGATATTTTCTGGCCTGATGTACCTTGGTGGCTGAAAGTGCCTATACCGATGATGCCATTCATCGAGTTCTTCGGAATCTTTACGAAACCGTTTGCTTTGATGATTCGTCTTTTTGCCAATATGCTGGCGGGACACATGGCGATGTTGGTGCTTACCTGCCTGATTTTTATCTCGGCAAGCATGGGGCCTGCACTGAACGGCACGCTGACGGTGGCTTCTGTATTGTTCAACATCTTTATGAATGCGCTTGAGTTGTTGGTTGCTTTCATCCAGGCTTACGTATTTACGATGTTGTCGGCAGTGTTTATCGGTCTGGCACAGGAAGGGGCCAAAGTGAAAACTGAAGAAGATTGAAATGAAACGCGGTGAAAACGTCGATAAAAAGAATACGGAATAAACGCGCGGAATGAATGATTAAATAATAAACAAGAGAAAATATAAACCATTTTAAAACTGAAAATTATGTTACTATCAGTATTGTTACAAGCCACTGCAGCAGCAGTAGGAGTTAGTAAATTAGGTGCAGCTATCGGTGCAGGTCTTGCAGTAATCGGAGCTGGTTTGGGTATTGGTAAGATTGGTGGTTCGGCAATGGAAGCAATCGCACGCCAGCCGGAAGCATCAGGGGACATCCGTATGAACATGATTATCGCCGCCGCCTTGATTGAAGGTGTGGCTCTGTTGGCGGTAGTAGTTTGTCTGTTGGTGTTCTTCCTCTAAAAGGGAGAACCCACCCCAGCTTTTAATTTATAGTCTTTAATTTTTAATTAAAAGATATGTCATTACTATTACCTGATAGTGGCCTGCTGTTCTGGATGTTTCTCTCATTCGGGATTGTGTTCGTGATATTGGCGAAATACGGCTTCCCCGTCATCATCAAGATGGTGGAGGGTCGTAAGACCTATATCGACCAGTCTTTGGAGGTGGCGAGAGAGGCTAATGCCCAGTTGTCTAAACTGAAAGAGGAAGGCGACGCATTGGTGGCTGCCGCCAACAAAGAACAAGGACGCATCTTGAGGGAAGCAATGGAAGAACGTGACAAGATTGTTCACGAGGCCCGTAAACAAGCCGAAATTGCCGCACAAAAAGAACTGGATGCGGTGAAACAACAAATCCAGATAGAGAAAGACGAAGCCATCCGCGACATCCGTCGCCAGGTAGCCGTGCTTTCTGTGGACATCGCCGAGAAAGTGCTCCGCAAGAGTCTTGAGGACAAGGAAGCACAGATGGGCATGATCGACCGTATGCTGGATGAAGTACTAACCCCGAATAAGAACTAAGGAAGATGGAAGTCGGAATACTCTCAATGCGTTATGCAAAAGCCATCATTGAATATGCACAGGAAAAAGGTCTGGAGGACAGGTTATATCAGGAGTTCCTGACGCTGTCGCACAGTTTTTGTGAACAGCCCGGTTTGCGCGAAGCACTTGATAACCCTGTCATCTCATTCAAAGAGAAGCTGGCACTGGTATGCACGGCTGCCGACGGTGACGGGAAATCGACCAGAGAGTTTGTCCGTTTTATCACTTTGGTACTGCGAAACAGGCGTGAAGGCTATCTGCAATTTATCAGCCTGATGTATTTGGATCTTTACCGGAAGTTGAAGCATATCGGAGTGGGTAAGCTCATTACAGCCGTTCCCGTCAATAAGGAAACGGAAAACCGGATTCGTTCCGCAGCAGAGCATATCTTGCACGCCCAGATGGAACTCGAAACGGTGATAGATCCTTCGATCGAAGGCGGATTTATCTTCGATGTCAACGACTACCGACTGGATGCAAGCGTTGCCACGCAGTTGAAGCGAGTGAAACAACAATTTATTGATAAGAATAGGAGAATTGTATAATGTCTGAAAATATAAAAGTAAGCGAAGTATCTGATATATTGCGCAAGCAGCTCGAAGGAATCAACGCCAATGTGCAACTTGACGAAATCGGTACGGTGCTCCAGGTGAGCGACGGCGTAGTGCGTATCTATGGATTGCGAAATGCCGAAGCCAATGAATTGCTGGAGTTTGACAATGGTATCAAAGCAATCGTGATGAACCTCGAAGAGGACAACGTGGGTGCTGTGCTGTTGGGTCCGACGGACAAGATCAAAGAGGGATTCGTCGTGAAGCGTACCAAACGTATCGCCTCCATCCGTGTAGGAGAGGGCATGCTGGGACGTGTGATCGACCCGCTGGGCGAACCGCTCGACGGCAAGGGGCTGATTGGCGGCGAACTGTATGATATGCCATTGGAACGGAAAGCTCCGGGGGTAATCTACCGTCAGCCTGTGAACCAACCGTTGCAGACGGGATTGAAGGCGGTAGACGCCATGATTCCTATCGGTCGCGGACAGCGTGAGTTGATTATCGGCGACCGCCAGACGGGAAAGACTGCCATCGCTATTGATACGATTATCAACCAGCGCAGTAACTTCCTGGCAGGTGATCCTGTATATTGTATTTATGTGGCTATCGGTCAGAAGGGTTCTACCGTTGCTTCTATCGTTAATACGCTTCGTGAGTACGGAGCACTGGACTACACGATTGTGGTGGCTGCTACGGCTGGTGATCCGGCTGCATTGCAGTATTACGCTCCTTTTGCGGGTGCTGCCATTGGCGAGTATTTCCGTGATACCGGTCGTCATGCATTGGTGGTTTATGATGACCTTTCCAAGCAGGCGGTAGCTTATCGTGAGGTTTCTCTGATTCTTCGCCGTCCGTCAGGTCGTGAGGCTTATCCGGGTGATATCTTCTATCTGCACTCCCGTCTGTTGGAACGTGCTGCCAAGATTATCAGTCAGGAGGAAGTGGCTCGCGAAATGAACGATCTTCCGGAAAGTCTGAAGGGAATTGTCAAAGGCGGTGGTTCTCTCACGGCATTGCCTATCATCGAAACGCAGGCTGGTGACGTATCGGCTTATATCCCGACGAACGTGATTTCTATCACCGACGGACAGATATTCCTCGAAACTGACTTGTTCAACCAGGGTACGCGTCCGGCTATCAACGTCGGTATCTCTGTATCCCGTGTAGGTGGTAACGCGCAGATTAAGGCTATGAAAAAAGTGGCGGGAACATTGAAGATCGACCAGGCACAGTATCGTGAACTGGAAGCGTTCTCTAAGTTCAGCAGCGACATGGACCCGATTACCGCATTGACGATTGACAAGGGACGTAAGAACGGCCAGCTGTTGATTCAGCCTCAATACAGCCCGATGCCCGTAGAACAGCAGATTGCTATTCTCTACTGTGGTACACACGGACTGCTCCATGATGTTCCTCTGGATAAGGTGCAGGACTTTGAACGTAGCTTCATCGAATCGCTGCAACTGAATCATCAGGAGGATGTATTGGATGTATTGAAAACGGGTGTGATTGATGATAATGTGATTAAGGCTATTGAAGAGACTGCCGCCATGGTCACTAAACAATTTATCTAATTGGCTTTTTTATAAATCAGATCGCCCTTTAATTTTTAATTATTAATTTTTAATTATCACTATGGCTTCACTGAAAGAAGTAAAAACCAGAATAAATTCGGTCAAGAGTACCCGAAAAATCACTTCAGCAATGAAGATGGTGGCTTCTGCCAAATTACACAAGGCACAAGGAGCCATTGAGAATATGCTGCCTTATCAGAAGAAGTTGAACAAGATTCTGACTAACTTCCTAAGCGCGGACCTGCCTATCGAATCTCCTTATGTGCAGGAGCGTGAAGTGAAGCGTGTAGCAATCGTTGTTTTTTCTTCGAACACTTCTCTTTGTGGTGCTTTCAACGCCAACGTCATCAAAATGATGATGCAGACTATCGGGGAATTCCGTACTTTAGGACAGGATAATATCTTGATATTCCCGGTAGGCAAGAAGGTGGATGAAGCCGCCAAACGGATGGGTTTTAAACCGCAGGAGGTTTCTCCAACGCTTTCCGACAAACCAACGTATCAGGAGGCTGCCGAACTGGCTCACCGACTGATGGATATGTATGTAGCAGGCGAAGTAGACCGTGTGGAAATAATCTATCATCATTTCAAATCAATGGGGGTACAGATCCTTCTCCGTGAGACGTATCTCCCCATTAATCTGACGAACGTGGTTAGCGAAGAGGACAGAAAGAAAGAGGAAGAGGCACAGGAGCACGAGATTGCCAATGATTATATCATCGAACCGAACGCGGAGGAATTAATCGCGAGCTTAATCCCCACTGTATTGAGCCAGAAGATTTTTACCGCCGCTGTCGACTCTAATGCTTCGGAACATGCTGCACGTACGCTGGCTATGCAAGTGGCTACGGACAATGCAAATGAGCTGATTCAGGATTTGACGAAGCAATACAACAAGACTCGTCAGCAGGCGATTACAAATGAATTGCTGGATATTGTAGGGGGATCCATGAAGTAATTAATCATCTTTCTTTTGTCTTGAAACAAAAGAAAGAAGCAAAGAAAAATTCAAGGCTGACTTTTTTCTCCTACTCGCTTCCTTCACTTCGCTAAAGGGCAGAAACTCGCTACGCTCAAACAGTCTGCCCTTCTTAACGCTCCGTTACGGGCGCTCGCCTGACGGAGAAAAAAGTAGGCCGGGGAAGCTGGCGGGGTGGGCGTTGCTGCTGGTATTGTGGGGTAGGTTTGCGGGGAAGCTGTTCTGGATGGAGGTGCGGGGAAGCCGTGCGATATGCTTGGTATTGTTTTGGTGAGCCGCTGTTATATCGTTTATAGTTTTATTATATATTGTTCTGCTTTGCTATATTGAGTCGTATAACGTCTGCGGCTTTTATATGGCAAAGCTTTTTTTGAACTTTTCATAAGTCTCTTTATATTATATAGGCTATATCGGTTATCATTCTGTTGGCCTTTTATTCTATTAAGCTTTCCACATTGTAAGGCTTCCACACGTGCCTTGATTCTTTCTTTTTGGTTCTTTTTCTTTCGTATCAAGACGAAAGAAAAAGAATATTCAGTAACTTTACCGAAAATTGGAAAAGCATGGAAAATAATCCGGAACTGCAGCTTGCTTGGCAGTTCATTGAAAATACAGGCACCCATTTATTTCTTACCGGAAAAGCTGGAACCGGGAAAACGACATTTCTTAGACGATTGAAAGAACATACGCCCAAACGCATGGTCGTATTGGCTCCGACAGGGATTGCAGCTATCAATGCGGGAGGCGTAACGATTCATTCTTTCTTTCAGTTGTCTTTTGCTCCTTTTGTGCCCGAAACTACTTTTAATTCTTCCCAGACGCATTATCGTTATAGTAAAGAAAAGCGGAATATCATCCGTAGTATGGATTTGCTGGTTATTGATGAGATCAGTATGGTGCGTGCTGATTTGTTGGATGCGGTGGATGCAACTCTGCGGAGGTATCGCGATAGGGAGAAACCTTTTGGTGGGGTGCAGCTGTTGATGATTGGAGATTTGCAACAGCTGGCGCCTGTCGTGAAAGACAATGAGTGGGAGTTGTTGAGAAAGCATTATGAGACTCCTTATTTCTTTGCAAGTCATGCATTGAAAGAAACGGCATATATGACGATTGAACTCAAGAAAGTATATCGTCAGAGTGATACGTTCTTCCTTTCTTTATTAAATAAAATTCGGGAGAATAAGGCGGATGATGAAGTGTTGAATGAACTGAACCGTCGTTATCAGCCCGGCTTTCAGCCGCAAAAAGAAGAGGGATATATTCGTCTGACAACACATAATAATCAGGCACAGAGGGTTAATGATCGCGAATTGGCATCGTTGCCCGGCAAGGCGTATCATTTTAGTGCCGAGATAGAGGGGGATTTTCCAGAATATTCGTATCCTGCGGATAAACTTCTGACAATTAAGGAGGGAGCACAGATTATGTTCCTGAAGAATGATCCATCGTCCGAGAAACGATATTATAACGGTATGATTGGTGAGGTGGTCGCGGTTAATGAAACGGGTATTGTGGTGCGTGGTAAAGGGGATCGATCCGAATTTCAGTTGTTGCCGGAAGAGTGGGGGAATTATAAGTATGTGTTGAATGAGGAGACGAAGGAAATCACTGAAGTGATAGAGGGGACGTTCCGCCAGTATCCTATTCGTTTGGCGTGGGCTATTACGATACATAAGAGCCAGGGTTTGACGTTTGAACGTGCTATTATTGATGCACGGAATTCCTTTGCACATGGGCAAACTTATGTGGCTTTGAGTCGTTGCAAGACGCTGGAGGGTATGGTGTTGGAGTCTCCTTTGCGCAGGGAAGCCATAATAAGTGATGCTACGGTGGATAATTTCACCAAAGCGGTGGAGCAAAATAAGCCGGGCAGCCAGCAGTTGAATGATATGCAAAAGGCGTATTTCTTTGATTTGTTGAGTGATTTGTTTAATTTCTATTCAATCGATCAGGCTTATAAACGGTTGCTTCGTCTTATGGATGAGGATTTGTATAAGCTCTTTCCGAAGCAGTTGGCTGAATATAAGGCGTTGGCTCCCCATGTTAAAGAGAAGATTGTGGAGGTGTCTCAACGTTTCCGCAATCAGTATACCCGGTTGATACATGAGAGTGAGGATTATGCGGCGAATGAGGAGTTACAGGAGCGGATTCGTTCCGGTGCCGGATATTTTCATAAGGAGTTGGAACCGGTTCGGGCTTTGTATGATAAGACTAATATGCCTCTTGATAATAAAGAGTTGAGAAAGCTGTTGGCAGAGCGTATGCAGGCGCTGGATGATGCGTTGTGGATTAAGGAGTCTCTGTTGGAAGCTGTGTCTACAAGAGGGAGGTTTGCCATTACGGATTATTTGAAGTTGAAGGCTAAAGTAATGTTGAGCCTTGAAGATGATTCTACGTCTTCCGGTTCTTCGAAGGCTTTGAAGGAGAAGAAAGAACGTAAGGAACGGAAAGAGCGTACACGCAGTGCTGAAAAGGTAAAGGTGGAGGTTCCTACGGATATTCTGCATCCGGAGCTTTATCGTGCCCTGTCTGAATGGAGAACAGCCAAAACAAGGGAGATGAATGTCCCTGCTTATGTGATTATGCAACAGAAAGCATTGATGGGAATTGTGAATCTGCTACCGGATAGTCCAAGAGCTTTGGAGGCGATACCTTATTTTGGAGCGAAAGGAGTAGAGAGATACGGGCTTGAGATTCTGGGTATTATCCGCAAGTATATGGCGGAGAATCAATTGGAGAGGCCGGAGATAACGGATATGTTAATCTCCTCCGGTAATAGCGATGATACGGTAAGGCAACGAAAGACGAAGTTGCAGAAAGAGGCAGAGAAACAGGAGAAGGAGGCGGAGAAGGAGAAAGAGAAGGAGGCGAAGAAAGATACGAAGTTGGTTAGCTATGAAATGTTCCGTCAGGGAATGAATATAGATGAAATAGCCAAGGCTCGTGATTTGGTATCCGGAACCATTGCCGGACATCTGGAGCATTATGTCCGTTCGGGAAAGATCAAAGTGGAGCAGGTGGTGAAAGCTGAAAATATAGCGAAGATTCGCAAGTATTTGGATGAACATGAATACATGGGAATATTCGCTATAAAGGTAGCATTAGGAGACGCTGTCTCCTATGCTGATATCAAGTTTGTATTGGCTGTTTCCGGGCATTAATAAATAAGGTTATTATTCCCGGACAGGGTTAAAGATTACAGAAGAAAGAAACGAAAACGGGAACGCTGATGTCAATCAGAATGCCGTGCAGGATGGCGATGGGAATCATTTCTTTTCCTGAATATCTGGTGATGGAAGGCAGCAGTACATCCATCGAGTTGACTCCTGCTGCTGAAATAGGAGCGAGTTTCCCGAAGTACTTCTTGATGATCGGAGTACCAAGAAGTGCCATCATCTCACGGAAAATATTAGTCAGTAGGGCAATGGTTCCCAGTTCCGTAGCCAGTTGCAGTCCGATGGAGGGTTCTTTGAACTGGGTGATAAGGATGGAAGAGAGTGAATAGTAGGCAAATCCACTTCCCACTGCCATACAGTCGAACACGCTCCATTGACGCAATAGCAAACTTGCCAGGGCGGAGAATAACAGCGTACCGATAATTGTTCCCAATGGAATCAGCAACATTTTAGGGTGCAAATGTGAAACAATGGCTTTCAGGTTCTTATTGGAACCGATGCTGATTCCTACTTGTAGCATTAATGCATAAAGTATGTACATGGAAACTGTGTGTGTATCGAACTCGAACTTATTGAAAGCTCCCATGATACAGCCTACACAAAAGAATACTATAACGATCAGACTTCCTTTCATTGTTCGCCTCCTTTCCTGAAAAATAATTGTAGTACCAAACGGGCAGCAATCAGGCTTCCCAATACACCGGACACAGCAAGAACAATGGCTTGCCATCCGAACTTACCAAGATTGTTCACAATCAGGCTATTAGAACCGATAGATACACCGAGAATAAAGAGCAACAGGAATATTGTAAGAGAAATTGTCTTTTCTGTCTTCTGCAGAATACTCCAGTTACGCAATACATAGCCGATGCCGATTCCTAAAAACATGGTAGATATAATAGAGAACATAATTGTATATATTTTGGGTTAGGTTAAACTGATGATTGACAACATACAAAAGAATTTTCAAAGAAGATGTTACATCTGCTTGAAAATCAGAAAGGAATACTGCTGTGACTAACAAAACAAGTCAGCAGGTAATTCCTGTAAAGAAATAGTTGGGAAATTTAGATGAATCCACTGAACCAATGCACATGCACGCAACAGGACTTACAGAAAATTGGTATTCCTGCAAGAAAAAGAGTAGCGTTATGTAATTGTAATGTTTGATTCATCATTGGTCTTTTTTGAATTTGGTGCAAAGATAGTTATTTATTGCATATTTTCAAAATAAATATGCAATAAATGAAGAGAAAGGAATATCCGGAACGAGATAGATGGTTGTAAAAAGTTGGTTATGTGCTCTTTCCCTTATAAATTATTCCAGTTCGCAAGAATCTCTTTTAACTTTTGGGGCCTGTATCCGAGCATTGTCCGGGCTTTATCAATACTCATCCCACTGAAGCGGGGACGGGGAGTGCTTTCATTCATTTCTTCTGTGGTGGCAGGATGGATAAGAGAACGGTCGAGTTTCATACAATCTGCTACCTGATAGGCAATCTCTGCAATGGTTATACATTCGTCGCCACAGATGTGGAAGATGCCATTCGTCGTATGTTCTATTAAACGTTGTACTCCATCCGAAACATCTCCAACATAGGTTGGTGTCCGCCATTGATCGGATACGACACGTATTTCTTGTCCGGCTTTCAAACGGTTCATTACCAGCTGCACAATATTACCGTGTTGTCCCGGCAGTGCCTTGCCATAAACGATTTCTACACGGACAATGGCATAACTGCTGCAAGTTTCTGCCACTCTCTCTTCTCCTTTCCATTTGGTATATCCGTAGTAGTTGACCGGAGCGGGGAGATCTTCTTCTGTATATAACAGCCCGGCAGCTTCGTTTATCTTTCCATCAAAAACAAAGTCCGTGGATAAATGAATGAACCGGCTTTTGTATTCTTCGCATAAATCGGCTAGTTGGCCCACTGCGGTAACATTGGTAAGATAGGCTTCTTCGTGATGCGTTTCGCAATAGTCCGGCACGGACAGGGCGGAGCAATTAATGACTACATCGGGTTGAACCTCTTCGAAGAGATGCTTAACGTCCGCTTCATTCCGGATATCTGTTTCGATGAAACGATAATCCTCCGCGTTATTGGGAAGAATATCCGGATGCAGGGAGCAGCCCGTCACCTTGTATTGTTTACAAGCAGACAAATCGTTTAAAATCTGGCGTCCGGTGAATCCGTTGGCACCGATAATTAATATCTTCTTCATTAGGTTCTATATATAGATGTTATAGATTATTTCTACAAAAATAAAAAATAATATCAACTACGCAAATAGATTTCGTACTTCCCTTCTTACTTTGCTCCCGATAACGAGATTTATATGAATTGATAAAAGAAAAAATGTATGGAAAAAGTAATTATGGGAACACGTTTACCCGCTAAACTTTGGTTGGATGAAGTAGAGGACTCTTGTATGTCGCAGATCATGGATTTGACTTCACTGCCTTTTGCATTTAAACATATTGCCATCATGCCTGATGCGCATGCAGGAAAAGGAATGCCTATTGGCGGTGTGTTGGCTACCAATGGCGTGATTGTTCCCAATGCTGTGGGAGTGGATATCGGTTGTGGTATGTGTGCGATTAAGACAAATCTAAAAGCGGAAGATTTTAGTTATACGGATTTGACTTCCATTATGTCGAAGATTCGTGCAGTTGTTCCTTTGGGATTCGATCATCAGAATAAAAAGCAGGATCAGGAATTGCTTCCGCAAGGATTCGACTTTGAAGAGATGCCTGTTTTGAAGAATCAGTACGAGGCTTGTTTGAAGCAGATAGGAACCTTGGGAGGAGGAAATCACTTTATAGAGATTCAGAAAGATACAGAGACATCTGACGTTTGGGTGATGATTCACTCCGGAAGCCGTAACATTGGTTTGAAGGTTGCCAATCACTATAATAAGATTGCACAGTATTGGAATGAGAAATGGTATTCTGCAATGGTACCGGGACTGGCTTACCTGCCAATGGAGACACAGATGGCAAAGGATTATTTCCGTGAAATGAATTATTGTGTGGCTTTTGCCTTTGCCAACCGTCAGTTGATGATGAACCGTATCTGTGAATCTATTCAGGCGGTGAAACCTGAAACGGACTTTGAGCCTATGATTAATATTGCCCATAACTATGCCGCTTGGGAGAATCACTTCGATCAGGATGTGATTGTACACCGAAAAGGTGCTACGCGTGCCTATGAGGGTGAGATTGGTATTATCCCCGGATCTATGGGTACTAAATCCTATATTGTTGAGGGACTGGGTAACCCGGAGAGTTTCAAAAGCTGTTCGCATGGTGCAGGTCGATTAATGGGAAGAAAGGATGCCTGTCGCCGTTTGTCACTGGATGAAGAGAAAGAGAGAATGGATCAGCAAGGTATCATTCACGGACTTCGTTCGCAGAACGAACTGGATGAAGCACCGGGAGCTTATAAAGATATTGCACAAGTGATAGCGAATGAGCGGGACTTGGTGAAACCGTTGGTGGAGCTGGCTCCAATGGCGGTGATTAAGGGATAATGTCATGCCATGTTAAAGGAGTATCTAGCGTATGGACATAAAAAAAGGAGCAACGCCTTGCTCCAACCTTTGTTAACCTTAAATCTAATACTATGAAAAACACAGTGCAAAGATACGCACTTCTGGTAACTTTGCAAATAATCCAAGAAAAAAAGTATGTTTTATAACATTGATTAAGAATTGGTTTTCTCGATTCAATTTTTATTAAGAGATTTGACAGACCACATGCAGAGAATTAACTCTCTACCACCGTATACTTCTTAGAGTAGATTTAATGAGTGGCGATATACCACGCTGTTTCGTTCTTTTTTGAAGCACCCGGATTAGTGCTTGGGTCGGAAATCGTGATTCCGGAGAAAGTATTGATATCAATTCTTTCTCCATAGTAGGAGGAAGAGATTGCTGTAAAATACTGTTTGGTATTCCTTTTAAAGGGTACAGTGCGTTTCAGCTGCTCGTTGAATTGTTCTAATAGATCCGGATCGGAACATAGTTTGGAAACGTAATCACCGTAATCAAAGAATATGGTAGGCGTATATCCGTCTAATCTTTGTAATTCGCCCGTTAATTCTTCGTTAAACGTATAACGCTGATTTATTTCTTTCATAATAGCCGCCAGGTTGTCCAATTCCGAGCAATCAGTAACACCGATTGTTCCGCAGGGAGTCACATAATTTGAATAAAAAGAATAGAAACCGTCACAGACCTTTTCGTAATCTATATTTCCGATTAAGTACTGGCCTATCTTGTCGTATGGCATCCCATAGGCCATTATTTCACTTGTAGAAGCTATCAAGTGGCTTGTTACGTTTTTAAGGTCATAGGCAACCTCTACCGTAGACATATAGCAGTCATCGAAAAGTATATATTCCATCTTTAGGCCCGCGTTCGAAATACCTCCGGCAAGCGTAGTAATATCAGTTTGATATTTCGTTTGTGTTCCTCCAAAAAAACGTGTCATCGGTGCATGTTCATACTCCCAGTGCTTTTTACTAATCTGCAAGCTGCTGCGTGAAACTGCTCTCGATACAGGTATCCATCCCATTCCGTGGCATCCGATAATCATTGCATATCGTTTGGCGGGAGCATAGGTTTGTACATCGTTCAAAATAGAAGTGATGCCCTCTGCAGTTGTATAGGTAGGATCCGGATAATCGTAGTTTTTTAAAGTCTTCTGTACACCTTTGCCATTCTCATAGACAAGTTCGGAGAGAGTGGCTTTGGTGGCCGATGTACATATAAATACGATCACCCGTTCATTCTTCAATATATTGTTTCCGATGATACTTTTCAAATCGGCAATGTTCTGATAGAAAAAAGAAGTGAGATTGTTCGACCAGGGTAGATACATGAACACCGTCTGTTCATTATTCGAACGAACAACAGGATCAGTCGGATCGGGATCTGTCGGATCAGTAGTTGAGTCATCCGTTTGCCTTGTAGTTGGAGAGGTAGCAACAGGATCCTCTTTCTCACATGAAATCATGCCAAAAGAAAGAAATAATACAAAGAGGATTGATTTCATCAGACGATAATATGGTTGCATTGTTTCCATTATTCTACAAGGATTAAATTATCTTTTTATATGTAACGTAAAAAGAGAACCTTTTGATCTGTCTTATCGAGACATAATTGACATCTCTCTTTTTGCAAAGTTATTGAAAAATAGCGTAATTCCTATACTATCATGAATAAGAAAAAGAGGAGAGCTTACGTATAGACATAAAAAAAGGAGCAACGCCTTGCTCCAACCTTTGTTAACCTTAAATCTAATACTATGAAAAACACATTGCAAAGATACGGACTATTGCGAAATTAGCAAATATTCCAAGAAAAAAAGTATGTTTCATAACATAGATTAAGAATTTGATATTCCAATTCAAATTTTATTAAGACTTTTTGATTGCTTTATCTTCCTCTAATCCCTTTGACATATACTTTCAATTAGGTATCCTGAAATCATTCGGAGAACAACCTGTGATTTTCTTAAATAACCGGCTGAAATACTGTGGATTCTGAAAACCCAGCTCTTGCGTTATCTGATTGATTGTTTTATCAGTATTCACCAACCAATCTTTGGCAATCTCGAAGCGTTTGAACTCGATATACTCTTTAAATGATTTCCCCGTTTCATACTTCAGTAAGTCGTTGAAATATTCAGGAGACAAATGAAGCCGGTTCGCACAATACTTATGTGAAAGTATATCGACAGTCGATACCTGTTTCGTTTCAAAATGGTTATTTATGATTTTATCGAATTGTTTGATAATCGTTTTATTCGCTTCATTACGTGTAATGAATTGGCGTTCGTAGAAACGGATACAGTAATCCAGCAATAGTTCTATATACTTGGAAACTATCTTCTTGCTATGTCGGTCAATGCAACGTTCGAGTTCCTGGTTTATTTTATCCATAAACTCCAGAATGATTTGCTTCTCGCGCAAAGATATATGTAATGCTTCTTCAGGCAGATAAGAGAAGAAAGTATAGTTATGTATATTAAGTCCGAGCGGAGTGCCACAAATCAGATCGGGATGAAAAGCCAATATCCATCCTTTGGAAGGAAAATTCTTACTGTTTTCCTTCATATTGATAGACTCTCCGGGACTAAGGAAGAGCAAAGTACCATCCGAAAAATCATAATACTGGTGACCATACATATACGCTTCACATTTACACTCACTCAATAGAATCGTATAAAAGTCGAACTTGATGCCCGTATGAGCTGACAAGTCAGCCTTTGAGAGATCGATGACACTTACCAGCGGGTGTAGTGTCTTACTCCCCAGGCAACAATTGCATTGATGCACGGTTCCTATTTTGAGTACTTTATCTCCCATGATGTTGAGACTCCTGTATCTAAAATACGTCTAGTTTTTTTGTTTATATTCGTTCGGGGTGCAGCCGACATGCTTTTTAAATAACCGGCTGAAGTGCTGTGGATATTGAAATCCCAGTTCATAAGCTACCTGGCTGACAGTTTGAACACCTTCCAGTATTCTTTCTTTGGCCAGTTCGATAATCCGGCACTGGATATATTCCTGTGCAGTTTTTCCGGTTTCCTTCTTTATCAGGTCCCCGAAATAATTAGGAGAGAGGCATGCCTTGTCTGCAAAGTATTTCACGGATGGCAGTCCTTCGGTCATTGCCACCTGATTTTGGAAATATTCGTCCAGTAATTGCTCGAATTTAACGACTATATCTTTATTCGCCTGATTGCGTGTAATGAACTGCCGTTCGTAGAAACGCATACAGTAATCCAATAGCAGTTCGATATTCCGTACGATAAGTTGCTTGCTATGCTTGTCGATAGTATGCTCCAGTTCGAGCCGGATTTTATGTATGCAATCGGTTACGATTTCTCTTTCCTGATCTGAAAGATGCAATGCCTCATTTACCTCGTAAGAGAAAAAAGTATAGTTTTTGATATTCTGTCCTAATGAAGTTCCACGGATTAAATCGGGGTGGAATAAAACCCCAATCGACTTGGTACGGGGAGCCGTTCGGTTACGGTTGTCTATTCCGCTCACTTGTCCCGGTGCCATACAGACAACCGTTCCTTCCTGATAATCGTAATTCTTACGTCCGTATGTGAGATCCCCGCATTTGGCATCTTTCAGGAACAGACAATAGAATCCGATGTTCATACGGATATACTCAACCGACTTGGTAGCTTTTGAGAAGTCGATTACATTAACTAAAGGGTGCAATGTCTCCAGTCCAAACAACTGGTCATACTGATCGACGGTTTCAATTTTTGTTATTTCATCCATATGCTTTGTTATTAATCTGATACAAAGATAAAACATTTGGAGGTATCTTTTTTATTTCATACCTCAAATCAGTAATAAGGGTACAAGAATCAGTAATCTGTATACTACATAAACTTGCGGGCGGAAAAATAAATGGCAATGATTGCTGGAAGTAAGTCATGGAATTGATATATTTGCTCCGGAGAATATAAAAAACAGGTTTTATGAAAGCATTATTCATTGGAGGAACGGGTACTATCAGTACAGATGTAGTTGCATTGGCGCAACAGAGAGGGTGGGAGATTACTCTCCTTAACCGCGGCTCAAAAAAAATGCCGGAAGGAATTCACAGTATCATTGCGGATATTAATGATGAAGAAGCTGTGGCAAAAGCCATCGCACTTGAACACTACGATGTGGTTGCACAATTCATCGGTTATACGGCAGAAGACGTAAAGCGTGATATCCGCCTGTTTCAGAACAAAACTCGGCAATACATCTTTATCAGCAGTGCCTCTGCCTATCAAAAGCCATTGACCGATTATCGCATTACCGAAAGCACCCCTCTGGTCAATCCCTACTGGCAGTATTCCAAAAACAAGATAGAAGCGGAAGAGGTATTGATGTCAGCCTACCGGACAAGTGGTTTTCCGGTGACCATCGTTCGTCCCAGCCATACCTATAACGGAACCAAACCTCCCGTAGCCGTACATGGAGATAAGGGAAACTGGCAGATTCTCAAACGGATTCTTGACGGCAAACCTGTCATTATTCCCGGTGATGGCTCCTCTTTGTGGACACTGACTCACTCCAAAGATTTTGCCAAAGGCTATGTCGGACTGATGGCGAATCCACATGCTATTGGTAACGCTTTTCATATCACTACCGATGAAAGTATGACTTGGAATCAGATTTACCAGACAATCGCCGATGCGTTAGACAAACCTCTGAACGCATTGCACGTGGCATCCGATTTCCTTGCCAAACATAGCGATCATTATGATTTCAGGGGGGAACTCTTAGGAGATAAAGCAGCTACGGTTGTTTTCGATAATTCGAAGATAAAGCGGCTCGTCCCGGATTTTATATGCCATATCTCCATGGCGGACGGATTGCGGCAAGCTGTACATTATATGCTTTCTCATCCGGAAACTCAAACACCCGATCCGGAATTTGATTCGTGGTGTGACCGTATAGCCGATGCAATCAGTGCGGCAGATAAAGCCTTCTGATTTTCCTGATTTTAATAACTACCTGCCACTAATTAATTGCTATTTTTTAGGCACGGATTACACGGATTAACGCGGTTATTTTTCAGCAATGATAACCCTAAAGACTGTGACATACGTGCAATCCGTGCCTAATTATTATTTAATAAGGAGTATTTCTTCCTTGCTGCACCTCAATTCGTATTCCGAAATTACCATTAGCAGATTTCAGTTCAAACGCTCCCCGGAAATTATTCCTTTCCCAAGGCATAGCACTGCGGTTAGGCACCCGCCAGCCATCCTTGTTGTAATCTCCGTAAGTATTGATTCTCATTCCGTTTTTCAGCTTGAAAGATCCCATCTGCATAAACTGTGGAGAAGAAGACAATCCCCAACCATATCCGTATCCAAAACCAGAAAACCCGGAGTAAGAAGACGAAGAAAAAGAGTCGGTGAATCCTTGAGAATAGGTAATATCCGTGTTTAAACGAAAGAGCTGATTATAATCTTTCGTCATATTAGGCATATCTAAATTAAATTGGGGAAGTTCGGGAGTTGCTACGTTCATTAACCCCATATCCAGCAGAAAACCACCAAACTCTTTGATATTGGTAGATGGAGCACGACGAATACTATCGGAAGGAATTTCCGACTGTGCGGATGCAAAACCGACCGATAATATCAGCGAAAGAAATAGAATCAGTTTTTTCATCTTCGTAAAGGTTGATTTACCACAAAGATAGATAATTTCCACCTGACTATCCGCTTCCGTTATGTTTTCTTAGAAAAAAACTTATCTTTTCAATTTAATCACCGGATAAACGACAGGAGCCGTCTCCCATTTCCTTTTCATCGGGTTGTATGAACGTTCCATACCTCCATGGAGTTCGATATAATCGTTGAACTTGATTTCAAGAATCATGCCATAACCGCTTTGCGGATAGATAGGAGTGAGATACCCCTGCGAAGCATTTCGTTCGCCATTCACAGAATATTCGCCGAAAGCCCGTATACGCAGAAAATTATTAATCCGGTAAGCGGCCGAACCGCTAAAACCAAAATCATTTCTGGCACCATGTTGGAAAGAAGGCATTGTATACTTGGCACTGAACAGCCCACCTGAAAGCTCCCATCGTTCATTAGGGGCATACGTATAAATGGCACCTACCTGAATATGCGTCCCCATGGTAGGATACGTATTATGCAAACTATACGTACTTAAATAGCTGTTAGCATTGATCCCGAAAATATCCGACCGATTATAATCACGGCTGAAAGGATCGAAAGAAGTGCCCAGTCTGGGAGTAGGCCAGGGAGTATCCATAAATTCGGGAGGAGATATATGAAGCGTCATGCTATCCGTTTGAATGGTTGGCTTCCTGTCGTTCGGCGTTATATTCATATCGGGTAAGATGAAGCCCTCCTTATCCATATTTAATGGCTGCTTTTGCTCCGGTGGCAGAAGAACCGCACGGCCGATGCTATCCTTTTTCACTTCCACCTGTTGCGCAAATGCGGTACAGGTACAAAGTAAAAACATAAATCCTGTGAACTGTCTTTTATTCATGGCACTTTGCAGTGTTAAAGAGTTTAGTTGACAATCAGTTTATAGCCGATTCCCCGTACATTGACAATACGTATCTGTTCATCTTGCGAGAGCTTATGCCGCAATTTGGTAATGAACACATGCAAGCTTCGGGAATTGAAAAAACTGTCGTCTCCCCAAAGTTCGAGCAAGACATCCTGCGTGTTGACCACCTGATTCCGGTTCTCGCAAAGCCGTTTCAAGATTTCCGATTCACGATGAGAGAGTTCCTGTCTCGTTCCTGCGTGTAATAAAGTTTGTGCAACAGGATCAAACAGATAACTTCCTATCTCAAAATGATTGGCAACCTTATTCTCTGTGAAGAGAAAAGCCTTTCCCATTAGTGCTTTGATTCGGATAATCAGCTCTTGTATACCGAAAGGCTTTTTCAGATAATCATTTGCTCCGAGTTCAAAGCCCTCCACCACATCATTGATGGCCGAACGGGCAGTCAGGAATAAGACAGGAGTCTGTTTATCCGTCTGGCGGATGCGACGCACCATTTCAAAGCCATCCATTTTCGGCATCATCACATCGGCTACAAGTACATCCGGATGAAGTTCGAAGAAAAGGCTTAGCCCTTCCTCGCCGTCATTCGCCGTATGAATGATAAAATCATTTTCTTCAAGTGTATCCTTGATAATCATGGCGAGTGTCTGTTCGTCTTCTACCAGTAATACGGTAATTTTGTTTTTACTCATGATTTTATGGGTTTATAAAGTAATGGTAAAAGTGCTTCCTTTGTCCGGTTCACTCTTTACGGTGATAGTTCCTCCATGTTTTTCGACTATGCTCTTTACATAGAACAGTCCTAGTCCGTAACCTTTTATATTATGAAGATTACCCGTCGGAACCCGGTAGAATTTATCAAATATGTGCTTTTGTTTATCAAGTGGAATCCCGATTCCCCGGTCGGTAACGCTGACGGTTACTGTCCCCCCAGTCTGTCGGCAGGAAATAGACAATTCGGCTTCCTCTTTCGAGTATTTCACTGCATTATCTATCAGGTTACTGATGATGTTGCTGAAATGCGTACGGTCGGCTACAATGACAAGCGTTTCCGGTTGAATATCCAATTCGATATGTACAGGCTTGTCCGCTTTTAGCTGGTGCTGCTCCATGAGCGGAGTAATCAACTCCTTCAGGTTGATTTCCTCCGGATGCAAACGAAACGTTTTGCGACGCTCCATTCCCATGGATAAAATCTGTTCCACCAGCCCGCTAAGCCTTTGCAACTGCTCCTGACTGATGCGTAGATACTGGTCGCGCTTGCTTTTCTCTTCCGCCTGGTTAAAGTTCAGTAATGCGTCATTAGCCGCATAGGCTACGGCAATGGGAGTCTTTAATTCGTGCGTGATATTATTGGTAAAATCACTTTTCATTTCATCCAGCGTTTTCTGTTTCAGGAGCGTCCGGATAAGGAACCAGAAAGAGAATCCGAGAATCAGAAGAATTACAAATGAAGTGACCAGAATACCTGTCATCTGCTTTAATACCAATGAATTGATTGGCTCGAACACCAGTTGGTAACGTTGGCTGTGATGCATATTAAATTCATAGTCATAGCGGATTGCCTTGGGACTGGGGATATAACTGCTATCTCCCGCAATACCTAATGTATCGGTATATACAATGGAAGAATCGGCACTGATCCCGGTATAAATCAAAAGAGTGTGATGAGGAATAGAGAGATTATGCTCTTTCATCACATGGGTGAGCAAACTGTCATATCGCTGCAGGTTGACATCTATATAAGTATCCACACCCGAATGAATACCCTGCTGAATACTCATTAACAGCTCCTTTAGCGAATCTTGCTTTTTCAATAACACATCCAGCCCATTCTCGCTACTTGCAACAGGTGTAGAATCTTCCGCATTACCAACGGTTTTTACCGTATCCGTGGTTATTTCTGTCCGGGAGTGTATCGTATCCTGACGGCTACTATCCGTATAAGAAATCGTTTGTTGAGTCACTAATGAATTGCCGTCCGCATCATATCCGGCTGATACTGTCAGCGAACCGTGTTCCACATTATCTTTTTGCAAATCATTTACACGGAGCACGACCTCGTTGAAGTCACTCGTCCGCATCGCATCTCTGATATTACTCTCCATTTCCATTTTCATCGACCGGTAAAGCCCTGTCAACCAATAAGCTTGATAAACAAAGATTCCGATTAACGAGCAGATAACCAGTATGACGATATGTTTTAGCGGTAATTTCATACAGGCAAAGATAATAGGAAACTATTCTTATTCTTCTCTTTGATAAGACTAAATAACACTAGATAAGCCAATGATAACGCAAATTTCCATTTTTTCTACCGTATTTTGTCGTATTCCAAAAAAAAAGACGAAATGAAACGGATTAGTTTACTATTTATGTCTCTTCTTTGTGTGTGGATATCCGCTACAGCACAAGTCGGACAACAGTCGCAGGAACCTGTCGACAGTATCAAGAATATAGGTTATATGGATAGTTTGTTTCAGGAACTGCCCGAAGTGATGATTACTGGTGAACGCCCGATTGTGAAAGCCGAACAAGGCAAACTCGTGTATGACGTACCGAGACTGGTGGGCAACTTGCCTGTGGATAATGCCTATGATGTTGTCAAAAATCTTCCGGGCATAGTAAATATGAATAACAGTCTGATGTTGGGAGGACAGGAGGTAACTGTTGTCATCAACGGAAAAGTGACCACTCTGTCTGCCGAACAATTGGATGCTTTATTAAAATCGATTCCTGCCAGCCGGATTGAAAAGGCGGAAGTGATGTATTCCGCTCCGGCACGCTATCAGGTACGCGGACCGATGATTAACCTGATATTAGCACCCGGCACAGGACAGGCATCTTCCCTTCAAGGAGAACTCTATACAGCTTTTAACCAACATCACTACGAATCTTTGGCAGAACGTGGAAGTCTTCTGTACTCCGGACGTAAATTCTCTGCAGATCTTCTTTACTCTTACTCTTATGATCGCGACCGAAGGATAACGGAGAAAGAAGCACTTCACACGTTAGCCGATGGTTCGGTACATCAGATGGATATGGATGAAATCATGACTTCCCGTACCAATAGTCATCAGATACGCCTCGGAATGGATTACTCCCTCGCAGAAGATCATCTGTTAAGCCTGGTCTATACAACAGCTTTTACCGATTCCAAACATTATTCCATAGCTACCGGTGCGCAAAATTCTGTTACCGACTCGCAGGGAGACAGCCAGCTCCATAATGCAAAGTTAGATTATCAAACCCCTTTCGGGCTGAAAGCCGGAGTGGCATTTACATCCTATCATTCTCCCGGCAGCCAATTATTATATAGCACGATGGGAACAGAGACAATGAATTTCTTGAGCCGGGATAAACAGCAAATCAATCAATGGCGTTTTTATGCCGGGCAAGAACATACCTTAGGTAAAGGCTGGGGATTGAATTATGGTATAACCTATACGACCGCTTTAGACCATAGCTATCAAAGATATTATGACCCGGAAACAGATAACCTGTTACCGGATAATAACATGAACTCCCGCCGTCGCGAACAAACCCTGAATGTGTATGCCGGACTAAGCAAAAGCTTCGGTGAAAAACTCTCGGCCGATGTTTCTCTGGCAGCAGAGCAATATCATACAAATATCTGGAATGAATGGAGCCTGTACCCGGTAGCCAATCTAACTTATATGCCCGCTGCCGGACATGTCCTGCAATTCTCATTGAGTAGTGACAAGGAATATCCCGAATACTGGAGCGTACAGAATGCAATCTCTTACATGGGAGCATACTCTGAAATTCAAGGAAATCCCTATCTCAAACCTGCCACGAACTATGAAACCAGCCTTAATTATATACTAAAAGGCAAGTATGTTTTTTCCGCCTTTTATAGCTATACCAAAAACAAGCAAATGCAAACCCTCTACCAATCACCGGAACGCTTAGTAGAGATTTACAAATTCTTCAACTTTGATTTTTCATCACAAGCCGGATTGGTAATGACAGTTCCCTTTAAGGTGAAAAAATGGCTCGACTCCCGTTTCACCGCCATCGGTTTTCGTTATCGCCAGAAAGATAGTGACTTCTGGGATATCCCGTTTGACCGTAAACTATATACATTCGTCTTGACGATGGACAACACATTTACCCTTTCCACCAAACCCGACTTAAAATTCACCCTGACCGGATTCTATCAAAATAGAGCTATACAGGGAATTTTCGATCTTCCTCGTTCGGGAAATCTGGATGCAGCGCTTCGTTACACCTTTGCAAAAGGAAAAGCACAATTGACGCTGAAGTGTGACGACCTGTTCAATACCTCCACCATTTCGACACAAGTCCGTTACGGATTGCAGAATGTGAAAAACCACTATATGCGCACTACCCGTACATTCGGTATTTCGTTTAACTATAAATTCGGAGGATACAAAGAGAAGAAGAGGGAAGAAGTCGATACCTCCCGCTTTAAATAAGCGGGAAATAACTCATGGTTCTATTCATTCATCGGTAAATTGACAACCACCCTTGTACCATCCGTATATTCCGGATCAATTTTAATCTCTCCGTCAAGTCGTTTCACGATGAGACGGCAGAGATACAATCCCAACCCATTGCCCGGAACGAAAGTATCAAGTTTCGAAAAACGGTTGAATACCTCTTCCTGTTTTTCTTTCGGGATACCGCAACCGCTATCGGTGACACTGATACATATTTGGTTCTTCGAAAGATTGACCTTATACCCTAACGCAATAAACCCTTCTTCTGTAAACTTATTGGCATTATTCAGTAAATGTTCAATCACCATAGTGAGATATTGGGCATTTGTCGGAATAAACAGTGTATCTTCTGTAATATCCAATTGATATTTTATTCTCGGTTTGGGGGAAATCTTTTCCATTTCCTGAATACAGATATTTCTTATGTCAGTCGGTCCGCAAGGCAGCTTATCTTCAGAAACGTCCAGATTCGCCACTTCCAGCATACTGTTAACAAGCCCTGTAAGCAGCAGAGTGCTTTTTTGAATTTCAGCGGGGAATTCCCGGCGCATCTCTTCGTCAATGTCCTCATTCATGATTAAATCAGAGAACCCGACAATCGAATTAAGCGGCGTGCGTATCTCGTGGCAAATTGAGTTGATAAAAGCCTGCTTCATCTTTTCGCTTTCCTGCGCTTTACGGTTCAGGACTTTCAGCTCCGCTTTCATTCTCTTTTCTCTTTTCAGAGAGAAGTAAAGATAACTACAAACCCCGATCACAATAATCAATAAAGTACTTAAAGATATAATCTGTGTCTTTTTGTTTTTTATTTCCAGTTCAGCCTTTTCGTTGTTCAGTGTGTTTACATCATATTTCACCTGGAGTTCATTCAACTGTTGACGTGCGTCATTACTGCTTAATGAATCTTGTATATAATGCGAGTTCTTATAATATTTCAGAGCATTCGGATAATCTTTTTGTTTTTCATAAAGCAGAGAAACCGTATTCAACAATCCCGGTAGATTTTGTGGAGCCAGAATCTTGGCGATTTTAATAAGAGTATCGTTCGCTGCAATAGCTTTTGACAAGTCTTTTTGGGTCCGGCTGTTCGTATAATAATTATTGGCACAAAGATAATAATTGTATTTGTCAAAGTCATTAGTCAGTTTTTTACCAATCAGTAAGATCCTTTTCCAATAATCATTTTCTTCTTTCGGTGTCAGCAGGTCCAGATTGCTTATCATAAACGAATAATATTGAATCCGATAGGAGTCTATATTATAAAACGGACGTTGTTTCTGATAATCTCTTTTGTATTCCTGTTCTACCATATTAATCAGCTCTTTTATTAACAGGATCGCTTCCTGTCTCCTGCCACTTTTAGAGTATGCCATGCCTAGCTTCCAGATAATTCTTTTCTGATACTTACTCTTCACATTGACAGAAAGTGATTCTGCCAATTTCAGGCTTTTCTCTAAATAAGAAGAAGCCTCTTTGTGTTTCTGATTTATGTAAAAACTTGTTCCTACAGTATATGTTGTTGCAGTTTCTTTATAAATATTGCTTGTGCTTTCCTTAGAATCCATAAAGTCTAATTCTTTTTTAATAGCTTCATCTTTCTGGTCAGAATAACATTGTGCTTCAAAAATACGCATGTGATCTAAAGGCAACAGGCTTTCGCATTCTTCCAGACTGGCTATCTTCTTGATACAATTAATATATTTAGAAAGAGAATCTTTGTTCAAGCTATTTAATTCTTCCGTGATAATATCACTGAGAGCATTCAAGGCATTTTCTTTGTCGTTAATCTTTAAGGATTCATGATACATCTGTAGAAGATACATCTTTGCTTCCGGAGCATCCAGATATATATCCGCCAGATTTCTGCATATCTGAATCTTTTGAGGAGAAGAATTTGTTGACTTCAGAAGATATATGAGGCTGTCGCTGGGGTGTTGCGACGCATTTATTGTAAAACATAGTGAGGGTATAATTATGAATATGATAAGTAGTAGGTGTCGCATGGCATATTTTGTTTTGTTTGCTTGCAAATCTACTGCTTTTTTTATTAAATCCAGCTAGTTGAACGAAAAACTTTTGGAGTGAAATAGATACTGAAATATCCGATAAGTCAGTAGTTATAAAGAAGTGATAACTACTGACTTTCGGATATTCTCAAAGCCTATAATACCTTGTTGATTTTAATGTATGGATGCCTTCCATGCTTTGGCATATTCTTCCAAAACACATTTGATACTTTGTCCGATTTTCACATAATCGGCCTCATTCAAATTGGCTAGTGACACACGCACACTCCATTTCGGTCCGGCAAAGCCACCACCATTCAACAGAACGAGTGAAGTTTCGTTTGCCAGGCGGAAAACCACATCCAATGGATTGTAGGTCTTTTGCAGATAAGTAACGAAGTCATCCCCATAGAATTTCTTCGCCCATACCAGCATGTCGATCTCCGAATAATATCCGGCACGCAACGGATCTTCCACCAGCGTGAAACCTGTGTTATCCCACAGCGCATGCAGACGGCGATGAATAATTTCCTGCATCTTCTTCTTATAACTGTCTTCTTTATCCAGAAGCGAGAAGATGGCAAACAAACTCATCTGTATTTGTTGAGGTAGAGAAAGCCCTGCAGTATGATTCAATGCAATCTGCCGGCTGTCAGCCACCATACGATTGATAAATTTCATCTTTTCCGGTTGTAGACTAAGACTGGAATAACGTTTGTTCAAGATTGATTTCTGCTCCTCCGACAGGCGGGCAATCATTTTGTCGTAGATGTTGTCTTCGTGTAGAGCGATCACTGCGGTTCTCCATCCCGTAGCTCCAAAATATTTGGAGAACGAATAAACACAAAGCGTATTGTGTGGTAATTCAGCCATCAATGAACGGAAATGAGGAATAAATGTTCCGTACACATCATCCGTGATAATCATCAGGTTCGGATTATCATTCTTCACAATGTTGATGATACGTTCGGTAGTCTCTTTGCTAAGCGCATAGCTGGGCGGATTACTCGGATTGGTGATAAATAACGCTTTGATCCTCGGATCTTTCAGCTTGTCTATGTCTTCATCCTTATATTGCCAGGTATGTAAACCGTCAGGAGTCATCTGGTCGGCGGAAATTTCGGTCACGTCGAACTGATAGCGTCGCAGTTCCGGGATTTCTATATAAGGAGTGAACACAGGAACCATCAAAGCAATGGCATCCCCCTGGTTCAACAGGAAATTCTCTTGCAAAGAATCAAACAGATAACACATGGCTGCCGTACCTCCTTCAGTCGCGAAAAGGTCAAAAGTTCCTTTCGGTGGACGGCGGTCACACACCTCTTGTGCCAGGTAATCCTGTACGATTAACTCCGTAAAATGTAAAATACGGTCGGGCACAGGATACTGGTCGCCAATCACCGATTCTGCCCATTCGTGAATAAGTGTATCCGGATCGGCAGCATGTTCCATCAGCATATAATTATAGCCCTCTTTCAATAGGTTAGCACCGGGAGCTTTCTCATTTTCTTTCAGGAAAGCCTCGAAACGGGCAGCAATTCCCGCCTTTTGCGGAATACCTGCTATTCCTTCTTCCAGTGAAAACGCATGACGACATTCGCAAAGGCCGAATTGTCCCAGCAGAAAAAAGGCTTCGCGTGGCTCGGTAGCAATCCAGTTCGGGTTACCTCTTCCGGCATTCAACATGGTATGTGCTATCTTCTTGATACTTTCATCTGCCATATCGATCAGTTTGTTTTTCAGCTCGAACGGGCTGATCGTTTCCATTTTCTTGGCATAACTTTTGGTAATGGCAGGGTTATTTGTTTTCTTTTCCATAATGATATTTATTTATATAGTTTTACATAAGTAGTACGATGACAACTCCCCAGATAATCAGGAGCGTATTGCCGACTGCATACGTCACCGTATATCCTAATGCCGGTGTGTCGCTTTCCACTGCATCCTGAATAGCTCCCAATGCAGCTGTTGTAGTACGTGCTCCTGCCGTACATCCCAATGACAGGGCAGGGTGGAACTTGAACAAGTATCTCGCCATCAGCAATCCGGCGAGGAGAGGAATGGCTGTTGCCAATGCACCGACGATAAACAGGCTGACGCCTACTTCCTTGAATCCGGCAATGAAACTGGGACCTGCAGCGATACCGACCACTGCGATAAACATATTCAATCCTACATTATTCAATACCCATAAAGAGGGTTCGGGGATACCTCCGAAAGTAGGATGCTTGCTGCGTAGCCAACCGAACAGAAGTCCGGCTATCAATGCGCCGCCACTGGTAGAAAGACTGATAGGAACACCTCCCAGGTGAATAGCCAGTGCACCGAAAAGACCACCGAGCAAAATACCCAATCCTACGAAGATCATATCCGTCTGGTTGGTAGGCCGGTCAATATAACCCATTTGTTTGGCAGCACTTTCCACTTCATGTTTAAGACCGGTAAGTTCGAGAATGTCTCCCGAATCTACAATCGTTTTAGGCAATACCGGAACATTGATTCCGGCACGTTTGATATTCCGGATACTAACCCCGTGCATAAACTTCTGTGCCCTGATTTTGGAAACCGTTTCTCCGGCAAAAGTCCGGTGGGTCACCATTACAGGAAGAGTTTCTGCCGGGAAGTCGAGTAATTGTGCATCAATCACTTCCGGACCGATCCAGTCTTCTTCTCCAATCACAAATTCACGGCGTCCGCTAAGTACCACTTCGTCATTCTTGTGAAGGATCAGGTTCGGATTGACATCTTTCACCACTCCTCTTTGACGAATCCGTTCTACAAACAGACGTTTATCATTCTTGCATAAATATGTTTCGAGTTCACTGACTTTTTTTCCTTTGCCAAACCATTCATTGGTGATTTTATAAGCACGGAACACAACCGGACGAAGAGCCGGGGAAAATCCGGGTTCATCAGCTTCCGATGTTCCCATTTGAGCCTCCAGTTCCTTGCAGTCGGCCTTCACCTTATCCAGTCCACCCAGCATTTTAGGGCCGAGAGAAGCCAGAATCCACGCCGAACCGGCCGTTCCGAAAATATAAGTTACGGCATACGCTACCGGAATTGCATTGATGAACGTGGCTTTCTGTGCATCGCTGATTCCCAGCTGGTTGATCGTATCGCTTGCCACGCCGATAACGGCGGATATTGTTTGTGAGCCTGCCAACAGTCCGGCAGCTTCTCCTACATGATATCCCATGATTTTGGCCAGTATCCACGGGGCTACCAGACTGACAATACACATCAGTACAGCGAATCCCACTTGTGGCAGACCGTCTTTTTTCAATCCGCGGAAAAATTGCGGACCTACCTTATAGCCAACGGCAAACAGGAAAAGCAGAAAGAACACAGCTTTCATCGGACCATCTACAGTGATATTCAGTTGTCCTACCAATACTCCGACCAGCAGAACACTGGTGACTGTCCCCAATGAGAATTTCCCTATTTTGAGTCTGCCCAGCCAAAATCCGGCAAAGAGCGTCAGGAAAATAGCAAGTTCAGGATGTACCCTTAATTGATTAATAATCCATTCCATAATTAAGTTGTTGTTTTAGGTTATGTCATTTACAACAGTTATAGCGTAAAAAGAGTTTGTTGTGTTATGAAAAATAGAGATATAATATCCGTCGAACTTTAAATTTCTCTATTTCGCTTTTTTGTTATACTTTTGTTCCTTCAAAAATAAAACTAATCATATTCTGTATGAAATCAGACATAGAAATAGCTCGCAGTATTGAGCTGAAGAAGATTAAGCAAGTTGCCGAAGGTATCGGAATCCCTCGCGAGGAAGTGGAGAATTATGGCCGCTACATAGCAAAGATCCCCGAACAACTGATTGATGAAGAGAAAGTGAAGAAAAGCAATCTCATTCTGGTAACTGCTATCACAGCAACCAAAGCGGGCATTGGCAAAACTACAGTATCTATCGGTCTCGCTTTGGGATTGAATAAAATTGGAAAGAATGCGATTGTCGCTCTTCGCGAGCCGTCTCTCGGTCCATGTTTCGGAATGAAGGGAGGAGCAGCCGGTGGGGGATATGCACAAGTGCTTCCGATGGACAAGATCAACCTCCATTTTACAGGGGATTTTCATGCCATCACTTCTGCTCATAACATGATTTCTGCTTTACTCGACAATTATCTTTATCAGAATCAGGCAAAGGGCTTTGGACTGAAAGAAATTCTTTGGCGGAGAGTGCTTGACGTGAACGACCGTTCGTTGCGCAGCATCGTTGTCGGCCTCGGACCTAAATCGAACGGGATTACCCAAGAGTCCGGTTTCGATATTACTCCTGCTTCGGAGATTATGGCAATTCTTTGCCTTTCCAAAGATGTGAGTGATCTGCGTCGCCGTATTGAAAATATCCTGTTGGGCTTCACGTATGACGACCAACCTTTTACTGTGAAAGATTTGGGAGTGGCAGGAGCCATCACTGTGTTGTTGAAAGATGCTATCCATCCTAATTTAGTGCAGACTACCGAAGGAACCGCTGCTTTTGTACATGGTGGTCCGTTTGCTAATATCGCACATGGTTGTAACTCTATTCTGGCCACTAAATTGGCAATGTCTTTCGGTGATTATGTAATAACAGAAGCCGGATTCGGTGCCGATCTCGGTGCAGAAAAATTCTATAATATCAAATGCCGCAAGAGCGGACTCCAACCACGTCTCACAGTGATTGTCGCTACGGCACAAGGATTAAAGATGCACGGAGGTGTCAGTCTCGACCGTATCAAAGAGCCGAATATGGAAGGCTTGAAAGAAGGATTGCGTAATCTCGACAAACACGTTCGTAACCTTCGTTCATTCGGTCAGACCATCATCGTAGCTTTCAATAAGTTTGCATCCGATACGGATGAAGAAATGGAATTACTGCGCGAACATTGCGAACAGTTGGGAGTGGGTTTCGCCATTAACAATGCGTTCAGTGAAGGAGGAGAGGGAGCAGTAGATATGGCCCGTCTGGTAGTAGATACCATAGAGAACAATCCGTCCGAATCTTTACGCTACACTTATAAAGAAGAAGATAGCATACAGCAGAAGATCGAAAAGGTAGCCACTAATATTTACGGAGCCAGCGTTATTACCTATAGTAGTATTGCACGCAACCGTATCAAACTGATCGAGAAAATGGGAATCACTCATTATCCGGTTTGTATTGCTAAAACACAATATTCATTCTCTGCCGATCCAAAGATTTATGGGGCGGTAAATAACTTCGAGTTCCATATTAAAGATATTGTTATCAATAACGGAGCTGAAATGATTGTAGCCATTGCCGGAGAAATTCTTCGTATGCCGGGATTACCCAAGGAGCCGCAAGCATTGCACATCGATATTGTGGATGGAGAAATAGAAGGATTGAGCTAAAATATATACCTCAAAAAAATATTCCGGTATGATGCCGGTAAAATAAATCCCCGTCTTTCCCTATGAAATAAAATGTGGAAAGACGGGGATGACTGTATATAGAGTCCAGTGCGCTTCTGTTTTCTCTTCTTGCACACTGTACGGTTGAATTCGTCCTTGCTATGAGTGATATATGACATCATATATTTCTTTTATAGTAAGAAAAACGAAAATATGGACAGATGGTTCGGGCGGGACCGTTAATAAATAAAAAAAGCCTGCTCCTTTCACAAAGAGCAGACCTTATAAATAAGAAATAAAGCTGATAACAGTGAAGCTATTAGCTTTGAAATCGTTTTTTAATAAGCAAAAAGAGGATATTTCTTCATTGTCTCATTGACACGTGCACGTACTTGTGCAATAACTTCCTCATTTTCTACGTTAGACAATACAGTCTCGATCATTTCAGCAATTTCGAGCATCAAATCTTCTTTTGCACCACGAGTTGTGATAGCGGGAGTACCCAAACGGATACCGGAAGTCTGGAAAGCTGAACGGCTGTCGAACGGAACCATGTTCTTGTTAACAGTAATATCGGCAGAAACCAATGCTTTTTCTGCCACTTTACCTGTCAGTTCAGGATATTTGCTACGCAGGTCAACCAACATAGAGTGGTTGTCTGTACCACCGGAAACGATGGTAAAACCACGGTCGATTAAAGCCTGTGCAAGTACAGCAGCGTTCTTTTGTACTTGTTTAGCATATTCCTTAAATTCAGGTTGCAGGATTTCACCGAAAGCAACTGCTTTAGCAGCAATTACATGTTCCAGTGGTCCGCCTTGGATTCCCGGGAATACGGCAGAATCCAGTAATTGAGACATCATCTTGATCTCACCTTTCGGAGTGGTCTTTCCCCACGGATTGGGGAAATCCTTACCCATCATGATGACACCACCACGAGGTCCGCGAAGTGTTTTATGTGTAGTAGAAGTGACGATATGTGCATATTTAACCGGATTTTCGAGCACTCCGGCAGCGATCAGGCCGGCAGGGTGAGCCATGTCGATCATCAGGATAGCGCCTACTTTGTCGGCGATTTCACGCATACGTTTGTAATCCCATTCACGAGAGTATGCAGAACCACCACCGATAATCATTTTCGGTTTCTCACGTAGAGCGACTTCTTCCATCTGGTCGTAGTCAACGCGTCCAGTTTCCTGATTCAGATTATATTCGCAAGGAGTATAGATGATACCGGAAGTGTTTACCAGTGAGCCATGAGAAAGGTGTCCGCCGTGTGCAAGATTTAATCCCATGAATTTGTCGCCCGGATTCAGAACTGCGAGGAAAACAGCAGCATTAGCTTGTGCTCCCGAGTGTGGTTGTACGTTTGCCCATTCAGCGCCAAAAATTTCTTTCAGGCGGTCGATAGCGATTTGTTCGCTTTGGTCTACTACTTCGCAACCTCCGTAATAACGTTTGCCGGGATAACCTTCTGCGTACTTGTTAGTCAGGCAAGAACCCATTGCCTGCATAACCTGGTCACTCACAAAATTTTCTGATGCAATAAGCTCGATTCCTTTCAACTGGCGTTGATGCTCTTTTTCGATGATGTCGAAAATGATGTCGTCTCTTTTCATTCTTTTATAAGTAAGATTAAATTTCTAATTCGAGATACCTATTTTAAGCGCACAAAGTTAATGAAAATAAATAAAGAATGAAGGAAGTACAAGAAAAATGTTAGTAAAAAGCCGGATTTAATGATATTTTATTCTTAAAGGATGAATCCCAGCGAAAAACTTAACGCGCTGTCGCGGCGACGGAAAATAATGTTGCTCACTCCCGTGCTGCCGTCGGAATTGATATTGTCGTAAATGATGGACTTGGAGATATTTCCGATGCCTTGCTCGTAGCGGAAATCGAAAAAGATACGGGAGATGTTGACGCCTACACCGATCACTGCGCAGACATTGAACGGATACAGCTTTTCGTGAATCCCTTTTTGGTCAAAATTCTTAAAAGTGATTTCATTGTGTTTTCCCCATAAGTAGCGAAGTTTGGGGCCTGCGAAGATAGACATTCCGTAAGGCCCTTTTTTCACCACATTATAGCCGTATAAAATAGGGAAATCCACACTGTGCAACACCGATTGCACCGAAGCATAATCAGGCTCGATGGCAGGATGCTGTGAACCGAGCTTATCGAAAGTGATCTCACATTTGCTTACATTATAGGACACTTCCGGCTGAATGAAATGCTTCTTCATGTTGATGCGCATAAAGAGGGCGCCAAAATAACCTATCTTGTAGTTATTCTGCACCTCATCGATAGTCACATCCTTAATTTTCAGTTCAGATACCATGAACATGGAAGAGTTGAATCCCGCCTTGATACCGATATTTATTTTTTTTGTATTGGGGCGGTCTACTTTTTCTGCGTTATAGTTCTGGCCGACAGCCGTGCAGGCTATGGCTAATAAACCGGGAAGAATGAATTTACGCAGCATATTCATGGCAATATCGCACTTTTTATGATTTCTTCTTTTCTACACTCCAACCGAACTTACCGATTTTCTCTCCCAGATTATAATATCCTCCATGCACATATACCAGCGGATTGGCTTCGGCCAGTTCCAGCTTTCCGGTTTCAGGATTCAGGTTCCGGTCGTCCGCACGCACATTTACTACGTCAGCGATAAACATATCGTGTGAGCCGAGGGAGATGATTTCTTTCACACGGCATTCAATGCAAAGAGGAGATTCTTCAATCAACGGAGCACTGACCACCGTACACTGTCCGGGTGTCAGCTTCATCTCATCAAATTTATGATAATCACGTCCCGAACGAACTCCGCACCAGTCGGTGGCAAAAGCCATATCTTTCGTTGTCAGGTTGATGACAAACTCCATGTTTTTTTTGATAATGTCATAAGAATGGCGTTCCGGACGTACGGATATATAACACATGGGCGGGTTTGTACAAATCGTACCCGTCCATGCTACTGTGAACATATTATATTCGCTTTCTTCCTTTCCGCAGCTGACCAGTACAGCCGGCAGCGGATAGATCATCGTTCCTGGTTTCCAGTCCTGTTTCATAGGGCTATACGTTTATTCAGAGGATTGTAATCTCTTCACGTTTCTGCTCTTTCTCGCAATAATGGCACTTTACGATACAATTATCCTTGTCTATCACATGAAAGATAGTGGCCATCGGTTCGTTGTTGGTGATACATTTCGGATTGGCACATTTCACGATGCCCCGAAGTTCATCCGGCATTTTCACCTCTTTCTTTTTCACTACTTCGTAATCGCGGATGATATTCAGCTTGACGTGCGGAGCAACTACTGAAATACGGTTAATCTCTTCGTCGCAGAAGAATTTATCTGCAATCTTGATGATCCCTTTTTTACCCAGCTTCTTGCTGTCGAGGTTGAATCCGATAGTGATATTGCTAGTCATCTGTTCCACACCGAGCAGTTGCACTACGGTAAAGAGCTTTTCGGATGGGATATGGTCAATCACTGTCCCGTTTTTCAGGGCAGCTACTTGCAATGCTTGTTTATTTTCGCTCATAATAAAATATCGTTTTTAACGTCATCTAATGTGATACCTAATACATCGCAAAGGATTGCTTCGCGGGCATACAGACCGTTTTGTGCCTGTTGGAAATAGTATGCTTTCGGATTGTCATCCACATCGTAAGCAATTTCGTTGACACGGGGAAGCGGGTGCAGGATACGCAGGTTCGGACGTGTGTTCTCCAGCATTTTGTTACGGAGAATATATACATTCTTCACCCGTTCATATTCCATCAGGTCGGTGAAACGTTCGCGTTGTACACGGGTCATGTACAGAATATCGGCGTCGGCGATAATCTCTTCGGAAAAGTCTGTATGTTCAACGTATTTTATTTGGTGCGTTTTGCAGTAAAGTTTGTATTCTTCCGGCATTTTCAGCTCTTCGGGAGCGATAAAATGGAAAGTCGGATTAAAGTGTCGCATCGCCATCAGCAATGAATGTACGGTGCGGCCGTATTTCAAATCACCCACCAAGAAAATGTTCAGATTTTCCAGCGTTCCTTGCGTTTTGTAGATAGAGTAGAGATCGAGCATCGTCTGCGACGGGTGCTGGTTGGCTCCGTCACCTGCGTTGACAATGGGCACCGGGGCTACTTCGCTGGCATACCGTGCAGCTCCTTCGAGATAGTGTCGCATGACGATAATATCTGCATAGTTGCTCACCATCATGATCGTGTCTTTAAGTGTTTCCCCTTTGGAAGAGCTGGTAGCTTTGGGGTCAGAGAATCCGATTACTCGTGCGCCGAGACGGTTGGCAGCTGTTTCAAAACTCAAGCGGGTACGGGTGGAAGGTTCAAAGAACAGGGTTGCTACAACCTTTCCTTGTAATAACCGGCGATTGGGGTTCATTTCAAACTGCTTCGCCATTTCGAGCATGTAGAGGATTTTTTCTTTAGAATGTTCGGCAATGGTTACTAAACTTCTGTTTTCCATTTTGTTATCTTTTATGTGGATAGAACTTGTTTTACCGGAGCGTAAAGGTACGAAGAATTTGTGAAAAGCACAGATTTTTCGTACCTTTTTTATCAGCTTTTAATCAGTCGGTTTATTTCCGTCCGCTAGCTAACGCTGCAATGATATATTTCCCCGGTGCTCCGATTTTACTCCAGGCCGTATTGGAGAGCAGTTTCCACACCTGGGTGCCTTTCCTGCCATAGTCCGATAGCCGGAGAATCGTCTGTTTCTCTTTTGGGTCAGTCACTTTATGGTTGTCCAGACTCTCCATCAATCCTGCTATGTTGTGTGTAGCCAGATTGTAGGCATACCCCGGAATTTCAATCGAAACAACGTTGGTTTCTTCTTCTTCATGATTTAGTTTAGTTTCCTTTAGTTTAGTTTGTCGGGAAATGTCTGCATTTTCTTGACTCACCTCCTCTTGAGTTTCAAAAATGTCTGCATTTTCCGCGTTCAACTCTTCTTTTTGCATCCCTTTTTTCTTCTTGGTCTCTAATAAATAAGGTAGTTGGGAGAAATCTATTTTCCTTCGTGTAGTGGCTTCGAACCACACCCTTTGAATCTGTTCCGAAGTGAGTATGCCGTATTTTTCGTAGGTTTCCTTATGGAAAAATCCTTTCTCCAATAACAGATCGACAATCTTTTCCATCATATCCTCTTTAATCCCGCCGCCTACTTTACGGACAAAAATCAGGTTTTGTTCCTTTCCCCAAGAGATATAATATCCCTCTTTATATATTTTGCAAAGTAATCGCATGACAATGTAAGAAGCTAACACTCCAAATTTAGCTTCTAATAGTTCCATCACTTCTTCGTCAAAGAAGTTTGCCGGTGTCGGGAAATAAGGTATCCCTTTGTTAATCATATTCATTGTTAAATATATTTTAATCTGATTTATACAATAGCTTTCCACTCCATCAGGTTTCCGATCATAAATCTTCTCCATCCTTTTTGTTCTTCACTCCAATAGACAATAGACTCTTGTTTTGCTGTGATATTGAATTTTCTATGAAAGAATTTTTCATATCCTACTAGTGTTCCTTTTTCCAGGCAGAATGTGCCATCCTGCCTATGAAAAGCGATCATTGCATTTCCATACAACATGCGTTCTATTAGTCTAATACACTCTTGTACAATTCTCTCTGCGCATTTATCCGAAATCCCCTTTTCAGCAGTAATACGTTTTTTCCATACTAATTTGCAAGCTTCTAACTTATTCTTCCTGATTTTTTGTCTCATTTTCTTCTGTTTTTAATTATGAAAAATAATCTGTTTGAGCGTAAATCTTCCCTTATAGATAGTGACGGTATGTTGTTGTCATAGCGTCACTATCCTTTCATTATAGTGACGCTATAACGATAGCATACCGTCACTATTTTTTAAGAGAAAATCTGTTAGTTTTCGACGGGTTGAAAACGGCGGCGAAGGTAAGCCTTATATTCCAACTGTCCCATTATTTTTTCTTAGTACTTGCTTTTGACCTTTTCAGCTTGTTCTCTTTTTTCCTTTTTTTCTTTCATGTACTCTTCTTCAACAGGTTTTCTCAATGCCCCCAATTCAGCATGTATACTACTAAGTTCCATTAACTTATAGCCACCGTGTTTGTGGATGTATAATACTTTTTGGTCATAGATATATTGGGCTAGATTTATCAGCTTTCTTTTCTTGGGATGGCGGAAATGTCCATCAATAAAGATTTTTAAATACATGGTGAAATAAAGACGGATATCTCCATCGATTGCTATTCTGTTATCCAGTTCTTCTTCACTGATGATTTCTTCCCTTGAATGCCTCCTGGGGGCTTTTTTCATTGTTTGGACACTTCTTTTTACCTTGTCGTTTTTACTACCTTTTTTGGCATTTTTACTTTTCATAATCTACTAATTTTAACGTTGGTTAAATATGTGTTAATTCTAAAAATAATATCTGGAAAGTGAAATTGAACCTGCAAAAAGATTTGTTCTTTTGTCGCTTGCCAAATAGTATATATAAAATAACTAGTGATGCAAATGATGAATAAAAATGGATTTAGTCGATGTGGGGAGAACTACATCAATCGTTTACGAAAGGAGGGGCGTTATTCTACAGCGCATGTCTATAAGAATGCCCTTTATTCTTTCAGTAAGTTTTGTGGTACGTTGAATATGTCGTTCAGACAGGTCACCAAAGAACGTTTACGACGTTATGGTCAGTATCTTTATGAGTGTGGTTTGAAGCCCAATACGATTTCTACGTATATGCGTATGCTTCGTAGCATTTACAATCGGGGAGTGGAAGCGGGTAGTGCTCCTTATGTTCCCCGATTATTTCATGATGTTTATACAGGCGTGGATGTCCGCCAAAAGAAAGCTTTGCCTGCCGGTGAATTGCACAAACTTCTGTATGAGGATCCCAAATCGGAGCGTTTACGTCGCACACAAACTATTGCCGCCCTGATGTTCCAGTTTTGTGGAATGTCATTCGCCGATTTAGCGCATCTGGAAAAATCAGCTTTAGAGCAGAGTGTATTACGTTATAATCGAATCAAGACGAAAACTCCCATGAGCGTGGAAGTGCTTGATACTGCCAGGGGAATGATTAATCAACTCCGGAATAATCAGGAACCCATTCCCAATTGTCCGAACTATCTGTTCGACATACTTTGCGGTAACAAGAAACGAAAGGATGAAAGGGCATACAGTGAATATCAGTCTGCTCTTCGAAGATTCAATAATAGTTTGAAGGATTTGGCGAGAGCTCTGCGTTTGAATTCTCCCGTTTCTTCTTACACACTTCGCCATTCGTGGGCAACGACAGCCAAGTATCGTGGAGTGCCAATTGAAATGATTAGTGAATCATTGGGACATAAATCTATAAAAACCACACAAATCTATTTAAAAGGTTTTGAGCTAAGAGAACGTACAGAGGTAAATAAAGGGAATTTATCTTACATTAGGAACTATCGTTTAGGTAGATAATTAATGGTAAAGTGTTAGAAATCAAGGGCGAAGTATATCTGTTACTTCTTAGGTAACGGAAAATTATTCGATGCAAAGATATGCAAAAATACAAATAGTAAACAAGTAAAATCTTCTTTTTTTTCTGATTTGTTGAAATATGCAACAAAAATATATCAGGACATGATAATTCTGTTTCATCATGCCCGATATTCCTATATTCTGTTTTCAAAGATGTTTTTCCCTTCGCGTAGGTTAGAAAAACATTGCTGTAGGCGGTTCTTGTCCATGTTTTTCTGTTTTCATCTGTTTTCCTGTGAATGAGTACCTTATCCGTTACCTAAGAAGTAACGGAAACATAAGGGGTAAAAAGGTATGATTCTAACGAAAGAAACTTTAAGTGCTGGGCCTAGTATTGGGACAGGGGAAGGCGTAGCACACTCTAAACGCTGGTATGTCGCTCTGGTCCGTATGCATCATGAGAAGAAAGTAGCCGAGCGTTTAGACAAAATAGGGATTGAAAATTTTGTACCGGTCCAGCAAGAAGTACATCAATGGAGTGACCGCCGTAAAGTAGTTGAGTCCGTGTTGCTTCCGATGATGGTTTTTGTACATGCTGATCCTAAGGAACGTAAAGAGGTTCTTTCCTTTTCTACAGTTAGTCGGTATATGGTAATGCGCGGTGAGAGCAGTCCGACTATCATTCCTGATGAACAAATGGCCCGTTTCCGTTTTATGCTCGATTATTCCGAAGAGGCAATCTGTATGAATAGCGCTCCTTTGGCACGTGGTGAAAAAGTACGTGTTGTCAAAGGTCCTTTGACTGGTCTTGTAGGAGAACTTGTCACGGTGGATGGCAGGAGTAAGATTGCTGTCCGGTTGAATATGTTGGGGTGTGCTTGTGCGGATATGCCGGTTGGGTATGTGGAACCGTTTAAATAAACACAGAATAAAAGCTACTTTGTGTCCATCTCAAAACAGCTTACTTATTTTCTAAAATTGAAATAAGCTTTTATGAAAGGAATAGTTTTAGCCGGTGGTTCAGGCACTCGTCTGTATCCTATCACCAAAGGAGTGAGTAAGCAGTTGCTTCCTGTCTTTGACAAGCCCATGATTTATTATCCGATTTCAGTCCTTATGTTGGCTGGAATCCGTGAGATCCTGATTATTTCCACTCCTTATGATCTTCCGGGTTTCAAGCGTCTTTTGGGTGATGGCTCCGACTATGGAGTACGGTTTGAGTATGCCGAACAACCCTCTCCGGACGGTCTGGCACAAGCCTTTATTATCGGTGAAGACTTCATCGGCAATGATTCCGTCTGTCTGGTATTAGGTGATAATATCTTCTATGGCCAAAGCTTTACCCGCATGTTGCAGGAGGCTGTCCGTACAGTCGAGGAAGAGCAGAAAGCAACCGTATTCGGTTATTGGGTTGCCGATCCCGAACGTTATGGAGTTGCTGACTTTGACAAGAATGGGAATGTTTTGAGTATTGAAGAAAAACCAGAAAATCCAAAATCCAACTACGCTGTAGTGGGACTCTATTTCTACCCCAATAAAGTGGTGGATGTAGCCAAACATATACAACCTTCTCCCCGTGGAGAGTTAGAAATCACTACCGTTAATCAGGAATTTCTCAATGACCACCAATTAAAGGTCCAATTACTAGGCCGTGGTTTTGCCTGGCTTGATACCGGCACGCACGATTCTCTTTCCGAAGCCAGCACTTTTATTGAAGTGATTGAAAAGCGTCAGGGATTGAAAGTCGCGTGTCTTGAAGGTATTGCCCTGCGTCATGGCTGGATAACAGCGGATAAAATGCGTGAGCTGGCCAAGCCCATGCTGAAGAACCAATATGGCCAGTACCTTTTAAAAGTAATAAATGAACTGGGACTGGAATAATGCCATATTCCTTTCCGGTAATTTAAATAACTAACAAACACTAATCACAGTGGAAATAATCAAAACTGCTATCGAGGGCGTTGTCATCATTGAACCCCGCCTTTTTAAAGATGACCGTGGTTACTTTTTCGAATCTTTCTCTCAACGTGAATTTACAGAAAAGGTCCGTAAGGTAGATTTTGTCCAGGATAATGAAAGTAAATCCAGCTATGGTGTTTTACGTGGTCTTCATTTTCAGAAACCGCCTTATGCCCAGAGTAAACTAGTACGTGTCATTAAAGGCTCTGTCCTTGATGTGGCTGTCGATATCCGTAAAGGCTCACCAACATTTGGAGAGCATGTATCGGTGGAATTGACTGAAGAAAACCACCGTCAGTTCTTTATTTCGCGTGGATTCGCCCATGGCTTTGTTGTCCTGACGGAAGAGGTTATCTTTCAGTATAAATGTGACAACTTCTATGCTCCCCAATGTGAAGGTGCCCTGGCTTGGGATGATCCCGCATTGAAAATCGACTGGAAGGTTCCTGCTGATAAAGTAATCCTTTCCGTGAAAGACCAACATCACGAACGTCTGGAAGAAGCCGGCTGGCTATTTGATTATAACGAAAATCTGTATTAAGCTCAATGAATATTCTAGTGACAGGAGCTAACGGTCAGCTTGGCAATGAGATGCGCCGTGTGTCGTCAACCAGCTCCAACCAATATATTTTTACCGATGTGGCAGAGTTGGATATAACCAGTCGTGATTCTATCCGTAAAATGGTCAATGACAACCAAATTCATGTCATCGTTAATTGTGCTGCCTATACCAATGTGGACAAGGCGGAAGACGATTTCGCGACTGCTGATTTATTGAATAATAAGGCTGTGGAGAATCTGGCTGTTGTAGCTAAAGAAACTGATGCTACCTTAATACATGTCTCTACTGATTATGTTTTTCAGGGAGACAGAAATGTCCCTTGTCGGGAAGATTGGGAAACTAATCCTTTGGGTGTGTATGGTAAAACAAAGCTGGCCGGTGAGCATAGCATACAGGAAATCGGCTGTCATTATCTTATCTTTCGTACCGCCTGGCTTTATTCCCCTTATGGGAAGAATTTCGTAAAAACGATGCGACAGCTCACATCTGATAAAGATACCCTGAAAGTAGTCTTTGATCAGGTTGGTACTCCCACTTATGCCGGAGACTTGGCATCTGTTATCTATCAAGTGATTGAGGAGAATCAACTTTATAAAGAAGGTATCTACCATTTTAGTAATGAAGGCGTGTGTTCATGGTATGACTTTGCGAAGGAAATCTGTGACTTGAGTGGCAATGTGTGTGATATTCAACCTTGTCACAGCGATGAATTTCCCAGTAAGGTAAAGCGTCCTCATTTCTCTGTACTGGATAAAACAAAGGTGAAATCTGCTTTTGGAATCACTGTTCCTTATTGGAAAGACTCTCTGCAGAAATGTATAAATGAATTGAAACAACAATTAGATTATTAAAATAGACATGAATTTTGCACGAAATATACTGATTACAGGTGGAGCAGGCTTCATTGGATCGCACGTTGTACGTTTGTTCGTCAATAAATATCCTGAATATCATATAATCAATCTGGATAAACTGACTTATGCCGGTAATCTAGCCAACCTGAAAGATGTCGAAGATCAGCCTAATTATACCTTTGTAAAGGCCGACATCTGTGACTTTGAGAAAATGCTAGAAATCTTCAAGCAGTATCATATTGATGGAGTTATTCATCTGGCTGCTGAAAGTCATGTAGATCGTAGTATAAAAGATCCGTTTACATTTGCTCAAACGAATGTGATGGGGACTCTCTCTCTGCTCCAAGCTGCAAAACTGACTTGGGAGATACTTCCTGAATGTTATGAAGATAAGCGTTTTTATCATATTTCTACAGATGAGGTTTATGGTGCTTTGGAATTCGATGGTACATTCTTTACGGAGGAGACTAAATACCAGCCCCATAGTCCTTATTCAGCTAGCAAGGCAGGTAGTGATCATTTTGTGAGGGCTTTTCATGATACTTATGGTATGCCTACCATTGTAACAAACTGCTCCAATAATTATGGTCCTTATCAATTTCCGGAGAAATTGATCCCATTATTTATAAATAATATCCGTCAGGGCAAACCCTTGCCGGTATATGGTAAGGGGGAAAATGTAAGAGACTGGTTATATGTTGTTGACCATGCTAGGGCGATAGATTTGATTTTTCATAACGGAAACACGGCTGAGACCTATAATATTGGTGGTTTTAATGAATGGAAGAATATTGATCTTATAAAAGTTATCATAAAGACTGTTGATCGTTTGTTAGGTAATTCCGAGGGTACTTCAGATCATTTGATTACTTATGTAACAGATCGTAAAGGACATGATTTACGTTATGCAATCGATTCGAATAAATTGAAGAATGAATTAGGTTGGGAGCCAAGTTTGCAGTTTGAAGAAGGGATAGAGAAAACTGTTAGATGGTATTTGGATAATCAGAACTGGATGGATAATGTGACAACTGGTGATTATCAAAAAGATAATGACAGAGATGATAAATCTCTTTAATAAGAGCATTTTTATATTGGTAAAATGAATTATTAAAGTTTTCTATAAACATTAATAATTAACGAGTAAATTTCTATTTTGACTGAAAATATTACACAAAATAATTCTAAACGTATAGCGAAGAATACATTACTTCTTTATATTCGGACATTTATTACAATGGCCATAAGTTTGTATACTTCACGTGTGATTTTAGAAGTTTTAGGTATAAATGATTTTGGAATTTATAATGTTGTAGGTGGATTTGTTGGAATGTTCGCTTTAATTAGTGCTACATTAACATCGTCTACACAACGCTTCATTACATATGAATTAGGAAAAAAAGATGAAAATCATAGTCAGGAGATTTTCTCAACAGCTGTATTAATACATATAATTATAGCACTCGTAATAATCGTACTTGCAGAGAGCGTAGGTGTATATTTTTTGAATAATCAAATGAATATCCCTATATCAAGATTAACGGCTGCTAACTGGGTGTTTCAGTTTTCATTAATAACATTTGTTGTTAATATTATTAGCATCCCATATAATTCAACTATAATTGCACATGAACGGATGGCTGCTTTTGCTTATATCACTTTAATAGAGTCTATTCTGAAATTACTCATCGTTTATCTATTGATATTATCCACTTTTGATAAGTTGATAATATATGGAGCTTTAATGTTGCTGGTTTCTTTAGCTATTCGTATGGTTTATGGGGTATATTGTTCGAAAAATTTTATTGAATGTAAATTCAAATTAGTAAAAGAACGTTTTTATTATAAACAAATTTTAGGATTCTCTGGCTGGAATATAATTGGGTCCTCATCGGTCGTTTTGACTAACTATGGAATTAATATTCTTTTAAATATATTCTTTGGTGTAGCAGTTAATGCGGCTAGAGGAATTACGACACAAGTTGATAATGCTTTAAATCAGTTTGTAAGCAATTTTGTTATGGCACTTAATCCGCAAATAACAAAATCTTATGCATCTGGAAATAGAGAATATATGATGACACTTGTGATGACTGGTTCGCGTTATTCTTTTTATCTTTTGTTGATTATGGTAATACCCATTCTTTTCGAAACAGAATATATCCTTGCATGTTGGCTGAAAAATACACCAAAATATACAGTTATTTTTGTACAGTTATCTTTGATATATATGTTATGTCAATCTCTCTCAAATACTTTATTTACTGCAATGTTAGCCACTGGCAACATACGGAATTACCAAATAATTGTGGGAGGATTAGCTTTGATGGCATTTCCGCTTTCATATGGTCTTTTTAAAATGGGATTTGAGCCAGCATATTGTTATTATGCAACTATTTTTATTTCTATTCTTTGCCTTGTTGTTCGTTTAATAATGCTACATAGGATTATAGGATTGTCTATACGAATATTTTTTAAGGATGTTATAGTAAGGGTTATATTGGTTTCTATGTTTTCATTGATATCTCCATATATTATAATTAGTTTCATGACGCAAGGATTAGAACGTTTTATAATACTTTCCTTAGTGTCATTGGTAGCTACATGTATCTTTATATTTTTCAGTGGAATTTCTAAGGATGAACGCACGTTTTTTATAACATATATCAAGAATAAATTTAATAAGAGATATGAGAGAAAATTCTAATATAAATAAAGCATTAGCTTATTATATCGGATATTCAACAGATGACCTGATTCGTTATAAAGCATCTTCGGGCGGTATAGGAACATCTATCATTAAATATCTCCTTTCAACGTCTGAATATGATACCTCTATGACTTTTGTTTATGATAAAGAAAAGTGCGGCTATATTCCAAAATTGATATATGACTTTAATGAAATAAATATCTGTGGTAGTGTTTATCAAGATATCGATATATTCTCTTTTTTAAAGGAGAATATATCGAGTATTAAAAATGGTATTATAGTGACTTGTATGCCTTGTCAAGTTCAAGGAATACGGTCCGTGTTGGATAGGAATAATATTAATAATTTTATTATATCATTCTGTTGTTCAGGACAAACTACTCTTGAGGGAACATGGCTTTGTTATCGGTATATGGGTATTGATAAAAGTCAGGTGATTAATATGCAATATAGGGGAAATGGGTGGCCAAGTGGGATACAAATAGAATTGTTTGATGGTAAAAAAATATATAAAAATAATTATACTAATCCTTGGAGATTAATGCATCAGTCAAAATTATTCCGTCCCAAACGTTGCCTCATGTGCAAAGAAGATATTAGCTATAAGGCGGATGTATCATTAGCAGATCCTTGGTTGGGAAAATATAAAATTAGTGACAAAATAGGTCATACAATGTTTTTAATCAATACAGAGAAGGGATTAGCTTTTATTGAAGAAATGAAAAATAAATCGTTATTGCGGCTAATAGATTCTTCTGTGGAAGACTATATAGAAGCTCAAGGACATACTATAATGGCCAAAGATAAAGCATCGCTAGAAAAAAAGTTTAATAATATATTATCAAAAATGGGGAATAATATATTATATAAGAAAATCATGACATTATCTCCATTCATGCTTAGATTTCATATGCTTATAATTCGAATTGTTTATAAAATTGTTAAATAAAAATACAATGAAACCATATATTATCATTTCAGGACTTAATTTTAGAGATAATAATAGAGGAACAGCAGCTTTAAGCTATGGCTCACTTTCTTTTCTGAATGAGAGAGAATTGTTATCAAAGGAGACGAAAATTCTAAATTTTCGTTTTGTGAAAAATCTTTTTAAATCAAAAAATAGGGGAACTAATATTCAAAAGATTGATATAGCAGGTGTGAAATGGGAATGTTTAACGGTTAATGTTTTTTTTGTAGAAGCTTTGTTGTTTAAATATTTGCATGTTTGTTTACCTTTTACTAATTTAGGACGAATGATAAAGCAAGTCGAGTACGTTGCTGCAATTAATGGAGGAGATGGCTTTTCAGATATTTATAATACTACCTCTTTTCTCAATCGGTTGCCTGATATCAATTTAGCAATGAAATTTAATATTCCTGTTATTATTCTTCCTCAAACATTAGGACCATTTAGAGAGAGCAAGAATAAAGTTATAGCTGACCGTATACTTTGTTACGCTAGTCAAATTTTTGTTCGTGATGATAAATATGCTTCTGATTTGGAGGCAATGGGATTGAAGTATGAACAAACGAGGGATTTGTCATACTATATGAAACCGGAACCTTTTAACATTGAAATTAAGGCTAATGCAATAGGTATTAATATAAGCGGATTGGCTTATAGCAATAAATTTAGAACTCTTTCAGGGCAATTCTCTACGTATCCATATCTCATAAATAAACTTATTGTTTATTTCCAACAGAAGAATATTGCGATTTATTTAATACCTCATTCATATAATTATCAGAAAGTAGAAGTTGCAAATGACGATTTGGAAGCTGCACGTGATGTCTATTCTAAATTGCATGATAAGAGCAATATTATACTTATTGATCAAGATTTGATTTCGCCCCAAATAAAGTTTATTATATCTCAAATGAAGTTTTTTATTGGTACACGTATGCATGCTAATTTTGCAGCTATGTATACAGGAGTACCATTGTTTGGGTTAGCATATAGTTATAAATTTCAAGGAGCATTTGAAGCAAATGGCATTTATGATAGTACAGCCATGATAAATGATATCAGTGAAAAGGAAGCAGATGCTATAGTAGAGAGAATAGTTACAAAATATAAAAGCTTGGACTAATTTTAGCCTATATTACAATATCCGCTCTATGGCATTTATTCAATCTTGGTTAACCATTATCATTCTTGTGGCTTTTTTCGTAAAGTTGCGAATAGGTCTGGTTTTGTATCTCGTTTACTTTTTTTTGGTTCCATATTTTAATATAAATTTTTTAGGGATTTCTCTGAGCTGGAATTTTGCGAATATTTTACTTCTTATTGCTTTTGTCATAGATTATTATAAACATCACGGTAAAGTTAGGTTGGATTTACGTCCATTCTATCCATTTATTTTTTTCTATGCTATGATGCTTATTATGATGCCTTTTCAAGAGTTTGTTCCAACAGATATTGCATTGAATTCATGGCGTGCAAATATGATGACTAATTTAGTATTACCAATAGTTATGTGGAATGTGTCTAGATATGATCCTAAAATCATTAGATATAGTAGAAACTGTATGGTTATTGTAATTATTGTCATCGTTATATATGGAATTTTCTTGTTGACCTTGAATGGATTAAATCCTTATGTCTATTTTATGGCACAGATTAATAATGCAGAATTGCGTGAGGCTCAATTTGGTGAGCAAATGGCTCGGCTTATGATCAAAATATCATCAGTGTTCACTCACCCTATGATTTTCGGTCTATTTTTAGGCTTAGCAATGGTATATCTTTATTCTTTGAAAGATAAAATAAAACCATTATTTATATATTTATTGATGTTTTTTATTGTTGTCTGTATTTTTCTTTGTGGCATCCGTACTCCGATAGCTGCCATGTTTCTGACTGTTTTCTTTTATCTATTAATGTTACATCGAATTAAACCGATGATATATGTCGCCGTTATAGGATTTATTGGTTATGTTATTATTGAAAATATACCAGAACTATCAGCAATGGTAGATTCAATTTTTATTAAGGATAGTCGCAAAACGAATGTGGAAGGCTCTTCTATTGATATGCGTATGGAGCAACTGAATGGTTGTTTAAGGGAAATACAAAATTGTTTAATTTTTGGAAAGGGATATGAATGGTGTGGCTATTACATGTCTATTCATGATCTTCACCCTGTTTTATTAGCTTTCGAGTCTCTTATTTTCGTTGTACTTTGTAATAGTGGTATAGTAGGCTTGTGTGTGTGGTTCATTACATTTGTTTGGTTATTTAGGGGGGTATATAGAATGAACAAGAATGTTAATGTAACATTGTTTGTGATTACATTAGCTGTTTATTACATCGCTTATTCGACTATTACAGGAGAATATGGTTATATGAAATATTTTATTATTTTCTATACGCTATTATTAATAGACTCGAAAATATTTATAGGTAGAGAACATGTAAGCAGTCAAAAACTTGCTAGTCGCTAAAGGTCTATCATTGCTGTAAACAAAATAATAAAATTATGTATAGCAGTACAGATCTTGAAAGATTTTACTTTCGTACCAAACCGAGGCTTTGCCTCATGGCGAATCTTTCCAATTCTTTTGTGTGAAGCATAAAATTCCTTATAACCTCTTTCATAAATGGTATCAGGATACCCGTAACCGAGTAGTTGAAGTTAAAGTTGATGGCGTACCTGTTGCTAAAGCCGAGGAATCTCCCTGATCCAACTGCTATCCTGGTACTTTATCAGGAAGCAATGTGAATTCTGTTTGTATTTGGATTGATATTCGCATGAGCAATGGCCTTCATTCATCTAGAAAGAATTTAAGCTATCAGGATTTAGTTCTGCTGGTAGAGAAACTGGAAACTTTATGTTAAGTGTAATCGGTCTTAACCATTTCTATTATGTTCGTGATTTTACGGATGTGCGTTGCAATCACAGCCGCGTGTTGTCCATCATGCGCGAGCGGCTTCACCGCTAATCCTATGATAGGGATGTGTTTATAGTCATGTCTCGAAAACGTAGAATAGTCCATATGTTTTCATTCGATAACCGTTCCTACAGTGTGTTTGAAAAGAAGTTTGTATCAGGCTATCAATTCATGAAAGTGGAGCGAAAAGGGGTTGATACAATTTATCGGATTGACTGAAAGAATGTAGTTTTAATTCTTGAGAATCTGATTATTAGAGCCTTGATAATCAGATAATTATATGACTATGTTATTTGCGGGCTTGGAGAATGTTTTGCTATCTTTAATGCTGTAAATCAGAGGCTTAAATATGAACGAACTGCAACTTGTAATTGAATTAAAACGGGAGTTGTTGAGTAGGGAAAACTACTCACGTGCTCCTATAAATTATAGTGAAGGTATGGCAGAAGATCAAAAAGACCGATATATTTAATACCTTGCCGAGGAGAGTCAAGACTTACGTTTGACAGAGAAAGCTATGCGTCTTACTTTTGAGGGTTTCATAGCCAAGCAAAAGGCTTTGGAGGAGCAATGGGCTTTATTCCAATTTTGGTATGAAGAGAAAACATTAGTATTGTCCGAAGAGCGTAAACTTCGTAAATCAGCGGAACGCAAGTTAAAATCCCTTCAGGAAAAGTTTGATTATGCGAATCAGGAACGTTCTGGTAAGAAGCCTAAATGGGGATATTTCCCCACTGTGGGGCATCCTGAGGTAGTAACCAAATTCGAAGGGACGAAAAGCCACTCCAGAGTTTCTTCAGGCTATTGGCTAATGCTTATGTTTTTATTAGTGATGAGTTGAAGGCAGCCCAGTTTAAAGATACTGTACACTAAGCATGTATGTCTCATGCAAAATAACATGGGCACTGACGAAATTACATTGGTTACAAGCCAGTGTTAAATTCAAAACTAAATTTATTAACAAAACTCGGTTTAGGGCACATTTATATGCCCTTTCAAAGGGAGATGCCTTTAATTGAGTACTTACTATAGTACCGTATTTTAGATTAGAGATGTTTACAATTGGTGCTAAATTATATAATTTATAACGAAAAACGAATGGGAAATAAAGTTGAAATAATAGCATTCTATTTGCCACAGTTCCATCCAATACCGGATAATGATGAATGGTGGGGAAAAGGTTTCACTGAGTGGACAAATGTTGGTAAAGCAAAAGCTTTATTTAAAGGGCACAATCAGCCCAGAGTTCCTGCTGATTTAGGATATTATGATTTAAGATTACCTATTGTACGAGAACAGCAAGTTGAATTAGCTAAGGAGGCGGGAGTTACAGCGTTCTGTTATTGGCATTATTGGTTTGGAAATGGAAAACGCTTGATGGCAGATATCTTTAATGAAGTCTTAAATACAGGGAAACCTGATTTCCCATTTTGTCTAGGTTGGGCAAATCATTCTTGGTATGCAAAGAATTGGAATAGTGATGGTACTTCAACTAATAAACTGTTGATAGAACAAATGTATCCAGGAATTGATGATGAAAAAATGCATTTTACATTTTTATTAAAGGCATTTAAGGATCCTAGATATGTAAAAATAGACAACAAGCCTTTTTTGCTTATTTTTGATCCAATTTCAATTCCTGAAGAATATATTCAGAACTTTAAATGTTGGACTGAAAGAGCCGGATTTGATGGGCTTTATTTGGTGGCAAATATAACGTCTTCATCTATTAGTAAAAAAGAACTATTAGCTAAAGGGTTCGATGTAGTCACTTACCAGAGGTTAGGTGGAATGGTAAATCCACAACTTCATAAGTTGGGTAAGGTGGGGAGAGGACTTTTTAAAATATATCAATATGCAAAAGGCTTTATTTTAAAACGTCCTCCTAGAATGATCGATTATAGTAAGTATTATCATTCATTAATAACGGAAGATGATCAATCTGTAGATGTAATACCTTCTATTGTACCACAATGGGATCATACTCCGCGTAGTGGATGGAATGGTAGTCTTTGGGTTAATTCAACTCCATATTTCTTTTATAAACATGTATTGGAAGCCTTAGATGCAATAAAAAATAAACCTCAAAATCAACAAATTCTTCTGTTGAAGTCTTGGAATGAATGGGGAGAAGGGAACTATATGGAACCTGATTTGAAAAATGGTAAAGGATATATAGAAGCTTTAAAAAAAGCTTTAAATAAAGGCTTGGAATAAATCTTTATAAGAGATTGAGCGCTTTTACAAATTTTGGAGTGAGGAGTAAGGTTTCACGTTTTGTCAATAGTTGGCCGTTGTTCAAACTTTGCATGGTCTAAAAAAATAATAGTCATGCATAGTAGTGAAGATTTTGAGAAATAATGTAAACTATAGCTCCCAAAAACCAGGAATACTGGGCTAAGGATTATTGTTATAGGGGCTGGATACTTACGATATATACCTTTTTTATATGAATAAGAAAAAAATATCTTGGATAACTCCAAGTTGTTTCATTGATGTTGATTTGCCAATTATAAATCTTTTAGCCAAAGATTATTCTATTGATTGGCAAATAGTGGTAGAAAATAATCAGGAGATCGATTATGAGTTATATGTAAGATCTGTACTGAAAGACAATCCTAATGTTTTGGTCTATTTTTTCTATTTAACGTATCGACTTAGGAGCCCTCATAATATAATTGATTTAATACGTATTATTAAAAGAGCTAGAGCATTTCTTCCAAATTTGTATTATATTTCAGCAGCTATGCATCCTTATGGCACTATGATGTATCGTTTAATGCTTCCTAAAAGAAATGTCGTTATCGCATGTCACAATGTTTCTACTCCAAGAGGAGCTAATTCGGAAAAATGGGCTAAAAAACTAACTAATATGTGGATTCGTAGTTTTAAGAATATTCAGGTCTTCTCAAGAAGCCAGGAAGTAATTCTCAAAGAGAAAGTTCATGGAAAGAATATTCTAATGGCACATTTGGCTTTAAAGGATTATGGAGAATCTACTATTGAAGTAAATAAAAAGGAAGAACGGACTTTTAGATTTTTATTTTTTGGAAATATTGTTGCATATAAGCGGGTTGATTTATTGATTGAAGCTGCAAATATTTTGCATGATAGAGGTATTGAAAACTTCAAAGTAAGGATTGCTGGTAGCTGTAATTGTAATTGGGAACAAAACTATGCATCGTTTATAAAGTGTCCAGATGTGTTTGAACTAATGATTAAACGAATTCCTAACGAGGATGTAGCTAATATGTTTGCAGATAGTCATGTTTTTGTTATGCCTTATCAAGATATAGCCCAAAGTGGGGCTATAACGGTAGCATTTAGATATAATGTCGTTACATTGGTCTCTGACATTCCTCAATTTAAGGAGTTTGTAGAAGATGGAGTGACGGGATTAGCATTCCAATCAGGAAATGCAGGTGATTTAGCGGATAAAATGCAGTGGTGTATAGAAAACAGGGATGTGCTTTTAAAAGAACTTTCTGTTAATCAAAAGAATTTTGTAGATAAGGAGCTTTCGCTAACCAGTATTGTTGCGAAATATAAAGACTTCTTTTCTAAATTGTAAATTTATGAGTTTTGTACCTCGACTGGCTACAGATAAACAATGTACAGGCTGTTTTGCTTGTATAGATGTGTGCAATAAAAATGCTATAAATATAGTTGAACATTATGATGGGCATCGGTATGTAGAGATAGATAAAAGTAAATGTGTTGGTTGTGGCATGTGTGAACAAATCTGTCCGATCGTCTCGAATTTCGAATATCAGAAAAGTGAATATTCAGATTTCTATGCAGCTTGGGCAAAAAATAGAACACATCGAAAGACTAGTGCTTCAGGTGGCGCTTTTTATGCAATGGCGTTTTCTGTAATAGAACAAGGGGGAATTGTGTTTGGTGCGAAAATAGAATCACCTTGTTATGTTCATCATCAGGCAATTGAGACTAAGGAAGAATTGAGTTGTTTGCAGGGGTCAAAATATACACATAGCAATACATCTGGAAATTATAAACTCGCTTTGAAATATTTGAAGGAAGGTCGAATGGTTCTTTTCTCGGGTACAGGTTGTCAAATTGCTGGACTATTATCTTTTTTGAAAGATAGAACTTATAAAGGGAATCTGGTTACGGTGGATTTAATTTGTGGTGGAATTCCTTCTAGAATTTTAATTGATAAATTTATTAGTCAGGCACCGTATAAAGTGAAGCGTGTTTTGTCATTTCGTACAAAGGAAACAGGATGGAAACCTAGAGGATTTCGTTATAATTTGAAAGTCGAAGATGAAAATGGTAAAATTTATGATTATGCAAATAAAAATAATTTAATTACTACTGGGTTTAGTCTCGAATTAACGAATAGGTATTCTTGTTATGACTGTCCTTTCGTTGGAAAAAATCGCAAATCAGACTTTACCATAGGGGATTATTGGGGATGTATTAAATATGATGAAGAACATTTTGATGGTATATCGTTGATTATAGCTCATACTGATAAAGCGAGGCAGTTCCTTTCGTCATTAAGAGATTCTTTATTTTATGATAAGGCTGATATGAACTTAGCCATATCTCATAATCATAGATTGGTAACAGGACATTCGATTCAGCAATATTTTTTAGAACGAAAGTTGTTGGCTTTCCTTTCTTCACAATTAAGTGACAGCACATTTTCAAAAATATATGCAAATACATTTTCAAATAAAAGTCCATGGATACTGTTGAAAGTGATTCGGAAAGTTTACGGAATAGTAGTAAATATTATAGATAGAATAGGACATAAGCAATGAAAATCGGATTATTAACATATCATAAGTCGTATAATTGTGGAGCAGTGTTGCAAACTTATGCCACATGTCGGCTTCTTAAGGAATTGGGACATGAAGTAGAGTTGATAGACCTTAGGCAGCCAGAACCTATAAAGTTGAGACAATTGATTTTTATTCCTCGCTTTATTAAATTTTATAGGTTTTGCAAAAAGTTTTACCCATCGCTTACACGGCATTATAAGACAGTGGAGGAGCTTAAAAAGGCAAAGTTGGATTATGATTGTTTATTGGTAGGAAGTGACCAAACATGGAATCCTTTAATTAGTCGTGAACAATGTTTAGCCTATTTTCTTGATTTTGGAGGGGAGCAGGTTCGCAGAGTGTCGTTTGCTTCGAGCTTTGGGGTGAATATGTGGCCGGAGAGCCATAAAGAGCTACTGCCTACTATAGATAAACTTCTTCATCGTTTTTCGGGCATATCTGTGAGAGAAGTTACGGGCCAAAATATATTAAAGCAGCAATTTAGCCTTGATAGTAGCTTAGTGCTTGATCCTACAATGTTACATTCTTCTTATGTGGAAATTACTTCATCTATTACTCCCAATCATCGCATTGTCTGTTATCTCTTGAATCGTAATGATTGTCAGCTTGATATGGCACGTTATCTTTCATACAAGATGGGTATACCGGCTCGTATGATATTTAATGGATATCCTTTGAGAGGGTTTGAATATTGTTATCCTCCTGCTATAAAAGGATGGATAGAGCAGATTGGTGGAGCGGAGGTTGTAGTGACAGATTCCTTCCATGGATTAGTGTTTAGCTTGCTTTATCATCGTCAGTTTGCTGTGATTCCTATAGCGAATGGATTATCGAGCCGTCTGCTTGATTTGCTTGATTTAGTAGGACTAGAAAATCATGTGTTTACTTCACAGGAGGAGTTGGAAAAGAACATGGAGGTGCTTCAGCGTCCGATTGATTATGAGAGGGTAGACAGTATATTGGCTATTTATAGAGAACGGTCAATTGACTTTTTGCGTAATGTTTTAAAATAAGGATAGTAAGATGATACACATATTACATGGCTTTTCTAATGTGGATAGTGAGTTTAAGCCCCGAAATTTGCGACAAGAGGTGCACTATATTGAATCGCCTCGTACTAAGAAACGTATCGTGGGTTGGACGATAGGCTGTTTTCGAGCTCTATGTTGTTCCCGAAAAGGGGAAACAGTGTTTTGTTGGTATGATTTTCAAGCTGTATTACTTTATTGGATGTGTCTTTTGACTTTCCAGCGTAGAAATATTGGTTGTCTCAATATTCTTTTAAAAAAGAAAGATACTATACAAAATCGCATTGTGTCGAAAATGTATCGCAAAGCTTTAATGTCGAAATATTTCCATGCCAGTGTAACTTCTTCTCATTATGGAGAATTGTTGAAAGAGTGGTTGTGTCTTGATTTTAATTATACTGTAATTCATGACCCTTATCATGAAAAATGGGAAAGAAAATGTGAATCGTTGAATCATGATATATTTGTAGGTGGAGGAAATTCAAGAGATTGGTCTTTTATGCTAGAAGTGGCAAAACAAATGTCTGATGTGAAATTTTTATTTGTAATGAATAGCTTAGACTATCATATGTTAAAGAATATATAACAGAGAACATTAAGGTGAAATGTAATCTGCCCTTTAATCAGTTTCTACAAGAGATGGCTAATTCCGCCATAGTAGCAATGCCACTGACAACCGAAGCTCCGGCAGGATTATTGGTGTTGTTTCAAGCAGCGGGAAGTAAGAGATTTGTTATTACCACCTCAACCGCCACAACGAGAGCATATATTACTTCTGATCGGGGGTGTGCTTTGGAACGTGATGTGAAGCAATGGAAAGGTGCTATTCGTTATTATTTATTGAATGAGAAAGAACGTAATGATAAGGCACTCAAGCTCCACAAGTTTCTAAAAGATGTTTGTGGAAGAGATAATTTTGATTCTGGCATTCAAAAAATCGTGGACTTATGCGAATCAAATTATTAGTCAAGTATCTGATTGGATGGCTTAAATGCAGATTTAATCACATCGAGTGTGGAGATTGCTGTTATCTTGGGATTAATTTAAATATAATCAATAAGGGGAATTTTAAATTGGGAGATAATGTAAAGTTCCGGCCTTCGTTGGATGTTTATATAAGTCGGAATGCTCTTTTGTCTATAGGAGACCACACAGAGATAGGCAATCATTTCACAATATCAGCACATAACATTGTGATAATAGGAAAAGGAGTGCTAACCAGTCCTCATGTATTTATAGCAGACCATAATCATGAATATAGAAATCCAGATGTTTATATTTATAAACAAGGATGTAGGGCTGGTAAGGATGATCGTGTACTGATAGATGATGGCACTTGGCTTGGAACAAATGTAGTCGTAGTGGGCAATGTCCATATTGGCAAGCAATGCGTAATAGGGGCAAACTCTGTAGTGACCAAGGATATACCGGATTATTGTGTAGCAGCAGGTAGTCCTGCAAAAGTGCTTAAAAGGTACAATTTTGAAAGTAAAGAATGGGAGAGGTTTAGATAACTAAATTGTATGATTAGAAAAATACTCAATTATTTCTTATGAAAATATTATTGGCAAACAAGTTTTATTACCGTCGTGGCGGTGATTGTATCTATATGCTTAACCTGGAGTTATTGCTACGAGAGTATGGACATGAGGTAGCGATATTTGCAATGGATTATCCTGATAATTTGGAAACTCCATGGAGAAAATATTTTCCGAGTGAAGTGAAGTTTAAACCCGGATTAGGAATGTTGGAAGCTTTTCTGCGTCCATTGGGAACAAATGAAGTAAAAAGAAATTTCTGTGCATTATTAGATGAATTCAAACCTGACGTAGTACATTTGAATAATATTCATACGCAACTTTCTCCCATAATTGCTGAACTAGCACATGAAAGAGGAATTAAAGTTGTATGGACTCTACATGATTTGAAGCTTCTTTGTCCTCGTTATGATTGTCTTCGTAATGGAAAAATAGCCTGTGAAGAATGTTTTATGGATAAACGTAAGGTGCTTGAGTATAAATGTATGAAGAACTCTATTGTTGCTAGTTTCTTAGCTTATAAGGAAGCAGTATCATGGAATCGTGAGCGTTTGGAGAAATGTACAGATATATTTATTTGCCCAAGTTTATTTATAGCGAATAAGATGATACAAGGAGGCTTTGATAAAACAAAAATGTGTACACTCTGTAATTTTATAGATATAGAAAAAACAAGGAAGCAAGAGTATAATAAGTTGGATTATTATTGTTTTATAGGTCGTCTATCTAATGAAAAAGGGGTGGTTACATTGGTAAAAGCAGCTCGTCAGTTGCCATATAAATTGAAAATTATTGGTGAAGGCCCCCTGATGGAAGAGTTGAAAATACTGTGCAAAGGAACAAATATCGAACTTGTAGGCTATAAACAATGGCCGGAAATAAAAGAACTATTAGGATGCGCTCGTTTTAGTGTTATTTCATCGGAATGTAACGAAAATAATCCACTTTCAGTGATTGAAGCACAATGTTTAGGAACTCCAGTTTTGGGAGCGTGCATTGGAGGTATTCCCGAATTGGTAGAAGAGGGAAAAAGTGGAATGTTGTTCAAATCAAAAGATATAGTGGACTTAAAAAAGAAAATTGAGATGATGTTCACATATACGTTTGATTACGAATCATTGGCCAAAAAATCACAAGAAAGATACTCTGCTGATACTTACTATAAACAGCTGATGAAGATTTACACCAAGTGATGAGGAAACATATTTCTTTCGTATATATTTAAAATCTTATTATATTATGACTACAAATAATATCCCGTGTCCTACGGACGCGAGCATTATTCTGACGTATCGTTGCCCGATGCGTTGCAAGATGTGTAATGTGTGGCAGTATCCCACAGAAAAGAGTAAAGAAATACAGCCAGAGGAGTTACGTACACTTCCGAAGCTGAAATTTATAAATCTGACAGGTGGCGAGCCTTTCATTCGTGAGGATTTGGATAAGATTGTTGAAGAATGCTATAAACATACGGATCGTATTGTGATTTCCACTTCCGGATGGTTTGAAGACCGTGTGGTAGCATTGGCTAAGAAATTCCCTAATATCGGTATTCGTATTTCTATCGAGGGATTAAGTTGCAAGAATGATGAGTTGCGTGGTCATGCGGGTGGCTTTGATAAAGGGTTGCGTACGTTATTGACGCTGAAAGGTATGGGACTGAAAGACATCGGTTTTGGATGTACAGTATCCAATAATAACTCAAAAGACATGCTTTCGCTTTATCAATTGAGTAAGTCATTGGGAATGGAGTTTGCTACAGCCGCTTTTCATAATTCGTATTATTTTCATAAAGATGATAATGTGATAACGAATAAAGACGAAGTCTGCAAAAACTTTGAACAGTTGATAGAATGGCAATTGAAGGAGAATCATCCGAAAAGTTGGTTTCGTGCTTTCTTCAATATGGGGTTGATTAACTATATAGAAGGAGGTCGCCGTATGCTGCCATGTGAAGCTGGTTCTGCCAATTTCTTTATTGAACCTTATGGTGATGTGTATCCATGTAATGGTTTGGAGGAAAAATACTGGATGAAGAAAATGGGTAATATTCGTGAAACTCTGAACTTTATGACTATTTGGGAAAGTGAACAAGCACAGCAGGTACGTGATATGGTACGCAAATGTCCGAAGAACTGCTGGATGGTGGGTACTGCTTCTCCGGTGATGCACAAATATATCAAACATCCGTTAAAGTGGGCCATAGCAAATAAACTTCGTAGTATGCAAGGGAAGTCTGCCTGTCTTGATAAGTGTTGGTATAATGTAGGGCAGGATCCTTGTCAAGGGGACCTAAGAGAAAAGTTCTGATACTATGAAAATTGTAGTAACCGGTACCCGGGGAATACCCAATATCCTAGGTGGTGTCGAAACACACTGCGAGGAACTTTTTCCTCGTATGGCACAAAAAGATATTGATATAACTATTGTTCGTCGTAAAAGTTACGTTCATGATTCACTTACGGAATATCAGGGAGTGAAATTGGTGGATATAACAACCCCGAAAAAAAAATCACTGGAAGCCGTTATTCATACGTTCAAGGCGATTTTGAAAGCAAGAAGTCTGCATGCGGATATTGTGCATATCCATGCTATTGGTCCGGCATTGTTGACTCCCCTGGCGCGTCTGTTGGGAATGAAAGTCGTTTTTACTCACCATGGTCCGGATTATGACAGGGATAAATGGGGGCTTGCGGCTAAAACGATGTTGAAGCTGGGGGAACGAATGGGTGTAATGTTTGCAAATGAGGTAATTGTCATTTCGGAAGTGATAAATGATATTCTGGTGCGCAAATATGGACGGAGAGACTGTCGTCTTATTTACAATGGAGTGCCTGCGCCTGATAAAATTGCAGATACGGATTATCTGGAGAGTCTGGGTGTGGAATCTCATAAGTATGTATTTGCCATGGGACGTTTTGTGCCCGAAAAGAATTTTCATCATTTGATTCATGCGTTTTCGGCTTTAAAACGACTTGACTATAAACTCATATTAGCCGGTGATAGCGATTTTGAAGATGATTATTCGATAAATTTAAAGAAACTGGCCAAGGAAAATGGGGTAATTCTTACGGGATTTATTAAAGGTAAGAAATTGCATGAATTGTTGACTCATGCCTGTTGTTTTGTGTTGCCTTCTTCTCACGAGGGATTGCCTATCGCGTTGTTGGAGGCTATGAGCTATGACCTACCTGTAATCGTAAGTAACATCCCTGCTAACCTGGAGGTAGGATTAGCGTATGATTGTTATTTTCAGACTGACGATGAAAAAGAGCTAAAAGACAAATTGCAAAAAGCGTTATCAAAAGATTTTGTTCCGGTATCTTATTCTATGGATGAATACAATTGGGATACAATTGCAGAGCAAGTATTAGCGGTATATCGGGGAGTGGTTTAAAATATTAATAAATGAATTTATGCAGGAAATCCAACGTTTTAACAAAGTCCTAAAGTCTTTGGTCCTTTTGGGGGATCTTATTTTGCTGAACCTGCTTTTATGGGGATTTAATTTTTTTCTGGGTACCCGTTTCTGGTGTATTCATTGCGGTTCTATCTTTCAGGGTATGACTCTTATCACTCTATGCTATTTACTTTGTAACATGCATTCAGGTGTTATTCTTCATCGTCCTTTGGTGCGTCCTGAACAGATCATGATCCGTGTTTTACGTAACATGGTTCCTTTTGTCTTTTTATCGGTTTGTACGTTGCTTGTTTTTCATTTTCATTTTTCTCATTCCCGCTATTTCGGACTGTTTTATGTTGCACTGATAATTGTCATTATTAGCTACCGCTTAATTTCCCGTCACTTACTGGAGATTTATCGGAAAAAGGGAGGAAATGTCCGCAAGGTAGTATTGGTTGGGAGCCATGAGAATATGCAGGAACTTTATCATGCGATGACGGATGACCCTACGTCTGGTTATCGTATACTGGGTTATTTCGAGGATTTCCCTTCGGACCGTTATCCACAGGAAATTCCATATTTGGGACAACCTAATGAAGTGACTGTTTTTTTGGAAAAACACACGGGAGAGATTGACCAGCTTTATTGTAGTCTTCCTTCTGTGCGAAGTGCGGAGATTGTTCCTATCATAAATTACTGTGAAAACCATCTGGTCCGTTTCTTTAGTGTTCCTAATGTTCGGAATTATTTGAAACGTAGGATGCATTTTGAGTTATTGGGTAATGTTCCTGTACTTTCCATTCGTTGTGAACCATTGGAGTCATTAGAAAACCGTATTATTAAGCGTGCATTTGATATTGTTTGTTCGGGGGTATTTCTTATTACTGTCTTTCCATTTGTCTATATATTCTTCGGAATCGCGATCAAGCTAAGTTCTCCCGGCCCTGTCTTTTTCAAACAAAAGCGCAGTGGTAAAGATGGTCGTGAATTCTGGTGTTACAAGTTCCGCTCGATGAAGGTAAATACACAATGCGATACTCTTCAGGCTACGGAAAACGATCCTCGTAAAACACGTATCGGAGAAATAATGAGAAAGACTAGTGTGGACGAATTACCGCAATTCATTAATGTGTTGAAGGGTGATATGTCTATTGTCGGTCCCCGTCCTCATATGTTGAAGCATACGGAGGAATATTCCAATCTAATAAATAAGTTTATGGTTCGTCACTTTGTAAAACCTGGAATAACTGGATGGGCGCAGGTGACGGGTTATCGTGGTGAGACGAAAGAGCTCTGGCAGATGGAGGGGCGTGTGCAGCGTGATATCTGGTATATAGAACATTGGACGTTTTTATTGGATTTATATATCATGTATAAGACGGTGTATAATGCTATACGTGGTGAAAAAGAAGCATATTAGAAAATTAAAGATTAAAAATTAAAAGGTAGGTGCGCTTGCCTTAAAACTTAGGAATTAAAGGGCGTTTAATTATGAATTTAAGAATTATGATGAGAAGACTAAACAAGAGAAATTTGTGGCTACTATTGTTGCCATTACTATTGGCTGCCTGTCAGTCTTATAAAAAGGTTCCCTATTTCCAGAATGTGGAAGTTGTGAACGAGGTAGAACAACAGGAAAAACTGTATGATGCAAAAATCATGCCCAAGGATTTGTTGACTATTGTGGTATCGTGTACTAATCCTGAACTTGCGATACCTTTTAACCTGACAGTTGCCAGCAATGCCGGAATAGCTGTGAGTACTTCGTCTTATGTGACTACTCAACCTGTATTACAACCTTATTTGGTAGATAATGAAGGAAACATAAATTTTCCGGTGTTAGGAGAATTGAAGTTAGGAGGCTTAACGAAAAGGGAAGCGGAACAGCTGATTATAGATAAACTGAAGCCTTACATGAAGGAGACTCCCATTGTAACGGTGCGTATGGTAAATTATAAAATATCTGTTATCGGCGAAGTTACCCGTCCCGGTACTTTCACTATTTCTAATGAGAAAGTGAATCTGTTGGAGGCATTGGCCATGGCTGGTGATATGACGGTCTACGGTCTTCGTGATAATGTAAAGTTGATTCGTGAAGACGCAAACGGTAAACAGCAAATTGTAACCTTGGATTTGAATAAGGCCGAAACCATTCTTTCGCCTTACTATTGGTTACAGCAGAATGATATTGTCTATGTGACCCCCAATAAAGCAAAGGCTCGAAATTCGGATGTGGGCAACAGTACCAGTCTTTGGTTCTCTGCTACTTCTATTTTGGTATCTATTGTCAGCCTATTAGTAAATATATTAAAATAATGATTTGCAATGAAAGAAACAGATTTCAACGAAGCACAAGAATCTAAGGAAGAAAATATAGACGTCAAGGAACTGCTTTTTAAGTATTTGATCCACTGGCCTTGGTTTGTGGGTACGGTTGTAGTGTGTTTGATTGCGGCATGGGTCTATCTTTATATGTCCACTCCCGTATATAATATTTCCGCTACGGTTCTAATAAAGGATGATAAGAAAGGTGGTAGTGCCGGAATGCTTTCCGGGTTGGAGAGTCTGGGATTGGATGGCATGGTCTCTTCTTCGCAGAATATTGATAATGAGATTGAAGTTCTCCGTTCCAAGACTATCGTCAAAGAGGTGGTTGAAGATTTGGGGCTTTATATTTCCTATACGGATGAAGATGAATTCCCTTCCAGAAACATGTATAAGACTTCACCAGTACAAGTGAGCCTGACTCCGCAGGAAGCTGATTTGTTGGAGGAGCCGATGATTGTGGAGATGGCATTGCAACCACAGGGAAGTATGGATGTGAATGTGAAGATAGGCGATGATGAATATCAGAAGCATTTCGAAAAGTTGCCGGCAGTTTTTCCCACCGAACGGGGAACATTGGCCTTCTTTCTGACACCGGATTCTGTATTGTCTTCTAAAAGAACATTGGAAGAAACTACGGATTCGGAAAAGACTACACGCAATATAACAGCAACAATAAATAAGCCTTTGGCTGTAGCGAAAGCGTATTGCAAGAATATGACTATTGAGCCCACTTCCAAAACTACTTCTGTAGCTGTCATATCATTGAAAAACTCAAATGTACAACGAGGCAAGGATTTTATCAATAAGTTATTGGAGATGTATAATATCAATACGAATAATGATAAGAATGAAGTGGCGCAGAAAACAGCAGAATTTATCAATGAACGTATTAGTATAATCTCCAAAGAACTGGGTAGTACGGAAAAGGATCTGGAGAGTTTCAAACGTGGGGCAGGTATTACGGATTTGACCAGTGATGCTCAGATAGCTTTAACTGGTAGTGCTGAATATGAAAAGAAGCGTGTGGAGAATCAAACCCAGATTAATTTGCTGCAGGATTTGCAGAAATATATGCAAAATGAAGGTTATGAGGTTCTACCTAGTAATATCGGATTGCAGGATTTGAATCTTGCTGCTGCTATCAACCGTTATAATGATGTTCTTGTTGAGAGGAAACGTTTATTACGTACATCAACAGAGAATAATCCTACCATTATAAATCTGGATACCAGCATTAGTGCAATGAAAGAGAATGTACAAGTCTCTTTAGACAGAGTGTTACGTGGATTATTTATCACGAAGGCGGATTTGGATCGTGAGGCGAACCGTTATTCCCGTCGCATTAGTGAGGCACCTGGTCAAGAGCGTGAGTTTGTGAGTATTGCTCGCCAACAGGAGATAAAGGCCGGACTTTATTTGATGTTGCTTCAGAAGCGTGAGGAGAATGCTATAACTCTGGCTGCTACAGCCAACAATGCAAAGATTATAGATGACGCGATAGCAGATGATGCTCCTGTATCTCCTAAACGTAAAATGATTTACCTGATTGCTTTAGTGTTAGGAGTCGGAATTCCGGTGGGGGTTATTTATCTGCTCGAATTGACTAAATTCAAGATTGAAGGTCGTTCTGATGTAGAAAAACTTACCAGTGTACCTATTGTTGGTGATATCCCATTGACTGATGAAAAGCAGGGTGCTATTGCTGTATTTGAGAATCAAAATAATCTGATGAGTGAAACCTTCCGTAATATCCGAACGAATCTTCAGTTTATGCTTGAAAATGACAAGAAGGTGATTCTGGTTACTTCTACGGTTAGTGGTGAGGGCAAATCTTTCATTTCTGCCAACCTTGCTATCAGTCTTTCTTTATTGGGGAAGAAAGTAGTAATCGTGGGTCTTGATATTCGTAAACCGGGTTTGAATAAGGTATTTAATATTCCGAGAAAAGAAGTTGGTATAACTCAATATTTAGCCAATCCGGAAAAGAGTTTGATGGATTTGGTACAGCTTTCCGATGTTAGTAAGAATCTCTATATTCTTCCTGGTGGAACAGTTCCTCCTAATCCGACCGAATTACTGGCTCGTGATGGATTGGATAAAGCTATTGAAACGCTCAAGAAGAATTTTGATTATGTGATTCTGGATACAGCTCCTGTTGGTATGGTAACTGATACCTTATTGATAGGGCGTGTGGCTGATTTATCTGTTTATGTCTGCCGTGCAGACTATACTCATAAAAATGAGTATACTTTGATCAACGAACTTGCTGAAAAAGATAAATTACCTAGCCTGTGTACTGTAATCAATGGTTTGGATCTGAAGAAAAGAAAGTACGGTTATTATTACGGTTATGGCAAATATGGCAAGTATTATGGCTATGGTAAGCGATATGGCTACGGTTATGGATATGGAGAACAATCTCACGCCAAGGAAGACTAAAGCCATTAATGACCGATATTTTTTAAGTTAATAATGTCATAGAGTACTTTTAATACTTTACACAAAAGTGAGATGGAACATGTAGGTCCCTAACTTCATGCTACACACATGAAGACCCCTACATTTTGTGGTCAGGAAATACACAGCGGTGTATTCCTGATCAACGCCCTCATGTCGGTGTAAATCCGATGTGATTTCTATTATATCAACCGTCTGTGAAGATAGTTGATATTTTTTTTGTAAAGCAATGACTGATGGATATTTTTTAGTAGCTTTGTGAAAAATATGATTGATATGGAAGATTTGCAAAGACTATATCCTATCGGGATACAGACATTCTCGAAGATACGGGAGGGGAATTACCTCTATATTGATAAAACGGAATATGTTTACCGGATGACTCATTCGGCTTCCAGCTATATGTTTTTGAGCCGTCCACGACGTTTTGGGAAATCATTACTTACTTCCACGCTGCATAGCTATTTTTCCGGTCGTAAGGAACTGTTTCATGGATTGGCTATGGAGAAACTGGAGAAGGAGTGGACGGAATATCCGGTACTTCACTTCGATATGAGTACCGCCAAACATTCGGATAGTGAACAGTTGCTCCAAGAATTGAATCTGAAACTATATGGTTATGAACAGATTTATGGACGGCTGGAGGAGGAGGTTAATCCCAATCAGCGTTTGATGGGACTGATAAAACGTGCCTATGAGCAGACCGGAAAGAAAGTGGTTGTGCTTATTGATGAATATGATGCTCCTTTGCTTGATGTGGTACATGAACGGGAAAATCTGGATGTATTGCGTAACATCATGCGTAACTTCTACAGCCCATTAAAAGCTTGTGATCCTTATTTGCGATATGTATTTCTGACTGGTATTACCAAATTCTCCCAACTAAGTATTTTTAGTGAGTTGAATAATATAAAGAATATTAGTATGGATGAGCCATACGCTGCTATCTGTGGAATTAGTGAAGATGAGATACGTTTGCAAATGAAGGATGATTTGGGAGGATTGGCAAAGAAATTGGAGATAACACCTGAAGAGGCTTTGATGAAATTGAAAGAAAATTATGATGGTTATCATTTTACATCTCCTTCGCCCGATATATATAATCCTTTCAGTTTGCTAAATGCTTTTGCTGATGGAAAATTTGGATCTTATTGGTTTGGTAGCGGTACTCCTACATATCTGGTTAAGATGTTGGATAAATTCGGTGTGAAACCTTCCGAAATTGGACGTAGACAGCTGAAATCTTCAGTTTTCGATGCTCCTACTGAAACGATGACTGATGCAGTACCTTTATTGTACCAAAGTGGGTATATCACTATTAAGGATTATAATAAGATGCTAGACCTTTATACGCTGGATATTCCCAATAAAGAAGTAAGGCTGGGACTTATGGAGAGCCTTCTTCCTTATTATGTAAATAACAAGACACCTGAAGCAACTACCATGGTAGCTTATCTTTTTTATGATATTCAGAATGGTGATATGGATGCTGCTTTACACCGTTTGCAGGAATTTCTGTCTACGATTCCTTACTGCGACAATACAAGGTTCGAAGGACACTATCAGCAGGTCTTTTATATCATATTCAGTTTGTTGGGATATTACGTGGATGTGGAGGTTCGTACTCCTCGTGGACGGGTAGATATAGTACTTCGTACGAAGACTACATTGTATGTGATGGAACTGAAATTGGATAAAAGTGCGGGTGAAGCGATGGAGCAAATTGATTTGAAGAATTATCCGGAACGCTTTGCTTTATGTGGATTGCCTGTCGTAAAGGTGGCTGTCTGTTTTGATAGCGAACGGTGTACGATTGGGGACTGGGAGATTATAGGATGCTGATTATGTTGTTGATTTATAGTTTATTATATACTTAGGTAAATGAAAATAGCTCCGCAAGGAGCTTTTTTCTTTTCTATCCGGAATAAAAGTTTCACCTTTGCATTGTTGATCAACAAAACGTGAATAAATAAACTTGAATTTAAATCTTTAAAAAAACGTAGTATGAGTGTAATTTACAAAGTCATTACGCGGCCAACAGATCCGCGTGTTCCCAATTCTCCTAAGAGATATTATCCGCATCTGATCACTTTAGGTCAGTCCGTCAACCTGAAATATATTGCACAGAAAATGCAGGATCGTTCTTCGCTGTCTATCGGTGACATCAAGAGTGTAATCCAGAATTTTGTGGAAAAAATGAAGGAGCAGTTGTTGGAAGGTAAGTCTGTGAATATCGAAGGTTTGGGTGTGTTTATGTTGACTGCCCGTTCAAAAGGTGCGGAGTTGGCGAAGGATATTAATGCTAAGAGTGTGGATAGTGTTCGTATCTTTTTCCAAGCTAATAAAGAGTTGCGTGTCACCAAAACTGCTACCCGTGCAGATGAGAAGTTAGATCTGATCAGTCTGGATGAATATCTGAAGAAAATTAGCGTTACTGTATCTCCGGAAGATCCCGAGAAACCGGATGAAGGCGAAGGTGGCGGAGATGAAGGTGGCGGTAGCGGAGAGGCACCGGATCCCGCAGCTTAATGTCTTGTTGATTAATAGCTGACGGTTAGAGTGTTCATTTAGTGTTTAATTTAAAAAGAGAAATGTCTATGAAAAAAACGTGGAGTATTATTTTGAAAGTGATTATTGCTGTTGCCGGTGCGATTGCCGGAGTGGTAGGTGTGCAGGCAGCAACCTTGTAATTGATTATCTTATAAATAGGTATATTTATGAATGAATAACAGGCGGGATTTTTCCCGCCTGTTTGTGTTTAGATATAATAAGAGGGTTGCTTTCTTGAAAAATGCTCTTTTTTGTTTTGTTTCATGCTATTTGTTAGGAGTATCGCTCTATATTTTAACAAAATAGAAATTATAATCAAACTCGTTGGCTGAATAGCGGATTTTATCTACCTTTGCATCTTAATTAAATGCGTCATTTTAAGCGAGAAAAAACATGATTCGAAAAATAATAAAAGCTCTTTGGATATTCTTGGCAGTCATAGTATTGGCTATTGTTATAGTCTTTGTCTCCATTTCAAAGGGTTGGATTGGCTATATGCCTCCTGTAGAGGAACTCGAGAACCCGAGCTATAAATTTGCAACAGAGATTTTTTCTGAAGATGAGAAAGTGCTTGGTACATGGTCTTACAGCAAGGAAAACCGGGTGTACACGGCTTACAAGGATTTGTCACCCAGTATTATCAATGCTCTTATTGCAACGGAAGATGTTCGTTTTGTCGAGCATTCGGGTATTGATGCCAAAGCGTTGTTCCGTGCGTTTGTGAAACGTGGTTTGATGTTTCAGAAAAATGCAGGTGGGGGTAGTACCTTGTCACAACAGCTAGCTAAACAGTTGTTTACGGAAAATGTGGCTAGAAATACACTTCAACGTCTTTTCCAAAAACCGATTGAATGGGTGATTGCGGTGAAACTTGAACGTTACTACACCAAAGAGGAAATATTGAGTATGTATCTCAATAAATTTGATTTTCTGAATAATGCTGTTGGCATCAAAACTGCTGCATATACCTATTTTGGCTGTGAACCGAAGGACTTGAAGATTGAAGAAGCAGCTACATTGGTGGGTATGTGTAAGAATCCGTCACTTTACAATCCGGTTCGTTTCAACGAACGTTCCCGTGGCCGTCGTAATGTAGTGCTCGAGCAGATGCGTAAAGCCGGATATATCACAGATGCAGAATGTGATTCTTTGCAGGCTCTTCCGTTGAAACTGACTTATAACCGTGTTGACCATAAAGAGGGACTGGCTACTTATTTCCGTGAATATCTCCGTGGCGTTATGACAGCACCGAAACCGGTAAGAAGTGATTATCGTGGTTGGCAAATGCAGAAATTCTACGAAGATTCTATCGCTTGGGAAACTAACCCGTTATATGGCTGGTGTGCGAAAAACAAGAAGAAAGACGGTACAAATTATAACATCTATACAGATGGATTGAAGATTTATACAACTATCAATTCACGTATGCAGCAGTATGCCGAAGATGCTGTAAAAGAGCATTTGGGTGATTATCTGCAACCTGTATTCTTCAAGGAAAAAGAGGGAAGTAAGAATGCCCCGTATGCAAGATCACTACCGGAAAAACGAGTGGAAGAGTTGTTGACGAAAGCAATGAAACAAACGGAACGTTATCGCCTCATGAAAGAGGCGGGAGCTTCGGAACAACAGATTCGTAAGGCGTTCGATACGCCGGAAGAAATGACTGTCTTTTCCTGGAAGGGTGATAAAGATACGATTATGACACCGATGGATTCCATCCGCTACTATAAATCTTTCTTGCGGACAGGATTTATGTCAATGGATCCGGCAAACGGACACGTGAAAGCTTATGTGGGCGGACCGAATTATGTATACTTCCAGTATGATATGGCGATGGTGGGACGTCGTCAGGTAGGTTCTACTATTAAACCGTATTTATATACATTGGCAATGGAGAACGGATTTTCTCCTTGCGATCAGGCACGCCACGTAGAGCAGACTTTGATTGATGAGAATGGAACTCCCTGGACACCACGTAATGCAAATGATAAGCGTTATGGAGAAATGGTAACTCTGAAATGGGGATTGGCAAATTCCGATAACTGGATTTCTGCATACCTGATGGGTAAGCTGAATCCGTATGATTTGGTACGCTTGATCCATAGTTTCGGTGTACGCAATAAAGCAATTGATCCGGTGGTTTCACTTTGTCTGGGACCTTGTGAAATTTCTGTCGGTGAAATGGTCAGCGCATACACGGCTTTTGCCAATAAAGGAATCCGGGTGGCTCCATTGTTCGTTACCCGTATTGAGGATAGTGATGGCAATGTCATTTCTACTTTTGCGCCGCAAATGGAAGAAGTGATAAGCGCGTCGAGCACTTACAAAATGTTGGTTATGCTGCGTGCCGTTATTAATGAAGGAACGGGTGGACGTGTTCGTCGATATGGAATTACCGCCGATATGGGTGGAAAAACAGGAACGACCAATGATAACTCCGATGCCTGGTTTATGGGATTCACTCCTTCACTGGTATCCGGTTGTTGGGTAGGAGGTGACGAACGTGATATTCACTTCGGTAGAATGACCTATGGACAGGGTGCTGCTGCAGCTTTGCCTATCTGGGCTATGTATATGAAGAAAGTGTATGACGATCCGACTTTGGGATATGACCAGCAGGAGAGATTCAAACTCCCTGAAGGGTTTGACCCGTGTGCCGGTTCGGAAACTCCTGATGGCGAAGTGGAAGAAAGAGGACTGGACGATCTGTTTAATTAAGTATTAAGTATAGTGCTATTTAATACTTAATACCTAATACTTAATTTTAATGCACAAGTATATTGTTTGCATAGGGAGTAATTACAATAGGAAAGAGAACCTGACTTTTGCCAGACAGAAGTTGACTGAATCGTTCTCTTCTATATGTTTTGCTCCCGAACTGGAAACTAAACCTTTGTTTTTTAAGAATCCGGCTCTGTTTTCCAACCAAGTGGTTCTGTTCTATTCCGATAAGGATGAAGAGACGGTGAGGAAAATGCTGAAAGATATAGAACAGAGGTCCGGACGTCGTTCGGAGGATAAGAAAGAGGAAAAAGTATGTCTGGATATTGACATGCTTTTATATGATAACAAAATATTAAAACCGGAGGATTGGCAAAGGGGATATATACAACAGTCATTATCTGCTTTCCATTCTTCATTATTTATTAAGTAGATGAAATTTCTTGGAATTATACCTGCCCGCTATGCATCCACTCGTTTTCCTGCGAAACCGTTGGCTATGTTGGGCGGAAAAACAGTCATACAACGCGTATACGAACAAGTGGCAGGCGTTTTGGATGATGCTTATGTAGCTACGGATGATGAACGCATTGAAGCTGCTGTTAAGGCGTTCGGGGGAAAGGTTGTGATGACTTCCGTTCACCACAAAAGTGGTACGGATCGTTGTTATGAAGCCTGTACCAAGATTGGAGGTGATTTTGACGTCGTAGTGAATATACAAGGAGATGAGCCTTTTATTCAGCCTTCACAACTGGATGCGGTAAAGGCTTGTTTTGAAGATGTAACCACGCAGATTGCTACGTTGGTGAAGCCTTTTACTGCCGATGAACCGTTTGCCGTACTGGAAAACGTGAATTCACCGAAAGTAGTAGTCAACAAGAACTGGAACGCACTTTATTTCAGTCGTTCTATCATTCCTTATCAGCGTAATGCCGAGAAACAGGACTGGTTGAAGGGACATACCTACTACAAGCACATCGGATTGTATGCTTATCGTACAGAGGTGCTGAAAGAGATTACCATGCTTCCACAGTCTTCTTTGGAGTTGGCCGAATCTTTGGAGCAGCTTCGCTGGCTGGAGAACGGATACAAAATAAAGGTCGGTATCAGTGAGGTGGAAACTATTGGAATCGATACTCCACAAGACTTGGAACGGGCAGAAGAATTTTTGAAGAATAGAATCTAATCTTATGGATCGTACGATACAACCTGAAATACAAACCCTGAAAAATTTTCGTATACTTCCTCCCGTTCGAATGACGTTGCCAAACGGCATTCCGTTGACTGTTATTAATGCGGGTGAACAGGAAGTAGTACGCATAGATGTGCTTTTTGCCGGGGGACGCTGGCAGCAATCGCAGAAACTGCAAGCTCTGTTTACGAACCGGATGCTGCGCGAAGGCACGAAAAAATATACGGCTGCCACCATTGCCGAAAAACTGGATTACTACGGCTCATGGCTCGAATTGTCCAGTTCGTCGGAATATGCATATATCACTGTTTATTCGTTGAATAAGTATTTGGCGAAAACATTGGAGGTGGTGGAATCCATGATTAAAGAACCGCTTTTCCCGGAGAAGGAATTGAATACTATTCTCGATACCAATATCCAACAATACCAGGTCAATACTTCCAAAGTTGATTTTCTGGCACACCGCAGTCTGTTGCAGTCGCTTTACGGCGAACAGCATCCATGTGGTAAAATAGTGGTGGAGGAAGATTATCATGCCATCACTCCGGAAGTGCTCCGTGAATTTTATGAACGGTATTATCATTCGGGTAATTGCTCTATCTTTTTGTCCGGTAAGGTGACGGAGGATATTATCAGCCGGGTGACAGATACATTCGGCACTTCTTTTGGCCAGCATCAGCAGCAGGTGTCGAGATTAAGTTTTCCTTTTACTGCTGTTCCCGGAAAGAGAATTTTTACAGAGCGTGAAGATGCCATGCAGAGTGCTGTGAAGATGGGATATACGACCATTACTCGTAATCATCCTGATTATTTGAAACTTCGGGTATTGATGACTTTATTCGGAGGTTATTTCGGCAGTCGGCTGATGTCTAATATTCGTGAAGAGAAGGGATATACTTATGGTATTTCGGCAGGAATCATGTTTTATCCGGATAGCGGACTATTGGCTATCTCGACAGAGACGGATAATGAATATGTGGAACCGTTGATACAGGAAGTGTATCATGAAATAGACCGCCTGCATCAGGAACCTGTGTCAGCCGAAGAATTGACTATTGTACGCAACTATATGTTGGGAGAAATGTGCCGTAGTTATGAGTCGCCTTTCTCACTTTCGGATGCGTGGATCTTCATTGCTACTTCCGGTCTGGATGATGACTACTTTTCACGTTCTCTGCTGGCTGTGAATGAGGTTACTCCGATGGAAATACAAGATTTGGCACAGCGCTATTTGTGCAAAGAGACATTAAAAGAGGTCATTGCAGGTAAAAAGTTGTCATAATTTGCTTTCCGAGAGTGGGCTGTTTGGGATAGAAATTGTATCTTTGTCCAAATTGTAATTCTAAAATGAGTAACGACTAAAACCAATGAGGAAATATCTATATACTACACTTTTGCTGGCTCTTCTTGCACAAGAGGGAGTGATGGCACAAGAAAATGAAGGAAAAAAAGGCGGATTTTTCGGAAAAATTAAAGATACATTCTCCACTGAAATAAAGATTGGCAACTATACTTTTAAGGATGGCAGTGTCTATACGGGAGAAATGAAAGGACGAAAACCGAATGGAAAAGGAAAAACAGTCTTTAAAAACGGTGATGTCTTTGAAGGAGAATATGTGAAGGGGAAACGTGAAGGATATGGAATTTATATGTTTCCCGATGGAGAAAAATACGAAGGACAGTGGTTTCAGGACCAGCAGCACGGAAAAGGTATCTATTATTTTATGAATAATAACCGTTACGACGGTATGTGGTATCAGGATTATCAGCATGGTGAAGGAACAATGTATTATCATAACGGTGATTTGTATGTAGGTAAATGGGTGAATGATAAGCGTGAAGGCGAAGGTACATACACTTGGGCGAATGGAGCCAAATATACCGGTCACTGGAAAAATGATAAGAAGAACGGCAAAGGTATCATGAACTGGGACGATGGCTGTAAGTATGAAGGAGACTGGAAAGATGATGTCCGTCACGGAAAAGGGGTATTTGAATATACCAATGGAGATAAATACGATGGTGACTGGGCGGATGATATTCAACACGGAAGAGGTACTTACTACTTTCACACGGGCGATCGTTATGAAGGTTCTTATCTCTTAGGTGAACGCACCGGTGAAGGAGTTTATTATCATGCTAACGGCGACAAGTATGTAGGTAATTTCAAAAATGGCATGCAAGACGGAAAGGGTACTTTTACCTGGGCGAATGGTGCTGTGTACGAAGGAAGCTGGAAAAACAATAAACGTGATGGCAGAGGAGTCTATAAATGGAGCAATGGCGATGTTTATGACGGTGATTGGAAAGACAACCGTCCCAATGGACAGGGTACTCTGAAAACCGTTGCTGGGATGCAATATAAAGGTGGCTTTGTTGACGGATTGGAAGATGGACAGGGCGTACAAATTGATAAAGATGGTAATCGCTTTGACGGATTTTTCAAACAAGGAAAGAAAAATGGTCCTTTTGTAGAAACAGATAAAGATGGAAAGGTGATTAAAAAAGGAACCTATAAATTCGGAAGACTTCAATAGATGATAGATGATAAATGATAGTGGGCTGCGCATTGCGTGGCCTCTTTTTTATGGTACAAAGAAAAATGGATAATAACCAAAAGCGGTCATTATCCATTTTATAATTTCCTGTTGAAAGTAACTTCAACTATCACCTATCATCTATTAAATGATGTATTGTGAACTGATAGATTCGTTATTCATTACTCGTTTGATTGTTTCTGCAAACATATCAGCAATGCTTAACTGTTTTACTTTCGGGCATTTCTTTGCGTAAGGGATGCTGTCGGTAAATACCATTTCGGTTAGGGCAGACTCTTGTACACGGAAAGAAGCCGGATCAGACATTACGCAGTGGCTGGCGATGGCCCGTACAGATTTGGCACCGGCATCCAGCATGATGTTGGCTGCTTTGGTGATTGTTCCTGCTGTGTCAACGATATCGTCGATCAATACGACGTTTTTACCTTCTACGTCACCGATGATTTGCATAGATGCTACTTCATTGGCTTTTTCACGTGATTTGTTACAGAGTACCAATGGTACACCGAGGTATTTGGAGAAAGTGCTGGCACGTTTTGAACCTCCTACGTCCGGTGTAGCAATAACCAGATTTTCCAGTTGCAATGACTGGATGTAAGGGAGGAATACAGCTGATGCGTACAGGTGATCTACCGGGATATTGAAGAATCCCTGAATCTGGTCTGCATGCAAGTCCATCGTAATCAGGCGGTCGATACCTGCAACAGACAGCAGGTCGGCTACCAACTTAGCGCCGATAGATACACGGGGTTTGTCTTTTCTATCCTGACGTGCCCATCCGAAATAGGGGACTACAGCTACAACGCTCTTTGCAGACGCGCGTTTTGCAGCATCGATCATCAGGAGAAGTTCCATTAAGTTGTCTGAGTTAGGGAAAGTGGATTGAACCAGGAATACGTGTGCGCCACGAATTGACTCCTCATATGAAACAGCAAATTCGCCATCGGCAAAATGGGTAATGTTCATATTTCCCAGAGGACAATCCAGGCTTGCGCAGATTTTTTCTGCAAGATATCTCGAGTTCGTTCCCGAGAATACCATAAAGGGTGCTTTTTCGCTCATTTTGTAATAGATGTTACCTATTTGTTAATTTGCCTGCAAAGGTAGGAATTTCTCTTATTATTTAGAAGGACTTATTGTATAAAAAATATTTTTCTCTCCAACTTATCGGAAATATTTGTAGATTTGCTTTCTGAAAACAGTTAATAGTCAAAAATGAGTTCACGCTTTCCTTTATATATAATAGGTATAGTGTTGTTTGCCTCTTTTTTTTCGTGCACTGATATGGTGCCGACTAAAGAGGTGCGCCTGATTGATTCATTAAACGGGAAAGCGTATGCTTATCGTTATCGAAGCCTGGATTCTTCTTATAAATATGCCAATGAAGCCTATCGGCAGGTGAATTTCTACAAGTCGGGGAAAGCGGAAGCATCCAACAACCTGGGGTTCTGTGCTTTTATGGCTATGGACTTTGACCAGGCGGAAGCGTTGCATAAGGAAGTATATAAACTGACTAAAAATGAACTCGAACTGTTGATTGCCGACATCGGACTGATGAAAATCTGTCAGCGAACGGCTATGAACAAAGAATTTTATGATTATCGTAATAGTGCGCTCAAGCGCATGAAACGTATTCGTGAAGAGAGTGATTTGTTTGCCGACCGTCACGAGGCGCTACGGCTGGATTATGCATTCACCGAATTTTTCATCGTTTCTTCTATTTATTACTACTATCTGCAGCAACGGCAGGAGGCCATCACATCTCTCAACCGGATTCCGGAAGATGAAGCTTTGACAGATACTAATCAGTTGCTTTATTATCATTATATTAAAGGTTCGGCTTCGTTGGTGGAAGCAACCAAGCCGGAAGACCGGAAAATGCGTGAGTTCGACCAACTCTATATTACCTGGCGGACGGCTGTTCAGACTAATCATCCTTATTTCGAAGGAAATGGTCTGCAAGGATTGGCTAATCTGATGGTTTCACCCAATAATTTCGAACTTTTCCGGACGAGAAGGGGATATGCGCTGGATCAGTTTGGGTTTCCTGTAGATTCGCTTTTGCCTTTGCGAATGGCACAGCGTGCGCTTGAAAAATTTCGTGAGTACAATGATTTGTATCAGATTGCCGGTGCGTATGTGTCTATCGGTAAATATATGAATGAGCACGGACGTTATACGGAGGCATTGGATACGCTTGCAAAAGCGTTGGATTGTGTGAATCAACATCACATGCTCTATTATCACCATGCGGCGGATACATTGGATAAACTACATGTTTTTGTGGAGGGAGATACGACTTATACCGGGGTTCCATGGATCATGCAGGAAGATGTGAGAACGGTACCTGAATGGATCTCAAGGATTCGGGAGCAATTGAGTGTGTCGTATGCGGGGCTCGGGATGAAGTATGCTTCTGATTACAACCGGAATATATATTTGGATATTTTGAATTATACCCGTCAGGATAAGGAGTTGGAGAGCCGCTATCTTTCATTGGAAGCCGATTCACGACAAATGACGCTTGTACTTTCTTTGGTTATTGTCGGACTTGTATTGGTGGTTATTCTTTGGTGGTTTTTTAATAAACGGTCTAAAATAAGGAATCAGGTAGACGTGGAGCGTCTGCAACGGATTCTGACTCTTTGCCGGGATATAACTTCGTCCATTCCGATGAATGTTCCATTAATTCAACAAGGTATCGATCAATTATTTGGGAAAGGACGTCTTCAACTGGAAATTCCGGAGGAAGGAAAAGCGGCACTGGTTCCTCTGCATCGGTTGAACCGTGATGAAAAAGCATTGGTGCATGTGCTTGAACCGTATATTGTTTGGGCTGCGGACAATGAGCAGATGGTGGAAGCGTTGAGTGACGAGCGGATGCAGTTGGAAAAGCAACGGTATGTTTACGAACAACATATTGCGGGAAATAAACGTCAGAATCTTATAAAGAAGGCTTGTCTGGCCATTGTCAATGGTATTAATCCTTATATCGACCGTATATTGAACGAGGTGCATAAGTTGACGGAGCGGGGGTATATTGATAATGCGAAGATTAAGAAAGAGAAGTATCAATACATTGATGAGCTGGTAACTACGATTAATGAGTACAACGATATTCTGGCTCTTTGGATTAAGATGAAGCAAGGAACGCTTAGCCTGAATATTGAAACTTTCAGTCTCAATGAACTGTTTGAGCTGCTAGGCAAGGGAAGACGCGCTTTTGAAATGAAAAATCAGAAGTTGGAAATTGAACCGACTACGGTTATGGTGAAGGCCGACCGGGCACTAACTTTGTTTATGATTAATACGCTGGCGGAAAATGCCCGTAAATATACTCCGGAAGGAGGAACAATTAAAGTGTATGCCCGTACTACGGAGGATGCCTATGTCGAGATCTCTGTGGAGGATAACGGAAGAGGTATTTCCGAAGAGGATGTGGCGCATATCATTGGTGAGAAGGTGTATGATTCCCGTGTGATCGGAATGAAGAATGCAGCCGATCCGGAAGTGTTGAAAGAAAACAAAGGTAGTGGTTTCGGATTGATGAATTGTAAGGGAATCATTGAGAAGTATAAGAAGACGAATGATTTATTCCGGGGATGTGTCTTTGATGTGGAGAGTGAACTAGGGAAGGGAAGCCGTTTCTATTTTCGTTTGCCTTCGGGAGTGCGTAAAGCGATGGGGGTATTGTTGCTTTGCTTGTTGCTTCCGTTGGGGATGGTTTCTTGTCTGCATGATCCGATTCCTCCCATGTTGCAGGATGGAGATTCGATTGTAGTAGTTACGGATTCTGCGTATGAGGATTTGCTGGATGTAGCGTCGGATTATGCAAATGCTGCCTATTTTGCTAATGTGGATGAAAATTATGAGTTGGCTTTGCAATATATAGATTCTGCGATGCTTTTTCTGAATGAGCATTATGAAAAATATGCGCGTCCGGATCGCCCACATCGGTATATGAAGCTGGTAGGTGAGGGAACGCCTGCTGAAATCAGTTGGTGGAACGAACTGTTTGATTCGGATTATCATGTAATTTTGGATATAAGGAATGAGGCGTCAGTTGCTTTTTTGGCTTTGAAACAGTTGGATGCATATAGTTATAATAATTCGGCATTTACGGATTTGTATAAGTTGCAGGGAGAGGATCAAACTCTCGAAGCATATTGCCGGCAGTTGGAGCGTTCGAATACCAATAAGACGGTAGGAATTATTTTATGCTTTGTTTTATTGATTATTTCGTTGGTCGGATATTATTTTCTGTACATGAGAAAACGTTTGCAGAATCGTTTGAATCTCGAACAGGTACTTGAGATTAACCAGAAGGTGTTTGCTGCATCTTTGGTGAGACCGCAGGAACAGGAAAATGCAGAGGCACTTCAACGGGAAGAGAGTACGCTTAAAGAAATTCCGCAGCGGATTGTGGATGAAGCATTCGGGGCGGTAAATGAATTACTGACAATTGACCGGATGGGAATTGCCGTTTATAATGAAACGACACACCGGCTGGAATATGCTTCTCGTCCCGGACAGGAAATGCCGGAAATGGTAGAGCAGTGTTTTAGTTCCGGGAAATATCTTTCCGAACAGCATCTTCAGGCAATTCCGCTGATGGTGGAAGCAGGGGGCGAGCATCAATGTGTCGGTGTGCTTTATCTGGAGCGCAGAGAAGGAACGGAACAGGAGACGGATCGACTGCTTTTTGAACTGGTGGCTCGTTATGTGGCTATTGTTGTGTTTAACGCAGTGGTGAAATTGGCTACAAAATACCGGGATATCGAGTCGGCACACGAAGAAACACGCCGGGCTTCCTGGGAAGACAGCATGTTGCATGTCCAGAATATGGTGCTTGACAACTGTCTGTCGACGATTAAACATGAGACGATTTATTATCCGAATAAGATCAAACAGATTGTAGGGCGGTTGAATGCGCAGAATCTTTCGGAAACGGAGGAGCGTGAAGCGGTGGAGACTATGACGGAATTGATTGAATACTATAAGGGAATCTTTACGATTTTGAGTTCGTGTGCTTCCCGTCAATTGGAGGAGGTCACTTTCCGGCGTACGGTGATTCCGGTACAGGAACTTTTGGATGCTGCTGGAAAATATTTCAAGAAGTTGATGAAGAATCGGCCGGAGAGGATAGAATTGGAAATAGAGCCGATGGAGGCGAAGGTGATAGGAGACGTGAATCAGTTGCGTTTTCTATTGGAAAATTTGATTGATGAAGCATTGACTGTACGTGAAGATGGAGTGATACGTCTGCAAGCGCGCAAGGATAATGAATATATTCGTTTCCTCTTTACGGATACGAGACGTGAGAAGAGTGTGGAAGAGTTGAATCAACTATTTTATCCGAATTTGGCACGTATGACTTCCGGTGAAAAAGGGGAGTTGAGGGGAACGGAATATCTGGTATGCAAACAAATTATTCGCGACCACGACGAATTTGCGGGACGTAGGGGATGCCGTATCAATGCCGAGCCGGCTGAAGGCGGCGGGTTTACGGTTTATTTCACTATTCCGCGCCGATAAAAGGAAAACACATAAAAGTTATTAGATAAGGAACATGGAAGAACAGAAGTTTAAAGTTATTATTGTAGAGGATGTAAAACTGGAGTTGAAAGGGACAGAAGAAATATTCCGTCATGAAATACCGAATGCAGAAGTAATCGGCACGGCAATGACGGAAAGTGAGTTTTGGCCGTTGATGGAGGCCCAGCTTCCCGATCTGGTATTGTTGGACTTAGGACTAGGAGGTTCTACGACCATTGGCGTTGATATTTGCAAGAATATATTCAAACGTTACAAAGGAGTTCGGGTATTGATCTTCACGGGTGAGATTCTGAACGAAAAGTTGTGGGTGGACGTATTGAATGCCGGTGCCGATGGAATTATCCTCAAAACGGGTGAGCTACTGACGAAAACAGATGTACAGGCTGTGATGGATGGAAAGAAATTGGTATTTAACTATCCGATTCTGGAAAAGATTGTAGATCGTTTCAAGAAATCGGTAGCCAATGATGCCAAGCGTCAGGAGGCTGTCATCAGTTATGATATTGATGAATACGATGAACGTTTTCTCCGTCATCTGGCTTTGGGTTATACGAAAGAGATGATTGCCAATCTGAAAGGAATGCCTTTTGGTGTGAAATCATTGGAGAAACGGCAGAATGATCTTATCGGACGTCTTTTTCCGAATGGTGAACGGGTGGGAGTGAATGCTACCCGGTTGGCAGTACGTGCATTGGAATTGCGTATTATTGATCTGGATAATCTGGAGCCTGACGAAGAGTAAATTAAGTATTAACGGTAGCTTCTTGCTTAGTCGGAAAATGATGAAGAATAAATGGCGCATGCCCCATCCCGCTACGATGTTCCTTCTGCTGACAATGGCAGTGGTCTTTCTTTCATGGATATGCGATATCTATGGGTTGAAAGTGACATTGCCACAAACAGGTGAGGACATCCGTGTACAAAGCCTGTTGAGTCCCGAAGGAATCCGTTGGTGGTTGCGGAACGCTATTAAGAATTTCACGGGCTTTGCTCCGTTAGGCATGGTGATAATTGCTATGTTCGGATTGGGAGTGGCACAACATTCCGGTTTTATTGATGCATGTATCCGCATGGGGGTGGGAAACCGACAGGAAAAGAGGAAAATCGTCTTGTGGGTGATTGTACTTGGCTTGTTGTCGAATGCCATTGGTGATGGTGGATATATTATTTTATTACCTATTGCTGCTATGCTGTTTCAATGGGTGGGGCTTCATCCGATTGCAGGGATTGTTACGGCTTATGTTTCCGTTGCGTGCGGTTATAGTGCTAATATTGTATTGAGTACGATGGACCCGTTGTTGGCGCATACCACGCAAGAGGCTGCATTGGCACAAACGGGTTATCAGGGGAATACGGAACCTCTTTGCAATTACTTTTTTATGAGTGCTTCAACGGTGGCCATTACGGCTATTGTGTATTGGATTACTCAAAAATGGCTTCTTCCTACGTTAGGTAAGTATGAAGGCAGTATGAAAGTGGTGGCTTACCATCCTCTGTCTCGTAAAGAACGGCGTGCCATTATGATTTCCATTGTTGTGGCAGCTATCTATGTGGCTCTTATCTTGTGGCTTACTTTTTCTTCTTATGGAATTTTGCGGGGTGTGAATGGTGGTTTGATGCATTCGCCTTTTATTGCCGGTATTTTGTTTTTGCTTTCTTTGGGAGCAGGTATTACGGGAATGGCTTATGGATTCAGTTCCGGACGGTATCGCACTGACAATGATGTGATTGAAGGACTTACGCAGCCAATGAAGCTTCTTGGGGTGTATTTCGTTATCGCTTTCTTCGCTGCGCAGATGTTTGCTTGTTTTGAATATTCTCATCTGGATAAATGTCTGGCGATTATGGGGGCTGACTTGCTTTCTTCGTTTGAACCGGCTCCTTTGTCTGCTCTTGTTCTGTTTATTCTGTTTACGGCATTGATAAATCTGATTATGGTATCTGCTACCTCCAAATGGGCTTTTATGTCTTTTATCTTTATTCCTATGTTTGCACAGATGGGAATTGCTCCGGATATAGCACAATGTGCTTTTCGTATCGGAGATAGCTCGACGAATGCCATTACTCCTTTCTTATTCTATATGCCTCTGGTGCTTACCTATATGCGGCAGTATGATAAGCAGATTACGTATGGCTCATTGCTGAAATATACTTGGAGATATTCATTAGGCATCCTGGTTGTCTGGACATTGCTGTTTATTGTTTGGTATTTGTTGAAAATACCGATGGGATTGTAGGGCTAAGGAATGATTGCCGGGCTCCGGTTTATCTGATTGGAATTTTGTTTTTCTGAATTAATCGCTATATTTGCACCGTTCCTTAAAGAAAGACAACGAATGAATCTACCAGAAATCTCTGAAAATCTAATTGAACAGTTAAATCACGGTAATACAAAAGCATTTGATAAAATCTATCATACCTACTACCTTTATTTGTGCGCGATAGCTGTTTATTATGTGCATGACAAGAGGGTGGCAGGGGAGATTGTGAATGATGTCTTTGTTGCTTTCTGGCAGAACCGTCATCACATCACTTATCCGGCTCTTCCGTATTTGCGGCGTGCCATTCAAAATGCAAGTATCAGTTATCTGCGCTCTTCTTATTTCAACGAAAAACAGATGACGGAACAGATGGAAGAAATCTGGGCTTTTCTCGAAAATCATATTCTTTCTTCCGATAATCCTTTGCAGGCATTGGAGCATAGCGAAATGAATACCATCATCATGAAGAAGGTGGAGGAATTGCCAACCAAATGCCGTGCCATATTTAAAGCAAGTTTGTATGAGGGTAAGACATACAGTGAAATTGCCGAGGAGCAGAATATTAATGTGACCACTGTAAGAGTACAGATGAAAATAGCATTGACTAAGCTACGCGAATCACTGGGTACTCCTTATATGATAGCTATTTTGATGTTTCTCTAAAAAAAATCGCTTTTCTTTTAAACGTTTCTTTTTTTATTGCGTATCTAGTTATATACACCCATAGAAAAAGTACGTTTATGAATGACTCTTATCATATAGAAGAATTGGAAATCCGGATAAGCAACTATCTGTCCGGTAACTGCACCGAAGAAGAGAAAGAAGCTCTGCTCGCTTATCTGGCTTCTAATGAAGATGCTGCTAAAATTTTCCGGGAGATGTCCGCAGTATGGGCTGTTTCTTCTGTGCCTGCATTTGCCAAAGTAGAGGATGCTAATTTATCACAGATAAAAGAAAAAATAGCCGCTGCTGAGATGAAACCTGTCCGTTCGCGGAAGATAGTTCCTGTGTGGCTGAAGGTAGCTGCTGCAATTATTTTGTTGTTGGGTTGCAATTACTTCTGGTACACTTATACTGAAAATCTTACGGAAGTATATACGAATGCGGATTCTCCTTATGAAATTAAAGTGCCGGCCGGTTCGCGGACGAATATTGTGCTTCCGGATGGAACAGAGGTTTCATTGAATGCGGGTTCTGTGTTACGTTATTGCCGTGGGTTCGGTATTCGTGAACGTGATGTTACGCTTGATGGCGAAGGATATTTCAAGGTGGCGAAAAATGAGAAGATTCCTTTCTTTGTGAATACGAATGGTGTACAGGTAAAGGTGGTAGGGACTGTTTTTAATGTACGCGCTTATGATGACGATAATTATGTAATGGTATCTTTGTTGGAAGGTCGTGTCAATTTAGCCACTTTGTCCGGTTCGGTAATGAAACTATTCCCTAGCGAACAGGCTTTTTACGATAAGAATACGGGCCGCATGGAGAAAATGAAATCAAATGCTAGTTCTGCCTGTGACTGGTTGGATGGTGGCCTGACATTTGAAGATGCTCCGTTTGCCGACATCGCACACCGTCTGGAGCGCAAATTCCAGGTGAAGATTAGTTTAGAGAGTGAACGTCTGAAGGCGGAACGCTTTTCCGGATGTTTCAATAGTAATCAAAGTATCAATGATATATTGGGAGAAATCAACGTTGAGAAGCAATATACATGGAAAGTTAGTGGAGACACTATCTTTATAACTGACAAGAAAAAGGAGGTAAAATAAGGAAAAGTAAAGTATGATTGGGAACTTAGTCGATAGATATATCGGCGGTTCAGCGTTGTATAGAAAGATATTATGTTAACCTTTAATAGTGAAAAATATGAGATTAATAGTAAAAAGAATATTATTAATGCTTCTGCTTTTGTCTGTAGGAAACGTTTTGACTGGTGGTTTCCAGCTATCGGCACAGGAACAAAGTAAGCGATTCAGTGTGAAAGTAGATAATATTACTTTAAAAGAAGCCATTGAAGTAATAAAGAAGCAAGGCAATTACTCTTTCCTGATTCGTAATAATGACATTGATTTGAATAGGAAAGTCTCTGTGAATATAAATAACGGTACTATTAATGATGTGATGGGACAATTGCTGGCCGGTACGGACGTCAGTTATGAAGTGAACGGAACCCGGGTGATTATGTTCCATGCAGTGACACCGCAGAAAGAACAGGAAAAAGCGTTTGTCTTAAAAGGCAGAATCACTGATCCTACAGGTGAAGGGGTGATTGGGGCAAATGTGAAAGTAGTCGATTCTACGGAAGGTACCATTACGGATATGGATGGCAATTTTTCCTTGATGGTTACTCCGAATGCCCGTTTATCCATATCGTATATCGGCTATGCCACACAGGAAGTGGTGGTGAAAGATCAACGTCCTCTCAATGTAACTTTGAAAGAAGATACCCGGTTAATAGACGAAGTAGTAGTTGTTGGTTACGGCGTACAAAAGAAAGCGAACCTGACAGGTGCGGTGAGCAGTGTGAAGATGGATGATGTTTTAGGCGACCGTCCGGTGGTGTCTGTGAGTGACGCTTTGAAAGGGGCAATGCCCGGTTTGCAGATTACAGGTAATTCAGGAAGACCCGGTGAAGAAATGAGTTTCAACATTCGTGGTGTCAACAGCCTGGATAAGAATGGGAAACCGCTGGTGCTGGTGGATAACGTGGAGATGGATATTAATATGCTCGATCCGAACGATATTGAATCGGTGACTGTTTTGAAGGATGCGGCATCTTCTGCTATTTACGGAGCACGGGCAGCTTTCGGTGTGATTTTGATTACTACAAAGAAAGGCTCGGATGCAACTAAACTCTCTATTAATTATTCAAATAACTTTTCTTTTAGCAGACCTGCCAATATGCCTCATAAGGCTACTCCGCTCCAAACGGTACAGGCTTATAAGGACATGGGGACAATCAATTATCAAAGTGGTCAGAACGTAGATACCTGGTTGGGACTTTTGAAGGAATATAATGCTAATCCGTCTGCATATCCGGATGGTTATGCAATGGTGGACGGGCTGCGTTATAGCTTGGCAGAAACTGATCTTTTCGATGATATGATGGAGACTGGTTTCCAGCAAACTCATAATATCTCGGTAGGTGGCGGTACGAAAGATATTTCTTATCGTTTCTCCTTCGGTATGGTGAATGAAAATGGGGTACTGGCTTCGGATAAAGATACGTACAAGCGTTACAATGTGTCTTCTTATCTCCGTTCAGATGTGTTTTCATGGATTACTCCGGAATTGGATATTAAATATACGAACTCTAACTCTTCTCTGCCGGAAACTTCCGGAGGATATGGTATATGGGGAGCAGCAGTCGCATTCCCTTCTTATTTCCCTACTGGAACAATGAATATCGATGGTGAAGAATTACCGATCAATACTCCTCGTAACTTGATTGACCTGGCATATCCGACAACTATTCAAAAGAATAATCTTCGTATTTTCGGAAAGGTTACAATCAGTCCTTTGAAGAATGTGAAGTTGATTGGTGAGTATACATTCAATCATCTAAGTAACGAGAAAACGAAATTTGAGAAGAAGTTCTATTATGCACATGGAGGTAACTTTGTGAAAGAGGTTTCCACTGCCAATTCCAAGTATGAATATTCCAATGGTATTACGGATTATAATGCATTGAACTTCTATGCTAACTATAACAACTCATGGGGCAAACATGATGTAACGGTGATGGGAGGTTTCAATCAGGAGAGTAGTGATTATCGTTATGCTGAGATGTCGCGTATGAATATGATTAATGAAGATCTGCCGTCTATTTCGCAGTCGACAGGTGATTATTTTGCTAAAGACAAATTTGAACGTTATACGGTAAGAGGGTTGTTCTATCGCATTAACTATTCGTTTGCCGGCAAGTATTTGCTTGAAACGAACGGACGTTATGACGGTTCTTCCAAATTCCCGAAGAATAGCCGTTTCGGTTTCTTCCCTTCGGTTTCCGCCGGATGGCGTATCAGCGAGGAAGCATTTATGAAACCTTTGAATTCTGTTCTTTCTAACTTGAAATTGCGTGGTTCTTGGGGTAATATCGGGAATCAGAGTATTAGTCCTTATGCATATATCCCTGGCATGGATGCAGAGCAAGCTTATTGGACTGTTTCAGGTATTAAAGTTACTACTTTGAAACCAGCTGCTTTGGTTAGCAATAGCTTTACTTGGGAAAAAGTAACGACAATTGATGTCGGATTCGATCTTGGACTATTGGATAACAGATTGAATATGGTGTTCGACTGGTATCGCAGAGATACCAAGGGCATGCTTGCTCCGGGCTCTGAACTTCCGGGTGTATTAGGTGCGAGTGCTCCTTTACAGAATACGGCTGACCTTCGTTCTAAAGGTTGGGAAATCTCGGTTGACTGGAACGATCAGATCGGAAAAGTGAAATATAGTATAGGTTTCAATCTTTACGATGCAAAAACTAAGATTACCAAATACAATAATGAAACGGGATTATTTGGTAAGGATAAGAATAATAATGAAACATATCGTGTAGGAATGGAGCTGGGTGAAATCTGGGGATATGTAACCGATCGTTTGTATACAGTGGATGATTTTGATGCGGACGGTAAATTGAAACCGGGTATTGCTAAAGTGGAAGGATATAATCCGAATCCGGGAGATATATTATATAAGGATTTGGATGGTAATAATATAATCAACAGCGGTACCAGTACAACGAAAGATCCGGGAGACCGTAAAATCATCGGTAATAATACCCGGCGTTATCAGTATGGTATTCATGGTAGTGCAAGTTGGAACGGTTTTTCTCTGTCATTCTTACTGCAAGGAGTTGGTAAACGGGATTTGTGGGTGATGAACGATCTGTTTTATCCGCATTATGATGCTTGGACTACCGTTTATGATTCACAGTTGAATTACTGGACTCCGGAAAATACGAATAGTTATTTCCCCCGTATTTATGAGAAAGCGGCCGGAAATACAGATGCCAATACACGTGTACAAACTCGTTATCTACAGGATGGATCGTATTTAAGTATTCGTAATATAACGCTTTCTTATAATTTCCCGTCTAAGTGGATGAGTAAGATTGGAGTTAATAATCTGGCTGTGTTCTTCAGTGGTGAGAATCTTTATACGTTCGACCACTTGCCGAAGGGACTTGATCCGGAACGTTCTGTCACGGATGATTTAGGACAACGTGGTTTTACCTATCCGTATATGAGACAGTATTCGTTCGGTATAAACCTTTCATTCTGATTGTTTCACAACTTAAAGAGTAATTATTATGAATAAATATATACTATGTGTAAGCGTTAGTCTTTGTTTGTTGATGTCGTCTTGTCTGAATGACGAATTTCTGGAGGTTTATCCCAAAGGACAGCAAACAGAAGCATCGGTCTTTACTACCTATGATAACTTTAAAACGTATACATGGGGATTGTATAATGTGTTCTTCGGATATACGTATGATACAGGGCAAACGGATGAGATTTTCCGTGGTGATTTTGAATCGGATAACATGATAAAAGGATTGGATGGATATGAAGGTCAGTGGGCATATCGCAAAGCAAAGGCTACAGATGAGTCTAAAGATTGGGATTATGATTATATCCGTCGTGTCAATCTGATGCTCGATAATATCGATCATTCGGAAATGAGTGAGACCGAGAGGGAGCATTGGAGAAGTGTGGGATATTTCTTCCGTTCTTATAAATACTTTCAGATGCTTTCCAAATTTGGTGATATTCCCTGGGTAGAACATGCTTTGACAGAGGAAAGTCCCGAGCTTTATGGAAAACGTGATAGTCGTGACTTGGTGGCTTCCAATATTCTGTCTAATTTGAAATATGCGGAAACACATATTGGCAGTAATATCGAAGCGGATGGGAAAAATACAATTAATATGTATGTGGTGAAAGCTCTTATTTCCCGTTTTGCTTTATTTGAAGGAACTTGGAGAAAATATCATGGTTTGTCGGGGGCAGATACTTATCTGGAAGAATGTGCCCGTGCTTCTGAAGAGGTGATTAAGCAATATCCGAATGTGCATCCTAAATATGATGAGTTGTTTAATTCGGAAACACAGGATGGGGTGACAGGTATTCTTCTGTATAAGGCTTATGAAACCGGACAGTTAATGCATGGTTTGACTCGTATGGTGCGTACAGGTGAATCTTATATTGAGGCAACGAAAGACGCGGTAGACAGTTATCTTTGTACGGATGGACGACCGGTTAGCACGACAACTAGTCATTATGGGGGTGATAAGAATATGTATGGACAATTCCGTGATCGTGATTACCGGTTGTATTTGACGATCTGTCCTCCATATATGGTGAAGAAAGAAAACGGACCTAGTACGGCTGATTGGAAATATACGGATAATGCGCAGGACAGAGAATTTATAGATTTAATGGCTACGATTTCCGGTGAAACTTATCATCGTTTGCCGTCTTCCAACTTTAAAGGATTCACTGTGCAAGGACAACCTCACTTTAAGAATATGAACTGGGGACAGGGCTGGAATGCTTCCCAAATGGGATTCTGGGTATGGAAATATTATAATACACATACTGTAGCTACCAACGCGAATGGGGTGAATACAACAGATGCCCCGCTGTTCCGTATAGGTGAGGTAATGGTAAATTATGCCGAAGCGATGTGCGAATTGAATAAGCTAGACCAGGCTGCTGCGGATAAGTCTATTAACAAACTTCGGGCAAGAGCTAATGTGGCGAAAATGGTGGTGAATGATATTAATGATGCTTTTGATCCGAAGCGTGATCCTTCCGTTCCTGCTCTCTTGTGGGAAGTGCGTAGGGAGAGACGAGTTGAGTTGATGGGTGAAGGTTTCCGTCTGGATGATTTGCGCAGATGGAAGAAAGGAGACTATGTTAACAAACAACCGCTGGGTGCTTATGTGACAGGGGCTTCGGCCAAGAATCTGAAAGTAACGGGTGGTGCAGGTGCTGATGAAGGATATGTTTATTTCTTTGATACCCCGCTTGGATGGCAGGAACATTATTATCTGTATCCGTTGCCTTTGAAGCAATTGGCTTTAAATACGAATCTGGAACAAAATCCGGTATGGACAAAGTAATTTTAAATTGAAATGATGCACAAGACCTGTAATATTTTAGTATATTGCAGGTCTTGAAAATTTAAGGTAGAAAATGAAAAATAGAATATCAATAAAATATGCGTTTTTTTGTGGAACAGCTTGCTGCATCTCATCTATACTACGTGCACAACAGGATGCATCCCAAATGAATGTCCTTTTTATAATGGCTGATGATATGCGTCCCGAACTGGGGTGTTACGGGGTGGATGTAGTGAAAACTCCTAATATGGACCGTTTGGCGGCAAGTGGTGTCTTGTTTCAGAATGCGTATTGTAATATTCCTGTGAGTGGGGCATCCCGGGCTAGTTTATTGACGGGGGTATATCCTCATTACCCCGATCGCTTTATTAGTTTTTCCGCCTATGCTAGCAAAGATTGCCCCGAAGCAATACCTATTTCGGGATGGTTTACCCGGAATGGTTATCATACTATTTCGGACGGCAAGGTGTTTCATCATATCAGCGATCATGCGGATTCGTGGAGCGAGCCTCCTTACCGGAATCATCCGGATGGATATGATGTATATTGGGCGGAATATAATAAATGGGAACTTTGGATGAATTCGGAATCGGGAAAAACGATTAATCCGAAAACGATGAGGGGACCTTTCTGTGAATCTGCTGATGTTCCTGATACTGCCTATGATGATGGAAAACTTGCAAACCGGGCTATTCGTGACTTGAAAAGGATGAAGGAGGCCGGCAAACCTTTCTTCTTGGCTTGTGGTTTCTGGAAACCTCATTTGCCGTTCAATGCTCCAAAGAAATATTGGGATTTATATAAACGAGAGGAAATACCTTTGGCTACCAATCGTTTCCGGCCTGAAGGATTACCGGAGCAGGTTCGTAATTCGAGCGAGATATATGCGTATGCACGGGTTACGGATACGAGTGATATTGACTTCCAACGAGAGGTAAAACATGGATATTATGCTTGTTTGAGTTATGTGGATGCACAGATCGGCAAGGTATTGGATGCATTGGATGAACTGGGATTATCGGATAATACAATTGTGGTTTTGTTGGGGGATCATGGCTGGAATCTGGGAGAACATGATTTTATAGGTAAACATAATCTGATGGATACTTCTACTCATGTACCGTTGATTGTCCGTGTGCCGGGAATGAAAAAGGGAAAAACAAAATCGATGGTGGAATTTGTTGATTTGTACCCGACTTTATGTGAACTTTGTAAACTTCCTGTTCCCGCTGAACAGTTAAGCGGGCAAAGCTTTGCCGGGGTTTTCAAGAATTTGAAAGCTAAGACGAAAGGTGAAGTCTATATTCAGTGGGAAGGAGGAGATAATGCTGTTGACCGGCGTTATAGTTATGCGGAATGGATGAAAGGCGACGTGAAGAAAGCCAGTATGTTGTTTGATCATCAGATTGATAAGAAGGAAAACAAGAATCGGGTAGATGAGAAAAAATATAAGAATAAGGTCGAATCATTATCTTCTTTTATCAGAATAAAGAAGTCATCATTAAAGAAATAATATGAGAACAGTTTTTTTACAGTCCAGCCGTTTGGTATCGGTTGTTTTATTCATGCTTTGCGGTATGTCGATGTTTGCCCAGCGACAGGATATCTTGCTAAATAATGATTGGAATTTCCGGTTTTCGCATCAGGTACAAAAGGGAACAGAGGTAAGAGTTGATTTGCCTCATACTTGGAATGCGCAGGATGCTTTGTCCGGTAAGATAGACTATAAACGGGGAATTGGCAATTATGAGAAGAATTTATTTATTCGTTCCGAATGGAAAGGAAAACGTCTTTTTATTCGTTTCGAAGGAGTGAATAACATTGCGGATGTGTTTGTCAATCGTCGTCATATAGGTGAGCATCGTGGGGGATATGGGGCTTTTATCTTTGAGATCACTGGAAAGGTGGAATATGGAAAAGAAAATTCTATATTGGTACGAGTGAATAATGGTGAACAGTTGGATATTATGCCTTTGGTCGGTGACTTTAATTTTTATGGAGGTATTTATCGGGATGTACATTTACTGATTATTGATGAGACGTGTATTTCTCCTTTGAATTATGCTTCTCCCGGAGTACGTCTGATACAGGATAGTGTGAGCCATAAGTATGCTAAGGTGCGTGCTGTTGTTGATTTATCAAACGGAGGTAGTAGTAATCGGGAAGTAGAGCTTAATGTACGCCTGTTAGATGGTCAAAGGGTGGTGAAAGAAGGAACAAAGAAAGTGAATCTTTCTGGAAACGCAGCAATGCAGCAGGAATTTACATTTGAAATCGATCAACCTCATTTGTGGAATGGTCGCCAGGATCCTTTCCTTTATCAGGCGGAAGTGATTCTTTCCCGGAATGGTCAGATGGTAGATCGTGTCATACAACCGTTGGGACTTCGTTTTTACCGGATTGACCCTGATAAAGGTTTTTTCTTGAATGGAAAACACTTGCCTCTTCAAGGCGTTTGCCGTCATCAGGATAGGAGTGAGGTGGGCAATGCGCTGCGTCCGCAACACCATGAGGAAGATGCGGCATTGATGTTGGAGATGGGAGTGAATGCTGTTCGTCTGGCGCATTATCCGCAGGCTACTTATTTTTATGATCTGATGGATAAGAATGGTATTATTGTATGGGCTGAAATACCTTTTGTGGGGCCTGGTGGATATAATGATAAGGGTTTTGTGGATTTACCTGCTTTCCGTGCCAACGGAAAGGAACAGCTCAAAGAACTGATTCGTCAACATAATAATCATCCTTCTATTTGTGTATGGGGAGTGTTTAATGAGTTAACAGAGTTGGGAGATAATCCGGTTGAGTATATCAAAGAATTAAATGTGCTGGCACATCAGGAAGATCCTACCCGGCCTACGACCTCCGCAAGTAATCAAATGGGAGATTTGAATTTCATAACGGATGCTATTGCTTGGAACCGTTATGATGGATGGTATGGTGGCACTCCCGCTGATTTGGGGAAATGGTTGGATCGAATGCATAAGGATCATCCGGAAATATGTATCGCTATCAGTGAATATGGTGCCGGTGCAAGTATTTACCATCAACAAGATTCGTTGGTTAAAACTGTACCAACCAGTTGGTGGCATCCTGAAAACTGGCAGACGTATTATCACATTGAAAACTGGAAAACAATCTCTTCCCGTCCTTATGTATGGGGGAGCTTTGTCTGGAATATGTTTGATTTTGGCGCTGCACATCGCACTGAAGGAGACCGTCCCGGAATTAATGATAAAGGTTTGGTTACCTTCGACCGGAAAGTTCGTAAAGATGCTTTCTACTTCTATAAGGCCAACTGGAATAGGGAAGAACCAATGCTTTATTTAACAGGCAAACGTAACACAGTACGTACACAACGTTTGCAAACAATTACTGCTTTCACGAATCTGTCAGGAGCCGAATTGTTTGTAAACGGTAAGAGTTATGGTAAAGCAATACCGGATTCGTATGCTATTCTGGAATGGAAAAATGTGGAACTAGAACCTGGTGAAAATGAAATAAAGGTTGTTTCCACTAATAAGAAGTTACCTTTGAGCGATAGTTTTCATTGTAGATTGTGATAGGTAGTTTAAATGATAATCGGAAAGAGCACTGTAAACAAAGTAGGTTTGCAGTGCTTTTTTTCTAGGGGTTTCTCTTTTGGGAGATAATAATCCTTCCTGAATCTATAACAGCGGATAATGATACTCCAACAGTATAACAGATCATATCTGACCATAGAAAACCATGTCCAAAGATTAATGCTCCAAGTGTGGTGTTTCGTACAGTATTTGCCCAGTCTGCTTGGTATAGTTGGCTAATTTCTATACAATAAGAAAATAATAAGGAAATAACAATGGTCTTGAGTATAGATAATGACGGGAAAAGAAAGCGTATTCCACAATATACCATGGCTGCCCAAAGCGTATCGCCTGAATACTCTGCAATAAATTCGGGCAATATATCACCATGTTTTCGGGAAGCCAATCCTAACACTATAATTGCGAAAGTAATTGCAAAATAAATCCAACGTTTGTTTTTCACGCAGTAATGTTTTAGTATGGTGCAAATTTATAAAATTAAGTTGGATAACTTGGCAGGATGGATCAAACTCTGATAAAAACAGATTTTATTTGGTGAATAAACCTTTCGTTCTTTTGAAATGTTATAAGGTCGTTCGAGCTTTATCTCGATAAATGTGTTCATAACCAACCGATTTACGCAATTGTTGTGGAAACGGCTGCAGTTGGTCACTTAAAAAGTTAGTAATTAAAATAATAGAGTTATGAAGAATCTTTTTCGACCGTTGTTAGTACTGACAGGATGTATAGTATTGGCGAGTTGTGTAAGTCAGAAGCAATTTAAAGGTTTAAAAACTGATTATACAAAGTTGCAAACAGAATATCAGGAAAGTCAATTGCAGCTAAGAGAAAATCAGGCACGTTCAACAAGTCTTGAGGAGAGACTTGCCGAAGCGCAGCGGAATAATAGTGAGTTACGCAAGAGCTTGTCCGATATGCAAAGCATCTTGAATAAGAGTCTTACACAGAGCTCTCAAGGGAATATGAATATGGGTAAGTTGATAGATGAGATCAATGCTTCAAACCGTTTCATCCAGCATTTGGTTAAAGAAAAGAATAGATCAGACTCTTTGAATCTCGTAATGGTCAATAAACTTACCCGTTCGCTTACCCGTGAAGAGATGCGTGACTTGGATATTAAGGTATTGAAAGGTGTTGTATATATTTCCTTAGCAGATAACATGCTTTATAAATCAGGAAGTTATGAAATTAGCAATAAAGCAGAGGCTGTGCTTAGTAAAATAGCCAAAATCATTCAGGACTACAAAGATTATGATGTTTTGGTAGAAGGAAATACAGATACCGATCCGATATCTCGTACGAATATACGTAATAATTGGGATTTGAGTGCGTTGCGTGCTTCATCTGTTGTTCAGGCATTACAGAATATTTATGGTATAAATCCCAAACGCCTGACTGCTGCCGGTCGAGGTGAATTTAATCCGGTAGCCGGTAATGATACGGCAGAAGGAAAAGCTCGTAACCGCCGGACCGAGATTATTATAACTCCTAAACTGGATCAGTTTATGGATTTGATAGATCAGGCTCCTGATAATTCTTCATCAGGTATAGTGGGGGATGAGAATACAAAAGAGTAAAGGAAATATTTCCATCTAGGGCTAATAATAAAGCGATGAATTTGAATTCATCGCTTTATTATTAGCAATTTGAAACAGATACAGTAAAGTGTTAGAGGTATCTATATTTTATTTTCAGAGCTTGAGAAATTGCTCTATTTTATAGAGAGTCCGATTTGAAATGAGTATTGCTGATTTTAAATGTTTTCGGCAGATGGACCTATTTTGAAAATTCAAACTCATATGGATAAGGAGTTTGATTCCATGAAACCCATTCTATCTTTCCATAATTATGCAAATCACATGGGAAAACTACAGAATAGTCCCATGGATTATATCGATATGGTATGTCAACATATTGACAAGCATATTTATTTGAATATAGCCAATGATATCCTGTTTTAGAGTCGCTATATATTGCTACCATAAAATATTTACCAATCTTTACTTTAGCGGAAGTATATGTTTCTTTTATTGACGAGGCAAATATAGAATAAGTAGCATCAACTATGCTACCATCTTTCTTTTTAATTTTTGATTTTGACAGCAAATTCCAAGTTTCATCTTGTATTTTTTGATAATCAAGTATATTCCCTGAAAAAGTTTGCTTTTTCACATCAAATTCCTCATTGTTGTCAGCCTTAAATAATAAAAATGTGGTGGAAATATTTTCGTAATCAGACTCTGGAGTAAGAGCTTTGTATCCATTTAGCCAAATTTCCTGAATGTCACTTTTTTCTTCATCACTTTTACTACATCCAACTACTATCAGTGCAGTCATAATTAAAAATAGAAGTTTTTTCATGTCTAATTTATTGATTATAGTACAAAGGAACACACAAAACCACGTATTAGCAAATTTTACGCCAACAAATTGAGCTTAGAACTGTATTTTCAGGAATTATTCCTTTTTCATTTTCAGAACCTTCTCCAAATTATCAAAGGAATATTTCATATATACTTTATAATTTAATGCACCAAGTTAAAATGAATTTTATGTGAAAAAGAATCTCTCCCTTCTTTTTTTGAGTGGCTATTTTACATTAATCAGCAGTATACTTATGTCATAAGATAGTTCTGTTTTGATGTAAGAACGATCTTTTTTGTGAAATACAGATTAGAATGGGGAGTCTATGCAGATTGTTTTTTTAATTCAGAAATGAACTTTTTTAGAAAAGAAAAACGCTAATTATCTGTTGATAATCAGCGTTTTATTTAAGTGATTCAAGTAACGTTCTTTAATCGCCTGATTATTAATTATTTACACAATTGCGTAGCCTACAATATGCCTACATTTCTTATCTATTACAGGTTATTTCTTACTTAATAAGACTTGTATTAGACGTTCCTTCTCTTCGAGAATCTTCTTTAAATAAGCGATTTCTGCCTCTTTATTAAGACTATTTTCCGTATTACTTTCCAAAGGATTATCAAAGAAAATACCGGGAGAAACATTAAATACCTCTGCTATGGCTTCAAGAGTTTTAGTATTGGTTGATCCTGTTCTTATCATGGATTGAATACTACTTTCATCCTTACCAATTCGGGAAGCTAATTCCCTAATCTTGATTTTATTCTTTTCGCATAAATCCCTTATAAGCAATAAATTAGCCATAATTCGATATTATATTTACAATATTTAACATGAATTATTCTACTGAATAAGTAGAATAAAACTATATTTGTGATATAAATATAGAAATAAATAATAGATTTAATGTGATGTTATGGCAAAAAAAACTTTAAAAAGAAATGAAGACGGCGAGAAGTTAAGAATGTATCTAATTGGTTTACCGCTGAAAGATTCTTCTAAAATGGTGACAAAATTAGCGGAAGCATGTAAAGTACCACTACATACCGTTCATAATTGGCGCGCCGGATTATGTCGTATTCCCGAACTTGCCAAGGATAAGATCGAGGAAGTAACAGGCGTGAAAATCTTCCATGTGGACTAAATAACCTTTTAAAACTTAAATGTTATGAATACAAAGATTATTGCGAGAGTGAACAACGTAGATATCTTGTCTACAGGTGACGAGCAATTTGTGGCAATCAGACCCATTTGTGAAGTATTGGGGATTGATCCGGAAGGACAGAGGCAGCGGATAGAACGGGATGAAATACTCGGTCCAGCTGCCTGCCTGATAAAGGCAATTGGAAAAGACGGAAAGAGTTATGAAATGTATGCTATTCCTTACTGTTATGTTTTCGGCTGGCTGTTTTCTATTGACATCTCAAGAATAAATGAAAATGTAAAAGCATCGGTTCTGGAATATAAACTTGCATGTTACAAGGCTTTGTTTACACATTTCACGGAGTCGCAAACCTTCCTGAAACAAAAGCAGACCGTTATCGAGCAGAAAGTACTGAAGTGCCAGGAGTGCCAGTGTCGTTTTAAAGAGGCTCAAAAGTTGATGAACGAAGCTAAGACGGAATTAAATCAGGTAATGAAAATAACGATTGATGACTGGAGGGCTAATAATTGCCGGTTGGATTTACCTTTTGTTTCCGGTGAAATGGATGATTGACTTTAGAAGCAGGTAATAAATACCCGGGGCGGTTTTTGCCGCTCCATATAATAACCGCCGGAGTGTGGAGATAACCCCGAAGGGCGAAAGCGGGTGTTATTGGTAGTTCGATGCTATCCTCCGGCACAGCTATAAACAACAATGAGCAAAATTTACATAGTAACTAAAAGGGAATCCGGAATATACGAAGAAGACGGCGTTTGGTTTTCTATCCTTGCCGCATTTGATACGAGAAATAAAGCAGAAGAATATTTAAAAAAATATGTAAAAACGGCTCCTAAAGAAGCTTACTACACTTTCTATCGAATAGAATCTGTTCCGTTGTTTCTTTCTTCTCATAAAGTGAAAATAAACAGACCGAAACATACGACCTATCCTATTGGTGAATTGGTAAAATTAAAAATAAGTGGTGAAAAATAATTCAAATCAAGAACAGAAATGAGCAAAAAAATCTCCATAAAAGTAACTGAAGCACAACCGCTTCCTTGCCCTTATTGCAATGGTTTTTACGGTTATCAGTATAGTGATCTGTTTAGAATGAGTTACACGAGTGTGCATAATTCTGACGGTACATATTCCGGTGGGGAATATTCCGATGGAGTTTCCTTAAACAAGAGTAAAACAGCTTATTGTGTGAATTGTGGTACCAAACTACCTTTTACCCTAATACGTGAAGGTGAGGAACAAGTCGAATAATTAAAAATAAATAAGAAATGAAATCAACAATTACCACCCCCGATGAATTAACCACGCTACGAATAGAAGGCAGTAGTGGAACCTATAAAATATTCAGTAGCTTCCGCCCCATGGAATCCCCTGCGTTCGTGGATGCAGTAGACAGGAAGTATAATCTGGCGGAGATTAAGAATCTTTCCGGCGGAAAAGGTTATTTCCTGGTACACTTGAACAGAGAGCAGCAGGAAACCATACAGGAGGATTTAAACGCTATCCTTTGCGATAGTGTGCCATGTCTTCTATAAACTAAGACGATCTTAACGAAATGCCATGAAAGAAGACAGACGCCTAAGAAACCTACGTTATCAGATGCGGAAGAAAGGTTACCAGTTCGATACAAAGAACCTGGTGGCCATTATGCCTTCACATGACAAACGTTCCCTTCTCCAGGAAAGGAGATTAAGCAAATTCGGTTTTTCAATTCAGTATAACATGTTTGAACAATGAAAGATAAAAATTTAAAATACATCGCCCACGCTATTATCGTGGTTGCCTTTATGGGACTGATTGCCTTTGTCATTTATTATACGGGTAAAACCGCTTTTCTTTGGCTGTTATTATTCGTTTTCCTGTATCAACCTTGGGGAGACTTGAAAACAAAGCAGGAGGAAAACAACGAAAAATAAGTAACTATGTAACTTTATAACGATGATAAAGGCAGAAGACATCTACAAAGTAACCAACAACGGGCTGGATATAATTCTACATTATTATCCGCAAGCCCGGGATTGTGTCGGAACCAACCGCCATTTTAAACGCCGGCCGTCAGAAGACGACGCGTCGGCCTGTATCAAATTGTTCGGTAAGGAAGGTTCCCAGCAGGTTTATAAGGTAACGGATTTCGGCGATACCGGAACGGCTCAAAGTCCCGTCGATATCTGCATGTATGAGGAAGGCCTCCGGTTTAACGAGGCTATCCTTAAACTTGCATCCATGTACAACGTAACCGATGAACTCAACCGTAACGTAAACAAACCGGATATCCGTAAAGTTCCGGCCTCCCAAGATCAGAAAGACGGTACTAAAATTTTCGAGCTTGCCGATCATCTCGCCCCGGATCAGTTACGCATACTCGGCCCCCGTGTCACCCAGGAGAACGCCGAGGCCCTGCACTGGTATTCGGCCAAATATATAGGGTATGTAAAAAATCGCGAGGTAACCTATAAATACGCGACTGCGACATACCCTATCTTTATGCGCGAATGTCTGGTAAAACCGGCCGAAGGCGACACGCCCGAAGTGAAGTTCTATAAAATATACGAGCCCCTGAATCCGGACAAGCAGTGGCGTTTTTCCTACACCCCGGAAGGTGTCAAGCCGAAGGACTATATAAACGGTCTTTCCGAACTGAAAGCCTTATACCGGGAGTTTAATTCCAGGGAAGAAGCCGCCTTTAAAAAGAATCCGGCCAATGCGGAAAAGCCTTATAAGGAACAGAAGCTGCAGGAGGCGTTTATATGTTCCGGAGAGCGCGACGCCCTGTGCGTTAAATCGCTGGGCTTTTCCCCGATCTGGTTTAATTCGGAAACATATAAACTTTCCGAACAGGACTACAAGGAGATCATGAAATACGTTGAAGTCCTGTATAACATACCCGATATCGACACGACGGGCAGGGTGAAGGGTACGGAACTTGCACTACGTTTTATCGATATCCACACGATCTGGCTACCGGCCTGGCTTACCACTTACCGGGACCAGCGGGGCAAACCCCGTAAGGACTTCCGGGACTTTATGGAATTACGAAGCAAGAACGAGGATTTCCGTAACCTTATGACGCTTGCCATGCCCGCCAAATTCTGGTATTCCAAGTTTAACGAGAAATCCCGGCAATGGGATCACAATATAGACGCGGACTGCCTTCACTACTTTTTACGTCTTAACGGTTTCTATTCGCTTCATGATGAAAATTCCAGTTCAACGAAATACATCCGTATTACCGGCAATATTGTAAAACTGATAAAGGCAAAGGATATCCGGAAGTTTATCCGCGGTTGGGCCCAGGATAGTTTTTTATCCCGCGATATAAGAAACCTTATTCTGAACAGCCCCAAACTGTCAGATACGGCCCTGGACAATTTGCAGGAAATAGAACTGGACTTTACCAATTATACCCATAATACGCAGATGTTCTTCTTTCCCGGTTGCAGCATGGAGGTAAGCGGTATCGGTATAAAGGAACATCCGGCCAACGGCAGCACATTATCCCACTACGTTTGGGAAGAAAATGTACTGAAACACAAAGTCCGTCTTATGGAAGACATGTTTACCATTTCCCGTAAAAAAGACATAGAGGGCAACGATGTATTTGATATCCGGATAAATGCCGTACCGTCTAACTTTTTCGGCTATGTAATCAATTCGAGCCGCGTTTACTGGCGTAAGGAACTGGAATACAATTTCGATAACAAGAGCGTGGGGGAAGCAGAATCCTACCGGGAGAAACATAAATTCGATATCGAGGGGGAAGGCCTCATGGCGGAAGAAGTGGCCGAACAGAAAAAGAACCTTATCAATAAGATATTTACTATCGGTTATATGTTGCACCGGTATAAATCCCCTTCCCGTGCCTGGGCACCGCAGGCCATGGATAACAAGATCGGTGAAGACGGGGAATGTAACGGGCGTTCGGGTAAATCATTCATGTTCAAGGCCCTTTCCTACTTTATGAAGACCGTCAAGCTTTCCGGCCGTAATCCTAAACTAATGGATAACCCGCATGTGTTCGACCAGGTGAACCAGCATACCGACTTTATTCTGGTGGATGATTGCGACCGGTATCTTAATACGGGCCTGTTTTACGACATCATCACGTCAGATATGACCGTGAACCCGAAGAACAACCAGTCGTTTACTATACCTTTCGAGGAATCGGCCAAGCTGGGATTTACAACTAATTACGTTCCTATTGATTTTGATCCGTCTACGGAAGCCCGTTTGCTGTACCTGGTATTCTCCGACTACTACCACCAGCGTACGGAAGATAACGACTACCGGGAAACGCGTTCTATCCGGGACGACTTCGGTAAGGATTTGTTTTCCAAGACTTACAGCGAGAACGAGTGGAACGCCGATATAAATTTCTTCTTGCAGTGCTGCCGTTTTTATCTTTCCCTTTGCGAGGAATCTATAAAATTGCTTCCGCCCATGGAAAACATTATCAGGCGTAAATACAAGGCCGATATGGGAAATAACTTTGAGGATTGGGCGAACTCTTATTTCTCTCCGGACAGCGAGCACCTGGATAGCTTTATTGTTCGTGAAAAGGCTTTTGCTGATTACAAAAGCTTTTCCGGTGTGAATAAAATCACGATGCAGCGTTTTACAAAGGCCCTCAAAGGTTTTGTGGCCCTTTGTCCCTACATTGAGGAACTCAACCCGAAGGACCTTTGTAACTCCCAGGGGCGTATTGTACGTAAGGATAACGACGGAAAGGCCGCTGACATGATCTATCTACGTTCATGCGGCACGGCGGAAACGGCTGCCGGTGGTGGAACGGAACCGGCCGATCCGACACTCATGTTTGTACCTGATGAACGACCGGATGAATGAATAACGCGCATTTGAAATTAAACAGCATGTCCGAGTTTACCGCGCTCTGGAACAGCGGCGAGAGGTTCCGGAAATTCGCCGAACAGGTCTACCGCTATCTGGAGCGTATGAAACCCGGTACCGTCCTGATGCTGGAACGCTATTCGGGCGAGCAGCTCGAATGGATCATCAAAACGGCCTGTGTTTTTATCCTGGAAGGAGACAACTCCCTGGAGTATGAATTTAATGAGGACTATACGGCCGTCGTGCACCGCTATGTACCCCCGGACGTAAAGAAATGGATTTTAAGCAGGTGCAAACATCGCGTATAAGACGGATCGGAGCCGGTATAAGATACGAAAAGAGGGACCAGATACGAATGTGTCGGTCCCTCTTTTCGTATGGAAACAGATGCGTCCCGCCCGGCTTCCCTCCCCATACCCCACCTCTATTTCATACAAAATTTTAGTAACCTTGTAACCTTTGTTTGCTTGAAAGAAAAAAGTCTGAAAATCAAATAAATAAATAGGAAATAAAGGTTACGAAGTTGCAGTTACAAAACGGTTACTAACTTTTCCGGTTTGTAACACTGGCCTTTTTATCTTCTACCGGTAAGCCCGGTTACAAACTGTTTTCCTGCCATTTTTTTGTAACGGGAATTAGTAACGCTACTAAGTTGCTAAAATACAGCATATTATCTTTACCGGTTGCCCGGTTACGAAATTACAAAAATTTAGTACCGGATTATATTAGAACAGCTTGGCAGAGAAAATACCGGCCGTGTGGCAGCAGGAAAAGGCACGTTATAATTATTCTCCCAGAGTATATTTATTAAAATGGCGGCTGAAAGCCTACATTTTCTCGTAAATGGCAGAACAACAGCCCATAAAGAAATATCTTTGCCCTTAAAAAGGAATGTTATTGTTATGATTACCACCCGAATACAGATTGAATCCTACCTGGCCGAGTATGTCCGGGGCAAATATTACGACGAAACGGTCGGTACCGTCCGTTTTCCTTCTTCGTCCGATATCTATGTGACTATTTACGATCTCATGGAGAAACGGCCAGTTAATTGTTCGGCTGACCGCGGCAACCTGGAGTTTATGCTGCCTGACCGCCGGGAGGCCAATTTTGCCGGCGGCAAGTCTCCGGAACAGTTCAATTACATTTCCGTACGTGGTACCGCCATTCTTGAAAAGCGTTTGCGTGCCCTGATGTGGGCCGAGCTGCACGAACTCATGGACGAAAACAAGCACCTGCACGGTATCGAATTTAAGGAAACCGTTTTTACCTTCCTGAAAAAGTATAATATCTCTTCCATTCAAGAAGACGGACTACTGAAAAACTACCAGCGGTGGCGGGATAGTTTCAGGCGTAAGAAGAAAAGGGCCTATAATCGAAAAAAAGTGTAAAAAAGCAAGTTATTTTTTACCTACCAACTGTATCTGTTTGTCCTTTTTTGTCCGGTTTTTGGCTGAAAAACGTCCGAAAAATGCTGAATATTTGATTATCAACACTTTATATCTATAATTATGTCAAGGAAGTTAATATCCTCCGCCCATAGCCTGCAACTGGTTCCCGTTTACAACATTATTCATTTTGGCGTCGTGCGTTCGAAAGTCGTTATTCGCTCAATCGGAAAACCTGATATTCTTACGATCGTACCGGGAACCTTAAAACCAGGTGACAGCAAAAATGAAGACGTCTATACTAAAAAACATACCTTCAAACTTGCCGACGTGTCGCGAAATAAGACGCTTTATCTGGAAAACCTGAAAGCGACGCCCTTTGTCGCTCTCTATATTGATGAAACGGGTAATACCCGTGTTTCCGGTTCTCCCGATTATCCGCTTACCTTTTCTTTTGAGATCGGCGGGGGGCTGTATAATTGTACCCTGTCCGGCACGGGTCCGGGCGTTGATGCGTTTCTGTAGGCTTCTTTCAGTCCTTCTCTACCTATAATATAGGCGTTTTCTTTGTCGTAAAAAAGAGAACGTGGACAAAATACAGGAGATTTTTACAGCACCTTGGGCAATCGCTGATAATGATTATTACCGGTTGCTTTCTTTACTTGTGCCGTGTGTTGCAGCCGGCAACCTGGATGCGATCGAAAAACGGCTTAACAATAATAAAATAACCGCTTACGCTACTACTCCTTACCTTGCCAACCGGTGGGAACTGGATGATGACACCCTGCCGGCTGACAGCGTGGCCGTCATTATCCTGGAAGGTACCTTGTATTCTTGGGAGACTTACCGCCTGGAACAGCAACTCCGGGATATTTCCGGTAATCCGAAGATTTGCGGCGCGGTACTCTGGATAAACGGTCCGGGCGGTATGGTCGCACATGTGGACCTGGCGGCTAAAATGATTGCCGAATCTTCCAAACCTATAGCTACTTACGTGGCCGGTACCATGGGGAGTGCCCATTTCTGGCTGGGAACCGCCGCCGGTAGAACCTTTATCGCTTCCCCTATGTGTGAAGTCGGTTCCGTCGGGATCATGCTTACTTACCAATCTTTTAAGGAATATTTCAGGAAACAGGGCATTGATTACCGGGAAATCTATCCGGATAGTGCCGATCTGAAAAACTATGAAACCCGCGCGATTGAAAAGGATAACAACGAAGAGCCTATAAAGCAGCGTTTGGTCGTCATGCACCGTATTTTCTGCGATGCGATCAGTCGGAACCTGGGTATTGCCTACGATCCGGAACTTCCCCTTTTCCGGGGACAGATATTCACCGGCGACGTGGCCGTGGCAAACGGCTATATCGATCAGTTCGGTACGTTGGAAGACGCGGTAAAGTGGGTACTGGCACAGGCCACCGTCAGAAAAGTAAACGAGATGTATAACATATAGTATTAACTTCAAAATTTTGTATATATGAAATTTAAGAGCTTTTCCGCTCACATTCTGGCCCTGTTGGGCCTGTCGGAATGGAGCAAGATAGAGGATAAAAACTCTATCACGGCCGAGGAAGTGGCAAAACTGAAAAACTACGGTTTTACCGAAAAATTCCTCACGGACTTTAAAGCGTCCCTCGAGAACGACTTCCAGGACGAAGCCGAAGACGGAAACCAGGGAGAGGAAACCGAGGAACCCAGAACTACCGCTTTCCTTCGCGGTTTGTTGGGTGATACTGCTGCCCGTCTGACACAGGCGCAGGAACAGCTTGAAGCCTTGCAGACGCAACAGCGTGACGAAAACCGGAACAACACCGCGCTGATTGCCAAGAAGGATGCCGAAATAACGAAGCTTTCCGGCATTATCGCCCAACTTTCGGCCGCTGCGGAAGATGATCCGGGCAAAGGGAAGCAACACAACGCCCAGGCGGACGGTAAAGGGGCTTTCAATCTCCAGGATGAAAAGCAGCTGGGAGGCTTGCAGGGTGAAATGTTCTCACTGGACCGCCCGTATAACCTTCGCGCCAAAGCTGCGTTAATGGAGGCTGCCGGTTTTGAAATGATTGCTCTTCCGAAAGCAAGTTCCATTGACTACAGCCGTTTGAAGGAGGACCTCGGGGCCTTTTACCGTATTCCCTGGCAACAGCGTTTGCAGTCGTTTTTAATGGAACTTCCTTCCATTGAAAGTATTTTCCCGCTTGAATCCGGTTATCAGGATTTGGCTACGCTGGTAAACATTTGGCTGGGTGAGTTCTCACAGGCCGGTAATGAGGAATCCGACTTCGACAAGGTGACTAAAGGTTCCTACGAGTTCGACGATGAAACCCTGCGCATGTTCAACGTGATGTTTGCACACCGTTTCAAAAATTTAAAAGCCCTGGAGAAAACCTGGATCGGCACTTTGAACAAGGAAGGTTCAAACCCTATCAAGTGGTCTTTTATCGAGTACATCCTGGCCGAAACTGCCAAGAAGTTGCATAACGAGCGCGAACAACGCCGTATTAACGGAATCCGTAAGGACCCGAATCTGAACGAACCGGGCAAAGCACTTGCTGCAGCTGACGGTCTGTATGAGTTCCTGAACAAGAAAGTGAACGGACATACCGATATCAATAACGGAAAGTTCGTTTACCAGATCAAGCCGTTCGAGCTGGGAGAACTTACCGAAGCAAACATCGGTGAAAAGGTGTACAAGGGTACTTCCATGATCCCGGCGGTTCTTCGTGACAGCGGTAACCTGGCACTTTATATGCCTTCGCACTTTATTGTATTGTATCATAAATACAATGAACTGCATTACGGACAGAACCAGGATTACAAGGCTAATATCATGTATGTGAAGGAATATCCGGCGGTAAAGATTATCCCGGTTCCCAATGCTGACAACCACCACCGTATTTTCTGGACGTTTGAAGGCAACATTAAAACCTACGAGGACAAACCGGGTGAAATGACGGCTTTCAACCTGGAGCAGGAAGACTGGAGCCTGAAAGTCTGGAGTAACTGGCGTGAAAGTATCTGGGCTATTGCCGTGGGCTTCAAGTACACCAAGAAAGAAGATATGGACTATACGCGCCAGATGATCTTCTGTAATGAGTATGACCGCCCGGCGTCTTACTTTGTGGACGCTGACAAGGACAAGAACCCGTCGGCCAAGCTTCATACCTCCATTGTTACCGTAGCCAACACAGCCGAATTTACGATTACCGATATTGAAGACGCGCCGGTAGGTACGGTTATTTCCCTGAAATGCGGAAGCGTGGATAAAGGTGTTAAGATTGAAAAGAGCGGAAACTTTGAACTTATTTCCGAGGCCTGGCAGCCCGGCAAGGGGGATGTTATCAAACTGATGAAACGTGCCGACGGTAAATTTATCGAGATCGGCCGCGAAAACGCTTCTTCCGATGCGTTACAGTTTGCGCCGGATGAAACGGAACCTTCCTTGCTTGACGGTGAAGTATTCGTAACCGGTGAGAATACAAAGGCGACGGCAATCACTAACTTTACCGATGCGGAAGCCGGTGTTGTTTACACGATCTACGGAAACGGTTCTGAATATGCTTCCACCATTGCGGCCGGCGGAAACTTTGTTTTAACCGAAGCTATGACACTTTCCGAAGGCAAGTTTATCAAGCTGGCGAAAGCCGCCGACGGTAAATTCTACGAAGTGGCAAGAGGCTAATTTTTTGCGGAAGGGATACTTTATCCCTTCCATTTTATAACATTATAAATCATTAAGTTATGACATACGTAAAAGCAAGCGTAAGAAGGCCGGCCGGCAATCCAGGTAACGGTATTCAGCCCAAGGATCAGCTCGTAATTTACGACGTTGACGATATTCTTTCCTTTCCGCAGAGAAACGATGCCGGCGTGGTTATCGAGGATGATATCGTAATGAAGGCGGGACGTTACGCGATCGGTATTTACCTGACACCCGGTACCGCTGAAATCAGTTCCAACAGTGACGGGGAAACGGACGCCGAAGGTTATACGCCTTCCGTTAAGTTCAATCATCCCGGTAATGAACAGGAAATTCGCGAGTTTAAGACAAACTGGCTGTCCAAGAAATGTATCGTTGTGCTCCGTTATTGTAGCGGAAAGCCTGCCGATCTGATCGGAACACCCTGTAACCCGTGTAAATTATCCGTTTCTTATACCGGTTCCAATGAATCGAATACGAACGAGCTTACTTTCACCCAGATCAGCAAGGGGGATGATATCGCCATTTACCGGGGTACCGACACCCTGGAAGAACCGGTGGCCGTAGTGGAAGCCGGTGCCACGGATATAGATTACCAGACGGACGGGCAGTACCAGCTTTCCGCAGGTGCGGCTAAGATAGCCGGTGTTACCGGTGGAAGTCATGGATCGGTAATTACCCTTATGGGATGTTCGGGCGTTGCGCCCACAGTGGAGACGGGCGGTAATTTCCTTCTGAAAGGTGGTAAGACGTTTACCGCTTCCGAAGGTTCCCAACTGACGTTGCGGGCGTTTAACGACGGTTCGGAGGCTATGAAATGGATTGAACAAAGCCGTTATGAGGCGTAAGTAAACGGCTTTCATATAATTCAAAGGGTGACCGGCAGCACATGCCCGGCCACCCTTTGTCCTTTTTAGGGTAATTGCCCCTTTTTTCCTTTGTATCATCAAATTTTTATATAGTATGAAACAGGAAATTATTACCTATCTGGCCGGTCCGCGTAACTTCATTCAGGGCGTGGAACTGTACGAGAAATACGGTATCAACCGTATGTTAAAGAAGTCATTCCGCCGGCAGGGAGAAACGGAAACGATGAAGGCCATTCTTTTAGAGGAACTACGGAAGTTGGCCGGGCTTTCCGAACGTGAGTTTAAGACGATCCGGCGCAACTCCAAACAGCCGGCCGCGGTAAAAATGGAACCCGTCCGGGAGGAAACACCCAAAACGCCGGTAAAATACAGCGATGATTTGTTGCTGGAACTTGCCGAATCTTTCGGTGTCAGCGTGGAAGAACTCGTTTCGTCCGATTTCCGGGATAAGGTTCTTTCCATGGATGAAAATGCCGACCGTGTGGAAGAGCTGGAAGAGGAACTGGAAGAGGCGGAGAAACGATACAAGGCAGCTCCGGAAACCGTAACCAAAATGATACGTTTCCGCGAGAAATTTACCTTTCTGAACTCTCCGGATTGTCCCGACATTCTGAAAATACTTGTTTCCGACATGTTCACCGCATACGGGAAGTATAAGGAAGCTTTTGCCCGCCTGGAAGCCACGCCGGATGATGTCAGTTCACTTTCTACAGCACAGGAAGCGCAGGCGGTTGTGGAAAACTTCATCGCTAACCGCGATATGTGGGACGAACTGGAATATTACCGGGAGAACGGAAAGATTCTGGGTAAATGTGAGAAGGTAAAAAGTTTGTCCGTCCGTAAGGGCGTCGAGAACCTTTCGGATATCGACATACAAAAGGCACTGAATAACGCCCGCGCCAACCTTTCAAAGAATAAGGCGAAACTGGAACAGGCCGGGGATGATGAGAAGAAGAAAACGAGTGCCCTTGCATTGATCCAGAAGTGGGAAACTACACAGAAGGCCATAGAGGAAGAAATCGAGGCGCGAAAAAAAAAGTAGTCGAACTTATTGCCAGTCTGACAGGGAAACGGCAACGGATCACAAAGAACCTGGGCCGTTTCTCTCATCCTTGCGACCGCTCGGAGCTGGGACACCAGCTCAAAACATTAACCCTCCGGATAGAAAAAGAAGAAAGCCGGCTTAAACAACTTTCCAATGATTACAAACAAAATTTATAACGAGGACTGCCTGGAGGCGTTGAAACGTGTTCCGGACAATTCCGTAGATTGTATAATAACCGATCCGCCTTATTTCCTGGGAATGACACACAACGGGCAGAAAGGCAGCTTTAAAGATTTGTCTATCTGTAAACCCTTTTACCGGGATTTGTTCCTGGAATTTAACCGGGTGAAGAAACCCGGTGCTTGTGTGTACTTTTTTACGGACTGGCGCGGGTATGCTTTCTATTATCCGTTGTTTGACTTGTATATAGGCGCGTCAAACATGATCGTCTGGAACAAACAGTCGGGCCCGGGTAATCATTACGCCTTTATACATGAGCTTATTTTGTTTCATTGCGGGAAGGGTGTTTCTATCGGTGCCACAAACATAATAGATAATATCCGGTCTTTTGCGTCCGGTGCGAAACTGGTAGAAGGTGAAAAGGTTCATCCCACACAGAAACCGGTGGCGTTGATCCGTAAACTGATTGAAGACAGTACAAAGCCCGGCGATCTGATCCTGGACACTTTCGGCGGTTCCGGTACTACAGCCGTGGCAGCCATTGAAAGCGGCCGGAACTTTGTATTAATGGAACAGGACGAAATTTATTATTTCACGGCACAGAAACGAATAAAAGATGCGTATGAACGATTTAACGGTGGTGGATAGTATTTACCTGGATGCGCAGCAAAAAGAGGATGTACGGCGTTTGTCTTCTTTAGGGTATTCGCCGAAAGACATAGCCGTTTCCCTGGGGCTTTCTCTGGAGGATGCCAGGCTTTTTGTCCGGGATGCGGAAACGGTAGGAACTTCCGTTAACTTCCTGATCCGGGAAGGGATTCTGGTAGCACGTGCCGCCCCTGAAATAAAACTCCATGAAGCGGCGGAAGGCGGAAACGTGGAAGCTATAAAACAGCTGGAGGCCGTACGGAAAAGACATACTTTTGAACGTTTAATCGAACAAATGGATGACGACGAATTTAATTAAGCCCTCACGAATAGACTTTGACAAGGTGGATATCAACCAGATTCAAAGGATTCTTTCTACCGGTACGCTGGAAGCCCTCGCGCCCGATGAAAGGGAATATTACAGCCTTATGGAAATGGTACGGGGCCTTCGTGCCCGTATGCGTATAAATGGTAAGCTGGTGACAAAGGCCGGCATCATCCGCCTTTTGAAGTCGGAACCTTACGGCCTTTCGGACTGGATGGCCCGCCAGGTGTACGCTGACAGTCTCAATTTCTTTTATACGCAGGATAACGTACGCCCGCAGGCTTTCGCTAACTTGTATGCGGAAAAGGCCGAAAACTGGGCGAATACCGTCTTTCTTATGGGAAATGTGAAGGAGGCTAAGAACCTGCTGAAACTGGCGGCGGAACTTCGCGGATGTTATAAGGATCAACAGGCCGAAATACCGGAGGAACTGCTTTCACAGAAAAGCACGGTTATTTATACTACCAGCCGTAAGGATCTGGGTGTTCCTGAAATCGACCGTAAGGAACTGGAAGAGTTTATCGACGCGATCCCGGAAATTCCTGTTATTGTACGTGATAATATAAAAGAGGACGCGCGTATTAAAGCTTTTGACCTGAAAAAACGTATGTTGTATGATATCAAAGAGTTCGGGGAAGATAACGAAGGTGAGTAACGCCGATGATGTGGAAATCAAATACGGCCATATAATCCAGGTTCTGACGGACTGGATCGATACTACTATCCTTGTATCTGTTGACGGGCGCGGTATGGCCAAATCGACCGTTATACAAGCCAGGCGTTCCGCCCGTTGCGTGGAAGAAATGCCCGGCGGTGCGTTCGCTTTTGTTGCCAATACCTACAGTAACCTGGAAGATAATATAATGCCGGCCGTTCAGAAGGGCTGGCAGCTTATGGGCCTGATCGAAGGGGTACACTATGTAAAAGATACCCGCCCGCCTGAATCCTGGCGGCGTAAATGTTCGGTTATTGTAGATGATTACAAGCATGTTTACAGCTTCTGGAACGGATGCGTTATTTTTATGGGATCACTGGATAACCCTTCACTGCTTGCCGGAAAGTCTGTAATACATCTGTTTTATGATGAAGCGAAGTACGACAAGGAAATGAAAGTAAACCGCGCTATGCCTATTCTTCGCGGTGATGCGATCACTTACGGACATTCCCATTTGTTCCTGGGGATAACCATTACTACCGATATGCCGGATATCGACGAAAACGAGTACGACTGGTTTTTCCGGTATGTCAAGCAAATGGACCCGGAACGGATCATTAAAATAGTACAGGCGGCAAGTATGCGTAATGATCTGGTAATTTCTCTATTAAAAGAAGAAAGAAAAAATAAGCCTTCCCCCTTGAAGCTGAAACGTTTGAAACGGGATATTGAATATTACGACCGGGCTTTATTGAAGTTGAGAAAAGGACAAACGTTCTTTCTTAACGCTTCTTCATTCGCTAATGTTGAGATACTTACGATAGAGTATTTAAGGCGGTTGTATAATGGTACGCTGGAGCTTCACGAATTTAAAAAGTCGGTGGTGGGTATGCGTCCCGGTCTTCGCAGGGATTTACGTTTCTATGTGTTGTTTGGTGAAGGACATAAGTATTATAACGGTACCGCTTCCGGGGAAGCCGCTTACAGTTCGCGGGAACTCCGGTACCTGCACCATGATAAAACGATTGAAGGCGGTATGGACTTCGGTAATATGCTTTCTTTGGTGATCGGTCAGGCGGACGGTGCTTATTACCGGGTACATAAGAACTTTTTTGAGATACCGCCGGGCTGGTTCCGGGAGATCGCCGACCAGTTCCTCACCTTCTTCCAGAACCACGAATACAAAGAACTGGATTTGTACTATGACCGTGCAGGTAATAACTTTGAGAAACAGAAGGAGGATTACGCGGGTAAGATCAAAGACGCCATAGAAAAAGACGGCAGCGGGAACCGTACCGGCTGGATCGTAAACCTAAAGAGCCGTAAACAGGCAGTTATCCGACAGGATGCAGAATACGACTTTATGCAGGAGATTATGGGCGGTACCAACAAGAACCTGCCTATCTTGCTGGTTGATGCGGTGAACTGTAAAGAAATGGTTAGTTCCGTAGAAAAGGCAAAGGCTGAAATCAAATACCGGGGTAATTCTAAGGTAGTGTTCAAAGTGAAGAAGTCCGAAAAGCTTGCACCGAAAAAACTACCGATGTTATCCACCAATTTCTCCGACGCTTTCAAATACTTATTGATGCGCCCCGGCTGGATAGCTTTAGTACGGGGCAAGCGGACGCTACAGGCCGACTCGTTTGTGGATCAATGGATAGAGAACAGGCATAAAAGGTAATTGCCTTGTAACGCTGGAAAATTGGTTTTCCGGCGTTTTTTGTGTTACCAGGTTACGGGTACCCCTCCGGGAGAGGTCATATTTCACCTTTTAGGGGGAGGGCAACTGCTTTCCGACTTCTGAGCGGCTCGGTCTTCGGAAGGTGTCATTTTTTTAGTTTTTGAATTTTTTTTCGGCTTTTGACTGTTTTTCAGTCGTTTATCTGCATTTAGACCAAAATTTTACGCGAAAAAGTGCGTTTTTTATGTGTTTTTACTCGTTTTTTGCCCGTTTCTGGGTGAATTACCGTGTATTTTTGGGCGGTTGCCTTTCATTTTTGGGGATTATATTCTTTATAAATGTACATATTTAAGTATTTTTGCAGCCGTCAAAATTACACTGCATATAACCGTCAGAACTTACGGGTGGTACAGATGAAAGTATACACTAATTTTAAGTTACTGATATGAAGAAATTATTATTAATTACCGTGTTGGCTATTTTAGTAGTAGCAGCGACAGCACAAGAAACTCGAAAAACGTTTTGTGAAATTGTTGGTACAGGGAAAGTCTTAAGTTCTAAAGTCAAAATACAAATAGACTTCGGGCAAAAAACATCTTATTTCGGAAAATACAAAACGTTTATGGTAGATGAATCCGGGAAGAAAATTGAATTTAATTCTATGGTAGACGCCATGAATTATTTAGCAAAATTTCGGTGGAAATTTGAGCAGGCGTATGTTGTTACAAATGAGAGCACGAATCAAAATGTATATCATTGGTTATTAAGTAAAGATATAGTTTCTGATGATGAAATACGAGAAGGAATTATAACACAAAAAGATTTTGAAGACATGGAGAAAGCGGCCATGGAAGATAAAGAGAATAAAAATGAAGAGGTTGAAAAGAAAGTTCCTTTATTTATGCGAAATATGAAAAAGGAAAGTGATGAAGAGGATGAAGCTCAAAAGAGATATGAACCATAAGAATAGATTAACGCTCGCCAATTTTGGCGGGCGTTTTTGTTACGAAGTAACGAATCGTAGAGTCGATAAATTTTCTTTTATGGTAAACTTTTATTAACGTTTTTTTTTTTTTGTTCAGATTTTAATACCGACATTTGCCCCTGTCAAAATTACACCGCTGGTGCGGTCCGGTGAGTCTCGGTTATTGGCTCGAATAAACAACGGGCTTTTTTTATGCTCGGTATTTATCTATTTTGGATATATAAGGCGGTTGCCTTTCCCTAACTTATAACCCGATCTTCGGACGGTTTGCGGTGTAATTTTGACGAATTAGGGGAAATGGTAACCGCCTTTCCCATGTAAAATAGTCAAAATTACACCGTTATGAAAAAAGAACTTCAATCCGGCACAAGCTACGTGCCTTCGTTCCGTACTGGTAGCACGGACGTAAACACGATCCAACATCGTTATTTTCAGGAACCGAAACATGAATGTACTGTTTGTTCAACTTCTGGGGCTTATTACTTATCTGCTATCGCTTGTTTCTGTCTTACTTTTATCTATCCACCGGCTGTCATTGGTGCAGTTATATGTGTGTGTCGTGCCAAGAAAGCGAGGAAAGGAGGCCGAAAATGATATCTTATTTTATAGAGCTTAACGAATATAAACCACAGAATCGAAAATGTGCTGAAATGGCAGAGTTTGCAAACCAGTTTGGTAATACGCTTTGCCCTGATAAAATTTCCTTTGATGCTTTTAAAACTGAACTGGAAGCAAAGGTAAAGGAGCTGAACGAGAAATACCCTAAAACAATGCCGCTGAAAATATCTTCCGGTAGCGGGTTTATTCATATAGATCAGGACACTAAAACACATAATAACGGCTGTGACAAGCCTGTAGCCTATTTTTTCATTTACCGGGTTAAAAGAATATATAGGTTTTCAGAGCGTCCCCAGATAGAAAAGAAAGGAGGTGCCGAATGATATATACTGAATATCAGCAAGTGTTACTTACTCAATTACAAAACAATGATAAAAGGATTGAGGAAATAAAGAAGGAAAAGGAAGAAATACAGGAAATGTTTCTACAAGAAAGTAAATTTAAACCGGGTGATCTGATACAGATTGATTATAAAATAAGCAATGCTACTTTTAAAGTTCGTGGCTGGATTTTCCGGATTACATTCTGGAGGAATCGCCCGTATTATCACCTGAATTTACCCAAGAAAGACGGTTCCCGCGGATTAAGGGTTAAAAGTGTATGCGACGGGGTACTGGAAAGTATAACAAGTATTTCACATATTAAATTAGAAGACTTAAAAGGAGGTGCCAGATGAATACAAATAATCCTGATATCCTATTTTTCGTTAAACGTGAATACGGTACGCCTTCCATTGAATTAAGAGCATATAAAGTGGAGAAGGTTAACAATGAGTTTGCTTTCCTTGAACTTGAACGTTTACGGTTGGTTGTTTTCTCTGGTAATTTTCAGTCTGTATCACTTCATCACGAGTACGGTAAAAACAACTGTATGTATAATAGTGCTAATAATATACCGGATTTGATGAAAGACATGAAGAGGTGGCAGTTATCGCCCATTGACAGACGTAATTACGAACGGTTTAGGAAAGTCGCCCTCGGGATATACCGGCAGGCCGGAATAATTGATTTCACTACCTTAGAGACTACACCGATTAAAAACGTTTAATGAAAGATTTGTTATGAAAGATATAGAAGTAAACGGCGCACATATAACAGATGAAAGTGCCGGAATATTGAAGCAGTGGCAAGTTAAGACGGAGCCGGTTTCCGCTTGTTACATACGAGTAATAGAGGAAACTATCGACGATTTGACCGATGAAGGGGGCGAACCTCTTTCCGCTGAAAAAATAGTAGAAAGAATCAGAACTTTACGTATGATGAAAAAAGACATCGAAAAGCTGTCTAATCCTTAATATTAATAATTTAGCATACCGGCTGAAAAGGCAGCCGTTGGGTTTAAGTCCCAGGTTAGGGTTTGTTTGTGCCGGGGTGGTTCCCGGCACTCTTTTTTATGTCCTTTTTGTCCGTGTCCGTTCTTCCCACCTTTGCAGTAACCAATCATTCAAATTATGAAAATAGGAACGGACAAATGGAAGCATTTCGGGATTAATTACGCTATATGTGCCCTGTTGGGTAATTATGGTGTTCCCTTTGCCCTGGGTGCTTCATTGGGTAAGGAATACGGGGATAAAATGTCACCCGGTAATAAATGGGACTGGAAGGATATTCTGGCAGACCTGGCCGGGATCGTGGCGGGCTATTTGACGCATGTATGTACCGTCTGGACCATAATGTAAAATTTTCAACTCTATCAATATGACGGAAACGATAATTACAGCGATTATTACGGCTCTTTGCACGGGTGGACTGACCTGGTTATTCACTCTCCGATATACCCGTAAACAGGCGGAAGCTGATGCCATGAAGTCAGTACAAGAGGTTTACCAGGAACTAATCGAGGATATGAAGAATGACCGTAAGGAGCTAAAGAACGCGTACCAGGAACAGAAAAAACGGTTTGACGAAGTGGATAACAAGTACAAGGAAGTCCTGCAGAAATGTAACGAAATGGAAAAGGCAATCAAGCAGAACGCCCGTGTAATGGACACTATGAAGCCGTTTCTTTGCGGTGTGAAAAATTGCCCGAACCGTAAATCTATCACTTTTGACACTAATAATAATTAACGACTTAATAAACATGAGACATGGAATCGTACACCTACTTATTTTTATTTGTTTTGCAGCTTGTTTTTACGGTTGTCGTTCTTCTCGCTCTGTTACACGAAAAACGGTTACAGAAGCAACTGGAGAAGAAAAACAAACAACTACTGACGGAGTTATTGAACTTGCGCGGAGAGATTCAAGCAATGAGGAGCACGTACTTGACGTTTACCGGGAAGATAGTACGCATATCCGTATCGACTACGACAGCCTCGGAAGAATTAAAGAAATTGATTTCAGCAACCGAAAAACTGAAAAAAGAACTGGAAAGAATCAAAGCAGTTCCTTCCAGGATCATAAGGAAACTACCAGTCAAGCGGAAACAGTCGTTACCCGTAAATCCGACGTTAAGCAACAAAGCCAGGAAAAAGAAAAGGTTACAAACGGGTGTAGCTTATGGACGTTCCTAAAATTCATGTTTTTCTTTCTATCCTTTTGCCTGGTCCATGATAACTGGGGCGGGATTAAAAGTTTTATCCGCCGACTATGGAAAAAATAAACCTTTATGTAGCGGTAGAACAGATGAAGCGGATTACCATTTCAGGGGGAACCTTTTCTATCAAGTTCCGGAAATGGAACCGGCAGACACGGGACGGCGGTGACATGGTGATACTCACGGCCGCCCGTTTGAGGAAGAAGGCGACGGATGAAAGCATCGAAAATTCAAGCTATAAACTATTCCTGACGGACACCACAACGGGTCGGCCGCTGAATTGCTGGGAATGCCTGGTAATGGAGTTCAACGGGAAAAGAATAACGATTTAAGAGTATGGAAATAAGACGAAGTGGCAACTTTGGAATTATAGATACCGGCACTGACAAGGGTTTGATCTCCTTTTCTATCGGTGGCCGCGGTAAAGGTTGGGAACCTTCCAGCATCCAGTTAAACCGGCGGGGGGCTTTCTTTTCGCGTAAGATCAGCGTAAACGGTACTTTTATTGTTCCCATGGGGGATAATAACGACATGCCGGGCGATGTCATGCGTTTACTGGATAAATTCTACGCCGGTGAAGGTATTATGGGTAAAATAGCCGGTTTGCAGTGGGGAGAAGGTCCACGGCTGTATGAGGATGCAATCGACGAAGACAATAACCGTTTTTACCGGCGTTGGAAACTCGATCCGGAAATAACCGCCGACCTGGAGTCGTGGGATTACACGACGGTTCTTCATCGCTCACTCGTAGACTTAACACACATGCAGGGCTTTTTTATAAAGTTTGTCCGGAACCGTGCGCCACGTGTGGGCAATCCCGGGCGTTTGGTACGGCTGGAACATATTCCCTACCAGAAGGCCCGTCTGGTATATCCTCCCGACGGTGAGGATGAACCGCAGGAAGTGCTTGTGGGCGACTTTCCTTATCCTGATCCGGCTTATACTTACCGTTACCCGATCTTTGATCCGGCCCACCCGTTCAAATATCCGGTTTCCGTGAAGTATTATAATATCTATTCCTTTTGTAAGGACTTTATGAGTACGCCGCGTTTTCTGGGTGCGCTTGACTGGCTGGAGCTTGCCGGCGGTCTGGCCGCTATCCTGATCGCCTATAACGAAAACGCTTCGGCCATTTCCCTGCATATCGAATCGCCGCAGTCTTACTGGGACCGCGCGGAAGCACGTATAAAACAGGTTTGCGAGCGTACAGGCGAGAAATATACGGCCCAGATGCTGGAAGATTTCAAGGACGAAGCTATGGAGAAATTCGCCTCCAACATTACCGGAAGGCAGAACGCCGGAAAATACATGCACACGACCAAATTCTGGAATCCGGAAGCGAATAACTTTGAGGGCTGGACGGTGGAACCACTGGATAAGAAGATAAAGGATTATGTGGACGCCCAGATTAAGATATCCAATAAGGCGGACGCTGCCGCCACTTCCGGCTTCGGTCTTGATCCGGTACTTTCAAATCTGATTATAGAAAACAAACTTTCTTCCGGATCGGAGAAATTATACAGCCTGAAAGTGTATAACGCTTCTGAAACGGCTATTCCGGACATGATCCTTTGTAAGCCGTTACAGCAGTATATTAATGCCAACTTTCCGGGTACCGCAACGAAAGTAGGGCTTTATCGTACCATAGTGGAAGCGGAACAGAACGTTTCACCCTCTAACCGTATGAAAGAAAATGCGTAGTCTGTTTTTTACACCGAAACCGGAAGATGTGCCGGAAGAACCGGTAAGCGACCGGCAACCGGAAGAGAACCGGGCCGATAACACCCCGGACAAGCATATAAAGGCCCGCCGGACGAAAAACGTTCATTTTGATCGGCGGATAAAATCGGAGCTGCACCTGGAAGAGTGTTTGCCCTGGCATTTTGAGAAAGGGGCGTCTTATCACTGTATCAGTCATGGGGACGTTGATAGCCTTACTTATCTTCGTGTGATCGTGAAGCAACAACCGGTGGAATATGTTCTGATTTCTACCTGGTGTATGGCAATTACCGATGTTAAGGAGGTGGAGAAATGGCTGGAGAGAAAAGACATAGGGCACGCGGATTTTTATGTAGGTGAAATCTTTCAAGGTTCCTACGCGGATGTTTATTTATACCTAAAGAAGGTGGCGGAACGTTTCGGATCACGTGTCTGTATTTTCCGTAACCATGCTAAAGTAATGGCCGGTTTTGGTAACGCTTTTGATTTTGTAATAGAAAGCTCGGCCAATGTGAACACCAATCCGCGTACGGAACAGACCTGTATAACGATAGACACCGGGCTGGCCCGCTTTTATAAGGAGTTCTACGATGAAATAAACAATTTCACAAAGGATTTTGATAATTGGAAACCATATACACTAAAAAGAGACCGAGCAAATGACGAAGTTATTTAATAAAGGCGGTGACGGTGCCGGTGAAATAGTCCGTGTTCTGGGATTGATCGATAATGATCTTGATTTTACCAAGTGGGAACCTATCTTACCGCTGGGTATTCGGGATTTACAGGCTATCATCGGAACGGAACCCATAGACGCGGTAGATAAGTATTACCGTGAAGATCATGCGGACGGCACGGAATCGGACGGCATGGCGGAAACTTTGCGGCTGATGCAGCAGGCGGTGGCGATGTTTACCTGGTTAAAGGTCATTCCCACTTTGGACGCACAACACGGAACGGCCGGACGTGGCAAACACCTTGGAGAGAATGAAACGGGTATGACTGCCTTACAGGAGTTCAAGGATGAAGAGAATATCCGGAACCTGGCTTATGAAGCCGTAGACGCGTTGGTGGAGCTAATGGACCGAGAAAAGTTTGATTTCTGGATGAACGGCATTAAGAAAAAGGCTATAAACCGGCTTCTAATCCAGAATAAGGAAACGTTCGATGAATATTACAATATCGGCAGTCACCGGCTTTTCCTGGTACTTATTCCTATGATCCGGGAAGTCCAGGACGGGCAGATAATACCTGTTATCACCCGGAACCGTTATAATAAACTGATTGAAGGCGATACCGTTTTAACGGAGAAATTGCTGGAGTATGTACGCCGCCCGCTTGCACTTCTCACCATAAAAAAGGCCGTTGAACGTTTACCGGTGGAAGTTCTGCCAAGTGGAATCGTACAGGTACAGCAGAGCACAACCGTACGAGATAAATTGCGGGCGGAAAAAGAGGCCCGGCAATCGGTTGCTAACAGTCTGGAGCAGGACGCGGCGGCTTACCTGGATGTATTGCAGGATATCATCAGGGAACTGGATGCGCAGTCGGAAACGGTGGATTACTATATACCGGGTGTTACCGTACAATCCAAAGGAATAACCTTTTAATGTCCGGATATGGAGAAGTTTACATATAATAGTAAGACGGCGGAGGTTCCTTCCTGCCTGGATGAAGTCAGCAGTGAGCAGTACCGGCAGTTTCTTATATTGTCGGTACTGATGAACCGCGGTACGATCAGCCCCGGACAGTTCCGCGTAAAATGGCTTTCTTTCCTTCTGGGCATGAAAGCGGATTACACCATGTACCGGCGTGAGATCATCCGAGAGCTGGACGGTCAACTGGAAAAGCTGGACGGCTTTTTCTCTTATACAACCGGTAAGGAGGGCGAGCGGATCGTTACGCCCATTCTGAAAACTGGGCGTAACCTGATGCAGGATTTCGGGGGCTGGCATGGTGTCGGTGACATGCTGAACGGTCTTACTTTCGGTAACTTTTGTGATTGCCTGGATTTGTTGCAGCAAAGCAAGCAGGCGGCAGAAAAAGACGAACCGGCTATAAATGAAATCTTCCAGGATATCACATTAAAGCTTTACCGGTACAAGGACCCGGAGAAGATGCCGGCCGTTCCTTCCTTGCTTGCCATTCATGCGGTAAACTTCTTTTCCGCTGTTTGGGAAATGGTTCTTTCCGGACCGGTTTATATCGGTGGTGAAGCTATCGACTTTCGGATATTGTTTCAGAAGCTGGCATCCGAGGACCGGAAGGCAGACGATAAAACCGGATGGACCGGGATAGTCTTTGAGGTAGCGGCTTCCGGCGTGTTCGGCAATAAGAAGGAGGTGGACGATACACCCTTTTGGGATGTATTGCTTTATCTGTATAAATGTAAGTTTGAGTATTTACACCAAAAACGTAACAAGAAATGAGAACGACAACAGGAACAAAAAACAAGATCAAGAAATTCGAGGGGTTGCGCCTGAAAGCATATGTATGTGCCGCGGGAGTATGTACGATCGGTTACGGTCACACGGCTGGCGTAAAACCGGGTGATGTTATTACCGAGCCCCAAGCCGACGCTTTCTTTGAATCGGATATCAGAGCAGTAGAAAACCAGGTGAACGCGCTTCCCCTTCATTTGGGACAGTACCAGTTTGACGCGGTAGTAAGTTTTTGCTTTAATGTAGGTATCGGAAAATTCAAGAATTCAACGCTTTATAAGAAGATCAGAGCGGATGCGTATGATTCATCCATACCGGCAGAGTTCAAAAAGTGGATATACGGGGGCGGTAAGATTCTTCCGGGGCTTGTTACCCGCCGTGAATGGGAGGCGAAACGTTATCAGGGATTGACGATATGATAGATATAAAGGTTTACCGTGAATACTGGGAAGGCGTGCAAAAACGTGTTCCTGAAATAAAGAAGGTGCTACCCGTTACCATTGACGAGGAAATGAGTAAGACGATACAAGGACTATCAAAAGAAGAATGTCCGGTGCTCTTTATTCTGATTCCGTCGGGAACGGGTGCCAGCCTTTCGGCTGACAATGTGAGGGAAAATAATTTATGTGTTATTTTCCTTATGAGCAAGTACGATCCCCAACGAAAAGGGGCTTATGAGACTATCGAAGAGGTGCAGCCGGTTATGGAGCGTATCAAACAAATGCTGATAGAAGATTCTGCCACCGGTTGCCCTGTCACTAAGGAACTGGATTTAACCAGCCTTTCCACTCTTCCGGAATCCGGCTTTTACCGGACGTTTGCGGGGTGGAGCCTGGCTTTCTCATTTAAAACAAGATTCTAATGGATGCTTTTGCGTGGTTCTGGTTAACTGTCATAGTAGGTATTATTACAATAGGTGTAAATGATGCGTTGTGTACCTATTGGAAATATAAATATGCCTCAAACAAGAAAAATGAAACTGTTAAGGATGAATCCGGGAAAAGGCACATTATTTCCGGATTCTCAAAAAATGAATAACTGAATGGCCGAGAATTTTAAAACGGATTTTTTTACCGACCGGATCGGGCGTGGAATACAGGACATATTTCAAGCCCAACTGGATATCGCTACCAAGCGGATATACCAGAAAGGCAGTGAACGTAAGAAAGTACAGGGAACCGGAGAGATCATACAAGGGCGATCCGGTGCATTAATGGCCGCACTACAGAACCCGAATTATTCGGTCGTTCCAGACGGCGAAGGAGTAATCGCACGTTCTAACCTTCCATTATATACCCGCTTCCTGGATATGAAGAAACACGGTAATTACCAGATTTATAACCGGCAGATATACGGGATTCTGTATCATGACACACTCGGGAAGATTAAATATGAATATCAGGATTATGTAAGGGAAAGGGTAAAAGAAATGTTTGCCAGTTCGCTAAAATAGGTAATAAAATTAATACCTAAATATTTGTAGGTAATGATTTTATTACCTATCTTTGTTTCAGTAACCAATAAAACAAAGTTTATGCCTGAAATTTGTAGATTCTTCGGTATTATTATATTCCTCTATTGGAAAGATCATAATCCGCCACATATTCATTTTACTTATGGTGATTATGAATGTTCTATTAGCGTATTGGATCGGATTGTAGACGGTCAGGCTCCAGCTAAAGTTATCGCAAAAGTAAATGAGTGGATTAACTTGCACGAAGCAGAAATACTTTCTCTTTGGGAAAAGGCCCAAAAAGGGGAAAAAATAGATAAAATTGAACCATTAAAATAAACGCTTATGTTACGAGTTATAGATGTGGATTATATTAGGAATTACGAGCTTCTTGTTACTTTCAGCGACGGGAGTAAAAAGATCGTAAATTTGGAACCTTATCTTACAGGTGAGGTTTTCGGGGAGTTATTGGATAAGGAAAAATTTGTTCAATATGGTTTAACCCGTGCTACTATTGAATGGGCCAACGGTGCCGACCTTGCACCGGAGTTTTTATATGAAATTGGTATAGCTGCATAATTTTAGACCCTATGAATGATTGTTTAGCTATTCAAGATAAGAAAGAAGAAACTTTCTTATATCGGATTTTTATTTCTCACCCGGAACTAAATGCTTCTGCGGTGGCTCGACGTATGGGAATAAGTCAAAGCCTTATGTCTCAATATATAAGTGGAATAAAAAAGCCCTCACAAGAACGGGAGGCCCTAATAGTAAATACTATTAAAGATATCGGTAAAGAACTAACGATGATTGTATGACATACGAAGATATTTTATTTCTCATCGGCTTTTTCCTGGTAATAGCTTTTTTCGTAGGATGTAAGCATAAACCGGCTACTTTATCCGGGTGGCTTGCTTTTACCTTTCTATCCTTTACCGTGACACCTTTTATATCGGTTCCTCTAACCTGGTACGTTTGCCGGATGATTGATCGGGCAACAATTAAGGATAAAGGATATTTTGATCCTTCGGATTTTACATTTAAGAGATAAAATACGTTCTTCTTAGTATAATAAGCCTGTAGAATGGTTCTACGGGCTTTTTTTATGTCCTTTTCCGCCATTTTGCACCAGGATAATTTTGCCTTATAAAATTTACTCTTATGGCAAAATTAAAACCTGACTATATCGAATGGGTGTTAACCCTGAACGCCTCCGATGCGCAGAAGGAAATACATAATCTTTCAGAAAAGAACAAAGAGCTCCGGGATAGCAATAAGGAAATAAAAAAGGCTATGACCGATTTAATCGCCACAGGGAAAGCTGGTGGTAAACAGTGGAAAAAGCTGAATGAACAACTGAAAGAAAATAATAAGACGCTCGGCGAGAATAACAAGAAGATTGCCGAATGTGAGAAACGGCTGGATAAAACCACCATGAGTGCCAACCAGCTGGCAAGGAAGGCAAACGCCTTGCGGAAAGAGCTTCGCGATACGGTGAAGTCTTTGCAGCCGGAAAAATATGCCGCCCTGGAGAAGGAACTGAAAGAAGTTGAAAAAGCATACGGGCAGGCCACGAAAAAGGCGGAAGGTTTCGGAAGTTCCCTTCTTTCCCTGAATAAGATAAAAACGGTTCTGGCCGGTGTGTTTGTCACTATCGGCGCAATGATAACCGGGCAGATTGTCGGCGGGCTAAGGGATGCGATCAGTACTATTATAGAGTTTGAGAAGAAAAACAGTACTTTGGCCGCTATCCTGGGAACTACGAAAAAGAGTATTAAAGATTTAACGGATGAAGCGCGCCGGCTGGGTGCTACTACTTCTTATACGGCCGCACAGGTAACGGAACTTCAGATAGAGCTTGCCAAGCTGGGATTTTTCAAAGAGGATATTAAAGCGATGACGCCTTCCGTACTGAAATTCGCTAAGGCGGTGGACACGGATCTTGCCTCGGCTGCTACGCTTGCCGGTGCAACATTGCGTATTTTCAATCTTGATGCGGAAGATACGGAACGGGCACTTTCTACCATGGCAATAGGTACAACGTCCTCGGCCTTAAGTTTTGAATACCTGAATAGTGCAATGTCTACCGTCGGTCCGGTAGCTAATTCTTTCGGATTCACGATCGAGGAAACGACCGCCCTTTTGGGAGCTTTGGCAAACAGCGGTTTCGACGCTTCATCGGCAGCGACGGCAACACGTAATATTTTGCTTAATCTGGCTGACAGTAGCGGCAAACTCGCGCTTGCTCTCGGTGGTCCGGTTAATAACCTGGATGATCTGGTAAAGGGACTTAAAAAACTAAACAGCGAAGGAATAGACTTGAACAAGGCCCTTGAACTGACCGATAAACGTTCCGTTGCAGCGTTTAACACTTTCCTTAACGGTACCGATACCGTGCTGGCACTTTGCGACGCGGTAACAGGTGCGGAAGACGCCTTTAATGCTATGTCCGAAGAAATGGGTGATAACGTTCAGGGTGCATTAAACCGGCTAAGTTCAACTATTGAAGGGGTAGTTTTACGTTTCTATGAATCAAAGGGTATTCTCCGGGATTTAATAGACCTTGTTACGCTTATGGTGGAAGGTGTGGGTGGTATGATCGACATGTTTAATAAATGGGGTGTTGTCACTTATACCGTTACCGCTTATTTGGTTTCTTACTATGGAGGACTGAAAATCGCTACCATGTGGCACGCCCGTTTTAAAACGGCGACCCTTGCTTCGGTCGTTGCAGAGAAAGCGCACGCCGTACAGCTTTATATCAGCCGGGCGGCTACTCTGGCTTATGCGGCGGCCCAGGCATTGCTGCACCTGAATATTAAAAGATGTACCGCCGCCCTTCGGTTAATGAGGATCGAACTTTTGAAGAATCCATATACGGCCCTGCTCGCGTTACTCGTGGCAGCCGGTGTTGCTATCTACCAGCTTGCAAAGAAGACGGAACAGGCTTCGGCGGCGATGAAGGCCCACCAGGAAGTCGTAAAGAAAGTGAATGAAGAATATGCCAGCCAGGAAGCAAAAATAAAAACTCTTGTAGCTGCTATTAATGACGAGAACCTTTCCAACTACACCCGTAAACAAAGGCTCGCTGAATTAAAAGAACTGATACCGGATTATAATGCGGAATTGAATGAAGAAGGCAGGCTCATAAACAACAACAAGGAGGCTATAGATCAATATTTAGTTTCCTTGGAAAAACAAATCAAGTTGAAAGCTTACCAGGAGGAACTGGAAGAATTGTACAAGAAAAAAAGGAATCTTGAAAGCCAGGAATCAGAGCAAAGCGACGCTTACTGGGACACCCGCCAGCAAAATACATTGTCAGGATATAACCGGAACAGTCTTACCGCTAAAATAAGCCGTTTATTTGGTACGGAAAAAGAGGCTAACCAGTTGAAAGCCCTACAGACAACACAGAAGGATTTGGCCGGTATAGAATCAGCAATCGCCCAGATCAATAATGATATCTTAAAAACAGAGGCGACGGCCACTTCATTAACCGGAACCAATAAAGAAAATATAAATACTGAAACATCCCTCATAAAGAAACTGGAGGCCGAAAAGAAAAAGGTTCAGGAACAGTGGGCGGAAGATAGCGAAGCGAATATCGCCAAGAAAAACAAGGAAATAGAACGTATCGACACCGAAATAAAACGTTTAAACGAACTGGGGAAGGTCAAAAAGAAGGCGGAAGCCGGGGAGTATAAAAATACGGAAACGGACGCCACGTTAAAACCTCTGGAGATCGAGCACGAAAAACGTATGCTTCTAATCAAACAGAACCGGGAGAAGGAAAATAAGACGGAAGCCCAGTATATTCTCGAAGGGACGGCGGAAAACCTTCGCTATTACCGGGAACGTATCGACGCACTCCAGAAGCTGGAAGCAAAAACGCCGGCTAATAAAAAGAAATTACTCGATGAAATCCACAAGCTCGAAACAGAAGCACAGACGGCCATTTTTACGGAAACCGGCAAGCAGGAGGACGCCCGTATAAAACTGGTACAGGAGAAACGGGACGAACGGTTAAAGATTGAAACCGCCTATTACAATGTCCAGAAGGACACCATGGAAAAAGCGGTATTAAACCAAAGTATCACGCAGGAAGCCGCCGACGCCTATATGCTGGAAGTTGAAGCGGAGCACGCCGCAGAACTTCTGGAGATAAACCGTACTTACCAGAATGATATTGCCGCTTTGGAAATTACCGGTAAACAGAAACGTATAGAAACAGCGACGGAAGCGGCCGACGCCGTGCGTGAGTCTGAAATGAAGTTATTGCGTGATCGGGCGGCCATTGCTCAAAAAGTACGTGAAATAACTTCCGTTCCGGTAGGAATAACCGGTATGCAGGAAGCACACCGGAAACAGGTTCAGGATGTAGAAACGACTTATAATGCCATAATTGAGATAGCGAGACAGGCGGGGATTTCTACCGTTGGTTTGGAGAAGCAGAAACAACAGGAAATTAGCCAGCTTGAATTTGAGTACCAGAATAGTTTATACCAGATTCAATCCCAGATCGGCGTATCATGGGCACAGGAATACCAGAATGAACTGGCCCTGTTAAAGAATCTGCACGATCAGGAATTAATAGATGAAAAGACATACCAGCGTAAAAAGCTGCAAATGCAGATGAATAACGCTAAAAAATACTTTGACTATTATTCCGGTCTTTCCTCTTCCATGGTGGAAGCCATTCAACAAGCCGAAATCGACCAGGTGGAAGCAAAATACGATGTTCTCATACAGGAAGCCGAGAACAACGGTGAAGATACTGCCGCCCTGGAAGAAGAGAAGGAAAATAAGAAACTGGAGATTCAAAAGAAGTATGCGGATGTAAATTTTGCTATCAAGTGTTCCCAGATCATAGCAGATACAGCCGTTTCGATTATGAAGGCGTACGCGGACTTAGGACCGATCGCCGGAACCGTTGCTGCAGCAATGCTTGCGGCTACCGGTGTGGCCCAGCTTGCATCGGCCAAAGCAGAACGGGACAGAATTAAAAACATGTCCCTGAAAAACACTACCGGCAGCAAGACCGCCACGGCTGAACGTGTTGTTTCCGGTTCTTCCGGTGGTGGATATTCGGAAGGTGGTTACACTGGTCCCGGTGGGCGTTATGAAGTGGCCGGCGTTGTTCATAAGGGAGAATATGTGGTACCACAGCCGGAAATGAATAATCCTAAAGTAATCGACGCTGTTAGCACTATCGAAGCGATCAGGCGGCAGCGTACCAATGCGAACCCGTTGCCACAGAATCCGGGTGAATATGCGGAAGGCGGTTACGTTACCTCTTATGCAGGGGATTCTTCCTACCGGGAGTTCCTGGAAGCGGCAAAGGAGCTTCGCGCCTCCTGTGAGGCTATCAAATTGATAAAGGCCTATATCGTTTACCAGGATTTGGAGAAGGCCAAAGAAACTATAGATAACGCCCGCGACACCTTTACACGCGGAAAATAAGTAATCATTATGCTAAAGATAAAGACGAACAAAGGTTATCTGGATTTAGGGGGTGACTTTACCGTACAGATTGATGAAAAATCCCCTGTCATGAACGACCGGGGATCGCAAACCGTACCGGTTACGGTTCCATGTACCGGCAACAATGCTAAAATAACCGGTTTTGCTCACCGTCTCGACATGGGTATAAAGCCGATGAATGAAGATCAGGCATGTACGATATTGGACGGAGCATATAAACGTACTGGAAAGATAAATATTGTTTCCGCCGGTAAAAAAGAAGGTATTACCCTTAACATCGGCTTTGACAATTCGGAAGCCTACAGCGCATGGAAAGCAAAAAAATTAAATGCTATTACATTACCGGTGAAGGAGTATAGCAGCGTTAATTCTCTTTGCGCACATTTGCAACAGGTTTTAGGAGGTTATCAGACTGATTATGCCGTATTTCAGATTATGACCGGTAACGATTCGAAAGATAATCAGTTTTACCCTAAATACTTGAACTATATCACACCTGTATCAGAAGGAAGTAAAGTTTATCGTTTACGTTATCAAGCAAGAACAGAAACTTTTTTAGTAAATGGTACTCCGACTGCCGTAACACTTCCGGAAGGTTACGGCGTAACGGCCTTTTTATATGTATGGCGTGTGCTGGAACTTGTTTTTTCCGAATTTGGATATACTATAACCGAAAATCCTTTTAAGACGAACAAGGAACTTTCTAACCTGGTAATATTGAATAATGCGGCCGACTGTTGTGTTAAAGGAAAGCTTTCTTACGCTGATTTGATGCCGGATTGCACAGTAGAGGACTTTTTAAACGCCTTGCATGTGCGTTTCGGACTGGTTTATAATGTTTCTTCCGATACGAAAACAGCCACGTTAAGACTGATCCGGGATATTGTGGATGATGTTCCGGACATTGATTTGTCCCGTAGCCTGACGGACGAACCTTTAATAACTTACGAAACGGCCCGGCAAATGAAGTTATCGGCCAGAACTTCCTTTACCGGTGCGGCCCCCTCTGTTGAAAGACTTGAAGATTACTTGAAAGATCAGAAAGTCGCAAGGTTAACTAAAGTTGATGTATCTAAAAGGGTGATACATCTAAATTATGAGGAAACAACAGGACGGTGGTTTAAATGGGATGAAGATAATAACCGCCTTACTTATTCTTCATCGAGTTTCTTTTCCTGGGATCGGAAAACCGACAATATCGAAGATAACGAATTAACCAGCGACGACGAATGCGTTCCAATGGATTTTGCCCCGAATGATATTCTTTCCCCTCAATATCTTGCTGATTACGTGCACCGTTACACGTATCTTAAAACTTCCTCTAATAATAACGATGAAGACTCGGAGAAGGTGGAAACACCGTTATCCTTCGTGTTTGCGTTTACGTCTTCCCAAAATAGTAAATATCCTTTCGGTTCTGTGTTACCTTACACCTCTGACGCCGAAGAGGTTATATTAAGAGACGGAAGCAAGCATACAATGTCGCTATTTTTTCAATATGATAATGGCCTGTTTTTTAACTTCTGGAAGAAATACGACGCTATATTAAGACATTCATTCAATAAGATAGAGGCAAACGTTTTGTTACCGGTTCACCGGCTTACGGGTATGGATATCTTAACACCGGTAATACTTCGAGGACAATATTTACTTTTTGACGGGCTTTCTTATTCTCTTCCGGCAAATAAGATTGTACCCGTTGATCTGACATTAAGAACACTCCGGTTGATTGGTCCGTACGATTTGGATAAGGAACAGGAAACACCCGTTTTTGGTTCCAGGCTTTTTACGTGGGAATTTATAAGTTCAAATATAGAAACTGCCAAAGAAAATGAAAGGAACAGGATTTTACAACAGGCGAGGGATGAATGGAACAAAAGGCCGACCGCTGTGAACGAAATGAAATCAATAACTTACTCGCTTGACGGATATACAACTCGTAATGATGATAAATACTTGGTTGAAAACTATCCCCAGGAAGCGGGAATTACATTACAAAGGAACTATAAATGTAAAGCGACAGCAATAATAAGTATCTACTACGAGCCTGGAAGTTTTACTCCCGGTACATATCGGGATGTTACGTATGAATCCGAATTTGAATATACAGATACTTTTGTTTCTATTGTCTATTCCGGTTAATCCCGTCCTTTATTCTTCCTTTGATAAATCCAACTTTTGCACCATGGAAAAGCAGAATAACATCGTACTTGCCCCGTGCACCACCCAGGTAACGGAGCTTTATAATTTCTGGAAGGAGAACCATACGGGCCGGCTTACGGACTTTTATAAGTTTATGGTAAATCCTTCGGCTGCCAGGGACCGCTTTATATCCTCTCTGGAGATGCAGCATGAGTTAACAGGCAGTTTTATCGTAACCAAAATAGCAATACAATGAGTGCCAGCGACGAAGCTTTAAAGGTGAACATATATCCTACGGGAAATGCTTTTACGCGTAATCCTATTTTTCTGTCTGTATCATCCAGTTCTATGGCAACATACAGCATCAGAATGAATAATGAGGAAGTTTTCAAAGGAAACGGAATCGGGGAATTTCGTGTTAATATAGCCGAGATTGTCGAAACCGGAATAACAGACGCACGGATTTTATCGGATAATACGGAGCATCTACTTGCCGTTTCCGGTTTGTCGGCCGAAGTAACTATACATGTGGTAAATGAGGGAGAAGAAGAGGATAACCTGTCTTTTACAGCCTGGAAAGGGGGGATTTCCAAGAAGGAGTTTAGACGTCTTCGAAATATGGGGACTGATATATTTTCTTTGAAGTTCCTGAATGAATCTTGTAATTTCTTCTTTACCACCCGGAGTAACGACTGGCGTATAACGATGCGCGAGACGGAACTTTACCCGCTCTGTTTCATCTATCCGGGACACGAACTGAAAATAACGGAACTTCTTACCGGTCAAAGCCTTGCAGTACCAGGCACGACGGGGAGTTTATATGCCTTGAACCTGGAAGCCGTAAGACTTAAATTCTTTACCGATTACGGGGTACTGGCCAACCTTTTTGACGTGTATAGCGGTGATACGTTCGCTCTCCGGATCGGGATCGAGCAAAGCCCGACGGTTCGCGAGCATTACCGGCTCCGGTTCCTGAACAGTTACGGGACTTACGAAGTGTTTTCTCTGGAAGGCGAGGCGAGCGTAACTCCCGGCATGGATGAAGACGAAGACGCTGTTTTCCGGCGTTACGATGAAATTACCGATGATTATTATTCGGATCGCATACGTACGGAGATACAGGAAGCCGTAACGATTAAGACGGGATTCAAACGCCCGCAAGAAATACGCTTTCTTCTTGATCTGCTTTCCTCTGATAATGTCTACCTGTCTGGTTACGGTCAGGAAGAGATCAAGGTAATTCCTTCGGCGGAAGAGTTTTCTTATCGTGTCCGCCCTGACGCGCCGCAGAACGTGACGTTAAAGCTCACGTTTGCCGAGAAGGAGTCCAACTGGACCGGAGAAATTACGGAAAGCGGCTACCGGAAACCGGGCGTTCATTCCAAAGAGTTCAGCAAACAATTTAATTAATGTATCTATATGGCAACACAGGAGTATATCGATGATCTTATTATAGTCATTGAAACCGCGGAAGACGCGGGAAGCGTTACTAACCAAATGGTGGCGGCGGTTCTTGACTTTTTAAACGTAAACCTGAAAAAGGTTTCCCAGGGTGAGGAAGTCCTGGAAGAGGAAGCCGCACGCATTGCCGCCGATGCTGCATTACAGAAGGCTATAGACGCCGTATCTTTACGTATCGACCGGCTTGTCGGTAATAATGCCTCCCAGGCAATCGACAACTTTAACGAAATTCTTAATTTTCTGAACGGGCTTAAAGATAGTGATTCGCTTGCCGCATTGCTGGCTGATATTAACGCCCGTATTGGCAGCGAAGACGGTTCACAGAGCGAAGACGGTTCTCTTTGGGGAAAGCTGAAAAGTTTATCCCAGGATATTTCCAGTTGTTCCGAGGACATAAGCACGTTGCAGGTAGACCGTGACAAAATAAAACAGGAGTTGCAGCAGACGGCCGGACTCCAGGTTTCAACCTTTACCAACGTGAACAACTTTTTGAACGCCGGTACCGTCTATAGTGACCTGTCGGGAGTGTTTACAGCATTGAAAACGGCGGATAAGATTAACAATGTCCGGAAAAACGGCGTGATCCTTTCGTTCCTTACTGCCGACGGCTGGGTGACGAAGCAATTTAGAGGTAATCCGGACGCGGATTTTGAAAATGTCGAAAAGTGGGAGGATTTCGGCAGCGGCGGTTCGGCCGGCGGGAATACTTATAACGTAACCGGTAACATGCCACTAACGGAAGGTTTCTATACTCTTGCTTCCGCCATTGCCGCGGTACCGGACAAGTGGCGCGACCGGGGGCGTGTTATCACCTTTGAAACATCGCTCGGTAAATGGGAGACGTGGCAATTTACCGGAACCGATCCGGCTGTCTGGGATCAGGAGGCGAGCTGGGAAGAGTTCGGCGGCAAAGGAACGGTAAAGAGTGTAACGGTAAACGGCGAGAAGCAGACGCCGGACGCGGCCGGTAATGTGAATGTAAACGTGGATATCCTGGAAGTGGACGAAACTTTGTCCTTAGATTCCACCAATCCGGTAGAAAACAAGGTTGTAACCGCCCGTTTTAACGAGGTGGACGCTTCCACGTTGTTCAATGTAAATGCGGAGGTAAGCGAGGATGAAACATCCGTCCGTCTGTCTTTCCAGAATAAAAGCGGTGCGGAAATTACCGCTGTAGATATCCCGGCCGGTTCCGGTGGAGGTTCCGGCGAAACGGTGGCTACTAAAATTGTATTAAATGCGGCTGTAGATAACACCATAATCAAGGAAGGCGGAAACGCCCGTCTTACTTATACGTACGATCACCAGTACACCACGGGGGACGAAAAAGGGGAATCCACCGGGCAAAAGGCAGATATAACCGTTACGATCAGGCGTGGAACAACTACCATGTATTCCCAAACAGTCAGCGATGTTTCTAAAGGTAGTTACGAACTGGACCTTTCAAGTTACTTGCTTGTGGGAAACACGGATATTTACGTAGTGGCAACCACTACCGATCCGACTACCGGCAAGAAACAAACCCGACAGGCATTTACATCCGTAAAGGTTGTCAGCCTTTCCCTTACCAGCTCTTATAATCTGGCCGGGGCCATAGCCGCTGGCGGTTATACGCTGGCCGATACGATTAATATTCCTTATGCCGTCAACGGTTCCGGAACAAAGGTCGTCACGCTTTATCTGAACGGCCAGCAACAGAACGCGCACACCATTACAAGATCGGGAACGACAAACGGCAGTTTCAGTTTGTCCCCTTCTTCGCTTGTAACCGGTCGGAATACCGTTCAAATGGTTGCCGAAATGGAGGCTTCCGCCGATCTTGTGTTAAAATCCGAAAGTATCTACATTGATATCCTGAAATCCGGAGGATCGGCACCGTTCATCGGCACGATGATAAGTTTTCCGGACGGTCGTATTTTTACGGAGGATCATCTTGTTCCGCGCCTGGAAGCGGGGCAGTACGAACAGGTAAAATTTGACTTTGTGGCTTATGATCCCGCCGCGACGCCGGCCAAAGTGGACGTTTACCGGGACGGGGTGAAAACGCAGTCTGTCAGTGTGGCGCGTACTACGCAAACATATACCAACCGTTTTACCCAGCAGGGTGAAATCAATATGAAATTTAAGACGGGAGCCACGGAATACCCGTTTTATATCGACGTGACGGAAAGCGGGATCGACTTGCAGGAAACTACCGCCGGGCTTGTACTGAAACTTTCAGCAGCCGGGCGGAGTAACAGTGAATCCGATCCGGGAGCCTGGGATTATGGCGACATACATACAACGTTTGCAGGTTTCGACTGGAACAGCAACGGCTGGACGGGTGACGCCCTGAAACTTACGGGAGGCGCGAAGATTGAAATCGGGTACCAGCCGTTCTCCACAGATGCGACCACTACCGGGGCTACCTATGAAATGGAAATTCTTTGTTCATCGGTAACGGACCGGCAGGGAGTGATACTGGACTGTATGGCCGGCGATATCGGTTTCCAGATGACAACGGAGCAGGCCCTTATGCGTGTTTCCGGCGGTACGGAAGTAAGTACAAAGTTTGCAAGTGATATGAACCTGAAAATAGCCTTTATTGTCGGGTCCAAGGCTGGCAAACGGTTGCTGGAACTTTATGTAAACGGAATCCGTTGCGGGGCTGTGCAGTATGGGTCTACCGAAGGACTACTGCAGGCGGAACCGGTAAACATCCGTTTGTTCAGTGATACGGCGGATGTGGAGATCAGGAATTTCCGTATTTATAACCGTGCGCTTACGGATGATGAAGAATTAAATAATTACATGGTAGACCGTACTACGTCGGACGAAATGGTCCTGTTATTTGAAAAAAACGATGTTACGGGGGACAACGGTACGGATATCGACATAGACAAGTTACGCGCCCAGGGAAAGGCGGTTATGCGAATTGTCGGCGATGTGAACCTTGTCAACGCCACCAATAACAAGAAATTCGAGGTACCGGTCGATATCTATTTTTATAGCCCGTACGGTAAGGAGTATGATTTTGTAGCAAGGAATATCGGTCTAAGAATACAGGGTACATCATCCACCACTTATCCGCGTAAGAATTACCGTCTTTATTTCTTGCGCCTGGAAAAATACGGTACCACGCTGGAAGTTAACGGCGTGGATGTGCCGTCTCTTGAATACAGTTTCAAACCGGGAGCACGGCCGATCAGTATATTCTGTTTGAAAGCGGACTTTTCCGATTCTTCCGGTACACATAATACCGGTGCGGTGCGTATTGTGAACGACGTTTGGAAGAAGTGCAGGTGGCTGACACCGCCGCAGGCTGCATATAAGGGGGAATATGACGTACGTATAGGCGTAGACGGTTTCCCTATGGACCTGTTTTATGACAACGACGGCACCGGTGCGAATACTTATCTGGGAAAATACAATTTCAATAATGAGAAGTCGGAAAGTGCGATTATTTACGGTTTTGAAGGAATTGAAGGATTCAACGACGAAGCGGCCCTGAACGGGCAGCGTAACAAATGTATCTGCCTGGAGTTCTTGAATAACTCCGAGGCCCTTTGCTTGTTCGGGACTACCGATATGTCTTCTTTTGATGATGCGCTGGAATTTCGTTTCAAGGCAGATACTACCTGGGCGGATGCACACGAGGACGACAAGGCGGCAGTTACAAGGCTTTGGAACTGGATCGATTCATGTAAGGATGATCCCGCCAAGTTCCTGGCGGAATATAACCAGTATTTCGGTAATGACAGCCCGTTTGCATGGTATCTGATTACCGATTATTTTATGGCCGTGGATAACCGGGCAAAAAACATGATGCTGGCGACTTGGGATTCTCTGATCTGGTATTTCCTTCCTTACGATATGGACACATTGTTCGGTGTGCGTAATGATTCGGTATTGAAATACGAATATACCATTACCCACGAAAGTTTTGACGATAGTATCGGTAGTTATGCTTTTGCCGGTCATGATTCCGTTTTATGGGAACTGGTACGGTCTTGTCCGGACAAATTGCGGGAAGTGGCGGAAACCTTGCGTAGTAATATGAGCCTTGAATATGTCCTGCAAGTATTTAACGAGGAACAAATGGGTAACTGGTGCGAGCGGATTTATAACAAGGATTCGGAATATAAATATATCCTTCCGCTTACCGAGGGGGTGACAACCAGCAGCGGAACCAGTTATTATAATTATCTGTATGCCTTGCAGGGAAGCCGTTATGCGCACCGTACTTATACCATTCAGAACCGTTTCGCCCTTTTGGATAGTCAGTATGTAGCCGGTACTTACCGTCGTGACAGCTTTGCGGCTTATTTCGGGTACAAGTTCGGCAGCGATAACCGGAAAATTCGGATTACGGCCTCCGAACGGTACTATTACGGGTACGGTTACACGTCCGGAACACCGCACCAAAGTGCGGTACTTGCAGAAACGGCCGGGGCTGTGGTGGAACTGACAATGGACACGGATTTAATAGTAAACGATCCGCAATATTTCTACGGTGCAAGCCGTATTCGCGGGCTTGATCTGACGGATGTAAGCCACGCCATTGTCGGCACGTTGAACCTGAACAACTGTACGGCCTTGCGTGAACTGAATGTTAGCTGTGAGGCCGGACAGATGACACTTAACGCCCTTCTGGTGGGTAATTGCCGTAACCTTCGAAAACTCGACATTTCCGGGCTTAAATCCTCTTCCTTTACCGGTATGGACCTTTCAAGCAATACCAAACTTGAAACCTTTCTGGCCGGTGATACATCCCTTACCGGTGTGACATTCGCCGGCGGTGCGCCTCTGGCCGTTTGCGTCCTTCCCGGAACTTTACAGACGCTCGAACTCCGATACCTGAGCAAACTAACCAATGCAGGGCTGCAGCTGGAAGGTACGGCAAATATCACGCGCCTTGTGATTGATAACTGTAGCCTGATCGACTGGAACACGTTGTTACAGCAATGCAGTGCGACCAGCTATCTACGAATTACCGGTATAGATATGGACGGGAACGGTAATTTGCTTCGCAGGCTTATGACAATGGGCGGCGTTGATGAAGACGGGGGAAACGTGCAGACGTGCCGCCTGGTAGGTACGTACCGGCTCACCCAGTCCATGTCGGATGAAGAGTACGCCGCCACTTGTGCACATTTCCCGGAACTGAATATCATTCAGCCGCAGTTTGTCGGCATAAAAATAGATCAGACGGTAGGAGACGGGGAAAAGATTACGAATCTGGATAACTCTACCGGATATGACTATAATACTGAATTTACCCCGTCTTCCCATATATTGGAAGTGTTGTCGAAAAGACGTTGTATTCTGGCTAAAAAGACGGCGGAGGGTGAAATGACCTGTTATCCGCTTCATGATGAGAACCGGAATAAATACGGGGATAGTGACAGCGTGGAGAACGCCACGGATGCAGTATTAACCGGATCGGAAGGTGAAGTTTACGTATATGAGCCTCATTACTGGTACAAGGGAGTAACGGACGTGCTGAATCAGTGTCTTTACGGTTTTATTTCAAGCAATGAGGATGCGCCGGCAGCGGCAGGGTACACCAGTGTAAGATTTACCCGTGAGAAACTGGACGTAACGGAAGGGATTGGGATTCGTAAGAATACGGATTACACGACCATTGAAGAGGCGAAGAATGAATACGAATCCGGATCGTTCGCCCTGGTGGACGTCCGGAATTACAAGCAGGTTCGTTTTCCCGGTTTTGCTTCTACTCTTTACGGGGCTGTATTTGTAGATGATGCTGGGAAAATAGTAAGTCGGATCAGCGTTTCAAATGCGAACGGTTTTATCAATGGTATGTACCTGTTTTGTGCCGTTCCTGTAGGAGCTACGAAACTGGCCTTTACTTTCCTTAATTCGGCGGCCTTCGATTTCGTTTTACTCACAACGTCGGAAAGTGTGGAAGCGATCGAGCCGGACTGGGTAGAACATACGGAATGCCTGGGAGGTGCTTATGAAGCTTACTTGATTGATGATGTATTGCGTTCTGTCAGTGGTGTTTCAAGTGTAGGAACCATTTCACAGAGCCAGGCAATCAAATACGCCCAGAACAGGGGCAAGGGTTTCCAGCTGTTCGACTGGGAGATGCACAAGGATGTGGGTAATCTGCATTTCTTTAAATACGGTAATACCGATTCGCAGGTAGTTTGCGGATATGGAACAAGTAATTACCAGAAAGTGACGGGCCTTACAAATGCACTGGGGATGCGTGATACGGTTTCTTATTATAAGGAAAAAGGCGGTTCCAATCCACAGGCGGAAGGTGCTTACCGGGACGGTGTAAATTATCAGTCCGTCAATGTACTGGGATATGAAAATTTCCAGGGAAACAAGGCGGAATGGTTGCAGTATGTCACAGTAAACAAGACGGCGGCGGACGGAAGGTGGTTTATTACCATGCCGGACGGAACGGAACGCATTGTACAGGGAATTACTGTTTATAACGCGGATATTTATCCTACCCACATGGTTTGGGGCCGGTATATGGATTTGATTGCAGCTAAAGAAGGCGGTTCCACTTCCTCACATTGGTTCGATAGGTTCTATGTGGGTACCGGTCTTTCTCGTGTGGTGTATCGGTCGAACAACTACGCGTACGCGTTGGGCGGTGTTTCGTCTGCGGCCGCGGTTCTCGATTCATCGAGCACGTCTGCGAGCATCGGTGTTCGGCTTGCCTTCAGGGGCATAATACGCTGGGCGGGCAGCGTCGCGGCCTTTAAAGCCATAAATCAGGCAGATTAAGAGAAAAAACAGCAACGTAAAACGTTGTGCGGGTAGCGCGGGCGTCCGGAAAGTAAGACGGGCGCCGGTACTTCCGAAAAGTACAAAGGCGGATTTCCTCATATACACTCGTGTGGTGTATCGGTCGAACAACAACGCGAACGCGTTAGGCGGTGTTTCGTATGCGAACGCGAATAACGATTCATCGAACACGAATGCGAACATCGGTGTTCGGCTTGCAAACAATTAGAATAAAGAAAAAGCGCATAAGCCTTAAAAATTGGCGTACAACAGTGGGAACGTGTTCCCGGCGTGGAGCCAAGAGGAATGAGCCTCGCCAACAGCAGCCGTTTACGGTTGGAAAGGGGAAAAATAAAGCGCAGGGCAATGGGGTTTGGTAGGAAGTTTTTTCGAAGAAGCCCGGCCCGGGGAATTGAAGGCTGATTTAATTATCATGTGGAGAGAAGATAATATTATAGAAGAGATTGTCGAGGACGCCAATATAGAGGACGCCATAAAAACGGTATTGCGCAAAAGAAGACGAAAGCGCAGCTTTGCCGGGCGTCGAATACTGGCGGATGTCCCGAAGGCGGTAGAGAGGATCAGGCAGCGGATCAGGAGCGGGCGGTTCAAGCTCGGAGGATATCGGGAAATGACCGTAGACGACGGGCCGAAAGTAAGGATCGTACAATCGGTTTCCCTGGAGGACAGGATCGTTCTTAACGCTGTTATGAATGTGGTGGACCGGCATTTGAAAGTACGTTTTATCCGGACTACTTCCGCATCCATTAAAAACAGGGGAACGCATGACCTTTTACAGTATATCGTTAAAGATATAAAGGATGATCCCGAAGGAACCCTGTTCGGGTACCAGTTCGATATAACGAAATTCTATGAGAGCGTAGACCAGGACGTTTTGCTGGATGCAGTGAAAAGGATGTTCAAGGATAAAATATTGATCGGAATCCTGGAAGAGTGCATCCGCATGATGCCTAAAGGCGTAAGTATCGGGCTAAGATCATCACAGGGGCTTTGTAATTTGCTTCTATCCATTTACCTGGATCACCGGTTAAAGGATCAGGAGGCGGTAGCATATTATTACCGGTATTGTGACGATGGTCTGGTGCTTTCCGGTAGTAAGAAATACCTTTGGAAGGTTAGGGATATCATTCATGAACAGACCCGGAAAGCCCGCCTGGAGATTAAAAGCAATGATACCGTTTTCCCGATCACCGAAGGTATCGACTTTCTGGGATATGTAACCCGCCCGGATCATGTACGGTTAAGGAAGCGTAACAAACAGAAGTTCGCCCGCAAGATGCACAAGATTAAAAGCAAGAAACGCAGGCAGGAGTTAACCGCCTCATTTTACGGGCTTACAAAACATGCCGATTGCAAGAACTTATTTTATAAACTAACAGGAAAGAAAATGAAAAAATTAAAAGATCTGGGCTACAAGTACAAGCCTAAAGACGGACGGAAACGATTTACCGGGGCAAGGATCAAGTCGCCCGAACTGATGAACAAGGATGTGATCGTACTTGATTATGAAAAGGACGTTCCGACGAAAAACGGAAACCGGACTGTTATAAAGCTGGAACTCGACGGCAAGGAGAGAAAGTATTTTACCAGCCTGGAGGAAACCCTTTTCATTTGTGAATCAGCGGCAAGAGACGGAGAACTGCCTTTTGAAGCACATTGCGAAGGTGAAGTAAGTGAAAAAGGATTGATAATTATACATTTTACTTGAAATGATACGGATTTATGCAGACAGCAAGGCGGAACCGGTAAGATGCACCAACCGCCGCCGGGGAATCTGGCGTATTACGTGGGATTACCAGGAAACAGAGACACCCGAAGGAGTGCAACGTAGTTACATGGAAGAGACGTTCGATCATCTACCCGCACTGGCAGAAATCAAGGCGGTTATTAATGAATGGTATAACCGGAAGATAACCGACACGATCGAAAGCGGGTACGTATGGAACGGCCTGAAAGTCTGGCTTTCCATGGAGAACCAGATGAATTATAAGACGGCGTACGATCTTGCCTTGCAGACAGGCGGGGAAAACCTTCCTGTTACTTTCAAGCTCGGGGAAGAAGACAACCCGACGTTTTACGAGTTTGCAAGTATGCAGCAACTACAAGAGTTTTACACCGGTGCCGTGAAACATATACAGGAGACACAAAAGGAAGGCTGGGCACTTAAAAAGGCGATAGACTGGAGCGTTTATACGTTGGAGTAGAAAAGCGAAGGGGGAAGCGGGAAACACGTTTCCCCTTCACTCTTTTAGTTATAACATATCATCAAAGGCGTGTATTCCCGCTTCGCGTTCATCTTCCAGAGCATGTGCGTAAACCATTGTCATAGTTATAGAACTATGTCCCAAAAGGTGGGATAGCGTTACGATATCATGTGTTTTCTTATAATACAAGGTAGCGAATGTATGCCGCCCGGTCTTTGAACTGATATCCTTTGTTATTCCTACTTTACCGGCTATTGTTTTCAATACCCGGTTTATATCCTGATCCGTGGGAAGGTTCATAAACAAGTTACCTTTTGTACGTCCGGCCCGGTAATATTCATAAATATAACGTGCCGGGTCCGATAAGGGTACAGTTACCGGTATTTTGGTCTTACCTCGTGTGTAGTGTAGTTCATTCCCTATGAACTGGTTTATCTGCAATGCTTTTGCATCGCCTATATGCAAAGAAGTAAAACAAAGAAACAGAAAAAAACGGAGTACGTTCTGGGTACATTCTTCCAGGCGGCCGGACCGGTACAAGGCGGTCAGACGGAGGAGTTCTTCTTCCGTCAGGTATATAACTTCACTTTTGGGGCGACGTATCTTTATGGCCGCGAACGGGTCCTGGTCCATATAACCGCCGCGTATGGCGGCACCTACATATATTTTGATAGTAGCCATGTTACGCCATGCCGTAGAATCCATGTTACCTATTTTGCGAAGATATGCAAAGAAAGACAGGAGAAATTCATGGGTAATCTCTGAAAATACAAGGCCGGGGGCGAATGTTTCCAGTTTCTTGATGATAGAAACGTGATGTTTCCAGGTACCGAAAGAAATTGTTTTGCTAATTTGTTTGAGGTAAACCCGTGCAAAATCAAAGAAAGTACCAAAATCCGAAGGATTGTTGTACTGGCGGAAGAAACTTTCTTTTGTCAGCGTCTCATTTTTAAGACGGGCACGAACAAATATGTCGCTTACACGTGACCGGATGTTTGAGATGATTAAATTTTTGTCTTTACTCTCTTTGTCCCGGCCTTTTATCACTTCGTTTTGCTCGTCCCATTCTTTGGACGTGACACTTAACCTTACCGCGATCCTTATTTTCTCGCGGTTGATATAAAATTCCACATACAGGGGGAGCCGGTCGGTTTTGCCTTTTTTGCCTTGTCTTACAACTCTTATTGCCGTCATTTTTATATGCCTATTTTATGCCTGTAGAGGGGATATGCCTACAAATATGCCTACACAGGCAAGTTATTAAAAGTTAAACGGGGCGAAAGTAAAACGTTTAATATCAGCTATTTAAAAGAAAAATCCGATAACATTTAACTGTTACCGGATGTTAATAGTGATTCCGAAGCGATTCGAACGCTTGACCCACGCCTTAGAAGTTTGCACTTTAACTAATACGTTTTCCTGTCGAATTTGCTTAATTATCAGCTGATTATAATCAATTTGTGACTATCATTTTTCTTTCTTTGATACTGTTCTTTCTACCGTTACAGTGTCTTGGTTAATAATTACATTTGATTTATTACTCTTTTGAAATCTTAAGCATAGACATATCTAATTTTTCTATACCTAATAATTGCAATTCGCTATCGTATTCTTTGCTGAATTTTTCTTGCATAGTATCAATCTTTTTATCATTTTGATAGAGAATGGCGTATATAAATGATTCTTCCTTGGAAATTTGTTCAAACAATAGAAGTTTTGCTTTATCTTTTTCTCCAGATAATATTAATGCGTAAAACTTAGCTTGAAAATCTTTGTCTTTCAGAATAATACTCTTACGAATGGCTGATATATTACTCGCCATTGTAAAGAAGACGATAATCATTATTAACTGAATTATTGCTACTGCAATAATGATTGGTGTAATTGATGTTTCCATGATATTATAATTAAATATTTTATAATTCTACGTTATATGGCTTATTCCTTTTTGCAACGAGGTTTTTATCCGTTTCAACGCATACTTCACCATACATTCCCGAACCATTCCATGCTAGATAACCATAAGCATGAACTCGTTTTTGTTCTCCTTCATTGATAATATAAGAATGTTGTTTTTTGTTTCCTCCAGGTAAGAAACCCAAATGGACTCCAGTGTCATTATATATTGCTATCGCGTATTGGTCGTGTTCATTGTCGGTTTGCGCAATAGCATAACCGTTGAACTTTCCAACCATAGTAATTGGAAGATCCCTGTAGTATGCGCCAGCAATTGAGAATTTATTGTATCCTTTACGTGCTGATAGGCCGATGCATTTATCTCCAAAGTAATACTTTTGCGATTCTGTTAATTCGTTTTGTTGCGATATATGCTTTTGAGCCTTTAATAATGCTTCCTTTTCATACTGCCAATCACCTTTCAAAATAATAACTGCAATTATCATAAAAAGAAATAGTCCTATTAGAATCCACCCCATATCTTGGAATTTTTACATCTCCATTATACTAACTACCCCAACAACTAAACTCATAGAGAGAATATCTTCTTTGGGTACTGAAAAATCCGAATATTCCGGATTGTATGATACGCAACGAATCTTATCACCGTCTTCATATACTCTCTTTATAACAAATCCCTGTGTAGTATCCAATACATGTACCTTTCCCCATTGGATAAAGCGAGATTGATCAATATGCCGGCAGGCTATTTCATCTCCAGATTCAAACCGGGGCGACATGCTATCGCCTTTAATGAACATCGTGAAGTCATAAGACGGTATTTGATGTATTAATGGCATTTGCTCACATTGCTCTAAAGTTACTCCGATAGAGTCACCTGATAAAGAACCAGCAGCAGCGGTGAGAGGAACACGTGGCCGAGTTTGTTCCTTTCCATACTCCATAGGAGCTTTCGCAATTATATTAGTGTGGGATGATTTAAGTATTTCTCCATTACCAGTAATGAGCCAGTCAAGATTTAAATCAGGACAAGCTATAGCTATTTTTTCTATAGAATTTGCGCTAAATCCTGACTTTTGGGATATAGCTCCTCTTGATAGCCCAGAAGATTCTTCAAAAGAGGTTTGCCCAATTCCTTTTATCTTTAAGTATTCTATAAATCGTTCTTTAGTTGTCATATTTGTTTTTACTGTTATTTTAAAGTATATTTGTATCGAATTAGTTTATTAACCATTAAAAACTTATTGTTATGTCAGATGAAGAAATCCGATTAGAGGTTGCTAAACTTGCAATTCAGTGTTTCATTGGGTGCAATGGCAACCGGAATTTCAACGATTTTAGCGCTAACGCTGCTATTCTTTATGACTACATCAAGTTTGGTAAATTGCCAAAAGATGCTGTTAAATCAAAGGAATAGTTGTATTATTCCAGCAATAGCTGCTATTATGGCGGCTATTGCTCCAATTTTAACCAATTGATCTCTTCTGGCTTCTCCTGTAAAGCAGCCTCTTCGCGCGAACAGCATTCCCTTTTCTGATAACTGAAACCAGGTCCAGCCGTAAGCAGAGTCTAAAACAGCCGAACCTGTCTTTCCGTAAATATCAAGCACGAGCATTACATCGTCTGATATATAACTCTTATCGAATTCTTTAAGCACTTCTTCTAATTCAATAGTCCCGCCTTTTTTGTGGGCATATAAAATTAATTCTTCAGCTTTCCTTTCGCAGCTATTCATGATGTATTAGTTAATTAAAGTTTAAATACTGATATTTTAAAGTGAAATATTTGTTTTACTTTAAAATATCAGTAATCTTTGCATTCGTAATTCAGTTCACATAAAACGAGCGGATACAAAAAGGGCTGTTAGAGAAGCGTCCCTATTCCTATCGCTGTTTATTTAGTTGTTTGCAAAGATAGGCAGTCCTTTTCAATTATCCAATGATATGTGAATGTTTTACGACACAATTAAAAAGGTTTCGTGGCTGTTACCGAAAAAAGACATTGGACAAAGCTCTATTTGAGTAACTATCTAACAGCCACAATAGGATAGTGAAAGGATAGAGCTTTCTTCTTTTAGGAGGAAGAAAAGGTATGAAGACAATAGAAGCTTATCAGTGTGACTACTGTAAAAAGTACAGTAAATCGAAATCGGTAATGAAAAAGCATGAATCTAAATGCTTCCATAATCCGAAAGCAAAGGCATGTGATACATGTGGCAACTGCTATCAAATCCTCTGCAAAGTTAGAAATGAGATCTCTCCATTTAATTATGATAGAAATGTGTATAGCTATAAATCGGTATGTAAAGCAGGAATAAATCTTTCTGAACTGAAAGATGGAAGTCTTACTATCAGATTATGTGATAACTGCGAATATTGGATCGAAAAGGAGGAAGAAAAAAGTACACAGAGCATTAGGCGTATTGAAATATCAATATACCATGAAACAGAAAGCAGAGATGACGGGAAAGCAAAAGGACTGTTATCCGTATCCAGGTCTATTACATCAGATGGAAAAGAAGTTTATAAGGATAAAATGAGTCCTAAGATGTATATAGCATCAAAGGACCCAATAAGAAATTTGGAATGTTTTCTTTTAGGACTTGAAGAGTCCAAGGACGGCCGCAATATTGGCAGCAATAGTAGAAAGCGAGGCAGCTTTTTCGCACAGATTTGGAGAAAGCTGTTTTGCAAGAAAATCCAATTCATCACTTAGTTTCTGAATATTGGCTTTTAAGATTTCTTCTTGAGCAGCAAAACCTCCATGACTGTAGAAATCATGAGCTTTGGCTCTTAGTCGGAAAATAATAGTTCCTCCTAAGCATTTGGTCTGTTGAAGTAGCCCCATTTCCTCAAATTGGTCATATATAGCTTCAACTATATCAGAGGAGGTATCAAATTCTTTAGCGCAAGAATGAATATCATTTTGAACATTCATGCTTTCAACAGATAATAAATCAGCTAAAAGATCATCTTTTAGTTTAGGAGTAATGAGAGTAATCATAAGTATAAAATTTTAAATGTGACATACAAAAGTAATAATAATAAGGGCACGTCATCTATTCTTTATGATGATTTTTAAATGTGACAATTTACTTTTCTCTTTTAGAGACGTGCCCTTGAAAATAAAATGGAGAACTAATCATGGATAGACTACAGGAAATTATGATGGCTGCTGAAAACGTAACGTTCAGTAAAAATCAGTCCTCGGCTTTGGTTGGAGGGAGAAGAAGGCTGGAGAGATTGGCCGCTGAAAAAAAAATCGCTTTCATAAAGACTACCGACAAAAAGAATGGCCGGTGGGAATGTAAAGGTTCTGATGTATTACGTTATGCTATACCTCAAAATTACACTCGAGCATGAATAGAGTCATCAAGCACTTGCTAACAATAGTTGTAGCAGTAGTGACAATAGCAGGATGCATCTATGCCGGGAGAACGGAGTATAATGATGATGTATTATCCGGCATGAGCGCAGAGAAGTATCAGTACATACATGACAGTCTAGGTTGTCGTGCCTCTCAAGAAGATGTAGTCAAAGAATACATCACTAATCAAAAATATTATGATTCAAAAAAATATTAGATCATGAGTAAACAATCTTTCAACATTCCCAATGGAAGCAATTATGTTTCAGTTGAGGCTACCGACAATAAACTGATTATCTCTTTTTCAAAAGAGAATTCCAATATGTTTTTCTGTCAAGAGAGTGAACATATAGAAGAAACTCCTCTTATTGGCCATTTATCAATATTTTGGGACTTTAGTCCTTCAGATGCGATTATTTCCAAGGTGGCTGATATTGATTATTCAGATTGTACATATAAGGCTAAAAATGGGGTATGGTACCGGCATGCTGTCCGTTTTCGCAGTGAAGAACAATACTCCAAAATTCTCCAATCGAATGTTGCAAAAGTCGAAGCCAAGAAAGAATAGCCTTATGGTTAAGCTAGACATAGTGTTTAGCAAGTTCATCCGATTACGTGATGTGAGAAAAGACGGTACTTTCACCTGTATATCATGTAATAGAATACTTCCATACGATCAAGCGGATTGTGGACATTACATCAATAGAAAACATATGGCCACACGGTTCAATGAGAAGAACTGCAATGCTCAATGTCGTTCATGTAATCGATTTGACGAAGGTAATCTGCAGGGATATCGACGTGGGCTAATCTCCAAGTATGGTGAATCTGTTGTGCTCATGCTAGAGTCTATGAAGAATCAGATGAACAAGATATCTGATTTTGAGTATAAAGCAATGATTGACTATTATCGTAAGGAGATCAAACGCTTGATAAAAGAAAAAAATATAGATTGATGTTATGCCGGAATTATGCAAAACGGATATACGAGCAATTGACCGATTACTATGTCAATGCTCCAGAGAAATAGAGAAGCGTACATCTCCTTGTTCTCCAGCCCGTGACTTGATACGTAGATGCAATAAGATTCGTAAAAAGATTCATCGCATAGTTCCTAATAAGTAACATATGGAACTATTTGAATTATGAAAGTCATATATGTGTATTTAATCTTTCGAAAGAAAGGCTATGCTTTTGGTTCATTGAGTGCTGTCTTTGATTATTTGGATGAAGAAGAAGTAGGAATAAAGAAGACTACATTACTTCATCGCTCTGATGCAGGTACAATAACAACCCAAAGAGCCATTATATCTAAACTAACCTTATTGAGGAGTAAGAAATGTCATGGTAAAGAAGATAGAGACAAAAATTAAATGTGATTGCCGCACTTGTAAGCGTGCTGGTCCAGAAAAGAACTTCATGGTATATTGCCCTATTTGGGGGTGTAAGAGATCTATTGGAATTCGATTATGCTCACACTTTATAAGTAAATGATTATGGATAAGAATGATTATAAATGGTTGAAAGTAGAGGGTGAACCATTGATTTTATATGGAAACAAGTCCGTACAAGCCAAGGTTTCTGCATGTGGATGCAACGGATGTAGTTACAATAAAAGGCAAGGTGCTAAGAAATGTACATTGAGCCAATTCTGCATGGGCCATTTACGTCCTGATAGAATTCCTGTTGTCTTTGTAGTGTATTGATTATGGAAAGAGAGTCATTTGTTTTTTATAAAAGCTGGTTGGAAGCAATCAAGAATTTGCCGAGAGAGATGCAGGGAGAAGTGCTCACGGCCATAATTGAGTATGGTCTATATGGAGAAACAACTGAATCACTAAAGCCAATTACGAACGCCATGCTAGCTATGGTTATACCTCAAATAAATGCGAATAATAGAAAGTTTGAGAATGGTTTGAAGGGAGGTAGGCCCCCAAAAGGGAACCAAGATGAATCCAATTCAAAACCAAACAATAACCAAACAATAACCAAATCGGAACCAAAGAATAACCAAAATCAAACCACCAAAGAACCATCGCAAAACCAAATGGAAACCAAAGTGGAACCTAATGTATATGATAATGATAATGTAAATGATAATAAGAAAGAATCCGCTAACGCGGATAAGAAAGAAGACGAGCCTTACGGCTCCACACTCTCTCCTAAATTTTTAAGTTTTCAGGCTTGGATAAAGGATAATGCTCCTTATTGTGCCAATCCCAAGAACATGAATCAGATAACGGAGAAGGAACTTGATAGATTAATGGAAACCTATACAGAAAAGCAAATTGCTGATGTTATTTCCCAAATAGAAAATAGAAAAGATAAGCGTAAGCAATACTCTAGCCTGTATAGGACTGTACTAAATTGGATTAAAACCGAGAAACAACAATGAAACGAAATGAAAGAATAGCATTTTACGATCTGGATGAAGAACGCCTAGTACTTGGAACGTTATTGAATGACCCCGATAAGCTTGTAGAAGTCAGTAGTATTTTGGATGAGGCATGTTTTTATCATGACTTTCATAAACAGATATTTAAGATTATAAAAGAGCTGGATAAGAAAGGCAAGAAATTTGATTTCATGGTAGTAAAACGTGAGCTAAGGGGGAGAATGAATGAAGAGAAGGATACTCCTTTGTTTTTTGAAATCGTGGGTCAAAGAGTTTATACGAACCTGTACGAGCATGCTGCTATACTGAAAGACGCTAGTGCCAGGCGTCAGATTGAAGACAATCTCAAAAATGCATTAAGTTTGATACCATGTGTTACAGAGGATCCTTTCGAGATTATAGAAAAAGTAAGAAATGCTCTGGATGGTATATATTCAGATCAGACTTCTGGTGTGATAACTTTGCGTGAAGCCCTTGAAGGAGCCTACAAAATAATTCAGAATAATATAAATGATCCTGATGCTTCTTCAGGTACTCCTACCGGATTTCGTGAACTTGATAGAAAGGGGATATTAAAGCCTGGTTATTTGACAGTGATAGCAGCCGACAGTTCACAGGGCAAGACTTCTCTAGCAACTAGCTTCTGTGTAAATGCAGCTATAGCAGGTGCAAAACAGGCGTTTTACACAATGGAAATGTCGCCGGTTGAGTTGTCACAGCGTATATTGAGTAAAACAAGCGGAGTGAATGGAGTACGTATAGCAAGTGCGCAATTGACAGCAGAGGAATTCTCCATGGTAGATAAAGGACTTGCGCCTATTTACAATCTTCCTCTTTATTTCGATGGAAAAAGCACATCTACGATTGATTCAATAATATCCAGTATAAGGATGATGAAAAAACGATATGATATAGATGGAGCTATTGTCGATTATTTACAGATCCTTTCTGCAAATAGTAATAGCGGTTCAGGAGACGAAATGCAACTAGGCATCTTTGCGCGGAGATTGAAAAATATAGCAAAAGATCTTGGAATATGGATACTAGCCTTATCTCAATTAAGTCGTGATAAAGTCGATGTAGCCCCGTCTATAAGTCGAATACGTGGAAGCGGACAGATAACAGAAGCTGCAGATGTTGTTCTGCTTTTATATCGCCCAGAGCATTACGGAAGGGACAAAAAGTACCCGGAACCTTTTTCTAATGTATCAACAGAAAATACAGCAATGATTGACATAGCTAAGGGGCGTAGTATTGGGACATGGAAATTCATATGCGGATTCAATGCAGAAACTACACAGTTTTATGATTTATTGGATATTCCACATATTAATCCGTCAGCCTCATCCGAAGAAAAACCTTTTTAAATATATAACAATGAAATGTGAAACAGAAGGCAAAATATTGGTAGAATTGCCAGCTACCAGCGGAATATCTAAAAATGGGAAAGAGTGGGAGAAGAGGGAATTTGTTATAGAAACCAACGAAAGGTATCACAGTAAAATGCGCTTTGCTATGTATAGTTTCGATGGACCTATAGAAAATCCTCCTAGAATTGGAGATACAGTAAAAGTTGCTTTTACTGTTGAGGCTAGAGAATATAAAAATAACTGGTATAACGAAGTAAAAGCCCATCGTATCGAACTAGTAACTAGTAAATAGATAAGGAATAATATGAGACCAAAGCAAGATTTAATAAATATAGCCATAAATGATGGAAGTATGGATAGAATGAATATGTTGTTATCAGCCACCCATCTCTTGAACTGTGAAGCGAATAACTTGATAGAGGAGGCATCTGATGTAATGATCGCCAAAGGATTATTACTAGGTAACCTTAAAAAACTCCATAATGACTTTGTCAAGTGCGCAGACCGGTATTTTAATGAGTTCGCCTCATTAGTTACTACTGATAAATGTAAAATGGATATGTTTGATGATTTGCAGGGATTTGATGAGTCATTTAGAAAGTGGGCAAAAGTCCCTATTGAATGGTATCCTCGAATATTGGACGAGAATAAATAACTTTCAAAAAACAATCAGTAATGAACATCGGATTAATCGACGTTGACGGTCATAACTTTCCAAATTTCGCTCTTATGCGTGCCTCTGCATATTATAAAACGAAAGGTGATCGAGTAGAATGGGCTACACCTTTCAACATATACGACAAGGTGATGGCAAGTAAGGTGTTTACTTTCACTCCGGATTTCAACTATCTGACATTGCAGGCTGATGTAATCGAAAAAGGTGGTACCGGGTATAATATTGCAAGCAGACTTCCTGAAGCAGTGGAGAACAGTTCATTGATGGACTACTCCATTTATCCCCAATATCCTTTTTCCATACAGTTTTTTAGCAGGGGATGTATTCGGAAATGCCCATTTTGTCTGGTTCGGGAAAAAGAGGGCTACATCCGGTCCGTCCACCCTGTAGACCTGAATCCCAAGGGAGAATGGATAGAAGTATTAGACAACAACTTTTTTGCGAACCCGGAATGGAAAAATGCCGTAAGCTATCTTTTGAAAACTGGACAATCTATAAAGTTACATGGCGTAGATGTTTGCATAATGGACGAAGAACAGGCTTATTATCTGAATAAGTTGAAGATGAAACAAAATATTCACATAGCTTGGGACTTACCCCAAATAGATTTGACTGATCGGCTGAAAGAAATGATCAAGTATGTGAAACCTTATAAGATTACTTGCTATGTTTTGGTCGGTTTCAATTCTACCATTGAGCAGGATTTGTTTCGGCTTAACACATTGAAGAGTTTAGGCATTACTCCGTTTGTTCAACCCTACCGGGATTTCACGAATAAAAGAAAGCCTAAACAATATGAGTTAGACCTTGCAAGGTGGGCAAATAAAATGTGGCTGTTTAAGTCATTTGACTTTGTAGATTTTTCGCCTCGTAAGGGATTTAGATGCGATTATTATTTAAAACAATTAGCGTAAAACCAGTATAAACTTGAACCTAACGCTGTATAGGCAAGCGTAGCAAATTATGAAATACGGAATTTTAGATTTGATAGACGAGTCTCTGAGTGAACTTTCAAACAGAGAACAACGAAACCTGCTCAAAGAATTATCCAGTGAAATCGATTCACGACTTCAAGATGTTGGCGAAGAAAAGGATGATAAAGACGAATTCGAGGAAGAATAACAACATTGCCATACGGCAGTTGAAAATCTGCCGTATGGCTCAATACAGAATAAAAATGAATATACAAGAGATAAGAAATAGATACGCTAAAATGGTATCAACCATTGAAGATGATGGAATATACGATGGTCGGGGAACATTTGATTTGTATCAGTGTGAAAAGTGTTCCCGTGAGAAAATAACTACCTACGCCGATAAAGGTGTAACTCCTTTTATTATTAGGTGTGATTGCGGAGGTAATATGCAGCATACAAAGACTTTTAAGTCTGTTCCAGATTACATTCGAGTATTCAAATGGAAAAGACCGACTCTCGAACAGACAATTAAGTTATCTGATGGGCAAATCGAACATATTCTTAATGGGGGATTAGTATTAGATACTGATATATACACGCCTTCAAGTGAATCAGTAAAGAAGTCGTTAGAAAAGATACCTAAGTTTATTCCACCTCTTACAAGGCAACAGCGAAGAAAAATGGAACGTGAATCTAAAAAGAAGAAATAACTCAATACAAAATGAATATGAGTGAAACGAAAATCATATTAGATGCCTGTTGTGGTAGCCGAATGTTTTGGTTCGACAAGGAAAATCCTTTGACCTTGTTTGCTGACATTAGAGATGAAGAGCATACTCTTTGCGACGGTCGAAATCTGAAAGTTCATCCGGATATTGTATCTGACTTTACCGATATGCCATTCTTGGATGAATCCTTTAAGCTGGTAGTATTTGACCCTCCCCATCTTCTAAAGGTTGGCGAAAATAGTTGGTTGGCTAAGAAGTACGGCAAACTTCCTGAAGATTGGTCAAGGGTGATAAAAAAAGGAGTAGATGAATGTTTCCGGGTACTTGAAGACTACGGAGTTCTGATTTTCAAATGGAACGAGGATCAGATAACAGTCAGGGAAGTATTAGATGCCATCGAACGGAATCCATTGTTTGTCCATACTACTGGAAGACATGGTAAGACCATGTGGATGTGCTTTATGAAACTACCAATTAACGAATAACAAGAATAGATATGAGCATAAAGATAAGTAAAGAGGCGTATGAGAAACTAATTAAGGAAGATTTTGACTTTCTCAATGAACATTGTCCGGAGAGCTTGGAATTAGATCATATTAAAGCAATTATTCGCAGTTCCATCGACTGGAATTATCCGAAAAAGGCTAAGAGCATGTGCCTTAAAGATAAAACAAAGGTTTGCAATTTATGCCATGAGTGCGATGTAGACGTGCTGAATCCGAGCTATTAATTGATGTATAAAAAAGAATTGAAAGGAGAAATAATTATGCCAACAGTACTAAGAGAAACCTATCCAACAGCCAAGAAAGAGCATATATGTGAATTTTGTGCCTGCAAGATACAGCCGGGACAAAAGTATGTCCGTCAGACAAATGTTTATGATAGGACTTTGTATGATTTCGTCACACATCAAGAATGTAATGAATTAGCTCATGAATTGATGATGTACGATGATTATGATGATAGTGGGCTAGATGGAGAATCTTTTCGTTCTCAATTGTATTCATACATATATGACAAGCACATAGAGGATATTTATACTAATTGGAAGTTTAATAGATATGAGATAGTGAAAAAGGTATTGAAAGAACTTAAAAACGAATAACTATGGGATTTACAACACCTGCGTTTATTAGACGCAATACACCGGAGCTTCGGAAGAAGTTGGAGGAGTTGGGATATGTCAAAAATTCCCCAATATGGACGGATAATTGCAGTATAATATGGGCTTATCAATATCCAGAAAAAAGATTCGATGCTCCTAATTATGTAATTGCAGACTCTTTTGATATTCCTTTTGATAAACATAGTCGCTTATGTGGGAAATTTATTGACTGCGGAACAAATGAAGAACTTTTCTTGGCAATAGCCGCATTGAGGGATGATACAAACGAAAATCAATGGTTCATAGCAGATTCACCGCTTAGCGTTTCTTATGATGATGCTGTGGGTAACGACCATTATTTCACAGAACCCAAAGGCAGTATGTTCTTTTGGGATGAAAATTGGAATCATGCCACTATTATTTCAGGAAGTTACCACAAGGCTACTGTAGAAGAGCTAATCGAACACTTTAAAGAAAAGGAGGTGAATCATGAATAGCGTACAGACACAAACCTTTTCTATCAGAGGGAATGATGATGCTATGGCATATATTGATTTTTGTGATGGAGATTTATGTGTTTCTGTTGTGGTAGATGGCAAACAGGCAGATTTTCACTTTGAGCCTGTTACTTTGAAGATGTTTGCCTATGCTTATAAGTTGCATTGTGAAGAATTAAAAAAGGAGGAATAAAATGAATCGTACAATAAAATTCAGAGGGCAGATATTAAATTCCGTAAAGGATGATAAAGGAAATGTCGTTACAGAGTGGAAATCTTGGATATATGGAGATTTGCTTCATCGTTCTAATGGCGTTTTACACATTCTTACTTTAAACGAAAAAAAAGCATGTTATGAGAATAATACTATAGACCCAGAAACTTTAGGTCAATTCACCGGGCTACTTGACAAGGACGGAAAAGAAATCTATGAAGGGGATATAATCAGCGTAAACGGTAAATATCCCAAATTAGTGAAGTATATAGATGATTATGCTTGTTTTTGTTTAGCCAATATAGAAGATCTAGACGAAAAAATGGACACAGGTTATTGGCATCAAGTATCTCCCGGTTGGTGGAATTCATCAAAGCGGGAAATTCGAGTAATAGGCAACATCTACGATCACCCAGATTTAATCAAGGAGGAAGATAAATGAAAGAAGAAATTATAACATTAGAAACAGTGAAGCTACTTAATGCTATACTACCTTATCGAGATTTTTATCAACCATCACAATCATTGGTGCAAAAATGGCTACGTGAAACGAAGAACCTACATATTTCCATCATTAGAAACGCTTGCGGTTATGGCTATGATATATGCAAGGCTGACAATGGAACTTATATAGCCGATGGAATGTATAAAGGTCCTAACGATGGTGGTCAGTGGGACACCTATGAAGAAGCATTGGAAGCTGGAATACAGGAAGCAATTGGACTAATATAAAATACAAAATTATGAAACCATTTGATTTAGAAAAAGCAAAAGCAGGTGCATCTGTATGCACAAGAGACGGATCTAAAGCTAGAATTGTATGTTTTGACGCAAGTAACAAAAGATTTCCTCTTGTTGCTCTAATTAAAGACTTTAACAATAGCGATGAATATCCTGTTCTTTATACTAAAGAGGGAAGATTTTTTGATGGAGAAAAAGACAATCCTGAAGATTTATGCATGAAGGATGGATAAATATATATGAAGCATTGAAATAAAAAAGTTTTGGAGCGGTTTACAACTCAAAAGAAGCAGCCATGCGTATGAAAGTTAATGAAAAAGATATTACATACATAACTACAGTTAGAGTAGAATGGGAGGAATAATCATGAAGAAAATAATGTTTAACGATAAATTTGGCTTAACCCAATCCGTATTAGATGGTCGGAAGACTATGACTAGAAGGATTTGTAAATACGATAGACCTGATGAAAGTTGGGATATTGTATTTCCCGTTTTTGAATCTAAAGATTATGATAGCGAAGGGAACCTAATATCTCCTTTATATGGTGCATTTGGGTGGAAAAACAAAGAAGGAGATTTTACAGGCTGGAATAATCCCCTTTATAAGGTTGGCGAAGTGGTCGCAATTGCACAAAGCTACAAGGATTCAGGCTATGATCCTGACTCACTAGACAGACATCCGAAAGATTTGAGTATTCGTGGTCTTATGAAGGATTCTTCCGGATGGAATAACAAAATGTTCGTTAAGTCGTATGCTTGTAAGCATCACATAAAGATAACCAATGTAAAAATAGAGCGTTTGCAGGATATATCCGATGAAGATTGCTTGAAAGAGGGAATTGTTAAGCAAGAGGTAATATCTGATGAATCCCCTTTTCTTTATGCTTATGATGCTTTTTTGGACGGAGATAATAAATACTTTGCTTCTCGCTGGTTTAGGAGCCCCAAAGAAGCCTTTGCTGTCCTGATAGACAAAGTTTCCGGCAAAGGCACATGGGAGTCCAATCCTTTTGTATTTGCTTACGAGTTTGTGTTATTTGACTAAGGGAGGAATAACAATGAAAGATCATCAATTTGAAGAAATAGTATTTTGGCTATCAATTATTGCTTTTTTACTTGCTTATCACTCGGGTATAGTATGGTTATATAGTATTCTTTTTGTGATAAGTATGATAAATTTTATATCTGCGATAACACTTGCTTGGAAATACGTAAAAAAGAGAAAGAAGGAGGAAGAGCCATGCCAATAAGCGAAGTATACAATATGGATTGCATGGAATACATGATGCGTAAATTGAAATAAAACAGCATACTTATGAGTGAAGTAATAGTATTTAAAATAATTCTTTTACATCTTGTCGCCGGGATGATTGTCTGTCTTTTAGGCATGATGAGGGTAGGTGATACAATCATTCAGAAATGTTTGAGAGGTATTATTGGGATGGTAATAATATCTATGATAACTTCATTAGGATATGTACTAATTAACGTATAGCAATGAAGAAATGAAGCTAAGAATAGAAATGAAGCTAAAAGATATAGTAAGCCAGTTGGCTAACCGAATGAATCAGCCGCATGTGATTGAGGTTTATCTTCGACAAGTATATGCGAAAGGTTTTGTAGATGGAACCAAGCAATCTCCTTGGATAAGTGTAAAAGATAGGGTTCCTATCCCTATTATAGAAGCAATAGATGGTAATGAATATGGTAGTATAGATGTGCTAGGAGCAATTCAAAACTCATATGGTGACTATGATTATTACATCTGCCGGTATTGGGGGTATAACAAAGAATATAGATGGGAAAATGGAATAACCCCTGATTATTGGATGCCGATACCGAAGTTTAACTAATAAAAATTCTAATGAATAAAGCAAGTTATTAACCCTTTAAATGATACAGCCAAAACATTATCAGTATTACAGCCCGGTCCATTTCGGGCGATATGTTTTTTAGAAAATGATTAAATGAGATGAGGCTATAAAATACTAATATGGAATATAAAAAACGCATTTCTATTCGGTTGGATGAACGTAGTGCAATGCTTTTGAATGAACTTTCAAAAATAACACGAACTAGTACATCAATTATCATTCGAGGAATGGTAAACCGTAGTATTGAGGAATTGATAGATAAATCAGGTAACTGGAAGATACCGAATGAGAAGGATAAAGAAGGGAAAGGTTAATGATAAAGTTATGGCTATGATCGCAAGCAATTACAAGCAGCTAAAACAACTGTGTGCCGATCATAGCCACGGACTTTATTGTTCTAAAGACAATGAAGATATTTTCCAAGATACAGTATTGTTTGTATCTCTTGATGAAAAAGCCTCATCTCTTTCAACTGACAAAGAATTGATAGATCATTTCTGTTATCGCTTCCGAATGATAGAGTATCAAGCTATCAATGATAATAAACTATTAAAAGAAATACCTTATGCCGACTATTTACAAGCCCCAAAAACAACAGAAGAGGAATGATAACTATTACGATGCAGAACGGAGGAAAGTATATAATTCCGATCGTTGGCGTCGGTTACGTGCATGGAAATTTGCATGTAATCCCCTTTGTGAAATGTGTTTGAAAGAAAATAAAACAACTCCAGCCGAAGATATCCACCACATATCTTCATTTATGAGTACGGATGATCCGGTACAACGTAATCAATTGGCGTATGACTACGACAACCTGATGAGCTTGTGCAAAAAATGTCATCAGGTGGTGCATAATAAAAAAGGGAGTAGAACATAGCTACTCCCTAAATGCCTTTGCACGGTTCACAAGCAAAGGCGGTGTCAGATAACAGTTGTATTAACTAACTGAAAGTGAACCTATTTTGTTACCAATATCTTTTAAGGCACGATTAAATATTTCAAGCTCTTTCTCATTAAGAGTATATACATGCCCTCTAACCTTATATCCGTTAATACGTTGATACAACCACGCACGGCTCTTGCCAAAATAGTTCTTGGCAATATATGACACAGGGATTAAATCTATAATATCATTCATCTGTTCCCGTATATTGAGACGACTACTAATACTCTCAACGTTATTAGCTATTGTGTCCAGAGTTTTATCCAGATGTTTTCTAATAGCTTCTCTTTCTTCTGGCTTGGTGTACAAAGCCTTCATCTCGTACAAGTGTGCATCAAGTTCATCCCCATGCAAACTATCCATCTTCAACAAATCTTCTTCTAATGTTCTCATATCGTTGTTAGAGCTATGCCCCTCCGAAGAGGGGCGATTACTACTTCTTTAATTTCTCTTTTCTTTCAAGGAGTTCTGATATCCTTTCGAGTATCGCATCGGTACGGGCTTCATCATCTTCTTTTCCTATTTCCAATATAAGTACCTTGCGTTTCCATTCTCTTAGATTCTGTTTCTCCTTTTCAATTTCGAACTCAATCCGTTCAAGTTCATTCAGTTCTTTCATACTTTGTTTTAAAGGGTTAATACTTTGTTTATCTGACACTACAAAGATACATAATCTTTTGTATATGTACAAGCGTTTAGGGCAATATTTATACATAAATCAAACAAATAGGGATTTCCCTACGAATTCAATGCGGAATTATTAATTTTAAGTTAATTTTAACTATTAATTCGTAAAAAGGGGGTATGGGGTCAAATTTTGAGCAAATGAGCCTTCCAAACCTCGCCCTACCTTAGTTCACACACACGGCATTTTTTGAAAAAAGCCAAACTGTTTCGTTTTGTTAAAAGCCACATTTTTGTCTGACAATCGTATGGTTTTATAGTAAAACGAGTCAAAATCATGGAAAAAAAGAAGAAAATCAGCTTTAAACTACCTGAAACGATCAAGCATAAAGAAGCCCGAAAGATTATATCGGACCTTGTGAAGCAATTGAATGATAGAGGTATGCTGGAAATTGCCGATATTCCCCAGCTGCACCGGATGGCCACGGCTTATGATGCTTATCTGGAATGCGTTGAAGTTTTGGCGCGGGATGGAATGACGATGGAGAATCTAAAAGGCGAATGGGTGAAACGTCCGGAGGCGAATTTGCTTAAAGAGAACTGGAGCCAATACCTGGAACTGGCAAAAGAATATGGATTGACTGCTAAAAGTAAGGGGCAAATCAAAGCCATGAACGCAGGAGATAATGAAGAATCCCCACTTGAGACGTATCTGAAAGGCAAGAAAGAAACTCGTTAATGCAGACAAAGACTTACTATAAATACGCTCAAGACGTTATAGGCGGGAAAGTCGTATCCGGTAAGTTTATTCAGCTTGCTGCTGAACGTTTTTTTTCCATGATGGAGGATGATCGATACGAATTCAAAGAGGTAAAAGCAGATGAAGTTATAGAATTCTTTTCCATTCTTCGACATTTCACCGGACGCCATGCCGGAAAGCAGTTCATCTTACAACCATGGCAACAATTTGTAATAGCGGCTATCTATGGGTTCTATATCAAAGAGACAGATGAACGCCTTGTGAAGTATGTCTACATAGAGATTGCACGAAAGAATGGGAAAACAGCTTTTGCAGCCGGATTATCATTGTATCATCTAATTGCTGACGGAGAAATGGACGCAGAAGTGGATCTGGCAGCTAACTCTAAAGAACAGGCTAAAATCGCATTCAAGTTCTGCTCTCAATTCGCAAAAGGGATTGATCCGAAAGGAAAAGATCTTGTTTCCTATCGTGATAAGGTCAAATTTGAAAAGATGTTATCTCTTTTACAGGTCTTTGCCGCAGATGATTCAAAGTTAGACGGTTTTAATGCTTCGATGTATTTGATTGATGAGTATCACGCTGCAAAGAATACAGGTCTAAAAGACGTACTCCAGTCCTCACAGGGTATGCGTGATAATCCGATGGCGGTTATTATCACTACGGCCGGATTTGATAAATTAGGTCCATGTTACCAATACCGTGAAATGTGTACGGAAGTATTGTCTGGGCTAAAAGAAAATGATGCACTCTTTGCTGCTATCTTTTCTCCTGATGAGGGAGATGATTGGAAGGATCCGGAAACTTGGCAGAAGAGTAACCCCAATCTAGGAGTTACGGTCAAACCTCAATATTTGCAGACACAAGTCCAATCAGCAGTTAATGCTCCATCGGAAGAAGTCGGCATTAAAACAAAGAATTTCAATATCTGGTGTGACTCGGAAACCGTATGGATACCGGACCATTATATTTTGCAGGCTTCCGCTAATCTTGACTTTGAACAGTTCCGGGATATGGATTGCTATGCCGGTATTGACTTGTCAAGTACCAGCGACCTTACCTGTGTTAATTTTATGTTTCCCACATCGGATAAGTACTATTTCAAAACACTCTATTACCTGCCGGAAGCCGCCTTACAGGAAAAGCGGTTTAAAGATTTATACGGAGAATGGCGAAGACAAGGACATATAACCATCACACCCGGTAATGTGACCGATTACGATTATATCCTGAATGACATAATGAGTATCCGGGAAATAGTATTCATTCAAAAAATCGCTTACGACTCCTGGAACTCCACTCAATTTGTCATTAACGCAGAGGAAAAAGGGCTACCGATGGAGCCATACGGTCAGAATCTCGGAAATTTCAACCGCCCGACAAAGGAGATGGAACGTTTGATTCTCTCCGGTAAAGCCGTTATCGACAATAATGTAATTAACCGGCATTGTTTCCGCAATGTCGTTATGGCAAGGGACAGGAACGGCAATACAAAACCGTCAAAACAGTTTGAAGAGAAAAAAATAGATGGTGTGATCGCCAAACTGGAAGCACTTGGAATATATCTCGTTTCTCCTCGTTATGGAGAATTTTATTAATTGTCTGACAACTTTTTGGTTAGTAGAAAAAGTATATATGAAATTTTTAGGATTTGAAATACGAAAAGCGAGTAAACAGGAAACGTCGCAGGTTACAGCCTGGAGTTTTAATGGTTCCCGTCCCATGTTTACCAGCAGAAGTAAACCAATGCTGCTGTCTACTGTTTACCGCTGTGTTGATCTTATCTCGGACAGTGTAGCCGTGCTTCCGCTGAAAACCTATCATTTAGATGCAGATGGATTTAAAGCCGAGGCTAAATCTCATCCGGCATACTACATGCTCAATATGGAGCCTAATGAAGATATGACCCGGTATGTTTTCTTCAAAACTCTTATGGCTTCCGTACTGCTAACCGGTAACGGCTACGCATACATTGAACGCGATAGTAAAATGAATGCTGCACAGCTCATTTATTTGCCATCCAGCCAGGTGACGATAACTTGGGTCTCTGACCGTTCGGGGATTATGCGTAAACGGTATCAGGTAGTAGGTTTTAGAGAACTTGTAGATCCGCGAGACATGATCCATGTGCTCAATTTCTCTTATGACGGCATTATTGGTGTGTCTACACTCGAACATGCGCGCCAATCTCTTGGGATTGCAACCAGTACAGAAGAGCACGCAGAAGGTTTTTTCAAGAGCGGTGCAAGTGTTGCAGGTATACTGACGGTTGAAGCGGCTCGACTGGATAAAGACAAAAAGGATCAGATATACCAGACATGGGAAGAACGTACAAATCCTGTAACCGGACATCCGAATGGTATTGCTGTACTGGAAGGGAATATGAAGTATCAGCCAATTTCTATCAGTCCCAAAGATAGCCAGTTTATTGAAAGCAGACAGTTTAACGTTGTGGACCTCTGTCGGTTCTTCTCTGTATCTCCAGTCAAAGCTTTCGATCTCTCAAAATCCAGTTATTCGACTGTAGAAGCTACCCAACTTCAATATTTAACAGATACAGCCCTCGCAGTTATTACGAAAATAGAGCTAGAAATAAACCGCAAAGTCTTTCTACCATCTGAACGGGGAAGATTTATATCTGAATTCGATACTTCCGCTATTCTAAGAACCGATAAAAGTGCACAGGCTGCATTTTGGAAGGATTTGGCTACAGTAGGAGCGGCTACACCCAACGAAGTTCGAAGAGAGAATAATATGCCTAGAATAGAGAATGGAGATAAGGCTTTTGTACAAGTGAATGTACAGACATTGGATAATGCCGTGAAAGAAAAAGTGGATGAACCGCAAAATAATCCCGATTTGTCAGACAAAAATTTGGTTAGTTAGTAAAAGTACAGTTATGGACGAAAAAAGAGAAATTAGAAATACTTCATTCCAGGTGCAATTGACCGGAGATACGGAGGAAAAGAGAACTGTAGAAGGCTACGCACTGCTATTCAATACACCATCTGACGGGCTTCCATTTGAGGAAGTTATAGAGCGTGGGGCTTTAGACGGAGTTATTGAGAAAAGCGATGTATTTGCATTACTGAATCACAATCAGACCCGTGGTATTCTTGCAAGAAGCAAAGAAGGGACCGGATCATTATTTCTGTCCGTGGATGACAAGGGATTGAAATATCGATTCGAGGCACCGAAAACAGCACTCGGAGAAGAATTACTGGAAAACCTTCGTCGCGGAGAGATAGACCAGAGTTCTTTTTGTTTCGATGTTGAAAAAGACACTTGGGAAAAGAAAAATGACGGAACCTGGAAACGTACAGTTCATAAAATTGGCAATTTGTACGATGCTTCACCGGTGTATAATGCGGCATACAGCAAAACGTCCGTGTGTTTGCGTGGTAAAGAGCAAGTCGAAGAAGAACTTCGTAAGAAAGAGCAGACAGTCCCTGAAGAATATTACCAAAGCATAGAGAAATCACTAAATTTATAAATTTATGGCAAAAGAAAAAAGTATTACAGAGTTAAAGGACGAAAGAAATCAACTGATTGCTCGTTCTAAAGAGATTATTAATGGCGCAAAGACTGAAAAACGTCAGTTCAAACCGGAAGAAGCCGAAGAACTGGGAACAAACCAGCAGCGCAGAGCAGAAATTGATCTTGAGATCGAAGAACACGAGGTTATGAATCGTCAGCAAGGAAAGAGGCATCAGCCAATAGCAAATGAAAGGTTCTCATTACGTAGAGCCATTGCAAATATGGTGGACGGAGCTCAACAGAACGAGTCTGACGCAAGTGTTATTGATGCAGCTACCACACTACATAACACATCAGGAGCACAAATGGCGGATAAGCGCAGTATTGTAGTTCCTGTAAATTTAGAGAGCCGTGCAGCATTTACAGCTGCTACCGAAGCCGCTACTGGCGTTATCATCGATGAAGAACAACAGGAAATGCTGCTTCCATTGCAATCGGCACTAGTGTTGGCCCGTGCAGGAGCTCGTTTTATGACAGGTCTGCAGGGTAATATCTATTGGCCGCAGTTTTCAGGGGCTAATGTGTTTTGGGAAGGAGAAAATGAAGAGGCAAAAGACGGAGCCGGAAAATTCTCCAAAGGGGATGTGTTCAAGCCGCTCCGATTGACAGCATATGTGGATATCTCTAAGCAGTTGCTTGTGCAGGAGAACGCTTCTGTTGAAGCCTATATTCGCCAAGCTATTGCTGTAGCCATCGCACAGAAGATAGAGCAAACGGCATTTAGCAAAACTAAGGGCGTAGAAAATACTCCCGATGGTATGTTCCACACCCTTAGTAATACTGTAAAAGGGGATATCAACTGGGCGCAGATCGTTGCAATGGAGACGAGTGCAGATACGCAGAACGCTTTGTTTGGCAACCTTGCATATATCTTGCATCCGTCACTCATTGGTAAGGCTAAGACAAAAGTGAAAGATGCATCAGGGGCTGGAGGTTTCATCTTTGCAGGCAATGGGGACGGGCAATTGAATGGCTATAAGGCTTTGCGTACGAATAACTTGCCAAAAGAGTTGGGAGAGGGTAATGATGAATTCGGAGCGGTGTTCGGTAACTGGTCTGATTATTTCTTAGGCCAGTGGGGTGGTATTGAATTGTTAGTTGATCCTTATACACAGGCTCTCAAAGGTACTGTAAGACTCATTACCAATTCTTATTGGAACATGGGCTTTATTCGTAAAGAGTCATTCTGTGTCGCATCGATGAAGTAATATGACATACGTGACCTTAGATATGGCAAAAAGGCACTTGAATATAGAGCCCTCATATACGGATGAAGATTCGTATATAGAGGCTCTTATTAAAGTAGTCGAGGAGAAGACTGCAAAGGAACTTTGCGTATCCGTGGAAGAACTTGCTACCATTGATGGCGGTAAGAATATTCCTACGCCACTGGTTCAGGCGATGTTGCTGTGTCTTGGTGCCTATTATGCAAATCGGGAAAATACCGCTTATGCCACTCTAAAGGAAATTCCCCATGGAGCGAAATACTTAGTTGATCTTTATAGAGACTATTCAAAATGAGAGCAGGATTATTACGTGAAACACTTGTATTCAAATCCCCAATTGAGACACAAAGCCCTACAGGTGCAGTGAAGAAGGAGTATAAAGAAGTATTCCAATGCCGGGCATGCAGAAAGAAAATGTCTCTTATCGCAGATCGGGATGGAGTTAGTGCGATGGAGCAATTTATCGGGCATACACTCGTTTTCCAAGTGCGTAATTATCCGGCTATCAAAGAGAATCTTCATGTTGTTTACAACGGTAACGAGTATAATCTCAAAATGGTTAATCCTCAAATGAACGATAACAGTCTGCTATTAACTCTTGAAAAAATTGATACATGATTGAGGTTAAACAAATAGACCGGGAAAACATTCAGTACCTCGTAGACAATTTAGAGGACTTTGAAAAGGACAAGGCTATTAGAAGCGGGCTTCGATCTGCTGTCAATGTTTTCAGAGTTAAAGGTAGGGCTAACCTCCGGTCCCGTCTTCTTCATCGTGGTAAACAGACCAACCACCTGATGAACTCGTTTACGAACCGGGTTAAACGGAACAAACTTGGAGCACTTGCGGGCTTTGATCGTCCGGGTGGTAATCATTCTCACTTGGTAGATTCCGGAACGAAAGTCCGAACGACTAAAAGCGGAGCAAATCGAGGTATTATGCCGGCTAATCGTTTTTGGTCAGATGCAAAAGTGAGTGAAGAGAGTAAGGCCATGAGTGCACTCTATCAAGGTGTTCAAAAAGCCGTTCAACGAATAAATAACAGAAGCTAATGAATAAACTGGCGATTACAACCGAGATTAGAAATATTTTACTCGATTCAGGAGATATCACCTCTCTGATAGGAAAGAAAATATTTCCTGTTGTTGCCCCAATGAAGACAGAGGGTGACTTCATCATATATCAGCGTGATGGTTACAAACAAGAATATACTAAAATGGGCGTTGCCCGGCAAATTCCTACTGTATTCGTAAACGCTGTTAGTGATGATTATGATCGTAGCTTAGAACTAGCTTCTCTTATATATGAGGCTTTAGAAGGTGACTTCTCTAATCCGGATATGACAATACACCTGGAAGATTCCACGGAAGATTATTCAGAGGGGAAATACTTTCAGGTGCTTCAATTTTCAGTAGAGTAAAAAATGAAACGTAAAACTAAAATTTTAAATAGTATGGCAGCAGTTAAACATGATTCAAGTAAAGACCTCGTAAGAGGTCAGTTATTCCTTTTCCTTGGTGAAAATCCGGTAGCGTTCGCATCCAGTTGTTCTTTGGAAGTGTCAGTTGAAGAAATTGATATCTCCAATAAAATGTGCGGCGATTGGGCGGCGTCGTTACCTGGAAAAAAGAGTTTCACCATCAGTAGCGAATCATTGCTTACCCGGTTACAAGGAGCAACCAGTTATGACGAACTACTGAAACATGTAGATACTGGTGAAACATTCCAGTTCGTAGTCGGTGAGTCAACTATCACCGATAAAACTAACGTTGGTGGCAGCTTCGCAATTGATACTACCAAACCGAATTATAAAGGTGAGATTATGCTTACCTCTTTGTCTTTAAAGAGTGATAATGGGCAAATTGCAACGTGTTCCGCATCTTTTAAAGGTGTTGGTGCCTTGCAAAAGGTTGAAGCCGTTCCTGCAGGGGAATAAGCATAAAAAGTAATAAACGTGAAGGCGGTCAGATGATGGCCGCCTTTTTTAATTAGAACAACTATGAGTTTATTCATCACAATCATAATAATCGTATTTACCCTAGTTACAGTAGTTGCAATTATTGATAGTAAATGCTGCCGCCCGGGTCCTCCAACAGTGGTAAATAGCCCTGCACCGAGGAAAAGATTTCGTTTTGATCCGAAAGTAAAACTGAATATTCAATCAATAATCAGATGGGAACAGCTTCGGGGAAAATCATTCTCCTTAATGGATTATGCCGATAAGGATGATGTAGATGCATTACTTTACACAACTACAGTATGCAACAATGAAGGCAAGATGTATACGTTTGAAGTATTCCGGCACACCCTATCAAACGAAAAGATAACTCGTGAAATGGTTATGGCTTTGGAGCGAGAAACAGCAGTTCTCGCTCAATTTCAAAAAAAGCAAAAAGAGGATGACATAGCAAATCACGACGTCACACCTGGGATGATTGGTGAATTGGTTGCGACACTTATCATGGCTGGACTTGATGCGCATTATGCTCTGGAAGAAATGGAACTATGTGATCTTCCAATATACATAGATGCCTACGAACGGAGAAAAAAGGAGCAGATGGAGAGTGATAGGCTATGGACCTACTATAAAATCCTTCCACATATTGACGCAAGTAAGTTAAAGAATGGTGCTAGAGACCTGATAACATTTCCTTGGGAAGAGATGGAGGATATGAAAGAAGCGGAAAGAGCATTGGCGGAAGATGCGGACATTTTCGAGTTATTTATGAATAATGGAATAAACACCTAAGAACAAAGATGTTATGGCAGGTAAATTAAGTTTTAGTATAGCAATAAATCTCTTGACAGAGAACTTCAAGAGAGGATCAAATCAAGTGAAAGCTGCATTTAGATCAATGCAAATGCAGCTTCTTACTTTTGCTGCAGCCTTGGGAGCCGGTGGCTTAGGTTTGAGTAATTTTGTCTCACGGCTCATAGAAGTAGCCCGTGAAACTAATAGAGTGACTACCGCACTAAAGAATGTGTCCGGTACTATGTCACGGTATGCGGATAACCAAAGGTATTTGTTGGATCTGGCAAAGAAGTACGGGCTGGAGATTAATGCTCTGACTGCAAACTATGCGAAATTCACGGCAGCTGCTTCTATTTCCGGTATGTCCATGATGAACCAGCGTAAAGTATTCGAATCCGTTTCCCGTGCATGTACAGCCTTTGGGATGAGCGCAGACGATAGTAACGGTGTAATGCTTGCACTCTCCCAAATGATGAGTAAAGGTAAGATTAGTTCCGAGGAATTACGCCTACAGATGGGTGAACGTCTTCCGGTAGCATTACAGGCTATGGCAAAAGCCGCTGGTGTCTCTGTTGGTGGACTTGACAAATTAATGAAGCAAGGTAAGCTAATGAGCGCAGATGTACTTCCTAAGTTTGCAGAAGCACTCAACGAGATGATTCCTAACGTTGATACTGATAACTTGGAAACATCCGTAAATCGCCTGAAAAATGCATTTACAGATTTTACTAATAACACAGGAATACAGGATCTTTACAAACAGATTGTTGATGGAACTACAAAAGCTGTTCAGTATGTACAGAAGAACTTGAAAACTTTACTTACGTGGATTGTATCTGCTGTTTCTGGTTATATTGGAGGTAAGGTATTTGGTTATATAACTGCTGAATTTGCCAAAATGCAAAGGGCGGCATTAGTTGCCGCTAAAAAGATGGCCAAGGAAGCGGGACAAGCATTCGATGAAGCTGGATTCAGAGCAAATCGTTTTTATAATTCGGCTGTTGCGGGTGCCGCAAAGCTTAATATAGCTTTGAAGTCTGCTGTAAAATCGTTGGCTCCAATGATGATAATCGCTGGCATTACACAGATAATTCAAGTTATTAGCGCATGGAGAGATAGACAGAAAGAAGTTAATGAAAAATATCAGGAATATCAGAAAGGTGCTCAAAAGGCAGGTGCTGGAAATTATGCAGAGGTTATAAAGCTTACTCAATTAAGAAATATAATAAACGACACAAATAACTCATATAAAACTCGCGTCGGTGCTCTAAACCAGCTGAATACACTTCTTGGAACAGCATTCTCTATCGACAGTAAAACATTAAAAGTTAATGGCGATATCAATAAGGCTATACAGCAACGTGTAGCATTAATGAGAAATACAGCTTTAGCGGATTACTATACAAATCAATATACGCAATCATTGCAAGAACGCAAAGAACTGACAAAACAGAAACATGAAATTGTAGATAAATATAATAAGAGACATCCCCAAAGCCCCATAGATGTAAACTCGACATCATATGATTATGATTCTTTTGTCAAAACGTCAAAAGATATATTGCCGTTTAAAGAGCTTGAACTTATAACTAAAGATTTAAACAATACTAATAAAATTTTAGTTGATGCAGATAAAAACTCAAAAGCATATGCTGCTTTAGTCGCTAAGGAGGAAATAAAAAATACTCCTATCACTGATCCCGATGATAGCAAAAAGAAAAAAACTCCTCTACAAAAAGAGCAGGAATCTTTCAATAAACAATTCGAAGAATTAAAAGCCGAACTAGAAATAGGAAAGATTACTCAAGCTGAATATAACAAGAATCTTGGTGAATTGAACATTAAGATGTATGCTCAAGCTAAAGGAACAGGTAATAAAAAAGTGCTAGAAAGTGAATATTTGAAAGCTAGAAAACAAGCTGCAGAAAAGGCAATCAAAGATCAAGATAAAAATACTGCTCTCGTTGAATTTGAAAAGGTTCAGAAAGACTATAACACAAAGGTCGAAGAGGCCCGTGCACAGCAGGCCAAAGGTTTAATGTCTCAAAAGGATTTAAACAGTAATATTGCATCCCTTTCGATCGAAGCTGCCAAATCCGCTGCCGGTATCAAAGGTATCGGAGATGAGGCTGATGTATTTATCTCCGCTATTCAGTTAAAAGCCAAGCTCCTTTCTAAGAGGACAAAAGAACAAAAATATGATGCAACATTCGATTACAAAAAGACTAAGCCAGAGATTCTAAGTGACAAACTCAATATTGCTAAAAAATGGCGGGATGATGCAAAAGAGGAAGCAAAGGTATTGGGGGCAGAAATGACCGAAGAACTTAATAAGGCAATGACCAAGGTCACTTCATTAGATGAAGCTTTGAAATTAGCACAGGTAAAAGAGGATATCAAGAATTTCAATAAAGAGCTTAATGAATCATTGTATTCTGGCGTTAAAGACATTGCAAGCAGTTCAGACCGTATTGTTAGTGCGTTCAGTAACCTTCGCGATGTAATGAATGACGTAGATGCATCCGGATGGGAGAGAATTATGGCTATCTGGAACGCAATGACAAATGTAGTAGACACTTTCTTATCTATCATTAAGATGATTGAGAGTCTGACAGAAATCACCAATAAACTCACACAGGCAAAAGAGCAGGAGGCTAAAATGACTGGTGTAGCCACTGCTTCAAAAGTAACAGAAGCTGCTGTTGATACGACTGTCACAGGTGTAAAAGTTGCAAATTCGGAAATTAAAAAAACTGCAGATACTTCAGAGGCTGCCACAGCAGTAACTACAGCAACGAAGGAAGTGGCTGCCAATACTGCAAAGGGAGTAAGTGCAGCTGGATCTAGTGCTGCAAGTTTACCATTCCCAGCAAACATTATTGCCATTGGTGCAGCAATAGCTGCTGCAGTCGCGTTGTTTGCTTCTATTCCTAAATTTGCTACAGGAGGCGTTATAACCGGTGGTCCCACTTCTGGAGATAAAATACTAGCCCGTGTCAATGCCGGCGAAATGATTTTAAACCGAGGGCAGCAGTCACGACTATTTGAAGCTATCAATTCCGGAAAGTTGGGAGGAAGTGGAAATATGTCCTCCACCGTAACTACTAGAGTTCGGGCTAAAGACCTTATTCTTACGATTAATAATGAACTTAAATCACAAGGGAAGAAACCAATATCATGAGTTACGCACTTATATATACAGTACCATTCGCCACACTGGACAATGTTCCATGTGTGGTAGAAATCGAAAAAGAAGGCTATACAGGTAAATCAAAAGAGTTAACTCCTGCTGGAGATTCTCCTTTTACAGTTGATATAGAGGATGAAGAATTTCTTTATACTCCTACCAGATTTAGTTCAGCAACGATCCGGGTTGTTGGCAGTGATTATTTGCAGAATTTATTTTCTACAGGTTATCAAATGTATCGGGTGACCTTGAAAGTAGATGGCTTAGTTACTTGGTGTGGATTCATAAAGCCAGAGCTTTATACACAAGATTATACCCTGAAGACATTTAATCTTGATCTGGAGTGCATAAGTGCCATGTCCACTCTCGAGTTTATTGATTACAAACAAATAGGGGAGAGCCGCACATTTGTGTCTTTTTGGGACTTGATAAAAAAATGTATTACTTCGGCTTCTGCTCAATACAACGCCATATATTTCCCACATGTATATGCGAAAGATACAGAAAGTTATGCAGAAGGAACTAATGTACTGGAAAATATGACAGTAAGTGAACAGAATTTCTTTGATGAAGATGATAAAGCAATGACTTTGAAAGAGGTGTTAGAGGAGATCTGTAAGTTCCTTAATTGGACCTGTGTTGATTGGAAAGGCGAGCTATATTTCATCGATATAGACCATATCGGAGAGTTCTATAAATACGATCCAATAACGTTTAAGAAAAATGGAACTGTTTCCCCGACTTTGCTTAACATACAAAATGTTGGTTTTGCTGGATCGGATCACGCATTAGATATTTTGCCGGGCTATAATAAAGTAACTGTTAAATGTAGTAATTATCCCATAGAGGAAATTAAAATTACCGAAGATTTTGATAAACTAAAGTTATTGTCAAATATTGGAGAAGTATCTACTAATCTAGGCAACGGTAATACAAGACATACGCAGAGAGAGGTGTTATATCCTAACATTTTAACGATGCATCAATTTACCTACAAAAATGGTGTTTTGTCTCCTGTTACAGACTTGTCCATTTATAAAAACAAGAGTAATGCTGCCGAATTGCTGGGGGCTATTCCATTAAGATACGCCTCTTATGAATCAGGGCTAAAGACACCAACTACGCAATCATACAATTATGAGTGCGCAATACAAGTCCGGCAACGTTGTGGCACGAAATATGATCCGATTAATGATATAACTCCTAATTCCGTCTTTAATGATTCGACTGTAGTTATCAGTGCAAAGAATGAAGCTTTATTTTTTGGAAAAGGTGGTGCACTTTCTCTCAACATGAGTATCAAGGTTTTGCAGAAGGATAAATATGATTCCCCTTTTGGGGGTGGAATAGTTCCATCCGAGGGCGGAATTACCTATTTAAAAGATATGGTTAAGGTTGGGATAAGAATCGGCGATAAATATGTTTCGAAAGATGATTACGGACGATTTACGTGGAGTGACACCCCGGCGACTATGTCTATAAGTTTGGATCAATCTAATGTGGAAAATGCTGATGGTAAAATGGGAACGGGGTTTGTTCCATTGTATAAAACATACGGAGTACTCGGCAAGTATTCCGATGCAGACGGAGTTGTAATTAATATTCCGACAAATATATACGGTACACTTGAGTTGTCAATCTACGCACCGACATTAACGGAAAGAGAGGGACAAGTTCCATACGGGTATTTAATAAAAGACCTCAAACTAAAATACTGTTCTCCAATAGATATAAACGATAACGAAAATTCAGACCGTACTTATGAGAATGTAGTTAATGAGAATTATATCAATGAACTTGATGAAATAGAATTCAAAATATCCAGTTATAATAACGATGGAGCGTGCCACAGTAAGGTTATTTGGGATGATGACTATCTGACCGATAACTTATACTTGGCTATTGAAGGAACAACTGTTCGCCCGGAAGAACAACTCATACGAAGAATAATTAAACGGTATAGTGCCCCCCGCATTAAACTAACACAGGTAATAAAACATACATCCGATTTAACCCCTCTATCCCGTTTGTCTGACAATTATATGGTTAATAAAAGATTTATCAATGTCGGAGGTACAATCGACTATAAGATGAATCGGTTTGAATGTATAATGATAGAAGTATGAGTGATCAGATATTAATAAAGTCCAAAGCAATTCCATCTAATCCCCGGTCAAAGAATTATCCAGCTGGGGCTACTGTTGTACGCTCTGGTAACGGAGGCGGAAGTACAGTAATAACAGGAAGCGGGGGGACTAATATCGATATCATAAAGGTTGATGATATGAGATCGTTAACCGATAAAAATGTTCTTTCATCACTTCGAGTTCTTGCTGAAATTCTATCACGGATAATAAAGAGTGATGAGGTAACGGAACTTTCAGATAGCAATGTTCTCTCGTCACTCCGAATAAACAAAGAACTTGATACAATCAACGAAAGGTTTAAGGAGGCTATCGACTCTTTAAAAGACTTGTATCTATCCAAGGTCAAAAATGACACAGCCACCGGATTAATTACTTTTTCGAAAGGTCTCATTTCTGAAGAACTAATTGAAGCTAATAACGGCTTGGTTGTTCGTAAGACAGAAGCTGTAGAACCTATGCTGATGTCTTTATTATCAGAAGAGTTCGAGGATGGTATTGTAGAAGAGAACGAAGATGTATTTATTGAGGAAATGCATATTGCTACAAGTGGTGCGGTAACATTAGGTGAACTTGATAACGTAACTGACGAAGCAGATAAGATATCAGATACGGACGATTTGCTTGTACGTCTTGCCGGAGCTTCTGGTTGGACAATTAATACCACTTTATTCTCTCAAGTCTCACAACTCATGTCGAAAGTCTTTCCGTTTACTATGACACTATCAGGAGGTGGAACTTATGAGAAAGGTAGTTCACTGACTATAAATCTTTCATGGACTTATGATCGGGATATTGAATCACAATCAATCAACAATGAATCACTGTTAATCGGAATCAGGGCAAAGCAATACGTAAATGTTGCTACGGATACAACTTATACTCTGAAAGCGATACAGGGCGGACAGGCATATACAAAGTCCGTATCAGCCCAATTTAAGGTGAAGAAGTATTACGGTGTGTCTGCAAACGGAACATTGACAAATGATGAGATTTTAGCTTTATCAAGTACATGGGCCGGCCGGACGCAAGGCTCTACTGTATTCGATTGTACCGGTGGTAAGTATCCTTATTACATTCTTCCTACATCTATGGTAACCGGTATTCAGTTCTGGATTGGAGGATTGCGTAATACAGACTGGAAAGAAGAAACTCGTGAAGTTACAAACGCTTTCGGGTACAAAGAGAGTTACACTATTTATCGTTTGAATAGCATCCAGACGGGTGTATTAAATATTGAGGTGAAATGAGTGAAGAATTGAAGGGAACGAATGTATATTCCCCTATTGTTCCGGGCACAAGTAGAGACGTATATCCTACGCATTATTCTATTTATGGTAAAGGTGGTCATAAGGAGGTATCTACTATTGACGCAAGGAATGCCATTACAGCCGACCGATTGACAGAAGGCTGTGTCGTCTATGTAAAAGAGACAGATAAGGAGTATCAATATAAAAATGGCGAATGGGTAGATTATCAGACAAATTTTGATGATACCGTACTACGGGAACTTATTGACAAAAAAGTAGATAAAGTGGACGGAAAAAATTTATCTACCAATGACTTTACCGATGCGGATAAAGAAGTTATCGCAATTCATTCAGAAGAAATAGACAGTTTGCAAGATTCTGTCAACGATATCTACCAGCGTCTTGACTCCACAACTGGAGTTCAATACTATATCCGTGTCCAAAATAATGGTGATAAGTCCTTTACCTCACAAAAGGGTGAACCTTGCGTATTAAATTTCACATTCATTTCACAGGAACGTTACAGCTATAATGATCCTTACGAGAATACCGGAGAACGTGGCAAGTGTGAGATATTCATAAAAAACTCTGTCAGTGCAGACTATACCCTGATAAAAACCCTGATGGTTAACTCCATTACTGCCACAAAAGTTGATATAGCCGAGTTTCTTGCGAATGGGGCCAACTCAATCATGGTTAAAATAACCGGTGAAGTGACCGGGCAGGCTACTCCGGCTTATACTTATAATGTAACGATGACGTCATTGTCTGTCAAGGCTGATACTTTCCAGTGGTGGACATTGTATTCCGGAGCGATTTCTATTCCTCTCTATATATCCGGAAATGTAAACAAGACACTTAAAGTCACCCTTGAGGGAGAAAACTACGCCAAAGCGTATGAACAGGTGCTGGGAAACGTTATCTATACGGATACCGCTTTGAATTTCTCTATTGACCACCCCGAACAGACGGGTGTATACAAATTATCCGTTTATCTTGAAAACTCCGATGGCACCATTAAAACCAAAACGGTGTCTTTCAATATCATGTGCGCATCGGAAGGCGAGCAGGTGAAGCTGATGTGCGTGAACAGCCTCTCTGATAAGGCTTCCAACTGGGCGAACAACAAGCTTTTCGAATATGCCGTCTATGACGGTGACGCCACGGCCACAAGCGGTACGTTCTCCATAAAAATGGATGACCTTACCGTCTATACCAGTGAAGAGAGCACGATACCGACCAACACGAAAAACAGCTTCTCTTATGCAATGGAGATTGAAACCGTGGATGATACGGACTTTGAAATCTCTGTAGCCGTATCGGATAATGGAGAGCCTTTGACCGATACTATGATCTTCCCTGTGAGCAACTCTTCCGGCTTTTCCGCTACAGCCGGATCAGTCTTTTACATGAACCCGCGTACACGTACTAACAGTCAGTCAAATTACCAAAAGATTATCAATGAAATAGACAGTTCTCAAATCGCAGCCGAATGGGAAGGCATGAACTGGAATAACGACGGATGGACTGTAGACAGTGACGGAAACCGTGTATTAAGAATGATGGCCGGAAGTTTGTTGGATATCGGTTACAAGCCTTTTGAAATAGAAAGTGCCCGTAATGGGAAAACCATTGAACTGGATTATAAGATTTATAATGTTACCGACTACTCCGAGCCTATTATTACTTTGTCGGTACCGGATGGGCAAGGATTTACCGGACTTAATATTTATGCCAACAACATCTGGCCGTGTAGCCAGTCTCTTAAAAATGAGGAGTTACAATCAATTCCAACCGATGATGGTGTACGTGTTAGGATAGCCATGACCATTTCACCAAATATGTATGGGAATGCCGGATTTAATCTTTGCTCTATTTATATCAATGGAAAAAAGAATCGTACTTTCCTTTACGAATCAAATGATTATTGGGCGCAGAATGGAGATATAATTATAGGTTCTGACTATGCTGACGTGGATGTCTATGGAATCCGTATATATGAAACTGGTCTAGGTTCCAATGCAGTACATAAGAATTATATCAATTGGTTGCCCGGCACCGATGAAAAGGTTGAAGAAAGCGAGAATAACAATCTTTATGACGCAATGGCCACACAGTTAGACTTCGATGCCATAAGGGCAAAAATGAATGTCTTTGTATTCGATAATATATTCCCGTCTTATTATGATACAGCAAAGAGAACAGGTACACTTGAAATACTATTTGTAAACCGCCCGGAACGAAATGTGACCATCACCAATGTGGAAATGAGTGGTCAGGGCACATCTTCTAAAAAATACTGGGAATGGAATGAAAAGTGTAAGGTTGACAAGACGAAGTCTGTTATTACTTATGCTGACGGGTCAACAACCACAAAGAAGTTTATCATGTTTGATAACGTTCCTGCATGTGCATCCGTTACATTCAAGAAAAACTGGGCATCATCCATGCAAGACCACAAGGCTGGTTCGGTTAATTCATATACGGATTTGTATAAACAGCTCGGACTCACTAATGAAGCAATGGCTCTTGATCCAAAAGTCCGTGTTTCTGTCTATCAGGAGCCCTTTATGGCTTTCCGCAAGGAACTTAATGACGAGGGTGAAATAGTATATACCTGTATGGGTGAATTCACAGGTGGTCCGGACAAGGGGGACAAGTATTGTTTTGGCTATGATACCGATTTGTTTCCTGGTCTCATCTCTATTGAGGGAGCGGATAACTCCCCACTTCCGGCATTGTTTCGCGTACCTTGGAATACGGGAAGAATTACATATAGCGAAGACGAAGAGTCATGGCAATACAATGGAGAAAACAGCATAGGTTTTGACGGCGGACTTCCCGAAAATATAAAATACTGGATACCCGCTTATAATCTAGCTTATTCCTGTTCGAGCAAAATTTGCCCGTTTGACGGGACATTGGGTGAATTGAATGCTGACGCATCCGGTTATAAAGAGAATGGTGTAGAATACTGGATCGCAAAACCGGGTGATACAAATCTGTATAACCTGTATTATTATGAAGCTGCAGAAAAACAGTTCATACCATCCGACATAGGTGAAGGACAAATAAACCTGATACACCAACTTGTAAATAAGGGGTACGGTTTATCAAGTGCTGATTTGGTGGGGAAAACAAATGATGAACTGAATACACTTTTCATCAACGCCCGCATTGCCAAATTCAGGGCTGAAGCTAAGACCTACTTTGATATTTCCGACGCAATATTCCATCACAACTTTACCGAATTTGTTGCTGCTACCGACAACCGGGCAAAAAACACATACCCCTATTGTTTTGGAGAAGGTTGTAAATGGAAATGGAGACAGGACGACCTTGATACAATAATGCCTATCACCAATCAGGGACAACTTCGAAAAGGGTATTATGTCGAGGTACATGACAGTTATGATACCGGAGCTCCTGTCTGGAATGGAGAAACTTCCGTGTTCTGGAATCTGTTAGAACTGGCGTTTCCGGACGAACTTGCTGCAGGGATGCGTTCTATGATGTCGGCTATGGAGGTATTAGGCGGCTTGAAATCCGGTACTCATGCAGAAAAAGTCTATGCATGGTACCAGAAATACTATCTCAACGTGAAAGAGTATTTTCCGGCTGTAACAGTGAATGAAGATTCCAAACGCTATGAGAATGCCAAGCTAATGATGAATGCCGGACGATACACGAATGATACTGACCCATTGACACAGGAACTAGGGGATTTATACAGCGCGGAAACGGCATGGATGAAAAAGCGCATCCAGTATATGTCTTCAAAATATAGTTTTGGGGAGTATTCTGCAAATGGAACAGATTCAATAAATGTTCGTGCTGCCGGAAACGCTATCGCCTATGATATAATTCCCGCCATCGATATGTATCCCACTATTGCAAACGGTACATCAATTGTAAAGGGTAGCAGGACAAAGGCCGGACAGGTATGCAGAATGATAATAGACCTGGGTGGCACAGGTGACCAGCAGAATATCATTCAGGGAGCCAGTTGGCTGATGAGTATTGGTAAGTGGCATGATAAAAACGTAAACGGAAATCTTATCATCAAGGGAAGAATGTTACGTGAATTAGAGCTGGGAAGCCGTACAGAGCGGATTGTTATTGCGATTACGGGACTTACTATCTCGGATTGTGTATCTCTGCAATCTATCCTTTTGTCTAACATAGCCACGTTGGCCGGTTCTCTTGACCTTTCTGTATGTACTCATTTACGTAGAGTTTGGGCTGATGGAACGTCACTGACACAGATAAGGCTTCCGCAAGGCGGGTGTCTGGAACTGGTTCAATATCCATCCACGAACAGGTATTTGACATTACAGAACTTCCCTCTGTTGAAACAGGAGGGAGTGCTTATCGATGATTGTGCCGGAAAGATTACGGACTTCTTTGTCAGTGATTGTCCGAAACTTAATCCGGTTGACCTTTTAATCAAGATCATGGATGCACAGCAGGAACAGGGAGAAGCGCATGCCCTTAAACGTGTGCGTGCAGTGTTTGGGGAATATACCTATAATGAGAATGGAGCCGAGATGCTTGATAACCTTGGAAAGCTGGCAGACGGGACTTATGTCGGGCTTAACAGTTCCGGTGTAGCTGGTGATGATCCTCGCCCGGTTCTTGATGGAACGCTTCATATCAATACGAATTGCTATGAAGATACAGCCATAGCTCTTCGTAGTTATTTCAATCGGCTAGTACTTAATATAACAGGTGAATTTTATCTACGATTCAAAGACGATTTCGTAGGTTCTTACATGGTTGGGAATTATGGTGATGGTACTGGTATTATTAAAGCGCAATTGGCGAATATAACAGATTCACAGTTTGGTACTCCTTTCAGTAATAATACTCAAATAATGTACTTTGATGAATTTCAGTACATGACATCCATCTCAATGATTAAACCGGGTTTATTAAAATATTGCTCTAATTTGAAATCTTTCATACTACCTCCCTATGTAACAGAGATTGCTTATGAAGCTTTCAGAGGGACAGCAATAGAAGAAATGACTATTCCTAAATATGTTGAATATATACAGCAGTCTATTTTTTCAGGTTGTCCTAATTTAAAGAAAGTTGAGTTTGAAAGTGGTAGAATGAAACCTTTAAAACTAAGATGGTCCATTTTTGAAAAATGCGGTTCTTTAGAAAGCTTCGAATTTCCTGACGAAATAATCAGCGAGGGTATGGATAACTTCTTTGATTACTGCTCCAGTCTGAAGACTGTAATATTACCTGTTAATGGACTAACTCTATTAGGTAAACTTATGTTTCGTGGGTGTAACGTATTAACCGGATTGGAAGTACCTGCTTCGGTTACTTCGTTTGGTAACGATTTATTCTATGATTGCAAGTCTATGATTTATCTGAAGATTTCTTCAAGTGTCCCACCTGCATGTTCATCCGCAAATCTGGGTTATGGCTTCAATGCTGCTTGTAAGATTTATGTTCCGGACGATTCAGTTGAAACTTATAAAGGAAATAGTTGGTGGTCACAGTATTCCAGTAGAATATATCCACTATCATCGTATAATAAATAAATATAAAATATGGCAATATTAAGTAACGGTAAGTTTTACGGCTTTCTCTGTTCGGTGAAAGAGACAGGACAGAAATTGGCGAATGGAGTAAAAGAGTATGTGGAAGATTTCATGTCCGGCTTTGCCGGGCACGGATGGAAACTATGGGAATACATCAAGGGGAAGTGGATGCTTGAAATTGACGCTATCCGTGTACGTGGACAGTTTACGATATTCGAACTTCTGGTATCTAAGATTAGGGCGATAATCGGTGCGCAGACTATCACGCAGGGGTGCGGTAAGATTAAGACAGTCGGGATATCGGAAGACGGGGCTGCCTACCTTATCACGCTCGAGGATACCGATATGAGTTTCATGGAGCATGACTTCATCCGCTGTCAGGAGTTTACAGGCAACCAGCGATTGTATCATGTGGAGATTGAATCAATCGTTGATGGAGTAATTCACATACCGGTATCGGAGTTTGAATCGGAAGTAAACGAGGACGGGATAACCTTTGTCACGAATCCACCCATGCCGGGTGACGACATCGTGCAATTCGGAAACAGCTCATACGAAGAGCAGTACGCAGGAAGACATTCCGCTATTTATATGCACGCTGATGAAAGCGGACAGCCTGCAATAGACGTGCTTGACGGTATCTATACAAAGGACTGGAGCAATTGCCTGAAAGTGCGCATGGGCGGTGACATACCCGGAACGGCCGGGCTGAAAGGATTCTATTGCGTCAACGGTATGCTGAAAGCCGTAGACGAAGACGGGACAATCTTGTACCAGTTCAATCCCGACAGTTCCGGATTCATTGCAAAAGGCAATATCAGATGGGACAAGGATGGCAATGGCGACATATTCAACAGAGCAATATACTGGGACAAAGGAGGCTTTCATTTCGGGAGTGGCGTGAAACTTACTTGGGATAACTTGGACAGTGAAACAAAAGAGAATCTGAAAGGTGAACCCGGACGTGACGGAAACAACGGTGCTGATGGAATCAACGGGGAAGACGGAACAAGCCTCGTATATAAAGGCGAGTTCACCTCCCATCCCTCCAATCCTCAAAACGGCTGGTATTACCGCAATATATCCGACAAGAAAACCTATGTCTATCAGGATAACGCATGGTATGTTATGACGGTTGATGGATCGGATGGTAAAGATGGATTAGACGGAATTAACGGTGAAGATGGTAAGGATGGTCTTGATATTGTTTGGAAAGGAGACTCTTCAATTCCGCCTGCTAATCCTCAAAAGAATTGGGTGTATCGTGATACGGATAACGGTCGAGTTTATATCTATAATGGTACGGCATGGGCATTAATGGTCGCAGACGGTAACGATGGGATTGACGGTACTGACGGCAAGGACGGAATGAGGGTTTATATCACTTATCATGATAGCGAAGCGGAACCTGCTAAACCTACCGGAAGAGGAACATCGGACGGATGGCATACCGATGCGACGAATGCGGTTGTGTGGATTTCACAGAAGGTATCAGAAAGTGCGGATTCAGGTGAATGGGGTGATCCTATACGAGTGAAGGGGGAGCCGGGTAAGGATGGTCAGGACGCAAACCTTCTTCCATGGATAGAAAAGTGGAACGGTTATGCAACGGAATTAGGGGAAGAGTATATTGTTACTCCCAAGATGTTCTCTGGTATCAAATCATCTGATGGAAATTTGACTGGAATTGTGCAAGGAAAGGAATGTTTGACCGATAAGACAACTGGCGAGAAGCGTACAGGGATATTTGCGGTTGTTGATGGTGAAATAGTTTTCGAACTTGATCCAATAAATAAAAAGTATAAGTTCAAAGGAAGAGTGGAAGTTGAGGAGGGAAGCTTATCTCTTGCGAATGGGAAAATAGTATTGAGGGAAGATGGTACTGGGGTGCTGGCAGATAATTCTATTTATTGGGATGAATATGGATATTTATATCAAAGAAGTAGACCAAGAGTTATATGGAGGTCAGCTGTTCATGAAATGGATGAACTTGGTATTCATGGTAGAAATCCATATAATATAGATTTGAGAAAGGGAACATATATTGAGACACTGACAGCGTATGTTGGCGAGCCTCGTTACATCAATCTCCCTAATCCATCGGATGTTCCAGGAGCCATATTGGATATAAATTGCCGATTGGGTACACGTAGTTTTGATGTAATTGGATTTAAATGTCAATCTGCATCTTTTATGCAAACTAAGTCAGGTAGTATAAGTGCTCATTCTTTTGTATGCTTGTCTCCAGGTTCACAAGGTACTATTACAGCCGTGTCAACGAATGACGATTCTTATTGGGATATTAGTGAATCTTTTATAGATAAGGAATGATGGAACTAAACGACTGGCTAACAATACTTGGAGCTTTAGGAGGCTTAGAGGCAATCAAATGGATGGTTAACTTCTATGTTAACCGGAAGACTGATGCAAGGAAAGAGGATGCTTCTGCTGACTCTATGGAAGATGAGAATGAACGTAAACAAGTGGATTGGCTAGAGGATCGTATTGCACAGCGTGACACGAAAATAGATGCTATCTATGTTGAATTACGTAATGAGCAGAATGATAAATTAATTTGGATACATAAATGTCACGAGTTGGAACTACAATTGAAGGATGCTGAACATAATCGTTGTGATCGACCTGATAATGACTGTAGTCGTCGTATTCCACCACGTAGAGTTACAATAACTAAAGATAAGGAGGAAAAGAAATGAAAACTATTGATTCGATTATTATTCATTGCTCGGCCACACGTGCTGGGCAAGATTTACGTGCTAAAGACATTGACCGGATGCACAAACAAAGAGGCTTTAGTCAGATCGGTTATAACTTCGTCATTGACCTTGATGGAATGGTAGAGAATGGACGACCATTGAGCATTGATGGGGCGCATTGCAACACGAAGGGGTTTTCTACTACATCGTATAATAAGCACAGTATTGGAATTTGCTACATCGGTGGATTAGATCCAAACGGTAAGCCTGCAGACACACGTACTCCGGCTCAAAGGGCAGCACTACGTGAATTGGTCGCGAAGCTCTGTAAGGAATATCCTATAATTGAAGTACTCGGACACCGTGATACTTCGCCGGATCTGGACGGCAGCGGTGAAGTAGAGCCGGCAGAATATATCAAAGCGTGTCCCTGCTTCGATGTCCGAAGTGAATTTTCCAATTTCTTACGCAATACAGTGATCCGGCCATGAATCGAATAATATACATTACCATATTGCTAACGTCAGCAATATGGTTATCGTCTTGTAAGGCTTCCCGCAACATCGAGATGCAAAAGCAGGTGGACTATTCCGAAGAGTTCCAATACCTGCGAAACATGATTGAGTCTCTACAGATGAACGTGAATAAGCAAACGAAGGTTACTACGGACAAGTTGAGTGATCTAAAGATTGAGAATAAAACAGTTTACTTGTCTGCTCCGGATTCAACAGGGAAACAACATCCGATTAAAGAAAGTACTACCACCGCTTCCAAGCAGGAGCAAGAACGGACTGAAGTTTATGAAACATTATCCATTACTTTGCAGCAGTTCTCGAATCGACTTGATACTATTAGTAATAAGGTTAATGTTTTGCTGAATCAAAAAGAAACTGTCGTAGAACTATCATGGTGGGATTTGCATAAAGATAAAGTGTATATAGGTATTATAGGTTTGTTAATTGCAGGATGGTTGGCTTATCGTTTAAAATGAAGCAGACGTTTATTTGTTAGCGAACAAATAATTGCCCCAGGACGAAAGATTTGGGGTCTTTTTATCGTTTATAACATATTTCCCAGCATTTATGAAGTTTATTTTCCTTTATTTATTCACTGTCCTATCTTTGTAATGTAGACTACAAAAATAATTAAATTATTGGTAGACTCCGAAAAAGCCTTAGAGAAAGTGAAAAAGAAAAATGAATAAAGATGTAGTGCATTGAACGATCATATATATATATGTATTTTGTTAGATATTCAATTTCTTTTTGTATTTTAGCGGTTCATTTTGATTTGATTATGAAAAAGCTATATACAACAAAAAAATATAAAAGCAGACATAATAGATTATGTCGTTTACTTCAACGTCGGAGCAGACCAAAGAGACGGAAATATATTGTAATAGTAAATGTTGATAGGCAAAAAGATAAAATGGGATTGGTTATAGATGCTCCGGAGAACTGTAGTTTTGTTGAGTCTACAAATGATTGTGCTTGCTTTTTTAATAAGTTGAGACTTTCAGAGTCTTTGTGGATTGTAAATAGAAGAAAATTTTTATATGTTTCATTAAGTAACGTGAAAAATATTGATTTTCATGCTATTGTGACTTTTTTAAGTATAATAGATGAAATGAAATCGAGAGGAATTAATACAAGAGGAGAATTGCCAAAAGATTTGAATTGTAGGCGTTTTTTAGTAGATTCAGGCTTTTTATCGAAGATGTATGATGAAAATGGTAAGAAATTTCAAAATACATCAAAGTCAGAATTGATGTATTTTGAAAAAGGAGAAGGTAAATTAACTGTTAGCCAAATGGAAATGATTAGTAATTGTGTGGAGCATACATGTAAATATTTGACAGGAGGACTTTCTTCAAATACATCTCTAAAATCAATGCTTAAAGAAATTTGTGGAAATTCAATAGAATGGAGTAATTCACATAATAAGAAATGGCAATTAGGAATAATGTACGGTAATAATGAGGTTGTTTTTACAGCTGTAGATTTAGGTAAAGGTATCCTTGATACTATTTATAGGAAGCACAGTCAATTGATAAAAGAATTTTTTTTCAATGATGATCGATTAACTATTTTAAAAAATGCTTTTAATAAAAAATATGGTTCGAATACACAAGAGGAAAATAGGGGTAAGGGACTTCCAGGTATTAAAAATTGTTGTGACGATGGATATATCCAAGAGTTATTGGTAATCACGAACAATGTTAGACTTGATTTTGTTAATCCTAATAAAAGTCTTATCTTTGCAACAGAAAAAAATCTGTTTAAAGGCACCATGTATCGGTGGGTTTTGAGAAAAGAATGTTTTTTTAATAGTATTGATAATTAATAATATGGCAGTCTTAAATATAGCAAAAGATTTCTCAAAATATACTGGACTTAGGCATTGTGATATTAGTGAAAGGTCTGGTGAAGAATTCTATCATTCTCTTTTAAACCAGAAGTTTAAAGAGGCTTTTGAGAAAAAAGAGCGTTTGACCTTGGAGTTAGATGGGGCGGACGGTTTTGCTCCATCTTTCTTGGATGAGGCTATAGGAAATTTAGTTTTTGATTTTTCTTTGAAAATAGTAGAGAAATATCTTAATATCGTTTCTGTTTATGAACCTCACTGGCTTGAGATGATTAAATCGCAAACATACCTTCAGTGGGAGGATAGACGTTTAAAAGATAAAAAACCAAAAACTACGGAAGAGCATGAAGCATGGTATAGAATTGTTAATGATTCTTTAGAATTAAAGAAATGGAGTTGATTTCAGTAGTAAATTCATTAGTGATAACTGTCTCGGATTGGATTCAAATAGGAGGTATTGCTATAACTGCTGGGCTTTCTATATGGATTGTTAATACAATTCAAGCTAAAGTTGATAGTAAAAGGTTTATTAAGGAGTTTTTTATTAATGAAATACTTGAAATAAGGAATGAATATCGAGTACTTATAGGTCAATTGAAAAATGGAGAACTCAAGCCTCGAATGGTCAAATATAAAACTAAAGAGCTTAATATTAGGGTGAATGATTTGATGAGCATCTTAAAGGAACAATACAATATAAATTTTAATTATCTTCTTTCGTATCAATTGGAACTTTTGAGTATTGTAATGGATAGCAGAGAGTTTATAACTAATTTTACATCTAATTCTACTTTTTCTTTATCGGAACAGACTCTTGGAGATTTGAGTATTTTTGAAAATGAAAATGATGGTAAATTTAGTAAGCTCATAATGGAAGTTAATAAATTCGAATAGAGATATTTTCAAAGTTTATCGGCTACATAGATAATTTTGTTACCGTTATGTATCAAGACAAAATCTATTTTGAATATGGTAAGAGAATTAGCATAGATCACTCTCTGGTGAATATAGCAGGAAGAGGTAGCCGAATAAGCTACCTCTTAACTCATTATTTATATTACATCATCATTTGCATTTGTGCTCGCATCTCTATATATGGTTTGAATACTTCTGGATTATTAATATATTCAATAACTCTTTGAATTGCTGCGTCTGCCTGATGCTGTTTAACCCGAACATAAGAATTAATAGTAATGCTGGTCTTTATGGAGTGCCCCAAACAGTATTCAATAATAGGATAGGGTATCCCAATCTCGGAAGCGAACTGGGCAAAAGTTTTACGGGCTGAATAAAAGGTTAATCCCTCCTTTATATTTAGCTCTGTTGCTAGGAGCTTTAAGCATTTATTGATATAGCGTTGTAAATTACCTGCTGTGTATTTGTAGTCAAACTTCAGCTTTCCATTTTTCCCAATATATTTATTTATTATGCTTTTGGCTTCCGGGCAGACAGCTATACTCGTAGTTCGGTTTTTCGTTTTATGCTCACCACTTTTTAATCGTATATAGCTAATTACATCTTCTGATAAATCTACTTGAATAAGATCCGCATAATTGATACCTCCTAAGTAGAATGATAGCAGAAACATATCCTTAGCTAAAGACAGCTGTTTGCTCTTTGAGACATCCGCACTAATAATCTTTCTTATCGCGTCTACAGATATATCAAGACTCCTTGGCTCTGGGATGGGAATCTTTGTGTAGGCAAATGGGTGTTTGTCACATCGTATTATCCCTAACTTAATAGCTTCATTAATCCGTGCTTTTATGTGACTTAACCGAATCTGTCGGCCCCCGTCAGTATGGCCATGGAGTTTCATCCATCTATCAAAATGTTCAACGGTAATGTGATTCATAATAATTATCGGTACCTCACCTTCTGCGCTCTCAAAGATCTTTAATGTGTCTTCTAGCATTTTAGCATGACTAGTCTTTCCTTCTTCTTTTTTTTCCTTGATCCTCTGTCGCATGAAATCATTGAATGTACGTATGTCTGGAGCGATTTTATCTTGCTGTGTTAGTATAATTTTTAGTTGTTTGGCGGTATAACAATCGTAGTTGTCAATATACTGCAAACGTTCTTTGTATTTTTTCAACTCATATATAAGTTGTTTGTTCATCATTGTAGCATCATTGCGGGCTACTACTTTTCCGTTATACCATTGGCAAGCATCGTCCAATTGATATTCCGTTTTAATGTACTCCTTATCATTCTTGACTGATACGCGGATAAGAATAGGAAATTTGCCAGCCTTGGTGGGCTTAGCGGATAGAATGGTTAATGATAGTGTTGCCATAAGCTATAAGTTTTTAAAGACACTGTTTTTCCACTGTTGGTGACTTTCCGGTGAGAAATGGTATCTTTTTTTTATAGCCTTTCGGCTTTTCATAGAAAAGAAAAAGGACTGATTATCAATGAATTATAATCAGTCCTTTAAGTGATTCCGAAGCGATTCGAACGCTTGACCCACGCCTTAGAAGGGCGTTGCTCTATCCAGCTGAGCTACGGAACCAGCCTTATTTGCGGATGCAAAGGTAGTGCTTTTTATGAAAACTCAAAAACTTTCTGGCATTTTTTTATTCATATATTTCTTTGTGACTATGAATCAGTAGTTTATAATAGAGATAGAATTTTGTTTATTTATATGGTTTGGGAAGAATGAATAGAAAAACGCCATTTTTACGAAGAATAACGAACGTTATATAGGTTTCAAAAAGCTCAAAAAAATAAAATAGGGTTGTGTTTTTCTATTATAACTTTTACTTTTGAGCGATAAACAACTAAAAAACACATAAAGTTATGAAGAAATTGATTTTTTTATTTGCATTTTGTATTGTAGTGACTAATGTTTTTGCACAAACCGACCCAGAGCAATTGAAAAAAGAAGGAAATGATGCATTTAATGCTAAAAATTATCCTGTAGCGTATGCGAAATTCAGTGAATATTTGAAACAAACGAATAATCAAGATTCTGCAACCGCTTATTATTGTGGTATAGCTGCCGATGCTGTGAAGAAATATCCGGAAGCTGTGACTTTTTTTGATATAGCAATTCAAAAGAAGTTCAATATCGGAAATGCCTATGCTCGCAAAGCTTTGGCTTTAGATGCGCAAAAGAAGACTGCTGAATATGTAGCTACATTGGAAGAAGGATTGAAAGTAGATCCTAAGAATACAACAATGGTGAAGAATTATAGCCTTCACTATCTGAAAGCAGGACTTGCTGCACAGAAAGCCGGAAAAGCAGAAGAAGCAGAAGACTGTTTCAAGAAAGTAATTCCTTTGGATCACAAGCAGTATAAGACAAATGCATTGTACAGTTTAGGAGTTCTGTGCTATAATGATGGTGCTAATATCCTGAAGAAAGCTGCTCCTTTGGCAAATTCTGATGCAGATAAATATGCTGCAGAAAAAGAAAAAGCCGATGGTAGATTTAAAGAAGCATTAGACTATCTGGAAGAAGCTGCTAAGATCTCTCCGGAAAATGAAAATGTAAAGAAGATGCTTCCTCAAGTAAAAGCTGTAATGAAGTAATTTGACCAATCTTATAAATGATAAAGGGTTGCCGATATGACACATCGGGCAACCCTTTTTTTATTGCTATCTTTTTCTAATCTATACTTTTTGCGTACATTTGCCTTCCCTAAACGTAGAAGTATTTTATGCACTTATATAATAAGGAACAGGCTATCAAACGAATGAATCAGTTGGGACAACTCCATCGTCCTTTCATTTTCATTATAAATTATCTACAAGATGTATCTTATATAGAGGAGGTCGCTGCTGTTGATTCTACTGAAGTTTTATATAATCTGAATGGATTTACCAATCAGATTATATCAGCAGAAGATAATATAGCCACTTACTCTGCAAAAACAATGCCTTCACTACATTGGCAGCCTTTCGCAGAATCTTTCTCTTCCTATCAACGCTCGTTTAATATCGTGCGACAGAACATCCTGGCAGGAAATAGCTTCCTTACTAATTTGACGTGTCGCACTCCGGTAGAAACCAATCTCACTCTGAATGATATTTATTTTCATTCAAAAGCGATTTATAAGCTATGGATTAAAGACCGTTTTACGGTTTTCTCTCCTGAAATATTTGTTAGAATTCATCAGGGAAAAATTAGCTCATATCCGATGAAGGGAACCATTGATGCTTCAATTCCCTTTGCTGCTCAATTATTGATGAATGATCCAAAAGAGACTGCCGAACATGCTACCATTGTAGATCTGATTCGTAATGATTTAAGTATGGTTGCCAACCGAGTGTCAGTTTCCCGGTATCGGTATATGGATAGGTTACAGACTAATCGGGGAGCTATTTTTCAGACGAGTTCTGAAATTCAGGGTATATTGCCCGAAAATTATCAGGAGCATTTGGGAGATATTATTTTCAGATTACTGCCAGCCGGTTCTATTACCGGTGCTCCAAAGAAAAAGACGATGCAGATTATCCAGGAAGCTGAAACCTATGACAGAGGATTTTATACAGGAGTTATGGGATATTCTGATGGCATTGATTTAGATAGTGCTGTTATGATACGTTTTGTAGAACAGGAAGGAGAGAAGATGTATTTTAAAAGTGGAGGTGGGATCACCTGCCAGAGTGATGTGGAAAGCGAGTATAATGAAATGAAACAAAAAGTATATGTACCCATTTATTGAGACTATCCGGATAGAGGATGGACAGATTTATAATCTTGATTATCACACAGAGCGCTTTAATGAAACCCGTGCAGCTTTTTGGAAAGACAGCACTCCGCTGGATTTACGGGAATTTATATCTCCGCCAACTTTAAATGGAATTCATAAATGCCGGATTGTATATGGAAAAGAAGTGGAAGAAGTTACGTATGCGCCCTATCAGATGCGACAGGTATCTTCTTTGCATTTGGTTGTGTCCGATACCATTGATTATACTTATAAAAGTGCGCATCGGGAAGAACTGAATGCCTTGTATGCTCAAAGAGGAATGGCGGATGATATTTTAATTGTAAGAAATGGCTATCTGACAGATACCTCTATAGCTAATGTTGCTCTCTATGACGGAGATACATGGTTCACACCGGCTCATCCGTTACTCCGGGGGACGAAACGAAGCGAATTTCTGGACAGACAGCTCATTGTTGAGAAAGACATTCCGCAAATATGTTTGAAAGACTATTCCCATATCATGTTATTCAACGCAATGATTGACTGGAAACGCATTATATTGCCTATAAATGAGAAACATTTAATTCTATAAACTATAATTAACTGAAATATACATAGAACTGCTGAACAAATGTCTCTTTTGTACTGTTATATTTATGTGTTTTTCATAGTATTAGATATAAGATTAATTAAAGAGATTGTACTTCACTTGTGAAAGCTAAAGTACGTCAGAGACAGAAGAGTCTGTTTTTTTGATAAATGTGTTAGAGCATCGGTTTTACCAGGCCGATGCTTTTTTTATGTCCTTTTACCCCCTTTTGTAGTTTATATGAAATAAAATTTGTACGTTTGTAGAGTAATAATAGAAAATGATAAAGATGAACATACCCGTTATCTTTCAGTTTTTAAAAGATCTTTCCGCGAATAATAATCGTGAGTGGTTTAATGAGCATAAGGCAGAATATGAAACAGCCCGTGCCGAGTTCGACAACTTTTTGGCAACAGTGATCGCCCGTATTTCCCTGTTTGATGAAACTATCCGGGGGATTCAGCCCAAAGACTGTACTTATCGTATTTACCGGGATACCCGCTTCTCTGCGGATAAAACACCTTATAAAATACATTTCGGAGGTTATATCAATGCCAAAGGAAAGAAGTCCGATCATTGTGGATATTATGTACACTTGCAGCCGGATGGTTCAATGCTTGCCGGAGGAAGCTTGTGTCTGCCTACCAATATCCTGAAAGCAGTGCGACAATCTATCTATGATAATATAGAAGAGTTTGTTGCGATCGTAGAAGATCCGGAGTTTAAGAAATACTTCCCAGTGATAGGAGAGGATTTTCTGAAAACAGCTCCGAAAGGTTTTCCGAAAGATTTCAAGTACATTGATTATTTGAAATGTAAAGAATATGTTTGCTCTTATAATGTTCCCGATGACTTCTTTACCCGACCGGATATGTTGGAACAGATAGACAAAGTGTTCCGGCAATTCAAACGGTTTGCCGATTTTATAAATTATACGATTGATGATTTTGAATAAATAATGCCTAGAATATAAACTTTAAAATTTAACTTATATGGTAGTAGATACTTTAGAAAATCTGGAGAAATATGCGTCTTTAAACCCTCTGTTTGCACAAGCTATTGAATTCTTGAAGTCTCATGACCTCCAAGCCATGGAGGTTGGTAAGACAGAACTGAAAGGAAAAGATCTGTTGGTGAATATTGCACAAACCAAACCTAAAACAAAAGAGGAAGCCAAACTGGAAACTCATAATGAATTTATTGATATTCAAATCCCATTGTCGGGAACAGAAATAATGGGGTATACTGCTGCTAAAGACTGTGTTCCGGCAAATGCACCTTATAACGCAGAAAAAGATATTACTTTCTTCGAAGGATTAGCAGAAACATACGTTGCCGTAAAACCGGGAATGTTTGCTATCTTTTTCCCGCAAGACGGTCATGCTCCCGGTATCACTCCGGATGGTGTGAAGAAAGTAATCGTAAAAGTAAAAGCATAATCCTAATTCAATTCTGATATGGAAAAGACACTTAATCTCGTAAAAAACGATCCCTGGCTGGAGCCTTTTGCCGGTGCTATCACCGGACGCCATCAGCATGTATTAGACAAAGAAGCTGAATTGACGAATAAGGGAAAACAAACCCTTTCAGATTTTGCATCGGGGTATCTTTATTTTGGATTGCATCGCACCGATAAGGGGTGGACTTTCCGTGAATGGGCTCCTAATGCTACTCATATTTATATGGTGGGTACATTTAATAATTGGGAGGAAAAAGCTGCCTACAAGCTGAAAAAACAAAAGAATGGGATTTGGGAAATCAACCTGCCGGCAGATGCCATTCATCATGGCGATCTCTACAAACTGAATGTATATTGGGAAGGCGGACAAGGCGAACGTATTCCTGCGTGGGCTACACGTGTGGTACAGGATGAACAGACAAAAATATTCAGTGCACAAGTCTGGGCTCCGGAGAACCCCTATAAATTCAAGAAGAAAACATTTAAGCCCGACACGAATCCGCTGTTGATTTATGAATGTCATATCGGAATGGCACAGCAGGAGGAAAAAGTGGGCACATATAACGAATTCCGCGAGAAAATACTTCCTCGTATTGCTGAAGAAGGATATAATTGTATCCAGATTATGGCTATTCAGGAACATCCATATTATGGAAGCTTCGGCTATCATGTATCCAGTTTCTTTGCTGCCTCTTCGCGTTTTGGTACCCCCGATGAACTAAAAGCATTGATTGATGCTGCTCATGAGATGGGTATTGCTGTGATTATGGACATCGTTCATTCACATGCAGTGAAGAATGAAGTAGAAGGACTAGGAAACTTTGCCGGTGATCCGAATCAGTATTTTTATCCGGGCGCTCGTCGCGAACATCCGGCTTGGGACTCTCTCTGCTTTGATTATGGCAAGAATGAAGTGATCCACTTCCTGTTATCAAACTGCAAGTACTGGCTGGAAGAATATAAATTTGACGGATTCCGTTTTGATGGAGTGACTTCTATGTTATATTACAGCCATGGACTGGGTGAAGCTTTCTGTAACTACGGAGATTATTTCAACGGTCATCAGGATGATAATGCGATTTGTTACCTGACACTGGCTAATGAAGTGATTCATCAGGTAAATCCGAAGGCGATAACCATTGCCGAAGAAGTTTCCGGTATGCCGGGACTGGCAGCCAAAGTAGAAGATGGCGGTTACGGCTTCGATTATCGTATGGCCATGAATATTCCGGACTATTGGATCAAGACAATCAAAGAAAAGATCGATGAAGACTGGAAACCTTCCAGCATGTTCTGGGAAGTAACCAACCGTCGCCAGGATGAAAAGACCATTTCGTATGCAGAAAGTCATGACCAGGCATTAGTAGGAGATAAGACGATTATCTTCCGCCTGATTGATGCCGATATGTACTGGCACATGCAGAAGGGAGACGAAAATTATGTTGTCAACCGTGGTATTGCTTTGCATAAAATGATCCGCCTGCTGACCTCTTCGACTATCAACGGAGGTTATCTGAACTTTATGGGAAATGAATTCGGGCATCCCGAATGGATTGACTTCCCGCGTGAAGGTAACGGATGGTCGTGCAAATATGCCCGCCGCCAATGGGATTTGGTGGACAACAAAAATCTGACCTATCACTATATGGGTGATTTTGATAAAGAAATGCTGAAAGTTCTCAAGAGTGTGAAAGATTTCCAGGCAACACCTGTTCAGGAAATATGGCATAATGATGGCGATCAGGTATTGGCATACGAACGGAAAGACCTTATATTTGTCTTTAACTTTAATCCGAAGCAGTCATTCACTGATTATGGATTCCTGGTAACTCCGGGAGCTTATGAAGTGATACTGAACACCGACGATGTAGCATTTGGAGGAAATGGTTTGGCAGACGACTCTGTCGTGCATTTCACTATTACCGATCCGCTGTACAAGAAGGAAAAGAAAGAGTGGCTGAAACTCTATATTCCTGCCCGTACCGCTGTAGTACTTAGAAAGAAAAAATAATTATATCTTTAAATCAAGAAGCCCCCGCAAATATTATTGAATATCTGCGGGGGCTTTCTCGTTTATTATCCTATTCTATAATTCAGTTCCTAGTTTTCCAGAAAGGTACTTGGTCCGAGAATATCATACATATCACTAACGTTGCGCGTTTTGAGCAATACCCCTTGTGGAGTATAGAATAATTGATATTTGATGTCGACATTATCTTGCCCTACCTTAATTACTATAATAGCCTGCCATTTGGGAAACTCCACCATTGTCACATTATCTACCACCCAATTTGCGTATGGGCCGGATACAAAGGCATTATAGACTGTTGGGGTCAGCCGGTCGAGACTGACAAGATCAGTCTGCGTCATTACCCATTGTCCCCGAACGTTGAACCACACATTTTTAGTAAATCCGTTCATTGCAAAGTTGGCACAATAATATCCGTCGTCTTGTGACCAGGCGACGCCATTTGCTTTAGGATACATTTTCTTGAAAGTCGACTGTACATTGCCGGGAGGGGTATCTCCAAAGACAGATGTAGATAATAGCAGAAACAATGCGATTGCACAAATCATAAATTTCTTCATAAGCTTTGAGTTTAGAGGATTATTTATCTACCTAAACAGCCTTTGAGAATATTTGTTTGAGTGATGTGCATAAAATAATCCCCCGGTCATTCATAAGTGACCGAGGGATGAAGAGTGTACAGATCTTAGTCTTTTTATTTAAAAAGTAATCTTTAAAATCTTTCCGTTATAACCTCCTACCGAAACATCCGTGGGTTTATAAGGTAATAGACTGATTTCTTCTTTAGCGCCCGTCATCAAATCAGTGGCCTGATAAGATTCCATTTGAGGAATCTGTAAAAAGTCGAAAGCATGTGAAGGCACATTGATAGCAACATCTACCAGTTGACTGTCGAAATTAATAATGAAAAACAGAATCTCATTTTTATATTTTCGCATAAAAGTATATTGTTTATGCTCATTGAAACGCCATCCGTTTATATTGGCATACATTAAATCAAAGAATACTCCCTTGCTGATTGCCTGCTCTTCATTACAAATCGTCAGTACTTTTTGGTAGATAGAGTAGAGGTGTTTATGTTCTTCAGTAAGCATCTTCCCGTCAAATTTACCTCCGTTGCGCCAGCGTCGTATGCTGTCTACACTCCAATAATCGAATATAGTAGTCCGTCCGTCCCTTCCGCTGAATCCTTCACTATCCATGCCCAGTTCTCCAAACTCCTGGCCGAAGTAGATCATCATAGGATTAGTGTTCATACAGGCGGAAACGATCAGTGCGGGAATTCCTTTACGCGGGTTGCCGGCAAAGAAATCAGAAGCGATACGTTGCTCGTCGTGATTCTCCAGGAAGTTGAGCATCTTTTTCTCTATTCCATTCAGGCTTTGCCAGCAATGAGTGATAGCGGATGCAGATTCATATCCACAAGCTACATTGCGTAACGTGTCATATAGCCCTACCTTATCATACAGGTAATCAAACTTGCCGCGGAACAAATAGTTACGGTATTCACCTGGATTGTAAACCTCTGCGATGAAAAGTATTTCAGGATAAGCCTCTTTTACTTGAGGAATAGCCCATTCCCAGAATTCAACAGGAACCATTTCGGCCATGTCGCAACGGAAACCGTCAATGTCTTTTGATGCCCAGAAAAGAAGAATGTCCAGCATCTTTATCCAAGTATCCGGAGTCGGGGAGAAGTGGCAAGTACCGCCATTCTGATAATCCACTCCATAGTTTAATTTCACTGTTTCATACCAGTCGGTGATATTGGGAGTAGCATCAAAACGATTGTTACCGGTAGCTTTCGCCGGGAATTCCCGGTAAGGCTCTGCTGCACCGTCTTTCATATCAAACTGGGCATGAAGTTCCGCTTGCGGAATATAATAGAAATTATTATATGGGCTGAAAGATTGGCTGGAGTCATCGTTAGCTCCCAATTCGGTCGTACCGTCCGGTTGTGCATCCGAGTGATATTGGCGTGCTACGTGATTAGGTACAAAATCAATAATTACTTTCAGACCTGTGCGATGTGTGCGATGTACCAGATTCTCAAATTCTTTCATACGTCCTTGCACATCGTTAGCCAAGTCAGGATCTACATCATAATAATCCTTGATAGCATAGGGAGAACCCGCTTTTCCTTTTACAACAGCAGGATGATCCGGCCTGATGTTATAACGGCGATAGTCCGTTTGAGTGGCATGCTCGATGATGCCTGTATACCATATATGCGTAGTACCCAGTTTCTTGATTTCACTAAGTGCTTTGAGAGTGAAATCAGCCATTTTCCCACAACCATTGGTGGCAATGTCTCCATTGTAGACACAGTGGTTGTTGTTATTTCCAAACAGGCGGGTGAATACTTGGTAGATAATTATTTTATTTTCGTCATTCATATAGAGTAGATTATTAATATTCGTATTCATTCTTATTTCTGATGGATAGGAGGTTATTTCCATATTTTTCCCTTTTCTTCCAACAGTTGATTAAGTACTTCGTTAGCTGTATTATAGCCTTGCCCAAAGATTTCTTCTGCTTTTTCCAGTTCGGTGTTACTGTATCCGTATAGGTTGTATGGTTCGATTAATAAATCGCATTTTTCTCTTTCGGGAAAGGTATTGGCGCGGAACATGAAATGAAATGAGCGCATAGCAATGCTTACAATATTCATTTTGTAATCCTGTGCCATGATGGGACTTACATTGACAGCTACCACTTTATCGCAAACCCTGCGCAGGGTAGAGACCGGAAGATTCATCATCAATCCTCCATCCACATAGTTAGTGCCTTCTATGTTGACAGGAGAAAACATGACAGGCATACAGCAGGAAGCGGCGACCCGTTCCGCTATGTTTCCCCGATGAAAATGAACCATGCGACCATGATCGAGGTCAGTTGCTGTGATAATCAGGGGAAGTTGTAGTTCTTCCAGATTTTTTGCTTTTAAGTTAGTCCGGAGAAAATCAATAAATTCACAGAGGTCAAATAGCCCCTTCTTGGGAATCACCAATTTCGTTAAATCCTGGAATTTATGTCCGGAGAAATAATCAAGTACTTTGTGTGGCTCGTTGCCGTCCGCGTAAAAGACACCTGCAAGTGCCCCTGCACTTACTCCAGAGATGATTTCCGGTTTAATATCATGTTCCAGAAGAGCTTGCATGACTCCCAAATGGGCAAATCCTTTAATAAATCCTCCGCTTAGTGCATAGCCAATCTGATATTTCCGGCTATTCCAGTTATTTGTGAATACCTCCATGAATTGCTTTCTTTAGTTCGCCACGAATTTAGTGAATTTATTGAAAGTAGGAGGAATATAATGGATAGTTTTTTTTAAATCCATACCATCTGTCTTGTTCACATTTGAAATAAACCGTCATAGAACATAAAACACGGATGGAAACTCTGCTCCGGCACCATGCCGGTCAGAATCCGAAATCGTCTATCTCAACTTTGTGCTCTTCGCTTTCTTTGAATGGTTTTGCTTCTTTTTGTACGGGATTTCCTTCGATATAGATGGCACGGAATGGACGGGCTGGGCAAACATATTCACATCCTCCACAACCTACACATATTTCTTTATTTACATGAGGAATCGTCAATCCGTCCTTATACGGCACCATCGCTACTGCTTGTGTGGGACAGTGTTCGGAGCAGGCTCCGCAACTGGTTCCATCAGTATAAACAATGCAATTTTCCTCGATGAAAACAACATATCCCATTTGTGTAAGATGTTTTTGCTCTACATTTATGGGAAGAATTGCTCCATTGGGACAGACATCTCCACAGACAGTACAGTCAAAGTTACAAAATCCTTTCTCAAAGCTAACAGTAGGTTGCATCATGCCTGCCAAGCCATATTCCATAAAAGCCGGTTTCAAGATATGAGAAGGGCATTTGCTGACACAAAGATGACAGGATGTGCATTGCTGTTGGAAGTGTTCCCGACTGATAGACCCCGGAGGAGTGATCGGATTTTCCTTTTTGTATGCCTTCTTACCTTCCAGGCTTGCTACAGATTCCTTGGCCTGGGAGATGAGTTTGGGGGTTGCTCCGGCAGTAACAAGACCGGCGACCAAAAAACGGCGTTTGGATGAATCCAAATCCGGTGATGATGGTGCAGGAGTTTCTACATCAGACTGTTTTTTTAAAGAAGGGGCGTAAACTAATGCTTTTTGTTTGCATGCTCCCAAACAGTTGAAACAATCTACACAACGACTATAATCAATAGCGTGTTCTTTACTATTGATGCAAGCTGCTTTGCATTTGGTGGCACAAAGCCCGCATCCATTACATTTGGCAGTATCAATACGGACTTTGAATAATGAAAAGCGGCTCAATAACCCCAATATTGTTCCTACGGGACAAATCGTATTGCACCATGTCCGTCCATGTTTCCATGCCATTACAAAGATGGTTGCAAGAGTAATAATAGCGATGAGAAGGGAAGAAATGCTCAAGATGGAGGTGTCTACCTGATAAAATGTATAATTGTCAAATCTGGCAAAGAGTGATTCCAGCAGATTATTCCCCAGCATATAGATAGGTTTGAATATGTGCACTACTACACGTCCATACGCACTGTACGGATCGAGCAAACCAACAATAAATGTAAATCCACATAGAAACCCGACCACTGTCAGTCCGAGCACACCCCAGCGCAATTTGTTTTTTGCAGGACTGTAACTATATCTTTTTTTCTTTTTTCCCGTTGCTTTGGAAATTCGTGCAATCACATCCTGCAAGATACCCATAGGGCAGATTGTAGAACAATATACACGCCCGAATAAAAGCGTTAACACAATGAGAAATAATAAGATACCTATACTTAGTGAAAGGATGGCTGGAATAAATTGCAAATGTGCCAGCCGATGAAAACTGTTCGGTAATATTTCTGCGAAATCGAGAAAAAAGAAAGAAATCAGCACAAATAAAAGTGCTGATATTCCAATACGTAGCCTTCTTAACATGGTTGCTTTACATCTTAATTCGCTTGACATTCAATTTGTCAATGTTCATGGTTCCTATTTTCAATGCTTCCCCATTGGCGAGATGTCCTACTGTATCCAGTGGCATCTCACGTACTTGATTGAAGAACTTGGCAGCAGCCGTATCCACGGCTACAATATCCGGTGAGATAAACAATCCTTTTGCCAGTACAACATCGGATGCAGAGCGTCCCCGGGGACCGTTTGTTTTCATGATCCGGTAGGCGTCTACTACGTTGAGTACAGCTTTCTTCTGTAATGTACAGATATCTGCGATGCATTGTTGCAAATCGTTCTGATGGAAGAATCCGCGATCCCACACAATCCCCATGTGATTTTTCATGGAGATAGTCAGATTGGCACCTCCGTGATTCTTCAGAATAGGAACATTGATCCATACATCACAATCCAGAATCGCTTCGTGCACTTTGGCTTTCTTCATCTTTTTGCCTTTTGGCAGATCGATTGGTTTGTAATACGACTCCAGATGTGCAGGCATTACTTTGGCTCCGGCTTTTTTGGCAGCAGCTTCAATACCACTGTTTTTGTAGCATTTCTGCCAATCGTCACAAGTATGGTCGAACACGACCACTTCTTTAGCTCCGGCGGCAAAACATTGTCTGACGATTTCTTCAATCAGTTTCGGATTCGTATTTCCTGCCAGTTCCGGCACTTTATCCCAACCGATATTAGGTTTTACAACCACTTTCTGCCCCGGTTTCACGAATTGCTTCATACCCCCCAGTTCGCTTATGGCACGGCGGAACATCTCTTCGGGTTCTCCGCCCATAACGGCCACCAGATCAGGATTGCTTCCGTTTGCTTTATTGATTGTTTGAGTTAACACCTCCATAGCCTCCGAACGCTGTATAGTCAAGGCGGCTCCGGTGATAGCTACTGTTTTTAAAAAATCCCTTCTGTCCATCTTTCTATATTAGTTTAGAGTTTGGCAATTACTTTCAGGAGGGCGTATCCGCCGAACCATTGCAGTAACATTCCCGGAATACCGATACGGAAGTCCTGTACTGCTTCGTAGAAACTTCCGACGATGGCCCATTCAAATGCAACGCCTATGACCTGATAAGTGAGTACGACACCAAGAATGGCCAGTAATGAAACCGATTTTATAGTACGTGCTGCAAGAGCTGAAGCTCCGGCGAGTAAGGACGATTTGATTAATAGGATGGGAAGTACTGCCTCCGAGGGCATGGCAAACAATAAATGATTGATGACTGGTGAAAGAATAGCAGTCAATAATCCTACAAGAAAACCATATTTATAAGCCGCAATCAGCGTGAAAAAATAAATAGGTAACAGGGTAGGACCACCATAAGGTACAAGATGGCATAATTGTGGAAGTGCAATGTTACCCGCTACGAATAGTAAGGCGAACAGGTAGGTTTTCACATTGCTGTGTTTCAGCGAATAGAGTTTGACGGATGTTTCCATTTTCGTTGATACTTTAATGTTGAATAGAACGATAATATATTAATAATAAGACTTTTCTCCAGATAAAAGGTTTAATCCGACTGATATATTATTTTAATCCCGTAGGAAAAGAAAGTTTCACACCGGGAAACAAAATAGGACAGGCAGGGAGCCACCAGCGCGCAGGTTTTGATTTACGCTTTTCTGTTATACTTCCTGTTTCACTTTATATATTATGAATACTCTTCCTGTTTTACCTTACTTTCTTTATAAAGTAAGAAAGCACACGCAGCTGCTGCAAATACGCTATAATCGAATGGGGCTTTCACATTCAAGGAGAACGACATGGAGAATGCAAAAGTCAATAATAGAATGCCGCTAAGAAGAGCGACCCAACGTTTCTGGAAACCTATTAATAGCAATATACCGAGAATCGTTTCTGCTATGGTAGCCGTCCATGCCAATAATGGTATTAGAAATTTGGGGATCCATGGCAACAAAACTCCGGTATAAGTAGTAAAGCTTTCCATATTGCCCCAAACTACATTTTCGCTTCCCAACAAAGGAGTCCATAAACCTAAGCGGTCTGCAACTGCCGACAAGAATCCGATAGCAAGCGCAAGGCGCGCAAACAAGGATATATAATCTATTTTTTTAATCATATTGGTTCGTATAACAAGGATTGATATTCAGAAAATATCTGTCTTGATAATGAATTGTCAGTATCAAGTGGCAGTTTCTTCCTATAACAACGAAAGAGAAGCCTTGTATGTTCGGAATAAGCATACCTAATGTCCCGATAATTGTATAATGATATGCAATTTCGTTATGGGAGATTATCCGTTCATTCTTTCTTTAATCTTTCCCCATGCATGCGTATCGAATAGACAACTTTGGCGCATCGTCTCATACATCTCTTTAAATCTGGACATAGGTATGGTATAGCTTAGTTTGTCAGCTTCGAAATGAGGGCGAACCGATGGGTCGAAGAAACCGAGGAAAGTGCGTTTGCCTCCTTTACGATTCTCTATCGTGGCTTGCGTCACTACAGCACTACAGCCGGAACCAAAGGTAGAAACGACGCAATCTGCTGCGTTATTATCATAAAAAGCCCAAGTGGTCAAGCCCGAAAGCGTATCCGGATTTGCCAGAAATACGACACCTTCTATTTCTTCAAGGCTTTCTACCTTATCTATACGTGCAAAATGAAGATACTTGTTTTCAGTTCTGGAAACGCCCATTTGCTCTATGTAGTCGATAACCTGTTCCGGGGTTTGTTTGTATTTCTCCTTGAGGGAGACGAAAGTCGGTACGTGTTCGGGCATTTCGGTGAAGCCAGTATAGAATTTACCGCCGCCACAACCGATGTTCTCGGCATTCAGGCTGATAATACCACCATCTCTTACCGTCTTCATACCTTTGAAGAAGCAACCGTTTATCTTTTCTGTTTCTCCTTTTTGCTCGTCCGAGTACCAGAAAACAAGAGGCAATTCAGCATTTTCTCCGAATGCCTCTTTGAAATTTTGAATAAAAGTTTGGATGTCCATAAGCTTATCAATTTTGGTTCTTTATGTAGGTCTTTCTACAAAGTTAGAATAAAAAAGGATAAGTGCAAGTGATTTAAAAGTTAATGTTTGATACACTTTTCTTACACTCTTCCAGCTTCTCCAATCCCTCTTTCGACAGTTTGGGGTAATGTAAATCCAATTGCTGCATCCGGTCACAAATAATTCGTCCTACTGCGTAACGCATGAACCATTTATTATCGGCAGGGATTATATACCATGGAGCCAGTTCCGTTGATGTCTCCGTCAGTACATCGGCATAAGCATTCATATAGTCCTCCCAGAATTGACGCTCTTTGATGTCCGCCGAAGAGAATTTCCAGTTTTTAGATGCATCGTCCAGTCGCTCCATGAATCGATTTTTCTGTTCGGCTTTCGATACATTGAGAAAGAATTTCAGGACAATCGTTCCATTCTCCGTCAGATAGCGTTCAAAATCGTTGATCTGTCGATAACGACGCTTCCAGAAGTCGGGATCAATGTCATTTATGGTTTCGACACCTGGTAACTTGTTGGATAGAATAATTTCCGGATGCACTTTGGCAATCAGCACATCTTCGTAGTGCGAACGGTTGAAAATGCCGATTCGTCCTCTTTCCGGGAGAGAGCGATTGATACGCCAGAGATAATCATGGTCCAGTTCTTCAGCAGACGGTTGTTTGAACGAATACACTTGGCATCCCTGTGGGTTAATGCCGGACATCACATGCTTGATAGTCCCGTCTTTTCCTGCAGCATCCATCGCCTGAAAGATAATCAGGATTGAATACCGGTCTTGCGCATAAAGCATACTTTGCAGCTCCGAAAGCTTCTCAATATCCTTTGCCAGTTGTTCTTTAGCGTCTTGCTTGGATAAATCGCCAGTGAATGACGAGTCAAAATCCGATACCAACTGTTTCTTTCCGGGCTTTGCCAGCAGGTCTTTTAGAATATCCTTTTTCATGTGACGGTAGTTTTAATAGTTCTATTTAAATTAAACAGTTGAGGCAGTCAATTGGTTTTTATAATCAGTATGTTTGAGACATTTCATGAGAAAGAGGCTTCTTGACGGATAATGACCAAAAATGAACGGATATTGCTCTGGTATCATGAAGGAATTTATCCGAAATTTGCAATCGAATTAGTACTATATAATAAAAGAAACAATGAAGTATTTGAATAAAGAAATCAATGGTATCACCCTTTCGCGTATCGGACTGGGTGCCATGAGAATGGCTGACGTTCAGCAGGGAGTCGACACGATACATGCCGCGCTAGACAGTGGAATTACGTATCTGACTTTTATGGTCACGGAGAAAGTGAACTGGTGATCCGCGAGGCTTTGAAAACCCGGGAGCGCGGAGACATTTTTATTGCCGTCAAGTTTGGTGGAATGCTCACTTCAGATGATCGGTTCTATGGTATTGACGTCCGTCCGCAGAACGTACAAAATTATCTGGTTTACACTTTGAAACGATTAGGCACAGATTACGTTGAACTCTATCAGCCAGCACGCATCAATCCGCACATCCCGGTGGAAGATACTATTGGTGCCGTTCTCCGTCGCCATACCTATGCCAGCGGCAGTTATCAAGGTCAAAGAATAGATTTATAATCTGATTCTTGATGACATAAGAGTGGTAGACGTGTTCTTTATCAGGAATATAACTTTTAATGAGTTCAACCTGTTTTCTCAAACGCAGGCTTTCTTCCTCACTCAACTCTTGCCTGGTATGTAATTTCTTCAACTGACCCGCCTGTTGCAGACGGATGCCGGATGTCATAGCCATTATTTCCTTTTTCAATTCAGCAGAATGAATGATGAGATAGCCCTTGAAATCGGCTGAATAAGCTGTGTGCTCTATAATATCATCCGGATACACCTGCATCACCATGTTCTTTTTCAGTGTATGCGATAAATAGTTTATTCCTATTGTAATTTCTCCGGAAAGAACAAAGATGAGGGAATAGCCTTTTAAGCGTATCGGATAGTTTTTGACTTGAACCGGCGAACGACGGGAGTTATCTATATCTATGACGGACAATTGCTCCTGAAAGGTAGCTTCTGCGGATATTCTTTCAAAGTATTCTGGCAAAGCTAAATCTACCACCTGTTCCATAAAAACACTATTATAATTTGTAGAAAACAAAGTTCGCACTATTCTTACAGAAAAAAGAGAGTATAGGCCACTTTGTTTTAGTCAGAATCCGATATTACATATTTTTAAGACGATAGCGTCTTCAATCGGGAGAAAAACAGACATTCAACTTCGTTTTCAATAATAATTACTTATATTTGTCCGGATATGGAATAAGAAAAACCGATATGAAGTATTTGTTAATATGTGCAGGCTTGCTTCTCATAGTCTTTCACTCATGGGGACAGGAGAGGCTTGCGGATAGAATCGCTCCTCCGTCAGGATATGTTAGAGAGACCTGCTCCGATAATTCGTTTACAACTTATTTGCGCAATTTGCCATTATTGCCTAAAGGCAGTAAAGTGTTACTTTACAATGGAAAAGAAAAAGCCAATCAGGCAGCCGCATTTGCAGTCGTAGATATGGAGATAGGCAATCGTGATTTGCAGCAGTGTGCCGATGCAGTGATACGCTTGCGGGCGGAATATCTGTGGAAACATAAACGGTATGCAGACATAAAATTCAACTTCACAAGTGGATTTACTGCCGAATATAAGAAATGGGCGGAGGGAAATCGAATAAAAGTCAACGATAATCAGGTTCAATGGTATGCTTCGGGCAAGGGAGTGGATTATTCCTATAAAACTTTCCGTAACTATCTCGATATGGTTTTTATGTATGCCGGAACTGCCTCTTTATCTCGTGAACTCCCAGCTGTGCTTTATACTTCCTTGCAACCCGGGGATGTCTTTATTAAAGGTGGTTCACCCGGTCATGCTGTGATTGTTATGGATGTTGCCATTCATCCGAATACCGGGAAGAAAGTATTTCTCCTGGCACAAAGCTATATGCCTGCCCAACAGATTCATATCCTGGTCAATCCAACCAGCCGCAACCTTTCTCCCTGGTACGAGCTGACGGAAACGGATGCAGGGAAACTATACACTCCGGAATGGATTTTTGAGAAGAAAGACCTGAAGCGTTTTAAATAGGATAATAGACATAAATGCAACATAGCAAAGAAATAATTAAATCTTTTCTTACTCGATTTTCCATCTTTTCCTTATCTTTGGCATTCAACAAACCGTTTTAATCATACAACAACGAAAAACAACCGATTATGAATTATGATTTATCAATGAATGCTAACCAGTTGGTGGCATTCCTTCAAAAAACAACTTCAGAGTTTACAAAAGCTGACATTATCTCATTTATCCAGCAAAAAGATATCCGCATGGTTAATTTTATGTATCCGGCGGGAGACGGGCGTCTGAAAACTCTGAACTTTGTCATCAACAATCAAGCTTATCTGGAAGCTATTCTCACATGTGGAGAACGGGTAGACGGTTCCAGTCTTTTCTCATTTATAGAAGCGGGCAGTAGTGACCTTTATGTAATTCCCCGTTTTTGCACAGCATTCGTTGATCCGTTTGCCGAGATTCCGACGCTGTCTATGCTGTGCTCTTTCTTCAATAAAGACGGCGAACCCCTCGAAAGTGCACCAGAACACACTCTTTACAAAGCAAGCAAAACTTTTACAGAAGTTACCGGAATGGAATTTCAGGCAATGGGCGAATTGGAATATTATGTAATAGCTCCGGATACTGGTATGTTTCAGGCAACCGACCAACGTGGTTATCACGAATCGGGTCCTTATGCTAAATTCAATGAGTTCCGTACTCAATGTATGTCTTACATCGCACAGACAGGCGGGCAAATAAAGTATGGACACTCCGAAGTGGGTAATTTTACGCTGGATGGTTATATCTATGAGCAGAATGAAATAGAATTCCTGCCGGTTCCCGTATCGCAGGCAGCAGATCAATTAATGATTGCCAAATGGGTGATTCGTAACCTGGGATTTAGATATGGATACAATGTAACCTTTGCTCCAAAGATTACGGCAGGTAAAGCAGGTTCGGGCTTGCATGTCCACATGCGTATCATGAAAGACGGAAAGAACCAGATGCTGAAAGACGGTGTTTTGTCGGAAACAGCACGCAAGGCAATTGCCGGAATGATGGTGCTTGCTCCGTCAATTACTGCTTTTGGAAATACCAACCCTACTTCTTATTTCCGTCTCGTTCCTCATCAGGAAGCACCTACCAATGTTTGTTGGGGAGATCGTAACCGCTCTGTATTAGTGCGTGTACCTCTGGGATGGGCTGCAAAAACAGATATGTGTACATTGGCAAATCCGTTGGAAGCTGAAAGTCATTTTGACACCAGCCAGAAGCAGACTGTAGAAATGCGTTCTCCGGATGGTTCGGCAGATTTGTATCAACTGTTGGCTGGTTTGGCTGTTGCCTGCCGTCATGGTTTTGAGATTGAAAATGCGCTGGACATTGCTGAAAAAACTTATGTAAATGTGAATATCCATCAGAAAGAAAACGAAGATAAGCTGAAATCACTGGCGCAACTGCCGGATAGCTGTGAAGCTTCTGCCGATTGCCTGCAACAACAACGGGCAATCTTTGAACAATATAATGTATTCAGCCCGGCAATGATTGATGGTATCATCCGCAGACTTCGTGGTTATGAAGATAAAACATTGCGTGCGGATTTGGAAGGAAAGCCGATGGAGATGTTAGATCTCGTACATAAGTATTTCCATTGTGGATAATTAAAAAATGATATACGGATAAAAGACTATCTTCGGTTGAAAGGTAGTCTTTTATTTTTTTATATAATACATTCAGACCAAACAGGCTACAAATTTACAGGTTTGGTCTACTTAATGCCGGGTTTGGTCTACAAACTCTCTACGCAGATCGGTAAAACTCTACTTTTGTCTCATTCAAACCCTAAAACAGATAAAAGAATGAGGATTATTTTGTTAAGTGCGTTCGCCTTGTTTCTATTACTTCCTGAAAATATACAGGCACAGGTTACTGTGAAAACCGGGTATATATCTTCTTCCCGATATAAAGATGAAAATGGACAGTATCCCGGGAAAGGGGATATGTGCTTTGTGGAAGGGAACGTCAATATTCCCGTATCACAGAAAATGAATGAAAGAAATCAGCCAACTCTTTGGATGATTTCGGCAGGAGGAAGCTATACGGCAATGAATAATAAGAATCTTCAATCTTACATAGATCAAATTATAAATATGCAGTTGAGCGTAACCAATATTCGCCCTATCAGCAAAAAATGGCTTTTGTTGACGACTGTCGGTGCAGGCGTCTATACCTCTTCTGATGTAAAACTGAAGAATGTTCTGGGACAGGGAGGAGTTATTTTCATCCGGCAGTTCAAGTCCAATTTATCTCTTGGGGCCGGATTGGCTGTGAACAACACATTTGGTTATCCGATGGTATTTCCTGCTATTTATTTTGATTGGAGCACTGAAGGACGTTATCAAATTAAAGTTTCGATGCTGAATGCCATGGAAGTATCGGCAGGAATGAAAATGAATAAATATCTGAATCTAAGGATCGTGGCAGAGATGAACGGGTCATTGGCATTGTTGGAAAGAGAAGGAAAAGATACTATGTTTTCCCAGCAATTCATTATTGTAGGTTTACAACCGGAAGTAAGTATGGGGAATTCTTTTTCAATCACTGCTACTGCCGGTGTGTCGTGTAGCAGAATAGCTTATTACACTACCCGCACTTTAAAGGCTTTCTTCGAAGATATGTCTAAAGATACTGATCCATATTTTAAACCGGCAATGTATGTTTCGGTGGGAATGAAGTATAAGTTCTAAAAAAATGGTAACTTTATCGCCTGATGTCAGTTAAGATACTATTATATACGTTACTGAAGCAAATTGGGATATTTCTTGTAGTCTCCTTTTTAGTGTTCAGAGGCACTTTTGTCGAAAGCGATAGTTTAGGGCTAAATCTTTCTACGGGAGTTAGTCTTTTACTTTCTGTCATTCTATGGGGAATCATAAATCTGCATACTTACTGGTTAATTCCCGGTTATCTGTTTCAGCGTAGATATAAAAAGTATATCATATATTTGAGTTGCCTTGTTGGATTTATGCTGACCGCCATGGTTGGTGCTATTTGTTTTCTAGGGCAATATTATGTTATACCCGAACAGATGCAAAGACTAAACAGTGATCTCCCTTTCTTTCTGTTGATAAATGCATTGGCACTGATACTCTATTTCCTGGCTTTTTCTTTTACTATTTTTCTGCATCGTTGGGTGGCCTATCAACAACGATTAAATGAATTGGAGAATATTAGCATACAGACTGATCTAAATCATTTGAAAGATCAACTCCAACCGGAGTTTTTTTCGAGAATATTGAATAAGGTACGAACCTTGCTGGGAGAAGATGGAGAAAAGGCGTCATTGCTTATCTTTAAATTAAGTCGGTTGCTTAGATACCAACTTTATGAAAGTGAACGGCAACAGGTATTGTTGGGAGATGATATCGATTTTATGACTGATTATATGAAGTTGGAGAAACTATGTAATCCGGAGTTTAATTTTGAAGTCAACATCCTGAATGAAGTGCGTTATATACAAGTTCCTCCTTTATTGTTTATGCCTGTGATAGAATATGTGATTCAGACAACTGTATGTGGAGAGAATGGAAAGGGAGAAAATATAAGGATCGATTTTCAAATGGAAGAGAATCAGCTTCGATTTATTTGTACATACTGTCTGCGAAAAAAGGAAAGTCTACAAGTAGCACCTGCTTTTGACAAGTTACGGCAACGATTGGACTTGTTATATCCGGGAGGTTATCAATTAAAAAGTGGCTATAATGATGAGGCACTGTGTACCATTGGTTTAATGTTGGAATTATGAAAGATACCTGGAATGTATACGATTGGGGGAAGAATCTGGTAAATGACCGTTTCAGGCTTATCAGTAATTTACTATTGCTATTTATTATACTCTTTTTGGGCTTTCAGAATGTATATGGAGATTTTACTAGAGAAGGTTTCCTATATGCATATCCGGTTAGTATATTGGTTTTTGCATTTCCTATCTATCTGAATATATATTGGTTAGTGCCCCGTTTCCTGTATAAAGCCAAGCGCAAGTTATGGTGTTATTGGATTTCGTTTCTCGGAGTCAATTTAGTGAGTGTATTATTAGGATTTATATTTCTGTCTCCATTATATCAACGATACGGTATTCGTGGGTTTTGTATACAGGATAACCATGCTGTTTCTTTTGATAGTATTGCTTATGGAGTATTAGTACTGCTATTAAGTGCAGGTGGCTGTACGAGCTTTGAACTATTTCGCCGTTGGGTTGTCTCCGATAAAAAGATTCTTGAATTGGAGAAGGCGACTAAACAGGCAGAATTGCAACAATTAAAGAAACAGATCAATCCGCATTTTCTTTTTAATATGCTGAATAATGCCAATATTTTGGTAAAGGATGCTCCGGATGAGGCTTCACAGATATTGGAGAAACTGGACAATCTACTTCGCTACCAGTTGAATGACAGTACAAGAAGAGAAGTATTTCTTACTGCAGATATACAGTTTCTCACCAGCTTTCTTGAATTGGAGAAGGTGAGAAGGGATCATTTTGAATATACAATCTTTCAAGAGGGAAATATGGAGAATATCTGTATTCCTCCGTTATTGTTTATCCCTTTTGTAGAGAATGCGGTGAAACATAATTTGGATAGCGACAATTTATCTTATGTTCACTTGTATTTTTCTGTGCATAATAAACAGTTGACGTTTCGTTGCGAAAATTCTAAGCCCCGTGTTCCTGTTAAGCGGGAAGGGGGAATAGGGTTGGCCAATGTGAAACGCAGACTGGATTTACTTTATGAATCACGGTATACGCTACAGATAGAAGATAAAGAAACAACTTATAATGTCAACTTACATCTAAACTTATGAATTGTATTATTGTTGATGACGAGCCGGTAGCTCGCAAAGGTATGAAGTCATTGGTGGAGCAGATTCCACAACTGACATTGGTGGGTAGCTTTAATAATGCTATCGCAGCGTCCGCTTATATAAATGAATATACGGTTGATCTGATTTTCCTTGATATTCAGATGCCGGGAATTACCGGAATAGAATTTGCGCAAAGCATTCCCGTGAATACGTTGATTGTCTTTACAACGGCGTATGCGGAATATGCACTCGATAGTTATGAAGTAAGTGCCATTGATTATCTGGTGAAGCCCATTGAAATGAACCGTTTTCTGAAAGCAGTCAATAAGGCAATAGCATATCATAAACTGTTATTGTCGGAAACAGCCGAAAGAGTGGAGGAGATACAGGAAGAATATATCTTCATCAAATCGGAACGACGCTATATCAAGATAAACTTCAGTGATATTCTTTTTATTGAAGGACTAAAGGATTATTCCATTCTCCAATTGGAAGGTCAGCGGGTGATTACTAAGATGAATCTGAAAAATATTCATGAGCAACTGCCCGCTAAACAGTTTCTCCGGATAAACAAGTCCTATATTGTCAATACTTCACGGATTGGCTCTTTTGATACCAATGATATTTTTATTAAGTCTTATGAGATAGGAATAGGAGGTGGAAACTATAAGAAAACGTTTTTTGAGGAATTTGTAGCGAAGAATTTGCAGAAAGACTAATCCGGTAGTTTACATGGAATGGCTTGGTATAAAAAGAATAAGAACGTTAAGTATTGGCCTATTTTCATAAAAAAGATGTTTTGCAGAAAGAAAAAGGAGAGAATATAGTGCAATATCCCCAAATAATGCTTTCCTTTGTACCAACAACAATAAAGAGGTTTATTACGATTTGATTTTTTTACATGAATCTTCTCATTTATTTGAGCATATCCATCTCTAATTAAGATCTTCCTAAAACTTTCTTATTGAATTATTAATTTTTTATATTTGTATTTTATGAATTTGTACATTGGAAATCTTAGCTATAATGTTAAGGAATCAGATTTGAGACATGTAATGGAAGAGTATGGAACAGTTGCTTCAGTAAAGTTAATCACAGATCGTGAAACTAGAAGATCAAAAGGTTTTGCGTTTATCGAAATGCCGGATGATGCAGAAGCTGCTAAAGCTATCGAACAATTGAACGGTGCAGAATATGTAGGTCGTTCAATGGTAGTAAAAGAAGCATTGCCAAAGAATTAATACTGAATACATATACAGTAATAGAGAAAGGCGCACTAGGTAACTAGCGCGCCTTTCTTCTGTTAATCCTCATTGTTATCTTCTTCATCATCCACCATATTATTGAGTTCCAATTCCAGGTCTACCAGCTCTTGTTCCCATAATTTCAGGATATCCTTCGGTGTATCTTTTGCAGCTTTCTTTATTCTTTCTTGAGCAACAGATACTTCATGCTCTAATTGTCTACGTCTGCTCATAATTCTATTGTTTTGATTATAAAATGATAACAACTCGTGTAGGGAATAGTTCGACGGGATAAAATTAAAGTAATGGGGTGAACTATTCACAAATAAAGGATGTTTTGTAATCTGAATCTTTAAAAAACATACAGCCATGCTCAATTTAATAGCCGTTTTCTTAGTATGTTCAGGTATCGGAATTGCAGTACATATTGCCATAGACCTGACACATCGTCCGCAATCAATGAAGATAATGAATGCAGTCTGGATATTATCTGCATTATGGGGAAGTTATTTAGCTTTATGGGCGTATAATAAGTTTGGACGGAGTAGTCCGATGAAAGCTGAGGATGATGGGATGAAAATGGATATGTCTGGCATGAAAGATATGTCTGATATGAAGGGAATGGATATGTCCGGTATGAAAGATAATATGGAGATGGATATGGCCATGCAGGGAGAAATGTCGATGCAAGGAATGCAACGTCCTTATTGGCAATCGGTAGCTTTGTCGGCGCTTCATTGTGGTGCAGGATGTACATTGGCAGATATCATAGGAGAGTGGTTCACAAACTATGTTCCTGTAACTGTGGCAGGAAGTCAGCTCTTTGGTAATTGGGTACTTGACTTTATTCTGGCTTTGATGATTGGTGTTTATTTCCAATTCTATGCTATTCGGGAGATGGAAAAAATATCGGTAGGTAATGCCTTGGCTCGTGCTTTCAAAGCGGATTTCTTTTCTCTTTTATCCTGGCAGGTAGGAATGTATGGCTGGATGGCGATTGTCTATTTTGTATTGTTCATCAATGAACCATTACCCAAAGACACATGGATATTCTGGTTTATGATGCAGTTGGCTATGCTTTTCGGTTTCTTCTGTGCATATCCTATGAATGCTCTTCTTATAAAATTAGGTATAAAGAAAGGTATGTAAAATAAATGCAGATTTACTCTAAACGATAAGTATGTAATTACTTATTTGAGGGAGTGAATCTGCATCTGTTATGATATGACTACTTTTGTCTTTTCTTTCTCTTTGGGAGTTTATCTTTTCAATAATTTCGGTATATCCGAAGGTTTTTGTGCTACCCGGATACCGGCAGCTTCTAAAGATTCAATCTTCTCTTTTGCCGAACCGGAACTTCCCGAAATGATAGCTCCTGCATGTCCCATCTGCTTCCCCGGAGGAGCTGATTGTCCTGCAATAAATGCCACTACAGGTTTGGTTACATTATTGCGGATATATTCAGCCGCTTGTTCTTCTGCGTTTCCTCCAATCTCTCCAATCAGGACGATCGCTTCTGTTTCCGGATCATTTTGAAACATCTCCAGCAGTTGACGGAAATGAAGACCTACAACAGGGTCACCCCCGATGCCGATAGCAGTGGATTGTCCCATGCCATTCGCCGTTAAGTGATACACAATTTCGTAAGTAAGTGTTCCGCTACGGCTGATAACTCCGACATTTCCTTCTAAAAAGACCTGTCCCGGTAAAATGCCTACCATGCTTTTTCCCGGAGAGATCAGTCCCGGACAGTTGGGGCCGATCAGCATAGCACCTTTTTGTTCGACAAACTGGTGCGCCTTAATTACATCCAGCGTGGGGATTCCTTCCGCAATACAGACAATTAACCGGATGCCCGCATCTGCTGCCTCCATAATGGCATCTGCCGCAAAACGTGCCGGAACAAAAATGATAGAAGTATTGGCTTTCGTTTGTTCAACCGCGTCATACATAGTATTGAATACGGGGATGCCGTCTACATCTGTTCCTCCTTTGCCCGGAGAAGTTCCTCCAACAACATGGGTTCCGTATTCTTTCATCTTCTTGGCGTGGAAAAGCCCGTCTCTCCCGGTGATTCCCTGTACAATCAGGCGGGTGGATTTATCTATTAATATGCTCATAATTGCTTTATTTATTAATGATTTGGGTACTTATTATGCTTTCAGAGCCATAAGAGCAGCTTCTTTCATCGTTGTGGCTATTTGGAAACGGCTGTAATTCCGTAACAGTTCCCGTCCGATATGCTCATTAGTGCCTGTAAGCCGTACGATAACAGGTATATTACTGTTTATCTGCTCGAATGCCTGAAGAAGCCCCATTGCTACATCATCACAGCGGGTGATTCCTCCAAAAATATTAATCAGGACCACTTTCACTTTTTCATCCTGCAATAAAAGTTTCATGGCTTCAATTACCTTGACAGGATTGGAACTACCACCAATGTCGAGAAAATTGGCTGGCTGACCTCCATAAAGTTTAATCATGTCCATAGTAGCCATAGCGAGTCCGGCACCATTTACCATACAACCGATGTTACCATCCATGTGGACATAACTGAATCCTTTATCTTTAGCGTCTGCTTCTATTCTTTCTTCCTCCGTCGGATCAAATAAAGCATGTACCTCCGGATGGCGATAGAGCGCATTGTCATCAAAAACAATCTTTGCGTCAATAGCCATCAACGTACCTTTCTTGGTTAGTGCCAGCGGATTTACTTCCACTAATGATGCATCATTTTCCATGAAGATCTTATAAAGTTCCTGAAGGATGGCCGCCATTTTACCCGCCTGCTCCATTTGAGGAAAGAGGGAGAAAGCAAAACGCCTTGCCAGATAGTCGGGAAGACCAATAAATGGATTGATTGAATATCGGATGATTTTCTCCGGTGTTTGACGGGCTACTTCTTCGATATCCATACCGCCGGATGCACTCATCATCAGAACGACAGAACGTGTATTTCGGTCGATGGTGTAACTGACATAATATTCGGCAGCAATATCTACCGCCTCACTAACCAGTACTTGATTGACCGGAAGTCCTTTAATACTCATTCCGAGAATATTTTTAGCTTCCTGATAAGCATCTTCCGTATTGTTTACCAGTTTCACTCCTCCGGCTTTTCCCCGGCCTCCGGTTAATACCTGTGCTTTTATAACCACCCTGTCTGTTCCCATCCTCCGGTAAGCGGCTATGACACCTGCGGCTGTACGGCATAAAGTGTGCCTCTCGACAGGTATTCCGTACTTGGAGAAAATCTCTTTCGCTTGATATTCATGTATTTTCATGGCTCATAAATTTGAGTAAATGATTCCTGTAATAAAAACAATAGCAAGATACGGAAAGTTTGCCGGAAAAGAAAAGTAATGGGGTGTTATACAACATGTTAATCCGTATGCTATGAATAGGCTTAATATAAAAAAGCGTGTTGGCAATAGTTACCAACACGCTTCATATATTTAAAGATAAAGTCTTTCTTACGGATGCTTATGCAATACCGTGAGCGTTGACAGTACCGTCAATTTTCTTAATCAGTCCTTGAAGTACTGCACCCGGGCCACATTCTGTAAAATCAGTAGCACCGTCGGCAACCATATTCTTAACAGACTGTGTCCAGCGTACGGAAGCAGTCAGCTGGGCAACCAGGTTCTTTTTGATTTCTGCAGGATCAGTGTGAGGAAGTGCGTCTACATTCTGATATACCGGACATTTAGGAGTATGAATTTCCGTAGCCTTGATAGCAGCTTCCAATTCAACTTTGGCAGGGTCCATCAATGGAGAATGGAAAGCACCACCCACTTTCAGCGGAAGAGCACGTTTGGCTCCGGCAGCTTTCATCAGTTCGCAAGCCTTTTCGATACCCGGTACAGAGCCGGAGATAACGATTTGTCCCGGACAGTTGTAGTTGGCCGGTACGCAAACTTCACCTTCTGCATTTACTGCTGCACAGATTTCTTCTACTTTTTCATCCGGCAATGCGATAATAGCAGCCATGGTGGAAGGAGTAGCTTCGCAAGCTTTCTGCATAGCCATTGCACGTGCATACACAAGCTTCAATCCATCTTCAAAACTCAATGCACCGGCAGCAACCAATGCAGAGAACTCACCAAGTGAGTGGCCGGCAGTCATTTCCGGTTTGAAGTCATCACCCATGCAAAGAGCAGAGATAACAGAGTGAAGGAATACGGCAGGCTGAGTAACCTTTGTCTGACGAAGATCTTCGTCTGTGCCGTCGAACATGATATCTGTAATGCGATATCCGAGGATATCATTTGCTTTTTCAAACAATTCTTTTGCTAAAGCTGAGTTTTCATACAGGTCTTTACCCATTCCTACAAATTGAGCGCCTTGACCGGGAAATACAAATGCTTTCATATTTTTATTATTTAATTGATTTTTAATTGCGGGTGCAAAGTTACGTATTTTTATGATACAACCGCACAAAATGTACACATTTGTGCAACGGAGTCCGGAAAATGCCATAAAGGGCCGTTGCCGTGTCCGACATTCAATTCTTTTCCTGCGATAATAGCTTGAGTGATATACGTTTTAGCGTGCTGGATGGATTCTCGCATGGGGTATCCTTTGGCCAGATAAGTAGCAATGGCAGAGGAGAGGGTACACCCGGTTCCATGCAGGTTATGGCTTTCTATCTTTTTCTCCTCATATATATGATAGATAGATTCGGACGTGTGCAAAAGGTCGCACATATTGTCTCCCTCCAGATGTCCGCCTTTTAACAAGATGCTAGTGTGATAATCGTCCGTCAGCATTTTGGCGGCTGCCTGCATGTCTTGAATGTTGTGAATACTTTTACCTGTAAGCACCTTCGCTTCGTCGATGTTGGGGGTGATTAATGTCACAAGCGGCAAAAGTTCTTTTTTTATTTCTTCTATAGCTTCATCTGTCATGAGTTTCTTTCCGCTGGTAGACACCATTACCGGATCGTAGACGACGTATGCAGGTGAATATTTTTGTAAACAGTCGGAAATCACACGAACAATTTGAATATCATTTACCATTCCTATTTTGATGGCAACCGGTTGCAGGTCGTCCATCACTGCTTCTATTTGTCCACGAACAATGTCAGGGGCGATAGATTGTACGGCACGTACTCCCAGTGTGTTTTGTATGGTGATGGCAGTAATAGCCGATGCCGCATAGCCACCTAAAGCGGAGATTGTTTTTATGTCTGCTTGAATACCTGCGCCTCCCGAACAATCGGAGCCGGCAATGGATAAAATGACTGGATGACGTTCCATTTTAGTTTTTTTAATATTTACCCGACAAAGATAGAATAAAAAACGATAAGGTACAAAATGGCATATCGTTTAAAATACAATAAGTACCTTTACCGCTATCTGCTGGAAATGATATGAAAAGTACTGATAATAAAGCGTCCATCTAGTTTTTGTACTTTATACAATTACTCACTCGCGGAAATACTAAAATACATATTGTAATTCGTAAGATAACACTAACTATTCATATTGTAGAATGTATGATATGTATTTATATGAAAAACAATGTTTTATAGCATGTTTCTTATTTTGTTTTGATGGTTTGTAGCCTCTATATTTGCATCGTCTTAAAGAAATGTATATGCAAAATTTACAGAAAAATACACCTTTAGCAAACAATCATATATCAGTAGACTGTGTAGTGATTGGTTTTGACGGAGAACAACTGAAAGTGTTGCTTGTAAAACGTGCAGGTGAGGATAATGGAGAAGTATATCATGATATGAAACTTCCCGGAAGTCTTATCTATATGGATGAAGCCTTGGATGAAGCTGCACAACGAGTTTTGTATGAACTGACAGGACTTAAAAATGTGAATCTGATGCAGTTTAAAGCATTTGGTTCTAAAAACAGAACGAGTAATCCGAAAGATGTACGTTGGTTGGAAAGAGCTATGCAGTCAAAAGTGGAGCGTATTGTTACCATTGCATATTTGTCGATGGTGAAGATAGATCGTACGTTGGATAAGAATCTGGACGATCACCAGGCTTGCTGGGTCGCTTTGAAAGACGTGAAAACACTGGCTTTCGACCATAATCTGATTATAAAGGAGGCAATGACTTATATTCGTCAGTTCGTAGAATTTAATCCTTCCATGTTGTTCGAACTGCTTCCGCGTAAATTTACAGCCGCACAATTAAGGACTCTTTTTGAATTAGTATATGACAAAGCCGTGGACGTGCGTAACTTCCATAAAAAAATAGCAATGATGGAATATGTAGTTCCTTTGGAAGAAAAACAACAAGGAGTGGCTCACCGTGCTGCCCGTTATTATAAATTTGATAAGAAGATATATAATAAGGTAAGGAGGTAAATCCTGTTCAAGTATTAAGTATCAAGTATTAGGCGTTGAATGTTAAAGCATTAATTGTCGGACATTGAGCGTAAATCGTAAATAGTAAATCGTTTAATCGTAAATAAAATTATGTTTCTATTAGGTTATGACATAGGTAGCTCGTCTGTAAAAGCGAGTTTGGTAAATGCGGAGACTGGTAAATGTGTATCCTCGGCATTTTTTCCGAAAACAGAAGCGAATATTATTGCAGTGAATCCCGGATGGGCGGAACAAGATCCTGAAAGTTGGTGGGAAAACTTAAAGTTGTCCACGCAGGCTATTATGACCGAATCCGGAGTGAGTGCCGCTGAAATTAAAGCCATCGGTATCTCTTATCAGATGCACGGATTGGTTTGTGTTGATAAGAATCAGCATGTATTGCGTCCTGCTATCATCTGGTGTGACTCTCGTGCGGTGCCATACGGTCAGAAAGCGTTTGAGACAATCGGGGAGGAGAGATGTCTTTCTCATTTGTTGAACTCACCGGGGAATTTTACTGCTTCCAAGTTGGCGTGGATTAAAGAAAACGAACCGGCCATCTATGAGCAGATTGATAAGATAATGCTGCCGGGCGATTATATTGCCATGAAGTTGAGTGGAGAAATCTGTACAACTGTTTCCGGGCTTTCGGAAGGTATGTTCTGGGATTTCAAGAACAATCGGGTGGCTGATTTCTTAATGGATTATTACGGATTTGATTCTTCTTTGATTGCAGATATTAAACCGACTTTTGCTGAACAAGGACGTGTAAATGCAATAGCTGCCAAAGAGCTTGGACTGAAAGAAGGAACACCGATTACCTATCGTGCAGGCGACCAGCCTAACAATGCCCTTTCTTTGAATGTGTTTAATCCGGGAGAGATTGCTTCTACGGCAGGAACATCGGGAGTGGTTTATGGCGTGAATGGTGAAGTGAACTATGATCCGCAGTCACGCGTCAATACCTTTGCGCATGTCAATCATACCATAGATCAGACACGTTTGGGAGTATTGCTTTGCATCAACGGAACGGGTATTCTCAATTCATGGGTAAAACGCAACATTGCTCCCGAAGGAATATCTTATAATGAAATGAATGTGTTGGCTTCCAAAGCTCCTATCGGCAGTGCGGGAATCAGTATTCTGCCCTTTGGTAACGGTGCCGAACGTATGCTGAACAATAAGGAAATCGGTTGCAGCATACGTGGACTGGACTTCAATGCACATGGCAAACACCACATTATCCGTGCCGCTCAAGAAGGTATTGTATTCTCTTTTAAATATGGCATTGATATCATGGAGCAAATGGGAATTCCTGTGAAGATGATCCATGCCGGACACGCTAATATGTTCTTGAGTTCTATCTTCCGCGATACTTTGGCGGGAGTCACAGGAGCTACTATCGAGCTTTACGATACGGATGGTTCCGTAGGCGCTGCGAAAGGTGCGGGCATCGGTGCAGGTATCTATAAGGATAACAATGAGGCATTTGCTACGCTTGACAAACTGGATGTGATTGAACCTAATGTGGCAAAACGCCAAGAATATGCTGACGCGTATGCAAAATGGAAATACCGTCTTGAAAAGTCGATGACCGGTAACATACCGGCTCCGGTTCTGTCTTCAGATAAATAATTAACAATTTAAATAATAACCATTTTAAAAATAAAAGAATTATGGCAACAAAAGAATTTTTCCCGGGAATTGAAAAGATTAAGTTCGAAGGTAAAGATAGTAAGAATCCGATGGCATTCCGTTACTACGATGCTGAAAAGGTTATCAACGGCAAGAAGATGAAAGATTGGTTGAGATTCGCTATGGCATGGTGGCATACTTTGTGTGCTGAAGGTGGCGACCAATTCGGTGGCGGAACAAAACAATTCCCTTGGAATAGTAATGCTGACGCTATACAAGCTGCAAAAGATAAAATGGACGCAGGTTTCGAATTCATGCAGAAAATGGGTATCGAATACTACTGTTTCCACGATGTAGACTTGGTTTCTGAAGGTGCAAGCATCGAAGAATACGAAGCTAACTTGAAAGCAATCGTAGCATACGCAAAACAGAAACAAGCTGAAACTGGCATCAAACTGTTGTGGGGTACTGCCAACGTATTTGGCCATGCACGTTATATGAACGGTGCTGCTACTAACCCTGATTTTGACGTAGTAGCTCGTGCTGCTGTTCAGATCAAGAATGCAATCGATGCAACTATTGAACTGGGTGGTCAGAACTATGTATTCTGGGGTGGCCGTGAAGGCTATATGTCTCTTCTGAATACAGATCAGAAACGTGAAAAAGAACACCTGGCAAAAATGCTGACCATCGCTCGTGATTATGCTCGTGCCCGTGGTTTCAAAGGTACTTTCCTGATTGAACCGAAACCGATGGAACCGACAAAACATCAGTATGATGTAGATACAGAAACAGTAATCGGATTCCTGAAAGCTCATGGCTTGGATAAAGATTTCAAAGTGAACATTGAAGTAAACCACGCAACTTTGGCAGGTCACACTTTCGAACACGAATTGGCAGTAGCAGTAGACAACGGCATGTTGGGTTCTATCGACGCTAACCGTGGTGATTATCAGAATGGTTGGGATACAGACCAATTCCCGATTGACAACTACGAATTGACACAAGCTATGATGCAAATAATCCGCAACGGCGGCTTGGGTAACGGTGGAACAAACTTCGACGCTAAAACTCGTCGTAACTCTACTGACCTGGAAGATATCTTCATCGCTCACATCGCAGGTATGGATGCTATGGCTCGTGCATTGGAAAGTGCAGCTGCTTTGCTGAACGAATCTCCCTATAAGAAAATGTTGGCTGACCGTTACGCTTCATTCGACGGTGGTAAAGGTAAAGAATTTGAAGATGGCAAGTTGACTTTGGAAGATGTAGTTGCTTATGCTAAAGCAAACGGTGAACCGAAGCAGACTAGCGGTAAACAAGAGCTTTATGAAGCAATTCTGAATATGTATTGCTAATTAACCCCACCACAGATTACACGGATCGTCACAGATTAATTTTCTTCTCTCTTATTTTGAATTTTATCTGTGTCAATCTGTGAAATCTGTGGTGATATAAATCCAACTACTACAACACTACTTTATCTACTTATAACCATGATTAATACAACGAACGAAGGTAGTAAACTCTACCTATATTCGATAACCTCTGTCGCCATTTTGGGAGGACTGCTTTTCGGATACGATACAGCAGTTATTTCCGGTGCGGAGAAAGGCTTGGAGGCTTTTTTCCTTTCGGCCTCTGATTTTCAATACAATAAAGTAATGCATGGAATCACATCTTCCAGTGCATTAATTGGCTGTGTACTGGGTGGTGCGATCTCCGGTATATTTGCTTCCCGTTTGGGACGTCGTAATTCTCTAAGGCTTGCTGCCGTACTCTTTTTCCTTTCAGCATTAGGTTCCTATTATCCGGAAGTCTTATTCTTCGAATATGGAAAGCCGAACATGGATTTGCTGATTGCTTTTAATTTGTATCGTGTTTTGGGCGGTATCGGTGTTGGACTGGCTTCTGCAGTCTGTCCGATGTATATTGCTGAAATTGCTCCTTCTAATATTCGTGGAACGCTTGTATCGTGTAACCAGTTTGCTATCATCTTCGGTATGTTGGTAGTATACTTCGTGAATTTCCTGATTATGGGCGACCATCAAAATCCTATTATTTTGAAAGATGCAGCCGGTGTACTGTCTGTTAGTGCTGAATCTGATATGTGGACTGTTTATGAAGGATGGCGTTACATGTTCGGTTCGGAAGCTTTCCCTGCCGCTTTCTTCGGTCTGTTGTTGTTCTTTGTTCCCAAGACTCCTCGTTATCTTGTATTGATACAGCAGGATGAAAAGGCTTATTCGATCCTTGAAAAGATCAATGGTAAGACAAAAGCACAGGAAATTCTTAATGATATTAAAGCTACTGCTCATGAAAAGACAGAGAAAATCTTTACTTATGGAGTGGCAGTAATTGTGATCGGTATTTTGCTTTCTGTATTCCAACAGGCTATCGGTATTAATGCGGTACTTTATTATGCTCCTCGTATTTTCGAAAATGCAGGTGCAGAAGGAGGTGGTATGATGCAGACGGTTATTATGGGTATTGTAAACATTGTCTTTACATTGGTTGCAATCTTCACTGTAGACCGCTTCGGACGTAAACCACTATTGATAATAGGTTCTATTGGTATGGCTGTAGGTGCATTTGCGGTAGCAATGTGTGATAGCATGGCAATAAAGGGTGTTCTCCCGGTACTTTCAGTGATTGTGTATGCAGCATTCTTTATGATGTCTTGGGGACCGATTTGCTGGGTGTTGATCTCGGAAATATTCCCGAACACGATCCGTGGTAAAGCGGTGGCAATCGCCGTAGCATTCCAATGGATATTCAATTACATTGTATCTTCTACTTTCCCGGCACTGTATGACTTCAGCCCGATGTTTGCATATAGTTTATATGGCATAATCTGTGTGGCTGCTGCCATCTTCGTTTGGCGTTGGGTACCCGAAACGAAAGGTAAGACACTGGAAGATATGAGCAAGCTTTGGAAAAAAAATAAATAAATTAGGTTAGTGTAATTTCATCATGTCATTATGACTTCGGTTTCTTGGCATGGTTCTATTAAGATTATGACATCGTACCAATGGTAGGGTGTCATAATTGTTTTATATACTATTGATAGATAATCACATGTAAAATCATTTAAATGAAGGTATACGAATCGTTTTGCATTTTTGAGTAAATAGATTGTTTGGCTATGCACTTATCTTTGCATTGTGATATTTGTGAGATCGTTTTAATCTATGGATATTGCCAAATGGCATTTTTCTAGTTATAACATATTATTATTGGTTTTTCGTTAGGTAAGATTATGGTTACAGAACAGTATAAAGATGCCATTTATTTCTCAAGTCTTTTTGCTTGGCATTATCCCAATGTTTATAAAGAAATATCAGACATTCTTGTTTACCACCATATAGAGCATGGTACATTACTACACACTAAAGATTATTGGTGTCGAGATTATATGCCAATACAGTGGGGATTTAAGTCTTATATTCAATTTCGCTATGAACCTGATTATTTGAAGGATAAGCCACAGTACAAAACTAATATTATTCCTGTACTTAAAGCTATGAGTAGAGATATGGATATTACACAGTCTCCACTTATTGTTGATGGAGGAAATGTAGTCGTGTGTGAAGCGAATTCAAAGTGGATAGGATCATGTATGAGAGGTCGGAAACCAATTGTCATCATGACAGAAAAGGTCTTTCAGGAAAATTCACAGATTGACCAGAGCGAAGTACTGGCAATACTAAAGGAAAACTTTTATGGAGCAGATATTGTATTTCTACCATGGGACAAATATGATATCTGTGGTCATACAGATGGAATTATTCATAATATTGGTGATGGTAAGATATTGGTCAACTTGAAAGTTTATCCTCCAGAGATAGAACGAGAAATGAGACGTAGATTGAGTGACGATTTTGCCGTTATAGATTTAAAACTTAGCAAATATGATGAAAATAGTTGGGCATATATAAATATGCTTCAGACACGTGATGTAATCATAATTCCCGGACTTGGATTACCTACAGATGGAGAGGCTTTAAGCCAGATAAAAGAATTGCATCCTTCCTATGATGGACGAATTTACCAGATTAATATAGCTCCGATTATAAAGAAATGGGGAGGTGCATTGAATTGTTTGTCTTGGACTGTGACTAAATAATAAGTAGAAAAAATAAAAGAAGTAAGAAATATGGAACTAATTATTGGATTTACAATATTATTTTTGATTGGTGTAAAACTGAATCGATGGATAAATGGTAGCTTTGTCAGATTGTTGTCAACAGGATAAGAATAGCATCACTACGGGATAATTCATTAAATTCAAAATTTATAAAATAAAAATTGTATGACATCAGCGTTATCGACTTTCAAACCTATACTTTATATTGATATGGATAATGTATTAGTTGACTTCCAATCAGGTATTAACAAATTGAGTGAATACGAAAAGAAAGAATATGAGGGACGATATGATGAAGTTCCTAACATTTTTGCGAAAATGTATCCATATAAAGGAGCAATTGATGCTTTCCATCGTTTAGTACGTTTTTATGATGTGTACATTCTTTCCACGGCACCTTGGAATAATCCTTCTGCTTGGTCGGATAAACTTGTATGGGTGAAAAAATGGTTAGGTACATATAGCTATAAACGATTAATTCTTAGCCATCATAAAAATTTAAACAAAGGAGACTTCTTGATAGATGATCGCCTCAAAAATGGTGCGGAAAATTTTAGTGGTGAATTGATATTATTTGGTTCGGAGCAGTATCCGAATTGGGACTCTGTTGTTGACTATTTGATATCATCTAAGTGAGAAATAAAAAAAAAGTTGATATATTCAGACAACTCTTTACTAAAAAGATTATCTTTACCCAAAGAAATTTAATATTATAATAATCATGGATACTTTGAAAAAAGAAATTGCAATTTTAATACAATGTAGTGACTTTAAGGAAATAGAGAAACAGCTTCAAACAATTAATAAATTGATAGTTACAAATTATATGTTTGAGTTGAGTAATGGGTTGCGGATTTACCCAATTGAAGTAGAAGCTTATTTTAAGCACCCAAAGTTTAATGATGGGTTTGTGCATGGAAATGAACTGCAAAAGAATAATTATGGAAAATTTTATGTTCATCGTACAGGCATGACGAAGAATTCAAAAATTAAAGGTGGCACCAGAGGAGGTATTGATCTTTGCTTATCTGATAGTACTGATATATATTATGGTATCTTGATAAGAAGTGCGCAGTTTGATGATGGCACAATAAAATTCGGACCAAATAATGTTTTAAAATTCATTGTTGAGGATAAGAATTTAGATTATAATACTTTGGAGGAAGAATTTGTTTTAAAAGAAGCTGTTGAAGATTGTCGTGATAGAGAAAATAAATCAATTATTTTACATTCTACACGTGTTGGTTTAGGCAGAAATCAAAGTGATGATTTTAGAGACTCGCAATTGCGAACAATAGCAGGGCCGCTGCTTTCATCTTATGCATATAAAGAAAAGGAAAATGTTTTTAAGCACTATATTATTAATGAAAATATATCAAAAGAGGAAGCCGAAAAGATTTCTATTGATATCCTCGGGTATTGTCCTAAGTCTTTGATAAAGAGTGTATATCAGGCATGATAGTTACTAATTTTGTATAAGAGTGATATTTCACCCTTATACAAAATTATTTAATGATTGGAATCCAAACTTCAGTCAGAAGCTCTTTCACATCTGTGTCAGTGGGAGAGTTCAAGTAATGTTCCAAGATTGGAGTTTCTCCTAAGCAATATGATTGCGGTAATTGTTTCAATATTATCTCATAGAAGGCATCTAACAATGCATAATCTCCTTGATGAATATAAACTGCGTATGTACCTTGAGGTAAATCCATATGTTTTATTGGATTAGTAAGAGGAGGATTGGATCCTACTCCTTTTTGAATGGCTATACAAGCGTAAAAACGGCATTTTTCTAATGAAGTAATGTCTGTATCATCATAAGCTATCCCCCAATAATCTTCCTTATCTGGTAATAAAGAGTTTTCTTTAGCATATTTATATAGGCAATCCCAAGTGTATGTCTCAAAAGCAACTGTGCTACAAGTGTCATAATTGCCAATATAAGATAAAAATAAGACAGGTATTGTTTCTGATTCCACTATGCGGTAAGGAGAAATACATGAAGGATAAGTATGACTTGTTTCCAATAATTTCTTTTGTAGTTCTCGAGGAGTGAGATTGTATTTTTTTTGAAATGTATTATTTAAAGCTGACTGGTTAGCAAATCCAATATATTCATATATTTCAGCTATACTTTTTTTATTATCTTTGAGTAATTGCTGGGCGTATTCCATACGTGTGCGAATGATATATTGATGTATTGTTTCGCTAGTGTAAGCTTTAAACATCAGCTGAAGATTGCGAGCAGACATGCATGCTATTTTAGCTAATTCTGGTATAGACATCAAACGATTGAACTCATCAGCAGTTTTACCTGTCCAATTCTTTTGTATCATGGAATTTAGATAATGAAGAATAGTCTCGATTTGTCCTTGATAGGAGAATTTGTTGGAATTCATATCTTTTCTTTATCTTTTGGGGTACTCTTTTATCATGATTGATATTCGCAAAGATAGTATTTATATGCTCATCCTATATGAAAATGATTCAAAAGTTGATTCTGTCTTGAGCATATTGACTTCGAAATATCAATGTAATAAAAGACATGATTATTACAATGATTTCTCATATCCGTTTCTGGCTTAAAAAATATTTCTTTGGAAAATCTAATTGTTTTATCTTTGAAATTTTCCAGATTAGAGAGAAGTGGATAGAAGAAGTAGAATCAAATAAAAGCAGCTATTTTCCGCAGCTAAAGCAATGCTTTAGCCTACTTAAAGCGCCGCTTTCCTTCTCTTAAAACGCTGCTTTTTTTCTTTCTGCTTAAGCTGTATTCTCTATATATAAGAAACATTTATTTAATCTACTCCTTCATTTTTCTTCTGAATTACCAGTAAATAAGAATTTTGTGGGTGAAGGAGTGCTTCTTCACCTTTGGAATTTGCAGAAAAAGAATACATAAAATAGATAATACAATAAAATATATATTTGTGTAAAAGATATTATCGTTCGATTATTCCTTTTGACTATTAAATGAATTGATGTTAGAAAATATCTATTTGATTTTTTTTGTTTTTCAATTTATTAGAATAACTTTGATGAATATACTTATAGCTAACATTGTCCGCCATTCTTTATTCTCACAAATTAGTTGATTATTTTTTATATTGTTACTATTATGATTAGAATTATAGCTAGTATAAGGTTATATAAGGATGGTCGTAGAACCCCATTTTATAGTGGGTATCGACCTTTATTTGATTTTATTGAGGAGACGAAAACTTCTGGTCAAATAACTTTGCTTGATAGGGAGGCTTTTTATCCCGGAGATGAGGGGGTAGTTGAAATAGCTTTTCTTATTAGAAGAGCTTTAGGAGATAATTTTTCTGAAGGCACTAAGTTTACCTTTGGAGAAGGACGAAAGCACGTAGGAGAAGGTGAAGTAAAAGAAATATTAGAGTTAGAGTAATGTCAAAGTATATAAGTTTGAATTGAATAACTCAATTTACATAAAATACTATTATTAATTTTTCTTGGTTTCAAAACACAATTAAAGGATTAACTATACCTTTGCACTATCTTTTATAAAACACGTATTGTTATGGAACAGCATCCGATAAAAATTAATAAAGTGCAGATACGCAATCTGCAAATAGAAGATTATGTACAGTTATCCCAATCGTTTACCCGTGTTTATTCTGACGGTAGCGATGTATTTTGGACTCGTGAGCAGATACAGAAGTTGATTAAAATCTTTCCGGAGGGTCAGATCGTCACAGTCGTTGACGATAAAATAGTTGGTTGTGCTCTTTCTATTATTGTTGATTATGATAAAGTAAAGAACGACCATACGTATGCACAGGTTACGGGTAAGGAAACATTCAATACACATAGCTCTAAAGGAAATATCCTGTATGGCATTGAAGTATTCATCCACCCGGGCTATCGTGGTTTGCGTCTCGCACGTCGTATGTATGAATATCGTAAAGAGCTTTGCGAAACATTGAATCTGAAAGCGATCATGTTTGGCGGACGTATCCCGAATTATCATAAATATGCTGACAAAATGCGTCCGAAAGAATATATCGAACGGGTACGTCAACGCGAGATTTATGATCCGGTACTTACTTTCCAGTTGTCGAATGATTTTCACGTTCGTAAGGTAATGACTAATTATCTGCCAAATGATGAAGAATCAAAACATTATGCTTGTTTGCTGCAGTGGGATAATATCTATTATCAGCCACCTACACAGGAATATATCAGTCCGAAAACTACGGTTCGTGTAGGACTGGTGCAATGGCAGATGCGTAGTTATAAAACGTTGGATGACCTGTTCGAACAAGTAGAATTTTTTGTGGATGCAGTCTCCGATTATAAAAGTGATTTTGTTCTTTTCCCGGAATATTTCAATGCTCCTTTGATGTCGAAGTATAACGATAAAGGAGAATCGCAGGCTATTCGCGGATTGGCAAAGTATACGGATGAAATTCGGGAACGGTTTATGAATCTGGCTATTAGCTATAATATCAACATTATAACCGGGAGTATGCCATACGTAAAAGAGGATGGATTGCTTTATAATGTAGGTTTCCTTTGCCGACGGGATGGAACCTACGAAATGTATGAAAAATTACACGTCACTCCCGATGAAATAAAAAGTTGGGGACTTAATGGTGGCAAACTTCTGAATACTTTTGACACGGACTGTGCAAAGATTGGAGTTTTGATCTGCTATGATGTCGAGTTCCCCGAACTTTCCCGCCTGATGGCAGATCAGGGGATGCAGATATTATTTGTTCCTTTCCTGACAGATACCCAGAATGCCTATTCCCGTGTTCGTGTTTGTGCGCAGGCACGTGCCATCGAGAATGAATGTTTTGTAGTCATTGCCGGAAGTGTCGGAAATCTTCCCCGTGTGCACAATATGGATATTCAATATGCCCAATCGGGTGTGTTTACCCCATGCGACTTTGCTTTTCCAACAGACGGAAAGAGGGCGGAGGCAACTCCTAACACCGAAATGATTTTGGTATCGGATGTTGATTTGGATTTGCTGAACGAGTTGCATACTTATGGTAGTGTACGCAACTTGAAAGACCGCAGGAATGACCTGTATGAGGTGAGATACAAGAAATAAAAAGAGTGACGCTATGCAGTCCGGATAGCGTCACTATATGCCTTGGATAGCGTCACTATCCGGGGCATATAGTGACGCCCTTTTGATAGAATACTTTTTTATTTGGAAGATGTGCCACTCTCCAATATACTAACGATAGAAAACAGCGTAAAGCAAATAGCTCCGAGACCTACCAAAACACGTGCCGGAATAAAATAATCAGCATGTGTAGTAGCAAGCTCGAATACAAAAGCCGCCAGGAACAGGCAAGCCAATGCCGTAAATACCGGAATCATAGGAATACGGTTGGCTAATTTGAACTCTTGCCTCCATATCTTAGCCAGCAGGATTACTTTGCTGGAAATACTGTAACATACCAACCCCAATCCGAGCATTATATATCCGGTGGTACCGTTTGCACTTCCGGAATCTGCTAAAATCACGAATAATCCCCATACAAAAGAGATAGATCCCATTAATAAAACCAGTTTCGGCCATTTATTCCGTTCTTTTTCTGAATAATCATTACGTATCTGGCGTGCTATGGTAGCTACCAGCGCAATCAAACTGGTACAAATACATGCCAGACCGACCATTACATGCCCCGCCACAAAATAAGCAGGATGAGAATGACTGTTGCCTAATAATACAAATGCCCATATCCATGCGATCAGCGAAACGATGATGGCAACAATGACCAATGCCCGTCTCTGATTAAGGGAAAAAGCTCCTTCCGGAACTTCATTACTTGTTGCTTTTGAATTCCTCGGAATTAAAGAGAATCGGGTAGAAGAGGTGGCGGCGGTAGCTACACAAGTGGTAATAAATCCAACGCCGGTGATAACGTGTCCTGCAACAAATGCAGAGGTGGAAGTGGCATTACTGAAAATGCAGATACCTCCAATAATAGTAATGATGGCTGCCAGATAGCCTATAACCGGCAAAACGTATTTGGCCGATTTATTATAAGTATGTATGATTTGCCGGATGATAGTGGCAGCCGTGCAAAACAGTGCAATGCATATCATACCGAGTGAAAACACAACAGGACCGGCCACAACACGACTCCCGTCATCTCCATAACCATAAATAAACGCTCCGTATCCGAAGCAAAAAATAGCCATCGCCAAAGGGATTGCTCTGAATAAAATGCTAATACCGTAATTCATAAGTTAAAGTGCTTTTAGGTTTCCCACTAAAACAAGGAGATACCTGTTTTGTTTAGGCTGTAGGCGGTTTATAATCGTTAACTTCACACGAATCCGATTAAAAGTCCTAGCTTTTTGCTCAACTAAACAAATGTTTTTGTAAATTTGCACCCTTAAAAATGGGGATACCCCTCAAATTGTAAATTGTAAATAGTAAAATCGTAGACAGCTATGGGTAAGAGATTTACTGAATATTCGCAGTTTGACCTTTCGCAGGTGAACAAAGATGTGCTGAAGAAATGGGACGAGAACCAGGTTTTCGCCAAGAGTATGACAGAACGTGATGGCTGTCCTTCGTTCGTGTTTTTCGAAGGACCTCCCTCGGCTAATGGTATGCCGGGTATTCACCATGTAATGGCTCGTACCATTAAGGACATTTTCTGTCGCTACAAAACGATGAAGGGTTATCAGGTGAAGCGTAAAGCCGGATGGGATACGCACGGACTGCCTGTGGAACTAAGTGTAGAAAAGGCGTTAGGTATCACAAAAGAAGATATTGGTAAGAAAATCTCTGTTGCCGACTACAATGCGGCTTGTCGGAAAGACGTGATGAAATATACCAAGGAGTGGGAAGACCTGACTCATCGGATGGGATATTGGGTGGATATGAAGCACCCTTATATCACGTACGATAATCGCTATATTGAAACATTATGGTGGCTATTGAAGCAACTGCATAAAAAAGGATTGTTGTATAAAGGATATACGATCCAGCCGTATTCACCGGCTGCAGGAACAGGATTGAGCTCACATGAGTTGAATCAACCGGGCTGTTATCGGGATGTAAAAGATACAACGGCCGTTGCCCAATTTAAAATGAAGAATCCTAAACCGGAAATGACGGAATGGGGAACTCCTTATTTTATCGCCTGGACAACTACTCCATGGACATTGCCTTCAAATACGGCTCTTTGTGTGGGACCCAAAATTGACTATGTGGCTGTACAGTCTTACAACGCTTATACCGGAGAACCTATCACGGTTGTTCTGGCAAAAGCTTTATTGAATGTACACTTCAATGCAAAAGCTGCTGATCTGAAATTGGAGGACTACAAAGCCGGAGATAAACTTGTACCGTTTAAAGTGATTGCCGAATACAAAGGCACTGATCTTGTCGGTATGGAATATGAGCAGTTGATTCCTTGGGTGAAACCGGTTGAAGTATCCGAAGATGGCAACTGGAAGCCTAGTGATAAGGCTTTCCGTGTGATACCGGGTGATTATGTAACGACAGAAGACGGTACAGGTATCGTTCACATTGCGCCTACATTTGGTGCAGACGATGCGAATGTGGCACGTGCTGCAGGAATCCCGTCACTTTTCATGATTAATAAGAAAGGCGAAACTCGTCCGATGGTGGATCTGACTGGTAAATTCTATCTGTTGAATGAGCTGGATGAGAATTTCGTAAAAGAATGTGTTGATGTAGATAAATACAAAGAATATCAGGGTGCATGGGTGAAAAATGCTTATGATCCTCAATTTATGGTGGATGGCAAATACGATGAGAAAGCTGCGCAAGCTGCCGAATCGTTGGATATCGCTCTTGCTATGATGATGAAAGCAGACAACAAGGCTTTCAAGATAGAAAAGCATGTCCACAACTATCCGCACTGCTGGCGTACAGACAAACCGGTGCTTTATTATCCGTTGGATAGCTGGTTTATCCGTTCTACCGCTTGCAAGGAGCGAATGATGGAATTGAATAAAACCATCAACTGGAAACCGGAATCTACCGGAACCGGCCGTTTCGGCAAGTGGCTGGAAAATCTGAATGACTGGAACCTTAGCCGTTCTCGTTATTGGGGTACTCCATTGCCTATCTGGCGTACAGAAGATAATACGGATGAGATATGCATCGAATCTGTAGAAGAACTTTATAATGAAATCGAGAAATCGGTAGCTGCCGGATTTATGAAATCCAATCCATACAAGGATAAAGGTTTCGTGCCGGGTCAATATTCGGAAGAAAATTATGATAAGATTGATCTTCACCGTCCTTATGTAGACGACGTCATATTGGTATCGAAAGATGGCAAACCGATGAAGCGTGAATCAGACTTGATTGATGTATGGTTCGATTCGGGTGCTATGCCATACGCGCAGATCCATTATCCGTTCGAAAATAAAGAACTGTTGGATAACCGTCAGGTATATCCGGCTGACTTTATCGCGGAAGGAGTAGACCAGACTCGTGGTTGGTTCTTTACCTTGCATGCTATCGCTACCATGGTATTTGACAGTGTGTCCTATAAAGCTGTTATTTCTAACGGTCTGGTGCTCGATAAGAACGGTAACAAGATGTCTAAGCGTTTGAATAACGCTGTCGATCCGTTTACTACGATTGAAAAGTATGGTTCCGACCCGTTGCGTTGGTACATGATTACCAATTCTTCTCCGTGGGATAACCTGAAATTTGACGTTGAAGGAGTGGAGGAGGTTCGTCGTAAATTCTTCGGTACCTTATATAATACGTATTCATTCTTTGCGCTTTATGCGAATGTAGACGGATTTGAGTATAAAGAAGCGGATGTACCGATGGCAGAACGTCCGGAGATCGACCGCTGGATCTTGTCTGTATTGAATACATTAATAAAGGAGGTAGATACATGCTATAATGAATATGAACCGACAAAGGCAGGACGTTTGATTTCTGATTTTGTGAATGATAATTTGTCCAACTGGTATGTTCGCCTGAATCGTAAACGTTTCTGGGGTGGTGAATTTACACAGGATAAATTGTCTGCTTATCAGACATTGTACACTTGTCTCGAAACAGTTGCCAAACTGATGGCTCCTGTATCTCCGTTCTATGCAGACCGCCTGTATACTGACTTGATTACAGCAACAGGACGCGACAATGTAGTTTCTGTCCATCTTGCCGAATTCCCGAAATATCAGGAAGAAATGATAGACAAGGAACTGGAAGCCCGCATGCAAATGGCACAGGATGTTACATCTATGGTGTTGGCATTGCGCCGCAAGGTGAATATCAAGGTACGCCAACCGCTGCAATGTATCATGGTTCCGGTGGTAGATGAAGAGCAGAAAGCTCATATCGAAGCTGTGAAGAACCTGATTATGAATGAAGTGAACGTAAAAGAAGTCAGATTCGTTGATGGTGCAGCCGGTGTATTGGTGAAAAAAGTGAAATGTGACTTTAAAAAGCTAGGCCCGAAATTTGGCAAGCAAATGAAAGCAGTAGCTGCTGCTGTTGCAGAAATGTCACAGGAAGCCATCGGTGAATTGGAGAAAAACGGAAAGTATACATTAAACCTGGATGGTGCGGAAGCTGTTATTGAAGCATCAGATGTCGAGATCTTTAGTGAAGATATTCCGGGATGGTTGGTTGCCAACGAAGGCAAACTGACAGTAGCGCTTGAAGTGACCATTACCGAAGAACTGCGTCGCGAGGGTATTGCTCGTGAACTGGTGAACCGTATTCAGAATATACGTAAGTCAAGCGGCTTCGAGATTACAGACAAAATAAAAATAACAATCTCGAAAAATACGCAAACAGATGATGCGGTAAATGAATATAATACTTATATTTGTAACCAGGTTTTAGGCACATCTCTTGAACTTGTAGATGAAGTGAAAGACGGAACAATGCTGGAGTTTGACGACTTCTCATTGTTTGTGAACGTGATAAAAGACTAATACTATATTGATTAACCTTTTAAAATTGTAAAGTTATGGCAGAAAAGACTAGATATTCGGATGCGGAACTCGAGGAATTCCGTGCCATTATTATGGAGAAACTGGAATTGGCACAACGTGACTATGAACAGTTGAAGAAAAGTTTGATGGGACTGGACGGTAATGATACCGACGATACATCTCCTACGTATAAAGTATTGGAAGAAGGAGCTAATACGCTCTCCAAGGAAGAAACGACCCGATTGGCACAACGTCAGCTGAAGTTTATCCAAGGATTACAAGCTGCTTTGGTACGTATTGAGAATAAAACGTACGGCATTTGCCGTGAAACCGGAAAGTTGATTCCGGCAGAACGTTTGCGTGCTGTTCCTCATGCTACATTAAGTATTGAAGCAAAGAACAGTGGTAAAAAATAACAGATAGCAAGTAGGCTACAGGTAACGAGCTACAAGTAGCTGCGCAAAGTTTACGCACGGCACTTGTAGCTCGTTATGTTTAACTTATAATAAACACATGAAGAAACTATTCACGAAGGGGAGAATTGCCCTTCTCGTTATCTTTTCCGTATTGATTATTGACCAGATCATCAAGGTCTGGATTAAAACTCACATGTACTGGCATGAAAGTATACGTGTGACCGATTGGTTTTATATCTATTTCACCGAAAACAACGGGATGGCTTTCGGTATGGAAATCTTCGGCAAGTTATTCCTGACAACATTCCGCATTGTTGCGGTAGCATTGATAGGGTGGTATCTCTATAAAATCATAAAGAAAGGTTTTAAAACAGGTTATATCGTCTGTGTGGCTCTTATTCTGACCGGTGCTTTGGGGAACATCATAGATAGCGTGTTCTATGGAGTTATTTTCAATGAAAGCACTCATTCGCAGATTGCCAGTTTCATGCCCGAAGGTGGTGGATATTCTACCTGGTTTTACGGAAAAGTGGTGGATATGTTTTACTTTCCGATTATAGATACAAACTGGCCTACATGGATGCCGTTTGTGGGTGGAGAGCATTTTATATTCTTTAGTCCGATCTTTAATTTTGCGGATGCCGCTATCAGTTGCGGTATCATTGCCTTGTTACTCTTTTATAGTAAATATTTGAATGAGTCTTATCATTCGCTGGATAAAGATAAAAAGGAAGCTACGGATCATGAAAAATAAATTTCGGTTTCATCTGTGTCTCATCTGCATGTTCGTTTTTGCGGTAGCCGGGTGTAAAGTGAAAAGACCCAGTGATGTAATCTCGGAATCGAAGATGGAGAATTTGCTGTATGATTATCATGTGGCAAAGTCTATGGGAGATAATTTGCCTTATAGTGAGAATTATAAGAAGGCATTGTATATCGACGCCGTTTTTAAGAAATATGGGACTACGCAGGCTGCATTTGACTCATCCATGGTTTGGTATACACGTAACACAGAGATTTTATCGAAGATTTATGATAAGGTGAAAAAGCGTTTGAAAGACGAACAGGAACTTGTGGGTGACCTGATAGCCAAACGTGATAAGAAACCGAAAATGACTAAGCAGGGTGACAGTATTGATGTCTGGCCGTGGCAGCGTATGATTCGTTTGACCGGTGAAATGATGAATAATCAATATGTATTTACTTTGCCGACCGACTCTAACTACAAAGACCGTGATACGCTGGTATGGGAAGTACGCTATCGATTCCTCGAACCGATGCTTGCCGACTCTTTAAGAGGCGTTACGATGGCCATGCAGGTGATTTATGAGAAAGATACGATCAATCATTGGAAAACGGTGACTGAACCGGGTGTGCAACAGATTCGTTTGTTTGCAGATACATTAGGTCCAATGAAAGAGATAAAAGGCTTCATTTATTATCCGGCAGATAGTCTGGAAAAGGGAGGAGCATTACTGGCTGACCGTTTCATGATGACTCGTTATCATTGTACGGACACAGTTTCGTTTGCTGTCCGCGATTCTTTGAACAAGATAAAAGCTTTGAAGGCGGATTCTTTGAAGAAGATATCTGCTAAAGAAAATGCCGACTCTTTGCATAAGATGATAGACAAGGAGAAAGATGATATGCAACGTCTGACACCGGAAGAAATGAACCGTCGTCGTACGGGAACTCATCGCGAGAAGAAACCGGAACAGATTGAAGTGGAACAACATATCCAGAAGGAAAGAATGGAGCAAAGAAAGGAACGTCAGATGAATCAACGCAGGCAGCAACAACAAAGACGCCAAAATCGCTGATCGTAATGAAACGTTTTGCTTCTCATTATTTGCTGATACCTGCTGTAGGATTTATGAAGCAGCAGGTGGTGGAGATCACCGGTGAGGGAATTGTCCGAGATGTATTTCCATTGACTGAAGAGATTGAATCGGTCGAATGGATGCCGGGAGTGATTGCACTGCTTTCTGAAAATCAAATGGAAAAAATAAAAAACACTGGGATGATTTTTAAAAACATCCCAGTGTTTCCATCCAATCTTCCCAATGTTCCGAATCAATCTTCCCAATGTTTGATGGAGTATCTGCATGAAGCGGAAAGGAAGGGGGAAGCCCTATTTCCTTATTTATTTTATCCTTTTGATTTTACTTCCATGCAGCCTGTCGACGGAACTCGGCACAGATTACTGCGGTAGCGATGGCTACATTAAGAGACTCGGATGTCTCCTGACCTTCCGGATAATTAGGAATATATAATTTTCTGTTAATCAATGTAGCGACTTCTTTTCCTATACCATTTCCTTCATTTCCCATTACTATCAGGCCATTGGCAGACAATGGTTGCTCATACATATTTTTTCCGTCCAGGAAAGTTCCGAATATAGGAGTGTCTCCGAGTGAACGGATAAAATCGGGGAGGGAAGTATAATGCACTTTCACCCGGGCAATTCCTCCCATTGTGGCTTGTATGGTTTTGGGGTTATATACGTCTACCGTATTCTGTGAGCAGATAATATGCTCGATGCCAAACCAATCGGCCAAGCGGATAATAGTACCCAGATTTCCAGGATCTTGCACATCATCCAATGCAAGGCAAAGTGATTGGTGCACGACTTCCGGATTCACCGTATAGGATGGTTGTTCGAAAATGGCAAGTACCTGTTGGGGAGTTTTCAATAAACTGGCCCGTGAAAGATCTTCCTGTGAAACTTCTACCAGTTCACTTGCATCTATATCGGGATGTTCCTGAAGCCAGGAAGAAGTGGCTGCTAAAAAACGACAAGGAAAATGTCCGAGTAAATCACCTACCAATTTAGGACCTTCAGCCAGAAATACTCCTTCTTCTTTGCGTATTTTCTTCAGTTCCAGCGAGTGGATATACTTTATTTTGTTTTTACTTAGTGATGCCATAAATTTGATATTCTTTTGCAAAGCTATAAAGATATTTCCAATCTATCCTTACTTTCCTCTCTTTTTCTTAATTTATTTTTCCCGTCGGAAAATATAATTTATCTTTGTAAGCGCATTTTTTATGCTATCGATGTAAAACCGTATGAGGAGAAATTTTCTTTATTTACTTGCTTCTGCTGCTGTCTTGTCACTTGCTTCGTGTACTACCACTAAGTTTGTGCCGGATGGTTCTTATTTGCTGGATGAAGTTAAAATTCGTACGGACCAGAAAAACATACGGCCTTCTTCCTTACGTATGTATGTTCGTCAAAATCCTAATGCCAAGTGGTTCAGCCTGATAAAGACTCAACTTTATGTCTACAATCTGTCGGGACGTGATTCAACCAAATGGGGAAACAAATTTTTAAGAAGGATAGGGGATGCTCCTGTAATATATAGCGAGGACGAAGCGAAACGCTCTGAAGAAGAGATTACTAAGGCTGTGCATAATATGGGATATATGGCGGCAACCGTGAAGCGTTCGACTAAAATAAAAAAGAAAAAGATTAAGCTGTATTATGATGTAACGGCCGGCAAACCCTACGTTGTTCAATCTATCAAATATGATATTTATGATCCTAAAATAGCCTCTCTTCTCAAACAGGATTCTGCCAGAAGCTTGTTGAAGGAAGGAATGTATTTGGATGTGAATGTATTGGATGCGGACAGACAACGTATCACGAATAAGTTGCTTCGGAATGGCTACTATAAATTTAATAAGGATTATATCGGATATACAGCCGATACGGTTCGTAATACTTATAATGTAGATCTGACTCAACATTTGCAGATGTATAAAGCGCATGCGAGTGATTCGGCAAGGGCACATCAGCAATATTGGATTAATAAGATTAATTTTATTACAGATTATGACGTTTTGCAGTCTTCTGCCTTGAGTAGTGTGGATATTAATGATTCGGTTCATTATAAGGGATATCCGATTTACTATAAGGATAAGCTCTATTTACGTCCTAAAGTGCTTACGGATAACCTTCGGTTTGCTTCCGGTGATTTGTTTAATGAGCGTGATGTGCAGCAAACTTATTCCAGTTTCGGGCGTTTGTCTGCATTGAAATATACAAATATCCGTTTTATCGAGACTCAAGTTGGAGATTCAACAATGCTCGATTGTTACGTGATGTTGACTAAGAGCAAACATAAATCGGTATCTTTCGAGGTAGAGGGAACCAATTCTGCCGGTGACTTGGGAGCGGCAGCTTCCGTTTCTTTCCAGAATAGGAATCTCTTTCGCGGATCGGAAACGTTTATGATAAAATTCCGTGGAGCGTATGAGGTTATTTCCGGGCTTCAGGCAGGCTATTCAAATAATAACTATACGGAATATGGGGTGGAAACGAGTATCAACTTTCCTAATTTCCTGTTCCCATTCATTTCCTCTGATTTTAAGCGGAAAATCAGGGCTACAACAGAGTTTGGTTTACAATATAATTATCAGTTGCGACCGGAGTTCTTGCGCACGATGGCTTCTGCTAACTGGAGTTACAAGTGGACACAGCGTCAGAAGATACAACACCGTATTGATTTGATAAATATTGCTTTCCTTTATTTGCCCCGTATCTCTGAAAGGTTTAAGGAAGATTATATAAATAAAGGACAGAACCATATATTCCAGTATAATTATCAGGATCGACTGATTATAAATATGGGATATAGTTATAATTATAATAGCGTGGGAGGATCGATTATCAATAATACGATTGCTTCTAATTCATACTCCATCCGTTTTAATTTCGAATCGGCGGGAAATGTAATGTATGCTCTGTCAAAGGCTGCAAACATTCGGAAGAATAGCAATGGTGAATATGCTATTCTGGGAATTCCTTATGCTCAATATCTGAAAGGGGAGTTTGATTTTGCTAAGAATATCAGAATCGATTATCGTAACTCTTTTGCGTTTCATGCCGGTGTGGGAATAGCTGTACCTTATGGAAATGCGAAGACTATTCCGTTTGAGAAACAATATTTCTCTGGTGGAGCCAATAGTGTCCGCGGATGGAGTGTTCGCGATTTGGGACCGGGTTCTTTTGCAGGAAATGGAAATTTGCTCGATCAATCCGGAGATATTAAACTGGACGCCAGTATCGAATACCGAAGCAAGTTATTCTGGAAGTTTCAGGGGGCGGTATTTATTGATGCTGGTAATATCTGGACCATCCGGAGTTATGCCAATCAACCGGGAGGAGTTTTCAAGTTTGATAAGTTTTATAAGCAAATAGCAGTGGCCTACGGATTAGGTCTCCGACTGGATTTGGATTTCTTTATTCTGCGCTTTGATGGAGGTATGAAAGCTGTCAATCCTGCCTATGAAACGAGGAAAGAGCATTTCCCCATCATTCATCCTAAATTCAGTCGTGACTTTGCTTTCCATTTTGCTGTGGGATATCCTTTCTAATCAGCCATTTATTATTTACTCTTACTAATTCGAGCGTATCTTGCAGGGAACTTACGTATTCCATTTTTCCTCCGATGGGATGAATGACGAATGCATTTTTGATTTGGCAGACAACTGACGCTTCTTCTAAATTAGCATCTATCTCACTTGAAATAACAGAAACTTTTGCAGCGCCTCGTGTCTTAAGTTGCTCCAGATGGGTTTGCCCGACATTAGATGCTAAGAAACTAAGATAAGATTGAGAAGAAGGCGTGCTCCATTCTTTGGCGACCGGATAATTGAAATTATAAAAGGCTTCGCAGAAATCTATGGCTGTCTGTTCTATTTGAGTTTGGGGAGTCTGTTGCTGACAAGATAGACAGGTGAAGATTAGAACAGAATAGATAAGTGTATGTAGTTTATTCATAGTACAAAAGATTCTTGATAGAAGAAGATAAGATTGAAAAAGGAGATGAAACTCCTATATGATGTTTCATCTCCTTCGTATTTGTTTTTATTTTTAGCGGGCGGCAAACATAAAATTGCTCATTGTAGCCTGGCGTGCTGCCAGCATGCCTTGAGCATCCAGCGTTACATTCATCTTTTCGCCATTTGGCAAGAACAAATCAGCAGTGCCATCATTGTTCATTTTTACTAATTCAGCGCTTTCACCGTTTGCAACGACATTCCATGTGTTGGCTTCTTTGTTGTAGATCAGGTCCATTGAAGCAGTTTCGCCCTCTTTAGTAATGGAATATCCATTCTCAAGAGTTTTCACCATGTAGTTGCCGTTTTCTCCTTTTACTTTCTTTACGTCACCTACATTAGCCATCGGATTGGAGCCACTCCAGAATTCGATTGAGTTGATAACTAAAGCATCAGCCAGGTAAGCTACACCATAAACCGGAACAATGTTGAAAGCAAGGAATACGAGTTCGTTTACAAACTTGTTTCCAACTGATTGATTCCAGGAAGACAGGCGGTTGAATAAACCAAATGATCCTACACAAGAACTGAATAATAAGCTACCACTAAGTACTACTGCGACTAAAGTCAGTTTTCCTCTTTTCATGTTAAAATGTTTTTGATTAATAAAAAATATTGATAATTTCTCTCTTATGTGTATGCAAATATAATATTTTTTAATTAATCGGGGCTATTATTTCTAATTTTTGTATACTCTTGACTTCCGCCGTGACAATTCGTTTCCTATGATATGGTCTATTGAAAATTTACCGGGACCGGCAATATACATCAATATAAATACAACTAAATAGATGAAGGCTAGCTCTTTAACCGCAAATACGTCATTAGCATGAACAACAAAGAAGGCTACTATCATTGTGAAAATCATCGGGATCATTGCCAAGCGATACAGGAATCCGATGATAAATGCCATCGAACATACGAGTTCGCCAAAAATTGCTAATCCGAGAGATAGGGGACTTCCTATTCCAAGCGGATCAGGAAATACTGCTGACATCTCCTGGAAGTTACTCCATTTCTGGATACCGTGGTTCATTAATAATATACCGAAGATGATCCGGACAGCCAATAGCAACAAAGATACTTTCGTTGTATTCGATTTTGTGGGAAATAAAAAACTATAAATCATAAGTTGTTCTATTTTTAAGTTTATATCTATTTATATAAACATAAAAAATCTTGATTTTGTTCTCTATTGATAGCAAAATTTGTTTAGACCTTATTCTTTATTTAAAACATAATGGTCTGCAAGTTCTCCGGTTATTTCTTGTTTATCCATTGTTAGTTTGCGTAAATGATTTTCTCCTACTTTATAATAAGAAAGTTCTCCGCCTTCTTCTTTAAGAGTCAACAGGTTGTCTTTTAAAGTATATGTACCTTTTTCGTCAAATGAGCTGTCTCTATCGATATATACGGAATGGAGGCTGAATGTTTTGTCCGGATTTAATGTCAGGGTTGTTTCAATACCCGGACAATCGGCAGCGGGGAAAACTCCCTTATAAGTTCCTTCGTAATCAAGTGAATTTTCCGCATTATGGATATCGGTTACTTCGATTGAAGTACTGTCTGCACCGGCACTCTTGTTTGTTTTCGCGCTATTGTTGCATGCTGCCAAAAGAGCACATGAACATACTAAAATGAAAATTTTCTTCATAATTATTGTTTCTATTAGTTAGTCTAATTGAGTATATTGGACGTAAAGGTATAAATTTAAAATGGAATCTTTATAGTAAAAAGAAACGAACAACTTTATTTATGAATAAATAAACTTTGTATCTTTGCGGAAAATTCTAAAGATATGGCACAACATACTTATGACAATGAAGCTGTTCAGGAATTATTGAACTGGGCAAAAAAGATGATTGAGACAAAGAATTATCCAACAGAAAGATATCAGGTCAATAAATGTACTACCATTATTGATGGTAAATCGTATTTGGAGTCTTTGATTGCAATGATTTCCAGAAACTGGGAGAATCCGACTTTTCATCCCACTATTGAGCAATTATGGGAGTTTAGGGAAAAGTGGGAAAATAAAGAAGCGTAGCAAATTGCGATTCAATGTTGAATGATAAATCATTTATGAATATAGAAATGCACTCTAATCATGTCAGATAAGAGTGCATTTCTATTTTATTAGTTTGATATTTATCAGCTTCCTAAAAAGGCAGCCATCTTTTCTTCTTTTTCGATGACGTTTTTTCTTCTTCTCCGTTTTGGCTATAGATATCTGCAAACGTCTTTTTCTCTCTAATCATTTCATAAATGACTCCCCAATCCGGTAAACCACCCAAATTCCGGTCGTCAATGAACATATCGGCTTTCAGCTTTCGTGAAAATCCCTGATGGTCTTTTTGTTCTTCAGGATAATCCTTATTAACGGCATAGAATTCGAGACCTCTGGCTTTACACCATTCGACAGCTTCGTCTAAAAGTGCCCCTTCACGCACACTCCATAGTATTAAACGATGCTTTTCTTGTTGCAATAACTTTAATGTGTCAACAGCAAATGGAATCTCCTCACCAATGCGTGGATAACGATGTTCTACAATCGTTCCGTCAAAATCAACAGCTATAATCATAGTTTTTAATTACCTAATTTGGAACAAAGATACGGACAGTAAGCCAAAAAAACGTATCTTTGTATCAAATTAACATTTTAATAAATTAATAAATACATGAACAATTCCCCTCAGCGTGCTGCTAAAGGCTTTACGAGAGCATTTTGGGTCAGCAACACAGTCGAACTGTTTGAGCGTATGGCATATTATGCCGTTTTCATCGTTCTCACTATTTATCTATCTTCTATTTTAGGTTTTAATGATTTTGAAGCAAGTATGATTTCCGGGCTTTTTTCCGGTGGATTGTATCTGCTTCCTATTTTTTCCGGTGCTTATGCTGACAAGATCGGTTTCCGGAAATCAATGATTATAGCGTTTTCCTTATTATCCATCGGATATTTAGGGCTGGGTGTACTGCCCACTTTACTGGAAGCTGCCGGTTTGGTTAGTTATGGTGCCACTACTCAATTTAATGGTTTGCCTGATAGCTATACCCGGTGGATCATCGTGCCGGTTTTGTTTGTGCTTATGGTGGGAGGTTCTTTCATTAAGTCCATTATCTCCGCTTCTGTGGCTAAAGAAACAACGGAAGCAACTCGTGCCCGTGGTTATTCCATATTTTATATGATGGTAAATGTGGGTGCTTTCACCGGTAAAACGATTATCGATCCTTTGCGTAATGTCATTGGTGAACAAGCGTATATCTATATTAATTATTTCTCCGGTGCGATGACAATAGTTGCTTTACTTGCTGTTATTCTTCTTTATAAATCGACGCATACGGCAGGTGAAGGAAAAAGTCTCCATGAGATTGGACAGGGATTTATGCGAATCATCACAAACTGGCGTTTATTGATTCTTATTTTGATTGTTACTGGTTTCTGGATGGTGCAACAGCAGCTTTATGCCACTATGCCTAAATATGTGATTCGTATGGCTGGCGAGACGGCAAAACCGGGTTGGATTGCCAACGTGAATCCGTTTGTGGTGGTTTGCTGCGTTAGTTTTATCACTCGTTTGATGGCCAAACGCAGTGCGATTACTTCGATGAATGTGGGAATGTTTTTGATTCCTATTTCGGCATTACTGATGGCATGTGGAAATCTGCTGGGTAATGATCTTATTACAGGCATGAGTAATATTACTCTGATGATGATTGCAGGTATAGTTGTGCAGGCGCTTGCCGAATGTTTCATTTCACCGCGTTATCTGGAATATTTCTCTTTACAGGCTCCGAAAGGAGAAGAAGGAATGTATTTAGGATTCAGTCATTTACATTCATTCCTTTCTTCTATTTTCGGTTTTGGTCTGGCGGGAATTTTGCTCACTAAATATTGTCCGGATCCGGCTTTGTTCGAGACGCGGGAAGCATGGGAGGCAGCTAGCGGAAATGCCCATTATATATGGTATTACTTTGCTGCTATAGGCCTGATTGCCGCTGTAGCGCTACTATTATTTGCAAAAATCACCGAATCCATCGACAAAAAGAAGGAGGCTTCTCGGTAATTCTCTGCTTTTTTATGTATATTTGCCGTCACTTTGCTGTAAAAGTTGACGGCATTTTGCATTTTAATAAAGAGGATAAAACATGAAAGTAAAATTTATAAGCCTGGCGAGTGGCAGTAGTGGGAACTGTTATTATTTGGGCACTGAAACCTATGGGATACTGATAGATGCCGGAATCGGCATACGTACTATCAAAAAATCACTGAAAGATTATAATATCTTGATGGATAGTATTCGTGCGGTATTTATAACGCACGATCATGCTGACCATATTAAAGCAGTGGGTAATCTGGGAGAAAAAATGAATATTCCTGTTTATACAACCGCACGTATTCATGCTGGAATCAATCGTAGCTATTGTATGACGGAGAAACTTAGCTCGTCAGTTCGTTATCTGGAAAAGCAAGAGCCTATGACGCTGGAAGATTTTCATATTGAATCTTTTGAAGTGCCACACGATGGAACGGACAATGTGGGATATTGCATTGAAATTGATGGCAAAGTCTTTTCTTTCTTAACCGACCTTGGAGAGATTACTCCTACAGCTGCTCATTATATCAGTAAAGCCCATTATTTGATACTTGAAGCCAACTACGATGAGGAAATGCTCAAAATGGGGCCTTATCCTCAATATCTGAAAGAACGGATTGCAAGTAAAACCGGACACATGAGTAACTCTGATACTGCAGAGTTTCTGGCGGAAAATATCACTGAACATTTGCGATATATCTGGTTATGCCATTTAAGTAAAGACAATAATCACCCGGAGCTGGCTTATAAAACGGTGGAATGGAAATTAAAGAACAAAGGTGTTATTGTAGGCAAAGATGTGCAACTACTTGCTTTAAAGCGAAATACGCCTTCCGAGCTTTATGTGTTCGAATAAAGACGAAAAAAAGATAGTAAAAAAGCTGCATGATTGTTTGGTCAAATAAAATAAAAGACCTACTTTTGCAACCGCAAACGAGGAATTAAGCACTCTTAGCTCAGTTGGTAGAGCAACTGACTCTTAATCAGTGGGTCCAGGGTTCGAATCCCTGAGGGTGTACAAATTCGACGTTGCAATAAAAATAAAATGTTGCACTCTTAGCTCAGCTGGTAGAGCAATTGACTCTTAATCAATGGGTCCAGGGTTCGAGTCCCTGAGGGTGTACAAAGATTATTAAAAGGAGAACTTAAAAGGTTCTCCTTTTTTGTTAAGAGCCTTTGGGTTGTTATTGTTCAGCTGTAGGAATAAAAAATACCGTTACTCAAAGCTATATTCGACTTTGGTAGCGGTATTTTTTTTATAGTGTAACTACTATCTATTAGAACTTGAAGAAGTTCTTGGCATTGTTGTAGCTGATATCTTCAATCATTTGGTTTACACGATCCATTTCAGATGCCGGAATTTCTCCGTTTTCTACGTCACGTCCTACCAGGTTACACAATGTACGGCGGAAATATTCATGACGCGGGTAGGATAGGAAGGAACGGGAGTCTGTCAGCATACCTACGAAGCGGCTCAAAAGACCGAGCACTGACAAAGCATTCATTTGTTTTTCCATACCATCCTTTTGATCGAGGAACCACCATCCGGAACCAAATTGGATTTTTCCCGGGATAGAACCATCCTGGAAGTTACCCAGCATTGTTGCAATCACTTCGTTGGCGCATGGGTTCAAGTTGTAGAGGATTGTTTTAGTCAATTTGCCATTAGTGTTTAGGCGATCAAGGAATTTAGCCATTGCTTTGGCAGTTGTGAATTCACCGATAGAGTCGAAACCTGTATCAGCACCCAGTAATTTAAACATCTTCGTGTTATTGTTACGAATAGCGCCGTAATGGAATTGTTGAGTCCATCCTTTTTCCCAGTCCATTTCACCGAAGATCACAAGCATTGCCGATTTGAATTTCAGAATTTCGTCCTTGGTCAATTCTGCGCCACCATATACTTTATTAAAAATAGCTTTGATTTCAGCATCTGTATAATCTTCTGCGTAGAATTCTTCAATACCATGGTCAGACAGACGGCAGCCTTGTTCTGCGAAGAAGTCATGACGTTTGCGCAAAGCAGCGATCATATCATCAAAGTTGGAGATTGTAACACCACTTACCTCTGCCAGTTTTTCTACATAACTGCGGAAATCTGCAGGGACTTCTACAGCCATAGCCTTATCAGGACGCCATGTTGGTAACATCTTGATTTCAAATCCGCTTTCGCGTGTTTTGATATGATATTCCAATGAATCGATAGGATCATCTGTTGTGCAAACGGCTTCTACATGATAGCGACGCATCATTCCACGAGCTGAATATTCGGGTTGAGACAGTTTCTCATTACATTCATCGTAAATTTCACGTGCAGTTTGTGGATTCAATATTTTATTGATACCAAATGCTGTTTTCAGTTCAAGGTGAGTCCAGTGGTACAATGGATTACGGAAAGTATAAGGTACTGTTTCCGCCCATTTTTCAAATTTTTCCCAGTCTGTGGTATCTTTTCCTGTGCAGAAACGTTCGTCTACACCGTTTGTACGCATTGCACGCCATTTGTAGTGGTCACCGCCCAGCCAGATTTCAGTCAGTGATTTAAACTTGTAGTCGTCAGCTACCATTTGAGGGATAAGATGACAGTGATAGTCGATAATCGGCATTTTAGCCGCATGCTCGTGATACAACTTTTGCGCAGTTTCTGTTTGCAGCAAGAAGTTTTCGTCCATGAAGTTCTTCATTATTACTGTGTTTTAAGTATATAAAATTATTACTTTCTGTATTTATACCTATATAGTATTGATTTTAAAGCTAATAGGCGTAAATCTCGTTTTAGTTTTATTAACCGTTATCGAACACAAAAATAGAAAATTTACTTGGAGTAACAAAATAATTCGTATATTTGCAGCGATTATTTATAATATTTAAGTTTTAGCACTATGGAGGACCAGAACTATACCATTAAAGACATAGCCCGTATGGCCGGTGTTTCCGCCGGAACGGTTGACAGGGTGTTGCACAATCGCGGTGACGTGTCTCCCAAAAGCAAAGCCAAAGTACAAAAGGTGTTGGATGAGATTCATTATCAGCCCAATGTGTTTGCTATCGGTTTGGCTGCTAAAAAGAAATATTCTTTCCTCTGTTTGATACCTTATTATATAGAGCATGATTATTGGCATTCGGTAGTAGGGGGGATTGAGCGTGCCCGGCAAGAGTTGCGTCCTTTTAATGTGAGTATAGATTATCTGTGCTATCACCATGGGGATGAGAAGAGTTATCAGGAAGCCTGCCTTTCCATAAAAGAAAAGAATGTGGATGCGGTATTGATTTCTCCGAATTTTCGGGAAGAGACACTGGCGCTGACAGCCTATTTACAGGAAAATAAGATCGCTTATGCTTTTGTCGATTTCAATATGGAAGAAGCGAAAGCATTGACATATATCGGGCAGGATTCATATAAGAGCGGATATATCGCAGCGAAAATATTGATGCGCAATTATTCGGCAGGAGAAGGCCAGGAGTTGGTTTTGTTTTTAAGTAACAATAAAGATAATCCGGCTGAAATACAGATGCAACGCCGTTTGGATGGTTTTATGAGTTACATTGCCGAAGAATATAATAACTTGGTAATCCATGAGGTAGTACTTAATAAATCCGATCAGGAAAGTAACCAACAGACATTGGATGAGTTTTTTCAGGCACATCCGAAGGCTTTACTGGGAGTTGTATTTAATTCCAGAGTGTATCAGTTGGGAGAGTATCTTCGTCATGCGGGACGTAGCATGAAAGGACTGATAGGATATGACCTTCTGAAAGCAAACGTAGATTTATTAAAATCCGGTGATGTGCATTATTTAATCGGGCAACGTCCGGGTTTGCAAGGATATTGTGGGGTGAAGGCTTTGTGCGATCATGTCGTGTTTAAGAAGTCTGTTGAACCTGTAAAATACATGCCTATTGATATCCTGATAAAGGAAAACATTGATTTTTATTTTGAATTTGTATAATATCAACTTTATAAATTACAACTAACATGAAAGCATTAAACAAAGAAACTGCTCCTAAAACACAACGTCCGGAGCGTATTATCCAATTTGGCGAAGGTAACTTTTTGCGTGCATTTGTAGATTGGATTATTTATAACATGAACCAGAAAGCTGATTTCAACAGCAGTGTAGTAGTGGTTCAACCGATTGATAAAGGTATGGTCGATATGCTGAATGCACAGGATGATCTTTATCATGTAAACCTTCAAGGATTGGATAAAGGAGAGGCTGTTAACAGCTTGACAATGATTGATGTAATCAGCCGCGCTTTAAACCCATATACTCAAAATGACGAGTTTATGAAGTTGGCAGAGCAACCTGAAATGCGTTTTGTTATTTCAAACACTACAGAGGCTGGTATTGCTTTTGATCCGGCTTGTAAACTTGAAGATGCTCCTGCTTCATCTTATCCGGGTAAGCTGACTCAATTACTGTATCATCGTTTTAAAACATTCAATGGTGATAAGACAAAAGGTTTGATTATTTTCCCTTGCGAACTTATTTTCCTGAATGGTCATAAGTTGAAAGAAACAATTTATCAATATATTGAATTGTGGAACCTGGGTAATGAGTTTAAAACTTGGTTTGAAGAAGCTTGTGGTGTATATGCAACATTGGTAGACCGTATTGTTCCGGGATTCCCGCGCAAGGATATTGCTGCTATCAAAGAAAAACTGCAATATGATGATAATCTGGTTGTTCAGGCTGAAGTTTTCCATTTGTGGGTTATTGAAGCTCCGCAGGAAGTTGCAAAAGAGTTCCCGGCTGACAAGGCAGGCTTGAATGTATTATTTGTACCGTCAGAAGCTCCTTATCACGAACGTAAGGTTACTTTGTTGAATGGCCCGCATACTGTTCTTTCTCCGGTTGCCTATCTCTCGGGAGTGAATATTGTACGTGATGCTTGCCAGCACGAAGTGATTGGCAAATATATCCACAAGGTAATGTTTGACGAACTGATGGAAACTTTGAACTTGCCGAAGGATGAGTTGGAGAAATTTGCAAATGATGTATTGGAACGCTTCAACAATCCGTTCGTGGATCATGCAGTAACCAGCATCATGCTGAATTCTTTCCCTAAATACGAAACTCGTGATTTGCCGGGATTGAAGACTTATCTGGAACGTAAAGGTGAACTTCCTAAAGGACTGGTGCTTGGTTTAGCCGCTATCATTACTTATTATAAAGGTGGTGTACGTGCTGATGGTGCTGAAATTGTTCCGAATGATGCTCCTGAAATCATGAACTTGCTGAAAGAACTTTGGGCAACAGGTTGCACAAAGAAAGTTGCTGAAGGTGTTCTGGCTGCAGATTTTATTTGGGGAGAAGATTTGAATAAGATCCCGGGATTGACAGAAGCCGTAAAAGCTGATTTGGATTCTATCCAGGAAAAAGGAATGCTTGAGACCGTTAAAGGTATTCTGTAATTAGAAGACTAAATAAAAAAATAGCGCCACTGTTCTCTGAACAAGTGGCGCTATTTTTTATTATCAAGTTATTTATTATTCTTGTTCAGCCGTATGCAAAATAAATGTAGTAGCTCCAATTGTCACAATAGCGCCATCTTCAATATGTACACGGTCTTTATCTCCCAGAATTTCATTCATAAGGAAAGTACCTGTGAGACTAGGAGCATCTCGTAATGTGTAGACTAGCTTTCCTTGCTTATTACGCTTTATATTGATGATGCAATGGCGTCGATCCATGCTCATATCACCACTTTCAATGGGAGTATTAATGTTTGTTCCTACACAACGGCGGCCTATGACATTGTCACCTTCCTGCAAGGGAAGTAACTGTTTAAAACCAAATACATTTTCGATAACAGTGATATATCCGAATTCTTCTTTATGAGATTCAGCTTCTTCTTCCAGGTTTTCTTCCTTTCTAAGAGCCTTAACTTTACTTTTTCCTAACCGGATACTGAATTGCTTGCCACAATGTTCGCATTCAAATACCAGTGATTGGCCTTCGCTATACTTGGTTTCATCAAAATAAAGATAATTCTCACATTTAGGACAAAGAACTCGTTTCATGCTTTTTAAAAGGTTTTTTTATTTAGCCAGTAACCAGGCATTCTTATAAGTTTCGTTTTTTCTTAGCTCAAGTAATTGCTTGGTCGCTTCATCACGGTTGTTGAATGAACTGATACTGACACGTACTTTGCCATCAGTGTTCAGAGCTTTTGCATCAGCAAATCCTTTTGATTTTAATTGGGTTGCAATAGCTTCTGCATCTTTCAGGCTGATTCCTCCTGCCACAATGATATGAAAAGGATGATTTGCACTTTCTTGAGATTTCACCGCAGGAGCAGGAGCCGCTGTTTCCTGTTTTACCACTTTCACTTCTCTTACTGCAATCGGTTTGGAAGTCTTGGCTTTATCCGTTGTATGCTTTTTAGCAGATGAAGTTTTGGTTGAAGCGGAAGAAGCAGAAAACTTCTTTGCTTGTTGCGCAGCATCGTTCTTAACATAAACAGGAGTTATTGCAACCGATTGCTTTTCTATTTGCTCAAAAAGCTCGCTGGGCAATAACTGTGCATAATTGTTCTTTTGAACATCGGTATTCTCTACCGGAGTTGAAAAGGCAAAGAACAGTACGATGGCAGCAATCATTGCTGCAGCATTGCGGAGATACGCACGGTTGATACTAATTTCAAAAGTCTTCTTTTCCTTTTCCGGATAAGTCGGTATCAATACTTTTTCTTTCTGCTGCAGAGCCGAAAGTTCATGTATTTCAAAAGAGTCGAGACCATATAATGAAGGAGTCGTTATCTTATAATCATAAGGAATGAACTCGTAGTTGCCATAAATGTTATAATGAATCTCGCCTATATTATCCAGATGGGCTTTCCCTTCCTCATGAAGGAGACCGATAAATTCGTTTACTTCTTTTTCTACTATACGGTTGGCGTCAGCAAAACTTGTGTCGTATGCTGACATATAAGATTGCACCAGTACGCCGTCATTCAGTTTTAATTGAGGATTAAAACCGATTGTACGGGTAGGAGGTAAAAATATATTTTCTTCCTTTACGCGGGTTGCGGGCGAATAATGCGCTACAAAACCACCAAATCCCGGAACAATGACGCAGTCGTTTTCCAGTAGTAAAGTCTCTATATGTTGTGCCAATTCAATCATGTCTGCAAAATTAAGAGATAAATTGAATATATCCCAGAAAACTTCGAAAAATTCACTACTTTTGCATCGTTTTATTTATCACTATCAATAATGAACTATATACAGACAGAAATAGACGGAGTATGGCTGATCGAGCCTAGAGTTTTCTCCGATGAACGGGGCTATTTTATGGAAGCCTATAAGAAAGAAGAGTTTGAAGCCAATATTGGTCCCGTAAACTTTATACAGGACAACGAGTCGAAATCATCTTTTGGTGTATTGCGTGGATTGCACTATCAAAAAGGAGAACATAGTCAGGCGAAACTAGTTCGTGTTCTTAAAGGAGAAGTGCTCGACGTTGCCGTTGATTTGCGTAAATCATCGCCTACGTTTGGAAAGCATGTTTGTGTATTGCTTAGTGAAGAAAATAAGAGACAATTTTTTATTCCCCGTGGTTTTGCTCATGGCTTTGCTGTCTTGAGTGAAGAAGCTGTTTTTACATATAAGGTAGATAACAAGTATGCTCCGCAAGCGGAAGCCTCTATTTTATATAATGACGAAACATTGGGGATCGACTGGCCGTTGGCAGAGTCGCAAATGTTATTATCTGCGAAAGACAGAGAGGGAACTGCTTTCAAGGACGCCGTTTATTTTGAATGAATTTCTAAACAAACAATAGATTAAGTATGAAAATTGCAATCGTGGGAACAGGGTATGTGGGTCTGGTGTCAGGCACATGTTTTGCCGAAATTGGCGTGAATGTAACGTGCGTAGACACGAACAAAGAGAAAATCGAATCTTTGCAAAAGGGGAACATTCCAATTTATGAAAATGGATTGGAAGAGATGGTACTCCGTAATATGAAAGCAAAGCGATTGAAGTTTACTACCTCATTGGAAAGTTGTCTGGATGAAGTGGAAGTTATATTCAGTGCAGTTGGAACTCCTCCGGATGAAGATGGCAGCGCTGATTTGAAATACGTATTGGAGGTGGCCCGTACCATTGGTCGCAATATGAAACAGTATAAATTGGTAGTTACCAAAAGTACCGTTCCGGTAGGCACTGCCAGTAAGGTTCGTGCGGTTATTCAGGAAGAACTGGATAAGAGAGGTGTGACGGTTGATTTTGATGTGGCTTCTAATCCGGAATTCCTTAAAGAAGGAAATGCTATCAGTGACTTTATGAGCCCGGACCGCGTGGTAGTGGGAGTGGAGTCGGCACGTGCGGAGAAATTGATGTCCAAACTATATAAACCATTCTTATTGAATAATTTCCGTGTGATTTTCATGGATATTCCGTCTGCGGAAATGACTAAATATGCGGCAAATTCGATGCTGGCAACCCGTATAAGTTTTATGAATGATATTGCAAACTTGTGCGAGATTGTTGGTGCGGATGTGAATATGGTGCGTAGTGGGATAGGTTCGGATACCCGTATCGGACGTAAGTTTCTGTACCCGGGTATCGGATATGGTGGTTCCTGCTTCCCCAAAGATGTGAAGGCATTGATTAAAACAGCAGAACAGAATGGTTATACCATGCGGGTACTTACGGCTGTGGAAGAAGTGAATGAGAACCAAAAAAGCGTCTTGTTCGAAAAGTTAATGAAACAGTTTAATGGTGATTTGCAGGGTAAGACTGTTGCTTTGTGGGGATTGGCATTTAAACCGGAAACGGATGATATGCGTGAGGCTCCGGCATTAGTCCTGATCGATAAATTGCTGAAAGCAGGTTGTAAAGTACGCGCATACGATCCGGCTGCCGTGCAAGAATGTAAGCGCAGGATTGGTGATACTATCTATTATGCTTGCGATATGTATGATGCCGTACTGGATGCTGATGTGTTGATGCTGGTTACCGAATGGAAAGAATTCCGTCTGCCTTCATGGGCCGTTATCAAGAAAACGATGTCCCAGCAGATTGTGTTGGACGGACGTAATATATATGATAAAAAAGAGATGGAAGAACTCGGATTTATTTATCACTGTATTGGTAAATAAAAAAATAAGAGTATCTTTATACAAAAACTAAAATAGATGATGAAAAATGTGGCTGTATCGTTAATGGCAATCTTTTTCGCGGCATGTAGCGGCAATAAGAGTCCCCATTCTCTTCAACAAGAGAAAGAGGATCTTAGTGCAAAAGGACTACTGCAGGGAATTTGGCTGGACGATGAAACGGAGAGCCCGTTGATGCGTGTAGAAGGAGATACTATCTACTATGCAGATGTGCAAAGTACTCCCATTGCATTTAAAATAATACGGGATACTCTTTATACTTATGGAAATGATACTACTTATTACAAGATTGATAAGCAGGCAGAACATATATTCTGGTTTCATTCCATAACGGATGATGTAATTAAGTTGCATAAATCCGAAGATGCCAATGATTCAATCTATTTTGTCCGTCAGGAATTAGTCATTCCGGCATATACGGAAGTAACCAAACGCGATAGTGTAGTGACTTATAATGGCACTCGCTATCGCGCATACGTATATATTAATCCTTCTAAAATGAGAGTCATCAAGACGACTTATTCCGAAGACGGGATTAGCATGGATAATGTATACTATGATAATGTGATGCACATTTGTGTGTATGAAGGTAAAAAGAGCCTGTTTGCCAGCGATGTTACCAAACAGATGTTTGACAAAGTACTTCCTGTCGATTTTCTGGAGCAATCCATCCTGTCAGATACAAAGTTTATGAAAGTAGACCGGAACGGTTTTCATTATCAAGCTGTCCTGGCCATTCCGGAAACTTCCATATATAGCATTGTAAATATGGAAGTAAGTTTTAAAGGAGATTTGACTATCACTTCATCCAAATAAAAAAGCACCATACATTCAGATCGTATAGTGCCGGATTAAAAAGCCTTGCTTTAATTTTGTCTGGGGGGAGACGGACGGTTATTTCTCTTTCCTCCGTTATTATTATTCCTTTTTCCCCGGAAATCTTTTCTTTTGTAGTTGCCACCCTTGCCCTTGCTAAAAGAACGCGGTTTGTATTCCGGAGCTTCTCCCAATTCTTCAGGAATAGGAATTTTATAAATCTCTTTTTCCAGGAAGTTCTCAATACTTTTGAAGTTACTTTGTTCTTTCTCGCTGATGAACGTAAGTGCTACACCATCATTGTTGGCACGTGCTGTACGTCCGATACGGTGTACATAGTCTTCGCTATCGTGAGGCACGTCGAAGTTGATAACCAGGCGGATATCATCGATATCTATACCACGTGCAACGATGTCTGTAGCTACCAATATATTGATTCGTCCGGCTTTAAACTCGTGCATAACCGTTTCCCGTTGAGCCTGTTCCAAGTCCGAATGCATTTCACCTACATTCAGCTTCATTGATTTCAACGCCTTGGCCACTTCTTTAACTTTGATTTTGGAAGATGCAAAGACGATCACACGTTCCGGAACTTCATCCATAAAAAGACTGCGTATGATTCCCAGCTTTTGATTCTCGTAGCAAACGTATGCCGCCTGAATAATCTTTTCTGCAGGTTTGGAAACTGCGAGCTTTATCTCTGACGGATTATTTAAGATTGTGTTTGCTAATTGCTGAATCTTTGCAGGCATTGTTGCAGAAAACATGATTGTCTGTCGTTCCTTTGGCAGATATTTTGCAATTTGCATGATATCTTCATAGAATCCCATGTCGAGCATCCGGTCTGCTTCATCCAGAATAAAATAAGAAACCTTGGAAAGATCTACATATCCAAGGCTTAAATGGGCGATCAGACGTCCGGGAGTAGCAATAACAACATCAGCTCCTAAAGTGAGTCCTTTTTTCTGTTGTTCGAACAATATTCCATCATTTCCACCGTATACGGCGACACTCGATACCGGCATAAAATAGGAAAACCCTTCCATTTGCTGGTCGATCTGTTGGGCCAATTCCCGGGTGGGAGACATGATGACACAATTAATCGCATCTTCCGGATGTTTACCTTCAGATAATTTATTCAATACAGGCAGTAGAAACGCGGCCGTTTTACCTGTTCCTGTCTGTGCTACTGCGATCAAATCTTTACCCTCAAGTATGATTGGAATTGCCTGCTCCTGTATAGGCGTACATTCGTCAAATCGCATGGCATCAAGCGCCTCAAGCACATTTGCATTTAATTGTAGTTCGGAAAACTTCATTCTTTTATTTAATTTGTCAGCAAAGATAATCTATTTTTTGGTCTAATTACATATTCAAGTAAGAATCTTTGAATCCGAGGAAATAGAGCACTCCGTCCAGCCCGATGGTGTTGATTGATTGCTTGGCATTTGCCACCACTTTAGGCTTTGCGTGGAAAGCAATTCCCAGTCCGGCAACCCCTAGCATAGGGAGGTCATTAGCTCCATCTCCTACGGCGATGGTCTGTGCAATATCCACCTTTTCCACTTGTGCAATGAGGCGGAGCAGTTCGGCTTTCCGTTTTCCGTCTACTACATCTCCCAGGTAACGTCCGGTCAGTTTGCCGTCGATGATTTCCAGTTCGTTGGCATAGACATAATCTATACCGTATTTCTTTTGCAGGTACTGGCCGAAATAAGTGAATCCTCCCGAAAGGATAGCAATCTTGTAACCGTACTTCTTCAATACATACATCAGCCGTTCTACGCCCTCTGTGATAGGCAAACTCTCGGCTATTTCCTGCATGACTGATTCGTCCAGCCCTTTCAATAGTGCTACACGGCGGGTAAAGCTCTCTGTAAAGTCTATTTCTCCACGCATGGCGCTTTCTGTGATTGCTTTTACTTCGTCGCCTACACCGGCACGGATAGCCAGTTCGTCAATCACCTCTGTTTCGATTAATGTAGAGTCCATATCAAAACAGATCAGACGGCGCATACGACGGTACATATTATCCTGTTGGAAAGAAAAGTCCATTTCCAGTTCGCTAGCTAACTTCATCAGCTTCTCCTGCATCGCAATGCGATCTTTCGGAGTACCTCTCACTGAAAATTCGATGCAAGCCCTGGTACGTGTATCTGCCTGACATTCATCCAACGGGATACGACCTGTCAGACGTTTGATAGCATCAATATTCATGCCCTGTTCGGCTAATATGCTTGTAGCGGCAGAAATCTGTCGGGCGGAAAGCTTGCGTCCCAGAACCGTCAGGATATAACGGTTTTTCCCTTGCATACCTACCCAGTTTTCATATTGCTCGGTGGTGATAGGTTCAAACCGAATGGTCACTCCCAAGGAAGAAGCCTTGAACAACAATTCCTTCATAATGAATCCGGAATGTCTTTCTTCACTCTTGAACAGGATACCCAGCGATAATGTATTATGAATATCTGCCTGGCCGATATCAAGAATCGTGGCATCATATTTGGCAAGGATTTCGGTCACGGAAGCAGTCAGTCCCGGGCGATCTTCGCCGGTAACTCGAATCAGAATCAATTCAGTATTTGATGGTTGCATAAAAAATAGACTTTAACGCTGCAAAAGTAGAGAAAAAAGTTCGTTTTTATGCTAAATAATATAAAAAGTTATACCCCAAAAGTGAGATTTTTGCTTATTTGCTTGGAAGTTAATTTAATATTTACTTACCTTTGCACCCGGTTTCAAAAATAAAGGCTCTGATAATCAGCGGATTCCTCTTCGCCTGATGCCTGAAAAGACAATGTTTCGGGAAGAAACCACTGTTTAAGGACAGTCCCGGATAGTATTAACTAAAACCGAATTACATGAAGCATGTAAAATGGATTTTTGTTGTATTACTGATTTGTTCCTTGACCGCTTTCGTTGAGAAAGACAAACCTACCGGAGGTTTGAGTGAGGGTGACGTAGCCCCTGATTTTAAAATCGAATCTACGTCAAACGGGCAACCCGCCTTTAAATTGGGAAATTTGAAAGGTAAATACGTGTTGCTAAGTTTTTGGGCAAGTTATGACGCGCAGTCCCGGATGCAAAATGTAAGTTTGAGCAATGCGCTTCGTTCTTCTCATAATGTGGAAATGGTTTCTATTTCATTTGACGAATATCAGTCAATATTTAAAGAAACCGTTCGTAAGGATCAAATAGTTACGCCCACTTGTTTCGTGGAAACAGAAGGCGAGGATTCCGGCTTATTTAAGAAGTACCGTTTAAATCGGGGATTCACTAACTATTTATTGGATGGAAATGGTGTAATTATAGCCAAAAACATCTCTGCTGCAGATCTTTCTGCTTATGTAAAAGAAGTCGGTTAACGATTTTAAGAATATAAGGAGGAAGAGGGATTTTCCAAATCACCATCAGGTGAAAACAATGGAGAATAGACAAAAGAGGAAATGGATACAACAAAAAAGTTCCGCCTACACTTGCATTAGCAAGAATAGGCGGAACTTCTACTTTTATACTCTTCGTTTATCCGGTGCATCCAAAACCTTAGGGCAATCTATGGATAGAATCCGTGAAGACTGCGGAAGGCTTGCCTACCTTTTATTTAGGTGCCTTCTGGTACAAGAAGAATGCGATACCCGCATAAAGGATATTAGGAATCCAGACTGCAACGGCAGGCGGCACATTTCCGTTCACGGCAAAGGTGGAAGTAATCGTCTGGAACAGGATATAAGAGAAACTTAATCCTAATCCGATACCCAGATGAAGCCCCATACCGCCTTTCGTTTTTCGGGACGAAAGCGATACACCGATGATGGTAAGGATGAAAGAGGCGAACGACATAGCGATTCGTTTGTGATATTCAATCTCAAACTCCTTGATGTTGGCAAACCCTCTTCGTTTCTGTTTGGCGATATAATCGCTTAATTCGGGACTGGTCAGCATTTCCTGCTGGTTTTTCATGATAAGAAAGTCAGAAGGTTCCATATTGATGATAGAGTCTATCCGGTCTCCTTTAGTGATTTTTTCCTTTAAACCATCCAGTTCGCGTACCATATAATCGTGGATCGTCCATTTATGAACGGTGGTGGTGTCATACGTGATCCGTCGTGCAGTCAAATGCGAAACCAGCTTTTTATCCACAAATTTGTCCAATGAAAAGCGGTTACCGGTTTTCATTGCGTTGTTATAGTTGTCGATATATGCAATCACTCCGCTATCCACTTCCAGCTGCACATTGCTTACCGAGTTTTGTTTCTTTGGTTTGATATACCGGTCTTCAAAATTCAGACGCGTAACACTTCCTTTCGGAATCACATACGAACTTAGTGTGAAAGTGACGAGGGCGATGATAGCGGCAGAAATCATGTAAGGGCGCATCATCCTCTTAAAGCTCATACCGGTGGAGAACATCGCAATAATTTCGGAGTTTTCTGCCAGTTTGGAGGTAAAGAAAATAACAGCAATGAATACGAACAACGGACTGAACAGATTGGAGAAATAGGGGATAAAGTTCATGTAGTATTCAAAGATTATTTTATCCCATGGAGCTTCATGCTCCATTAGTTTGTCCATCTTTTCGTTGAAGTCAAATACCACTGCAATAGAAATGATTAGTGCAATAGCAAATACGTATGTCCCCAAGAACTTCTTGATGATATACCAGTCCAGCCGTTTTATAAATCGATTGCTTTTCATTTCTTATAATCTAGTTGATACTCTTTTGACCATCATCGGCTTCCAGGTTGAGAAATCTCCGGCGATAATATGCTTCCTTGTTTCTCCTGCCAGCCACAGATAGAATGCCAGATTATGTATGGAAGCGATTTGCATAGCCAGTAGCTCTTGCGCATGGAAAAGATGGCGCAAATAAGCCTTGCTGTACAATGTATCCACGCAAGAGGCTCCGTCAGCTTCGATGGGAGAGAAGTCTGTTTCCCATTTTTTGTTCCGCATATTGATAATGCCATCTTTGGTGAACAACATGCCATTTCGTCCGTTTCTTGTAGGCATAACGCAGTCGAACATATCCACACCGCGTTCTATTCCTTCAAGAATGTTGACAGGAGTTCCGACACCCATCAGGTAACGGGGTTTGTCTTTAGGAAGTATTTCATTGACAATCTCGATCATTTCATACATCTTGTCTACCGGTTCACCTACCGCCAAACCGCCGATAGCATTCCCGTCAGCACCTTTGGATGCAACAAACTCTGCAGATTGCTTGCGCAGGTCAGGATAAACGCATCCCTGCACGATGGGGAAGAGAGACTGATTGTAACCGTATTTAGGTTCTGTCTCGTTAAAACGTTGTATACAACGGTCGAGCCATCTGTGGGTTAATCCCAATGACTTTTTGGCATACTCGTAATCCGAGTCACCCGGGGGACATTCGTCAAAAGCCATCATAATATCCGCACCGATCGTACGTTCTATGTCCATCACCTTCTCCGGAGTGAAGATGTGCTTGCTTCCGTCGATATGCGAACGAAATTCGGCTCCCTCTTCACGCAGCTTTCTGATTCCGGCTAATGAGAATACCTGAAAACCACCGCTGTCAGTCAGCATGGGGCGGTCGAAACCGTTGAAACGGTGCAGCCCGCCTGCTTTCTCGATCACGTCCAGTCCCGGACGCAAATAGAGGTGATAGGTATTACCCAGAATAATCTGTGCCTGAATATCTTCTTTCAATTCGGTCAGATGTACTCCCTTTACAGTGCCCAGTGTGCCCACCGGCATGAAGATAGGTGTTTGTATCTGCCCGTGGTCCGTTGTTATCAGACCGGCACGGGCATTACTTTTAGTGTCTGTATATTGTAACTCAAATGTCATTCCTGGCTGGGTTTCTTAACAGATAAATCAATAGGATCCGCTACTTTCTCGTTGGTCAATGCAATAGCGAATACCTCTTTTATATCGTTTACATAGTGGAAAGTCAGTCCTTTCAAATAAATATCTTGAATTTCATCTATGTTCTTTTTGTTCTCGGCACTCATGATGATTTCCTTGATTCCGGCACGTTTGGCTGCCAATATCTTCTCCTTGATGCCACCCACAGGAAGCACTTTGCCGCGAAGAGTGATTTCTCCCGTCATGGCAATGTTGGCTTTCACTTTTCTTTGAGTCAGGGCAGAAGCCAGTGAAGTGGCCATCGTGATACCTGCTGACGGACCATCTTTCGGAATAGCCCCTTCAGGAACGTGGATATGGATATTCCAGTTATCAAAAATCTCTTCATTCAGACTAAGGACAGAAGCATGCGCCTTGATATATTCAAGTGCCAGCATAGCAGATTCTTTCATCACATCTCCCAGGTTACCGGTCAATGTAAGACGTCCGCCCTTGCCCCGGCTTAAACTGGTTTCTACAAATAAGATTTCGCCTCCGACAGCTGTCCATGCCAATCCGGTGACTACACCTGCGTAATCATTTCCCTGATACTTGTCGCGTGTATATTCCGGTGCTCCAAGGAAATCATACAAATCTGTCGGTTTGATTTCCGTCTTGGCGAAATAACCGTCCGTAGCATATTGACGGGCCGATTTGCGAAGAATCTTACCGATCTTCTTTTCTAGCTCACGAACACCACTTTCACGGGTATATGACTCGATTATGGCTTCCAGTGTATCTTTGGGAAGTTTAATATCTGTCTTTTTAAGTCCGTTGGCTTCCAATTCTTTGGGGAGCAGATGCTTGCGGGCAATCTCTACTTTTTCTTCTGTGATGTATCCGCTTACTTCAATCAATTCCATACGGTCGAGCAATGGACCGGGGATTGTATTCAGGTTATTGGCTGTTGCAATAAACAATACCTTGGAGAGATCATAGTCTACATCCAGGAAGTTATCATGGAAAGATGTGTTCTGTTCCGGGTCGAGCACTTCCAACAATGCAGAAGAAGGGTCCCCCTGACGGTCAGCACTGACCTTGTCTATTTCATCCAAGATGAAAACAGGATTAGAAGCACCGGCTTTTATCAAGCTCTTGATGATTCGTCCCGGCATAGCGCCAATATAAGTCTTACGATGACCGCGAATCTCTGCTTCGTCATGCACACCGCCTAAAGACATACGTACATATTTCCGTTTGAGCGCAGATGCGATGGATTTTCCAAGAGATGTTTTACCCACTCCCGGAGGGCCATACAAACAGATAATCGGTGATTTCATATCACCTTTCAGCTTCAATACGGCTAGATGTTCTAAAATACGTTCTTTTACTTTCTCCAGTCCGTAATGATCTTTGTTCAACGTCTTTTCTGCGTTTTTAAGGTTCAGATTGTCAGTTGTATAAGTACCCCATGGGAGATTGAGCATCGTTTGCAGATAGTTGAGTTGTACGCTGTAATCCGGAGATTGCGGATGAGTGCGTTCCAGTTTGGCAAGTTCTTTCATGAACGTGTCTCTGACTTCTAAATTCCAGCGCATTCTTTCTGCCTTCTGGCGCATTTCCTCTATTTCCTGCTCCTGACCGCCGCCACCCAGTTCATCCTGGATAGTCTTGATCTGCTGTTGCAGGAAGTATTCGCGTTGCTGCTGGTCGATATCTTCGCGGGCACGCATTTGGATGGATGCCTTGATTTCTGCCAACTGCACTTCACGGTTCAGAATTTCCAGTAAGTGATAAGTGCGTTCACGCAATGAGTTGATGCTCAACAAGTCCATCTTCTCATCTTTCTTGAACGGCAGGTTTGAGCAGATGAAATTGACGAGGAACATTGAGTTGTTGATATTTTTAATAGCAAACGACGAATCCTGATGCATCACATCTGACGATTTGATGTATCTCATTGTCAAGTCCTTGCAAGTTTCCACCAGGGCTTGAAACTCTTTATCGTCTTTGCCAGGGACATCTTCCTCCAAAAGTTCTATTTCACCTTTCAGGTACGGATGAGTTTCGATGATGCTAGTCAGACTTAAACGTTTCATTCCCTGAAGAATGACAGTTGTTGTCTGATCGGGCATTTCCAATATCCGCACAATTCGTCCTACGGTACCGATATTGTGTAAATCTTCCAGTTTCGGATCTTCTGTATGTGCCGATCTCTGGCATACTACTGCAATATCTTTATGTTTCTTGTCAGCATCTCGTACGAGTTTCAGAGAAGACTTACGGCCTACCGTGATTGGCAGGAATACTCCAGGAAACAATACCATATTACGTAAGGGGAGTACCGGAAGAATTTCACCAGATTTCACATTTACATCAAATGCTTGTTCATCGTTCCCATCATAGTCTGTGATTAGCGAGAAGCTGTTATCGCCTCCATCTTCCAATAAATATCTTTCTTTCATCTTTTCGTTTTAATTTAGTTTATGTCATACTGATATGCATAAATCGTTTGCAAAGTTAATTGATTCTCTCTAATAATAAAGCACTGCACAGAATAAAAACACAAAAACAATGCCAAAATATCGGCTTGTAAAGGGAGTATTCCATAATTATTATTTATTTTTGGCGATTTGCAATAAAATAATAGTATAAAACGGCTTTAAGATAAACGGATAAAATGTCGAATCCTTATTTTCAATTTAAGCAATTTACAGTGTGGCACGACCAATGTGCCATGAAAGTCGGTACGGATGGGGTGCTTTTAGGGGCTTGGGCTTCAGTTGAAGGTGCGCGCCGTATATTGGATATTGGCACGGGGACAGGATTGGTGGCTTTAATGTTGGCGCAACGCAGTTTGCCGGATGCAAAGATTGTGGCGTTGGAGATAGACGAGGCAGCTGCCGGACAGGCCAGGGAAAATGTGGCTCGTTCTCCTTGGCGAGAGCGGGTAGAAGTGGTGCAGGCTGACTTTAAGAAATACCGGTCTTCGGATAAATTTGACGTGATTGTTTCAAATCCTCCTTATTTTGTCGATTCGCTGGAGTGTCCGGATCGGCAGAGGGCTGCTGCCCGACACAATGATTCATTGACTTATGACGATTTGTTGGAAGGAGTAAGCGGATTATTGACAGAAAACGGATTTTTTACAGTGGTGATTCCGGCAGATGTAGCTGAACGGGTAAAAAAGATAGCTTCTATAAAGAAATTATATGCAGTCCGTCAACTGAATGTAATCACTAAACCCGGCGGTATTCCGAAACGTGTTTTGATTACTTTTTCTTTTTCCAATCAAGAGTGCATTGTAGAAGAACTATTGACAGAACTGGCTCGTCATCAATATAGTGAGGAATATATGACGCTAACCCGGGATTATTATTTGAACATGTAAAAGGGTGACGCTATCCGGTAAAGATAGTGACGGTATATGCTTGCGATAGTGACGGTATCGCTGTCATATACCGTCACTATTTCAAAGCTAGTTCAAAAACGCTATTTTGAGATCTTCGTTCTATTCCTTTCTAACTCATAATTCAAAAGAGTAATTTCTAGCTTTTGAACACTATTTTCTAGCAGTACTTTCTGAAGTTGCTCTTGAAGTGAAATTATTATTTGTCTTTTGATAGTCTTAAATTCAATAAGCTGCTACAATAACTATACTACTCTTTTAAATTATTTGTTTTGTATATGCTTTATTTTAAATTCTTTCAGTGACTTTTCTATCTTTTGATAAAGGTCTGTCGTTTTTGTTGAGTATGTAGATAAAGAGCCCCTAGGCTCATCTGCGAATCTGAATAATTCATCTGCATCTGCATATATTGATACTAACTCATTATAAGCATCTTTACAACTTGAAGGATAATCATTTAGTTGTGGCATTATAGCCTCGATTGAATCTTTCTTTTGTTTTAGTCTCTTATAGGTATCTGTTGTGATAATAAACTCCTGATGCTTCGCTAAGGCTTCATTGAAATCAGTGCAATATTCTCCATTGTATTCATGATCGTAAATTACTTTTCTCCAAGTATCACAATAATGAAGAGCTATTGCTTCACTTAAATCAGCTTCTTTCTCAATCATAGAAGCGGTATTAGAGAGTTTTGCTATATACTCCTTTTCTGAATTACATGAAACCAAAACTATGGCTAGTATCGCACTCAAATAAAAAAACTTTTTCATCATATCGTTATTTTTGTTACACAATCAATTTATTAGAATCCTGTTTGTAATACTGTATTAGAGTATTACAAGATTGATATTTTATATTCAAAAAAACATTTATTTTATTACTTGAAGAATATCCGATGATACGCTTATTTGATTCTTCTGGAATTCTAAAATTCAGAAAGGGACTTTGTGAATGCGAATATAGTGAAATGAAAATAACAACGAGCATCAGCAGAGTTTTCTTCATGTGTTTAAGTATTTTGTTTGTTATCGTTTTCTCTATAAACAATGTTTGTATTTCCGCTATAAAGTTAACGCAAAACATTGATAACGCCAAAATAAAAGGGGAATAAAGTTAACAAAATAGATTTTTACTCTAAATTAAATAAGAAGATGAGGATAATGCTAGAAACCTGTTCAAAGATATTTCAAAGAATTGCCCTTTTTATTTGCCCCCAAACGGGGATAATTACACTTATTCTATATATAATAAAAAAGCCAATACTAATTGTACTGGCTTTATTTTGTGAATCTTGACTTGATTTTCTTCGTCGGGGTAGCGGGATTCGAACCCACGACCCCCTGCTCCCAAAGCAGCGTGATTATAAAGGATATTCAGCTACATATCAGTCAATTATAATGATGTGAGCTAACCATTTCAAAGATAGTTCAAAGAACGCTATTTTGAGAGCCTTATTTTAGCCCTTTCTAACTCATAATTCAAGAGAGCAATTTCTTGCTTTTGAGCACTATTTTCTCGCAGCACTTTCCGGAGTTGTTGCCGAAGAGAAGCGATTAATTTATCTTTTTCTTCCATACATTTATATATTAAGATAAACACTATCATGAAACATTTTAAAGAATTACACATCTATTTTGAGATAGATCAAGAGAATTATGCTATTACCCGCACGATAAAGGATGAAAAAGGTAAAATCATATTTCAGCGTAAAACTAACTATCTTAAAGCTAATCCCTATACAGATGACCCTGTTTGTATTCTTGAAGATATACTTCAAAATGGTACTTCATCCCAAACTATTACATCGCTAAATGAGCTTTCAGATACGGAAATCCGGCTTCGGACTTTGGAGCTTGTACAAAGAACTTATAGTTGTCATAATCCCTTTGAGTTAATTGCACGCTCCATTGCACTTGCTAGATATGCAAAAACTGGTAAATACAATCGTTCTTCAGGCAATGTTACTGAACAAATAGGTTTGGAATACATGGAACGCATATATGACCAGTTAACAGAAAAACGATATGAACCCAAGCAGACCGCCAATAATACTAATGATAAGCCCAATGTCCCTAAGACGAATATATCGCTTTTCAAGAAACTGTTTTCGCGTTTCAGAAACAAATAAACCGTATCTAATAGCATTTAATCCAAGCCCTGTTATTTCAACAGGGCTTTCTTTGTCTACAATCCATTCTCCGTTAACCAATTCACCATTATACTTTAGCAGTTCGTTAGCATACAAGAAGTCTTTAACCTCTTGATATCCTTGAAATCTGTCACAATACATCTTCTCTAATCGCTTCCGTTCTTTATTCTGAATATTAGCAATTCGTAATAAAGTCAGCAGACATTTATCATTAAAATTATGAATTTCTCTCATTATTCAAAAGTTAAGCAATCAATTAACTAGACTTCTAAACTTATATGATCATTCTTTTTCATAGAATAGCAGTCCGACACGATCTATATGCTCGCCAATAGGAGTCCCTATATTTTTATTATAGTCAACTACGTCAACCTTATACAATAACCCCAAATCTTCTATCTGGATATTTATATCCATTAGTTGGTTAAAAGTTATATTCTCTCCTACAGCTGCCAAATCTATATCAGAACCTTCCGAATAAGTTCCTTTTGCCCTGGAGCCAAAAATAAGTACCTTATCAATATTGGGGAAGCGCCGGAATACACTACAAATATCCGTTATTACTGTATCACTAAGGCCGTACATAATCAAAACAATGTTCCCATTTCCATTCGTAGCTTTTCTTCATTCAACCTGCTATCAAGTTGTTTCAACAAAAGCGAATACTCCTCATATATTTTGCGTACAATTTCAATAGCATCACCTTCATTATAAGTATGCGAAGTAGTAACCCTAGCTTTTGCCATTCTACGCCAGCCGTCATGATCTGTGATCATATTATCTTCAAATGCCTTTTGAAGAGTGCCATTCGGACCTTGCACAAACTCGTAACCTTTATATTTCAACAGATCCTGAAGGACTTTCCAGCCAAGTTCAAAAGTATATTCAAATCTTTGTATCAGTCCTTCCATTTCAAGTTCAGATAAACTATCGGGAGTCTTATCAGATTCAGTTATATCCAGAATCCGCTTATTAGCCCGGTGAAAGCTGTCATATCTTTGTAACCAACGTATATCTTGTTCCATAAATCTATTTTTCTTAGTTGTAAAATCAATTAAATAGGCTTCTTTATCCAGTTTATATAGAGTTAATGAAGTCTACAGCAGAATTCATATTACGTTTAGTGTACTCCATGTATTCTCTGATAGCTTGATCTGTATATCCTTTGTTTTTAAGAATCTTCCATTTGCGTAAATGTTGTTTGAAGTCATCGCTGTTTTCATCCACTGTCGGCACCTCTTCTGCAGAAGCCTCGTTATATGGCTTATTGGGTTCTTTTTTCTGTTCTGCTACAATATTTTCATCCTTGGCAACATCGGGCTTATCGTTATCCTTTGAGTTACTTTGCTCCTTTATTGCAGAAGAAAGTTTATCAATGCTTGAAGACAATTCGCGGCTTCTTTCAGTATATAAATTTTTTAGTTGTTTTACATCTGCTACAAGCTGAAGGAATTTCACAATCAAAACAAAAAGAATAATCAACTGGATAATTCCAGCCAATAGATATACAACACCTATAAATCCAAATGCTTCCATAATTAGTTTTTTGTTGTAGAATTATGCTATAGAATCTTATTTGTTATGACCCCTTTTACAAGGAATACTCGAAGAACTTTAGTCTTGTCTATTATCATCTCGTCAAATTCTTCCAAGTTCTTTGGAACTAAACGCCATTTATTAGGATTGTCCTTGCAGTTACGGATATATTTCACAGTTCTGTATTCATCTGTTATAATAAGGTATGCCTCTCCAGGAAGAACACTATCTAAACTGACTTCCTTAATAGCTATAATAGAACCATCATTTATGTCTGGAATCATAGAACGTCCATAAGCTGGTACCGCACAATCACAATTCTGAAATGCAGGTATATGCAAATAGTAATTAGGAATATTAGTCTGATCGTTGGGAAGTTCATCATATCCCATAGTAACATCAACGTCAAAATAAGGTATTCCTTTGGATGATTGTTTGCTTGGTGCAGGCATTTCAGAGGAAATAGAAGTGATAGATTTCGCAGAAGAATTTAGTTTATTTCCGTCGCCAGTCAATAGCCAAGTTGTATTCAAATCTGGGTAGATTGTAGATATTTTCTCTAAATTATTCCGTCTTATAGAGTCTCCTGTGTTTCGGACAAATCCATTGCTTAAACCACAATTCTGCTCAAACATTCTTGTGCTTATGCCTAATTCGTTTATGAATTGGAGTAGCCTATCTCTAACTGTTTCTTTCATTAAATCCTAAATTTTCTTAATATATAGATTATTTCTCTATGCAAATATCTACATGTGTAGATTTTAATTCTATATTTGCACTATAAAGTTAACGTAAAACAATGATAACGCCAAAATAAAAGGGCAATAAAGTTAACAAAATAGATTATTTACTCTAAATCGATATATAGATATGGTAAAGACAGAAAAAATAAAATTAGTGGTTTACAAAGAACATACGCTTGGGTATATTCTACCAGAATTGCCTGATTCAGTTCAAATACTACATTCTTCACCTCTGAAAGGAGCTATTGGTACAACCAATTTGCAGAACAATTTCCAGATCAACAATCCGAATGAAATCAGACTAGCAAGCGAGAGTGATTTTGATGCGTTTGGAATTTCGTTTGATGGATATAAAAATTCACCTGATTACATTTATAAATAAAATAAGAAAATGAAGACAATTCTAGAAGTTTCATTACAGGAAGCAAGTAAGGCAAAGGATGCAATTAGATATAGTTTGCTGCGTACAGAACTAAACCAAACAAGTACCAATGTTTGGGAACTACCAACTTATGATATGAATGATGGATATGAGTGTGATGGTGACGAAGAACTGAAAGATGAAATTCGTGAACTGTTTTCTTCTTTCGGAATTGCAGAAGAAGAGTATTCATTCACTGACAAAGAAACGGAAGAATAAGCTATATAATCCCGGACGGGTTTGACCGCCTTTCCGGGAACTAGAAACTATAAATATAATAATGTATATGGAAAATCAATTAGAAACTATCAAAGCAAATCTGCCTTACGGATACGAAAAGCAGATAGCGAAAGAAGTAGGATGCTCACAGGGTACAGTGCACAATATCCTTAATAATAAGCCGGCTTCTGCTCGCTCAACCTACAAAGCAAAAGTATTGAATGTCGCTGTAAGAATGGCTAATGAAGCCTTGGAAGCTACTAAAGGAGTCTCCAAAGCTGCCGCCGAACTAGAGACTTTGCATCATGGAACTGCAAGCTGACGCTAAACTAACGAAGCGCGAAAATCAGATTGCTGGCCTCGCTTTTTGTGGTAAAGCAAAGAAAGAGATTGCGGATCTCTTGAATATTGCATACGGGACGGTAAACGTAATACTGGATAGAGCTTACAAAAAGACAGGAACAAGTAAACTGAATGAATTAGGCAGTTGGTGGGCTAATAGAGCATTTGCTCTAAATATTGATTTCCAGCAATTGCAGAAAACAATCGTAGCTCTTTCGTTTCTTGGAATTATTGCCTTTCAGATTGCATTTGACTGCAACAACGATCTTAACCGGAGTCGACGGGCAAGAATACGAAGAAATAAAATAGAAGAAGTATATGAACTCTAATCAATATTAATCAGGCAGCATAGCATAGAGATGCAGATGTGTTTCAGTAATAAAATCAGCTCAACACCATTCAAAAGTATAGGAAACAGCCTAATTAGAGATTATGGAAAATTGCTTCGAAATGATGGTCGCCCGATGCATTAAAATTGGGACGGTGCAAACGCTTACGATGCTGGGACTACTCCCCGAAGTAGTAACAATATCACAAGCGGAAGAAATATACGGAAAACGCCTAATAAAAGAGTGGCGCGAAAAAGCCTGGATTAAGTTTTATCCGGCAAATAATAAGGAAAGAGGAAAATATTATGTGAAACGATCCGAATTGGAAACAGCCAGTGCAATGATGGATTTGCATAATAAAGTTCCAGATAACATTATCAAACAACTAATGCAGATCGCTGTATGAGATATATACCGAAATCATCAGAAGTATTACAGGCTCTGCAAGACAGTATCGGAAAGCAGATTGCAGAAAGAGAAGAACAGAAAAAGAACTATGTTCCTACTCCTGTAGAGATTAAACCTGATAAAAATATAAGCATAGAGCCCACGGCCGAAGATATTCTTTTAATGGAGGAATATAGACGTGGAGTATATCAAGGAGATTAATAAAACGCTAATATTTAAACAATTATGAGTAAAATTATTGAAGTAAAAGTGGAAGAGCTAAATGCGCTTCCAGCAACGAAAATTGTCGAAAGTGAAAATGTACAGGCAAAATTCGTTCAAATGTACAATGCTATCTGGGGAACAGATAAAGGTGAGCAAATGTATCATAAAGAAGTATTCAACTTTCAAAAACTTCTCCGTGATAATCCTGATTTGGCAGATTCGACAAAGATGTCTCTATATGGCTGTTTTCTTGATATAGCAGTCAACGGTCTTACACTAGATCAAACAGGACATCCACTTTGCTATATACTTAGCAGAAGCAGTAAAACCGGACACAAGAATGCACAAGGATATGATATTTATGAAAAACGTGCCTATGTTTCAGTTACCGGGTATGGCGAACTGACAATGCGTATGCGTGCCGGGCAAATCAAGTATGCGGATAATCCAGTCGTTGTATATGAGGGAGATCATTTTAAAGCATCCTTAGTTAATGGTATAAAGAATATCGAGTATGAAGCACAATGTCCCCGTACTTCAACCAAAGTTATTGCTGCATTCATTCGTATTGTACGAAATGACAACTCGGTAGATTATCAATGGTTAATGGAAGGTGATATCGAACGATTGAAACATTATAGTGAAAAAGCAAATTCGAAGTGGAACGATCAAACTAAAAGACGTGAATTGGGTAAAGCCAATGCACTCTATACTTCGAATAATGGCAGCATTGATCCTGGGTTCCTTGAGAATAAGATGATCAAACATGCGTTTGATGCTTATCCAAAAGTGCGTACAGGTAAGTTTACTATTATGGATTCGGATCAAGAAGAGGAAGAAATTATCGACTATGGCTTGGTGGATGAAGATAAGGTTAATGAACCCGTTCAGGCTGTGGATAATCCTAATATTCCTTTCGGTGAAGAAAAACAACTGGAAGCTCCAGAACCTGTACAGGTGCCAGTCTCCGATGATGATGAAGACGGTGGATTCTAATACTTACTAACCGATTAAAATAAATAATATGGCAACAGAGTTAATCAAAATAGACGAAGCAAAAAATATTCTGTCATCTTTTCCAGATATAATGGGGAAGAATACAAATTCTGTCAAAAAGTGTAATGAAGCTGGGCAAGCTCTCCTTGACACTATCGAAGGAGAAGGTATGAATGAAACAATAGATCAGGCTACAGCCGACTACTTGAAAAAGGTTAGCGTAACACTCAAAAATATGGATGAACGTCGTAAACCTATTACGCAGATATTTGATAGAATACGTTCCTTTTTCACCTCCCAAGAAAAACAAATTGATCCTAAGGATCCTTCAACAATTCCCGGAAAGCTTGTGATAAAGCGCAATGAGTATGCCAAGTTTAAATACGAAGAAGAACAGAAAAGAAAGAGAGAAGCGGAACAGAGAGCTAGAATTGAAACAGAGAAAGCAAACTATCGACAGATAATAGGGGATAGCCTTCTTTCTTATTTCAACCAATATCTTTCAAGTAAAGTTTCTGAATTGCAGGGAATATTTTCCAACTTGACTTATGAAAACTTCGATCGTGAAGTTATAGGAATCACAGTTTTTCAGACCGATTATCCCAAATCTCATTTTGATAAGTTTAGTGCGGATTCTGCGACTTACTATATTAGTCAAGAAACAAAACAGGAGATTCGCCGAGAAGTTCTAGAGGGCAAATATGAGCAATACGCTCAACAGTATAAGGCAAAGATTGTAAGCGTTAAGCAAGACCTTACCGACCGTGTTCCCTCTAAACGCAAGGAACTTGCAGAACTGGAACAACTTCGTCTCGCTAATGCAGAGGAAGCTGCCAAAGCGGAAGAATTGCGTAAACAACGTGAAAAAGAAGCTGCAGCCAAAAGAATGGAAGAGTTGAAAAAGGAGGAAGAAGCAGCAAAACAAGAGGCTGCACTGAAGGCACAACAAAGCTCTATTGGTAGTCTTTTTATGGAAGCTGCCGCTTCTATTGCTCCTCCACCGACTAACGCCAAGGTGAAAGAAAAGATTGTTGTACTTCATCAGCAGGGATATTTAGAAATATTCCAGATGTGGTGGATAAACGAAGGTCAAACATTGCCTGTTGAAGAACTGGAGAAAATCTTTAAAAAGATGATTACTTATTGCGAGAAGCAGGCGAACGGTAAAGATCAAAAGCATATCGAATCAAAATTCATCCGATATGAAGCAGATGTAAAAGCCAAATAGCCATGTCAAATCCTGATTCATATTACTCTCGTCCGGAGGTCAGCAATTCAGATCTGACAGAGCTTAAGAACTATCTTTATCCCCGTGCTCAATACGGGGATAAAGAGAAGGCATTCAAGTTTGGAACTCTTGTAGATGCTCTTATTACAGAAAACGAGCGTGTAAGATATGACAAGTTAATGGTAGACGATTACGTGTATACGAAAGACGAATTTGAACTAGGGCTTGAAATGCGTAAGGCTCTCCGGAAAGAAGCAGAAAAGGATCAATTTCTAGCTGTCGTTTTAGCACAGTCCGATACACAAAAGTTTATGGTTAATAAACAACAAGAGTTCTTTTATGGGAACTTTGTTTATCATCTTGATACACGGTGTAAATGGGATTGGTGGTTGTCTTCTTTCAACTTTGGAGGTGATTTAAAAACGACCTTCGCAGAGTCCCAAACACAATTTGATGAAGCGATAGATTTCTTTGACTGGGACCGGTCCCGGGCATGGTATATGGATATAGCCGGTAGCAAACAAGATTTTATTTATGCTATCAGCAAGAAGAATTGTAGAATCTTCAAGCATTTTATCACCGACCGGAAACACCCTTCATACATCAGAGGAAAAGAGAAATACGAGGACCTTGCTTTTAAGTGGTGGCAATTAATGGTCTGATTATATTTTACCATAAAACAATATGAATTTACTTATTACATCAAAAGAACAAATATTGGCCGAATTAACCAATATAGATTCATTCCTTAATATAACTATGAGCGAAGATGTAGCAGAAGCTGTACAACGCGGTAATGATTTAGCTGTATATGTTGCCCGCTCTGGAAAATTGCTCGCAGATTCAAAATATTGGCTCAATGAGGCAATGAAATCCGAGGTCATGCAGACGCTTGTAGACACGGCAAAAAGTGCGAAAGCAACAGCGACAGCGATAAATGCTCTAGTCAATTCTTTATGTCGGGAAGAGAGATACTTAGTTGATTGGTGCGAACGTTGCAATCGGACGGCAACACATCAATTATCGTGGTGTGTAACTGTAATAAGTAAAGCTAAGGCAGAAATGCAAATGTCCGGAATGTTTAACAACAAAAAGTAATTATCATGAAAAATCTAAGAAGAGTCACAATCGGAATATCCGTTATCGGCCTGTTTACGGCATTATCTTTCTCTCAAAGAGAAGATGCTACAACTAGAGAAATAACTACGGCTGCCGTAATGGGAGTTGTATCAACGTTTAGTATTATCACTTTATCAACTAAAGAAGATTATGGAACAAGCAAAAAATGAAATCAAGAAAGCGATTATTAAAAAGGACCGCTTGAATGTAGTGTACAATGAACGTTTTTCGGAAGCAAACTATACGAATGTAATTAGCAAGAACTGCGATCAGATCATTCATAGTGACTTAAGAGAGACATTTAATCGTCTTAAATTACATCTTGTCGTATTATGCGAACAGCCGGAAGCTGCCAATATTAATAAGGATAGTTTTACGTCTCCTGGCTATTCAGAGATTCTTGAAAATTACATCATAACCGGCTATGCAAACGATAGTGTCGACAGTGTTTCTGGAATTACTATTATGGGAGCTAAATTACTTCAGTCTGGCAAGGTTGTTGATCTGAAAATCTTCGTTCCTCTTCTTGATGCAGACTATCCTTACTATGAAGAATTGAGCATTGATGCGGCAGCTTGTGATGCGGAAGTTGAGAGTTATCTGTTTGAAGAGAAATGGGGAGTCAGACAGGAACGTCTTGATTTTGATACAGACGAACCGGAAGAAGCCGTTATAATTGAAGATAAACCTAAAAAAAGAGGGCGAAAGAAGCAAATAGAAGCTCCAGCTCCTTTAGATGCAACTGCATAACACCAATCACTATAGGGGGATAATTCCCCCTACAAAATACTCTAAATCATGAATATCGAATTAAAAGGAGATAATTTTGAATTATCTTTCAAATATAAACCTTCTATCGTAGATCGGATCAGGCAGATTCCTGGAAGACGTTTTGACGGTACCCGAAAAGTTTGGATTATTCCGACTAGGAGTAGAGTTGATCTTGAAAGGATGATTTATCAAATACAGCAATTTGAGAATATAAACTGGCTTAGTGGCAATGAAAAAAGGGAAGAAGAAGCTGTTTACGATATTCCGGAACTTCCGGAGCTGGTCATTCCTCATAATCTTAAAATTCAACCTTATCCTTATCAACTTAAAGGCATTGCTCGAGGATTAGAATTAAAACGGTTTATGAACTGTGATGAACCGGGACTCGGTAAGACATTGCAGAGTATTGCAACAATTAATATCGCTGGTGCTTTTCCTTGTCTTGTTATTTGTCCTTCTTCATTAAAAATAAACTGGATGCGTGAATGGGAGAAGTTTACGGACAAAAAAGCAATGATCTTAACTGATAAAGTACGTGATACTTGGACTTTTTTCTTTCAAACAGGAATGCATCAGGTATTTATAGTCAATTATGAGTCTTTAAAAAAGTACTTTGTACAACGTATAAAGAAGTCCGAAGGCTGGACGCTACGAGATGTAGAATTTAGAAACTCAATCAACTTATTCAAATCAGTTATCATTGATGAGAGTCATCGTTGTAAATCTGCATCTACCCAGCAGGCTAAATTCTGTAAAGGGATATGCACCGGCAAAGAATGGATTATCGAATTGACGGGAACCCCAGTTGTCAACAGGCCAAAAGACCTGATTCCACAGCTAGCAATATTGAATCGTATGGAAGATTTTGGAGGTTATAAGCCTTTTGTTAACCGATACTGTTCAGGTCAAAGAGAAGCGTCAAATTTGAAAGAATTAAATTTCAACCTATGGAAATACTGTGTGTTTCGACGTGAAAAGTCACTAGTTCTTACAGATCTTCCGGATAAAATACGTCAAGTAAACACATGTGAAATTACTAATCGTAAGGAGTACGTAGATGCCGAACGTGACCTTATTATGTATCTACAGAAATATAAGGATGCCGACGATGAAAAGATTGAAAAGGCTTTGCGTGGTGAAGTCATGGTACGTATCAATATTCTTCGGCAGATCTCCGCACGTGGAAAAGTACGCGATGTTATTGAATTTGTGAAAGACTTCCGGGAGAATGGAAAGAAAATAATCCTCTTTTGTTCTCTTCATGAGGTTGTAGACCAACTGAAACGTTACTTTCCCACTGCTGTGTCAGTTACCGGAAGAGATTCCCAAGATGTTAAGCAAAGAGCGGTTGATGCCTTCCAGAATAATCCTAAGACAGATATAATTATTTGCTCTATTAAAGCGGCTGGAGTTGGCTTAACGCTTACTGCATCAAGTAATGTCGCTTTTGTTGAGTTCCCTTGGACATACGCCGATTGTTGTCAGTGCGAAGACCGGGCACACCGTATCGGGCAAAAGGACTCTGTTACCTGTTACTATTTTCTTGGCCGTCGGACGATAGATGAGAAGGTTTATCGAATCATCCAGGAGAAAAAGAATATAGCTAATGCTGTAACCGGATCTACGGAAGACATTGAGGAAAATATCGTCGATATGGTTGCACGAATATTTGATACAGATTATGATGATGAGGGGTTTTAAAATGGAGCCACAACAGAAAATAGACCGGCTAAAAAAAGCGGGCTACCAAGTTCAAGAGAAAGGTAACAAGATTCGTGTTACCAAAGGATCATTAATAATCAATGGAACAATTAACCAAGTACACAAAGAAGTTTTTAATCAATAATTATAGGCACTATGAATACGTATAGTAAATATGTACCAAATGTTTTTCTTGCAAAATGTAGTGAAAAACATGAAAAAGGAGAAGTAATCGAGGTTACAACCAAGTATGGAAAAGAAAATGAATGTATTGTTTTCAACCTCATTTACGAACGTGATGGATTCTATTATTACTCGATCGTACGGGCTGATGGATTTAATGTACAAGAGTGGGCTAAACAAAGGGCTGAACGTCGTCATGAATGGGCTACATCTGCTGTACAGAAAAGCAGTGAATACTACAACAAGTCCAATAAAGATAAGGATTTTCTTTCTCTAGGTGAACCTATCAAAGTGGGACATCATAGCGAGAAGCGACACAGAAAAGCGATAGATGATGCATGGAACAATATGGGTAAAAGTGTTCAGTTTGACGAAAAAGCAGCCGAGCACGAAAGGATAGCTAAATATTGGGAACAACGTGCAAATACAATCAATTTATCCATGCCGGAGAGTATCGATTTCTACGAGCATAAACTTGAAGTTGCTCAAAAATATCACGAAGCCGTTAAATCGGGAAAGTGCCCGCGTAGTCATTCTTATGCTCTTACTTATGCAAAGAAAGAAGTAAATGAATTACAAAAGAAATACGAACTCGCAAAGACACTGTGGGGAGATGTTTAATCTGGTAGCCTTTGGGCTACTATAATTCAAGCCAATTTAAATATGAAAGAAATAGAGTTATACAATGATCATTTCCAGAATTATAAAGTTTATGGAATTCCTAAAGCTCAACTAATTATAGCCGATGTCCCTTACAATTTAGGAAATAATGCTTATGCCTCTAATCCCTCATGGTATGTGGATGGTGATAATAAGAACGGAGAAAGCGATAAGGCGGGTAAAGAGTTCTTTGATACTGATAAGGATTTTAGACCTGCGGAATTTATGCATTTCTGTTCCCAGATGCTTGTAAAAGAGCCAAAGGATAAAGCTAAGGCGCCTTGTATGATAATCTTCTGTGAGTTTGAGGATCAGTTCCGGTATATTGAACTAGGTAAAAGATATGGGCTGAATAATTATATCAATCTTGTATTCCGGAAAGATTTTTCCGCACAGGTATTAAAAGCAAACATGAAAGTAGTAGGTAACTGTGAGTACGGTTTACTTTTTTATCGTGAAAAACTTCCAAAGTTCAACAATGATGGTCGGATGATATTCAACTGCTTTGATTGGGTAAGAGACAATGATACACCTAAAATACATCCAACACAGAAGCCGGTTCCACTTCTTCGTAGGTTAATAGAGATATTTACTGATAAGGGTGATGTGGTAATTGATCCATGTGCCGGAAGTGGTTCTACCTTATTAGCTGCCGCCCAACTAGGACGCAGAGCATACGGATTCGAGATAAAGAAAAAGTTCTTTGCTGATGCGAATAAATTTGTATTGTCGCAAGTGCAGCAAGCACTATTTCAATAATTCAAGATAGAAATGAATAAGAATGAGATCAAACTTCAAAAGAATAATTCTAATCGTGATTGGAGCGATTTAGAATGGATTCAAGAGTTTCATTCCTTTTTGTAGGGTGATATTCCAGAAGGAATTTCTTTAGGTGATGAGTATAAAGTTAAACTTACTCCAGAGCAATCAAGTACTGTTATTTGGTATCTACAAGAACACTTCCCCATACTACCGGATTCGATAGAAATGTGTGACGTGTGTAAGAGATTGTATGATAGTTATTCCGAAGGTTGTCATTACGAGATTGAGGGAAAGAACTTTTGTGGAGCATGTGAAGATGAAAGTGAGGCTACATATTGCGATAATTGTATGTCTGATATGTGGAAATCAGAGGGTAGAGATGAAGATACAGGGCTTTATCTCTGCAAGAAATGCAAGGAGAATAAGAAGTAATTGACGAATAACATAAAGATAGTAATGAATATGAGAACAATAAAATTCAGAGGTAAAAACTTATATAATAACGAATGGATATTTGGTGACTTGATTCAGTACGAAAGTGGTGAAATGGCTATTTTCAGCAAGAAACTTTCCCAATATGGATGCGAAGCTACTGAAATGTTTAATAGAAGTAAGGTAGAAACTACAACTGTGGGACAATTCACAGGCTTATTCGACAAGAACGGAAAAGAAATCTATGAAGGGGATATTCTTCACACTATTACATTTGGTTTTGAACCAGAAGAATATACAGCTATTATCCTATATGATAATTGTCGTTTTCAACTTTCTAATGGTCGAAATTTATTCTATTTCGGGCAATCTGATCTTACAAAAATGGATGATACTATCGTGATTGGTAATATCTATGATAATCCCGAATTAATTATCCCATAACAAATTTAGAAAGGAATATCATAATGGAACAATCATTAGTAAAACAAGCAGCTTGCTCCCATTGCTCAAGAAGTTCGAACCTTCGGGGAGGTAGTTTAAAGGCTATCTTGCTATGCAGCACCTCTTCTGCTTTGTTTTTAATTAGAAATGAACGAACTCACCAATAGACAGAAACTTATTATACAAGGCAAAATTTGTCCGTATTGTGGAAAAAATACAGAATTTATGGATAGTTCCATTGTATATGGCAAATCTTACGGTATGATTTATATCTGCCGTACCTGCAATGCTTATGTTGGTGTACATAAAGGAACCGATCAGGCTTTAGGCAGATTAGCCAACAAACAGCTCCGAGTGCTCAAACATGAAGCACACGAATATTTCGATAAGATATGGCGATTCAAGTTAATGAAGCGAACAGAAGCTTATACATGGCTCTCGTCTGTATTAGAACTTCCAGAAGAATATACACATATCGGAATGTTCTCTGAAAAAACCTGTAGACAGGTTATATATGTTAGTAAACAGTTACTGCAAAAATATGGAATCGAATCTAAGACACCTTATTGCGAAAATGACTAAAGAAAAGTGCATTTTATGCGGAAAAGAAACGGTATCGGTTATTAAAACCGGTACCGACTTTATGTGTTATAATTGTTATGCAGATCAGCGTAATCCTACGCGCTCTAAAGAAGTACATAATAACGAGGAAGCTCGAATACAAACAGAGTTCTTTAAACTTATTCCTCTATATTTCCCTAATATACCTGACAAACTTATATTTGCCGTTCCGAACGGTGGAAGCCGTCATATACGTGAAGCTGCTAACCTGAAACGTCAAGGAGTAAAGCCTGGTGTTTCTGATGTGATCGTACTTATTCCCAAAAAGGGTTTTGCTTCTCTCTGTATAGAGTTTAAAACGAAGGTGGGGAAACAATCAGAATATCAAAAAGAGTTTCAAAAACAAGCGGAATCATGTCGTAATAAGTATGTGGTAGTTCGAAGTGCATCACAGGCAATCGAAGAATTACGAAAATATCTTTCTTAATAGAATTGAAATTTGTAATACTGAAATTCCACAGATTGAAATAGCTTTTATATGATAGGGGAGAGGGCATCTATTTTTTATATCTTTGCTCTAAAATTACAAGTATGACATTTGAAGAAGCAGTTTCTTTAGTTGATAGGATAAAAGAGCAAGTTATCGGTGTACCTGTTAAAGGCCGCTTGATTGAATCTTTGTTCATTGGGCCTACAAACTGGAATGAAATGCATGTTTTTATGAATATCTGTCTTCAAAAAGGGGAAGATGAAGCTATCGACGAGTTTATTGGAAAAAGTTTCTCTGTGTATGGCAGGTCAGTAACTTATATTAATCCGGATCTTCCGCGGTGGGATGTAACAGTGTTGGATGACTGGGAAAAAACTATTTATAATTGAAAGAGGTAGCTTATTCGGCTACCTCTTTTTTTACAGGCACCAAAGGAGAACAACTTTCTCGATTAACAACTATATCACGCATATTAGGCTTATTATTAAAATTACGAGATATATTTTTTATCATATCAATATAATTATCTGTCCCATCTTCGTACTGTCGATAAAAGACTTTAATAGATAGGCAGTTATCATGCTCAAATAAAGTATTTAATAATGTCCGATCAGAGTTTCCACAAGAATGCCCCATTATAAAGACCTGATATGGACCTAATGCAACAAACTCCAAAAGCTTTCTATAATTTCTTGTTTTATGGTATCGTATAGATTTAATATTCTCTAGAAAATCATTATTCTGTAATCTCTCTATTCTTTCATAATCATCATCTAGCTCATCACCATATCCGAATATAATGGGATTATTTTCATTGTTAAGCTCTCCATGAATATTAATAATCTTGTCATTTCCATTTTTAATATATAATTTTTCTGCCGTTTTTGTATAATTAAAATTTAGAATCAAGGTGTTTGGTATAAGATTCTCTTTTTTAAAATTGTCATTATTAAGTTTCTTATCAATATAGTACCTCAGTTCTTCATCCTTTGTCAAGCATTCATTATATGAAAGATCTCCATGCCGGTCAATGTCAAAATCAAAACGTATATCCATATTAGAAAAAAAAGAGTTAATAAATGCAGTTTGCTTACAAGTGGCAACTTCTTCAAATTCTACATAACTTGAAAAAGCATCTTGTATAGATTGATGTTTTTTCAGTTCTGTGTTTTCACTAATCCTAGTTAAATATTTTTCTAGCAATCTTTTTACACTATCAAACTCTTTATTAAGCGTATGGATACTTTCGTTTTGCTTTTGGTAATTTTCTTCTTGAAGTAGCTCTTTCAATGCCTTATAATATTCATTTTCTATATCTACCCAATTCACAAGAGAACATTGATGAGATATACGCTCAAAAAAATGATTTGTGAACGTTAAAGTAACTGTCACATTTGAACTAGGATCATTATTATGCTCATCAATTAGTGTATGCAATTTCCATAAAGGACTATCTTCTTTATAAGAAGAACAAACTTTATTAACTCCGGTTTTATCATATTCTTTTCCAATTTTTATAAACTGATCTTCATAGTCATTAAGAGGGTGTTTGCCCCCTCCATATTGTTGGTCTAACAACCGCCAGTATTTATCATAAATCCCTTCTTCAACAGTATCCCAATAATCATTTATAAAATCTTTATATCCAGTCTTTAAATTGTGAGCTAAATCAAAACCGTTACCAATAATTATAATTCTATTCATACTGGAGACTTATTTAAGTTAATGAAAAATTTCATAACTCCTGAACGGAATCATGGGCATATTTATTTTCTTCTGCCATTACTTCTCTCTTCCTATTGGAGCTTTTGGGGGGATAGCTTTTACTGTATCATTGGTTACCATCAGTCAATACCTATACTCCTTTTTCTAGAAATATTTCTTTTCTTAATAATTCAATAGCACTTTCATCTTGCCAATAATCTCTATTAGTGATTTTTTTTAACGTCATAGGCTTATTCGGTCCAATGGTTGTAAGATAAGCTACTATTTCATCAAATGAAACATTAGGGAAAGGTATCGCTACCAAAACATAATACTCAATATTCTTTTTAATGGTGTAAGAAACTAAAAAACCATCGCAATCAGACATCAAATATACACCATCAGGAATCATTCGTTCTGTAGTTATCTTCCATAGCTTAGGAACAACTTCTGAATCAGGTTTTTCAATCTGCTCTCTTATAGTATCATAAAGTTCATCCATCAGAAAGGTATAACCGAATTTTGCAAAAAGTATGATATATGCATTTTTCAACAACGCAACAGAAAGGCGTGTATCATCTACTTTTTTATTTTTATTCTCAATGGACAGCGCCATATCTTCCGCTAGTTGCTTCATATATTCACTTAATAAAGTAGGATTATTCTGTTTAAAGCTATTAGTCATTATCATTCGCCCATCACTACAGACTTCTAATTGACCATTAAAAGTCTTATCAGCAACTTTAACTTTAACGTCCCTTTTTGTTCCTGGTATAAAAATAGAATTCTCATAGTTTTCAATTCTATTTATCAAGTAACAGTCCATAGATGAGCCACACGTATTATTGCATTTTTTACATGTTAAGGCTATTCTTTTACCTCCTAATTTGTCTTGTGGTGCATCTTCTTGTGACAATTCATCCATTTGTTCAGCAGTGAACTTGTTCAAACACAAAGGACAAATGTATTCATTATTGTATGATGAAATATTAGCTAACCAACCTTTTTTATTTAATATATTAAGCTGTTTTTTAGACTTTTCAAAAAATGATTTTGTATCCATATCTTTTCAAATAAATATTTTTTGCAAAAATAAAAAAACAACCTGCCAACGTTAAATAAGTTTCTATGTTTATAAACATAGAAACACAAAAAATAGCCACTTCTAAAATATATTTATTTTAGGTATATATACACAAGCACCCCTATAGCAATAAAAATAATGATTACATATATTTTATCTTTGTGTAAATCCCACCATGATAGTTCTACGACAATTTCTTTTTGATTTAGCAAAACATTAACCTTATTACTTATAGTATCAAGTCGATTTGAGAACTGCTGTAAAGTAATAGACAATGTTTCATCAACTTCTGTTCGTTCCTGATCCTGCTTGGATGCAGTAGTAGTACTTTCTTTAATCGGATGTTGTTTCCCTGTTGAATCTGGAGCAGACAAGTAAACTGTTTTATTCTCAATCTTCAAATCACTCAATTTGTCAGTAGTAATTTTTATCTGCTTATTCACATCCAGCCGTAGTGATTCAATTATACTTTGAATACGACTCAATTCACTGGAATAGTCTACCTGCTTTTGAGTTTCCATATTCCGGGAAGTCTTGCAGGAGGTAAACCATATTCCCAACATCAGGAATATGGTTATATAGATTAGCGCTTTCATGGCCGGATCACTGTATTACGAAGAAAATTAGAAAATTCACTCCTGACATCGAAGCAGGGACAAGCCTTGATATATTCTGCCGGCTCTACTTCACCACTGCCGTCCAGATCCGGCGAAGTATCACGGTGTCCGAGTACTTCAATTATAGGATATTCCTTACAAAGCTTTGCGACCAATTCGCGTAGTGCTGTCCTTTGAGCTGGAGTACGTGTATCTGCAGGTTTTCCAGATGCGTCCAAGCCTCCGATATAACAGATGCCAACACTATGCTTATTATACGAAGACTTTGAAAATCCTTTGGTATTACAATGCGCTCCGTCAATGCTTAACGGTCGCCCATTCTCAACTATTCCGTCAAGATCAACAATGAAATTATAACCAATCTGATTGAATCCCCGAGCCCGGTGTATCCGGTCAATATCTTTGGCTCGTAAATCCTGTCCGGCACGCGTGGCCGAACAATGGATGATAATTGCATCAATAGTTTTCATTTTTTTTCCTCCCATTTTAATTAATAATCACTTGGCGGCTGACGTTTACTACAACCACGCACATCACACTTCTTTATCTCGGCTTCTTTAAGTTTAAGTTCCAGTTCATGTTTATCGTGGATGAGTTGGAGCTTCTCAGCTTGTTCCTGACGGAGTTCTACATAGATTGCATCAATCTTTGCATCACGTTCGGCAAGACGTTTCTCCAACCAATCAACCTGTTTACGTTCATTCTCATTTTCCATACTATCAGCCGTAGCATCTTCCTTGCGAGCATTTGTTTTACGATTTACCCAAAAGGTTACAAGCCATGTGATTGTTGAAGTACCACCTATTGCTCCCAGTACTGCTATCCACTCATTTACTCCCATATCGTATCTTTCATTTTAATACCTCGCTACAATCATCAATAGCTGTCTGAAATACTTGTTTCACTTCGCCAAAGGTTAGCCCATGAGCCTCATGTAGCGAGAATCCAGTTACTCCATTTCGCGAAATATTGAAGAAGCCGACAGTCGTTTCATCTTTGACAATCTCGGCAGTAATATCTTTCACCGCTTCGGTACCACGGGTTGACATTCTGTACTTAATCCTGATAGCGTCCGTAACCTTAGTTGTGGCAGTACTGTTAGTTGATGTAATATTCATTCTTTACCTCCTCCTTCAATTAGTTCATTAATTTGCCCGAAAGCACCTGCCGTAAAGACATCTGCACAAATCTCCTTTAAGAGAGTAGCGTCTTCTGTTGTAATCTCAAGTATTCCTCGGTTATTTATGATTTGTTGGAGCATATTGTAGGCACGTAGTTTTTTTGCCATATCCATACCTGATTGAGGATTCATACCGGCAGCATAAAGCGCTTCCGAAACCATATCACGAAGAAACTGCTTCTGTTCCTTGCCATTGACTATTTTAATGGCTTCCTTACCTCTAAAATCTATTAAAGGTTTGTTTAAATTTAATTTCATAATCATTAATATTAAGCGATTGATACTAATAGTCCTTTTCTGAACTTCATATTACTACCAAAATCAAAATCAATTCCTTGGTAATAGTTTATACTTCCATCTGAATTCCGGCTTGTAATACAACCAAAATTATCGGCAAGGCATAATTCACTCGATAAAGAACCTTTCACATAAACTCCTCCATCAAAAAAGCCAGCGTATGTTGTACTAGCCAGTGGGTAGCTTCTGTCTGATGCATTTAGATTCCTGGAAGCATAAATACAAGCTCCACCAAAATTGGAACCAATAGATGCGATCCCAAAACGTCCGTCTGTTTCTGCATTGAAAGTAACGTTAACAACGCCTTCTTTTGCCGTTCCAGAACCTAATTTCAAACTACGAGATGTTCCGCCAAAATACCCTGAACGCGTCCAAACGAGACGTCCATTTTCGATAGTAAAACCACCTATGAACCCGGAGTCAGCATCTATCCTGCGAACCTTTATCAAATCAGTATTCAAATACCCGCCTACAACAATTGTAGTACCAAGTTTTGCATATTCGACTGCATCCTCAAATGCTAATTTACCCAATCCGTCTCGATCAATCTTGGAGTTAATCATTGTCTGCAGATCACTATGCAGTGCGGTGATTGTAACAGCACCTTCCAAATTAATTTTAGATGAATGAATCGTCGTTTCACCTGCTGCCTGGTTAATATAAGATATAAGCGTATTGCCGTTTTCCAGTTCTTTAGAAGCATATATCTTATTACCGTCAGCTGTAGTAATCCAACCTGCAGTATCTATCCGCTGCGTCAGGCTGTCAACTCGAGTTACTTGTGCGGAGATTTGAGTATTGAGTACTTTCAAATCGGCTGTACACTCATCGGAATAGCTTTTCAGTTTGTCGTGAATAGCTTTGTTTGCTTCTTCAACAGCTGTATTAAAACTAGCTAAAGCAGAGTTGAATAGAGTAAACTTATCATCTACATTCTTTTTTTCCTCAATAGTCGTTTGTCCATCTGCAATAACCGTATTTATTGCAGCAATAAGATTATCAATAGCACCAAATAAGGAAACCTTGGCATTAAGTAAGGCTGTTTTTGCAGAACCTTCCAAATAGGTGTTTACATATAGTTTGCTATATGTCGCTTCAACGGCAGATTTCGTATTTTTGACTGTATTCAAATACTTCTCTATCGCTTTCGCTTCCGCCCCGTCAATGATACCGTCCGCAAATGCGCCATCCACATAATCATGTAAGCCATCGACTGAATCGGCAGCTTCTTGTGCAGCTTTAGCAGCATCTGCAGCGTCCTCTAAAGCTTGTATCGCTTGTTTCAGTGCCTCGTCGGAATATTCCTTTAGTTTATCCTGTATTGCCTTATTAGCTTCCTCAACAGCTGTATTGAAAGTCGCTAAGGCTGAATTAAACAGAGTAAACTTATTATCTACATCTCTTTTTTCCACTACAGTGGTCTGTCCGTCAGTGATGACCGTATTAATAGCATTTATAAGGTTCTCAATACTTCCCATCAATGTAACCTTAGCATTAAGCAAACCGATCTTTGCAGGCCCTGATAAATAAACATTCGTATATAGCTTATTGTAGGTCGCTTCGATAGCTTGTTTGGTATTGTTGACAGTATTGATATACTTTTCAATAGCTTTTGCTTCGGCTTCCGTAATAATGCCATCCGCAAATGCCCCATTCACATAGTCATGTAAGCCATCAACTGCATTATTAGCTTGTTCCGCCGCCTTCGCAGCATTTTCAATTTCTTTGTGAGCTGCTTCCCATTCAGACAAATTCTCCAATCCGGAGGAACCGGCTTTAATTTGAATGTTACCGCCTATCTCACTTTTTACTAGATCGAAATATGTATCACCATCCGGAGAAAGGATTCTTTCTGTTGTTACGCGGCCCGGCAGAATTTCAGTAAATCCGTATAACTGAACAAAACTTCTACTACCTTCATACTCGCTGTTAAGCACTCCAGTGAGTAAATGATAATATCCAGCTATCTGTTCCATTTTAATAGCTGTTTCACTCAAGAGGAATGTTCCAGCTTGATTCTCCTTGCCAACTTTAGCATATAGATAATATTTCTTTTCCGGGTCAATGAATGCCGGAGAATTGTATTCAGCCATATCCCAGTACTTATATTCGTCTGCCTTATGTGAAGAAGAAAGAGAACTAATGCCGAGTGTTAAATGCTGAAGGATTCCTGCCGGAGCGTTCAGTATTCTTGTGCTGGCATTATAAGTAATATTGTGAGATACCTGAACTGGATTCGTTTTTGAATTGACAAAACGGAATTGCAGGCTTTCATCACCTACAAGCAGTTGCATGGTTGAAACGGTTATTGGATTGACAGAGCCGGAGAAGTTCAGCAGTGCATCTTCAAGCATGGACATCGTTTCCTTTGCATCCCGGAACCGACGCTTAGTAAACTGCAGGGCGTCCTTATGCTTGATATCTACCTCTACTTTGTTCGTCTCAATCTTATTCAGATCACTTGAAACAGATGTACTGACTGGTTCGTTTGACAACTCTATTTCCGGAGAATATGGATTATTAATATAGCGTTTGATTCCGATCATGCGAATAAGAGAACCTTCCGGATGAAATTGCGTATCATAGAAATCAACATACCCTCCGAGTACTATTTTACCGCCTATCTCCAACCAGCGTTTTTTAGCCCAAATGCCGTCCAATGTCCCGGTAAATATGAATGCTTTATCTTCATGTTCATACAGGTATTTTGCTGCTTCCTTGAAAGCTTCCCAGCTCGCACCTGTTTGTGTGCTGTCATTACAGATATAAGCCTTCGGCAATTGCATTCCGAACACTGCGTATGTATCACCAACCTTCGGGCGCCAGACTTCCGGTTCCGGCATTGTTATCCCATCGATTTCTTGCGGAACAATTTCAAATCGACGTGCCTCTTTCTTGTCTTTCGCTTCATGGATATACTTTACTTCGAACTCCTTGCCTGTAAGCATGCCGGTTTGGAAAATGACAGTCATACTTTCTCCAGCTATGAGACAATCTTCGAAATTCAACTCTTCCGGGATGTCTTTATCTACAAAGTCAAAGAAGTTATTCTTCTTGTTCACTTCAATAACAGCACTGACAGTACCGACACGGGAAGGATAAATAGCTGTACAGTCCAGACTATCTTCCTTTGCTGTTGTAAGTTCTTTATCGGCACGCATGACACAAGTTCCATCCGCATCGGTCTTATAGATACGCGCCTTAGTAGAATCGAAGCCCTCTTCATTCTCAAATTTGATTCCATCAAATCGGATAGTCTTATTCTTTGGAAGTAACAGGTACTTAGATCCGTATGTAGAATAATCAATATTGCGTTCTGTAGTTTCTACCAAAATTATTTCGGGTGGTATCTCCCCGGATTCGCGACCAACACCGACCTTAAAACCGTGGCCTTTACCATACGACAGTTTCAAAGGGTTCTCCTTGTTATACTCAACTTTACGCAGATGGATAGTCTTAATTTGTTTTCCTTCAACCGTTTCTTCAATGATCTGCCATTCTGTTTCATATAGTTCTGCAAGTTGATTGAAAGCATCAAGAATATAGGTGTGATTGTAGTTGATTACTTTTTCCGTTCCTTCAATGCAATCACCGACTTTCCAACCGGTACTCCGACGGTTCAGGTTTTCAACGAGTAGACGTAGGTGTTCATGTGGCTTGGCTGTATATGAGAATTTAATACTTCTGTCAACGGTATGACGTACTTTCCACAGCATAGCATCAGCCTCCCCAGTTTCCAGAATCAGAGTATATTCGAAGTTACGTTCACCGTTCTTCTTGAAATTGCTATCCCTCTTCAAAGAATAACGCTTCCCGTAGAAGTCACACCAGGAGCCAACCGGAATTTCAATATATCCCGGATGCGAAAAATACAAAGTGAGTGTATATTCTCCCATGATAGCTTCATAAGAGTAGCTTTCATCCTTTACTTCAATGTCTATTTCCTTATCACCATTATGCAAAGTTATCATATCACCAGATTTGAATTTATATTATAAAATATAAATACATAAGTGTAATGAACAGAGTGATTCATCTATTCAAAAAGATAGTATTCATTTTATCTATTGCGGGTCATTTTTTACATAAGTTCTCTCGGGACGAACGCCGCATTGAAAGATTTTTCCAATGTTGTTACAAGGAACCTCGGACAGAATGGATATTATAAACTGCCTGATGGCTTGATGATTCAATGGGGGAATTTAGCTTCTTCATACAGAAATAGGAGTATCTATTTACCCACATCTTTTTATGATAACAAATACATAGCAATAGTTGGAGTTTATGATAGTACAGTAGATAGTATTTCAGTTGTGTCATGTAAGATTAAGACACAGTATACCTCTTATTTTGTCATAGTTCCGGCTGCAACATGGAGCGCTGAAAACTATCTTTATGCAACAGAAGGGATAAACTGGTTTGCAATTGGTCGTTGGAAGTAAAATAATTGTGACACTGGAATAAGAATGGTACACTTTAGTAGAAAATTGGTAGCCATTATTGTAGTCATTTTTGCGCAAAGTTCTCTCGGGACAAATGCAGCGTTGAAAGATTTTTCCAATGTTTCAACAAAAAGCTTCTCTCAAAATGGATATTATAAGCTACCGGACGGGCTGATGATCCAGTGGGGAGTCGGTGGAAAAATAGGGGATGTTAAAACTATATATCTTCCTGCTTCTTTCTATGATACAGCTTACAATGTTGTAGCATGTTCTGGTTTTGAACTCATTTCTGAAGTAGTGGTTTCTGCCGTAATGGTATATAATAAAAATAAATCAAATTTCACGGTTGTACAACGGCACGCGAGTAATGATAGAAATGGTGTTTACACAACAGGATATCCTTTTAATTGGTTTGCTATTGGACGTTGGAAATAATAAAAGATTGGGACATGAAACTGAATATAAACTGTTTTAGTAGAAAATTAGGAGCTATTTTAGTGATTATTTTCCTGCAAAGTTCTCTCGGAACAAAATCTGCGCAAATTAACTCGCAAAATCTTGGACAAAACGGCTATCGTAAATATGAAGACGGACTGCTTATACAATGGGGGCGCTTGGCAAATTCATCCCCAGGAAGTGCGACTATATATTTCCCTGTTTCTTTTTATGATGCCTCCTATCGACTTGTGACTACGATGGAAACAATATCTAATGAACACTCTTTATATACTGCTTTGCCCTATAATAAAGCTGCATCTTATGTGGCTGTCATGCGAAAGTATCTTCTTGCAGATAATAGCATAACTGTAGGCAGTTCTATCAGATCATTTGACTGGATAGCTATTGGACGATGGAAGTAAATATTGACAACATGAATTTGATTATGGATAGATTTAGTAGAAAATTGGTATTACTTTTATTGCTTGTAATTTGGCAAAGTTCTCTCGGAACTAATACTGCATTGAAAGATTTTTCAAATGTTTCAACAAAGAACTTCTCTCAAAATGGATATTATAAGCTACCGGACGGGCTAATGATTCAATGGGGGAAAAAAACTGGCGGTAGTTCATATCAGGGAACTATTACTTTACCACTTTCTTTCCATGATGATTATTATTCATTGGCGTGTAGTGCTATGAAAGGTAATTTAATTGATCTATCAAGTTGGGTTATTAATTATTTAGCTAAAACTAAATCTAGTTTTAACTATATATGTACTTATGCAGCGGAAGGAAACGGAACATCGAATGCGGAATTTCATTGGATTGCAATAGGACGTTGGAAATAAACTAAATATAATCATTATGAAGTATTGGAAACAAGGATTTTATGACGAACCGGTAAACGGTTCTATAGAAATTACAGAAGAGTATTATAGCCAATTATTAGCCGGACAATCTGCTGGATTACTCATAGTTGAAAGCAAAAAAGGATATCCGATCTTAGTTGTGCACGAGGCTACTATCGAAGAAATCAGGGCGCAAAAACTTGATGAATTACGATTGTTCGATTCATCTGAAGCAGTGAATCAATTCAGTATAAACGGAGTATTTGGATGGCTGAATAAGAATACTCGTGTAGGACTTATGAACTCAATTAGTATTGAAAGAGAAACTGGACGATCTGAAACAAGTATTTGGCTAGGTGATACGCAGTTTATTCTCTCTATCGAGAAGGCCATTAATATGCTGCAACAGATAGAGTTATATGCCCTTGCGTGCTATAATGTGACGCAAAGGCATATAAACTCTATCAATCAGCTATACACAAAAGAAGAAATTGAAGCATACAATTTCAAGACTGGTTACCCGGGAAAGCTAAGTTTCACCGGATAACCGACCGTATAATCATAGTTTTCGATTTCCTCAATAGTCTGCAATGCTTTGACTGCTGAGATGTGCGATTGTGTCACATTGTAGCAGTTGAGTGCATACAATTCTAAGGCATTCAACATAGCTAAAGCGTCAAAAATTGGAATGATATACTTTATAGCATCATACCACAACACGGTATCTGATTTACCAGCATTTTTTTCAATCGAAATTGAGTTAAATAATCCAACACGTGTACTTTTATCTAACCACATGCTTTTACCCAATAAATCAAAAGAATTGACATTTGTCGATTTGTCAAATACCTGTATTTCAGATATTTTCATTTTTCGCACTTCTTCAATGTCGTACTCATATTCTACCAAAATCGGGTATCCATTCTTACTTTCAACTATCAGTAAACCGTTAGACTGCCCATCTAATAGCTGATTGTAATGCTCATCCGTTATTTCTACTGAACCGTCTACCGGTTCATCGTAGAATCCATTTTTCCAATACTTCATAATATTTGTTTTTTAGTTATTTCCAACGCCCGATCGCAAACCAGTCCCATAATTCTTGTGATAATCCAGTAGTACCCCCACTTGCATAATTTCTATTCAAATAAAATCTACTAACTGTTTTATTTATTGCCAAAGGAGATGATGAATATACGGCGGAGTCACTACTAGGCTTATATACAGTTGCAAATATTTTATATTCAGTATTATAAAAAGATGTAGGCATAGTCACACTATACGAAACTGTAGATGAACCTCCAACTCTGCCCCATTGTACAAGTAATCCATTATTGAATTTTGCATAACCGTTCAAGGATAGGTTTACGCTCATTGCGTTCGATAGATCAGCTAAAGCATACGTAGTCCCGAGAGAACTTAGTAAAGTTTTCTCTGCATCAGTCATAAATTTTCTTGTAGTACTTTCTTCAATCATTGATGCTGGATGAGAAGCCGGATGAGAGTAATTATTAGCTCCAGAGGCTATTCCACTAAGTTTTGTACGTTCTTCATCCGTCATAAAACGATGCGTTTCATCTTCTTTAATGTCCGATGCTGTATGATTATGAGAACTTGATGCATAATTACCCTTGGGTTGGTATGCTGAATCGTGGTTGTGATTACCGGCGGCTTTACTATTCCAAGTAGATTTTTCTGAATCTGTGACAAAACGATGTGTAGAATCGTCTGTAATATCTGTTGCTGTATGCTTATGTGATGAAGCTGCATAACTACCTTTAGGTTGATATGCGGAATCGTGGTTATGATTACCTGCAGCTTTACCATTCCAAGTGCTTTTTTCTGCATCAGTAACAAAGCGATGAGTACTATCCGGAGTAATATCCGTTGCTTCGTGTTTATGCGAACTCGCTGCATAACTTCCTACTGGCTGATAGACCCCTGTATGAGTATGATTCGATGGGGACGCACCAACCTCGGAAGCTGTATAGGATGGTTTACTTGCAGCCTTCGCCCATGCAGGAACATCACTTGCTGGCATGGAAGTAGGAAAGTCGCTAATCTCTGATACTTTGTGAGTATGCGCTTTAGGTGTACGTGCGTCACTTAGTCGACTATCATTTCCTTGGCAAACAGTTCCGGAAGTTGTGCCAAAGTTCTTATTGAAAGCTGTATTTTTTGAGAATACAGGTTCGTATATTCCTGCATGGTTATGTGTATCCAAAGCTGCTTTCAAAACCTTCCCTTGTTCGGCAGAAAGGACCTTGCCAGTACCACCACTTGTTAGGTTGTTGACAATATCGGAAACGTTGATTTTCTTCCCTAACTCTGTTGCCATGGTAGCGGCGAAGTTCGGATCATTATTAAGGGCATTAGCCAATTCAATAAGCGTGTCGAGGGCTTCCGGTGCTCCAGCTACAAGTGCATCTACTGCAGCTTTTACTTTAGCATCAACTCCAGAAACTGCGTTATTGGCGGCCTGTGCTGCCGCATTTGCGTTATCTGTGGCAGCTTTAGCAAGAGCTGTTTGCGCTACTGATGCGTTTTTGGCTGTATTAGCATCATCAGTAGCTTTTTTCGCTAAAGCTGTTTGGGCTTCCGATGCAACTTTGGCAGCGTTAGCCTCTTCTGTTGCTTGTTGGGTTTCTTCTTTGGCAGCATTAATACTTATAATTGCTGCGTTAGCGTCATTAGTAGCTTTCTTTGCAAGAGCAGTCTGTTCAACTGATGCGTTTTTGGCAGCATTTGCATCATTCGTAGCTTTTTTTACAAGTTCTAGTTGTGCGGTAGCATCACCTGTAGCAGATGTCATTTCTTGTATAATACCGCTATACTCTGACTTACGTTGGGATTCGGCTTCTACACGTTCTGTTTCAGCAGAGACACGCCTAGTCTCATTTGAGGAACGAGTATCTTCTGCAGCTTTGCGGGTATCTTCATTTTGCTTTCTTTTATTTTCTTCGGATACTCGGGCTGTCTCCGCTGATTTACGTTCTGTTTCAGCGGACTTTCTTTTGTTTTCTTCTGATACTCGGGCTGTCTCCGCTGATTTACGGTCTGTTTCAGCAGATACGCGTTCAGATTCGACAGTAACGCGATTATCTTCGGCTGTCACACGTGCAGTTTCATTCGTTTCTCTCGTGGATTCGGCTTCTTTTCGTTCATCTTCGGCTGTTACGCGATCTGTTTCAGCTGTAGAACGTGTTGTTTCAGCCGCTTTTCGTTTGTCTTCTTCCTTCACACGTTCCGATTCTGCAGAAGAACGTCCTGTTTCAGCGGTCTTACGTGCATCTTCATTATTTTTACGTGCTTGTTCATCTGACACTCGTTTATTTTCTGTTTCAACGCGGCTAAGTTCTGCAGATACACGTTGCCCTTCAGCGGTCGCACGAGCTGCTTCCTCTGCTTTACGGGTATTCTCATTTATGATACGTACTGATTCTGCAGCTGACCGGGCTTGTTCTTCATTTGAACGATTTCTTTCAGCATCGATACGAGTAGCTTCATTGCGTTGTCGAGTATCTTCATTCGCTTCTATTTGGGTTCGGGAATCATCAGCCGCCTTTGCTGCGTCATTGGCCTTCTTTGTTGCTGCAACTACGTCATCATAGGCTTTCTTTATGAATTCAAGACTAACTTTTACACTTGTTTGTACGCCATTCACCATTTTAACGCCAATAGTGTACAATCCTACCATGCTATCAGCAAGCGTTAATTCGCTGATTTTTTTCTTTTTAATTGGCATAATTTTTTAAGTCAATATAAAATATTCCATCTTCTGTTATGATAAATTCTCCTGCTTCGGATGCAAGCAGGAAATCTGTTTCTCCAATCCGGAAACTAGTAAATACAAGTTTCAAGGTAAATTCCCACCATACCCCATTATTAAGAAGAAAATTGTTTGTCTGGCAACTCTTATAATAGCAAGGATAGCTTTCACTCCACTCATCACAATAAAATATACGTTCAGCATCAGAATACTCATATCCTTCATCATCGACCTTAGCAGACAGTTTTGTGAGATCATAGAGTAGGGCATTGCGATTACGCCAGAACGCTTCAATCGTCCCGGTCCGCATCAGGCATTTGAGAGATACTTCTTTGGTTTGGAATTTCACAACTTCACCGTCATAGATTGCTCCATCTTGACGTTTGAAATTCTGCAATAGGTTCTTTTTTACTGCCGGAGTTTTCAATATCTCGGCATTACTACCTGGAAGAACTATTACGCCATAATCGGACAAATCTTTATTGTCTATTTCATAACCCTTTGGCATAGCGATAGAATTAACAGGGTCCTGATATTCATAATTTGCTTCATGAGGAAAATCGTTTGCAAAAACTATCTTCGCTATTTCAAGTCTAGGATAAATTGTATAGCTATTCTGTGATAACAAACGTAAACGATATGTTTTACCAAGAATCGGAAAACGGAAATTATGGTATCCCATATCGGAAAGGAGCGCTATTAATCCACCAAATCCCAAGTCATCTCTAAAGCCAAATTCTATACTAATTTCGCTTGTGTCGAGGGCAACCACAGAAAGATCAAATTCTTGTCCGTCTTCCTCCGGCCAGTCGTTTTTCTCCGGATCTTTCAAAGTAGGGAAGGCAACAAGATTATTGTAGCTCCCCTTTATAATTGAAATACCGTGTTTGGTATACATATCTAATTCATCTATTAGTAATTGTCCTTTCATCGCTTCAGTATTATGCCTTTTGTGTTTAATGTATCAATACCCAGCTTTATAGACTCTATGGCTTTTTCAATCGCTTCAAGCCGTGCTGTATGGCTGCTTATATCAGATAGATAAGTGATAACAATATCATTGTATTTCATTATTTCTCCCATATATTTATCCAAATTTGAAAGATATGCGAGTTTTTCCGCTATTTTATCCGAATTAGACTGGAGATGCTTTACACCTTCATTAATTGAATATGTATGAGAGATCATAACAGCAAAACTACCGTCTAGCTTATCTGCAGAGTCTTGCGACATAGAAGCAAATCCTTTCTTTGATGCCTCACGTTCTTCATCATCATCTTTGCCAAAACCATATATTTCTGATAATGCATCTCGTTTAGCTTTCATTTCATTGGCAATCTGTTGGCCTTCGGCTTTCAATGCATTATATTCATCCTCGGTCATACCATCATCCATTGCATTATATAGCTTTTCCCTCCATTCAATCAACCGGTCCATATAATCCTCCTTAAGCATGGAATTAAGAATGGCATTTCTCATATATTCTTCGAAGTTGTCTGCAAAATCAGCACTATCGGCGTCCATATCAGTAAGCAAGTCTTGGAAGTCAGAGCGGAGAGAACTGTAATCAATAAGAGTCGTATCAGCAATTTGTTGTTCTAATACTTCCGCAACCTTTGCGACACCATTTGCTATTTGATCGGCAAATTTTTGTGTATCGGAATCTAGTTGTGACCAAAATATGCCTGCATTCTCCTGAAGCTTTGCAAGTTGATCATCTGTCAAATCAAATAGACCGGTCATACGTCCGCCCATTTTCTTTTTGAAATCATCAATAGACATTCCTAGTGTGTCCGCTGCTTGTTTCCAACCTTCCCAGGACATATCTTCAACTTCACTATATCCCTTCGAGTGTGATTTTCCAGATGCACCAGAATTTAGATACTGTTGTCCTAAAACCCTAGCATTTTCACTTTGCAATTTTACCATTTTAAGCGCTTTTTCATAGGCTGCATTGGCATTATCTCCTGTAAGAGTTTCAGCTAATTCCAGTTGCTTTTCGATTACTCTATCAAGAATACTGATATAAGACTCATACGTTTCTTTCGCTTTCTCGTATTTCTCCGTTGTATCGTCTTTGCCGAACAAATCAAAGATTTTCATTGCTACCTGCATTGCTGCGCCAATAATCGCAAGAATAACAGACGCTTTTTCAACTGTACTAATAGCGTTCGCTGATGTATTTGCTGCTGATTCAACGCCAGACATAGCAGTCATTGTAAATGCTCCGATATTACCAATCAAAGAGATAATTTCTCCAGCAGGTCCACCGATCGTTTTTCCAAGTTCATCTATTGTGTCCGCTAGTTCTGATATCTGTGCTCTGACTTCTTTCTCTGCCTTTTTAACTTGGTTGTATTTCTTGACAACCTTATCTTTTGCTGCGTTGTAGTTTTCAGTTTTCTTTTTAACTTGCTCCAAGGCCTGCGCTTCGGATAAATAGGCTTTAGTCGATTCTATTTTACCTGTTTCCGGATTGTATTTAGAGGATTTGATCCCATTCTCAAATTTAGCACCTCCTTTCACAGCCTCGGCTTTTATCCGAGCATTTTCTAACTCGATTTGCGCATTGGCTAGCTCTTCTTCAGCTTCCGCTAGTTCTTTCTTCTTATCAGATAATGACTGAAACGGATTACGGGAATCCAATTCGTCCATGATGGATTGAATTGTACTCGTATATTCGCGAAGTTGATCAGGAGATAGAACTTGTGCCGCTGTACTCTTTGCATTCTCTAATTGCGTTAAAAGGGAATTAAGAGTTTCGGAAGAAGTTTCTTTCAAGTTTTCGAAGGCGCGAACATATTCTGGGGATTCTTTCAACTTATCGTAGTCCAGTTTCATTAACTCCATTCCCTTATTTTTCGTTGCTTGAGCAATGGAACGGTCTATCTGTTCTACCTGATTTGTATCTCCATTCTTCGTAGCTTGTTTACGCTGTTCCTGTAACGTTGCAATATCCTCATTAAATTTTCGTTCAATCGCAAGACGCTGGTCTGTATAATCCTGATACTGATTCAACAGGTCAGATAAATCATCTCCGCGATCAAACTTTGTATTGGTAGCGATTGTAGCTTCTTTTGCTATATTATCGAATGAAGCAAACAGTTTTTTCGTAGATTCTGAATTGATGAAAACATCTGCATTAAAAACCTTCTTTTTATTTTGAGGATTGATTTCAAAAGCAGCTCGTGCATCTTCTATTACTTTCCGTTTCTTATCCTCGGTTTCGCGCTTAATAGCCTGTAATTCTAGCCGATGATTGAGTGCTCTTTGCCTTAGAACCTTTTCACTGCTTTCTTTAAGTTTATTGATTTCAATCTGTTCAAGTTCATTTGCTGAATCTTCTTTCATTCGTTCCTGGTCAAACTTCTGTTTCTCTAACAGGAGTTTATATTTTTCTTGTTCTTCACGTAATTTTTGTGCCTTATCATCTTGCTTGGAAAATGAATCATAAACTTTTAACTCTTTCTCTGCTTCTTTTAGCTTTTTGATGTTTTCTTTGTAGGCAGTAACGACAGTAGCATCAATCCCTTTGAAATTTCCAGCATCCATCAATTTCTTTTGAGCCGAAGCTATTGAATCTAGTGCTTTCGTTGCATCATCTTTTTGCTTGGTCCAAAAGGCTTTATTTTGAGTAGCGGCTTCTTTTTGGGATTGTACATGAGCCTTAATAGATATAGAATGTACCTTTACTGCTCTGTCAACCTCACCTTGTAACAAATCCACTTCTTTAGCAACAGCTTCTCTATCTTCTTTTAATGCACCAGTATACCCATTTCTGTTATTTGTTAGGATGATTTGGTTGTCTATTTTTTGTAAGCGTTGTTTTGCCATAACTAAATTAGTCTTAGCTATAACAACATTTCTTCTTGCTTCTGCTTCTGCTATTTTATTGGTTAATTCTAAGTCATCCATATCTTTCAACTTCTTCAAGTCCATATCTTTAAAAACGGACTTCATTAAACGTTGCAGTTGAAGCAGAGCCTTATATCTTTCTGTAGTGGCAGCCGCATCGCTTCGTGCTATAGAGACAAGACCTTGAATCTTATTCTTATAATCTTCTGCTCTTTGTTGGCTTTCTTTTACTGTTTTATTGAATCGGTATTGTGCTTTCTCTGCAGCAGTTGCACGGGTAGCATACTTATAAATTGCATATCCGAGAGTTGCAGCAGCTGCAGCTGCTAAAATATAGGGATTTGCCAACATGGCTGCAGTATTCTTTAATAGGGAAGCCGTATGCATTTTAATTGTTGTAATCATTGCTTTCCTTGTAGCCATCTGTTTTACTTGGGCAGCAGTAAGGACATTTTCAGATACAGTTCCGGCTTCAACAGCTTTCTGGTACAATGTCATTTCATATTTTTCCATTTCAAGCAATGAAATATGTATTTTCTTAACAGCATTTATAGCTATAATAGAACCTTTATAGCCAATAAAAGCACTAGTAAGTGTCACTATCAATGTTCCCAATATTCTTAATGATTCTTGTGCATCTCCATTTTCGAAGGCTTTGTTAAAAGAAGTAGCAATAGAAGATACTTCTTTTAAAATCTCTTTTCCAAGGGGACGAAGGGTAGCTGTTATATTATTGCCAAGTAGTTTCATTTGATTTTCGGCAGATGAAGCCATTTCTTTAAAGGCTGCTTCTGCTGCACCGGCAGAATTATTAACTTCGTCTAGATCGGAAGCTGCTTCCTTGGCCTTTTCACCAGTAAGCATTAAAGCGGCTTGGAGTGCTTCATCGGTACCCAACAATTCTTTCATTTTGGTTGATGAACCACCTGCTTTGTCATAAATAAGTTGTAATGCTTCTTGGAAAGTACGTCCTTTGAATGCAGCGTCTCCCAACTGGTTGGCTGTACCTAAGATAGCAGCACGTATTTTCGTCATTGCTTCCGAAGTGGGAACACCTTGTTTGGTGATTGATGCTACTGCGCCCAGGACTTCTTTTATATCAATGCCAAATGATGCAGCAATAGGTGCTGCTTGGGCTATACTTTTGCCTAGTTGACCAAAATCAGTCTTACCTAATCGAACGGTGGTAAATAACTGGTCCGAAACTTCCTGGGCTTTAGAAGCATCCAATTTATAAGCATTTAGAACTGTAGTAATAGCATCAGCTGCAGTAGCAGTATCGGTTACTCCACCAACAGCAGCTTTTGCGGATGCTTCCAACACTTTCATTCCGTTGGCTCCATCATGTCCGGCAGATACGATCTGATAGAGAGCTTTGGCTGCTTCGTTTGCTTCAACGGGAATAGTACGAGTTATCTCCATAACTTGATTCATGTAATCCGTTAAGCTGCCTTTAATTCCATTTGAAAGAGTAGCAACTTCTTTCATGCTTTGTTGAAATTGTTTTTCAAAGTCGTATGCACCTTTGGCAGCTCTGGCAAATGCGATACCTGCACTAATGCCGATCCCACCGAATACATCGAAAGCGGTAATTTCACTGGCCATTGCCTTAATGATTCCCATCGCTTCCTGACGCCCGGAATATAGTCCTGAATTATCTATGCCTGTTGCGAAATACAACGCTCCATCTTTGTTCTGAATACCCATATAGCATTTATTCTTAAAATATAAAGAGGAGCCAAAATTTGGCTATTTCAAGAAGAATAAGCATCTTTGCAGTGTCTTGACCAAGGACATTTTTTAATCTTGCAAATTGGGAGTTGATAAGCCTACAGAAAGTATAATATAGGCTATCAATTCCCTTTGCTACATAATCCAATTTGCAAGATAATAGATTATGGTCCTTGGTCGGAATAAAAGGGGAGAGATAGCCTTTTTCTATAATATATAAATCACTATTCATTAGCGCCATGACCAAGGAAAATGAAAACGTATCCATAGCGAATAAAAGTAGCTATACGGAAGAAGAGATTAAAGCTGCCTACGAGAAAGGGAAGAGTGAAGGAAGAATTGAAGGGATGCTCTCTTATCAGAAAAGATTGATTAAAAATCTACAGCAGGATAATGCTTCTCTCAATCAGATGCTTCAAGAAATGAAAAAATAATCCCCTGTATCTTCACAGACACAAGGGACCAAAAACAACTCTAAATCAATTTAATAAAAAAACAGTTAACCTAATATATAAACACAATGGCAAATTACTTTATCTTTTGACTTTCCCGTTAATATCATAATATCTTTTCATCCGGATCTTCTCGTTTGGATTATCAAAACTTGGTAGCTCTATCCATTCATAGTCTCGTCCTTCGACTTCTCCGTCTTCATCAGTCGTTTTATTTCGCTCCCTCATTACAAAGGAGTACTCCTGAAGCAATATCTCTATTAATCCATAGCTACTATCCAGCGTCTCATTAAAAGTCAATCCTAGAGCTTCTTTTACAATAACTAAGAATCTACTTTGGTTGTATCCTTCCAGCTTTGTAGATTTTTCCGAGCGGCTATTATCTCCGTCTCTCGCAATGGGCTCACGTTCCGAAGCATCGTGATAGAGGTACAAAAAGGGTGATATCCTATTCGATATATAATTGCATTGAATAATATGCGTATATCTTCCCATGTGGAATTGTCTGCAAGAGCTTGTTTAAACCATTTTGGCGGATCACTTGGCTTATTATGAATACCTAAGCATACGATATCAAGAAGCAGTTCTCCGTACTTATCCATAATTTTTGGAAAATCTTCTGGCAGCTCTCCCTTTTTTACAATCATCCTATCAATATCTTCTTTTTCAATTTCAAGAAGAAGCGGACGAATTCTAAACCATGTCCGGACGGTAATTGGTTTTATTACAATACTATTACCTGGGTCCTTTCCATTAGGAATAGAATCTCGGTTAGAGAAATCAAATGGGATTCTTACAGGTTGTTCTGTAACAGAATCAGATTCTTGTTGGAATAAGTTTTTTATACTCATAAATTTCATCAAGGAGCCTAGTCAGTTGTACTTCCTGACAATATATCCAGTTATTCGCGACTAACCTTTAATACTTTCGGCTCCATCCTTCAAATAGTTTGTTCCTGTGAGTGGATTCGAACCACCGGTCTCTACTAATGTAGTGCTTTAACCAACTAAGCTACACAGGAAACCATTTTTACTCTACTACTTCTTCGCCTTCGGGATTTGCTGGATTTGCCGGGGCTTCTCCGCCTTCAGACACGCTTATAACTTCACGCATAAAAGCAGCCTTTTTTTCTCCGGAAGCTGTAATGGCTGCCTGCATATATACACGTATAAGTAACAACTCCGCTTGCTCGGAACCGGGAGCTTGTGAGATCTTAGAAGTAATCTTACCATTAACTACGGTATAAACTACCTTTTTACCGTTTTTGGGTAATGTTTCACACTGGAATGTCTTTGAGATAGAAGGAACGTTGATTGGTTTCTTCCAGATGTTTCTTCCGTCAGCTGTATCAATCTCACCACCTGCTAACTCTTTAAGTACTTCGTTAGAAGGAGTAGGAATAGAGAGCTCGATGTAATCTGTTGTATCTTTTACAAATTCAACATACAAAGGTTCATCGCTTCCTTCCGTTTCGACTTTTACTTCTTTAGGATCCGCAAAGTTGAATACTACACTTCCTTTTGTCGGAAGAGGAAAATCTTTGAGGTCCGCTCCTGGAACACCGTCTCCGACTGTTCCAAATTTAATTTTACCTACGCCCATAGCGATAGGTCTTACTTCTCCTGTCATAATTATTGATCTATTAAAATTTCTAGTCTAATATTTGTACAAGCGAATTTCTCTTTCAAGTCCGGCATTGGAACACTCCAGAGAACTGTCACTTCTTTACATATACCGTCATTGCTATTAATGGAATCAAGCGATTTTCTTACTTTACGCTTAATTTCCTTCATGCGTTGACGTTGGGGCATACCATTTTCATTCAAAGGAACAAAGATGTTGACGTTGATAGGCACTTTATTAATGAAGTCGAGTTCATTCAGTTGCAGATGATTGATAACGATATGTTCATTGGTTAAGCCTGCTTCCGATTTGTCCTTGTAAATCATAACATCGGTGCCCGCAGCGACCACAGCATTATAGATTATATCAACAGCGTCGAATTCATCCATAATCAAATCTTGCTAAAAACTGATTTCAACGTATCCCTTAGATACTTCTCACATTGCGTATTAGCTCCTGAAACTACTTCATACCCTTTAGCTTCTACGGCTGCCGCGTATTCCATTCCTGCAACACCAACCAACACATAACCACCGGAATGAGACAGAGATACTTCTTCTGCAAGCCTACGCCCTTTATACTTACCGGTTGTCTTGTCAGTTCCTTTTTCACTTTCAGTAAAGTTCTCTGCAACCACTTCTCCGTTTTTCGCAATTATATATCCGATAGATGAACGAAGATTGCCAGTCTGGTCCTTATATGAGCCGTTCCGGCGAGCTATATCGATAAACTTTTCACCTCCTGCCTGCAGCAATACAAGTATCTTGTTTTCTGCTTTGCTTTGAAAGTGATCGAACCAACGTTCTAGTGAATGTTGGTCGAATAGGGGAGTCATGCCATTTTTCATACGTTGATAATTGAATGTGATTGATAAGATTCCCAACAAATAATTGGTACATCTACGCCTTTGGAATCAACTTTCAAACGCAAAAACTTACTGTCTGCCGGCGGTTGGATTTTGGTGTAAAAATAGCCATGTACTTGCGCTTCATCACCAGCAGAATTACGTTTATAGACAACAGTACCATCACTTACAGGATCATAACGTCCGGGAACGGATATTTCAATCGGTTTCCCCGGAACCCATTCACCGTTTACTGTCTTTCCGTTAACGTCGATAGTGACTATCGCTGTATGTGGATATCGTTTTACCATCTGTTACCAGCCTTTCCTTTGATAATGATTCGTTTCCCGAGTTTACCGGCTTTCTCCGGCTCCCCGTTTTCTATATACAGTTGTTTTGCAGTCTGGACATAGAAAGAACGGGGATGAGTGATAGAAAGCTTATTCTCACTGAAATCCTGTGAGTTTACTAACATGGCGTACGTATCAGCGACACAAAGACCAACTTGCTTCATGTTTTCAGTAGTACATTCCGCTTCGGGGTTGATGCCCCGCTTGACGAAGACTACCTTATCTAAGAAGCTTTCCATATCCTCAATAGAAGGATATTCCAGTATTGTTTCTCTGATTGTTGCCATATAGTTTACTCTTCATCTGTTTTTTCAGTATCTTCACCTTCTTCCCATGCTTGGCCATCAGTTTTCATGATGTACATTGCATCAGGATCATTAATTACAGGAATTGCGTTGGCTTCCGCTTTAGTCCACTCCTTGAACGGTTCCAGTTCAGACCATTTGCTGATGAAAACAAAGTCTTTTTTCAGCGTTGTAGCTTTCTTCTTGTATTCAACAGAATGTTCCGCTGCGATAGGACCATGCTGAATGTCGCCACACTGTAAATCTTCCAGGAAACAAATATTAGCGGATTCCCATGGATTTACAGTAGTACGTTGATGAGCAGCATTCTCAATACGAACAGACGGACTTACAAGAACAATCTGGACACCTTCCGTATTCTCTTGGGCAGCAAGGTATTCATTGATAACCTTTTTGGAGATAGTCAGTTTTTCTTTCTGATTGATCCAGCCTTTTACCTTTTCAATAACAGCCTTTTGCTTCTTCAATAGAGCAAATCTGTCTTTGCGCATTACTACGTATTTGATAGTAACACCTTCGGCAGAAGCGGCAACCACAGTGTCCTCAATATCCTGTAAGCCGTCGGCCGTTGTAGACTTAGACCAATCCACAGCAGCAACTTTCTTGTTTTCATTAGGCATACCACAGCCTACAAATTCTTCGGTAACAATGCCATTGTTATTGCTTGAATTGAGAATGAAGCCACCTTTAGACATCAATTGCATACACCACCATTCGAAACGGCCACGAACAGCGTTATATACGAAGTCTTGATCTTTAAAAGCAAGGTCTAGAATTGATTTCAAGTCTGCATCACCTTCACAATCCCGGCTAAGTTGCTGGTATTCGTTCCAGTCGCTTTCGTTCATACCGCGTTTTACGGCAGTCTTAGGGATATCACCTGACATCTTGCCGATAACTTCACGTTTCTTTTGCGGTGCGGAAGAATCGAATGAAATAACATCAGCGATAACCGGTGCACCTTTTTCGCCAGTAAGAGTTTCCCATTTCAGAGAGTTCTTCTGCTTTACACCAAAGAAATTAGGGAAGAATACCGGCTTAACTTTACGCGAGTTAAGACGGGCACCCATATTCTTACGGTTCACTTGTTTAATTAAACTTCTTTCCATACATAATTATGAATTAATGGATTACACAAAACGGATAAAATGAAGCAATTCCTTCATTGCTTCGTCAATAGGGTAGGGCATTACTGCCTCATTTACAGTACCACGTACCAGAAGTCCTGATTGCTGGTTAGCAACCGTTACATCAACCTTGTTCATTGTAATAACTTCTGGTACATATTTGAACTTGGCGGCTTTGGCATCAGCTTTGGCAGTAACAAGAACTAATACATTACCTATCTCTGCAGCTCCAATTGGTCCAGCAAGGGTTATCGTATCGTAGCCTGGGTTGGTCTTGTCGATTGCAGAGATTACATCAGCAGCTCCAGTTAAGGCACCACCAACAGTAACAGCCTCTCCAACTTTAAACACATGATTCTTTGCTATCTGAATAGTTACTGCATCAGCATCCGCAACTGCCGTAATTCTTCCGGTCTTAACAGTATGATAAAGACCGTTAGCATCCTTACCTACCATAACAAGCGGAGGAAGTTCATCAATGATTCCCTTCAGTTCCGCACGGGCAATAGTACCACCGCCCTGAATGTCCTCAATAATCTTTTCGATTCCGGGAGCATACTGAAATTCTTTTTGTTTTTTTCTGAACATAGCTTTTAATTATTAGTTATTATTCATCGAGGCCAAGACTGGCAGTTCCATTATTTGAGTTTTCTTCGTCTTCCATAAGTTCTAGCCATTCTTTTTCAGAACGTTCTTTGGGCTTGTAGGAATTAGGCTTGTAACCGCCACCGGCGACCTCATCATCTATTACCGACTGTCTGATTTCAGCGTATTCTTCTTGCAACTCTTTAATCTGATCTTCAACAGAAGTTTCAGAATTGACATCAATACGGTTAAACCACTTTTCAGGGAGTTTTGCATCTGCAAATAGTGTTCTGGCTGATGCCTGTTTCGTGGAAGTTGTGACTGTTGATACGACAGAAGATACCGATGCGGTCAACTCGGAGATTTGCTTCTGTTGGGCTTTCAATAGCTTAACTACAGATGCGGGCAAATCTTCGAAGTCTTCATCATCGTCTTCTTCATCATCGTCTTCGGATTTTACTGTTTTCTTAGTCTTTTTAGCCGATTTGATAGGTTTACCATCCTTTAAACCATTGTTCTTTTCATACTCGGCAATAGCATCCTTTTTCGCTTTTTCTATTGCGGATGTGTTTTCAAGATCAGGAAGAATATTGTCTTTGAACAAGGCAATATAAGTATCAATATCATCCTCCTTTTCGATTTTGAAGAGTTTCTGAACCTTTACAGCGTACTTTTCATTTACACCTGCGGCTTTCAAGCTCTTTTTAATTGCATCAATGATTGTCATAACGATTTTCTATTAAAATATAAGGGGAGTAAATTTTTCCTGCTTATATATTTTATTCCGGAATCAATGACTATATTTGCAACATGGATAATAAGAAGAAAGAATATAGAAAGAAAGCTAAAGAACTCGCTCTTCAAAATGGATTCGATCAAGTTTCCTATTATGGAGAATGGAACGGCTATTTAGCATATACAGTATCCCGGAAAGAAGATGCAGGATGTTGTATTGGTTATCCTCGCTTTATCCTTGTTAAAGATAGTGTTGCTACGTTAGCACCATATACTCAATCAGAAGATATAATGGGAATGACTTCCATGCCTAAAGACCATGTAGATACATTACTATAATTTTTTCACTATTCCGTCAATAATATCAGTATTTACCAACAAATTGTCTACACGTAATACATTAACTCCATATCTCAAACTTATTTCCTTTGATAGTTCTCTCCAATTTTTCATCTTTCCAGTTTGTGGGTCATATATTATTATTTTTCCATTATGTAATTTTTCCAGAGTAATAATATGCCCAGAATTCTTGCCTTTCCAAGCAAAATCAATATGATATCTTCCCGGTTCTTTTACTAGTTCAACTAATTCTTTGGTTAACTCTTTTATACTTTTGCTTTTTAAAGCTCCCGATCTTGTTATATCATATATGCCTCCTGCAGTCTGTTTTTTAGGGATAACCATAGTCTTGGGGTCGATCCATGCCCAATTGGTCCGCATTGATAACTCATATGGAATGTTCCCTGTCTTTTGAAGATTTGGTAGAGCTGTAACATTATATCCACGTCTCCTCAATTCATTAGCAACTACGCAAGACTGGCAATTTACACTATATTCGCTTGCTTTTCCATAATTAATGTTTCCCCGTAACTCATTAGCTTCTTCGAAGGTCATTTCTTTGCCTTTTTTTACACCAATCTTCTGTTCTATTTTGGCTTGGTTGAAGTTTCTTACAAATCGGTCGTCCCATCTTTTTTGAATATCATTCTTTTCTGCATCAGTTTTGATGCGCTTAGGTATGGATGATTTTTTATTAAAGTATTGTCTATCTAATTCTTTAAAATATTCAGTTATATATGAGGGAAGTTCTTTTCCTGTATTACGAGCCGCCCAAGCTTCAGCAAATGCTTCAGATGGTGTTTTAAGAATATCACATTGAGACTCTTCCGCCCATTTCTTAGCGATAGTTTGCCATTTTGAATCTGATGATACTAAGTGTTTTTGGTCAAAAACATGCCCTATCTCATGAAAAGTTGTAGATTTACCGTCAGTATTAAAGCGCCAATGATGCCCTGTCCTTGCCATATATTCAGTTTCAATTTTGGCTTTAGCTTTTGTTATCGCATTAATACTTTTGGCATTTATACCAACTAATGTACCATTCTCAACTTTCCATATCTCATTTTCTTTGATTCTTATTATATTCTCCATTGTAATGCCATGATATCCTTTCTTCTTGATAGCATACCCTGATAGATTTTGCAGATTCTTTGCGCTTCCAACAAATAAAGGCATATCTTCCTGGGGAAGTGTTTGCAATGCTTCATTTAATGCATTGGCAATATCCAATGATAAGTCGGAAAAATCTGCATATTTAACACCTAACTTCGTTGCATAATTTTGAGCTTCTTCTACGCTCTGACTTTCTTTGAAAGGAGATATCGGCTCAATTACAGATTGTTTAGACTTCTCGGGCTGTTTTACAACTATTTTTAGGCGCTCATTTACATTCCCGTCTTGCGTAAAGTTATCCTTATACCAGAAAGCCGATTGTAGACCGTCTTTATTCTCGCTAACAAACTCCTTTGCTGCCTGGGGAATATCAGTAATAACCTGCTCTTGCGGAACCGTATCATTTAGCAAGAAATCAGCAAAATCTTCCGGCTCCATGGTGATAGGAGTGGCAAAGCAGATACAAAAAGGATGAAAGCCTGTAAACTTGAACGTTTTCGGATATTTACCTACCATCGCATCACAGATCTTGCACGGTCCTCGATTATTGGCCGAGCGATGTACCTCAATACCTAATATGAAGTCCTGTTTGCTCCAACGTTCATAGTCCGCACTACGATAAGCAATGTTCGTAGTTGTTGCAGATGTCCGGAGAGCGTTCTTATATGCTGAACGATAAACACCTTGTCCTGGATGATAATTCTTCATTGGTTGTGATAATACCAATTCACCTTTCTCATTCCGGATCCTGCGAAAGCGTTTTTGGGGATTTTGCAAAATTTGCCGTATATCGCTACTGATTCCGTTTGCATTACGTCCGGCAACTACGCCACTATCAAGATAGAATTCGAGTTGCGATTTCGTTTGTTGCGTAATATTCCAAACTCTATCAGATAACTTGAATCCGTTAGCATCTATATCGTTCTTTAGAGTTTCAAATGCAGATAAGCTATGAGCGAACATACCATCTTTTGTTGCACTGGAAATAGACATTCCCTTGATGAACTGGGAAATAAAATCATCATTCTTTTTTTCTGCTCGTTCCCAACCGTCCTTTTGAAATGCAGAGATATTAGCATATAGCATTGATTCAAGATTCAGCAGTTCCCGGTCAACTGCACTCTCTATTCCCTGATTGCTTATCCATACATTGTTTTTCCCCGCATCAGACCATTTACGGAGATACGGGGAAACAGAAAGTATAAACTGATTAAAGATATTGGCTATTACGGCCTGCTGTGCAGCAATTTTCTGTATATGTTGTTTATCGTAGAAAGAAAGTCCGGGCATAGATTATAAAGTTGCTCCAATAAATGAATTATTCTGTGCAGTCTCTTTTTCGTCTTGCTTCTTACGATTCAATTCTGTTTCCACATCGTCAGTGTATGGTGAATTCTTTATAATCGTTTCCTTGCTATTGAATTGAGAAGCAGTTTCAAGGTTCTTGAGTTCTTCAGCTAGATCTTGTGGGAGAATGCTACCAAACTCAACCTCAATGTAGTTATCATTTAATTGCGATGCATATTTAGTGTGCGTAATATTAGCCATTCCAGCCTGAACTATTGCCACTGTACGTTGAACTGCCGGGCCGAATATCTCCATTTGTTCAGATGCCTTAATCTCTGCATCAATCAACATAAAACGACGTGAGGTACCACTAAGGTTGCCAAGCCCCATTAGTTTACTCATAGATAAATCAGGACTTGAAGATCCGGAATGTATTGCATCATCTAACTGGTTAAGTTCAAGTGTTACGGATTCACAGGACTGTTGCCATGCTAAGTAATCTGCATCACCATGATATGTATTACCGGTATCCGCATCTACTTCCATAGTAAAGTTTAACTCTTTGCCTACAGTTTCTTTGCTCGGAAGATTAGCCAGACCATAAGTTTTCAGTATCGGTTCGGAAAAGTAGTCATTAGTATCTGATAGGCGGGAAAGTCTCATTTCTTTCTTGTCTATCAAATTAGCGACATCTTCCCAATCCGGACAATCGACTTCGGCATATACTACCGGAATCTTGCCAAAACGATTCTTTATCTTTTTCACTTGCCAAACACCGTCCATAATACCGGAGTAAATAACATCTTTCGTATAGACTTTCACGCATTCGCAAGTACGGCCATTGACTTCTGCATTGTACTTATAGATAAAGCCGTCCATATCGTCGTCTTCATCAAAGTGTGGATAAAATTCACATTCGACATTACTATCCTTGGGAGTAGATAGAATCTTAACCTTCAACTGGCTTTTTCCATCATCTTTAGTGACCGGATAGAATATAATAGCTGCTTTGGTTTCAGATAACACCTTGCGAGCAAACTCTTTCAATACCGATTGCATCTTGAGCTTTCGCTTATAGACCTTCTTAAACTCATCAAATCCGTCATTCGAATCTTCTGCTGTGATAGTCATTTCACCGCCAAACAGAAAAGCAACAGATGTGCGGACGATCTTTTTAGGTAGGTTGGTTACGACCTTAGCTACATCGACAGTCTTGTCTTCTAGTCTCTTTGGCTTTTCGGCTCCTGTTTCGGGGTCAATTTCTACTTCTGTATCTGAATATACAGCAATCTTTTTAGGCTCCCGATACCCAACTGATTCTTTACGACGGGTTCTGTCTCCATTGTATTCCTCCATATATTCACGAGGATTACGATTTTCACGGGTATCAACACATAAATCACCTACTATGCTACCGAAATCTTCATTTTTCAGAATATCCTTAATGTCTGGCATATACTTTTCTCTTAAAATATATGTTCAGAAAAAAATCACCGACCAAGTGCATTGTTTTGTCCTTTTTTGGCGGTAAAAGTGTCGGAAAAGTGCTGAAAAAGATATTGTTTCTACAGCTGATAAATGTTATTTTATTGATAATCATTTAGTTGTGAGGGCGCTTTAATGTTGTCTTTTTAAGTTCACTAAATTTATACGTATTTCGCAGAAGCAGAAGCCAATCATGCTTTTGGGGATAATAGGTCTTTTTCAAACCTTGATACTAACCGAAAGCTATTCTTCAAAAATAAATAATAATGAAGGTATTTAAAAGAGTGGCTTATGCTATCAAATGGTTCTTATATCAAGAACAAAGTAGAGACAACCAAATTCTTTGGTTCATTTGGGATGTGATTACAACATTCTTTATGTAGTTATAGGAATGGATACTATCCACGGCCCACCTTACGGGTTTGCTTTTTGAGGTTTAGACCGATTGCTTCAGCAAATTCGGCAAGGATTGTCATGCCATCCGGAGCATCGTCATGAGCGTTATCACCCTCGCGCTTGTAACTGGTAAACGCTTTCATGAAACGACCGTAGTCTGATCCTTTAGAATATTCTGTTTCATCAAGAAAAGCACAATGCTTCTTTATCCAGCCAGCTTTCATGATGATACGTGTTTCCTTGTGCTGTGTTGTTGCCCGGGCTTGAATCATACACGATTTCTTTTTAGCTGTAACAAGTTTGCGTACATTGATAGCAAATATACGCCCGCCATTGTTTGATTCAATACGTAGTTGATCGCACTCTGTATCAATAACCATTTGCGCCAGGCGCGGTTCTGTGACTTCGACAGGATCTTTAGTGAAAAGAATATCGGTAATGAAGTATTTTGGACCAAACACCTTTGCGAATGGTGCGCAGAAATCATCATCTCCCTTATCAGCAGTATCACAGGCTCCGAGTGTTCCATCAGGTTTTTTCCCTGCAATATCGGCAAGTTTGAAGCGCATGAGAGACGATTTGGGGAATAGTAACCCTTTGGCCTCGAACGGTTCCTGCATATACTCGGCCATCCAAATACTTTCGTCTGTTTCAGAACGTAATTCCTTGTAATATTCTGTAGTATGAACATCGGCGCAGAAAGTTTCATCATTCTCATCCAGCGCAGCAATACGAATGATTTCATTGTACTTGCCGGCTTCTTCCATGCGTCCAAGGACATCATTAGAGGACCAGCGAGTACCAATATCAATCATACAGCAGCTTCCTTCAATACGGGAGTCATGCGTACCCTGCTTCCAAGACCATACCTTTTCATTGTTATTATCCGATAATGCATCTTCCAGACTCTTGTACAAGTCATCCGTCATGGCGAGCATTGACGCGCCAAATCCAATAACGGTACCACCAACACCACCACCGAAGTAGCTTACCTGCCGAGCGCCTTCCACACTCCAGCTCTTGACATTCTGCTTATCACCCTTTAAATGGATATCGGGAAATATTTCTTTAAAACGCCTAGATTTCACAACATCTCGAGTATCGTATGATAGTTTATTATAGAGAGTATCCGAACAACAGTTACGCATAACTGACTCTTCCGGAAAGTGTCCGTACATCCAGGCAATAAATAGAGAAGATATATAAGACTTTCCGGCACGTGGCGGCATACTGACAGCAAGACGGTAGATTATACTGGCAGAATATGATTCATACACACGCATGAACGCTTCTGCGACCTTTTTTAGGAACAGACGTTTAGAGAAAAACTTCGGATCATAGTACAAACAAAACGCCCAAAAGTCTTTCTTTGCTATTCGTTTGCGGAGTATGGTAGCAGCCTTTGCTTTACGAATCAATATTTGTCTTTTACTCTTCTTCTTTGCCATCAATTATAGCCTGTAGTTGTTCGTCACTCAATCCTTCCAATTCATCACCAAGGTTCACATTTGCATCAACTTCTTTTTTGTCTCTCCATTTCTCCGGCTGCCGGTTCTTCAGCCAGAATATAGCAGCTGTCGTATCAGGTGGGTAATGCTCAATATATTCTTTTGAGTCTGTTATTCTTCCTTCGGATGTTGCAAATTTTGTTGCCTTACAGGAATAACCGATAGCACGATTATATAACCGAGATGCAACGTTCGCATCCGCAATATTCTTTCCTTTTTTTAGGGACTCAAGAAATTCGGGATAGTCTTTTTTCCATTTATTTAAGGTTTGCTCTGAAATAGAGAAGAATTCGGCGAGCTCTTTATCTGTTGCACCCAACAAACAAAGCTTTAGAGCTTGATCGGCATACTCTATTCTGTACTCTGATTTACGCCCTCTTTTTTTCTTCTCGGCCGGATTCTTCTTCTCTGTCATAAACTAACCAAAACTAGCAAATTGTGATAATTCAGCCTTCAATTCAGGCAACCTTCCATTATCAAAATAGAAAGAAGAACGCATTTTTCCCTGTTTTTTTACTCCACGCATGGTTTTACACAAGTGTTCTCCTTCCATTATAATACCAACTGCTAACGGTGGGTGTTCTTTTCCGAGTGCATCCACTATCATCGTAACGACATCTTGAGCTAGTCTCTCCTGTACCTGTAAGCGGGCTGCACAATAATCGATAACGCGGCCAATCTTTGAGATGCCTAATATGCTTCCTTCCGAATTAGGAATATAGGCAAACCAATACTTTCCGAAGAAAGGCATCATGTGGTGCTCGCACATTGAGTAGTAGTTACCAGAGTCTGCAACTATACTGTTAAAGGATAATCCATCTTTACCATTGGGGAAAGTCGTTATTTTCGGTGCCTGTTCAGGATCATACCCGCGAAATAGTTCTTTCCACATTCTGACAATGCGTTCCGGTGTTCCTTTTAATCCTTCGCGTTCTGGATTGTCACCAATATACGATAGGATTGTTCTTACTGCACATTCAATATCTTTTGTGTCTGTAGACTTAGTTTCCATTTTGGGTGTTCTTTTACGTAGTTAATAACTTCTTCTGTGTTTTGACAGGAACATGGTTGCAGATAATATACTGCAGCTGTCATGGCTTCATAGGTTGACAGATCTTGCCCTGTATAGACGACTTTTATTTCGTGAGGATTGACAACAAAAACTTTGCTTCCTTCTTTCGGCGAGCAAGTAATCCAATCAATGCCGATAGGAAGGGGAACTGTCCCGTTTGTTTCTATCTGAACGAACTTCCCTGCCTGATGGAGCTTATTGATAAACTCTTGATCTACCTGCAATCCCGGCTCGCCACCGGTCAAAACAACGAAGCGGGTAGGGTAGAAGCAAACCTCTTTGATAATTTCCTCATCCGACATTTCTCTTCCGGAAGAATGTTGTGTATCACAGAAGGGACATTTCAAATTGCATCCAGAGAAACGAACGAAAACAGCAGGAGTACCAGTACGATAACCTTCTCCCTGTATACTGTAAAAAATCTCATTAATCTTTTTCATACCACGCAATATTATTTTCAGATTCTTGTACCATTACTTTAAAACATCCCGGGATCTGATCACAAATCCATTTTGCCATATTCTCCGCAGTTGTATTGAAGGGAAGTATCTCATTCAGATTCTTGTGATCTAGTTTGTCCTGGATCTTCTGTTTGATATGTGTAAAATCGACTACCATACCATCTTGATTCAGTGTTTTTGCACGACACCAAACAATAATAATCCAATTGTGCCCGTGCAGGTTCTGACACTTACTTTCATAGGATAGCTTCAAACTGTGTGAAGCTGAAATCTCAATACGCTTTTTTACTATGTACATAATTTCATCTTTGGTTACTTAATAAATAATCATATTCGTGCAAACATAACTCACCGGCCAAACAAATTTTTGCCAAAGTGAGTTTAGAGCGAGGATTGAATCGATACTTTTTTACTAATTGATCGATATTTTCTGCATAAAATTCTAATAACTTTGATTCATCTAAATTTTTAATGTGTTTTGTTAATTTCTTCCCATTAATGACAAATGGAAGTTTCGGCCATCTTACAATAGCACTCCAAGTTGTACTATCAGCACTCGTGCAAAAGCTGTTTTCTTTCAACATTTTGGATTCGGTGCATCCCAACAGATGTATATCAATTTGAGGCTTTTTCTTCTTGATATATCGAGTCAGATAGGCAACATCTGTTTTGTAGGTTCGATTCTTATGTATTCTCAACTCTGGAACACTTATTGCAATATAGTCCGAGAAGTCTATCAAGCGATCAAGTCCCTTTTTTCCGTCTTCCAGATGAAAAACGTTGATTATCCTGTTATCAGGAAGAAGACGTTTCATCTCTTTTCTGAATTTCCAGGCAATTTCTGGGGAAAGAATTTTTTGGCAATCAACTTCAACACATGTTCCAGTGAATCCTGTTTCTTTCACAAATTCGACTAATTTTAACATCCAAGTGTATAAGAATTCTTCATCATGTTTTCCTTTGTCTGCTCCAAACATTAAAGTAAACAGTCCGGAATCCATTATTGCATGCTCACCAAGAGAAGAAACTAATGAAGGAATGATATTATTTCTATTTTTATTTGAAAGCTTGCCATTAATCATTTGTTTGACGAATGGATAGCATGTAAAAAGGAAATACTTTACTCCTACAGCATGAAGTGCCGTTAGTTTATCCAGATTTTCGCATCCTGCAAAATGAACTTTAAGATTATCTTTGAATAGCGGCTCCACCGAAATCATCCTCCAATACTTCAACTTCATTCATACTAGAAAAACGATTTAGAAGCCATTGTGCAATATCTTCGCATGAATATGAACCAAATTCACATGGTGATCCAAATTCATTCTGCAAAGTGCTTTCTAGCTTTTTCTGCATCGTATAAATTTCAATTTCTCTGTTATGGTGTAATACCTCAAACTTGCATCGTATTACAAATACGTGTCGATGCCGTGCCGATAAATAAATGCATGAAGGAGGTGCATCCGGATAGGAATGAAAACCAATTACTTGATTATAAGTAATAACTCGTTTATTCATCGTCATCCTCCTTTTCATATACATTTCTTCCACAGAAAGGGCAGATCAACACTTTTTCTTTTTTTGAAGCTGGTTGAGTACTCCCACTAAAGAAATCGTCCAATTTATCTTCATCAATGTTGAAGTTAGGAATATTCAAATTCCATTCACCTAACATATCAAGATTAAAATCATCAACGATAGCAGAGAAGTTAAAACGAGAAGTATCGGAAGTATGATTATCTGCCAAGGCTAGCAGTTTTCTCTTTTCATCTTCCGTAGATAAATCTTTGCGTTTAATAACAATGAGCTCTGTTCCGTCAGACTCTACAATACGTACTTTGAGGCCTAACTTTTGAGCTTCCTCATACACGCCGTTTCCAGCGATTAACACATTGTCACGGTCGGCCAATACGGACCGACCGGCTCCACATTCAACGAGGCTTTTATGAATAAGCCGCTTGTTTTCGTCCCCATGGATACGATAGTTCCGGGGATCAATCTTAATTTCTACTTTTTCTTCCATGACCAAGGAATTTTCACTAAAATATAGTTTCCCCGGCTATTTTCTTTCTAATAAGTTCCTGCACTCCGTTATAAATTTCATATAGTTGTTTCAATGTCTCCGGACCCTCCCAATCGGAAAAATTACCGTCCTGGAAGAAATGAAACTCAAAAACACGAGCTGCTACTGGACCTAAATCAAGGCTTTCAAATGTATCTCTTACTAAATGCAGTTTATTTAGTATTTCAGTATTTCTATCTTCTGATTCATCCGGGATATCTTCAATATCCAGCCTTGAATAATCTACATTATCATCCACAGGCAGGGGCTTGTATCTACTCCTATACTGTGAAGTAGGAGAGGAAGCGTTTAGCTTTATCATCTTCAAAACAAAGAAATCAAGCTCTGTATAGCCATTTTTTTTTGTTTCAAGTAGTTTGTCAAGCAACCTGTTTTTCTTTTGAAGGAGCGAACAAATGACCTCATTTAAGACATCTGTCGCTTCATCAGGAATGCCGGCAAGCCCACAATGATACAAAGAGTAATCAAGCCAGCGTTCGTAGCGTTTAGTTATGTAATTATTTACTGCTTTACTTGCCATAAGCACAAAGATTTTATATATTTGCTGTTCCTAATAGCTATAAGCTTTGTGCTTATGAGAGTGGCCGGCGGTGGTATGCTGGCCGCTTTTATTTTTCCAACTCTTTACCCTTGGTAATGTTGTAATTACACAAATACATCCCGATATCCATTTCGGCTACATCTGGAGGAGGAATACTTTCACCGTAAATCTTACGTAGAGCCTCTTTATTGCCTCCCCATGCTTTCCAAAGTACCATGGGCTCATACTTATCAGGCAGATATGGAAATAGCTCACAGAAGGTCTTGAAGTCCTGTTTTGCTTTTTCTCGTTCTCTTCTGGTATTTTGAACTCCCGTTACGATATCTTTAATCAAGTTCTCATTACGGGCATAGCCAGTTTCAGCCTTTTTTCGTATTAGTTCATTTTCTCTATGCTCAATTTCACGTCGCCTGTCTTTGCAAAATTCGACAAGTGCTACCATGATCGCTTGATTATTGATCTTCGACCCCCAGACGAATTGTCCGCGGCTGCCGTTCTTTAGCTGGGAGAAGAAGATACATAACTCGGCTAAATTCAGGTACCAGTAGCTAGATAGTATCGACAGGGCCGTTTCTGCCAGCTGGGCATTAGTCAACTCAACACCGGCATATCTCAGCACAGATTTCAAATGCTCGGTAATGATCTCTACCGATGTTGAGTTGCTAAAGCTCCTGTTTACGTCTGCCAAAGTGGGTATATTCTCTGCATTAGCCACATCTGACAATGAGACATTACAGTTTAGTTGTGCGATTGTACCGCTCCATTCAGCGACCAATTGAGAGGCTGTCGATCCAGCTTGTAAGGCCTGCTGTATCGGCGTTAGTTCCTTTCTGATTGCTGTCTTCTGGACAATCTGTGACGGACTTAGCACTACCTGCAGTTCTGTTTTTATTAGTTCTCCGTTCATCTTTCTTGTTTTTAAGCTCAATTTTCAGCCAACTAGCAAAATGGGACATAGCATCTTTGGGAGACTTCGCTGTTTCGCCTTTATTCTGTTGCTCCATGAAAAACTGCTTCAAATACTCGTAAAAAGCTTCTAGTGTAAGGTCATTGTAGCCGGAAGAACGAGTATTCATCGTTACTGTTTCCGCCCATGATTGATTTGATTTAAGTTCAGCATAGCAATCATCTAAGGACTTATCGAAGAAGCTATCCGCCGGAAAAAGTTCTCCCACGCGTATATGTGGGGGAGAAGATTTTCTTTTATTTACTTTACTTTGTTCATTATCACCTACATTTATTGAGTTATTGACGTCATTAATCGAGTTATTGACGTCATTAATCCAAAAATCAGGGATAATTTCAACATCTTTCCTTTTTGAAGTGCAGCTTTTAAATCTATTTTGAATACCACGGGAAGATAAAATATGGAACTTTCTATACAGGGTGTTATCGAATAATTCCACTTGTAGGGCCTTCTTCACGACTTCACTTACGGCGCCCTCGGATACCCCGACTATATCAGCAATATCAAAAGGCATTTCTTTGTCCCACACGATGTAATACCCTTTATCCTTGTAGATATTACATAGCAGGCAAATTAGTATAGTGACGGAATTTGGGCCACAAGCATTTATTATCTTGCGTACTTTCCTATCAGATAAGAAATCTGTATCTAAAGGAAAATAATCCAGTCCCTGTTTTAATGGTCTTGCCATATTTAGATCTTTTTTATGCCGTCAGCTTTTGACGTATTAAGTTCATATTCTTTGTTACGAGCCCGATAATGCGTTCATGATACTCGGTGTTTTGGTTACAGACACCACGAGATTGAACAATACTTAACGTCTTCAAATTGACCTCGACTGTTTCAACATGTTTCTTGCCTATTCGGGCAGAAAGAATGAGTGAATCCTTTTCTTTATAATATTTATTTGTAAAGACGCAATGGTGCATGATTTCACCTTCTTGTTGAAACTCTTCAATACTTTTGAGCGGTACTACGACTATTTTACCATCAGACATTTTTAGGTCAAAGAACTTCGATTTTTCTTTGATATAATTCTCTGCATCCTTCTTGAGTTTAAGCAATTGTTGCATTTCTTTAGCCTTGCGTTCTTTTTCATCATCACGTTTCTTTCTCGCCACATACAAGTCATGAGCTTTTTTTAGATTCTTAGGACAAACGTAATGAGCGTTATGCAGATCTTTATGATAATGATCTAGTAGTTTCAGATAATCAAACCACATCGAAACATCTTTAATCCGATATTTATTACGAAGACAAATTTTTATAGACGGCCAATACATATCAATCTTGTAACGGTGTCCCTCGTAATAATCTATTAATTCATAACGTCTTGCCTTTAGAAGTGTTTCAGCCTTGGGAGAATGGGGAATTGTATTGGTGGCAGTAAGAAATGACATACCGCGTAATTTACAATCTATACCCATTCGAATATACTTAGGTCTAAAGACAGAGGCCGGATGATAGCGTTCGCAATAAATATCATTGCTATAGTTGTAATAATATGATCCAACAACTTTATTCCGTATCTCCAGATCTCCGTACCAACCACTGAATCCCGTATTATTGGCACGAGCTATTACTTCCCGGTTACCGTCGTCTTTTATCCAATGTTGTAGTATCTCACGAATATAATAACGAGGCTTTGTTTCTGCTCGGTAATAAGCAATCAATTCAAAACTTCGGATAACTTGGAATTCCTCACAAATTTCTGCCTTGCCAATAAACATTGTCTGTTTATTGATACGCTTCCTCGACTGTTCTATTTTCAAAGACGTATCACAATGAGGACAAACAGCACGTTTACGTTTTACAAGTTCCGGAGCGAAGCGTTGGCCGCACTCCATACAGATAATACGTGACTTGGTTGCATATCCTATATGTTTCAAACACTCATTCTTAGCCCAGTCAATCATCAAACTCTCAATATTAGGCAGCTGGCTACTCAAATTAGCAACTCTAAGCTGTAATTTTGTTCTTGGTCTCATAAGTCTTCAAATAATAAAAATTGTCCGGTAGGTATTTCCTTTTTCTTTCCTTTACGTTTATTATTAGCAATCTGCTCCGGTTTGGTCTTCTCAATAGATGGTATAAGTTCTTTTTTCTTTTCAGGTCGATTAGAAACAACTGCTTTTGTTGCAGGCTGCTTACTAACTTTGATATCATCTTCATCATAGTAATGAACTGCCAATCCGAATACTTCATCGTCAGACATACATACAACACTACCACCGCGTTTTTTTGCTTCTCCTATGATATAGTCGTAACATTCATCAATATTCTTGTTTGGCTTTGTGTAGGAAGTGACAAAGAGGGGATCACTCTTTGCTCTCTCTTCCAAATACGATTGAATAACCTGTTTAGGTGATTGGTATTCTTTTCCCATAGTATCAATAGTTAATAGATAAAGGCATTAATAAATAAGTCAAGCTACGAACTTCTTCATCGCAGCGAGTAAGAATTGAGGCTTTCGACGGGTCACTCATAGTAATAGCAATATCCTCGGAGGGAATATTGTTTATCATTTCGATTAAAAAGCTACTCTTAAAGCCAATTTCAATATCACAACCAGTTCGTAGAGCAACAGTTTCTTCAGCTGATTTACAGAAGTCTAAATTATGGGCTGTAATTTTAAGGGAATCAGGACAAAACTTGAGTATCACCAGAGAAGAGTTTTCATCACAGAAAACAGATACGCGTTTTAAGGCTGATACAATATCGGTTCTTTTCAATACTGCACGGTTGGGTTGCTTTTGAGGGATAACAGCACGATAATTAGGGAACCGGCCTTCAATCATGCGGCAGATTAAACGGTATGAATCAAACTCAAATAAAATATTAGTCTGATTTACTGATATTTCTACTTCCATGCAATCTTCCGGAACAATATTAGAAAGGACTTTGGCAAATTTACTTGGCAGAATGAAGGCTGCCCGTTCCTTGCGCGTATAAGCGGAAGGATTCTCAATCATCGCAAGTCGGGTACCGTCTGTTGCAACAAATGAGATATTATCTAAATCTATATCAAAATAGACTCCATTCAGTACCGGACGTAATTCGTCATTGGCACTGCAAAACAATACTTGCCTTATTCCATATAGTAAGTCATTTCCTGATACAAGTAATGGGGTAGCAGTATTATCTGTACTCATTGTCGGGTATTGATCTCCTTTTTCAACAGGTATAGAAAACTTTCCATTAGCATATTTGACTACCAATTCTTTTTCGTAGAGATGAATAGTTAATGGCTGCTCCGGGATTTCTTTTAATCCATCAAGTAATGTTTTGGCATTAGCCATAAAAGAACGATCAGTAAAGTCTGTTTTACCGTCAATATTGGTAGAGATACGCCCGCCTTCTTCTCCTGCTGTAACTAGGATGATACCAAATTCATCGACGACAAACAAAAAGTTGTCATAGGCCGGTATTGAATTTTTGGGCTGTATGATTCGCCCGATTGATTTAAGCTTATCTAATAAAGCTGTTTTTGAAACTGTAATTTCCATGCGTCATTGTTTTGTGGCGCATAGCGTAAAAATGAGATGAGTTTCAGTAATATGAACTATTGAAGCATATATATGCAATAAAAGCCGGATAAAATCATTGTTTTATCCAGCTCAACACCATTTCGGTTGCAAATATATAGAGAGTTTTTGTTTTTGCAAACGTTTCAGGTCTTTTTTTCTTCTTTTTTTTGCAATAAGTCCAAAACAGCACGATTTGCTTTATCACAAATACTATAATCTATATCAATGTAGATATCGGCCATTTTATAATCGTTATTCACATGACCAAGGCAGAAATCAATATCAGCTTTAGGAACTCCAGCCTTGTTGCGCGCCAAACTGGCCCAGCTGTGGCGCGCCCAGTTCGTGGTGATCTTGAAATCGAGTTCTAAGTTCATGCAAATGTCTTTCAGCCCATTATTGACTGCCCGCATAAAATTATTCAAGTTACAATAGTTGGTATGAAAGTAGGAGAGGAAATAACCCTCTGTGTATTTATCAAGGAGGATGCGGAGTTCCGGTTCTATTTTTATCGAAAGCGGTATTTGCTCATGATTGTTCCGCGTTTTTGTTTTGGAACGTGTGTATTCCAGCCTTCCGCGACGTTCACATGACATGCTATATAAATCATTGATATTGATTCCCATCATATAGAACATCATCATAAAAACATCACGAGCCATATTAGTACATTTCTTATCAGACTGAAAATCTCGGATTTTTAATAAGGTGTTGGTATCTATATTCTTTCGTTTTCTCCGATACTCCGGGATTTCAACTTTCTTGAATGGGTCGCCAGGAATCCTTATAATATCAAAGTCTTCGTTATTATAATAGAGTTTTGCCTTGTTATACAATGCTCTTATTCCCCTAAGATAATGGCTTACCGTGCCTGGCTCTAAAGGTGTGCCGGCAGGTCCGGAGTGATATAAGTCTTTGATCATCTTATTCAGCATGAATGAAGTGATAAGTTTTATATCTATCTTTTTTCTTTTCATGTACCAACATAGGGTATCGATAGAAGATCTGTACCATTCGGCAGTTTTTCTCTTTTCCGTTTGAATTACTATATTTTGAGTAAACTCTACAAAATCTATAAACTCGGCATCAGGAACTAATGATTTTTCAATTTCTTCTTTTAAGTCCTTACATGACATAAATTGGGTTCTTTCTTGTCCTAGCTTCAAATACTCTCTCCTGATCTTTTGGATATACGCATTTATTTCGTACTCTATCATTTCACTGTTAGGTACGTTGGGTAGGATCCGGCCGGAGTCGTCCATGTTTTCTGGGCGGATATAGTAGCTGGTTGCTATATACTGGGATTCTCTATTATGATAGATTCTGATTTTTATATTTGATGTTCCATCTTGTTTTATATGTCTTCCTGTTTGGAAAACGATTGCTTTAAATGTTGCCATACTGTTTTAATGTTTTTTAAATGTTTAAAATTGCATTAAACAGCTTGAATCGGGGTAAATTGGCGGGAAATTGCTTTATTTTCCACTAAATAGGTGCAAATAGAAAAACTTGTTCAAAGATAGTTCAAAGAATTATCCCTTTTATTTGCCCCAAAATAGGGTATAATTGGGTCTATTTTGCACAAACAAAAAAGCCGATACAAACTGTATCAGCTCAACACCATTTAATTTTTCTTGACTTGAATTTTTCGTCGGGGTAGCGGGATTCGAACCCACGACCCCCTGCTCCCAAAGCAGGTGCGCTAACCGGACTGCGCTACACCCCGAAAAAATTTGAACTTAATAACCCTCTTTTTTGTAGTCGGGGTAGCGGGATTCGAACCCACGACCCCCTGCTCCCAAAGCAGGTGCGCTAACCGGACTGCGCTACACCCCGCTACTTTTTTGAAGGGTTGTTCTTTTCAAAAGCGGTGCAAAGATAGGGAGTATTTTTTAATTAACAATAGCTAAACGAATGTTTTTTACCTATTATTTCTCAATACCTTGAATCTCATCACTTTGCGGTCTCACTTTTTTTATTGGCAGAGATCAGAAGCATCATGGGGCGTCGCAATTCATCTTTCATTCCCGGAATGATATCCAGTAAGCTTTCGTCCGGTTGTGGCTCTATAAGTTCGCATATCTCAAATCCGGTTTGAAGGAGACCGTTTATATACGTAGTCAGCGTCTTGTGGTATTTGATAACCTCTTCGCCCAGGAAGACTGCTGTGCGTCTGCCTTCCGTAAAATAACGATCTACCGGCCAATGAATAGGCTTCCCGTCCTGGTCGTAATGCCAATCCTGATTGCCATAGGCCGTAAATATCGGGTGTTCTACGGAGAAGACGAAAGTGCCTCCCGGAGTCAGGCTGTTATTGATTTTTCGGCATATATCCGTAAAGGATTCGAGATAATGGAAGGTTAGCGAGCTGATGACAATATCATAAGAATCTGGCTGGAAATCAAAATCTTCGATAGCCATACATTGGTATTCAATGAGTGGAGAAGGGTTTCTTTTCCGAGCTTCTTCGAGCATTTTCTCCGAAATATCAATTCCGGTAGCGTGTGTTGCTCCGTGCTCTATTGCATAGGCGCAATGCCAGCCGAATCCACAGCCTAAGTCCAAAACTCTTTTCCCAGCAAAATCAGGGAGCATTTTCTGCAATACATGCCATTCTCCGGCTCCTTTCAAGCCCTCTACCGAACGGGACATTTGAGAATATTGACTGAAGAAATGGCTATTATTATATTTGTTTTCTTTCATAATTTATAAAGAGGATAAGTTGAATAAAAGTACAAATATAGGAGTTAATTTATATATTATAGAATTAAGGTGTACATAAATCAAGGCAACCACCTCAAAAGTTTGTTTCATTTCCAGTACAGAAATGAGCTGAATGATAATTGTACGATTTAAACTTAAATACTACATAATGAAAAAAATATCTATCATACTATCATTTATTTTTATATTGTTTTAATTATCAGAAGAATAAGTATGATAGATAATTTTTCAAACAGGTATCTATCATGTTTCTGTCGCAAAAAACGGGTATCTATCATACCACTACTGCATCCGTTTTAGTGTAGAATCAGGGAAAAATACCCATATGAAGCCACAAGGATATTCACTTTATAGGATGATAACCTGTATTTGGCAGCTTAATAATCCATTGGAAACGGTAATCTTTTTATAGCCTACATATGTAGGCTGTACAGCCCGCACCTGTAAACTGTACAGCCCACGTATGTAGACTGTTCGTCACACATATGTGGGCTATAAACTTATCGCTATTAAAGTGGGATTATTAAGCCATACAGGTCGGATTTATACGGATTCATTGCAACAAAAACAAACCATCTTACGCCTGTCCGACCTTTATTCGATTATTTTATTGATGAGAGATACCCTGTTTTTGGTGGTATAAGTATGAGAGATGCCTTTTTAGAAATATATCTATCATACTTATTTCACTGATAATTAGTATGATATAAAAATGAATGATAGCATGATAGATATTTTTTTCACTGTGTAAGTTTAAGCTCAAATCCGTACCGGAATGAACAAGCCTATAGTAGTATATTGGGGAGCAGTTGCCCCGTACATAAATTATCTGTGAGTATGAACTATCTTTCGATGTTTTCTGTTTTATAAATAAGAATTTTAAAATGAAAAGCCTTATGAAAACAAGAAAACAAAAAGAAACAGGTGAAAAAGAAGTGCACTTGTTAGAGCAAAAAGGATATGAAAGAATGGTGAATGAGATTGTCCCCGTTCAACAAGCGGAAGCATATCGCAAGCCAACTAATAAAGCGGTCAAAGAGGCTGTTAAGGAGTTAAATCCTGATACAAATAGTCTGGGTAGTAGAGGATAAGTAATTCCTCTACTACCCAGACTAATCATCGTATTAAAGGATTCGGGAGGCTTTCAGTGATTCTCATTTAGGGAAAGTAAGAATAAAGCAACTTCCTTTCCCTATTTCTGATTTTACGTTAATACTTCCGTCATGCAAAGTCATGATCTGTTTGCACAGGCTCAATCCGATGCCCGAACCGGATGTTTTGGTGGTGAAGAAAGGAACGAAAATCTTGTCCAAAACATCTGTTAGAATTCCCTCGCCATTATCAGATATTGTTAATGTCGGGTTGTCTTTAGAGAAAAACTTTATCTGTATCTCTTTATCTATTTTTCGCTCGCACGTTTCGCGAGCATTTTTTAATAAGTTGATAAGCACTTGTTCTATCTGTGCCCGGTCTGCATATAAATATAAATCGGATGCGGGCATTTCGAAATGAATATACTCTTCCGGGAATAATTTCTTTAAGTCCATAAATAATTCTGCAACAGATACTTTGGTGCGGATAGGTGTCGGAATTCGTGTCAGTCGCCGGTAATTCTCCACAAATCCCAGTAATCCCTTACTTCTTCTGTGAATAGTCTGCATAGCTTGCAACATAGCAGAATACTCCTTTTCTCCGAGTGATTCGGGGATTCCCCTTTCACTTAACGTTTCCGAAAGAGAAATAATAGGAGTGATGGAGTTCATGATTTCGTGCGTTAATACACGAATCAGCTTTTGCCAGGCCTCCATTTCATTACGTTCCAGTACAGAATGAATATTCTTCAGACTGATTAACCGCTGTTTCTTCCCCTGTGTGGCAAATGTGGTGCAGGAAATAGCCATTTCCAGAACGATACCATTCTGCTCGATGCGGATCATGGACATATCATTGCTGATAGAAGCCTCCTGAAGTACGTCCGGTAGTTGTGATATTTGCCCCAGATGGGCTACTGCAGCCTGATTCATCCATTCGATGTGTCCGGAAGCATCGGTTACGAGTACGGCAGTATCTACCTTATTTAATAAATTCTCGTAATACTGATGCTTGACTTCCTCTGCCAATAACTTTCCCCGAAAGTCCTTCAATGCATTAGAAAGCTCCTGCGCCCACTCATCCATCATCTTATTTTTGAAAGGCGGATGAAGATTCTGCGTCATATCGTTGTAGCGAAGTCCATCCGTCAATCGTCGTAACAAGGTGATTTGCTTGAACTGTATTCGGTAGAGATGCATACCGGTACCTATCAAAAAGAGAATACAGACGGTAGTGCTGAACCATAACTGCCTTTGATACAGCAGACAACTGCCGATAGAAAGCAGAAAAATAACTAAGATGTGCAACGCTACTTTAAACTCAAATCGTTTCATAAGCCTAATTTTTCAAGTTTGCGATACAATGCAAAACGGGTAATCCCTAAATATTCGGCAGCACGGGAGATGTTTCCGTCGCTGATTCGGAGCGCTTTCTCAATGGCCTGCCGTTCCAGTTGTTCGAGATTCAGTACCATTTCTTCGTCCTTTTTCTGTTTAGGTGTCGCATGAAAAAGGAAGTTTTCAGGTTTTAGCATGGAGCCGTCTCCCAAGATTACAGCACGTTCTATCGTATGTTGAAGTTCCCTCACATTTCCGGGCCATGCATATTTCAGCAGTTTGTTTTTGGCTTCCCGTGTCAGTCCGTGCATTTCCTTTTTATATTTGCGGGCATAACGATCTAAAAAGTGTTCGGCAAGCAAGATGATGTCATTGCCCCGTTCACGGAGTGGAGGTATATGTATTTCAATCGTGTTGATACGATATAATAAATCCTGACGGAAATTCCCGTCTTCCACCATCTGCTGGATATCGGCATTGGTGGCACAGATTAAACGGACGTCGATGGGAACAGCTTGCGTACTTCCTAAGCGACTGATTTGCCTTTTTTCGATGGCAGTCAGTAATTTAGACTGCATAGGAAGCGAGAGATTACCGATTTCATCGAGAAATAAAGTCCCATTGGTCGCCACCTCCATTCGTCCCGCTTTTGACTTCTTGGCATCGGTGAAAGCGCCTTTTTCGAAACCAAACAGCTCACTTTCAAATAATTGTTCGGGGATACTTCCCAGATCAATCGTGACAAAAGGTTTGCCGTATCGGGGAGAACAACGATATAACAGGCGGGCAATCACATCCTTTCCCGTACCGTTTTCTCCGAGAATCAGTATATTGGCATCCGTATTACTTAATTTATTGATCGTGGCAAACACTTCCTGCATGGCCGATGACTCACCAATAATATCATTCTCCGAAGCATTTTGACCGCTAAGAACTTCCACCTGCTCTTTCAGAATACTGACTTCCTGTTGTGATTGCCGCAGTCGCATTCCCGAAGTAAGCGTAGCCAGCAATTTATCCTTTTCCCACGGCTTGGGAATAAAATCAGTAGCACCAGCTTTGATGGCCCGCACGGCCTTGTCCGTATCTGCATAAGCAGTCATGAAAATAACAATAGCCTGTGGATCCATCTGCAATATCTGTTTCAGACTTTCAAATCCTTCCTGTCCACTGATGGCATCCCGGCTGAAATTCATATCCAATAAGATAAGATCGGGATGAAAGGTAGTCATGAAATGCTCGATCCGATCGGGAGTAGTGGTCACTTTTATCTTCTCCGTATACGGTTCCAGTAGCAGATTGAGGGCAAAGAGCACGTCCTCATTATCATCTACTATGAGTATCTTTCCTAATTTGTTGACTTCTTCCATATCTTATAATCTATTAGATTCCAGGAGCAAAGATATAGATAAATCTCATGTGTTGTGTGTGCGATTGCGCACTATTTTTGTGCGTATATGCACACTGGATTAATAAAAGAAATATTTATATATTATTGAATAATAGATCTTTATCTAAATGGCACATCTTTTGAATGATAAATAACAAATAAAACCAACGAATGAACCTGAAATTAATCTTTATATATCTCGGACTGTTACCGACAGAATTATTGATTGCTCAAGATCAAGTCACAGAGTTATCGTTGAAGCAAGTCATAGAGATTGCCCGTATGGAATCTCCCGATGCACAGACGGCACGCCACAGTTTCCGTTCTGCGTATTGGAACTATAAATATTATCGTGCCAACTATCTGCCGTCTTTAAGCCTGACATCCGATCCGAATCTGAACCGTGCCATTAACAAGATAACGATGGGAGACGGTTCGGTAAAGTTTGTCGAACAAAATCTATTGAATACGGATTTAACCCTGAATCTTTCACAGAACTTATCCTGGACCGGTGGCTCTTTCTTTCTCGAAACCTCCGCTCAACGCATGGATCTGTTCAGCGAACATAAATACTCGTGGCAGACTTCTCCCATTATGATCGGTTATCGCCAGTCTCTTTTTGGCTACAATAGTTTGAAATGGGATAGACGGATAGAGCCCGTGCGCTATCAGGAGGCAAAGAAAAGCTACGTAGAGACGCTTGAACTCGTATCAGCCAATGCGATTAATAAATTCTTTGCCTTGGCCACCGCCCAGAGCGATTACGATATTGCTTCCTTTAATTACGCCAATGCCGATACACTTTACCGTTATGCGCAAGGCCGCTATAACATAGGTACCATCACAGAAAATGAAATGCTGCAACTGGAACTCAACCGTTTGACGGAAGAGACAAACCGCATGAATGCCCTTATTGAAATGGATAATTGTATGCAGGAACTCCGTTCCTATCTTGGTATTCACGAAGATCGGGAATTGCGTGTCCTTGTCAGTCCTCAAATTCCGGATTTCAGTGTGAACCTGAATGAAGCACTGGCGCTGGCTTACGAAAACAGTCCGGACATACAGACGATGGAAAGGTGGAAACTGGAAAGTGAGAGTGCTGTGGCGAAAGCCCGCGCCAATGCCGGCCTGAAAGCAGATATCTATCTCCGTTTCGGAGTAACGCAGACTGCCGACAAACTACCCGACGCCTATCGAAATTTATTAGACCAGCAATACGTAAGCATCGGCATTTCTCTCCCTATCCTGGACTGGGGGCGTGGAAAAGGACAAGTGCGAGTAGCCCGTTCCAATCGTGACCTGGTGTACACACAAGTCGAACAGAGCCGGACAGATTTTGAACTGAACGTCCGCAAACTCGTCAAACAATTCAATCTGCAAACGCAACGTGTCCGCATCGCTGCCCGCACGGATGAAACGGCCCAACGAAGAAGCGAAGTAGCCCGCAAACTCTATCTATTAGGTAAATCTACCATTCTTGACCTGAACGCTTCCATTTCAGAGAAAGACAGTGCCCGCCGCAACTATATTTCAGCTTTATACAATTATTGGAGTTTATATTATACACTCCGTAGCATGACACTATACGATTTTGAACGAAATACGATACTGACAGAAGACTACCATCTTCTGATTGAATAGAGAACAACGAAAAGTCAGTAAAGAATAGTGATGGAACCCTACTTAATAGAAACTTGTAAAACACCAGATAATCTCATGGATATAAAATTAGAAAAGAAACCGTGGTACATTCGTTACAGATACTATCTGATAGGAGGGCTTTTATTTGCCGCCTTTTTGATTTATGTGATTACTTTGTCTTTAGGTCCCAGAAAACTACGGATAGATGCCGAAAATATACAGATTGCAGAAGTGAAAGAATCCAATTTCATGGAATATGTAGACGTAGAAGGGCTCATTCAACCCATACTAACCATCAAGATCAATACCCGCGAAGCAGGAAGCGTGGAAAGAATAGTTGGTGAAGAGGGAAGTTTGCTTCAACAGGGAGACACCATTCTTATACTTTCCAATCCCGATTTGCTCCGCAATATCGAAGACCAGCGCGACGAATGGGAAAAGCGAATGATAACCTATCAGGAGCAGGAGATTGAAATGGAACAAAAAAGTCTGAACCTGAAACAGCAAGCCCTGACCAATAACTACGAACTCGAACGCCTGAAAAAAAGTATCGCCCTCGACCGCGAAGAATTCCAGATGGGCGTGAAGAGTAAGGCCCAATTGCTAGTAGCAGAAGATGAATACAGCTACAAACAGAAAAACGCAGCCCTGCAACAAGAGAGCCTCCGACATGATTCCACCGTTACGATGATACGTAAAGAACTGATCCGCAACGACCGCGAGCGGGAACGGAAGAAATACGAACGTACTCGCGAACGACTGAATAGTCTCGTAGTCACAGCTCCCCTGAAAGGCCAGCTTAGTTTCGTCAAGGTCACTCCGGGACAGCAGGTTTCCTCCGGCGAAAGCATTGCTGAAATAAAAGTGCTCGACCAATACAAAATTCATACTTCACTTAGCGAATACTACATCGACCGGATTACCACCGGACTGCCCGCTACCGTGAACTATCAGGGAAACAAATATCCGCTGAAAATATCGAAAGTAGTTCCCGAAGTGAAAGACCGTGTGTTCGATGTCGATCTTGTCTTTACAGGAGATATGCCCGATAATGTAAGAGTCGGCAAGAGCTTCCGCGTACAGATTGAATTGGGACAGCCGGAGCAAGCACTCATTATTCCGCGAGGCAACTTCTACCAGTCTACAGGCGGACAATGGATTTACAAAGTAAATGCATCAAAGACAAAAGCCGTCCGCGTGCCATTGAACATTGGTCGCCAGAATCCGCAGCAATACGAAATAGTAGAAGGTTTACAGCCGGGAGATTGGGTAATTACCACCGGATATGATACCTTTGGCGATGCGGAAGAATTAATCTTGAATTAGCATATTCCGGCACACAAGTAACATAACATGGTACTGCAACTGTGGAAACAAATGTACACCGTATTCTTTCTATTGGGGAAGCATATTGGGTGGAGTAATCAAAAACGAATAAAAATATAAATCTAAAACTATACAGTTATGATTAAGACCATTAACTTACAGAAGATTTTCAAAACGGAAGAAGTGGAAACCTGGGCGTTGAACAACGTCAACATCGAAGTGAAACAAGGCGAATTTGTAGCCATTATGGGCCCCTCCGGCTGTGGCAAGTCAACGCTGCTCAACATTCTGGGACTGCTCGATAACCCGACAGGAGGGGAGTACTACCTGAATGGAACGGAAGTCTCCCGCTATACCGAATCGCAACGCACCAGCCTTCGTAAAGGCGTGATCGGCTTCGTGTTTCAGAGCTTTAACCTGATAGACGAGTTGAACGTATACGAAAACATCGAACTGCCTTTACTCTATATGGGAATCTCCGCTTCCGAACGGAAAAAGAGGGTAGAGACAGCCATGGAACGAATGTCCATCACCCACCGCAGCAAACACTTTCCGCAACAACTCTCCGGCGGTCAGCAGCAACGCGTGGCCATTGCCCGTGCCGTCGTGTCCAACCCCAAACTGATTCTGGCCGATGAGCCTACCGGTAACCTCGACTCCAAAAACGGTAAAGAAGTGATGGGACTATTGAACGAACTGAATAAAGAAGGAACCACCATCGTCATGGTGACCCACTCGCAACATGATGCCGGCTATGCCGACCGTATCATCAACCTGTTTGACGGACAGGTGGTGACCGAAGTTAGTATGTAAGCACAAGCCATCAATAAAGAGTATATCATGATAAACCACTATCTGAAAGTAGCCTTCCGTAATCTGGTGAAATACAAGACACAAAGCCTTGTCAGCATCATCGGACTGGCAGTTGGCTTCACCTGTTTCGCGCTATCCGCTTTATGGATACGTTATGAAATGACGTATGACAACTTCCATGAAGGTGCCGAACGCATCTATCTGGCGGGCAATAAATTCGATTTGCAAGGAGATGGTTTTTCCTATTATTCCTCCAGCCTATTGGCAGAATATCTGGTGAAAAACTGTCCGGAGATTGAGAAATCCTGCCGTGTATATCTGGGGCCGGGCGAGAAGCCCGTCAACTACCAGGAGACGGAATATCAACTCACACAAATGGAAGTCGATTCGAATTTTATCTCGATGTTCCATATCACTGCCATAGACGGAGATAATTATTTGCGACTGGATAAAAATCAGATAGCCATTACCGACAGGGCCGCTCAACGGATATTCGGAACGGAATCCCCGATAGGCAAACAGCTGTTTTTCCCTCAAAAGAATAATGATGAGAAAACAATCGTTGCAGTGGTGAAATCATGGGAGGGACACTCTCTCTACTCTTTTGACATCTTGCTGCCTTATTATGACTGGGAGCCGGATTGGGGAAGACAACAATGCAACACGCTATTCCGCGTCTATCCCAACAGTGACATAAAAGCATTGGAACAGCGACTCTCAAAAACTGAAGTGGAACAGAACTCGCATAAAAGGTCGATATCCATCCCCATCGCTCCTCTGACAACGCTACGCAGCACTCATCCGACAGACAACGTGAATGTAAAGCTGAATCATGTACGCCTTTTTGCGTGCATCGGTGCATTAGTCATTATTTGCGGGCTATGCAATTATCTGACTATGCACGTCACCCGTATTCGAATGCGTAAACGCGAACTGGCCTTGCGGAAAGTGAATGGAGCCTCCAACGGCAGCCTGCTCTCCTTGCTTCTTTCCGAACTAATCCTGCTCCTTGCCATATCGTCAGGAGTAGGTCTCGTACTGATCGAATTAATCCTGCCCGTTTTCAAACGCTTGTCACAGATAGGAGAGAGCACTTCGTTTTTCTACACTGAAGTGATAACCTATATCCTGGCATTGCTATTACTGACAACAGGCATTGCCGCCATACTTGTACACTATGTCAACAGGAAAACTTTATTAGACAACATCAAACACAAATCAACTATACATTTTTCCGGATGGTTCTACAAAGGAAGCATTCTTTTCCAGCTTTTCATCAGTATCGGTTTTGTATTCTGTACCCTGTTCATGCTCAAGCAGTTAAACTTCCTGCTGAATTCTAAGGAACTGGGACTGGAAAGGCACAACGTCGGAGTGATTTCCAGTTATGGATTTGGGAATGTTCCTTTCGACGCCATTCTCGATCAGATGCCCGATGTGACCGAACGCTTGCAAGGTTTTTACACTCCTATCCCCAAAATGATGTTTTCCACCTGCACGCTAGACGAATGGGAGGGGAAAACGGACAAGGAACAACGTGTGAGCGTAGAGAGTGAAACAATCAATCAGGCTTACGTTGATTTCTTTCAGGTCGATGTCCTGGAGGGGGAGATGCTGAACGAAAAGGATGGGAAAGAAACCGTAGTCATCAATGAAGCTGCCGTGAAAGCCTTTGGATGGGATAAGCCGATAGGAAAAACCCTGCGTATGGGAGTAAATGAGGTATGCACAGTGAAAGGAGTCATCAGAGACATCTATTACAATGCTCCGGTGCATCCGGTGACTCCGGCTGTATTCTTTTTGCCCGAAAGCAAGGAAAGAGGGGATTTCATCTTCAAATTCAAAGAGGGGACATGGAACGCCGTGTCGCAGAAATTGAGAGAAGAAGCATACAAAGGAAATCCGGATAGAGAACTCTATCTGGTGAACATTGAGGAAGTGTATGATGCCTATATGAAGTCGGAAAATACATTGTGCCAATTATTGAGCATAGTCTCCTTTATATGTATAGCGATTGCCGTGTTCGGCATATTCTCATTGGTGACACTGTCGTGCGAACAGCGCCGGAAAGAAATTGCCATCCGCAAGGTGAACGGTGCGAATGTGAGAGTGATCCTGAACCTGTTCTTTAAAGAGTACTTGATTCTGCTTGCTGTCGCCTCCATTCTGGCCTTTCCGCTGGGGTATCTTCTGATGAGACGCTGGCTTGAAGAGTATGTGAAACAGACTCCGATAGAAGGATGGCTCTATGCAGTCATATTCATAGGAATGGGACTTGTCATTTTCCTAAGCATCATCTGGCGCGTATGGAAAGCTGCCCGGCAGAATCCGGCGGAAGTCATCAAGAGTGAATAAAATAAATGAGTGAAATATGAAAAAACAATTATCTATTATCAGAACGCTGTTCCGCTTCAAGACTTACACGATAATCAATATCGTAGGGCTTGCAGTGAGCGTAGCGGCAACGTTAATAATAGTGCGCTATATCCATCAGGAATTAACGGTCGATCATTTCTGCAAAGATTTAGACCGTCTGTATTTACTCACCGCCCAGCGAAGTGACGGCGGTATTGCGATCATGGACAATACCGACAGGAATCATGATCCCAACTTCATAGACCCTATGAAGAATCCTGAAATAGAGGCATATTCATACTGCGTCTCTTTTGAAGACGATTATATCCTCTTCGACAACCATCGCTATCAGGCCAATGTGCTGGTAGCAGACAGCACGTTCATGCAACTGATGAATTATCCCGTCCTGTCCGGAATAACAAGTCACCGGAAGCCGGATGAAGTAATAATAACCCGGAAGTATGCCCGACATCTTTTCGGAGACGAATCTCCATTGGGCAAACAGCTCGTCTTTTCAACGGGCAACGCGCTTACCATCGCCGGAATAGTGGACGAGCCGGACACAAAATCTTCTTTGCAGTTCGATCTGCTTGCTCCCGTCAATCAGGGAAAATATACCGATTGGAGCCGGATGGGGTTCTGTGTGGCACGTCTGGCAAAAGGAACGGACATCGCGAAGTATAACGAAAAGATATCCAAACCGCAGTCGTTAATTTGTTTTGGGAACCGCCCTATACAGTTCAGGCTTTTATCCCTCAAAGACTTTTATTTCGATAAGGCGGTCAGTTCCGTTTCGGCAGCTTTCCAGCGTGGAAATAAAGATCATATCACTGTGTTATCCGTTGTAGCCTGTATGCTGTTGTTGGTTGGCATCTTCAATTTCATCAATATATACACCGTTATCATTTTAAAACGGGCGCGAGAGTTTGGTGTCAAAAAAGTGTATGGTGCAAGCGGCTTTCAGATATTTTCTCAAATCTATGCAGAGAACGTGTGTATGGTGGCAGTTGCTTTGCTAATAATATGGATGATTGTAGAAGTCACCGCAGGAATGTTTGCATCGGTCTATGACATTCCTGTAAAATCGGATGTTTCATTCGATCTCTTGTTGTCTTTTATTCTCTTGTTGGGGTTGCCGCTGGTCACGTCTCTTTTTCCTTTTCTGCGCTACAATTATTCTTCTCCCATCACCTCTCTGCGTTCTGTCAGCGTCGGAGGACATTCCATCGTTTCCCGTGCATTGTTCCTGTTCATTCAGTATGTCATTACATTCAGCCTGATAGTGATTGCGCTGTTTTTCGTGCGCCAACTCTATACGATGCTCCATACGGATTTGGGCTATCACACCAAAGACATCATTTCTTGCCGGTTCCTCTCGTTTGAGACGATGAATAAAAGGTATTCGAGCGATGAAGAGTGGCAGAGAGATTATGACGAGATTCAGCATAAAGAGCAGGTCATCAGGCAGAAGATGGATGGATGTCCTTACTTTGCAGCATGGCAGTATGGCGATCCTCCCATTCAGCTGGAGCCGCAGACCACTGTGGAGTGTAACGGAGAAAAGCATAAGATGGCTATCACCTTTGCCAGCAATGGCTATATGCGTATGTTCGGGCTGAAACTGAAAGAGGGGAGGATGTGGAATGACAAGGATCAGTTTGCCCAATATAAAATGATTATCAATGAGACTGCTCGGAAACTTTTCCGTATAGAGAAGATAGATGAAGCATCCTTGCAGACGGAATCGCGCTTGTGGTGGAGCCAGGGTATCGATTTAGGGAAGAATCCTCCTTTTCAGGTGGTAGGAGTGATAGAAGATTTCCGCACCGGACATCTGTCTAAGGGAGATGCTCCTCTGGCCATTCTATACGAGGAAAATGGTAATCCGACAGACCCTTTGCTTGCCACAATAGTCGGGGGAAAGCGTAAGGAAGCGATTGATTTCCTGAAAGCGCTTCATAATGAAGTGCTCGGAGAGGGGGAGTTTGAATATTCTTTTGTAGAAGATCAGGTAGAAAAGCTGTATGACGATGATAAGCGGACGACGCGTATCTACGTCACCTTTGCCGGATTGGCTATCTGTGTGTCCTGTCTCGGACTGTTCGGATTGTCGCTCTATGATATTCGCCAACGATATCGGGAGATAGCCTTGCGTAAGGTGAATGGTGCTACCGGCGGGCAGATTGCCCTGTTGTTGGTCAGGAAGTATCTTTATATTTTGGGGGCTGCGTTTGTAGTGGCCATTCCGTTGGTCTACTACATCATCAATGATTATACCAAAGATTTTGCGGTGAAAGCTCCGATAGGCGTGGGAATCTTCGTGGCAGGCTTTATCCTGACTTCGCTCATTTCTTTGGGAACGTTGCTGTGGCAAGTCCGCAAGGCTGTCCGTATCAATCCGGGAGTCATCATGAAGAATGAATAAGATGCAATGATTCAGGAAATAGATAACTTGTTGAACAGGATTGTTTTGCATATCTGATATTTTTTGATTTTGTACCTTTTATCACACCCGCCGGATTTTGGATAGGAGGGTGTGAGGCAAAAAAACAGAGGTTCCGTTTGCTTGAAACGGAGCCTCTGAATGTATCAAACAGAGGCTCTGCCGGATGGGTTTAGAGCCTCCATTTGGGGGATAAAAAAGCGCCTTTTTGCCGAACGCATAGTGGAACACTCTCCAAAGGCAGATAACTCGCTATATGGCAGATGGTTACACCTACCTAAAAAAGCCCCCCCTGAACACTTACCGGTATTATTATAAATATATAAATAATAAACTATATATATTAAAATATATAGTTCGATTTTCCTATTTTTTGAATCTTTATAACGCAAATCGCATGTGCTAAAATTTATTTGTAGCTTTGCTTTTTTCGAATAAATTCGGCTGTTAAATCAGCTCATAGTAATTATTAAAAAAGTTGATGAAGAAAGAAGATTTGATTTCGTTTATGAAAGAAATCGCTGCCGAGTTGCAGCGAAGGGGAAATTTAGGGACTGCTCATGTGTACCGGAGCAGCTTAAATGCAATCCGCACCTTTCTGGGTTCGGACAAGATGCTGTTTCGGCAACTGACGCCCGAATGGTTGAAGCGTTTTGAGAACAGTCTGCGGGAACGTGGATGCAGTTGGAACACGGTGTCTACTTATCTGCGTTACACTATCAATTTCAGCAAGGGCGAATCCATCACCATCTACAACGGCAAGGATGGAGCCAAAGGAGCGGACGGTGTGACTCCTGTTATCGGAGTAGACAAATTCGAAGGAGAGTATTACTGGACGGTAAAGATTGGTACTACTGCCGCCACTTGGATGCTCGATGCCGATGGCAAGAAGATTCGCACCACTGGCGATAAGGGTGTGGACGGAAGCGCAGGTATAAACGGTCAGTCTCCCGTATTAAGCGTAGTTACAGACACCGATGGTAAAGTTTATTGGAAAGTAAACGGTGAATGGCTGTTAAACAACGGAAAGAAAGTACAAGCCACAGGTGATAAAGGCGACAAGGGTGAAACAGGTTCAGCAGGTGCTGCCGGAGCAGACGGTGCACAAGGCGATGCCGTATTTGCCGCAGACGGTGTAACGGTAGACAAAACTAAAGGCACGGTAACCTTTACCCTTGCAGGTGAAGGCGGTGCAACATTTACCCTGCCTATGGCAAGTGAAATGAAGATATTCGATAAGTTCGACGAGTTTAAAGTGAACAGCGAAAAACATGAACTCACACTGGCGCTTAACGTAAAAGAGGGTGATTATGCCGCTATCAAAGCCGAACTGACCAGCAGTAAAGGAATGGAAGTAGCTATTGTAAAAGCTACGACTCGTGCAACTTCTACTCCCTGGGGTGTAGAACTTACCAGCCCGACATTCAAAGAAGATAAGACGATTGATGTTAACGCTAAAGTAACTTTTACGCTGCCAGCTGGAATTGAAGAGGGCGAATTTGCTTTATTGAAAGTAATCGTTGTTGGTAAAGACGGAACGGAACATTCAGCTACACGTGTTATCGTATATACAACGGAAGTCAGCGTAGAAAGCGTTGCTCTTACAGATAAATCCGTGGCAAAAGATGGCACAGTGAAGTTGATTCCTACTTTTACTCCTGCTACTGCTACCAACAAGAATGTTACTTGGAAGAGTAGTAAGTCCGAAGTTGCCACCATTGCTGCCGACGGTACAGTAACGGGTGTCACCGAAGGTGAGACGACTATTACGGTAACTACCGAAGACGGTGGATTTACGGCTACCTGTAAAGTGAAAGTAACGGCTGGCCCCACCTTCGAAAACGAAGGAGAGGCAGGTATCGACGGCTCTAGTTGGGATAAAGCCTACACCATTAAGAATAAAGAACAATTAGTATTGCTAGCTACTCGTGTAAACGGAAACCAACCAAGCACTTGGAATAGCAAATATTACAAACTACTTGATAACATTGACCTCGGAACAATGGAATGGACTCCTATTGGGGCTTTGAGCTCCGCTAATAGGCAATTTTTTGGAAATTTCGATGGAGCAGGCTATAGCATAAGTGGCACGCTTACCATAAAGGATACAGAACAATATGCTGGTATCTTTGGATATGGAAATGGAACTACCATTCAAAATCTTAGTTTCAAAGGAAGCATAAGTGAATATAAGAATAGCAATGGTCGTTTTGGCAGTATCATAGGTCAGACACAACAGGGTAAAATCATAAATTGTCACAATACGGCAGCACTGACCGGTACTGCCACTACAGGAGGCATTGTAGGCTACAGTACTAGAGGAACAATAATCATAGCATGTAGTAATAGTGGTGTAATCACAGGTAGTGAAGTTATAGGCGGTATTACCGGTGATGGTGAAGCTGATATTACTGGTTGTTTCAATACTGCGAACATCATAGGCGTGAACAATCCTAGTGCTGGAGGCATTGCAGGTTTATGCGGTAAAGCTATAGCCTGTTGGAGCGCAGCTGGCACTATCTCTACAAATAACGATAAAGGTGGAATCGTAGGTTGGATTGATCCTAATAATTCCGACTACTGTTATTGGAAAACAGTAGTCGGAATTAGCAGCGCAGTAGGCAGAGGAAAATCTGAAAATTGCGCAGCATTCAGTGGTAATGCACCCAGCACTGCCCAAATCAAAGCTATGAACGACGCGTGGCAGGCAGCCGATGCTACCCGTGAGTATCAGTTCAACGCTACGGCAGGTATGATTGAGAAAAAACCATAAGCGGCACGTATCACATCTTTATATATAGTAAGCTGGAACCTTAAAAAGTTCCAGCTTACTTTTTATTTCTTCTTTCAAGCAAACATATTTATTTTGCCAACCAGAAAGGTATATAACATTACCATCAAATTAGGTAGCAAAATAGTCATTTTATAACATGAAGTTATATTGTTATTTGTTCTTTCGGCAAATACAGTCTGCCAGATGGTCGTTAATAAACCCTGCAGCCTGTAAGTGAGCATAACAAATCGTAGCTCCAAAGAATTTAAATCCTCGTTTCTTCATATCCTTGCTCATGGCATCAGATTCGGGAGATGATACCGGAATCTCACTCAATGACTGAAAGGCATTGATGATCGGTTTTCTATCGGGAAAGAACGACAGCGTATAGTCGTAAAAACTACCGAACTCCTTTTGTACCACAAGGAACTGTCTTGCATTTGTAATTGTTGCTTTGATTTTCAGGCGGTTTTTCACAATGCCATCAAATTGCATCAATCGTTCAATATCTTCATCGTTCATTTGTGCCACCCGTTCAGGGTCGAAATCACAAAAGGCTTTGCGATATCCCTCACGCTTTTTAAGGATGGTTATCCAACTCAATCCTGCTTGAGCACTTTCCAACACAAGAAACTCAAACAGCATCTTGTCGTCGGTCACTAACTTTCCCCACTCCTGATCGTGGTATTTCACATACAGTTCGTCAGTTCCGCACCAACCGCAGCGTCCGTTTACTATATCTTGCATAATCACACATATTGTTGTAGGGGTAAAGATCATCTAAAAAGTCTGATACATTACTGTACCAGACTTTTTAGATGATTTATATAATCGGATTATAAAATATCCAATGCTTTAAATGCCTTAACCAGCTTTTCTACAGCGCGGTCAATTTGATCTTTTGTATGGGTAGCCATCAATGCCACACGTACCAAAGTGTCTTGCGGTGCACATGCCGGAGGAATAACCGGATTGATAAATACACCCTCATCGAAAGCCAATTTAGTGACCATGAATGTTTTTTCCGTGTCACGTACATAAAGAGGGATGATAGGTGATTCTGTTGCACCGATTTCAAAACCTGCTTCACGGAAACGCTTCAATGCATAGTTGGTAGCTTCCCACAGCGCTTCAAGTCTTTCCGGTTCATCTTGGATGATGTGGAGAGCTTCAAGAGCAGATGCAGTAGCAGCCGGAGTGTTGGACGCACTAAATATATAAGTACGTGCGTTGTGACGTAACCAGTTGATGATAGAAGAATCAGCAGCAATGAATCCACCGATAGAAGCCAGTGATTTGCTGAAAGTACCCATAATCAAGTCAACTTCGTGAGTCAGACCGAAATGGTCGCAAACACCACGTCCTTGTTTTCCAAATACACCCAAGCCATGAGCTTCGTCTACCATGATAGTAGCGTTGTATTTATGTTTCAAGCGTACGATTTCGGGCAAGTTTGCCAGGTCGCCTTCCATAGAGAACACACCGTCTACTATGATGAGCTTCACTGAATCCGGGTTGCACTTTTGAAGTTGCTTTTCCAGATCCGCCATATCGTTATGCTTATATTTCAGTTGTTGAGAGAAGGAGAGGCGACGGCCATCTACGATAGATGCGTGGTCGCGGTCGTCGCAAATGATATAATCATTGCGATCTGTCAAAGCAGGAATAACTCCCGAATTCACCGTAAAACCGGTTGAGAAGCAGAGTGCTTCATCTTTGCCTACAAAGGCAGCCAGTTCTTTTTCCAACTGAACGTGCAGGTCAAGTGTACCATTCAAGAAGCGCGAGCCTGCGCATCCGGAACCATATTTATGCATGGCTTTAATACCTGCTTCAATCACTCTTTCATCTCCCGTAAGGCCAGTGTATGCATTGGAACCGAACATCAACACTTCGTGTCCGCCCATTTCTACCTCTGTACCCTGCTTTCCTTCTATCTCACGGAAATATGGGTAAACGCCCTGTGCCATAAACTTTTGTGGCAGGTCGTACTTAGCTAACTTCTCTTGTAATAATCCCATGAATTATAATTTATTATACTCATACTCAGATCGTTCGCTGACGATCTTACATCCTTTTATCTTAACAAGTGTTTAAAAACAGGGGGCAAAGATAACAAAATTTGCTTTTATCTGTTCTTTTTAAGAGAAAAAAGTTGCCCTCATGTGATTAGAAACCTCTAATAGATTAAAATTTAAGATATTTATATTACTTTTGTCGTCTACAATCGACAAGAATAGCATGAACGAAAGAATGAAAAAAATAAAATTCGTCGTCAATCCTATTTCGGGAACACAAAGTAAAGAATTGATTCTTAACTTGCTGGACGAAAAAATAGACAAGGCGAGATACTCTTGGGAAGTAGTGAATACGGAGAGAGCCGGTCATGCAGTAGAAATAGCTGCTAAAGCTGCCGAAGAGAAGACTGATATAGTAGTGGCTATCGGTGGGGACGGGACAATCAATGAAATAGCTCGTTCGTTGGTGCATACTGATACCGCACTGGGAATTATTCCCTGCGGATCGGGTAATGGACTGGCGAGGCATCTGCATATACCGATGGAACCGAAGAGGGCGCTGGAAGTGCTGAACGAAGGTTGCATGGACGTAATAGATTATGGTAAGATTAACGGGACGGATTTTTTCTGCACTTGCGGAGTGGGATTCGATGCTTTTGTTAGTCTGAAGTTTGCGCATGCCGGTAAACGCGGGGTGTTGACTTATCTGGAAAAGACCCTGCAAGAGAGTCTTAAATATGAACCGGAAACGTATGAACTGGAAACGGAAAACGGAGTTTCCAAGTATAAGGCTTTCCTGATTGCCTGCGGAAACGCGTCGCAATATGGAAACAATGCTTATATCGCCCCGCAAGCTACGCTGACGGATGGCTTGCTGGATGTAACCATTCTCGAACCGTTCACCGTATTGGATGTCCCTTCATTGGCTTTCCAGTTATTCAATAAGACAATCGATCAGAATAGCCGTATCAAGACTTTCCGTTGCAAGCAGTTGTGCATCCGTCGCACTACTCCGGGAGTAGTGCACTTTGACGGCGACCCCATGGAAACGGACGCCAATGTGAACATTGAGTTGATTCAAAGGGGATTGCGCGTAGTGGTGCCGCAAGCGTCGGAAAAGGATGCTGCCAATGTGCTCCAAAGAGCGCAGGAATATATGAATGGTATCAAATTGATGAATGAAGCCATCGTCGACAATATAACAGACAGAAACAAGAAAATATTGAAAAAGCTGACAAAGAAAGTCTGATAAAATAACGGATTACTGACAACGAATTACAAATTATTGCGTACTTTTGCGCAGTTTTGGTTCAATCAAAATAGAAACGCGAGTGATAATCGTTTAAATAAAAAATATATGTTCAGAACGCACACATGTGGAGAACTAAGAATCTCTGATGTAAACAAGCAAGTTACGCTGTCTGGATGGGTACAGCGCAGCCGTAAAATGGGAGGAATGACTTTTATCGACCTCCGCGACCGTTACGGAATTACCCAGTTGGTCTTTAACGAAGAAATTAATGCTGAACTCTGTGAACGTGCTAATAAACTGGGACGTGAGTTCGTCATTCAAGTGACAGGAACGGTTAATGAACGTTTCAGCAAGAATGCAAACATTCCTACCGGAGACATTGAAATCATCGTTTCCGAACTGAACGTACTAAATACGGCTATGACTCCTCCGTTCACTATTGAGGATAATACGGATGGTGGTGATGATATCCGCATGAAATATCGTTACCTGGATTTGCGTCGTAACGCTGTCCGCTCTAATCTGGAATTGCGTCATAGAATGACGATTGAAGTTCGCAAATATCTGGATAGCCTGGGCTTCATCGAGGTGGAAACGCCCGTTTTGATCGGTTCTACTCCTGAAGGTGCACGCGACTTCGTAGTACCGTCACGTATGAATCCGGGACAGTTCTACGCACTTCCGCAATCTCCGCAGACATTGAAGCAGTTGTTGATGGTTTCCGGTTTCGACCGTTACTTCCAGATTGCAAAATGTTTCCGTGATGAGGACTTGCGTGCCGACCGTCAGCCGGAATTTACGCAGATTGACTGCGAAATGAGCTTCGTTGAGCAGGAAGATATTATTACTACTTTCGAAGGAATGGCTAAACATTTGTTCAAAACACTGCGTGGCGTGGAACTGGCTGAACCGTTCCAGCGTATGTCTTGGGCGGATGCCATGAAATATTATGGTAGTGACAAACCGGACTTGCGTTTCGGCATGAAATTCGTGGAACTGATGGATATCATGAAAGGTCACGGATTCTCTGTATTCGATAATGCTGCTTATGTGGGTGGTATCTGTGCCGAAGGTGCTGCAACTTATACTCGTAAGCAACTGGATGCACTGACGGACTTCGTAAAGAAACCGCAGATTGGTGCAAAAGGTATGGTGTATGCCCGTGTAGAAGCGGACGGAACTGTAAAATCGAGCGTGGATAAATTCTATACGCAGGAAGTGCTGCAGCAAATGAAAGAGGCATTCGGTGCTAAACCGGGTGACTTGATTCTGATCTTGTCCGGTGACGATGTGATGAAAACACGTAAACAACTTTGTGAGCTTCGTCTGGAAATGGGCGCTCAACTGGGGTTGCGTGATAAGAATAAGTTTGTTTGTCTTTGGGTGATCGACTTCCCGATGTTCGAATGGAGCGAGGAGGAAGGTCGTCTGATGGCTATGCATCATCCGTTTACTCATCCGAAAGAGGAAGATATTCCGATGTTGGATACTGATCCGGCAGCTGTACGTGCAGATGCTTATGATATGGTAGTGAACGGTGTGGAAGTTGGTGGCGGATCTATCCGTATCCACGATGCGAAATTACAGGCGAAGATGTTCGAGATTCTTGGATTCACTCCGGAAAAGGCACAGGCGCAGTTTGGCTTCCTGATGAATGCCTTTAAGTATGGTGCACCTCCTCACGGTGGTTTGGCATACGGACTCGACCGTTGGGTATCTTTGTTCGCTGGTTTGGATTCTATCCGCGACTGTATTGCGTTCCCGAAAAACAATTCCGGACGTGATGTGATGCTGGATGCACCGTCTGCAATCGACCAGACTCAACTTGATGAACTGAATTTGATCGTTGATCTGAAAGAGGGCGAGTGAAAGAATCTGTACGCATATTCCGTTTTATAGTCATCGGTACAATGAACGCCTTAATTATGGCGTTGGTTGTATGGTTAATGATGAAAGAAATGTCATTCGATGGTGACTATATGGTGGCTAATATAACAGCGTATCTGATAGCTCAAATCCATAACTTTATCTGGTGCAAATACTGGATATTCCCCGTAGAAAATAAAAAGAATAGTATCTGGAAACAGATACTGCTCTTTTGTTCTGCTTTTGCCGTGGCTTACACTGCACAGTTCTTATTTCTTGTCTTATTGGTAGAAGGATTGGACGTGAATGAATATCTGGCTCAATTCCTGGGATTGTTTATTTATGGAGGGGCTAATTTCCTAGCCAACAAAAAAATAACGTTTCAATGAGATAGTTATTTATGATGATATATTGAAAGGGCACAGAGTTCTCAATTTAGATTTGAACTCTGTGCCCTTCTTTTTTTCTTTATTAGATAAACCTCCTGCAATGAAGGTATGTGGGTAAGCCTTTAATCCAGAAAGCGTTTGGTAAGTCCATCATATTCGTCAATCCGACGATCACGAAGGAAAGGCCACCAACGACGAACGTTTTCCGAACGTTCCATATCTATTTCCACTACTATGTTCTCCGGGTGATCGTTTCCGGCTTGTGCCAGAAATTCCCCTTGTGGTCCTGCTACAAAACTGTTTCCCCAGAATAAGATACCGTTTGTCTGTCCGGAAGGATCGGGTTCGTGTCCTACACGGTTGACGGAGATAACAGGAAGTCCATTGGCAACGGCATGAGCGCGTTGTGAAATAATCCAGGCATTGAGTTGGCGGGCTTTTTCATCGTCCGTGTCGCTGCTTTCCCAGCCAATGGCGGTAGGATAAATTAAAAGTTCCGCACCTTTTAGTGCCATCAGGCGGGCAGCTTCCGGATACCATTGATCCCAGCATACTAATACGCCCAGTTTTCCTAAAGATGTTTGAATCGGTTCAAAACCAATGTCTCCCGGAGTGAAATAGAACTTTTCGTAGTAAGCCGGATCATCGGGAATATGCATTTTCCGGTATTTTCCTGCAATGCTTCCGTCGCGGTCGAATACGACAGCGGTGTTATGATAAAGTCCGGGAGCACGTTTCTCAAAAAGAGAGGTAACAAGGACTACTTTATTAGCTGCTGCCAACTCGGAATAAAAGCCTGTGGAAGGCCCGGGAATTGGTTCGGCAAGATCAAACAGGTTAGTGTTTTCTGTCTGGCAGAAATAAAGTGAATTGTGTAACTCCTGGAGCACAATCAGTTGTGCACCGTGAGCGGCACAAGCCTCGATACTCTTTGCGAGGTTCATCAGATTGGCTTTAATATCTGCGGTATTGGATTGTTGGATGATTCCGACTTTTATCTTTCTCATGATGAATAATTAGTGGGTTGATTCATTCATTATTTTATAATTCCTTTATATCTCCTTTGTAATTCTTTTATGACTCCTTTATAACACCCAGCGGATATTGCATGGTGACGCAGTGTAGGGAACCGTGCTGTTTAATCAGGGCACGGCAGTCTATTCCAATTATTTGATGGCTTGGAAAGGCTTGCTGCAATACTTCTCCTGCTTTTTTGTCATTCGCCGGCTGATTGTATGTCGGGTAGAGAATAACGTCGTTCATAATCAGGAAATTGGCGTAAGTTGCAGGCAGGCGTTCGCCGTCTTCTTCTATCTTGTCTGCCATGGGTAAGGCCAATAGGCGATAGGGTTCTCCTGCTAAGGTGCGGAATGTTTTCAGCTGTTCTTCCATTGCGAGCAGTGCTTCGTAATGTTCGTCTTCTTTGTTTTCGCATTTCACGTAAGCGATGGTGTCGGTAGAACAGAAGCGTGCCAAAGTGTCGATGTGGCTGTCGGTATCATCACCAGCCAGATAACCGTGATCTAACCAAAGCACCTTTTGCAGGTGGAAGGTTGATTTCAGGTATTCTTCTATCTCTACCTGGTTCAGTCGTCCGTTTCGTTGGGGAGAAAGCAGACATTCGGAAGTGGTAAGCAATGTACCCATTCCGTCGCTTTCGATAGAACCTCCTTCGAGTACGAAGTCGAGGTGGTCTATATACTGGCCTTTCAAGGCTCCGGCTTCTACGGCATGTTTAGTAATTTGATTATCCAGTTCGGAAGCAAATTTCAGTCCCCAGCCGTTGAAGGTGAAGTCGAGCAGGGAAGGGGTGCCGGTATCTATCATTGTTATGGCTCCGTGGTCGCGGGCCCATGTGTCATTGGTGGCACATTCCAGAAAGCGGACGTTATTCATATTGACAGTAGCAGCTATCTGCTTTTTCACTTCTTCCGGTTCGGGAGTGACGATCAATAATAATTCACGCTTCGCTATTTCTCTGGCAATATTGATAAAACACTCTTGCACTTCCGCCAGCATGTAGGCCCAATCTGTACCGGCATGTGGCCATGTTAACTGTATACCGCTCTGCATGTGCCATTCGGCAGGCAAATGAGGTGCTCTCATTTCTACCTGTACGGTCATGTTTTTGCCGAAGTTCAACTGCAAATCTTTCTCCGAGCCGCTTGGGCTGGGGAGTCCAACCATGATTCCCATTAGACTATATATATTTAGTTATTTATAAAATCAGTTTATTGTCTGCATCTAAAGTCAGTTTGTTTTCTGCATCGATGTGACTGTTATGCATTGTTTTCCTGCTTCGGTTTCCGGTCAAAGAACGGATTCTTGGAGGATGCGCTTACGGGGATTGCCATTACCATCTTGCAGTCTTTCAGCCAGTTCAGGCGTTGCGCTGCCAATCCGGCGGAGAACATGACGCGTGTGTCTACGCGTAAATCGGCTGCCGTGGCGCACGCGGAACCTATTGCGATACCTACATCTATGCTGTTCAATGCGCAGGGAACTCCATCAGTACGTTCGGCACAGGTGGCAAATCCGCAATGGCCGCAATTCAAGCCCTGTGTCTGCTCGCGTGTTCCTATCAGTACAACACATTCGGCACTTAGGATGTTGTCGGCATCACGAAGGAAGAATTTCATTCCGTGTTCTTCTACCATAGCTATCATAGTGTCCGATAATTGTTTAATCTCTTCATCAGTGATGAGGGCCACTTCAATAATATCGATTCCTTTTCCTTTCGGAGCAGTGCGTGCAGCCGTCATCATCTGACGTGCTACCTGCAATATATGCTCGTGACGAGCGTCTCTTTCGTTCAGTATCATAACTTTCTTGAATTAATTAGTAAGGCAAAGATAAATGAAAATTGGCAAAATTACACTAGATGATGAAATAAATAGGAGTATTGGCGATGTTATTAGTGATGGACTTAGTGGTGTTGTTATTGATGAACTTGGTACAGTTATTATTAGTGGTGAATTTGGGACTGTTGTTAGTCGTGAATCTGTTTCTGCTATTATACGAATTAAAGGACTTGTTGTATAGATAGATGTAAGTACTGATGTTGATAATAATGATGGAGTTAATAGTGGTGTTGTTGATAGAATTTAGAATTCTGCCGTATTTTCTTATTTTTGTAATTGTTTATGCTTAAAATAAGTTGTAATATACTGGTATATAGTTTGTTAAAATAAATATTGCACTATCATTTTGAATTGACATATATAGTGCTATTTTTGTCAAGAAGTCAATTGAGTGGCTTCTTGATATAACTATTAATTTAAATATTTATTATTATGGCTATACGCTATAGAAAGAAAAAAATCGTGCTGAACTTTGATAAGGAGAACAAGCAAGAGAAGTACGTTGCTGCTAATGTTCTTATTGGTAGTATTAGTTATGAAAAACTATGTAATGAAGTAAACCAGAGAACTGGTATACATCGTGCCATGGTAGATGTCATACTAAAAGGTGCAGAAGATACCATGATTACTTTCTTGGAAGAAGGTTTCTCTGTGAGGTTTGGTGAGTTCGGTTCATTTCGCCCTGCTATTAATGCTGCGAGCAAGGATAAAGAGGAGGATGTAAATGCTGCTACTATTATTCGAAGAAAGATTGTATTTACTCCTGGAACCAAATTCAAAACAATGCTTGGTAATGCAAGCATTGAATTGTTCTCAGATAGAGAAGTAAGTGCAAGTGCTGGTGACGAAGATGAAACCGGAGGCGAAAAACCAGATGGAGGTGGAGGTTCTGGTGGCGAAGCACCCGATCCGGCAGCGTAGTTTTTATTCTAATCTTTATGAAACAGGGAAAGTTAATTAACTTTCCCTGTTTTTTGCAATTTTGCATAGAATATGCAAAATTGCCGTTGGCTGACGAATAATTTCCCATTAGGCAACGACGATTTCGCCGTTGCCTAATGGGAAATTGTTTTATAATCAATGGGTGTTGAAGATAATTGCCTATATAAATACTTTTATAAACCATCATTGTTTTTTAGATGTGACAAAAATATAATTAATAACTAGATTAGTTTATACTTTTTTCATATATTTGCATCGTTTTCCACGCCGATACCTTTTCGTAAGGTGGATGGGGTGGGAAATTATTATATTAAAGAAAGACGTTTACTTGACGTTTTGTCTTTGGCTTATCAAAACTTCGAACACTTTGAGCAGCAGTCAAAAACAAAGCAACAGTAGGTGTCTACGGGATATGTTTATATCTATTCAACGTGCCTTTTGCAAGAAAGGTATGTTGGATTTATACATATCGGCGTGGGCTTCTGCGTTGCTCGTTCAGACTACTGCGGGCAGTTCGAAGGCCTTGATAAGCGGGACGAGTAACAGGTACAGATTCCCGCGCTTTTTCTTTTTATAATAAATACTTTTCTAAAAATGAATCGTTCGATTCGGGAATCTGCGAGCAAAAAACTTATAATTATGAAATTGAGTTTTTTATTGCTAATCAGCTTTTGTTTTTATTTAAACGGTAATGCACAAACTTATAAGGTTGAGATAGAAGATATTACAAATAAAATAGATATTAGAACATCCTCTTATCAACCTAGACATAGAATTGAAGGTTCATCACTTACTTCTCATGAAATAGGCAAAGTGCTTTTAAAAAACAATGAAATGATAAAACAATTATATACCTTTTTAGAAGAGGATATAAATCAGTCGAATTCGAATCCAGAAACATTAAGTAAAAATGGAAAGTATAAAGCTTTTATAGAGGGAGGATGGACTGATAAAGATAAAAAAGTAATATGGTTTCGTATGTACGCAAAATCTAAAATTAAGGAAGTGACATGGGATGAAGGTATTATTGTAAATAGTTGGATATTTAGTAATATGATGGATAAAGTGATGGGAAATGAACCTAAATATCAAAATGAAAAACAAAGATATTTTAATGGTTTCTAATATACATGCAAACTTAATAGAAGAAATGTCATGGTAATATGTAATTATATAAAACAATCACTTGTTTTGGTGTTTTTAATTGTTTCGTTGGTAGCTGTATGCCAAAATAATGGATATAAAGTGATAAATAAAGGTCATGGTAAAATTGCTATTTTTTATAATGGAAAAACAACTAATTTTATTCAAGAAGAAGCAAATCGCTTAAAAGAGATAGCCGATTCCATAAGAATAGCAGACTATAGTGCCCAAATAGAGGATATGGAAAAAGAAATGGAAGAAGTTAAAATTAAATATTTTATGATAGGTTTGTATAAAGGAGTGGAATTACAATATAATTGGTTCTTACAAAGAAAAGTGGGGAAGGTTATAGATATATATAAAGGTGATGTTAATTCTGAAGCGAGAAAAATTGTAATCGAAGAGGGCGATAAATATTTTAATAAGGTTTTTTCAAACAAATAAAATTATGAAAGTAGTACCCTCAAAAACAGAATGAATTATGAAAATATGGTTTGAATAGAAAGGATTTTAATATTTTTATTTTATGCAAATTGAGAATATTTGGAACAATATTGTGGACTGGTTTAATGATCGGTCGGAACGTGGTAGATTGATTCGCAGTTTCAATGCAGCTGCTCGTGAATCTTTTATACAAGGAATAGCTCCAACAATGCTTAAGGCTAGTCTTTCAAAAGGAAACAGAGAATATAAGCACCAATTTTCTTCATGGATGAATTCAGGTTTTCGTATTCAAGCACTTTCTGGCCGTCCTTTGACTAAAGATGAAATGACGTTTATTGGACAAACGATATTGAGCGATACAATGTTGATTAGACGGTTGATCGCTCTTGGTTGGGATACGTTAGAAGTACATGATGATAGTGGTATCTATGGATGTCGTTGGAAAATGATAGATTATGCAAGTATGGGAGGATTATTGACATGAGAGCAGATAGCTTAAAAATAGAAAGTCTACATCCAATTGTGGAAACAACGAAAGAATTGGACGAAATGTGGTTATATTGCATTATTGGGATTATAATACTTCTTATTTGCTTATTTTTTGGACTTTGGACATATTTTCATTCGGAACGTTTTTGCTTGAAGCTTCGCTTACGACAAGGAAAAGAAGAACCAGATTTTAAAAATATAATGGACAGTGCATTTGGGGCTAGAAATCTTTATGATAAGCTTAAAGGAAAATGTCATCCAGATAATTTTTCGACTAATTTGATTTTGTTTGATAGAGCAACGGAGATATTTGCTCTGATAGTTAAGAATAAATATAACTATCGCGAACTTATTCTCCTGAAAGAACGTGCTGAAAAAGAATTGAATATTAATATCTGAAAGAAATATATTATGGAAGGAATACTTTTATTAGTAGTTGCTGTTGCGTTGGCTTATGGAGTTGGATGTATGGGGCGCAATCGTAAGATTGGTTTTGGATGGGCTTTTTTCTTTGCTCTAATCAATGTGATATTAGGATTGATTATTGTTTTATGTTCGAAGAAAAAGGATGTAAGTTTTGTTGATATGAATAAGGAGGATAAACAATGAAAATACTAGGCTGGATATTGTTGATTCTAGGAATACTTTCTTTTATAGGAGCTATTTCGCAAGGACATAATGTTGTAGGACCTGCGTTTTTTGGAGGACTTGGTGCATATTTATTGTCAAGAATAAATAAGAAAAAACAAGAAGAACAGGATAAAGATAAATGGGTAAATGGTAATAATTCATGAAAATGACAAAGGAAGAAGTTGCTAGACATAATGAAAAGGTTGATTATAACAAGTCTGCTGAAAGTTGGATTATGGATATTATTTGTTGTTTCATATTCTTTCCAATGATTATATACATAGTGTATCGACGTGGAAGATATAATAATTATCAAAAGATAAATGATGGATTTGATTAAGATATAATTTTAATATTGTCTGTATGACATTGATAAAAGCAAAAAAAGTATGAAAGTCATTTTTAGTTTTATTTTGTTCCTCGTAGCTATCAAATGTTTTAGAGCTGCTTATATTGAAATGAGAGACGGCACTTCATGGTGGGTTATGTGGGGAATATTTGCCGTATTGGCTGTTTTAGGTGCAATTGCACTATTTTAACGTAGTAGAATTAACAATATTAGTTTTGAAGTTGTTCACTAACATTTGAGTCCGGTATGAAAAAACTTTCGTACCGGACTTTGTGTTATTGGGTGGAAAAGGCTATCTTTGTATCTGTCAACTTATAAAGTTATGAGTATATGAGTAATAAAATTTATCCTATCGGCATACAGAACTTCGAGAAAATCCGTAAAGGAGGTTATTGCTATATAGATAAGACTGCTTGGATATATCAAATGGTGAAAACTGGCAGTTATTATTTTCTAAGTCGTCCACGTCGTTTTGGGAAAAGTTTGTTACTGTCTACTTTGGAAGCCTATTTTCAAGGGAAGAAAAAACTTTTCGAAGGATTGGCGATAGAGAAACTGGAAAAAGACTGGTTTAAATATCCGATCCTGCATATTGACCTCAATACAGAAAAATACGATACACCGGAAAGACTTGAAAATAAGCTGAATCGCACATTGGTGGAATGGGAAAAAATCTATGGAGCGGAATCTGCAGAAACTTCTCTAGCTATGCGTTTCGAGGGTATTATTCAGCGTGCTTGTGAGAAAGAGGGCCAGAGTGTCGTTATTCTTGTGGATGAATACGATAAGCCTATGTTACAGGCGATTGGTAATGATGAACTCCAGAAGAGTTTTCGTGATACATTGAAGGCTTTCTATGGAGCTTTAAAAAGCAAGGATGGCTGCATTAAATTTGGTATGCTTACGGGAGTTACAAAATTCGGAAAAGTAAGTGTATTCAGCGATCTGAATAATCTGGAGGATATTTCTATGCGTCAGCAGTATATAGAAATCTGCGGAATCAGTGATCGTGAGTTGCATGAGAACTTTGAAACTGAATTGCATGAATTTGCCGATGCGCAAGGTTTGACGTATGATGAAATTTGCACAGAAATGCGTGAAAGATATGATGGTTATCATTTCACTCATGATTCTATAGGTATGTATAATCCGTTCAGTGTACTTAACACCCTTAAATACAATGTGTTTGGCAACTACTGGTTTGAAACGGGCACACCTACTTATCTGGTCGAATTACTAAAAAAACATCATTACGATCTTCACCGGATGGCTCATGAAGAAACTAGTGCCGACGTACTGAATAGTATTGATTCAACTTCCGACAATCCTATCCCTGTGATTTATCAGAGCGGTTATCTTACCATAAAAGGCTACGATCGTGAATTTGAAACTTATCGCCTAGGATTTCCCAATCGTGAAGTGGAGGAAGGTTTTGTGAAATATCTCATGCCTTTTTATGCCAATATAAATGCCGTAGAATCATCTTTTGAGATTCAGAAGTTTGTCCGCGAAGTCCGTTCGGGAGATTATGATTCTTTTTTCCGTCGTCTTCAGAGTTTCTTTGCAGATACTCCTTATGAATTGGTTCGCGATTTGGAATTGCATTATCAGAATGTCCTCTTTATCGTGTTCAAATTAGTCGGTTTTTATGTAAAAGCGGAATATCACACGAGCCAGGGCCGTATCGATCTTGTTTTGCAGACTGATAAATTTATCTATGTCATGGAATTCAAGCTGGAGGGTACGGCTGAAGAAGCCTTGCAGCAGATCAATGAAAAGCATTATGCTAAACCTTTCGAAAGTGATGGGCGAACACTTTTTAAGATTGGAGTGAATTTTAGTGCTGAAACACGAAACATTGAGAAGTGGGTGGCGGAACTTCAATAAATATAATTTTGGCAGGATTTTCAAGAGAACAAATAGATGTTACATATTAATAATGCCTGTATTGCTTTTGGTACGGAAGTGCTTTTCTCCGGTTTCAGTATGAAGTTGGAAAGGGGAGAAACGGCTTGCATTGTCGGTCAATCCGGTTGTGGAAAGACTTCGTTGCTGAATGCGGTAATGGGGTTTGTGCCTTTGAAAGAAGGATCTATACAGGTAGGGGAAACATTGCTTGATATATCGACTATCGATAGTGTCCGCAGACAGATTGCATGGATTCCTCAAGAATTGGCACTACCTTTTGAATGGGTCAAAGAGATGGTGGCTCTCCCGTTCGGACTGAAAGTGAATCGTTCTGTTCCTTTTTCGGAAGAAAGACTTTTCACTTGTTTCGATGAATTGGGGCTGGAACACGAATTATATACAAAGAGGGTGAATGAAGTATCGGGTGGTCAACGCCAACGTATTATGTTGGCTGTGGCTGCAATGCTCAACAAACCTCTCATTATCATAGATGAACCGACTTCTGCTTTGGATGCCGGATCAACCGGTAAAGTCCTGTCTTTTTTCCGGCGACAGGCGGAAAGAGGAACGGCTGTGTTAGCCGTATCACATGATAAGGACTTTGCTTCGGGCTGTCATTATTTAATAGAACTGTAATTAATTGAACTGTAACGCAAATCGGATAGAATTGTTAAGAATATATTGTGGGAACGATTGATATATCATATTATAATCTCTTTATAGGGCTACTATTGCTTGCCATTCCGTTTTTTTACCTTTGGAAATTTAAAACGGGATTGCTGAAACCTGCCGTGATTGGTACATTACGGATGATTATCCAGCTGTTCTTTATCGGCATGTATCTGAAATATCTCTTTTTATGGAACAATCCCTGGATTAATTTTCTTTGGGTGATAATTATGGTATTCGTGGCCGGGCAGACCGCATTGGTACGTACTCAGTTGAAACGTAGTATTTTATTAATCCCTATTACGGTAGGATTTCTTTGTAGTGTTGTATTGGTAGGCATCTATTTTATCGGTATTGTTCTCCAACTGGATAATATATTTAGCGCCCAATACTTTATTCCAATATTTGGAATTCTGATGGGTAATATGCTGTCGAGCAATGTAATAGCTTTGAATACTTATTATAGTGGATTGAAACGTGAACAGCAACTATATCGGTATTTATTGGGAAACGGAGCAACAAGGCAGGAAGCGCAGGCTCCATTTATCCGGCAGGCCATCATTAAATCGTTTAGTCCCCTGATTGCGAACATTGCCGTGATGGGATTGGTGGCTCTTCCGGGCACGATGATCGGACAAATTCTGGGAGGAAGCAGCCCGAATGTCGCTATCAAGTATCAGATGATGATTATGGTGATTACTTTTACAGCATCTATGCTATCGCTAATGATTACTATTTCATTGGCTTCGCGTCGATCTTTTGATGCATACGGAAAACTGCTGGAGGTAACAAAAGAACCCAGGAAATGACTGTTATTGACCAGATATTCCATAAAGTAGCTGAAATAGCTATTCCACACTTCTTTATAACAGTGGAGTTTTCAGCATCCGGCACAGAAATGCCGGAACATATCGAGGCTTTCCTGCAGGAAAAATACGAAGCAATTCTTCGTGGAGCCAGTGGACGTAAATTTATCTATAAGGAAGGAGAGTGGCGGCTTATTTTCACTTTCTTCCCTACGGACAGAGTCGTAGACGAACGGTATGCACTGAAAAACAAGGTACAAATGATAAATAAGGTGCAAATGAAAAGCAAAAGCTAACCGGTTATTAGCGTGTTTATTATTTGCCTTTCAACATTCCCCATAAGCAGCGAAGCTGCACGAATTGTTCTCCGGGTTGCACATAACCGCCTTCAAACATCTTTTCCGTTACTTGAAATTTAGAGAGGTGATGGCGTATATACTTCTCTACATCAGGCGATTGTTTCTTGACGAATGACAGCAAATCAACCTTCCCGTCTTCGCGAATGAGCACCCTAGCTTTGATTGTGCGAAAACCGTACTCTTTGCAGTGTTTGGTTTCTACTTTATCAATCCAGAAGATAGCGGTAGCTTTGACCGTATCTGCCGCACAATCTTCGATATTGTCAATCTTTGCAGCCTCGGCTACGGACATTTCGATACTATCACTTTTCTTGGGCTGGCAAGAAACCATCATAACTAGCAGGAGCAGTAAAGTCAAATTTGTTTTCATCGTATTCATTATTTAGATGAAGTAAAAGTACAGAATTTCAATAAATAACGGAAGCTTTAGGCGAAAATTTATAATTAGTTTTTATTCCGGAACCGGTTTTTATCCGAATTTATCCGATGAAAACAGGCAAAAGGCAAAAAGAGTTTATATTCTTTTTGCCTTTTGCCTATTGATAAAACTGAAAAATGAAATTAACTGTTTAATCTAAAATTTATATGGATATAGTTATGGTTTAGCGGAAGTCTTTTAGTTCTTCCTGTAATTTCTGACGGGTAAAGAAGATCCGACTTTTTACGGTACCTAACGGAAGATTCAGTTTTTCTGCAATTTCACGGTATTTGAATCCGGAAACGTGCATGGCGAACGGAACCCTGTATTCTTTCGGAAGAGCATTGACTACACGGTGCATCTCTTTCAGGTCGTATGTCCTTTCAGTACTTTCAAACCCTGCATCTTGCGGCAAATTAAGATGATAAAGGTTATCGGTCTTGTCAACAAATGTCTGGTCGCGAACTACCTTACGATAATTATTGATAAAGATATTGCGCATGATGGTGTACATCCATCCTTTGAAATTTGTATCGGGTGTATATTTATCTTCATTATCTAATGCTTTCAATGAGGTTTCCTGCAGCAAATCGTTTGCTTCTTCGCGGTCTGTTGTCAGTTTGTATGCGAAACGTAGTAATTCTTCCTGAACTCCTACCAAATCTTTTCTGAAGCTTAAACTTTTCATATGTGTTGTTTTTAAAATGTGAGTATTCGTTGTAAAAATTTTGATGATGCAAGTTTAAGATATTTTGTCGACCTTGGTAGGGGAGAATCAGACGTAATTTAGGGGAATTTCTATCAACAGATAGTTTTTAGGTCCTTTTTGATAGTTTCTGGGTGGTATTTTATATCTTTTACGGGGATCTCAAAAAATGGATAACGATAAATTCTCTAAAAAACGATCACTTAGTATGTTAATTCCTATTTTATTTATTATCTTTGCAACCAAATTTTCTACCAATAATGAAAATTAAGGAAATAGTAAGCGCCCTTGAACGATTCGCGCCTCTGCCATTGCAAGACGGATTTGATAATGCCGGCCTGCAAATCGGATTGACAGAAGCGGAAGCAACAGGGGCTTTGTTGTGTCTTGACGTTACCGAAGCTGTGTTGGATGAAGCTATCGCGCTGGGGTACAATCTCGTTATATCGCACCATCCGCTCATTTTCAAGGGCTATAAATCTATCACGGGCAAAGATTACGTGGAACGCTGCATACTGAAAGCAATAAAGAATGATATTGTGATCTATTCAGCACATACTAATCTTGATAATGCACAAGGTGGAGTTAATTATAAGATAGCAGAGAAAATAGGGTTGAAGAATCTGAAAGTGCTCGAACCGAAAGAGAACTGTCTGATTAAGCTGGTGACTTTCGTGCCGGATGCACAAGCCGATAGTGTGCGCGAAGTGTTGTTTGCAGCCGGATGCGGAAATATAGGTAACTATGATTCATGCAGTTACAATCTGAAAGGAGAGGGAACCTTCCGGGCAAAAGAGGGAACGCATCCTTTCTGTGGAACAATCGGTGAACTGCATCATGAAAATGAAGTGAGGATTGAAACCATTCTTCCTATATATAAAAAAGCGGAAGTTATAAAGGCTTTATTGTCTGTACATCCTTATGAGGAACCGGCATTTGACTTGTATCCGTTGCAGAATGACTGGTTGCAGGCAGGTTCGGGAATTGTAGGTGAATTGGATGAATCGGAAACGGAACTCGAGTTTCTGAAACGCATCAAGAAAATCTTTGAAGTGGGTTGTGTACGTCATAACAAACTGACGGGGAGAGAAATACAGAAGGTTGCCTTATGTGGTGGTGCCGGAGCTTTCCTGCTTCCACAGGCAATTCGGACGGGTGCGGATGTCTTTATTACGGGAGAAATCAAATATCATGATTATTTCGGCCACGAGGGTGATATTCTGATGGCAGAGATTGGTCATTACGAAAGCGAACAATATACAAAAGAAATTTTTTATTCCATAATCCGGGATTTATTTCCTAATTTTGCACTCCAATTGAGTAAAATAAATACGAATCCCATAAAATATTTATAAGTAAAATGGCTAGAGAAGCAAAAAAAGATCCGAATGAGTTGACGGTAGAACAGAAACTGAAGACACTGTTCCAACTGCAAACGATGTTGTCTAAGATTGATGAAATCAAGACATTGAGAGGTGAACTTCCGTTGGAAGTGCAAGACCTTGAAGATGAAATTGCTGGTTTGAGTACCCGTATCGACAAGATCAAAGCTGAAGTGGATGAACTGAAATCTGCTATTGCCGGCAAGAGAGTAGAAATTGAAACAGCAAAGGCTTCAGTAGAAAAATATAAGTCACAACAAGACAATGTTCGCAATAACCGTGAATATGATTTCTTGACGAAAGAAATCGAATTCCAGACATTGGAAATCGAACTTTGCGAAAAGAGAATTAAGGAATATTCTGCTGATAAAGAAGAAAAAGAGGCTGAAGTAACGAAGAACGATCAGATTCTTAACGAAAGACTGAAAGACCTTGAGCAGAAGAAGAGCGAACTGGACGAAATTATCTCTGAAACCAAACAGGAAGAAGAGAAATTGAGAGACAAAGCTAAAGATTTGGAAACTAAGATTGAACCACGTCTATTGCAGTCTTTCAAACGTATCCGTAAGAACTCTCGCAACGGATTGGGTATTGTATACGTACAGCGTGACGCTTGTGGTGGTTGCTTTAACAAGATTCCGCCCCAGAGACAACTGGATATCCGTTCTCGTAAGAAAGTAATCGTTTGTGAATATTGCGGACGTATTATGATTGACCCGGAATTGGCTGGCGTACAAATCGAACACAAGGTGGAAGAAGCTCCGGTAGCTACTACCAAAAGAGCTATCAGAAGAAAAACTGCTGAATAAGAAGAGCAGTGAAGTAAGTAAAGTTACTTTTTTGATATATAATAAGCCCTGCAGCAATGCAGGGCTTTTTTTGTTTTAACAAGTGCTCGTATAAAAAAGAATCGATAAACAAACTTACCCTTTAGTTGTTATCTTTTCATTTCATAAAAACCTGAACTGATATGAATATACGAGTGTGGGGCACATCGCTCCTTATGTTTCTTTCAACTGTGACCGCGGTTGGACAGACCGCAAACCGTTATTTGAAAGCTCCGCTTCCTCAAGATTGGGAAGAGAGCGGGGAAGTATTTCAACAGATACTTCCAGTGGATGACCATTGGTGGAAGTCATTCCAAGACACCAAACTGGACTCTTTGATAGCTCTGGCAGTAGATCGTAATTACTCCGTTGCCATGGCAATCAACCGTATAGCTGCCGCTCGTGCCAATCTTTGGATAGAACGCAGTAACTTTTTTCCTTCCATCGGATTGAATGCAGGATGGACCCGTCAGGAAACCAGTGGAAATACAAGTTCACTGCCCCAAACAACCGATCATTATTATGATGCTTCGCTAAGCATGAGCTGGGAGCTTGATATTTTTGGCAGTATCCGGAAACGGGTAAAAGCGCAGAAAGAGAATTTTGCCGCCAGCAAGGAAGAATACACAGGAGTCATGGTCTCATTAGCTGCAGAAGTAGCCTCGGCTTATATCAATCTAAGGGAGTTGCAACAAGAGCTTGAAGTGGTGAAGAAAAACACTGCTTCGCAGGAAGAAGTCCTGAAAATCACGGAAGTACGCTATAATACCGGGCTGGTTGCTAAACTCGATGTGGCACAGGCCAAGTCTGTATTATATAGCACAAAAGCCTCCATTCCTCAGTTGGAAGCGGGTATCAATCAGTATATCACAACATTGGCTGTCTTATTGGGAATGTATCCCCAGGACATTCGTCCTGTTCTTGAATCCAGTGGCACATTGCCCGATTATATGGAACCTATCGGAGTGGGAATGCCTGTCGATTTATTACTGCGACGGCCTGATGTACGAAGTGCGGAATTGAGCGTAAATGCGCAGGCAGCATTGCTCGGAGCTTCGAAAGCGGATTGGTTGCCGAAAGTTTTCTTGAAAGGTTCATTTGGATATGCCGCCCGTGACCTGAAGGATCTCACCAAAAGTAAAAGTATGACTTATGAAATTGCTCCGTCATTGAACTGGACTATTTTCAATGGAGGACAGCTGGTGAATGCAACCCGGCTGGCAAAAGCGCAACTGGATGAAGCAATCAACCAGTTTAATCAGACGGTTTTAACTGCCGTACAGGAAACGGACAATGCTATGAATTCCTACCGGAATTCAATCAAACAGATTGTAGCCCTGCGGGAAGTACGCAATCAAGGAATTGAGACATTGAAACTTTCACTGGAACTTTATAAACAGGGACTTTCGCCTTTCCAAAACGTACTTGATGCACAACGTTCTCTGTTATCTTATGAGAATCAGCTGGTACAGGCACAAGGTAGTTCGCTTTTGCAACTGATAGCCCTCTACAAGGCTTTAGGGGGTGGTTGGAGAGAATAAAAATCAATCTATAAAATATATAACCTAACAGATATGAAAAAACTGATGTATATCTTTCTTGCACTGCCTATATTGACGGGTTGCAAGGAGAAGAAAAGTACAGGAGCGATGGGAGGTATGCCAACTCCGGAAATTAGTGTGACCAAACCCATAGTGGAGGATATTACTTTGACGAAAGATTATCCGGGTTATCTGACAACAGAAAAGACGGTGAATCTTGTAGCCAGGGTGAACGGAACCTTGCAGTCTACCTCTTATGTCGCAGGTGGACGGGTGAAACAGGGGCAACTGTTGTTTGTCATCGAACCAACCTTATATAAAGATCAGGTGGAGCAAGCAGAAGCAGAACTGAAAACTACCCAAGCGCAATTGGAATATGCTCGTAATAATTATAGCCGTATGAAAGAGGCTGTAAAGAGTGATGCGGTCAGTCAGATACAGGTACTTCAGGCTGAATCTTCTGTGAAAGAGGGTGTTGCAGCTGTCAGCAACGCGGAAGCAGCTTTGAGCACCGCCCGTACAAACTTGGGATATTGTTATGTCCGTGCACCGTTTGACGGCACCATCAGTAAGGCGACTGTAGATATAGGAAGTTATGTAGGCGGTTCGTTGCAACCAGTCACATTGGCTACTATTTATAAGGATAATCAGATGTATGCTTACTTTAATGTTGCTGATAATCAATGGTTGGCAATGACTATGGATACTCAGCAGTTACCGACTGATCTTCCTAAAAAAATAATGGTTCAACTGGGAAAGGGGGGAACTGAAAGTTATCCGGCTACGCTCGATTATCTTTCACCAAATGTAGATGTGAATACAGGAACACTGATGGTTCGTGCCAATTTTGATAATCCGAAAGGGATATTGAAGAGCGGATTATATGTAAGTATAACTTTACCTTATGGAGAAGCTAAAAATGCCATGTTAGTGAAAGAGGGTTCTATCGGAACTGACCAGTTAGGCAAATACTTATATATTGTAAATGATTCGAATATAGTTCATTACCGGCATATTGAAATAGGGCAGTTGGTCGACGGCACTTTACGGCAGGTATTGGGGGGACTTTCCCCGCAGGAACAGTATGTCACGGAGGCTTTGATGAAAGTCAGAGACGGAATGAAAGTAAAGCCACTTCCTGATTCCCTCCCTAAAAGAGGGAAATAAGGTCTTTTGGATAACTGATTGATTAACAAATGAAATCTTTTAAACCTATACATTATGTTTTCTAAGTTTTTTATCAACCGACCGATATTTGCTACTGTCCTTGCCCTGCTTATTGTAGTAGCCGGTCTGGTCACACTCAATATATTGCCTGTGGCGCAATTTCCGGAGATCACACCGCCAACGGTGCAGGTCTCTGCCGTTTATCCCGGGGCAAATGCTGAAACTGTTGCTCAAACAGTGGGTATTCCTATCGAACAGCAGGTGAATGGTGTAGACGGCATGCTTTATATGTCTTCCAATTCTTCATCTTCGGGAGCATATTCTCTGACTATTACATTCGCTGTTGGTACGGACATCGATATGGCAACTGTGCAGGTACAAAACAGGGTAAGTATCGCACAATCATCGCTGCCGGAACCGGTGGTGGTGCAAGGGGTCACTGTGCAGAAACAATCTTCAAACATTGTGATGTTTTTGACAATGACTTCGCAGGACTCTGTGTACAACAGCCTGTATCTGACTAATTATGCCAAATTGAATTTAGTGGACCAGTTGACACGTGTGCCCGGAGTGGGTGCTGTGAATGTGATGGGAGCAGGGGATTATTCGATGCGCATCTGGCTCGATCCGGAGGCTATGCGTATACGGAATATTTCACCGCAGCAAGTCTATCAATCCATCCAGTCGCAGAATGTGGAAGTATCTGCCGGATATATCGGTCAGCCTATCGGACAGGATAATAATAATGCTTTTCAGTATACGTTGAATGTTCAGGGACGATTGAAATCTCCAGAACAGTTCGGGAATATTATTATCCGCCGTGAGCAGGACGGGGCGATGCTTCGTCTGAAAGATATTGCACGCATTGATTTGGGGTCTGCTTCATACAGTGTAGTGTCGCGATTGAATGGAAAACCTACGGCTGCTATTGCTATTTACCAGCAACCGGGTTCCAATTCGCTGGATGTTTCAAAAGGAGTGAAAGCTAAGATGGAAGAACTTGCAGAAAGTTTCCCGTCAGGAGTGGCCTATAATGTCACTTTGGATACGACTGATGTTATCCATGCTTCCATTGATGAAGTGATGGTTACTTTCTTTGAAACAACTTTGCTGGTGATACTCGTTATTTTCTTGTTCCTGCAGAATTGGCGGGCAGTGATTATTCCTTGTATTACTATCCCGGTATCGTTGATCGGTACATTTGCCGTAATGGCGGCATTTGGTTTCTCTATCAACACATTAACATTGTTCGGACTGATTTTAGCAGTTGCTATTGTGGTGGATGATGCGATAGTGGTGGTGGAGAACGCTTCGAGATTATTGGAAACTGGGCAGTACTCACCTCGTGAAGCCGTGACAAAAGCGATGGGAGAGATCACGGGCCCGATTGTCGGGGTGGTTCTCGTATTGCTTGCCGTGTTTATTCCAACAATGATGATTAGTGGAATTTCAGGTCAGCTGTATAAGCAGTTTGCGCTGACTATTGCCGCTTCTACCGTATTGAGCGGTTTCAATTCGTTGACATTGACTCCTGCGCTTTGCGCACTGTTTCTTGAAAAGAGTAAACCTTCTAACTTCTTTATATACAAAGGTTTCAATAAGGCTTATGACAAGACACAAGGGGTATATGACAAAATTGTCAAATGGTTGCTTCAACGTCCGGGAATGGCTCTCGCTTCTTATGGCGCTTTGACTGTTATTGCTCTATTGCTTTTTATGCATTGGCCGTCAACTTTTATCCCGGACGAGGATGATGGATATTTTATTGCTGTTGTTCAACTTCCGCCTGCCGCCAGCCTTGAGCGTACGCAAGCAGTGGGAGAAAAGATAAACGGTATTCTGGATTCTTATCCGGAAGTAAAGAATTATATTGGTATTTCCGGCTTTTCTATCATGGGTGGTGGCGAACAGAGTAACTCTGCAACTTATTTTGTGGTGCTGAAAAACTGGAGTGAGAGGAAAGGGAAGGAGCATACGGCTGCTGCCATAGTCAACCGTTTTAATGGTGAAGCGTATATGACTATTCAGGCTGCGGAAGTATTTGCCATGGTTCCTCCGGCTATTCCGGGGTTGGGTGCATCCGGTGGTTTACAGCTTCAGTTGGAAGACCGGCGTAATCTGGGGCCGACGGAAATGCAGCAGGCCATCAATGCCTTGCTTGCTTCTTATCATTCGAAACCGACTTTAGCATCTGTATCCAGTCAGTATCAGGCAAATGTTCCGCAATATTTCTTGAATATCGACCGTGACAAAGTCCAGTTCATGGGAATTGCCTTGAACGATGTTTTCTCTACATTAGGCTATTATATGGGAGCGGCTTATGTGAATGATTTTGTTGAATTCGGCCGTATTTACCAGGTGAAGATCGAGGCGCGCGATCAGGCACAACGCGTGATTGATGATGTCTTGAAGTTAAGTGTGCCGAATTCGGCAGGAGAGATGGTGCCTTTTTCTTCTTTCACCAAAGTAGAGGAACAGTTAGGCCAGGACCAGATTAACCGCTATAATATGTACTCGACTGCTTCTCTGACTTGTAATGTTGCTCCGGGAAGTAGTACCGGGCAGGCTATTCAAGAAGTGGAAGCATTGTTTAAGGAACAGCTGGGAGATGAGTTTGGGTATGAATGGACTTCCGTTGCCTATCAGGAAACCCAGGCTGGGAATACGACTACCATTGTTCTGATTATGGCGTTAATTGTTGCATTCCTGGTACTTGCTGCACAGTATGAAAGTTGGACTAGCCCGGTAGCAGCCGTCATCGGATTGCCGGTAGCCTTATTAGGTGCCATGATTGGCTGTCTGATTATGGGAACTCCAGTCAGTATTTATACGCAAATCGGTATAATCCTGTTGGTTGCACTTTCTGCAAAGAACGGAATTTTGATTGTGGAATTTGCCCGTGATTTCCGTGCCGAGGGTAATTCAATTCGGGAAGCTGCCTTTGAAGCGGGACATGTCCGCTTGCGTCCGATCCTGATGACTTCTTTTGCTTTTGTATTAGGAGTGATGCCCTTGTTATTCGCCACCGGTGCAGGTGCACAAAGTCGTATAGCATTGGGGGCCGCTGTGGTATTTGGTATGGCCATGAACACTTTATTGGCTACCATTTATATTCCTAATTTCTACGAATTTATGCAGAAATTACAAGAGCGATTCAGCAAAAAGAAAGGAAATGAGGATGGTGGGAAAGATGCTGCAATGCAAAAATAAAAAGCTGTTTGAGGACTGTCTGGAAGGGTAGTTGGTATAGTGACGCTATCTGTTCGGGATGGTGTCACTATAGTAGGCAAATAGCGTCACTATCTTGAGGGGATAGTGACGCTATTTTATTCTCGTTGGTAAGGCTGTTTTTTTAAGGCGAATACAGCACAGATTATTTTATAAAGAATGGTAATCAGGAATATCCTGGAGGAATGTATAAGTCTGATTTTCATAGTCCATCCGGCAACAATAATGTTGCATTCCGTTGCTGACAATCAGATAATCGACCTTCAATACCATATTATACCGGGTGATCTGATCGAAAACAGCCTGTGTGATTTCGATATGTGGTGCTTTATATTCCACAATCATCCGGGCTGATAAATCCCTCCGATAAAGTACGGTGTCGCATCGTTTGGTAGTACCGTTCAACTTTACCATTACTTCATTGGCCAGAAGGGCAGTCGGATATCCTTTGTGTGCAATAAGAAAGTGAACAAAGTGTTGCCGTACCCATTCTTCAGGGGTAAGGGCGACATATCGTTTACGAATTACGTCGAAAATTACATTTTTTCCGTTTCGTACGTTTATTTTAGTGTCGAATACTGGTAGGTTTAACGATAACATTTATTATTTTTGTAAGTTAAATAATGGTTCCCATTATTGGGAGCACAAATTTAATAGATAATTATGAAAACAAAAGAAGAAATCGTAGCTAATTGGCTGCCCCGTTACACAAAACGTAACCTGGAGGATTTTGGAGAGTATATTCTGTTGACTAACTTCAACAAGTACGTCGAGATTTTCGCAAATCAGTTTAATGTTCCCATCTTAGGAAGGGATGCAAATATGATTTCAGCTTCTGCCGAAGGCATCACTATGATTAACTTTGGTATGGGAAGTCCTAACGCTGCCATCATCATGGACTTGCTGGGAGCTATTCAACCCAAGGCTTGTTTGTTTTTGGGAAAATGTGGTGGCATCGACAAGAAAAATCAGCTTGGCGATTTGATTCTCCCTATTGCAGCTATCCGTGGAGAGGGAACTTCTAACGATTATTTTCCTCCCGAAGTTCCTGCATTACCTGCATTTATGTTGCAGCGTGCCGTTTCTTCATCCATCCGTGACAAAGGCCGTGACTATTGGACTGGTACCGTATATACCACCAACCGCCGTATCTGGGAACATGATGATGTATTCAAAGAATATCTGAAAAAGACCCGGGCTATGGCAGTTGATATGGAAACTGCAACTTTGTTCAGTTGTGGCTTTGCCAATCATATTCCTACCGGCGCATTATTATTAGTGTCCGATCAGCCAATGACCCCCGACGGAGTAAAAACAGATAGAAGTGATAATTTGGTTACCAGAAATTATGTAGAAGAGCATGTTGAAATTGGTATTGCTTCTTTGCGCATGATTATTGATGAAAAGAAAACTGTTAAACACTTGAAATTCGACTGGTAATCCGGTCTTTCTGAAAATTATATATGGCAAAACAAGAACTGACCTGTGATGACATCCTCAAGGAATTGAGAGCAAAGCAGTATCGCCCTATCTATTACCTGATGGGAGAAGAGTCGTATTATATCGACTTGATTGCAGATTACATAACGGATAATGTGTTGAGTGAGACGGAAAAAGAATTCAACCTGACTGTTGTGTATGGGGCTGATGTGGATGTGGCAACGATTATAAATGCTGCAAAGCGTTATCCCATGATGTCGGAACACCAAGTAGTAGTAGTTAAGGAAGCACAGGCGGTACGTAATATGGAAGAGTTGTCGTATTATCTTCAAAAGCCTTTGCTTTCCACCATTTTAGTGATATGCCATAAGCATGGAACGTTGGATCGTAGAAAGAAGCTGGCTGCCGAGGTGGACAAAGTTGGTGTACTGTTTGAATCTAAAAAAATAAAGGATGCACAACTTCCCGGTTTTATAGCTTCATATATGAAACGGAAAGGAGTTGATATGGAACCTAAAGCAACTGTTATGCTTGCTGATTTTGTAGGTTCAGATTTGAGTCGTCTGACCGGAGAACTTGAAAAGTTGATTATCACTTTACCTGCCGGGCAAAAACGCGTAACTCCTGAACAGATAGAAAAAAACATAGGCATAAGCAAAGATTATAATAACTTTGAATTGCGCAGTGCTTTAGTGGAAAAGGATATATTAAAAGCAAATAAGATAATAAAATATTTTGAGGAAAATCCGAAAACTAACCCAATCCAAATGACGCTGTCTTTATTATTCAGCTTTTACTCCAATCTAATGTTGGCTTATTATGCACCGGATAAATCAGAGCAAGGGATCGCAAATATGCTAGGACTAAGAACTCCTTGGCAGGCCCGGGATTATATGGCAGCAATGCGAAAATATAGCGGAGTAAAGACGATGCAGATTGTTGGAGAAATACGATATGCTGATGCAAAATCCAAAGGAGTCCAAAATAGTTCTATGACAGATGGAGATATTCTTCGTGAATTAGTGTTCAAAATTTTGCATTAAGTAGGATTAAGAATTACCTATATAATCAGACATATACTTTTACCGTAGATAGAAACGGGAAGTATATGTCTTTTTTTGTATTCCCGCAATTACTTCCATTATAAAAAAGACTTTCACAATGCCAGTGATTATTTACAAATAGATTTACTCCTTTTGTAGTTTTATAGAGTTACCCCATTTAACGAACTACACAAAGTATATTTTTAGAATTTTGTATTGATCTATCTTCAAGGAAACTTTTTCTTTTAAATAGGAGCTTTAATTTTTAAACGAGAAAAGTTTACTTATTCTTGAGTTTATCAAAAAAGCATTTTGGATTTTAAAGGTATCGTTTTATAGTGAGAATGGAGATTTTTTCTTTTCTCTAAAATCATCCATTAGTGTCATTTTGATAATCCAGAGTATTTTTGATTACTATAAGCCTATTTTTTCTAGTTTAATAGAAAAATAGAATCTGAATTATAGGGGTAAGTGTTTGTATTTCATTTGTTTATGCTAAAAATGAGCTTCCTAGAATTGAAAAAAAATAAATAAGTGGAGATCGGTACGGAAATATTGCAAGGATTCTCTTTTTAGAGAAGATTGTAAAGGATGATTAGAAAAAAATAGCAATATACATTGGTAAAGTATGAGTTGATCCCTTCCTTTTATTGCTTTTGCAACTATCAATATTTACTTTTGTGTATTTATGTGGTTACAAATGTATTGTATTTTTATGTGAATGAATTCCAAATGTAATTAAAAGATAGTATTTACAATAATATATTTATGCATTTACAAAAATAATACCCTATATACAAATGTAGTTTTTCAGGCATTAACAAATACTTTTATCTCTATTATCTTATTATAAATCAAGATTATATAGTTTATTATATCAATTTGTGCTATAAGAGCCTTCTCTATGTGGTATGTATATTTGTGAATGTCTCTATTTGAGTTTCATTTGTATTATATATATGGTTGTATATCTGTGTTTTATGATATATAATTAAACTAAAGATATATGCTTATAATAACTCGTTTTATTCTATATGCAAGCGTAATATTCGATTTGTATAATGTGATATATTTTTGTAATATTAATATTTTTATATTTGTAATTTGCTTTTGTGAATCTAATTATTTACCTTTGTATAATCAATGAGATAGTGCGTATTTTTGTGAAATAGGTACATAACACATACAATTGTAATAAAAAGAAGGTAGTATGGAAATAAAAGACAGAATCAGAATGATAATGGAAAGAGAAAAAGTTCCTCCTAGAGTTTTTGCTGAAACAATTGGAGTGCAACAATCTACTCTCTCTCATATTTTAAATGATCGGAATAAACCCAGCTTAGAGGTCGTTATGAAGGTTCATCAAAAGTATGACTATGTAAATCTTGAATGGTTGCTTTATGGTAAGGGCGAAATGATGGTGTCTGAAGAAGGAACTTCCTTTTCTTCTTCTAATCACGATTATCTGCCTTCTTTATTCGACGAGAATCCCGTAAATCCGTCCAAAGAACCGACTCTTCCGGAAAATCGCAAGGAAACGCCGTTAAGAAATGCCGAAAATGCCCCCAAAGAGATTGTAAAACAAGAGATTAGGTATATAGAAAAGCCTGCCAGGAAAATCACGGAAATAAGAATATTTTTCGATGATAATACCTATGAGACGTTTCGACCTGAAAAATGAAGAGTAAAATCGGTGGTTTGAGCAATTTCCTGTATCTTTGCACCCGGAATACGAATTTATACTTTTATATCCATACATGAAGAAATTTATTTTAGATCTGACAGTGACCGAGAATATCAGATTGAATGCAAACTATGTATTGCTAAAATTGACCTCTCAGTCATTACTGCCCGAAATGTTACCTGGGCAGTTTGCCGAACTCCGGGTGGACGGTTCGCCTACTACATTCTTACGGCGTCCCATTTCTATTAATTTTGTAGATAAACAGCGAAATGAGGTCTGGTTTCTGATCCAGCTGGTTGGTGATGGAACAAGACGTTTGGCAGAGGTTAATCCCGGTGAAACAATAAATGTAGTGCTTCCACTGGGAAATGCATATACAATGCCTCTGGAGGCTTCTGATAAGCTCTTATTAGTTGGTGGAGGTGTCGGAACAGCCCCTATGCTTTATTTAGGTGAGCAGTTGGCTAAAAAAGGCCATAAACCTACGTTCCTGTTAGGTGCCCGTAGCGACAAAGATCTGTTGCAGCTGGAAGAGTTTGCCAAATATGGAGAGGTATATACCACCACGGAAGATGGTAGCCATGGAGAAAAAGGATATGTTACCCAACATTCTATATTAAATAAGGTACGATTTGAGCAGATTTACACTTGTGGTCCCAAACCGATGATGGTGGCTGTGGCAAAATATGCCAAAAGTAATCAGATAGAATGTGAAGTATCTTTGGAAAATACAATGGCTTGTGGTATCGGAGCATGCTTATGTTGTGTGGAAAATACGACAGAAGGTCATTTGTGTGTATGTAAAGAAGGTCCTGTTTTTAATATAAATAAACTACTATGGCAGATTTAAGTGTAAACATTGGTGAATTACAAATGAAAAACCCGGTGATGACAGCATCTGGTACATTTGGATATGGTGAAGAGTTCTCCGACTTCATTGATATAGCGCGAATAGGTGGTATTATTGTAAAAGGAACTACTCTTCACAAACGTGAAGGAAACCCTTATCCGCGTATGGCAGAGACTCCTTCTGGGATGTTAAACGCTGTAGGACTGCAAAATAAGGGTGTTGATTACTTTGTGGAGCATATATATCCCCGTATAAAAGACATCCAAACGAATATGATTGTAAACGTTTCGGGATCTGCCATCGAAGATTATGTAAAAACAGCTGAAATCATTAATGAACTTGACAAAATTCCTGCTATAGAGCTAAACATCTCTTGCCCTAATGTAAAGCAAGGTGGTATGGCTTTTGGTGTGTCAGCAAAAGGGGCATCAGAAGTAGTAAAAGCAGTGCGTTCAGCTTACAAAAAGACACTTATCGTAAAACTCTCCCCGAACGTTACGGACATCACTGAAATAGCTCGTGCAGCAGAAGAAAGTGGTGCGGATAGCGTGTCATTAATCAATACATTGCTGGGTATGGCGATTGATGCGGAACGTAAACGCCCTATTTTGTCAACTATAACAGGCGGAATGTCGGGAGCAGCCGTAAAACCTATCGCATTACGTATGGTATGGCAAGTTGCCAAGGTGATAAATATTCCTGTCATTGGATTGGGAGGTATTATGGACTGGAAAGATGCTGTTGAATTCATGCTTGCAGGTGCGACGGCCATCCAAATTGGTACGGCAAATTTCATAGATCCTGCTGTGACTATTAAAGTGGAAGATGGTATAAATAATTACCTGGAAAGACACGGATGTAAGTCTGTAAAGGAAATAATTGGTGCGCTTGAGGTATAATTGAAAACATACAATAACCCTTCGCATTAAGTCTGCAAGAAAAATGCTATTTCTCTTTTAAATAAAGAAAGGATAAACAGGCAGGTAGTGGCAGATGAAAAAGAAGTTCGTGTTTAGAGGAATTGTCTACGGACAGAATCTTTAGATTGAAGATAAAATAAAAACGACGGTGAGGATTTACGTAATCTTCACCGTCGTTTTTATTTACACTTTATTTTACTCCCCTAATAGGTCGGGACGAAGTTTTCTGGTGCGTTCCAGGGACTGTTGCAGTTCCCATTCTTTGATCTTTGCTTCATGCCCGGATAATAGAATATCGGGAACTTTCCAGCCTTTATAATCAGCAGGTCGTGTATATACAGGTGCTGCCAGCAAATTATCCTGGAAAGAATCGGAAAGTGCGGATTGTTCATCGGAGATGACTCCGGGAATGATACGTACGATAGCATCTGCCATCACTGCTGCCGCTAGTTCTCCTCCTGTTAATACATAATCGCCGATACTGATTTCTTTAGTAATCAGATGTTCGCGAATACGGTAATCGATGCCTTTAAAGTGTCCGCAAAGAATAATGAGATTCTGTGCCAGAGAGAGAGTGTTGGCCATCGGTTGGTTGAATTGTTCTCCGTCAGGGGTCGTGAAGATAACTTCATCGTAGTCACGTTCTGCCTTTAGAGCATTGATGCAGCGTTCGATAGGTTCTATTTTCATCACCATTCCGGCAAATCCTCCAAAAGGATAATCATCGACACGACGATATTTATCTTCGGTGTAATCACGTAAATTGTGAATGTGTATTTCTGCAAGTCCTTTATCTTGAGCTCGTTTCATGATAGAACAATTGAAGAAACCTTCAATCATTTCGGGTAAAACTGTTATAATATCAATGCGCATAATCTTTTAATTTTTCGCAAAAGTACAAATATTCAAAGATAAACATGTATTTTTGCCTTAAACAATCGAAGAAATATGGATATAAAAGAAAAAATAGAGGAATTGCGTGCCGAACTTCATCGGCATAATTATAATTATTATGTGTTGAATGCTCCTGAAATCTCGGATAAAGAGTTTGACGATAAGATGCGTGAACTTCAGGATCTGGAACAAGCACATCCGGAATATAAAGATGAAAATTCACCCACTATGCGCGTGGGGAGCGACTTGAACAAGAATTTTACGCAAGTGGCTCATAAATATCCTATGCTGTCATTGGCAAATACATATTCGGAAGCGGAAGTGACGGACTTCTACGATCGTGTCCGTAAAGCGCTAAATGAGGATTTCGAGATTTGTTGTGAAATGAAATATGACGGTACTTCTATTTCGTTGACCTATGAAAATGGGAAGTTGGTTCGTGCCGTCACCCGTGGAGATGGAGAAAAAGGCGATGATGTGACGGATAATGTGAAAACAATCCGTTCTATCCCGCTTGTATTACATGGTGATAATTATCCCGCTTCTTTTGAGATACGTGGGGAAATTCTTATGCCATGGGAAGTGTTTGAAGAGTTGAATCGGGAAAAAGAGGCACGTGAAGAACCGCTTTTTGCCAATCCAAGAAATGCGGCGTCCGGTACATTGAAGTTGCAAAATTCTTCTATTGTAGCTTCTCGCAAGCTGGATGCTTATTTATATTATTTATTGGGAGATAATCTGCCTTGTGACGGACATTATGAAAATCTTCAGGAAGCGGCAAAATGGGGCTTTAAAATCTCTGATTTGACGCGTAAGTGCCAGACATTGGAGGAGGTCTTTGAATTTATCAACTATTGGGATGTAGAACGTAAAAATCTACCGGTTGCCACAGACGGGATTGTTTTAAAGGTGAACAGTTTGAGACAACAGAAAAATTTGGGTTTTACGGCTAAGTCTCCTCGATGGGCTATTGCCTATAAATTCCAGGCAGAACGTGCATTGACCCGATTGAATAAGGTGACCTATCAGGTAGGAAGAACCGGAGCAGTCACTCCGGTAGCTAATCTGGACCCTGTACAGCTTTCGGGAACTGTCGTAAAACGTGCATCCTTACATAATGCGGATATCATCGAAGGACTTGATTTGCATATCGGAGACATGGTTTATGTGGAAAAAGGTGGTGAAATTATTCCTAAGATTACGGGAGTAGATAAAGATGCACGTAGTTTTATGCTTGGGGAGAAGGTTCGATTCATCGTCAATTGTCCCGAATGTGGTAGTAAATTAGTCAGGTATGAAGGGGAAGCCGCTCATTATTGCCCTAATGAAACAGCGTGTCCTCCTCAAATCAAAGGCAAAATCGAGCATTTTATTAGTCGAAAGGCTATGAATATTGATGGATTGGGACCGGAAACCGTGGATATGTTTTATCGTTTGAGATTAATTAAAAATACGGCTGACTTATATAAACTCACAGCTGATGATATCAAAGGTTTGGATCGTATGGGAGAAAAATCGGCGGAGAACATTATAACGGGGATTGCACAAAGCAAAACCGTTCCTTTCGAACGTGTTATTTTTGCTTTGGGAATTCGTTTTGTTGGTGAGACTGTGGCCAAAAAGATAGCAAAATCGTTTGAGAATATAGATGATCTGCAACAGGCAGATCTTGAAAAATTGGTAAGTATCGATGAAATCGGAGAAAAAATAGCCCAGAGTATACTTGCATATTTTGCGAATGAGTCTAATCGTGAGTTAGTTGCCAAGCTAAAAGAGGCCGGACTGCAGCTTTATCGCACCGAAGAAGATTTAAGCGGATATACGGATAAGTTAGCGGGACAGTCTATCGTTATCAGCGGTGTGTTTGTTCATCATTCACGTGACGAATATAAAGAGCTTATCGAGAAAAACGGAGGGAAAAATGTAGGAAGCATTTCTGCGAAAACAAGTTTTATACTGGCTGGGGACAATATGGGACCTGCAAAGCTTGAAAAAGCAAAAAAACTTGGAATAACCATATTAAGCGAAGACGAATTTCTGAAACTTATATCGTAAGATAAGAAAAATATTCGTACTTTTGCGGCTAAATAAATTAGAGATTATAATTAAAACTCATGATACAGACTAAATTGAAAGGAATGGGGGTAGCACTGATTACTCCTTTCAAAGAGGATGAGAGCGTTGACTATGACGCGTTGATGCGTATGGTGGACTATCTATTACAGAATAATGCGGATTTCTTGTGTGTGCTGGGGACTACAGCTGAAACACCGACTCTGACCGAGGAAGAAAAGAAAACTATAAAAAAGATGGTAATTGACCGCGTTAACGGAAGAATTCCTATTCTGTTGGGTGTAGGTGGTAATAATACTCGTGCTATTGTAGAAACATTGAAAAATGATGATTTCACAGGAGTTGATGCCATATTGTCTGTTGTGCCGTATTATAATAAACCTTCTCAAGAAGGTATTTATCAGCATTATAAAGCGATTGCGGAAGCTACGGAGCTCCCCATCGTATTGTATAATGTTCCGGGACGTACGGGGGTAAATATGACTGCTGAAACTACTTTGCGGATTGCCCGTGATTTTAAGAATGTAGTTGCTATCAAAGAAGCATCCGGCAATATTACGCAAATGGATGATATTATTAAAAATAAACCGGAAAATTTCAATGTAATCTCCGGAGATGATGGTATAACCTTTCCGCTTATTACATTGGGAGCCGTTGGTGTGATTTCAGTAATCGGTAATGCTTTTCCTCGTGAATTTAGCCGTATGACGCGCCTGGCGCTTCAAGGAGACTTTGCCAATGCATTAACCATTCACCATCGATTCACGGAATTATTCAATTTATTGTTTGTTGATGGAAATCCGGCAGGAGTAAAATCAATGTTGAATGCCATGGGTATGATCGAGAATAAACTTCGGTTGCCACTAGTTCCTACTCGCATTACCACATTTGAGGCAATACGCAAGGTTTTGAATGAGTTGAATATTAAATGCTGATGCTTCTTCAGCGAGGAATTCATAATAAACATCTAAGTGTTTTAAATAAATATCCCAATGATTGAATTCAATCATTGGGATATTTATTTAAAATCAGCCTATGATTTATTTTAAAACGGTCGCTGTCTATTATGAAAGGGGTATATTTCTTATTAATTACGTTTTTCGATACAGGTTTTTCACTTTTCTAAAGCATAGCTTTAGGAAACGGAAAGCTACGCTTTAGCCTATCTAAAGCATAGCTATTTGAGGGCTTGATAAGAAATTCTATTAGCTATTGACATATTGTAAGCGTCTCCGCGATTCTATATAGTGTATTAAAATAAAAAGGCTAATGATCCCTTTTTAGTCATTAGTCTTTTTCCATCTGTCAGGAAGCAGTTCCCTGTATTTTTCAATTGGTGTGTTCGGTTGCCATTCGGCTGTTCTGTTTATCACATCCGTGAGATACTCAAATAAATTCACTTTATGCATCCTACAAGTGAGTGCTATCGTATAGAGTATGGTACCTCGTTCGGCCCCCTTATGGCTGCCGAAGAACAATGAGTTTTTTCTTGATAAGGATATGTACCGGTTCATCCGTTCAACCATATTGTTGTCCAGATAAGTGTCACCATAATTAAAGATGTCCACCACTGCATTCCACTCATTGCGAAGATAGGTAATGGCTTCCTGCAGTTCGCTCTTAGGTAATAAATCCCCCCGTTCTTCTATTTCATCAAGCACATCTTTTATTTCTCCGAGTATGTCCGGTGCATACTTTTTTCGATGCATAAGATTCTGTTCTACCGTCCATCCCTCAACCCCAATTTTATGCTTATGCTCGTTTTGATAAAGTGCGTTTATCAGCTCCACGATTCTTTTTGCATCCGGGTCCTTCTCACCGCAATCTATAAATTTCCGTTTTATATGTTGCAAGCACGGGATGCGTGTGATATTGGGATAAGCATCGCTTTCGAGCTTCCGGTAAGGTGAGTAACCATCGCTTTGTATGATACCTTTGCAACTGCCTAATTCGTTAAGAATAACTCTTTCAGACCGGGAGCCGTCATCATAGAGCAGGTATATCATCCTGGTGTTTATGCCGACAACCACCCAAAGGTATCCCTTCCTGACTCCTTTTCCCTTGCTGTTCTTTTCCGGGACGAGTATTTTGTAATAGGTTTCATCGGCTGCCTTATAAGGATCACTCAAAGCTGTCTGCCGGATGCACTTATAAAGATTTTCGAAGAGGCTTGAGGCTTTTTCTATCAACTTATGAGCCGTAGGTTTCTTCAGCGTAAAGCCATAACCCTCGAAGTAGTTGATGATTCTTTCAACAGGTAGCGATTGTATATAACGTAATTCCATCAATCCGGCAATAAATGAACCGTCATAGCTGGAATTCAAGAAGGCCGAAGCCGGTGTTTTTCCCTCAAACAGGCGACCTTCTTGCGTATAGGTGTGTATCTTGTAGACATGCTTGATGAAGCGCATGGGTATACATTCATAGCGGACGCATATTCTGGGAACAGTGGTAAACAACCGGGCCTTATTGATGTCAAAATCGGGATCATCGGGATAAACGACATGTTCTTCTTCCTCCATCTCATAATGCATGTCACGTTTGGCCCCATTGTTCTTTCTTGCTTTACGCTTATCTGCTTTTTCCGCTTCTATCTTCTGCTGCTCTTCTTCGGATATGGCAGATTGGGGAGCCTGTTGTTGTTCGGATGTGTTGGATACAAGTTTGGCGAGTCCCTTAGTAAGGCGCTGTTGCTTGCTAAGAGATTCGCCTTTTTGAAGGAGTGCCTCTTTAAGGGAAGAAACCTCCTTTATCAAAGCATCTATTTGGTCCAAGAGTCTGTTGTTGTCATCTCGTAATCCCTTGATTTGTTCCTTCAATAACTCTATGATCTCATCCTTTTTCATGGCATAAAGATATAAAAAATCAACGAATTGGCCAAATAAACCGGATGATATCTTTAGCACAAATAACTAATAATCAGAATGTTGAATTAGATCCTAAAACGCTTTCTCAACCGTACAGACTTTAATGACACTCCATTTAAGATAAAAGACAAAACCTGATAAGAAATCTCGTAATTGCCTGTATTGGGGTTAAATGTCGGTAACTCAAAACTTCCACCTTCGAGGCGCTTGTAGTACAGAAGAAAGCCATCGCCATCCCAACGCAGTATTTTTACACTTTGTCGGTTTTTACCAAAGAATAAAAAGATATCTCCGGAAACGGGAGACAAGTCCTTCATTTCCGATCGTATAATTTTGAATAAACCGTCAATGCCAAGGTTCATACGAACAAAGCCCTGGTACAGATAGTAGCGATTGGCTGATGTTAGAGAATACATAGATCTCCCTCCGTTCTTTCGTAATCGCGCAACATTTTAATCACACCACCGGGTGTGGTCCGTTTGACCGAAATGGTGGTTCCACTGTTAAAGGTGATTGTGATCCCGGCAAGACTAAACTCTTCTTCCGACAACATGGCGGGTGCTATTTGAGTGAATGAAGGAGAGGAAGTTGTCGGTTGGGAGGGTTCAACGCCGCCATAATAATCACGGACCACATCTGCCTTGGCTTGTTTAACGCTATAGCCCCGTCTGGACATCCAGGAACTCATACCACCAAAAATGTTTCCAAGTTTTTCCAAATCGATTTTCTGCTAAATCCATAATGCTTCATTTTTATAAGTCGTTTACGGGTGAAGGGCAACTCTTACACAGCCTTTTTCACCTGTTTGGAAATGTAAGCGTCTCCGCGATTCTATCTTGTCGCCCTTTTTTCATTCTTATATTTTTGCTATGTATATATAGGGAGCCCGGAAGAAAGGTGAAGGTGAAGAGGGAATTGAAAATAAAAGATATGAGGGGATGTATCGCTTGTTTATAATGACTGACTTTTGAATCTTTTTAGTTTAGTTATAGCTAATTTCTTCGATGAAATGGGAGAAAATAAAAATCCTCCGCATCAAATGCAGAGGATTTTGTGATCGCGACAGGATTCAAACCTGTAACCGGCTGATCCGTAGTCAGCTACTCTATTCAGTTGAGCTACGCGACCTCAAATAATATAACTTGTAAATTTTTCAGTGACCGCGACAGGATTCAAACCTGTAACCGGCTGATCCGTAGTCAGCTACTCTATTCAGTTGAGCTACGCGGCCATTCTGTTAATTCAAAAAAGTGATCGCGACAGGATTCAAACCTGTAACCGGCTGATCCGTAGTCAGCTACTCTATTCAGTTGAGCTACGCGACCCTTATTTTGTTTTAACGGGTGCAAAGATACGGACTTTTCCCGAATTAGCAAGCTTTTCACCGACTTTTTTTGTAGAAAATTATTCTATGAACCGATAATTGAATAGTTGTAAACCTATACTTAGTCCGACATTCCACTCCCTTTTCGGTGAGCTATAATGATTTACATATGCAGAGATATCTCCAAAAGGCAATTGACATACAACAGAAATTTCTCCTAAATATTCAAACTTGGAGAAAGCTTTTCCGTAATATGCTTTATTCAACGAGTTTTTTTCGATTGGATAAATAGGCATAAAACCATAAAATTCTCCCCGAAGATGGAACATCTGGCTTAAACGGTAAATAGGCCGAATGCCGGCTCCGACAAATTGATTGGCACGAAAGGCTTCGTTGTAAGTCAATTTGCTATGTAATGTAGGAGAAAACTCTCCAGCTTGCATCATTGTGGCCGTATAGTTCTCGGAGAAGTTTTTGGAGGCATACAGGGCTTTCAAATACCATCCTAAAACCCAATGTTCACTCATATTATGATATTTCTCTTTCATATAAGATAATTGCAGCCAGGAGTGATGATCTTTGTTGTTACTGGTCGTACTTCCTTCGCCCGGATAGAATCGTTCTTTTCCAACGAAAATCTGGGCTACAAGGGCTTCTCTGTATCCACGTGTAGGATATTGTTTGGAATTAAGAGTACTTCCATTAAAACTAATTGATCCACCAAATAAATCATAGCGGCTTTTATCAAATTTGTCATTTCCGAAGTCAATGACACTTTTTTGAAAATATTTATCCTCTATTCTTGCAATTCCTACTCCAAACTCTGCTCGCTTGCTCGAAAGGAAAGGTAATCCAACCTGTAATTTCAAGAAACGTTCGTCTTTCTGGTTAAAGGCCGGTTTGTTATTTCGCGAAAAAAGTTTGTCCTTCTTAAAATAGTCGAAAGTACTGATCGAACCTATAAGACGATACGAGGTAGGAATGGCAGTGGCAAAGTCTATTTTTGCCATAAATTGCACGTTGTTATATACCTTTCCAAGTTGCCCGTCAAGAATAAACTCTTTGGCATAGTAGTTTAAGTCCTGATAACTAAGTCCCAGGTAGATCTGATTCGAATTGGAGGTGGATATGTTACCTCCCAGCCGTACAGCAAAGTTGTTTTCCAGTTTGACTTTTAAATGCAGATCATAGGTGTCATCTTCCGGATTATAAATTGCATGCGGTATGATTTCTGAAATCATTTTATCTGATAGCAATCGAAAATAACCTTGCTTTAAATCTTCATAGGTGAATTCTTTGTTATCCGACTTATGAAATTCTTTCTTCATATATGCCTGTTGTTGTGGATTAGCTCCATCAATGATGATATTTTTAAAACGTAGTTCCGGGAAATTACTACGGTATACCATTCTCCTTAAACGAATATTGTCCAGATTCACACGCCGATGGATACGGCTTTTGATAGAATCCATCATGCTGATGGTTCGATTATATCCTATATCATGTAATTCGTCGATGCGTTGAAAATCCATCAGATTGACGTTGTCATATTTGAACGTCATTAAAATCCCCATAGAGTCCGGAATAGAATAGTCGGTTTTCTGCATCACCATATTCTCAATTTGACTCATGAGGTCATTTTCCTTGGGTTTAGTGGGATTGGTGGATACAACGCTTCCTATAATGACATCCGGATGAAAATCATCTCTCATGACGTCCGTGGGAAAGTTATTATAGATACCTCCATCGTAGGCCAGTACATTGTCTATTTCAATGGGTTTAAACATGAAAGGGAAGCTCATGGAAGCTCTGACGGCATCTCCTAAATCTCCTTCCTTCATGACTAACTGTTTTTTATTGTACACATCGGACGCAATGCAACGGAAAGGAACAAAAAGTTTATCAAAATCTCCCTTACAAGCGGCCGTAGCACGTGCATATAGGTCAACAAACACGAGATTCATTTGAATCGGGTTGACAACACTGGTAGGCAGGAATTGAGGTTTTAAACTCTTCAGTGAATCTTTGAATGAAAAACGAATATTGAAAAATTCGGGAGTGGGAAGATTCTTTTTGAAATGATATACGTATTTCTCTTCCACTTCTCCGGAATACCATCGTTTAAAGTCCTCCGATTTGAGCAGTTCTACCATGTCGTCAGGAGAGTATCCCATGGCATACAAGGAGCCGATAATGGCTCCCATGGAAGTACCAGCAATGTAGTCAATAGGGATGTTGTTTTCTTCCAATGCGCGAATGATGCCGATGTGAGTCATTCCTTTGGCGCCACCACCGCTTAATACAAGTCCTACTTTTTGGGCATGGATAGCCGGGATAATCAGCCATAAAGTAATGAACACTAAAAAAATCTTTCTCATAACCCAAATCAAACAATTGAATTTTTTGTCTATTAAGTGTTCAAATATATACAATACTTTTCAATTAATCGATATTTTGCCGATCGTTTTAAATTGAAAAAGAGCATTACAACGTGTATTTAACGTTGAATGCTCTTTCTTGAAGTATGTGTAATGTTTAAAGGGGCGATATTAAATCAGCTCAATGCTACGTTTTACGAAGTTATTCAAAGCTTCACCTCTTAACATATTGTTTTGAAGTAAGGCCAGATCGATAAGCTGGCGGATAACTTTGTTATTGCTTGCATAGCCGATAAAGATAGCTTCTTTCTTGCTTTTCAGATCATCCCACTTCTTGTCGAGATCGTTTAATTCATCTTTTTCAGCTGTCGGGATGTCTTCTTCCTTTTTATCCTTCTGTTTGTCTTTCAACTCATTACGTTGTTTGTTGACGTTATCCATTTCGGAGAGTATCGGAGCTACTTCTGCTTGACAGGCATTCTCTTCTTCATTCAATACTTGTTTTATCAACTTGTGGTCTGAATTCAGGATCAGATTGAACATGTCAGGCATTTCGCCGTAGAAGCTCATTCCGGCTTGAATATTTGCCATTTCTTTCATACGACGCATATATTCGCTTTGAGTAATCATGACCGGAGCCGAATTTTCTCCCAACGCTTGCGTCATCACATTGAATTCAACCTTATCCATTTTAGGCAATTGGCTCTTGAAGGCTGTTGTGATTGCATCTTGTTTGTTGGCTTCCAGAGTTTCACCTTTCTTGTCTTCTTTTACAATCAGATTGTCAACAACATCACTGTCTACACGCGTGAAACGGGATTTCTCAAGCTTTTGCTCCAACATACTTACCATAGCTACATCTAACTGGCCATCCATGAGCAAGACATTGTAACCTTTATTGGTTGCAGCTTCAATATAGCTGTATTGTTCGTCCTTGTTATTTGCATACAGATAGATTAGATTTCCATCTTTGTCTGTCTGGTTATCTTTAATAAGGGTCTGATATTCCTCGAATGTGTAATGTTTGTCATTTGTATCGGTGAAAAGGGCGAATTTTTGCGCTTTATCATAGAAATCCTCTTGTGTGAGCATTCCATAATTGATAAATATTTTCAAGTCGTTCCACTTTTCTTCAAACTGCTTACGATCATTCTTGAATATAGACTGCAAACGGTCGGAAACTTTCTTAGTGATATAAGTTGAAATCTTCTTCACGTTTGAGTCGCTTTGCAAGTATGAACGGGAAACGTTCAACGGAATATCCGGAGAATCTATTACTCCATGTAACAAAGTCAGGAAGTCCGGCACAATGCCTTCAACAGAGTCTGTTACATATACTTGATTGCAATATAACTGAATCTTGTTCTTATTTAATTCAATATTGCTCTTTACCTTCGGGAAGTAGAGGATACCAGTCAGATGGAATGGATAATCCACATTCAGGTGAATCCAGAAGAGTGGTTCATCAGACATCGGATATAGCTTGCTATAGAATGATTTGTAATCTTCATCCGAAAGTTCGCTAGGCTTGCGTGTCCACAAAGGAGTGGTATCATTGATTATATTATCTTCAGCCGTTTCTACCTGTTTGCCATCTTTCCATTCTTTCTTTTTTCCAAATGCAATAGGAACAGGAAGGAAGCTGCAATATTTCTTCAGAAGTTCGGAGATACGTGCTTCTTCGAGGAATTCTTTGCAGTCGTCATCAATGTATAAGATGATATCTGATCCACGGTCGGCTTTTTCTATTTCTTCAATAGTGAATTCAGGGCTGCCATCACAAGTCCATTTTACGGCTTTTGCATCGTCTCTGTATGATTTAGTGATAATCTCCACTTTCTTTGCAACCATAAAGGCAGAGTAGAAGCCAAGTCCGAAATGTCCGATAATGGCATTTGCGTCGTTCTTATACTTCTCCAGGAAGTCATTAGCTCCAGAGAAAGCTATTTGATTGATGTACTTCTCTATTTCTTCTGCAGTCAAACCGATACCACGGTCAGAAATGGTAATAGTATCTTTGCCTAATTCAACGTGAACAGTTAAGTCACCCAGTTCACCTTTGAATTCGCCAATAGAAGCAAGCGTATTCAGCTTCTGAGTGGCATCTACCGCATTGGATACTAACTCGCGCAGAAAAATCTCATGGTCACTGTACAAAAACTTTTTAATGATAGGGAAAATGTTTTCTGTTGTAACCCCAATATTACCTTTTTGCATAATACGTATATTTTTTTAGTTTATCTATTGATTAATTTTAATTGATATTTGTCCATATAGAGACAAAAAAAATGCCAGACCCGAAGGTCTGACATTATGGCATATTAAATTATTTTCTTATTCAGGAAATAACTCTATTCCGGAGAAACAACTTTCATCTCCAATTCGCCTTTTTCTTCATTAAGGGTTACTTGAATAGTATCTCCCTCTTTTAAAGACGAGGAAATGATGAGCTCGGATAAACCATCCTCCAGATAGGTTTGAATTGCGCGCTTCAAAGGACGGGCGCCATATTGTACGTCATATCCCTTGCTAGCGATGAATTCTTTCGCCTTATCTTCAATAACAAGCTTGTAACCAATAGATTCTATTCTATCGTACAATCCTTTTAGCTCTATGTCTATAATCTTTGTTATCGCTTCCAGAGAAAGTTGATCAAACGTGATAATCTCATCTACACGATTGATGAATTCAGGCGCGAATGATTTATTTAGAGCTTTTTGTATTACACTTCGCGAGAATTCTTTATCATCCAGGCGGCTTTGTGTCGCAAAACCAACACCACGTCCAAATTCTTTCAGCTGGCGGGTTCCGATATTGGAAGTCATGATAATAACGGTATTTTTGAAATCTACCATTCTGCCATAACTGTCAGTCAGACGACCCTCATCCATTACCTGAAGCAGGATATTGAATACATCCGGATGTGCTTTTTCTATTTCATCAAGCAATACAATAGAGTATGGTTTACGGCGCACTTTTTCTGTCAGCTGGCCACCTTCTTCATATCCTACGTATCCCGGAGGTGCTCCAACCAAGCGTGAAACAGTGAACTTTTCCATATATTCACTCATATCGATACGAATCAGTGCATCGGCAGAACCGAACATATACTTGGCCAACTCTTTTGCTAAGTGAGTTTTACCAACTCCTGTCGGACCTAAGAACATAAACGTGCCAATGGGCTTATTAGGATCTTTGAGTCCTACACGGCTTCGCAAAATAGCTTTGACCAGCTTTTCTATTGCTGTGTCTTGTGCGATGACTTTAGCTTGCAAATCTTCTTTCATACCTGCTAGCTTGATGCCTTCGGCCTGTGCCATTCGTTGTACTGGAATGCCTGACATCATTGAGATAACATTAGCAATTTCTTCTGCATCAACAGTTTGCCTGTTTTCTTTTAGATTGGCTTCCCATTCTTTTTTCATCTCATCCAATTGGATAGAAAGTTCTTTCTCCTTATCACGGAAGCTGGCTGCAAGTTCAAAATTCTGCGATTTTACGGCTTCATTTTTCTTGTTTTTAGCTTCTTCGATCAGCTTTTCCTGTTCTTCTATCTCTTTGGGTACATTGACATTAGTAAGATGTACACGTGAGCCGGCTTCATCTAAAGCATCAATGGCTTTATCAGGGAAATTACGATCTGTGATATAGTGGTCTGTCAGCTTGACACATGCTTCCAATGCTTCATCCGTATAATACACATTGTGATGATCTTCATACTTATCCTTGATATTACGCAAAATCTGCAGAGTTTCGGCAGCAGTAGTCGGTTCTACGATTACTTTTTGGAAACGACGTTCCAATGCGCCATCTTTCTCAATATTCTTACGATATTCATCAAGAGTGGTGGCACCGATACATTGTATTTCTCCTCTTGCCAATGCTGGCTTTAGCATATTGGCGGCATCCATAGAGCCTGCTGCAGAGCCTGCGCCTACAATCGTGTGAATTTCATCAATGAATAATATAACATTCGGATTCTTCTGCAATTCATTGAGAATGGAACGGATACGTTCTTCAAATTGTCCACGGTACTTTGTTCCTGCCACAACAGCAGTCATGTCAAGAGCAACGACTCGTTTATCAAACAGGATACGCGAAACCTTTTTCTGAATGATTCTCAATGCAAGACCTTCAACAATCGCTGATTTTCCTACACCGGGTTCACCAATCAGAATTGGGTTATTCTTTTTGCGTCGACTTAATATCTGCGCTAAACGTTCGATTTCTCTTTCTCTGCCCACGACAGGATCCAACCGTCCTTCTTCTGCCGCTTTTGTCATGTCAGTACCAAAATTGTCAAGTACCGGCGTATCATTAGACGGCTTCTTGGAAGCGGTTTGTGCCTGCTGGCGTTCATCCGAGCCACCTCTGCCGGAACGAGGAGAAGACATTTCTTCGTCATCCTCATCGTCTTCCGAAAAGCCCATGCCGGAATTGATATCCGGCTGCAATGTAGCTTGCTCCAGTACTTTCACGTAGTTTATATCGTTTGCTTCAAGTACGGAAGCCGCCATATTGTTTTTTTCTCTTAAAATAGCCAATAATACATGTTCTGTATCAGCGATGTTACTTTTCATTCCACGAGCTTCTAAAATACACATTTTTAATATCTTTGCCGCATCATTAGATAACGGCACCTCTACATCAGGCAATAACATTTCATCAGCTTCTGCCTTCAGCTGAGCTTCAATCTGTTGCTTTATAGCAGCCAGATTGGTGTTGAGTTTAGACAATATCTCGATAGCTTTTCCTTCACCGTCACGGAGTATTCCCAGAAGCAGGTGTTCGGGACCTATATACCTACTTCTCAACCGATTCGCTTCTTCCTTACTATAGACGATAATGTCGGAAACTCTTTGTGAGAATTGATTATTCATACTTTTTTCCTTTTCTTCTAAGGGTTATTCACTGGCAAATATACGCATTTAATCAAGTTTGTATTGCAATATTTGCTTTATTTCTTATATCTACAAATGGCGTGCCATAAAAACTGTGTATTTGTATTATATATATAAGGTATAACAAATAATAGGCTCTTTTTTACCGATGTTATTTATCTTTCCATATTATATTTATCGTTTTTATCTTTTTATTTTCGTATTTTAAAGTTTGGCGGGTTATCGTCTCGGTCATGATAAAACTTTCTTTCTAAAAACTTTCGTATATCGGGGAAAAGTAGTACTTTAGCGTGGTTTTTCACAAACCGTAGAATGTATAATTAATAATCATTTTAAATGCTTGAACAAGACAGAATTATAAAGATTAACATCGAGGAGGAAATGAAGTCATCGTACATTGACTACTCCATGTCGGTCATCGTTTCGCGTGCCCTTCCGGATGTTAGAGATGGATTTAAGCCTGTTCACCGTAGAATTTTATACGGAATGATGGAATTAGGCAATACTTCAGACAAACCTTATAAAAAGTCAGCGAGAATCGTGGGTGAGGTACTTGGTAAGTATCATCCTCATGGGGATTCTTCTGTTTATTTTGCAATGGTACGTATGGCGCAGGAATGGGCAATGCGTTATCCTTTGGTAGATGGACAGGGAAACTTTGGTTCTGTGGATGGTGATAGCCCTGCTGCTATGCGTTATACAGAAGCTCGTCTCAATAAGTTGGGTGAAGCAATGATGGATGACCTGTATAAGGAAACCGTTGATTTTGAGCCAAACTTTGATAATACGCTGGTGGAACCTAAGGTGATGCCGACGCGTATCCCGAACCTTCTGGTGAACGGAGCATCCGGTATTGCTGTTGGTATGGCTACCAATATGCCTCCTCATAATCTTTCGGAAGTGATTGAAGCATGTGATGCATATATTGATAATCCGGAAATTACGGTAGAGGAACTGATGGAATTTGTTAAAGCACCGGATTTCCCTACTGGCGGATATATATATGGTGTGAGTGGTGTACGCGAAGCATATTTGACAGGTCGCGGACGTGTAATTATGCGTGCGAAAGCTGAAATTGAAAGCGGACAAACACATGACAAGATCGTAATAACAGAGATTCCTTATAATGTAAATAAGGCCGAACTGATTAAATATATTGCTGATCTTGTAAATGATAAGAAGATAGAAGGTATCTCAAATGCCAACGATGAGTCTGACCGTGATGGTATGCGTATTGTTATTGACATAAAACGTGATGCAAATGCAAGTGTAGTGTTGAATAAACTCTATAAAATGACAGCTTTGCAGACCTCTTTTGGCGTTAACAATGTGGCTTTGGTTCATGGACGTCCAAAAACGTTGAATCTAAGAGATTTAATTAAATATTTCATAGAGCATAGACACGAAGTTGTTATTCGTCGTACTCAGTTCGATCTTCGTAAGGCGAAAGAGCGTGCGCACATTCTTGAAGGTTTGATTATTGCTTCAGATAATATTGATGAAGTAATTCGCATCATTCGTGCTGCAAAGACTCCGAATGACGCTATAACGGGCTTAATTGAGCGATTTAACCTGACAGAAATTCAGGCTCGTGCAATTGTAGAAATGCGTTTGCGTCAGTTAACCGGTCTGATGCAGGATCAGCTTCATGCGGAATACGAAGAAATAATGAAGCAGATAGCTTATTTGGAAAGTATTCTGGCTGATGATGAAGTATGTCGTCGGGTAATGAAAGAGGAATTGTTAGAAGTCAAAGCGAAATATGGAGATGTACGTCGCTCTGAAATTGTTTATTCTTCAGAAGAATTTAATCCGGAAGACTTCTATGCAGATGATCAGATGATTATTACAATTTCTCATATGGGTTATATTAAACGTACACCGTTGACCGAATTCCGTGCACAAAATCGTGGTGGAGTAGGTTCGAAAGGTACGGAAACCCGTGATGAAGACTTTGTAGAGCATATTTATCCTGCTACCATGCACAATACCATGATGTTCTTTACACAAAAGGGTAAGTGTTATTGGCTGAAAGTATATGAAATACCTGAAGGAACGAAGAATTCTAAAGGCCGTGCTATTCAGAACTTGTTGAATATTGATTCGGATGATAATGTAACTGCATACTTGCGTGTGAAGAGTTTAGAGGATTCCGAGTTTATCAATAGCCACTATGTATTATTCTGTACTAAGAAAGGTGTAATAAAGAAGACATTGCTTGAACAGTATTCTCGTCCTCGTCAGAATGGTGTAAATGCTATAACTATCCGCGAAGATGATAGCGTAATTGAAGTTCGTATGACGAATGGAAATAATGAAATCATCATTGCAAACCGCAATGGTCGTGCAATTCGTTTCCATGAGGCAGCAGTTCGTGTAATGGGACGTACAGCAACAGGTGTACGTGGTATTACGTTGGATAATGATGGTCAGGATGAAGTAGTAGGAATGATTTGTATCAAAGATTTGGAGACAGAATCTGTAATGGTAGTTTCCGAACAAGGATATGGTAAACGTTCTGAAATTGAAGACTATCGTAAAACGAACCGTGGAGGTAAGGGTGTGAAGACCATGAATATTACCGAAAAGACAGGTAAGTTGGTAACAATCAAGTCGGTAACCGATGAAAATGACTTGATGATTATCAATAAGTCTGGTATCACTATTCGTTTGAAGGTAGCGGATGTTCGTATAATGGGCCGTGCTACTCAAGGCGTTCGTCTGATAAATCTTGAAAAACGTAACGACCAGATTGGTTCGGTATGTAAGGTTATGACAGAAAGTCTTGAAGATGAAATTCCGGCAGAAGAGGCAGAGGGTACAATCGTGAGTGATCCGAATGCTGATGCTCCTGATATTGATGATGCAGCGGACGTAAATGAAAACGAAAGCAATAACGAAATTGAGGAATAGACATAATATTAATAATTAATCAAACAACAATCATGAAAAGAGTATTATTTTCTATGGTTTTATTGATGGCTGTTAGCTTCTCATTCGCTCAGATGAAGAATGTGAAAGAAGCAAAGAGTATGGCTAATGACGTAAAACCTAATTTTAAGCAGGCTGAACAGCTTATTAAGGAGGCTATGAAGAATCCTGAAACGAAGGATCTTGCTGACACATGGGACGTTGCTGGATTTATTCAGAGACGTATCAACGAGGAGCAAATGAAAAATGCTTTTTTGAAGAAACCGTATGATACATTGAAAGTATACAATAGTATTCTGAAAATGTATGAGTACTATAATAAGTGTGATGAATTAGCGGAAATACCTAATGAAAAGGGAAAAGTTAAAAACAAATATCGGAAGGCTAATGCTTCCAGTATGTTGGCTGAACGTCCTAATTTGATTAATGGTGGTATTCAGTATTTCAACCTGGACAAGAATAAAGAAGCTTTGAAGTTCTTTGCAACCTATGTAGAGTCAGCTTCTTATCCAATGTTAGCTGATAAAGAATTGGCTAAAAACGATACTCTTCTTCCGCAAATTGCTTATTACGCAACATTAGCTGCTGATAGGGTAGGTGATAAAGATGCAATCATTAAATATGCTCCTGCAGCTTTATCTGATAAAGATGGTGGTAAATTTGCTATGCAGTTGATGGCTGATGCTTACAAGGCTAAAGGTGATACTGCTGCATGGATTAAGTCTTTGGAAGAGGGTATCCTTAAGTTCCCTGGAAATGATTATTTCTTCGCTAATTTGGTTGATTATTATAATAGCTCTAATCAAGCTTCTAAAGCTATGGAGTTTGCTGATAGAATGTTAGCTAATGATCCGAATAACAAGTTGTATTTGTATGTAAAAGCATATCTTTATCATAATATGAAAGAATATGATAATGCAATCGAATACTACAAAAAAGCTATTGCTGCTGATCCGGAATATGCAGAAGCATACTCTAATGTAGGTTTGGTATATTTGATGAAAGCACAGGATTATGCTGATAAAGCAACAACAGATATCAATGATCCTAAGTACGCTGAAGCACAAGCTGTGGTTAAGAAATTCTACGAAGAAGCTAAACCATTCTATGAAAAAGCCAGAGCTTTAAAACCCGATCAACAAGATTTATGGTTGCAAGGTCTTTACAGAGTTTACTATAACTTGAATATGGGACCTGAATTCGAAGAAATCGATAAGATGATGAAGTAAGATCGTTTTCTGAAAAAATATAAGAAGGCTATTAGAAATAGTAGTCTTCTTTTTTTTATTCAATAGTTTAAAGTAGTAATTGAAAAATCTTATATTTGATATGGACTTGAGTGGAACAGGTAAATTTCTTCATTTAAATAAAAATAGAAAAAGGAGTAAGGTCATTATATTACCCCTTTTTCTATTAAACATAATATTTATTATTCCCTAATCTTGGATGCTCATTTTTTGCCTGATTTGATCAGCTGTTAATAACAAGCAATGGTGTATCTGAATGGAAAATCATTTTTCTGGCAATACTTGGATTAAATAATCGAGCAAATATATTCCTTTTGTAAGAAGTCAAAGTGATTATATCTATATGATTATCTTTGATATACTGATCAAGTCCTTTTAATAAATTATCATTCATCACTACGTCATAATGAATTTCAAGCCCCGGATATTGCTTGTGAAAATATTCTTTTATACCTGCTAGTTTTATTTCATTCCAGGTATCTTTAGAATCTGTAAGGTGTATCAAAGATACAGAAAAATGGAATGATTTCCAAGTATTAAAGAATGCCTCGAAAGCAATTAGATCTCTTTGATCAAAATTGGTAATAAAGGCAATCCGTTTTGCTTCACTAAACTGTTTAAATGGTGTATTTTCCGGAATAGCCAATACAGCCGTGCGACTCCTGTCAATAACTTCAGCGGTTACACTGCCAATTAAATCAATGTCTTTCTGATTTTTGCCTCGGGTACCCATAATGATAACCATAGGACGCTGTTCTTTAGCATATCTTAAGATTTCCTCCTCTGGAATACCTTCACGTAAGATGCAGCTATATTTAACGTTGGGAAATTCGCCTGATGCAACTTTTTCTTTTATCTTCTCTGATAAAGCATTGAGATCAGAATGGACTTTTTGGATAATCGTTTTTACAGATTCTTCATCTCCAATCTGGTAATTGAAAACATCCCCATAAGGCAACGACGATGCATAAATAGGCGTGAAATAGACATGCAACAGGATGACTTCTGCATTTTCTGTTTTTGCCAGGTTGAATGCAAATTCACATGCTTTCATCGAATAATTAGAGAAGTCGACGGGAATTAAAATCTTATTTGATTTATCTTTTACTTTGGGCTCCTTCTCTCCCACTATACTTTCAGACAGCCATGTAGAACTTTCTGTTATTTTCAAAGCACGTGGCAGATCGCTTTCTTTAATTCGTAAACGCACTCCCGATGAAACAACCGGTTGTATTTGATTAACGTTATGAATGTAGGTTTCTATACCTTCATTTTCCAAGACATTCTTTAAGATCTGCGCTTTGGTGTATGTCAGAATGGCCAGGGTTACTAATTTGTCTTCCATAAATGTACATTTTATAAGGTGAAAACAAATAAGAAATCCCAATTGTTTGATTCAATTGGGATTCAGTTTGTTATATTTTAAACTTGCACAGATTCGGTAGCCTGTTCTTTTTGCATACTCATATTCAATTCATCTAGGATTTTTAAAGCCCGATCAAGAACGGTCGTGTCATCCAACATTACAAGCCCACCATCTGGACCGGGCTCGAGATGTATTCCGACGCTTTTTCCCTCCTTGAAATTGTGTCCTCCGAAGAAGTTTCGCACTGTATCTACGTGCAAACCAAGTTCGTCTGCTATTCTATGCATGCTACCGCTAGGCAATGAATCTTTAATTTTACGAAGTTCATTAAACGTTATTGTTCTCATGTCTCATAAATTTAATGGTTAATACTATGTGATTTTTTTATCACGCTATAAACTTAAGCAAAAAAAAAGATAAAACAAATTATTTGCTTATCTTTTTTTCTTGAATATATAAAATCTATTAATGACCTTTATATCACCTCGATAGCAGAAGCAGGTACCCACCCGACTTTTCCATCTTCCAGTCGAATTTCTTTCCATTCTTTCATAGAGTTGTCTTTGACACTTACCTTTCTCCCTTCATGGAGAATAAACAAGCTAGTTCCACTCTCGCTTGGAGTACTCCGTACTGTTACACTCGGATTCATTACTATCGCCTCACTTCGATTAACCAAATGCTCTTTTTGTTGCGAAGCAAAAAGATTAGAGCAAACAGTGACAATCAGCAAAATGATTCCTGATATGAATCCTATTTTCTTTAACATAATCTGTTTGGAGAATATAAAGAAATAGAGAGCGATAATCAATAGAATAAAGGAGACAATACCCCATGTGGCCCATGCATCTACGCTCATACTATTTGTCAGAGATTTGATCCATGAAACAAAGAATACTTCGGGAACAGGTTCAACCTTGTCTATTGTTTTTGCACGTGCCACTTCAAGATTAGCACGGATGTCACCATTTCCTGGTTGTAATAGCAGAGCACGCTCATAATTTAAAACAGCTTTCGCTATCTCCCCTATTTTATAATAACTATTTCCCAGATTGTAATAGACGTCGGCAGCTTCTCCATTTTTCAGTAATGCTTCATATATCTGAATAGCTGCTGCATAATCTTCTTTTATATATGCGGAATCTCCTTCAGCTTTTGTTGCATCTTCCAGTGTATTACTGGAAAATGTGGTATGCGAAGCGTGGATAGAATCAACTCCATTCGTTTGTCTAGTATCAATGCTTAACGAATCTTGTCCGAAACAAGTAAGCGACATTGATAATAATATAAAAAATAATATCTTTTTCATGACATAATCTCTTCTGGGTTAATGTTTTATTGAATTCTCCATTTTGCTTATTACTTCTATTGAAGAAGAATAAACTTTATCCATAGCTTGATTCTCATCACCTGGAGCAAACCGGGCAAATTCACAATCATTCAATGCATTCAGGAATTCTTTGATTAGTTCCTCATTTACTCCGTGATTTCTTAGTTTCTCTTCAATATTATCTTTAGATAAACGAGATACCGGAATATTCAGTTTGTCACTTATATATCCCCACAATGCCTTTAATACCTCATCGTAGAAAGCATCTTTTTTATTTTCGGAGAGTAATTTTCCTGCAAGCTTCATACGCTTCGTTGCCACTTTATTTGCTTTCTTCGTACGCATTTTAGCAACATTTGCATTTTCAGCAGCTTGCTTACGATAAATAATAAAGAAAATAATAAAGGCAAGAGCCGGAATGATATAGAACAACCAATATGTCATTGAACCATAGAAGAAACTTCCTTTAGGTTGGAGAGTAACTTCATTCTGTTTGATATAACGGATGTCTTCACCTAATACTTTCAAGTCCTCTTTATTCGTGAAGTTAGCAATTACTTGATCCGCATTACCTGCACCTTTCTCAACATTTACTACATAATCTTCTGTTTTCAGTGTTTTATAAGATTTGGAGCGAATATCAAAATAGCTGAAAGATACTCCCGGAATCTTATATGTTCCGGCATGTCTCGGAATTGCCAAATATTCAATAACTTTATTGCCTGTGAGCCCTTCCCGGGTTAATCTGACTTGATTGTCTACTTTGGGATCATATACTTCAAAATCATCCGGGAATTTAATTTCCGGATTAGAAATCAACTTCAGGTTACCTGTACCGGATATTACCAGTTTAATAGTAATAGCATCATTGGTTTTCAGTTCCTTACTGTTGATAGAAGAAGATATATTGAACTCTCCCACTCCACCTGAAAAATCTGCAGGTTTACCTGTAGGAAGCGGATTGACATTTATTGCTATCTTAGGAGTGGAAATATTTTTTTTAATTTCAATGACATTACTTCCTCCATTGAAGAAAGCATCAAAAGGATCATCTGATTGCACAGGTTTTCCGATAGTCATCTGGAACTGTGCCGGATCAATATATAGCTTTCCTGATTGTTGCGGGAAGAGAACAAACTGGCGATAAACCGTTGTATAGTAATTACGTCCCTGATAATGCTCCGGAGTCCATCTTGCATTGGTTGTCATTTCTATTTCTTGAGAATGGAAACCTTTAAAGTCGGGCAATTTCGCATTATTAAGTTGTAAGTTGGATTCTCTAGTGTATATTTTATAGGTCAGGACAAAAGCCTCCTGTTCATACACATTTGTTTTACTGGCACTTGCCATAATAAAAAGGTCCTGATTAGAGACACTTGTACCAGATGAGGAATGTATAGAACCACTACTACTATTATTTTGTCCGCTATTGCCACCCTGATCTTGTGGCAATACTTTAATCTTTACTGAGTTTGACACCATTTGGTCACCATCGGCAACAATGGAGGCACCGGGTATTGTGTATTCTCCGGCATTATTAGCCATTAATATGTATGTAAATGTAATACTACTAGTAGATGTAACATTACCATTCACTATTTGAGTACTACTTTGTTGTGAACGGCTTGGACCCATCAATACATCAAAACCTTTGATTGATGGTGCCCGAAAATCTTTCACTTTTTGTGTAGTTACAATATACGACAGCCTGAATTGTTCGCCTACTACCACTGCATCAGGAGCAGAAGCAGTAAAAGACACCTTATCAGCAAACACATGAGTGCTATATGCTATCAATGCCATCAATATAATAATCAGTTTTTTCATTGCTTATGAAATTTATATCATCAACTTTATATTACCAATCTTTTTCCAAGCGACCGCCTTGCATAACTTTTTGTTGCTTCTTCACTTTATCCTGCACATCTTTCTCGTCCTGCATGACAGAATTCAGTAATTGTTCAGCATTTTCCTTTGACATCTGATTATCTTGTTTCTTTTCAGATTTCGGTGGTTGCTGCTGATCTTTCTTTTCATCTTGTTTCTGATCCTTCTGTTTGTCTTTATTCTGGTCCTGTTTCTGATCTTGTTTTTGCTGATCTTTGTTTTGGTCCTGATTTTGATCTTGATTCTGCTGATTTTGTTGGTCTTTCAGCATTTTCTGTGCAAGAGCCAAATTGTACCGGGTTTCATGATCGGTAGGATTATTACGCAGTGACATTTTATATGCATCTACAGCTTTGGCGTAGTCTTTACCAGCCTGGAAAATTACCCCCATATTGTGATAAATATGGGCGAGTTTCATTTTATCTTTTTCTATTTTGCTGGCCGATACATATTGTTCCATGGCATCCTGAAACTTTTGCTGTTGCGAAAGGGTATTTCCCAGATTATACATGGATACCGTAGACTTGGGATTAGCTTCCAAGGCCTTCCGGTAGTTCACCTCTGCATCAACAAATACGCTATCATTAAACAGACGGTTTCCCTTACGGATATAGTCGCGTTCTGCTTTCTGAGCCGATACACCAGCTGCCGCTAACAGAAATACAGCGAATAGAATATATTTACTTTTTAACATACGTATAACTATTTCTTATTAGAAAACAGGTGAATGTTCTTAAATAAAGGATTTTTGCGATCCAGAATTAAGATTTCTGCCAATAACAATAGTAGAATAACCCATGCAATAGCCTGGAATTGTTCGTTAAACTCCGTATATACTTTCGACTCTACATCAGACTTCGCCATTTTATTCACTTCTTGATTGATGGCCTTTTGGGCTGAATTAGAATTATCTACTCGTACATATATACCTTTTCCTTCTTTTGCAATTTCCTGACACATAGCTTCATTCAAACGGGTAACAATCACATTACCTTCCCGGTCGCGGCGGTAATCATTCGTTCCTTCCACCGGTATTGGAGCGCCATCAGGCATACCTACTCCCAATACACTTACTTGAATACCCTTTTCTGCCGCAGCTTTGGCAGCTTCCACTGCACCACCTTCATGATTTTCACCATCAGTAATAACAATAATGGCGCGTCCTACCCCTTCTTGCGGAGTGAAACTACGGGCTGCCAGATTGATTGCTTCCCCAATAGCTGTACCCTGTTTAGAAATCAACGAAGGACTAATGGATTCTAAGAACATCTTAGCGGAAATATAGTCACTTGTAATTGGCAGCTGTGTAAAAGCGTCACCGGCAAATACAATCATACCTACCTTATCATTATCAAGCTCATCTACTAATCTGGATATTAATCTTTTTGCTTTTTCTAAACGGCTAGGCTGTACATCCTGCGCTAACATAGAGTTTGAAATGTCCAAAGCAATAATTACCTCTACTCCCTTGCGTTTAACCGTTTCCAGTTTTGAACCGAATTGAGGGCGTGCCAGTAATACGGAGAACAAACCAATAGCAACAAAAATAATCCAGAATTTTACATCCGGACGATATTTGGATACGTCAGGCATTAACTGAGCCAACAAAGTCGGATCTCCGAAACGTCGGATATTCTTTCTCCTCTTGTAATTGGAATACAAGTAGAAAGCTGCTAAAAAAGGTAATAGCAGCAATAAATATAAATATGTAGGTTCTCCAAATCGAAACATCTTCTTACTATTTTATGATTGGCAAATAACGATTGACAAACATCCTTATGGAATTTTCTTGAGTACCGAATTACGTAATAGTACTTCCAACAAGACACAGAGGAAAGCTGCTAAAGCAAACCAATGATATTCTTCGTCCCGCTTACTATACTCTTTTACATTCAGTTTCGTCTTTTCCAGTTTATCAATTTCTTCATATACTTCTTTAAGCTTCGAGTTGCTCGTAGCCCGGAAATAGTTACCATCTGTCGTTCCGGCAATCTCTGTCAATGTCTTTTCATCAATTTCTACCGGCATACTTACATATTGCACCGTATTTCCGACTGGATAAGGATAAGGAGCCATTCCATTGGTACCTACTCCGATGGTATATACACGAATACCAAAGCTTTTTGCTATTTCTGCCGCTGTCATAGGCGAAATATCTCCCTTGTTATTAGTACCATCCGTCAATAGGATAATAACTTTGGATTTCGCTTTGCTATCTTTTAAGCGGGTTACAGCATTTGCAATACCCATACCGACAGCAGTACCGTCAGTGATAAGACCACATTTGATATTATGTATCATATCCAACAGTACAGCATGGTCTACAGTCAACGGACATTGGGTGAAAGTTTCTCCTGCAAATAATGTAATACCGATATTATCATTGGGACGTCCATTGATAAACTCTGCAGCTACGTCTTTAGCAGCTTCCAGTCTGTTCGGCTTCAAGTCTTCAGCCAGCATACTGGTAGAAACGTCGATAGCCAGCATAATATCAATTCCTTCTATCTCACTGTTCTGCCACTTATTAGTAGTTTGCGGGCGTGCAAGAACCAAAATAACCAGTACTAAAGCAAGGCAGCGTAATAGAAATGGAACATGCAACAAATAATTCTTATAACTTTTAGGTGTATGTGCATATACCCGGGCATCTGAAATTTGAAGAGTTGCTTCACTTTTCTTTTGCTTCAGGATATACCATACAATATACGGTATAAGCAATAATAGCAAAAACAGATATTCAATATTGGCAAAAACCATTTTATTTATGATTTAACAGTTTACTATTTAGTATTAAGCTATACATCCTTTATACAAAAAGATTGTATAACTGTAGACCTATATATATAAAGGTACCGATCAATGCTGCTGATAACAATGCAATTCCACAAATCAGCATAGCTTTAACACGTAAAGAACGTTTCTCAATAATAGTGATTTCCGTTGGTTGCGGTTTCTGATTTTCCTCTTCCGGTTGTTTGGTCTCATTGATAAAATCAATGGCATTAATCAAATTGGCATCGTTTTCATTCATCTGAGGATTATGCTTGGCGAACTTCACTAAATCAGCAGTCTGGAACAATAGTTTTAGGTCTGATATGGCCTCTTTATCATTCATTTCCAATAACTGATCGATTATTTCAGAAGAAGTCATTTCCAATGCATTAAATCCGAAACGATCCTTAATATATGTACGAATAGCATCGGTAAGTTCGGTATAGTACTCCTTCGATAGCCCTTTCTGCCATACCTTCTCTGTCTTGATACGTTCTATCTCTTTCATTGCAGCCTGATGTGGCGGCAATTTAGGTTCAACTTTAATTTTACGGATAATCGGTTTATTATCACGTATGCGAACAATCAGATAGATCAGCAAGCCAAGCAAAGGTAAAGCCAAGAATGAACAAGCGATCAATCCATACCAGTCTTCCCATGCAAAAGGAGCTTTCATCACAGGTTTTTGTCCGAAGAACTGGTCCGGATGTAAGGTGTCAACCGGCATTGAATATACTTTTAATGCGAGAGCTTTGGAGTTGTACACTTTCCCATCTACGGTAACTGGCATTGGCGGCAGATAATATAGAGCAGAGTCAAAAGAAGTGATAATGTACTCCTGCGTAATCACCATCCGCTGACGATCATTCAGGAATTGGGTATCTGGTTTGACTGTTTCTATAATTTCCACACCTCTTACCAGTGTATCAGTGTAAGCAGGAAAAATAGCACGCTGTTTGGCATCCATGGCTACTTGCAGTTGCACTTTCGCCTGTTCGCCGATCAGTATCTGCAGTGAATCAATTTTTGCTTCTACTGTAACAGACTGTGCTACTGCTTTACTGACAAACAATAGACCTAATAATGCTATCAGAATAATATTTCTATTCATCTTTGATTCCATTAATTTCGTTTGGCAAATAAATTCAACAATGCCTTTACGTAATCCTGATCGGTTCTGACGGATACAGCATCTACGTTACTTTTGGTAAAAGTATCGTTCAGTTCAGTCTGCTTTTGTATCCACCAGTCGCGATGTGCCCGGCGTACAGCTTTGGAAGAGGTGTCAATCCATTGTTCATGCCCAGTTTCTGCATCTTTGATTTGCATCAGTCCTACTGGAGGAAGATCACTGACTCTCCTGTCGTATACTTGCAATGCTACTACATCATGTTTCCTGTTAGCAATGGTCAGCGCATTCTTAAAGCTTTCCTGATCAATAAAATCTGATAAGATAAATGCAGTGCAACGCCTTTTCATTACGTTTGTCAAATATTCCAAGGCAAGACGAATATTTGTGCGACGGCTTTCCGGTTGGAAATCAATTAATTCACGGATAATATACAAGATATGTTTACGTCCTTTCTTGGGAGGAATAAACTTCTCTATCCGGTCTGAAAAGAAAATCACACCTATTTTATCATTATTCTGGATGGCAGAGAAAGCAAGAGTAGCAGCGATTTCCGTCACCATATCTTTCTTTAACTGCTTGATCGTACCAAATTCCAAACTTCCGGAAACATCAACCATTAACATAACTGTCAGTTCACGTTCTTCTTCAAACACTTTCACATAAGGTTTATTGAAGCGCGCAGTCACATTCCAGTCTATGTCACGTATATCATCACCGAATTGATATTCACGGACTTCCGAAAATGACATACCCCTACCTTTGAAAGCCGAATGATACTGGCCTGCAAAGATATTGTTAGACAATCCTCGTGTCTTTATTTCAATTTGGCGAACTTTTTTTAGTATTTCACTTGTTTCCATTTATACAGTAGTTAATTAGTAGGTAGTTAAGTAGTCATGCATAGATATTTGTGACTACTTATTGACTGTATTATAACTACAGATTAGGGTACTTCAACCTTATTCAGAATCTTACTGATGATTTCGTCCGAAGTCATGTTGTTAGCTTCAGCTTCGTATGTCAATCCGATACGGTGACGAAGAACATCATGTGCTACAGCACGTACATCTTCCGGAATAACGTAGCCGCGACGTTTGATGAATGCATACGTACGAGCAGCTAAAGCCAGATTGATAGACGCACGAGGTGAACCTCCGAATCCGATCATATCTTTCAGTTCCTTGAGATCATATTTTTCAGGGAAACGAGTTGCAAATACAATATCTACAATATAACGCTCGATCTTCTCATCCAAATAGACTTGACGAACAACCTTACGTGCTTCAATAATTTCATCCGCTCTTAGAATAGGTTTCACATTAAACTTCTCACCATTGATATTCTGACGAATAATCAATTTTTCTTCTTCCAACTTCGGATAATCAATGACTACTTTCAGCATGAAACGGTCAACCTGTGCTTCAGGAAGCGGATAAGTACCTTCCTGTTCGATAGGATTCTGAGTTGCCAATACAAGGAAAGGTTCCGGTAACATGAATGTTTCTTTACCAATAGTAACTTGACGTTCCTGCATTGCTTCCAGCAAAGCACTTTGTACTTTTGCAGGAGCACGGTTAATTTCATCAGCTAATACAAAGTTAGCGAAAATAGGTCCGCGCTGCACTTTAAAAGATTCATCTTTCTGACTGTAAACCATTGTACCGATAACGTCTGCAGGCAATAAGTCCGGCGTAAACTGGATACGGCTATATTTCGCATCAATCAGAGAAGCGAGTGTCTTAATAGCCAAAGTTTTCGCCAAACCAGGCACACCTTCCAAGAGGACGTGTCCATCGGAAAGTAATCCGATAAGCAGTGATTCAACCAAATGTTTCTGACCAACAATGATTTGGTCCATACCTGTCGTAAGATTGGTAACGAAAGCACTTTGTCTTTCAATCCGCTCATTTAGCTCGCGGATATCAATTGATTCAGCCATAAATACTTAATATTTTATTATTTAAATCCCATTAATTTTATGTAAGCCTTGCCTGTGTCATAAGGCTTTTTATTTTGCCCCAAAAGTACGCCATATAATTAACGATTGCAACTAATTTTTATTAAAAAACAATGCGAAATCTTTAGATTAAGGTACTTTCATACGCTTTTGTACATCCATAACACTTCACCCGACCAATACAGGATTTGCATGGTCGGGTGAATGGATTATAACTACTTATTCTTTTGTGAGTTCCGGTATTTCAATAGTTGTGCCATACGGTACATTGTTGGGGTTCTTAATAACCTTCGGATTGTGTTTCACAATGTATGGCCACATTGCCTTTGTACCATAAAAACGCAAGGAAACCCTAGTCAAAGTTTCTCCTTCTTTGATTGTATATTTTGTCTTGGTTCCCGTAATCTTATAAGATGCTGAATCCAGATAGGCAGAAGTAGCAGGTTGTTGTGTAACCGTTTGAGGTTCTGCTTTGACAGGAATAGCTTCTTCTTTTTTGGCAACCGGTTGTGTCGTGGTAGCGACTTTGGATACATCAGGCGTTATTATTTTTGTAGTATCCTTATGTGCAATCGTATCAGAAAGTTGCGCTTCCGGTTGAACGGGTTGAGTCGTCACAGGCGGCATATCCAGTGCATTCTTGTCAGATGAAGAAGAAAATAAATCCGGATAATAAATAAATAGAATGACACCTCCACATAATAACAAAACGACTACAATAACAGCTATTAAATAAGGTACAGGAGATTTTTCCTTCACCGGGGCTGTCTTTTTAGAAACCGGTTGGGATATTTGTTCCGGTTGGACCGGCTTTATCGTTTCTTTTTCAGCAGGAGGCACTATGGGAGTCACAGGTTGCAGATTTGCTTTTAGAAGCTCTTGCTCTATAATCTTTTCGGCAGTGATCTTTTCTTTTTCTTCTTCTATAGATGCTGGTTGCTGTTCATCGATTGTCACTTCCTCCTCCGGAACCTCTTCATCTTCCAACTGTTCTACCTTTTCTTCGATATTAGTCTCTGTAATGATCTCTTCAGGCTCTTTAGGAGATGTCTGTTCTGTCAATTCCTGTACTATTGCAGATTCCTCAGTAATAGCAAGTTCTTCAATGGACTCTTCCACAAGTGGGCGACTGGCTATTTGCTCTTCTTGAATCGGCTCTTCTTCTGAAAGATTATCAGTACCTTCATTTTCTTCTATCGCAGTAGTTTCAGAATTATCCCCCATCTCATTCGAGACTGCCTGTGCTGACGCTTCCTCTCCTGTTTCTTCTTCCTCAGTCTCTTCTATCGGAGTATCTTCCAGAATTGTATTTTCATTCAACACAACAGTCTCAAAGTGTGCAAAAGGTTTGTTTATCGTATCCCTTAAATTTGCATCCGGAGAAAATGAGACTTTTGTATGTCCTTTTATCTGGAAACGCTCTCCTGTGTTGACATTGACACTTTCCCGGCTATCTACATCAATAAGTTTGAAAGTTCCCAATCCTTTGATTTTTACAGTCTTTTCGTTCTCCAAGGCTTGTTCTATCAAGAGGAAAAACTCTTTAACAAACGCTTCGGCGTCTTTCTTGGTCATGCTATGTTTGGCTGCCAATAAGTCAGTAAGGTCTTGAATTGTTAGTCTTTCATTCATAACGGGAAATATTTATTTAAACTTATCTTTCAATGTATTGCTAGGTCTATACGATAATACCAATTTAGGTGGAACCAGCATGCGTTGTTTACTTGCCGGGTTGATTGAAATCCGTTCCGCTTTCTTTTTCACTTCAAAAGAACCGAATCCTTGAATTGCAACCACATTACCTTCTTCCAATTCTTGTGTCATACTGGACAACAAAGAATTCATCAATTCGGAAGTATCCTTGATTGTGTATCCCAATCTTTCCGCTAGTTCGGATGTAAATTCCTTATTATTCATAGTCATTTATAATCTTTGCATATAAATCAAAATCGTCTGCATTCATCACTTCTACCTGATAAAACTGTCCGATCTTAAGCTCTCTCTCTGAACGATCAATCAATACTTCCGGATCTACTTCCGGTGAATCAAATTCTGTCCGTCCGATATAATAATCTCCTTCCAGACGATCGATGATAACTTTCATCTGTTTACCGATCTTTTCTGCACTTAACTCTGCCGAAATACCTTGCTGGATATCCATCAATTCATCAAGTCGGGCTTGTTTAACCTCTTGTGGAATAGAATCTTCGTATGTTTCTGCAGCATAAGTCCCTTCTTCTTCGGAATATGCGAAAGCACCCATTCGATCAAAACGTACTTTACGTACAAATTCTTTGAGATCTTCGAAGTCTTCTTCAGTTTCTCCGGGATGTCCTACCATTAAAGTCGTCCTCAAGTGAATGCCCGGCACTTCTTTACGGAATTGTTCGATCAATTGGTAAGTATCCTCTTTGCTCACTTGTCGGCGCATTAACTTCAACATATTGTCACTGATGTGCTGAAGGGCAATGTCCATGTATTTGCATACATTGTCACGTTCGCGCATAACCCGGAATAAATCTGTTGGAAAATGTGCTGGATAGGCATAATGCAGGCGAATCCATTCCACCCCGGGTATATCAGAAATACGCTCAATCAATTCCGGAAGCATTTGTTTCTTATACCGGTCGATCCCATAATAAGTCAATTCTTGTGCGATCACCTGAAATTCCTTCACGCCTTGCGATACCAGGTATCGTACTTCGTCCAGAATTTCTTCTATTGGCTTGGAAATATGGTGTCCTGTAATAATGGGAATAGCACAATAAGAACATTTACGATCACATCCTTCTGAAATTTTCAGGTAAGCATAATGCTGGGGAGTTGTCAATGTCCGTTCGATATATAATTCATCGTGATAGACCTTTCCCAAGTCCTGCAAAAGCTCCTTCCAATTAAACTTTCCGTAAAATTTGTCTACCTGCGGTATCTCAACAGCTAATTCCTTGAGATAGCGTTCGGAAAGACAACCCATCACGAAAAGTTTCTTTAAATCCCCTTCTTCTTTTCTTTCAGCGAACTCCAGAATCATATTAATGGATTCTTCTTTGGCATCACCAATGAACCCACATGTATTGATTACCGCAATTTCCCCTTGCGGATTTTCAGTGTCATGAGTTACGCTGTATCCGACTTCCTCCAATTGGCGCATTAGCTGCTCGGAGTCAACCAGATTTTTAGAACATCCTAAAGTAATAATATCTATTGTTTTTCTTTTCATGCATTTTCTCCAAACAAGGAATCAACGAATTCATTTTTACGGAATACCTGCAGGTCTTCCATGCCTTCGCCTAGTCCGATATACTTAACAGGAATCTTGAATTGATCGGAAATACCAATCACAACACCACCTTTGGCGGTTCCATCAAGCTTAGTGATGGCCATAGCGGTAACTTCCGTCGCCAAAGTAAATTGTTTGGCTTGCTCAAATGCATTTTGTCCGGTGGAACCGTCCAGTACCAATAAAACTTCATCCGGTGCATCAGGTACCACCTTCTTCATCACATTCTTAATTTTGGTCAGCTCGTTCATTAAGCCCACCTTATTGTGCAGACGACCGGCTGTATCAATAATAACCACGTCTGCGTTATTGGCAACAGCCGAACTAAGGGTGTCATAAGCTACAGATGCGGGATCTGCTCCCATTTTCTGTTTGACTACGGGAACTCCTACCCGTTCTCCCCAAATCATTAGCTGTTCCACAGCTGCAGCGCGGAAAGTGTCGGCGGCTCCCAGGTAAACGGATTTACCTGCTTTCTTGAATTGGTAAGCCAGTTTACCAATGGTCGTAGTTTTACCTACCCCATTTACTCCCACAACCATAATGACATAAGGTTTTCTTGCGATGGGTACGTCGAAATCAGCTACATCACCCGAATTATTTTCAGTAAGCAGAGCTGCTATTTCGTCACGTAATATAAGATTCAGTTCCTGAGTATTTACATACTTATCTGCAGCTGCACGTTTTTCGATGCGCTTGATAATATTTAAAGTTGTTTCTACACCTACGTCAGATGTAATCAGCACTTCTTCCAGATTATCTAATACTTCATCGTCTACTTTTGACTTGCCAGCCACAGCACGAGCTATTTTACTGAATACGCTCTCTTTGGTTTTAGATAATCCTTTATCTAAAGTTTCCTTCTTCTCCTTTGAAAAAAAACTAAAAAATCCCATATTTACACTTGTTTGTATAATACATTTGCTACAAAGATATAACAAAGGATTGGAAAAGTAAAAAAAGAAGCAATAAAAAATCCCCTCATTGTTCGCCAATGAGAGGATTTTGCAGTTATAGCGTATATGCTATTTCGATTATTTTTTGAAAAAGTCTTGTACTTTTTCGTTCGGAACCATTTGTTCATCAAAAACGTATGCTCCAGTTTTCGGAGATTTTACCATTTTGATAACCTTGGTATAAGCACGACCTTCTTTAGAACCTTCGTGCAAACTTGCTACTGTTTTCTTTGCCATGGGTTATACTACTTTATTATTTAATTTCCTTGTGTACTGTTACTCTCTTCAGAATCGGGTTGTATTTTTTCAACTCAAGTCTTTCTGTAGTATTCTTTCTGTTCTTAGTTGTGATATAACGAGATGTTCCCGGCATTCCACTGTCTTTGTGTTCTGTACATTCCAGAATCACTTGTACTCTGTTACCTTTTGCTTTCTTTGCCATTGTAAGTTTTCTCCTCTACGTTTAGCCGATTACTTTAATGCTTTTCCAATCACAATAACCTTTAGCCACTGCTTCAGTCAGCGCAGCATCCAGTCCTTTTTTGTTGATAATACGCAACCCGTTAGCACAAATGCTAAGGCTGATCCAACAATCTTGTTCTACATAATAGAACTTTTTGTTAAACAAGTTCAAATCAAAGGTTCTTTTAGTTCTTCTCTTTGAGTGTGAAACATTGTTGCCAATCATGGCTTTCTTTCCGGTAATTTGACAAATCTTCGACATTTCTATCTTATTTTTATAGTTTTATATCTATACTTCTTTCAAACAGGACGCAAAGTAAGCACTTTTATCCGTATAAAACAAGAATTTCCTAAAATAATTCACTTCCAGGCTCCTATTTTTCTTTATTTGAGTAAATCACGGAGCATTAATAGTGCATTATTGCCTGCTCTTTCGATATTCATGCTTCTTCCGCGGTTCGTTTCCTGTTTGTAAGTACGAATTTCGTTTTTATAACCAGCGGCTATCCAAACAGTTCCCACCGGCTTCTCGGGAGTACCCCCTCCAGGACCTGCTATCCCTGAAGTAGCAACGGCGCAATCGGTTTTTAGTGCTTTCATCGCACCTTTTACCATTTCAATCACAGTTTCTTCGCTGACGGCCCCATGTTGCTCCAATGTTTCGGAGGAAACGTGTAAAAGTCCCATTTTTACTTCATTAGAATAGGCTACTACGCTTCCGTTAAAATATTCAGAACTACCGGCAATGGAGGTCAAACGTGCGGCAATACTGCCTCCGGTACAACTTTCTGCGGTGGAAACGGTCAATTTCTTCTTTTTTAAAAGTTCACCGACTATAACTTCCAATGGCGTATCTTCTTCACCGAAAATGTCTTCACCAAGTATTTTCTCTAATTTTACCTTTTCACGTTCAAGAAGAACTTTTACTTCTTCCCTGTTTTGTCCGCGTCCTGTCAGTCTAAGACGAATAATCCCCAGCTTAGGCAAATATGCCAATTTGATACATTCTGGCAGAGCACTCTCCCACGGTTCCAGTTTTTCTGCCAATACGGATTCCGGATAGTGTTGTACAAGAAATGTTTGATGCATAATTACATCCGTTTGAAACCTCTCGTGCAGCTTAGGTAATACACTTTCTGTCATTACGGCAGTCATCTCTTGCGGAACGCCCGGCATGGAAACAAGTACCTTTCCATCTCTTTCGAACCAGCTGACAGAAGCACTTCCTACAGGATTATTTATCACTGTACAATCTTTCGGAACCATTGCCTGGCTTTTGTTGAGTGCATTCATTGGTATTTTCCCTGCCAGTACCCGTTTTACATTTTCGAATACTTCTTCACTGAAAACCAGTTCTGTATGAAAGTATTTGCATAAAGTTTGTTTGGTGATATCGTCTTTGGTAGGTCCGAGTCCTCCGGTTACTAAAACAATATTCACCCTTTCCATCGCATTATCAATCGCTTCCAAGATTTCCTTTTCCCGGTCACGGATTGAAACAATACGAAGAACCTCAATGCCTATTTTATTTAATTCCTGCCCCATCCAGGCTGAATTAGTGTCGACAACCTGTCCTATCAACAGTTCGTCGCCAATGGTTATTATTTCGGCAAACATACTTCTTAGTTTTTATCCTATTATATATAATAAGGTATACCCAATTATAACGTCACACGAGAATAAGCCGGAAGATCAATAGAACAAAAGTCCTTATCCAGATATTTGAAATATCCGGTAATGGCGATCATGGCTGCATTATCAGTCGTATAACTGAATTTAGGGATAAAAATGTTCCAGCCATATTTCTCGGCATGTTCCCGGAAAGCATTACGCAATCCATTATTTGCAGAAACTCCTCCGGCCACAGCTATTTCATTAATCTTATATTCTTTGGCGGCTTTTCGTAATTTATCCATCAGAATATCCACTACAGTAGCCTCCAATGATGCTGCAAGATCTACTTTATGGTGTTCTATGAAATCAGGATCTTCCTTTAACCAGTCGCGTAATGAATATAAAAAGGAAGTTTTCAATCCGCTGAAGCTGTAATCTAAACCAGGAATATGCGGTTTGCTGAATGTAAAAGCTTTCGGATTTCCCTGACGAGCCAGTTTATCAATGATCGGTCCGCCGGGATAACCAAGTCCCATCACTTTAGAGCATTTATCAATAGCTTCACCTGCGGCATCGTCAATAGTCTGTCCAAGAATCTCCATATCATTATAGGCTTTGACCAGTATGATTTGTGAATTTCCTCCAGATACCAGCAAACAGAGAAATGGGTAAACAGGTTGTCTCTCTTCTTCTCCTTCCGCTTTAATAAAATGAGCTAAAACATGTCCGGTCAAATGATTAACATCAATCATTGGGATGTTTAAAGAACGAGCGAATCCTTTTGCAAAGGAGACTCCAACAAGCAAAGACCCCATCAATCCCGGTCCGCGAGTGAAAGCTACCGCGCTCAACTCTTCTTTGGTGACGCCGGCACGTTTTAATGCTTCATGTACTACCGGTACGATGTTTTGTTGGTGTGCCCGTGAAGCCAACTCGGGTACTACTCCACCGTATGCTTCATGTACGGCTTGACTTGATACCACATTTGACAGCAAATAACCATCCTTGATTACGGCTGCCGACGTATCGTCACAGGAGGATTCAATTCCTAAAATTATTGCACTCATAAGTATTTAAACTATTAAACGGTGCAAAAGTAATCATAAAACTACGATTCGTAACGAACTATTTTATATTTTTGTTCGCAAAATAAAAGTTATCGCATATCAGAACGCTGAAAAAGACTGTACGCTGGGTAGTAGGTATTGTACTGGGAGTATATATCGGGACTATTGTTTTGCTGAATATACCAAACATTCAGCAAGCAATGAGTGTATTTGTAGCTGAAGAACTTTCTGAAGTTTTAAATACAAAGGTAGTGATTGGTAGAATTAATATGGGTCTATTGAACCGTATTATTATTGATGATGTATTGCTTGACGATCAGAGTGGTCAGGAAATGCTCAAAGTCACACGTTTGTCTGCCAAGTTCGATATTATGCCCTTTTTTAAAGGAAAGATATCCATTAGCAGTGTCCAGCTTTTCGGATTTAATATCAATCTCCGGAAAGAGACTCCGGATTCCCCTCCTAATTTTAAGTTTGTTTTGGATGCTTTTGCTTCCAAAGATACCGTGAAGAAAGAAAACTCCCTTGATTTGCGTATTAATTCCATCCTGATTCGTCGTGGAAGGATGTCTTATCATGTGTTGTCGGAAGAAGAAACACCGGGGAAATTTAACGCTAAGCATATTCAGCTTCAAAATATCATCGCTAATATATCGCTGAAGGCATTAAGTAAGGACTCTTTGAATTTAGGGATCAAGCGATTGAGCCTTGATGAAAAAGCATCCGGCTTCTCTTTGAAAAAAATGAGTTTGAAACTGGTTGCCAATAACAAGCAGACAAACATTGATAATTTTACAATAGAATTGCCCGAAACCTCTCTCAAGCTTGATACCATTCATTTGGAGTATGATAGTTTGAAAGCTTTTGACCGTTTTACAGAACAGGTGCATTTCTCTTTCCGTACTTTGCCATCGCAAGTTACTTTAAAAGATATTTCTCCTTTTGTCCCTATCCTCTCGCATTTCAAGGAACCGGTGACGTTGGATATGGAGGTGAAGGGAACTGTGGATCAGTTGACTTGTTCGCATCTGGAGATTACAGCCGATGACCGTCAGTTCCGTCTGCGAGGAGATGTATCGCTTCAGGACTTATCGCGTCCACAAGATGCGTATGTATATGGAACTCTTTCCGAACTTTCGGCCAATACCCGCGGAGTCGGTTTTTTAGTGCGTAATTTGAGTCCTAATTATAATGGAGTTCCTCCTCTTCTCGAACGTTTGGGCAACGTGAGTTTCCAGGGAGAAATTTCGGGATACTTCACGGACTTAGTTACTTATGGACAATTACAAACGAGTCTTGGAAATGTAAAGACCGACTTAAAATTGAGTTCTGATAAGACAAAAGGATTGTTTGCGTATTCCGGAGCTGTCAAAACAGAGGATTTTCAACTAGGTAAATTATTGGATAATGAGGAATTGGGAGAAATTACTTTCAATCTGGATGTACATGGCCGACATATTGCTGACCACTTGCCTGCCGTAGAATTGAAAGGACTGATTGCTTCGATAGATTATAGCAGATATAGATATGAAAATATCACACTGGACGGAGAATACAAACAAGGCGGATTTAATGGAAAGATTGCGTTGGATGATCCTAATGGCTCTATTTATCTGAATGGAGACGTAAATGTTGCATCCAAAGTTCCTACTTTTAATTTTCTTGCAGTAGTCAATAAAGTACGCCCACATGATTTGAATCTTACGACCAAATATCCTGATGCAGAGTTCTCTTTAAAACTGAAAGCCAATTTTACAGGTGGATCAGTGGATGAGATGATTGGAGAAATCAATGTGGATAGCTTGGAATTTACAGCTCCGGATAAAGCATATTTCATGCAGAATATGAATATCCGGGCAACCAAACAAAATGGAGAAAATCAGCTTAGATTGACTTCCGAATTCCTGAAAGCAAGCATAGAGGGAAAATTCCAATATCACACATTGCCTGCCAGTATTCTGAATATTATGCGGAAATATGTGCCGTCTTTGATATTACCTCCCAAGAAGCCGATTGAAACCCATAATAACTTTTTGTTTGATATACATATATATAATACGGACATTTTATCTACGATATTTGATATACCGTTAACGGTATATACTCATTCTACGTTGAAGGGATATTTTAATGATGCTTTACAACGCTTGCGTGTAGAGGGATATTTTCCCCGTCTGCAATATAAGAACAACTATATTGAGTCAGGTATGATTCTGTGCGAGAATCCGGCAGATCATATTCGTGCACGGGTTCGTCTGACTAATTTGAAAAAGAAAGGAGCAGTCAATCTATCTTTGGATGCACAAGCTAAAGATGACAATGTCAGTACGACTTTGGATTGGGGAAATAATGCTGCAGCAACATATAGCGGGAAATTAGCAGCTGTTGCCAAATTTTTACGTACAAGCGGAGAAAAGTCATTGTTGAAAGCGATGGTGGATGTGAAACCTACTGATGTTATTTTAAATGATACTCTCTGGAAGATACATCCTTCGCAGGTGGTGGTCGATTCCGGACGAGTGGATGTGAATAACTTCTATTTTAGTCATCAGGATAGATATGTACGCATTAACGGCCGGCTTTCCGAGAATCCTAAAGATACTGTAAAGGTTGATCTAAAGGATATAAATATGGGATATGTATTTGATATTGCAAGTATATCCGACGATGTAAATTTTGAGGGCGATGCAACAGGAACGGCTTATGCAAGCGGAGTGCTTAAAAAGCCTATCATGAATACTCGTTTATTTATAAAGAATTTCTCACTCAATCACGGTCGTTTAGGTGAACTGGATATATATGGTGAGTGGGATAATGAAAACAGAGGTATCCGGTTGGATGCATCCATTCAGGATATATCTCCTTCTCCATCGCGTGTCACGGGTATTATTTATCCATTAAAACCCGAGAGCGGACTTGATTTAAATATTGAAGCAAATGAATTGAATCTGAAATTCCTCGAACATTATATGAAGTCTATTGCCAATGATATTAAAGGGCGGGGAACAGGAAAAGTACATTTCTATGGTAAATTTAAAGGGTTGAACCTGGATGGTGCGGTTATGACAGACGCATCCATGAATTTTGATATTTTAAACACACATTTTGCTGTAAAAGACACTATTCATCTGGCTCCTACTGGATTGACATTCAATAATATACATATCTCTGATATGGAAGGACATTCGGGGAGAATGAATGGATATTTGCATTTCCAGCATTTTAAGAACCTAAACTATCGTTTTGAGATACAGGCAAATAATATGCTTGTGATGAACACAAAAGAATCGACAGATATGCCTTTCTATGGTACGGTATATGGTACCGGGAATGTATTGCTCTCTGGAAACGCCATACAGGGGCTCGACGTAAATGTGGCTATGACTACAAATAGAAATACTACCTTTACTTATATTAATGGTAGTGTAGCATCGGCTACTAGCAATCAGTTTATCAAATTTGTAGATAAAACACCTCGTCGTACTATTCAGGATTCTGTTCAAGTAATCTCATATTACGAACAAATACAGCAAAAACGTCAGGAGGAGGAGGAAGAGCAGAAAACAGATATCCGTTTGAATATTCTGGTGGATGCAACTCCCGATGCCACCATGCGAATCATCATGGACCCTATTGCCGGAGATTATATCAGCGGAAAAGGTACGGGAAATATCCGAACGGAATTTTATAATAAGGGCGATGTGAAAATGTTCGGTAATTACCGGATCAATCAAGGAGTATATAAATTTAGTTTGCAGGAGGTGATCCGTAAAGACTTTATTATCAAGGATGGAAGTACAATAACGTTCAATGGTGCACCTTTGGATGCTAACATGGATATACAAGCTTCATATACAGTGAATTCCGCTTCTTTGAATGACTTGATACCGGATGCTTCGGCTATTATTCAACAACCCAATGTACGTGTAAATTGTATCATGAATCTAAGTGGTATGCTGGTACGACCGACTATCAAACTGGGTATAGAGCTTCCGAATGAAAGAGATGAAATACAAACATTGGTACGTAATTATATCAGTACGGAGGAGCAAATGAATATGCAGATTCTTTATTTGTTGGGTATTGGCAAGTTCTATACGGAAGATGCCCGTAATAATAATCAGAATTCGAATGTGATGTCATCGGTGCTCTCATCTACTCTTTCCGGCCAGTTGAATAATGCACTTTCACAAGTCTTTGAAACGAATAACTGGAATATCGGTACGAATTTGAGTACGGGTGATAAGGGTTGGACAGATATGGAAGTAGAAGGTATTTTGTCGGGACAATTATTGAATAACCGTTTATTGATAAACGGAAACTTCGGTTATCGAGATAATCCGATGGCTAATACTAACTTTGTAGGAGACTTTGAAGCAGAATGGCTGATTACCCGTTCGGGAGATATTCGTTTGAAGGCTTATAATGAGACAAATGACCGTTATTACACAAAAACAAACTTGACTACACAAGGTGTAGGTATCATGTATAAAAAGGATTTCAATAAATGGAGTGATCTATATTTCTGGAATAAATGGCGGTTACGCAATAAGCGGAAACAGGAAGAAGCTGAAAAGGTGAAACCGCAACAAACGGACAGTATCACTGATAAAACTGCTAAATCGGCAGTGAAAAGAAAACGTGTACAGGAGCAGTAAAAAATAATAAACGATGACATATCCACCAGGAATTATGTCATCGTTTGTTGTTTGTGAGAATTATGTTTCAGAATTATGCACTTTGACCTATGAAAGGACAGTACCGTTCTCGCCTATGTTTACTACTTTATCTACATCCCCCTTCTCAAGTTCAATTCGATAATATATGGTACCATCTGCTTTTTCAATATACTCCGCTTCGTCAAAACGATATTCTCTATATTGATTATTGAGAGTACTGTTTACCGCTTCAGGCAATTCATCCTGACGTACTTCCCATGAAGTAGAATACCAATTTCCAGTCTGGTTGAACAATACATCTTTTGGGATTCCATTATGAATGATATCTACCTCTGTATATCCAAAATCCCAATCATTTCTATTATCTTCAACGTCTACTTCCATGATTCTTGCATTCGGATACTTTTCATTGATGAAGTTTTTCATAGCTTCAGTCAATTGTACAGGAAGATGTTCGCTGTTATCATCATCAGTGTCTACAATGCTTTTAATCAGAGTTCCATCAGCAGAATAATACAAATCGACCTCCTGATTCTGCTTTTCGACTTTAATTACGAAAACAGTTTCAACGCCTGTCCGTTCCAGTTTGTCTATATCATCCCGCTTCCATGAGGCATATTCGCTGTTCTCAAAAGACATTTTTACTGCTTGTGGTAATGCATTGTAAGGAATGTCCGTTTCTGTCATTTGCCATTTACCATCTTGGGTGAACCATGCAGATGCTTCATATCCGTCATAGAAATCTGCTACATAATATCCAGACTTAGTTTCCCACTTCACATTTGCAGCATTAGGGAATTTGGATGAAAATGCACTTTGAAGTTCGGCAGGAACAGCTATTGAACCATCGTCATCGTTGTCACAACTTTGCAGACTCCATGTGACGCTTAGTGCCAGTAAAAGTGTATAAATCTTTAGTTTCATCTTTGTTCAATTTAAATAGGTTTAGAAATCAATATCAATCAAATTAAATTTCAGGTCAAACTTCAGTTCCGTACGGTTGGATAGTTTTACTTCATAATCTTTCTTATCTCTCTCAATTTTTAGAATTTTAGCATCAGGGTAATTGGTCGTTACGTATTTCTGAATAGCTGCCGGAATAATTGCTGTAGGTACAGAACTATATTTGCAGTTCACTTCTTCCCAGTTACCTTTGTTGTCAAACTCCACTTTATCGCCATTCGTGAAAATCACTTCATAACTTTTATAGAAGAAATCACTCTCCATTTTGGCTAATGCTACTTTGCTGTCGGCAAAATGCTGTTTGATAAACTGCTGTGCCGGTTGTGGCATTTGAGTTATCTGGATTGGTTTGTCGTCATCTGCACGAGCTACTGTTTGCAAAGTGAAAAGACACACTAATAAGAATACTAACTTTTTCATAATCGTTGTTTTTTAAATATTGGTTTTTACTATAATTATTAATTTGATAATGCAAAGGTGAGAGGAGAATCTGAAAAGATTTGGGAATTTTGAGAATTTCCGAAAAAAAAATCGAAAAAAAATAGTGACGCTATCCGGTTAACATAGCGTCACTATATATAAAGGATACCGTCACCATCCTATAGGGATAGTGTCACTATAATTTCTTCCTGAAATTAGATTCTTTAGGATTCTTTTAAAACTACTAATAGATACATCGTTTATTTTTGCACACACAAATTTGACAATATTCATATTAAACAACCATAAGAACTTTTGTATGACTATGAGAACAAATTATTTTTTATTATTAGCTATTCTATTGGGGATTATCCCTATGAGTTACACGCACGCCAATGATTCAATACCTAAGAGCGTGATTCTGTACACACCTTACACAAAAATCTCCGTATCTCCCGGAGCGTCAATTGACTACAGTATTGATCTTATCAACAACACAGACCAGTTGACGAATGCGAATCTTTCTGTCAGCGGATTGTCCGCCAGTTGGAAACACGAAATGAAATCCGGTGGCTGGAGCCTTAGCCAACTATCGGTACTTCCCAAAGAGAAAAAGACTTTCAATTTAAAAGTCGAAGTCCCATTAAAGGTGAATAAAGGTAATTATCACTTTGTAGTATATGCCGGAAACGCCAAACTTCCATTGGATGTGGTGGTTGCTCAAAAAGGAACATACCAGACTGAATTTACTACCGACCAACCCAACATGCAGGGAAATTCCAAATCAACCTTCACTTTCAGCGCCACTTTAAAAAATCAGACTGCCGACCAGCAGCTGTATGCTTTGATGGCTAATGCACCCAGAGGTTGGAATGTAGTTTTTAAACCTAACTATAAGCAAGCCACTTCTGCACAAGTGGAAGCCAACAGCACTCAAAATGTAAGTATAGATATTACTCCTCCTGCCAATGTAGAAGCCGGCAGTTACAAAATTCCGGTACGCGCCGCTACAGGTACCACTTCTGCCGAATTGGAACTGGAAGTGGTTGTTACTGGCTCTTATCAAATGGAACTGACTACTCCCCGTGGGTTATTGAGTACAGATGTCACAGCAGGTGATATAAAGAAAATAGAACTGGAAGTCAGAAATACAGGTTCTTCATTACTGAAAGATATTCAGCTGTCTGCTAATAAACCTGCTGACTGGGAAGTAACTTTCGAACCTTCAAAAATCGATGCACTAAAAGCCGGAGAGACATCAACGGTTATGGCTACTTTGAAAGCTTCTAAAAAAGCATTGCCAGGTGACTATGTGACTACCATCATGGCAAAAACTCCTGAAGTAAATGCAGATGCGCAGTTCAGAGTTGCAGTAAAAACTCCGATGATATGGGGATGGGTAGGCGTTCTTATCATTATTGCCACCATCGGCGTGGTTTACTATCTGTTCCGTAAATATGGAAGGAGGTAAATTATGGGCGAACAAGTGATCGTACTTACCGATTTGACCAAACAATACGGTAATTTCACTGCTGTAGATCATATTCGCCTGAATATCCGGAAAGGAGAAATCTTCGGATTACTGGGGCCGAATGGCGCTGGAAAATCAACTACTATCTTAATGATGTTGGGATTGACAGAGCCTACTTCGGGAACAGTTGAAATTTGTGGAATCAATTCTACTACACATCCTATTGAAGTAAAAAGGAAAATAGGTTATTTGCCAGAAGATGTAGGATTCTATGATGATATGACAGGACCGGAGAATTTGATCTATACAGCGCGATTAAATGGTATTTCTGATAAAGAGGCAAAAACTAAGGCTATGGAACTGATGAAGCGGGTAGGCCTTGAAGATCAGTTAGCCAAAAAGACCGGGAAATATTCTCGTGGTATGAGACAGCGGTTGGGATTGGCTGATGTACTTATTAAAAATCCGGAGATTATTATTCTCGATGAGCCGACTTCAGGGATTGACCCTGCAGGTGTTCAGGAATTTATCGAACTGATTCGCTGGTTGAGTAAAGAAGAAGGACTGACAGTGCTTTTCTCTTCCCATCATCTGGATCAAGTACAGAAAGTGTGTGACCGGGTAGGTTTGTTCAGTAATGGCCAATTACTTGCTTTGATCGATATGGCAGAATTGAAAGATAAGAAGCAGGAATTGTCTGATATTTATAACCATTATTTTGAGGAAGGAGGAGAAAGACATGAATAAAGTCAATCATCCTTTTTGGGTTATCGTCAACAAGGAAATTTCCGATCATGTAAAAAGTTGGCGTTTTATTATATTAATAGGTATTATAGCACTTACCTGTATGGGGTCGCTATATACAGCGCTCACCAATATTAGTGAAGCCATCAAACCTAATGACCCGGACGGTTCGTTTCTTTTCTTGAAGTTGTTTACAGTTTCAGATGGGACTCTCCCCTCTTTTGTTCTGTTTATTAACTTCTTAGGCCCCCTATTGGGAATCGCTTTGGGATTTGATGCTGTCAATTCCGAACAAAATAAAGGCACATTGAGCCGTATGCTGTCCCAGCCTATTCATCGTGATTGCATTATCAATGCGAAGTTTGTGGCTGCTTTGATTGTGATAGGTATCATGTTGTTTGTATTGAGCTTTCTGGTGATGGGATGTGGGCTGATTGCTATTGGCATTCCTCCTACGGCAGAAGAGTTTTGGAGAATTGTTTTCTTCATTATTACCAGTATCTTTTATGTAGCATTCTGGTTGAATCTGGCTATTCTGTTCTCGCTCCGTTTCCGTCAGGCAGCGACTTCTGCATTAGCATCTGTGGCCGTTTGGCTGTTTTTTAGCGTATTCTATACCATGATTGTTAATTTGGTGGCAAAAGGATTGAGTCCGTCACAGATGGCATCACCTTATCAGATTATCAGTTATCAGAAGTTTATTCTAGGGTTGATGCGTTTGGCGCCGAGTGAACTGTTTAATGAAGCTACCACCACACTATTGATGCCTTCTGTCAGAAGTTTGGGGCCATTGACTATGGAACAGGTACAGGGAGCTATCCCTAGTCCGCTCCCATTGGGACAAAGTCTTTTAGTTGTATGGCCACAGTTGACCGGATTGATTGCGGCAACGGTTATTTGCTTCGCTATTTCTTATATCATGTTTATGAGGAGAGAAATACGATCCCGATAACCTGCTCACTATAAAAGACGCAGAGGACACGGAGAAACAGGTGAATGGATATACCTGACAAATTGGTTTTATGATAACCGACAGGTCGTTCACTTAAAATCCGTGTCCTCTGTATTTTTCAGATGAATCTTATGATTGGGAAATCTCGAAGCAATGTTCATTCTGCTCGAAGTAATATTTTATATTCAGATGTTGCAAACGACAGATGGAATCGGCTATAGCTAATCCCAGCCCTGTAGATCCTTCTTTTTTGCTACCCTGATAGAAACGTTCGAAGATATGTTCCTTGTTCAGCGGATGTTCCACTCCCGAATTTCGGAAAGTAATACCGTTCTTAGTAACGGTGATTCGGATATGTCCCCCGTCAATATTATGTACAAATGCATTTTTCAGGAGGTTAGTGAGTAAAGCAACAGCCAGGGATTCGTTCATTGTCACCTTGAAAACGCCTTGTTCATCTATCGTGACTTCTATGTTGCGATAATCATAAACTTCTTCGTAATCTTGCAGATATTGTTTGAGAAGTACATTGAGTTCCAATTCTTTGGTATCCGTAAACTGACCATTATCAATCTTGGAAAGCAATAATAGGGATTTGTTTAATTTAGTGATGTATTCTAAAGTCTGATGCGTTTTCATCAGTTCTTCCAGTTGTTTTTCTGATAGCGAATCATCTTCCATCAACATTTCCAATCGATTACGGCAGATAGCAAGTGGAGTTTGTATCTCGTGTGAAGCATTTCCGATAAACTGTTTTTGTTGTTCGAACATCTGCTCCGTACGTTCCACATAACGAATGGCAGCCTCATTTAATTTCCGGAATTCCGTGATTTGAGTATCGTTACTCAAAGGTTTATTTCTTTTTCCTGTTTGATAACCGTCCAGCCAGTGTAGAAGTACATAGAGCGGTCGCATATTCCGGTAAAATACCCATACGGAAATGATAATAATGCAGAATAATAAAGCTACATATAAAAATATAATCCACACCTGGATGGCATCTCTCAAATCGTCTTTTTCAATGCTGGGAGTTGATACTGTCAGCTCGTGGTATCGTCCTTCATCATCTTTAAAGATAGTAGTAAGAATACGTGCCGGCTCGGTCTCTCCTTTTTCTTCAATGTATACCATAGAGTCTTTATACTGAATATCCTCCCGGCTTTCCGCATACTCTTTACTTACTTCCATCATATAATATTGATTGTTGGATCCATTGGTTTTAGAAGGTAGCTCCTCTCCTGCCAATGCCCGGATAATGATGGTTTCCGAATAATCTTCCAAAGCATCATCCACTTCATCGTTGACTTCATCGATCATCGTAACATAAAAGAAGATAGCCCAGACCGTCAGTATGAGGGTCAGAGCAAGGGTAATACGAAGAATGATGTAATATATTAATTTCATGGACAATAATCTCTTTCCTTTTTATTCTACTATCATTTTATACCCAAATCCATAGACTGCTTTAATTTCAATAGTTGCACCCGAATCCTTGAGCTTTTTGCGAAGATTCTTAATTTGTGCATATATGAAGTCAAAATTATCGACCTGATCGATATGGTCTCCCCACACTGATTCGGCCAAAGTGTTTTTATTGATTAATCTCCCAGGGCGATTGATAAAATATAACAGGATATCATATTCTTTTCTATTTAGTTCCACTTCCTGCTCGTTGACAAATACACGATATTTATCCGGTTCTATCCGTACGTTGCCTTGGCGGATATCAATCTCTCCATCATGCTGATGGCGACGAATCACGCTTTTAATTCGTGCATTTAGTTCAACCAAATGAAATGGCTTTGGCAAATAATCGTCCGCTCCCAGTTCTAATCCCAAAACTTTGTCTTCCAGGGAGTCTTTTGCGGAAATAATAATCACGTTCTCCCGCTTATGGAGAGCTTTCAGTCGTTCAAGAAGATCAAGTCCGCTTCCGTCCGGTAGCATGATGTCCAATAAGATACAATCATAGTCGTAATCTTCAATTTTGCGTAGAGCAGAATTGAAGTCACTGGCTGTTTCTACAACGTAACGTTCTTTTTCAAGTGAACATTGAATCAGTTCTCTCAAAGAGGGTTCGTCTTCTACAATCAATATCTTCATAATTTTGTCTCCTTTCTTTTTTACATACTACAAAGAAAAGGGATATTTCTGAAATAAAACTGAAATGGATTGAAAAAAGAGTTTGAAATAACTATTGAATGTCTAATGAACTGTTAGGACAGGCCATAAATAATATAATATGGAAGGAAAAAAAGAAAAGGATGAAAGCGATTGAGCCGTTTCCATCCTTTTTATAATTATGTGCGAATTTTGTTTAATAAGAACGTGCAAATATCACGCGGCAAGCAGATGGTTTACCTGTTACCATACATTTACCAGGTTCTTTGTCTCCCGGAACAAATGACTCGAACGGAATACAACGAATGGTTGCTTTAGTTTCTTCCTTAATTTTTTCTTCGGTTTCAGTAGTTCCATCCCAATGAGCCAGAATAAATCCGCCTTCTTCGATTTTTTCTTTAAATTCGTCATAGGTGTCTACTGTTGTAATCTTGGAGTTACGGTAGTCCAATGCTTTCTTGTAGATATTAGCTTGCATTTCTTCAAGCAAATTCTGAACGTATGTTTCAATGCCTTCACAAGTAACCGTTTCTTTTTCCAGTGTATCACGGCGCATCACTTCCATCGTGTTGTTTTCAAGATCGCGGCCACCCATAACCAAACGAACAGGTACACCTTTCAATTCATAGTCGGCGAATTTAAAGCCCGGACGTTTATTATCTGCATTGTCATATTTAACAGAGATACCTAATGCTTTCAACTTAGCTACAATGCCTTCTACTTTAGCGTCGATTTGTTTCAGTTGTTCGTCATTCTTATAGATAGGAACGATTACTACCTGAATCGGAGCCAAATGCGGAGGTAATACCAATCCGTTGTCATCCGAGTGAGTCATAATCAATGCGCCCATCAAACGAGTAGAAACCCCCCATGAAGTAGCCCAAACATACTCCATCTTGTTTTCCTTGTTAACGAACTGAACATCGAATGCCTTTGCAAAGTTTTGTCCCAGGAAGTGGGAAGTACCACTTTGCAATGCTTTTCCGTCCTGCATCATGGCTTCTATTGTGTAAGTGTCAAGTGCACCTGCAAAACGTTCATTAGCTGATTTCACTCCCTTTACAACAGGAACAGCCATATATTTTTCTGCAAATTCACCATATACATTCAGCATTCTGATTGCTTCTTCCTCTGCTTCTTCACGGGTAGCGTGAGCAGTATGTCCTTCTTGCCACAGGAATTCGGCAGTACGCAGGAAAAGACGGGTACGCATTTCCCAACGGAAAACGTTCGCCCATTGGTTGCAGAGAATAGGCAGGTCACGGTATGACTGAATCCAGTTCTTATAAGTATTCCAGATGATTGTTTCTGATGTCGGACGGATAATCAATTCCTCTTCCAATTTAGCTGCAGGATCTACTACAACTCCTGAACCGTCTTCTGCATTCTTCAAGCGATAATGTGTTACTACGGCACACTCTTTCGCAAACCCTTCTACGTGTTCTGCTTCGCGGCTTAAGAATGATTTCGGGATTAATAGCGGGAAATATGCATTTACGTGTCCTGTTTCCTTGAACATGTCGTCCAATTGACGTTGCATTTTCTCCCAGATAGCGTATCCGTAAGGCTTAATCACCATACATCCGCGCACGGCAGATTGTTCTGCCAAATCAGCTTTTACCACCAAATCGTTATACCACTGTGAGTAGTTTTCACTACGTTTGGTAAGGTCTTTCAGTTCTTTTGCCATTATATTTTTCTATTTAAAGTTTTCTTGAGTGTTAAAACAGGGTGCAAAAATACGAAAAATGCATGAACTGCCCTATTCTTCATGCATTAATTTTCTAAAGTCATGTACTTCTATATTACATATCTCATTTTTCATATTCGTTATATCGTTGCATCCGCGACTGTGCTTGTTCAGCATAGCGCTTTTTTGAGAACTAAAGGCACTATGACCCGATGAAAAGGTTTTATACAAAAGAAATAAGCCTTTCCTACCCAATTATGGTATTTTACTAATGTGGTAACCTCAATCATTTGTTTTCCTGTTTCCAATGGCGTAATGAAAATATCGACATAAAACAATAAATGTTTATCGTCTTTTCTCATAATTGCTTCTTGCTTGTCTTCCTCTATAATAAGTTCTTCACTTTCAATAGCTTTAGTTTCTATACCGAAAGGTTTGACTAAACAGGCCCTTATTGCATACAACATTCGGAGCCAAGCGGGGTTATGAGCAAGGACTTTTAAAATAATATCTTTAGGAGACAAACGATTTTCTGTAACTTCTATGGAAAAACTGTCACTGTAATCTACGGGGAGATATTTCTCTATTTTCTTAGCCATATTGGTTATTCAATTAGGGTTATTCTACAATATGTTCAGTTTAGGTTTCCTCCGATAATAGATAAAACCATAGAAAAGGGGGCTTGAAAAATAAAAAATCAGGTAGTTTATTTAAGATAACCACCTGATTTTCAAAAGAGCGGTAAACGAGGCTCGAACTCGCGACCTGCGGCTTGGGAAGCCGCCGCTCTACCAACTGAGCTATTACCGCATATTTACTGCATTTCTCGACTCAAAAGCCTTATGAAATGGTGATGCAAAGGTAAACATAATTTTTATATCTCAAATAAAATCGCAGAAATTTTAATGCAAGAAAAAAGAGAAATTAAAGCCTCTTCAATTCTTTTGTTTTGATGAAAAACAACCGGATATGAAAAAACGCATATTAGTAGCCCGTATAATTAAAAATATACAGATTGGCGATAGTCGCTATAGAAAAAATTCCAGGATTTCCGGTTAATAAGATTCAGATATAAACTATTTTAGTGAATAATCTATCACTAGGTTCTAAATAGAGAATGAATATTGAATATGTGAGAACAAAGTTGCTTATATTATTTCAAATTGACAGATTTAGTTTCTAGCAAAATAAATAAGATTTAGAGACAAACTGGTACTTTATGGGCTGTTTGGTAGCTTTCTTTTAAAGGGAGAACACGCTTCTCACCGACCAACGGTTGGTTCCATTTAAAGGAACGGAGCTTTTCCTTTAAAGAAACAACTCCAATATGCATTTATATTTTGTATAATCAAGTAGTTTATATCCATTAATAACACGCTTATTGCATATACTTGCATTATTTTATGCATCATTTTTTCTATCTGATAGAAATGACACAAGCATGATTCAAAGAGAAGATGAAAAATAGAACATCTTATAAAAGAGCGCTGAAACCTTCTTTTGTTGTATTGCTATATTCTTTCTGATGAACAAACCTCTCTTTTCATCTGTTAGAATATCTCAAATTCAGATATAACCTAACCTGTATGAAAAAAAATAAGCGACTTTGTATACTATTGACTTTGTATTTTTCCATCGGTCAGATAGATGCACAGACACCATTAAGTTTCGAAGAATCACTGCATCTGTTGAATCAAGGAAATCAGAGTCTGAAAATAGCGGATAAGAGTATTGAGATTGCGAAGGCTGAACGTGATAAGTTGAATGCTTTCTGGTATCCCAGTCTTCAGTCTACAGGTGCGTTTGTACACATGTCGGAGAAGATCGAAGTTAAACAGCCTTTATCGCAGTTTACCGATCCGGCTAAAGACTTTGTACATTCGATTATTCCGGATGACCAGATCATTTCGTCTATACTGGATCAAATTGGGGCAAATACCCTTATATTTCCTTTGACTCCAAGAAATTTGACAACTGTTGATTTATCAGCCGAGTGGGTACTCTTTTCCGGTGGTAAGCGTTTTCATGCCACCAACATCGGAAGAACGATGGTCGATCTGGCACGGGAAAGTCGGGCACAGGTATCGGCCAATCAGCAAAGTTTATTGGTTGAAAGCTATTATGGGCTTCGACTGGCACAACAAATTGTGACGGTTCGTGAAGAAACCTACAACGGATTGAAGAAACATTATGAAAATGCCTTGAAATTAGAGGCAGCAGGAATGATTGACAAAGCAGGAAGGCTTTTTGCCCAGGTAAATATGGATGAAGCCAAACGTGCATTGGAAGCTGCGCGAAAAGAAGAAACAGTAGTGCAAAGTGCCTTAAAGGTTTTGCTGAATAAAAAGGATGCAGATGCCAATATCATTCCTACCTCTCCCCTTTTTATGAATGATTCATTACCACCTAAAATGCTATTTGATCTTTCAGTAAACAGTGGGAACTATACACTCAACCAATTACAGCTGCAGCAGCATATTGCCAAACAAGAAGTGCGGATTGCTCAAAGCGGCTATTTGCCGAATATAGCCCTTTTTGGAAAACAGACCTTGTATTCGCATGGTATTCAGAGTAATTTATTACCGCGTACCATGGTAGGCATTGGTTTTACATGGAACCTCTTTGACGGACTGGATCGTGAAAAAAGAGTGCGGCAATCGAAATTAACGGAACAAACTCTGGCTTTAGGCCAGATGAAGGCCCGTGATGATCTGGCTGTTGGGGTAGATAAGCTTTATACGCAGCTGGAAAAGGCACAGGATAATGTAAAAGCTTTAAATGCAACGATTGCTTTAAGTGAAGAATTGGTACGCATCCGAAAGAAATCATTTACAGAAGGGATGGCAACTTCTACCGAAGTTATTGATGCTGAAACCATGCTTGCCAGTGTAAAAGTGGCTCGCCTGGCAGCATATTATGAATATGATGTGGCACTAATGAATCTACTCTCGCTTTGTGGCACACCGGAACAATTTGCAAACTATCAACCTAAACCGTAACAAACAATGAAACCAACTAGTAAAACCCTATCATGGGCTTTTGTCATCATTCTTCTGGCTGTCGGTATTTTCACCGGCCTGGGAGTTATATTAATGCATAAACAGCCGCTGGTCTTGCAAGGACAAGCTGAAGCAACAGAAATCCGTATCAGCGGGAAACTTCCCGGCCGTATCGACACTTTCTTCGTTCAGGAGGGAGACTGGGTACACCAGGGAGATACTCTTGTCGTCATTAATAGCCCTGAAGTACATGCCAAGTATCAACAAGTGAATGCCTTGGAACAGGTGGCAGTGCAACAGAACAAGAAAATAGATGCCGGAACCCGTCGTCAGATTGTAGCTACTGCACTGCAATTATGGAATAAAACGAAGAGTGATCTTACTCTCGCCCAGACAACTTACAACCGTATTCTTACTTTATATAAGGACAGTGTCATTACTTCTCAAAGAAAGGATGAAGTAGAAGCTATGTATAAAGCGGCTGTAGCAGCCGAACGTGCTGCCTATGAACAGTATCAGATGGCTGTAGATGGTGCACAAAAAGAAGATAAAGCGTCTGCTGCCAGCATGGTGGATGCTGCCCGAAGCACAGTGGATGAAGTCTCGGCTTTGCTGGTCGATGCTCGGTTAATCGCTCCGGAAAACGGTCAGATAGCAACAATCTTCCCTAAACGTGGAGAGTTGGTTGCACCGGGAACTCCCATTATGAATTTGGTGGTGATGGATGATATACATGTTGTTCTTAACGTGCGGGAAGATCTGATGCCGCAATTTAAAATGGACGAAACATTTGTTGCGGATGTGCCCGCTATCGGTAAAAAAAATATTGAATTCAAAATCTATTATATTAGTCCGCTAGGCAGTTTTGCTACCTGGAAATCAACCAAGCAAACCGGAAGTTATGACTTACGTACCTTTGAGATTCATGCCCGTCCAACCCAAAAGATGGATGACTTGCGTCCCGGCATGTCCGTGTTATTGACTTTAGATTAATCGACATCAAATAAACCAGAGAATGGATGAATCACAAACATATTCCCCTTTTCGTTCCGTACTGCTCAGAGAGTGGCGGCGAATGACTTCACGGCGCCTTTATTTTGGTGTCTGCATTGTCTTGCCATTGTTCACCCTTTTCTTTATGGCTACGATCTTTGGTAACGGACAGATGGAAAACATTCCTATCGGTATTGTCGATCAGGATAATACTGCTACTTCCCGGACGATAGTCAGGAACATTTCTGCCGTACCAACTTTTAAAGTGACAAAGCATTTTGTAAATGAAGCAGCTGCCCGTGAATCTGTGCAAAAGAAAGAGATTTATGGATATCTTTCCATACCTCCCCAATTTGAACAGAATGCGATTACCGGAAAGAATGCAACACTCTCCTACTATTATCATTATGCATTAATGTCGGTAGGTGGTGAGTTGATGGCGGCATTCGAAACTTCCTTAGCTCCGGTGGCTCTTTCTCCTGTGGTGATGCAAGCGATGGCACTCGGAGTAGAACAGGATCAGATTACCACCTTTTTATTACCCGTACAGGCTAATAACCATCCGATATATAACCCTAGTCTGGATTATTCGGTATATTTAAGTCAGCTCTTTTTCTTTGTGCTGTTTCAGGTTTTGATTCTGTTGATTACCGTGTATGCGGTTGGCATTGAAATTAAGTTCCGCACAGCAGACGATTGGCTGGCGACTGCAAAAGGCAATATAGTGACAGCTGTTTTAGGTAAATTATTACCTTATACCATTATATATATACTGATAGGATGGTTGGCTAATTACGTCATGTTTGGTATTTTGCATATTCCTTTTCAGGGGAGTTGGTGGTTAATGAATATCATGACTGTGCTTTTCATCATTGCAACACAAGCTTTAGGGCTGTTTTTATTCTCGCTGTTTCCAGCAATATCGTTGGTTATAAGCGTAGTTTCTATGGTAGGTTCTCTGGGGGCTACTTTGTCCGGAGTAACCTTTCCGGTTCCCAATATGTATCCGTTGGTGAGGGATGCTTCCAATTTGTTCCCTGTCCGTCATTTTACGGAAATGATGCAAACCATGCTCTATGGAGGCGGTGGGTTTATCCATCTTTGGCCGTCGGCTGTGATACTCTGTATCTTCCCGTTGCTGGCCCTGTCGCTGCTTCCTCATTTAAAACGAGCTATAGAAAGTCATAAGTATGAAAACATTAAGTAAGTTACAACAGTTGTCATTCATCATTCGTCGTGAATTTCTAGCTATCAGTACCAGTTATGCGGTTTTACTGGTGTTGATGGGAGGAATCTTCGTTTACGGGTTGCTCTACAATTATATGTATGCACCGAATATTGTAACCGATGTACCTGTTGCCGTAGTCGACAATTCGCACAGTGAATTGAGCCGTGATTTTATCCGTTGGCTGGATGCTACTCCCCAGGCAGAGATTTCCAGTCAGGCTATGGATTATCATGAAGCAAAAGAATGGATGAAAGAATGCAAAGTACAGGGAATACTCTATCTGCCTCATGACTTTGAGGAACGGGTGTTCCGGGGAGATGAAGCCGTATTTTCCCTTTATGCAACTACTGATGCCTTCTTGTATTTCGAAGCTTTGCAAGGTGCTTCTTCACGTGTCATGTTGGCTATTAATGATAAATACCGGCCAGATGAAGCGGTGTTTCTTCCACCACAAGGATTGCTTGCCGTAGCTATGGCGAAACCGATCAATGTGGAAGGCACTGCACTCTACAATTATACCGAAGGGTATGGTTCCTATCTTATTCCGGCAGTCATGATGATTATAATTTTCCAGACCTTGCTGATGGTTATTGGCATGGTGACCGGAGAAGAATACAGTAGTAAAGGAATCCGCGCATATACTTCTTTCGGATATGGCTGGGGAGTTGCCATTCGTATAGTGGCAGGAAAAACGTCCGTGTACTGTGCTCTTTATGCCATCTTTGCCTTTTTTCTATTAGGCTTGCTCCCTCACTTTTTCAGCATCCCCAATATTGGAAACGGATTGTACATCGTACTATTATTGATTCCATATTTGATGGCAACTTCTTTCCTGGGATTAGCTGCGTCCAGGTATTTTACGGATTCTGAGGCTCCCCTACTCATGATCGCCTTCTTCTCCGTAGGATTAATCTTTCTTTCCGGCGTTTCCTATCCAATGGAACTAATGCCTTGGTATTGGAAAGTGGCCCATTACATTTTCCCTGCTGCACCAGGCACACTCGCTTTTGTGAAACTGAATTCTATGGGAGCCAGTATGGCTGATATCAGACCGGAATATATAACTCTCTGGATACAGGCACTTATTTATTTTACAATAAGTATATGGGTCTATAAGAAGAAACTGGAATCAAATTTGATTAGTTAAATTAACAAAAACAAAACATGCGCTAATTATAACATATAGCAAAAGAACACTTTCAGATAAATCAACTTCGCAAAGTAAATAATCAACTTTGGAAATAAAAATGTTTCTAAATAGATGTTTTCTTGTAGAATCTCTCCTATTTCTTTGCATTTGTCATTGCTTTTGTCTAGTTTCGTTAACTGTTATATTTATATGATCGTTAGAAGTAGTTTAAAAAACAACTGTTTATATGAAATACATTGTATATATTCTTCTCTTTTTTCCTGTTTGGGTTACAGCACAAACATACAAATATATAGGAATAGAAGATGGCTTGAGCAATCGCCGGATATTCAATATTCAGAAAGATGCCCAGGGCTATATGTGGTTCCTTACAAATGAAGGGATGGACCGATACAACGGTAAAGATATAAAACACTATAAATTAAATAAAGAAGGTAATACTTTAGACGCTCCCATACGTCTGGGATGGCTGTATACAGAACCGCATATAGGCATCTGGGTGATTGGCAAGCAAGGGAGAATCTTTCAATATGACGCTAATAAAGATGATTTCAGAATGGTATATAGATTACCGGATACTTCTGAAACAATTAGCTGTGGTTATTTGGACCGGAATAATAATATTTGGTTATGTCGCAAGGATACTGTATTGCTTTATAATATTAAAGATGCTCGTATCTTCCAATTCCCTAATGTGCTTCACAGTAGTATCACGGCAATAGAGCAAGTAGATGAGCACCATTTCTTTATAGCAACGGAGACAGGCGTACGATATGTCAAACAGGAAAATAATGTTTTAGAGATTATACCTGTTGAAACATTAGACTATTTCCATGCTCAGGTGAGTGAACTGTATTTTCATCAGCAATTAAAAAGACTGTTTATCGGTTCATTTGAAAGAGGAGTTTTTGTGTATGATACGAATACGCAGGAAATTATACGGCCGGACGCTGACCTTAGTGACGTAAACATAGCTCGTATCAGCCCTTTGAATGAAACGGAACTGTTGATTGCAACCGAAGGGATGGGAGTATATAAAGTTGATGTAAACACGTGTAAACTGGAACATTACATTGTAGCCAACTATCAGAGTTATAATGAAATGAACGGAAATAACATCAATGATGTCTTTGTAGATGAAGAAAAACGAATATGGCTCGCCAATTATCCTACCGGGATCACAATAATGGATAACCGCTATGAAAATTATCATTGGATGAAACATTCCATGGGTAATCACCAATCGCTAATCAACGATCAGGTACATGCGGTTATTGAAGACGAGGATGGCGATTTATGGTTTGGAACCAGTAATGGTATTAGTCTTTATCAGTCAAAAACTGGTAAATGGCATTCGTTCCTAAGTTCTTTTGACCAACAGATAAAAGATAAAAACCATATCTTTATTACTTTATGTGAAGTATCTCCCGGAGTTATATGGGCAGGAGGATATACTTCCGGCATTTATAAGATAAACAAGAATACGTTGTCAGTTGAATACTTCTCTCCTTACCTGCTTTCTCACGTCAATATGCGCCCGGATAAGTATATTCGTGATATAATTAAGGATTCAAGAGGATATATCTGGTCGGGTGGATATTACAATCTAAAATGTTTTAATTTGGCAACTAACAGTGTCCGTCTATATCCTGGTTTGAATTCCATCACATCGATTGTTGAAAAAGACAAAGACACTATGTGGATTGGAACTGTTAACGGATTGTATCTATTAAATCGAAATTCTGGTGAGTATCAGTATATTAAGATGGAGATAGGAGCTGTTTATATCAATGCGCTATACCAGGCAGATAATGGGTTGCTATATATCGGAACAAATGGTGTGGGAGTATTTGTGTACAATCATCAAGATAAAACATTTGAGCACTATTTTTCTGATAATTCCGCATTGGTTTCAAATAGAATATTTACCATACTTCCGGAAGTAAACGGGCGTATAATGATGAGTACGGAGAACGGAATAACTTGTTTTCATACGAAAGAAAAGATATTCAATAACTGGACCAGAGGAGAAGGATTGTTACCTGCTTACTTTAATGCATCCGCAGGAACAGTGCGTAAGAATAAAGGTTTTGTATTTGGAAGCACAGACGGAGCAATTGAATTCCCGGTAAATGTAAAATTCCCGGATTATAAGTTCTCTAGGTTAATATTCAGTGACTTCCATCTGTCTTATCAACCTGTTTATCCGGGTGTCAAGGATTCCCCTTTACAGAAGAGTATTGATGAGACAGATGTGTTAGAACTGGAATATGATGAGAATACGTTTTCATTTGAAGTTTCTACAATCAATTATGATTCTCCCGGAAATGCACTATATTCGTGGAAATTAGAAGGCTTTTATGAGAAATGGACTCAACCGGGAGCAAATAATTTGATTCGTTTTACCAATTTGCCTCCAGGTAGATATATTCTTCATGTACGTGCTATATCCAGAGAAGAACATGACATTGTTTTTCAGGAACATGCTATGAAAATTATCATCACGCAACCTTTTTGGTCGAGTTGGTGGGCTATCTTGTGTTATATTCTGTTGGTAATAGGGGGATTTTATTTCGTTCTACGTGTGATAAATCTAAGAAAACAAAAGAATATATCTGATGAAAAAACGCAGTTCTTTATCAATACAGCTCATGATATACGTACCCCATTAACTTTGATAAAAGCACCCTTGGAGGAATTACTGGAAGAAGAGACTCTAACCGACAATGGAATAACCCGTACGAATATTGCATTGAGGAATGTGGAATCTCTTTTGCGATTGGTCAGCAATCTGATTAATTTTGAACGAACGGATATATATTCCTCTAAAATGAGTGTTTCTGAGTATGAACTGAATAGCTATATGAATGAAATATATGATACATTCTCTTCTTATGCAGCTATTAAGCGTATTGAGTATACATACGAGAGTACTTTCAGCTATCTGAATGTATTGTTTGATAAGGAGAAGATGGATTCTATTTTGAAGAATATAATATCGAACTCGCTAAAATATACTCCGGAAAGTGGAAAGGTCAATATTTCCGTATCTGATACGAACGATTCATGGAAAGTGATTATCAAGGATACAGGTATCGGTATTCCTGCCAGTGAACAAAGTAAGTTGTTCAAGCTACATTTTCGTGCGAGCAATGCCATTAACTCCAAAGTGACAGGTAGTGGTATAGGATTAATGCTGGTGGGAAAACTGGTCAGCCTTCATGGTGGTAAGATTAGTGTAGAGAGTGTTGAACATCAAGGCACGACAATCAAAATAGTCTTTCCGAAAAGCAATAAGAACTTTCAAAATACCGGTGAGGAAGCACCCTCTAAATTTGAAGCGTTGGCTCCTGTCCTACCTACCCCCAATGTACCTGCAAAAGCAACTGCTACCATAGATAATCCAAATTTGCAACGGATTCTTGTTGTAGAAGACAATGATGAATTACGTTCTTATCTGGTCAGTTCATTATCTTCTATATATAATGTACAAGCTTGTGCCAATGGAAAGGAAGCATTGATTATTATAAAAGAGTTTTGGCCGGAACTGGTACTTTCTGATATTATGATGCCGGAGATGGGAGGAGACGAATTGTGTGTCGCTATCAAAAGTGATATTGAGACTTCACATATTCCTGTATTGTTGCTCACAGCTTTAGGAGATGAAAATAATATTCTTGACGGTTTGTCCATTGGTGCGGACGAATACCTCATCAAACCTTTCAGCGTGAAAATTCTGCGGGCAAATATTGCTAACTTACTGGCAAACCGGGAACTGTTGCGCATGAGATATGCCAATCTGGATATAGAAAAAACGATGGTTCCGTCTGCAAACGGCACTAACAGCCTTGATTGGAAGTTTATATCAAATGCTAAGAAAATCGTGGATGAGAATATAAACAACCCTGAATTTTCCGTTGATGTGCTCTGTGAATCAAGTGGTATGAGCCGTACCAGTTTCTATTGTAAATTGAAAGCATTGACGGGACAGTCTCCGACAGAGTTTATTCGGGTGATGCGTTTGAAACGTGCTACCGAGTTACTGAAAGAGGGTGGATATGCTATTAATGAGATTTCAGACATGGTTGGATTTTCTGAAACTAAATATTTCCGGGAAGTATTCAAAAAATACTATAAGATGAGTCCGAGCAGGTATGCTAAAGAAGGAGGTAATCCCGCTGCTACTGAGCTGGAAGATGATGACGAAGAAGATTGATAAATAAAAAGCGAATAGATACGTTGTATTTAAAAAAGTTCTCCTCTGTTATGGGTATCTATAACAGAGGAGAACTTTCTTTTTCAAGGCTTATAACTCTTTTCAGGGAAAAGCGGTTATTGATAAGGAAGTTATTTGCGAATCAAATATCTAATGAATAAATAACCTCCGAATACTTGCAGGCACATTCCGGGAATTCCAATGCGGAAATCCTGAATGGCATTGTAGAAATTTCCTATATACATCCACTCTCCCAATGTCCCTACAACTTGATAGGTAAGTACTACGCCAACCAATACCGGGATGGAGATACGTCCGAAACGTTGTGCGGCCCAACCGGCAGCAATGGCGAGCAATACGGACTTTAATAAAATAGCAGGCAGCACCACCGGCATCGGCATACCAAAAAGTGAGGAGTTGATAATAGGGGAAAGAACAGCAGTCAGCAGACCGACTTTCCACCCGTACTTATAAGCTCCGATCAGTGTGAAGAAATAGATAGGCAGCCAGGTTATTCCTCCTTGCGGTATGAGATGAAAAAATTGGGGAAAAAGGATGTTGCCAACGATGAATAACGAGGCTGCCAGATAAGTTCTCACATTGCCGTAATTCAGCGAATAGAGTTTTACAGTAGTTGATTCCATATCATTTTATTATTTAAAAGTTCAAATTAATACCACCCATAAACGTAGCTTTGGGCATGGGATAACCTGCATTTATTTCATAACGCTGTGCCAGCAGGTTCTCTCCTTTTATGAAGAGGTTAGCGAAACGGCAGACACGATAATTCCCACGAAGATTCCATAAAACAAAATGATCCTGTTGCTCGCTACCCTTTACAACAGAAGTATAAAGTCCTTTCACATATTGTACTCCAGTCGATATACTCCAACGTCCGGAAGTATAGTCCGCCCCTGCATACAATTTATGTTCGGGGGCAGCAAGAACGGGATTCTCCATGTGCAACCAGCTATAATTGGCGTTCACATTCCAGTGTGAATTGATGTGGTAGCCTATATTCGTTTCAACTCCCCAATTCTCTATCTCTCCGGAATTGATATTCAATGGAGGAAAGAGTCCGTTTGACATAATCAGATTGTCGCCATTGATATAGTAAAGGCTGATTCCATAGGACAATGCCCCTTCCAGCAGACGTTGTGAATAGGAAAGTTCATAGTTGATTAGTTTTTCCGGTTTCAATTCCGGGTTGGCAGGAGGAAACATATACATCTCACGAATGGTTGGATTACGGTATCCTTTGCTGACCATTGCTTTAAGTTCTGCATTCTTGGGTAAATGAAAAGCCAGTCCGCCTTGTGGAATCCATTCTGTACCTACGTGTGAATGGTGGTCTACACGAATACCTGCGTCCAGTGAGAACCAACTGCTGATATCCTGACGGAAATCAACGTATCCGGCAAACTCATCCATTTGCTTGTCTACTCCCGGAGTATGTTCACCCGTAGCCAGTACTTTGTTCCATGATTCACCTCCGAAGTGTTGATAATCAAATCCTACGGTCAAACGATTACCGGTAAAGAAAGTGGCACTCTGATACCATGATACACCCAGCATTTTGTCTTTAGAGTTGAAATGTGATTTTTGCGGTTCTTTTCCTATCTGATAGCCATCATTGATTTTATGCCGTCCCCAGTTATAGAAAAAGCTCAAACCTCCTGAAGTCTTTTCATAATGATTTTCCAAAGCGAACGATGTCATTCCACGAGTGATACGAGAATCGTTGTCAATCAGTGGTACTTGGATAGTCCCCGGATTGGAAGCATTAAAATGGGTTACATTCACATCTCCCCATACTTTCCAGAAAGAACTGATATCATAACCTAACTTTGCGTATCCACCATATTGCTCGAATCCCATATCGGGACGATGTCCATCTGTACGATTATATGATCCGGTTACGACGCTACTGAAACGTCCCTTCTTGACACGGTTGGAAAATTCAGTCTGCAACGTGTTATATGAACCGTACCCAACTTGCATATTCGTCTTCACACCTTCTTCCTGTTGCCGACGGGTAACAATATTAATCACACCACCCATGGCATTCGAACCATAAAGTACAGATGCAGGACCACGTAAAACTTCCACTTTCTCTGCCATCATAGATTGATAAGCATCCGCTATCGGATGTCCCATCAACCCCATGTACTGGGGATGACCGTCAATCAGTACCAATAATCCCGCTGTCGGACTACCACCGATACCACGCAAGCTCATGCCACCTGCAGCTCCGGTAGATACGCCATATCCCATGATGCCACGACTGGTAGTGAATAATCCCGGTACCTGCTCCGTTAACAACGGCAAAAGAGAAGGCTCATATCTTTTCTCAATTTGTTGCCTGCCGACTACGGAAATGGTCATCGGAAGATGACGCACATCGGTTTCATTACGTGTTCCGGTGACTACGACTTCATCAATCATATAATTTCTTCCGGCCTGTATGCTATCCTTTTTAGTATGTGCCATTCCCGAGAGGGAAAGCAAGCTACCGAACAGGAATAAACAAGCTGTATTTCTTCTCATACTTTATTTCGTGTTTCAAGTTTCTTCTTTTTACTTCTTATTTCTGATCTTTTCCAGAAAATCGCGGATCAGTGGTAATATTTCTTCTGCTGATTCCACTTCGCTGCACATTGTCTCTACAGGACATCCTCCTGTATGGTTACGGTTCCAGATAAAAGGTACTTCCTCTGTAAAACCAACTTTTATATCTGATTTCTGAAGCAACTCCAGAGCTTTGGTACTGATAATATCGGTATATAACTCTTTGATACCTCCCAGAATCATCAGGGCGGCAGCTCCCTTTCCAACCACCTTATCAGCAATCGAGGCTCCTTTAAGAAACTCCGGTTCCTGGGTCAGTAAATCATAGATATCAGCCACACCGCGTTGAGTGAAAGTACGGATTTCTCCTTTGTTGGCAATAGTACAGGAATATCCTCCTGTATGTAGTAAATTGATTAATTCTTCCATCTTTTCTTTTATAAAGTACCTTGTTTCAATTGTTCTACGAACTGATCTATCCGATGCAGCTCTTTCGGAATATCAATGTTCTGCGGACAGTGTGCCACACACTGGTTACAACCGATGCAATGGCTTGCCTGACGAAGTTTGGGCACGCTACGGTCATATCCGACTAGGAAAGCACGCCGGGCTTTCGCATAATTCTCATCCTGCCCGTTCCTGGGGACATTCCCTTCATTGACGCAACGGTTGTAATGTAACAACACAGCAGGTATATCCAACCCATACGGACATGGCATACAATATTTGCAGTCGTTGCAAGGGATCGTTGGATATTTCAACATTAATTGTGCCGTTTCTTCGAGAAACTCTTTTTCTTCATCTGTCAACGGTTCCAAAGGAGAATAAGTGCGGAGATTATCTTGCAGATGCTCCATATAAGTCATACCACTTAATACAGTCAGAATGTCCGGAAATGAACCGGCAAAACGGAAAGCCCAGGAAGCGACACTGCTTTCCGGACGGCGTTGTTTGAGCCGTGCCACCAGGTTGTCATTCAATTTAGACAAACGACCTCCTAAAAGCGGTTCCATGATGATAGATGGAATTCCTCGTTTATGCAGTTCTCCATACAGATATTCAGCATCCGTATTCCGGGTATTGGTTTCTTTGGCATGTTTCCAGTCTACATAGTTCAATTGTATCTGTACGAAATCCCACTTGAATTCATCGTGCCGTGAAAGCAGATAGTCATACACTTCGATATCCCCATGATAGGAGAATCCCAAATTGCGGATACGTCCTGCCTCCCGTTCTTTCACCAGAAAGTCAAGCATTCCGTTATCCAGGTAGCGTCCTTTAAGGGCTTCCATTCCTCCCATGCCGATGCCGTGAAGCAGCATATAATCAATGTAATCTACCTGCAGGTCTGCAAACGATTTGTGGTACATCTTGAGCGATGCTTCACGAGACCATGTATCGGGAGAGAAATTGGATAACTTGGTGGCGATATAATATTTGTCACGGGGATGACGGCTCAATGCAATACCCGTTGCCTTTTCGGAAAAGCCCTGTACGTATGCCGGAGATGTATCGAAATAGTTTACTCCGTGAGCGATTGCATAATCAATCAGTCCATTCACGGCATCCTGGTCGATTACTTCACCATTACCGTTGGGAGCAGGTTTGAGAGGCCAACGCATACAACCATATCCCAAGAGTGAAACACGGTCACCGGTAGTCGGAGACGTGCGGTAAGTCATTTTATCGGTAGGCACCTCTCCTTCTCCTGTTGCGCTGCTTGAAGAGGAAGTACCTTTTGAAGAGCATCCGTATAATAGCCCTGTCGATGTGGCTGCACTAATACCTACAATCTTAATGAAATCTCTTCTATTTATATCTTTCTTATTTTTATCTTCCATAATCTTATACTGATTTAGATCAAATAATTCTATGCATCTGATGTCCTGTCACATAAATAGCGCTGAAAGGACGGGACGGACAAAGGTTCTCACACGCCCCACAACCGATACATTTTTCTACATTTACTACCGGAATCTTTGGAGAATCTGTTTTTTCAGGATCGGAAGTTACCATCTGTATGGCACCTGTCGGACAATGGCGGGCACAGTTGCCACATTCCATTCCATCTGTCAAAGGTACACAGTTCTCTTTAATCCATACGGCATGTCCGATCTGAATAGCTGATTTCTCGGCAAGACTGGTGAGATGAATAGCGCCGGCGGGACAAACTTCCGAACATTTAGTACATTCGGGACGGCAATATCCACGTTCGTATGACATTTCCGGTTGCATCAATGTCAATAGGTTGTCCGATGGGCGCAATACCTGGTTGGGACAAACAGAGACACATAATTGGCAGGCTGTGCAATGTTGAGTGAAATTGCGTGCGCTTAATGCACCGGGAGGATAGATCGGATTTTCTCTTTGGGGAATCTTTTTATCTTCGATAGTAGCCAATCCTCCGTCTACTTTTTTCTCTTGTGCTTTCAGTACAGAAGTTGTTGCAAAAATGGCCGATGCTGAAAGGAAGCTACGACGGGCATTGTCTACCTGTTCAGTAGTGACAGACTTTGCTTTCGTATCTTCGCTCGTAGCTGTTTCGTTCTTAGGTTTCCGTCTTGTGTATGTAATGGCTCCATGCTTACACTTTCCGATGCAATCCATGCAAGTCACACAACGGCTATAATCTATTTCATGAGCTTTCGGATTAATACACGATGCTTTGCAATTGCGGGCACACAAACCGCAACTATTGCATTTGGAAGTATCAATTACCGGTTTGAATATTGCATATTTGGATATAAACCCTAATACAGTACCTACGGGGCAGATCGTATTACAATAGGTTCGTCCGTTGCGCCACGCCAGAATGAAAAGAACAACAAGGGTAACAATGGCAAGCAGCATCGTCGAAAGACTCTTTATCCATACATCTACCTCATAAAAAGCATAACTATCCATTCGTTCGGCGAAGTACGCCAACAGGTTGTTTCCCCATTGCCAGACCGGTGCAAAAAGACTGGAAGCTATCCGGCCATAAGCACTATACGGTGCCAGCAAAATAGCCAAAGAGTTCAATCCTGCAACCATCATGATAATGAATACTCCTAAAACGCCATGCCGCAACCATTTCATTGCTGGTGAATAACGGAACCGGTTTTTCTTTTGTTTGCCGGATACCCACGAAACAATGTCCTGAAACACTCCCAACGGACAAATAACAGAGCAGTAGATACGTCCGAACAGGAATGTAAGTACAACTAAAAACAATACGACACCTATGTTCAAGGCTAATAAAGCCGGCAGAAATTGAATTTTCGCCAACCATCCGAACCATGTGTGCAATGTACCCGTGAAGTCGAGAAAGAGCAGGGTAATAAGTGTAAAGCACACAATGGCGGTTGTAAGTCTGATAGTACGTAGCATAAACTAATTAATTTTCAATTTATAGTAGTTATATCTAAATGTCTAAAACTGTCAGGATTGAACCATCTATATTTCAACTTTGCAAAGTTAATCAGGGAAATTTGTTTTTCAACTATACAAATTACAGAATGTTTTACCAATTTTACTGATAACAGACGGGAAAACCTTTAGCCGATTGGGTAAAGCACTATTTTTCTAATGCCACGACCTCTCCAATCTCCGGAATCAATACATTCAGAGAATCTTTATTCTTCATCTCTTCTGCATTTTTGAGAGGTTCATCCCAACGATGTTTGGCCAACGCATATTTAGAATGATGTACGGTCAGAACTCTTTTCGCTTTTAAATCTCTGGCCGTCTGTGCCATATACTGGGGCATCAAATGGATCAAGCTCCATTCTTCGTTGTATTGTCCGTTTTCGAGGATTGCAAGGTCGATGTCCGGAAATCGGTTACCTATTTCTGCGTAATGCGTATCATATCCTCCGTCTCCGCCGATGTATATCTTTTGTGAAGGAGTTTCTAACAGGAAGGAAGCCCAAAGTGACTGGTTGGCAGTAAGTCCGCGACCGGAGAAATGGCGGGCAGGCAAACAATGTATCATAAAGCCCGGAGCGAGGTTTGCGTCTTCATTCCAGTCAAGTTCTATCAGACGCTCTTTATCAAATCCCCAATATTCGAAATGTTCGCCAACACCCAACGGACAAATCACTGCTCCAATCCGGTCTTTTAATTTTTTGACCGTGTTGTAATCCAAATGATCCCAATGATCGTGACTAATCACGAGATAATCAATGTCCGGCATATCATCGGGTGTATAAAGTTCCGTACCTTTGAATGGCTTGTTGACAAAAGATACGGGAGAAGCCATACAAAATACCGGGTCAACCAATATTCGCTTTCCTCCCGTTTGAATCAGGTAAGATGAATGTCCGAACCATACCAATATTTCTTCATTAGGGTCAATCTTGCGTAAATCCGTTTTTATTGCTTTGACAGCCTGTTCGGGGCGCAAACCGTCTATCTTTCTGAAAATGAACTCCCAGATTCCGCTAAAACGTCCCCTGTCGGAAGTCATCAATAGGGTTTCATGCTGATTTTTAAATTCTCCGTTTCTGTAATTAGGAGATTTCATGACTCTTTCCAGCCGTTCCCCATGGGGAGTTCTGCCGAAACTGGCTTGATTGATAAAAACAATGACTGACACCGCCAGCAATGCTATTACAGCTAATATACATCCTACAATCATACGTGCTTTGAATTTCTTGAATATGATACGCATATAATTCATAACTAAATTATTTCACGCAGCAAATATACAGGTATTCAGAGAGCTTGTTAGTATATATATTACAGATTGTTATACCATAATTACTGAAAGCAGTTGCCTGTTGGGTGTCAGTCTATTGTGTGAACAAACCCTTTTCTTGTTCAGTTATTTAGAAATAAATTTTGTAGCTGATGTTCGGAATCAGACCCGCTCCGTCTTTTTCTTCTACTACACTCGTTCTTTCATTGTATTGATAGAAATGCATTCCGGTGCGCATACCCACATTCAGTATTTTCAGAGAAAACTCGTGGGATACTCTTTTCTTATTGATCCGAAAGCTGATGGAAACATCACCGTTTATAGATGGATTGAATCGTTTAGTATAGGCTTTGCTCTCGTCAAAGACGATGTCTTTTTCTTCCTGACTTTTTTCTTCATCCACAGGTGTATAGCGTCCTCCTCCCTGAAAGAACAGACGGCCGTTTACACTTAATACATTCTGTTTGAGTCTGCCAACCATCCATTCTTTTCCGGCGAGCAGGTTCACTAAAAAACTTTTATCCAGTCTCGTATTTCGCCAGATACGGTCTCCTCCCCTATATTTCGATTTGAATAATGAAGCTGTAATCATATAGTAGAAGCCGTTTTTCATGTATTGTTCCAGTGTTATATCTATTCCATAGTTTTTGGCTATTCCGGTGTTTGTCAATATGCGGTCTAAATAGAATTCTTCATAATTGATAATCGAAAAGGAGGAGTTTTCCTCAACTGGTATGTGGAACAAGTATTGATAATAGGGTTCTATTTTCAGATGTAGGGTCTGATTGATATTCCAGTCATAAGTGAATCCGAAATGATGTGCCTTTGAGAAGTCCAGGTACCGGTTTGATTCCTTTTTACCATTGATTATCTGTTCAACAAAGTAATAGTCGAGCCTTTCCCGACGGCTATGCAAGCCGTAAGCAGCTGCTAAAGAATGTGCAGGATTTATTTTCCATTTAAGGGCAACTCTCGGTTCTATCGACCAGTTCTTGTTTAAAGTAAAATATTGTCCGGTAACCCCTAAACTGGTTGTCAGATTGTTGCTCAAGTTTATTACGGAACTACTATATGCCGAGAGGACTGTGCTTTCTCCACTGCCTTTCGATATTTGCTCCATAGGTTTGTTTAATCCCAAATAAGGGCTGACTTTGTAATCAAGATCATATTTAAGTTCCGTAATGGTAATCCCTGTTCTGTTGGTATGCCTCGGACTGAATTTCTTATTCAGATATGAATTGAATACTAAATTCCATCTACTATTCTGAATATCTGCTACATTAATAATAGCGTCGTCGGTATGTAAGTCTGCCAATGAACGGTCTTTGGAATAGGTAGCGGATAGAGAAGAACGGATATAAGTATTTTCATCCAGTACATATTTGTGCGCTAAGCCACCTGCCAGCTTATCCAGTTTATTATATCCTGACGACCGGTCTCCCATCGTTTCCCATTCGGAACGTTCCAAAACATCTGCTTTATTCCTGTCTATCAATCCTAATCCCCAGATCGAAAAGGTTCCGGCTTTACGTGTGGGAAAATTTAGTTTGAAGGCTAAATCCTGATATTTCAGGTTGATGTCATTACCCGATGCCAGTGAAGTAGTAGAAAAACGATAATTCACCAGATAGGAACTTCCCCGTTTTTTACTGATAGGACCTTCCGAAGCTAAATCTATGCCCATGAGTCCGACCTGAAAGGCGTGTTCGTACTTCTGATTATTACCATTGCGCAAATGCATATCGAAAACACCGGATAAGGCATTACTGTATTCCGCTGGGAAAGCTCCATTATAGAAATCGGAGTTTCCGATAACTTGCGTGCTTAAAGCAGACAGAAATCCCCCTCCCAGCCCTGCTAAATCGGCAAAATGAGTCGGATTAGGTATTTCAATTCCCTCCAGTCTCCATTGGGTAAATTGCGGAGCGTTTCCCCGGATGGCGACCGCATTGGTACCGACATCTCCTGCCACTCCAGCAAATGCAGAACTTAACCGTGCCGGATCATCAAACCCATTGGCAAATCGGGACGCTTCTTCAATACTAATCATACGCCCTCCCGTAATAGCCATCGGGTTGACTGTCCGGTCTTTTTTTATTTCCGGTTTGACAAGCACTTCAGCCAAATCCTGCACATTTTCATCCATAGGGATTTCTACAAATACTTCTTTGGATGATGTGACAGACACTTCGCTAATGATACTTGGGCGATACCCCATAAAAGATGCCTGAATATTATAACGTCCTATCGGGACGTTATTAATCCGGAAATTTCCCCGGTTGTCAGTTGAGCCTCCCAGTGAAGGTTTCTCTGCTATACAGACGGAGGCATATTCTATTGGCGTATTGGTTTTGGAATCAACAACGATTCCTCTTATGGTTTGAGTCAGTTTTTGTATATCATCATTGGCAGGCTTTTGCCGGTTATCTTGCAAAGAAATAATAATATGATATCCTTTTATTTTGTATGGTAATCTTTTTTTCTTTGTTCTGTGCGACAGTTGTAAGAGAGAGAAAAGTAAAAAATAAAAAAATGGCGAGCTTAGCTGCCCGTTTATTCGTATTAATTCGATTCATTATTCTATATTTGTATGTTGATACTTCATTTTACGTCACTTGTTGAATGAGGATAGGCATTTCAGAACTGGGAAGAGGGTCTCAAGCTGCTTCCCGGTTCTTTTTGTTCATAGGCTGTTTCTTTTATGGTTGGGTTAATACTATTTTATTTTCATGTTGTTGATAATCAAAGCCGATGATATCTTTCAAGATATTCAGTATTTCATCCAGATCTTCATCTTTCAGAAATTTGACAGTATATCGTTTGGACGCAGGGATATTTGCCTCATTATCAATCGTGGTGTTATAGTGTCTTTCGAGGGTTCGGAATATTTCTCCGGCAGTAGCATTGGTAAAGATCAGTTTTCCCACTACCCAACTGTTGGTGTCATGAGTATCTATCACTGATATATGGATGTCTGACGACTTCTTATCGTATGTAAGCTGTTCATTGGGTTTAAGTATCCGGGGAGGTTGGGACTGGACGCTCACTTCTACCTTGCCGCTCGTCAGTGTAGTTGTTATTTTTTCATCACCAGGATAGGCTTTCACGTTGAATTTGGTTCCGAGAACCTTTACGGAAAGCTGGGGAACTTCCACGATGAAGGGGCTTGCAGTATCTTTTTGGACAGAGAAATAAGCTTCACCGTTAAGAATGACCAAACGTTTATCTTTAGCAAAAGTTTCCGGATATAAAATGGTGCTTCCCGCATTCAACCAAACTTCCGAACTGTCCGGCAAGATTAGACGTTTCTGTTCTCCATAAGCAACGGATACCTCTATCATCTCGTTTTGTGGAGAAAGATAGCAGAACATTCCTCCTGCTAATAAAAGCAATGGAACAACAACTGCGGCAACACGGGCAAACCTCTGATAAGAAGCGATGCCCGTCAGATGTTCTTTATTGTATCCGGTTCTTAAATTCACCCGTTCCAGTGAGGCATAAGTGCTCGAATCGGCTTCTACGTCCAATTCATTCCAATAATCTAATGAAGCTTTTGCTTTCGCCTGCTGGTCTTTATCTTTAATGATCCACTTTTGCACTTTCTCTTCCGTTTCGGATGGAAAGCGGGCGGAAAGGAACATTCTGATGATTTTGGTGATATTACTTTTCTCCATTTTTACTGCACTTTACTATATATACAGTTAGGTGGCAAAAAGCTCAATAAGAAAATGAATATTTTTGGAGAAAAAATAAGTAAAGAAGAAAATAAAGTTACAATAATGATAACAGAAAACATGAAATAACCTTCCGTATCTCTTTTAAAGCGAGGCTTAGCTGGCTTTCAACATTTCTTTTGGTAGTGTTCAGTCGTTCGGCAATCTCGGCATTGGATAATCCTTCATTACGACTTAATGTATAAATCATTCTCCGTTGTTCGGGCATTCCTCCGACAAGTTCGTCAATCAGCATTTCCAATTCCTTGGCAATAAGGTCTTCTTCGGAAGTAGAGCTATATCCTGTTTCTTGATTATGGTTCAGGTAGGCATCACACACATATTTATGTTTCAGAAAGTTGATTGCTGCATTTCTTGCAATGGTGTGCAAATAAGAATTGAATGATTTGGACGTATCAATCGAATGACGGTTGATCCAAAGATTGACAAATAAATCCTCTGTCAGCTCTTCTGCATCAGGTTCCGATTTTATATATCCGTCAATAAATGCTTTGGTTTTGTTGTAGTATGTAATAAAAATAGTCTCAAAGGCCTTGTGATTCCCATCCTGAAAGGCCTCCAACGTTTTTATATCAATGTTGTTATTCATACTATTTCCCAACTTTCATTTCATTGGGACAAAAGAAGCAATAATTTATTTTAGATAGATGGTCTTTTTTGAAATATTAATGATATTAGAAAGATTTATTCTATTTTCAAGATTCTCTTCATCTCCGGACGAAAGCTATCACCCCAGATTTCCAGTTGCTCAATCAAGGGAATCAGCGTCTTTCCCAATTCGGTGATAGCATATTCCGAATGAGGAGGAAGCTCCATGAATATCTTTTTACTGATAATACCGTGCATCTCCAATTCTTTCAGTTGTTGATTGATGACCCGGGGACTTGCCTCAGTAAATAAACGATGCAGCTCGCTGGGACGTTTCGGACCGGTGCATAATTCCTGAATGATGCAACTTTTCCATTTTCCCCCGATCACTTCCATCGTAATCTTTATCCCACAATCAATATCAAAAGGAATTTTCTTCTTATACATAGTTTTCTGCTTTTCTGCAAAAATAAGGATATCACTATAAAAACAAAAATAATAACCCAAAAATGTAGTATAGGGCTAAATTTATCAGTATATGAATAATTCGTCCCTACTTGCCGATGTGTCAGGTATTCCCTACTTTTGCTTCAAAAAGATGAGAAAGTATTTATTATCACTTGCATTAGTCGTTGGAATCGTTTCAATGAATGCACAAGAAAAAGTAACTAACAATGTAAATATGGAAAATAAAAAATCAACTCTTCGTTTTATCTATCCTCAATGGCAAGGAGGAATTGTAGATCATTGGATGCCTGATATTCCGGCGGAAGATTCATCCAGAGGCTACTATCTGGGAGCACAGTTATTGAACTATTTAGCCCCACAGACCGGTCAGAAGACCGTCGAAGTTCCGGTTTCACTGGATATCAATGACAGAGCGACGGAAAAAGGTATTAGTGCACGCAGTGTCATACTGAAACAAACTAAAGCTGCGCTTGATCTGCTTAAAGAGAATCATCCGGATCGGATTGTCACTTTAGGAGGAGAATGTTCCGTTAGTGTTGTTCCGTTTACTTATTTAATCAATAGATACCCGGATGATGTAGCTATCGTCTGGATAGACGCACATCCCGACATCAATCTGCCTTATGATGAATATAAGGGTTATCATGCAATGGCACTAACAGCTTGTTTGGGAATGGGAGATGAAGAAATAATGGAATTACTTCCGGGAAAAACAGATGCTTCCAAAGCCCTGATTGTCGGACTCCGCTCATGGGATGAGGGTATGCAGGAACGACAAAGAAAGCTGGGAATTAAAGGATTATCTCCACAGGAAGTTGCCAATGATCGTACAAAGATTATGGAATGGCTGAAAAGTACCGGGGTTTCGAAGGTGGTTATACATTTCGATATGGATGTATTGGACCCGGCAGAGATAATCGCTGCCGTAGGCGTTGAGCCTAACGGCATGAAGATTGAAGAAGTAGTTCGTATCATTAATGATATATCCTCCGAATATGATCTGGTAGGACTTACAGTTGCCGAACCTATGCCACGAGTGGCAATCAAACTTAGAAATATGCTCAATCAGTTACCTCTATTGAAAGATTAAATCCCTCTTTGACGAGGGCGGTAAAGAATACCGAATACATTCAGTAGATACCCCAATAAACACAATAATGGGGCAATACGTATGCGTGTTCCACTAAATATATCGGGATTATAGGCGGCAAGGGTACTCCCCTCGCCGCTCATTAATATATATCCTATGATAATCAATATAAAGCCGATAATTAAGATGACGTAATTTCTTTTGCCCAATACTGTTTTTATTTCTTCTTCTCTTATTCTTTTCGATTTCATATTCTTTGAATTTAGTTGTGATAATTCATTAGTTGAGTGAGTCGCATATATTTCTTTTCAAATTGCTGATTACTCTGTTCATATCTCTCTTTATCCATATTCTTCAGTAATTCATTACACTGATTCCATTGCCAGAACCTATACAAACAATCCTGTTGAACCATCCCTATCCGGTTATCTCCCAATGAGAAAGCCCAGTCGATATAATTTTCCGATTCTGCTATCAAATGATTCAATAGATCGGTCGCTTTCTGCGTTTCTCCTATGGAAGCATAAGCGGTGGCTATATCATACGAACCGCTCTCGTATACTTCAGGAACATTATATGCCGGAATAGCTTGCCCAGCATATTCCAATACTTTTCTGGCACGGATGTCGTCTCCTTGTTTCACCAATTCTTTAGCCAGTTGCGCAAAAAGCCTTCGATGAGAATAACAGATGCGCAGGGTTGTTTCGTCCAGATAAAGTCCGGGAGTATCCAATCCTCCGTATTTATATCTGTTCATCACATTCTCGTAGAGTTTCTCCGTATCTATGGCATATCCGTTGCCTTCTTTTACGTCTCCCCATTCTTTATAGTTGAAAGGAGTAAACCGGAATGCTAACCCTTCCTGAACAAAGTAGTCATCAAACTTCAGTTTACTGGAGTTGCCTACCGAGATAGCCATGTACAAGGGACGTTCCCAGTTACAGTTAGCCAATATCTCGAGTATGAGCAAGTCCACTTTAGTCAATAGACGTATATCTTTTAGAGAAATAGACAGTTTATCCGGTATTGCATCTTTTAGTTCTTCCCCTCTTAAATGATGAATGGCTTCAGGCAACATCATTCCCGAACGGAGTACTGCATTCTTATCAATATGGATATTTATTGTATCGGTAGGTATCACATGAAATTCCTGTTTCTCCGCGAACACCCAATATTTCAGGATATTTTTTATTTCATACGGATCGTCTCCAAAACTGTCACGGGCTTCTTCGGGATGTTTCTGATACAATGCTTCTATCTGTTTCTTCAATTCCGGACGAACAGCCACATATTCGTTTTTCCCTTCCTGGTATTGATTTTGATCCCAACTGATCGGCAGTCCGGGAGCATCGTACAGAGGACATTGTTGCTGATAAATGTACCAGTCGGTCTGCGCATAACTTAAATTGCAGATACGTACATCTCTGCGTACTTCTTCCGTATCCTGATTATACCACAAGGGGAACGTATCATTATCCCCGTCACAGAATATGATCGGATTTCCTTTGTCGGGAAGTGTCATCAGATAATTAGCACCAAAGTCACGACAGGTATACCGGTTGCTTCGATCGTGGTCATCCCAAGTCTGGCTTGCCATTTGTATGGGGACAAACAGGCAAAGCAGCATAAGTAAGCCGACTGGGAGGATTTTTGCCTGTTTCCTGCGAAGCATGTCACAGCATCCGGCGGCTCCCATTCCAATCCAGATAGCGAACGCATAAAACGAACCTGCATACGCATAATCCCGTTCACGGGGTTGTCCGGGAGTCTGATTCAGATAGAGCACAATAGCCAATCCCGTCATAAAGAAAAGGAAAAATAAGACACTGAATTGCTGCTTGCCTTTTTTTCCACGTGTCCATTGCCAATAGATACCGAGTAATCCTAATAATAATGGTAAGCCATAGAATACATTGTGACCTTTGTTCTCACGCAAAGATTCCGGCAAAAGTTTTTGATCCCCCAGTCGCAGATTATCAAGCCAGGAAATTCCTGTAATCCAGTTACCATGTTCCGGTTCACCGCTTCCTTGAATATCATTCTGTCGTCCGACAAAATTCCATAGGAAATAGCGCCAGTACATGTAATTGAGTTGGTATGTGATAAAATAAGTCAGGTTCTCTTTTTGTGTAGGAGCCTCATTCGCACCTCCACCGGACCATCCTTTGTAAGAAGCGGCCGAACGATCATTCCACATTCGCGGAAACAACATATTTTGAGTGTAGCACACGTCTTCCTTATAGCGAATAATTTTATACTTGCCTTCTTTCTTATCCGGCCGATAGATGGCACTACCTTTTTCTGTCTTTACCTTGTAATAGTCTCCTTCGGGCACATACTCCGGTTCGGACGCATAGGTTCTCCCATAAAGTAAAGGAGCACTTTCATACTGTTCGCGATTCAGGTAGCTTTTGAGTGTGAAAATAGTATCCGGTGCATTCTCATTGAGCGGCGTATTAGCATTGGCACGAATGAGTATGACCGCATAGGTGGTATATCCTATGGTGAGCATGAGTAAACACCACAAACCGGTATTCACGATGCGTTTTCTGAACCGATAAATGGCTCCTATCAGTAAAAACAGGACCAAACCCAGAAAGACGATCAATCCTGACTGGAAGGGTAATCCCATCACATTGACAAAGAATAATTCGAACCATCCTCCTACATCAGCCATTCCGGGTATATAAACAAAAAGAATCAATACAATAAGAATACCGGATAATGCAATGGCCCCGATAACTCCCTTGAGTGATAGAGTCTGATATTTTTGGTAATAGAACACTAATACAATGGCAGGAATACAAAGCAGATTAAGCAAATGCACTCCGATTGAAAGCCCTATAATATAGGCTATCAGGATAATCCAGCGGTCACCGGACACAGAATCTGCTTCATCCTGCCAGCGAAGAATCATCCAAAATACCAAGGCTGTGAGGAAAGAAGAGAAGGCATATACCTCCCCCTCTACCGCACTAAACCAGAATGTATCACTGAAAGTATAAGCTAAAGCTCCCACAAAACCTGCTCCCAGAATGATAATAACATCCATAACAGATAATTTCCGTTCATCGCCCACAAGCAAGGCTCTCACTAATCGGGTAATACTCCAGAAAAGAAACAAGATACAACCGGCACTCAATAGTGCATTTAAAAAGTTGACCATTCCCGACACTTGCGAAGCATCGGAAGCAAACTGGGTAAACAGGTTGCCGACAAGCATATAGAAAGGTGCTCCCGGCGGATGCCCTACCTGTAATTTTTCAGCACAAGAAATAAATTCGGGACAATCCCAGAAACTTGCGGTTGGTTCGATGGTCATCCCATACACAAATGCTGCTATCAGAAAGACCAGCCACCCACCGAAATCATTCCATCTTTTAAATAATAAGTTGCTCATTGTTCTGTACTTTTTTATTTGCAAAGTTACAGGACATACTGCTAAAATAGGCATTTTTTACCGGACGGATACGGACGGTCGTCAATGATAATATGTTGATAATCAATAATAATAAAAGTGAAGAGATAGACAAAAACAGACAGAGGATAAATTAGGTACAAATTAATAATGGCATAGTAAAGTAAATGGCATAAAAATGACAATGTATCAAATATGAAAAAACTATTGGGATATTAGGAAAAACAAGTGCCACTCTTGTTTTTTGCTATTTAATTTCGTATCTTTAATGACTTTCATTCTTCTAAAGACAGATAATCATATTACAGAATGACAAATATCACCTTATAAAGTGACATTTGTCACCCTATAGGATGCCCATCGTCCCGTTATAACGGGACAACTACCCGACTGCATAAAAGATTACTAATTTCTGTACCAAAAAACATTAATCTCTGCAACGAAAAGCCTTAAATGTAGTAAGGAGATAATGAATCATTACCAGATAATAATTAATTTCTTGCACAAAATGAAAGATCCCCCAATGATTTCACAATATCTTCCAGTGACTCTTTAGAATTTGCCAACATCAGTTTCTCCGTTTTTATTCTGGAGATTCTCCGGGTCAGCGTCTCTGTAGTCAGTTTCATTAAATCAGCAAAGCAAGCAGGTTGGACTCCCTCCCGCAGAAAAGCACATACCCTTAAATCCTCTTCTGTGAGCTTCGGACCTATTTCTTTCAATTTAGATACAAGTCCATAGACGTTTTCCTGAAGTCGCAGTAACTCTGTCCAGTCTTTCTCGGAGAAAGAAGGGATTTTAGAAGACAAAACATTCCGTTCTTTAAACTGTCGTACTTTTGAGACAACGGGGGAACTTTCATAGATATGTAGTTGAAGAGACTGATACTTCTCTTCGAGATGGTTACATTGCAAAATCAGCTTATCCGATTCAACATCTTTTTTCAGTATTTCTTCTTTGAAAAGATCCAATTGGGAAAGTGCGTGCCGATTTTTCTTCCAGAGTAGCCCAAGTAACAAAGACATCACACCAAACATTCCTAAAGCAGAAGAAAGAATTACTGAAGAATCGCTTTTACCGTCATTCAACATCAACTGACTGGCGTAAGCCTTTCTCTCCATTTCCAGTGCCTCATCAAAGTTACCGTATTTCTGATAATAAAGACTACATCGTTTGCAGATTTTTGCCAGATGGTCGTATTCCTCTGTTTCCTTGGCAAGCTTGATTGCCTTCTTAAAGTGGATTTCTGCCTCCTCTTTCTGTTCCAGATCACTTTCCACACAGGCAAGATAATAATATGCTTTGGATTTTTGATATTCATTGCCATTTTTCTCATAATAAGATGCCGCCTGCCTAATCTGCTTATCAGAGGAATGAGGAATGTTTTTATCCTCGTTGAGCTGGGTACACAATAAATTATACTCTGCCAGTTGAGCCTCATTCATTTGGCTTGACTGAATAGTCTCAAGAATAATGGATGCTGTATCAGGGTCCTGTGCCATGAGTTGTGCGGCTTTGCCTAACCCTTGCTTCACACTCGTTCCTTCCGGATGACATGCAGCCAATGAAAGGAGCATCATATACAATAAAATTCGAAGGTTATTCATAACTCTATTTTTGTCTTTACAAAGGATTGATTGGATTTGCAAATATAAAAAATAATCGGTATTTATCCTTCCCTAAGTCATACAAAAAGTATAGTGACGCTATCCTCTCCTTATAGCTACGCTATCCGGGTGTGATAGTGACACTATTTGGCAAGGATAGCGTCACTATGTTTTTTTGACAAATATCAAGCCGTTGTGCACTGCTAATTAAGAAGATAAGCCGTATCTTTGTAGCAAACAAGAAAATTATATATCATGATTAAAAACATTGTATTTGATTTTGGAGGAGTGATTGTAGATATTGATCGTGACAAAGCGGTTCAGGCATTTATCAAACTGGGACTGGCAGATGCTGATACCCGGCTGGATAAATATCACCAGACCGGCATCTTTCAAGAACTGGAAGAAGGAAAGCTAAGTGCGGATGAGTTTCGGAAACAACTGGGGGATTTATGTGGCCGTCCATTGACGATGGAGGAAACCAAACAGGCATGGCTGGGCTTTTTCAATGAAGTGAATCTAAATAAACTCGATTATATATTGGAATTGAGAAAGTCCTATCATGTGTATATTTTAAGTAATACCAATCCTTTTGTTATGTCGTGGGCATGCAGCTCTGATTTCTCATCGAAGAAAAAGCCGCTGAATGATTATTGTGACAAACTATATTTGTCTTATGAGGTCGGTCATACGAAACCTGCGCCCGAAATTTTCGAATTTATGGTAAATGATTGCAATATCATTCCTTCCGAAACTTTATTTGTAGATGACGGTGCTTCGAATATCCATATAGGCAAGGAACTCGGATTTGAAACGTTCCAACCGAAGAATGGTGAAGATTGGCGGGAAGAAATGACTGCTATCTTGCAGAAATGATAATTGAGCAGTTAGTACCATACCGCAAATAAAAAATATGCAACCACAAGTCATACTTATCACCGGAGCATCTTCCGGATTCGGTAAGATTACCGCCCAAATGTTATCGGAACAAGGGCACATCGTTTATGGAACAAGCCGGAAACCTTCCGAAGACATGAATCAAGTAAAGATGCTTGTTGTCGATGTTACCAATTCCTTTTCCGTTTGTCAGGCCGTAGAGCGGATTCTATTGGAGCAAGGACGGATTGATGTATTGATTAATAATGCCGGAATAGGTATTGGTGGTGCATTGGAACTTGCCACTGAAGAAGAAGTGAATATACAAATGAATACAAACTTCTTCGGCGTAGTGAATATGTGTAAAGCCGTTTTGCCATCTATGCGAAAGGCACGAAAAGGAAAGATTATCAATATCAGCTCTATCGGTGGTGTAATGGGAATCCCCTATCAGGGATTTTATTCTGCTTCGAAATTTGCTGTGGAGGGATATAGCGAAGCATTGGCTTTAGAGGTTCATCCGTTCCATATAAAGGTTTGTGTAGTAGAACCGGGAGACTTTAACACCGGATTTACTGATAACCGGAATATCTCCGAACAGACAAGACTGGATGCCGATTATGGAGAAAGTTTTCTGAAATCATTGGAGATTATAGAAAAAGAAGAACGTAATGGATGCCATCCGCGGAAGTTGGGTGCTGCCATCTGTAAGATAGTGGAATGTACCAATCCTCCTTTTCGGACGAAAGTAGGTCCTTGGATACAGGTATTGTTTGCGAAGAGTAAAAAATGGTTGCCTGATGCAGTGATGCAATATGCCTTACGGATATTCTACGCAATTAAGTAAACGATACGATATATAAAAGAAACTGTTCTCAAAGTTCCTAAAAGAAAAATCGTCCTTACTACAGTCTATCGTAGTAAGGACGATTTTATAAGATCAAGGCTTTTTTGAACGGCCTCTTTTTTTGATTTGAATATCTTCTATGTTTCCGGATTAACCTTTCGGAACCAATTCCAAAAACATAGTAGTAGTCAGCAACACGGCCAGTCCGACGCAAACGCTTATCAACAGCCAATTGATATATTTGGCTTTCGGCTTGGTATCTGCATGAAGATTATTCAGGAAATACTCCCTAAAGAAAAGATACAAGCCGGGGATTGTGGCACTTGCCAACAAGAAATCTTCCGGAATCTGAAAGAAATAAGTTTTGGATAATCCGATCAGCGACCAGTGGCAAAGGAACAATACCAAAAACATATTGACCTTTTGTGCAAACAGCAATAATAATCCGATAGTAAACACCACTACCGAACAAGGCATGACCGGAGAAGTCATTTCCGGGAATGAGAGACCGCGTGCCAATGAAACCAAAGGGTATATAAAAGGCATTGCCAACAGGACATAAGACAGCAAATCATATTTGTGGGTACGTTCGAAGGTAGTATATCCCGTAATCGCATCCCATATCCAAATGATAGCCATCACACCCCAAAACATAGCCATTACTCCATTATAACTACGCTCTTCACAGTAGATATAATAGTAGACCAGAGAAATCCACGTATACAGGCCTATCATATAGAACTTCATCGCCATTTTCACCCACGGACGTGGTCGGCCGATAAGCAATCCGGTCAATGCAATACCAATCAGAATGATAACTATCTGTAACAGCCAGGTAGCTGAATTATAATATGCAATTGTTCTCCAAAAAATCTCCATAAAAGTTCGTTTTAGTGTCTTGTTAATGAAAAGGCTCTATGTGGGAACAGGAACATCGGGAACGTAGCTCCTACCGCCAACATGAAAATCACTGTGCTTGCTATCAGAGTATTAGAGAAGAACATCGACATGAACTTGTCCAGCTTATCCGGATCATTCACATTTTGCAGACACATGATAAGTGAAAATACCATGTTGTATGCAAACTTTCCCGGAATCATGGGAAGCAACGCCGGAATGTACAATACCGTCATCGGGCAATATACTTTTTTCCCTAACCACAAACTACCGAAGCCGATGACTAATCCGGCAAACAACGAACCTGTGGCAATATCCACGCCTAAATAGGTCATCAAACAAAAACGACAGGCGTGTCCCAGTGCTGCCAGTATGGCAATCATTTTGAATGCACGCAAAGGAGGATCGGAAATTGCACCAAATCCTATACCTGCTACTGCTGCAAAAAATCCATCCGTAAGAATGTCAAGTGCTATCATATCAAATTAAACTATTTTTTACCATTAATAATGTGAAGGAAAGTCCGATAGCGATGCTGACAATCAACAAAGAAGCCTCTGTCAGACGGGCAAATCCTGTTAATACATATCCCTCTACTACATCAATCACGCCATTAATCAAAGGCACCCCAGGTACAAGATAAAGCACGCTGGTTGCCATGGCAATCTCCGAAGTTGTGTCGAAAATCAGCGCGGTGGAAGCACACAGGGAAGCAACAAAAGCCGAGACTATAAATACAACATAATGATTGATCTTTTTTGCCTGCATTTGTTGTTTCAGGTAGAATCCTGTAATGGTAGCCGAGAACACAATTCCCATCGAAATTAAATCACCGCCGAACAATTTGCAGAAAGACGCATTGGCAAATCCTACTAGTAGTAAAACGAAAAGCGGATGTATCCGCGGAGCAGAAATAATCTTCTTGTATTTGTCTTTCAGTTCTTCCAATGACAAATGATTGTCTACTGCTTCCCAGCTTAATGCGCTTAACTCTGAATTATGTTCAAAACTGATCGGGTGTGCAGGAATGTCTATGACCTCGTTACAAGCCTCGTTTGTTTCTTTGTCTATAATAGTCAGAATGATGTTTCTATGAAATACGCTTAATTTGACATCTAGTCCGAAAGCCTCTCCAATACGCTTTGTGTTGCGTACCACCCGCGAGGTGTGTACTCCGGCCCCCATTAAATGGGCTGAATATTCTGCAATAAATTTACCTATGGATAATAAAGATTCGCCTGTCTTCATGAATATGATATTTTTAAATCGGGCGCAAAAGTACAAAAAAAATAGATACCTTTGCCGCGATTAAAAATAAAAAATGCATGAATAACCAATTTACGCATCCTAAAGAGAGAATACGTTTTGCCATATTGACTTTTTTCTTCGCTCAAGGACTTTGTATGGCAAGTTGGGCTAGCCGAATCCCTGATTTTAAAGACGTTTTTGCTGCAAATTATGCTTTCTACTGGGGACTGATTTTATTTATGATCCCTGTCGGAAAATTTGTTGCGATCCCCTTGGCTGGTTATCTTGTTTCGAAGTTAGGAAGCCGGAGCATGGTACAGGTCAGTATCCTGGGATACGCTTCATCCCTGCTTTGTGTCGGACTGGCTCATGAGGTCTATCTTTTAGGCTTTCTGCTCTTTTGCTTCGGTGTGTGCTGGAATTTATGTGATATATCATTCAATACACAAGGCATTGAAGTGGAACGTTTGTATGGTAAAACCATTATGGCCACTTTTCATGGAGGATGGAGTCTGGGGGCATGTGCAGGAGCACTTATCGGCTTCGTAATGATTTTGGCAGGAGTCTCCCCTATCTGGCATTACACACTGATATTTATCATCATCCTTATAATTGCACTTTCCGGGCGGAAATATTTGCAGGAGAGCGCACCGCAGGAAGCGGAAGTTTCTGATACAAAGACGCAGGAAAGAAATACAGCCAAAGCTCCCAATGGTTTTCGCCTGTTATTTCAAAAACCGGAAATGTTACTTTTGCAGTTAGGACTTGTCGGACTGTTCGCGCTGATTGTAGAAAGCGCAATGTTCGACTGGAGTGCCGTTTATTTCGAATCAGTGGTTCACGTACCTAAATCATTGCAAATCGGTTTTCTTGTATTTATGATTATGATGGCAACGGGCCGCTTCCTGACTAACTACGCTTATCAGCTTTGGGGAAAGAAGAAAGTCCTGCAACTGGCGGGCAGCTTTATCTGTATCGGCTTTTTTGTTTCTGCCCTGTTAGGAGGAGTTTTCGAATCTATGGCTATGAAAGTAATCATTAATTCTTTAGGTTTCATGCTGGTCGGCTTGGGTATTTCCTGCATTGTGCCTACTTTGTACAGCTTCGTGGGAGCCAAATCAAAAACACCGGTCAGTATTGCACTTACCATTCTGTCAAGCATCAGTTTTATAGGTTTGCTGATTGCTCCCCTGCTTATCGGTGCCATCTCGCAGGCGTTCGATATCCGTATCGCTTATATGCTTATCGGCATATTGGGCGGATGTATCGTATTAATAGTCAGTTTCAGTAGTGCTTTCGATATTCAGGAATCTGGCGATAAACCTGAATAGGACAAATAAAAAACGCAGCCTTTCACAGTGTTTAAAATTAAACCTCCTGTGAAAGGCCGCGTCAATCTTTTAATGCCTTAACTAACCTAACTACTTTATCTTAACTATACTAACCTATCTACAAAATACCCGAAAAATCTTTTATACTACTAATAATCCTATCTTTCAATTCGTTATTTTCAACTATTGAGAAGCCACAGTCTACATTTGCCGGAGCCAATAATACAGCTTTAGCTTCTTCTGCATCTGCCATCTCTTCCGGGTGCTCTCTGAAATAAGTTTCCCATTGGGAAGCTGATTGCGGAGTTACACCCAGCACATAGTTGATAAAATCATCATCCGTCAAAAAATCCATTACCTTTGAGCACATATCGCATCCTTTTTAAGCGTTTACATAAGTAGGACGGCGTTATCCTGTCTATGTACTCAACCCATTTACCTTTTTACTAAAATTAACTCGCCAGACTACGCAATTTTGTCAATCCGCGATGCATCAAGTTGCGTACAGACTGATAATTCATATTCATAATCTCGCAAATATCCTCGTATTTCTTTTCTTCTATATAATATAATGTAAGCGCTTCACGTTGGCGGGGAGATAATTGGTCGAGCAGACGTCTAACCAATGAAAATTCATTCTTGCGTTGCTCTTCTTCCATATAATCATCTTCTACATCTGTAGGAGTGGATATGCTAACTTCTTCTACTGCCGTATCAGACATATACATACGTCTGCGAAGTTCATCACACAACTTATTCTTTAAGGAGATGAATAAATAAGATCTCAAATTATCGATTGTTCCTAATTCATCTTTCTTTGTATAGAGTTTCACGAAGATGTCATGAATACAATCTTTCAGTAACTCTTTATCAATGGTCAACTTCAATCCGTAATTAAAAAGGACGTTGATGTGCAAGTTATACAGCTGTGAAAAAGCTGCCATGTTTCCCGCTTGAAAAGAAGCGAGCAAAGTGTCGGTTGAATGATTAGTTTGTTCCATCATAGCATTAATTCGATTGATTTGATGTTGCAAAACTAAGCAGTATCGACCGCAACGTTAGGTAAAATCTGGTTTGTGGATTGAAAAAACAAGTATCATGTTTTATAACACTCTTTTACTAGAAATTACCAATAAAAAGCAAAAATCCCGCTGAATGGTCTTCAACGGGATTCCTGCTTTATAACTTATGGAACCAATAAATACCTTCTTTCTTATCTGGCACTTTTAGATTGTATAAACCGTTTATTTTCAGCGATTTATTTATCGTTTCAATCTTTCCGGAAGCAGGATGAATGTACTTTAATACATACTTTCCGGACGATAATTGAACAGGAATTTCTGTTCCGGACTTGGAATAAATGATACTTCCAATATCAGATTTTACCATTTTCTTGTACTCATCCGTATTTGTTTCTTCCACTTCCATTGCTACTGCATCCTTCAGGAACGCTTTATCTGTACACGGAATTACAGGACATGAACCTCCTGCCATGAATACAGCCCATCCCATAGCCGGATAATTCTGTGCGTAGAATGTTACTGCCTTTTGAGGAAATTTCTGACGATACTCATTGACAGCTTTATATGCTTCTGTGAAAGTTACCTTTCCCACTTTCATCTTTCGCATGTGCTGACGTGGCGCCATATTTTTTCCGCCTTCCGGCGCAAAGATTCCATCCGTCTTATAATGCCAATACCGGATATCAATAATATCTACTACGGCAGCGCGTTTAGGATCTGCAAGGATTGCATCCTGTACGTCTTTCGTTGTACTCAATGCCACTTTTGCTTTCTTCCCGGTTTCAGTTTCCCATTCAGCTATCACGTCCAACCAAAATTGTACGAAGTGCAACGGGCCTGTAAATTCGGCGCTTGTCAACTGAATAACATTCGAATTGTCTGCGAAGTTATTCAGGCACTGACGGATATATTGTCTGTGCAATTCACGACGAACAGGATGACTGATATCATAGAACATATCCGCCACAAAGATTCGTTTGTCTCCGGCAAATGGAGCAGGTTCAGGAAATCCGGTCTGATTGATGTTATTGCTGCTTCTCCATGGAGAATCTACCCAATGCGCACCGGCTTCCAATATATTGTGCTGGAAATAGTTTTCATGGAACAACAGCAGTCCGTCCTTATTTCCTTTTTCTGCAAATTCTTTTAAGCGGCTCCAGTACCATGCATTAGGGCGTTTCAAATCATATTTGCTCAATCCTTCCCATGCTGTTCCCTGACCGCTACGACCGAATGGCTGTTCATAGAAAGGTCCCCATACATCACCATCCCGACGGCGAACCCGTTCGTGGTCATCCCGGCGACGATCGTACCAAAGACCATAATTCTGATCGAAAACAAGAATGTTTTTCTGTTTCATAAAGTCGACTACAGAATCAATGCGGTCGGTTAATCCCAATCCCTCGCGTCCCGGCACAAAGCGGGTGATGGCCGGACTTGCCTTTTTTAGATAATTGGTTTTGAGCTTTCCGTTCCACCAAGGGGTGGTATGAGTGCCTCCCACCAATAGAGCACCGTTCATCTGAATACGTCCATTGGTTACAGTTACTTCCGGTTGGGTTAATAATTTAGCAGCAGAAGCAGCAGCAGAAGAAGAAGAAGAAGAAGAAGAATTTGCAAGCGCAGCGCTCTTTTTCTCTTTAATATCATCGATTGATTTTACTCCGGTTGATGCCACCGAAGGAGCAAACTTATTATCACCGATCCAATGTTCCAACGTCAACCGTGGTTTATATGCTTCTTTAGCGAGTTCCATAGCTACTTCCACTGTAGGACTACTGGTTGCACTTGTATTTCTAGGAAGAATACGTGCACGTTCTGCACATTCTTTATTCAACCGTTCTCCCAATTGAGCATAAAAAATACTGCGAGGTTGTACATGATTGTTGGACTGTGCCCATTCACCGTCACCGGAGAATTGTGCCCAACAACCGTATGCACGGTTCATCGCATCTTTTGCCGGGGCATAACATTCGATTTCCGCTGCGGTACATTGCCAAAACAAACTGTTTGCCGTATTCCAACCGGCTCCGTTTTTATCTTGTCCCAAATTCTTGAAAGTCAGGTTATGACCGTCGATATTTACTACGTCAAACAATAGTCCGCATGCCCAGGCATCAATAGAGCCACTGAATCCCAAAGATTCGTACGAATCACATTGTACAAAAGCATTGGGACCGGCTGCGCAATATCCGGCAGCAAAGTCATGAATACCCTGTTCCGAATAGCAGCGTTGAAATAAAGTTTGTTGTCCCAGCGTATGGAAAGTGCAACGACGCATCCCTCCGATTTCTGAAACGGGTTCTTTCGAGATACAGTCTTCAACGGTAATTTTGGAACCTGTACGCTGAACAATTACAGCACTTCCTGCAAAATGCTTGAAATTAACCAGTCTCACCCAACAGTTTTCCGCATCCTCAATGGAAATACCTGTCCAGCAATGATCCTCGTCTTTAGGATAACGCTTGTCGTAATCAGAAATCAGTGTCATATTTTCTACGCCACAATCATGAATACGTCCGTTCCATTGATAAGTCAACAGGGAAGAAGTTCCATAGTTGGCATCCAAAGCTACGGTCAGCGGAGCATCCAGTGTTACTTGGTTGCCGTTTACTTCGCAGACTGTTCTGTCCCAAGTCAGATCCATGTCACCTTCTTTCCATCCCAAAGCACTGATACCTCCTCCAAAAATATCACAACCCAAAGAGGCAATCCATTCTTTGCCGGAAGGACGGGTAACCATGACGCGATCTCCTTTTTTCAGAGAAACACCCGAAGCGACTTCCAATGTTCTCGCGTTTACCGGAACATAGTGGGAAAACACCTTCAATGTGTCTTGTACATTCAGGTCGTCCATTCCTTCCATGTAGATAAGCGCACCTCTGTCTACGCCTTTTTTCAGCAGTATTGTTTTTTCTTTATCCGTTCCCCGCAATACAATTCCGGATGCGGAGATACGAATACTGCCGGACAGGGAAAATTCTCCCTGATCGAGTAATACGGCTCCCCGAAAACCGGAAGCGTCAGGAGTCAGCGAAGCTACATAATCAATGGCACGTTGAATACGTGCAGTATTATCTCCGGCTTTCCAGGGTACAAATACCACATTACGGACAGAAGGAATATCCTGTTCGGAGGATTTATATCCGCATGTAGAGAAATCGAGAATCCGGTTTCCCCGATCATCATTCAGGTAAGTGATCTGGTCATTCTTAACCTGTAAAGCAAAGGTTTGCGCATAACTTTGCACAAACCCAATGCTCAATAATCCTAAAAGGATCGTTCTTACTTGTATATTCATTACAATAAACTTTAATCTCTTTTCATCCGGTTACAACAGACTTTTCCGTTTAGACAATGTATCGTAATTGTTCTTCAAGTCTGTCCAGTCCACTTTCTTTCTGGTGTCTATGCCATTGATGTATTTTTCAATATTGGTATATCCGTCACCGTTGCAGTCCATGTTTGCGTCAGCCGGGTCGTTCGGATTCAATCCGTTGGCAACTTCCCAAGCATCCGGCATACCGTCGCCGTCCGAGTCTACTACCGCTTCACCTTTATATTCGGGCAGTCCGCCTACCTGACGAATATCTGTGATGATACCTTGTTTGTAAGAATCAGCCGGTAACCGTCTCTTCACGTAAGGAGAGACAAACTCCGGTGCATCTTTCGCATAAATGGCCTTTCCTGTTTGTACGGTCTTAATGACACGTGCATCTACTGCGTCACGTTTCGGAAAATTAGCTCCTACATTATCTAATACAAAGGTATAAGCTTTTTTGGTATCCATTACAGTTACCGGTGGCATTTTGAAAGCCTCGTCCGATTTAATTAGCGGCAGAAACTTTGCGGCGTCCACCTCTTCTTTAAGTTGTACGCCTCCGTCCCAGTTATCTTTTGTAACTTTGGCATTGCCATGGATAATATTTCCATTTACGTATGCTTTTCCGAATGAAAGCGGTCTATTTTTGTCACGTCCTGCTTCCGGTTTGAGAATACGATAAGAAATCGGTTTACCTATCGGAGTGATCGGACCGGGTTTGAAGTAGTTGTTTATCATATTGTAGAAACTGTTGTGATCGCCTCCGTCTACGGAACGGTTCCACCAGTTGAAAACAACATTATTGACGAAGTTAAAATCGCCGTCCATACCTACCGAACTATTCCGGCTGATGTTGGAAGCAAAGAGATTACGGCAGAACATACTGTTATGCCCACCGATGGTTGCACCGAAAGCATGATTGTAGGTATCCAATGCTTCAGAGAAAATAGAATTCTGGATGGTAATGTTTACCGTCGGAAGTTTCAGCCCGTGTCCGTCTGCCCCTCTGTTGTATACATGACGGTAGATAGACATATTTTCATCCAATCCCCAACTGGCGGAGCAATGGTCTACCATGATATTCCCCACTGCATTCCCTCCTACTGCATCATCACGGAAAGCTACGTCCTGCGCACCGCGGCGGAAGCGCATGTGACGAATCACGACATCGTGTGTATCGATCAGGAAAGATTGTCCGGTGACGCAGATACCATCTCCGGGAGCCGTTTGTCCGGCAATCGTTACATAAGGGGCGCGTACGCTAATCGGGCTTTTCAAACGAATCACTCCCGCTACATTGAATACAATAATACGTGCACCTCCTGTTTCGCAGGCTTCGCGTAATGTTCCGGGACCGGAATCTTCCAGCGAAGTGACCACAATCACTTTACCGCCACGACCACCGGGAGTATACATGCCTCCGCCTTCCGCGCCGGGGAAAGCCGGGATATTACTTTTTATCAAATCTTCGGGTTTCGAGGCCCAAGGCTTATAGGGACGACCTTTCTTTGCTTCTTCTAACACTGTCGGCAAAGCTTTTTCCCATGCCGCATCCGATTTTCGTTCAAACTCCGCTTCTTGTTTTGCTCCTCTTGCTTTTACCGAGTCCGGAATTACAGGATACTGGGCTGCCACAGGTAGTACACAGGCAACCAGCATCCACGCTGATAATACTTTCTTAATGTTGTTCATTCTTTCGAATCTTAATTAGGTTTCTAAAAGGACGATTAAGAAAGCATTTTGTAATCGGTTATCTCTCTCCTTTCCGCCATTCATTCATATATTCGCGAGGGGACTGATTATATTTTTTCCGGAAACACTTACTATAATATCCCGAATCCTTGAATCCGACAGCAAAAGCAATTTCGGAAACACTTAAATCCGTATTTTTAATTAGCTCGATAGATTTATTCAAACGAATCTCTTTTACCAAGTCAACGGGTGCCAGGCCGGTAAGACTCTTCAGTTTCTTGAAGAATGCCGAACGGCTCAATCCGATACCGGATGCTATGGTGTCAATGTTAAAGTCACTGTCGTCCATATTTTCTTCAATGACCTGATGTATCTTTTCGAGGAACTGTACGTCTTTCTTTACCAAAAATTGTTCGTAGCTGTCTTCTTCGGTCGTTGTTTGGTTTTCCATTTGCTGACGGATTCGTTCACGGAACAGTTTCCGTTCGGCAAGCAACTGGTCGATACGTGCCAACAGATATTCCTTACTGAAAGGTTTGGTGATGTAGGCGTTCGCCCCTAAAGTGATCGCTTTGGTCTTGGCGCCTTCATCATTCTTCGCAGTCAGGATAATGACAGGGATATGGCTAATCTGGAAATCTTTGCGGATGGATTGCAACATTTCAAGCCCATCCATTTCGGGCATCATCTGATCGGTCACTACAATATCCGGATGATACAGATGTACTTTCTTCAAACCTTCCACTCCGTTATTGGCAATATGGATATTGAACTTGTCTTCCAGCTGAAGCTTTATCAACTGGCAAAGGTCTTTGTTATCTTCCACCAACAGAAGGGTCGGTAATGAAGCGTCGATTTCCGGTTCTTCTTCCGTTCCGTCTTCGGATATGGCATTTGCAACAGGATCTTGTTCTACCGAAACAGGGGCTGTCTCCGTATCTCCCACATAGAAGTCTACTTCCGACGGACGGTAATGTTCCTTATCCATCAGGAGTTCTACAATAAACACCGCTCCTTGTCCTTCGGGACTTTCGGCACGAATCTGTCCGTGATGCAGATTGACGATCTCTTTTGAAAGTGCCAATCCGATACCCGTGCCCTGATAATAGGAGTTTTTCGCGTTCTCTCCTTGCGAGAAGCGTTCGAAAATCTCGGTCAGTTTATTTTGTGGAATACCTACTCCGTTATCTTCCACCCGTACATAACAACGTTTACCGTCGTCTGTCAATCCGGTAGTTATATAAATACTTCCTCCGGAATGAGTGAATTTGAATGCGTTGGATATGATGTTGCGGATAACAATGCTCATTTTCTCCTTGTCCGCCCATACCATAATCGGTTCATCCGGCAACTGGAAAGTAAAACTGATCTCGTTTTCTTCGGAAAGTACCCGGAATTCTTTCTGGAAAGAAGCTATCATTTCATTAAAATCAATTAATGACACATGCAAACGCATCTTGCCGTTCTGAATCTTCCGGAAATCAAGGATCTGATTCACTAATTGCAGCATCTGATTGGTATTCTTCTCCATCAGATCCACATATTGCAATCCTTTCGGAGAGAGCTTTTCGCGTTCTCTTAGTTCCTGTATCGGACCTTTTATCAATGTCAAAGGAGTGCGCAATTCATGGGAGATATTGGTAAAGAACTTGATTTTCATCTCCGATACCTTTTGCTCGATATAAATATCATTCTTCATTTTGAGCATGAAGAAAGCCAGGCGCAGGCTGAAATAGAGAGCTGCCAAACCTAGAATTACATAAATAAGGGTTGCCCACCAGCTCAACCACCACGGTGGAAGGATAGTAATAGCCAATGTACAGTTGGAAACCAGCTCCGGATTGGCTTCATCTACGGTTTCTACACGGAATGTATAGTCTCCGGGAGGTACGTTGGTATAAGAAGCGATACGATTCTTTCCGTTATAGTGCCATTCTTTTTCATATCCTTCGAGTATATATCGGTAAGATACCCGGTTCTGATTATAGAAATTCAATGCGGCAAATTCAATCGTGAACATGGATTGATTGTAGTTCAGTTCGATTGCTTTGGCGTATGTGATGGATTCTTTCAGGATCGGACATTCGCGGAAACTACGCAGATCGCGGTTGGAAACTTTAAAGTCAACAATACGTGTATCGTAGTTCGTATGCAATGTTTCCAGTTTGTCGGGAGAGAATGTCAGGATTCCCTGCCGGGTACCAATCCACAAATCTCCATTCAAGGTACGGAGGGCACTACCCTCTTCCAATTCCACATTTAGGAAACCGTCGTATTTGTCGTAGTTACGAAACTGTTCGGTAGCTTTATTGAAGCAAGACAAGCCAATTTCCGTTGTAAACCACAAGTTACCGTTTTTATCTTCTACGATGGACTTGACTACATCGTTATTCATTCCTTCGCGTATGCCGTATGATTTGAAGATCGGTTCACGCTTTTCTTTATCATAGCGGACTAATTTATTCAAACCGCCTCCGAATACACTTACCCAGATTTGCGAATCAGTATCTTTGTAGAGTACATAAATATCATTATCCGCTACGTTTGAATTTTCGCTGACCTGTCGGTACGTTTCAAACTGGATCTGTTCGGGGGCAGTGAAATGTCCGTCGAAAGACATCAGGCCATCCATTGTTCCTACCCAAATACGTCCGTCTTCATCTTCCGTCATGGTACGCACCTCCATATAAAGACCGTATGCAGGATATTGTTTCAAGCCATTGTATTTATGGATAAAGGTAATTGCTCCGTTCTCTTCGGAAATTAGATTCAGACCTCCTCCCAGTAATCCTACCCAAATGCGCCCCTGGCTGTCCTGATAAGTAAAGTACACATCGTTGTTACTGATAGAATTCGGATTCTTGGGGTCATTGATATAACGGGTAAAACGCAACCCGTGCGGTGAATTCATGTCCGGTTCGGCTTTGACAAGCCCGTTTCCTTTGGTGGAAAACCAAAGATTACCGTCTTTGTCTTCCATAATATGATATACGGCTCCCAATAGATAGTTCTTATCCGAGAAGATTTGTTTCACTTGTCCGTTACGATCCAGGCGATACAGAGCTTGCCAGCGGGTTCCTACCCAAATATCCCCATTTTGCGCTTGGAAGAGAGCACGTATTCCCTGGTTCCAGGAAGTCGATCTCTCGGGCACTACCGGAGATGGAGAAACTTCTGTCAACAGTTGGAATTGCTTCTTGGGGAAATTAAGCCTGTATACTCCGCTGCTCGTAGATGCCAGCCAAAGGATGCCATCTTTATCCAGCAGAAGATGGAAGAAAAGCTGATTGGGAAGATCGTCGGAGAAAGGCTTCAATTGGTTGATACGGGTCATTTCCAGTTTCTCCCTGTCGAATAGAAGAATTTCTCCTCCCGGAGTCATAAAGAACATGCCCTGTTCGCCGGCATCCTGCATTTCAAAATTGCCGATTGCGTTCTGATTAGGGAATGTAAAGCGATGATGGCTCCTGTTCAGGGGGTCATAATAGGTCAATGCCTGGTTACCCTCCTGAAACCATACCTTATCGTATTTATCATAGAATATAATTCCATTGTCTTTTTCGGGGATGGTAAAGGGGAGTTTGGTCAACTGCTTGTAGCCGATATTGTACTCGTATGCTCCTTCGTTGGTGGTAATGTACATCAGACCGGATTCCGTTACCAGCAAATTAGAAACCGGCTGTTTGATTTCCGGTATCTCGTAACGGTTGACAACTCCGTTTTGCGGATCAATGCTATAAATGTGGCCTTTCTTGTCTCCCAACCATAAGAATTTAGAATTATAAGAGGCACAAGTAAACTGATCCGGGTTGGCAGATACCTTTTTCTGTATAAAGTCGGCAGGTTTGTCTTTCAGCGCTTCCCCTTTCCGTAGGGACAGAATCTGATAATCCATACCGATCCAATTGATAAACTCGGCTGTTTCACAGAATATGTTGTGTTTCAGACGCATGTCGTACACGTTCACGTTAGGACGCGAATCATGCAATTGTTTCATCGTTATTTTACCTTCCTTGTCGGTATACGCACGCAAAAGACTTTTATCTTTTGTCAGCAACAATACGTCGCCGTCTTCGGTCGTCTGAATCTTGATAATCTGAATGTTCTCGGAATATTCTTTCACATCATCGTAGACGGCATGAAAGCTCTCATGCCGTTTATCGAACAGATAGAGTTTACGGTCGATAGTCTTAATCCACAGAAAACCATTCTTATCTTCTACGATGCGCTGAATTTTACGCGGCGGAATGTCTGTGGAATAAAAGCCGTCATGATTATCGTAGGAACGGAATTTACTTCCGTCAAAGCTGCATAGTCCATACCAGGTACCAAACCAGATAAATCCGTCTTGTCCTTTTAATGTACAGTTTACGATATTATTAGGCAAACCACGTTCAGCCGTGTAGTGTTCTACAATCATATTTGGATAGGCAAAAGCATACATGCCTATCATGGATAGTAATAGTATTAGAATATTCCGTTTTCTCATTGATGGCTATAATTGGAATTAAACGTACTCAAAGATAGTCTTTTTTTTTGAATAGTGCTTTAGTAACATATAAAAAACAAGTTGGCAGATCACCCTGCTAATCACTTATCACTAACCTGCTAATCACTTTTATCGTACTATTTTTCAGTTCCAAATTCAGTCTGTTGACGTTCTACTTCATCCAACACCCGTTGGCGTTCTTCCTCTGTCAGTTGCACTTTTCCTTCAGATGATTCTTTGCCCGGGTTTACATTGAGAGTGGACGGTGTTGTCCTTTGTATTTCATAAGTCTGTTCTTCATAACAGAAAGGAAGTTCTGCAGGAACGCTTTCCAGTTCAATTTCAGTAGCTGTCGGAGCTTGAGTGCCCTCAAACTGTACGTGGGCTTTCACCTTTATTTTTCCGGCTTTCCGGGTAGAACGAATCAACACCGGAGCGGAGCCGAACTCCACCGCACGGGGATTGGCGCCAATAGTAGCATCTCCGATGATTTCTCCTTCACCTTCTACCGTGAAAACGATATTCTCTTTTGCCAGACGGCGCACATTTCCACTATCATCGGTTACTTCAGCAACTACGACGATAAAGTCGGAGCCGTCAGCTACCAGGTTCACTTTTTGGGTATCTATGTAAAGGCGTAGTTTGGTGGAACGTCGGGAAGGCATTTTCTTTTGAGTGCATACCACTTTTCCGTCGATGATTCCTTCGGCAACCATGTTCACTTTTTGCCAGTTCTTTTGAGTATAGCTATATCCGCGTGCTTCCCAAAAGTCCCAGACATTCTCGAATATAACGGGAGTATTCGGCATGTGCCCTTTGGCATGAACCACCGGTTTCGTCCAGGTTTTCGTTCCATCATAAATAGAAAGACGGACTGAATCACAGTTTGTGAATACAACTACGTCCTTATCGGAGAACTGTGACATTTCATGAGCAATGAATATCATCGGTCCACATTCTGCCAATGGGTGTTGGAGGCTGGCCGGCGACTGGCTGCGAAATACTTCATACGCATATTTCTTCTGACGGAAAGCATCATAAATGCCGCCCCAATAAGGGTCCGGATGATAGCCACGCTGATGGTCGAACGGATGCCATTGGGCACCACCGATAAACAAACCGGTTGTGCGGTACATCTCGTCATAGCTCTTTGCTAAAGACATAGCCTGTACCAGTAACGGACGTTCTCCCCAACTGCGGCTGGCACGGTTATTATTGTTGTGAGCATACCAGTCGTCTACATTCTCCCCGAATTCACGGGTAAAGATACATTGCTCCGGTTTGTCTTCTTTTTCATCATCACCCGGCCAGCCATAAACAACGTCATAATGCTCTTTCACTCCGGCAGAATGGACATCGGCAGCAGCTACCGGACGTCCCGGATAGGGATATTCTTCTTTGGTAATCTCAAGAGCTTTCAAGGCAAAATCGAGCGGATAGCGGGTTTCATTCAAGATGGGTTCCCACATCAATACGGAAGGGTGATTACGGTCACGACGAATCATTTCGCGGGTATTCTGATGAACCAACTCCCCGAATTTCGGGTCTTTGTTCCAGTACTGCCATCCCGGAGTAGCGACAATCACAAACAGGCCGAGCTCGTCACAGGCATCCATAAAGGCAGGGTCTTGGGGATAGTGGGCTACACGAATAATGGTGCATCCGGCATCACGCAGACGTTTGGCGTCACGCCATTGCTGTGAGTTCGGCAAAGCATTGCCTACGTATGCAAAATCCTGATGGCGATTGGCTCCTACCAGTTGTCCGAAAGGTTTGCCATTCAGCCAGAATCCGTCTTTACCACGGAATTCTGCCAGACGAATACCGACACGGGTAATGCCTCCGTCAATGGATTTATTTCCTTTTTTAATGCGTGATTGTACTCTATATAAATAAGGAGTGTCCGGAGACCAAAGAGTAGGATTCTTTACTTCCATCTGTTGACGGATGGATTTCTTCTCTCCCGGCTTTAAAGAAAGTTTTCCTGAACTGCGTTTGATTACTTTTCCATCCGCGTCTGTCAAAGTCGTTTCTACAGTGACTGACTCGAAACGGGCGTCGTCATTCTGAACTTCGGTGTTTACATATACCTGCGCACTCTTTTCACTGATCTTATCAAAATGAACGAATACACCTCCACCGCCAACGGTTTGTGAATCAATAGCGTCGGTAATAGCTACCGGAGATTTGGCAATCATCCATACATCACGGTAAATGCCCCCATGATAAGCAAAGTCTAATGTATATTGACGTTTTCCGGGAGGATAGGATTTGTCATCACTGTTGTCCGTGAAAACAGCGAGCAGGCAGGAGTCTCCGGCCTGTACGCCATTGGCGGTTAAGTCTAAAGTAAAAGGCAGATAACCTCCCAGATGTTCCTGGATGCGTTTACCATTCAGATAAAGAATCTGTTTGCCCATAGCTGCTTCAAAATGAAGCACTACCCGTTGCCCTTTTGTTTCAGCGGGGAGGACAAAGTGCTTACGATACCAGGCCGGACCCTGATAATTGCGGCATCCGCTTCCTTCGGCCGGCATCAACTCTACGGTATGAGGGGTGGAAACGACATTCCAGGAACGGTCATCAAAGTTTACCGCTTCTGCTCCCCGGACATCGCCTCTGAAAAAGCGCCATCCCGGATTGAAATTATAGACTTGTCGCCCGCTACCGGGAAGCTGGATGAATCCGGCAACCGATGTCTCGGGACGGTAAGTTTCTGTAGCCTGCCCTTTTTCTATCAAGGAAAATAGCAACAGAAAAGCTGATAAGATGATAAATGGTCTTTTATTCATAATTCTTTATTTATATATTTCATTCGTTAAATGGGAATTTAGCGGTTAAATAGGAATTTTGCAGTTAGGCTGAAAGCCTTACAATTATATATTTATTGGGGTGCCCTGAAAGGGCTTAATTATATAGCGTAGGGCAACGCCCTACGTAAAAACAGCAATCTGAATTTGCGCCCTGAAAGGGCATAATTGTATACGGTTCCGCCCTTTCAGGGCTTGTGGCCGATGTGTCTTTTTCGTAGGGCGTTGCCCTACGCTATATAATTAAACCCTTTCAGGGCACTCCGCAAAATTATCATTTTTCCTTTTCAATCATTATAATAATATCCTTTTCTCTACTTTCCGGTAAAACTTTCAAGTCTGTCACTTTTCCGTTTTTGAGAGTGGCTTCTACTGTTGTTTCGCCCGGAGCATGAAGTTTGAAATGTACGTTCCATTCTTTCGGCCATGCCGGGAAAAGGAGTATTTGTTCTCCATTGGTTTGCAATAGCATTTCCTGAAGTCCTATCATGCCGCTACCTCCCCAGTTGTGATCGGGTGTCCAGTCATATCCCGGTCCCCAAAATGCGGGGAAACGATGCGGTCCATTCGATAATTTGGCTAAAGATAGTTTCTTTGCTTCTTCGGTCAGGCCTAAACAGGCAGCCCATATATTATCTTGTTTCCATCCGGTATGCGAACGGAACTTGATGGCATCCGGGTCATAAAAGTAGGTATTACGGGCTATATCCAGATCCTCCTTTCCTACTCCATAAATACGCCATGGAAACACTGGATAAAGTTGTGGCGTTTCAACATTATTAATTCGTTCCCAACTTACAGCGGGCGAAATTGTTTGCTTCAAGACCGGAGCAATAGTCGGATTCAACGTATCTTTTATTTCTATATACCGCAATGGAATCGGAGGGATTGTCTTTAGCATCTCTTCTTTCTTTCCATAAGTTTCCAATACTGTTTTTAGAGCAGCGATGGTGCTACTGGCATTATTGGTCATTTTATATGTCTCACAGGCAGAACCCGGGAAAAGAATCAGATGTCCGTTGCCATCCAACGCTTTCCGTCCCCGGCGGGAAGCTAGTTGCCGGTAATGTTCGTCGAAGAATGTCAGCGAACTCTCGATCAGAGGTAAATAAGGGGTAATATCAGCATTTGCATAGTTCTTTGTTTCCAATATCATTTGGCAGAACTCAAGAACCGTATCCCATTCATATTCCAGCCAGGCATTATATTCCAATCCTTTGTCGAACCAGTCCGGTCGTTTGAAACCATATTCTGCGGGGTTCGGTAAACCGAAATTTTCGATCTGCTCGCTAAAGCAGGCTCCATCATGTTGCCAATATACACGGCTTCGCAGTTCTGCATTTTTCAACATGCGGTTATAAAAATCAAACTGGGAAGGCATCATATCAAAGTCTCCGCTTTTCAGCATCGGCCAGTATACTAAACGTTGATTCTGTGCAGTCATCGTACCACCTCCCCATTTCCGGTAATCGGGGGTAAAAGATTGTTTTTCATCGACATGGCAAGGATCAAAGGTAAATAGTCCACCATTGAATTTAGTCGGTACGCTGCCATAAGCATTACATCCCAGCATATAACGGAAAAGGGTGTAGTTTCTAGTTATTTCTTTGGCTTCACCATCTGCTTCGATAAAACTGCGTTGCCAAAAGGAATTCCACCACGAACGGGTCTGTTTTTTATCCTGTATGATAGTCTTCGATGAAACTTTGCCTTTGGGGGCTATTCTATGCAAAGCTGTTTGTATTCCCTGCTCCCACTCTTCTATTGTTTCTGTCTGGTCTGTATGTAACACAATGCAGAAATGTTCTTTCCGAGCTGCTTTGGAAGAACGGAATTTCCAGGCACGGTAGTCTGTTCCGGCATATACTTCATCTGTGGTACCGACAAATTCTAAGTTTTCACCCAAAAGAGTTCCTCCGAAAGTTAAGTTTTTCAAAGGATTCATCATTTGAGATTTTACTTCGTTCATTCCTTGTTGAGCTACAACTACATCAAAAACGGTCTGTTCGGGATTGCGATGATAGAACAGAAGTTGATTTGTGTTCACGGAAACACAGTCGGCCTCCGTCATAGAGCCTTTCGGAGGAGCCCATTTATAAGAACACTGTTGCCCCTCTCCTTTTCTGACAGGCCGTTCCTGATAGCGCCAATTTTCATAAAAGACTTCAGTCTGCAACGGTTGTGCATTTGTTACCTCTACATGTATAGTCGGATGAAAAACATCTACCCAAAATTGTATCTGCGTGTTTCCCGCCGCGATTTCTACATATCCGTCTTTCAGCTTCAACTCCTGACGAAAATCTTTAGCGTCTTTGAAAGGATTGGGCGACAGGCGGAGACGTACACGCCCTTGCTTTAACTGGCAGTTGTTTTCGTCGAATGTACCGCTACGGCTCACATAGAACATAACATCACCGTCTTCTACCCATATATTCATCCCAATATCTCCACCGCCACAGGGCATAGATTCAGAAGAATTACGACTGGGAGTATTCCAAATGAGATTGGCATGCTGACTCCAAAGAGCCGACACGCCAACAAACAGTATGGTTATAATCAGATAAAATCTCTTCATATATTTTTCATATTTTACCTTGTCTATTTGCGATTACCAATCATCCGAACGAAAAGACCCTAAAGGTAATCCGTCGCAATATACATCTCCTTCCACATAGTTTTCAAAACAATATCGAACAGCTACCGGGTGCGGCACTTTATCGCTTTTCACCAGCATCTTACTACGTTCTATCCATGCTTTGGCCGGGTAAAAAACTTTATCTTCGCCGGCTACCTGAAAGTTTTTCGATTCGAAACAGTTCTTGCCGCTGATCCACATATTGGCACGTTCGAAGCTGACAACTACAGTGTCGTTCTTTATTTCAATGCTTTTATAATAAGGACTTTCGCCATTTACACCTTCCACTCCATACGCTTTAGTTAAAGCCAGAAGAGCCAGACGTTCGCCTGCAATCTGTTTCTTTGCAGGATGAATACCTTTTTCCATTCCTGCATCCAGTAATACAGCCATACCGCTGTTAGCTACACGATGTTCAACTTTTGCCTGTGCCTCCCGGAGATATGCCGAATTTATCACTTCCTTTCCTTTTTCGGTAATAATCCCGTAATCATACGGAGCTATCTGGCAATAATAAAAGGGAAAATCACCCTGTTTCCATTCGGCACGCCAACCGTTAATCAATCGGGTAAACATATCAGCATATGTATGGGCACGATTCCAGTTATCTTCGCCCTGATACCAAATCACTCCTTTCATTGTCATACCGATTAACGGATGCAACATACCGTTATAAAGCACGGTCGGAGTACGGTTTTTAGATTTTATGTCGGCTTCCGTTTGAGGAATCTTCGCTTCCGGGAAGGCTTTCAGCCAGTCCGCTGTCATCCATGCTTCACAGGCGGAACCACCCCAGGCTGCTACAACCAACCCAACCGGAACATCTAATATTTCATTTACCAGTCTCCCGAAATAATAGGCTGTTGCGCTGAAATCACGGACACTGGCCGGGGTTGCTTCTTTCCACGAACCGATAACGTCATTCTGCGGAGTGAATGTAGAAGTACGTTTCACCGTAAACAGACGGATTTGCGGATTCTTGCTGTGAAGAATGTCCATATTGGCATTTTCTACCGGTTGGTTTTTGAAGCCTTTCATCGGCATTTCCATATTACTTTGTCCGGAACAAAGCCAAAGCTCGCCTATCAGAATATTATTCAGTGTCTTTTGGGTTCCATCATCAAAAGTCACAGTATAAGGACCTCCCGCTTCGGGAGTAGCTACTGTCAGTTTCCATGCCCCATTTTTATCTGCTGTTGCTGCATATTGTTTTCCATTCCAACTAGTAGTCACTGTTACTTTTTTATGAGGAGTCGCCATCCCCCAAAGGTTTGCATTGGTCTGTTGCTGCATCACCATGCCATCAGAAAAAATAGCCGGTAGCTTTACTTCTGCGTGTGTTGACAGGCAGGCAGCAAGCAGAAAACCTGCCAACATTGTACCTGTTTTAATAATTGAACTTTTCATACTTTAGCTATATTATAATGAATTGGGTACGGATTACATGGATTGCGTTGTTACTTTATGTAATACGATTCTCATAAACCGTATAATCCGCGTAATCCGTGCCTTAAAAATCTATTTTATTCTGTGATAGAAAAACTCAAAGGTCCGAGCAATCCTGCCGGAAGCAACGTTTTCTCTGCCCTGCGATATTTTGCATTAGTCCAAATGCCATCAAACGGTGCTTTTCCTTCATCAGCTCCTGTCAGTGCATTCGCCCAAGTATTTGTAACCTCTATTTCAAGCTCATTAGTTCCTTTTTTCAGGGCACCTGTAATATTTGCACGATAAGGAGCAGTCCAGATTGTGCCACAATCTACGCCATTCACACGAACAGTTGCCAAATTATAAACTGTTCCCAGATTCAGATAAATCTGTTGGTCTTTATTCGGTTTATTTTTCCAGCGGAAAGTGGTCTTATAGGTCGCTGTCCCCGAATAGTAACGTATCTGTTCATCCGTTTCTTGGCTCCAGTCGAAAAGTTCTTTTCGTGTGAGCGTTTTTTGGTTAGCTGCAAAAGTTATAGCATATTCCTTTGCTTCCAAAGCTATGTTTAAAGAGGCTCTGGCGATATCTTTTTTCTCCTTTTGCAGTTGGAGAGAGGACTCTCCATAGCCTTCATGTACTCCCTCCGCAGGATATACGATGAATACGGACTCATTAGGAGCCAATGTGAGAGTAACTTCTGTCCGGTTTCCGTTGATACGATAGGAAGGATGAATATTCATCTCACCCGTCACCGGATTCCAACATTCCGGTTTCTTACCGTTAATACGCATACTTGCAGTAAACGTGCGTGTTTCGTTCTTTTGGTTGGCTACGAAATAGAGTTCGCCAAGTTCGCCACGACGATGCGTCCAGGCAATATCTTCCGGCACAATCATATCACGTTCCAGACCATACACAGAAAAATCTTCTTCTGTATAAGGTAAAGAAGGTACCAAAATGCCGGCTTCTTTTAGTTCATTGATTTTCTTCTGCACTTCCGATGACAATACAGGTTCGAGATTCATTGGACGCGCAAGAGGCAGTACCAATACTTTATAACTTGCTCCACCCGGCAACGTTATTCGTCCGTTTTCTGCTTTCGCCAAACGAAGGATTGCATCTTTATTAAAACTATCGTATGCATATCCACGAAGCGGATTCACCCATTTCTCCGGATCAGCCATGTTAGCTGAATGAGTAACACCTACCGGACGTACACGTAAAGGCTGTCCCTCATTAGCCAGACGGATGCGTTCACTTTCCACTCGTTCTGCACCGAAGATTCCCGGTAGAGAGGGAACCAATCGTTCCGGTAATATCGAACGCCTCGGCACTTCTTCGCCTGTAAAGACTGCGATGTCTGTTACCGGATGCCCATATTGCAATAACGACTGGCAACGGGTAGCATATTCGGAAAAGGCTTTTGCGCCTTTATCCCACCAGGTCTGATCCCGTTGGAAGAATAGTCCGATGCCATCCAATGTCATGCCGGGCTTGCGGTCCAGCCAGGGATTATGTACATATACATGGTAGAAAAGACGATTGATTCCTAATGCGTAATTACGATCCAACAAGGCTTTCAACATTCCGGGGTATTCATCCCACGTGCCACGCACTTCCGTGAACCCTTCAGCCTGAATAATATTCTTTCCGTAGATATGTGCTCCGCTAATAGCGTCGAGCATATCATTCGGTTTGTCATGTGTAGGACTGTTCAACCAAAATTCACCCATCGGAAGATCTACTTTTTGATAATGTAATAGACCATCGCTTACCATCGTCGGAGCTACACATTCTGCCGAAAACTGGCAATCATATTCTCTCGCACAGTCCGCCAATACCTGATAAAACACATCTACGACGAGTTCTGATATGGTAGTACGTACGTCTCGCAGAATCTTTTCACTTTGTTCGACACTTTCCATCGGAATACCTGCCAATAGAGGTAGATAAGGCATCAAATCGTAGCCACGACGTTTCTGAAATTCAATAGCGAAACGTTTATTCCAGTTTTGGCTGCCACATTCCCAACTGTCGACATGCATATATTTCAGTACGCGACGAGCTACTTCGGGATTGGTCTTTGCAAATGCCTGCGCAAACCAGTTATCGAATTGTTTCCGTACCGTTTTCGGGTTAAACTTATCACATTCCAATCCTTTTCCGCCTCCCGCTGTGGCATTGGTATGTCCGGTAGCTGTATGTCCCATGCGGAGTAATTTCCATTTTCCTTTGGGGAGAGTGGCGGTCAATGTTTTTCCATTCGAATGACTAGTATATTGCTCTGTCAGATTGATGACTTGTGAAAGTGAATAGCAGTCCTGTTTCCCAACTTCCTCTTCTTTGGTAGCTTGAGCAACACGCCATACCAGTCCGGCTTTTCCTTCCCACTGGTTCAGACGGGCTTCCCGATGCAGGCGTAATTCTTTTATTTTCAGATTGGGCTTCCATTTGGCAGCATCCATATCTTCACTTCCCGGTTCGCTTCCTTCAGGAGTCCAGTAGAAACGGAAGAAACGGGCGGTAGTCGGAGGAATACTATGAGTTGAATTCTCATCCGTATTCTGCCATCCCTGACGGGCAGGAACCAACTGCTTAACCAAACGATAATTCACTCCGTCATCACTGGCCATTACTTTCAAGCGGTGTGCCTGATAATTATTACCATTTAAAACGATTTCGATGTTCCGGCAAGTGAAAGGTTGCTCGTATTCATACTGGATATAGCATGGATAGGATGAACGGATCACTCCTGCCGCATCCATATTCACTGTTTGAGTAGCTTTTACATTTCCTGTCGTGGCTAGATTGACACAAGTAATCTTTGCCTGCATCTCGTCCGCTGCGTCTTCTACCGGCAAAGCGAATAATGCAATATCTTCATAATAGCTTTCATAGGCTTCCGGTTGTGGCAGGCGAATAGCCATCAGCTTTCCTCCGTTTACAATCGTATCGCTCCAAACCACTTTCTGCATAGATTCTTCGGGAGTAATCCAGGGACCTCCCGCCAATGCGAAACCATCACAAATGTGCATCCCCAATTTCAGCCCCAAACGATCTGCTTCTTCCATGCTGAAACGTACCATCTCCCACCATTCGGGAGTTAGCTGCTGCGCCTTGCCATCGTATTGGGCACCTTCATGAATACCTTTAATCGGCATCAGATAAGTACCTCCTAATCCGGCATGTTTCATTGCCTCCAAGTCGGCTGTAATCCCTTCTTTAGACACGGCACCATACATCCAATACCAAAAGGTCCAGGGTTTTGCTTCGTCTGACGGATTTTGAAATTGCTCCCTAAGTGAGCGTGTTTGCTGTGCATCGGCAGGGCATACGGCTGTCCATGCTAATAGAGAAAGTGCAAATATTTGTTGTTTCAGTCGGCTTTTCATTCCAGTCTATATTTTTACTAAAGTAAAGACGAAAATCACTCTGTTTTGTACTCACTATTAGCTTATGAGATCAGGAATATAACAACTTTAATCAAAAAAAGGTGCACCTCCTTTCCTACTCTCGGAAGAAGGTGCACCACACAAACAAAACAAACAATAGACGACCTTCACAGGCAGTATTTCGTATATTACTTAACTAACTATAAATCATGATCCATCTATCTGAATAAAAATTCTTTCTCTATAATCAGACGGTGTCATGCCGGTATGTTCGCGAAAGAACCTTGTCATAACGGAATTCGACTGGAAGTTTGTACGTGATGCCACTTCTTTTATTTCAAGGTCCGAATCCCGTAGAAGAGCCTTTATCTCAAGAATGGAATATTCTATAATCCAGTCTTTTGCCGAACGGCCGCTCATATCCGTAATTACCATTGTAAGGTGTTTAGCGGACACGCACATCTTTTGCGCATAAAACGCAACATCCCGGCTTACGGTATGAAATTCGATCACCAAACAAAAGAAGTCGAATAAAAGTTTTTCCTTACGGGTATATTTTACTAATTCGGCAGCTTTCGGATTTCTTTTATAAGCCACATAGATATCCCAATAGAAAACACGTAATAGTTGCATAATAGACTCCCGTCTGAATAAGTTCCGAGGCAAGTTGATACGATAAATCAGTATATGACAAAAGTGAATGAAGCGTTGACATTCTTCATCGCATAGCGGAGTGCTGAAATTTTTCCGCATATAAAAGAAAAAATCAAGAGTAGGTATACATACTCCGCTTATCGTATCCATAAACAAGTTTTTGGATACTTTGAGAAAAGTCATTGAAAAGTCATCGCTAATCTCTGTGACAGCAGCCAACTGGAAAGGAAAAATAACAACCAGATCATTGGGAACAATCCGTCGTTTATTACCAAAAACATTGAAAAGCGCACTGCCTCCCGTACATATCCCGTTTATCCCTTCTTCAAGATACGCAGGAGTTTCATTAAGCGGTAAATCGTCTATTTTAGTATAGACATTAAACTCTTCTGTTTCTGATATATTATCAAATACTTTATTTTGCCTATATGGCTTATTATCTTTCATTGACTGCAATTTATGCTATTATGCTGTTTGTCTTTATTTCTTGCTTCTATATATACATATGTTAATCGTGACATTTTGATTAAGTAAATTGTACAATCAAAGATATGGGAAAGATATATAAGAAACTTTCTTTATCTTTCATCAGAATCATCAGTGCCAGAAAATATTCACCTTCATCAATATCAGGAATGGTTGTATACACTTTATCGTCCGAATATTTATGAATATCACCACATTCTATCAACATTCTGTCATTTACTGAAGACACAAGGTATAGATTGGCGCTATCCCATGTTAACATATCCAAGTGATGTCCAGTGATGACAATGGGGGCTTGTGGTGTAATCCTCCCATTACATTTTTTACTTGAAGGATCATATACTTTTTCAATGGCAGGGAATGGTGCTCCTTCAATCATTAATATTTCGGCTTTTATCGTTTTCATTTTGTATGATAATAAGTGTGTATATAAACTGATGATGATTTTGTTCGTAACTCATTTTAATGGAATATCCCGGATACAGCGGAGATAAAGAGTGCTACCCTTGGAGATAAGGGATGATGTATATTTCACTGCCATAGGATAAAATTTTATAGACCATGCACTCCCACTAGTATTATTTTCTGTTGCCAACCAATAAGCTGTTCCCTTTTTATCATCTAACGACAAATCAAACGGCTGGAAATCGGTGCCTTTATCCTTGGTTCTCTCTAATTCCTTATAAAAAATCATAATTAGGCTTCCCTCCCGTAATGTAGGTATCCGCCATGTCCCAGGTTCATCTTTCCCGTCCTTTCCACGATACATTGCACATCCTTTGGGGACTGCAAAACTTGCCGTAGTGTAACTATTTGTGTTTGCCGTAGCAAGGTATCCGTTCGCTGTAGCCCATTTCATTGTTTTCTCTCCCACATTCTTTCCATCACTATCATTTCCATCGCTACATACATTATCCGGAGAAATGATAAAGTATTCCGATACTTTCCAAACGATTTTTATTGTTTGATTATTCTCGTTGTAAGGATGTCGTGTAATCCGTTTTACATAAACATTCTCACCGTTAACTTGAATGGGTTCAGTATCCATACCGCTGTCGGTGTACTTAAATAATTGAATAGTTTTATAAAAGTCAGGGTTTTCACTTCTATTTTCCACCCTGTTTGCCGGTAACTCCATTGATTTAATAGCTGCATACTTAATTCCCGCCTCTTCATATATTTCAATCTTTTGAGAATACCCTTTCAGCAGGATAAAAAAAGATACGAAGATTATGACTGTTATTCTTTTCATTTTGTTCTTTATTTATTTTAGTTCATGTCATCATTAATCAGTATCGAGCGAGATATCTATATCTCTGACACATCTGGATGATCCGGTTTGCATTTTTTGATTAGAATTTACCCCTTGGTACCATCTTTTGACATAGTCATTTCCATCTTCTGTTGTGGCACTACCTGGAAAGCTTTCGTTGTTTAAAAAACTGCCTATATACATACCAATCATTTGATTAGACGCCGGAAAATACCATTTCATCTCCTCTTTATCAATTCGTCCGTCTCCATTTTCATCCCTGTTTTTGTCATAGCAAACTCTCGCTGAAAAGGAGCTGGCCGGATATTGATATTGATAGAGTAATACATATCTAGATGCATCTTTTTGCGGGGCAGCTATTTTTTCGTTGTTCCAAGGAAGATTTCTAATATTTTCAGCCAAATTTCTCGTTGCCTCTTTCCCATAATCCATATTATCGGTTCCGTATGAATATGCAGCTGTTTCAACTTTATCATAACCATATTGTATTGTTCCCATAGTTGTTATACTTTCTAAATATTTAGGGCCGCGCACAGGCAATCTGTCATGTACCAATCCCATCGTATAGTTTCCGTCTGCATCTCTCTCTCCTCCGAAACGTCCGGCATATACTGCCGGTCGCTGATCCATCTTGAATATATGATAAGCTTGCACTGCTCCTCCTCCTTCACCTTCGGTCGTGGTAGTCACTTTGATATATAGGGAACGCTTTCCGTCCTTATCATTTTCACCGGGATTGACCAATTTGCCGTTTTCATCATAAACATATTCATTATTGTAAAGATAAAACGTCACTTGTGTAGGAAGTATGGTATTTGCTTTGACAGATGTAGCCAGCGGCTCATCAACATTGTTGAACGCATCTGTATAATTAGATGAGGAAGACAGATAGAGCCAACTCTTATTAGAAGAAACTTTTGTGATACAGAGATTATCCGTATATATCCCAACTTCCACTTTCCTTCCTTGAGTCTGTATAACTATGGGACGTACATCATAGGCTGCATCAAGATCATAGCTTACGCCCGCTTTGTTGTATTTAGTATTATCAAATTTTGCTCCTCCACCAACGCTTATATTCTGGCTGGCATGAAATTCTACATACTGACTGGCGGTATACATTCTGATCCGTTCGTCATTCTTTGCCGAAGTAAGGTCTGTATTTATGGTAGTACGTAGGTTATAAAAATGGTTGGGTTCTACGTCAAAGTTATTGGTATTGTTATTTCCAACATACATCTGGTAAATTGCATATTCGTCAGTTGCAGATGCAGTTGTCGGGTATGCCCATGCCTCAATCTGCGTACCCAATGGCGGTGCATCCCCAGCAGGGGTTTTATCAACAATTTTATAGTAGCGTTGATTTTCACTAAGAATTTTTTCTATCGTCCCTTGACAATTCTGTGCAACATACCAGGTTGCCGAATAGAAATCATTGGAATCGGGTCCCTCAAAATCAACAGTTTCAAGCGTGGCATAAGTGTCCTCTGCGGTATTTTTTGAAGGGTTGGAAAGTCGAATCGTATTGTTGACATTCAATAATTTCAGTCCTTGTAATTGGTAATTCTCCACTTCAAATTTATAGCGTAATGTAATGCGTGCCATCAACCTCCTGACTTCAATACCTCCTACAAAACCAACGGGCTTGTTGTATTCCACCAGGCCACGTTTACCATCATCAACGTTTACGACAGTGACTCCTGACACTTCTCCGGCAAATGGCACCTCATTATCAGCTGTGATAAGCGATTGGGTATGTCCTTCTACATTAGTCAGATATTTGAAATTCCATTTCTTAAGATCATCAAGTGTTCCCACTTCACTCATATCATAATCAAGTTTAGGTCCCAGTACAAGCAGGTATAAAGTCTGATTATCTGCCACAACTAAGGGAACATCTATAGTTACCATGTCATTAATAGCTGTCTTTACATCACTAAGTTTGTGGGGTTTTCCGTTAATCGAACCATTCTCATGAAACTGGAAAAGCCAAAGATTATATAACGAGGTTGTACCATCGGATACCCGGGTATTGGAGTTTATTGCATATTCCTTTTGCCCCTCTCCCAAAATTACTGTAAACGGCGAATCAGCATTGGTTCTGTTTCTAAAAAATGGCTTGGTAACTGCATACCCGCTCACAGACGTTGGCTCTACAGCAGGAGGAAGGCTGACATTCAGGCTGACCATCACCATTTTGCCGGTAGCATTTCCTGGATCGAATTCTTCCAGTTTATCTTTTGTACAGCTTGTGAATATCAGTGAAAACAAAGCAATGCAAGCTGTCCGGAAATACACATTATATTTTATTTTTATTGTCATATTGTGTCTATTTATCATCATACTTTCACCTCAATTCTCATTGTTGGAGGATATTGTTCCGTTCTGCTTAATTGTCGGACTGCCAAGAGGAACTGTCAAGTTGTTTTCATACTCTAAATATATATTTCCTATAAGCTCAACGATACTTGGACTATTGTTTTCCGGAATTGTTATAGTAACATCATAACTATATTTATTCGGTTCAGTATGTACTTCAGTACTTTTGCACCTTATGACACCTCCATAAGTGATTTGTAAATACAGTTTTCCGGAAGAGATTGTTACGTCCGTAGGGGTGAGGTTAATAGTCGTAGTATAAGATCCTCCTTCTTGCGGTATATTACCCATGCTGCTTAATCCCGTTTTTGCACGTAAATCATATCCGCTTTGTGAAACTGTGAGTATTTTATTTACTGTTTTTCCTTCCAAACCGATCCCCTCCACTTTCACTCTGAATGAACGCGGTGAGGTACTTTCTTTACGTTTGACGTATATCGGTATGTTTTGAGTGTTACCGCCATGGGTGGTATGTATTGTTTCTCCGGCTACAAATGAGAAATCGTCAAATTCGGTTGTTGAACCCACATATGCTCCTTCTGTGACAAGTGTTGCTGTCCAGTAAGGAATATTCGAGATAATACCAAAATAAGCATTTCCGCTCGTTTCAGTTCCCTGATAAGTAGGACTGCTGATGATACCTACTTCCAGTTGGCTTTTTATCATCTCATTGCGCACACAACGGATTATATACGCGTTTTGCCTGTCCATATTTTCTTGAATTTCTGCATTTTGCGGTTCTTCTCCGGAAAAATGGAATACGGTAGCATTGTTATCCCAATACCATCCATTGGAACGGTCTCCTTGCGATATACCGTTCGTATCCCTATATCTGTTATGTGGAGAAAATAGCCAATGGAATGAAGGATAACCCTGTGAATTACTTTCATTTTCTGCTGCCGTTTTCAATATTAGATTTTCAGCCGGAGTAGCCATGCGCCACTGCTTATTATCCACAATCCCCAAAGTCTTGATTTGAGATTCGGACAGTCCGGCAAGTTTGCAAGGGTCTCCCTTTCCCGCTGCTACTTGGACAATTGTATTATCTGTGGGTATTTTATCCGTTTCCAGATAAGGAATATCCGCCCATTCCGTAATATTTAAAGGAGCGTACGAGCCCGGATACCAAAGTACATCATTCAATATAGTGGCATTGGTAGGTGGGGTGAATTCCGTATTTGCATCCGGTGAACTTATGGCTATCAGGCTGCCGTATTTAAATAGGATATCCTTGTATCCTGTTCCTGAATGATATGCTTTCAGTATCCCTGAATAAACACTAAAGTCATTCCATATATTCACATTTCTGGACGTATCGGCTACGGCGTCATAGTCTGCAGCCTTGTCACTTACAATAACCAGTCCGTCAATAGGTTTCCAGTTGATAGTGATGTCATGTTCCTCCATTGCCACTATTTCCGCATAAAGTCCCATTGCTCCCATACCGGTAATGGTGGCGTATATCCGATAATGGTTGTTTCGTGTCAGGTTATGATTTTTAGGAGGCTCTTGACCGATATTCAGCAGATAGATGCAGTTCAGTACCTGTGTACTGCCGTTTTTAAGAACGCATTGTGCATCAATTTTAAGATAGGTTGCTTGTGAAGCATTTTGAGGTTCGGACAATAGATGTTCGGGAATATAAGTAATAGGAATCGTTATGAAATCTATGTTATCAGGAATGGTGTAGTTATTTCCATTTATCGTATACGTACCGTTATTATCGAGTTCACCTGTTCCTGATATAGTAAGATCATCCGACCATACATTTTCTGTATATGCCTGCCCCTCTCCTATAGTAGTGGCGACCGGCATACGACACACTTTTACATTCAGTTTGGTTACTTTAAAATCTTCATCCTCATTGGTGATATTTTTAATTGCCGTAAAGCTGATGCGGGACACCATACGGTTTACCTCAATCGGCAGTTCCGTTGTCGTAACATTATTGATGGTAACTGTGGCATTTGTTCCGTCGCTACGAGACTCCACATAGGCACGTGACACATTTCCATACATAGGTGGCGGAGCAACAATACCTATAGCAGAGAATGTCACTTTTTCTATTTCATTTTCCAATGTAATGGCGGCGAGCTTTTCCGTAAGCTCCGGTGTTTCGTTACAGATGATGTAAATGTTGTTATATCCCCGTGCCGCTCTTATGGGAGCGATATATATGTTATCTACGTTTATGGAAGCATCAGAAACATCGTTGTATACCAATTCGTTTTTGTCGTTAAACACAATTGCGCGTACGGATTTTATGACTTCATCATCGTCAGCAGTAGTATTGCGTGTCCCCATTTTAATACTCATTGGTATCTTTTCTCCTTCGTAAATACGTGCGCCTGTTGTTTCGTTCTCCTTTGTACAAGAGTAAGCAAACAAAGCAAATATTGTCAAAAGCAGGACATTTGCCGAAAATTGTATGTTGATAGTTATATTCATCCTTAATTGTGCCATAATTTCGTTTCAAAAAACGGCTTACATATCTGTTGGTTGGAACCAGTAGGTCCAGTTGTTAATAGTGATACTTAATGCTACATAACCGTTCTCTTCCTTATCTCCGATGCGGATGTTAATGTCCCACTGATATCTGCGGTCGAGATATTCCTGGTCACCCATCGCTTCCGGTTTACTTTTCAGCAAGTAGTCAATAAGATTTATGGTTGTTTCTCCTCCAATGTCTATTGCTTTTCCTGATGTTTGCTCCGTAATGGAAAAAGGCATAGCGACATCTTTGACGAATCTAAGCGTGTGGAGCCGGGTCTGAAGAGATAGTTTGTTGTCTTCCTCATCCGCACAAGGGTGGTAAATTATGTTCTTGTTTCCATCTCCAAAATTATTTTTATAGTCATAAATACTGTTTGCCGCTATCAATTGTATATCGTATTTTGAAAGATCGACCGGATTGCTGCCTCGTGTAATGCCTATCGTTATATCATTAGTATTACGTATCAGGCTGACAGTTTCTGTATTGCTTATGTTCTCCGGAGAAAACATTTGCAGGGGACCGCTATGCCATAATGCATCAAGATGATTGTTGCTCATGTCATTATCGGGTTCGTATTTTAAGGATAGTTTGTCTATCGGATCACCTGCAGTCATTGACGATAGCCGGTAAAACTCATCTGTTTTTCCGGCCCATACAACAGCCGTACAGCCTTTCAGTCGATAAGGGATCAGCATACGATAGTCCGTATTTTTCAGCGGATTACCTTTTTCGATGAATGTCTGAAGATATTTCCCTTCTGCATCGAACACATAGACTTTTACTTCCTCCACCTGATCGGCAAACCAGTCTTCATTTACCATGTTATAGTCATACCTGAATTCAAGAAAAAGGTCACACTGGTCAAGATCGTCATGAAAGACGTCGCAACCGGTAATCCCTGCCGCCATAAAAGCGGCAAGGATTATTATGTATTTCTTTATGTGTCTCTTGATTTTCATCTATTAATGCAAATCAACACCTTGTGTCCAGTAAGTCCATGGATTGATAGTGATTTTTACAGAAATGTATGCGTCTGCTTCATCATCATCGGTACCCGGAGGTGTAGGATTAGTAGGATCAGGATCAGACGGGTCGGGAATCCACGGTGTTCCGGGACCGCTCACGCTCTGAAGTTCCAGGTGATACCAGTTGTTACGTACCACACCGTATCTACCTAAAGCCATTTTGGTTGTTACATTTTGGTCGTGACGAATCAGGACATCGTAATAGCATACAGATTCATGATAATAACGTACGGCACAGAAGCGTCCGATGATACCGGTTTTCGCAGTAAATTTGTCTGCGGTAAGCTCTGCAATCGCCTTATCTATGTCCGAAACACCCTCTGCCACGACACCCGCTTTTTTTAAGAATATAGGTAAGTCTGTTTTCAGTCCGCCACTAGCAGTGTTATTATATTCATCTTTAAGCTGGTCTAATGTATAATAGTTCCCTTTCCAAGAGAAATAACTGCTATTTTCGGTCAAACCATTGGGAGTATATGTAGCTTTTACCACTACCTTGGTGGTGAATCCTAATTGCTGTGCCTTAGCTTCCATTGTATTTTCAAGACAATACAGACTTGTTCCCTTACTCTGTGCAACAGCAGGCATCTCCTCACTTTCGCTATCTATATTTTTTAGATAATTGAAAGCTGCATCCATATTCGTTTCCATAGTACTCGCATTTGATACATCAGGTTGTTCGTCAGACAAGTAGTTTTTATCCCGACGATAAACCGCTCCAGTCGTGGCATTATCGTAAGTGATAAGTTCACTATACAGTTTCACACTCTTATTGGTAACGCTTAATTCCCAACCGCCGAAAGTAAATTTAGCACCATCAGGTTTGGTAGTAAAAGACTCCTTAACCACAAGCTCTACTTTTGCACTCAATCGATCTACACTAATTTCAGCAGGATTGTTTTTGGCATCTGTTTTTGCCTGATTTATGGCTTCATTGGTATATCCACTTGGCTTATGCACTGTTACATTCGTTAATGCTCCTTCTATCCCAGTACCCTTGCCAGCACTCGTCATCATGAATTGATTGGTGGTAGCGACATTGGCAATAACCGCCTCAATAGCAGTGTTAATTGCAGACCAAGGTTTACCTTTTACTGTTTCCGCAGCTAAATTCCATCCTTTATTCCCGTCGGTGTAAGGATTGATAACTACAAATACTTTTTTGGTCTTCTCCGGTACTAATTTTGCATCGCTAGCTACAGCTTCCGGGGTCCCTGTTCCACCGGATTCTCCTCCGCTATTCCCAACAGTAAGATCGTCAAAGTTAACCACATCAAGGCACACATCTTCCTCGTCAAATAATAAAACTCTGACTGTCCCTGCTTTACTTTCCCCTGAACTTCCCGGTTTTTCTACTACATTCTCTGCTCTTGTAGTGGATGTGTGACTTTGCAGGGAAAGCGACAGATACGCCTTTCCATTCAGTTCACCGCTCGGAATATTCCCTTCCCGGGCATCATCACTACTACAGCCGGCAAACATAAAAGTCACCAATGTAGATAATAGAAAACTTTTTGTTTTCATCTTTGTTAAATTTTAAAATGTTGTAAATAAAATGATAATTATAATAAATAAAAAATCAATAATCTAGTTTAGTCATTGATCGAATATCTTCTTCCTTTTTATTCAATTCCTCCAGATTGAAATATGCTTGTTCCAATCCGGATTCGGCAGCTTTGATTAGATGTAGCTTTGCCTGTTTATAGTCGCTTTTCAACAGGTACAACACTCCTACGGCATTTTCATATTCCGGTGCAGAAATCTCTGCTTTCTTAAGATATTTTTCTGCTAATGCAATGTCTTCTCGCGAAAGTGCAGCCGAGGCAGCATTCAGGTTGGCAATCTTATCATCAGGAAAGAGACTGACAGCTTTTTCAAACAATTCTATAAACTCCGGCGATCCGTTTTTGTAAGTGAGAGCGACCAAATAAATTTCATTCAGGCTCAAATTTTGTGGCCGACTATGAATCAGCACTTTTGCCTGTTCTATATTAAAATTCTGAACATCGTACTCTATTTTACAGATCGCTTTACGCAGATGTTGGTAATACTCACGCAACATAAACCGATAAGGATTGCCCTGTTTATATAGCATCAACGATTTCTTGCGACTGGTATTCGTTCGGTAGTTTATTTCAACTGGTATGTGATCTATAATATGAAGAATTCCATCCTTTTCTGCCATGTCAGACTCTGCAACCATTTTACGTAGTCCTTCCCAGTTTTCGCCACCATATTCCACCTTGTATAATTCTTTAGAGAAAGGGAAACGAGGGAGAAGGTAATTAACAAGTGCCTTTGCACGTCCTTCGGAAAGCTGTTTGTTAAAAAGGACAGAACCCTCCGGTGAAGCATAACCAATGACTGATATTCCACGAATGGTAATAGTTGTATCATTTCTCACTTCGGCAAGCATAGAGGATATTTTTTCCAGTTCGACCGGGTTGTTCATGTAATCCGGCCTTATGATGGTCTTTGATACAACAAAATCCAGGAACGCTTCACATGACATCTCACGTTTTTTTACAGGTTCAACTTGTGGGCGGACATAACTGATATGCGGGACGATGTGATATGGAACAGGCGGTTGCTCCAAAGTGACGGTACCGAAAAGCGGAAACGTCGATAATAACTTGCCCGGTTTGCAACAGCCCATTACTTCCTTTTTTATATCCAAACGTGCATCTTTCATCCACGATTCGAATGGAATGACCAAGGAATATCGAATTTGTTTTTCTTCGGTTATTCCATATCCTTTCACAACATAGTACGGAGCTTCCGACTGGTAAAGATCACGTTCCTGTGTATTCATTAAAGCCAGTTTACGTTTCAGGTTTTGGAAATTACTATGCCCTTTGACAGAAATCTCCGGTAACTCCAGTTGGTGGTTTGCAGCAATCAATACCGGTATCAGTTCTATCGAATGATTGGAACTGACTTTTATTTTATCAAGGTCATAAAGCACTTGAATATGTAGGGAATCCCCCACTTGTTGCAATTCGATGGCTGTTGCTTGTATCGTTCCTTTATACCATTTGTCCGGCAGGTTTTCTCCATATAGTAATGGAGAAACGAGCAGTGACAGAGGCAACAGCCATAGGATAGATTTTAGATTTATCATGTTTTTGTTATTTTATAAGAAATATAAGTGAAACTGCTGCTTTAGTAGGTCCGAAATAGTTGCGATTTTCTGTTCCGGTCTTTTCACCACAAGTCTCGCATCGGAACTTGTCATAATGTAGTCTGACATACCCTATACCTATATTTGCTTCGAGACTCCAACGATTGCCTAAAAGAAAATGGTAGCCGTACGAAATGCCTCCGCCTATTCCCCATCCTTCATAGCGATAGTGACCGGAATCATCTCCAAATAGAAGCGGCAAATGATGACCGGCTATGTTGTACTGTCCGCCTAGTATATGTATTCCCCCAAAATGTCCGCTGAATCTTTCACACGTCCAATAACGATATTCTACCGAGCCAAGCCAATGCACCAGTTTCTTGTTTGAGGATGAATGAACGGATGTAAACCAGTTGAAGCCAGCACCCAGATCTACTGTACCTCGCGGTGAAATCCCGAATTCGGTTTCCAGATTAGGTGAACTGGCGTATGTACCGTAGAGTAGGTTTGTTTTTACCGCTATCTTTTGAGCCGCACATTGTGAAATGCTTCCCCAAAATATAAAAAAAAGAATTGCTATGTCATGTATCTTCATTAAAATGCGTATATTTATTGCTTATTCGCTTATGTTTATTTAAATATTATATGCTGCAAATTTACAAAAGAAATATATATTAAAATAAAACGTTCTGAAATTGCACACAGATTCCGAAATTTCACTCAAAATAGCCACATAATCATCTAAGAAGCGAGTTTTAACACTCTCAAAAAAGGTTTATCCGGTAAACATTGTTAAATTATTATCCATTCTATTCAATTAACTTTCATGACATACCGGTTGTTTATACACGCGTAAAATAAACGATGTATAAAAATGATTATTTATATTTACACGTATTGTTTAATGCTTCAATCATCCATCTTGAAATATCGGAATATTACAACTAGTTTTGTTCCCGGATTTTAAGGAGTCATCCGTTTCTTTAAAAGGAACAAGGCGTTCCTCGGTGAGAAACAGGGCGTTCCTTTAAAAGGAACGGTTCCTTGGTTTTAAACCAAAAAACAGTATCTATAATACACTGTATATCAATTTATTATAAAAAGAAGAATTCCGTCCCGATAACCATGGGAATATTCTCAATAAACCAAACGGAATTCACAGTCCAAAGGGCTGTATATACATACTTTTTTATTACAAACTTTAAAAATTTTCCCATGGTTACAGTTACAATTAATATCAAGCCATATTTGGCTGGATATATGTATGTCCGATATCGACAAAGTTTAGAACCCGATCCAGAGAACCAGTCTCATTCCTCCTCTCCTTCTTCTTCTTCCAAACGACTTATCCCTATCCATCTCTCCCACATTACTCCAGTTTATCACTTCCTTCATCAACTATCTGTCCCTCATCCGCAAAATACTTCATGGAAAGAAATTGGGAATATTTGCTTTGTACTGCCCAAACCGCGTAATGGGAAGAATCCGGAAGTCTATAACTATATCGGAAACGATAGTGCATTGATTATAGAAAAGGAAATAGAAACGGAGATGAAAGCGGAATTATACTCCTTTCTATTGGATAATAAGTTTAATAAAGGAGTGATGTTTAAAAAGTCAATAGAACAATTCGTAGAGCACTACGAAATGGTAGGACTGGTACAGGAAGAAACGCTGATGAGAGCATTTCAAAGATGGAGGAAGTTGGTGAAAGAAGAAAAAGCTATAAAGCTATAATGAAAGTATATTGATTTTGATTTAATCCATAATGAAACGTGATATACTATACTAATTAATTGGAAGAAAGAAGGAACTTTTCTATCTTTGCTAATATTAATCTTTTTCGCTAATTGATTAAGATAAGAAAGGAGAAAATAATGTGACCCTCAAAGAAAAACAATTAGAGTTTATTATCTATTGTATAGAGAATACAGCCGAACGGTTAGGACGCTATAGTGCGGATGTATATAATAAACTAAAAGAATTAGGTGCTATAGACGGCTATATAAATGCTTTTTATGATACTTTGCATACCCAAGGCAAAGCCTACATAGTAGATTCTTTATTAGAATATATCTATCATCGTGATCCACAATGGTTACCGGAAGATTATCGTCCTTTTCAAGTTTCGACACAGCAAAAAGGAGATAAGTCATGTTAACTGTTTATCATGGTTCTACTTACCGTGTAGAACAACCATTAGCTGGCGTATGCCGACCGAATCTTGATTTCGGAGTGGGCTTTTATCTTACTGATTTAAAGGAACAGGCAGTTCGTTGGGCTCTTCGCACAGCTGATATTCGCCATGAAAATAGTGTGTGGCTCAATATTTATTCATTGGATATAGATGCCTGCCGCAACTTTTCTTTTAATTATTTGCACTTTACCACTTACGATGCACATTGGCTGGATTTTGTTGTAGCATGTCGACAAGGGAATGTTATATGGCAGGATTATGACATAATAGAAGGCGGTATAGCAGATGACCGTGTGATACGTACTATTGACCTTTATATGCGTGGTGATTACACTCGTGAAGAAGCGTTGTCACGTTTGATTCATCAAGAGCCTAACAATCAAATTTGTATTACGAACCAAAAAGTAATTGACGAACACTTACATTTTGTGGATGTTATACTTTTGCCTTTCCCATCTCTCTCAAAAGAAATCCCCAATGCTGATATTGTAATGCAAGGCAAATATTACAGCATTGTAGAACTTCTTGCTACCCGTCTGCATATTTCCAGTCTACAGGCACTTGATATATTTTATAATAGCGAAAGCTACCAGCGCATTGTCCACCGACTTGGAGATCTATATCTCATGAGCGATGCATATATTGTAGATGAATTGATGAGAGAGCTACAAAAAAGACAAGGTTGACATTAGCCTTGTCTTTTATCCCTATTGTTAAGCTGTTCGAGAAGTCTTCTTCCGATGAAGTAGTCAGGCCATCCGGATCGGTGACAGTACTCATATTGTGAATGGCAAAGAAGACATTAAGAAGTTAGCGAAAATTTATAATATGAGTGAACATCTACTAACTTTTTCTTGTTTTTTTCTATAAAAAAGAACTACTTTAGGTATTATACCAGTATTAATGACTACATTTGCCAATAGTTATTCTTTTATATGAGGGATATAACTTAAATTTTTTAATGAGCATGGCACATTTAATTGTAACAGATTTTGGGGCTATAAAATCCGCAAATATAGAAATAAAGAAATATAATTTCTTTATTGGACATACTTCTAGTGGAAAAAGTACTATTGCAAAACTTCTTGCAATATTTAACAATTCGATTTTTTGGACTATTAAAGAAGGAGATTTCAATAGTTTCTTAAGGTTATTGGATAAATATAATATTAATTTTGAATTTACGTCTACAACCATTATTCGTTATAGCAATGAAAAATACTATTGGGAAATAGGCTTAAATAAATTTCACAGTAACTACGAGGATGCTGATTTGATGGAAATGGCTAATACTTCAAAGTCATATGATTTTATTTTAAAATTTATAGAACGAAAAGAAAATAACTTTGCATACAAAGAATTTATCAAAAGTCTTAAAAACCTCTTAGATTTAAAAGATAGCGCAATGGTAGAGTTAATAAAACCTGCCTTAGTTGGACTCCTTTATGAAGAATGTATACCAGTATATATTCCAGCTGAAAGATTGTTGATTTCAACATTTTCTAATAGCATATTTTCTTTACTTCAAGCAGGAGCTAGTATTCCCGATTGCATAAAGGATTTTGGTAGCTTATACGAAAAAGCAAGAATTCAGTATAAAAATATTGATATAAACATTCTTGACATTAAAGTGTCATTCAATAACAATGGTGACACAGTATATCTAATGAATGAAAACAAAGAAGTAAAACTATCTCAAACTTCTAGTGGAATTCAATCAATTATTCCGTTGTGGATTGTATTTAACCAATATGTTGAAAGCAAGAAAAAACAGATATTAGTAATAGAAGAACCTGAATTAAATTTATTTCCTTCTACTCAACACTTTCTTATTGATTGGATCATGAGAAAGATGAGAAAATCAAATGGAAGTATTGTAATTACGACACATAGTCCATATGTGTTATCAGTAGTAGATAATTTAATTTTAGCACAAGAAATATTAAAGAAAAGCAATAAAAAGAAGTTGGTGCTATCTAAAATTAAAGAACTCATTCCATCAATGGCGCTAATTGATTTTGATGATGTATCATCCTACTTTTTTCATTCAGATGGAACTGTTAAAGATATAAGAGATACTGACATAAAATCTTTGGGAGCTGAATACATAGATACGGCTTCTGACAAATTAGGATATATTTTTGACGAACTATGCAATATTGAAAGAAATGAGTTGTAAATGTTTTAATAGAAGATTCGTATTCAAGAATACAGATTCTTTTGATCATAAATATGTTAATTCAAAGTGTAAATGCACTTCTCGTTTTACGATTTATGAAAATAAAAGTAAGTTCACTATTGCATCTAAAGATATTTCCGAAGTTGATAAAATAAAAATTGATGGTTATTTTGATAGTTCATCAGAGCATAGAAAGTGTGATTACTTATTTGTATACACATCACCCCTTAGTTGTGTTTATATTTTTGTAGAACTAAAAGGAACGGATATTGCACACGCTATAACACAAATCGGCAATACTGTGAACTTATTCTACAATCAAGGATATCTAAAAGATAAAAAAGTTATAGGAGCTATTGTTAGTTCACGACATCCATCCAATGACGGTACGTATCGTAAAGCAAAACAAACCCTAGAAAAATCACTTTCATCAAAAATAAAAAGCTTTCGTATAGAAAAGAAGAATAAAGAAATGACATACGATCCTATTAATGATAAAGTTATTTGAGGGCATCGTCAATTCGAGATACAAATTGCGGATTGCTGGGACGTGCTGTAGTTCCGAAATCTACAATTTGCCCTTTTCTATTAATCAACAGATAATAGGGCATTCTATCTATTTTCCATTGTTTGCGAATTTTCTGTAAGTTATCTTTTCCAAAATAATCAGATGCATAAATACATTCAATTCCCCGGTTCTTCAATGAATACTCATTCAGACATTCTTCCCATTCTTCCTTGGGTTCACTTACACATATGGAATATATGACCAGGTCTTTGGTGGAATACTTACTCCGCAATTGTTTCAAAGGTTCCATTTCTGCCAGGCATGGTGGACACCACCTAGCCCAAAAATCGAAATAGATCACTTTTCCGTGATTCTTCTCAAGTATATTATAGACGGGTTCCATGTAAGGCATAGATGTTTTTAGCTTTGAGTTTTCGTGAAACTCACCATATAATAAATTATTGGAAACTGGTTGCGGATTTTCCAGGTAAGATTTAGTCTGATTATATATCTGCATCACTTGTGCACGCAAATGCGGCATTTTTACGATCGAATCAAACTGTGTATGCCTCGTTGTTAAAGCAAGTGTATCATTTGCATTCAAAGAGCCAACTGCCATTTTGGTATATATATACTGGTTCAGTTCATTCTCTCCTACTGCCGACATAATCTCTTCTACAGATGGATTTTTTTTATCTTTGTATGTTATCCCATAAGCTATATAGCATTCTACCTCATCGGCAATATCATATAAACGTGCTGAAAGAATCCCTTTATTATAAAGCTTATTGATTGCAGACAGAAGTTTATGATACCGATCCATTTCTTTTCTTGTTTTAAACTGGCATTGGTTACCATAGGATAACAAAGTGTAATAATAGTCCTGTTTCAGTAACTCTTCAGTAAATAACGTAACATCGCCCATTGGCTTATACTTCGTCAGATACTCGTTTCTCCGCTCCAAACGAAAGTCATATTCCTTCTTTAATTCAGTCTCAAAATCCTTAATATTCAAATTCGGGTTTATACTATAATTCTGTATGTAATAGTAGGCGCTTTCTGTAAATGCCAGTATTTCTTGATTCAACTTCTCTGCATCACCTGTTACTTTGGGATGAAAAAGATCTTTGAAGTCTATTTCCACGTGTATGCTATCTCCCGGGTGGATATACAAATGTTCCGCATAATTGCGAATGGAAACTTCTCTTAATTTTGCATAAACCGGAAAGCGGAATGAAAATGAACCATCTTCTTGTATGGGGGTACGATATTGATTTTCCATTTTCCAAAAAAATGGAATGATGAGAGTTAATTCCTTTTCTTGAGGATAAAAATCCCGGTTCAACACTTTTCCTGTGATAACAGCTTCTTTAATATATTCTTTTGCTAACGAATAACTTTCTTCTGTCTGTACAGATGATTCGAATTGAGATTTTGCCCGGTCTTTTTGCCCGCATCCGGCTAATAACAAAGAGGTTATTATCAGAAAGGAATAATAGTGTTTCATCGTGCCTGAATATTAGAAAGTTTGCAAATCTAAATAAATAAGAGTTCTTGCTCCTAAATATATGAAATTAATTTTAGGGGCAAAAACTCTTGACAGACAATTCGTCTCAATTTTAAATCTTTTACAATATATACATTTAATTTGCGAGATAAACAGACAAAGCTATAACCAGCGCACAAACTTCCTGATATACCAATTCTTCACGATCTGCGTCAAAATGCAATAAGAGAGCAAAATCCCAACCAGCCAGGGGAAATAGCTCAAAGGAAGAGCTGTCAATCCGATGGAACGCCCGAAAGCGGTGAAAGGAACAAGAATACCTATTGCCATGATTAAGAAGGTCAGTCCCATTACAGGCCATGTGGCACGGCTTTGTATGAACGGTATCTTGCGGGTACGTATCATGTGGACAATCAATGTCTGTGATAACAAACCTTCCACAAACCATCCGGTCTGAAACAGTGTCTGGTGTTCGGGGCTGTTGCAGCTAAATACGTACCACATGACCAGATACGTGATAATATCAAAGATAGAACTGATGGGACCTACATAAATCATAAAACGACTTAGATCGGACGCATCCCATTTACGGGGTTTCTTCAGGAACTCCGGGTCCATACGGTCAAAAGGAATGGTGGTCTGCGAAATGTCATACAATAAGTTCTGGATCAATAGATGTATCGGCATCATGGGCAGAAACGGCAGGAATGCACTGGCAAACATCACACTGAACATATTACCAAAATTGGAACTGGCAGTCATCTTGATGTACTTATTGATATTGCCGAATGTCTTTCTTCCTTCAAGCACTCCATCTTCCAATACCATCAAATCTTTTTCCAACAAGATAATATCTGCGCTTTCTTTGGCTATATCCACAGCAGAATCGACTGATATACCAATGTCCGACTGACGCAATGCACCTGCATCATTGATTCCATCTCCCAAGAACCCTACCGTATTGCCTTGTTCCTGCAACAGAGAGATGATTTGCGTCTTTTGTAATGGAGTCAGTTTTGAAAATAAAGTGGTATCCTTTACCGCTTCTTTCAATGCTGTTTCGTCCATATTCTCTATTTCTATCCCGGTAAGAAAATGACTGGTATCAATTCCTACCTGCCGGGCAATCGCTTTCACTACGACATCATTATCTCCCGATAGAATTTTCACTGCTACTCCATGCGCATATAATTGTTCGATGGCTTCGGCAGCAGAAGGTTTCGGAGGATCAAGAAAAGCAAGATACCCGATCAGTACCATTTCTTTTTCATCTTCGATGGCAAAATTACAATCTTTCTCGATAAAACTTTTCTGGGAAACTGCCAATACTCTCATCCCCTGCTGATTCATTTCTTCACTAATCATCTGTGCTTTGATTTTCAAGGCATCAGCCAAGGGATGAATCTGCCCGTTGAACTCGGCATAGGAACAGACATCGAGAACCTCTTCTACCGCTCCTTTGGTGATGATTTGCCGCTTTCCCTGCCTGTCTTCTATTACAACAGACATTCTTCTGCGCGTAAAGTCGAAAGGTATTTCGTCCACTTTGGTATAGTCATCCTTCAGATGTTCCAGGCTCAAATCTCTTACATGGGAAAGAATCGCTTTATCCATCAGGTTCCTTAAACCGGTTTGGAAATAACTGTTGAAGTAAGCATGACGAAGAATACGTTTACTGTTGTCGTCACTGCCATCTGCATTGATATATTTCTCCAATACGATTTTATCGCAGGTCAATGTACCGGTTTTGTCAGTGCAGAGTATGTCCATCGCTCCAAAATTCTGAATGGCATTGAGATTCTTTACGATTGTTTTCTTTTTGGACATGGCTATCGCTCCTTTGGAAAGGTTGGCAGTCACAATCATCGGTAACATTTCCGGGGTAAGACCAACCGCAACGGATATGGCGAAAATGAAAGCTTCAAACCAATCCCCTTTCGTAAAGCCATTCACGAAAAATACAAATGGAACCATAACCAGCATGAAGCGAATCAATAAAAAACTAACCTTGCTAATGCCTTTGTCAAAAGCTGTAGTGGCACGATGTCCGACCAGGCTTTTTGCAATAGTACCCAGATAGGTTTTGTTCCCCGTTTCAAAAACGATTCCTTTTGCCGCACCACTTATCACATTGGAACCCATATAGCAAATATTGTCCAATTCAATGACACTTCCTTTTCGGAACTGCTGTCCCCGTACTTCCGGAAACTTTTCTATCGGTTCGGACTCTCCTGTCAATGAAGCCTGACTGATGAACAGGTCTTTCGAATCGATGATCCGAATATCAGCGGGAACCATGTCCCCAGCTGCCAAATACACGATATCCCCCGGGACGAGTTCCGTAATCTCGATCTCTTCTTCCTGTTCACCGGCACGTTTGGCAAGACATGTGTTTTTTACCATTTTCATTAAAGAATCCGTAGCCTCACTTGCTCGCCATTCCTGCCAAAAACGAAGGATAGCACTGAACAGCACCATGGATGAGATGATAATGACTCCCGTCCATTCCTGCTCTCCAGGATCGGCCATCAATACATCCAAAAATAAGGATATTATGGCGAGCCCGGTCAGAACGCCAATGAAAGGATTGATAAACGTTTTGATAAACAGGATAAACGGGTTCTTTTTCTGTTCATGTACCACTTCGTTTCTTCCATAAATGGATTGTCGCTCCTGCACTTCTCCCTGTGTTAATCCAAGCTTGGTTGTCTGCAAGTATGAATAGATTGACTTACCGGGTTGTGTGGCAACCAAAAATACTTTCTCTGAATTGAATGTGTACTGTGGTGAACGCAGTTTTTTCTTCCATACCATAATCTCTAATTTTTTTTAGTTACTAACTGCATTTATTAATTCGATGCAAAAGTAAGGAGGACTTCACCGGGAAGCTGTTAGAGAATGATTAGAGTGGTATTAGAAAACGATTAGAGTTTCTTAGATATGCGGGAGCTTCACCACAAAGGTAGTGCCCTCATCCTTATGGGAAGATACGGTAAGTTCGCCTTTGTGAAGGTGGATGATCTTTTGTGTCAAGGCCATACCTATACCATTTCCGGGAGCAATATTCTTGTTTTCTCCGCGATAAAACAGTGTAAACAGGTTTTCTTTATCCGTATCAGACATGCCTACACCGGTATCTGACAGGCGGATGATTGCCCATTGCTCCCAATAGGCTATCAAGACTGACGAAGTTCGGTTAGAAGAATATTTGCAGTTATTCTCTATTAAATTCACAAAAGCGGTAGTCAGCAAATAGCTGTTTCCGATTACTGTCAGCACATTATCTTCTTCGGCTTCCTGCTCAAATACTAATTCGATGTGATAATCCGGATGGGCTTTTAATACCAGCTCTCTGGCGTCCAGCAACAGCTCGTCTAAACGGACCTCTTCCATTGTTATCTGTTCCGATTGATAGTCGGCTTTTGCCAAGTTCAACAATCCGTCGATCAGGTTTACAATCCTATGAGAATCCTGCAATGCATTGCCGATAGCCATCTGATATTGTTCGGAACTCCGTTCTTTCAATAAAGCTAAATCCAGTTCAGCTGTAAGGGCTGCCATCGGAGTACGTAATTCATGAGATACATTACTGACGAACATCTTTTGTGAATTGAAAGACTTTTCCAGGCGCTCCAACAATGCATTGAATGTCGTACTTAATTCTCCCAGTTCATCCTGTTCATTTTTTACAGGCAATCTTTTATCAATATGCGATGCCGTGATTTTTTCCGCTTCTTTCACTATATTACGTATCGGTTTTAAAGTGCTTCGAGACAGGATATACCCCACAACCACCAATACGCTCAATCCACCGATAAATAGGAGAATGAGCATGTTTCTTAGCGCATCCCGGTTGGCGTATCCATAACCGTCGTAGGCTGCGGCAGTAACCACATAGTCTTTGCCCTCAAACGGATACACCAGTCCTATAGCCTGATATTCATCTACATAGAAATTGATGTTCTTCCGCTGTAAAATACGCTTTATCATCTCCGGTGTTTCTTTGACAATATCGTTTTGCAAAGCATCATGATATAATATTTTAAAATCTGTTGTATAGACGGCAACCTCTACTTCATCAATAAACTTCTGATTATTCAGGTATATGGACTGCATGGTTTTGGCATCTACTTGATTTTTAAGGAATAAGTGCGCTTTGGTTATAGCTTCACTTTGAAGATTACGAAAGAAAGCATTACTACGCGAATGTTCACTGACATAGTAGACAGCCATCACAAAAACAAAGAATACCGCAGCTGTAAGCCCTGCATATTGTAGAGTCAACGTTGTCCTGATCTTCATAATTTATCAGTCAGTATGAAACCCATTCCGGCTTTGGTATGAATAAGTTTCGGTTCAAAGTCCCTGTCTATCTTTTTGCGGAGATAGTTGATATATACATCTATGAAATTCGTTCCTGTATCAAAATGGGTGTTCCATACTTTTTCTGCTATTTCAACCCTGCTCAATACTCTTTCGGCATTTTCTACCATATATAACAGTAAGTTGTATTCCTTAGGAGAAAGTTTTATGGATATGCTGTTTCGTTCTACGTCTTTACGTTGAAGGTCAATACGCAAATCTGCATAGACAAGTTCCTGCGGCAATTCCTGTGCATTACCCGCTACACGTTTCAACAACACTTTGATTCTGGCATTTAACTCTCTGAAATCAAAAGGTTTCACCATGTAATCGTCTGCACCGGCATCGAAACCGTCCAGTTTATCGTTTGTTGATCCTAATGCCGTCAACATCAATATAGGGATATTGGGATTGGTTTTGCGAATTTCTTTCGCCAGTTCAAATCCGTCCATCTTAGGCAAAACAATGTCGGATATAACCAGATCGAATGTGTGCGTTTGAAAAAGCCGTAATCCCATCAGTCCGTCATAAGCCACCATTGTCTGATAGCCATTTTCCTCCAGTCCGTTCATCAGCAAACTTGCAACCCGGGGTTCATCTTCTATAATTAGTATTGTGTACATAGGAAAGAATTCATTAATCTGAATGTATAAAACGAAACAAAAATAATGATTATTCCCCACTTATAGCCTTTTTCCTTGAAAAATCGGTGAGAAGGCCAAATAAAAAAGGTACCCAACGCAATGTGGATACCTTTATATGATTCATTTACATAAACCGGAAAATGACTCGTCCGGTTTGTGGACCATTTACCCATTTCGGTTGTGAAGAGGGACCACACAAATCGGTGGAGTTTACTTTATTACGTACCGGAGGAATCACGTTCAGGACAGAGATTCCGCTTTCGGGAAGAGTATAAAGTAAACGGTCGCGGCCATCACGAGGCTGATATACTCCGATATACGCGTCGGGAGCTTCGTTTGTCAGACTGATAGTGCCTTCTTTCGTTTGGATATTCATCCAGGAAACATCACCAAAGTATCCTTTGAATTCGGGATATGTGAAGGTCTCACCCGGAATAGGATCGTTATAGTCGTTTTCCCAAACATCGTATTGTGTTCCGTGAATACGGTTTTGCCATACACGGTAAGGTCCGGCACCCAGCCAGCGTTTGCTGATTACCTGATCTTCAGGATAGTCGAAACGAATACCCATCAAGTCTACGACACCGGAGAAATTGTAGGTATAATCCAAAGCCAGTTCTCCACTCGGGTTAATTGTCCATTGGGCTTTATCCAGATTGCCTAGTTTATAATTGGCGGTAACAACCAGATTACCTCCGTCTTCTTTCACATCCAGTTTCGTAAATACGGCAGCATCAGGGAATTCGCTGTATGTGCGGTCTTTTTCTTTTGCTTTCTCATCATCATGGTTATAGAACTGATCCAATGAGCGGTCTGCACGACGGGCTCCAATGAAACGGGGACCATTGGCGAAGTTAATCTTACGGTTATCTACAGATACCCCTTTCAGTTGTCCGTCTTTCTTTGAGAAGATGAACGTACGCTTATTCGCTTTTACAGTAAGCTCATTTTCTGTCTCTGTATAAGTAGGACGACTGGACAAGGGAGAAAGCTGTTCAGTCTGCTGATTCAGTTTGTTGACCGGGAAAGTCCAGCGCCAAAGTTCATGGCCGTATGGATCGATTGCTGTCAGGAAGAGGGCGTCTGCATTGGAGAGGATATTTGTTTTTATATCCAAAATGCCTGCCGAGTGAGCAACCACGTCACTGCCTTGCACTTCACCCTCTTTCAACACTTGAATAGCGGCATTGGATGCATCTGTTGCCAGCGGGAATTTTACTTGCTTCCAAAGGAAACGGCAAGTATTCAGATTCAGATAATCGTAACGGTTTTCTACGGAGAATTTGCCATCAAATTGCTTGTCGATAGAAGTATTCATGATTTGTACCGGACTCCATAACTGCTTGATAGTGTAGTAGCTACCCTCCTTTTCGTGATGTGGCCCTACAATACCGTCTGCTCCAAAGTTTCCCTGGTTATCGATGAATTCGTCCATATCTACACGCTTCACGCCTTCGTCTGCCAATACCCAAAGGAATCCACCGATACAACGGGGATGCTTGCGCATCATTTCCCAATAATCATATAATCCGGCACCATGGCCGCCATCGTACAAACCATGCAAGAATTCCGTAGGCATAAAGATTTCCGGTAAGCGCATGTAGTTCTGGCTTTCTCCGTAAGAGCGGTAATGCATGGTTTCAAAACCGGAGAAGTTACCTTGCGGGTGAATAACCGGACGTTTCTGCGGATCGTATTTATGAAACTCTCCATCCAGTTCGGTATTCCATCCTTTTTCATTACCATTACTCCACCAAATAATAGACGGATGATTCACGTCACGTTCTATCATGCCTTCAATCAGACGTACTCCGGTGGGGGTATCATACTTGCCATGCCAGCCTCCCAACTCATCCATCATATAAAGTCCGAGAGAATCACAGGCTTCCAAAAATTCCGGGTCAGCCGGATAATGGCTCAAACGGACGGAATTCATATTCATGCTTTTCATCAAAAGAACGTCTTCGATATTCTTCGCTTTACTTAATGTACGGCCACTTTCAGGACGGAAACTATGGCGATTGACACCACGTACATTGATACGTACTCCGTTTATATAAAGTCCGTCGCTTTCGCGTACTTCAATTGTGCGGAAACCAAAGTTTTCCGTTTCACTATGCAGCACTTTACCGTCCTTATCCAACAGGGAGAATTGAGCTTTATAAAGATTCGGAGTTTCCGCAGTCCATAGTGCAGGGTTAGAGACATTCAGTTGCAAAGAAGTCCAGTCGCCACCCGCTTTTACAGGTACAGTGCCTTCCGCTAACTTCTTTCCTTTTTTATCTAAAATCTGTGTACGGATGCTCATTCCGTCATTAGAAATATTTGTGTAGCAGTTGGCACGGAAAGTTCCATCCATCTTTGCGTCAATGGCAATGTGCCGCAGGTTTACGGCTGGTTTCACCTCCAGGAACACCGGACGGAAGATACCGCCAAAATTCCAATAATCAGCACGACGTTCGGCAAGGTTCACACTGGCATTTTCACTCTCTTTGGCAACAGTGACTTCCAGTAAATTCTTTTTGCCATATTTCAGAAAATCCGTGATGTTGTATGAAAAACGATAGAAGGCCCCCTGATGTTTGGAACCAACTTTACGTCCGTTCACTTTTACTTCCGTATCTGTCATTGAAGCTTCGAATACAAGATTGACCTGTTTGCCGCGAAACTTTTCCGGAACTTCAAACTCGTACTTATACATACCTTTTTCATTGGCAACGCCTTCAGGGAATGGTTTACCATAGAAAGTGATTCCATACTGATAGGTGCCGAATCCTTGCAGCTCCCAGCAGGAAGGTACACCGATTTTCGTCCATTTCCCGGAATTGCGTCCGTCGGTACAAAAGAAGTCCCATTCAACCATATCGTCGCATCCGTGACCGGAGAGATATTGCCTTTCCGTTTGTGGAAGGTTTTGAGCAGCCAGGGTAGTTGCCAACGCTAAGGTCGATAATAAAGTGGTTACTTTTTTCATTGTTACTTTTATAATTGTGTTAGTTATTTATTGCTATCATTGTTTACTACTGATGCGGATATGCAGCGTATGTTCTTTTTTCTCTATGGCATATTTCTTCAATACACCCGGTCCGCAACTACTGTTTCCTAATCCAAGTACGGCAGCATCCATACTAAGAATGATTTCCGCACGTGGTTTTAAATTACAATCGTGAGTTTCTTCATAGATGTCCTGTACGGTGTAATGCAGGGCAGATGCAGAAAATGCGTTTTCTACCGCGTCAACACGAATGCCTTTATTCTGTTTGTCGGTCAAGGTAAGATAATGCACTTCCTCTTTGTTTCCACTGTCCTGCGGACGTGGATAATGTACGTATTGGTCTGCAACGCTTCCTTTCCAAAGCCCTATCATAGCAGATGTTTTGCGGTCAGGATAGTTATCCTGTGGTCCTCTGCCATACCAGGTAAATGTATCATAAGCAGGCGCCAGACAGAATGCGATTCCTAAACGGGGAATTTCAGGAAGAACTCCTTGTGGCAAGAAAGTTGTTTTCAGATCAATCGTTCCATCTGAAAAGACCGTATAGACAGAAGTCGTCACCACTTTTCCTTTTTTATATAAATTACTTGTTTGAATCCGGACAATGACCGCCCCGTCTGCACGTTTTTCATGGTGGAAAGATTCCAGATTTATCTGCGGATGATCCATTCCATGCAATTTCCAGTCTTTAGCCAACCAGTTTCCGAAGCTCTTGTCATTATCTGTCGGAGCACGGAAAACTTGAGTGACAGGCTGAACCGGAAAATCATCGGAGTGAGCCAGCATTTCTTTGCCCTTATATATAAGGGAGGTCATACTTCCGTTCACTTTCTTTTCCCACTGAACAGAAAAACCGCGTCCGCTAATCAATAAAGATTTATCATCCTCTTCCACTTGAAGCGTTCCTTTATTAATTAAATCAGCAGAAGCTAAATCTCCTTTTTGTAAACAGAATTGTTCCCAGGCCACTTCATGTCCTGCCTTTGCCCAAAGAGCATCCGATTTCAAAACAATGCTTACTTTCAGTTGGTAATCGGAAAGAGGATTCAATGAACGGAAAGTCGGCAAATCTATTGTTCCACTTTCTCCTGGAGCTATTTCCGGCAATGTAATTTCTCCTTGTTCTTTCTGTTTTCCATCCACAGACAATGTCCATAAGCAGCGATAAGATGATAAATCGATATGATGGTTCCGGTTCGTCACTTTCAGCTTCCCATTTTCCATTTTCAGTTCAACTGGGGCATATACCTTCTTTACCTCCCAATATTTAGGTGTAGTTTCACGGTCACTCATCAGCAATCCATTAAAGCAGAAAGCTTTTAAATTCGGCTTATCGCCAAAGTCACCGCCGTAAGCCACCATGGTACGGCCATCGGGTAATGTCTTGTAGATTCCCTGATCTACCCAATCCCATATAAAACCACCCAGCATACGGGGATTACTATATATCTCATCCCAATATTCCTTGAAATTTCCTAATGCATTTCCCATGGAATGTGCATATTCGCTCGTCATTACCGGACGGTCGTCATTGGTGCGTTCCGCAATCTCCAGCAACCGTTCCCAGCGTGCATTTTCAGCGCGTTCTTTATCCTCTCCTTCTGCAATACCGGGATTTAAATATTCCTGTTTCACCCGGGTATAAAAGCGGCTGATAACATCTACCGTCTTCGGGTCAGGATTTCCGTCCACTCCCTGTGCCCCCTCATAGTGTACAGGGCGAGTGGGATCGAAATCATGCAGCCATGCCGAAATAGCAGCGAAGTTCGGTCCGTAACCGCTTTCGTTTCCCATGCTCCACATTACAATACATGGATAATTCTTATCACGTTCCGCCATACGGACTGCACGGTCCATAAATGCCGCATGCCAGTCGGGGGTACTTGCGAGTGTTCCACGCAATCCGTGTTCTTCTATATCCGCTTCGTCTATCACGTACAATCCCAAGCTGTCGCATAGCTCGTACCAACGGCTGACATTGGGGTAATGGCTGGTGCGTACGGCATTTATATTCGCCTGTTTCATTAAAAGAATATCCTGAAGCATCCGTTCTTCGCTCATGACACGTGCCGTCCGTGGATCATGTTCGTGACGGTTCACTCCACGAAAACGAACCGGATTACCATTCACTAACAGTTGTCCTTTTTTGATTTCTACAGAGCGGAAACCTACGGCCTGTTCTATCTGTTCTACGACTTTCCCTTCTTCATTTTGGAGAGTTAAGTGTAGTTTATAAAGATAGGGTGTTTCTGCCGTCCATCTTTCCGGTGATTTTATAATAGCTGACAAACGTCCCATCTTACGCGGGCCACGCTGCGGATACCATTCATTCATCCGGCTTGCTTTATGTTCCAAATCAAGAATATCTTCCACATCGCCTTTCAATGTGGCAACTTCTTTGCCTGAAGCATCCTTTAATACTCCCTGTAAGACATACCCTTTTCCGGTCATCCCTCGATATACACTGAATTGCGGATCAATCTGCAAAATAAAGTCTTTATAATTACCAACAGATGCGGGAAGAGTGCGTACCGCATAATCACGGACATGAATATCCGGTGTATGTATCAGATGAATACTACGATGAATACCACCAAAACGCCAGAAATCCTGATCTTCCAGATAAGAACCGTCACTATATCGGTAGACTTCCAGTGAAATCTGATTTTCTTCGGATTTCAGATACTTCGTGACATTAAATTCGCTCGGTTCCATACTGCCTTGGCTATACCCTACCCGTTCGCCGTTGATCCAAACATAAAAGGCACTCATTACACCCTCAAAGCGCAGAAAAGTCTGTCCATCCGCTTCCCATCCTGCTGGCAAAACAAATGTACGACGATATTGTCCTACCGGGTTTCGTTCTTTATAGGTAGTATAGTCCGTCTTCGGCTCTCCCATCACCCGTGGAGGATCTATTTTGAATGGATAACCTGCTGAAACATAAATAGGCGTACCATATCCATTCACTTCCCAGTTGGCGGGAACAGGAAAATCCGTCCAATCTTTATCATCAAAATTTATCTGATAGAAATTCATGACTCTTTCATTGGGAACGGGAGTCCAACGGAATTTCCAAGTTCCGTCTAAAGAGATTGAGCCGTCTCCTTTCTGTACAGAGAAAGGGGTAAAAGCGGCTCTTGCCGGTTCACGGTTGATCTGGAGAACATGATGATTCTCCCAATCATGCACTGTTTGTGCCTGTATCGGGCTTACAAATAATACACCCAATAGTAAAGTATATATTTTCATTCGTTCTTTTTTCTTCATATCAAATAGACGGACGAAAGGGTATTTTGTACCCCTTTCTTTTACAGAAATATTAAAGAACAATAAAAGGAGTAACACTCTATGAAGAAAAGCTTTACCTTGCGGCATATAATTACTTCTAATATTATGATGATGAAAAAACTACTATTTAGCAGCCTCTTTCTATTAGGCAGTCTCGTCTCACAAGCACAACACGAGTACACAATTGAAGGTGAGGTAAAAGGAGTGAAAGATGGAACTCATGTTTCCTTATTTTTGACGGATGGACGCGTAGGAAGCATAGTTGGTACGGATACGATACGTAATGGAACTTTCTTTTTCAAGCGAAATGCAGGAGAAAGCGGTATGGATCAACTGTCTCTCATGTGTCGCGATACAGATTTCCCTCCAATGTCGTTAGATATTTATGCAACTCCGGGCGCAAAAATAAAAGTAACGGGTACAAACCCTCTGATTTATACATGGAGGGTAGACAGTCCAGTAAAAGAACAACAAGAACATAATAGATTCATTGAGGATTCCCGTGACTTATGGGACGAATTTCAACGTTTGGCTATCAAAGAAAGAAGTATGCGTTCAGCTTCAGAAGCCGAACGAAAAGCACTTCGAACAAAGAGTGATAGTATATCTTCTATTATTAATCAACGGGAATTAAAGTTGATGAAGGAACTCCCTATTTCCAATGTCTGGATGGAAAAATTACTCCGTTTGAGTATGTCTTTGAAATACAATTCAAGGTTTACCAATAAAGAAGAAATACTGGCTTTATATGACAGATTAAACGAAGAACAGAAAGCTTCCATTGAAGGACAAGAAGTCAGGGTTAATCTCTTCCCTCCTAAAACGGTGAAAGAAGGAGATGACATGGCAGATACCGATCTTTTTGATTTAGATGGAAAGATGCATCATTTGGCTGATTTCAAGGGGAAATATATGTTACTTGATTTCTGGAGCAGCGGTTGTGGTCCCTGCATCATGGCTTTGCCCGAAATGAAAGAGATTCAAGAGCAATATAAAGACCGACTCACCATCATCAGTTTGAGTTCGGATACGCAAAATAGATGGAAGGCTGCTTCTGCGCAACATGAAATGACTTGGCAAAACTTAAGTGATCTGAAACAGACTGCAGGACTATATGCTGTGTATGATGTCAACGGTATTCCGAATTATGTTCTTATCTCTCCCGAAGGCAAAATCGTGAAAATGTGGTCGGGCTATGGTAAAGGTAGCCTGAAATTAAAGATGCGTAGATATTTGGATGCGCCAAAACGCGAGATGAGTATTACCCAAAACGCTAATAGAAAAGTAGTTAACCATCCGAGTTTTGAATCGACCAATACTGATATTATTGAAGTGAAACAGGTAGAATTGACTGATACAGCCACTATCGTTCATTTCTATGCATATTACATTCCCAAATACTGGATACAAGTAAGTGCGAACGCCCAATTAGTAGACGAGCAAGGTGCATCATACACATTACAAAAAGCTGACGGCATTACTCCCGGTGAGCATTTCTTTCTGCCTGAAAGCGGAGAAGCCGAATTTTCCCTAACTTTCAAACCATTGCCTCTCAAAACTAAATCATTCAATTTCACAGAAGGAACAGCCAAAAAAGATTGGCAAATAAATGGGATAAAACTTACCAAATAAAGAAAAGGAGATGTGCTAAAATAAAATCATAAAGGAGTTTTGGCACATCTCCTCTATTAATATTTGAATATCGAATATTAAAATAAGAATATTGTATTAACATTAAATGTATTGCAATTTAAAATAACCGTATAAGTCGCTCAAAAAGAGCTGTAAATATGTTATAATCTTCACAGAAATAGTTTTCTTTGTTATAAGATATGTCTCATATATCTTATATTCGGTATAAAACAATAAAAAGATGGAAGATTACAAACAGACACTCTATAACGATGAATTATTAAACATTTTACCCGACGGAGTGATTATATTTGATACAAATGGAGAAGTTATACAACTCAATCAGCAGGCTTTTGCAGAACTGCATGTTCATCCGTCGGTCAATGATATGCTTCCCTTTCCTACCAATCGTTTATTTAAACTGCTAAACAAAAAGGAAGATATACTTTCGACTATTCTGGAAAAGATTCGTCAGGGAGAAAATACGTATTCATTACCTGAACATACCTTCATGCAAGAACAGGTTGATTACACACAATTTCCCATAAGAGGAGAATTTGCAACGATCAGGGATAGAACTAATTTAAACAAGATCTTATTCTTTTTCCGCAATATTACAGTAGAGCTTACACAGGAATATATTCTGAATACTGCTTTGCAAAAAACCAAAATCTATCCATGGTATTATGATATAAGCCGGAGTGAATTTACTCTTGACGATCGTTATTTTGAACATTTAGGTATTCCGGCAGGAGAAAATAATACTTTGACAATGGAGGAATATGTGAATATGATTCATCCGGACGATCGGCAACCTATGGCTGATGCTTTTGTCGTACAACTTAGTGGTAATACAACTTTTGACAAAACAGTTCCATTCCGTTTGCGCCGGGGGGATGGTACTTGGGAATGGTTTGAAGGGCAGTCAACTTATATTGCAAACATATCCGGTCATCCCTATCGGTTAGTGGGAATCTGCTTGAGTATTCAGGAATATAAAGACATAGAAAACACCTTAATCGAGGCACGTAAAAAAGCAGAAGAAAGCGATCGTCTTAAAATGGCATTTTTAGCCAATATGAGTCATGAAATCCGTACGCCGCTGAATGCAATAGTCGGCTTTTCTGATGTTATAGGTTCTACTTATGATGAGTTAAGTGAAGAGGAACGTGCCGATTTCGTGCGACTAATCAGCATCAATAGCGAACATTTAGTACGATTGATTGACGATATACTTGATTTGTCCAAGATTGAATCAAATACGATTAAATTTACTTTCTCCAACTGTTCCCTTAACTCTTTAATGATGGACATAGAGAAAGAACAGGCAATGAAACCTATTTCCGGAATTGAAATAAAATCATTATTACCGGATGAAGATGTTTATATCAACACAGATATTACGCGTCTGAAACAAGTAATATGCAATTTCATTAATAATGCCCGGAAATTCACCCAAAAAGGATATATTTATTTTGGGTATACGCTTGATAACAGAAATGCTAATTCAGTACAAATATTTGTAGAAGATACCGGTTCAGGAATTCCGCAAGAATGTTTGAATGAAATCTTTGATCGTTTCTACAAAGTAGATACCTTTAAACAGGGAACCGGTTTAGGACTTTCTATCTGCAAAACGATTGTAGAACACCTGCAAGGAGATATCTTTGTTGAGTCAAAAATAGGAGAAGGTAGTTGTTTTACTGTTACATTACCATTTGAAAGAAAAGTAGAAGTTTAGCGGCCCCTGTATTCTTGAGGAGTAATGCCAGTGTGTTGCTTGAAAAATTTATTGAAGAACGAAATATTATTAAATCCTAAAGATAAAGCAATATTTTTCACAGGCTCATCGGCCGATTTTAAACGGGATTTAGCTTCCATCAAAATAATAGAAGCAATCACCTCTAACGGAGTATTTCCTGCCGCCTTTTTAATCGTTGAACAAAAATGGGGTAAACTAAGTCCTAGCTCATTGGCATAGAAAGAGGCACCATGATGAACTGTATAATGCTTCATGGCCAATTGCAAAAACTCCTGATAAATCTCATACTTTCTTGATTGAGAAGATAAATACCAATTATTCTGTAACTTATAAATTTCAGTTGCTCCTTGAATGAACATGGTAAGAACTGCTTTCACTATCTCTTTATTTTCCCGTGTCCTATACGAAGCGTATGAGAGAATAGATGATTCATAAAACATTTTATAACTACATGCCTGAAGTGGAGATAAAGCAACTATCGAATTCTCCATAATTACCGGAAGAAGGTGCTGGGTAGCTTTCATCAGATTTATACTTTCTATAAAATGAGATGAAAAGCCTGCATAATAAATCTGTATATCGGATGAGAATGTGTGTATCTCCAATATGCAATTAGGCGGCAAGGTTATTAAATCATTTTCACTGATATGATGGGCATTGCTATTGATCGTTACCTGCATAGTGCCTTTTATACAAAGAATAAATAAGCCGGATTCAATCTTACATGGAAAATTCTTATAGCTCTTCAGTAAATCTTTTGCGAACCCCTCTCCTACAATATAATCAACCGGCAAATCATACTTTGGCATATCACTTTCCATTAGTGTTCTTTTTGTTTATCCTCAAAGATAGAGATTATTTAATTCCTATCTTTAAATAATTAAAATCGGAACATTGAATCATAAAAAAATAACATCTTTATTCTATTTCTAAGAAAATGATCCGAATATAAAGAAACGGGATGCGGAAAGTTTAACTTCTCCGTATCCCGTTTCTATTGAAATCAATTGATAGAAAGATTTATTGAATATCCAATGCGTCAAAAGCAATTCCGTCCATATTTTCCGCCGAAAGTAATACTTTGTAATGTCCGGCATTGATAAAGGTTCCGGTAGTGGTACTCATCATCTTCCATTTATCCGGTGTTTCCGGGAAGTTCAATACGTCCTCTTTCAATACAACTCCTTTTGAATCAATGAATTTCATCAAGACAGGTATTGGCTTTCCGGTAGTGTTCATATATTTAAAGCGAAGCGCGTACACTTGCGCCAATCCGGTAGAAACATTCCATTCAATACTGTTGCCTTTTCCTTTACCAAAAAACACTCCCGTCTGTTTGCGATGTTCTTTCTTTTGGTATTTGCCTTTCAGTACAGCGGTTTCCGCTTCGTATGATATACTGACACGAGCATTTTTGTCTTCCGGAAGTAGCTCTTTCGGAGTCTTTTCCATCACTTCTTTATCCGCCTTTTCCCAACTCCAGCCGGACGCAGGGAATACCGTCGGTTTCAGTTCCTGATCTGTGCTGGCAATAGCAATGCCTGAAATCAAGGCTTGTCCTGCTTTCACTTCCGGGAAATGAATTTTCAACATTCCACCTTTCACTGTGGCATATACCACTTTCTTACAAACTCCATCGTGACCGCTTTCAGCCCAAATATCCAAGTCGTCTAATACAACAGAATCATTCACGGCAACATCGAATATGCGCAGTCCTTCACAGTCGGTAGAAGCGCTTCCGCCCGTACCATGCCAAGGCTCTGTGAAATACAGTTCAATACGATATGTTCCGTCTGCCACAGGGAAACGATATTCCAGCTGATGACGTCCGAAGCGGAAATGTTGGAATAACGTCCAGTCACGAGTGCCACGAATCGGATCATTGGTGGTACGTTGACTGGCAAGATAAGGATTCAGATCCTTGAAATTCTCCGCCCATGAACGGGAATAATTCGTATTGTCCTGCAACCAGAGCTGTCCGAAACTATCTGTATAATCATCCCCTCCACAGTTGAGACGATACAGATAATTATATCCTGCCTCTCCTTTCAATATCTTTTTATCATCCTGATAAAGAAGTTTGAAGTTAGGGGCTTGCTCCAGACCATTCAATAGGATCAGGTCTTCTGCTACCGGTTTACCTTTATAATATCCTACAGCACGAAGCACATTATAACGAATATCCCGGTTTTCCCACATAAAATGAGTGCCTGTTCCGTTGTTCTTTTTACGTCCGAGGAAGGTTGCCTTTTCATTTGTCAGATCATTATATAGCAATACAGAATCACAATTGCTGTAAGCCTCGATAGTGGCACGGCGACGTCCTTTTTCAAAGCGGTTGGCCCATGTATGTGATACCAGGTAAACCATCGGATCTTTTGCAGCCGGGACATAGTTGGCGCGATACATATAATATACGTCTAATGGTTCTTCCCACGGAGTAACCAATCCTTTATAATTGAACGGACCTACTTTATCTATCTTGCGATACGCTTCATCTGGTTGACGACGTCCGGGATTATCATGACTGCTGTATATCCACTGGAATTGTCCGCAAACACTATCTTTAGCCTGTTCTGCCAAACGGATTTTAGTTTCCATCAGCTGACACATACGGTCTTCACTCCACACTCCGTTCACCTGGAAATCTCCCGGTTCCGTATGCAGGTCGATGCTTCTCCACGCTCCATATTCCCCATTCAATAATTGATTCGCTTGAGAGAGTTCACGACCGTATTTCGTCACATCTCCTCCATACGTACCACTCCAATTTTGAATTACATTCCAGTCTGTACCTTCACCGCCATTACAGGTTGTTATGACACGCATTGTCTTGGCAGTCGGGTCCATCTCCCGGATAAGGTCACTGCACTCTTGTGCAAACTCACGAGGCAAAGTGCTTTCATTCTGCAATCCCCACATCACCACTGACGGAGAATTACGACGCTCTTTCACCCATTGACGAAGCAACTTTTTAAAGTTCTCACGAAACTCCGGAGTGTCATACCACACGTGGGCGGAAAATTGTGTCCAAAACAAGATCCCCTCTTCATCCCAATACTTCTGATAATCGAGATGATGGGGCTGATGAGCATCCCGGAACGCATTGAAACCGGCTGCACGTATCTGTTTTACCCTTGCGGCAACCTGTTCATTACTGAACGCATGGCTTTGTCCGAACTGATGTTCATACTCGCATACTCCATTGATAAACACCGGCTTTCCATTCAGGTAAAAACGTCCGTCTCCATCGTTTCGTTTTACCGGCCAGCTAATGGTACGAATACCGAAGGGTGTCGAAATTTCATCTGTCGTCTTCGTATCACGCTTAATCATGCTGGCTAATTTATAGAGATATGGATTTTCCGTATTCCACAAGACAGGATTCTCAACAGGAGCCTGTTGGCGGATCACTTTCATTTCTCCCGGAGCTAAAGTAACTTTCTCAACCAAACGGAAAACTTGTTTTCCATCAGCATTGCTTAGTTTATTGACTAACTCTACCGTTTCTGTTGCTTTACTATAATTTTTTATCTCTGTTTCAACAAATACGTTAGCAGCTTTTTCGTCATTCCAAATATGTACACCAAAAGGTTCTATGCGAATCTCATCTGTTACTTCCAATACCACAGGACGGAAGATTCCTAACGGCTGGGAACCCTCACTGAATCCCCATTCCGACGAACATCCCCCGCATACCCAAGGCATATCGGCGATCATTTCAGGATGCTCGGCTTTCACTTCCAAGCGATTTACTCCCTGTTTTAATTCATCTGTGACATCCAAAGTCAATGTGGTGCGCCCTATGGGGTGGCGTCCGAAGTCCTTTCCGTTCACTGTAATGGTGGCGTATGTACCCACTCCGTCAAAACGAAGGAAATACCGTTTCCCGGATTTTACATCTGCCGTGAAATCTTTCACATACATAGCTGTTCCATGCAGGTTTCCATGTGTCAACTGACGGTATCCATAATAATCGTCCCAATTATGAGGAATATTCACCGTTTTTGCAGGCATCATAAAATTACCTTTCAAGTGAGTTGCCTCTGTAATCCAGGTTTTCCAACCCTCATTCAATGTCATGATTTGCCGGCGATTCTTACTCTCCGGAACCGGGAAACGGACAGCCGAACGTCCCATTGGCTTACTGGTAGCAATGGCAATGCCACGTTGCTCTGCGTTGTTTACTGCACAATAGAAATGATAAACCACTCCGTCATGTTTCACCACATAGCTCTTATGAGCAAACAGTTCATCGTAGTTCTTGGAGGGGATAATCAGGTCGGCTCCTTTCCAATCAGTCCAGTTCACCAAATCATAGCTGGCGGCAAATGTATTGAATGCTTTATATTTACGCGAAGGTTCAAAAGCAGAGAAGTAAAACATCACATACACATCTCCCATCTTTTGGATATGCGCATCTCCTGTAATGGTTCCATCTGCTTCGTGCGCGAAGACCGGATTTCCGGAGTAGCGTTTCCATGTTTTCATATCTTTGGAAAGCGCAATGCCGACACGTTCGCCCTTTAAATCCGTTTCCGGATGACGCCCGCCCGCATTGTAATACATCACAAACGGAGCTCCCAATGTTTTATCTTTATCCCAATAAACAGTACTCTTATATTGAGTCAGTTTTTCCCACCATTGGGCATCTTTATCATGGATGCTCAAAATCGGTTTGTCCAGAGATTCCCATTCATGTGCCGTAGAAATATCTCCTTTCGTCCATGCCAGTCCGACATAAAGCGGAGCTTTTACAGCTTCGTAGCCCGTTCCTTCACCACCGATATAAGTCATCCAATGGCGACCTTTATAAGTCTGAAGCTCATAGCTTCCACCCCATTCCATATCCGGCAATGCAGGAAATCCGCCACGCTGATTGCAGTCCCATTTTCCATCCCGATAAGAAAGAACCCGTCCCAAAGTGCGCCATTCGAGCAAATTATCACTTTCTGCTATCCACGTTTCGTAACCACGACCATCGGTTCCACCTTTGCCGTTGTAAACCACATAAGTCATCAGCCACTTGTCTCCCTGGCGAAAAACGGTAGGACAATCAATCTTATGATAATTGTCTGCCGGGGCAACTGCGAGCCCGTACTTGTATGGTGTCTTTACTTCCTCGTAAATCTGCTCCATTCGTTCCTGCGGAACTTCCCGTTGCGCATATAGAGAGAAAGTGGTGGCTATACTAAAAACTGCCAGCAATAACTTCTTCATGATACTTTTTCTAATCGTTTAATACTTAAATAGTGCATAACCACTAAATGATAATTTTGCGGAGTGCCCTGAAAGGGCTTAATTCTATAGCGTAGGGCAACGCCCTACGTAAAAACGACAATCTGAATTTGCGCCCTGAAAGGGCATAATTGTATATAGTTCCGCCCTTTCAGGGCTTGTGGCTGGTGTGTTTTTTTTCGTAGGGCGTTGCCCTACGCTATAGAATTAAGCCCTTTCAGGGCACCCCAATAAATATATAATTGTAAGGCTTTCAGCCTAACCGATAAATTCCCATTTAACCGCTAAATTCTCATTTAACCGATAAATTCCCATTAATAAAACAACCAATCCATTGTCTCTTCATCCCCGGCAAGCCCGGCATTACGCACTTTCGTTTCCGCAGCCGTGAATCCCAACACTTGCAGATAGCCTTTGGGTAACATCAACGTATGCTTTCCAGCCGGAAAACTATATGCATGCACATTTGCCAAAGGCATTCCATTGATACGGACAGCATTCGTCAATACAGGTTCCGCCTGACCGTAATCATTGGCTGACGCATCGATTTCCAGTTTCGGAGCTTTTGCATACTTTTTCTGGTCGTCTTTGAAATAAGCGACTAACAATTTCACCGGAGCATCCGTTTCGAAAGTGATGCTTGTGCCTTTCTCTCTCTGCTCATTTCCATTAAAGCGGAGCGCCTTCATTCCTTTCAATTCCGGAGCTACTGCTTCTATCTTACCTGGAACATCCATAAATAAAGAAATACCCTCATCCACTTTCACTGTCGGATAATTAGAAATCAGTTTCACGTTTGCAGGAGTCCAGGCAGCAATCTCGACAGTTTCAGTCACTGCATTTCCATTCTGTTTTTCTTTCAACAAAGCGAGGTTGGCTTTGAAATTCTCCAATTCCTTCTCATAGTGTACCAGCAATTCTTTCCAAGTCTTGTTCTTTCCATCATCTCCACCGATAGGAATACGACGTTGGGCAGTCTGCATACTGTTGGCGTACAAGTAATGTTCGTCCGTCAGTTCCACCAATTTGCGATAGTGTTCCAAGCTTTGTTCCATCAAAGGAATAGCTTCTTCAAGATTCTTAATCTCTTTTCCCCATTGATAATCCAATACCAGTTTGGCAGCTTTCACTTTCAGGTTGAATGCATATGCAAACTCACGATAACAATGCATATCATTCTGCAAACGTGCAAATTCATCCTTATTTGAAGAGACAGAACCTGCTGCTTTATCAATAGCCGCTATTGCTTTATCTCCATGTTCTATTACTTGAGCAACAATATCCAAAGGCATTTCACCTACATGAGGTTGCTTTTTCCATTCTTTTTCTACATACTCTATCAGCTTCTCTCCTTCCGGTCCGCAACTTTCATAGAATCCCGGATAGATCGTATATTTGTACGGATTGACAAGCTGACTCATAAACATACCCAGTAATAACGTTTGGCGATTTCCCTCTGTAATACCGAAACGACGTAACAACTTCGGAGCAATCTCTCCGCTTTCTTCGTATGCTACACGGATATTACTTGCATTTTCGTCAGAGGTTCCGTAGAACTTGCCCAACTGATGGTCCCAGTAACCCATTTCATCTGTACGGTCGCGATGGCAGTTCCACGCATAGCGTCCCCAGGTCTGATACCAGATCCAATCGCGATCCAACTGGAATTCACGTTCATTGTTTGGTAATTTGTCCGCCGTATAAGGCCAGTCCCAATATGAGGCCTGCGGATAAAGGTGCAACGCATTGGCACCGTGTACATTGTGCATGGCAGTGACCGCCTTTTGTACGAAATCCGGAGAACCCCAGCGGAACGGTTCCAAATTTGCCAGGATATGTACGTTACTGATATGAATGGAACCCAACGAACTCAAATCCGTATGAATTTTCGACCAGGGGCCACGAGGTTCGTAGGTAGTCAACGATTCACCATTATACTTATGCATCGTATAAAGATTCTTATAGAGCGGCAAGGCAGCATCCATCACCAGTTTGCAGTCCGTGTCGTGCGCACGCAACAAAAGAGGCGGTTCGTCCGTACGTCCCAATGCCTGTAATCCGTCTTTCACTCCCGGAATAATTGTTTTTGTAAACCATTCCACATCGTCCTCCACTGTACACATCGCTTCACCCAGACAAACCAGTAATCCTACATTGGGATACTTTTCAATGAAAGCGGCAATACTCTTGCGTGTATAATCGGCAATCAGAGGAGTAATGGGGCGGTTACGGTCCTGTGTTTTCAGTCCGTAATGTTCAGCAAAAGGTTTGGAAAGAATGATATTATAAAACATCTGTATGACAAAGATACCGCGTTTGTCCGCTTCTTCTGTGAGGAAAGAGAACATTTCTTCGTTCATTTTGAACGTTTCTTCATCTACTTCCAATGCAAACGGATAATCTTCCAGTTTCACCAATGACGCAAACGGATGACCGTTCCAAAGGTACAGTGAATTCATGCGGTTGGCAACCAGCATATCCAAGTATTTAATCCACTGTTCTTTATCATAAAACCAGGGGAAACTTTCCGGCGTATACGGATATTCGTATACACCATGTCCCGGCAGGTAGGTCATCTTCTGTAATCCTACACATGCACCACGCAATACCATTTCAGGACCGTCTTTCAGTTCCTCCGGGAAGTTCAACTTACCATCCGAATCATTCACACGGTCAATCAGTTCACGGCATCCGTAAATGACACCACTCCCATCCCTGCCGGACACTCTGGTCAGATTGCCCGTCGTCGAAATATGAAAACCTTCTTTCTTGAGTGTCGTGTCATTTACTTCCGTCAAGAGAATCGTTTTGATTTCGGGATCGGAGAATGTCGTGTCTCCCTGTTGCATCATTACCTGATAACCGGCTTTATCCAAGGTAGTCTGTAACTGCTCCGCACCAAACAAAACACGATTTGACGCATCCGGCGGAGTCATAATCTTCACGGTTTGCCTGCCACACGCTGCCAAAAAAAGTGTGCATGCCGCAAACATGAATAATCTGGTATTTTTCATTCTTCTGATATATATTATAGATTATATAATTCACTTCTTCACTAAGAGAAAGACGAAATAATCCCCTGTTTGTACTCATTTGTCTCTTTTTTCACTTTTCAGCACCAAATTTCCACTTTCACCCTGCTGTGATATGCAAATTCCTCATTATTTAAAAGTTATGCTTATCTTTGCCGGCTAGCTTATAATATAAAACAGAAAACAAGAGCAAACAATATGAAAGAACAAACAAATTATGACTATGAAAAATACGTTCAGATAGCACAAATGGCCAAAATGGGATGGTGGGAGTCAGATTTGAAGAATAAAGAATATATCTGCTCTGACTTTATTGTTGACTTACTCGGCCTCGAAAGTAACCGCATCAGTTTCACCGAATTTCACCAAAGAATACGTGAAGATCACCGGCTGCGTCTTAAAAATGAGTATATGTCTCTTTCTTATCTGGAGACATACGAACAGATGTTCCCAATCCGGGCAAAAGACGGAGAAATATGGGTGTACTCTAAGATTAATTTCCAAAAGCCTGATAAAGAGGGATATAGGAATATGGCAGGCTTACTGCAATATATTGACAGACCGATCGATACTACGAATGAAAACATTGATTTCTTTCAAGTGAGCAATCTGCTTTACCAACAAAATAATATTTCATATTCATTGCTTGCTTTTCTGCAATGTGATGATGTCACTCAAGTGGTTAACAAGACATTAGGAGATCTCCTCAACCAGTTTTTGGGCGATCGTATCTATATCTTCGAAATAAACAGAAAAGAACAACGCCAGGATTGCACTTATGAGGTTACCGCCGAAGGAATATCCAAGGAACAGGAATTCTTGAGCAATATTCCCTGGGATCCTTCTACCTGGTGGAATCATCAGATAGCCGAAAGAAGGGCTATCATTCTGAACACGCTGGACGACATGCCCGAAGAAGCTGCGGAATATCGTCAGACGCTGGAGGTGCAAGATATCAAGTCGCTGATGGTAGTTCCGCTAATCTCTAAAGAAGAGGTATGGGGCTATATGGGAATTGATATGGTAAGAACGCAGCGTAGCTGGAGCAATGTGGATTATCAATGCTTCTCCTCTCTTGCTAATATTATCAGTATTTGCATCGAATTGCGAAAGTCGGAATTACAAGCCAAAGAAGATCGTCTAGCTTTGGACAACAGCGAAAAGATATTGAGAAACATCTATAAGAATCTTCCGGCTGGCGTCGAACTTTACGACAAAGACGGTTATCTGGTAGATATTAATGATAAAGAGCTTGAAATATTCGGCTTGTCTGACAAGAATGAGGCATTGGGAGTTAATCTGTTCGACAATCCCAATATTCCTTTAGAGGTTAAAGAGAGATTGAGAGCGAAAGAAGATGTAAACTTCTCCATCAATTATGACTTCTCAAAAATAAATCAATATGTAGATAGCCGGAGAAATGGGATTATTAATCTTACTACTAAGGTTACTGCTCTCTATGATTCTCAAAATCGATTTATCAACTATCTGTTTATCAATATAGATACAACGGAAACGACCAATGCATACACTAAGATACAGGAGTTTGAGAATCTGTTTCTTCTAATCGGTGATTATGCCAAGGTAGGATTTGCTCATTTCAATGTATTGACAAGAGACGGATATGCCCAAGATACATGGTACAGGAATTTGGGTGAAAAAGAAGGTACTCCCATGCCACAGGTTATTGGAGTATATGCACATGTAGTTCCTGAAGATCAGGCTGTTCTGAAAAACTTTGTAGGTGAAGTGAAAACGGGAAAGGCAACCAGTTTGCGTAAAGAAGTTCGTGTATGCAGGGAGAATGGCAAATATACATGGACCAGCATTAACGTAATGGTCAGAGATTATCGTCCGCAAGACGGCATTATTGAGATGTTGTGTATCAATTATGACATCACGCCTTTGAAAGAAACTGAACAGAAATTGATTATTGCCCGCGATAAAGCGGAAGAACTGGATCGTCTGAAGTCGGCTTTCCTGGCTAACATGAGTCATGAGATCCGTACTCCTCTCAATGCTATTGTCGGCTTTTCCAGTCTTCTGGCAGAAACGGATAGCAGAAGCGAACGGCAGGAATACATTAAGATTGTGCAAGAGAATAACGAACTTCTCTTACAACTGATATCGGACATTCTCGATCTTTCGAAAATCGAAGCGGGAACATTCAATTTTGTATATACCAACGTGGATGTAAACGAGACTTGTTCTGAAATTATCAAATCAATGGGAATGAAAGTAGGTAAAGGTGTTGAACTGATTCTGGAGGAACCATTTCCGGAATGTTATATCTATACGGATAAGAATAGATTCACCCAAGTAATCAGTAACTTTATAAATAACGCCTTAAAGTTCACCCAGCAAGGCAGTATCACTTTGGGATATGAACAAGTATCCCATCAGAAGATAAAATTCTATGTGCGCGACACCGGAATGGGAATACCGGAAGAAAAGCAAAAGAGCGTATTTGAACGTTTTGTGAAGCTGAATACTTTTGTTCAGGGTACAGGACTGGGACTTTCTATCTGTAAGAGCATTGTTTCCCAAATGGGAGGAGAAATTGGCGTGGAATCAACTGAAGGAGTCGGCTCCTGTTTTTGGTTTACACATCCGTACCACGCTGCTGATTAGACTGACTATAAAAAGAGTTGTCCAAATGTTTGGTTTTTCAATATTGATATGATCAATATATTTGGGCAGTTTTGTAGATCTCGAATAAATAAAAGCTATTGACTTTTCTTTTTTTTAGTATATTTGCTAAACGTTCTATGAGTTTGTTAGCATCTTGTATGAGAAAAAAGGAAATAGTGTAAAGGTCGAAACAACGTTAATGCGATATATACAAATATATCTATACATTTATGGCTATGAACGACCTTTACAACTTGATTGTCTTATAACTATTCAAAGTTTATTCCTTTTTTCATTTCGGTAGCACTTCCACCATTACAGGAAAATGATCTGAAGAATATTTATTATACTTTATATCATCATCAATGGTGTGATAAGAAAGTACTTTTATTTTTGGAGTCACAAAAATAAAATCTATACGCTTAGCTATGTTTCTTGTTTTGTCATAGGCATAAAAACTACCTGACGGTCCTTTGGGAGGTGTCAGAGTACATTCATATGAATCTAGTAATAAACTATCTTTCAGGAGAAGTTGTATCGGCTCTTCGTCTGGAGTAGCGTTAAAATCACCGGTGCAAAAGGTCGGTTTACCTTTAGCGATTTTCCTTACCTGTTCCAACAACATAAACGAAGATTGTCGTCTTGCTTCTGTTGCTTCATGATCCGTATGCGAATTAAACACATAGAATTTCTTCCCAGTCCGGAGGTCTTTAAAATATCCCCAAGTACAAATCCGACGACAACGTGCTCCCCAACCATAAGAAGGTATGTCAGGAGTCTCCGAATACCAGAAATCACCATGTTTCAACACCTTAAAACGATCCTTTTTATAAAAAATGGCACAATGTTCTCCTTTATTATCCCCGTCACGATCACGACCGATATAAGAAAACTCGTTCAAGATCATCATATCTTTTAATTGAGAGGTACGTCCTTCCTGTATGGCAAACATATCAAATTTATTCCGTCGCACAACATCCACCAATGCATTCAGACGAACTTCCCAAGCCTTATCCCCCTTGTCTCCTTTGGTGCGGATGTTATAAGATGCAAGGCGAATAATATCTTCCGGTTTCGTTTTGTCTAAGTTCAAAGATTTTGCCGGAAGTTCTCCGGCAAAAAGTAAAATCAAAAACAGGAAATAATATTTCTTATTTATAAAGCACTTCATATTACAAATTATTAAATATCAGTTTATTTACTCCATTTAAATACCGGATAGCCATTGTTCCCTTCTTTCCAAAGAGAAGAATCCCAGCTTATGACAGTACTTTTCAGTTCGTTAGTAGATTTAGCTACTCCCTGGAAGCTACTACCGGACGGTGATGTCTCATCTGAAACGGTAAATATAGTTTCTCCTGCTTTCAGGATCATACCATCATAAGCATAGCAGTTTTCATAAGCAGTATTAGCGGTACCTCCAACTATACGTCCTATTTTTGTTTTATCAGTACTGGTCAACATCGTATTCCAGGCAACACAATTCTTAACAGTTAGCTTACCTTTATCTATTTTGCCCACTATACTTCCTACATTTCCTCCACCTATGGCACTAATATCACCACTAGAATAACAGTTCTCAATACTGCTTCCACTGGCATTGCCATTCACCCTTCCGATGATTCCCCCGGCTTTACCTGTATTGTTAGCAATCTGATCGATAACAGTAGCACTGGAATAGCAATTTTTGATATATCCCGAACCACCAAGTACACCACCAATTCCACCTGCTGCTCCCGACCCTTTCAATATTCCACTAGTATAGCAATTGGTTATCTTGCCTGTGTAGTTTTCCGCACCGGCAGCTAACCCTACATAACCGGCTATAATGCCAATACCTGTGCTCGAAGATGAGATATTTGCATCCACAAATCCCACATTTCTACATTCTCCACACAATACCCCGAAGAAACTCCTATACGTACCCGATTCGCAAGTTAAGTTTTTAACCACATGGTTGCGTCCGTCAAAATCAATCCATTTATGGTAACCATTAGCATCATTCAGAGGCGTCCACTTGATTCCTTGCATATCAATATCTGCACTCAAGACAAAATAAGTCGTTTGTTTTTCAATGAGAGCTTTGCTCATATTCTGAATATGGATAGCATTAGCAATCACATAAGGATTATTTTGAGTTCCGTCTCCATTGGCAAAATCTCCTTCCGGTTCGTTGTCATGTCCTCCATAACTAGCATAATCTCCTCTATCCAATTGCCACTCTAAAATAGGGAATCCCATATCTATATTCCCAACATTATGCCATGGAGTCCCCCAATTGGCAATGCTATTCTGCAAAGTCAGGACACTTTCGCCCACTCCATCATATTTTCCTGTCGAAACGGAGCCTACATTATCCTCCGGAGAAAATCCTGTACAAACCATATCCTCCCATGCATAACATTCAGATGCGACAGGATCTGCCTGATGTCCATTTTCACCTTGAGACAAAACTCCACAGATACGTCCAGATCTAGCAGCAGGTCCTGTCATTTTCCAGTTCCAAGCAACACAGGAAGTAATTTTAGCTCCTTCGGAAGGAAGGGCAGCAATACCTCCCACTGAATTGGCACCAATTAATACACCTGTAGAATAGCAATATGACACCTCACTGTTTTCATACATAGAACCTACAATACCTCCACATTCATCTCCTGTAGATATAACCTCTGCTGTAGAATAACAGTTTTTGATATAACAAATCTGTCCTCCATACGGTCTACCCATACGGGAAGCTATTCCACCAGCATACTTTCCTTTCACTTTTCCGGAGACGTAACAGTTTTCCACCTGCCCTGTCTTCTCTACAGCGTTCGGAGCTTTCACTCCGATATAACCGCCGATAACCCCTGCCCCACTATTAGTAGCTGCTTCTACATGGGCATTATAGAAACCGACATTTTTACAAGTCCCGGCCAAAATACCGAAAAAACTGGCATACGCTTTGTCTGTACAGGTGAAATTCTTTATAATATGATTATTTCCATCAAAATAGATATAATAGTCACCGGTTGGGTTCAATGGATCCCAATTAGATATAGACTTCATATCAATATCAGCTCCCAATTGGAAATAAATCATCTTTCCTTTCACCAAAGCCTCACTCATATTCTGAATCTGTATCACATCCATAACGAGATAGGGCTTGTTCACTGTTCCATAACCTTTTTCAAAAAGCCCGCCTGCTCCGTCACCCTCGTCTCCGTCATCTATGTCTGTGTTTCTATCCGGCGGAATACGGCTATAGGAATCCATCGGATTAAAATCAGAGCATGAGAAAGATAAAATAGCCATCCATAAAATGGTCCAATATCTCATTACCGAGTATGTACTTATATGATAAAATTTGTTTTTCATAATCTTCATTTTTATTTTAGATTTCTACTACGATCACCATAGGATAATGATCGGATAAAGAACTGACAATAGTGCGGGTAGAAAGCACCGTAGCATGTTTCACAAAAATAAAATCAATTCTGGTCTTTTTAGAAGGAAATGTAAAGAGAGCTCCATGCTGAACGGCCGCTTCCCGATATGCATCTTTTAATATACCACTTTGGCAAATCGTAGTGGCTATTTCGGGAGCATCAGGAGTAGCATTAAAGTCGCCGGTACAAAATGCGGGAGTATTGTCTTTTGCTTTATCGGAAACTGCATCCACCAGCATTTGGCATGCGTGTTTTCTAGCATTATCAGCCAAAGGCATGTGAGTTTCAAAAAGATAAAATTCTTTTTGAGTCTTGCTATCCTTGAATTTTCCCCATACACAGAAACGTTTGAAATTTGTTTCATCCCATCCGTTGGAAGGAATGTCCGGAGTTTCGGAAAACCAGAAACGTCCGGCATCCAGTAATGTGTAGCGGCTCTTCTTATATAAAATGCCACTCATCTCTCCTGCCTTGTTATCGTCATTTCCAGTGTCACGACCATAAGCGAGAATCTGATAATCACTCGCAAGTTGAGTTCCTAAGTAGGAACGTTGTTCCCAACTGGCTTCTTCGAATCCACAAATCTCAAAATCGTAGTCTTTGATTAATTGTGCCACACGTTCCCGTCGGTTAGTCCATCCTGTACCAGTCTCCACCTGTAAGTTATAAGTTGCTACACGCATGGACGTTTCAGTTACGGGGTCTTCGTCTTCCTCTCCATCTCCTGTATCCCACGTGAAATCAGGATAGTACAATGAATTGTCTTTATTATCTTCACAACTGCTGGCAAAAACAGAGAATATGAAGGAAATCAATGTATATATTACTATCTTTTTCATAAATCTATTATTTATATCTTTTATACTTGTTATTCATTCCATCCCGGATTTTGGGTTACAACACCGTCAGATAGTGTTATTTCCTGTCTTGGTACCGGATACAGATAATCACGGTTCTCATTCCATGTACGATCAATCCAGCTGTAACACAGTAAATTACCATAATTACCTTCCGACAATGAGGTGCCGCTTCCATCGGAAGCCAATTTTACATACGTCACATTTCCAACATTGGGTTGCGAAGATGTGGTGTAGAAACAGACATCATTTGTTCCGTCTCCATCAATATCGTACGCTTTGTTGATAGCTGTAGCAGGAAGATAAAACCCTTTAAAGGATTGGGCCATACATTGCCCCTCTTTCCAGCGCATCAAATCATAATAACGGAAGCCTTCCATGACCAACTCTATCGCACGTTCCCGGCGGATTTCCAGAATCACCCCTTTATTATCTCCTGTGACATTCACATAACCGGTTTCCGGAGCACACATATAAGGGTCCGGAGAAAGGTTTGCTGCGTTCATATTCAGTTTTCCCGTGACTCCTGCACGTGTCCGCAATTTATTTACCGTATTGTCGATATCAGTTTGCGTCAGTGTGCCTAATTCTGCCTTTGCTTCGGCATAGTTCAAATAAACTTCTGCCAATCTGAACAGAGGAAGGTCATTGCTTGAATCACCTGTATAGCTCATATTATCATTTGCATATTTCAGCAGGTGGTATCCGGTCATCGTGACATTCATATTTATATTTGAAGTACGGATTGTTTGGGCTAAACGCGGATCACGATTGACTATTTCATCCTTGAATTCCATTGTTGCATAATTGGGCTGGTCGGTGAAACGGTTGCCGTTCTTCATTAAATAATAATTGACCAGTTTTTTCGAAAGTCCGGGGCGGCCTAATGTCGGAGAATTCTCAAAAGCTTGTACTTTATGAACCAGACTCAAATCATTATTATAATCCCTTGCCAATATGATTTCCGCATCAATCGCATTCTCGGATTTAAAGAGATTACGATAGGACTGTGAGCCGGATTGATACAATGAATATCCTCCGGAAGCAGTCATGATTTCATTAGAGGCACTTACACAGTCATTCAAGTATTTCTCATAATCACCCAATCCATGATATTTACGATAAGTACCTTCAAATAATCCTACACGTGACTTTAATGCCTGGGCAGTCCACCAGGTTACACGATAAAGTTCTTTTGTCCGGTTGGTTTCTTTAAAAACCTCTATGGCAAAATTAAGATCTTCCATTATCTTTCCCATCACAAATTCGCGTGAATCCCTGGCTTTGTATAAATCAGCATCATCCGAGCCGAGTACTTTATCGTACCAAGGTACATCTCCAAAACGTTTCACCTTTTCAAAATAAAAATAAGCACGGAAGAAGCGTGCCAGGGCTTCATATTTGTCGCGCACTTTCTGGTCTTTACAGTTTCCCAGATTATCCAATAAAAAATTAATTGATCGCAGTGCACTCCAACTCCATCCTCCACCCGTTTCCGGAATGACACGTTGTCCGCTCACTTCATCGTCCAAAGGTGATACGATCAACACATCAGCATTATCCTTGTAAATATCGCCATCACCCGGGAAGTTATTCGAATAGAATTGATTACTGTATAATCGTAATTGCTCTTCATTCGTAAAATAATCCTTAGTCGTCAAGCGATCTTTCGGATTTATATCCAATATGCTTTCACAAGAAGCAAATAACAACGACAGACCAACAGTCGCCCACAATGTATATTTCATTATTTTCATACTATATTCCTTTATATTCATTATTATCAGAACGTTATATCTACACCAAAAGAGTATGTCTTTGCCCAGGGATAAATATTTGCGTCACTTTTACTTGTTTTCCAGCTGTTACTTGCCGATGCTTGTTCCGGATCAATATAATCGGAATGTAGCTTAGTGAATGTCAGCAAGTTCTCACCACTAAAGTAAACACGTATTTTCTCGAAACCTATTTTAGAAAGCCATTTATCCGGCAATGTGTAACCAATAGAAAGATTCTTCAACCGACAATAAGCCAGATTCTGCAAATATTTAGTATTAACCACTGCCAATTCACGATTACTACCGAGAGCCACATATCCTCTGGGACGTGGGAAATAAGCATTTGTATTTTCTTCACTCCATACCTGGCTCATAAAGTCGGAAGGAATAAAACTAGCGTATGGTCGGGAATAAGGTCCCCAAAACATGGACGTTTCAGCACCAGGATACCAATTTTGTTTGCCAATGCCCTGAAAAAGAACTGAAAAATCAATTCCATACCAATCTGCAGAGATTCCGAAATTATAATTATAGCGCGGCAATGAGTTACCGATCACTTTCATGTCTTTCCGGTCATTAGCCGATGTTGTCTGCTCAATCTTGTTGTTACCATCCAAATCGACAAATTTGAGGTCACCGGCATGAAGTCCATTATCCAAAGCGCTTGCATTAATCATTTGGTTAACGAACGATTGGTCCACTTTATAATTCCTTGCTTCTTCATCCGTTTTAAAATAACCGTCTACTACGTATCCCCATATTTCGCCTAACTGCTGTCCTTCGTAAGGATCAGTCAGCGTCCGGTTGGGATTATCATATTTTGTCACTTTGGAGGTGTTATCTCCGATACCAGCCATTATCCGGTAGTTGAAAGGCTTGCTTGCCAAAGTAAAACTATCTCCCCAAGTAATAGATGCTTCCCACCCTTTCGTACGCAAGTCTGCCACATTCATTCTGGGAGAAGATGCACCATATACGCCAGGCAAAGTCTTTCCTGCCATCAACATATCTTTGGTATCACGAATATATGCATCAAAAGATACATTCAAACGGTTATTAAGAAAACCCAAGTCCAAACCTATATTTTTTGTGATTACAGTTTCCCAGGTCAAATCGGTAGAGTTCGGAGCTGACTCATAGGCATAATCGCCTTTCGTAGTATCTCCGAAAGCATAGTTCATTACCGCTCCGGTATTAATCAGTTGCAGATAGTCATAATAGCCTACTGTTTTCTGATTTCCCAATGATCCGTAAGACAGTCTTAGTTTCAGATTACTTACATAGTTTTTGGCTTGTGTAAAGAAGGCTTCTTCACTGACACGCCATCCGGCAGAGAACGACGGGAAGAAACCGAAACGATGTCCTCGACGAAAACGGGAACTACCGTCATAACGTCCGCTGGCTTCAAATAGATAGCGGTCTTTATATCCGTAATTCAAACGATAGAAAAAACCAAGAATAGCATATTCCTCTTGTCCCCCGGTTATGGATATATCATCACCTTTTGCCAGGTTAAAATCATCGAGAGATTCAGAGAGTAACCCGTTACGTTTCATTCCCAGTTTCTTGAAATACTTATAATCATAGTTACCTCCCACAATGACCTTTACAGAATGTGCATTTGCGAAGGTATTGTCATACGTCCCGTATAAGTTGAAAGTCTGGCGTATCTGGTTGTTTTGTATTTCCGACAAATAATTGCCTCTGGTACGTCCGTTATCCATTGTGATTGTTTCTCCCGGATTTCTGGAGTATAATACATCTACGGAACGATTCAAATTCTGCTGGTTGTAATGCGCCCAGCTGTAGTTTGCACGAACCTCAAAATGTTTGATGGGTTTCAATACGGCCTCGAACGTAGTTACAAACTCATATTCACGATCCCGGTTATGGTGGCCGCCATTCAATAATACGGCACTCACACCATCTGCCACTTCTCCTGTGTCTGTCAGACCTGTTCTGTAAACCAGAGTTCCATCCGGATGCATCGGCACAATACTTGCCAAAGCATGCCGCCCGGCTCTGGTGAAAACGTCATTCACTCCCGATAGTCCCGGATAGGTATATTCAGAATGGTAATAGGAAGTATTGTTACTTAATTCAAACCAGGAAGTGATATTGGCAATGATTTTCGAACGGAACGTATATTTCTTAAAACGGTCCGGATCTATTCTGATAATTCCTTTCTGATTATAGTAGTTGCCTGATAGCATGTACTTCACTTTTTCGGTTCCTCCCGAAACCGTCAAGTTATGCTCCCAAGTAGGGCGGGTATTATCAAACAAACAATTATACCAGTCAAAGTTGCCGTAATATTTATACTCTCCGTTTTTTTCTACCACCCATGGACGGGAAGGATCTTCCACTTTATCATTACGGCGAATCCATAATTCATGGTAATCTTCTTGGGTATAATGTGTATAAGGGACGCCCTGGTATGTTTTGTAGAACATATCATTGATACCGGCCGAATAATAACCACGCGTCTCAAAATCCGTAGAAGTTGTCGTTTCACCAAAACTGAAACGACCGTTATAGCTGACATTGGTCTTTCCTATCTTTCCATTCTTGGTTGTAACCAAAATAACTCCATAAGCAGCACGGGCACCATATACGGCAGCAGCCGAAGCATCCTTTAAAACACTGATGGATTCTACGTCATTGGGGTTTACCTTATTTATATCTCCCTCGATTCCATCAATGATAGTCAGAGGTGCTGCATCTGCACTAATTGAGTTGACACCACGGATATTGAAACTTCCCCCTTGTCCGGGACGTCCCGAACTAAAGTTTACGTTCATATTCGGTACAGAACCTTGCAGAAGCTGTGATAAGTTGGCAGCAGAACGGGTCGTCAGTTCATCACCCGAAACGATAGCAACGGCACCAGTCAGGTTTACTTTCTTTTGCGTACCATATCCCACCACTACCACTTCTTCCAGTGTCTTACTATCTTCGCGGAGAACTACTTGAGACAGATTTCTGCTGGTAGCAGCGTAATTAACTGTAATATATCCGATATATGAGACTGTAATCGTACTGCTTTCGGGAACATTAGCCAAAGTATAACGTCCGTCTACATTCGTTATTGTACCCAAAGAGCTGCCTTGCACCATCACACTGGCGCCAATAATCGGCTCTCCTTTCTCATCGACTACCCGACCGGATATATTTTTTTTGTTCGCATTACTGGTTTGTTGTTCAAAATCCGTAACTTTCTCCTTCAAATAAATTTTTGTTTTTCCGATCTCATAGTTTACGTTAGTACCGAGAAACAAATCATTCAGAACTTTAGATAACTCCTGATTCTTTGCTTCTACCGTCACTATTCGATCCGGATTGACGATCGTACGGCTATAAGCCACCGTAAGACCAGTTTGCTGTGTAATAGCAGAGAATACTTTCTCCAGCTTTACTTGTTTAAGATTTATTGTCACCTTTTGGGCAGAAGCGGACACGCTTATGATTATCCCCAGCAACAATATGAGCAGAACTTTGTGTTTCATACTACTTGCTTTGATTAAAGTTAAACTTAGATTTAAAATCTCATTTATGCTTAGTAGACACACAAGTCAAAAAAGCGGGTGAGAGAAAAAAGAGTTTTTTTGCATAAGCCTAATTTATTTCATAACATTCTTATTCTAAAACAGTAAAGGCTGCGTATATACACAGCCTGTCCTCATTCTATTATCCTATCCAGTATATTTTACTTCTTTCCGTCCTATTTCATTCGGACTGTCACTTCTTTCCGGACTTCATCATATTCAAATTTTACCGGCGCAATCTTTTCCAAATCCTGAAGCACTTTCTCCAGTATCGTATTATCCGAGGTCAACGTATATACATATTTCGATGCTTGCTCATCCTCTATCTTAAAGTTTACATTATACCAGCGGTTCAGAACCTTGACCACTTCTGCCAGAGGAGTATCTTTAAAAGAAATCACATTGTCTTTCCACATTGAGACTTGCTTTGAATGATCGTTCTTGATTATCCGGCACTGGTCACTTTCTTTATTATATATCAGTTTCTCGCCCGGCAGTAACGGGTATTTTTTTGCAGAGGAGAGAGTCAGATTTACATGTCCTTCATCCAGACAGATCACAATGTCTTTATTCTCCGGGTAGGCTTGTACATCAAAAGAAGTACCCAGTACATGAACGGAAGGTCCGTTCAGATTAACAATAAACGGACGTTTTTTATTCTTGGCTACCACGAAATAGGCTTCTCCCACCAGGAAAACTTCCCGCTTACTCAATCCGAACTTTTTAGGATACTTCAACCAGGAATCCGAATTGATATAAACTCGTGTCCCGTCTTGAAACATCATCTGTATCCGCTCTCCTTTGGCAACACGAATTTCCTCATATTCCGTAGTGCCGAATAAATTCACCCGGGAATTGATCTGTATATAAAGACCTATCAGGAAAATAACGGGAATCAAGATTGCAGCCACACGGAAGCAGATACGTTTGATCTGTTTGCGTGATATGTTCTTTTGGATCTGATGGTACATCTTTTCTGAAGGTATAGTATGGTCCACATATATTTCTGCCGTTTCGGCTTTTAAATGTTCTGCCTCCCGAGTCATCACAGCATCCAGGTAAGTGTTCCCTTCTTCTGTGGCAAACCATTCCGCCACAAATTTTGCATCCTCCGGTGTAGCAACTCCGGCAAGCACTTCTTCTATTTGTTTATCAGTGGGTCGATTCATTCTCTTTTTATCTTAAATAGTGGACACTTAAATATGTCATTAGTGTGACAAAAGTAACAATTATTAGCATTTTACTTAAATGAATACGTAGCATTTTCAATGCTTCCGTATAATGCGTTTTGACTGTATTAACAGACAGATTCATCCGTTCGGCTATTTCCTGATTCGTTAGTTCCTCTTTCACTTTCATCAAACAAATACTGCGTTTCTGTGGCGGAAGCATATCTACCGCTTTATAAAAAGAGGCCATCAATTCTTTCTTCTCCAGATTTTCTATCAGATTATCTTCGTAGACAGGCGTCGATTGTGCTATCTCATAGTTCTTGCTGATTGCACTATTCTCATTACGAATCAGATTTAAGACATGATTTTTCGTCATAGTGAACAGATAGTTTTTAAGGCTGATTCCTACATGTAGTTCCGACCTAAATTCCCATAAACGGGCAAAGACATGTTGCACTACATCTTCTGCCATGTCTGCATTCATTAAATAACGGTAAGCTAATACATATAGCAGCTTATGATATCTGTCATAAGCCTGTGTAAAAGCTCCTTTATCTCCTTTTTCTATGAAGGAAAAGAGCTTCTCGTCATCTGTATTAGTGTATTGAGCTGATTTATCTAACATTCCTTGGATTTTGTTTAATTGTTTTTCCAAAAGAACAAAAGACGTATTACAATTAAGTGTCTTTCACAAAACAAAAGTAGTAAAATTTAGAAAAGGTGGCACACATTCCAATAAAAAAAGTCCCTGATTAACAATCTCCACTATAAAAGAGGATCCGTTAATCAAGGACTACTCCACTAACTAATTAACAATGAATTATAAATGATAGGTAACAATTCTTTCTTCGGGTGAATCAATCCGGAGACGCCACACTCCTTCCGATACTTTCTCCGGTATTCCGATATTTGCTTTGGGTGGACGCCGACTATTGATTGTCAAATAGCCTTCCCCTTCTGTAGCTTTCACTTTCATCGTTTTGCCATTCATATAAACATGGATATCGCCATTCGGAGTGGGTACAGTACCCTCCATCCATTTCAGTCCTCCCAATACAGGAGCAATAGCAAACTCCTTATATCCTTCTTTCACAGGTTTCACACCTAAATAATATTTGCCGAGCAGATAGATAGGACTTGCTCCCCAGGCATGACACAGACTCTTGCCATAAGGACGGCCGTACATGGCAAGATGTTGCGTTCCAGTTTCTTCAGGGTTGTATTTTTCCCAGAAAGAGGTAGCACCCTCCTTCAACATGCCGCCCCAGTAAGCTTTCATTTCCTTCATGACAGCCTCCTGTTCACCCAGAGCACAAAGAGCTTCCAATTCATAAAAACGCATATAAGGCGTTGTGATTTTCAGAATGCTGTCATTCAGAAGAACAGAGTTCTTGATGGCTTGCTGCTTATCTGCGTTCAGATACTGGAAGAATACAGAAAACATATTGGCATAACGCGTCACAGCATCACTTTGCTGACCATTCACACGATTATGCACAAATGCCTGTTTCTGATTGTTCCAGAAAGTAGGTTCTAACTTTGCTTTCAGAGCAGCGGCCAGCTTCTCATACTTCTGCTTCCCAATCTCATCCCCAACTAAATCAGCACACAAAGCCATTGTTTCCAGACTTCTGCAAAATAAAACTTGCTCAAAAGAAAGTTCTCCTTTTTTATCCAGATAGCCGTCCGCCCAGTCCACAAATACCCAGTCACCGGTCATACCTTCCACCATGCCATTTTTATTTGTACGTCCCAATACATAATCCATCATCGTTTGCATACGTGGATACAGTTGGTTGACAAAGTGGCGGTCGCCACTATACATATAATAATCATATACGCTAAGGAACCAATAGAAAGTATAGTCCATAATCGTATTGCTATGGCTGGTCACAGGATCTTTGCCACGAAGCAGCCAGATTGTACGTTTCACGGATTCACTATCGAAGAAAAGATAATAATTCATCAGATAACTTTGGATAGCATCCCCACTCCATACCCAGCGGTCGCGTTTGATACCGTCAATAAAGAACTCGCGGGTAGTGAGATGCATGGTATAGGCCCCCACTTCCCAGATACGGTTCAATTCTTCATCATTGCAACGGAAACTTCCACGATACTCTTCAGGAAGATATTCATATTGCATGGATACTTCTCCTATTTGTACACCCGGTTCGTGGGTAACGTAGACATATCGAAAAGCTTTACTATTCTCCAACGTATATTCGTTATCAGAACTATTTAAGGGAGAAGTGCTACGGATGGCGAGGTCAGTCACTTGTCCCGGTTCTAACAACAGTTTGTCCAAAGTTTCACAATATGCTTTATCCTTTGCTTCTTCCGGACTTTCGCCATAATAAATCTCTATTTTTCCTTTTCCGGAAAGATTCTTCAATGTGATGAATCCGAATGTCTCTTTTCCAAAATCATAAAGAATACCTCCTTCAGCCTGTTCTGTCTTCGCAACAGGTTGCTGCGGTTCACGCATCAGACTGAATTGGGAAGGAAGCTGGGTAGCCCCGTCAAAGTTCCAACATCCGGCATCTATATAGATCGTAGCAGATGTACCACTGGCTTTTCCGCTCTCATCAATCCATTCTTTATCTTCGTAAGTCACTCGCCAGGAGGAATCAGAATTCACCGTCTTCCCTTTCACATAAATGGTGGGAGGAGTAGCCTGATTCCAGACTTTGATGTTCAGGTTATGCTTACCGGCAGGAAGAGTCATCGTCTCCGGCATACCGAATTGAAGCTTTCCATCCAGCTTGACATTATACTTTCCTTCCGCAGCAATAAAAATCTCTTCCGGCTCGGAAAGATTCAGTTGCTTGCTGAATTCAACCACTACATAATGACTGTCCGTTTTCCAGAAAGGAGGGAAAAATGCACCCCGTTCCGTACGACGGTTGTTCATTTGATTTCCCAGCCAGATTTCATAATCTCCCGGATACCAAATCCAGGTCTGGGCAAATGTGCTACTTGCCAAAGACAAGGCACCAAGCAATATCATATATTTCTTTTTCATTATTCTTTCTATTATTAACCGACTAATCACTATCGGACATTCAGCAAATCCTTGTATTCTGTTTCCAATCCTGCACGTTCACGAATAGCATCATCCACTTTCGGACCGTTATTCTCCCATACATTTCCGGGGCCATTGGCATTTTGCAGATACTTCTCCCCTTCCGTCCAATTATCACGAACAGTAATAAAAGAAGAACCCTCATCTGTATAAAGGTAGAACCAATGATTAGGATCGTGCACATACCCCGGTTTATAGATACTATGCACACAATTTTCCGTTACATAGCTTTTGGGCTGTGAACCAAGCGTGTAAACACCCGCTACATCATACATGTGTTTCGCATAATGATGAATCAGATTTGCATGAACTCTGTTATTACGCATACAATTCACAGTTTGTGTCCATCCCCAACCAAGACTGATGCCACTATAAGGAACTTCACTAATTTCATTATGCTCGATATTAATATCACTCACATACCCCGCAGCAATGGCGAGACATCCCCAGTCCTCATTACCTACTTCCGTGAAATAGCAATTATTGATTTGTTGGTGTGTACATACTTCCCGGCGGTCAGCAGGATCATAAGGCAAATGCGTTTCGTGAGCAGCCGGAGAAAAACTACCGGCCAGCAAACCATTTCCAGCAATATCGCGAAAGAGACAACCACGAACAATACCACCCTGCACCGCTTCTTCATAATCCAGTCCGGTAGAACCCAGATGTTCAAATCGGCAACGCTCAAAATCAATCTGCCTGGCAGCAGCTACCCGAACAGCAGCCGCAGGACGACCCAACCATCCTTGATTATCCAACGGATGATTCAGATAATCCCGTTGCATCTTTGGATCAATCCGGTACCCATCCGTCAGATACATACCTGCCTGAAGAGGCACATGTCCTTTCTCCGACGGACGCATCCACGTAGTATAAGAAAAAGTAATTTTCTCAAAACGAATATGACACATAGGACGATCCAAAGTACCTTCTACCTGTACTAACGTCTCAATGGCAGGTACCATTACTTCCGCCTCCTGCATCTTCTCTCCTTCCCGTGGATAATAATACACTCTACGGGCATCCATATCGTGATACCATTCGCCCGGTACATCCAATAGTTCACGGGCATTCGTCAGATAAAAAGCAGAATTATGTCCGTCTGTCGTCACCATTGGACGCGGCCAAGGATGTTCAAACTGAATCCGGCTTTCCGGCTGGTGAAAACGTACCGCCGCACTATCTCCCTGCACCTCAATAGAGCGAATCCGAAGATTAGCCACACACCACATCTGATGGATCACCATCTCGGCATATTCAGCCTTCAATTTTCCCTTATTATCAATAAGTCTGCGTACCGCAACCGCAGGAACATAAAGAACTTCATTCTTTTCATCCACGCTGCAAATACGGTTCATCTTTTCGAAATCCTCTACATCACGGGCACGGACAGCCTTTTCTCCATTCACCCACAACTGACGGAAATCCAATGGACGCCCATTAAATGCCGGCACATCTGCCACCCAGAGCTTTCCTTGTTTCTTCCAATTCTTGATACGGACTCCTCCACTCAACACCACCTTTTCATCGGTTGCCGAACGGATCACCGTCGGTGATTCCTTTGTCCCACTATCTTCCGGACGAATAAAAACCGGCTCATACAGAGCGTACGTTCCACCCTCCATATAAATAGTGATTCCTCCCTGTACACGGTCATCTCCCGTCCTCCGCCACTCACGCGCCTGCCGTAAAGCAGCAGTCAGCGTTGCTTTGGGAGACTGGCGGGTTCCATCATTAAAGTCATTACCTTTGGGAGAAACCCATATCTCACCAGACCATAACCAATGACTGCACAAAATACATATAGCCGTTAAAAATAACTTTCTCATCCTCATTTCTTCATTTCTGTATCATGATTTATCTGGCAAGAGGCATCCATACGGTCATCTCTCCTTTTCCTCTATTTCCCCAGGCATAATAAGGGATCAAACGAATATCCACCGTCTTCTCTGCCTGAACCACCGGACGATAAAGTACTCCTTCCCACGAAGTTGCAGATGCCAGACGCGCTTTGCCTTCGAGCGCTACAATCGGACTACCCTCAATCGTGATCTTCTTCGGAGTCAATTTTATATCAGCAGGAATCAATACATTATCAATCTTCTCTCCATTCGCTATATCCATATTTTCCAGACAATAAACCAACGGTCCGCGCTTCACTACCACCTGATTACGAATCTCCTCTGCCAACGGATGAGCTTCGAGCAAACGTACAGGCATATCCATCACTAACTCCACTACATCCCCCTTCTTCCATGCACGATTTACTTCCGCATACGAATTTGCCTTCGCATTGACTTGCAACGGCTGTCCATTCACCGTAAGCGTAGCCTTTTCGCACCATTCAGGAATACGTAAGAAGAGCGAGAAAGTACCCGCCTTACGAGGAACTTTATCCAACGTTACGCGTACATTTCCATCCCAGGGATAATCCGTTTCCTGCGTCAGAGCTACTTCTCCCTTCCCTTTCCAAGTCGTTGTCAATGTATTTGCCCCATACAGATTGCAATAAATCCCTTCCGGACTCAATGTATATGCATAGTTTTGTGCCTGGCACAGTGTACGCAATGTGTTCGGAGGACAGCAGAAACAACTGATATATTCCGTCCGTTCCTTTGGCCAGCGAAGCGTGTAAGGAAGATCGGCACTGATACGAAGCGGATTCGTGTAGAAATACTTCTTTCCATCCAGACTAATACCGCTCAATACACTGTTATAAAGACAAGTCTCCACAAGATCAGCATATTTCGCATCCCCTGTCACCTCCAGCATCCGCCAGTTAAACAGCATATTACCGATATTGGCACACGTTTCATTGTGAGCAGTGCTATTCGGCAACTGATAGGGACGTCCATAACTCTGATGCACTTTCTGAATACTATCCGGTTCATAACACGTTCCATCAGGCGATGTACCATCATAAAGAGCACCGCAAGCACCGGTCACATACATTTTCCGGGTCACGATATCATTCCAGATACTAGTCAGGTTCTTCATTAATTGCTGCTCACCGGTTTCTGCATATACATCCGCTACTCCGGCATACAGATAGTTGGCGCGTACGGCATGTCCCATCGCACGATATTGATCGCGGAAAGGAATACGGTCCTGATTATCGTCCGTACCGTTCTCCACCATACCACGGATATCAATCAGATTCTTTGAAAGTTCCAGATAACGGGGATTTCCGGTAGCCCGGTACATTTCAACTACCCCCATATAATGAGAGGGACAAATAGCATTGCGAGCCAGTTCAGCAGAAGCCGTTTCATAAAAATGACAGAGGAAATCCGTCGCTTTCACAGCAGCATCAAAAAGAGTAGTCTTTCCGGTGGCACGACGATGCACAATACCCGCCATCATCAAATGTCCCAGATTATAAGTCTCAAAGTTCAGCCGATTGGCAAAAGCTCCTTTTTCATCCTCGTCACCTACTTTCGTTCCAATGACCGTTTGTTTATGCTGATCCTCCAATGCATGAGAGTCAATCCCTTTATTCAGTTCTTCGATAACAACAGGCGTATGTATATAACCGTCTGCACGTTGCGCTTTTACGACACAAGTAATAAAGTTATCCATTAACTTGCCCAACTCTGGATCTTTATTAACTGCATAGACAGAAGCCACACCTTCCATCCATTTATACATATCTCCGTCATGAAATGGAGGTCCCCAATGCTCTCCTTTGCATACCCCGGCAGCAATCTCAAAATTATGGAAACCGTGAGAGATCTCCGGCGCGTTCCAAGTGTTCCACATACTCTGCAGGGAAGTCCGGCTAAATACCTGAAAGCGATCTCCCCAGAATCCATCCGTCCAATGTACGGCACCAATTCCGGTATTCGCCATCTTCGCAAAACGGCTCTGACTCATATCCGTCAATCCATTGCTTTGCGCAAGTGCTCCCGTAACGGAGGCGGAAGCTAAAAGAAGTAACAGTTTTATCTGTTTCATTAATATGGATAATTTAAAATTTACACAATATCTTTATAAAAAGACGTGATTATCCGTATTTTGTACTCAATAAAACAAAAAAGCGAAGATTGCCAAGCAACCCTCGCTTTCAGTAAAAAATATCTGAACTAACCTTTTATTTCTTGTTTATCAGGCGTATAATTCAATCCAGCCTTCCTCGCCTGCGAATGTTGAAACTGTCGGGCAATCTTGTATTCATGTCCCTCTTTCAGCAAAAAACTCCCAGTCTGCTTGAACCAAAAGCCGACATTCGCATCTATACATTGCTGCCGGATATCCAGCACCCACTCGTAGTCACACATTCGGGCTTCCTTTCCCGACTCTCCTCCGGCAACCACCTGTTCCACCCAATCCCCTAACTCACCTCTAAAATCAATCCGGCTAAGAAGCGGCTCGCAGATAATAATTTTATGTTTAATAGGAATTTCTCTATAAATAGGTAGACGAAAATCCACCCTATCCTGATTCTCCATTGTGCAGCAGATTGTAACGTTCTCATACCCATCACCCCAATCCGGAGGCAGACACTGTTGTAATCGATCGATTCGTTTGGTGATAAAAAGGAAATGCAAGTCCTGCCGTATCCGTATCATCTCCCATGCTTCGGCACGCCATTCGTCAGCATCTTCTATCAGAAAGTCCGAAGTAAAACAGGTATATACCAGATTGCCCGAAGGTATCTTATACGTACCGTTCTTTTTCCGAAGCAAGGGTAAATCAAACTTCTCCGTCTTTGTCACCACCGAACTGTCTTTTCCATATTTACCATCCGTCCGATACACATAACAATGACGGCAGCCCTCACTCAATTTGTGACAGCCATGCCAAAGATTCCACATTGAAGCTTTTTCACCCATCTTCTTTTTTTCTTCAAAGATATATTTAAACTATTACATAACCATAAAAAGAGTGCACCTTATTCTTCAACAGAATAAAGGTGCACCAAAACACAAACAAAACAAACAATAGAGCGACCTTCACAGGCAGCCGATCCACAAGGGATCTTTATCTTAGTCAGCCCATCTTGATGATGACAGCTTCACTCATAGCGATACTCCTACTGCTGATAACAATGCAGGCAAAAAGTATTCCATGTATTGCCTTACATGAATCCGGTTTTCTATTTCCTCCCAAAATTCTAATTGCTTATAACGGGTAAAGTAGCACCCAAAAATCATAAAAGAATGTTTCTTTTTATCGAGAAGACATTTTGCTAATCGACTATTATATATAATCATTAATCCCTAATATTGTTTGTTAGTTACCTTCTGCAAAGGTCCGTATAATCACAAATACGGCAAATTATATTCATGTCTAAGAGAACAATATCTGTTTACAAACAAGACTAATAGCAAATATTATAAATAGCCTGTTTCGATATATGCAAAATTCAAACTCAAAAGCTACCACTTTTACGTTATTCGCACATTTAGGGCTACACAATTCCAATTATCACAATAAAAAATTTCGCCCTCATTCTCATTGTATATCCCGATGATGAATATGAATATTATTGAACAATCACTCCATTAAGCCCGATATACCTCTACAAAGATAGTATTATTCTATATATTTCTATGCAAATCCTCAAAAAAGAATTCTCCTCTTTTTATAAATAAAGTAAAGTAACATCAATGCCGATATACTAATTATTAGCATCCAACTTATATTTTTCCTATAATATAAGCTATTCTCTTCCTCCTCACAAACCACTTTATGATGATTCGTGTCGATGAAAGATGATATTTGAGTATCTTCTTTCTCATCTATCCTCTCTTTCTTTTCAAAAACCTTATTCACCGTCTTTCTGCTACCTGAAATAAAACAGGTGGAAGAGAAATCCCCTGTCGCAGTATCTTTCCCCAATACTACCAATATTTGTTCGGTAGACTCCTCCATCCGTTCCAGCATCTTCTTTTCCTGATTAACATCATACAAAGCCACATGGGAAGAATGCCCGGAAGAACTTGAATCCATCTGCACCTCACTGCTCCTACTGGTAACTTCCTTCTTACTCCTGCATCCCGACAGCACCCCCGGAAGAACGAGACCCAATAATAAAACAAACAGCAGCTCCCTCCCACTCTTCATAAACTCCCTCACATCAAAACAAGGACACGCTTTCACATATTCATAAGGTTCGATCACCCCGTCTCCATTCAAATCCGGCGAAGTATCCCGGTGTCCCAATACCTGAAGAATAGTATATTGCCGTTGCAAATCCATTATTACTTGATAAATCACCCGTTTTTGAGCATTTGTCCGGGTATCTGCCGGATGTCCGTTCTCATCCAGTCCCCCGATATAACAGATCCCGACACTTCGCTCATTCCAACCTTTACAATGCGCTCCCGCCAAATCAATCTCCCTTCCTTTCTCCAGTCTTCCGTCCAGACGGATAACATAATGATAACCGATACCATTGAACCCACGTTCCCGGTGCCAACGGTCAATATCTGCAGCGGTAAAATCCTGTCCGGCTTTTGTAGCCGAGCAATGCACTATAATAGAATCTATCTTTCTCATGACATTTTATTCTTATCAACTAACCTCATTAATATTCCGAAGGAGGAATGCGCTTCACACACCCTCTGATCTCACACTTTTTCACCTCCGACTCTTTCTGTGCCAACTCTACTTCATGGCATTTATGTATCCAGTCGATCTTCTCTTCCTGCTCCTTGCGAAGCTCGATATAAAGCCCGTCTATTTTCTCGTCCCGCTGTGTCAGGCGATCTTCCAACCAATCCACCTTTTTACGGCGATTTTCTTCTTCCAGACTGCTTACGTCTGCCTCCTCTTTCCGTGCATCCGTTTTCCGGCAAGAGATATATCTCACTATCCATTTCACCGCTTCCAAACCACCCATAGCAGTAATGAAAGCAAGGATTGTAGTTATTTGCATATTGATCTATTTATGTAGTTATAAAGAAAGAATGAGGCCGAAGCCCCATTCCATACAAAGTCGCTAATTCCCGACTTCCCGTTTATCAAGCTGCCGGATCGGGTGCTTCACCACTACCTCCCGTACCTTCATCAGGGTCCGGTGCTTCACCTCCTTCGCCTGAGCCACCATCAATGATACTCGAATCATTGATATGATCCAAATCCTTAAACTTCAATCCATCCGAACGTGTCGAAGTTCCTGCAAAGAGACGAATATCCGAATTCGCACGAAAACAAACCCGCAGACCGCTAATGTCAGATACAGTAAAGTCTTCCGCCTTTTCCGTTCCTTTGCTTTGAGCAGCCAAATAGAAATACCCCAGTCCTGCGATATTTACCGAACGTCCGGAAAGTAATGTCTTACGCAGAAGTGTACGAAAATCTTTCAATACACTAATAGTTTCACCTTCACTTACACCGGAAGCAGAGGATATTTCTTTCGCAAACTCATCCAATGTAGCACTCGTATCGTATTGATAAGAAATTACCGGATACACTTTCTTTCCTGCCTCTTTGTTTGTTGGATCACACAGACGTTGAACCCTTTTAAATCTAATTGCCATAATACTTTTCTTTTTTAAATGAATACTGTTTAATTATTACTTCGCTAACGTTAACGGTACAAAAGTGCGGTATTCTCCAGAAAAGTGAAACGACACAAATTTATAATACTCACAAGATCTTCAAGGACGTTTTACATACCCACAGACAGTTTAGAAAATACAAAAAACGACAAGAAGAGAAATAAAAACCAGAAAAAGGCGACAAGAATGCCAAACAGGGAGAGAAGAATAACTTGGCCTCCAAAAGGTATCTATTATTTCATAGTAGATCAAGAATGGAAAATATTTGAGCTTTTTGCTCAACAAATCGTATTTTTGATCTGTTTTATACTATATTTGTAGTCTATATTGAGATTTAGACTCATATATTCATTGTTGCATAGCTAAAAAACAGATAACCATGTTACTTGAATTTACAGTTAAAAACTATCGCTCATTCCATAAAGAATGTACTTTCTCGCTCGAAGCGCAGAATATTGTGGAAGAACCTAAAACTAATGTTGTTTCGTTGGATGGATACAAAATAGTAAAAACTGCCGCAGTTTATGGTCCCAACTCCAGCGGAAAATCCAATTTGATAAGCGCGTTGGATAATATGAGAAATTGCGTTATCAACTCTGTGCGACTAAACGATAACGAAATGCTTCCGTATGATCCGTTTCTTCTATCAGAGACTTCAGACGACACATACGAGCCGACTCATTATGAAATACTCTTTTTGATGGACGGAATTCGATACAGATATGGGTTCGATTATACCTATACCTCTATTGTTGGCGAATGGCTGTTTACCAAGGTAGGAACAAAAAAAGAAAAGACTCTATTTATCCGTACAGAAGAAGGTATTGGCGTTTCAGAAAAAGACTTTTCCGAGGGCATAGGATATGAATCTAAAACAAATGAAAATCGGCTATTCCTTTCTTTGTGTGCACAATTAGGGGGAACTATTTCTAAGAAAATCATTAATTGGTTCAATAATGGGTACAGAATAATTTCCGGTTTGCAGAGTATAGGTTACAAAACACTTTCAAAACAAATGTTTCATGAAAAGAAAGAGGGCTATCAAGAAGCTCTTGCCTTTTTCAAAACTCTACAATTGGGCTTTGAAGATTTACTTTCAGAAGAAGAAAGCACAACTAAAGTTAGTTTTGTATCAGGAAAAAGCATGGTTCTTGAAAAAAATATAAAACTTAGTACAGTTCACAACAAATATAATGATAAAGGGCAAGTGATTGGTGAAGAGGTATTCAACCTCGAAAACCAGGAATCGGCAGGAACATTAAAGTTAGTAGAGTTATCCGGTCCCATCTTTGAGACTTTACTGAAAGGTTCCATTTTAGTTGTCGATGAATTGGATGCAAAAATGCACCCTCTTATTTCCCAATACATTATCAAGTTATTTAATAATGCGGAGACGAACCCAAAGAATGCTCAACTGATATTCTCCACGCATGACACTCACTTGCTTTCTGCACGTCTGTTGCGTAGAGATCAGATATGGTTCACAGAGAAAGACACTTTGGAGCAAACAGACCTATATTCAATGATGGACATCATTTTGCCTGATGGTTCCAAGCCCCGTAATGACACGAACTATGAGAAAAATTATATCAATGGAAGATATGGGGCGATTCCATTTATTATGAATGATTAGAACCATAAGAAATAATGGCACGAGTAATTAAGATAGACAATGCTTTGCAAAAGCGGCATGAATATAAAAAGAACAAACGAAAAGCAAGAACGGTCATTTGTCGTATACTAATCGTTTGTGAAGGAGAAAAGACCGAACCCAACTACTTCCGTTCCTTTGACCGGCATAGAAAAGGTAACGTCGTTTATGAACTTACTTTAGATGGCGGACGTATGAATACAGTTGGTGTAGTTGATAAAGCCATTAGTTTACGAGACAAAGCCAATATTCCTTATGACAGAGTTTGGGCTGTATTTGATAAAGACGGCTTTCCTGCCAAGAACTTTAACACAGCAATTGCTAAAGCTAACCAGAATCATATAGAATGTGCCTGGAGTAATGAAGCTTTCGAATTATGGTATTTGTATCATTTTCATAACCGAATTACAGGAATGACAAGAGATGAATATGCCGTCGCCATTACCAAAGCTGTCAACGCATCTCCTTTATATAAAAAGAAAACGCCTTACCAATATGCTAAAAATGACAAAAGTAGTTTTGATATAGTCACCACTTTTGGTTCGCAGGATAATGCTATACGCTGGGCAGAAACAAAACATTGTGAATATACAGATGAAAGATATGCGATGCACAACCCTTGCACTACGGTTTATAGACTGGTACGTCAACTGACGGGAACTGATGAAGAACTGAATGAAGAAATTATCCGCAAGATTGACGAATAATCATCTGTCCCTTTTGAAATACAAAAAAAGTGCACCTCTTTCCCCACCGGAAAAAAGATGCACTACACAAACAAAACAAACAATAGTCTACCTTCACAGGCAGGCGAATCCATTATTCCATTTTCTAAATATTGCTATGTAGAGAATGACAGGGGATGGATTCTAACGGGCCACTTCACAGCGGCAAAACATAAACTTTAGCCTTTTCAATTAATTACGCTATCCTAAAGTTACTTTAATCATCCCATTCTGATGGCGGCAACGATTTCTTGCCATACCACTTCATCCACGCATAAGATTTCCTTTTTCTCAAATAAAACGTATCACCACAATGTTCCAATGCCTCCCAATCAAATGACGAGTGATGTCCAAACCACCTCTCCATCCAGTAAAGCAAATGATAATTGAGTAATACAAACAGCATACACCACCATGAAAGAAATAAAGACAGTATCAATGCAGGGAGTAATGCCAATAACAAGCACTCAATATACTGCCGTTCATGAATACGGAGTTCCATCTCTTTCCATACTTCCAGATACTTGAATCGAGTAAAACAACAACCGAATATCATGAAATAGTACTTTCTTTTATTCAAGAAGGTTTTTGCCAACAAATTATTATATAAAATCATATTTTATGTTCCACTTTTACTTCAACCGATTTCTGCAGAATATACTCGAAAAATAGATATAATCAATAAAAATGATATAGCTACAAGCAAACTGCAGATAAAGGAGAATAGATAAATAATTTTAAATAAGAAACTTATTAAAATCCATATATAGACTGTGACTTTCATCTTCATTTATTCATCACGGACACAACGAATAGAAGCGGCTGCACTACGATCTAACCAGTAATGAGCCTCTTTCGAACCAAAACTACAGCCAAAACCAAATGAAGATGGAATATTAAAAGCAAAGGAAACTACATCATTTCCTCCATTACCATCATCATGAAGTAGAGTACCTGCAAGCGATCCGCCATAATACATCCCTTGAAACCCTTTAAATCCTGTATCTCCAAAACGAACATTACCTGTAAAATAGACCCTTTGCATGCTACCCTCACCACAATAAAAATAGGCTCCATACTTAGTAAATGACGGAGGATAAATTTTTTCACCGTCCATCGTTCCGTAATGATAATCAGAACTCGGCAGACGATCGGTTACTGATCCTTCTATTATCTTTTCTTTCAAAAATGCTCCATACACATCTGGTGGAGATACTTTATACCCAGCAGGACATGGATCATAGAGTGTCTTCATTGTTTTTATATTGACCATTTTGTACTCTGAATAAGGGTTATTTCCCCATAAATATTGATTTCCAGTCATCGAAGAAGACTGATAAATAGGAGAAATATAATATAACCAATCACCTCCACTATACGCAGCACCATTACTTATAATAAAGACATTAGGATGTCTTATTGCATACTCAATTGTTCCTATACTTTTTGTTTTTTGTATCTCTTCAAAAAACAAGTCGGTACCACGAACATTATACATTGGAGCACTTTCTGTACTTTCAAAAGAAGCTGAACCTATAAAGGGATCTTTACGTCCCCATTGATACCCCATGCCACGAGTAGTCAATTCGTCCGGAGTACAAGTAGTTGCTCCTAAATCCCTATCCATTATCCTATAATTTATTCCACTGTAAACTTCCCCATTGGTCGGTAACCCTAATTCGATAATATCAGGTTGCTCTGTACACCAAATATGCCAACTCCAAAGCACATTGGCGTCTGCTGCATTGGGATCAGAGTTATCATAAACAGCAATAACTCCATTTCCTGCTCCATTACTTAAAAATTCAACTCTATTAGTCTCTGAATTAAATGCAACCTGTGATATTAGATTATCCTTATCCTGCCAAATTAACTTGGCAGATTTAGGTTCAACTGCCACATTTTTAGAAACAGAGATATCCTCTCCCATAGCATTCTTAAAATGATACATTGCAAGATCGTCTTTAAGTTGCCCAGACCATGCCGGCTTATTTTTTGTTTCAGCCACAATGCCATCCACTCCATTTCCTATTACTGTGGCATCAAATGAGTAAATACCATAAGTAATCGGAGTGATAAAACTATTTGCCGGACCACTCTCGTCAATTGGATTTGCCTCCGAATGTTCTATAGCTTTAATAGGAATATATTTAATAATATTGCCAATAGTAATTTCCAAATACCCTTGAAATTCAAGGTTTGCATTGCTCACACAAGCATATATCCAATACTTATTGCTATTAACAGGAAGATCTACTTCACTATCCGAGAGGTTACTTTCCGTCGTTTTCTTTATAGGTATCAGAGTTTTGTTATCAATACTATAATACATTTGCATCTGGCTATAAGGGAAAAGAGTTTTTTTGTCCATTCCTAAAGCACGAATCCTGCGCGTTGTTACATTATCAAAATTTGCATTACCTGAGTCATCAGCCTGCAACTCAATTTTCACCATTACTACAGGATCTTCTATACCTCTCAATAATTCAATACTTTCCCTATCTGTTTTCAGCAAATACTGCCCGTTTGAAGCAAATCCTTGCGACCAATTATCAGAAACCGTCACCGAATACTCAATATTACTTCCCGGGTTCTGAATCGCTTCCAATGTTGTAGCATAACCTTTACTTTTTAGTTTAGATATATTAAAATTATAAGAATGATTGCGCAATATATCCCAATACGCTCCCGTGGATTTATTCCAAAAGTCCAAACGATAATATTCCTTATCTGATCCATCCATATTCTGTACTGTCAACAACAACATTGCTCGATCTACAGAGAATTTATTCTTATCCACTTCCTTTCCTAAAGCATATATAGAATGTTTATATTCCAAAGGATAATAGCTAGTCACCAACCCTTTAGACTCATCGATGGGAGTTATGGCCGATAATAAGTCATGTTTTTCCGAAATGCCATTCTCGTTGATATTCCCTTTATAAATATCTCCTTGATTGTCACTATCCAATATAAAATCTGAAAAATTTAGATTTTTCCATTCCCAATAGACCTTTTTATCAGGAAATAATTGCTCCAAATTCGCATTCACAACAATTTTTGCCAAACAACGAGTTAACAAACATACATTAGAAGTAGCCGCCTCGTTCCATTCTATCCAACCATACATCGGAATGGTTCGCTCCTCTTTTTGTGAACTCGAAAATCCTTTCATTTGTCCCTGGCTACTGTAATTTTTGAGCTGATCTTCGCTTGTTGTTTCATTTATTGAAGTACGGTCAGTCATATTACAAAGCACATAAACACGATCTCCATTTTGAGGAATATAATCCGTCAATGTTATGGTTGGAGATGCTGTGCCATTTCCGAACAGAAAAGACAGCTGTGTGCTTTTTCCCTCCTGATAATATACCGGAGCAGCGGTATGAGCGTCATTGTAGATAAGAACCTGTAAATTACTAATCATACATTCCTTTCCCGTAGCTACACTACGCACTTGCACCAATTCCGCATCTGGTATGGATAACTGAATCACATTTGCCGGGGAAGAATTTATAGTTCCTGTTTCATTGTCATCAACACAACTACTCAATATCAGAATACCTAAAATGCTAAAGAATATCAAGCATCTTGGATGAGAGAATAACGGTATTTGTCGTTTTTTCATGTCATTAAAACTTTCAATTTATTATATTTATTCTTTGATGCAACGTACTGATCCTACATCTGCAAACCTTCTGTTAACGGGCAGCATGTAACTACCTTGCAAGGTGAAAGTGAATGTAAAAGCTTTTTTTTCACCATAAAGCGAAGAAGTCCAGTATTTACCCGATAAAGATAAATCTCCAGCCACCCAATTAGGTAAATAAACCTCGGGCAAATAAATCACCTTTGTTTCATCAGCTCCCGTACCATCGCAATAAAAAGAGGAACCATGAGAATATCCGTTTTTAATATAAAAATAGTACGCTATATTCGAATGTGCCCATACCCAACCAGTTTTAGCTAATACTTGGAAAACATCTCCCGGAGCAACTTTATAACCCACCGGACAAGGATCATAAATTGTTTTGGATGTTGATTGTGGGAAAACCTTGTCTGTTCCAGTTGGATTTCCCCATAGATATTTCATATACAGATCATTGTCTTTACACCAAGAATACGTATCGCTAGTACCCATATTACAAATATGTGGAGTACTGATGGTCTGTCCGATTGTGGCGGGTTCATTTTTTGAATATTCCACTTCTGATTCTGCACTTCTTATATCGTATAATACTGTCCGTTTGCCATCATAAGATAACGAGCCAGAGTATGGGTCTTTACGCCCCCATTGATAAGAAAGTCCCTGTGTGGTGCCCAATCCACCAGTGGCAGTTGTTGCTCCAAGATTACGATCCATCACTTTATATTCGTTTCCGGTATATCGGGAAGCAGAATATGTTATCAATCCGGGAGTAGCAGTACACCAGAGATGCCAACTCCACAATATCTTGGCATTCACCGCATTAGGGTTCACATTATCATACACAGCAATCACTGCGTTTCCACGGCTCCGTCCCATCTTCACCTGAACCCTGTTATCTACCAAAGCCACTTGTTCTACCAGTTCGTCTGTATCCTGCCATAATAACTTGGCCGACAAGGGCAGGATATCAGCACCGGTAACTTTTGCGAGTTTATTACCCATCGCATCCTCAAATTCCCCATTGTCAATAATCCCATCCACACCATTGCCCATAATTGTGGCTGTGAATGAATAGCTCTTCCCTCCTCTATCCGCTATATAGCAGTTAGAAGTTCCTTCCGTATCCAACGGAGTAAAAGTGGTTAATGAACTAATCGGAATCAGTTCTTTCCGTACATTATCGGCCGTTATTTCGATAAAGCCACCATCAAAATTTTCAGAGACACTTCCCGTTGTACAATAGAAACCTATTGTTTAGGCAGTGGATACATCATATATTCCACTATTCCCTATCACCCTATGATTGGTGGATATTCCATCACAATAAAGTTGCAAATCATTTATAGACATTAAATCTGTCTGATTAGGTTGAAGTATCCTTATTTGAAAACTCCCCGGAGTATTGCAACAAACTTGAATCAATTTTACAGGGTCTGTAATACCTTGCACTAAAGATATTTCTTTTCTGTCCACATCAAAATCAGTACCTACAATATCACCTGTGATCTCAATATCAGTCCAATTAAGCATATCTGTGTAAATTTTCACTTCATCAATACTTAGTACCTGCACATCTATCGAGTAAATATGATTACGTTTTACTCTATAATCACCATTGTCAAGACGTATCGTACGTTCAATAATGCGACTGGTCATTCCATCTGTTACAGGAATTGTGAGTTTTAGAAGTGTCACATTTTTATCCAGTTCATAGTCTCTACTGACTTCCAAATAATTTTCATAAATATATTGGGAATAGAATGTAACCATTTCACCGTCAAGTTCTACTCTATCTTTTAAGAGGATATCAGTAAGACTTATTTCTGGATAATCAAAATAACTAAAATAACTAAAATAAGAGCTGGGTCTATTTTCGTAAATATATTCATCCGAATCATGCGAATAGAATGGAGCATACTTGCGAATTTTATCAACTGCATGAATTACCTGCACTTTCACATCACCTATCTCTAATTCCTGCTGTGGTACACTTAATGCAGTTTTCCGAACTGTAGTTCGTAATTTAGCCACTCCCCGAAGTAAGTGTAGAGAAGTTCTAAAATTCTGCTCTGTACTTTTTTCTATAAACCCAAATCCCGACATATAAAGTGGAGTAACGGGTTGTTCTGATATGACTTTAGGGAAGTCATCATTAGCACGTATACATACAGTATATCCTGTTTTTAGAACTCCGATATCAAACATTGCAGAAGCTATATAAATGCTATCAGATACAGATACTAGTATTAACCTTCCATCTTCTGTAGAGCAAGATGTCACAACGTTCTCCCCATCCATTATGTCCATGAACAGTTTATCAATTCTGTTTTCTTCAAATAAAGCGTTTTCTACTCCGCGAGTTGTCATTATATTGCCAACAGGTGCAATCAAGCGGATTTCCATTCGTTCTTTCCCATCAGGTACGTTATTTGTCCTACCATCATCACAACTATTCTTTTCTTCAACACACGAGAATAGTAAGAATGTCACAAAAAGAGCTGTAAGAACATTCGTAATATTACTTATCATAATTATAATTCTCTAAGTTGTTATTCTTTCACGCAACGTACAGAGGCAGCAGACGCTCTCTCCAATTTAGCATATACTCCATAGGTTTCTCCTGTTACCTCTGGTCTTTCTCCCCATGCAACTACACAAGTTAAAGTCATTGTAAATGATCGCCTAAGATTTCCAGACCAATATCTTCCCCAATAATTATAAGGTGTATTTAAATTTATATCCATCATAATGTCGCCTGTAGAATTTAATCTATATCCTGCAGCAGGATAATAAACATTGCTTACATTGAATCCAAACCCTTTCATTTCTTTATATAAGACGATACTATCATCAGGCCAAGGAGAATCCTCTACATTTTTAGGTGCAGGCACCCTCCATCCTGCAGGACATGGATCAAATAATGTTTTCTTTCCTAACTTTGTATTCCATAAATAGCGCAGTGAATAATCTGCCAGTTTCTCATTCACTGTATACCATGAGTCAGATGATGTATAAAAAGTCATGGGATTATGTACTGAATTTGAAATATTATTAAGCACTGCTACCGGAGTTTTACTAAATGATTTTAGTTCACCAGTGATCCCATATAATTCCTTATCGGCTTCTGCTTTTTCCCATCCTTTAGCAGGGGGAAACAAATCTTTCCGTCCCCACTGATAAAGAAAGCCTTTAGACCTGACTCCTCCCTCTTCATTATAAGAATTATATGTTGCGCCTATATTACGATCCATCCATACATAACCGTTAAGCTCTTGTTGACCATTCTTTAGATTTGGATTATAATCAGTACACCAAATATGCCAACTCCAATAAATCTCTCCATTCACTTTCATTGTTATCACCGCATTACCCATTTTCTCACCTGTTTCGACTATGACATAAGCCTTATCACGCAACGATGCATTCATCACTTTTATACTATGATCGGTCATCACTCCTATTTCATCTTGCCAAAGAACTTCTACCATAACTTCTCCGTCCGGTATAGGTGCATGTTCGAATTCATCAAGTTGTGCCCATGCTTTATAAACTCCATCCATAGGTATATGAACTCTTCCACCAGGAGGTACAATAAAGCAATTTATAATATGTATATCCCCATATATTTTATCAATATTAGGTTCTAATGCTATCCATGGACACACCGTTAAGTTTATGTCTAAAGCCGGCATTTTTGTCTTAAACCGACACAACAACTGGTATACATGATTGCGTTCCAGTTTCTCCAATACCGCTCCACCGGAATTATCCGAATCCCCTCCTAAATCAATCGAATCATAACCATCCAGTTTTAGGTTCAGTTTCCGGTCTTTACATTCCATTTCGGGGAGATAGAACGAATATGCCAGTATTCCTTTATCTTTTGTAGAAGTTTCTTCCGGTATACTTTTAACCGCTTCCCGGGTTATATCAATGGTAGAAGACGCATAATTACCCACTTTTGCCGGAGAGACATATCCGGTTTCAGCTCCCCCTGTCACCATCAGCCCATTCGGAATGAGAACTTCCTCCTTGTTTCCCGCTTCTTTCCGCATATACACATCCACCCGTGCTACGGCACGGTCTACTGTCATATTTCTCGTCTGAGTCATTCCTTTCGACACATCTATACCTTTCACTTCTCCGTACATCGGCAGGCAATAATCTGTCGTGTATTCCGGTACATTAGCTTGGGTAGTCAGGTAGTCCGCTATCTGATACTGTACATCTATCAAATCATTCGGATGATCTACAGACTCCAATATGGCACGGGTATTCATATCAGTCGGCTCATTCACTATTGCACATAGACTTTTTCCAGTAGCAGCTTTTACTGTGAAAACAGGAGTTGCATAGAATCCGCTCGTTTCCGTCAGTGTCCAGTAATACATTTTATCCAGTGACGTGCCATCAAAGATATACACACGTATTCGACTGATACGTGTCTCATTCACATTCAGCACTTCAGGGTCATTCGTCGTACGTGTAGTGATATTTATTGCCATCTGCACTTCGTCAGGATTCATCATTGCCTCCCTGCTCCCCTCATTTTCTGTGCAGGAGATACAAAATCGATAAAATAGCAGAAAACATACCCACCAATAACTCTTCATATCTTTTATTCTCTTTATAACCATTGCTTAGTGTATCAAAGTTCCTCACCTTTTAACCAAATAGTCCAACCATTTATCACAATCTTATTAGCCGGAAAATCCAGCAATTCGGGATTATAGAAAAAGACAATGGCATATTCACTTTGGCGGTCTAAATATTCCTGTGCAGGGATATGATGGCCTTCCATCTTGGTCAGCAGCAAATAAGAAATCAGATTGACTTTCATTAGTTCCTTTCCATCCGATTTGCGTGTTAGCATCAGATAGACTTTCTTGTTTTCAAGCAGACGCATCGTGTTCATTTCTACAACAATCCCTACATCTTCCACTTTCTCCAAATGATAGGGTTGAAAACAGATCACATCATCTTCCAGCAGACTATTGTCCCATGCAAGACTACCATTATCCGCACGGATTTCAAACAGACAGTCGTTTACATCCAATTCTTCACCCGGGCCTGACTTTTGCAGGATAAAACGGAACTTTTTTGTATCCTTAACCAGTCTGACAGTTTCTGTCTGTTCTTTCTCTCCTGTGAAGTGTACAGTCTTTACTTCACCGTACCAAAACGGTTCCAACTTAACATTATGTATCAATGACTTTTCTCTCTTCATTTTCATTGTCAAATCATTTAGCTTTGATTGCCCGGCCTGTAACTCCTGCATTTCAAAGGCATCACTCATGCCTGCCCATGCTGCGACCTGATATTCTCCTGCAGGGAGTTCAAACGACATCTTGTAGGTACCCGTACCCAGTCTTTCCCCCTGTTCACTTTTCTTCATGATAAATGTGCCTTCCTTATCGAAAACAAACACATCGACACGATTCACCTGTGCAGCAAAAGCATCGGTGAACTCCATATTGTAGTCATACTTGAAGTCAATATACAACCGACATTCGGGAAGCGTCTCATGGATGGATTCACAGGAGAAGCATGCCAACAATAATAGTAAACAGCCCCCCAAGCCTGTTCGCCGGATGATACCCTTAATTTTAATGTTGTGTCTCATAATGATTCTATTTATTTTTCTGTTTTTTTATATATAGTGAGGAAAAACAATGGTGTTTTTCTCTGAATAATCTGTTTGAGTGGACAAGTCGAAACTTGTCAGTATATCCTTTCAGGATTCACGGAATCAGCTTCCGCCAGCTTTTATTTAATGAAAACAAGAAAAAAAGTAAGGGAAGGCACACTGCCGGAAGCTTACGCCACACGGCGCCTTCCCTACAATGGGTTGATTTTAACTTTATATTATTATACAGTTATTTATTAAAGGTCTACGCCCTGACTCCATGTTGTCCATGGATTAACTGTTATATCCACAGAAAGATACGCTTCATTATCATCGTTATCTTCACCTGGATTTTCAGGTTTAGTAGGATCTGTTTTGTCAGGAATCCAAGACGTACCCGGTTGTTTCACGCTGTTGATAGTCAATGTATACCAGTTATTACGTACAACACCATATTTGCCATGTGCCATTGTTGCAGTGATTGCATCATCGTGGCGAATCAGGATATTATAGTAACAAACTCCTTTTTGGAAATATTCAACTCCCACAGTTTCACCTGCAGCCGGTTTCGAATATTCACCTCCATTGGTGATAGCATCCAGTTCAGCAATAGTGATAGCTGCAAAATCAGCTCCAATAGTCTTGCTTTGTGCAGTAGCGGCAGCTGACATACGGGCGTAGAACTGATCGCAAAGATCAAGAACCTGTTGTTGTGCTGCATCCGGTGTTGTCGCACTTTTTGCGGCAACATATACGGTCTGTAAATCAGCCAAGGTCTTATAAGTGACACCCAAAAGACGGAACCAGCTTTCACCAGCAGTAAAAGAGTTTGGAGTATATACTGCACTCACTACGGCAGCCGTAGTCTGTGCTTGGGTTTGCGCATAAGCAGCCATTGTGTTTTCAAGACAATATTTACTGTCGGCCATGGCTGAAAAATCGGTTGGCAAACTGCCGTTTGCGGCAATTTTCAAATAATTGAATTGTGATACATTGAATCCTGCCAACGTATAGTTCGGGTCTATTCTGTAATCTGCTCCGGCAGAGCCACCGGCAGGCATAATGATTTCTGAATAAGGGAACATGCTCTTGTTTGTGACATTCAATGCCCAGTTGCCGAACGTACAGGTTACTCCTGCGGGAACTGTAACACCGCTTGCGTTCACTCCCAAAGAAACTTTGGCAACTACACGGTCTACGTGAATCTCCGAACGGTCTCCTTCGGCGGCAGCGATTGCGGCAGTAGCGTCAGCATAGGTCGTTCCATCAACCACTTTCACATTAGCCGCTACCAGGGCACCATCTGCCGGACTTGCATTCTTACCGGCATTAATCATCATGAAGTTGTTTTTAGCATCCCCAATCACTTCCTTAACAGTCTGTTCTACAGCGTTATTGATTACTGACCAGGAAGTGGAAGCTACACAAACAAGCTTAAACTTGTCACTCGGGTTGACAACAGCCAGTACTTTGGCAGTAGCAGAAGGTACTCTGAAAGCCTTACCATCATGTCCTGCAACATCGGCACCACCCACATTCAAGATATAATCTGCAGCACTCAAAGTTTTTGTTTCCAAGCAAATATCCGATGCATCAAACAATGCAAGATACAACTCATTCACCTTTTGTTCGTTTGCTGTTCCATGATTCTCTCCCGGAGCACGTGTTCCCGAACTTTTGGGCATTGCCAGAGACAAAGACATATAAGCCGCCTTTCCATCAACAGGAAGCTGATTGCCACCAGTTGTCGCTTCTTCGTCATTACTACATGCTGTCATCGCCAATCCGACAAACAGCGTTACAAAAATTTTGTCCAATTTCATAAACTAAAATTTAATTAATACTCGTGTTTATACTAAAATGAATTTATCTTTTCTCATTCAGTTTTTGCAGGTATACGTTCATTGCGTCATAATCTTCCATTTCCCATGCAACAATGGCAGCATTGTTATTGGCTATCCTGTCGTCCGGAAAACGGTCTGCGATCATCCGAATAATTTTATTGTATTCATCCGAACCTTTGCCATAACTGTCCGCCACCAGATACATTTCATAATGATTCATTTTATCGGGGCGTGTATGGATAATCTCTCTCCCTTGTTCTACTGAGAAAGGCACAACCGTATAACTGACTGTATATTCTACCAATCGTAATAGAGGATATACTTCCCTCAGCAAAGCATTATAGATTTTCCCACCATCAATGGCTTTTATTTTTGCATCACGTTCATCCGGCACAGGAGTTTGCTCTATAATATCAAGGACTTTCTGCATATAAGAAGGCCGGTATTCCTGCAGCCAAGCGCTTAATCCTTCCCAATTTTCAGGCACCGAACGGGATACAATTATGCCATTATCCAGTTTATAAGCCTGTTCCAGATTTCTTTCCAGCGCTTTCGCACGTTGTTCTGAGAGGCGGGCGTTGGATACGTAGTTACCTTCCGGAGAGGAATAACCTACAATACCGATTCTGTCAATACGGTAACTAACATCCTCTCGAATAGAGTCAATGGATGAATATATCTTAGCCAACTCTACCGGGTTATTCATATAGTCTGCCAGCAGTGTAGACTGGTTCACTTTAAAATTCAGAGTTGCAGTATGGGTGAAAGAACGGTGTTTTTCCTCTATTACCGGTATTCTGATTTCCAAGTTCGGGCGTTCTACGATTTTTTTTAATAAAGGAATATCGGCAATAGGGCTGTTGCCTAGAATTTCACCACATCCGGCACATCCCTGCAATTCACGAAGTACCTCTACACGCGCACCCGACATCCACTCCTGTGAGGGAACAGTTTCGTTATATTCAATCACAGTGTCGTACTTCTTTTTATAGCGGATTATTTCCTGCCCTTTAATCTTGCCATAGAGTTTCTCCTGTCGCTTATTCACACGGTAGCGATTCGTGCCTGCAATGCAAACAGATGGAAGAAAAAGACTGTCATTCTCCGATTCACTTATGATTACGGGAATTATTGTCAATTGTTGTCTCGAAGAAAATTGCAGTGTATTACAGTCGATATTGAAAGAAACTTCCACCTTGTCATCACTAATCTTCCGGGCAATGGCATTTTTAATACTTATCTCTTGGGCATGGCCGGACAGTATCCCCAGTAGTCCTAGGGCCATATATAAACAGATTCTTTTCATCGTTCACCTATTTTATAATGTATATCATATTAATCGCTGCCTTTGTAGGGCCGAGATAGTTCTTCTTCTCACTCTTCTGCACTGTCCCGCAGGTGGCACAAGGATACTTTGAGTGGTCCAACCGTGCATACCCCACTCCTATCACAGCTTCCATACTCCAACGGTTACCTAACAACCATTGGTATCCATAGGAAATTCCACCGCCCCATAGATGACCTTGGTAGCGATGTTGCTCCATGTTGTCGCTTAAAAAGGAAATTCCTCCTACATTATATTTGGCATAATGTCCATGTACTCCTATGAAGTGACCGTTGAACCTTTCACAAAGCCAATAGCGTAATTCCGGCTGTACCCCCCAATGGCGTAAACGTGTCTCATCATTAAATTTCCATGGATTATAATTGCCGGACAGGTCAAGTGACCATTTCTTTGCCAAACCGATTTCAAGACCTAGATTCATTGTAGTAGTAGCGTCATAAAGTAGATTGCTTTTCACTGCAATCTCTTGGGCGTGAGAGGTAGCAGTGCTGCAAAGTAATGTTCCTAATAACCCGATAAAACATAGATATTTCTTCATACTATCTCATTATTTATTATTGTTCGTTTCTTAATCTCTATTCCGCAATAGAGATTACTACGAATCGCACGAATATAAACATTTGATTATTAATATATTATATATAAAATAGAACAGATAAATGTTTCAGAATTATTAGATTATGAATAAAATTAGAACATTGCAAAATAAAAATCTGATGGATAAGTTATTAAGAAAAGATATACTGAAACAATTATGAAACAAAGAAACTTGTGATAAAACAAACACTAAAATAATTCTATTTATAAAAACGAAGCTTATGGAAAACAAGTTGCTATACATCGAAGAACACATGTCATGTCAGAACTATATGACTACTATCGAAACTGGATTCAAATTTATTGAGTTTACTGAGGACACAGAGCTGGGAGAGGATGATACAAGTAAGAACTATCTGTTGTTCTTTCTCAAAGGTGATTTTACAGTAAGTTACAACCAATTTCACAACAGGACTTTTCAGGCAGGAGACATGATACTGATTCCGCGTTCTTCATCATTTAAGGGAGTTGCCGGAAAGGGAGGAAATTTACTTTTCATGTTTTTCGATGTACCTGAAAGCAGTTGTGACAAACTAGTATTACAGTCATTATCAGAAATTTGCAAGGAGAAAGAGTACAAATTCGAACCTATTAAGATACGTTATCCGTTAACTCCCTTTTTGGAAATACTTACCTACTGCATCCGAAATAGCATGAACTGCTCGCACCTGCATGACCTGATGCAACGGGAATTATTTTTCCTGCTACGCGGATTTTATGAGAAAGAAGAAATCGCAATGCTGTTTTATCCCATTATTGGAAAAAGAATTGATTTTAAAGATTTTGTCATGCATAACTATACTAAAGTGAGTAACATCGAACAACTTATTTCATTATCCAATTTGGGAAGAAGCTGTTTTTTTGCAAGATTCAATGAAGTATTTGGAATGACAGCCAAACAATGGATGCTGAAACAAAAGAACCAACTTATTTTGGAAAAGATGACCAAACCGGGCATCTGTATAAAAGATATCATTGAAGAACTTGGATTTGACTCACAAGTTTATTTTAGTCGTTATTGCAAACAGCATTTCGGTTGCACTCCAAGTCAATTAATAAAGCGCTGTCAAGCTGATAATAGCACTGATTGACAAGTATTATTCCAGTTTGTACAAAATGGATAATTTATTGGACTTTATGATAAATCATATTATAAAAAAATAAGTTTACTTTGCAGCGTGAAATTCATTAGAATAATAAGAGGTTATTATTATAATCTCTATTGCGGAATAGATTACAATACTGCAAATATATATAAATTATTAATACCTGCTATTTTTTTCAATAAATTATAATACAAAAATTCACGCCATCAGGACAAATTAGTCACCATACTATTTACTTTGTCAAGCTGTGACACATCGAATTCCTTCAAATAAATACGTGTCATTTCTTCTGAAGTGTGCCCCAGACCAGCACTAATCACAGAAACCGGTGCACCATAGTCACGCGCAAGAGTGGCCCAAGTATGACGCGCGGTATATGTGGTCAAAGGCACTGCGATGTCGATCATGACAGCAATTTTCTTCAGATATCGATTAATACGCCCCAAGGATAGGCGGTACTGCTTATATTCTGAAAGAGATTTTTCGCTAATAATCGGAAACACATATTCTCCCTCAGTTTCATATTTGTCCATTAATTCCTGCATTTGAGGTGTCACGGCAATACGAATTAATTGCTTTGACTTGTGACGGGAATAGGTCAGCACTCCATTGTAAATATCAGATTTCCTCAATAGTACAATATCGACAAAAGCCATTCCCTGGGCATAGAAGCTGAACAAGTACAAATCACGGGCAAACTTCAACTCCGGCATCTCTTCTAATCCCAGGTTTGCCAGAGCTTGAAGATCTTTCCGAGTCAGAGCACGTTTCACCGTTTTGGCGGGACGGGTTTGTGCTTTTGCAAAAGGATATTCTCCATGAGGATGATAGCCATCTGTTACAGCTTGATTATAGAGTGTCCGCAAATTGCGCAAGTAATAGCTTACAGTATTTCCTGTAACCCCGCTGTTATATAGAAAATCCTCATATTGCCGGATAAAACGTAAGTCAATTGCTGACATACGAATATCTGACCCATTCAGAAATTTGGCCAAGGATAGGCGTGTGCTTCTATATGCCGCAGCCGTCCCCTCCTTTTTCAATGTCTTTTTCCGGTCAATTTGTGTATCAATATACCGCAGCAGATAAAATTGTTGTCTGACATTTTTATGAATGTACTGTGCTAATACATCTTCCACTGTAAAAGATTCTGTTGATCGCTCAAGGTGTCGTATCTGTGCACGAATCCTATTCTTTATTTTCCGTAGTTCACGATTCATCCTGGCAACGTCTGCAGTGGTAAATGTAGAATCTACGCCATCAATAATCTTCTCTTCCAATTCATCAAATGATTCTTCTTTGATCCGGAAACCCGTATACATCAACTTCTTCCTCCTCTCATGTATCACTTGGAACACTAAAGGGTAACTGCCATTATTCAATCTCCTGCTCTTATTTAGCATAAGTCTAACCGATGTTATCATATTCTTATTTTTTTATTATGGTAAAATTACAGAGTTCACACGCAAAACAAGTAGTATAGTGAAATGTTTTGCTGCATTAAGAATCGTTATGTAATAAATATAGTTAAATTATATTCTATAAAATATATTCTATATTCATTACATATAGTTTATGTGTATACGCATAAAATTAAGATGTACGCTATAAGTTATATATTATTACATATATACATAAATAAGGAAATATATGATTTTGAAAAATCAGAATATTAGGCATAGCTTTGTCTCATGGATTTTAAGGAGCTGCCTGTTTCTTTAAAAGGAACAGGTCGTTCCTCGGTGTGCAACGGGCCGTTCCTTTTAAAGGAACGGCCCGTTGGTTTTAAACCAAAAACCAATAAGTGTAACAATTTGAATGTCAACTCCTTACTGATTTAAGATTCCGTCCCCGTAACCCATGGGATTTTTTTTAACAACCACGACGAAATCTGCTGTTTTAAGCGGAAATCAGTATACAACAAATTTCAACAACTCAAAATTCAAATCAAATGGTTACAGTTACGTTTGCCATCAAGCCATATTTGGTCAGGTACATGTATGTCCGATACAGACAAAGTTTAGAATCCCGATCGCATAGTAATCCGCCTTCAAAACTCCCTGTTCCAATCCACCTCTCCCACCTCACCCCCGTTTATCACTTCCTGTACCAATTATCTGTTCCTCACCCGCAAGGCGTCTCCTGGAAAGAAACAGGAAATATCTCTTTCGTCCTCCCCAGCCCAAGACTCGGCAAAAATCCCGAAGTTTACAATTATTTCGGCCAGGATAGCATCTTTATTATAGAAAAGGAAATTGAAGTGGAAATGAAAGCGGAACTATACTCATTTCTGTTGGAAAATAAATTCAAAAATGGGGTGATGTATATAAAGTCAATGCATGAATTCGTGGAAAAATACAATATGACAGAATCAGTGGAAGAAGAAAGTCTAATGAGAGCGTTTCAAAGATGGAGGAAAATGGTGAAGGAGAATTTGAAAAAATAAATAGTATCTTGTATATAATATTTATATTGATGGTATGTTTGTGAGCATACTACTAATTATTGTTTAAATTACAATTGGTAAAATATTGCAAAACATAATCAAGGCCCCAATTTTCTACAAATATGTTTTATATCGCAATATTGAAGTATAGATTGCATGCATTAAATAGAGAAATGCTGTTTTATTAAACATAAAAAAAGAGAAATCTTGCTTATACAAAAAAATATCTATAACTTGCACAATATTTCAATGTAATAAAAAAACAATCTGAAAATTAAGTCATAATATAAAAAAAATAGCATGGAAAATATTTTAGAGCTGAAAACTTTAAATGAGCTTCAGCAATATAAGTTTTATATACCGTCTTACCAACGTGGTTATAGGTGGAAAAGTTATGAAGTTAAAGATCTTCTAAATGATATTGCAGATTTTCAACCAAGACTTATAAACGATACAGATGAAAAGACTTGGTATTGTTTGCAACCGATAGTTATCAAAAACATTTCTAATCTTGAATATGAAGTTATTGATGGGCAACAACGACTCACCACTATATATCTAATACTACATTACCTAAATCAGGACTTTGTTGAAGCCAAAAGAGACAAATTATTCTCTCTTGAATATGAGACAAGAAAGGACTCTCATAATTTTTTATTAAGTCTTAACTTCGAAAAGAGTAATGATAACATTGATTTCTTCTATATATCACAAGCATATAAAACAATATCGGATTGGTTTGATAACAAGGGAGATAATTTTGACAAGGGAGAATTTCGTTCAAAATTTAAATTTAGTACCAAAGTTATATGGTACCAAAGTTTTGAAGAAAACCCCATAGATATTTTCACTAGAATAAATATAGGAAAAATTCCACTAACAAATGCCGAATTGATAAAAGCATTATTTCTAAATTCTTCAAACTTTGAAAAAGGAGAACTGAAAAAACTGCGCCAAAGACAATTTGAAATTGCAACAGAATGGGACAACATAGAACATACGTTACAAAATGACAGATTATGGTATTTTATCAATAAGAATAATTCTACTTCAAATAGAATTGAATTTATATTTGATTTGATGAATAGTGAAAAGGATACAGCTGATCAATATTCAACCTTTAGGTTTTTCCAAAAGAAGTTCACGAAGAAGCAAAATGATACAATCGATATAGTTTGGTCTGAAATTAAACAGTATTTCCAACGATTTAATGAATGGTTCAATGAACGCGACCTATATCACAAAATAGGTTATTTGTTATGTGTTGAAGCTATTGATATTGCTACTTTGTATGAGAAGTCAACATTATTATCAAAAAGCGAATTCAAAAATGAACTAAATAAGATTATTAAAGATGACCTTAAAGAAGTCCGTTTATCTGAACTACAATATGGAGATAATAAAGTAAAGAATGTACTTTTATTATACAATATCCTTACAATGCTTAATAGCGAAAAGGATAATTCATATTTTCCTTTTGATTTATTTAAAAATGAGAAATGGGATATTGAACATATAACTTCAGTAAAAGATGCAATACCAGATAAAAACCGAAAAGACTGGCTAAAGGATGCAGTTGTTTTTATAGATGATTCTAATCGTGAAGGTAAATTATTGAAAAAACAGGCTATGGAATGTGAGTGTGATGATGATGAAGTATTTAAAACACTCTTCGAACATATTGTCGCTCATTTTAATTCTGAAATAAACGATGAAGACATCAATGATATATCAAATTTAACTCTTCTTGATTCTGAAACAAATAGAGGATATAAAAATGCCGTATTTCCATTTAAAAGAAAAACTATTATCAAAAGAGATAAAGCTGGAATATTTATTCCACTATGTACCAAAAATGTATTTCTGAAATATTTCAGTGAATATCCGCCTAAAATATCTTTTTGGACACAAGATGATCGAAATAATTATTTGATAGATATAGAGACAACACTCAACGAATATATAAATAAGTAACAGCAATGAACGAATTCGACAAAAAATACAAAGGAAAAACATTCAGTTTTTATGAATTAATAAATACTCATAATATTGAAATTCCTATCATACAAAGGGATTATGCTCAAGGAAGAGAAGATAAAAAAGAAATAAGGGATAATTTTCTAAATGCATTATATAATAGTTTAGAAGAGAATTATCAGCTGAAACTAGATTTCATCTATGGCAGTATAGTAAATGATGCATTTCAACCACTAGATGGACAGCAACGACTTACCACATTATTCTTGTTGCATTGGTATGCTGCAACAAAAGATAAATGCTTGGATGATAATGTTCAAAAAACACTTAACAGATTCAGCTATGAAACGAGAATTTCATCTAGAGATTTCTGTAAATCAATTATTAATAATAGAATTATTGTAAACAAGGATAGCAGCATTAGTAATATTATAATAGATTCTCCCTGGTTCTATTTATCATGGAAAAAAGATCCTACAATAAGAGCTATGCTTAGAACGATAGATGATATACATAACAAATTCTGTTTGATTGATAATCTTTGGGAGAAACTTATAAGTGAAACATTACCTATATGTTTCTACTATGTTGAACTAGAAAATATCGGACTCACTGACGACTTATATATTAAAATGAATGCAAGAGGTAAACTATTATCTACATTTGAGAAATTCAAAGCGGGATTTCAGAAATATATAAACAGTAATAAATGGGAAGAAAATCATAATCCAACAGACACTTTTGCTTTCAAGATTGACACAAAATGGTCTGACTTATTTTGGACAAATTTTAGCAATAAGCAATCTATTGATGATTCATTAGTTCACTTTATATCAACGATTGCAATGATTAGACATGCCATTGAGAAGAAAGAAGAAAGAATTAATCATATAACAAGACTTAACGATAATCCAGACTCTATAAGACCCGAGTTATTTTCAAAAGATAGTTTTTGTTATTTAAAGAAATGCTTTGATTTATATTGCGACATTTTAGAATCCAATATTGACCTCAATTTAAACTTTCCTTTATGGAGACACAAACCTTCAAAGGATTTCTTATCACAAATAGTATCTGAGAATGAAAACATATCATATACCCAGAAGGTCTTATTTTATGCCCAAACCGAATTTCTAATGTATAATTACAAAGATTTTAAAAAGGAGAAATTTGAGGATTGGATGAGAGTTATCAGAAATATTGTATCAAGAGGAAATATTGAAGTAACAGGTAAAAGACCGGATATTATCAGAAGCCCTCAAACATTTGATGGAGTTATAAATTTAATTTCTGAATTATCCGAAGGATGTGGTGATATTTACAATTATCTGTCCAAAGTCGAAAAAATCAATTCATCTTTCGCTCGTAGTCAGGTAGAAGAAGAAAAATTGAAAGCAAAATTACTAATGCATAATATAGAAAATGTAGCTCTAAAAAATATAATATTTGAAGTTGAAGACAATGATCTTTTGATGGGAAGAATAGAGTTTGCTTTGTCATGTATTAATTTCGATTATTCAGAAATTTCAAGTTTTGACATTGAGAAATTCAATAAAGTTGGGCAAGTCATAAATAGATATTTCTCTAAAGAAACTGACATTTCTAATGATATAAGAAGAGCATTATTAACAATAGGGGTTAATGGAAAATATGAGTACTATGAATATTGGTGGTCTTTTTGGTACGTTGGCAACGCAAATAAGAGATGTTTAATTGATAAATTTAGAGAGCTTGAATATTATATTTACAGTGATTGTAAGCCATATTTCAAGGAATTGGTATTAAAACTAATAGATAATTCTCTAAGAGATATTATTGAGAAATTTGTTCCACCTCACGATATGCCAAGTTGGAAAATAAAACTAATTAAAAACCCGGCATTACTTGATAAAAACACTTCTCATTATATAGCAATTCCTGAAGATAACTCATACTGCTATTTATTGAAAAGTAAACGCCCAAGGGATATTGATGGGAGTATCAAAATAGAATAATAGGCAAACCTGGATTGTCTTTTTAGATAATCCAGGTTAGATTTAGTAATTCGAGAATAATAGAGCTTCTGAGTCATTTGAATCAATATACTTAAACGATTGGGGAGCAACAAAAGTCTTAAATAATTTAAATGGATTAATCGGTTCTTCATAAAGCTGTGGAGAACTGATTTTTAATGCATATCCATGTGTGCGTCCTTCAAAATATTGATCAAAGAAATCCTTAGTGATACCTGAATCTTTATGAGTCTGATCCCATAATGTACAAGGCTTATCATTTAAAATATTCTCTACAGTAAATTCTCCAACAATCATTCCAACAGGTTTTGTTGAATATACCACCACTTTATCTACATTCTTTGTAAAAATGGCTTTTCTATATTCATATTTTTTCTTTCCTGAAAAAATTTCCTGTACGAATTCTGGTTTAATCGATAATAAGACTTTCATTTATTTTTCCTCTAGATATTATATTCTTAAATTGTTCGTCATTTATTTGCATAAACCCCCAGTAGTCACTGGCCGAGAGACCGACTTGCTCAATAAGTTCACCCCGAGTGACTCTTCTATCAAATGCAATATTATAAGTCATTTTTATAAGAACCATTCCATATACCGTATACCATTTTCGCAGCTCATTTTCATCAAAAATACTATAAGCATTTGCATATTTGATGAATTCCTCCATAGATTTAAAATCAGAAGCCTTTCTTACTTCTTCAACAATACAAATAGAAGACACGACACTACGATAATATGCAGCCCCTTTCTCATCTTTCATTCGATAGATTAAAAGGATATCCCCTCTTAACAATTGATCGATATCCCTCATCTTACACAAATAAACCTTATGTATGCTATTTGTATAAGCAATATCTTGCACAAGAAAAGATTTATGACGTTCCTCATTATCTAAAATTGAATCAGGAAAGAGTGGAGTATGATATTCAGGTTTTATTGATAAAATAAACTTTCGTACTTTTGAAGTATGAACAAAAGGATAATCATACAATAAATCTCCTGAATATACTTTCATTGGCTTTACAAACACAAGCTCTGGTTCTTCCTCCTGACCTTTAGTTCCATATATCAGAAATCCATATCTCTTTAACAACTTTATAAGCCCCTCGTGTTTTCTGTATATCGTTACATATATTTCATCTGCATCAATATGAAGGGCAGCTGCTACTATTTTTTTCACAAATTGTTCCCCTAATTTAGTATTATGAGCTTCAATTTTAAAAGTTCCAACTTTTAGTCTATTAGCGGGAGGCATTGGTGGATATATATCTATTATGTCTTCTAACTCCTGCTTCAAATATAGAAAAGCTTGCAACATCCCTTCATTATTCTTTTGGACAAAAGCCTTTGCTTTATCTTTCTTTTTCTTATCATACCACTTAGAAAATTCGGGATAATCTTCTTTTAAAGAATTGAAAAAGGGATCAGATAAATTGATATCACAAAAACGTTGTTGTTCCATAGCCTTTCTTTATTACTATACATTCATTCTATTATTCTTGTAATGCGATACAAATTAACGAAAAAACTTCTAGAAGTAAAAGGAAAAGATGGCAAATCTTCGAAATGAATAATATTCAGAATACACCTTAGTATATATTTTAGTGTGGAAGAATTATTCAATAGTACTTAAATAAGGAACGGCACCATAACGTCCTTTTATATAATTACGTTCAAAATTACCATCTCCTCTCGGCTCCGTTCCGTCAGGTAACACTATATGCATCAAACTGTACAAATCTGTAGATTCAGCCTTATCTTTCGCTGTAAACCATATTCAATCACGACGTAACAAATGCGAAGAAAGCAGATTGGTATCATGTGTAGTAAACAAGAGTTGTGCATGATGCTGATTAGTCTTTTCACTACTGAACAGTTTGATTATATGTTGAGAAATCAATGGGTGCATTTTAGCATCCAATTCATCCATCACCAACAACCGACCATGACGTAAAGCTTCAAACAACGGTCCTGCCAGTTCGAAAAGTTTCTGTGTACCTTGTGATTCACAATAATCAAAACGAAAACGTTGTTTACCTGTTATTTCTCCATCTTTATTATATATATTATGCACAGTAAAAACATCTATCGCTTTTCTGCCTTTTTCTATCTCATGCTCATCGGTTTCTATATCAATGAAACCTAGCTGCAAATCTTTGAAGAATTGTAAAGCACCAACTGATTCTGCTTCTTTATTCAAAAATTGTCTTTCCGTCAAGCCCTCATAACCTTGGCTATTCAATCCAGATATAACATTGTATCCGGAATTATCTGCATTCGTAGTTGTAAATATCTGTCTAACTACGAGCAGCAATCACCTGAGATATTTTTTCAATAACCTTTTTGTATTCATTATCTGATTTATCGGCAGGTAATTCAAAGATAAAACTATCAGTTGCTCGCAAACTAAAGGCATTACCTTCTATTACCTCCAATTTCCATCGTTGCTCAATATATGTTTGAGTTGGGTAATAAAGAACAAAAAATAAAATACGACTATTGGATTTAGAAGCCAAATAATCTCTTAATAAGGCCAAGCGTTTATACTTGCGCTCGTCAGGACGTGGATAATAGTTTGTGAAACATTGCTCCGAGACAGGACTGGATAATGTGTGTTTCTTGAATTCAAGAATGCAAACCGCTTTATTATCTTCATTCAAAAGTAGAAGGTCTGCATCACCCGGATATAAACTATCCGTCTTAGACAAACTGCATTCTAACCTTGAGGTACCATAGATAAGTCCTTTGGAACCTATTGAAACAGGACCTCCGGAATGAGACTTTATCAGCTCTTTAAATTCTGACAAGCTATATTTTTGAGGAGAAAAGCTATAATACCCTTCCTTGAAGGATAAAGAGACAATTATCAGTTCACTTCTGTCATTAGCCCAATCCAATTCATCATGGAATACAATAAATTGAACTTGCATATCATATTCTGTTGCGAACCGTCCTAGTCTGCATAGATAATCTTTGCCAAATTCTTTTTCCATTTCAGAATCCAACTTACCAATAAATTCATCATAAGTATAGGTAGGCAATAGTATTCTTTTAATCCAAACATAAGGGGAAATCCGATTGATCGCCCAATCAATGAAGAAATCGAAAGTCAACCCAAACGTATTAGACCCTGATAATAAATCATTGGACAGCCAATCCTCTGGTGAGCCACTTATTACATTTGTTTTAGCTAAACAAGCCCTATTGTCGCAACGTGCTAAGAATGTTTTCTGTAACATAAGCGTAGTTATCTTTATATTCAAAGTTTCAGAACTCTTACAAAGATACGATATAGATATGAAAGAACAGGTAGAATACAGAAATAATTCCATACAAATTCCCGCAATTCCTGTCAGAAAGAAGTAATTGCGGGAATTCTATATAAAATGCAGAAAGGTCACTCGCTATCGGGAGAGTTCCTCTATTTTGGATTTCAATGACTCAATCAGGACTTCCAACGGTATGCCGGTTCTCTCGCTCATCATTTTGATGGTGGCTTTAGGCAGTATAACTCGTGCCAAAGGCGACTTGAGCAACTTGAACTTAGGACTGATTTCTTCCATTCTGTCTTTCAGAAGAGGATATGCCGCCAACAAGTCCTTTAAAAGAGTGGCTGAAGTGATTTCTATTTTCGCAGATTCTTCTCCAGGCTTCTCGGCCGAGGATGGCTCCGTCTGGGCAGGGGTGTTAGTGTCATCCCAAGTAAGTAGTGTACGGGAACCTTCCAGACTTCTGATATGCGTACAGTCTTGCATCATTTCAAGTATGCCCCGGAATTTTCCGTTTTCATCTCTTACAGCCACGTAATAGATATACACGAAGAACCCCGGCTTGTTAATCCAGAATTCCGCGTGGTCTTGTTCACCACTTCTGAACTTTTCTATGATGTCCTCCACCACATGTACACTACTGCGGGGATGGCAGTTCTTGACATTACGCCCGATCACATTCTTACTGCGGGGAAAAACACGGTGTTTCGTATCGGAATAGAAACATACCAGTTCATTTTCGTCAACATAAGAAAGGTCAACGGGTAGATGGCGGTATATAAGATTGATTTGTTCCAGTGACAGCCGACCCGTAGCCACATCCAGCAGTTCATCTCCTCCTCCCCTGCCATAACCATACTTGTTCAGCAGTCCGGCCAGTTCCGCTGCAAATCCCGGCATTTCTCCTTTTTCTTTTTCTGCGGGTGTTGATGACGGTTTCTGTTGCAGATCTTCTCCAATCCAGGCAAATCCGATTTCACGGTCGCCGGATTTCATTTCTTCAAACTCTTCCGGGGAAATCATGACGAGCGAAGTAGGATACAATACGGTTTCTTCTTTCTCCATCAGATCTCTTATATCGTAGACGATTGTCTGCTGGCATGCCATAAACTCATCATCACTGTCATTCTCCAATAAGATGCGCGCATCTCTTATCTCGTCACGAACAAAATCATCGAGCAGCCACATAGTGGTCGTAGGACGATCGAAGCCTTTCTTCTCAAGAACAGGGTACAACTGATTCTGCTTACGGGACAGATGTAGTCGATAGGGAGTCAGTTTATCATAAAGTTCCAGCCACTGATTCTTGATGAGCGGATATTGTGCCAGTTCTTCAATTGAGGACAGGATTTTGCGCAACTCGTCATTTTCACGATAATAACACATGATGGGATGGTCGGGCGGCAAATCAGGACACGACGTATCCATAATGCCATCAAAAAGTTCCAGCATACGCTGAATGTCTTCCTTACGGCACTCATCATCCTGTACTTCCTTCAGTTCCTGCTCCGCCAAAGCTATCTCATACGGTTTTAAAGTCACGACTTTCTCTTTAAGCATCTTTCGGGCTTCCTCAAGAGAAATTGTCCCACGGTTATAGGCATCCTTTATTTCGAGTACAAGCCTCAATTTCGCAAGGTCTGTCTCCGGTAAAAACGTCTTCATATTTTCCATACTCTCTCTTGTATTTATGTATTTTTATATAAAACAGATTCCCACACTCTTATTCCTGCCAAGCCCATGCTTTTTTCATATCTTTTAATAACAATGGGCAGGGGATCTACTACTATGTAGCAATATTAATGAAAAATGCAGCTTGGGAAAAGCCCAAGCTGCAATATATAGCCCTTGTAAAAACGGTTCTTTAATAAAGGTATGAAGTATGATAATGAGCGTAAAAGATTAACACGTCTCTTCGCGGGCTAAGAATCTGCTTTCATGGTTATTATTATTCGCATCCTCCTCCTAGTGCATTATATAGGTTAATAATGGATTGACAGCGTGTGAACCTGTCGGAAACCACGTTCAATCGGGCATTCAATAGCGACTGCCGTGCCGTGAGCAACTCCAAATAGGTAGCATTACCCGTCTGATAAAGCGCCTCGGAAGTCTGTACAGTACGCTCCAATTCCTTGCATTGCTTCTGATGACTGCCAAGAGTTCTTTGTGCCGCTTCTGTAGCATATAGTGCATCATTTACTTCCTGTCCGGCGTCCAGCAGGGCTTGCTTGTAAGCGAGTAAGGCTATCTGTTCATCATCCTTGGATACACGCAGGTTGGATATTAGTTTTCCTCTATTAAAAATGGGCTGTGTCAGGGATGCAACGGCCGAAAGTATCCAACCACCGGGATTGGTCACCACCTGTCCCAGAGAATTCGTCCATCCGGCACTTCCGGTCAGGGTAAGATTGGGATAGAAAGCTGAACGTGCCTGATTAGTCGTATAGTAAGCATTCGCTAATGTCATTTCCGCTTGTACCACATCCGGACGTTTGGACAGTAAGCGTAAAGGAACTCCTATATTGATTAGTTCCGGAAAGCTCTGCTGTTCCAGGCTACCCCGCTGAATACTTCGGGAAGTCGTTCCCAAAAGTGTGCAAAGTGTGTTTTCCGCTTCGCGCTGTTGTCTCTGCAAGTCGTTATGGGTGGCTTCCAGTTCGTACAGGTTGGCACGGGCTTGTGTGATGGCATTTTCCGTTTCTTCACCCACTTTGAACTTGGATTCCATGGTTCGTATTTGTTCTCTCCAGACGTCTAATGTAGCCCGACTGATTTCCAGTTGTTCATCCAACATCAGGAGTGAGTAGTAATCATTGGCAATCGTTGCTATCAATTCCGAGCGGACGGCTTGTTGATATGCTTTCTGTTGTAATAAGGTAGCCTGGGTTCCTTTTTTAGCGTTACGCAGATTTCCAAAAAGATCTATCTCCCAACTTGCCTGTACAGGTAGTTCGTAGGTTTTCACCGTTTTACTTCCATCCGTGCCAGTTAGTGTACCTTGTGGAGACAAGGTCAATGACGGTAGAAACGATAAACAGGCAGCCTTTAGCTGTGCTTTAGCCTGGTCAACACGTAGCAGGGCTGTTTGCATATCAGTATTGTTCGCCAGTCCGTAACGGATCAGGTTTTGCAACAGTGTGTCCCGGAACATTTCCTGCCAGGGAAGATCTCCCAGTATCAGGGAATCTTCCGTCCGGCTGCTGTCCGTCTCCCGAAACAGGCTGTCCACGGGCAAGCCTTCCGGTCGTTGGTAATTGCGGTAGATATGGCAACTGCTCAGCAATGCCATACACATGATTATATATATTATCCTTTTCATAATTGTCTATCTTCTTTTCGTTTACCCATTACCCGTTCTTCGATATATTGGAATACGATGAAGAAAGCGGGTGTTACAAATAATAAAGCTACAGTTCCGATAATCAGACCACCTACCACACCTACACCCAAAGAACGGTTACCATTGGCTCCTACCCCGGAAGCAAACATTAACGGAAGCATACCAAAAATCATGGTAAGTGCCGTCATCAGAATGGGACGGAAACGGACGGTGGCCGCGCTCATAGCGGCTTGTGTGAGTGACATGCCTGCATGACGGCGTTCTGTAGCATACTCTGTCAACAGAATTGCAGTTTTAGAAAGTAGCCCAATTAGCATTATCAGTCCCGTTTGCAAGTAGATGTTGTTTTCAATTCCCCACATACGGGCAAAAAGGAAACTTCCCATCAAACCGAAAGGTACGGAAAGAATGACCGCCATCGGAATGAATATACTCTCGTAAAGTGCACAGAGTATCAGGTAAATGAACAGGATGCATACACCATAGATAATAATGGTGTCATGCGAGTTGACCATCTGTTCTTCTTCACGTGTCATGCCGGAATATTCGTAGCCATAGCCGGTAGGAAGTGTCTGGGCTGCTACCTCTGTCACGGCACTGATGACATCTCCCGAACTGTAACCGTCTGCGGGCATTCCCTGTACATTGATGGAAGAGAACATATTAAAGCGTGTCAGCGACTCCGCACCATAGGTCTTGGTCAGTTTTACGGACTGGCTAACCGGCGCCATTCCACCATTTGTCTTCACAAAGATATTGTCCAGTGACTGCATATTTTTACGACTATCCGAGGGTGCCTGAATGATGACACGGTAAAGCTTTGTGAAACGGTTGAAATTGGAGGCGTAAATACTTCCGAAATACCCGGACAATACGTTAAGAACTTCCTCGGTAGTGGTACCTACACGCTGGCATTGTGCTTCGTCCACGTCCACACGATATTGCGGAAAGTTTGCACTAAACGATGTATAGGCCATTTGTATCTCCGGACGTTTGTTCAACTCTGCCAGAAACTCATTGGTCACTTCGCTTAAAGCCTCGGTTCCTTTTCCACTACGATCCTGAATGTAGAGTTCAAAGCTGTTTCCGGTACCATAACCTGAAATCATTGGTGGAGAGAAAACAAAGATATTAGCATTTTTAATGGTTGCCGTACGGCGGTATATTTCTTCGGATATAGCGTCTACACTACTTTCTTCTCCCTGCCGTTCGTCCCAATGTTTTAATTTGATAATGAACATACCATGAGAAGAGCCACTACCCGACCCCATGCCGAATCCGGCCACCTTATTAAAATTGTCAATCTGCGGAATCTCTTTCAACTCTTTTTCAACTTTATCCATGATACTTGCCGTTTCCGCCAAAGTGCTTCCGGCAGGTGCATCCAGACTGACAAATATGGAGCCGGTGTCTTCCGAAGGAACAAGACCGGTTTTGGTAGTACTCATCAAATAACAAAGCAGTATAATTGCCAGTCCCAATGAGGACCATGCCAGCCACTTACGTTTAATAAGGAACTTGGCTCCCATTTTATACTTTAGGACGATGCGTTTGAAAGCCGAATCGAAAGCCATACGGAAACGGGTAGAGAACTCCGGTTTCTTTCCTTCTACTAAGATCTCGTTCGGACGTAGTATCAAGGCACACAGGGCAGGCGAAAGCGTCAATGCATTGATGGCCGAAATACCTACGGAAACTGCCATGGTTATACCAAATTGTGTATAAAAGATCCCGGATGTACCACCCATGAAAGATACAGGCACGAACACAGCCATAAAGACCAGAGTGGATGTGACAACAGCCGAAGAAATACCATTCATAGCATCGACAGCTGCCTTATAAGGTGAACGGTAACCTTCATCAAAACGGGTCTGAACTGCCTCGACCACGATGATGGCATCATCCACAATTGTGCCAATGGCAAGCACTAATGCAAAAAGCGTAAGCAGGTTGATACTGAATCCTGCAATGTAAAGGGCCGCAAATGTTCCAATCAGTGACACAAAGATACTAATGGTAGGAATCAGCGTGGAACGCGGATTCTGAAGAAATACATATACTACCAATACTACCAGTATGATAGCCTCCAGTAATGTCTTGATAACTTCATTAATAGAAGCGTCGAGGAAGTTCTTTGTACTCATCAACTCCACAATTTCCATGTCTTCCGGAAGAGTTTCCTTTAGTTCATCCAGGTATTTGTCGATGTTGGTGATAATTTCATTGGCGTTCGTTCCGGCAGTCTGATTAATCATACAGGTACTTCCCGGAGCACCATTGACTGTGCCAGTATAGGAGTAGCTTTGTGCTCCCAGCTCCACAGTGGCAATGTCTTTCAGCTTCAACACACGTCCGTCATTGTAAGACTTGATGACGATCTCTTCAAATTCCTGCTCGGTTTCCAACCTCCCGCGATATTTTAGTGTATATTGGTATACGTTTTTAGAGTCTTCGCCGATGGAGCCGGTGGATGCCTCGATATTCTGGCTGGAAAGAGCGGTTTCCACATCGCTTGGTTCCAATTCATATTGTGCCATTACGTCCGGTTTTAACCAAATACGCATCGCATAATCTCCTCCCATCACATTGACTTCACCTACGCCCGAGATACGTTGTATCTGCGGTTTCACATTAATAGTCAGGTAATTGGTTAGGAATGTTTCGTCGTATGTTCCTTTCGGACTGTAAAGCCCGAAGATTTTCAGCATACTGCTTTGGCGCTTCATGGTGGTGACACCTACTTTAGTTACCTCTGCCGGTAACAGTGAAGTTGCAGTGGATACTTTGTTTTGCACATTGACAGCTGCCATATCCGGATCGCTACCTTGCTTAAAGTAAACCGTGATTTCGGCACTACCGGTATTACTGGCGGTAGATGTCATGTAAGTCATGTTTTCCACGCCATTGATGGCCTCTTCCAATGGAACAATTACACTTTTTTGTACTGCTTCCGCATTGGCTCCGCTATAGGTAGTAGAAACACGGATAGTAGGAGGAGCAATGTCTGGATATTGCTCTACGGATAATGCATACAGCCCGATTAATCCGGCTACTAAAATAACGACCGAAATAACCATTGAAAAAATCGGCCGGTCTATAAATTTCTGCAGTTTCATAAACTATTCCTCCTTTTCTTCTTTTACGGCGGATATGATTGTACCGTCTTTCAAAAGACCTGCACCTTCGGAAACAATGATATCTCCTTCCTGCAACCCTTCTTCTACAATGTATTCTGCTCCGTCATTAATTTCAAAAACTTTTATAGGAGTAGAAACAGCCTTGCCGTCTACCACTTTATAAGCAAAAATGCGGTTCTGAATTTCATAGGTAGCTCCTTGAGGAATAACGATGCATTGCGGACGGTCATAAGTAATGATGATATTAGCCTGCCCGCCGCTCATCAGGCGCTTGTCCTTGTTCCCGAATACGGCACGCATACTTACTGCCCCGGTCGTTTTATCAATAATACCACTGATGACATCTACTTTTCCTTTTTGTTCATAATTCGAGCCGTCATTTAGTTCCAGAGAAACTTCCGGAAAAGATTGTAATGCTTTGTCCAGAGAACCGTATTGGGCCGTCAGGGAAAGTACTTGTTTCTCTGTCAAGGAGAAATACACATACATCTCTGAATTGTCCGAAACATCGATAAGGGCATCTGTCATGGAAGAGCTGACTAATGCTCCGATGCGGTAAGATGTCATGCCGGCATATCCGTCTACGGGACTTTTTACTTCTGTGTAGGAAAGATTGTTCTGAGCGTCCGCCATTTCAGCTTGTGCCTGCAGCAGGGCGGCCTTGGCACTTTTGTAGTCATTCTGGGCCGTACGCAGCTCGAAATCAGAGATTACTTTGTCCTTAAATAAAGACTGCTTACCCTCCAACGTCTGTCTGGCAGTCGCTTCACAGGCTTCTGCTGTTGCCACAGCAGCTTGTGCTTTTTGTAAGGCGGCTTTGTATGGCACCTGATCTATAATGAATAGTATTTGTCCTTTATGGACACGAGCGCCCTCCTCTACACAGACTTTCGTAATCGTTCCAGAAACTTGAGGACGTATTTCCACATCCTGCTTTCCTTCTATCACTGCGGAGTATTTGACAGATAGTTGTCTGTCTTCCGGTTTCAATGTCATTACGGGATAATTCTCCCCTTCATTCTGCTGCTTTGTATTCTGCTGGCAACCGGACAACAGGGATATGCAACATAAACCTGATACAAAAATACTTCTTACCTTCATTTCTTTTTTTAGTTAAATTTGTTATTTGATGCCGCAAAAATAAATGAGGTATTTTCAGTACTGTTTGTACAAACAGCGCAATGATTTGTCCGGATTGCTCCTCATTAAAGAACATTAGCAAATAGTATGTCTATTTGACGCATGAAATTGTTTGATCGGGACATTTTTCCATACTTTTGTAGCGGTATGTAGACCTTGAAATAAAAATGACGCAGAAAGAATTATTCCTGTTATTTCCCCCCGACTGTTGTAGGGATGGATTACTTTTACTGATATCTCCTGACAGGTTCCACAAACTGAAAGGAAATACCATGGAAGGAAGTCGTTTGCATATACTCGTATGTGATGGTGCCTTGGAACTGGAACTAAACGGAAAACCGTATGAAATGAAAGGGCCAGCTCTTCTTGATATTATGGATACTATCACGGTCCGGATAAACAGAATCGACCCGAATCTGCGGGCATGGTGTCTGTTCATTACATTTGAATTTGCCAGTGAATCTCTGAAAAATCTTCGTCCCGGTCCCTTGAATCATTTACTGGAACGACTGTATCTTCCCGTGTGGCACCTTTCACAGGAGGAAAGTGGAATTCTTGAGAGACAACTGCTTCTATTAAAAGAGACTCTTGGTAACCCAAAGCATTATTACCGACAGGAACTTTCTGAAACTTACTTCAGAAGTTTTAGTCTTGAGCTGGGAAATATCATGTTCACCCACGAAGAGAACATGGATGATGCCTTACCATATATCAGCAAAAGGGATCATATTACATTGAATTTTATGAAGCTTGTCTCAAAGCATTTCATGGAAGAGCATAATATTGATTTTTATGCAGAAGCTTTATGTATTTCCACTAAACATCTTACACGTATCGTTAAGGGAATGACGGGCAAAACACCACATACGATTATCTGCAATGAATTGATACATCAGGCTATGGCTATGCTTGAAAACGATAGTATTCCAGTATCACAGATTGCAGAAGAACTTCACTTTTCGGACCAGGCTGCATTTTGCAAATTCTTCAAGAAACACAAAAAGGTTCCTCCAATGGCATATAGGAGAAGAAGAAACAACATCGTTACTAAAAAATAAGACTAATTATTTGGTTGTCACCGATTGGTGACTTACTTTTGTCACCAACTAGTGACTAACAGTAAAATGATGGAATTAAAAAGAAGTGAAACACAGTTGATAGAGGCAGTAAGCACAATCATTACTGAAGAGGGATTCTCTAAAATAGGAATCAATAAAATCGCGAGAACAGCAGGGTGTGATAAAGTATTAATATATAGATACTTCGGAGGCTTAGACGGATTAATTGCCGTTTGGGCAAAGAAGCATGATTTCTATATCCAGGCTTATGATACTTTTATCAATAGAATAGAAACCGTTAATGAGGCCAACTTAAAACAAATCACCAAGGAAATTCTACTGGCACAACTCCATTTTATAAGAGAGAATAAGATGCATCAAGAGCTTCTTTTATGGGAGTTGTCCGGTGGGTTAAAATTTAAAGCTATTCGAGATTTGCGTGAAGAGAATGGTCATAAGCTGCAAAAAATACTGGAGCAGAAAGTTGATACGAAAGATTTGAATATAAGCATGTATATTACTCTTTTGATAGCTTCTATAAATCATATAGTATTAAGTACCTTAGAATATCCCCTATTTAATGGCATTGATTTTTCGAGTGATACTTCATGGACAATATACGAAAATACGCTTTGTGATTATATTGATATGTTATTTGAAAAATTTAATCGATGAAAAAATTAATAATCATATTCACGCTAACGCTACTGTCATTTTATCAAGTTCATTCCCAGACAATAGAGTATAAATATTCTTGTGGTGACAGTAAAGCAACGATTATTTGGAATAAGAGTAGAGAGAATAATCTTATATATCTAAAAACAACTCAAGGAAATGAAATTAACAAATATGTGATGACCCCGGATTATCATACTATTTCATGGGAATATTCCAATCAAGATAAAAATACAAATATCAGAGTTGTATTGAAAAATGGGACTTATAAGATTGATGGTATGTTAAAATCTAAATCATACTCCAAAACATATAGTTCCAATGGAGTTCCCTGGTTTCAGAATATAGGTTTCAACATAGGGTACTCTATTAAAGAGAAATCTACTTTCAAATTTGAGTGTATACGCCCTGACAATTTAAAACTATATGAGATGCAGGCAGATGGAAAAGAAGTGGTTGTTCATAATGGAATTCGTGAACAACGAATTAATGTTCATTTGACAGGTTTGTTAGCGAAATTCTTCGGATGTGATTATTATATAGATTTGTCGTCCGGTCAATTTATTCAGTATAAAGGTGTACAAGGTGCTCCGGGCACTCCCGAAACAATAATAACAATAAAAAAATGAAAACACTGATTATAGTTTCATCAACCTATCTTGGCAATACAATGAAAGTAGCTAAAGCAATGGCACAAGAACTTAAAGCTACGGTCAAATGCCCGAAGGAAGTGACCGAATCTGATATTTCGTCTTATGATTTAATTGGATTGGGGTCAGGTATCAATTTCGCTTCGCATAATAAAGAGATCATTTCCCTCGTAGAAGAACTGGATATAGCAAGAAAAAAGATATTCATCTTTTCAACCAGATGCAGGCCCATATTAGGCAGTTACCATAAAAAGCTAAAATCATTGATAGCTCAAAAAGATGGGATTTTATTGGGTGAGTTTTCATGTGTTGGCTTTGACCGCACCGGTCCGTGGGTCGGAATGAATGGATATAATAAGAACAGGCCGAATAGCAACGATTTGTTTAAATCGGCCCTATTCGCATTACAAATGAGAAAAAAAACTCACCCACTATCAGCTTTAAAAAAAACATATACTCCGCTATTGACTTATGAAGGTTTACCTCTTCGCTCTGACGGGACTAATGAGGTGGTTGGAAATGTAGTTTTATTAAACACAAGCAGATGTATAGCGTGTGGAAAGTGTATGAAAAGCTGTCCGATGAATGTGTTTACCTTAAAAGATAATGCAAAAACACCTCTTCCTGTTGATGAAATGAATTGTATTATGTGTGGTAAATGCGAAAAGGAATGTCCTGCTGATGCTGTATTTATTAATGAAACATTCAGCAATGGACTAAGGATTCTATTCAGAGAATCATCATGTGATAAACTTCAAAAAGCTTATTGGTACAAATAACAGATTATTTCATATAATAAATTTGGGAGATAATCCTATTATTTCTACTTTTGACAGAAAATGACAATTTAAATATTTAATATACAAACCATGGGTTCTACATCCAAAGATATAAAAGAGGAAGATAAACGATTGTTAGAAGGAGTCATACAAAAAAAGAAAAAACAGCAGAAAGACATCAAACCTTTTGTAAACAAAGTCATTCAGGGCGACTGTCTGAACATATTGCCATCCATTCCTGATAAATCCATAGATATGATACTTTGTGATTTACCGTATGGCACTACACAAAATAAATGGGATTCCGTGATTGATTTGCAGGCTCTTTGGGCTGAATACGAACGTATTATTAAAGACAATGGGGCGATCGTTTTAACCGCACAAGGTATTTTTACAGCCAAATTGATTTTAAGCAAGGAGAAATTATTCAAATACAAGATAACCTGGATCAAGTCAAAACCGACCAACTTTTTAAATGCCAAAAAACAACCGCTTCGTAAGCACGAAGATGTTTGTGTTTTCTATAAAAAACAGTCGGTATACAATCCGCAAATGACTAAAGGGGAAGCGTATGACAAGGGGGTCAGAAAAGATCAATATACAGGTAGTTATGGGGAGTTCAAGCCACAGCATGTAAAAAGTGATGGCGAACGTTATCCCAATGATGTGGTATTCTTTGAGGAGGATCATGACGACTTTGTATATGTGAAAACGGCCGAATCGGAAGGAGAAGTTTATCATCCGACACAAAAGCCTGTTGAATTGGGTAGATATCTAATCAGAACATTCTCTAACCCGGGGGATATCATTCTGGATAATGCTTGCGGAAGCGGCAGTTTCCTGCTATCGGCCATTCTGGAAAACAGAAGATTTATCGGAATAGAAAAGAATGAAGATGTATTATTGCACAGAATACAGCCTACCGACTATATCAAGATTTGTATGGATAGGATTTCAGAAACACTAAAAAGAGAAGAAGTGACTCCATCGACTCGCAAACTTTTCAAAAAACCAATCACAAAATATCACACCTTAAACTATTTAGAAACGGATGCCACAAATCAACTATAATGAAAGAAGTTGGGCCATTGATGTCATTAGCGAAATCAATCTTTACCTGGCTAACAAAAGTTGGCATGTAAAAAGTGCCGGAGGAGAGAATACAATCAGAAATGAAAAATCGAGTTTATTTCCGGATGTGCTTATCTTCAAAGACTCTGCTAAAAAGATCATTTTGCAGGGGTGGGAACTCAAAATGCCTGATACTCCTATAACCGACACGGAATTAATAAACAACGCCAAGATAAAATCAGAGATACTGAACAATAATAGTTTTATTCTCTGGAATGTGACAAGCGCAGTTTTGTATGTTAAGAATGGGAATACATATTCTATCTTGAAATCATGGGATAGTATCGACCTTCATTCGCGTTCAGAGGTAAAAGAAAACGAGAATCTTTGGAAAGATCTTCTACATACCATCCTGGAAGATTTAAATGATTATTTCGAACATGGAGAAATAACAGAAAGTGGATCTTCCGAGATATTGGCAATCGATAAAATAATCGATATCGTTCTCGAAAATATAGACTCGACAGCAGAAAACATAAAAGAGAATATAAAAAGGAATGCAATACTCGATGCGCAAATAGATAATTGGTGGCTCTCTTCTGCAGCAGAATACGGATTTAATCCACAGACTAAAAAAGATGTAAAGCATAAACTGCCAACTTTATCGAAGGTAATATTGACCGACTGGTTCTTCAAAATTATTTTTGGCAACATTATTAAACGACATTTCAATGAGGCAAAGATTATTGAAACAATTACTTTCGATACAACTGTCAGTGAGGCCCAGCAAATAATTGCGAAGATCTCGAAACTCTGTAATTTTGGGAATATTTTTGGTGATAATATCGCCAATGAATTAATATCTGATAATGTATGGAAGCAATTAGTTCAATTAAATTTATTTATTTCGAACATTAAGATTGAAAGTGTTGATATTCAAATTCTACAAAACTTACTGCAATCGTCCATCGACTATGCCAAAAGAAAAGTTGCCGGACAATTTGCAACTCCTCCTCAATTAGCTGATTTATTAACAAGGATAACGATAAATAACAAAAATGGCATCACCCTCGACCCTTGTTGTGGAACAGGAACGATTATTAAGCAAGCTTATTCTCTCAAAGAAGAATATGAAATTGGGCAAGACCAAATTATTGAAAGCATCTGGGCTTCTGATAAATATTCGTTTCCTATCCAGCTATCAACACTATCTCTATCCAATCCCAACAATATGGGAAAAACTTTAAATATCTTCAGGTCTGACGTAATTGATTTGCATATGGGCCAGACTGCATTTGAAGAACATAATAATGGAAATCAAGTAGAAAAGAAACTACCTTATGTGGATTATGTCGTATCCAATCTTCCTTTTATAAGAGAAAAAGAGATCAAAAAACTTAATCCGAATATAGGAAAAATCAATGAATTAATCAAGGAACAAACTAAGGCGAAAAATACACTAAGTAAAAAGAGTGATATATTTGCATATATTCCTTTCTATTTATACAATATTATCTCCAATAATGGAAGAATTGGATTAATACTTTCTAATGCATGGCTTGGAACAGATTATGGAGAAATATTTTTGAAATTAATTCAGAAATACTTCAATATTGACCGTGTTGTTGTCTCCGGAAATGGACGATGGTTCAATAATGCAAAGGTTGTTACCACATTATTAATAGCAACCAAGAGAGAGATTTCTGATCCGGTCAATTTAGACAGGAAAATTTCTTTCTGTACGCTAAAAGAAAAAATTGAAAACATAGCGGATATTAAAAAGTTAAGTAGTGAAATCATTCTTAATAAAGAGTCTGAACAAGTCAATATTCAGTCCTATTCGATAAGTGAAATCAAACAATTAGAGAATATCGGAATCCCATGGTCTGGATATTTCGCTAATTTGAATTGGTTGCCGGCAATAACCGAAAAACTTCTTGACTCAAAAAAAATCTTCAAATTTATACGCGGAGAGAGAAGAGGTTGCAATCGTATGTTTTATCCGGCAGCAGGACACGGAATAGAAGATGAATATATAAAGCCTGTTCTAAAGAATTTAAAGAAAGCACCTTCATTCATTGCAACTAGTCAGACCCAGGCATTCTGTTGTTCAAAAAGTATCGAAGAACTTGAAACATTAAATCATACCGGAGCTCTGAATTGGATAAGATCTTTCGAAAACCAAATGGATAAAACAAACAAGAAGCCATTGCCTGTCGCTTTACATAGGGCAAATATGTTTTGGTACGAAATGAGTACAAAAAATATGGCAGATTTTGTCGTCAATATTAATTTCGACAAAAGTCTGTTTATTGCCATGCTTGATAAACGCTCTTTTTTTGATCAACGAATGATTGGCTTCTCAATAAAGGAACAGTATAAAGATGAAAACAAAATTTTCCTCCTCGCATTATTGAATAACATTTTAAGTATGTTTTTCATTGAAAGTCTCGGATTTGGCAGGGGATTAGGAGCCCTTGACTTGAGCAAAACAAAATTTGAAAAATCTTTCAAGATGCTCAATCCGGAGGTGCTATCTGATGTGCAAAAGGAAGAAATTATAAAAGCATTTCAACCCATTTTCAATAGAGACAGATTACCTCTTGAAAAGGAATTAGAACAGAAGGATAGAATAGACTTTGAACTGATGCTATTAAAAATCTATGGACTAGAAAAGTACTATGATACAATAAGACAGGCTTTATTACATTTGTATAAAACAAGATTTGCGGTCAAAGAGAAAAAACATAAAAAGGTATAAAGAAAAGAGGGTGCTTTGTACACCCCCTTTTTCTATACTCTTTTATCCTACAATACTCTTTATATAATCAGACGGACATACATGATAGAAGTCTTTGAATTTCTTTCCAAAGTATTTAGCATCACAATAGCCCAGTATACCTGCAATATCCGAAATGCTGTACTGCTGGGAGGCCAGCAATTTAAGTGCTTTGTCCATTTTGAATGAATTGATATAGTTTTCGGGAGGGTTGCCGGTAATCTCTCTTATCTTATTATAAAAAGCAGTACGGCTCATACCTATATCAATGCTTAATTTATCTATTGTATATTTATCAGTAGAGAGATTTTTCTCCAGGATTTTATTGACTTTATCCATAAATTTCCGATCGGCATTTTCTGTTTCTATTTCAGCTTTTGTGGGGATCATCGGAGAGATGGCATCTGACAGAAACAGTCTGATCCGTTCGCGTAAGACCATGCGGTTTTCGACAAGCATACGTATGTCTGCCCTAAGTTTACAAATGCTTTCCGTACGTAATCCCAGACGGTCTGCCCCACTCCCCAAATGTGACAAATAGCTTTCGTTATCAAAGGCTCTTAATAGAAGAATGATTGGTATGTATCCTATCGTTTTATCTTCCTTAATTTGAGTGCTAAGTATATCTCCGCTTATTCCATTCACATTGTCGTCAATAATGATAGCATCAGGATTTTGACTGATAGCCGTATCCATCAGCAGCTCCGGATTATCAAGAACAGAGATCTGAAAATAGCGTGATAAGGTTTTCTTTAAATAATCACTAAATAACTTATCTGCCATTACTAATAGGATATGGGAAGTTTCTCTCGTTTTAGTATTTTGTTTATTGGTCTTAGGATTCTCGCAGGAGTCATTTGTTGGCGTCTTCGTTTTTGTAGAAGAATGTCTCAACACCGGGCATGACTGATTCAGGCAATGGCAGTCTGTCGGAATGACGATTTGGAAAGTAGCTGCTTTACCATGTCTGCATCCGGTTATTTTTCCACCATGCAGACGGATGATTTTTCTTACCGTCCATAAATCACTATATCCATACACAGGAAATATAATAGGAATAAAGGGGAACATTTTCTCTGTTCTTTGCCCGGCTATTTCATTATTGCTAATCTGCAACTGCCAGGAATTCATTGTGTGGGTTACGTTGATCGATATGCAACAGCCTGACTCGGAAATCAAAATCATCTTGTTGATAAGGTGCTGAAGTGCTGCAGTCATTATGTTTTCGTTTATCCTGCAACTGACGCAATCCGAACATTCACCAACAGTCAGCTGTATCTGGCGGGAATTGGCATAAGCCCGGCATTGATTGACAATGGAAGTAACATAAGTGGAAAGTTCCAAATTTACCGTTGACGTTTTAGGAGGAATTCTCTTAGTTACTTTATTGAGAGTTGCAATATTCTGGTTACAATATATGATACATTCGGCATATCCCAGTGCTTCTTCCACTTGTTGGGAAAGAGGTTCAGGGAGGTTGCCAGTTTTGAGTTCTTCCAATTGATTCCGCAGCAATATTAACGGTGTATGTGCTGTATGGAGCATGTTCATGGCAATCTTAAATTTTTCATGCGATAATAACTGCACATTGTATTCTATTATAAGATACGCAAATAGAATCACAAACAGTCCAATACCGAAACTTTCCACAGGGACCGCATATCCAAGCAACGACAAATCGGGTAAAATGATGCCAATAGTTTGTTTGCTGTTTACTAAATTGGCTCCAGGATCTGCAGAGAATAAAGCTCGGAAGCTTACTAATAAATTCAGGTAACAATCATTCATACTAATATCGGATTTGATTAATATTTTACACCTTTAGTAAAACACGCCTGATAATCTTTTAACGTGCTTAAAATCCGATGCAAGTATAAACTTTTCAACGTACACACAGGAGGTGGTTTCCAACAAAAACAATGGGTGTTTTCTATCAAAAATGGTAACAACATCTTTTGTTACCGAAATATTAAGGGGGTATACGATCAGATCTTCATTTTACCCAATCGTCCCCATTTAGTTAATTATTTTCATTAGAAATAACACGGTCATAATATCATAAAAGTTAATTGAATCATCAAAACAATAGAGTATATTGAATTATAAAGCTACGTATATAAT